>NZ_LMPU01000008.1 GCF_001423945.1 Pedobacter sp. Leaf194 | reverse complement strand
GAATCGCCCTCTAAATGTTCTTTAACAACTTCGACTTTAAAAGCCGCATCATACTTCTTGTTCATAAAAATGCCCCCAATAAGTGTCTAACTTTTTGGGGGCAGTGTACTATGGGTTGCCTTTTAAATTATAAATTACTTTTACGATCAATTTTATTTATGACGTGGCGGGTTGCTCATCGAAATTAACCATCCAGGCAATGCCAAACTTATCTACAAACATACCAAAGTAAGCACCCCAGAAAGTTTTATTCAAAGCCATGGTTACCTGTCCGCCTGCTGAAAGGGAATTAAAAAGGTTATCTGCCTCAACCTTACTTTCAGCGTTTATTGAAATCGAAAAGTTATTTCCCTTTTGAAACTGAGAAGCCCATTCGCCGCCTGTATCGCTACCCATTAAGCAGGTTTCCTTGCTAATTGGCAGGGTTACATGCATAATTTTATTGCCATCTGCCGCATTCATTGGTTCGCAATTCGGATCCTCCTGTGGCATATCTTTAAACCTGCCGATATAAGGGAATTCACCGCCGAAAACCGATTGATAAAATTTGAAGGCTTCTTCACAATTGCCATCAAATGTTAAGTAAACATTTACTGTTGCCATATTTATTTATTTAGTTTAGCTATTTAAAAGCAGTTGTAAACACCTGGGATGGCTATAGGAGAATGATTTGTTCTAAAGGTATAAAAATTTATTTTATTCTATTTAGTTGTAGTCCGTTGGTGAAGATTTATTTACTTCTGGCCGCGATGGCGTTAATCCATATGGGTGCGAAAGGTGATGTACAGCCTTTTGAAACCGGATAGTCGCGGTAAATTCCGAGTTTTTCGCCGATTGCCAAAGCCTGATCACGGTAATGCGGATGATTAATTCCAATTTGAGCCAGGGTGGTGTTCATGGTCCACTGAACCTCAGGCGCTGCATCTGCCATGTCTAACTCTATCCGTTTTAAAGTTTTGTCGATATCAATACCTTGTGGCGCTCTAACAATTCTGCCACTCATCAGGCTCCAGCCCGCACGGGCAAGCATTGTATCGTCAGAATTCATCCATTTTTCCCTAAATTGTTCTTTGTTGGGTAAATCTTTAATTACGTAATTGTAGAACCAATCTGCCGCCCAGGCGAAGTTTTCTGAGGAAACCATTTGCTCAATCTCCTGCGTTGACAATTTTTTTGGTTCGAGGATGAGAATCGCAAGCATTCTGGCATCTATGTTTCCAGTTTCCCAAAGCTGAAGTGCTAAAGCATGGTTTACTTTTATTTTCTTCGCCAGGTTTCTGATGTCGCCCATTTTAACGCCATAAAGATTTTCCCTGGCACCATTCTTTAAGTGTTGCTTACGAACTTTTTCGTCGGCGAGTGATTGTAATTCTGCAAGAGTTTCGTGAAGATTCATATTCGCTCAAAATTTCTGTTTCCAAATTTATTTATTTCTCAGCATTTTGAACACAAAAAAAAGCATCCTTTGATCAGAAGGATGCTTAAATTTTTTAGAAGAAAATCTAAAACTATTTTGCCAAAGCAGCTAAAACAGCGTTGTTTTTAGCTAATTGATCGTTTTTAGGTTGTGCAGAGCGACTTCCTAACTCAACGTTAGTTGCTCTTTTTAAAAAATCTACCTCTTGGTGAGCTGTATTTTTATTTCTTCTGTCTTTTCTTTTTAATCTGGTAACTGCCATGGTAATAACCTTTTAATTATTTTATTTGTACAAATGGAGGTCGAGAGCGGATTCGAACCGCTGTAGAAGGTTTTGCAGACCTCTGCCTAGCCACTCGGCCACTCGACCCTTAAATTCAAGGCTGCAAAAATAGCAATTATTAGTTAGCCCGCAAATATAAATGAATATTTAATGCGATTTAATTTTGCGTCCTGGCGATTTCCGAGCAAAAAATAGCAGCACTAACGGCAACATTTAGCGATTCTGCCTCGCCAAACCGCGGTATGGTAACAGGTTTAGTAATCTTGTTCATCACATCAGCCGAAATTCCTTTCCCTTCGTTACCTAAAATAATTAAACCCTCCTTTTTCCAGTCGGTATGATAAATAGACTCGCCCTCAAGCAAGGCACCAAAAACCGGAATCTGATTGTTTTCTAAAAGTGCGTTCAAATCATTATAATGAACGTTTACGCGGGCAAGTGAACCCATGGTTGCCTGAACTGTTTTTGGGTTGAAAACTTCTACGCAATCTTCCGAGCAAATAATGTTTTTAAAACCAAACCAATCAGCGGTTCTAATAATTGTACCCATATTGCCCGGGTCTTGCACGCCATCCAACACAATTGTAAACTGATTCCTCAGGTTTTGCAAATCAGCCGGCTTACTTTCCGGTAGATGAACAACGGCTAAAAAACCTTGCGGGGTTTGTAAAGTACTAATCTTACCCAATTCAACGTTGTTTACCTCAAATAAGTTTATATTTGCTGGTAATTTGGGTAACAAACCGGAGTGTTCGCTAAGGTAAAAAATAGTGTGTATGCGGTAAGGAGATTGTATAAATTCTTTAATTGATTTTATACCTTCAACCAGAAATAATCCATTTTCTTTACGGTATTTTTTTTGATGTAACGACTTAATAAAACTAATCTGAGATTTTGAAAGCATACAAATCCTTTAAATGTTCTAAACTGAAAAGCCCTGCAATATTACTATTTATTATTGTTTTAATGCAGGCCTGCTCATCAACTAAATACATTCCTGATTACCAATCGATAGTTAAAAAGGTTACCATCGATAGCATCGATGCCAAGTTTGAAGAGCAGGCTTATAACTATGTTCAGAAAGATATTCGCCCATCATCACCTTTTAGTATTAATGTTCCGCTGTATAATCTGTTTAACACCAAAGATGGCCGCTATAAAACTACAGATATTAAGCCTTTTGGTACGCCCCCTTCAATTCTGGATAGTACGCTGGTGGAAATATCCAGAACACAGATAGAAAAGTTTTTAAAAGGGAAGGGGTACTTTCAGGCGAAGGTTACCTCTGATATAAAAGTAAAAGATAAAAAGGCAGAAGTTAAGTTTAAGGCAGATCCTGGTCGTACATCTTTTATCGGTAAACTTTCCGACTCGATTTACACACCAAATATCAAAGGCATTTATCATGCTGAAAAGTCGAAATTTACACACCTGCGCCCGGGCATGCAATATGACTCTGATTCATTATCGTATGAAAGAGAGCAGATTTACCGGGTAATGAAAGAGAACGGATATTTTTACTTTCTCCGACCTTACATAAATTTTGATGTTATTGAAACTACTGATGTGAAAAAGGTTGATTTAAGGCTGAACGTAACCAATCCTCCATCAGGAAACCATAAGCAATATAATATTGGCACCACTTACATGATTATTGCCCCAAGTCCTGATGGTTTTCCGGATTCACTTCGAAACTATGTAAACAGAGATACCACCCGTGGCGTTTCTTTTACCGATTTATCTAAACGTTACCGTCGAAACCCGATACTCAGGTATGATTTTTTGAAGAGGGGCGAAATGTATGATATAAGGAATGAAAATCTTACCTACGACAGGCTCTATGAATTAAACATCTTTAAAAATGTTAAAATAGATTATTACAATCAGGACAGTACATCAAACAAAATAAATCCCATAATTTTGTTAACGCCGCAGAAGGTAATGAGCAATCGTGTAGAAGGCGAGGTGCCGTTTAACGGAGGTACAGTAGGCTTTACCCTGAGCAATACTTATACAAATAATAACTTTTTTAGGGGCGCAGAGCGATTCGAATTGCAGGTTAAAGGCGGTTTGCAATCCAGAATTGGAAATGGCGCTTCTCCTTTCAGCGATATTTATCAGCGAGATTTTTCGATAAGTTCAAGCATCAGCGTTCCACGATTGATGATTCCTTTTTATAACCCTGTTTTGGGTGCGAACGGAATGCCACATACCACGTTTTCGACAAGTTATATTTATGCCTTACAAAAGGATGTTTCGGTACGAAGGATTTTCATCAACTCAATTACTTACGATTGGGTTGAAACCAAGTCGAAACTGCACTCATTTACACCTCTAAATTTTGAGTATCGGTTTGGAAACCTTGAACGCGATAAAATTAGCGACAGTGCATTTGTAAGCAATGTTTATTATGCAACATTGCTAGACAGGAAAGATTTTACGCTCGGCATGAAATACAACTATACCTTAAATGGCGACAAGTTAAATCAGCTTAGATCCTTCATTTACTTTAGAGGTGCTATGGACATGGCTGGGAACATGTTGCAACTGGTTTCTAATCTTTCGGGCAAAAAAGTAGATATAGACAAAGGTGAGCAAGCCAAATTTTTAGGCTTGCCATTTACTCAATACATAAGGCCAGAGGCTGATGTCAGGTATTACAAGCATTTGGGCGGCGACCGGCAGTTTGTTGCCCGTTTAAACGTCGGCGTTGGTTATGCATACGGTAATTCCCGTTTGGTTGGAATGCCTTTCGAAAAGAAGTTTTTTGCAGGTGGTTCAAGCGGCATCAGAGCCTGGCAGGCCAGAACAATTGGCCCGGGTAATTACAATAGAGAAACGCTCGGAACCGATTCTGTTGGAAATGCACTCAGAAAAGCACTTTTTGGTTTAGATCAACTCGGCGAAATGCGAATTGAAGGTAACCTGGAATACAGATATATGCTGCTCAAGAAATTTTTCGGTGCCTCGCTTAAAGGCGCTGCTTTTGTAGATTATGGCAATGTTTGGAATTTAAATGCCAGCGATGGAGAAGAAAAGATGTTTAAATTAAGCAGGCTTGTGCAACAGCTTGCAATTGGAACCGGAATTGGTTTACGCTACGATGTACAATACTTTGTTTTCAGATTCGACATTGGCCTAAAGCTTAAAGATCCACAATTCTCGGGTTCCGACCAATGGGTAATCGGCAAATTTCTATCTGGCGGCAGGGATTTCAAAAACACTTATAACGCAACACATGGCCCAGATACCTACCGTTTTCTTCAATATAATTTTGGCATAGGTATGCCTTTTTAGTCTGCAAAAGCTTAAAATTTTCGGTTAGAATTGCAGAGCGTTTAAAATCTTCCCGCTTATTTAGCTAAAACAGGTTTTTCAGGCCATCAAAAATACTTTCGAAGAAAGTGGCAATATTTAACCCACTACTGTGATTAAAATATACAAAAGCCAGAAAAATAATTACTGCAAATATGATGAGCTTGCGAAATGCGAAGGCCAAAATAACCAGTACAATTGGGATGATGAATAACCAAAGGCTGTTGATTGGATATGGTGTTAAATCTGCATCTTTTTTGTAAACATAAACCAGTTTACTGTGTGTGCCAGAGTCGTTCTGATGTTTTAAGTAGATGAAGGTAGAACGTTCTATTGGTAGCGGCAGCACAGCAATCCCATCATTAAATTTTAAGCTTTGGGTAAAACCACTAACACTGAAAGTGTAAATTCCGTTTATATTTTCATTCGGTACATCAAGGGAATCTGCAGCAATAATTGCAAGCTTATTATTTTTTAGCAGGTTTTCTTTAACGATAAAGTTATTAATGGCCGCCGTTTGAGCAAAGCCGAAATAGCCTGTTAGGCAAATAAAAATTAAGATAATTCCTCGTTTCATTCTATAGAACGTTTGTTGTAAATTAAATAGCCAATATGCAATAATACACCATTTCTTTTAATCGCATCGTTATATAAGTTATAACTTAAACTTACAGGGCCAACCGGCGTGTGGTAAACTAAGCCTGCGGTGCCTGCATACCTAATCTTCGTTATCGCTTTCGCGTATACAACATCTTGCAGGTTATCGAGCTCGTATTCCTTATGTGGGAGGAAAAGATAACCTTCCAGCCTAATGTCGAGGTTTTTTCTAAAACTGAATACGTTTTTCAACCCTCCGGCGGCGTATGTAGAAGCCCTGAATTTATCCAGAAACAATGACCGGCTATCCTGCAAAGGGTAAAATGCAGGTGAGGCAAGCAATGTTGAATAATAGTTATTGAACAAAGGTTGATTTGAAATTACGCCTTCGACCAGATAACCCAGTGTGTATTTTTTTAGGTGAAGAAAATAATTTTCCTGAGTAAGTTTTACACCAACCCATTGCCTCAAATGACTTGAAGGCTTAATTGTATTCGCTGGAACAGTGTTTCGGAAAATGTTGCCCGGATTGTAGTTTTCCCTTCCAGTTGTGAAATTGAAGCTGAGTAAAAAGCGCTGCCCACGACTGGCGTATTGTTTCCGGTTTAATGAGTTTTTCTCTAAATTCAGAGCACCTTTAAAACCATTAAAAATCGTTTGGTCAAGGAAATCGCCTACCGCAAAAGTATTGTTAGGACTGTAACGATCGTTGTTGTTGATAAACGATGAATGTAGCACAACCTTGGTATTGTAATTTAGCGGAACGCCCATCATCAGGTCTATCTTTCTGTCTGCCTGCTCAATATAAATAGGACGTGGGTTTTCGATAAAAATCTGGCTGGTGTTATAAAAATTCCAGTGGTTGTAAGTAAGCTCTGCACCCACAAACAAAGGCAGTTTTGTTGGGTAATCGATTCGGCCGCTTACCTGAACAGATTCGTAAAAACGGCCCGAATAAAAACTCGTGCCAAACGTATACGATTTACGGTTTAAGTAATTGTATTGCACCCCCAAAAAGACATTGCTTATTGGCCTGGTTGATATGTTGCCACCCAAATCCAGCTTAAAGCTTTTTTTCGGCTGGGCCACAACTTCAAAAGTATAGCTATCTGTTGTTGGTTGATAAACAATTTTCGGGTAAATGGTTTCGAAAGTCTGGTCGGCAACAAGCTTATAATAACCTCGTTTAATATCCTGTAAGTTGAACGTTTTTTTATCACTTTTAAAAAGCCGTTCTACATAACGTTTTTGCGGCTCATTTACGCCGCTTACCGTTATATTGCTGAACACTAAATCTGGTTTTTTGCTGTTAAATTTTGCCCTTCTTTTTTCCAGCTCTTCGTCTGTAACCCGGTTGCTTATCAAAGCCTTAATGCGGTCCATATCGGCCATTGTTGCATCGTAACCTTTTTTTATTAAATCTTCTACCGGCGTAAAATTAGTAACGCTGTAGCCCGTCAAATCTGGCTGGATATAGACGCCGTTTTTCCCAACCATTGTAGAGTCTGATTTGGACAGGAACATAAATACCAAAAAACGATTCATCAAACGATCATCATTATTTTTAGGATACTCATTATAGGTTTTCGAAGAAACATTGGCGCCGATAATGTAATCAGGTTTGAAATCCCTTTCCATAATATCTACCGGGAAATTATTGTACAGGCCACCATCAAAAACATATTTTCCATCGAGCTTTATCGGCCGGTAAATAATGGGAACAGTCATGGTTGCCCGCACTGCTTCTGCCAAACTGCCCTTGCTAACGGTTATGCTTTTTTGCGAAAGTACATCGGCTACCATGCATCGGTAAGGAATAAAAAGATTATCGAAGTTATCTTTCGATGCGGCCGATGCCTGCGAAAAAAGTTCTAAGAATGCAAAATTTAGTGGTATATCATTTATTAGATTGGAGCGGAAACTGAAATGGAAACCAGTATCGATAGCAACTTTTGCTGCCAGCATAGAGGCATTGGGTGCATTTTTTTCGAAAAAATAAGTGTAATCGCTGGTGTATCTGCCGTTTACCCAATTTTGAAAGTCATCGCTTGTGGCGATTTTTTCTATCTGCGCTGGCGAATATCCGGCAGCATACATTGCACCTACAATACCGCCCATCGAAGTACCGGTAATGTAATCAATCGGTATGTGATTTTCTTCCAGGGCTTTTAGTGTGCCAATATGTGCTAAACCTTTCGCGCCGCCGCCACTGAATACAAGGCCAACCTTTTGCGCATGCAATTGGACACAGCAAAAAATCAAAAGCATCAGCAAGAATCTTTTAAAAGCTACCACATTCTAAAAATAAGGTTTTCTTTTAAAATTTAGTTCAGTAAGAAAATGTTATATGTTAAAAATGATGCAAAACTTACCCAAAGGATGTAGAGAATGAATATTAGCCCCGCCCATTTATTAATTTTATAGAACATTAAGGCATTTACAATAATAACAACCAATAAAATTAGTATTTCGAATAAGGCGAAACCGATTTCGTGTAGATAAAAAAATATAAATGACCAGGCCAGATTGAGGATTAACTGAATAAGGTAAATGGCTACAGTGCGTGGAAAATGTGTTATTGTATCCCTTTTTATCCAAACTAGGTATGCAGCTATGCCCATTAAAAGGTAGAGTGATGTCCATACCGGGGCAAATAACCAGTTTGGCGGATTAAAAGAAGGCTTGTTAAGTGTTGGGTACCAGGTTTGAACCGACTTTGCAGTCGCCCAACCGCCTAATGCGCCAATACTCAAAGTTAGGGCAATATTTAGGATAAAAGCTAAGGGTTTGAATTTCATAATTTGAAGTGAAACGACGGTAAAATGCAAATGTTCCAGCTATCGGCCCACGGTAGGCACCACAGGTAAACTCTCACTATCATCAATACCTACACTTTGCACCGCAAATAAATAATTGTCTTTGCTATAAGGCAAACGCAACTCTTTAGCGGTAGTAAAGAATTTCTTTTCCCAAACAGGACTACTTGTTTCACGCATTAAGACGAAAAAGCCTTTAACGCCAGCCGCCGGCGATTTCCAATACAAAAATGTGGAGTTGCTTAGGTTTTTTACGTCAACTTTTACCTCTGCCGGAACCATTGGTGCTTTTGCAAGATTGGCAAGTACGGCGATATTTACTGCTGTATTTTTTCTTAAATATTCAAAGTCCATAAATTCGATTAAGTCGCCATATTTTACACCTTTTTCAGTTCTTAAATCCTGATGCTGGTGATCAAAATTTTCGTTCATTTCGGTTAATCTAACGGCAGCAAATCCGTTTTCAACAAATGGTGTATGGTCGCCGCCGCGAAGAAACCTGTCGTTACGGTAAATTAGCTTAACTTCTAAATGGTCTACATATCGCTCGCCGATTTCTTTTACATAGCGTGCCAGCTGCCGGCTTTTGCCGTCGTTTTCCAGGCCCAGCTGGCGAATGTTTTTCGCATTCTTGTCCAACTCGAAGCTTGGTAAGCCTTCACTAAAAACCCTGAGCTTGGTATTGTCTATAATTTGAGTTTCGCTTGCATTGTTGCTTCCAATCATGTCGTTGTTTAACATGGCTTCTATATTCCAACCTTCTTTTTTCGCTTTGGCAGCCATAAAACCCGAGCCAAGTAGCGATTGTTCCTCACCACTTACTGCAACAAAAATAATGGTTGCACCGAATTTGAACCGGCTCATAATGCGGGCGGCCTCGATCACGCCAGCCACACCACTTCCATCATCATTTGCCCCCGGTGCATCACTAACGCGGTTCATCACGTCGGTAACGCGACTGTCTAAATGCCCGCTTACTACGAAAACCCTTTTATCTTCCGGATTTGTTCCTTTTAAGATGGCTACTGCGTTTCCCAAAACGATTTGCTGGTCAACACGTTTTCCGTCAGGCTTAATGGTAACCGTATCTAAAAAAGCGGTTAATCTTCCATCGCCTTGCTTAGCAAACTGACTAAACTTACTTACCACCCAGTTTCTGGCGGCACCAATTCCTTTGCTTTTGCTTTTTGTGTCGCTTATCGTACTTCTCGTTCCAAACGACACCATTTTGGTGATGTATGATTTTAAGGAGTCTGCGTTTACCGTTTTAACCATGGTTTCAATATCAGCATTGCGGTTAACGGTTGTTTGTGCTGTTAATGAAAGTGTTAATGCACTAAAAAAGAAGAGTATAAATAATTTTTTCATGCCAGAATAATTTGGAAGGCTAATGTATCGAATTAACCGAATTTTTTCGCACTACGGGCTTTAAGTCCTGTAACAATTTAAACATAAATTCGGCGTGTTAATGGTTTTGGATTGATGACTTGGTTCATTGATATCTATTTTCTTTTATTGGTTTAAAACAAATATCAAAATAAGGGATTTTTATTCTGGTGAGAGGCATGGAAAGAAGGCGTAATTGCCTGATTTCCTTAACGCCTAAAAAATTCATCCTGTAAATAAATAATTTATATATTTATTTCCTGTAAAGTTAGCTTTAACTTACTAAATTATCGTCCCCAAAAATTAACCTTTAAATGGATAAGTTTCCCGTAAATCTGACGGCAGCGAAATGCGAACTTTTGGATAGAATACTTCAGGAATTTAAGTACGAAGAGTATATCAAAACAGATCGCGTTCTGCATATTTTCAGGGGGAATGCCATTTTAGCATCCGAATATCTTCATTTACTTAATCAATTAAACCTGATTATGCTTATTGGTGAAGTTCACGGCCACCCTTTGCCGGCATTGATAGGTAAGCAATCCGGACTGGAAATTTTCCTCAGTGAAGGTGGTTTTATGAAACGCCTTGAGTTGCGAAAAATGCAGGAAGAAACGGGTAAAAGCATGCTCGAACTGCAAAGGGAAATACTTGAGTTAAGAAACCAGCTTGCGGCCTGCCGGGAGCTTATTGCCAAACAAGAGATGGCCATGCTCGATATGGACGCCGAGTTACGAAGACTCGAAGCTGGGATGGAAAACGAAGATATTTCCTGATAAATACTCGCTTCTGTAGCGTTTTAACTTGTACAACCGTTATATCAAAAATTAACAAAGTAAAATGATGAAAAGATATTTAACTACATTGATGCTGTTGCTCTCCCTCTCTGTAACAATGATTTCGTGCAAGAAAAATGGCATTGAAAACTTATCAAAAGACGCTTTAACAGGCACCTGGCAAGAAGTATCGACAGGATACAACCGTGTATTGATTTTTGAACCCGGTAATAAAATTACGATTTTGATTAAAATGAGCCAGTTTGCAGACTGGAGTTTAAAATTAACCGGTAAATATGTCGCTGATGGTGACAACCTCACCGCAAAGCTTACGGAACAGACAGAAAAGCAGGCTTCGGGTTCTGTTACGACTCCCGTTAATTACACCTGGTTCGATAAAGGCAAATTCAACATAAAAAACTTTGTACTTACCGTAAATTATAAAACTTATCCGGCGGATGCGCCTGTAGATACGGAAACGAAGTTCAATAAAATAGTTGCTATCGACTAGTATAACCCGTTTCAGCGCACCTTACGTACCCCTTCGGTTGTCATGATAATTCTTTTTATGGTGCCATCGTTATTGTAGTGTAAATCGTCTATACATACTGATCTCCGGTAGCTGCCACCATCATTGTTAATCGCTCCGTTGTGGTAAATAAAATACGATTTTCCTTTGAAATCGATAATGGATTGATGGTTGGTATTTGAGTTACCGGCAATTTCGTTTAATATCCCTTTGTAATCCCATGGGCCATTAATGCTCTTGCTCATCGCGTAAACTATTTTTTCGGGGAAGCCCGATGCATACGATAAATAATACCAGTTTTTATGCTTGTGTACCCAGGGTGCTTCTGTAAACTCCGGAACGGATATGGTTTTAATTTCTCCATCCAGTTCAATCATATTAGCTTTTAATTTAGCGTAGTAGCAGCGTTGATTTCCCCAAAATAAATATGCCTGCCCGTCGTCATCAATAATTACTGTTGGGTCAATATCATCCCAGGTAATGTCTACAGCGGTGGTCATGTTATTTGTAATCAAAGCTTTTCCCAAAGCATCTTTAAAAGGCCCGCGTGGGTTATCGGCCACAGCAACGCCTATTGATTTTCCCTTTATGCTTCCATGTTCTGTTGCCACATACCAGTAAAATTTGCCGTTTCGTTCAATTACCTGCGAAGCCCAGGCATCATCTTTTGCCCAGGCAAAATCTTTTACATTGAGGGGCGATTTATGTTCTTTCCAGTTAACCATATCTGCAGACGAGTAACAAAGCCATTCGTGCATTTCGTAATCGTTTTTCGATTTTGGCGCAACATCATGCCCGGTGTACAAATAAACAGAATCGCCATATACAAACGCAGCCGGATCTGCAGTATACTTATTTGTAATGATTGGATTGCCCTTCGAAACGGCCAATTTTTCTTGCGAAAAGCCTTGAAATGAAAGGTAAACAAGTGAAGCCGTTAAAAAATGTCGTTTACAGTATGCCATAATTAAGATTTTTCGATTTATTCAACAACAATTACAAAACCACCGTAAGCTTTCATTTCAACAGGGGTTTTGTCCAGCTGAAGTTCTTTTGTTTCAAATGATGTTAGCGCTGAGTCGTCAGCAAATATTGTTGCTTTTCTAGAGCCAAAGTCTTTTAAATTTAGTTGAATAGTTTTAGCATTAGCTTCGCCATTTAATCCGGCGATGTACCACTTTGAGTTTGCTTTTCTCGCCATTACCACGAACTTTCCGGGGTAACCGTCCAGCAATCTGGTATCTGTCCACGAGGAAGGTAGCCCTTGTAAATAGGCTTTTACATAATCCGGAACCTGGGCCATACCATCCGGAGATTCGGCAAAATGTTGTATGCCGGATTGAAACACAACCGACAAAGCCAACTCAAATGCAGCTGTTGTTTTCCGTTTTATATTGGGGATTTTAGTCAGGTTCATTGGGGTAAAATCCATCGGGTCGAACACGTTTCGCGTAAAAGGTATTGTGGTTGCATGCATGGGTTCTTCGTCAGCGTTTTTTTGCTCAAAAGTTACTGCCTCCATGCCCTTGATAGATTCCATGGTAACTAAATTAGGGTAAGTACGCTGCCAGCCACGCGGTAATGTTGCGCCATGGCAGTTTACATTAAGCCCAAATTTTGCAGCATCTTCTAAAATTTCAAAGTAGTATTTAATCATCGGTTGGCCATCGCCTCCAAAAAAATCTACTTTTATCCCTTTGATGCCCATTTTTTCCAAAATCGCAAATTCCTTTAAGCGATTTTCATGCGTTAAAAGTTTATTTCTTGGTGTATATTTTACGGTGTTCCAATCGCCTGAAGAGTTGTACCACAAAATCAGGCCTACGTTTCTCTGCTTCGCATAAGCAGCAAGTTCACCCATTTTCTCATAACCAATTTTCGTATCCCAATCTACGTCGATAAGGCAATATTCCCATTTCATATCAGCGGCAAAATCGATGTATCGCTTTTGCACATCATACACGATAGAATTATCTTTAAGCATAATCCAGCTCCAGGAAGCCTTGCCTGTATTGAACAGATTGGGGTTTATATTCTTTTTTGCCGGGTAAGCTAAATCTGTGCCCAAGGTAGATTCGGTTACGGTTTTTAAACTTCCAATTGCTATAATTCTCCAGGGTGTAAACCAAGGCAACTTCGATTCGGGGTTTACATTTTGCCCGGCAAAGGTTTCTTTTTCATCAGGAAAGCCAATTTGATAATTGCCATCTTCTGCATTTTGCTTGAGCCTGGTGGCACAATAGTGCTCATCAAGGCCGGTTTCTGAAACCACTACCCAGTTTTCTTTGTATTTAAAAAGTGCGGGGAAAACCCAGCCTGCAGGAGATGGCGAAGGTGTCCCAACCGAAATTTCTTTTTCATAAAATTCTTCGTAAGATGGATTGGTATGCTCCCAACCAGATTTCGCTACAGACATGGGTTGCATCCAGGCTTTTGTTTCCGTGGAGAAATGGAACGATGTTTTTTCCTCAATTATGTTTTTAACGCCCGCATCACCATCCGGAAAATAGTAACGGAAAGCAACACCATCATTTGAAACCTGAAAAATTACATCCATTTTTTTGCCAGGTTTGTTTGCCAGATGCAACACAACTTTATTGGCTGCATAATTATTAAGCAGTCGTTTGCCATTTTTTAATGTATAACTATCTTTAACCAACTCGCTTTTCGAAACTGAAATAAGCTTTAAGCCTAAAGAGAAATTGCCATCAGCTCTAACCAAACCAAGTGAGGAGTTTTGTAAAACCAATTCGGATTTTCTGCTCACATTATAAAAAAGTACGTTGTTTTTAACTGAAACCTTTACACTCAGCTCCTGATTTGGGCTTTTTACCGAATATTCAGTTTGAGCACTTACAAATTTAAAAGTCGAAATAAGTAATGCTGAAAGGCAAATAAATTTTTTTATCATGAATATTTTGGTTAGAGGAGTTTCTTTTGTTCCATTCGTTCTGGTGTTCGACCGAAACAGGTAGGTTGCGAAGAATCTATATGTAAATGTAAAAATTAAAATAATAAATGTTAATTAAACGTTTATTATTTTCTGCTATTTTAAAATGCTGCAAATTGTGGGCGAAGGAGGCTAGCCCAGCGTTACAATTTTGCCGTAAATCAAATATTGGCAGATTTTGCCCTGTTTTTGCCAATCGCCTTCCCTTTACCTTTTTAAGTTTATTTTTGATTACCACAAACCTTTCGAGCAAAATGACTAAAAAACTTGTACTAAAAGCGGGCTTCGGTTTGCTGCTTATCATGATGAGCAGCGGCAAAATATTCGCCCAGTCTCCCTGGGTCGCCCTTGGTAAAAAACCATCAACCTTAGGGCTTGAGCAAGGTTTCTCTACTTTCGATGCCGGCGATTTTAATCTTAAGCTGGTCAAAGCTTCGCAAACAGTTGCTGGCTTGGCGCCAAAAACCGTTAAAGATTTTGATTTTGTACCCAGCGATAGCCTTAAGGTTAGAAGTTCTGACGGGCTTTATCATTTAGGCGATATCAACCTGAGGTTAAGAACCAGCGATGATACAGCCTGGAAAAGCTACAGTACCGCGGGGAAACGTGTTGCGGTAAAAAATATAGCAATACCTAAAACGCTGGCGGCAGCCGATTTAGCCCCAACAATGCCTGCCGATATGCCATTATCTATAAAAAGGATTTGGGAAATGGTAGGCGGAAAACTGGTGTTGCGTTTTGAAATCTCTAATAAAACCCGGCGTAATGTGGAAATAGGTGCACTCGGCATCCCTATGATATTCGATAATATTCTGGAAGGACGGACGCTTGAGCAAACGCATGCAAAAAATGTATTTTATGACCCTTATATTGGTAAAGATGCAGGCTACCTGCAGGTAACCAGGCTAAGCGGACACGCCCCATCATTAATTGTAGCGCCGTATGGAAAAACACCTTTTGAGGCTTACAATCCATTAAACGATGATAAAACACCTCGCGGAATTGCATTTGAAGGGTTTTACGAATGGATGGTTTACAGTAAAGCTTACGCCGAAACGGAATGGAAAGGTGTGGATGAATGGAACAGCCCAACTTCAATAGTTTTAAAGCCCGGCGAAACGAAAAGTTATGGACTTCAGTTTATTTTATCAGGAACGGCAAAAGACATTGAAAGTAAGCTTATTGAAAATAAGAAGCCTGTAGCAATGTCGGTTCCCGGTTATGTAATTGCCAAAGATGTAGATGCCAGATTATTCATCAACTACGGCAAAAAAATAAGCGCTATAAACGTGTACCCTTTAAACTCACTCACCGTAAAATCTGCTGGCACAACTAAAAACCGCTGGAAAAGTTATGCGGTAAAAGGAAACAATGCCGGGAGGGCACGCCTAAGTATTACCTATGCCGACGGACTGGAGCAGACCATAAATTACAAAATTATCGAACCTGAAAGTGACGTGATAGCGAGCTACGGCAACTTTCTCACAACGAAACAATGGTTTGATAAAACTGATAAGATTTTCAAACGCAGTCCGTCTGTAATTACTTACGATTACGAAAAACAACAGCAGGTTATTCAGGATAGCAGAGCATGGATTTCGGGTTTGAGTGATGAAGGTGGGGCAGGCTCCTGGCTGGGCGCCATGATGAAACAATTTGTTCATCCAGAAAAGAATGAGATTGACAAGCTGAAACAGTTTGTTGATACGGTAATGTTTGGCCGTATCCAACTTAAAGATGGGCCTAAAAAGTATGGTGTAAGGAAAAGTTTATTTTATTATGCACCAGATTCATTGCCAAAAGACACCTATTCAAAAGAAATTAATTTCAAAACCTGGTCTGCATGGCCAAGAAAAGAAGCGGATGATTTGGGGCGTTCTTATAACTATCCTCACGTTGCCGCCGCACATTGGGTAATGTACCGCCTTGCCCGAAATCATCAGGGGTTGGTTGATGAAAGCACCTGGAAACAACACCTTATTGATGCCGCGGAAACCGGTTTGGCGATGGTAAATATTGCGCCTTATTACGCTCAGTTTGGCCAAATGGAGGGAACAGTTTTCTACCTTATTTTAACCGATCTTAAAAACGAAGGTTTAAGGGCTGAAGCCGACAAACTTGAAAATGAGATGAAAAAGCGTGCGAACCATTGGCGGGCGCTCGATTATCCTTTTGGAAGTGAAATGCCATGGGATTCAACCGGGCAGGAAGAAGTATATGTGTGGTCTGAATATTTTGGTTACGAGGATAAGGCAAAAGTTACACTTGATGCGATTCTTGCCTACATGCCCGTAGTGCCGCATTGGGCATACAATGGCAATGCCCGCAGGTATTGGGATTTTTTATATGGTGGTAAATTAATGCGGATTGAGCGCATGATTCACCACTATGGTTCGGCTTTGAACGCAATTCCCGTTCTAATGGATTATCGCAAAAATCCAGAAGATTTTTATCTTTTGAGAACTGGCTATGGTGGCTTAATGGGCTCAATTTCTAACATCACTAAAGATGGTTTTGCCCCTGCTGCATTTCACGCTTATCCTTCAACGCTAAAAAACGATGGCATTACAGGCGATTACGGTTCAGGCTTTTTCGGTTACGCGGTGAACACATCAACTTATCTTTTAAAACATAAGGAGTTTGGCTGGCTTGCCTTCGGCGGAAACCTGATTGAGCATGGTAAAACAATTGATTTAAAACTTACTACTGCGGCAAAATCAGCAGTTTATATAGCGCCCGCTGGGCTTTGGATAACTTTAGATGCAGGCACAATTGATGCTTTATCGTATAACGCTACAAACGGAGAGATTCAGGTAACCCTGAGCAAAGCTGATGAACATACAAACCGGGCGGTTGTACGAATAAGCCAGCCGGCAAAAATCGATGGCGTGGGTAAATACTCGTTAAAGGATGGTTTGATTGGCGCAAGAGGCGCTTATGAAGTAAAATTATCAACACAAAACACAACTCAGGTAACACTCGTTAAGTAATTAATTCTTTCTGTTTAAAATAGATTTACGAAGTTAACGGCTGAATGCGTAAAACTTCGTAAATCTCCCAGCAGGAAGTTAAAGGCTATCCTTAACAACCCTTAACCCGTAAATAGGGCCGGCATTGTTTTTAGCCTTAGGAAAAAGTTTAACAGTCACCTTATTTTTTCCTTTGGTAATTTCTGTTGGAATTTTATAGGAAACATCGTAGAAACGACTTTCTTTATATTTATTCAAATTTTCAGTAGCGATGTTTACGCCATCAACCAAAACATCGAAAATTCTGCCTCTGTTATCCATTCCCCAATAAGAAGCGATAATGGTGTTTTGAGTATTTGGATCTACCTTAACATCAAATTGAAGAAATCCTTCCTCACCGGCCAGCCGCCATTTTTTACCATGTTCTTCGCCCATACTTTCTTTTGCGGCAGTAAAGTTATGGTCCCGTTCAGGTTGCATTTCTCCGAACCGAAAAATATCAGTTGTTTTATCCTCAAGTTCTTTTTGTTTACGTTTTTGTTCGTCGTAAACCTTCTGTTGCACCACCCATTTTTCTGGCGTAAAAACATCCCAGTAAACGCTGTAATATTGATTTTTGGTCTGGTAAAAGGGAATCATGGTAACCTCCTGAGGCTGGGCAGTTTTAACCGTTTGAAATTTTAGTTCTTGCTGGTTAACCACGCTTAGCCAATCTTTCGGGTCGTTGTTAGCGCTTACAAATACCGGAACGCCTTTAATCGGATCGGGCTCGGTTGTTCCTAAAACCCCTGCCAATAAAACCGGACCATAAAAAACAGCACGCCGGTCGGCGTTATCGGGCATTGCTTCTGTATGCAGCTGCTCTGGCGTAGTGTAGGTTATCTTGTCATTATTTTTCCAGCTGCGGTTGATAACAAAATAGCCGGTATTATCGGCTGTTAACTGTTGCAACTCGCCATTTATGGCAATGGTAGCGCCTTCAGACCATTTTGGTTTCCTTATTTTTATCGCAAACGTCGCCGCTTTTGCCGTATTAATCGTCAGCACTGTTTTATCGCCCTGCGGGATAAGCGTTTGCTGTGTAATTTTTATGCCCTTTGCTTTCCAGTTAAGTGTTGATGGGATAAATAAATTCACATACAGACTACCATCGCTACCTCTAAAATAAATGCTTTCATTATACTTAACATGGTTTTCCATGCCTGTACCCACACAACAGGTAAAGGTGTTAAACTTATCGCTATACTCTTTTTTGCCACCCATACGTAGCGGTACGAAATAACACATCATGCCATCATCATGGTTTTGAGAAGCTAAAATGTGGTTGTAAAGTGCTTTTTCGTAAAAATCGAAAAGCTCTGCTGATGGATTTTCTGCAAATAAATGCCCGGTTAATTTAAGCATATTGTAGGTATTGCAGGTTTCTGTAGTGTTTTCCGTTAGTTTATCATTCAGCTTATTTGGCTCACTTAAATATTCGTAATTACTATTGCCGCCGGTTGCGTAAGAATGGTTGTAAACCACCGTTTTCCAAAAGAAATCTGCAATGGCTTTATCATTTTTATCGCCGGTAATTTCGTGCCTGCGGGCGCTTGCAATTATTTTCGGAATTTGCGTATTCGAATGCTTTCCAGGTAGAATGTCTTGCTGGTTTGCAAGCGGGTCGAGAATTCGTTTATCATAAAACTTGTAAGATAAATCGAGGTACTTTTTATTTGCAGTAATCGAATATAAGTTCACCAAGGCGTCGGCCATGCCACCATATTCGCAAAAAAGCATCTTCTGTAACAATTCATCGTTTAAACCTCCAATTGTTTTCTGTGTCCAGTCTGCCATGCCAATGCACTCATTCAGCGCTTTTTTGTTGGCTGTATAAAGGTAAACATCAAGCAAGCCAGCCATTATTTTGTGTACGGTATACCATGGCGACCAGCCTCCATTTAAGTCAAACCCACCAGATTTTATGTTTCCTTTTGCAACTGCTGCCCAAATCGCATCTTCTTTTGGAATTGCCCCGATATAACCGGTTTTTCTTGCTTGCTGACATTCTTCAAGCTGGTCGACTATATAGTTAGCTTTTTGCAGAAATACAGGGTCTTTCGATGATGCGTATTGCATGGATATTGCCGATAAATAGTGCCCCAGGGTGTGGCCGGCCAAACCATCACTTTCCCATCCTCCATACATTTCCGCTTTTGGCGCCAGTCCGGCATTTTTTCTAAAGCCTGATAATAGCCTGTCTGGCTCAATTATTTTCAGGTAAGCTTCGTCTGCTCTCATTGCCGTTTTAAATGTGCTTTCCAATAAGCTTACTTCCGATAAATCGAAGGCAAAGGCTTTAATTGGAGTTACATTTTTAACTTTTATCCTGTTATCGGCAAACTGGGGCAGATAGTTTTGCGCTTTTATATCAGAAGAATACAAAATGGATAACAATAACAGTGCGTTTACAAAAACTTTATTCATGGTTGAGTTTGTCTTGAGTATCTTGAAAAATAAAATTATTCAAATACGCAGGTAAAAGTTTCCCTTTAATTCGCAGTTACTATGCAGATTTTACCTTTAATTTCTTCAAAAGTTAGATTATTTGCGATTTTTATACCATAATCTAGCTTATAATTTGCAAATACAAGCCATATTTTAGCCATTCATTTTCAAACTCACAGGAAGAAGAATGCTTTTGGGATATTTGTTTAACACGAAAAAATATGTTTGATAAAGAAATTTATATCGAAAGACGAAGAACATTAAAATCCACAGTGAAGTCGGGCATAATCCTCTTTTTAGGCAACGAGGAAAGCCCGATGAATTACGCTGACAATACCTATCATTTCAGGCAAGACAGTACATTTTTATATTACTTTGGAATCAGTGAGCCAGCATTAGCCGCAATAATTGATATTGATGCCGATGAAACTATCCTTTTTGGAAACGAGATGAGTATTGATGATATCGTTTGGATGGGCAGGCAAAAAACCTTGAAAGAAAAATCTGAGGATTCCGGTCTTAAGAATGTTCAGCCATCTACTCATCTTCAAAGCCATTTAAATCAATACAGTAAAACAGGAAGAAAGATTCACTATCTGCCACCATATCGGCCAGAAAATAAAATGAAGCTGGCAAATTGGTTCGGCATTGCCTTCAGCGAACTTGAAAAGACTGCATCGCTTGAACTGATTAAGGCCGTTGTGGCTCAGCGTTCCTCGAAATCAGCCCAGGAGGTTTTCGAACTTGATAAAGCTGCATCCATATCTGCCGATATCCATTTAATGATTATGGAGCAGGCAAAACCCGGAATGTACGAGCGTGAACTGGCGGCTAAAATCCAGGAAGCCGCTTTAGCTTCAGGAGGGAACCTTTCTTACCCGGCGATTTTAACGGTTCGTGGTGAGATTTTGCACAATCATTTTCATTGCAATATTCTAGAGGAAGGGCAAATGGTGCTTAACGATTCAGGCGTTGAAACCGCTATGGGTTACGCCGGCGACCTTACGCGTACCTTTCCTGTAAGTAAAAAATTTAGCGGTGAACAAAAAGATATTTACAACATTGTGCTGGCTGCATACACAAATGCAAAGAATATGCTTGCGCCAGGCGTTAGTTATCTCGATGTACATTTAAAAGCCTGCACAACCCTGGTTGACGGCTTAAAAGGCATTGGTTTAATGCGTGGTGATGTAAACGATGCTGTAGAAACTGGCGCCCATGCCATGTTTTTTCAATGTGGCACCGGCCACATGATGGGCCTTGATGTACATGATATGGAAGATTTAGGTGAGCAGCACGTTGGCTACACGGATGAACTTAAAAAGAACACTACGCAGTTTGGATTAAAGTCGCTGCGATTAGGCAAGGCCCTTGAAAAGGGTTACGTTTTAACGGTTGAACCGGGCGTTTATATTATTCCGGAACTTATAGACCGTTGGAAGGCTGAAAAGAAATTTTCCGAATTCATCAATTATGATAAACTGGAACAATTTAGAAATTTTACAGGGATCAGAATAGAAGATGATTTTCTCATCACCGAAGGTGGAAGCCGGATGCTAGGTAAACACCTGGCTCAAACCGTAGAAGAAATAGAGGCCATTAGAGGCCGGGCTTACTAATAACAAGAACATGAAAACTTTAATCGCAGCATTTACACTTTTACTTTTCTGCAGCACTGTTTCTGCGCAAAAAACAAAGGTTTACACTTTGGCCGATACCCTGAGAGGAACATTAACGCCCGAGCGAACCTGGTGGGATGTACAACGTTACGAACTTGCCATTAAGCCAGATTATAATGATAAAAGCATTACCGGTTCTAATCAAATTGTTTACAAGGTTGTTGGCGCAAATAACGGCAAAACCCGCATGCAGATTGATTTACAGGAGCCTTTAATTATTGACAGCATACTTTACAACAATAAATCAAAGTTGAAATTTGAACACGCTGGAAGTGTTTGGTACGCCCATGTGCCTGCACAAAAGTTATCTGCCACCAACAACGTAACCATTTTTTACCACGGAAAGGTACACCAGGCGAAGCGTGCGCCCTGGGATGGTGGCTTTATTTTCACTGCCGATTCGCTTGGCCGACCGTGGATGACCGTTGCCTGCCAGGGTTTAGGTGCTTCAATCTGGTATCCAAACAAAGACCACCAGAGCGATGAGCCAAATCTTGGAGCTTCATTAACGATAACGGTTCCAGATACATTGGTTGCTGTTGGTAATGGCAGGCTGGTTTTTAAAAAAGACAATAAAGATAGAACGACAACCTATAAGTACAATGTGGTAAACCCGATCAGCAATTACTGCATCATTCCATACATTGGTAAATACGTAAACTTTAAAGAGAAATATGCAGGCGAGAAGGGCCCGCTCGATTTAAATTACTGGGTTCTCGATTATAATTTGCCAAAGGCGAAAACCTACATGCCCGACCAGGTACATAAAATGATGAAAAGCTTTGAGTATTGGTTTGGTCCTTATCCGTTTTATGAGGATGGCTACCAACTTATCGATGCGTCTCATACAGGAATGGAGCACCAATCGGCAGTTTCTTATGGCAACTGGTATAAATTTGGTTATCGGGGAAGAGATATGTCTGGCGATGGATGGGGCCTGAAATGGGACTTCATCATCATCCACGAAAGTGGCCATGAATGGTTTGGAAACAACATAACCAGTAACGATTTAGCCGATATGTGGGTTCACGAGGGTTTTACAAATTATAGCGAAACACTGTTTGTAGACTATATTTTTGGTAACAAAGCGGGCAACGAATATAACTTTGGAATTAGAAAAGGCATCAAAAATGATGTCCCAATTATCCCGCTTTATGGTGTAAATGCTCAGGGTAGCGGAGATATGTATCCAAAAGCAGGAAATATGTTGCACGCAATCAGACACGGACTAAATAATGATCCGCTTTTCAGATCGATTTTGCGTGGCCTTAACAAAACTTTTTACCATCAAACCGTAACCACACAGCAAATTGAAAATTACGTTTCCAAACAAGCAGGCTTTAATTACAGGAAAGTTTTCGATCAATATTTACGCACTGTTCAAATACCATCTTTAGAATACTATGTTAAAAATGGCAAAGCTTTCTATCGCTATGTTGACTGCGTTAAGGGCTTTAATTTGCCGCTGTTTTTGAAAAATGGCAATGGGAAGTCACTAAAAATCGTCCCTACAGAGGCTTGGCAGGAAGTTAAACTGGCTGCTGGTCAGGAAGATCTGTTCACAGAAAAAGCCATCGAATTTATGTATTACATTCGGGTAAAGAACAAGAGCTAACGCTTATTTTTAACCGTAAACAGGTGTATTTTTTGCTTATATCGGTTAAAATCTAATAATACTCGGAGCTGTTGATGGGTTAACTTTGAAATAACAAAAACTAGCCCTGCCATCATAGAAGGCTAAGCTACCCAAATTGATATTTAAAGCAATAAAACAAAAACACAACGATGAGTATAAAATGGACCGGGGTTTTTCCTGCTGTTACTACGAAATTTACAGCGAATGATGAATTAGATTTTGAGACTTTCGACCTTAACATTGAGGCTCAACTGGAAGCAGGTGCTGAAGGAATTATTTTGGGTGGCTCGCTTGGAGAATCCAGTGTATTAACAGACGACGAGAAGTTTGGCTTGCTTACGCATACTTTAGATTTAGTAAACGGCCGCGTGCCTGTTTTACTCAATATTGCCGAGTCTACAACCAAAAAAGCTATTGAAGTGGCTAAAAAAGCTGCTTTATTAGGTGCTAACGGATTAATGCTGTTGCCACCGATGCGTTACAACGCTGCTGCTGATGAAACCTTAGCTTTTTTTGCCGCTATCGCGGAAAGTACAGAACTACCGATAATGATTTACAACAACCCGGTTGATTACAAAATTGAGGTTACCCTGGATATGTTTGAGGTGTTGACCAAGTACAGCAATATTCAGGCGATAAAAGAATCAACCAGAGATGTATCTAATGTTACCCGGTTAATTAATCGTTTCGGAGACAGGTTTAAGATTTTTACAGGTGTTGACCCATTAGCGATGGAGAGTATTGTGATGGGTGCCGATGGATGGGTTGCCGGATTGGTTGACGCTTTTCCGAGAGAAACAGTTGCAATTTTTAGATTGATTAAACAAAACAGGATTGCCGAGGCATTAAAAATTTACCGTTGGTTCTTACCTGTTCTGGAATTAGATATCCATGCTAAGTTGGTGCAGTATATTAAACTTGCCGAAGTAGCTACAGGCCTTGGTACTGAAACTGTTCGTGCCCCAAGATTGCCGATTCAGGGTGCTGAGCGTGAAAGAGTTTTAAAAATTATTAACGATGCTTTGGCTGTTCGCCCGGAATTACCCGAAGGCAGTTGGGGAAAATAGTTCAACAAAAATATGAACGGGAAAAATATAATCGCTTCAGAATATGTAGATGCGAATGAGAAAAGCCTCCATGCAATTAACCCTGCAACAGGCGTAGCGATAGATGGAGATTTTTTCAAAGCAAATGAAAAGCTTGTAAATGATGCACTAACATCGGCTACAGAAGCTTTTCAGCTTTACAGAAGTGTAAATAAAGATTTAAAGGCGGCATTTTTAAACACAATTGCCGATGAGATTGCAGCGATAACGGATGAACTGGTGAAACGGGCATCAGCAGAAAGTGGATTACCCATGGCCCGCTTGCAGGGAGAGGTAGGTAGAACCACCGGGCAGCTTCGCCTTTTTGCCAACTTAATTGCAGAAGGCTCGTGGGTTGATGCTACAATTGAAACGGCACAGCCTGAGCGGCAACCTTTGCCAAAGCCTGATATCCGGCGGATGATGATCCCGATTGGACCTGTTGTTGTTTTCGGAGCAAGTAATTTTCCGCTTGCATTTTCAGTAGCCGGTGGCGATACCGCTTCGGCACTTGCTTCGGGTTGCCCGGTTGTTGTCAAAGCGCATCCGGCACACTATGGAACGAGTGCGTTGGTTGCTGCGGCAATTCTGAACGCTGTAGAAAAAACAAAAATGCCCAAAGGCGTATTCTCTATGCTTTATGATGATGGCTATGAAATCGGCGCTGCGCTGGTAAAACACCCTCAAACAAAGGCAGTAACTTTTACCGGCTCTTTTAAAGGGGGCATGGCTCTGGTAAAACTGGCCGATGAACGTGAACAGCCTATTCCTGTTTTTGCGGAAATGGGCAGCATCAATCCAATTGTTTTTTTACCGCAGGCGCTGCAGCATCAGGCCGCCGAGCTGGCGAAAAAATATGCGGCTTCGATAACTTTGGGCGCTGGGCAATTTTGCACAAACCCCGGTTTAATGATGGCAATTGAATCGGCCGAGCTTACAACATTCAAAAAGACATTGTCAGAAGCGATAGCTGCAATTCCATCTGCAACTATGCTTACAGGTGGCATTGCCCATAATTACAACAAACTTGCTGCAGAGGTTATAAATGATGATAAGGCAACAATCCTGGGCATTTCAACCCTAAAAGATAAAGATTTGCAAAATCAATCTCAGGCTTTGGTTGCAGAAATCAGTGCTGCCGATTTTATTGCGCATCCAAAATTCAGGGAAGAAATTTTCGGTCCTTACTCACTTTTAGTGGTTGCCAAAAATTTAACAGAACTGGAAGCGGTGATTTCAAGTCTGGATGGTCAGTTAACGGCTACGTTAATGGCAGGTGCAGATGAGCTAAAAGATTATAAATCTTTAGTAAACAAATTAACCGATAAAACAGGTCGACTTATTTTAAATGGCGTACCAACAGGCGTTGAGGTTTGTGCTGCAATGCAACATGGAGGGCCTTTTCCCGCAACAAATGATAGTCGTTTCACTTCGGTAGGTTCTGCGGCCATATATCGTTTTGTTCGTCCTTTGGCATATCAGGATTGGCAACAGGAATTGTTACCGGATGAGTTAAAGGACGGAAATCCTTTAAATATTTATAGAACCGTTAATCTGAAACTAACGAAAGTAGATGAGTAAAACTTTTTTCTGTGTCGATGCACATACTTGCGGAAATCCGGTACGATTGGTTGCAGGCGGCGGGCCTGAATTAACAGGCTCGAATATGAGCGAAAAGCGTCAGCACTTTTTAAGGGAATTCGATTGGATTAGAACCGGCTTAATGTTCGAACCTCGTGGTCACGATATGATGTCAGGAAGCATCCTTTATCCACCTCACAACCCCGAAAATGATGTTGCTGTTTTGTTTATCGAAACCAGTGGCTGCCTTCCAATGTGCGGCCATGGCACCATAGGAACCATCACCATCGCTATAGAAGAAGGACTTATCAAACCAAAAATTCCAGGAATTATCCGTATGGAAGCGCCCGCAGGCCTGGTTTTAATAGAGTATAAGCAAGAAGGAAATAAAGTTAAATCGGTAAAGTTAAAGAATGTTCCATCGTACCTCGCCGCCGAAAATCTGGAAATAGATTGCCCGGATTTAGGTCTGCTAACTTTCGATGTGGCTTATGGAGGCAACTTTTACGCAATAGTCGATCCTCAGCCAAATTTTGCCGGCCTGGAGAATTTTACAGCCTCACAGCTGATTACCTGGAGCCAAATCATTAGAAAGCGCATCAACGAGAAATATACTTTTGTTCATCCACTTGATGAAACGATAAACGGCTGTAGCCATGTGCTTTGGACAGGCAAAACACTAGATCCAACTTCGACCGCCCGCAATGCTGTATTTTATGGCGATAAAGCGATAGACAGGTCGCCGTGTGGAACCGGAACATCAGCCCGAATGGCGCAATGGTACGCCAAAGGCAAGCTAAAAAAAGGCGAGGATTTTATCCATGAGAGTTTTATCGGGAGCAAATTTACAGGTCGGGTAGAGGAAGAAGTTGATTTAAATGGTTTTAAAGCAATTATTCCGAGTGTGGAAGGTTGGGCGAAAGTTTTCGGCTATAACACGATTAAAATTGATGCAGAGGATGACCCATACGCTTACGGCTTTCAGGTTATCTAGCATAAATAAAAAAAAATGATTGGTATGTCAATCTCAAAGCATAAAAAAGAATGTCGAAAGTTTTAATTATTGGTGGTGGGATTGTTGGTTTAAGTTCTGCTTATTACCTGCACAAACGAGGTTTTCAGGTTACTATTTTGGATAAGGGCGACATTGTCGACAACTGTTCTTTTGGCAATGCGGGGATGATTGTGCCGAGTCATTTTGTGCCGCTGGCTGCCCCAGGTATGATTAGCCAGGGCATTAGGTGGATGTTTGATAGTAAGAGCCCGTTTTATGTGCGCCCGGGTTTAAATTTGAATCTTGTTAGCTGGGGATTGAAATTTATGAAGCACGCAACCGCCAGGCACGTAGCGCAAGCGGCCGAGCCCTTACGCGACTTATCCTTGCTGAGTAAAAAACTATACGAGGATTTATCCAAAGAGCCCGGCTTTAACTTCGAACTTACAAACAAAGGCATTCTGGCTTTCTACAAAACCGAAAAGGCGGGCGAAGAAGAAGCACATTTGGCCGAAAAGGCTAATGAATTAGGCTTGGATATGGCTGTACTAGACCTAGCCGCCTGCAAAGCGCTGCAGCCAGATTTAGAATTAGATGTTTTAGGTGCTGTTCATTATCGTTGTGATGCACACCTTTATCCGGGTAAACTGATGTGCGACCTGATTTATTATCTTGAAAAGAATGACGTAAAGATTGTAAGAAATAAAGAGGTTGATAAAATTGAATCGGAAAGTAATTCCATTACTAAAGTTTTTACGGGTAAGGAAGTTTGGGAAGCAGACGAATATGTTCTGGCTACAGGCTCATGGTCTCCAGCAATAGCGAAAATGATGAATTTAAAAATTTCGTTGATGCCCGGAAAAGGCTATTCTTTTATGGAACCCGAGCCCAAGAATCGGATTTCAATACCGGCTCTGCTGTGTGAGGCAAGAGTGGCCATCACACCGATGAATGGCAACATCAGGTACGGTGGTACAATGGAACTCGATAAAATAAATACCAGGATAAATATGCAACGTGTTAAAGGTATTGTTGAGTCTGTTCCGAAATATTTTCCTGATTTAAAGCCCGAAATTCCAACCGAAGATAAAATCTGGTATGGTTTCCGACCGTCTTCTCCCGATGGATTACCGTACATCGGGCGGAGTACGCAAAAGCAAAATCTTATTGTAGCAACAGGTCATGGTATGATGGGTCTAAGCTTAGGTCCGGCGACCGGGCTGCTGGTAAGTCAGATCATTTCCGGACAAACAACGGAGATTGAAACCAATGCTTTCGCTGTTAGGTAGCCGTAAATAACCGTTTAACAATGAGTTAGCGCCAAATTAGAGCCAATCATCTCGTCAAATATTATCAGTTATTGACCGTATTTTAACCCTATCGAGGTTTTATTGTTCTTTATGGGTTAATATTCTTACATTGTTTTTGCAAATCAAACAACTCTAAACTAAGCAAACAATGAAGGTACTACCATTTACGATGCTTGTTCCTGATGACAAAAGTGTAATATCAGAGCATATTGAACTTCCGTTCTTCTATCAGTATCTTCACAGGCACGATGAGTGGCAGATTACCTTCATCGAAAAAGGAGAAGGAACGCTAATTGCCGGTAATGACATGCATCCTTTTCGTTCTGGCGATGTTTTCTTGATAGGGGCTAAGCTGCCACATCTTTTTAAAAGTAACCCAGAATATTTTTCCAACGATGAAGAAAAGACAGTGAGGGCTTGCTCGGTTTACTTCAACTCTGCCGGAATTTTAAATGCCTTGTTCGGCTTACCCGAAATGAAACTGGCCAGCGCTTATCTTCAGAAGAATAAACATGGTTTTAAAATACCTGACGCCTTTACAAAAGAAATTATCAGGCGTATGTTTGATGTTCACAAAGCATCGGGTTCTGATGTGCTCTTCAACTTTCTTAAACTCATTAATAGCTTGCAGGCTTTAAATGAAAATATTTTGCCACTTTGTTCCGATATGTACTCATCAAACGTAAGTGAAAACGAAGGTATGCGCCTCAGCAAAATCATCAATTTTATTACCGAAAATTATAACAGTCAAATATCTTTGGAAGATGTTGCAAACGCCGCTTTTATGACGCCGCAAGCATTTTGCAGGTATTTTAAAAAGCACACAGGACATACTTTTGTTTCGTTTTTAAACGAAGTTCGCATTAACGATGCCTGTAAAAGCCTGATATCGGGGGCCAAAGCCGATTGTATTTCCGGCGTGGCTTACAAAGCGGGGTTCAACAGCATAACTAACTTCAACCGGGTTTTCAAAAGCATCATAGGGCAATCGCCACGGGCGTACATTGATACCTATAACAATGTGAGCAAAGTGAGCTACAGCGGTGCATAATCGCGACAACGGTAGGCTCATATCGTTAGAAGACCACGCCTGTTATAACTCAATGCACGAAAAATTGTATCTTCGTTCATACCAAATATAGTCCGCCTTAAACCTTATGCACCCTAATATAAAGGCTTCTCTTTGCTTTGTGGCCGGTTTGCTCTTCAGCGTCTTCAGCTGTTTTTCGCAAATAGCCTCATCATCCCTGAAATATCTTGGTGTAGAAAACGGGCTGTCAAATAACATTGTCAATTCCCTTTATCTCGATCGTTTTGGCTTTATGTGGGCCGGTACCTACGATGGTTTAAACCGATATGATGGCTACAATTTCAAAGTTTTCAGGAACAATTGGGGCAAAAGTAACACGCTGATAAATAACCACATTTTAGTTTTAAATGGCGATAACCTCGATAGAATCTGGGTTGGTACGCAAAAAGGTGCGTCGTTTTACAGCTATGCTGATTCAAAATTTCATCAGTTTTACTATGAAGAAAGCACAAAAAAATTTTTATTAACGGCTTCAGTTACATCAATAGCAGCAAACGCTGCATCAACTGTATTTGTTGCTACCGATGAAAATGGACTTTTTGAGCTTAAAAAAAGTGCTGCTATCGCGAAAAGGATTACCTTCAAAAAAAGGAAAAATTATACCGTTAAAGCCTTGTGTGTTGATGATAAACAGGTTTTATGGTTGTTTATAAAAGACTTTGGACTGTGCAGATATGATGCTGCCGCTTCAGAAATAATTTTTGTAAAAGGCGGATTAGAAAACGTTACAAGCATTATAAACGGCTCCAGGGATTTTCTTTGGATTGGAACTGAGCAGGGGTTGTATCAGTTTGATAAAACAAGTGATATACTAAAAAGGCCTGCAAAATATGTCGAAAGGGATAACATCATGCATCTGATGTTAGATAAAAAGGAAAGACTTTGGATATCAACCGATGGCAATGGCGTGGTAACCTTCGATACTAAAAACAATACTGTAAGCCGTTTGGCTGCCGCAAAAGAAAAGGGTTTGCTCAGCAGCAATTCCGTTGCACAGGTGTTCGAAGATAGGGAAGCCAGGAAGTGGATTGCGACCTTACGTGGCGGAATTAACATCATCGACCCGCAGAGTACGCAATTTCAAAGCATTAAACGAGATCCACTTAACCGAAATTCGCTGGTAAATAATTTTGTACTCTCCTTTAGCGAAGATGAGCAGCACAACATTTGGATTGGCACCGATGGAGGCGGTTTAAGCTTATGGAACAGAAAAAAGAATACGTTTACAAACTACGTTAAAACCGAAAGTCCGAATTCCATTACAAGTAATTTCATTACCAGTATTTTAAACGATTCTGGTAACAGGGTTTGGATTTCGAGCTTTAGCGGTGGGATAGACCGATTCGATAAAAACAGTCAACAGTTCATTCATTACCGGTGTTATAACAGCGTTAAAGGTGTTGATGATGTAAATATCTGGAAACTCTATCAAGACCGTAGCGGCAATATATGGGCTGGAACAACCCGGGGCGGGGCACTGTATCGATATAACAAAAGCGCCGATAAATTTGAACTTTTCGATAATGGTTTGAAGGATATTCATGCTATTTTTCAAGATGCCGAGGGAAACTTATGGGCCGGAAATTACACACAACTCATCAAAATTGACCCGATAAACAGGAGGCATCGCTTTGTCAAAATCAACCAGGCAATAAGAACAATCAACGAGGATTCTAAACATCAGCTTTGGATTGGCACGGAGGGTGGCGGTTTAATTGAGTTTAATAAAACTTCGCAAAAGATAAAGCGATACATTCAAAGCGATGGTTTGCCCAACAGCTCAATTTTGAATATCCTAGTCGACGATAATGATAACTTATGGTGCAGCACTTACAACGGTTTATCTAAATTCGATTTAAAGGCAAAGAAATTTAAAAATTATTATACTTCTGATGGCTTGCAAAGCAATCAGTTTAACTACAATGCGGCTTTAAAGTTAAAAGACGGCGCTTTTCTATTTGGCGGTATTAATGGGTTTAACTTATTTTATCCTGATAGTATTAAAGAAAACAGGCGCATTCCGAAAATCGTAATTACCGATTTTAGAATAAATAATGTACCACTTGATGAGGATTCCAGCTACAAAAATACTTCGATTGTCAACCTTAAGAAAATAGAAATTCCCTACAATTCGGCAGTAATTTCTGTCAATTATGCGGCAGTTGAATTTTCTTTCCAGGAACAGATTTCTTATGCCTATTTTCTTGAGGGCTGGGATAGAAACTGGAACTATGTAAATAAGTTAAATACAGCCTACTACTCACGTTTAAATGAAGGCGAATACAAGTTGCACATAAAAAGTACCGATACGGAAGGTGCCTGGAGTAATAATGAAAGGATAATTTCAATCACAATTTTACCGCCCTGGTATAGAAGCTGGTGGGCTTACGTACTGTATTTATTGCTATTTTCGGGTGCCTATTACCTCGTTCAAACTTATCGGAACAGACAGCGAAATCTAAAACACGAAGTAGAGATTACTAATTTGAAAATGGAGCGTGAGAAAGATTTGAACGAGAAAAAACTCAATTTCTTTACAAATATATCGCACGAGTTGAGAACGCCTTTAACATTAATTGTAAACCCAATTAAGGATATTTTAAACAGCAAGGAGTCGGGGCAGGAAAAGAAAGATTTAAATGTTGTTTACCGGAATTCGCGGCGATTGCTAAGTTTGGTCGACCAGTTACTATTGTTCAGGAAAACTGAAAGTGAGAACGATACGCTCAATATCGTTCAGATTAACCTGTTTAAGTTTGCTCAGGAAATTTTTCTCTGCTTCAGCTATCTCGCCAAAAATAACAACATTAGTTACACTTTTGAATGCGATAGCGAGGAGATTAACATTTATGGCGATAGGGATAAACTCGAAATCGTTTTCTTCAACCTGCTTTCGAACGCGTTAAAGTTTACGCCAAAAGGCGGTTTTGTGAACTTCAAAATAGTGAGCAGCTTTGATGAGGTTACTATTGAAGTTAGCGACAACGGTCCAGGGATTCCGGAAGGTATAGGCGAAAAGCTATTCGACAAATTTTATAAGGTAATGAGCAAAGAATCTCTTAAAATGGGCTTCGGCATTGGATTGTATCTTGTAAAAAACTTCGTAGAACTGCACAAGGGAAAAATTTCATTTCAATCCGAAAAAGGAAAGGGTACCAGTTTCATCATAAAAATGCCTGTCGGCGAAAAAACCGAGTACATCGAAAATCGGGGGATTGAAAACGAACTTACTTATGTTAACGAATTAATTGCCCAGGAAGAACAGGAAGATGAACTATATAACAAGAATGGTATTGGTAACCTCGAACTTCTAATTTCTGATTTGAATTCCATTCTCGTAGTAGACGACAACACGGAAATTATCGACTACATAAAACAGATTTTCCAGGATAATTTTAAAATTTATAAGGCAACCAATGGCATTGAGGGCTTAAACAGTTGCAGGGAATTTTTGCCTGATGTTGTGATTTCTGATGTAAATATGGACGGGATGAATGGCATAGAACTCTGCAAGGCCATTAAAGATGACAGCGCTTTGAGCCATATCCCTGTGATACTTCTAACCGCCGACCCAAATGCTGAGATCCGCCTGAAAGGAATTGAAGTCGGCGCTTATGATTTTATTAGTAAACCTTTTGATAAAGAGCTATTTACAGCAAAGATTAACGGTATAATAAAAAATCGTACTAATTTGCAATCCTATTTCTACAATGAAATTACGCTAAAATCCGACACGCATAAGGTATCGCAGGAGGACAAAGGATTTCTATTGAAATGCATTACCATAATTGAAAATAACCTGAGCGAAGATAATTTTAGCGTTAAAGCGCTGGCTGCAGAGTTGGGCATGAGTCATTCAAATTTATATAAAAAAATTAAGGCTACTTCTGGCCAGTCTGTAAATGGTTTTGTTCGCTTTATAAGGTTAAGAAAAGCGGCTGAACTATTGATAAATACCAATTTGAACATCAATGAAGCGGCTTTTAGAGTCGGAATAAATGACATTAAATATTTTCGTGAACAATTTCAGAAGCTGTTTAAACTTACGCCGTCGGAGTTCGTAAAAAAGCACAGAAAAACTTTTCACAAATACTATAACATAAGCGCAATGGTTTAACAGCATAAAATAGGTACAATTTACCCGAATGCCCCCCGCAAATTGTTCATTAACACCTTTTATTAAACAGACAATTTATGGTTATTCGTAAATGAAAAACACAAAGTGTAGCAAATGGGAAATTATCACATCATCCCGATACTGAAATAATTATGAGGCCGATTTTAACCATTTTCTTATTTTTTAGTCTTACGATTAGCGCCTTTGCGCAACAAAGATTACAGGCCTTCAGCTTAACTGAGGTTAGGCTTGGTCCGGGGCTTTTCAAAAATGCCCAGCAAACCGACTTAAAATACATACTGGAACTTAATCCAGACAGGCTATTGGCGCCATATTTACGCGAAGCCGGTTTAAAGGCCAAGGCAGAATCATACGGTAACTGGGAAAATACCGGACTGGATGGGCATATGGCCGGCCATTACCTCTCGGCGCTGTCATTTATGTACGCTGCAACAAAAAATGCGGAAATTAAGGGCAGGCTTGATTACATGATTTCGGAATTAAAACGGTGTCAGACGGCAAATGGTGATGGATATGTATCTGGCATTCCCGGCGGCAAAAAGATGTGGACTGAAATCAAAGCTGGCAATATCAGGGCTTCCTCATTTTCTTTGAATGATAAATGGGTGCCGCTCTACAACATCCATAAAATTTTTTCGGGCCTGTACGATGCTTATGCTGTTGCAGGCAATATGCAGGCAAAAGCGATTTTAATTGGCTTAACGGATTGGTGTTTAAATCTGGTTTCAACATTATCGGACGAGCAAATACAGCAAATGCTTAAAAGTGAACACGGTGGCTTAAACGAAGTTTTTGCAAATGTTTATTCCATAACCGGTAACAAGAAGTACCTTGTACTGGCTCGGCAATTTTCGGATAAGACCCTTTTAAAGCCATTGTTGAACAAAACAGACGCTTTAAATGGTCTGCATGCTAATACTCAAATTCCGAAAGTTATCGGTTACGAACAAATAGGAATTGCAGGGAAGGATACAACAATGGAAAACGCCGCCGCCTTTTTTTGGAATACCGTGGTTAATAATAGAACTGTCGTGATTGGCGGCAATAGCGTTCGCGAACATTTCAATCCTTCTGATGACTTTTCATCGATGATAGAATCAAGGGAAGGGCCGGAAACCTGCAACTCTTATAATATGTTGAAGCTTACAAAGCAGCTTTTTCTTTCGCAGCCCTCATCAAAATATATCGATTATTACGAGCAAACTCTGTATAATCATATTTTAAGCTCCCAAAATCCCGAAGGCGGATTTGTATATTTTACACCGATTAGGCCTGGGCATTATAGAACTTATTCGCGTTCACAGGAGAGCTTTTGGTGTTGTGTAGGCTCAGGTATTGAAAACCATGGCAAATATGGCGAGTTAATTTACAGTCATAGTGCAAACGATATTTTCGTGAACTTATTCGTTCCGTCTGTTTTGAACTGGAAGGAAAAGGGCGTTTCAATCATTCAGGAAACAAATTTCCCAACTCAGGAAACCACAAGCTTAACACTAAAGCTCAAAAAGAATAGCCGTTTCAATATTTATTTTCGCAAACCTTCATGGGTAGTTAACAATGAAATGAAGATTTATGTAAATCGTAAACTTCAACTTGCTGCCAATGATGAATCGGGATATATAAAACTAAATAGATTGTGGAAAACCGGAGATGTTATCGAGCTTAAACTACCCATGCACACAAAAGCTAATTTCCTGCCTGATGGCTCTGATTGGGTCGCTTTTACCCGCGGACCTATCGTTTTGGCGGCAGAACTTGATACGTTAAGCGAACCTAATTTGTTTGCAGACGGTAGCAGAATGGGGCATATTGCCAGTGGTGCATTACTGCCTTTAAATGAAGCGCCACTCCTCGTTGGCAATATGGCTACGCTGGCTCAAAATGTACACCCCGAACAGTCGAAAAATATGAATTTCAGTGCTTCAACGCTAATCTATCAACCAAAATATAAGAATCTAAAACTGGTTCCGTTTTATATGCTTAATGAAAAACGATACGTAATTTATTGGCCTTATACGGATTTTGCGCATTTACCGGAGCGGATAAAGAGCATGAATTTGTATGAAAAGGAGAAAATCAAACTGGAGCTTGCAACGGTCGATTTGATTAACACTGGCGAGCAGCAACCGGAAACAGACCATGGCTTTAAAGGTGAGCAAACCGATAACGGCACCTTCCACGAGCGCCATTTTAGGAATGGTAAAAGCTGGTTTAGTTATCGCCTTAAAGATAAAGATTTAGCAGCCACAAAACTGTCATTTACACTTCATGGCAATGAAAGAAATAAAACATTTTCAGTCTTTATTAACGATAAACTTTTGCAAAAAGTTAACATTGATGGAACCAGTGGAAACGATTTTTATGTTTCGGAAATTAATATCCCGAAAACATTATTAGCTGTTGAAATGGAACTGAAGTTTGTAGCGGCGTCAAATTCTACAATTCCAAACATCTATGAGATACGGTTGCTAAAGTAGCCATAACTTTTTAATACAATAATTATCGGCCCGCAAGACTTAAACCTCTTTGTGGATTATTAAATCGCCCCCCTTTTAATATGAGTTTGCCCCCTAAACAAATAGTGAGATTTTCGGTACTTCGACTAACCAAATATATCAATTTGATAACCGAAAATTATAAGTGCCACTTTGCCCTGGGTTTTTTGCTATGTCTTTCATTATTTAAAGTTTGTTCGCTTAGCGCACAAACGCCGAGTAGCAGCACCATTTCGACAAATGGTTGGTCTAAGAATTCAGTAAATGCCGTTATTTTTCGTAAAAACTCGCTGGTTACTTTCCAAAATTTTCAATACGCCGCGTATTATGATGTCGGGCAGTTTGTTGTTTTAGCGAAGCGAAAAACCGGTTCTAACATTTGGCAAGTAAAACAAACACAATACAAAGGCGACGCAACCGATGCGCATAAATCAATCAGTATAATTGTTGACGGGGCTGGCTTTGTGCATGTGGCCTGGGGGCAGCATAACAACAATTTAAATTATGCAAAGGGACTTGCGCCGGCATCGTTACAGCTTGGAGAAAAGTCGGAAATGGTTTCAAGCAAGGAAAATAAGGTTAGCTACCCCGAATTTTATAAGCTTCCGGATGGAGATTTGCTTTTCTTTTACCGCGACGGCGGCTCTGGTAATGGTAATTTGATGATCAATCGTTACAGTACAAAAAGCAAAACCTGGAAACGCATTCAGGATGGCATGATTGATGGCGAGGGCAAACGAAATGCCTATTGGCAGGTCGCTATTGACAAGGCTGGTGCAATTCATTTGTCGTGGGTTTGGCGGGAAAGCCCTGATGTAGCCAGCAACCACGACCTTTGTTATGCGAAATCTTTAGACGGTGGCCTTACCTGGCAAAAATCTACAGGAGAAAAGTATCGTCTTCCAATTGTTGAATCCAATGCCGAATACGCCTTAAAAATTCCGCAAAAAAGTGAATTGATAAACCAGACTTCGATGTATGCCGATGCCGAGGGTAACGTTTCTATTGCCGGTTATTGGCGAGACTTGCCGAGCGAAATTCCGCAATATCATATCGTTTTTAACAACGGAAATGGCTGGAAGGTGAATGCGTTGACTTTCAGAAAAACTGCATTTAGCTTAAGCGGTGGTGGCACGAAGAAAATTCCGATTTCCAGGCCGCAGATTATCGTTTGGCCCAATGGTAAGCAATATGCTGCCGGAATTATATTCAGAGATGAGGAACGTGGCAGCAAAGCTTCAATCGCGATAAATAAAAATATTGCAGGAAATAATTGGGAGATAGAAGATTTAACCCATAAAAGCGTAGGCGATTGGGAACCAAGCTACGATACAGCGCTTTGGAAAGATAAAAAAATACTAAACCTTTATTTGCAAAATGTAATACAGGTAGATGGCGAGGGGAAAGCCGAATCAAAACCGACAGCAGTTAAGGTTTTGCAATGGGTACCAAAATTTAAAAAGTAGCATGAAGAACTTTAACATAAAAACGCAGCTTATAATCATAACTTGTTTGTGCATTTGCATGGGCTTGTTTTCAACCAAACTGATTGCGCAAACAATTAAAACGGCTACACAAAAAAATGCTGGTTATTTGTTTGTGTATTTTACCGGTAACGATAAAAAAGAGGAAGCGATTCATTATGCGTTAAGTAAAAACGGATACAGTTTTAATGCACTAAACAATGATGAACCAATAATTTCCTCGCAAAAAATAAGCTCAACAGGAGGTGTTCGCGATCCGCACATTTTGCGTGGCGCTGATGGAAAAACTTTTTATATGGTCGTTACCGATATGGTTTCGGCGAAAGGCTGGGATTCTAACCGGGCTATGGTTTTGTTAAAGTCGAAAGATTTAATAAACTGGTCTTCATCCGTTGTCAATATTCAAAATCGGTTTCCGGGTAATGAAACGCTGCTACGCGTTTGGGCTCCACAAACTATCTACGATAATGTAAAAAAGAAGTATATGGTTTACTGGTCTATGAAACATGGCACAGCGCCTGATAAAATATATTACGTCTACGCCAATGCCGATTTTACAGATTTGGAAACTGAACCCAAACAGTTGTTTTTTAGTCCTACAAACGGCTCTTGCATCGATGGAGATATCATTTACCATAACGGAAAATACAATTTGTTTTTTAAAACCGAAGGCAATGGAAACGGTATCAAAAAGGCGGTATCTAATAAGTTAACGGAGGGCTATAAGCTGGAAGATAAATACCTTCAGCAAACCACAGAAGCTGTAGAAGGGGCAGGAGTATTTAAGTTAAATAACAGTGATGACTATATCCTGATGTATGATGTTTACATGAAAGGGAAATATCAGTTTACGCGAAGCAAGGACTTAAAAAGCTTTAAAGTGGTAGACCAGGACGTTTCAATGGACTTTCATCCGAGGCATGGAACGGTTTTACCTATAACACAAGCTGAAATGGAACGATTGGTAGCGAAGTGGTACAGTGCAGAATCTGTTTTGAAATCTGCCAAGTCTAAATTCATCAAACAGCATAATATTGTTTTAGAAACCAGTAGCAAAACACTTTTCCTTCCGGTTGAATATGGCACAAACTTAAAAGCCTTCGACCCGGAATTTGCGGATTATCCTGGTGTGATGATTGCGCCAAAAGGTAAGCTGGATTTTTCTGGCGGACCCAAAAAAATAACCATTACGGTTGCTGGCAAACAACCGGTTGCCTACCATGTAGATGTAAAAGTAAATAACAATCCTGTTTTGAAAGGTTACTACGCTGACCCCGAAATATTATTCTCCAACAAAACCAAAAAATACTATCTGTACCCAACAAGCGATGGCTTTACGGGCTGGAGCGGTAATTATTTCAAAAGTTTTTCTTCAACTGATTTAGTAAACTGGAAAGATGAAGGGATAATACTCGATTTGCCAAAAGATGTAAGCTGGGCTAAGAGAAATGCCTGGGCGCCAACTATTGCGGAGAAGAAGTTAAACGGAGAATATAAATATTTCTATTATTTCACAGCGGCGCAGAAGGTTGGTGTTGCTGTCGCAGACAACCCGCAAGGGCCATTTAAAGATAGCGGGAAGGCGCTAATCGCTACAAAACCTTTAGGCGTTAAAGGCGGACAAGAGATAGATCCGGATGTTTTTACGGATCCAAAAACAGGTAAAAGTTATTTGTATTGGGGAAATGGCTACATGGCGGTTGCACCATTGAATCCGGACATGGTTTCAATTGATACAAATTTGATAAAAGTGATTACACCCGGTAAAGATTTTAGAGAAGGTACCGAGGTGTTTTATCGCAACGGTAAATATTATTTTTTGTGGTCTGAAGATGATACACGAAGCGAAAACTATCGGGTAAAATATGGCACATCAGATTCGCCTACAGGAAAAATAGCTGTTTCCGAAAATAATTTGATTCTGGCAAAAGATGCGCAACATGGTATTTACGGAACCGGACACAACAGCGTAATCCAAATTCCCGGAAAGGATGAATGGTATATTGTTTACCATCGCTTTACACGGCCAAAAGGCATAACAATGGGCGATGCTGCTGGCTACAACCGTGAAGTTTGCATCGATAAGCTGGAATTTGACGCCGATGGAAACATCAAAAAAGTGACACCAACCTTAAAGGGAATAAAACCTGTTAAATAATGAGAAAGCAAATCTATTTTAGTTTCCTGATGGTATTTTTTATAACAGGAACGGTGAATGCGCAAAAATTGCCCTTAAAAAAAGACGTTCTGGGCATCATCAACAAAGCGAATACATATTGGCAAACAAACAATAAGCCTCAGGTTCGGTCTTTTTGGGACAATGCTGCATACCATACCGGAAATATGGAGGTTGTCGCCCTCACGAAGAACGAAAGCTATCTCAAATATTCAGAAGATTGGGCAAGTCATAATCAGTGGATGGGTGCAAAATCTACGAATAAAAGTGATTGGAAATACAAGTATGGAGAAACTGACGACCACGTTTTGTTCGGCGATTGGCAGATATGTTTTCAAACTTATATCGATTTGTACCATTTAAAACCCGAAGCCTATAAAATTGCCCGGGCTAAAGAGGTTATGGAGTTTGAAATGAGTACCAGCCAAAACGATTATTGGTGGTGGGCAGATGGTTTGTATATGGTGATGCCTGTTATGACAAAACTTTATAAAACAACCGGCAATCAAAAATATCTGGATAAGCTTTATGATTATTTTAGCTATGCCAATAGCATTATGTACGATAGCGAAGCAAAACTGTATTATCGCGACGCAAAATATGTGTATCCGCAACACAAGAGTGTAAATGGCAAAAAGGATTTTTGGGCCAGGGGCGATGGTTGGGTTTTCGCCGGCTTGGCGAAAGTGCTTAAAGACCTCCCAAAAAGTGATAAACACAGAAACGAATACATTGCGAAATTTAAAGGTATGGCAGAGGCCATACACAAAAGCCAGCAACAAGAAGGCTACTGGACCCGAAGTATGCTTGATGCGGACCATGCACCCGGACCCGAAACCAGCGGAACAGCATTTTTTACTTATGGTATACTCTGGGGAATTAATAACGGATATTTAAGTAAGAAAACCTATTTCCCGGCTGCGCTAAAAGGCTGGGTTTATTTAACAAAAACAGCGTTGCAGGAAACTGGTAAAGTGGGTTATGTGCAGCCGATTGGAGAAAAAGCAATTCCGGGGCAGATTGTAGATGCAAACTCAACCGCAAATTTTGGCGTGGGTGCTTTTCTCTTGGCCAACTGCGAAATGTACAGATACTTAAAAAAGTAAAAAAAGATTATCGATATGAAAATTATAATTAAAAAGCTTTTGGTATGCCTTGTTACCATTGCTGTTATTACTCCATCAGCTTTCGGGCAGAAGAAGAAAACAAATAAACAGCCCGCTGCAGTAAGCGACAGGCAGTTTTGGCTTCAGCAAATGGACAAAATGGTAAAGCCTGTTTTGTATAATCTGGCAAAAGATAGCTTGAGAATAAATATGCCTCAGGTTACTTCTATCCATATAGATAATAAAGAGCACCGCATTAAAGTACAGTATGTTGAGGTTTTAGGCAGGGTTTTAAGTGGAATTGCGCCATGGTTACAACTTGAAGGTGGCGATGCTGCTGAAGTGGCTTTAAGAAAGCAATACCGAGCCTGGGTTATTCAGGGATTGAAAAACTCATTGGATTCAAATGCCAAAGATTTCATGAATTACGATATTGGCGGACAACAGCTCGTTGATGCATCATATGTAGCGCTGGCATTTATTCGTGCGCCTTGGCTTTGGGAAAATCTCGATAAGAAAAATCAGGAATTGATGATGAAATCTATTGTGACTACCCGGAGATTTAAGCCCGTTTTTTCGAACTGGTTGCTATTTTCTGCAATGAATGAAGCTTTTCTTGCCAAGTTTGGCTACGCCTGGGACCCGATGCGTGTTGATTACGCTTTGCAGCAAATGGAGCAATGGTACGTGGGCGATGGTATGTACAAAGATGGCAGTACGTATGCTTTTGACTATTACAACAGCTATGTAATTCATCCTTATCTGGCCACCATTTCGAGCATTATCGGCAGCAAGGTTAAAGATTACAACAGCATGTTCGAAAAAGTGAAGAAAAGGAACGAGCGTTATGCCATTATTCAGGAACGTTTAATAAATACAGATGGAACTTACCCGGCCACAGGGCGCTCAATTGTTTATCGTGGCGGCGCTTTTCATCATTTGGCAGATATGGCTTTTAGAAAGGCTTTGCCGAAACAATTAAGTCCGGAGCAGGTGCGTTGCGCTTTAACCGCAGTCATTAGAAAAACTTTAGAAAGCCCGACAACTTACAAAAATGGCTGGCTAACCATCGGCTTATATGGTTCGCAACCTGATTTGGGAGATTTTTATAACAATCAGGGCAGTCCATACATTTGCACCAATATTTTCCTGCCTCTGGGCTTACCCTCAACTGATGCATTTTGGGCTAATCCGGCAGCTAAGTGGAGTTCGCAAAAAATATGGGCAGGAGAAGATTTCCCTAACGACCATAGTGCAGATTTGAGGTAAGTGTTTGGTTTTTTTTAGCCAACCAACCGGGAGATTTTTTGCTTTAAAAAAATAAACGTACATTTTACGTTTAATTGCATTGAGGATTTGTTGAATTCGCCTGAAATAAGGTTTTTTGAGCAATTTGTAAGAATTTAACCCCTATTAATTACCGTATTACCCCTCACGCCGAAGGCTGATTTTGTAGTTAATTTGTTTAAACCAAATATATATAGATGAAAACTACAAGAAGCTTTGAGCAAACAGCTCGTTCAAGCCATGATGTTTTTGAAAAATAGACTTTCAAAAACTTTTTATACAAGCCAAATTAATTACTCAATAACTAACTAACCAAATCATCATTATGCAAAAAAATTTACTTTCACCACTTAGGTGTGTGCTTGCCTTACTGGTCATATTTCTGCTGGCAGAAATAACGCCAATGAGTGCTTTTGCTCAAACAGGAACTACAGAAGTTTCCGGCACCGTGCTCGATGCGAAGGGCCTTCCAATTCCCGGTGCAACGATTAAGAATCAAACTACTGCCAAAGTTGCTATTTCTGATGGCAACGGCCGTTACAAAATTGCCGCAGTTAAAGGCGAAACCCTTGTTTACACGTTTATCGGCTATACCGGTAAATCAGTTTTAGTTGGTAATGAGATGCAGGTTAATGTAAACCTTATCGAAGCGCCGGATAAAACACTTAATGATGTTGTTGTTATCGGTTACGGTACACAAAAACGTTCGGATGTTACGGGTTCTGTAGTTTCAGTACCAAAGGCGAGGTTGTCGCAACTACCGGTTACCAACGTTTTGCAATCTATTGAGGGTGCAGTGGCAGGGGTAAATGTTACAACAACTTCTTCAGTTCCGGGCAGCCAGCCCAGTGCTTTAATTAGAGGGCAAAATTCAATAACCGCAGGTAGCGGCCCATACGTTGTTGTAGATGGTGTGCCACTGAGTAAAACAGGTGGTTCGTTAAATGACATTAATCCGAATGATATTGCATCTGTTGAAGTGTTAAAAGACGCAAGTGCAACCGCAATTTATGGTACAAACGGTTCAAACGGTGTTATTTTAATTACAACAAAACGAGGTACGGCGGGTAAGCCGGTGATTCGCTATAGCGGTTATGCCGGTATAGATAACCTTGCGCATATTCTGGAGCCAAGAAGCGGCGCCGAATACGTACAGAAATACGCAGATTTTCTTAAGCAAACCGGGCAGGTGCAACAAAGACCTGTACCAAACATTGGTGAGCTACCAGCTTACAATGCCGGCACAACAACCGATTGGGTTAAAGAAGCAACACAACAGGGTGTAATTCAGGATCATAACGTTGGTATTTCAGGCGGTTCTCAAGATGTTAAATATTTTATCTCTGGCGATTACCTAAACCAAAAGGGCGTAATTAAAGGCTATAATTTTAAACGTATTGGTTTACGTTCTAACCTTGATGTTAACGTAACAAGTTTCTTAACCGTTGGTACTTCGTTATTTTTAACCAGCAACAATTATGATGGTGGCCGGGCAAACTTGTTGTTCGCAACAGCGATGAGTCCTTACGGTCAGGAGTATAATGCAAACGGAACGTATGCAATTTACCCTATGAACCCGGAGCAGTTATACACGAACCCATTACTTGGATTAACAACTACGCAGATTAGCAGAACCACAAATATCAATGGAAACGGCTATGCAGAAGTTAAGTTTCCTGGCGCTTTAACCGGCTTAAAATTCAGGTTAAATGCGGGCTATACTTACTTCCCCGAGAGAAGAGGAAGTTATATCGGGCGTTTGGCTAATGATTTAAATGGTACAGCAAGTAGTTTCAACGCATCTACAAACAGCTACACCATCGAAAACATCTTAACATATTCTAAAGACATTAAAAAACACCATTTCGATTTTACGGCTTTGTACAGTGCGCAGGAACGTAAATACAATTCTACCACAGCTGGTGCTGTAGGTTTTGTAAATGATGAATTGGGACTTGATAATATTGGTGCCGGCGCAACCCAAACAAGTGGTTCTTACCGCGACAGATATGGCTTGAATTCGCAAATGGGCCGTTTATTCTATTCATACGACAGTAAATATCTCCTTACTTTAACCGCACGTAGAGATGGTTCATCTGTTTTTGGGGCAAATACAACCAAATACGGTGTGTTCCCTTCCGCGGCAGTTGGCTGGAATATCATCAACGAAGATTTTATGAAAAACTCTAAAGTTTTCAGCAATCTGAAACTGAGGTTATCTTACGGTAAAACTGGTAACGAGGCAGTTGGCGTTTATAATACCATTACTACAGATGGTTCTGTACGCTATCCTTTTAACGGGATAAGTACAATTGGTGTTGTTCCAAACAACCTGGGCAATATTTCCTTACAATGGGAAACCACCAAAACGGCCAATATTGGGTTAGACTTTGGTATTCTTAATAACAGAATTACTGGCTCTATTGAAGCTTACCAGAATAAAACCAGCGGTTTGCTTTTAAACAGAAGTTTACCAATTATTACAGGATACTCAAGGGTGTTAGAAAATATCGGTAAAACAACTAACAAAGGTTTAGAAGTTAGCATCAACACGCAAAACTTTACCGGCAAGGATTTCCGTTGGGAAACGGCCATCGTTTTTGCAACCAATAAAAATAAAATCACCGATTTATATGGTGATGGTAAAGATGATTTGGGAAACAGATGGTTTTTGGGAAAACCGATTCGTGTAATCTATGATTATCAAATGACTGGTGTTTGGCAAACCGGGGAAGATGTTTCCAAACAAGACCCAACAGCGAGACCAGGTAGCTTAAAATTTGCGGATTTAAATGGCGACGGCAGAATTACAGCAGATGACAGGACCATTTTAGGTCAGATAGATCCAAAATGGACGGGTGGTTTAACCAATACGTTCCATTACAAAAATGTTAACCTGAGTGTTTTTATACAAACGGCCCAGGGCATGACGAAAAACAACCAGGATTTAACCTATGGTGATGAAACAGGCAGAAGGAATACACCAGCTGAGATAGGGTATTGGACTGCAGAAAACATGAGCCAGACAAGGCCTGCATTATCATACAACAATACACTTGGCTACGGCTACGCATCTGATGCAAGTTATACGAGAATTAAAGACGTTACTTTAAGCTACGTATTCAGTCAGAGCCTATTGGATAAACTTCACCTTGGCGGCGTAACGGTTTATGCCAGTGGCCGTAATTTGTACACTTTTACCAACTGGATAGGTTGGGATCCTGAAAATAATTATTCTTCAAGAGGTTCAGGCGATTGGACAAACAATTATCCTTTAACCAGAACTTTCGTATTGGGTTTAAATGTTTCATTACGTTAATTTACAATCATCATGAAAAAATATATAACCATAATTGCATCATTATCAGTGCTGTTTGTAGCATTTTCATCCTGCAAAAAAGCATTTTTAGATGAGAAGCCTTTTTCATCATATACGCCACTTACGCTAACAGATTCACTAGGATTTGAAGCATCATTAATTGGCTTGTACAACCACACGAGTACTCTATTTACCTGGTCTGATCAGCAAGGCTGGCCAAGCGTTTGGCAGGTTGGTACTGATGTTGCAAATGCAACGAATAACCAGCAAGGTGTCGAAATTCCATATTACAACTATGCAACGCTAACACCAACAGATAATGGCGCTGCACGTACCTGGAATAGAAATTACATCATGATTAATTTAACCAACATAATTGTAGATGGAATTGAGAACCCAAGCGTTACCACAATAAGCACAAAGGGTAAAAGCCTTGTAAATGCCGAAGCAAAATTTTTCAGAGCATACGCATACAACAATCTGGCAACTTTATTTGGTGGCGTTCCTTTAATCACCCGTGCATTAACTGGTCCGAAAACGGATTTTGTTCGTGCTCCAATAGCCGATGTAAATAATTTTATCGTTGCCGACTTACAATATGCAGTAGCAAATTTGCCTGATATCGAAGCCGTTAAAACAAATTCGAAAGGTAAAATGTATGCCAGGGCAAATAAATTTATGGCGATGCAACTGTTAGCTGAAGTTTATCTGAGAATTGGCAAACCTGATTTAGCAGAACAACAGGCGCAGGCTATCATTAGCAGCGGAAAATTTAGTTTAATCAAAAACCGTTACGGCGTAAAAACAAGTCAGGCAGGCGATTATTATTCTGATATGTTCCAGTATGGCAATCAAAGAAGAGCGCAGGGCAATACCGAAGCCATTTGGGTATTAGAACAGGAAAACCCAGCAAGTGTTGTTGGTGGAATCAGCGATAGTCCTCAACAGAGAAGGGTATTCGGCGCTGCTTATTATAACATTGCCGGTATGGCTTTAGCCGATTCGTTGGGCGGTCGCTCAATTGGCAGATTGCGTTTAAGTAATTGGGTTCTGTACGGTTTGTACAAAGGAAATGACATTCGTAATTCGCAATACAACATCCGTAGAAGGTATTATTATAACGATCCAAACCCTACTTACGCAGCAAGATTCGGTAAGCAGGTTCCTTTTACTGGTCCTGATACGTTAATTAACATTTGCCCGAGTACAACAAAATGGGGCGCTTTTGACCCAAACGATACCTTTGGTTATGCAATGATAAAGGATTTCATTTTGATGCGTTTAGGAGAAACTTATCTATTACTTGCAGAAGCACAGGTTGCGCAGGGTAAAACGAGCGATGCAGCCACAACCATTAACGTGTTAAGAACCAGAGCGAACGCTGCACAGGTTACTGCCGCCGAAATGACGAAAGATTTCATTTTAGATGAGAGAGCCAGGGAATTAATTGGCGAAGAAAACAGGAGAATGACCTTGATGCGAACCGGAACCCTTGTAGAACGTGCACTTCGTTTAAACTCGAACGATGCCTCTAAACCGATTACCGGCTTGACATCAAAGGCTTTATTATTGCCAATTCCTTTAAGCGAAATACAGTTGAACAAAGATGCTGTATTAACTCAAAACCCTGGTTATTAGTAAATATTTTGGTTAGTTTTTCGGGTCGTCTTCGGATGGCCCGATTATTTTATTCCCACCTTTGTGACTTGTCGTTTATTTATTACCCTATATTAAGGCTTATATGTTTCATCGTTTTTACTTTGTCATCAGTTTCGTGTTTTTCACGCTAATAGCAAAAAACCAGGTTTTTTCTCAGGAAACTTATCAGGATTTCAATCCCGGCAAAATCTGGAAAGATAACAACGGTGTTCATATTAACGCTCATGGCGGCGGTATTGTGTACAGCAAAGGTTTATACTATTGGTTCGGCGAGCATAAAATCGAAGGTGAGAAAGGAAACACCGCACAAGTAGGTGTTCATTGTTATTCATCGAAAGATTTATACAACTGGAAAGATGAAGGTATTGCGCTTAAAGTCTCCGATGATTTAAAAAGTGACATTGCGAAGGGTTGTATTTTGGAACGGCCTAAAGTGGTATACAACAAAAAAACAAAGAAGTTTGTAATGTGGTTTCATTTGGAGCTTTTAGGCAAAGGTTACGAAGCTGCCCGAGCAGGTGTAGCTACCGCCGATAAAGCCACAGGACCTTATACTTTTGTAAAAAGCTATCGCCCAAATGCAGACAAGCTTCCGTTTTACACAGCACAAACACCAGAAAGCGAAAAAGTGAATTGCGCCAAGCCAGCTAACAAAAGTGATGGCTTTTTCTGCCGCGATTTACCGGGTGGTCAAATGGCCAGAGACATGACTGTTTTCGTTGATGACGATGGTAAAGCCTACCATATTTTTTCATCAGAAGAAAATTTTACCCTGCATTTGGCAGAGATGACGCCAGATTATTTAGGCCACACCGGAAAATTTATCAGAATCTATGTAGGCCAGCAAACGGAGGCACCGGCGATTTTTAAAAAAGACGGGATTTATTATATGGTTGGCTCTGGTTGTACCGGATGGGCGCCAAATCCGGCGAGGTGGTTTAAAGCGAATTCTATTTTCGGCCCTTGGACATATATGGGCAACCCTTGCGTAGGCCCTGGCGCTGATAAGACTTTTGGCGGCCAGAGTACTTACATCCTTCCCGCTCCGGGCAAAAAAGATGCCTTCATCTTCATGGCCGATAAATGGGAGCCTAAAAACGCAATTGATGGCCGCTATTTATGGCTGCCGATACAATTTGATGATAATAAAATAAAAATTGAATGGTCAGACAAATGGAACCTTGGCGTCTTCAAATAGATTTTAAAGAAAAAAATAACTGAGAATACAGCTGCAATTGCGGAAGTATTTGTTAATAGAGGATTGCCCGCCCTAGTGTCAGCCTTTCATAAGTTCCAAACCTATTAAAAATGAGAAAGATACTTTTGTTTATACTGTGCTTTTATTGCTCGGTAAATGGTTTTAGTCAGCAAGTAAAGCACAGCTTTGAACTTGGTCAGAACGAGTTTTTGCTTGATGGTAAGCCATTTCAAATCATTTCCGGAGAAATTCACTATCCGAGAGTGCCGAAAGAAGCATGGCGAGAAAGGATGAAAATGGCAAGGGCAATGGGCTTAAACACAATTGGCACATATGTTTTCTGGAATTTGCACGAGCCTCAAAAAGGAAAATTCGATTTTTCGGGCAATAACGACATTGCTGAGTTTGTAAAAATTGCGAAAGAGGAGGGTTTGTGGGTGATTTTAAGGCCGAGCCCTTATGTTTGCGCTGAATGGGAATTTGGCGGGTACCCATACTGGTTGCAAACGGAAAAAGGTTTGGTTGTTCGCAGCAAAGAGTCGCAATACTTAAATGAATACAAGAAATACATAAACGAGGTTGGCAAGCAGCTTGCTCCGTTGCAGGTTAACCATGGCGGCAATGTACTTATGGTTCAGGTTGAGAACGAATATGGCTCTTACGCGGCCGATAAGGACTATTTAGACATTAACAGAAAAATGTTTGTTGAGGCAGGTTTTGATGGGCTTTTATATACCTGCGACCCTGAACCAGATATTAAAAACGGGTATTTGCCAGGCTTGCTTCCGGCTATAAATGGTCAGGATGATCCGGAACGTGTGAAAGCAATGCTCAATAAACATCACGAAGGAAAAGGGCCATACTTTATCGCCGAGTGGTATCCTGCATGGTTCGATTGGTGGGGAGCACCGCACCATACCGTCCCCGCAGAACAGTACACTGGCAAATTAGACGCTGTTTTGGCCGCCGGTATATCCATAAATATGTACATGTTTCATGGCGGTACAACAAGGGGTTTCATGAACGGCGCAAATTATAAGGATGTTTCCCCATATGAGCCGCAAATCAGCAGTTATGACTACGATGCACCGCTTGATGAAGCTGGAAATGCCACCGGGAAGTTCAGACAATTCCGGGCAGTGATTGAGAAACATCTGACAAAAGGAGAAATTTTGCCTGCAATACCAGCTCCAAAGCCTACAATTTCCATCAAGCCTTTTAAGCTGATCAGTAAGTCAAATCTGTTTAATGTGCTTCCTGCTGGGGTAAATAATGAGAAGCCTTTAACTTTCGAAGACCTAAAACAAGATTATGGTTACGTGCTTTACAGAACGAAAATATCTGGCGGCAGAAAGGGTTTACTGCAGGTGAAACAATTACGCGACTTTGCTTTGGTTTTCATCAATCAAAAACGTGTTGGCGTTTTAGATAGAAGAGTACTTTTGGATAGCCTGACATTAGATTTGCCGAAAGGGGAGGTTACGCTCGACATCTTTGTAGAAAATATGGGGAGAATCAATTATGGAAAATACCTGCTCGAAAACAAGAAAGGTGTAACCGAAAAAGTGATCTTCGCAGGGAAAGAAATCAAGAACTGGCAAATGTTCGGTTTTCCCTTCAACAACATTTCAGCAATTGCTCCGAAAAAAGCAATTGTAAACGCTCCTGAAGCACCATCTATCAGTAAAGGCATATTTAATCTGGAAAAAGTTGGCGATACCTATTTAGACATGACGGAGTGGGGCAAAGGTATTGTGTGGGTAAATGGGCATAACCTTGGTAAATATTGGTCCATCGGGCCGCAACAGACACTTTATGTGCCTAAAGAATGGTTACACGTTGGCAAAAATGAAATAGCTGTTTTTGAACTGTTAAAGCCCGGGCAGGAAATCATCACAGCAATCGATAAACCTATCCTTAATAAATTGTCGAAATAAACGGTTTGGTAATGAAATTGAAAATGCTTTTTCTGATTTCTTTGTGCTTAACGCTCAATACATTTTTGGTTTCAGCTCAACAATATCAAAAGGAGGGTTTCAAATTGGTTTGGGCCGATGAATTTGAAAAAGACGGTGTACCAGACGCTAAAAACTGGACCTATGAACTAGGTTTTGTGCGAAATGAAGAATTGCAATGGTATCAACCTGAAAATGCTTTTTGCAAAAACGGACTCCTGATTATCGAGGCCCGTAAAGAACAAAAGCTTAATCCTTTGTACGAGGAGGGAAGTGGCAACTGGCGAAAGAAAAATAAATTTATTGAATATACCTCAGCATGCTTAATTACTAAGGGCTTACAGCATTTCCAATATGGGCGTTTCGAAATGAGGGGAAGAATAGATATTTCGGATGGTTTATGGCCGGCTTTCTGGACTTTAGGCGAAAGTGGCGCCTGGCCTGCCAATGGCGAAATAGATATTATGGAATATTACCGCGGCAAAATACTAGCGAATGTTGCCTCGCTCGGCGCCGGCAAAAAACCCAAATGGTTTAGCAAAACTAAATCAACTGATGAACTTGGCGGAAAGCATTGGGCATCGAAATTTCACATCTGGCGAATGGACTGGGATAATCAAGCCATTAGTTTGTACGTAGACGATATTCTTTTGAATAAAATCGCTTTGAATGAACTGAAAAATGAGGATGGCACCAATCCCTTTATGCAAAAGCACTATTTACTGCTCGATTTAGCTTTGGGAGGCTTAAATGGTGGCAGTTTAAATGATACAAAATTTCCAAATCAATTTGAAATAGATTATGTTAGGGTATATCAAAAAAAATAAAATGAGCACCAGGCTAACCATAGTACTTTTACTTTTCACAATTTGCTCTTTTGCGCAAAAAAGAGAAGAACTTGTTGTTTCTGCAGATAAAAGCATCGCCGAAATTTCACCTTCAATGTGGGGGATTTTTTTTGAAGATATTAATTTCGCTGCAGATGGAGGCCTTTACGCAGAGTTAATCAAGAACCGTTCCTTCGAATTTGCGAATCCTTTAATGGGTTGGAGTACAGAAGGAAAAGGCAAACTGCTCGTTATAAATGATGGATTACGCAATCCGAAAAATGCCCGGTATATCTCTATCGAGCCAGATAATGCAACCTTTTCTTTAACAAATGAAGGTTTTAGAGGAATTGGCCTGCACGAGAACGGCACTTACAAGTTATCGCTACGCGGAAAGCTTGTTTCTGATACACAACCTAAAATTGTGGTTCAACTTTTAGATACAACCAATAAAATTATCTCCGAAAGAGAATTAACTGGGTTAAAGCCAGAATGGGATACTTATTCGATAGTTTTTAAATCTTCTAAAACGATTCAAAAAGCTAAGTTCCGCCTGGTGTTTAGTGGTACTGGCCTGGTAAATTTAGACATGATTTCTCTTTTCCCAACAGATACCTGGAAAGGAAGGCCAAATGGCTTGAGGAAAGATTTGGTTCAAAAGCTTGCCGATTTAAAGCCAGGTTTTGTACGTTTTCCCGGTGGCTGTATTGTTGAAGGCCGAGACCTTGCTAACCGTTACCAGTGGAAAGAAACAGTCGGCAATCCTTTCGATAGAAAAGTAATGATTAACAGGTGGAATACGGAGTTTGATTACCGTCCGGCACCAGATTATTTTCAAACTTTTGGGCTTGGCTTCTACGAATATTTTCAACTTGCCGAAGATATAGGTGCGAAAGCATTGCCCATTTTAAATTGCGGAATGGCCTGTCAGTTTAATACTGCAGAGCTTGTTGCCAACACAGAACTCGACCCTTACATTCAGGATGCAGTTGATTTAATAGAGTTTGCCAATGGAGACACGACCACAAAATGGGGTAATCTCCGTGCTAAAATGGGTCACCCTAAACCTTTCAATTTGGATAGACTTGGGGTTGGGAATGAGCAATGGGGTCCACAATATATCGAAAAGTATAAGCTGTTCGAAGCCGTTTTAAAGGCCAAATACCCAAATGTAAAACTAATTGGAGCGGCCGGCCCTTTTGCGGGTGGCGAGCTTTTTAATTTTGCCTGGGATAAGTTTAAGCTTACAAACGTCGATTTTATCGATGAACATTACTATATGGCGCCAGACTGGTTTTTGAAAAATGCTGGTCGATATGACAACTACGACAGGAAAGGACCAAGAATTTTCGCCGGCGAATTCGCCGCCCATGATAAAGAAGGTAAGGCGCCTGAATCCAGAAATACCTGGTTCAGTGCATTAACGGAAGCTGCTTTTATGACCGGCTTGGAACGAAATGCAGACCTTGTTCAAATGTCGTCTTATGCGCCCTTGCTTGCACACGTAGAAGCCTGGCAGTGGCGCCCTGATTTAATTTGGTTTGATAACTTAAGCTCCGTTGCAACGCCTAACTACTGGGTGCAAAAAATGTATTCTAACTTCAAGGGCACGAATGTAGTAAGCATTTTAAAGGCGGGCAAAACCATTATCGGAAAGGATAGCCTCTATGCAAATGCAGTTGAAGATAAGGTGAAAAAGCAGTTGATTGTTAAGCTGGTTAACACATCCGCAGTTTCAAAAGAGTACGACTTGGTAATTAGTGGGGCAAAGGGAATATCGAAAAAAGCAGTTACATACACGCTTCAGAGTGATGTACTTTCAACGATGAACAGTCTGCAAAACCCGGATAATGTTATTCCAAAAACGTCGTCAATTGATGTGAAAAATGGCAAGGCGAATGTTAAAATGCCCAAGTTCAGCTTCATTGTGATTGTTGTTTCTAAAAAATAAATTGCTATAATATTTAAAGAATGACGTTATGGTAAGGATTGGGTTCAAAATGAAGTTGTTTGCTGGCTGTGAAGCTGAATATAAAAAACGCCATGATGAAATATGGCCGGAACTGGCATCACTTTTAACCGACACAGGGATTGCCGACTACTCAATTTTCCACGACAAATCTACAAACGACCTCTTCGCGGTTTTGAAGATTGCGGATCCAACGTTGTTGGAAAAATTGCCGGCGCAGCCTATAATGCAGAAATGGTGGATGTACATGGGCGATATTATGGAAAGCAATGCAGACAATTCGCCCATTTCTATACCGCTGGATGAAGTATTCTACCTGCCATAGAGCGCTCGCTTTGTTTTCAAACTTTTAATTGCTAAGCTTCAGTTGTTTGGATTAGTTGTTATCGCCCAAACATTGCAACGTTAAGACTTAAGCGTTCGCTTATATTTTTGTTGAGATGACTTTCAGCTATTTTCCAGTTCCAGTTCCCTTCATTGGTACCGGGCGTATTCATGCGGGCCCGCTCATCCAATCCCAGAATATCTTGCAATGGTAATACGGCCAGCCAGGCAATTGATAAATAACACAAGCGCATTACTACCTCATTTATATTTTCTTCAGTAACGCTTAAACCCACATATTTTGATAATCGATTGTGCAGGGCTGCGTCCGTCTCGTTTTTAAACCAGCCCTTTAAAGTGTTGTTATCATGCGTGCCCGAATAAACGATGCAATTCGTCGACGTAAAGTTATGTGTTGCGTGGCTCGATTCTGGCAAATGTTCATCAAAGGCAAATTGAAGCACTTTCATTCCCGGCAAATTAAATTTTCGGATTAAATCGTCAACTTCTTCAGATATTTCACCTAAATCTTCGGCAATAAAAGGCAAACTGCCCAGTTCATCTTTCGCAATCTGTAGAAAATTAACGCCCGGGCCTTTAATCCACTGTCCATTTATCGCATCTTCGCTACCTGCCGGAACCTGCCAGTAAGATTCAAACGCTCTAAAATGGTCTAAACGCAGCAAATCATATAGTTCCATATTTTTCTTTAGGCGATTCATCCACCAGCTGAAATTGTCTTTTTTCATCAATTCCCAATTAAAGATTGGCATGCCCCATAGTTGCCCTTTGGCGTTGAAATAATCTGGCGGTACACCGGCAACTTGTTCTTTATTCAATTGCTCATCTAAAAGAAAGTTTTCGGGAGATGACCAAACTTCAACAGAGTCATAATCCAGGTAGAAGGGCAAATCGCCAATAATTTGAATATTTTTTTCATTGGCATACGCCTTAATTTTATTCCATTGTCTGAAAAAAATAAACTGCTGCCACTTAATTTCTTCAATCTCAAGTCCAAACTGCTCTTCAAATGATGACAACATTTTCGTTTCCCTGCGTTTAAACTGTTCAGGCCATTTGTACCATTCAGCTCCATTATGATGTTTTTTCAAGGCCGTATAGATTGCGAAATTATCGAGCCAACCCATCTCAGTTATACAAAACGATTTAAATTCCCTGTCAAGAACATCATTTTTTATGTTTTTGAAATTTGAGAAAGCTTTTTTCAACAACCTGTCTTTTAAAGCTTCTGCAATTGTAAAGTCGACGGAATCTGTAGCCTCCACGTGCTCTGCGTCGCAATCGCTTTCTGTTAAAAGTCCGTCATTAATTAATGCCTGCGGACTAATCATCAAAAAGTTACCAGCAAATGCAGAGTTACTGGAATATGGCGAATGTCCATTTTCTTTTTTGGTAGGGTTTAATGGTAATATCTGCCAATACCGCTGATTAGAATTATAAAGAAAATCAACAAATTTCTTCGCACCGGGCCCGAGGTCGCCAATACCAAAAGCAGATGGCAACGATGTTATGTGCATTAACACCCCAGCCGACCGCGAATGTTTCTTGGGCAGCAACTTTATAACCGCAACGGGTAAGTCGGCAAATAATTCGCTTACCAACAGCCCACCTTGATTGATATCCCTGAAACCTTGCTCGCCGGTAATTAAATTTTCCCAGCCTTGAGGCGCAATATTAGGCAAAACGATTCTGGTGTCGTACCATTCAACTTTTTCTGCAGCAACATTTTGCTCATCAGCTAATTTTGCGATGCCTAGAGGCGCAGCTACTATTACCCAATTATCTTTTAGCTGCTTCGCGAATGCGAAAATGTTGCCCGCATACTTTCCCTTCGTAGCCAGAGGGATGTACGTCCCGGTATCAAATAGTGCTCTTTCAGCAGCTCTAATGCGCAATAATTTGCTGGTTAAAAACAATTTAATCTTTCCCGAAAATCTTTCGTTCCAACTGTTTTCCAGATCTTTTTCTGTTTTAATCGATTGAAGTTGTTCAACACGCAGGTTATAATCTACCGGTCGCCTGTTGTCTGGATCTACTAAGCTAAGATCCCAAAGTTCAGTACCCTGATAAACATCGGGTATGCCGGGGCAGGTAAATTTCAGCAGCGTTTGAGCCAGGCTATTAATTATGGCGAAGTCGGCGATATCGGCAACGAAGCGCTCTATAATGTTCTGGCCGTTTTTATTTTTATTTAAAAGTTTTAAAACAAAATCTTTCATGTCACCCTCATAGGCTTCATCTGGCTCGGCCCAATCCGATCTTTTTTTAGCTTCTCTCAATGCCTTTTCAATAAAAGCCTGCAGCCTGCTTTCAATATCATCATCGCCGGTTCCGGGAAATGGGAGCGCCCCAACAAGATTTTGGAGAATAAAATAAACGTCGTTTTTATGTAACCACTTAAAAGAGGGGTGGTTAACTTGTAGTCTTTCTACCGATTCCTGAACTGTTTTTACGAAATTTACCCATCGGTCAGGAATATCAGTCAAGACGTTTAACCTGGCTCTTACGTCTTCGCCCTTTTTTGTATCATGCGTTGAACTGGCATTCATACTTAAGTTCCATTTGTCTTGCCGCTCGACCATCTCAGCATGGAATTCAGCAACCGAGAGGCCAAAAGCATCGGGAGCATCGCCAACCTCTGCATGCCCAACAAAGCGATTGTAAGTAAACATCAATGTATCCTCTACGCCTTTCGCCATAAGCGGGCCGGTAAACTGCATACATCGTTTATAAAAAAGCCCCAGCCTTTCATTATAACTTTTATCTGCCAGCGGCGGATTTTTTATAAATACTTCATACAAGATGTCGCCTATTGCTGTCGTCTTCTCATTTTCAATTACCGGAATAATCAGGGCTTCCACTTTACTTAATTTGGTTCCTTTTAAAGGGAAAACGTAGTCATAATAGCGGTAAACAGGCATTTCGATTAAAAATTCCGCTAGCCCAAGTTTTAGTTCTTCAGCCGTAAATCGCTCAGCCTCAATTAATTTAGATAATGTAAAGAGTTCACATAAATTATTCAGCTCGCCAAGCATGTGCTTCCATAAAATGGCAGTTTTTTTCTCACGGGTCAGCGTTTCGGCGTCAAGTTTTTTGCCAATAACATCGTCGTACAGGTTATTAAATTCCTGCTCCGATTTCTTGTTGGTAAATAGGTTATTAACCATCGAGAGAAAATCATAGCCGGTTGTTCCCTGTATCTTCCAGTCTGTTGGCAGGCTTTCTCCTGCTTCGAGGATTTTCTCTATTACAATATAAACGTCATCTCCAACCGCCTCTCTTAGTCTACCCAGGTATTCTTTTGGGTCGTAAAGGCCGTCGATATGGTCTATTCTAAGTCCCTGGAAAACTCCTTTATCAACCAGTTCGAAGATGTATTTATGGTAGGTTGCAAATACTTCAGGATTTTGAATATTCAAACAAATTAAGCTGTTTACCGTAAAAAACCTTCGGTAATTTATCCTCGAATTTGTTTCCTGCCAATTGCAAAGCCGGTAATGCTGGGCATTGGCAATTTCTTTTATAAACCCTGGCTGGTTATTTCTTTCGGCCAGGTTTTCGTTTGATAATTTTATTGCTGTTTCGAGATTAACAGGCCAATTAGAATCAGCAGTTGCGAGAAAGAATTTTCCTTCAATTTCTTTCAGTTGAATCGATTTATTATCAATCGCATCCTCTAAATCTTCGCCTAAAAATGGCACCATTAACCGGGCGTCTGCCTGCCGGAAATCAATGTCGAAGAAAGCAGCATAATCAGATTGCTCACCTTTTTCCAAAACATCCATAAGCCATTTGTTAGCATCATGGAAAGCCATATGGTTTGGAACAATGTCCTGGAGCCATTTTATTCCAGCTTGTTTAAGCCTTTCAGAAATGGCCAAAAGCTGGCTTTCGGTGCCAATTTCCGGATTTATCCGTAGTGGGTTCACCACGTCATAGCCGTGTGTGCTTCCGGGCATTGCTTCAAAAATCGGAGAAGCATAAACCGTATCAACGCCCAAATCTATTAAATAGGGAATGATTTTTTCGAAGTCATCGAAATTAAAATCTTTGTGAAACTGTATGCGGTAGGTTGAAACTGGATTATTCATTTAGTTGGAAAAAATTAAAATAGATTCAGGAGCGATGCTGATTTCGCCGTTGTGTTGAATAGCATTTGCTGTAGGCTGCGGTCCACCAAATTCTGTAGTGGCAGAATTTAGCAAAATCGACATATTGCCTGGCAAGTTTAATTGTAGATTTTGCTGATTTTTTGAAAAATTTAAAAGGCAAATAATAATTTGTTCCTCGCTCGAGCGTGTAAGAAACAAGGTATTTTTATCGGTAATTGCTCTGGCCTGCGTGTTTTTCCGATTCAAATCATTAAACGCCGCGTTTTCTTTTCTTAATCGAATAAGGGTTTTGTAATAGGCGAGCATTGTCTTATGCATGCCGGTAGCTGCTTTATTCCAATCCAGCTTCGAACGGTTAAAGGTAGCCTCATCTTGTGGGTCAGGCGCTTCACCTTCAATATGGAAAGCCGAAAACTCAGCTTTACGTCCCTTTCTTACTGCTTCAACAAGTTCCTCATCGCTGTGGCTGATAAAAAACTGGAAGGGATTAGTTTCCGCCCATTCTTCGCCCATAAAAATTAAAGGTAAATAGGGTGCACAAAGCACTGCACCGGCCATAACTTTCAACATCTCAAAACTTACGAGTGTCGATGTTCTTTCGCCAAGCATCCTGTTGCCAACATGGTCATGGTTTTGTGAAAACACGATAAACTGTTCGCCGGGGTTTTCAGTTTCCACCCCAAACTTTTTTTTACGATGTTCCGAATACTGGCCGTTGTACACATAGGCATCATTGTAGGCTTTTGCTAAATCTTCAATACCATTAAAATCAGCGTAGTAACCTGTTTTCTCTTGTCCGGCGGCCACCCGCAGGGTATGGTGAAACTCATCTATCCATTGGGCGTCCATGCCATAGCCGCCCTGTTGCTGCGAGTTGATGTAGCGGTTATCATTTAAATCGAGCTCAACCATTAAGTGGTAAGGCCGGTTGTTTTCTGTAGCAAGTTTATCTACGTGTTGCTTTAGCTCTGCCAGGATATGTTTCGGACTGAAGTCTTTTATCGCATGAACGGCGTCGAGTCTAAGTGCATCGATATGAAAATCACGAAACCACATCAGCGCATTCTCAATAAAAAATGTTCTGACGCCATCGCAATAGGCGTCATCAAAGTTTATTGCATTGCCCCAGGGTGTATTGTACTTTTCGGTGAAATAGGCTCCAAAATCATTAAAGTAATTTCCTTCGGGACCAACATGGTTATAAACAACATCCAAAATAACCGCAAGGCCTTTGTTATGGCAAGCGTTTACCAGTTTCTGTAACTGTTGCGGGCCGCCATATGTATTTTGTACAGCGAAAGGAAAAACCCCATCGTAACCCCAGTTTCTGTTGCCAGAAAACTGGCTTACAGGCATAATTTCAATGGCAGTTATTCCTAATTCTAAAAGGTAATCAAGTTTGTTTATAACCGATTCAAAATCGCCCTCAGGCGTAAAAGTGCCGGTGTGAATCTCATAAATAATATAGTCTTTTACCGCTATCGGCTTCCAATTCTGGTCTGTCCATTCAAACCGGCCCAAATCGAAGGCTGTAGAGTCTCCGAAAATTCCATCATGTTGATATATCGAGGCGGGGTCAGCACGCTTTAGTTTAGCATTATCCGCATCAGTGTTGCTCTCAAGTTCAAAACTGTACGCATCGAAAGGCCGGATTTGCTCTGTCTTTAAATACCAATAACCATATTCTTTCGCTAGCATATCCAGGCGATGTTCGGTTTTTTGAATGCAAATATTAACCTTATTCGCATTAGGGGCCCAAAGCCAAACCTCAGCGAAGCCATCATTAAAGTTTAAACCAATTTTCCTTCTAAGTAAATCTATCTGCATTGATATTTCAGGTTTTAAAAAGACAACAAAATTAAATGGTCAAAGTTCGACAGTAGAAAGACATTTTTTTGTGAGGCTTTGCCTTTAGAATACTTAACAAGCTGGATAAAAGTGTAATAAAGCGGCGCTTTAATTTTCTTTACATATTAACACGCTAAATTGAATTTTCTTGTTGTAAAGTTCTATATTTGCCGCTGATTGTTCCCATAGTTCAATGGATAGAATTGTGGTTTCCGGTACCACCGATGGGGGTTCGAATCCCTCTGGGAACACTTTTTTAAATGCCCGGAATAGACTTGAACCGGTTTTTTCATAAACCAGCTAAGACACTCGGAGAAATTCTTCTAATTTTTCGTACTTACACAAACGGCACTACCGCAGGCAAGGCTTTGTAGCCTGCCTAACCGTTTAAAATTTACGCTCAATCAAAATAAAAAAATTAATTAATTGAAACTAAAGCAACCTGTTATTTGCTTCATTAAAAACAGTTTCAAAAGTTGGGAAAATTGGCTTTTTAAAAAATAAAAACGCACCTTTGCGAACCGTTTACAGAGGTTTAGGCATGTAATAAAAATTGGTTGTTTATGGAAGAATTGGTTGTAGAAGAGATTCAGGAACTACTTGATAAAGAAGATGATAAGGCGTTAAAGCGTTATCTGGACGAACTGAATATCTCGGATGTAGAGCAACTAATAGACGAACTTCCGCAATGTGCCGCTAAATTCATAGAAACAATCTCCTTAAACCGGGCGGTTAATGTATTCAGGATTCTGGATTTTCCTACGCAGGAACGTATAATAAAAAAACTTTCGGGTAATAAGCTGAATCAAATTATAAAAGATTTGCCACCTGATGACCGTACAGCACTTTTTAGTGAATTGAAGGGTGACGTAGTGAAGAAGATGATCACGCTCCTTCCTCCTGAAGAACGCAAAGAATCTTTGGCACTTTTAGGTTATAAAGAAGACAGTATTGGGCGGTTAATGACGCCAGATTACATCGCTGTAAAGCCTGAATGGACCATTTCTCGTGTGCTGTCGCATATAAGGCGGTATGGAAAAAACTCTGAAACGATTGATGTTGTTTACGTAATTGATAAAGATGGTACCCTGCTGGATGACATCAGGATTAGAGAGGTTTTGCTGGCAGACCCTGATGCAATTATTGGCGAGTTAACCGATAAACGTTTTATTGCGTTAAAAGCCAACGACCCGCAGGAAGATGCCATCAATATCTTTAGAATGAATAATCGGGTGGCTTTACCAGTGGTTGATGAAAACAACATTCTATTGGGTATCGTAACCGTTGATGATATTTTGTGGATTGCAAACGAGGAGTATACCGAGGATATGCATAAAATTGGTGGTACGGAAGCGCTCGATGAGCCTTACCTGGATACAACCATCTTTAATCTGGTAAAAAAACGCGTGGGTTGGCTTGCAATTTTAATGATTGGAGAAATGCTTACTGCCACGGCAATGGGGTTTTTCGAAGGTCAAATACACAAGGCAACCGTGTTGGCGCTTTTTATTCCGCTCATAATTTCTTGCGGAGGTAATAGCGGCTCGCAGGCTTCTACCTTAATAATCCAGGCGATGGCTTTAGGAGAAGTTACGATTAAAGATTGGTGGCTTGTTATGCGTAGGGAAATAATATCCGGCTTTTTACTGGGTTTGTGTCTGGGTTTAATCGGTTTCTTGCGCATTCTGGTGTGGCATGTTGCCGCCCCAAACGTTTACGGTGAACATTGGATTTTGATAGCCGCTACAATAAGTGTATCGTTGGTTTTTGTCGTATTGTGGGGCTCTTTAAGTGGTTCAATGCTGCCTGTTTTGCTTAAAAAACTAGGTGCCGACCCTGCAACTTCTTCTGCTCCGTTTGTTGCAACCCTGGTTGATGTAACCGGATTGATTATTTACTTCAGTTTTGCTGTATTATTTTTAAAAGGCGTTTTACTTTAAGGTTTTATTTTATGCAAAAGATTACCACATTATTTACCGATATAGGCGGTGTTTTACTTACCAATGGTTGGGACAGAAAGGCGAGGGGCGAGGCAGCGGTTTTATTTAACCTCGATTCTGTAGATTTAGAAGAACGCCATCACCTTACGTTTGATACTTATGAAGTTGGAAAATTAACACTCGATGAATATCTCGAAAGAATTGTTTTTTTCGAGGAACGTTCGTTCTCTTACGATGATTTTAAGGGATTTATGTTTAAAAAATCATTGCCTTACAACGATATGATTGCACTAATTTGCGACCTTAAGCAGAAGTATCACCTAAAAGTTGCAGTAATTAGTAACGAAGGGCGGGAGCTAAATCAATACAGGATTAACACTTTTAAGCTTAACGAGTTTGTCGATTTCTTCGTTTCATCCAGTTTTGTTCATTTCCGGAAACCGGATGCTGATATTTTCAAAGTAGCAATTGATATTTCGCAAAGCGATGTAGCTACAAGTTTATATATTGATGACAGGATGCTGTTTGTACAGGTTGCAGAAGGTTTGGGTTTAAAAGGTATTCATCATAGCACTTACGAAGATACCAAAGCTCAATTGGCGGCCTACGGCCTCGAAGTTTAATGTTTTAAAATTTTAATGGGCTACAGCCTCAAAAAATTTACACATAAAAAAAAGCCACTTCATTCGAGTGGCTTTTCTTTTTCGATTGCTTTACAGGTTATACATTAAACCTAAAGTGCATAATATCTCCGTCTTCCACAACGTAAGTTTTTCCTTCAACACCAAGTTTTCCAGCATCTTTACAGGCGTTTTCCGAACCAAGCGTTACAAAGTCATTGTATTTAATAACTTCCGCACGGATAAATCCTTTTTCAAAATCTGTGTGAATTACGCCAGCCGCTTGTGGAGCGGTAAAACCTTTGGTAATTGTCCAAGCCCTAACCTCTTGTACCCCCGCAGTAAAGTATGTGTACAGGTTTAACAATTTGTACGCGGCACGAATTAATTTATTTACGCCAGATTCTGTCAGCCCTAAATCAGCCAAAAATTCCTGACGTTCTTCATAACTTTCCAATTCCGCAATTTCTGATTCGATTTTTGCAGATATTACCAGCACTTCCGCATTCTCGTCTGCAACGTTAGCTTTAACTAAATCAACGTATTTATTTCCTGTTATAACAGAGGCTTCATCAACGTTACAAACATACATTACCGGCTTTTGAGTAAGCAAGCCTAAATCTTCAATAAAATCGAAATCATCCTGACTTAAAGCGACAGTACGTATAGATTTGCCACTTTCTAAATGCGATTTCACAAGTGTTAAAATTTCATAGGTACGCTTTGCATCTTTATCGCCACCTGTTTTAGCCATTTTTTCAACCTTTTGAATGCGCTTATCTACCGTATCCAAATCTTTTAGTTGCAGCTCAGTATCAATAATTTCCCTGTCCCGAATCGGGTCAACAGAACCGTCTACATGGATTACATTTCCATCATCAAAGCACCGTAAAACATGAATAATGGCATTAGTAGCCCGGATATTCCCTAAAAACTGGTTACCTAAACCTTCACCTTTTGATGCGCCTTTTACCAGACCTGCAATATCAACAATTTCGATAGTATTCGGCTGAACTTTATTTGGCTTAACCAATTCGGCAAGTTTAGTTAACCTATCATCAGGTACCGTAATTACGCCAACGTTAGGCTCAATAGTACAGAAAGGAAAATTCGCCGCCTGCGCCTTTGCATTTGATAAACAGTTAAAAAGTGTCGATTTGCCAACATTTGGTAAGCCGACAATACCACATTGTAATGCCATTTAAATTATTTGATTTTACGATTTACGATTTACGATTTACGATTTCACCTTTCACCTTTCACCTTTCACCTTTCACCTTTCACCTTTTTCAGGCGGCAAAGATAAGGTTTTAATATGTTTATTTAAAGGTTGGAATTTGTTGCGGATGGATATTTTATCTAAGTTTAGCCAAAATTACGGATTACAGACATGGAAGATTTTGAACAAACGCCTCAGGAGGTTAAATTGATAGTTACCGAAGAGATGAGAAGTTACCTCTACGAGATAGCCAAATGGGCGAGATTTTTGTCGATAGTTGGGTTTATTTTATCTGCTTTTTTAATAATTGGTTCCTTTGGAATAGGTGCTGCCTTAACAGCTAACCCAGCAATGGTTGCGCAATTGGGTCCATTGGCTGGCGCCGGTGCATTCGGGGTTACCATTGTTTACCTCATCCTGGCATTGATGTACTTTTACCCTAGTTTATTGCTCTTTAGATTTTCAAATAAGGGTAAACAAGGCGTTTTATATGGCGACCAGGAAAGCTTGAACGACGCGATGATGAACATGAAATCCCTGTTTAAATTCTGGGGCATATTTACAATTGTTATCATGATCTGTTACTTTCTTTTTATCCTTCTTTTCGCTGCAAGTATGGCCAGGGGTTAACTATTTATAGTATCTCTGAATCCCTTCTGGTTGTTTCCAGCCAAAGTTCGGCTCATAGTGGTTCCATAAAAGGTTGCTTAGTTTTCGAATCATTGTCCACCCTTCGTTGCTATAATTCCATGAAATATCTTGCTGATTTTTTGTGTTAATACAGAAAACGTAATCGCCGTGCGGGGCATTAACTAAACAAACTTCAGAGCGTGCAGCATCTACGGCTCCGGATTTTGAGGCAACCTGAACGGTTGGCGGAATCTGCGAGAGCGCCTCACTGTCCCAGTAAATTCTAATCAGATTTCTGTAAATCCGTTCTGACGCGGCAGGGTTTATCATTTTTCCATCTCTGATTAATGCTAAAAGTGTAGCCATTTCTTTGGGTGTTGTTTGGCCCCAGCCATATTTCTTCTGGTTATCTTTTCGCCCAGGGGTGCGCGAATTAACCCGGGTATCTTTTAAACCGTTGTTTGCCATTACTTCGTTTATTGCCGTACCCGTTCCTGCAAGCAGTTGCGCCCATAAGCTCGCAGTATTGTCGCTGGTAGTAATCATCAGCATCAACACCTTACTCAACGAAATTTTTTCGCTATCCTTGAACGAGCCCAGAATATCTTCTCCGGCATAGAGGAGGCTGTCACAATACATCAATTGTGCATGATAATCCAATTCGCCTTTTTCAATTTTATTAAAAACACCGCAGGTTATTGGTACTTTAATCATGCTCGCCGTAGGAAAAATTGTATCGGCATTTATTGATGCTGTTTTACCGGTTTTTAAATTTTTAACATAAATGCCAACATCCCCTTTAAAACCTTTAACCAACTCATTTAGCTTTAACTGAAGCTTTTGATCTGATTTTTCCTGCGCGTAAGATGCAATGCAATTTGAAATTATAAGAAACAAAAGAGTCAACTTTTTCATTTTTGGGAATTTAGGCATAAAAAAAAGTCCCGATGGGAATCGGGACTCATTATTGAAATTATATTTACTTAAAAAGAAAAATCATCGCTTGCTTTGGTACTGTGTTCGCCGTTTTCAGAGTATTCGTAGCGTTTTTCAACAACATCCTGATGAGTTTTAATGTATTCAACAGTTTCTGTTAAGCCTTCTGCAAATTTTTCGAAATCCTCTTTGTATAAAAAGATTTTGTGTTTTACAAATACGCCGTCTTCTAATCTTTTCTTGCTCTCGGTAACTGTTAAGTAATAATCACCCGAACGAGTAGCCTTCACATCGAAAAAATAAGTTCTCTTACCTGCTCTTACTTTCTTTGAAAAAACTTCTTCTCTCTCTTTATTGTCGAATTCTCCCATGGTTGGTATTGATGTTGGTTTTTGGTTTCGGTAAATATAAAGCAAATATTTAAAGTTCAAAATAGAATTAACACAATTTAAATACTTCTGCTTTCTTCCTCCAAAAGCTGGTTATTATAAAGCTCTGTATATGCGCCATTCAGAGTAAGTAATTCATTATGTGTACCTTGTTCTATTATTTCACCTTCATCAAGTACCAGAATTTTATCAGCATTTTTAATTGTCGAAATGCGGTGTGCAATAAGAATACTGGTTTTTCCCCTCATAATCTTTCCCAGGTTTTGTAGAATTTCTTCTTCTGTTTTGGTATCCACGGCCGACAGACAATCGTCAAATATTAGAATTCTGGGCGATTTAATTAATGCTCTGGCAATAGATACACGCTGTTTTTGTCCGCCTGAAAGGGTAATTCCCCGCTCGCCAAGCATGGTTTGAAACTTTTCATCAAAATCGATAATGTTGTTATAAACAGATGCATTTTTTGCAGCATCGTAAACCTCTTCATCGGTAACGGTGTCCAATCCAAAAGCGATGTTATTCTTAATGGTATCAGAAAAAAGAAAAACTTCCTGAGGTACAAAACCAATCTGATTTCGATAATTTTTAAGGTTTAGCGATTTAATATTTTCGCCGTCGACATTAATTGAGCCATTTTCAACGTCATACATCCGCATAATTAAGTTGGCCAAAGTTGATTTACCCGAACCGGTTTTGCCAATAACCGCTACAAATTCGCCACTATTGATTTCGAAATTAACATTTTTGAGTGCCTGTATACCTGTATCAGGATAAGTAAAGCTAACATTGTTAAAACGAATGTTTCCATTCAAAGATTTCTCAACCGAACTGGTTGATTCGATATCTGAAGGAATATCCAGAAATTCGTTAATTCTTTTTTGCGATGCAGCGGCACGCTGAATTAACGAGGTAACCCAGCCGAGCATCGTAACCGGAAAAGTTAACTGATTGATGTAAATAATAAATTCAGCGATGTTTCCGGCTGTGATGCTTCCGTTCATAACCTGTACACCACCTATATATATGGTAAGAATTGTACTTAAGCCAATTAAAAGAAGCATTGTTGGGTAGAAAAGTGCGGATACCTTAACCAGGCTCATCGAGTCTTTTTTGTATTCGTTGCTCTGAATTTCAAACATGTTCCGGGTGTAATCCTCACGAACGTAAGATTTTATAATTCTGATGCCTGAAAACCGTTCCTGAACAAAGCTTGACAAATCTGATAACCGTTCCTGGATTTTCCCGCTTTTTTTAAAAATCAGCGTGTTAACGTAATAAATGATAATAACCAGAAAAGGAAGTGGTAACAGGCAATAAATGGCGAGCTTAGAGTTCACATCAAACATCGACCAGATAATCAGCACCGATAAAACAAATGTGTTTATGGTATACATTATTGCCGGTCCAACATACATTCTCACCCGGTTCACATCTTCGGTAGCCCTGTTCATCAAATCGCCGGTATTGTTCCTTCTGTAAAAACCCAAACTTAACTTTTGATAATGCTGGTAAATATCATTTTTCATATCGAATTCTATGTGCCTCGACATGAGAATAATTGTTTGGCGCATGAAAAACAAAAACAAACCCCGCAAAATATATAATGCCACTACTAAAAAGCCAAAATAAAGCAGGCTGTTACTGAAGATATCATAGATAACCTGCTGGCGATTAAAGCCCTCAAACAGGGCATAAATCTGTATGTTTTCGGTTATCAAATCGAAGGCATAACCAATAACCTGGGCCGGTACAACACCAAAAATATTCGAGATAACAACGAAAATGCTTCCTGGTATAATCCACCATTTATATTTTAGGAAGTATTTATTTAATCGACGCAGGTGTTTCATACTCCACAAACTTAGCCAATGAGAAACAAATTTTGTTATAGTTTAGTTAAAATCATGTAATAATGGTTTTTTATTTTAATTTTGCAGCAGGTTAGCCGAACGTTCATTATGCCAGCAAATTCTTCGTCAGATTCATCCATTTTAGAGCAATTAAGTGCTTACGGGCATAAAAAATTGGTTTTCTGTAATGATGCCGATTCAGGTTTAAAGGCGATAATTGCAATCCACGATACCACTTTAGGGCCTGCTTTAGGCGGAACCCGCATGTGGAGTTATTCAACAGAAGCTGAAGCCCTCCAAGATGCCTTGCGTTTATCAAGAGGCATGACTTACAAATCTGCAATTACAGGTTTAAACCTCGGCGGGGGTAAAGGTGTTATCATCGGCGATTCGAGAAAAGACAAAACAGAAAGCTTAATGCGTAGTTATGGCAGGTTTATCAAAAACCTGAACGGCGAATTCATAACTGCTGAGGAGATGGGTACGAATACCCGCGATATGGAATACATCCGCATGGAAACCAATCATGTAACGGGCGTTCCGGAATCACTCGGAGGCGCCGGCAATCCGGCTCCTTTTACAGCCCAAGGCGTTTATTTAGGCATTAAAGCTAGTGTTAAAGAGGTTTTTGGAACAGATATGCTTGCCGGTAGAACTATTGTTGTACAAGGAATTGGCAACGTTGGTGAGCATTTGGTTGCCTTACTAAGAAAAGAAAATGCCGAAGTTTTAATAAGTGATATTAACCAGGAGCAATTAACTTATGTTGCACGCAAGTACAAGGCAAAACCAATAGACGCCGACAAAATTTTTGGTTTGGATGCCGATGTTTATGCACCATGCGCCATGGGGGCAACAGTAAACAACAAAACTATTGAGCGCATGAAGTTTGCAATTATTGCCGGCTCAGCAAACAATCAGTTAAAAGATGAAGTTTTAGATAGTGAGTTATTGATGAAAAAAGGAATTCTTTTTGCACCTGATTATCTGATAAATGCTGGTGGATTAATTTCATGCTATTCTGAACTTACTGGCTTTGGAAAAAAACGCACTGTGCAACTTACCGAACACATTTACGATGCTACAAGAAACGTTATCAAGCTGAGTAAAACTGAAAACATAGCCACAAACATTGCCGCAAATCGGATTGCAGAAAAACGAATTGCAGATATAAAAAAAATAAATTCGACATATTAAATATTTATTAACCGGTTCTAGAAACCACACTCGTTCTTACATTCATGTTAAACAGAAGGCACTTAAGAATTAAAGCTTTGCAGAATATTTTTGCATGGCACATGGCAGACAAAAAAGACATTAAAGGAGACCTTAAAACTTTAATGCAAAGTATTGATAGCGTGTACGAAATGTACATCTGGATGCTTTCGTTAATGGTAGAAGTTACCGAATTTACTGCTAACGACGCAGCGGAACGTGCAAACAAGCACATAAAAACCGCAGAAGACATGAACCCGAACATGAAATTGTTGCACAATAAGTTTAGTGTGTTGATGCAGCAAAATCCAGAATATGTATCGTCGGTTAAAAAGTATAAGGTAGATTGGGGTTTCGATCCTGAAATTCGCAAAACAGTTTACAATTCTTTAAAAGCATCAAAAGAATATGCTGATTATCTTGCAGATCCGAACGAAAGTTTGGAATCATCGAAAGATATCATCAAATATATCTTCAGAAAAATTATCTTAAAAAATCAAGGTATTATTCAGGTTTTTGAAGAGAAATTTATCAACTGGCAGGTTGATCATGAAGTGATGAAAGGGATGGTTGCAAAAACCCTGAAAAATTTTACGCATGATGATCCTTTCAAAAATAAGCTTACAGAAATTAGCGCTGATTGGATTGAAGATAGCAAATTCGTTCAGGATTTATTTGTTTATACCCTCCAAAATGATGCGAAATATCAGGAGATGATTGCCGAAAGAACAAAAAACTGGGAATCTGAACGTATTGCATTGATGGATACAATTTTAATGAAAATGGCCATCTGTGAACTTCTGAATTTCCCGTCTATCCCGGTAAAAGTAACCATTAATGAATATCTGGAGCTTTCAAAAGATTACAGTACGCCGAAAAGTAATTCGTTTATAAACGGTATTTTAGACAAAATTTTAGGCGACCTGAAAAAGACAAATACAATTAAAAAAATTGGTCGCGGATTAATTGAAGAATAAAATGAAAAAATTGTTCATACTCGCATTAGCTGCATTATCTTTTACAGCTTGCCGAAATGCAAATAATGGTTCTACAGAAGGGTCGAATGTTTCAGTTGGTAATACTGCTTCAAAAGTAGCACCTGCAGATGCTGCGGTTTTAACCTTTGAACGTGAAATCTACGATTTCGAAAAAATAAAGCAAGGTGAAAAAGTTCAGCATGAGTTTAAATTCAAAAATACGGGTAAAAGTCCGCTAATCATATCAAATGCAACAGCAACTTGTGGTTGCACCATTCCTGAAACACCTAAAGAACCAATTTTACCAGGAAAAGAAGGTGTTATCAAAGTTGTTTTTAATAGCGAAGGCAAAATGGGAATGCAAGATAAGGTTGTTACGGTAACTTCTAACGCCAATCCGAATGTAAGCACGGTACATCTTGTTGGCGAAGTTTTAGAGACAAAATAATTGATTAACAAAAATAATCATTCACTAAAAGTTAATTAAATCAAAACAAATAAATAAAATGATATCAACAGTAATTTTACAGGCAGCAGGTGGTGGTATGTTGGGTACAATTGTGCCGATGGTACTTATCATGGTAGTTTTCTACTTTTTCATGATTCGCCCGCAAGTTAAAAAAGCAAAAGACCATAAAAAGTTAGTTGCCGAACTCGGCATTGGCGATAAAATTGTAACTACAGCAGGAATTCACGGAAAAATTGTTGGCGCTAATGACACAACTTTTCTTATCGAAACAGAGGGTGGTGGTAAAATCAGATTCGATAAATCTGCGATTTCGTTAGATGCTACCAAGGCATCGACAACGCCGCCAAAAGCTTAAAAGAAATTTTAATTCAATCAACAGGCAGTCTCGAAGTTTTCGAGACTGTTTTTGTTTTACTACATTTGATTAAATGACATTTCAAATTGTTTATGCCCTTCATCAGACTAACTAAAATAGAGAGAAGACGCGTTTTAAGCTTGTTAGCTTGCTTATTCCTTGCTATAGCTGCGTGGTTTTTTATGGCCTTAAACAATAAGTATGTTTACACAGCGAAAACTGTTTTGATATACAAAAACTTCCCTCAAAACCGTGCATTTCATCCATTACAACCCGATACAGTTGATTTACAAGTTGAAGGAACAGGCTGGCAGTTACTTTTTGCCAGGCTCAGAATTAACCCGCAATCCATCGCGGTAAATTTAAGTCAGTTAAGTACAAAAGATTTTGTGGTTTTTTCTGATCAGCTTTATAACATTAATAAACAGCTGGAAAGCTCGCAGAAAGTTATTTCGGTTAAACCCGACACGCTTTACTTCGATTTTACCAAAAGAACAGTTAAAAGGGTGGATATAAAACTGATTCAAAAAATCGATTTCGCAAATCAATATGGCATAGCAAGCGCAATTAAGCTCAGTCCGAGTTACGTTACAGTAACCGGCCCAATTGATGAGCTAAAGAAGATAAACGAATGGTCTACCGATACGTTGAAGTTGACAAATGTACAAAGCAGTACCACTGTTCGCGTTAACATGCAGCATAGCTTACACAAAAATGTGAACATCTTTCCGCCATCGGTAGAGGTTAAACTGCCAGTGGATGAATTTACTGAAAAGACACTCGAAATTCCTTTAAAAATTATAAATAACAGGAATTACAACAGCATCAAACTTTATCCAAAAAAGGTAAAGGTTACGTTTTTGGTTGCTTTAAGTTATTTTGCGCAGGTTGATGAAAGTTTTGTTACGGCCACTGTCGATGCCGATGAATGGTCTGATTTACACCACAGCAAGCTAACGGTTAGGCTTACCGAGTTCCCTGATTATTGCAAGCTTGTAAAAATAAGTCCGTCAAAGGTAGATTTCGTAGTAGAAAAATAATGTATAAAGTAGGAATAACTGGTGGAATTGGTAGTGGCAAAACAACGGTTTGCCAGGTATTTGAAGTGTTGGGCATACCCGTTTTTTATGCAGACACTGAAGCAAAAAACATTATGGTTACAGATGCTTTGCTTATCGAAGGCGTTAAATCGACTTTTGGCAAGGAAAGCTATTTAGAAGACGGAAAGCTAAATAATAAGCACATTGCGGGCATTGTTTTTAATAGCGATGCAGAACTGGCAAAGCTAAATGCCTTAGTTCATCCCGCAGTTTTCAGGGCTTTCGATGCCTGGGCAGCGAACATTAATCCAAAAGTTCCTTATACCTTAAAAGAAGCTGCTTTACTTTTTGAAAGTGGTTCTTACAAAATGTGCGATACCAGTATATTAGTTTCGGCACCAATGGATGTAAAAATAAGCCGGGTAATGCAACGCGATAATTTAACTGCGGAACAGGTTAAAGCAAGAATGGACAAACAAATGAGCGATGAAGAAAAATCTGCAATGGCCAATCATTTTTTAATAAATGATGAAATGCACTCCATTATAGCACAGGTTTTAAAACTGCACGAACACTTTTTAAAAGTTGCAGCAGGTGCTTAGCTTATATTCGAAAAATTTAATCTCCAATCCAGATGGCTGGCCCAAAACAATCCCTGTGTTTTTCTTAAATATTACAAATCCTGATAAATGATTTTAGACGACTTTATTACCATTACACCAACAGGATTATATTGCATTTACGGCGATTTTTACCTCGACCCGCAACAGCCGGTAAAGGAGGCCGTAGTTTCTCATGCGCACGGCGACCATGCCATCGGCGGAAGCCAGAATGTTTACTGTACAGCGGCAACTGAACGATTTATGAAACATCGTTACCGTAAGTTTGCCGCAGTCGATTTCCATATTAAAAAATACCATGATACTTTTAAGATAAAAGATGTAACAATTAGTTTTTACGCCGCCGGCCATATTTTAGGCTCGGCACAAGTTTTAATGGAGTATCAGGGTGTAAAATATTTGTATACTGGGGATTATAAAATTGAACCAGATGCCACCTGCGAAGCTTTCGAATTTGTTGAGGCCGATGTTTTGATTACGGAAAGCACTTTTGCAAATCCTGAAACCAGGCATCCGTTGCCGGTTGATGAAATAAAAAAACTGAACGAAACCAATGCAAATATTATGCTGGGTGCTTATGCGTTGGGTAAAAGCCAGCGAATAATTCAATTGTTAAATGAACATTGTCCGACAAAAAATGTGATGGTTCACCACAGTATTATGCCTTTTGTAAAAATCTATGAGGATTTTGGAATTGAACTTGGTAATTACAAAATGTACGATAGAAAGGTGATGAAGCGAAACCATGAACATCAGGTTTACATCGTTCCGCCGATGGTTTTCCATAGCTACCACAAGGCGATAAATGTTGTTCGGGCTTTCGCATCAGGCTGGAAAAATCTCCAGCAGCAAAATGGCATCTCGCTCTATATTTCTGACCACGCAGATTGGGATGCGATTTTAGTAACGATAGAGCAAGTAAAGCCAAAGCAGGTTTGGACCCTGCATGGTGATGGAAAACAGTTAAAAGCACATTTTGCCGGTAGGCTTGAAATTAAAATATTGAATGAATAATAAAATCGTTTAATTGAAGATTGTAACTTAAAATAATTGACTGGTTCAAAAATGGGTTGTTAAATTCAATCATTCAATAATTAAAAATATGAAAGAGGGCGAGGATTTTTACTTCAACGAAGATGGATTCATGGTTTTTACAGAAGCGTATCACCTAAAGCGTGGTTATTGCTGTAAAAATAAGTGTAAGCATTGTCCCTGGGGATATGGTAAAACAAAACAGAAAAAATAACAGCTGATTGCGTGCAACAGCTTGAGCTTTTAGCAACCGAATCGGGTTAATCGAAATCCATCAACATCAGGTAAATGTTAATGTGCATGGCCGGCAAAAAAGCCAATAAGTGCAACACCGATTCCCAGCAAAACAGCAATCATTTTACGGGTATTAATTTTGTGGTCAGCGCTTGATTCGAATAAAATTGTGGTGGAAATATGTAAGAATATACCGATAACAATGCCCATTATTTTATTAAAATAAGCATCAATACCCCCAATAGTTCCGTTGCTTAATCCAACACTTACATAAAAACCAAGTGGTGCCATTACCGCAAAAATTAACAGGTATAAAATGATGCTTCCCTTTTTGAAGTGGTTTTGCATTAAAATACTGGCAAGGGCAAAAGCTGCCGGAATGTGGTGTAGGGAAATCCCGAAAATAAGCTCATTATGCTGATCTTTTGCGAGCGGCATGCCTTCTAAGAAAGCATGTAGGCATAAACTTATCATTATCCCGAATGGAAAAACATGTCCATCGTGGTGTTTATGGATATGGCCATGTTCAACGCCTTCCGAAAACTGTTCAAGGAATATTTGAAGCAAGAAGCCAATTAAAATAAATATACCAATTTGCCCTTTATCCGGACCGCTGTAGGCATCGGGAATTAGGTGTAAAACCGTAATTGCAAAAAGGTAAGCGCCACTAAACGATAAGATTAGTTTCAGCAATTTAGACTTATCACTCTTAACCAAAAAAATGGCTGAGCCGCCTAAAAAAGCGCAGAAAAAAAGTACAGCAAATTTCCAAGCTTCCATTAAAATTCGGGTTGTAGTTTCTTAAATATTCTCGAACATATAAAACCAATTATCGTTCCGAGTAATGCACCTGCAGTAACATCAACAGGATAATGTACGCCAACATACACTTGGGCAAAGCTTATTATTGCTGCCCAAAACAGTCCAAGAGGTAAAATTGGTTTCCAACGGTTATAAAAAATGCAGATTAAAAGCACAGCTAATGCAAAATGATTTGTGGCATGTGCTGATGGAAAGCTTAAGCCGCTACCGCATGGAACACGATGGATAATATCATTTGCCAAACTAAAATCGTTGCATGGTCTAACACGTTCTACAAAGGGCTTAATCAAACGCGATGCAACTGAATCGCTCAGGGCAAATGTAAAAACCAGCATCCCAATAATGTAAAATCCCCGTTTTTTATATTGTTTAAGGCAGAAAACTATGATAAAAATATATAATGGCGACCAAAAGAAACGGTTGCGCATTAAAGGCATCAGCCAATCGAAAAAGCCGTTTGAAAGCCCGCGATGGATTTTCAAAAAAAGCTCGATATCAAATTGCTGAATGCTTTCTATCATGCTTTTTTGCAAACTAAAATTAAACGGTCAGCGTTTTCTTTATAAAAATCATCGAGAGCATAGCTTCCGAACGATTTCTGAATAACCATCCCTGCTTTTGACAGCATTCTTTGAAAATCGTCCAAAGTAAAAGCCTGTACACGTTCTTCAAAATTGTAAATCTTGCCTTTATCATCAAACGTTATTTTTTTGATGATTTTTCCATCAACAATATTTTTAGTAATGTTAAAGGTAATGCCATCTAGAGATTTTGCCTCGCAATGATTTAAATTTCTTATAATTTTTTCGGTATTGAAATAATCTATCACCAAAGTACCGTTAGCCTTTAAGCATTTTCTAAAAGTTTTTAGGGCATTTACGTGGTCCTTTTCAGTATCAAAATAGCCAAAACTGGTAAACAAATTCAGGGCAACATCAAAATAGTTGATGTAAAACAGCCTGCGCATATCGTGTACAAGAAAATGCAACTTGTCGTTTTCAAATTGCTTGGCAAATTTTATGCTCTGTTCCGATAAATCGATTCCGGTTACATCAAACCCTTTCTTGTTTAAATAAATGGAATGCCTGCCTTTGCCACAAGCAATGTCGAGCATTTTGGAGCCGGCTTCAGGATTAAGGTATTCTGTTAACTTATCAATGAAAAACTCGGCTTCGGCATCGTTTCTTTGTTGGTAAAGAATATGATAATATGGCGAATTAAACCAATATTGAAACCACTTACGTTGCATATAAAAAAGCCTTTTGTTTTGGAATTTGCAAACTTAGATAAAATTGATTTAAACCATGTACTTTAATTTCACCGCTAAGCAATTTTATAATTGTCAGTTCAAAAATTGTAGTTCTCAAGTTAGCTGATAATCTATTACCTGGCTGCAACACAATTGGGTTCAATTTTTTTTGTAAATCAGCGTTCAGTTTTTCATTGCGATTACAGCCCTGCCATTCGCTGTAGCCCTCGCCCGAAAACTCGGGGCTGCCGCTGCTGCCAGGTTTAATAACAATGGCTTGCATTAGGGCAGTGATAATAAGAGTTATGGTGTTGCTTGCAGACTTAATTTCTCTAAACCCGACTTAGTGGAAAACCCGCAAGGCGAGGAACGAGATGAGGATTTGAATCGAGGGCGGGGCTGCTTTAGCCGAAGTATTGCCGCAATTGCTTTCCAAGCAAATAAAAAATCAGTCACACGTTTGAGTAAACCCAGCAACTGAATTTCTATTAAATACATCGTATAAATGGATATAAAAGCAATGTAATTTAACTTGTAAAACCCATTCCCGATACCCGCTGTCTTGTTTTTTTTGTTATTTTTGTACCTCAAATTAAAATACGAAGAGTGACTCTAATAAAATCGATTTCAGGAATACGTGGAACCATTGGTGGACAGGCAGGAAACGGCTTAACACCGATAGATGTAGTAAAATTTACAGCCGCTTTTGGTAGCTGGGTAGTGCAAAAAACAGGGAACAAGAGAATCGTTTTAGGTCGCGATGCACGTATTTCCGGTGAAATGGTTAACAATCTGGTTATCGGAACCTTGCAAGGTTTAGGTATTGAAGTGATTGATTTAGGGCTTTCAACTACCCCAACGGTAGAAGTTGCGGTGCCCGACGAACAAGCCGGTGGCGGAATAATTTTGACAGCGAGCCATAATCCAAAACAATGGAATGCCTTAAAATTGCTAAATGCAAACGGAGAGTTTATTAGCGATTTGGATGGAAAAGAAGTTTTGGATTTAGCCGAAGCAGCTGCTTTTGAATTTGCCGAAGTTGATAAGTTGGGAAAAGTAATCAAAAACGATACTTACCTGCAGAAACATATAGATAAAGTTTTGGCTTTGCCCTTAGTAGATGTAGAGGCCATTAGAAAGGCAGATTTTAAAGTTGTTATCGATTGTGTAAACTCAACGGGAGGAATTTTTATACCTGCGTTGTTAAAAGCCCTGGGTGTAAGTCGCGTTACCGAATTGTACTGCGAGCCGAATGGTCATTTTCCACATAATCCGGAACCACTTCCGGAAAATTTAACCGAAATTTCAAAAGAAGTTCAAAAACAAAATGCTGATTTAGGCATCGTTGTAGACCCAGATGTTGACCGTTTGTGCTTCGTAAATGAAGATGGCAGCATGTTTGGAGAGGAATATACGCTTGTTGCTGTTGCAGATTACGTATTGAAAAATACACCTGGAAATACGGTTTCTAACCTTTCATCTACCCGTGCTTTGCGGGATGTAACTGAAAAGGCTGGTTCGGAATATAATGCATCGGCCGTGGGAGAGGTGAACGTGGTCAATAAAATGAAAGAAACCAACGCAATCATCGGTGGTGAGGGTAACGGCGGTATTATTTATCCTGAATCTCATTACGGTAGAGATGCTTTGGTTGGCATTGCATTATTTTTAACACACCTGGCTAAGTTCGGCAAATCAATTTCGGTGTTAAGAAGCAGCTATCCTCAATACCACATTTCTAAAAATAAAATTACGCTAACACCAGAAATGGATATCGATAATTTATTAAAGCAGGTTGAGGAAAAATATAAAAACCAGCCATATAGTACAATTGATGGATTAAAAATTGAGTTCGATAAAACGTGGGTACATTTACGCCGCTCAAACACTGAGCCTATTATTCGCATTTACAGTGAAGCCGAAAACGAAACCATCGCAGAAAACTTAGCTAATAAAATCATTTCCGATATCAAGGAAATACTTAAACTGAACTAGCACATGAAAAGAGTTTATTTGGATAATGCCGCTACAACGCCTCTTGATAAGGATGTAATTGCTGAAATGACCAATGTGATGGAAAACTATTTTGGCAATCCCTCGGCTATTCATGCACTTGGCAGAGAAGTTAGAACCCTGGTCGAAAAGGCAAGAAAAACCGTGTCAGGTTTGCTTGGTGCGTCGCCATCCGAGATTTTTTTTACTTCGGGGGGCACCGAAGCTGATAATACGGCAATTCGTTGTGGCATTTCTGCCTATGGTATTAAACACGCAATTACCTCCAAAATCGAGCATCATGCCGTTGAGCATACCTTAAACATGATGCTCAAAAATGGTGAAATTGATAAGCTGAGCTTTGTTAATATTGATGAAAAAGGTAACGTAGATTACGCTCACCTCGAAGAACTGCTCCAAAATAATGAACGTACGTTTGTATCATTAATGCATGCCAATAACGAATTGGGTACTTTAACCGATATGGTAAAAGTTGGTGATATCTGCGAAAAATATAACGCAATTTATCATGCAGATACGGTACAAACCATGGGCCATTACGTGCATAACGTGCGTGATTTGAAAGCTCATTTTATTGTTTGTGCAGCGCATAAGCTTCATGGCCCGAAAGGTGTTGGCTTTTTGTATGTAAATAGCAATATTAAAATTCCGCCGATGATTTATGGTGGCGCTCAGGAGCGTAACATGCGTGGCGGAACGGAGAATGTCTACGGGATTGTTGGTCTGGCGAAAGCCCTGGAAATTGCTTACGCAGAGATGGAGCAACATCAAAATTACATTCAAGACTTAAAAAATTATTTAAAGGAAGCTTTAATTGCCGAAATTCCAGGTATCGCTTTTAATGGTGAAACTGATGCGGATAAAAGCCTTTACACGGTTCTGAACGTGTCCTTTCCCGAAATGGATATGGCAGATATGTTGCTTTTTAATCTGGATATAAACGGCATTTGTGCGTCAGGTGGCAGCGCCTGTTCGTCTGGCTCCAATATTGGCTCGCATGTGTTAAATGGCATAAAGGCCGACCCAAATCGTCCTTCTGTTCGTTTTTCTTTTAGCAAGTATACCACAAAAGAAGAGCTCGATTACGTTATTGAAAAAGTTAAAATGGTGGTTAAACAGAATGCCTTAGCTTAAAAATATCATTAACCAAATAGGAACAGTCCCGGAGCAATTCGGGACTTTTTTTATGATGTAAATTTTAATTGTTTCATTTAGGTTATCTAAATATTGTTGCAGATTTTTTAGCTTTTGAAAAGCAATTGCAGTTCAATTATTTAAGTCAGTCCTGCTTTTTGTTCCAACAAAAGCAGAAAAAGCTTTTGGTTTCCACGTCAATCAGGTTTAGGAAACAAAGGTTTTAGGATGTTCATGTCGATTTAAAAAACCTTGTTAGCTCACATGCATTTCATTGCCGTCGACTTTAGTCAACGGAACCCTAGTAAGCATGGCAATGAATTTAGTTCCGCAATTGTAGAATGTTAAAATTAGTTTGAAAAGCTTTGCTAGCGCATATGCGTTTCACCGCTGTAAACTCCATTGCCGTTGACTTTACTCAACGGCGTTTATAAACCCTTGCATTTTTCAAAACAAAAAGCTATATTTAGGTAAGATAAAGGCCATCCGAAGGCCAATAGACAACTGTTCCGCAACGAAACCTTATCAAAATCCACTTGGTATAAGGTAAAGAAAATTTTTCTGATAACTTTTTAAATCCCGCCGGAGGGATAAAGTGTCTTTTCGAAAAAAAATTTTAATCCTACAAAAGCAAAAAATGCTTTGATAAAACTAAATGTTATGGAAAATCAGGAAACAACTCCGCAATCAGCAAATCTCGAAGAAGAGAGAGCACTAAATGGCAGAAAACACATCTACAAATTCATTCTGCTGCCTTTCTCTTTTGAATCCTCTCATCATTTCAACAAAATTCATAAGCGAAAATTTAATTCGTTCGGCTGTATACACGAATTTCGAAAACTGTCTGGCTCCATGTTGTAAAGCGAATTGTGGTTGCTTTTTAACTCTTTTCAAAAAGGGTAAAGAATTTCTATGCAAAAAATCATTCCGGGAAGTGCTAATAAAAACAATATTATTTTTCGTGTGTTGCTATAATACATCAAAATGAATTACCATGGAAAATAATAAGGAAAAAGGAAAAGTTATTCAGAATGACTTACTAAATAACGAAGTGGAAGATGTAAGAGAACATGATTCTCTTGATAACAATAAATCTTCGAAACAAGGTACTAACCTATTTGATAAGGACAAAAATCGAAAAAACAACGCATTTGGTCCGGGCCACGAACCAGGAACGATACCAGGTTCGGGTATATAATTACGTGTTTTTTTGATTAAAAATTATTAGATTTAAGCCACAGCATTAGTTGTGGCTTTTTAAGTTAACCGAAAAATGGAAAGACGACATTTTATTAAGAATTCTGCACTGGCCATGGCCTTATTATCAATTTATAAAACAGATGTTTTTGCTCAGCAGGAAATGATGCGGGAATACAATTTTAAACCGTTGCGAAACAATGTTGGTGTCTTCACTGAGCAGGGTGGTACAATTGGGTGGTTAAATTCTTCAAATGGCTTTGTTGTAGTCGATGCGCAATTTCCAACTTCGGCACCACACGTTATTGATGAATTAAAAAAGCTTGGTGAAAAACCCTTTAAATATTTAATTAATACACATCATCATGGCGACCACACCGCTGGCAACATTGTTTTTAAGGGAATTGCCGAGAAAGTTGTGGCCCACCAAAATTCCTTGGCAAATCAAAAACGGGGTGCAGAAAAAGCGAATAATCTGGATAAGCAACTGTTACCCGACACCACTTTTGGAACAGGTTGGAAAGCGCAGGTTGGCGACGAGAAAATCAGCGCATATTACTATGGTTCGGGCCACACCAATGGCGATGCCGTTTACCACTTCGAAAATGCAAATATTGTTCACGTTGGCGATTTAGTTTTTAACCGTAGGTTCCCGTACATTGATAGAGAGAACGGGGCGCATATTGGAAACTGGATTACTGCATTGGATAAAATTCAAAATCAGTTTGATAAGGATACCATGTTTATCTGGGGCCATAGCTTAGATCCTGAAAAAGTAACCGGAACAAAAGCTGATATTAAAGCATATCAGGAATACTTAAAGAACTTAATGGCATATGTTGGTAGCGAAATTAAATCAGGAAAATCCAAAGAGGATATCTTAAAAGCGACAACGATTCCAAACGCTCCGGAATGGAAGGGAGATGGTATTCAAAGAAGTTTGACTGCTGCCTACGATGAACTTAAAGGTGCTTAACATTTGCCGCAGATTTTTAAATTAATTCAAAATCTGCGGCAACATCTTTCCAAATATATCTTCAATTTATAAACGTTCTATATTTAAAATAAATCTAAATAGCTGGCTCAAATCCGCTACATCTCTGCCCTTATCTGTTATATTTGTGTTACACAAAATCCAATATCAGATATGGATGATTTTATAGCCGCCCGCTCTCAAATGGCCTTATCGCTAGGCTTTCACATTGTATTTTCTTGCATTGGTATGGTAATGCCTTTTTTTATGGCAGTTTCGCATTACAAATGGCTCAAAACAAATGATGAGTTATACCGGAATTTAACCAAGGCCTGGAGCAAGGGTGTAGCAATTTTCTTCGCAACAGGCGCAGTTTCCGGCACCATGCTTTCATTTGAGCTCGGTTTGTTATGGCCAAAATTTATGGAACACGCCGGACCAATTTTCGGTATGCCATTCTCACTGGAAGGAACTGCCTTTTTTATCGAGGCGATTGCATTAGGATTTTTCTTATACGGCTGGGATAAGCTGAACAAATGGTTTCACTGGTTTACGGGGATGGTTGTTGGCGTAAGCGGACTCGCATCGGGGATTTTGGTTGTTGCGGCAAACGCCTGGATGAACAGCCCTTCTGGTTTCGATTATGTAAATGGAGCCTACCTTAATGTCGACCCGATACAGGCAATGTTTAATAAAGCATGGTTTTCGCAAGCCTTGCATATGTGTCTGGCTGCTTTTACCGCAACAGGCTTTGCGGTAGCCGGCGTTCATGCGTTAATGATTTTACGGGATCAAAATAAGGCATTCCACCTAAAAGCTTTTAAAATTGCCGCAGTTTTTGCCTGCGTCGGTGCGATATTGCAACCCCTAAGTGGCGATATTTCGGCTAAAGATGTAGCCAAAAGACAGCCTGCCAAGCTTGCCGCAATGGAGGCATTATACAAAACTGAAAAACCTGCGCCGCTTTTAATAGGCGGAATTGTTAATGAAAAAGAGCAAACGGTAAAAGGCGCAATAAAAATTCCTGGTGCATTAAGTTTTCTTGCTCACGGAAATTTTAAAGCAGAAGTAAAAGGACTGGATAAAATTCCGGAGAAGGACCGCCCGCCTGTAGCCATAACACATTATACCTTTCAGATAATGGTTGGAATTGGGACATTTTTAGCGTTGATTTCACTTGTATATTTCGTTAATCTATTGAGAAAGAAATCACTTTTAGATAAGCCCTGGTTGCTGAAACTCTTCGTTTTAGCTATCCCGCTTGGTTATATTGCGCTGGAAGCAGGCTGGGTGGTTACGGAGGTTGGGCGCCAACCTTGGATTATTTACGGCGTAATGCGGACTAAAGACGCCATAACACCAATGCCCGGAATAGCTTATTCATTCTATATTTTCACAGCAATTTATTTGTCGCTGAGCTGTATTGTAACTTTTTTACTTTATCGTCAAATTAAAATGGTGCCGGTGCTTTATAGCAAAACTGAATCAAATAATCATTAACGAAAGAGGAGATGAGAGATGCAGATAGCCTTTTAACTTCAAAAAAATTAGGTGGTTTTTGCGTTTCTCTACTAAAAAATCTCTGTAATTATTTTCTATATGGAATACGTGGTAATCGCTTTTTTATGTTTGGGCATTCTGCTTTACTTTTTATTGGGTGGTGCGGATTTTGGCGCAGGAATCATCGAACTTTTTACCTCAACAAAAAACAGAAGCAGAACGCGGAAAACAATGTACCAGGCAATCGGACCTGTATGGGAGGCGAACCATATGTGGCTCATAATTGCCATTGTAATTCTTTTTGTTGGCTTCCCGCACATTTACACTACGATGTCCGTTTATCTTCATATTCCGTTGCTCATTATGCTTATTGGCATTATTGCTCGCGGTACGGCCTTTGTTTTTCGCCATTATGATGCAATTAAAGATGATATGCAATGGCTTTACAATCGTATTTTCAGGTATTCCAGCTTTATTACGCCACTTTTCTTAGGTATTATTGCAGGGAGTGTAATTTCTGGCCATATCGATACAGAAGCTACAGACTTCGCGTCTGCATATATTTTTAGCTGGTTAAATTGGTTTTCAATTGCCGTGGGACTGTTTACCGTTGCGCTTTGCGGCTTCCTCGCGGCTGTTTACCTAATCGGAGAAACCGACGATGAACACGATAAACGCAGGTTCATCAAAAAAGCAGAATACATGAATATCGCTGCAGTTATTTTTGGTGCGATGGTTTTCATTGCTGCACAACTTGATAATATTCCGCTAATGGATTGGCTTTTTCGAAACACCGTTGGCTTAACGGCTATCATACTGGCAAGTATCTCACTAGTTTTACTCTGGTATTTGCTTTTAAAAGGTAAAACAAAAGTGTTAAGAATATTGGCCGGCTTCCAGGTAACCATGATTTTGTTAGCCATTAGCTATGCACACTTTCCAAATTTCATCAGGTTAAAAAATGGTAGTGCAATTTCCCTATTCGAAACTATTGGGCCAGAGAAAACAATTTACAGCCTAGGTTTAGCCCTATTATTGGGTAGCGTTTTAATTCTGCCCTTTCTGGGTTACTTGTTTTACAAATTCCAGAAAAAAGAGGAGTAGAATTCCTTCCCTTCATTGCAGACACTAATTTTTTATTAGGGTGTAGACATGTATTTAGTTAATTATTTGGAAAGCAATTGCAGTAATTCTTAGGCCTCGAAAGTCCCGCTATCGTTGCAATTTTTTTTAACTTCTGTCGGCTTACAAAAATTCGCTACTACGATGTGAACAACTGAGTGTTCTTTTGCGTTAGAACGACAAAAAAATATTTACACTTTATCGGGTTTATTCTTCAAGGACAATAGAAATAACCAAGCACCATTTCACAAAAAGAGCATCCATTTCTGAATGCTCTTCTCATCTATAATTTGGTTATAAGCCGCCTTTTCGTGTCGCTTTTTTAGCTTCTGGCCAGGCAACCTGCTTTCCTGTGCGTTCGTTTACCGGCAAATCTGTTGCTTTTTCAGTCGATGTTTTTTCAGCGTCTTCGCAAGCCATATAAACCATAATCGCAGTTAGAATCACGTTGCTCCGAATTTCGTCGAAAACTAATTTATCGTAACTGTCGCGATTTGTGTGCCAGGTATATGTTCCGTAGTCCCAGCTTGTTGCGCCTAATGAGTAACCGAGCGCTCCGGCAGCCACAAAAGATGCAAAGTCAGAACCGCCTGCACCTGGCATTCCAGGGAAGCTTGTTTTAATCTGGTTTTTAATTGTATCCGGCACCGCCGATAACCAACGGGTTATGTAGTCCTTTGATTTTGCAAAACCTTGTCCGCCGATGTTAACCACTCTACCCGTACCATTATCCTGGTTAAACAGCGCTTGCAGGTTGCTAACAATTTCAGGATGATCTTCTACAAAAGCCCTTGAACCGTTCAGTCCTTGTTCTTCACTTCCCCAGTGCCCAACTAAAATTGTACGTTTAGGGTTAGGATAAAATTTCTTCAAAATACGCATCGCTTCCATCATTAGGATTGTGCCCGAACCATTATCCGTTGCCCCACTTGCTGCATCCCACGAATCAAAGTGGGCTGAAAGCATTACGTATTCTTTTGGCTTTTGCTTGCCTTTAATTTCAGCAATGGTATTAAAAGTTGGTACTACGCCTAGTTCTTTAGATTCTGACTCGATTTTTAACATAGGTTTATTTCCATTCGTTGCCAGGCGGTAAACTAAACCGTAATCCTCAACAGACAGATCTACTGTTGGAATTCTTGTAGTATTTGCCCCGAAAACTTTATCAACACCAAAGCCTTGCGACCAGTTGTTAATTATAATTCCGGCTGCGCCAGCATTCTCAATGGCCAACGCTAAATTTTTTGCGTTTAAGCCAGTTTTAGCCATACCGGCGGCCCAGGCCCTTGCTGCATCTGCCTTTTCTTTTTTGAATTTTTCAAATAAATCTTTAGTTGCAAATTCCTCCCAGTTCTTTTCTGGCCTGCCAGAAATTTGGTTCATGGAAATGAGTACCAATTTGCCTTTTACAGTTGGCAGCCATTTTTGGAAAGCAACAGAATCGGTTATCGCTGGTAAAACTATTGCCTCGGCATTAATGGCTTTTCCATTGGTAGAAGGACTCCACGCCAGCTGTGTGCCCTCCAAAGTTCTTAACCTTGGACTAATCAAATCGATGTGAGTAACGCCACGTTCCCAGCCACGCCATTCGCCCCATTTCTCATTCTTTGCAGATATGCCCCAATCAGCATATTTTTTCACTGCCCAATCATTTGCCTGTTTCATTTGTGGCGAACCCACCAAACGCGGTCCGACAACATCCAAAAGTTCATGAGCGAGTTTCTCAAGTTGCGAATTTTCATTCACTTCTTTAACAATGTTGTCTATCACTTTTCTGTCTTGAGCGAAAACAAAAGAGGATGTAAATAGAAGTAAAGTTGGAAATAGTAGTTTTTTATTCATTTCAGTTTGCTTATTTGATAGGCTAATTTAAGCAATAACGGGGTGGGAGTGGCGATGTTAATGGAAATGTTGCAGATTAGCGGTATTCAACACCTGTGGAAACGCTATTAATCGTTCTTATGGAAAATAACAAGGAATTTATTTTGCAACGTTAGCGGCGGGCGGCAATTGGGTTAGGCTGCCACAACCACGAATTGCTGAACCGCGTAATCTAAACCTGATTGCCGCGGGTAGCTACCGATTTTTTCTAATCGGTACTACAAGCAAAAAGCAGGACTGAAATAACCCAAGTTATTCAAGCCCTGCTTTTAATATTATTTTTAAATTGATTAGCCAATTTGCTCAATAAACGAGTGACTAATAACTTATTGACCAATTAATCAGGCAATTGTACTAATGAACTAATGACTATTGAACCAATAAACCAATAACTATTGAACTATTGAACCAATGACAAATAAACCAAGTTAGTTATTCATCATTTTTAAAAAGGCACCCAATTTTGCTTTCATTGCTCTTCTATCTACAATGAAATCAAGAAAGCCGTGTTCTAAAACAAACTCTGAAGTTTGGAAGCCTTTAGGTAAATCTTTTTTAATGGTTTCTTTGATTACTCTCGGGCCTGCAAAGCCGATCAAAGCGCCTGGTTCGGCAATGTTTATATCGCCTAACATCGCGTAAGATGCGGTAACTCCGCCTGTTGTAGGGTCGGTAAGCAAAGAGATATAAGGTATTTTTGCCTGGCTTAATAAAGCAAGCTTTGCCGATGTTTTAGCCATTTGCATTAGTGAAAATGCAGCCTCCATCATCCGTGCACCGCCACTTTTAGAAATCATTAAAAACGGAATTTTGTGTTTAATGCTGTAATCGATTGAGCGGGCAATTTTCTCCCCAACAACCGAGCCCATGGAGCCACCGATAAAGGCAAAATCCATACAGGCAATTACCAACTCCTGGCCTTCCATTTTACCCACACCGGCACGAATGGCATCTTTTAAGCCGGTTTTAGCCTGGCTTTCAATAATTCTTTCGGTGTAGGGTTTGTTATCATTAAAATTTAAAGGGTCGCCTGATGTTAGGTTGGCGAACAGCTCTTTAAATTCATTGTTGTCAAATAAAACTTCGAAATATTCTTTAGAACCAACCCTCAAATGGTAATCGCAGTAGTGGCAAACGTATTTGTTTTCCTGTAATTCTGTTTGATGTAGTGGTTTTTTACAGTTAGGACATTTATTCCACACGCCATCCGGTGCCTCTTTCTTCTCTTCTGTTGTGGTAATGATACCTTTATTTTCTCTCTTAAACCAAGCCATATAATTTTTTAAAGAATTGGATTGCAAAGAAACGAAAAATATAATCAACTTCATCAATTACAAAGGCTCAAATTACCAAGAATAGTCAAATCTCAGGTTTCAATTGCCTAAGTGGCTTTATTGGTCTGCAGCGTTTAAAAAGTGATAATGCAAATTTCGATTTTTTGATAATGTGTCTTTCTTACACTAAGCATAATGTCTTTTTTACACTAAACAGGCCTTATTTGGTTGTTAGGCAAATAATTCTGTTGTTACAAAAGCTTAAAATGTTATTTTTTTTTATAACTTCGGACTTAATAAAATTAACAAGAGATGAGTTTAAAAGGCTACAAAGGCGTAATTTACGGAGATGCCGTTCAAGAATTGTTTGAGCAGGCTAAAAAACATCAGTTTGCATTACCAGCTGTGAACGTAACCGGTACAAATACGGTTAATGCGGTATTGGAAACTGCCAAGGCAGTGAATTCGCCAGTTATGATTCAGTTATCTAATGGAGGTGCGCAATTTTATGCGGGTAAATCTTTGGATAATGAGAAATTACAGGCGTGCATTTTAGGTGCTGTATCGGCGGCTAAACATGTGCATTTATTGGCAGAACATTATGGTGTTGCCGTGGTTTTACATACCGACCACGCCGCTAAAAAATTGTTGCCTTGGATTGATGGCCTTTTAGACCACGGTGAAAAATTCTTTGCTGAAACCGGAAAACCGTTATTTTCATCACACATGCTCGACCTTTCAGAGGAGCCTATTGAGGAAAACATGGAAATTTCTGCTAAATATTTTGCCCGCATGGCAAAAATGAACATGACTATTGAAATTGAGCTTGGTGTTACAGGTGGTGAGGAAGATGGCGTGGATAACAGCGATGTGGATAGCTCTAAATTATATACCCAGCCAAGTGAAGTTGCTTATGCTTATGAAGAACTGAGTAAAGTTTCTCCACGTTTTACGGTTGCGGCTGCATTTGGTAATGTACATGGTGTATACAAGCCAGGTAATGTGAAATTGCAACCGGTAATTTTGAAAAATTCTCAGGATTTTGTTAAAGAGAAATTTAATTTAACTGCCGAGAAACCAATCAATTTCGTTTTTCACGGGGGCTCAGGTTCATCTCAGGAGGAAATAAGAGAAGCAATTTCTTACGGTGCTATTAAGATGAATATCGATACCGACATGCAATGGGCATTTTGGGAAGGTATTTTGGAATATTACAAAAAGAATGAAGCCTTCCTTCAGGGCCAGATTGGTAACCCGGATGGCGAAGATAAACCTAATAAGAAATATTACGACCCACGTGTTTGGTTACGTAAAGGCGAGGAGACTTTCGTTAAGCGCTTAACAACAGCTTTCGAAGATTTAAATTGCATTAACGCTAACGAAAAACTGTAAATACAATCCGTTTTAGGTTGCGATTAGGCATCAGAAAACGATTATGTTGAGAATAAATTTAAAGCGCTATAGGTTGTAAAACTTATGGCGCTTTCGTTTGTTTAATGCTATATTTAAGCAAACGAAATGTGATGACAAAATCGAGTACTGATTCCAAAAAAAACAATTTTTTTGAGAAGTTTGCCAATGCTGCAACAAAGTTTACAGGCAGTTCTGTTGCCTTTATTTCTGCCACAGCAATTGTAATTATCTGGGCCGTTACCGGGCCTGTTTTCCACTATTCTGAAACCTGGCAGTTGGTCATTAATACGGGAACAACAATTATAACTTTTTTAATGGTGTTTCTGATTCAAAAAGCACAAAATAAAGATGGTAAGGCCATACAATTGAAACTGAACGAATTAATTGCGGCGCAACAGGGTGCAAGCAACCGTATGGTTGATATTGAAGATTTAAGTGAAAGAGAGTTAGATCAGTTGCATAAATTTTACGTTACAATTGCTACTCTTGCAAAAAAAGAGGCCGATATTCATTGTTCGCATTCGATAGATGTTGCGAAAGAACTGAATGAGATAAAGTTGAAAAATAATAAACATTTTAAAAGCCATAAACAATGAGTTTGCTAGTTCAAAAAGTTAACCATCCTGAAGATTTAGATAAGGTATTTGCTATACGTAAAATTGTATTTGTTGATGAACAAAATTGTCCACCGGAATTGGAGTGGGAACATGAAGATGAATCGGTGCATTTTTTGGCTAAGCAAAACGGACAACCATGTGGTGCGTGCAGGTGGCGTAAAACGGATTTAGGCTACAAGCTTGAACGATTTGCCGTGCTTAAAGAGTTTAGAGGCCAGGGTGTTGGCCGTGCTTTAATTGCAGAAGCACTTTCCGATTTACCTGAAGATGCACATTATATCTATTTGAATTCTCAGCTCGATGCCATGAGTTTATACGCCAAATTTGGTTTCGTAGCCGAAGGTGAGCAATTTGAAGAAGCAGGAATTCAGCATTTTAAAATGGTTAAAAAGGTTTAATCTGATTTTAAAGTCATTGCCAGGCACGAAGCAATATTCATGCAGTCTAGGTTTACCTCAAGTTTACACATGTAAATTTGAGCGTTAAAATTCTGCCGCAAGAAATTAAGTCTCCTCGTCATTGGCGAGGAGTGCATCAATAAAAAGCACTATACAATCGCAGGCAGGCAGGAAGTCAGTGATGGCTGTTAAAAAATATCCTAAAACCTGCAAATCAATTCGTACCCCAATTTAAAAGTTCGATAATTTATTTATCCGAATATCTTACCCGATAAATGCATCGCTTCATCCCACTTCTCCATATTAAGATTAAGTGCGGCGCCTTTGGAGTTTAGATAGCTAATAACGTCTTCGGTAGCAATATTTCCTGTTAAATCATCTGCAGCCATCGGGCATCCGCCAAAGCCTTTCAATGCAAAGTCTATCCGCGTAACCCCGGCAAGATATAACGCTTCGATTTTCTCCGAGCGCTGGTCAGGGGTGGAGTGCAAATGAACACCGATTTCGGTTTGGCTGAATTTTGTAATCAGCTTTGGCAAGATGTTGGCGATTGTCTCGGGTGTCGAAACGCCTACTGTATCAGCAAGAGAAAGTATACTAACACCTTTTTGTACCAGGATATCGGCCCATTGCTCTACAATTTCATAATTCCATTCATCGCCATATGGGTTTCCGAAGCCCATTGAAAGGTAAATAACAGCAGTTTTATTGTTTTTGGCACAATGTGATAACATGTCTTCAACCGTGTTTAAAGATTGTGCTATGCTCGAATTGGTGTTGCGCTGCTGAAAGGTTTCTGATATGGAAAAAGGGAAACCCAGATAACTGATTTGTTCGTGCTTAACCGCATCTTCTACACCCCGCAAATTTGCCACGATTGCGAGGAGTTTAGTAGACGTATTGCTTAAATTTAATTTGTTTAATACTTCCACTGTATCTGCCATCTGCGGAATCGCTTTCGGTGAAACAAAACTTCCAAAATCAAGTGTGTCAAAACCAACTTGCAGTAATAAATTCAAGTATTCCGCTTTCAATTCAGTTGGAATGAAATCATGTAAACCTTGCATGGCATCACGCGGACATTCTACTAATTTAAATTTTTTTAGGCTCATGATTTCTGGTTAGTTAGCCGAAATTGCGTAAAGTTTTTTGCAAAAGAAAGCGGGACGTCCAAAACATTTGCTCAGCTCGAACTTTCCCTTAACGAACAACGAACAACGAACAACGAACAACGAACAACGACTAATGAACTTCCTTCACGCTTGGCACTTCTGCACGGTAATCAACGCTTCTGTCTTTTGCAAATGTTCTTATGATTAAACGCGTTCCTCTATCGTAGCTAAAGTAGCTCCAAAGCCAGTTAATGAACACGATAATCTTATTACGGAAACCAACCAAGGTCATTAAGTGTACAAACATCCAGGTAAACCAGGCAAAAATTCCCTGAAAATGGATTTTGCCGATATCTACAACTGCTTTGTTTCTGCCAACGGTCGCCATAGAACCTTTATCGAAATACTTAAATTTCTCTAATGGTTTATTTTTTACAATGTTGATTAGGTTTTTGGCTAAATGATGTCCTTGCTGGATAGCCGCAGGAGCCACTCCGGGATGTCCGTTTGGCGTTTCTTCATTAATTATTGCCGCAACATCGCCAATTGCATATATGTTTTGGTAACCAGCCACTAAATTCTGCGTGTCGGTTTTTAACCTTCCACCACGCACAACCTCCGCTTTATCTAAGCCCGCTAACACTTCTCCTTTTACACCGGCACTCCAAATCACGGTCGAGCTCAAAATTGGCGCCTTATCTTGCAGTGATAGGGTAAGGCCGTCATAACCGAGAACTCTTGTTTCATTCATGACCTGAACACCCATCTTAAGTAAAAACTCTTTAGATTTTTGCTGTGCCTGAGGAGACATCGGGCCTAAAAGTTCCGGAGAATTTTCGATTAAATATATGTTTACCTTGCTTAAATCCATTTCGGGATAATCGTTCGGTATAACGTGTTTCTTGAGCTCAGAAATCGCTCCGGCAGTTTCTACCCCGGTTGGGCCACCACCAACTACTACAAAGTTCAACAGGGCATTTTTTTTATCGGGGTCCTTTTCAATAAGTGATTTTTCAAAATTCTGCAGAATTAGACTTCTCAAATCCAAAGCTTCGGGAATTGATTTCATTGGCATAGAATTCGCCTCAATCTCCTTATTCCCAAAAAAGTTACTGGTTGAACCGGTCGCTATTACCAAGTAATCGTAACTCACCTTGCCAATATCAGTAATCAGACAATTTTCTGCAGCATTTACTTCAGTGACTTTGGTAACCCTGAAAACTAAATTATCCTGTCCTTTAAAAATTTTGCGCAGCGGGAAAGCAATTGAATCGGCTTCTAAACCGCCAGTGGCTACCTGGTAAAGTAATGGCTGAAAGGTATGGTAGTTATGTTTATCTAACATTACCACCTGAAAAGGCTTGTTTTTCAATCGTTTAGCTAACTCAATCCCGCCAAATCCGCCGCCAACTATAACTACTCTTGGGTATTCGCTTTTAGGAAGTTGTAAATCCATTTTTTATTGGTTTATCTGATATTAATCTAACAAAAAGATAGCCAAAAGGTTTAAAAACGACGGCTAAAACCTTAGTAGGTCTACAGGTACGTTATTATAACTTTTACATGACCAAAGGATTTTTTCAAGCTTTCCCGTTTGCGGATTGGCTGCCCATATTCGAGTCTTAGTGACATTTTTCGATGGATGATTGATGGCAGTAACTGTCACATTTACCCGCTGGGTAAAGAATTGGAAAGTGATTAAAAAATATGGGTAAAGTATTGCCCATATCTTTAGCCAAACAACGCCCCTCAAAAACCATCCGCTTTTTACCTCGCATCACGAGCAAAAAAAAACGCCTTCCCGTAAAATCGGGAAGGCGTTTGAAATATCTAAAGAACTTAAATCTTACTTTTTCTTCTCTGCAGAACTACCCAAATCTATTACGATAGGCGTAGAGATACACAATGATGAATACGTACCAATGATACGACCAATAAGCAATGCAAAGATAAATCCGCGGATGCTATCGCCACCAAAGATGAAGATTACCAATAACACGAAAAACACTGTTAACGATGTTAGAATGGTACGACTTAAAGTACTGTTCAATGCGAAGTTAATTAAGTTGTTACGTTCTTCGCCATGTAAATCATCTTTACCGGCTTCTTTCAGTTTCTCACGTATACGGTCGAACACAACAACTGTTTCTGTCATGGTATAACCCATTACAGTTAAAATCGCTGCAATAAAATCCTGACCAATTTCCAATGAGAATGGCATTACACCATCTAAAATTGTATAGAAAGAAAGTACCATTAAAACATCATGGAATAATGCGATAACCGCACCCAAACCGTATTGCCATTTCTTGAAACGGATAACGATATAAATGAACATGAACAAACACGAAATCAATACCGCGTAGAATGCGCCGTTCACGATATCACTTGCAATGATAGGCGTTACTTTTTGCGAGCTTACAATCTCGTATTTCGAGCCTGATAAACCTTTAGTTAGTGCGTCTTCTACAACTTTATCCGTTTTGGGGTCTTGGTCTTCAATGTGGAAGGTAGTGGTAATTTTAACCTGGCTATCTTCACCAGCAGTTTTTACCTCAGGCGTTTCGTTTCCGAAAACCGGGTTTAACTTTGTTTTTAAATCTTCCGTATTTACTGCCTTATCGAAGTGTACAAGGTAAGTTCTACCTCCTTTAAAATCTACACCTAAATTTAAACCACCATTTTTAAAGTACATACCAATACCTGCAACAATAATAACTGTTGAGATTACATAGTAAATTTTACGGCGGCCAACAAAATTAAAAGCTAGATTCTTGAATGCGTTACGGGTAAAGTTATTGTCGAAACTTACCTCAACTTTACGGTTTAGCAATGAATCAAAAACCACTCTCGATATCGCGACAGCAGCAAATAATGATGAAAGAATACCAATACACAACGTGGTTGCAAAACCCTGAACCGGGCCACTGCCAAATACATAAAGAATAGCACCTAGTATAAATAGAGTAACGTTCGAGTCAATAATTGAAGGCATTGCATGTTTAAAACCTTCTTTAATTGCAGCAGCAGTATTTTTGCCATGCGCAAGTTCCTCACGTACACGTTCGAAAATTAAGATGTTTGCATCAACCGATAAACCAATGGTTAAAACAATCCCGGCAATACCAGGTAAGGTTAAAACTGCACCAAGTGATACCAAAATACCAATGATGAAGAATAAGTTTAATAGTAAGGCGAAATTTGCAACCCAACCTGCCCGGTGGTAATACAACGCCATGAAGATTAAAATTACGATAAAGGCAATTACAAAAGAGATTAAACCATCGTGAATAGCCTGTGCACCTAAGGTTGGACCAACAACGAAGCTACCCGCAATACGAGCAGGTGCGGGTAATTTACCAGCCTTTAAAATGTTCGATAAATCTTTGGTATCTTCTTGAGTAAAGTTTCCTGAGATTGAAGAAACACCATTTGGAATTTCGTTTTGAACTGTAGGAGCGGAGTAAACCTGATTGTCTAATACAATTGCAATAGATTTTTTATTCTGGGCATCAGCAGAAGCCTCAGCAGTAATTTTTTTCCATTTCGCAGCGCCTTCGCTGGTCATGTACATGGTTACTTCTGGCTTACCTTTTTGGTCAAAGTCGTTACGTGAATCACTTACAGCATCGCCACCTAAGTCTGGTTTGCCATCAGCGCTTACAACTTTAATCGCATAAAGTTCGAAAACCTTAGAACCTTCCATTGGTTTAACGCTCCACATAAACTTCATTGTAGAAGGAATGGCAGCGGCAACCTCCGGCATTCTGAAATATGAATTTACTTTTGCAGTATCTTTTTGTGCAACCCAACCAACAATTGGTCCCGGGCGCAACGCAGGCTGTCCGTTTTCTGCCTGATAAGTAGGAATACTTAAAATAGAGAATAAAGGATTTGATTTTGCAATCTCAGCTTTAGCTGCAGTAGAATCTTTTTTACCTAAGCCAGCAAGTTTTCCACCTTTGGTGGTATCTGTAGCAGACTTTTCTAAACCTGCCAGTTTTCCACCTGCAGCAGGCGCAGCAGTTGTGTCTTTAGCAGCAGCAACCGGGGCGGCATCTTTTAGTGTAGACGCTAAAGTTTTATTAATATTTTCAAGCAATGAAACAACTTCCTGAACCTGATAAACCTGCCAGAACTGCAATTCAGCAGAACCTTGCAATAATTTATAAACACGTTCTTTATCCTGAATACCCGGCATCTCAATTAAAATGCGGTTACTTCCAGGTTGTTTCTGCATGTTCGGACTTACAACGCCAAAACCATCAATACGCGAACGTAAGATTGTGAATGAGCGGTCGATAGCGCTTTCGGCTTCTTTTGATAAAAAGCTTTGAACCTCGCTATTTGAAGCGTTTGGTTTTAACTGCGATGCATTATCCTGATTTGAGAAATAATCTGCAAGTTTTACACCCGGACTTAATTTTTCAAATTCATCAACAAATAATTTGATGTAATCTTTACCACCGGCGTTTAACTGAGCTTGAGCATTTTGCAATGCTTTGTTGAAATTAGCATCATTTGTGTTGTCTGCTAATGATTTTACCAGTTCCGATAACGATATTTCCATCGTTACGTTTATACCACCTTTTAAATCGAGGCCTAAATTGATCTCTTTCGATTTAACAGACTGATAAGTGAAACCCAGAACAGGGTATACTTTCTCAGTGCTCATCGAATCTAAATAAGCCTTTTCTTTGGCTAAATCACCTTTCGCATAGTTTTTTGCGTCTTTCTCTACCTTGGATGCTACCAAAGTGAAAGAAAGTGCATATGCACAAACGATAGCCAATACTATCGCTATAAACTTAATAAAACCTTTTCCTTGCATTGTTTGTTTAAAATAATTTGTCTTTCGCTGTTTTTTAACAAGTCGGCAAATCTAATTAAATTTTTAAATTATAGAACCCCTTAATTGATAATTTATTAAGATTAATTTTTACCGGGCAACAAAGTAACTTTTGTTTAGCAGAACCCGCGTAAGCATTTAATTTGGAAGGTGAAATTTATTTGGAAAGCAATTGCAGTAGCGCTTAGCTTTGGTTCGGTCCCGCTAATGTTCCAAGCACCGACGAAAAATCGGTGACTTTCCACGAATATCGGGTTTAGGTGGCAACTACAGAATATCAATTCCGCTCTAATATCCAGTTCTAATTTTTGGCTGTAGTCCTTTCGAGACACGAAGCCATCTTGATAGTGCGGTTCGTGGTCTTTAACGATTCTTAAAATAAATCTCAATAGCGAGCGCATTAAGATTGCTTCGTGCCTCGCAATAACGAATTCCTAATTATTTTCTTTTAAGCACCTCAAAAGTATAATCATACTTGTTTTTTTCATCCGCTTTGTGAGTTTCCGAACTTATCGTGTCCCATTCGCTTCTATCAATTTCAGGAAAGAAAGTGTCAGCATCGAAAGTGTGGTGGATTGTAGTTAAATATAAGGTATCGGTTTTCGGTAAAGCCTGACGATAAATCTCGGCGCCACCAACTATAAAAACTGGCTTCTCTTCGTTTTTAGTAGCTTCTATAGCCTCTTCCAAACTGGTTACAACTTCAACGCCATCAATTTTTAAGTTGCCGTCCCTTGTAATCACAATGTTCCGGCGGTTCGGTAGGGGCTTGCCAACAGAGTCGAACGTCTTGCGGCCCATTACCACGGTGTGACCAGAAGTGGTTTGTTTAAAAAACTTTAAATCAGCTGGCATATGCCACAAAAGCTGATTATTTTTTCCGATAGCGAAGTTCTCGCCCACGGCAACTGCGATAGCTACCGAAGGGCTGGTTTGTTCATTAGTCATTAGTTTATTAGTCATTGGTTCGATAGTTCATTAGTTCATTCGTTCAGTCGTTCATTGGTTCAATAGTTCATTAGTTCATTGGTCCGGTCGTTCATTGGTTCAATCGTTCATTAGTTCATTGGTCCGGTCGTTCATTGGTTCAATTGCGATCAGTTCATTTGTTTAATAATTTACTAGATCGTCAGTTCGATAGTCATTAGTTTATTAATGCAACAGTCATTTGTTTAATGAGCCATCCGTTTGCGGTTTTGTGGCCGTCGACTTTGTTCCGATATATTTTAAATAAGCATTAAGCTTAATGTGTATGATTTCAAGTCTGTTGAAAAGGTGGTTGTAAATTTCTTCGCTGACCAAACCTCTATGGCGCATTTTTCTCAAAAAAGATTTAGTTTCCAGAACCGAACCCCTGCTGTAATAACAGAAATTTTTATTTTCCTTGAAATGAAAACGCCCGTAACCTTCAGCAATGTTAGCGCTAATGGAATCTGCAGCTCTGCAGATTTGTTTCCCTACAGTTTCCTTAGCAAAAAAATCCCATCTTATCACAACATTCCAAATTTCATTTGATAAATCTTCAGCAAGCATGTATACCTCTAGATCTTCAATTCGATTATAACTCATAATTATTTTGTTTACACATTAATTATAAGGGATGACTTAAAATCGAGATTTCGCTAATTAAAGCTTTGAATAATATACTCCGTGAACCAATGACCAGTGAAACCAATGACCAGTGAAACCAATGAACTATTGAACAAATGAACTATTGAACAAATGAACAATTGAACAAATGCTAAACCGCAACTATTCCTTTAATATGTGGATGTGCCTCGTAGTTCTCCAACGTAAAGTCTTCAAATTTGAAATCGAAAATGCTTTTTACATCAGGATTGATCTTCATGGTTGGAAGTGGTTTCGGATCTCTGCTTAACTGCAAATTAGCCTGTTCTATGTGGTTGTTATACAAATGTGCATCTCCGAGAGTATGTACAAAATCGCCCGCTTCTAAACCACAAACCTGTGCAACCATCATCGTTAATAATGCATAAGATGCTATATTAAATGGCACGCCTAAAAAAATGTCAGCACTGCGTTGATATAGTTGACAACTTAATTTTCCATCGGCAACATAGAATTGAAAAAACGCATGGCAAGGTGGCAACGCCATGTTTTCAATCTCTGCAACGTTCCATGCAGAAACAATAATTCTACGCGAATCTGGATTATTTTTTATGGTATTGATGATATTTGTAATCTGATCGATGTGCTGCCCGTCTGGTGTTGGCCAGCTCCTCCACTGCGAACCGTAAACCGGCCCTAAATTTCCATCTACATCTGCCCACTCATCCCAAATTCTTACACCATTATCTTTAAGGTACTTGATGTTTGTATCGCCGGTTAAAAACCAGATTAATTCATGAATTATAGATTTCAAGTGCAGCTTCTTGGTGGTTACCATCGGGAAGCCCTCCTGCAGGTTAAATCGCATTTGATAGCCAAAAACGCTAATCGTTCCTGTTCCTGTACGGTCGTGCTTTTGTGCGCCATTATCCAGCACATGCTGCATTAAATCTAAATATTGTTTCATATATTCCTTAATCCCGAAGCCATCGGAACTTTCAAATTAAAAAATTAATTAACTACAAATATGTGAAAAATCTCCATCACGGAATCTTTTAGTTTTATAAATTAACTGATTTTTAAACAAGCCTGACTTTTGTATGTTTGCGCAGTGATGTCTCGATTGCAAAAAAGTCCTGATAGTCGCTCCTAATTAATACTAAAGAGATGTTATCCTTTCCGAACGCAAAAATTAATCTTGGCTTAAACATTACAGAAAAACGCGAAGATGGTTACCACAACCTGGAAACTATCTTTTATCCGGTTAATATTAAAGATTCGGTCGAAATTACCGACGCGGCTTTTACTTCATGCAAAATCCACGGTATCGCTGTTCCCGGAAATCCAGACGACAACTTGTGTTTAAAAGCATATAACTTAATTAAAAAAGATTTTGATATTCCTGCGCAGCAGATAGATTTACTGAAAAATATCCCTGTAGGAGCAGGCCTGGGCGGAGGTTCTGCCGATTGTGCTTTCTTAATTAAGTTGTTAAACAGCAAATTCAACCTCGGGTTATCTATAGAAACAATGCAAAACTATGCCCGGCAGCTCGGTGCCGATTGTGCTTTTTTTATTGAGAATAAACCTGTTTATGCATTTAATAAAGGAGATGAGTTCGAAAAGACTGATATCGACCTGTCATCCTGGTTTAAAGTTTTAGTTAAACCACCTGTGCACGTTAGCACTGCTGATGCATACGCACTTGTAAAACCTCAAAAGCCTTTGCAATCGATAAAAGAAATCATACATTTGTCGCCAACAACATGGAAAAATAAGGTTATCAACGATTTCGAGCCATCGGTTTTCGCAAAGTATCCCCAAATTCATCAAATAAAAACCAGTTTATACGATGCAGGCGCAACATTCGCTTTAATGAGTGGTAGCGGCTCGTCGGTTTTTGCAATTTTTAGCAAACCTGTTAATCTGCCGGAACTGGAAAAAGACAATTTAGTTTTTTACAACATTTAAACTGGGCTGAAAGTAAAAGCTGACAGGCGAAAGCAATTTCTCTGGCAACTTACACTGCCACCCGTACTGACTATAAAAAAAATGAATATAAATCTCATCCGCAAAAGCGGGAAATTTAATTTCGAAGCTGAAAACGAGAACGGCTTTACCGTAGAACTAGATGCTAAAGCTGCAATAGGCGGCGATGGGAAAGGTTTTAGGCCTATGGAAATGCTTTTAATTGGCCTTGGCGGTTGCAGCGGCATAGACATGGTAAATGTTCTAACTAAGCAAAAAGAACCACTCGCCGATATTAAAATTGCGATTAATGCTAGTCGTAAAGATGAAGAAATGCCGCCGATTTTCGACGTTATCGATATTCACTTTAATTTATTTGGCGATTTAAACGCATCCAAAGTAGAAAGGGCTTTGGAAATGACTTTTAACAAATATTGCTCTGTGTCGAATATTTTAGGGCGCTCCGCAAAAATTAATTTTACATACGAAATAAACAACAGCATTTAGCAGGTATCGAACAGCAAGACGCATTCTCAATATTCGATGCGCAAAAACTGTTGCTGATATTAAAATCTTGAAATTTAACAATGAAATCCAACAACTTTGAAACCATAGCCATACGCACGCAAACGGAACGCAGCCTGCACAAGGAGCATTCAGCGCCAATTTACCTAACATCAAGTTACAAATTTGATGATGCTGAAGAAATGCGTGCTTTATTTGCAAACGAGAAAGAGGGCAACGTTTACAGCCGTTACTCAAATCCAAATACCTCAGAATTTATAGAGAAAATGTGCCTGCTTGAAGGCGCCGAAGATGGTTTTGCCACTGCAACTGGTATGGCCGCCATCTTTACAACCTTTGGCGCTTTCTTAAAAGCTGGCGACCATATTGTTTCCAGCCGATCCGTTTTCGGTTCTACGCATCAACTTTTAACCAATGTTTTCTCTAAATGGGGCGTAACTTTCGATTACGCAGATTTAGATAAGCCTGAAGATTGGGAGGCTCTGATTAAGCCAAATACCAAAATGATTTTTGTAGAAACGCCATCAAATCCTGGAATCGACATTATCGACTTGGCTTTTCTTGGCGAGTTGGCGAAAAAGCATAATCAACTTTTAGTCGTTGATAACTGTTTTGCAACCCCGTACCTGCAACAGCCGATTAAATTAGGTGCACATCTGTCTATCCATTCGGCTACTAAATACATCGACGGACAAGGTAGAGTGTTGGGCGGAATTGTTTTAGGAACAAAAGCATTAATCGCAGAAGTTATTGGCTTTGCCCGGCACAGCGGACCGGCATTATCGCCTTTTAACGCCTGGATTTTATCAAAAAGCTTAGAAACTTTGGCTGTACGTATGGATCGCCATTGCGAAAGCGCTTTAAAGGTGGCCGCCTACCTGGAGAAACATCCAAAAATTAAGCTGGTAAAATACCCGTTTTTGCCGTCGCACCCACAATATGAAATTGCAAAAAAGCAAATGAAGCAAGGTGGTGGCATTGTAACTATCGTTGTTGAGGGTGGTGTAGAAGGCGCCCGGAAGTTTATGGATGGCCTACAAATGTTCTCTATCTCCGCAAACCTTGCTGATACACGCTCAATTGCAACGCATCCTGCTACCAGTACGCACAGCAAGTTAACAGAAGAAGAACGTAATATTGTTGGTATCGAGCAAGGTTCTATTCGTTTATCAATTGGTTTAGAGCATATTAATGATATTTTAGCCGACATTGAACAAGCCTTGAGTTAAACTTTTTTTATTGAGTTGCGAATATATTTGAGGAACACTATTACATTTCAGGTTTAAATAAGAATAATTTATGCGAAGCTTTTTATTGTTGCTGGTGAGTTTCTTTTTATTTTCCTGTAACCAAAGTGGCAAAGATTTATCAACTCTGCCGAAAAAAGGATTAAACATGGAGAAGATTGATTTCAAAGAAAGGCCACTGGAAATCTTGAAATCAAAAATAGATTCGACCGTAAACTACGATGCAGAGTTTATAAAAAAAGGATACTCAGAACCCTTCGATTATCCTGTAGGTTACAAGTTGGATTCCTGGAACGGAAAGGATTCGTTTTACGGAAAGGCATATTACAGTAAAGTAGAAGATAGCATTGCCTACTACCAAAATATATACTTTAATAGAATTGCTTTTTTATCGCATGACAATAAAACGGTAGCAATTTTAGCTGATGCAGAACTTAAATCTGACACGGTTTATAACGATTTAGTTAAACAACTGACAAAGCAATTTGGACCGCCGACTTTCAGGCCGCAGACTACAATGGATGTCTTCTATGAATGGTCTACTCCTGACAGGCGCATCCAGGTAGACTACTCGAAAGGTGGGTCAATGACTGCTGTTTCGGGTAAAGCCGTCGAATATTTAGAAACGTTTAACTTGCAAATGCTTATTTTTAACAAGGCTGAAGCGAAGCGTATCGATGAAATTCAGCAACGGAATTATGCAAAAACAAAAAACTATAAAATACTGGAAGGCGATTTTAAATTGTATAAAAATGACCCTCAAAAAAATATAGTTTTAATGGATAGCATTCTGAACGAAAAATTTAAATAACGACCGTTAGCCCAACGGGGTTTTCGGTGTCGATTTTCGATTTAAATCACTAACCTCAAGCTTTCTTAACCTACATCAATGCACAGGTTTAAAACCTGCAGTAAATTTGTATCATAAACAAGAAAGGAAATTTATGTCACAATTTATTTTGCACAAAGAAAACACCAGAGGCCATGCAAATCATGGTTGGTTAAACGCTCACCACTCCTTCAGCTTTGCAAATTATTACAATCCTGAAAGAATGCATTTTGGAGTTTTGCGGGTTTTAAATGATGACTTGATTGATGGTGGAATGGGTTTTGGAACACATCCACATGATAATATGGAAATCATTACGATTCCATTAGCTGGAGCCATAGCACATAAAGACAGCATGGGCAACTCGGCCGTAATTAAAAGTGGAGAAATTCAGGTAATGAGCGCCGGTACTGGTGTTAGCCATAGCGAATTCAATGCTTTGCCAGATCAACAATTGAATTTGTTGCAAATTTGGCTATTCCCTAACAAGAAAAATGTTACGCCGCGTTACGACCAGCAGAATTTAGACGTTGAGGCCATGCACAACAACTTCCAACAAATTTTATCGCCAAATCAGGATGATGCCGGCGTTTGGATTCACCAGGACGCATGGTTTTCATTAGGCAAATTTGATAACGGCTTTGAAACTGAATACAAAATTAAAAAAGCAGGAAACGGTGTTTACGCCTTCGTAATTAGTGGCGAAGTTACAATCGATGGACAAACATTAAGCAAAAGAGATGGTTTAGGTATCTGGGATGCCGAAAGCATCAGCTTTAAAGCAAATACTGCAGACGCTGAAGTTTTGTTAATGGATGTTCCAATGGAATTTTAAATTAAGCTATTGTAAATGGTTGCAGGTTAAAAGCTCAAAAGCTTAGCCTGCAACTTTTTATTTAAGCTTTTAACTCAAAAAAATATGCAAACTAAAATTCTTTATATCGGCAGGGATACGGAAATTACGATCGTTATGAAGCGCTTGCTCAATGCCAGACCAGAATGGAAAGGTATTTGCGTTTGTTCTGACGATGAGGCCATATCAATTTTAAAAATGCAGGATATAGATTTGGTACTTTTGGGTAATGGAATAACGCCAGAGTGTGAAAAGGTGCTAAAAGCGCATATAACAGGGCTCAAGCCTAATACAAAAGTTATTCAACATTACGGCGGAGGAAGCGGGTTACTTTACGGGGAAATAATGGGCGCTTTGAATTAAGCTTTCCTATGCTTACCGCCTTTAAAATTCTCTATAATCTTCAAGCCCAAGCTTGCAATAGTTTATTTAGCAGATTTTAACTCAATAGCATAAAAGTGCGACATTGATATCTGCGAAAATTTTGGTCTTTAAAACTTTAGCCCGGACTAATTTTCAAATACAAAAAATTTGAAAACACTGCTAGAGCAATGTTTTCAATAATTATGAAATATATTGTTGTATCCGAAGATTCAATCTTCCTGCAGTTTAAATTTCGAAATCCTTCAAATTTGGAAGGTAAGTTCCTTCGCTCTTAACTGATGTAATCCCTGTCCTCGTCGCTCAATTCCTTTTTACCCGAAACTGGTTGATGCTTCTCAATTTCTGCATCATAACTGCTGAGCGTTTTTCTTGGTCGCCCGGCAACAAAACCGATAATAAAACCAATAACAATGCAAACACCGATAACCAGGAGTTTAGAAACGGCAACTGTTGTTACCAGGAAGTTGAAATCGACAGCCTCTGTATTTACCATCAAAAATATGGTTAATAATGCCGTTAAAATGATAATGAAGATGGTTTTTCCGCTCATGGGTTAAAAGCTATAATTAAATGAAAATTCTAATATCGGATTTTGATTGTAAATTTTGTTAACGAAAACCAATCTCGCCCCGACATCAACAACAGGTTGATACCGTAAAATGTTTAAGCTACTGTTCAATTCTATACCATAAGTTTTTGGCTCAGTCAGTTTGGTTTCCAATCCAATATTTTCGTAGTGGCAAAATAAACCCGCCCTGAGGTTCCGCACATACGCAAGCGAGCCAAGCTCCCAATCGGGAAAAGCAAAGGGAAAACGATAGTTGAAAAGCATGCTGTTTTCTAGCTTGCTCCTGGCGAGGATATTATTATAGCCGTAAACGGTAGCTATTTCTGTGGCATACTGGTTAACTCCGTTTGCGCTCTGGTAATTGAAACTAGCCAAAAAAGAGTGGTTTTTTGCAAAACCAGGCAAGTAAAAAAAGCTTTCTAAAGCCATAATTTCCCCTCCAAGGTTCTTATCAAAAGGCTGGTGGTTGTAAGTAAACCTGAAAACCTGTGCCCATTTAGGCGCAATATCGCGTTCGCTTGTTCTTACGCTGTGGTTAAACGTTACATTATATTCCATCGGAAACTTCAGTTTTCGAACAAAATTACTTGGCATACTTTCAGCCATATACCGTTGGGTAAAACTGGTGGCTGCGTTTATCGTTAAAGCATAGTTCTGATTACGGACGTTGAATGATAATGGCACCGCTGCATTAAGTTTAACATAATTCTCCCGCCAATCGCCCTGCTGCGTGGTATTTTTAGCTCGATAGAACGTTCTTTTTGGTCTATTGCGGTATGCAACACTCAAAACCGGGTAAAGGGCTTTATAGCTAATATCTGCGGTGTATTCAAAACGGCTTAAATCTCGGTGGTATTTTGTGCCGGCATAAAAATCCATTGTGTTTAACAAATTATTTGATTGCAGTTCGAGACCAAAAACATATTCGTTATCAATAACCGGAATAATGCTATGAACATTGATTAGGTTTAAACCCTGGCGAAAGCGTTTTGAATGGAAGTTGCTATCTGGAATGTTTTCGAAAACGTTGCCGGTATGTTCTTGCTTTTCTGCCGCCGTAGAAAAATCAATAAACGTATTTTTACCAACAGCTTTTTCTGAGATCGGTTGCTCCGAAATCTCATAGCCATTTACCTTGTAATCATTAAAAATAATTTTGCCGCTTTCAGTTTGTGATGCGTTGAAGGCGCCGTATTTTGAATTGCTGAGTGCGCTGATTTTTTTCGATTTTAAATCCACACTGTACACATTATCGATACCGTTAAAATGCGCATTGAATACAACTTTGTCATTGATAAAAACGGGCCGGCTCAGTTGCTGTCTGCTGTTTGCAATCAGTCGTGTTTTTTTGCCGCCCGTTAACAGCCACAAACTTTTTCCTTTCTCGCTAACGCTGATGTAAGCAATTCGATTCCCTGTACTATCAAACCCCGGCGTTTGCAAAATTTCGTTTTCCGGGTTTGCGTAGGTTTTTAAAATTTTACCGGAAACCGCATCAATTTCCACAATGTTAAAGTGATTGCTGAGGTCGACTGTTGCGGCAACTATTTTTGTGCCATCTGCTGACAGGCTCGGTGAGAATAGGCGACTCTTACTTGTTAGCTTTTTAATTTTTTTTGTCTCGAAATTATAGGAACAAATTACACTGAAGCTCCGCTGCTTATACCGTGGGTCATAACGAATTTCATCCCAAACCAAAACGTTATTTTTGTAGCTGAACCAGGGCTGTTCCTGGTATCCAATTCCGAATAACTTTTCTTCTGTTTTATCTTGCCTGATGATGATGAGATGAGGCGCTTCCTGTTTGCTTTCTTTGAGGGCTAAAATTGCATTGTTCTTTATACGAACTGGTAGAAAATAGTTTGTTGCAACCTCCGTCTTTTTGTTTAAAGTTTCATAGTTTTCTGTGCGGAGATTCTGCCGCTGAACAGCCCAATCTTTCTTTAATTTTTCTTGTGTGGTGCGGAAATATTCTTTGGTGTTTTTGCCGGTAAATTTTCTTAAACTTTGAGCAAATGGGTATAACCGGAAAGGCCTCCTTCTGATGTCACCCAATAAGCTGTCCGAAATGAACCGTCCATATTTTTCTTTCATGTCGGCAACCATTAAATACCCGGTTTGGTAATAACCTGGAGTTACATCTTTGTTCGAACCAAAATACGCTTTGCTGTACGAAAATTTTTTTCCTTCTAAAAGTGAAGTCCGGAAAGGCATAATCCATCTTGGTTGTCTGCCCCGGCCAGAAGCTGTCAGAGCTGTTTCATTTACTACTGCATCTCCCTCAAAATACCAGGTTGGTATCGCAGCACCAAAGTAGGCGAAGTAAAATAGCTCCGGAAATGGATGCGCCTGCTTACCTGTCAATTTGTCAAACTGAGCAACATGTCTCAGTTCATGAACAGCGAGGTTGTTAAGCCAATCCTGACTGTCGAAGTTTTGTGGCGGGGTTGCGTAAAATTCAGATTTCTTAGGGGCGAGCTGAACAAAACCATTTGCAACCGTTCCGCGGTTCTGAAGCAGGAGCGGGATGGAAGTATTTTGTTGTCGCAAACCCAAGCCGATTTTAGGGTAGATTAATGGTAAAGTGTTAGCCATTCTTTGCGCTTCTTTCTCTAACTCTTGGGGATAAATGATTTTGAACCCGCCTGATTGAATATAGTTCCATCTTACACTAAGTGGGTTCTGCGCAGTGCTGAATATTTGGCCAAAAACTGATACCGAAACAAAACTTGATGTCAATATTATTAAGTACCTGATATACAATGTTATATTTATATTAAAGAGATTCATTAAATGTTATTGCTAAATTTTTTAGTTTTATTTTGATTTTATCACAAATTTCATGTAAAATTATTATTCAATATGTAATGCTTAAATAGTTGATTGTTAATGCTATATTTAACTTAATTTATTTGTGCATTCACCTAATTTCACAACTTTAAGTGCCCTTTATTTATACTGTCGACATTAAATTTTTGGCTTTCTAAGTACGATAATCTAAGGTTGTTAAATTACACTATTTAATCTAAATTTATGACTTAAATTTTTATCAAAAATGATTTTTGTGTACGGATTTCTTAGATTGTTGCCGTGAGTAATTCCTCACTTTGCTTTGCCTTTCTTGGCTCTAATATCCCTTTGTTCGATGAAATTTGACTCAGCAATTTCGAATATTGCGATGGAAGATCTGCTTGACTTTGCTTGGCTTTAAAAGGGGGTTAGCGCTGTAAAGTCTGTCTACAATTTGAACCATCTATTAGTGCCGAAGCAGATATTACAAAACTTAGCTCAGAGGGAGCTTTTATAGTCATGACAAAATGGCGTTGTGTTAGCTATTTTTCTTCCTTCCGATTCGGTGCTCAAAGTCAACCCGGAAAGATTCTTTTGTTGTCAAAATGAAAAGTGCATGATTTTAAACATTTAAAAAAATCAAAAACTAGGTGAAATTTTCTCTCTTAAACTTAGAAATGAAGTCGGGATTTTGCTTTACGAATAGGATTTTGCCCTGCAGATTTCTTTGAATTTTGCTCAGAAATATCAGTTTTTCTGTGCTAAATCTCTCAGATAATAGGTTTAGAATCGCATAAATGACTTCGAAAGTAAAAGATTTTTAAAATCCACAAATTTCTTGTTTGGATACAAAAATGCCCTTTCAGGCTATTTAAACAAGCTTTTGACAAGCATTGGCTCAGTAATGTTATAGATAACCAATTGTATCGAAATTTCGGTTTGGCAAGGTTCTAATTGCCTAAATCGTGTTGTGTTCAGGTAATTTTAGAACCGATTTGAGCTTCTTTTCGGGTCTTATTTTCGGTTCTGATGATCCGCATTTGCACTAGATTTAGTTGACTTCAAACTGAGATTTATTACTCTAATCGGCCAAGCATTTTCACGCAAAAAGTCATCAATTATTTGCTAAATATCGCTATATGTACACCACCAAAAAAGGTCTGAATTGTTTCGACTTTTAAAGATGATTTTTGCGGTTTTTATAGATTGGATAGAGAAAAACTGATGCTAAAATTATGACTGCTCCAAGATAAAATCCACCGGTCATTTGTTCTTTATCCTTGAAGAAAATGAAGGCTAGAAAGATGCCATAAACAGGCTCGAGATTGGTTACCAAAGCGGTTCTAAAAGCAGATAAAGTTCGCATAACAGACACGCCAGCAACGTAGGCAACAGACGTGCAGAGCGTCCCTAAAATTGCAATGTAAAACCAATCATTGGTACTTAGATTAAATGGCATATTTAGCAACGAACCATCATATAAACGGTAAAGCGTGATCCAGAAAAAACCGCCTACCAGTTCGTAGAATCCGATTATGGATGGTTCACTTTTTTGAACAAAAGTTGAGTTAATTGTTGAGAAAAGACTTGATGCAACTGCGGCAGATAAGCCAAAAATAATGCCTAAAGTGTACTGACTTTCAAACTTAAATATCATGTAAATTCCAGCAATAATAAGTAAGCCCACCAAAATATCACCCAAAAAAATTGGCTGCTTTTTTATGAGCGGTTCCAGTATTGCGGTAAATAATGTGAAGGAGGAAAGGCAAACAAGCGTAACAGAAACGGTTGAAACTTTGATGGCGTAGAAGAAAAATATCCAGTGAATGGCCACGATTCCGCCTGTTAAAAAGAACTGGATAAATTGCTTTTTTGTTATCTTGATGTTCTTCCCGGTTAAAAGAAACCAGGCAAATAATGTTACGCTGGCAATCAAAACCCGGTACCAAACCATTGGCACAGCATCAATCGATATTACCTTTCCGAGCACTCCTGTAAAGCCCCAAACAAAAACGGTAAGATGCAGAATTAAAAGGTTTTTTTTATTAGCGTCCATTACTATTTTGGGGCACGTTTAAGCAGGTAAAAGCCCAATAAGCCGAACACAATTGTTGGCGATAAAACGGCGATAAAAGGTGGCAAACCACCCTTTGTAGAAAACATTTGTGTAAATTGATTAAATACAATATATGCAAAGCTGATAAAGATGCCGATACCTAAAGAAACGCCGACACCGCCACGAACTTTTCTTGAAGAGAGTGCGACACCTATCAGGGTTAAAACGAACGCTGATAAGGGGTGAAGATAACGCTTATAACGTTCAAACTGAAGGTCGTTCATGATGCCGGTTCCCCGGATTTTTTCTTTTCTGATTTTCTCCGCCAATTCAGTAGTCGAAAGGTTTTGTACTACATTATCATAAGCCGAAAAATCGTCCGGGCGCATGTCCAGAATGGTATCCTTTAACTTTCCGCTACCATAAATCATGGTTTCTTTTAAACCATTAATTTTCCTTATCGAGTAATTGCTCAATTGCCATTTCCGCTTTGTTGAATCCCACTTAATGTTATCTGCAATAATCTTTTTAGTCAGAACATCGCCATTAAAATTATCCAATGAGAACCTGTAGCCATAATTCGTTTTATTGTCGAAACTTTGAATATATATGTAAGTTTTATCATCCAGTTTCATGTGGATGTTTGCCTTCGTAGAAGGATCATTGCGTTTTACATAGGTATTTTCGAAGCTGTTTTTTAATGTATTTGTATAAGGCAGTATGTATAAATTGGATACTAAATTGGCCGAAAAAATGATGCTTGCTGAGATAAAGTAAGGCCATAAAAACCGGTTAAAACTAACGCCACCGCTTAAAATAGGGACAATTTCAGTCTGGTCGGCCATTTTAGCCGTAAAAAAGATTACCGCAATAAAATTTATTAAAGGCGACAACATATTGATGTAAAAGGGAATAGAACCTGCATAATACTTGGTGATTACGCCCCATAGGCTCAAGCCACTTTTCAAGAAATCATCGAGCTTTTCCGATAAATCGAACACGATTATAATGATAACAAAGATAGCCAGGGTATACACAAAGGTTCCCAGGTATTTGCCAATTATATAGCGGTCAATAATTTTTATGTTGCCCTTAATTAAATTCATTTTATAGCTTATTGCCCAAAACTTTTACCATTTGGTTTTTCCAGTCGTAGAATTCGCCGCTAATAATTTTTGCTCTTGCTTCCTGCACCAGCCAAAGATAAAAGTGTAAGTTATGCAAGGTAGCAATTTGTGCGCCAAGCATCTCTTTGCTATGAACGAGATGTCGCAAATATGCCTTACTGGTTACTAAATCTACGTGTAAATCGCTGTCTGCTTCAATTGGAGAAAAATCATTTTCCCACTTTTTGTTTCGGATGTTTATGATGCCATTCTTCGTAAACAGCATGCCGTTTCGGGCATTTCTTGTTGGCATTACACAATCGAACATATCAACACCAAGGGCAATATTCTCCAGAATATTAATCGGAGTGCCTACGCCCATTAAATAACGTGGTTTTTCGTAGGGCAAAATGTCGCAAACAATTTCAGTCATTGCATACATCTCTTCTGCCGGTTCTCCAACAGATAAACCGCCAATTGCATTACCATCTCTGCCCATGCTGGCAATAAATTCTGCAGATTTTATCCTCAAATCCTTATATACGGAGCCCTGGACTATTGGAAATAAGGTTTGCTCAAAACCATATTTCGGTTCGGTGCTGTCGAAGTGTGTGCAACACCGCTTTAACCAACGGTGAGTCATCTTTATTGATTCTGCAGCATAGGTGTAATCGCATGGATATGGTGTGCATTCATCAAATGCCATTATAATATCAGCGCCAATGGTACGCTGAATATCCATAGCGTATTCGGGTGTAAACAAATGTTTGGAACCGTCTATATGAGAGTTAAAGGTAACGCCTTCTTCTTTAATTTTGCGAACTTTACTGAGTGAGTATACCTGATAACCGCCACTATCAGTTAAAATTGGCCTGTCCCATCCTATAAATTTATGTAAGCCGCCAGCTTGTTCCAAAGTTTCGAGTCCGGGCCTTAAATAAAGGTGATAAGTGTTGCCAAGTATAATCTGCGCATCTATATCTTGCACAAGCTCCCGCTGGTGAACCGCTTTTACTGTTCCCGCTGTTCCAACAGGCATAAAAATAGGCGTTTGTATATCTCCATGGGCAGTGGTAACTGTTCCGGCCCTGGCTTTAGAAAGCGGATCGTTCGCCTGTAAAGTAAATTTCATATGGTGTGTGTCTCGTCACAAAAATCAGCCAAAAGTAAGAAAATATGAGGGTTTATTTATGTTTAATTTTTTATCAACATAAAACTGTATTACAGATTAAAAATGAGAAATTTGCGCCTGTTTATTTTAACGTTGTGATATTGAACCTGCTCGAAATCTGTCTGATTTCTTTTTTAACTTTTTGTTTGCTCGTACAGCTTTATTATGTGCTGTTTGTGCACTTAAAGCTTGCTAATACCAAAATAGAAAGCGTGCCCGAGCTTGCAAAATCTCCGCTTAGTGTTATCATTTGTGCGAGAAATGAAATTACAAATCTCGAACAATTTTTGCCCTCAATCCTGGCGCAAAACTATCCTGAATTTGAGGTAGTTGTTGTGAACGACAGGTCTTGGGATGGTACGGAAGCTTTCCTAGAAAAACTTGAAAAAGAACACAGTAACCTCAAAATAGTAAAAATTTTAGACAACGATAAGTTTATTGCTGGTAAGAAATTCGCTGTTACAATGGGAATTAAGGCTGCAAAACATGATTGGCTTGTTTTTACAGATGCAGATTGCAGACCCGAAAGTACAAATTGGCTGATGTGCATGCAGCAGCCTGATAATGAAAAGACTGAAATTGTGCTAGGGTACTCACCGTATTTTAAGAAGAAAAGCTTATTAAATGCATTAATCCGGTTCGAAACTTTTTTTACGGCTGTTAACTACCTCGCTTTCGCCTTAAAGGGTATGCCGTATATGGGTGTAGGCCGAAATATGGCTTATAAAAAATCTCTGTTCTTTGCGAAAAAGGGCTTTGCCGCACACATGCATATACCTTCAGGTGATGACGATTTATTTGTGAATGCCCACGCAAATGCTGAAAATACCGAAATTAGAATTAACAAAAATAGCCATGTTTGGAGCGAACCCAATAGAAGCTGGGCTGGGTATCTACGCCAGAAAAAACGTCATTTTGGCGCCGGAAAATTCTATAAATCCAAACACAAGTTTATTTTGAGTGTTCAAATCATATTTCAATTCCTTTTCTATGTTAGTTTAGCGGCTTGTCTGTTTGTCAGTTTAGAAACGAGATATATCGCTGCAGGAATCTTTGTTTTGAGCGTCATCATCAAATGTCTGGTTTATCCCAAATTGCTTAGCCGGTTAAATTATAGCGATTTACGTTGGTGGTTCCCATTTTTAGATATACTTTTGTTCTTCTTTTTGATGTTGAATGGCTTTTTATCCGTGTTTGGGAATAAAAAAGTTAACTGGAAGTAAATACAATTGTAATAACCATGTCTGAAGTAAAACCTGATATCCTGTTAAAATATTTTCCTAATTTATCAGAAAAGCAAATTTCCCAGTTCGCTCAATTATTTGATTTATATAGTTTCTGGAATTCACAAATCAATGTAATATCCAGAAAAGATATCGAAGAACTCTACGAACGTCACGTTTTGCACTCCTTGGGCATTGCCAAAGTTTGTTCGTTTAAAGCAGGAGAAACTGTTCTGGACGTGGGTACCGGTGGCGGATTTCCAGGTATTCCGCTAGCCATTTTATTTCCTGAAACGGATTTTTACCTTGTAGATTCGATTGGGAAGAAAATCAAAGTTGTAAAAGAGGTTGCATCGGCACTTGGACTCGAGAATTTGAAAGCCGACCATCTAAGGGCTGAGCAAATAAAAGAGAAGTTTAATTTCATAGTTTCGCGAGCAGTTACGCGTTTGGGCGAGTTTTACCCGTGGATTCAAGGAAAGTTCAAAAAGGAATCTCTAAATGCAATTCCAAATGGAATTCTTTATTTAAAGGGAGGCGACCTGGCAGAAGAGATTAAAGAATCAAAACTGAAAGCAGAACTCTATCCGCTTTCAGCTTACTTTGAAGAAGATTTTTTTGAAACTAAGTATGTGGTTTACGTTCCTCAATAACTAGATGATGGTTAGGTACCCTTTTTTTGCATCATTTGGTTGCTTATCTTTTTTAGTAATCAACACAACATAAACATATTTTCCGGCCGGTATCGTTCTGTCTTTTAACATTTGAATGTTTGATAGTTTACCATCCCAGTCATTCACATAATTAAAGGTTGCGTATATGCGCTTGCCAGATGAACTCAATATCTGAACAGATTTTCGTCCGGAACTCATTTCCCTTGTTTTATTATTGCGTTTGAATATAAATCTAGTACACCATAAGTTTTAGTAAAAGCCATAGTTGATAGCCCTAACATGCCAAAGATTATTGGCAATACGAATAACATTTTGAGTTTAACCCATCCTGCTGTTTTATTTTGATTTAACATGGATATTCTTTTTTTTAAGAGTGATGAATTAAATATTTGGTTTGTAAGCGTTAAGTTTTGAAGATTAATTGATCGTTTAATGAGAAACATGGCATAGTCGTATTTTTTCATCTCTGAATCGGTTACCTCCAGGTCGGCCAAATACTCATGAATAAGCTTTATATCCTTTTTCAATAGATAAACGACTGGATTAAACCAGTTTATTGCACCGATAAGCTCATAGAATAGGATGTCGAAGCTATGGCCTTGTTTAATATGGGCCATCTCATGTTTTCTTATAGTGCTTTGGTTTTCTAATTCGGGATCGATAAATAGCAGGTTGAAAAAGGAAAATGCAGCATTTGATTTTTCAAGATGCATGATTCTGATGCCGTTTTTAATTCCGTATTCATTCAAGCCTTTAATTTTCATTATAGAAATGAACCCTTTTGTTAGCCTGAATATGAATAATAAGGTAACAACCAGATAAGCCGTAAAAATGAAAGAATTTAAAGTAAAAGCAGATTCGACAATTTGCGGATGTTGAATCATTGTGACATTTGTAGTAATCTCCTGCTGGGTATAAGCAGTGTTCTCAACCACATTTATTACTTCTTTGCTCCAAATTCCCACTTTAAAAAATGGCATTAAAAAGGAAATAAGTGTCGAAAAAATCAAATAGTATCTATTTAGACTGTAGAATGTGTCCTTATTCAGGAAAATTTTGAAGAAGCAATAAAATATAATTAAATATAAGTTTGCTTCGAGTAGATAAAATAACCAGCTCATAAGTTTTGATTGAGATACTATGCCAATTGATTTATTTGCTAAACTCTACTATCTAGTGTTACGATTTGTTAATTAGCCATTGCAACCTTTGTACGGGCATCTCTAATTTCTTTCGTAATTGCATCTTTAACCTGCAGCGAAATTTTTGCCGATGCCGATTTTGCGTCAGAGGACTTTGTAGCTTTATCACCATGCTTATCGGTTGGCTCAGGCGCTACCTTCGTCTTTTCAGTTATCTTGTATCCCTTTACGATAACTGGAGTGAGTTGACCGTTAGATTTTAAAGGTTGCGCCTTTGATGGCCCGCTTTTACCAGGGTATCCATTTACAACACGTTCTGTTAAATCGGTATTTTTGGCATCGCCTGGTTCTGCCGGCGGCGGTGGCGGCGGTAATTTAACACCTTTTGTTTTCTTGCTTACCGGAGGTGCAACGGGCGGCGGTGGGGGCGGAGCCAATTTCACGCCCTTAACTTTTTTACTTACCGGAGGTGCAACGGGTGGCGGTGGGGGCGGAGCCAATTTCACGCCCTTAACTTTTCTACTTACCGGCGGTGCAACAGGCGGCGGTGGAGGTGGGGGTAATTTGGTGCCTTTTGCTTTATTAGCCGGTTGTATCGGTTCCGAAATCACAATTTCTTTTACAGCTGACTTTTTAGCCTTTTGAACGGGTTCGGCAATTCGAATTTCTTTTGCTTTAACCCTTTTCGTAGTATCCTGCAGAAAACTCGACACGTTGCCTTTTGGATATAAATCTACTACTCCATAATCTTTTGTAAAAGCCATTGTTGAGGCGCAAAGCATGCCACTCACAACAGGCAGTATTAGTAGCACCCTGAGCCTGGCCCATTTTGCTGATTTCTTTTGATTTAGCATGGTTATTCTTCGTTTTAAAATGGATGAATTAAATATTTGGTTAGTAAGCTGCAAAGTTTGTTCGCCATAGGAGTTTTGAATTAGAAATAGCGCATAATCATACTTCTGTATGCCTTCCTTAGTTGCATCTTCATCGGCGAGATATTCGTGGATAAGCTTTATATCCTTGCGCAGCAAATGAACAATTGGGTTAAACCAGCTGAAGCTCCTTACCAGTTCGAAAAATATAATATCAAAACTGTGTTTCTGCCGGATATGAGCCATTTCGTGGGTTAAAATTGTATTTTTATTAGGCAATGCCGGGTCGATAAATAGCATATTAAAAAAAGAGAAGGCCGTTTTGGTGTTTGCCAATTCAACTATTGTGACACCGTTTTCAACAACCTTATTTGGTTTTTTCAGTAGTTTAAAAATGTGCCTGAACCCCCAAACTATTCTTGAAATAAATATTAAAGCGATGGAAGCATAGATAAACAGCAATATGTTTTCAGTACTTAGCAGGGGTTTCTCTACTACAATTTGCTGGTAAACCGGTTCTTCTATTATCACCATCTCTTTTATCAAAAAACCCAATTGAAAAAACGGAATTACGAAAGCTAAAAACGTACTCAGCAAGAGGTAATATCTGTTGAGCGAGTAGAATGTTTCATTGTGCAACAGTATCCGGTAAAACCCGTAAAAAATAATCAGGTATACGTTTGCTTCGAGTAGGTAGTATAGCAGGTTCATCACTTATCTTTTTTAAGTTTTTCGGCAAGTTGAATAAGTTCATTTAATTCTTCGGCGCTCATACTTTTCTCGTTTACCAGAAAGGAAACTAAGCTTTCATACGAATTCTCGAAATAGTTGGTCATTACTTTGTTCAACGCAAAACGTTTATAATCGGCCTCGTTTATTATTGGGAAGTATATATATGTGTTTCCCACTGCCTTATGATCTACAAAGCCTTTACTTTCCAGCACCCTGATTACCGTTGAAACGGTATTATAAGCGGGTTTTGGTTCGGCCATTTTTTCAATAACATCTTTCACCAGGGCTTCTTTCATTTCCCAAAGGATAAGCATGACTTGTTCTTCCGCTTTTGTGAGCTCTTTTATCATAGTAACTATTTTTATAGTTCGGTTATATGAAGTTACTACTATATTTATAGTTTGCAAACTATTTTCATAGTTTATTTAATAACTAATTGATTAACAACGTAATAATTTTATTTCTGACAATGTGAACGCATAAAAAAAACCTGCCCGGGGGGGCAGGTTTGATTGTTGAGGTATTTTATCTGGTATTGAATACTAAAATTTCTGAGATTTTCCCGGGCTATCAATCATTATCATTTTATCTTTCAATGATTGCTGTATACCACTTTGCTTATCAATGCTTTTAACAACCTCCAGTACTGCATTGGCTGCGTTGCTGAAGAATTGTTTAGTAATGGTAGAGTATTCATCTGTAGCTTTATGATAATCTTTATGATCTTCTACGCCAAAATATAAAAACGGGATGTTTTTTGCATTGAAAGCGCCCTGGTCACTTTGGTTTGTCCAGTCATCATGACCAAGTTTGGGGTCGTCATGGCCTAAAATAACTTTGATATCCTTTCTTGTGGTATCAACATATTTCTTAAGGTTAGGATACTTGAACGTTCCTGCCACGTAAAGTTCGCCCTTATCGCTGTGGCTTATCATGTCCATATTTAAATCAACTGCAATGGTATTAATATTAACCGGTGGATTTGCCACGAACGCTTTTGCACCTTGTAAGCCCATTTCTTCAGCATCAAAGGCAGCAAAAATAATGGTATTGTTCGGCTTGTTTTTGGCAAAATACTCCGCGATTTTTAATAACCCGGCTGTACCCGAAGCATTATCATCGGCGCCGTTAAAAACCTGGTCTTTCACTACACCTAAGTGGTCGTAATGCGCTGAAACCACAACAACATTTGTGCTCTTGCCTGGTAGGTAGCCAATTATATTTGTACCGTTTACTTTTGCACCACCCCGGGCGTTAAAGTTAAATTCCTGGGCATAATTTACATTTTGCGGGTAAGATTTTAAGCCTAATTTCTGAAATCGATCAACGATGTAAGCTCTGGCCATTTCAGCACCCTTAGTGCCGGTTTTTCGGCCCTGATAGGCATCAGAAGATAATATTTCGACATCTTTTAATAGCTGGTTGTCCAACTTATTTGAACTATCAGCGTGCTGGTTTTTAACTGTTGAACAGCCACCTAGCATTATGGCTAAGGAAACGATATATAGGATTTTCATATTTTTTATTTTCGCCACAATGTATTTTAAACAAATGATAACTTGTTATTTGCTTATAAAATCGCCATGGCGTGATTTTAAATTATGCTTAAAGATATTAATTCTTGGGATATTGAAAGGAAAACGTTGTTCCATTTGCTGTATTGCGTACATAAACCTGATGGTAATGGTTCTGGTTTTTCATCGGAAATAATGGACAGCAGGACTGAAAACCTCCAAAAGCTGTTCCTCTCATTTTCGAAAAAGAATGATGCGGATTATGCTTCCTTTTTCGACGAAACTACGCCGCAACCTCTCTTAAATCTACTGCAACAACTCTCGAAACTCCTTGTTCTACCATGGTAACGCCATAAATTATGTCGGTACTGGCAATAGTTCTTTTATTATGAGACACGATAATAAATTGCGACTGGTCTGAAAACTTTCTGATGATGTTGTTGAATTTATCGATATTGGTATCATCCAGGGGCGCATCAACCTCATCAAAAATACAAAACGGAGCCGGTTTTAGTAGATAAAGCGAGAAAAGCAGGGCGGTTGCCGTGAGCGTTTTTTCGCCTCCGGATAACTGGTTGATGGAAAGCGGTCTTTTTCCTTTAGGCCGTGCAACGATGTCAATATCCGCCTCCAAAGGATTGTTTACATCGGATAAGATTAAATCGCAGCTATCTTCTTCGTTAAAGAGTGACCTAAAAACAACGATGAAATGTGATCGGGCCTGCGTAAAGGCCTCCATAAACTTGTCTTTTGCGGTGTTATCAATCTCTTTGATGGTTTGTAACAAGTCGGTTTTTGCGGCGGTAAGATCTTTTTTCTGGTCCTGGATAAAGGTATAACGCTCTTCCATTTCTCTAAAAGCTTCCATTGCCATAGAATTTATTGCGCCGAACTCCTCGAGCTGGCGCTTCATTTTTTCTACTTTTTGGCGTATTTCGAACTCTGTTTCCGATGCCTCTGACGCTACTTCGGTTTCTAAAAGGTCATTAATATCGATATTAAATTCTACAGCCAACCGCTCTTTTAGCGAGTTCAAATCAATTTTTAGCGCATTCTTTTTGTCTTTAAGTTCGGTTAAAAGGAAGTCAGTTTCTTCCCTTCTTTTTCGCATCGCACTCAACATATTCTCCGCCTCATTGATGTCGCCTTTACGCTGAAAATACTCTTTTTCTACCTCAGCGAGGCCTTTTTCTAAGTCTTCCCGTTGTTGGTACATCTCTAAAAGTGTATCATCACTTAGATCGGTATGTTGTAGCGTTTCGGTAATTTGGGTAAGCGTTAGCTGCAGTTCTTTTTCATTTTCGGTAACGCGTTTATTAAGTGCCTCTTCCTGTACAAAACGGTAATCTAAATCTTTTTCTAAACCCGACAATTTGTTCTGCTGTTGGTGGAAACGAATGTTATCCTGGTTATATTTTCCGGCTGATTCATTTACCTGCTCTGCCAGTTCCTGATAATTTAGTTGCTGTTCTTGCAGGTTTACATGTTCTTGCTGTTGTTTTTTCTGCAATTCGATCAGTGCAGGCAGCTTTTCGCTGAGTGATTTTTCAATTGAAACAATCTTTTGCGCAATGTCAGTTTTTCGGTTTTCGCTGGTCGTAATAAATTCCTGGTATTGGTCGCGGCGTGTTTGAACGGAAATTTGTTCGTTTACAAGACGGTTTAATTCTTGTTGGAGCGCATTAATCTGATTAATTTGTGAAGCTTCCTTTAAATTGAAAATATTATCTGTTTCTGCAGAAATGGCTGTATCGTATTGATTAATAAGGGATTCTGACGTTTTCATCTCTTTCGCTAAGTTTTCTAAATTCTTTGCCCGGCCTATTCTTTTTCCCTCAAACAATCCAACTGAACCGCCAGCTAAGGTAAATCTGGTTTGTGCATATTTTCCGTTTTTCGCCAGGATGGTTATGCCTTCTGTTGGTGTAGTTTTGAAAAGGTGTTCTTGCTCAGTAATGGCGATATACACGTTTTGCAAAAGTAGGCTGCAAAGACTTTGGTATTTTTTATCAACCTCGGTAACCGATAGTGCAGGAATTAAGCCGTCGTACTGGCCTGCCGTAGCATTTTTATCGGGAATGTTTTCCAAAACAAAAAAGTTAGCCCTTCCACGACTAGCATCTGTCAGCAAATTAATCGCCTGTACTGCATCTGCATATTTATCAACAACATAGTGATTCATAACAGGTTCCAGATAATTTTCAATGGCAATCCGATAATCCTCATCACAAAAGAGAATATCAGATAGGAGCAAAGCGTTTTTTGAAAAGGCACTATTCTTTTTCAGGAAACGGATAGATTCTGGAAAACCTTCCAAACTATCTACAAGCGACTTTGTAAGGTTGTATTCGTTTTGTTTAGCATCTTTTTTTCTGTTCTCTGCAGTGAGTCGCTCTTTGTTTGCATTTAAATTAATTTCCGATGCCGTCAACTTTTCTTTCAACAACTCTTCGGCTTCTTTGAGTTGTTTAATTTTATGCTGTCTTTCTGCAACCTGAATGTTTAACTCGGCCAAAGCGTGGTCGAAAGCTTTTAATTCGGAGGTCTTTGTTTCGGTATCGTCAATATTTCTATTGCTTTCCTGTAGCAAAGCGTCCTTTTGGATGTTTAAAATGTCGATTTCCTTTTGCGACTGGTAAACCTGACTTTGAATTTCATTTACCGATTTCGAAAGATTATCGATGCGGTTTTTCTCAATTTGTTGTTGTTCGCGAAGCGAATCAAGTGAAGACTTAAGCAATTTCAAATCAGACTCAATTTTATTGAAGACGTCTGTTTCGGTTAAAATTTCTTCGTTTAAGCGCTTTATGTTGTATTTTATGTGGTTTAGCTGATTTCTATCTTTCTCGAGTTCGCCAGATAAACGTGTTTCTTTCTCCTGCAGAAAGCGCATTTGCTCATTTTTAACTTTCTTTTCGCTTTCATAGGTTCGAATCTTCGAAACCAGTTCGTTAGTCGCTTTTTGTTGTATCGAAAGATTCTTTTCCTGGTTAATGCTTTCGAATTTTAATTTTTGTATCTGTGCTTCCTGCGTATCAATGTTTGCACTTAACTCGGTTCTTAAAACCTGCTGACTTTGTTCCTGACTTTCCAGGGCGTTCAAATCGGTTCTAAAAAACGCAATGCGATGGGTTGCCAGCTGAACGCTCAATGCTCTATACTGCTCTTTCAGCTTATAATAGCGCTCGGCTTTCCGGGCTTGATTTTCGAGTGTTTTCAGATTCTTTTCGATTTCAAAAAGCAAGTCTTCCACACGTTCCAAGTCGGTTTCTGTGTCTTTTAACTTGTTAAATGTCTGTTTCTTACGTAATTTATACTTCGAAATGCCCGAGGCTTCTTCAAACAAAGAACGCCGGCTATGTTCTTTGTTCGTGATAATCTCATCAACCATTTTAAGTTCGATAATAGAATAACTATCCGAGCCAATTCCGGTATCGAGAAATAAATCTGTAATGTCTTTTAATCTGCATTGCACATCGTTTAAGCGATATTCGCTATCGCCGTTCCGGTACAATTTCCTGGTAACGGTAACTTGTGAATAGGCCGTTGGAAGGATGTTTTTTGTGTTGTCGAAACTTAAGGAAACCTCTGCTAACTGCGCTTGCTTGCGGTTTTTGGTGCCGTTAAAGATGATGTTTTCCATCTTTTCGGAACGTAAGGCTTTTGTGCTTTGCTCACCTAAAACCCAACGCATGGCATCAATTATATTGGATTTGCCGCAACCATTCGGTCCAACAATAGCGGTAACTCCCTCATTAAAATTGATGGTGACTTTGTCGCCAAAGCTCTTAAATCCTTTAATTTCTAACCGGGTAAGTTGCATGGTTTTTTAACACGGGAACCGAACTCAATATTAAGGATAATTTTGGGGTTTTTCAAACGCAAGTTCTACGTTTAATCGTAAAGGAATGAAAGCTTTTTGCGAAGAAATTGAGGCGTTTTGCCACAGAGGAGCGGAGTTTTTTCGGAGTAGCGAACAAAGAGCCTCACCCTATGAAAGTTTGTGGTTAGGCAAATTTGGAAGCTGCCCTCTCCTGAAAGAGAGGGTTTTGCGGGGACCGCTTCGAACCTAATGGTTTAGAGCCTCACCCTGTGAAAGTTTGTGGTTTGGCAAATTTGGTAGCTGCCCTCTCCTGAAAGAGAGGGTTTATTGGGGAATGCTTCGAACCAATGGTTTAGAGCCTCACCCTATGAAAGTTTGTGGTTAGGCAAATTTCGTAGCTGCCCTCTCCTGAAAGAGAGGGTTTAATTGGTAGTGCTTCGAACCTAATGGTTTAGAGCCTCACCCTATGAAAGTTTGTGGTTTGGCAAATTTGGTAGCTACCCTCTCCTGAAAGAGAGGGTTTTGCAGATATTGCTTTGAACTTTAATGGTTAAAATCACCGCGTGTTGTTTCCCTCTCCTCTGGAGGGATTGCAGAGGAACATGATATATTTCTACCATCAATAGGGCGAGGCCCCTCTTACCTAACAATCATTAACTTAGCAAACTTAAGCAGCAACTGCTTGTTGCCCAACCCTTGAAAAAACACAGTCGCTTTAACGTCCGGTAAATTACCTTCGAGACTAATAATTTTGCCAAAGCCGAATTTTTCATGTTCTACTTCCATACCGCCTTGAAATTCGTGCGGCTGCGAAGGTGCAAAACCAGGTGTTGGAACGTGGGCTTTGGCCAAAAGCGAGGTCGTTTTCGGACGGGGCGGTGGGGCAGAGGCAGTACCTGCAGGTTTCGGCTTACTAAAGAAATCACGTGGTTGTGAAGTCCAGGTTTTGCGTTCATCATCAAAGTTGCCTTCAAACACATTGCTCTTGGCAGGTTTAACATCTAACTCTAAAAATTTAGGGTTAATTTCATTAATAAAACGACTCGGTTCGCAATTCGTTAGCGTCCCCCAACGATAGCGTGAGGTTGCGTAAGTTATCGTCAGCTTTACTTCTGCCCGAGTAATAGCAACATAAAATAACCGGCGTTCCTCTTCCAAATCAGCACGCGAATTAACCGACATCTGAGATGGGAAAAGATTTTCCTCCAAACCTACAATAAACACATTTTTAAACTCTAAACCTTTAGCAGAGTGGATGGTCATCAAAGAAACTGTATCTTTATTTTTATCGCCATCCTTATCATCATTGGTTAAAAGCGCAACATCCTGCATAAAAATGTCGAGGCCTTTTTCTTCTATATCTTCACGCTCCGCAAACTCTTTTATACCGTTTAACAACTCCTGAATGTTTTCATATCTTGCCCGGCCCTCCACACTATCGTCAGTATATAGTTCCTTCAAAATACCCGCATGTTGGGCAATAAACAGCGCAGAATCGTATGCATCAAGCTTTTTAGCTTCTGCCTGAAAGCTTTGAACCATCATCGAAAAATCGTTTAGCTGGTTCGCTAAACGTCCGTCAACATATTGATGGGCATTGGAAATTACATCCCACATGGTAATGTTGTTCTGGTCGGCAGCAACAATTATTTTATCTATTGATGTATCTCCAATTCCCCGCTTCGGATAGTTAATTACCCTCTTTATTGCCTCCTCATCTTTCGGATTAAATGTTAGGCGGAAATACGCAATCAAATCTTTTATCTCTTTGCGCTGGTAAAAAGACGTGCCGCCATAAATTCTGTAAGGAACATTAAGTTTGCGCAAACCTTCTTCCATCGCCCTGCTTTGCGCATTTGTGCGGTACAAAATTGCAAAATCATGGTATTGGTAACCCTTCAAACTGCGCTCCTGAATAATCGATTCTGCAACTAACTTACCTTCTTCGTTATCAGTAAAGGCTCGCGATACTTTAATTCTATCACCCTCAACATTTTCAGAAAATACATTTTTTTCCAGCTGATTTTTGTTGTTGGCAATGATGCTGCTTGCGGCATCAACAATATTTTGGGTAGAACGGTAATTCTGCTCTAATTTATAAACTTTCAGGTCGGGATAATCGCGTTCAAAATTTAAAATGTTTTGAATATTAGCCCCACGAAACGCATAAATACTTTGTGCATCATCGCCCACCACACAAATGTTCTGGTAAGCAGCAGCCAGTTTTTTTACAATCGTATATTGCGAAAAGTTAGTATCCTGATACTCATCAACCATTAAATACCTAAATTTTTGTTGGTATTTGTTCAAAACATCAGGGTGTTCTTTAAGTAAAATATTCGTTTTGAACAGTAAATCATCAAAATCCATCGCACCTGCTCTAAAACAGCGCTTGGCATATTGTTCATAAATCTGCCCCAGCAACGGGCGTTTATTCTGAATATCTTCTGCCTGAATTTGGTCGTTTGCCTGATATTCGCCCCAGGAAATCAGGTTGTTTTTAGCAGATGAAATTCGGCCATACACAAAATTAGCCGCATATAATTTATCATCTAATTGCATTTCTTTCAAAATGGCACGGATAACGCTCTTGCTATCGTCGGTATCGTAAATGGTAAAGTTGTTTGGATAACCAATTTTTTCAGCCTCAACACGTAAAATTTTTGCAAAAACAGAGTGAAATGTGCCCATCCAGATATTCTTCGCCTCGGCGCCAACAACTTTAGAAATACGCTCACGCATATCCTTACTCGCCTTGTTGGTAAAGGTTAAAACCAAAATGTTGAACGGATCTGTACCGGTTTGAATCAGGTGTGCAACACGGTAGGTAATTACGCGTGTTTTACCCGAACCAGCACCCGCAACAATCATTACCGGTCCTTTTGTATTCTCTACTGCTGCTCTTTGTTGTGGGTTTAATCCTTCTAAATAGTCCAAATCGGCTCCTGTTTTTTTGAGGCTCAAAAATAACAATTCAAAAGTTTTTTATTGAATTTGTGGAGAAATAGAACGCTGTTTTTTTTGAAAAGCGAAACCTTTGTATCAGTACATAGCCGGTCCTTTGCTTCGCTCATACGGCTGCAGGCCTTAGGCTCAGGGCCGGTATCCGCTGCGCCAAGGTTTAAAGAAATTAGTTTCCTGCTACTTACAGCGGTTGGGTTCGGCGCCTCTACAATTCATTGCTGTGCCTAACCGAAAAGCCCAAAGGCGTAAACGTTTTTTTTAAGCATACTCCATGTGGTTACTTTAGCGGTTGCAACCGCTGGGCAGTGTCTAATCATTTCTCTGCCAAAATTTCACTTTATCTGTTTAGGAATAGAAATTGATATATAGTTATCATCATGGAAGAGAAAAAAATTAACAAAAAAATCGAATTTACAGATATTCCGGAAGGAACAAGCACCGATATTTATGCAAATTTAAAAGAGAAATTAGAAAGCGTAGAAAAGTTTCCTGGCGTGTATAACTTCAAATTTATAATTACCGGCGGACGCGAAAAGATAGATGAATTACGCACCATTTTACCTTATGACGAATTTATCGAACAGCCCTCAAAAACCGGCAAATATGTTTCTATAACTGTAAAAAAACAAATGCAAAATGCAGATGAAGTGATTGCTATTTACAAATCGGCTGGAAACATTTCGGGCATAATGACACTTTAATTTTAAGTTTCTAAGTGGCGAAACAGGAGATTCAAAGCAATTAAAAGTCTGGGTGTTTCTTATTTCGCCACAATGAACTTTTTTACGGCATTAAACCGTCCGGAATCGGAAGATATTTTGAAGAAGTAAATTCCAGGTACAAATGTGGTGGTATTAATTTCCAAAGTATGTTTGCCGGTATTAAAATATTCGTTTACAACCGTTTTAGCTAAACGTCCCATTAAATCGTAAATCTGCACATTAATTTTATCTGCCTCAGGCAAAACAATATCAATAGATGTTTGGGTAGATGCCGGGTTCGGGTAATTTTGCGAAACAACAAACAATAAGAATTTATCAAAAATTGCCTTGTTAATTGCATCAAAAATCACGTAACTTATTAATCTATAGCCTCTCGCATTTGGATGGTAAGGATCCTGATATAGCGAAAAGTCTCGTCTCATTGCTGCGTTAACATCCGCAAGGTATAATTTGTATTCTGTTACCAATCGTCTGTAAACAGCATTAATCTGTCTGATAGTGGTATTAACAGCCACCAGGCTTGTATTCGTTCTATCGTCTACATTTTGAAGCGTACAGATTATCGGCACCAAATTTTGCTTTAAACTTGTGGTAATCAGCAAGCGCATATTCGATTCAGTTTCTGCCACGCTGCCTCTCCCGGCGGCAATTGAAAGCGCATCGTTTATGCCCATATCTATCACGATGAAACCGGTTCGATCCTTAATCGCTTTGTCAATCCGCAGTAAACCCTGAAGCGTTGTTTGTCCGCCGATACCTTGATTGGTAATGTTTATAACTTTGCCAGTATAACAGTTTGTAAAATTGCTTTCAAGCATTGTTTGGAAACCAAGCCCTTTAACGCCTTCAACAGTACTGGCTCCAAAAGTTACAATGTTAATGCTGTCTTTAGCATAATATTGCGCAGCCTCCGGACAACTAACTTTTACGTTAGTTTGAGAAAAAACCAAAACTGGTGTTAAAAATGAAAACAGCAGCAGAATATGCGATACAATTGCGCTTAATTTCATTGATAACTTTCTTACTTTGAGGTTTCTATGTTGTGTTTAAAGGGCGCAATTTAATAAAAAATCGAAACAAAACTTCCCGGGGAAATATTTATTTTCAATATTCATCAGTTAAATTACATAAACCAAAATTCTAAAACCTGTAGCTTTACTAATACAGTTGTATAATCCGTATTTATACCATCTGATTTTGTTCATTTACACGCGAATATGTAAAGGCTTTTCTTGTAAAACCCTATATTTGCCCAAATTCATTTGTTATGCAAGAGATTAAAAATTATGTAGAAACACATAAGCAACGTTTTTTAGACGAGTTGTTCGAATTACTGCGTTTCCCATCGGTAAGTGCCGACCCAAAGTATAAAGCCGATGTATTAAAAACTGCAGATTTTGTGGCCCAAAAGCTTAAAGATGCGGGCGCTGAGAATGTGGAGATTTGTACAACTGCGGGTTATCCTATTGTTTACGGTGAAAAAATTATAGACAGTTCGTTACCAACCGTTTTAATATATGGTCATTACGATGTTCAGCCTGCAGACCCGTTAGAGCTGTGGCATACACCGCCCTTTGAACCAACCGTTCGCGACGGAAAGATTTATGCTCGGGGCGCCTGCGATGACAAAGGACAGTTTTACATGCATGTAAAAGCATTTGAGCTGATGATGCAAACAAATACTTTGGCCTGTAACGTTAAGTTTATGATTGAAGGCGAGGAGGAAGTTGGATCTGCAAACCTGGGTATTTTCGTAAAAGATAATGCGGAGCGTTTGAAGGCTGATGTTGTCTTGATTTCTGATACTTCAATGATTAGCATGGACAACCCATCGATTGAAACTGGTTTACGTGGGCTTGCATACATGGAAGTAGAAGTTGTTGGTCCGAACCGCGATTTACATTCTGGAGTGTATGGGGGGGCAGTAGCAAATCCGGCAACCATTTTGTGTAAAATGATAGCATCGTTACACGATGAAAATAATCACATCACCATTCCGGCTTTTTACGATAAGGTTATCGAACTGACGGATGAAGAGAAGAAAGCTTTAAATTCTGCTCCTTATAATGAAGACGAATATAAAAAGGATTTAAACATTGAAGAAGTTTGGGGTGAAAAAGGTTACTCAACATTGGAGCGGACTGGTACTCGTCCAACTTTAGAGGTGAACGGAATATGGAGCGGTTACATTGGCGAAGGTGCCAAAACCGTATTGCCTAGTAAAGCGAATGCAAAAATTTCAATGCGTTTGGTGCCAAATCAAAGCTCAGAAGAAATTGCTGAAATCTTTACAAAACATTTTGAAAGTATAGCGCCTAAAAATGTAAAAGTGAAAGTTATGCCACATCATGGTGGGGAGCCTGTTGTAACGCCAACGGATAGTGTTGCGTACCGTGCTGCGGAAAAGGCGATTGAAGATAGCTTCGGCAAAAAAGCCATCCCAACTCGCGGCGGTGGCAGTATTCCTATCGTAGCCTTGTTTGAAGATGTGTTAGGGATTAAATCGGTTCTTTTCGGTTTTGGTTTAGATAGTGACGCTTTGCACTCTCCAAACGAAAAATACGACATCTATAATTACTATAAAGGGATAGAAACCTTGCCACTCTTCCATAAATATTTTGCGGCTTTGAGTAAGTAATTTCTGGATGATTCTTATAAGATCTGCAAGTGGGATGAACCGCTTGCAGATTTTTTTTTGAAGATGCTTCTTTGGGTTGAAGTTTTGTTTTTTAATTAAAACTATTGCTATTAAGCAAGCTAATCAACTCTGGAGAGATTGAAAAAGTCAAATCAATCCCCGAAAATCAATTAAATCAGCGGCTACTCTTTTTGAATTCTCCTCAGATTACGCTCATTACGCAGATTACTATTTTGTTACTATAATTCGAAATCAATTTGCTGAGATCAATTTGATCTTCCGGATACCTTTTTGAATTATCCCGCTAATTTTCTTAAATTGTCGACATGAAATACATATGCTCATATCTTTTACTTTTTGTAGCGGCTACTTCCTTTGCTCAAAGTACTAAAACGATTAATCAGTCTGGAAACCCTATTTTTAAGGGATGGTACGCCGACCCCGAGGCGGCAATTTTCAATAATCAATACTGGGTTTACCCAACATATTCTGCCAGATACCGCGAGCAGGTTTTCTTGGATGCTTTCTCATCTAAGGATTTGGTGGAATGGAAAAAACACCCTTATGTATTAGATACCGCGGCAATAAAATGGGCAAATAAAGCAATGTGGGCGCCTGCAATTGTAGAAAAAGACAAAAAATACTTTTTGTTTTTCGGCGCTAATGATATTCAAAGCGACCAGGAAGTTGGCGGAATTGGCGTGGCCGTTGCAGACAAGCCTGAAGGCCCGTTTAAAGATCACCTGGGAAAACCACTGGTGGATAAGTTTCATAATGGTGCGCAACCGATCGATCAGTTCGTTTTCAAAGATAAAGATGGGCAGTATTATCTAATTTACGGAGGATGGCGCCATTGTAATATAGCAAAACTGAATAATGATTTTACGGGTTTCCTACCATTTGACGATGGTACGATTTTCAAAGAGATAACACCGGATAAGTATGTTGAAGGCCCTTACATGTTTATCAGAAATGGTAAATATTACTTTATGTGGAGCGAGGGCGGCTGGACTGGGCCCGACTACTCTGTAGCCTATGCAGTTGGCGATTCTCCATTCGGACCATTTAAAAGAGTAGATAAAATTTTGAAGCAGGATGCAACAATCGCAACGGGTGCAGGCCATCATTCCATTATAATCAATAAGAAGAAAGATAAATATTATATTGTTTATCACCGCCGGCCTTTAGGTGATAAAGATGGTAACCATCGCGAAACCTGCATTGATGAGCTCAATTTCGATAAAAATGGAAACATCCTTCCTGTAAAAATTACGACAGAAGGTGTAAAAGCTCAGAAAGTAAAATAACCAATACTCAGCCGGATTTTAATTTCCGGCTGATTCTAATTTGCTTCGATTATTGGCTCCGCTTTTTTCGCATTCAACAAGCTGAAAGTGTATGCACATAACAATAACATGCATGCCAGACCGAGCCAAAGCCAGTTATAACCAAAGTGCCTTGCAATGAAAAATCCGGCCAGCGGTCCTATAACTTGCGCAAATGACCAACTTAAGGTATACCCGGCAGCATACAGGCCGCGGTTATGTTCGTTGCTTCTGCTAATTACAATCGTGTTTATGAAGGGCAAGGCAAACATTTCACCACCGGTAAAAATTACGATGGTAAGCACTGCTGCGGCAAGGTGATAACTAACCGGCGCACTTAAAATTAAATAAGATGCGGCAAATAATATCGAGCCGATAACGATAAAGTACATTGGCGAGCGTTTCTTCTCAATCTGGTTAATCATTATCATTTCAAAGAGTGCAATTATAGCTCCATTTAATCCGATAATTATTCCAATTTCAAACTCATCTATGTGCCACTGTTCCTTGAAAAATACTGGAACTACCCTAAACATCAGGAATGCACAGGTGATAAAAACTGTTGTGAGCAGAATGAATTTCACATAGAAAATATCCTGCCATGGTTTTTTAATCACCATGCTGTTTGCCCTTGCTTTGGCCTGTTTAATGAAATCTTTAACTTTTGGTAAAAACGAAAGGATTAGTACGCCAACTATTATACTTACTCCGCCTTCAACGATAAATAACAACTTATAATTTATTGATGCAATAATCCCGGCAAGGCTAATCCCTACAGACCAGCCAATATTTACTGCGAGCCGGTTTAGCGAATAGGAGCGGGTTATGGTATCTGGCCCGGCATAATGCGCAACTGCTGTAAAGTTAGCCGGTCGAAATGCTTCGGAAAAGAAGCTGATTACAACGGCTAAAATACATAAGGTAGAAAAGTGGGTTATGGTCGAAAATAGAATGAATAGCAAGCCACCGATAATAGAAGATAAGATTTGAACAGGTCTGAAGCCGATGATATCTGTAAGTTTACCGCCTATTGCCGAGCCAAGAATTGAGCCTACACCAAACAGCGTAATAATTAGCCCGGCGTCCATTTCCGACCGATGCAGACTTTGCGTCACATACAAACCCATAAATGGAACGGCCATACTGCCGCAACGATTAAACATCATCACAATACTTAAAAGCCAGGTTTCCCTACTTAATCCACTAAAAGATGTTCTATAAGTATTATAAATGAGTTTAAGCATGCCAGCGTCTTGATTTGCGAAATTACCAAAAACAAAAAGACTTTACTCAACGGCAGTTGATAAAAAACTAACTGATAGGAACCTCAAACATTCATTTTTTTTATCAAATTTGTGCCTGAAATCAATTTAATGCCGCCAGTAAAAAAGAAACCAACCGTGAGAAAAAGCCCGGTGCGAAAGAAAAAGTCAAAAGCTTTTTCAACGCAATGGAAGGTGGCCATTGCCGGGTTAATCTTGATTTTATGCTCTCCGTTTTATTACGGCTACGTTGTAAAAGGATTTGTTGCAAGCTGGCGTTGGGTTAAAGATTGGGGACAAGACCCCAATTATCGGGTTTACGAGAGCTTCAATATCAAAATCCCAAAAAAATACTCAATTCATGGTATTGATGTCTCTTATTATCAGGGTAAAATAAACTGGCAAAAAGTTAAATCGATGAAAGATGATGATGTGAGCATTCGTTTTGCATTTATCAAGGCCACTGAAGGGCTCTTACTTGTTGATCCATATTTTCAGCGAAACTGGCGGGAGGCACCTAAGGCCGGAATAATTTGTGGGGCTTATCACTTTTTCAGACCTAAACGCGATGGAAAAAGCCAGGCGAAGTTTTTTCTTCAGGTTGTAAATGTGGAGAAAGGAGATTTGCCGCCTGTTGTCGACATTGAAACGCTTGATGGTGTTTCACCCTTGAAAATGAGGGCCGAGCTTGCTGATTTTCTAAATTATGTGGAAGTAAAAACTAAAGTTCGCCCAATAATTTATACTGGTTTAAAATTTTACGAAGATTATCTTCAGGATAATTTTGATGAGTATCCACTTTGGATTGCGCATTATTAGCAGCCTAAACTTAGGTTAGATCGTAGCCGATGGAAGTTTTGGCAACATTCTGACAAGGCCAAAATCAATGGAATAGGCCATGTTGTAGATTTTAATGCATTTAACGGAGATAGCACTGCACTAGCTGAAATGCTCGTACGCTAAGTTGAATTTTTTAAATTGTAATAATTCACTAGCCAAAGCACTCAATACTTAAGTAATGACACCGGCACTAACATAAGTTTTATGCGCAGCAACCAATAATCAATTTCCAATAAACTAATGATTGCTAAGCGAATAAACTAATGAACTAATCCCTAATGAACTAATGCCCAATGAACTAATGAACTAATGAACCAATGCCCAATGAACTATCGGCCAATGAACTAATGAACCAGTGCCCAATGAACAAAATAAACCAACACTAAACCACCCAGCTTTCGCATTTTTCCAGAAAGAATTCGTCTGCTTCTGCGCCGATTCCTGGTGTGTCTTGTACATCAAGAAAATAGCCGTTATAAGTTAACCCATCTATAACCGGATCTACTAAATGGCCAAGTAGGGCGGTGTCTAAATCAAAAAATACAATGTTAGGGCTTGCAAGCGCGAAATGGAGGTTAGCACTCAAGGCGATGCGGCTCTCAAGCATACTTCCAATCATACACTTTACGCCTGTCTGCAAGGCCTCCTCATGAATTTTTTGCGCTTCTAAAATTCCGCCCGATTTTGAAAATTTAATATTTAAATAAGAAGTAGATTGACTGTTAATTAATTTTCTGGCATCGTGATGGTTGTAACAGCTCTCATCAGCCATCAGTTTAATGGGAGAATTCACGTTCAGTTCGGGTAGCTTGTCATCGTACCACGTTCTCATAGGCTGTTCACAAAATTCGATATTATATTGCTCCAGCTGTCCTAAAGCAAATAATGCATCGTCAAAATTCCATCCTTGGTTGGCATCCAGCCGTAAAATTGTGTCTGCACCAACAGCCTCACGAATACATTTAACCCGCTCGATGTCTTCATGAACTTGCTTACCAAGTTTTATTTTTAAAATTCTACAGCCTTTGTCTTTGTAAGTCATTGCGGTTTTAGCCATACCCTCAGGTGTGTCTATCCCAATGGTCATATCAGTTTCTATTGTGCGCTTGTTTCCACCTAAAAATTTATATAGTGGCAAACTAGCATCTTTAGCGGCAATATCGAACAAAGCCATATCAAAAGCACTTTTAATCGTGTTATTATGGTCGGCATATCCGAGGAGGTCATTCATCCTTTCCGGAATTTCCAAAGGATTTTTACCCTTCAAAATCGCTGCAAAATCCTTAGCCATGGCAATGCAGGTTTCCTGCGTTTCTCCAACAATCATCGGGAAGGCTGAGCATTCACCAATACCGTGAATGCCGCTATCAGTATGAATTCTAATCAGCACATTTTGCGCAAAATGCATCGTCCCTGTGGCAATAACAAAGGGTTCCATAGGGATACTAAAGCGAAAAATTTCGGTATGTGTAATTTTCATTTTACAATTTCAATTTTAGAACTAAAGTATAAAAACAAAACTAAAACAGATTAGCATTGTAGATATTTTATAGCTTTATTGTTTCATTATTCATATCATATTTCCATGTCAAACGTACATTCAGAACCGAACAGTTTAATAAATGCTTCGTCGCCATATTTACTGCAACATGCCTATAACCCGGTGCATTGGCACGAGTGGGGGCAGGAGGCTCTAGAAAAAGCAAAGGCAGAAAATAAATTAATTTTGGTAAGTATAGGTTACTCGGCTTGCCATTGGTGCCATGTTATGGAACGTGAATGTTTCGAAAATCATGAGGTTGCCGAAGTTATGAACAGACATTTTATCTGCGTTAAAGTGGATAGGGAAGAGCGCCCGGATATTGACCAGATTTACATGTATGCCATACAGTTAATGACTGGAAGTGGCGGCTGGCCGCTTAATTGCATTTGCCTGCCCGACCAACGACCAATATATGGCGGCACTTATTTCCGTAAAAACGATTGGATAAATATTCTTGAAAACGTAGCCGACCTTTGGGCGAAGGAACCGGAAAAGGCAATTGAATATGCTGAACGCCTGACATCAGGCATCCGCGACAGCGAAAAAATAATAGCTGTAGATGTAAAGGAGGTTTACACACAGGAGCACTTAACGGAGATAGTAGAACCCTGGAAGCGGCATTTCGACATTAGTTTTGGCGGCTACAACCGTGCACCTAAATTTCCCTTGCCAAATAACTGGCTTTTTTTACTGCGCTATGGTTTCCTTAAAGATGACGAATCTGTGTTTACTGCCGTCTGCCAGACGCTTGAAGAAATGAGTCGCGGAGGAATTTACGACCAGATAGGAGGCGGTTTTGCCCGCTACTCCGTTGACGACAAATGGCATGTGCCGCATTTCGAAAAAATGCTTTACGACAATGCGCAGCTGGTAAGCTTGTATGCTGAAGCTTATCAATGTACCAAGTTTGATTCCTTTAAACAAACACTAGTTGAAACCATCGACTGGGTTTTCAATGAAATGACTTCAGCTGAAGGGTTGTTTTATTCGGCACTTGATGCGGATAGTGAAGGGGTTGAAGGTAAATTTTATGTGTGGAACAAGGCCGAATTTGATGATGTTTTAGGTGATGATGCCTCATTAATTGGCGAATATTATAATGTTACCGAAGATGGCAACTGGGAAGAGGAGCAGACAAATATCCTCAGGAAAACCATCCTCGATGATGATTTAATTGCAAAGTATGGCATCGATGCTGAGGCACTTTACGATAAGGTAAAATCAGCAAAGGCAAAGCTACTAGAGAAAAGAACTAAAAGAATCAGGCCCGGCCTTGATGATAAGTGCTTAACTGCCTGGAATGCAATGATGATAAAAGGCTTGGCGGATGCTGCCACGGTACTAAATCATGATCTGTATTATCGGGGTGCAGCAAAAGCAGCAGATTTTTTACTCAATAATTTAAAAGCACCCAATGGTGGGTTGTATCGAAACTATAAAAATGGAAAGGCTTCTATTACAGGATTTTTGGATGATTATGCCTTTTTAATTGACGCGTTAATTGCGCTGTACGAATATGATTTTGATGAAAGATGGTTGGAGGAAGCGAAAGACTTTGCAGATTATGTGCTGGCTAATTTCTCGGATACAGATTCGCCTATGTTTTTTTATACCTCTGCAGAGAGTGAAAGTTTAATAGCCCGCAAGCACGAAATAATGGATAATGTAATTCCGGCGGCAAATTCTGTAATGGCTCAAAACCTAAAAAAATTGGGTTTGCTTTTCGATTTGCAAAATTACCATGAAAAAGCGTCAGAAATGCTTGCCGCTGTACATCAGAAGATAAAAACCTATGGCTCTGCTTATTCCAATTGGGCGGTTCAGCTGCTTAATGAGGTTTATGGATTGAATGAAATTGCCTTAACAGGTTTAGAAACCGACCTGGTTAAGCTTGAACTGAGCAATTATTATATTCCAAATAAAATTACATTAGGCGGAACAAAAAGTAACTTACCCTTGTTAAAAGGTAAGCAAAGCGATGAAACAAAAGTTTATATTTGCCGAAATAAAGTATGCCAGTTGCCGGTTAAAACTGTTGAGGAAGCATTAGAGTATTTACAATAAAAAAATCTGAATGAATATTTCACCAAACTCAGTAGTTGCATTAACTTATGAACTGCACACTACTAACGAAGAAGGACAACAAGTTTTTGTTGAAAAAGCTGATGAGCAAAATCCTTTAGTATTTTTATATGGCGTTGGCATGATGTTGCCTAAATTCGAAGAACATTTAACTGGTTTAAAAACCGGCGATGAGTATGGTTTCGAATTATCTGCTGCTGATGGTTATGGAGAATTAGATCCTGGTGCTTTCGCCGACTTACCAAAATCGATGTTTACCGAAGCTGGTGGCGAAGTTCCAAACGTTGGAGACGTTATTCCTTTGCAAGATAACCAGGGAAACCAGTTTAGAGCAGGTGTGACTGCCGTTCACGATGAAACTGTAGCCGTTGATTTAAACCACCCGATGGCTGGTAAAAACTTAATGTTTGCCGGAACTATTCTTAACGTTCGCGAAGCAACACAAGATGAGTTGGCACATGGTCATGCACATGGTGCTGATGGTCATTCAGGTCATTAGTTAGCATTTGCGACAAAATATAATGAGCCTCAGATTAGTTTCTGAGGCTTTTTTATTTTCAATACTTTATTGCTTTCCTTTACGATGGTTTGCGTTTTCTTAATGCCCGCTTTTTTTAATCAAGAATAAAACATGCATTAATACAAACTAACATCACCTTTAAAAATCGAACTTCAATTTAATGCCACCATTGGTTAGATTAAGTTTATCGGTAGAAAACGTTTTCATCGGCAGCCGCAAAAACGGCTCGACCGCAAAGTTATTCTTCTTTGAAATTTTTTGCTTGTAACCTAAAGAGAAGTTGTAAAAGCCAATCAATTTGTCGGTAGCGTTCGTTTCTGTCGGTGCTTCCGAAACTCTTTCTGTAACGATAAGCATTTTTTGTTCTGTAATGCCAAAAGTATTTGCCACTGCTGTATTCCGGGCACTGCTAACCACATAATTATTGTTTTGTTTATTGTTGGTAATGGCAAGTGCCGATACCCCAATGCCGGTATAGAGTTTACTGCTTATGTTATATTTCAATTCTAAAGGAATATTAATCCCCCGCACATTTGCATTAATAGATTCCAAACTTTTGGATGCGCTAACATATGCAACCGCCTTCGCAGCCGACGGCGCATTTGCAGCGCCATCATTCAGGCTTTCGCTACTGGCTGAAGGATTTGTTGTCGTGCTTAACGCTCCATAGGCAATTCCAGAACTTATCGATAATTTGTCGGCAAGATTGTAAGATAACGAAAACCCATAATTCATATTTACTTTATTATCGTTCCCAATTGATGGCGCAACAAAAAGGCCAGGCTCCCACTTTGTTAAGGCTTTATTTTTCGAGGTCTTGGCAATATTGTCGCGATGGCTGTCTTGTTCTAAAAGTTGTTCGAAAGTCAGTTTAGACTGCGGAATTTTTTTCTTCTCCGGATTGATTAGAACTAGTTTGACCTTAGAACTGGATTCAATTTTTTCTGAGTAAATAGTACCCGACAATGTTGACTGACTTGCTACCTCATTTCCGGTAACATTATTATCGGATATTTTCGTTTGGTATCCTTCGAGCTCATGATCTGTTTTTCTTACAGTCAGCAGTTTATCATCATCTGAATTATTGTTTTCGATAAGGTCCGGTTTCCGCGACCTAGTTAAATTGTTTTCCTCCACCCGAGCCGAAGCCTTAGTTAAATCGCCGGTGGCAACCTTTTCTAACGATTTTTCTACTTGCGGATTCCTTAGTTTTTTAGGGAAGGATTTAGAAGTTTTTACGATTTGATTCGTGTGATTGGAATTTTCCTTACGCAGGACAAAGAAAGCCGTAACAACCAAAATTATTGCAGCCGCAGACCATAGCGGCCAGTAAACGATACCTCTTTTCTTTTTTTCTTCGGGCACATTAAAACGCTCCCAAGCACCAGGGGTGTAGGTTTCTTCATGCGCCTGAAGGTTATGTTTTATATGGTCAATTAATTCTTTATCCATTTTTCTCATACGAATTAACCAGTGTTTTCAAATACAAGGTTCGCAGCTTATTTTTTGCCCGGGTCAAATATACTCTACTCGAACTTTCGGGTATATTCATCATTTTCGAAATTTCATCATGGGCAAATCCTTCAATTTCATAAAGGTTAAAAACCAGTCTCTGCGTATCTGGCAGGTTATTTAACAACTTTAAAATATCCTGAACATCTAAATCAGACGTTACCGAAACCGTGCTAACCGGATGTTCACTTTCTGATAAATCATCAACATATGATTGATTTTTTAGTGTACGGAGTTTGTCAATTGCCGTTCTCGAAGCAATTTTGGCAATCCAACCCTTAAAGGTTTTATGTAAATCTGCAGGATTATTTGGCGGTTGAAAGCCTTCAATATTTTTAAAAATTTTTATGAAACAATCATTAACAAGCTCTTCGCCATCATAACTATTGTTAACATATCGCAAAACAATACCCATCAGGTAGCCGTAAAATGATTTGTACATCATTTCTTTACAGCTGTTATCGTTCTTCTGGCAGCCTTTTATAATTTCCTCAATGCTGAGTATTTTTTTTATCAACCTTTGCGAACTTAATAGAGATTAGCTTATTGCGATGCAAATTTAATGAAAATGACACCATCTGATTTAAAGATGGTGCCAAATTCGTTTCATATGTAGGTGTTATTTGTTCGTAAGTATCGATAGTCCGAATTTTGTGCTATCTGTTTTGCTCTTCAGGCCCTTTGCCCATAAGGTGTAAATTTTTCCAGCCTCAATTTTGGTAGCAGGCAAAGTGGCCGTTACATTATTGCTTTCTTTAATTTGGAAGGTATAGGCAGCTGCAGGATCGATTGAAATGAAAGGAGAAGTTTCTTTATAAGCTTTTCCGGTTACTAAAGCAGTAGCATTTCCTTCTACTGCTAAATCCAATGCTGGTGCATCAGGACTTAAATTGATGAACCTAATCTTTGCTTTTCCTGTTGCAGGCGCAGTTAAATCATCCTGAATTACCAGAATTTTTGGCGATGGCAACACATCGATAACAAATGCAGAGTAGAAAAAACCCGACTGTAAATTTACGTTAGTGGTTGAAAGGTATTTTACCGAATCTTTCTTCGCAATGCCGAATAAGCGTGTGCCTGGGTAGGCGCCAAAGTAACCTAAATCATTTGTGTACTTAAATTCTCTATTGTTGGCCCTTTGATTATCTACAATAAAATCTAAAGCACCTGTACCTGGCGATGCATGAACAAAACCAATTCCGGCAACCGTTATAGAATTCGAATCGCCCCAATCTTTTTTGCAGGCAGAAAGAAATAAGGTAACAGCAAGGAGCGCAAATATAGTTTTAGCAGTTGTTTTAAAGTTTTTCAAAGTAGTTTTCATTTTAATGTAAATCAATTTTCGAATAAAACTGGTAAATGGCCATTAACAATTTTTGGATAAAACGGGCATGGCTTTAGAAACGCTACATTAAAATTCAAAATTTATCTATTCTACGATAATTTTACTTTCGTAAACGATTATGCTTGCCACTTTTCTGCCGTTTAATACGGCAGGGGCAAATTCTAGATCTTCCGCTCTAAGCTTAGCAAGATCTACCACGTCGATTTTATTGTAATTGAGGGATGCAATTTTTGTTTCAAACTTGATGAGCTTGCCAGTTTCATCCAAATTAAAAATATAAAACAAATCATAATTGCCTAACGACCTCCTCAGCTCATACGGAACTTTAAATACGTTAAGTAAGTAGTACATGGCATAATTTACGCCACCTATTTTTATGGGGTAAATTACTTTGTCTCCAGTTTTTAATGAATCAATATAATAAGATAAATGTTTATCCCTTAAATTGAATTCAACCTTTTTAGTTGTATAATTATAAACTTGCTCCAAGCTGTCTTTAGCATTGAAAAAGCTCCATCTTCCGTAGCGTAAGTCGTCTTTGTATAAACCAGAGGCAATAATTTTTCGCTCCGAAATTATTTCAGCTGCACCATTTCTAACGTACCTTTTAGATTTTAATTCAGTAGCATGTTCAATGGTACCTCTAATTATTTTGTAATAAGTTCTGGTAGAATCGCTTTTTTGTGCGTTTGCCGAAAAGCATATTAATAACAAGAAGAGTAAGTGGAGCGTTTTCAAGGGATTGAGATTAGTTATATAAAGAAAAAGCGTTTTGATGTAATATCAAAACGCTTTTCAAAATATATTTCGCCAAATGTTTTAAGCGTACATTTCCTCGCGGAGTTTTGCAACATCAGCATTGTTAATGTATTCATCATATGCCATTAGTTTATCTATTGTACCTTTTGGGGTAATCTCGATAATTCTGTTTGCAACAGTTTCTGTTAACTGGTGATCTCGTGAAGTGAATAAGATTGCACCTTTAAAATCTTTCATACCATTATTTAACGCTTCAATAGATTCCAAATCAAGGTGATTCGTTGGTTCATCAAACATCAACAAATTTGCCTGCTGCAACATCATTCTAGAGAACATACAACGCATTTTTTCGCCCCCTGAGAGTACTTTTACATTCTTCAGTACTTCCTCGCCAGAAAATAACATCCGGCCTAAAAAGCTCCGTACAAATTGCTCATCGGCATCTGTACCTGAATATTCCCTCAACCAATCAACCAAATTTTCGTCCTTGCCGGCAAAATATTCTGAGTTATCATTCGGAATATCAGCCGTACTAATGGTAACACCCCATTTAAATTCGCCTTTATCTGCAGGCGTTCTACCAGTTAAAACATCGTAAAATGCTGCCGTTGCTAAGCTATTTTGAGACAAAATTGCAATTTTATCGCCTTTGTTTACCATAAAGGTAACCTTGTCGAACAAAATTCCATCATTGCCAGATTTGCCCAGGTTTTCTACCTGTAAAATCTGGTCGCCCGCCTCACGGCCGGTATTGTTAAAAATAATTGCCGGGTATTTACGGCTCGAGGCCTTAATTTCAGTAATGTCGATTTTATCAAGGGCTTTTTTACGTGAAGTTGCCTGCTTGGATTTCGATGCATTCGCACTAAATCTGCGTATAAATTCCTGTAGCTCCTTCACTTTATCCTCCATCTTTTTATTCTGGTCGCTACGTTGTTTCAACGCTAACTGACTAGATTCGTACCAGAATGTGTAGTTACCCGTGTAAATACTCATTTTCGCGAAGTCGATATCCACAATATGCGTACACACTGCATCTAAAAAGTGCCTGTCGTGACTAACAACCAATACAATATTCTGGTAATCGGCCAAAAAGTTTTCCAGCCATGCAATCGTTTCAATGTCCAAATCGTTGGTTGGCTCATCCAGTAACAAAATATCCGGATTACCAAACAAAGCCTGGGCCAATAACACCCTTACTTTTTGCGTATTATCAAGCTCTTTTAACAGTTTGTAATGATTATCTTCTGTAATACCCAGGTTGCTAAGCATGGTAGCAGCATTACTTTCCATGTTCCAGCCGTCCATTTCAGCGAAAAGATTTTCAAGTTCTCCGGCACGTTCACCATCTTTCTCCGTAAAATCTTCTTTCATGTAGATGGCGTCTTTTTCTTTCATAATCGCGTAAAGCTCCTTATGGCCAATCATCACCGTTTCTAATACCGAAAACTCATCAAATTCGTAATGGTTTTGCTTTAAAACAGCCATCCTTTCGCCAGGCGTAAAAGCCACACTGCCAGAAGTTTGATTCACCTCACCCGATAAAATTTTTAGGAATGTAGACTTACCTGCGCCATTAGCTCCAATTACGCCATAGCAATTGCCTTGCGTAAATTTAAGGTTAACATCTTCAAATAAAGTGCGTTTGCCGTATCGTAATGATAAATTAGAAACTGAAATCATATTAAATAGAAATAAGCCGCAAAGATAGGCAAAAAGGTTGAGGGTAGAAAGATAGAAGCGAAAACCTGTACCATTAAGAATTTGAAAATGAGCGGTTCTGTTTCATTGTTTTTGTAGTCCCGCTTTCAATTCAATCTTTTTAGTGAAGGTTGGCGGAAGCACGCAAGTAACTGCCTCAAAAAGTATTTCATTTCAATCGGGTTTATTTAACAAAGTATCCTCAAGGCACGCAGCTTAAAAACCCAGGCACATTGTTGGCAAAAACCACTTTGTATCTTTCATTAGCGCCATTGGTTAAAACCAAGGCAATGAACTGGCTATTTGCTTATCCAACTTCCTATTCATTGCGTCTGCTTCAGCAGACGAATAATGTTCATTTAAAAAATTAGCAATTAGCCTGTTCATCGACGCCTGCATCATCACAATGAAAATGTTCATTTCAACACCAAGAAATTTAAGCACAAAATATCGAGACATAAAAAAGTCAAAAGCCTGATGTTTTAGCAACTTTGATTTGGGCATTTAGCTTTATCTTTCACCTTTTCGCTACTTTTACACCATGAGCAATTATGAAATCTTATCACAAGTTATAAAAGAACGCCGCAGTATTTTTCCGGCCAGTTATATAAAGAAAGAAATCCCGGTTGAGGTGATAAAACAGATTCTGGAAACTGCAAATTATGCCCCGACGCATAAACTAACACAACCCTGGCGTTTTACGGTTATAAGAAAAGGTGGCTTGGCCAGGCTCGGCGAAGCGCTAGGTAACTTGTACAAACAGCATGTGTCTCCACAACAGTTTCTGCAAAAAAAGTTCGATAGCTTTGGCGAAAAAACAAGTCAGGCAGATTGTATAATTGCCATCAATATGCAGTTAAGCGGTAAAATACCAGAGTGGGAAGAATTGGCAGCTGTATCGTGTGCCGTTCAAAATATGGCTTTAACCGCAGAAAGTTTAAAGGTTGGTGCTTATTGGAGCTCACCTCCTCTAATCGATAATTTAGGTGGGTTTTTAAATTTAGGTGAAAGCGAAAGATGTATCGGGCTTTTTTACATGGGCTATCACAACGAAAAACCTTGGCAGCCAAATCGCACGCCAATAGAAGAAAAAGTAAAGTGGATAGAAGAGTAGTCTCATAATAGCTCATATTTGCTTCTGCTAGAATTAAAGGCTCGTGCGCTTAGTAATCCAATTCAAAAACCATTCATCATTATTCCAGGTATTTGCCATAACATATGTCTAACTTAAAATCTCAACTTTTCCAGCTTTGCGCAACTTTCATTCAGAATAGGATAGAGAACATTGAATATGCCCTTCTACAAGCCCGGCAGGCATCAAACGATGATACAAAAAGCAGTGCTGGCGATAAGTATGAAACTACCCGCGAAATGATGCAGCAGGAAATGGATAGAAATAGTAAGCTACTATATGAAGCCGGACAACAAAAAATTGCGTTGCAACAGCTGGAAAATGTCGAGGCTGCTGGAGAGGTTAAAAACGGTAGTTTGGTTTTAACAACAAGCGGAAATTTTTACATTAGCATTAGCGCAGGCGAATTAAAGCTAGATAATCAGATTTTTTTCGCAGTATCACAAGCGTCGCCAATTGGCAAGGCTTTTATTGGCAAGCACGTAGGCGAACAATTCAGCTTTAACGGGAAAGTTTATCTATTGAAAGAAATTTTATAACCCTATTTACTTAAGGCCAATTCTAGATGCGAAAGCGGGCACCACATATGGTTTAAGTTCAGTAAAAGGGATAAATATTACAATCTGGCCCTGGGCATAACTGGCAATTTCGTAAGGATTGTACATAAAAGCGAGGCCGTTGCTATTGAAATAGAAGTTGTTATTTGGCTTCAAAAAATCATCAAACAGCACGGTGCTTATCTTTTCTCCCGGCTTAATATTATACTGCTTGCGAAGATTTTTTTCTAGTATAGATTGAAGCGTATTAGAATCTATTTTTACTACATCGCTTAACACCATCTGTTTTTTATTTTCCACATCCAGACAATACATTGTGCTGCTGTAATTTCCATGAGCGCCACCCGTATAAGCATCTGCAAGAAAATCGATAACCACAAAGCCACGATCATTGTAAACAATAGTTTGCTGGCTGTCGTCCGTGTAGTTCATCCATCCCAGAAAACCACGGTCAGAATTATTTTTTTCTTCTTCAACAACCTCATTCCTGTAATCATCGAAATATGTATCCGCAATTTCCCTGAAAGCAATCTCTCTGCTTACATTTCCTTTTTTAATTCCCGAAATTCGTTTAAGCTGATTGTCCAGCCAGCTACCTTGTTCGGTGTTCGCCTTTGCTTTTAAGTATTCAAATCCTATTTCTGCAACCGGTGATTTTGGCTTATCAGCAAATGCCTTTACCGAGTCCTTGAAAATACCCGTCGTAAATTCATAACTCCCTTCGGGATATTTTTCTTCCAATAAAACAGGATAGGTTTTGGCCTTATCACCACTCATCCAATTCCCTTTAAAGCCATTTCCCGTCCATTTAAACGATAACTTAGCCTGGTTTCCATTCTCATTAAAATAGTAATCGTTAAAACTATGCTCTGAGAAAACAAGACTGTCCTTGCCAATCAGGGTGTCAACCATTAGGTTTAACCATGAGCCATTGTAGTAGTAATTGCCATCTACTTCGCCGTTAAGCTTTTGCAAATGCATGACAACGGTTTTGCCCGCAATTGTACCTTCCAGCCGCTTATAAAAGTTTTCGGTTAACGCAGCATTTGGCTTTTTCGTATTAACTGATTTTTCAGTTTTGGTGCTCTTGCCGTCGCGATTATTGCAGGCGGCAAAAAACAGAAGCAAGAAAAGTGAGGCCAGGATCGGGTTTTTCATAAAATTGGGAGTTCGCTTAGTATTTTACACTTAAACCTATGATTTTGTTTTATTAAAGCTCTTATTAATGCTATAATAGAGGTTTCTTGCTGTATACCTTCCCGGGTCAATAATTCTCCTAACAGTAAATAAAGGGAAATTTTCGTCTCTTGCTGTCGATAAAATAAAGGCGGCTTTAAAGCCGTGTTCTTTCAGCTTATGCAATGCTGAAGATTTAAAAACACCATAAGGAAAAGCAAAGTATTCAACCTTCTTACCAGTTATTTCTTCAAGTTTTTTAGTGGGTTCGTCTATCTGTTTTGTCCAGTCATCATCATTAAACTGAGCGAAATTTTTATGGTCATAAGTGTGACTTGCAATCGTATTTCCTTCGTCAGATAGTTGCTTAATCTGTGCTTTAGTCATGTAGTTAATTCTGCCTTTTCTACCGATTGAGACCGTCATGATAAAATAAACACCTTTGAAGCCGTATTTTTTTAATGTTGCGGCGCCAGTGGTAAATTGATCCTCATCCGTATCATCAAACGTGATCATGATGGGTTTTTGAGGCAATTTAGCGCCATAAACCAGGTAATTGAAGAGTTGAGGAGGTAAGATGCTGTGGTAGCCGCTATCTGCCAGCATTTTTATGTGGTCTTTAAATTTATCCGGACTAATAATATCATCGTGCGCTCTTTTGCTGTCGCTGGCAATGTTGTTTCTAATTTGATGGTAGCACAAAACCGGGACTTCGCGTCGGGCCAATATCGTTTTATTGTCTGCCGGTTTAGCATGCACCTGGGTCGAATCTGCAATGTTGACTTTCGTTAGGACATTGTCTGAGCCATTGCTTTTCGCAGCCCTGCCGGAGCACGCGGTTAAAAAAATTCCAAAAAGTGCAATTGAGATTAGGGTATGAGGCTTTGATTTTAGATCTAGGTTCAAGTTTTTGAGTATTTATTTAATTAAAGATACTGCGTTTTCAGCTAAAATATAGTCTTTCTCATAAGTATCCCATTCGGCTTTGCTGATGCCGGATTTTAGCGCATTGCGCTTGAAAAAATCGTAATCTGTTAACTCGTTTTTCGTTGTTAAGCAGGTATTTAAGAACTTAAACATTCGTTTCTCGCCAATCATCTGTTCCAAACCTCTCAATAAAAATGGCCCATAAGTATACCGGTAGGTTCCTGAAATGCTGTTCATATCCTTGATCTGATTCAATGGAATTGCTTTAAAATCTTTGAGTTGTTTAGCCCTGCTTTGAAAATATTTGGCGGCAAAGGGTTTACCGAATTTTTCTTCGGCGGCCTTAACCGAAAGGTACTCGGCGGTTGATTCCAGAAAAAACCAGAATAAAGTAGCGTTTGGCTGTAACACGTTGCCGAAATAATAATGCCCGATCTCATGGGCAATGAAAGGATAATTAGTAGAATCTTTCAGTTTTGAATGTTCCTCATCAACCATATCGCCGAGCTTTAGACCAGCAAATGCAATTACAGGAAAGGAAACAAAGCCCCAGCTGCGACCCTTGTTAAATTTTTCTACAGGCGAATGTTCTATAAATACATTTTTTGTATCGTAAGGAATTTTTAATGATTTAGAATAGTACGCCTTAATCTCAGCAATATTGTGCTCAAATACAGCCAGTTGCTTATCACTCATTGCTGTATTTAAAAACAGCGCATTATTCGTTTTTTGTATGCCATAATCGCCTGCAAAAAGCAGTGGCGCAACGGCAATCGCAGATTTAAAGCTGGCAACCGGCCCAGTTTTTGGCAAATCGCCATTTACGAAAATGGTTTTCGAATCTTTGCTCGTTACTTCAATATTAAAAGTCATTTGCTCAATTTGCCTGTCATTTTTGATATCGTAAATGATTGGATACCATTTGGATTGGTCAGTAGCTCGAAGGGTTTTCCCATTGAAAGCAATTAGCCCTTTAAAATCAACAAAGTTTAATGTATCGGTATAAATTGGAAACGCTCCTGTATAACTTATATGCAGCTTTTTCGGGTTTTGCAATACATCATTTCCGTTTTGCGGAATGTATGTTAACCCTTCGCCACGCATTTTACCATTATAAAAGCCGTCGTAACTGATAGTGTTGTTAAGTGAATCTTTAATTGCTTTTACATTGAAACCCTTGTTTAATAGAATTTGATAGTCTTTTCCCAAATCGGGAATGTTGCTCAAAACAAAATCGCAGGTAATTTGCCCTGTTGCCATTACAACCTCAACTTTTCCACTTAAATGTGGCCCTTGTGCTTTAAGCAAAAAGGAAGCGGAAACTAAAATTAAAAGCGTTAAAATTTTTTTCATGAAGTTTATTCTGGAAAGTTAAAAAAACAAAACCCCGATAAATATCGAGGTTTTGCGGTGTTTTAAAAACTATTTTTTATGCTGTTGCTTAACGTTTTAGGGCTCCAGTAACCGCTTGCAATAATTCTGCGAATTGTGAAAAGCGGATCGTTTTCATCGCGTTTAGTCGATAATTGGTATGCCATTCTAAAACCACGTTTCTTTAGTTCTGGTATTCCTTCTGCATTCCATAAACCGAATGGATAAGCAAATTCGGTCATCTGTTTGCCTGTTATTTCTTCCAGTTTTTTAGTCGGCTTATCTAACTGTTCTTCCCAATCTTTTCCAGCGTATTTTTTGAAGTTTTTGTGGTCATAAGTATGCGAACCAATCACATTTCCTTCATCAGAAAGTTGCTTAATTTGCTCCTTATTCATATAGTTAACGAACTTTCCTTTTCTGCCGATAGAAACAGTCATGATAAAATAAACTGCTTTATAACCGAGTTTATTTAGTGTTGGGCGAACAATTGTAAACTGATCTTCATCAGTATCATCAAAAGTTAGCATAATTGGCTTACTTGGTAACGCGGCACCGGTATTTAAGTATGCATAAAGCTGGTCTGGCAAAATGGTATGGTAACCGCTATCAGCAAGCATCTTCATCTGATCTTTAAAATTCTGAATTTCAACGATATAATCCTTACCTACTTTACCATCTGTAGGTTTCCAGTTTCTTACCTGATGATAGCATAAAATCGGAACCTGCTTTCTTGCTAAAATTGTTTTCGCATCTGCCACTTTAATTTTAGACACATCTATTTTGCTAACCGCTGTTTGTCCGTTTTGGGCAGTTAGCGCTGTAGAATCTGTGGTATTTTCGCCATTGGGCTGCGATTTAGATTGGCAGCCTGCAAATAAAATTAAACAAGCCGAAAAAATCGTTAAAAAATTGAATTTCATAAATAAGTATTTCGTACAAAACTAAAAATTCTATCAAAAATTAATAGCTAAATATATCCTTGTTGATAACTATTTCAGGCGATGGTTTTTTTGATAAACTATCGCATTTATTACATGTTTAATGCACCTCATTGCAGTTAATTGAATAATTTAGTCAGCTCAAAAATCAGGCATTAATGAATAAATTTTACAAACTCGTTTTATGTGCACAACTTTTATCGTTTGCAGTTGCCGCACAAACCAAAACCTTTACAATAACTGAAAACGTAGCAGCACAACCGAAAGCAAATTACCAGCTCGCATCGAGGTTTTCGCCGAATAAGTTAAAGAAAATGGTTTACTCAACTTCGGTAGATCCCCACTGGCTGAAACTTAGTAACAGGTTTTGGTATACGTTCGAAAGTCCGAAAGGCAAATTCTGGTATTTAGTAGATCCGGCAGTGAAATCAAAAAAGCTGATGTTTGATAACGCTCAGCTTGCCGCTGAGATTACGCTGATTGTTCGCGATCCTTTTGATGCGGAACATTTGCCACTCGAGAATTTGAAATTTGCTGCTGATGAAAAAAGCATCACCTTTGAAGTAAAGAGCACCATTGAAGAGCTTAAAAAGGATAGAAAGGATAAAAAAGCTGCAGATTCGATGCAGAAGAAAATTTATTCGTTTAAATATGATTTAGCAACCGCCAAGGTCAGCGAGATTCCAAATTTTAGCAAGCCAAAACCAAAGCCAATGTGGGGCTCAGTCGCTCCAGATTCTTCGGCAATTGTCTTTTCACGCAATTACAATTTGTATTGGATGGATAAGGAAAATTATAAAAAGGCTGTTAAAAATGAAGACGACAGCACCATTGTAGAGCATCAGCTAACGAAAGATGGCGTTAAGTTTTTTTCTTACGGAAGCGATGGTGATGGCGAAAATAATGTTGAAAACGAGAAAAATAATAAAAAACGTAGAGGCGCTTATGTTTTATGGTCGCCAAATTCAAAATATTTTGTTTTAGACAGAACCGATTCCCGTAAGGTAAAAGATTTATGGGTTATAAACAGTGTAACGCCAGGCCGCCCCACTTTAGAAACTTACAAATACCAAATGCCAGGAGAAGCGGAAGCACCTCAGGATGAAGTTTTGCTTTTTGATTTTGCAGCTAAATCTTACAAAAAACTAAATGTTTCGGCTTTTAAAGATCAAAGTATTTCTGTCTGGAGTAAACCATCCCTGGCTAAAGATAGAGATAATGAGTTTCGTCCATCGGTTTGGCTGGGAAATGACAGCAAATTTTACTTTTCACGCACCAGCCGTGATTTAAAACGAATCGACATTGGTACCGTCGAAATTGCTACGGGCAAAGTTACGCCTTTAATTGATGAACGCTTTAATACCTACGTTGAAGTAAACAGGCCGGGTCTGGTTAATGATGGTAAAGAATTAATTCACTGGAGCGAACGCGATGGATGGGCGCATTTTTACTTGTTTGATGGTGATGGTAAACTTAAAAATCAGATTACCAAAGGTTCATTCCATTGCGAAAGCATTGTAAATATCGACGAGAAAAATCGAGTATTGTATTTCACCGCCAACGGTCGGGAAGGGAAGGAAGACCCATATTACCTGCATTTATACAGCATCAACTTTGATGGCTCAAACATGAAATTGCTTAACGCCGGCGATTTCGACCATGCATCGAGCCTGAACGACAACAATACTTTTTTTGTTGATAATTATTCGCGGGTTAACACAGCGCCAAAATCAACCGTTTACGATAGAAACGGTAAGAAAGTAATGGACCTTGAAACAACCGATTTGTCTTTATTGATGGCATCGGGCTACAAATTCCCTGAACCTTTTAAAGTGAAAGCAGATGATGGCGTAACCGATTTATATGGTGTAATGTATAAGCCATTTGATTTCGACCCGACCAAAAAGTACCCGATTATTGAGTATGTTTATCCTGGTCCACAAACAGAAGCTGTAAATAAAGCTTTTAGCAAAAGCATGGATCGTACCGAACGTTTGGCTCAGTTCGGTTACATTGTAATCACTGTTGGCAACCGGGGCGGTAATCCATCCCGCTCTAAATTTTACCATACCTATGGCTACGGAAACCTACGCGATTATGGATTGGCAGATAAGAAAACGGCTGTAGAACAACTTGCGGCAAAGTATCCGTTTATTGATGATAATAAAGTCGGCATTACCGGTCACTCTGGCGGTGGTTTTATGTCTACAGCAGCCATGTTGGTTTATCCGGATTTCTTTAAAGCTGCGGTTAGTAATTCGGGAAACCATGATAACAGTATTTACAACCGCTGGTGGAGCGAAAAACATCATGGCGTTAAAGAAATTATTAGTCCGAAAGGGGATACCACCTTTAAATATAATATTGAAAAGAACCCGGATTTAGCTAAAAACTTAAAAGGGCATTTACTTTTGATGACCGGCGATGTGGATAATAATGTTCACCCGGCAAACACGATACGTGTGGCGAATGCTTTAATTAAAGCAGGAAAACGTTTTGATATGCTTATTGTGCCAGGGCAGCGCCATGCTTATGGCGATTTAACTGAATATGCTTTCTGGAAACTTGCCGACCATTTTAATAAATACCTAATCGGTGATTTCTCTGACCCAAGCGATGTGGATTTAGTTGAAATGGATAGAGATATTGAGCAGAATGGAAAGTAACTAAAAGTTTTGATGCCTGACTAAAGGCAATTGTTTACAATGGCTTGCATTTATGCGGGCCATTGTCGTTTTATATAGCTACAGCGAAATCTTTATTTCCGGTAAGCGGAAAACTGAATATTCCTTATCGGTGGGTAATAGCTGATCAGGATAAATATGATCACATCGGAAATAGACAAATCGAATTGGTGATGTAAATCCAAATCCTTAAAAATTTCATAAATTACAAGTCAAATCAAATTTTATGAAGAAAAGCTTATTTTACCTATCTGCGCTCGCTGTTTGTTTTTCTGCATGCAAAGAATCTGCAGAAACTACGGCTAATGGTCCTGATTCCTCCGCCATTAAGGCTATAAACGACTCAAGCATCACGAAATATCTATCGGTTATTGCCGCTGATAGTTTGACAGGCAGAAAGCCATTTACGGCTGGCGAAACGAAAACAATAAATTATTTAAAATCAGAATTTGAGAAATTGGGCTTAAACCCAGGCAATGGCGATAGCTTTTTCCAGGAAGTGCCAATGGTAGAGATTAAGTCTACCCCTGATGACAGGATGATTGTAAAGGCGGGTTCGAAAGAACACTTTTTAAACTACCTTACCGAATTTGTAGCCGGTTCACGTCGCGTGCAGGATGAAGTGAGCATTAAAAATTCGCCTTTGGTTTTTGCGGGCTACGGAATTGTTGCACCAGAATACGGTTGGAACGATTACAAGAATCTGAATGTGAAAGGTAAAACAGTTGTGGTTTTGATAAATGACCCTGGTTTTGCCGACTCGACTTTGTTTAAGGGGAAGAACATGACTTACTACGGGCGCTGGACTTACAAATTTGAAGAAGCATCAAGACAGGGCGCCGCGGGTGTTCTAATTATCCACGATACAGAGCCTGCAGCTTATCCGTGGACGGTGGTGCGCAGCGGCTGGTCTAAATCAAAACTTCAGTTGCAATCGGAAGATAATGGCATGAACAGAACCGTTGTGGAAGGTTGGATCGGCTTGGATGTGGCGAAAAAACTATTCGCATTGGGCGGACAATCTTTCGACGCCCTGGTTACAAAGGCCCGTAGAAAAGATTTTAAGGCAGTAGATTTGAAATTGACAACCTCATTAACAGTGAAAAACAAAATTAAAAAATCAATTACCTACAATGTGCTGGCTTCCATTCCAGGAAATAAGCTTAAAGATGAAGCGATTATTTATTCTGCGCACTGGGACCATTTAGGCGTTGGCGAAAAAGTTCAGGGCGATTCAATTTACAACGGAGCGGTTGACAATGCGACGGGTGTAGCTTCCTTATTTGAGATTGCTTCGGCTTTTAAAAAATTGCCGAAGAACCCAGCCAGAACAATCCTGTTTATTTCCTACACAGCAGAGGAGCAAGGTTTGCTCGGTTCTGAATATTACGCCAAACATCCCGCTTTTCCATTGGCGAAAACTGTTGCCAATATTAATATGGACATGATGGGGCTTGCCGGAAAAACAAAAGATATTGTCGTTTATGGCTACGGACAATCAGAGTTGGAAGATTATGCCGCAGTTTCTGCCAGGAAACAGAATCGGGTATTGGTTCCAGATCCAGTTCCATCGTCAGGTTTATATTATCGCTCCGACCATTTTAATCTGGCAAAGGTTGGAGTTCCTTCATTATTTACCGGTTCCGGCCTGGATAACATCGTTAATGGAAGGGCTTGGGGACTAAAGCAGGTAGCCGATTTTACCAAAAACCGTTACCACTCGCCGCAAGATAATTTTGATGCAAAAACATGGGATTTATCTGGCATCGTTGAAGATGTTCGCCTGCTTTTTGATATGGGTTATCGGTTAAGCAATGAAAGCACATACCCGAAATGGAAAGATGGCTCGGAGTTCAAAAAGATAAGAGAAAAGGAATAATTTCGATTTGCTAAAAGGGCTTCGCAAAGACAGGCAATCATTTTGGCCGAGGTGCAGAACCCGCGAACCCAAAGTTTGTGTGCGCTTAAAAAGTTTCGTCTGGTAAACCCTAAGTACTGCTCAAATGCTTTTAAATGATAAAGCCACAGATTTGCAGATTGATTAAGCAACTGCAAATCTGTGGCTTGTAACCAGAATTTCTAATGCTTAGAAGTGGAACATCACTCCTAATTTTGGCGCAAAAGTATCAGCCTCTAAACCGAAAGAGTTTGTAGTAACTTTATTTCCGGTTGCTTCATTTTTAGTCTGGAAGTTTTGGTAACCTAAACCATTAACGGAAACTTCGATGCCGATTCTTTTAGTAGGAAAGAAAGCAAAACCTGGTGCTACATTAACACCGATAGACGTAGTAGATCCAACTTTAGCACCTGTATCACCATTTGGGGCAACTACTTTGTTAGAACCGAAAGCCATAGGAACCGATAACTGGCCGAAAAACTTGAATTGATCTGATAAACCAACATAATAACGACCGAAAGGCGCAACTACGAAAGCTTCATTCTGATTTAAACCACTTACTTGTTTGTCGTATCTATAGCCAACGCCTGTACCAATAGCAAAATTATCAGCTACAAAAAAACCAGCACTTGGAATAATATTGAAGCTAACATCTGATTTCGCAGCACCTTCAACTTTTGAAGAGTTGAAGCCAACACTACCACCTAAAATCAATTTTCCTTTTTCTGTTTGTGCCTTTGCACCATAAACTAAACCCGCAACGGCTACTAACGATAATAATAGTTTTTTCATTTTTTTTAATATTTATTTGTTTAAAAATTAGTCAGATTTTACTTTTTTAATTTCTGACTATATTAGCCTAAAAGTCAACACTTGTGCCAAAAAACTTTATTTAAGTCATTAAAAAATCAGTTTAAGGTTAAGTTCCTTATTAGTAAACAGATAAAAATTTGGTGTTAAATCAATATTATTTTATGGTGACTAAAAATTAATCGAGCGATTAATTTTATCAGTATGCCAGATTGGCAATTGCAGTTTTTGGGCATTGTTGTCAGTCATTTTTACTGAAAAACTGACGCATTTTAGGGGTAGGTGAGAAGGAGAGATGGAACATTAAAGACCATCTCTAATTTTAAATTCGGGTCTGTACCGAGGTTAATTAAATTATACTTTGCAGGCCGACAGCAAGTTTTCGAGTTTCTTTTTTATAATTCCAACTGCGGCTTCATCAGTCAGGTTGCCTTTTTCATCGAATTTATTTTGTGCCTGGGCAACAAGAACTTCAGGTTGTAAAACCGGATTCATGTTCAAGAAAGTAAATACCGGCAGAAATGCGGCTTGCATTCTTACTGTTCCCCACATACCCTGTGTAGCGCCCATTACGGCCACCGGCTTGTGCATTAGCGGAGAATCTTTACCGCGGCTGGCCCAATCTATCGCGTTTTTTAGTCCGCCGGGGATAGAATAATTGTATTCTGGAGAAACTATTATGAACGCACTGGCTTTTGCAAGCTCATATCGAAATCTGACAACGCTTTCCGGGCGTTCTGCTACCTCAGGAATGTCTATATCTGCATTGTAAACCGGAATGTCATCGAATGAAATAATTTCGAAATCAACATCTTGTGGGAGCAAAGTGCCAGCTAATTTTAATAGCATTGCATTATATGAGCCTTTTCTCAGGCTGCCACATAAACCAACAATTTTTTTATTTTCCATTTAGAATAAACCAGCACATAGTGAAAATGTTTGGCCTGGTAGGGATTGTGACTTAGCTAATGGCGTTTTTCAACATTCGGGATTCATTTTATTTCAATCTTCATGGTTTTGTAACCGAGATTACCTGCCATGTCTGAACCCTCAATCCAGACGGTGTAACTTCCTTTCTTATCTGCAGAAAAGAAGGAAAAGCTGGCAAGTCCGGCTTCATTCGTCAACACGTTAGGGTTCCAGTATATAGTTGACCGAAAATCGGGTGTTGCACTATACCTGGTTATAGCAGTATATTTCGGGCTATAGAAAGTTTTGTTATCGCCATATTTTAAGTTAAAAAAAAAGAGGCCGTTTGTTAACAGCCTCTTTACAAATCATTTATTTGAACTTATGCGTTTTGATTAAGGAAAACGAAGTTGTGATCAAACATATCCAGTTTAATCTTACTATCCTTCTCAACTTTTCCGGCAAGTATTTCTTTAGATAACTCATTTAAAATACGTTTTTGAATCACCCTTTTCAAAGGCCTTGCACCAAATTGAGGATCGTAACCCAACTGTGCCAGCCAATCTAAGGCTTCATCACTAGCATCCATTTCAATACCCATTTCCGCAAGTGTTTGCTGTACCTGTTTAAATTGCAAAGCAACAATATCTCTAATTTCGTTGCGGTTTAGCGGTGTAAACATTATCAGTTCATCAATTCGATTTAAAAACTCGGGCCGAATTGTTTGCTTCAATACCTCGAACAGTTCGTTTTTGGTTTTCGCGATTACTTCGTCTCTGTTTTCATCACGCAAATCTTTAAAGTTATCCTGAATTAAGTGTGCACCAATGTTCGAGGTCATGATGATGATTGTATTTTTGAAATTCACCGTTCTACCTTTGTTATCAGTTAAGCGGCCATCGTCTAAAACCTGCAATAAAATATTAAAAACATCCGGATGCGCTTTTTCAATCTCATCAAGCAGAACAACAGAATATGGTTTACGCCTAACGGCTTCGGTCAATTGTCCGCCTTCATCGTAGCCCACGTATCCTGGAGGCGCACCAATCAGGCGTGAAACTGCATGGCGTTCCTGGTATTCACTCATGTCGATTCTGGTTAGCGCATTTTCATCGTTAAATAAAAACTCAGCCAGTGCTTTTGCCAGCTCGGTTTTACCCACGCCGGTTGTACCTAAAAAGATGAAGGAACCGATTGGTTTCCGCTTATCCTGCAAGCCTGCACGAGAGCGACGGATGGCATCTGAAATGGCCTCTATAGCTTCATCCTGACCAGCAACCCGCTGATGCAATTCTGCCTCCAGGTTGAGCAGTTTTTCTCTTTCACTGGCGATCAGTTTTGTAACAGGAATGCCAGTCCAGCGGCCCACTACGCCTGCAATATCATCGGCAGTTACTTCCTCTTTCAGCATTCTGCTATCGCTCTGCTGATTTTCCAAATCTACTTTGAGCTTTTCAAAAGTGTCTTGAGCCTCTTTAATTTTTCCATACCTGATTTCGGCAACCTTGCCATAATCTCCGGCTCTTTCAGCCTGTTCAGCTTCAAGTTTATACTGCTCAATAAGCTCCATTTGCCTGTTCAGGCTATCAACTAAACTCTTTTCGCTTTGCCATTTTGCTTTCAACTCATCGCGTTCTGCTGAGAGGTTCGCAATATCCTCTGAAAGTTCTTTTACTTTTTTATCGTCCTTTTCCCGTTTGATCGCTTCACGTTCAATTTCAAGCCGCATAATTTCACGGTCAAGAGCGTCAACATTTTCCGGTACGCTGTCCATTTCCATGCGCAGTTTTGAAGCAGCTTCATCCATCAAATCTATAGCCTTATCCGGCAAGAAGCGGTCAGAAATGTACCGCTGACTCATCTCAACTGCCGCGATTATAGCTTCGTCTTTAATCCTAACTTTGTGGTGGGTTTCATAGCGTTCTTTTAGCCCACGAAGAATAGAAATCGCATCCTGAGTATCAGGCTCTTCAACCATTACCTTTTGGAAACGGCGTTCGAGCGCTTTGTCTTTCTCTAAATATTTTTGGTACTCATCTAGCGTAGTTGCGCCTATAGCACGCAATTCGCCACGGGCTAAGGCAGGCTTTAAAATATTTGCGGCGTCCATGGCACCTTCTCCACCGCCAGCGCCAACTAAAGTGTGTATTTCATCGATAAACAGCACAATATCGCCATCACTTTGCGTAACCTCTTTTACTACGGCTTTTAAACGTTCTTCAAATTCACCTTTATATTTCGCACCGGCAATTAAAGCCCCCATATCCAATGAATAAACGGTTTTGCTCTTCAAATTTTCAGGTACATCACCTTTAATAATTCTAAAGGCAATTCCCTCTGCAATCGCCGTTTTACCAACGCCAGGTTCGCCAATTAGTATTGGATTGTTCTTAGTTCTACGAGATAAAATCTGAATAACACGGCGGATTTCTTCATCACGTCCGATTACCGGATCTAACTTACCACTCTCGGCATACTCATTTAAATTACGTGCATATTTTCCTAAAGCCTGATACGTTGCCTCCGCATTTTGGTCCGTTACGCGATTATCGCCGCGTAGCTCGGTAATTGCTTTTTTAAGGTCTTTTTCGTTAACGCCCTGTTCTTTCAATAATTTTGATGTACTATCATTAACGGCTAAAATACCTAACAGCAAGTGTTCCACAGATACAAACTCATCTTTAAACTCTTTTAAAAATGACTGTGCCTTTTGAAGTACATTATTTGTGTTTGATGACAAATAGACATTACTTCCGCTTACTTTCGGGAACCTCGAAATTTCTGTATCTAGATTTTGACTTAATAAATTAAGGTTAACATTCAGTTTCTTTAACACATAAGAAACCACGTTTTCATCAACAGTAAGCAAACCTTTAAGCAGGTGTGCCGTTTCAATAGCCTGTTGCTGGTTGCCTTGGGCTATCTCAGAAGCCTGTTGAATTGCTTCCTGGGCTTTTATTGTATAATTGTTGAAGTTCATATAACGGTTTTAATCAAAACAGATGCCATAGCAGTTTTACTTTTACGATCGGAAATTTTGTCTGCCCAAAACATTACAGACTGACTAAAATACTGATAACTAGTAATTTGTGCTGAAAATTTGTCGTATTTTTTGGATGCGGGGGTATTCAAAATGAAAATCATTTATTGAAGGTGGCAAAGATCAATTCCAATGTATAAACTCCTGCATCCTGTAACGAAAAAAAGATAATGCACAAAAAAAAGCATCTGCCAGAAGGCAAATGCTTTTTTTTATGATCGATTTGGAACAGTTTAACGGTTTCTTGAAAACTAACCGTATGTTTATCCCAAAATCTCTTTTAATTTTTCTGTTTGGTGATCGGCAAGTTTTTGCAGCGGACCGGAGGCTAGCATTTTCATCATCATATTTAAGTCTGCAGAGATGATGTGTTTCGCAGTAGTAGTCCCGTTTCCATTGTCTTCAACTGTCCATTTCAATTCTACTTCAAAGGGTGCTTTTTCTGTAGGAATGGCGGTTAACTCCTGGTTTTCTACGCGATTGGAAATTTTAATAGCTAGTTTAGCCATGTTTTGGATGGTAAAACGGGCTTCATCTTCAGTAGATTCCCAATTGTAAATATTTTCGGGCATCAGTTGCTGATGGTTGTTCATGTTTGAGAGAAAAGTATAAACCTCCGAAACAGGTTTATTTACTTCTACAGCGCTTTCGATAATCGTCATTATGTATTTTATTAGAGTTATTCTAAATTCAAATCTAAGATTCGGGACTTTCTACTTGTCCCCATTCTGATGGATTTAATCGCCACTTGCTCAGCAATTCCATATCGCTTTTGGCAATAATGCTGTGCTCGGCAGCGTAATCAATCAGCGCCCCGTAATTTGATAAGGTTAAGTAACGGCATTTTGCTGAGGTAAAGTTTTCATCTGCCTTTTCAAAGCCGTAAGTAAAAATTGCGGCTAAACCGGCAACCGATAAACCGGCCGCTCGAAGCGCTTCAACTGCTTGTAAGCTGCTTTTTCCGGTAGAAATCAAATCTTCGATAACCACCACACGCTGCCCTTCTACAACTTCTCCTTCAATAAGGCTCCCGGTGCCGTGTTCTTTGGCTTTAGCCCTTACATAGATAAAAGGTAAACCCAATTCCTGCGCTACCAAAACGCCTTGAGGAATTCCGGCAGTTGCCACACCAGCAATAACATCAACCGAACCAAATTCTTCCTGGATGGCTTGTGCTAGTTTCTGACGAATGTAAGTTCTAACCTGTGGGTGAGAAAGTGTAATCCGGTTATCGCAATAAATTGGCGACTTCCAACCAGATGCCCATGTAAAAGGATTATTAGGTTGTAATTTAATTGCCTTTATTTGTAATAAAAATTCCGCTACCTTTAATTCAATATCACTTTTATTATACATGGCCCAAAAATACAGAATTTATATCAACGATAACACCCTCTTTATATCAGATGTTTTGCCAGAACAAAAGGAAAAAATTCAACAGCTTGAATTTCAGGATTTTGATTTGCAGACATTTTACAAAAAATTAAAAAATGGGTCGAAGAAGAGCTACATTTTTTTAACTAAAAACCCGAAGGAAACCTTTAAAAAGCTAAAAAAGAATTGTGAAATTATTAAGGCTGCGGGTGGCTTAGTGGAAAGTATTAATGGTAACTATCTTTTTATTTTTAGAAACAAGAAGTGGGATTTGCCTAAAGGAAAGCTTGAAGATGGTGAGAATATGAAAGAAACCGCCGTTAGAGAAGTAGAAGAGGAATGTGGAATTAAGGTTGCCAAGCGAGAGGAAAAGCTTTGTAAAACCTATCACGTTTACCCGATGGGTTCGAAAATGGTAATCAAAAAAACCAACTGGTACAAAATGAAGGTAAAAGGCGAACCTAAGTTGATTCCTCAAAAAGAAGAAGGAATTGATGAGGCCGTTTGGTTGGATAAAAATCACATCGGACCCGTTGTAAAAAACACTTTTCCATCAATTATGGATGTGTTAAGGGCCGGAGGAATTTTGTAAAAAACAAGGGTATTTTATAACCTTGGTGGCTTCAATTTCTTTCACAGCTATTGCAATTGTGGCAAAAAAATAGTGATTCTTAACTCGACGGCTAATTTTCGTAGTCAAGTTCATCAACAATTTTTTTCACCCTGTTCAGGTATCTTCCATAGTAAAACCATGCCCACATTTCAGTAATTGCCCCGATAACTAAAATCGAGATGAAACAGTTTAAAATTAGGTAAACAGGTGAAAGTTTAGTCAGGATTCTTGCAAAAACAGTCGATCGCTCAATGAAAAGATAAACAGCAATAAAGGCTAGCCCTATAAAAGCGATAATATAAGTAAGTGCTTTATAGAGTTCTATGTTTAATTTCATTTCGTAGAAAAACCAAAGTATACTCTTTCGACTATCCATCGTCATATCATAAGAGTTTTTATAAAACCGATAAAATTTGAAAAAGTAATAGGCCGTAAAACCGCAAATAACCGCGTAAAAAGTTAGGTACACGGTCGTCATGATTGCGGCAAAGCCGAAAAGATAGGGGATAGCGGCCATCAAAACCAGTGCAATTATCTGGTAATTAAACTCGTGTTTCATTTTTCTTCTGATAATGTCGACAGGCGTTCTGGCTTGCTTTATTTTAAGCATGTCTACAGAAATAGCAGTGTCTTCGATGCCATCAGCACCCCAATCATTTTTTATATCGTCAAAATTCATAACCGTTTTTCTTAATAATGAGTTGTAATTTTTCTTTCGTTCTATTGAGTTTAACCCTGGCATTTACCTCGCTAATCCCGAGGTTTTCAGCGATTTCTTTGTGTGATAAATTTTCGAGAAAAAGAAATATTAATGCTTTCTCTACTGCGTTTAATTCATGAACGGCTTTGTATAAATAAGCAAGTCTCTCTTCCTTGTGCTCGCCCTCATTAGTGTCGATAACATCGATATTATCATCTAAGGGCGTTTTATCTACTTTCCGGTTTTCTTTTTTAAAATAAACTAAAGCCGTATTTAGTGCTACGCGATACATCCAGGTAGAAAATTTGCTGTTGCCCTTAAAGGTTGGGTAAGCTTTCCAAAGCTGCATCACGATTTCCTGAAATAAGTCTCGTTGTTGCTCAGCATCATCCATATACATTTTCGCAACTTTATGTACAATTGCTTTATGCTGATTAATCAAGGCGAGAAATTTCGTTTCAATCTCTTTCATTTAGATCTGGTTGGGCTAAATGAAAGAAGTTTCTGAACAAACCGGCAAGTCTTCATATCGAGAAATATGCTTTCATAAATAATCGTTTACATTATAGGTATTCGATTTTTGAAAACGTTACAGACTTTTTTAAAAGAAAAAGGGAATTTTAGGTTTATTATAGAAAACGAAGTGCTTCTTTGGGTACAAAGGGACTAACATCCCCATGGTTTCTTAAAATATCTCTTACAATAGTAGAGCTGATTGCTGAGTATTCAGGCTTGCTCAAAAGTAAAATCGTTTCTACTTCAGGCATCATGGTTTGGTTAATTTGTGCGATGGCTCTTTCGTATTCAAAATCAGAAGCTGAACGAATGCCACGAACCATATAGGTTGCGCTTATTTTTCTGCAAAAATCAACTGTCAAGCCTTCATAGGTTCTAATTTCGATATTTTTATAGCCTTCGAAAACTGTTTCTAAAATTTGAAGTCGCTGTTCGGCAGTAAGAAAATTTTGCTTGGAACTGTTTAGTCCGATGCCGATAACAATCTTGTCGAAAAGTGGAGTAGCACGTTGTAAAATGTTTACATGGGCGATTGTGATTGGGTCAAATGAACCTGGAAACAGTGCTATTTTCATAACTCAAATATAAATTTTTAAGCTGAAAGGAAAAAGTTTAAAGTATAGAGCTTCACACCCGTCATTGCAGCAAACGACGAATCTTTAATGCTCGCTCGGAAAAATAATAGCGGAGTGAACTTATTAATATGTCGTTTTTCTTAATTGCTTTTGTAGAAAAAATACGAAAAAAAGATTGTAATCCTTAGCACCGAAAAACCGTTTTACTGGGTTTGTCTCGGCCTTTATAACCTAAAATCTATGCGATTTTCGGTTAACTAAATTCGAAAAAGCTAAACGATGAATTGCCATACTTCCTGGTATCGGTAAATCCAGGCTGGCTGTTAAGTTTCATGTTACTTTGATGTTCAACAACTAATAAACCGTTGGGTTTTAATAGCGCCTGTGTAGCAACCATTACAGGTATTTGCGGGATGTTAGGCATGTTGTAGGGCGGATCGGCGAAGATCAAATCGTAAGACCCTGTCATTTGCGTTAAGACCTTAAAAACATCACCTTTACGAACTTCTACCTGATCAAACTCAAGCTTTTTTGCGGTAGTTTTAACCCAGTTTACACATCCGTAATCCATATCAATTGCCAGGATTTTTTCAGCATGTCTGGAGGCAAATTCAAAGGTTAAATTGCCTGTTCCACAGAATAAATCCAGAACTGAGCAATTTTCGAAATCGAATTTGTTATTTAAAATGTTAAAAAGCGCCTCTTTTGCCATATCGGTAGTCGGGCGGACAGGCAGATTTGCGGGTGGCTGCAAACGAATTCCTTTTAGTTTTCCTCCAATTATTCGCATAAATCTAAAGCAAGTAAGCCGCTGAAATAGTGTTTAGGCATGTCGGCCAGTAAGTCACTGCTTTGTTTTCCAGCCGGAAGAAAGAAATAAAGGTTATTGAAGTATTTTAAAAGGGTGTTGTAATAATCATCATCCTCATTAATTATGCCTTGCAGATAAACAGAAACTGATTCATTTAAACCCAGTTGTTCGATAATCAGCAATAAAAAATAGTTGAATTCTTCGGCTGTTTCTGCGCTGTAATGATTTTGAAAGATGACCTTTTTGTCTTTTACAAATAATACGTTAAACGTCGAAGCAGTAAAATCAATCAATAATGCATCTTCAGACAAATTTCCAAATAAAGCAAACAAGGGAGATGATTGCGGGTAAAACCGAGTATCTTTAGGCAGTTTATCTTCTACTTTTTCACTGATTGAGAATAGGGTGTTGAAGCCTAGTTCAGTATGATGTTGAGTGTAAAACTTACCTTCCGAACCCAGAAACTTGGAATAAACTGATTGATTGTCGGCATCGAACCATTCGTGGGGAATAAAAATAAAATTTGAAGTGTACACTGCCGCCTTGATTGCACCATATTTTTGAGTTAGATGGGCATCTGTTTCAAAGGCTACTTTCAAATCCTGTTCTATATCTCCGGAATGCTGTTTGTCGAAAATCACATTCACTTGCCCACGCTCTTTGTTTACAACTGCATACGAAAAGCTATCGTTCGTTATTTTCAGTAGCAAGTGGCAATTAATTGATTCAGCAGTTTTAAAATTCGGGTCGATTAGTAAAAGGCTGTTATTAGTCATTGAAACAAAAATAGAGTTTTTTAGAGATTAACTACAACTGAAATGACAGAAAACAAAAAAAACGGATGAAACGTGTTTTACACAAATGTTTAAACGGTGTTCTGCGGATCGTCTGGCAATTTTTCGATTTTTATTTACAGATGCAGATGTTTTGCCACACAAAGACGGAATTTAATTGAAACTGATATTATTTTTTGTTTTATTACGCTCAAAACACGGTCTGTTTATAATTGTCGTCCAGTATTTTTGACACAGAAACACAAAATTTACAGAATCTGATATGTTTTGTTTCTTGATGTAGGCATGCTTTATTGGTGAATGTTAGATAGTATTCTGCCATACAATGCGGACTCTGTTAATTTCCTTATCGTATTTTCTGTGGGGGTGATATGGTAAAATCTTTTTACCAAAATCAAACCTTTGCATTATCTGAAATTCGAAATATTCAGCTTAAATTCGGAACATGAGTTATAAGCCTACTTATAAAGCTGCAAACACTGTTGCGGCTAAAATAGAGCAACATTTTATTAAGCTGCATGCTAATGCGGCTGCCCAGGGTGAGGTTGATTTGGCAACGCAGCCAGATAGAAAGACCATCGAGGCTTTGATAGATGTTGCTTTCTGGAGTAGTTTACGCAAAGAGGAGGGACATTCGCCCCGTATTTCGGTTGCTTTTTTACCGCCTTCGCAAACCTCTAAACCACTAAAATTTGCCAAACCACTGCCCCTTAACGCCAACACACTTACTAAAATTGCACCCGGCGTAGAACGCTCGGGAATTCACCTGGGCGTTTGGGAAGAAGATGGAGAGCTTTACATTTGGGGTACAACTTTAAATATTCCGAACTTTTGTTTTGTAGTTGATGTTTCTGAACCCGGCCTCATCGTAATTAAGCACCGCAGAATTTATGGGATTGGTAAATACACGAATGTTGCTGTTTTAAAAGGCGAGCAGATAAGAATCGTTGATGATACATCTTGTACAAATCGAGATTGTCCGCCGATTTTGAAGGCATTATTAGATTTAACCGTTTTGGCAAGCTGGAACGACCCGATAAATATTTTGATTCAGTTTTCGGTTTCTATGCGTAGCCATGGGCGGGGCGGGGCGTTGCTAATTGTACCCAAGGGCGATGAAAAGTGGGAAGATTCTATCATCCATCCTATACAGTATTTGGTTGAACCTCCCTTTTGCGGGCTATCAAATCTGGCAAAGCAGAGCGGCAACCAAAGCGAAATTTTCTCTCAGGGTGCTTTACGCCGAGAGGTAGAACATTTAGCAGGATTAACTGCTGTTGATGGCGCTACAATTATTAATGAACAGTTCGATTTAATCGCTTTTGGAGCCAAAATTGGTCGGGCGAAAGGCAAGCCAACTGTAGAACAAATTGCGTTTTCAGAACCAATTGTTGGTGGAGAAGATAAGATTTTGTATCCTGGTCAGCTGGGTGGAACAAGGCATTTTTCTGTTGCCCAATTCGTTAATGACCAACCTCAGGCAATTGGTTTAGTAGCCTCGCAGGATGGCCATTTTACAATTTTTAGCTGGAGTAAGCAGCAAAATATGGTGATGGCGCACAGAATCGAAACGTTATTATTGTAAGCTGTGATCCGTAATTTGTAGAGCAGATTTAGACGGAAGGGAGATAATCTTCTTCAAACATATTGTATTCGAAGCCAGGATGTTTGCATTTTTGCGGGTAAGACTTTAAAAATAGCTTATATCTTTGCCATCTAAACCGTATTGTAGCGTTATACTTTTTTGTAAGGAAGCCGATAACATTCGTGTTCCGTTCGCAAAAAAGATTTAGCGAAAAGACGGGCTGCCGAAACCTATTTGTAACGTAGTTGGTTTTCCAAATCTTAAGGCAAATACTTTTTAAAATTATTTTTCAATAAAACGATTCAACAATTCATGTATATCGACAAAAGTGAACTTATTGCCCAGGCTTACGCACACACGCCGACCAAAGAGCAATTGCTTTTTTGCGAACGGATGTCGAGGTTTTTGCAGGAAAGTGATGAGTACCGCTGTTTTGTGCTGAAAGGCTATGCCGGAACCGGTAAAACAACATCGGTGGCGGCATTGGTTAAGGTGTTAAATAAGTTTAATTTACGGAGCGAATTGTTGGCCCCAACAGGCCGGGCGGCAAAGGTAATGAGTCAGTATTCTTACCGCAAGGCATTAACCATACATAAAAGAATTTATAGGAAACGCTCAGCGGCATCGCCGGAAATGCAATTTCAGATAGCGCCAAATCTGGCTGAGCATACGCTTTTTATTATTGATGAGGCCTCGATGATTGCTGATGAATTTAATGAAACGGGTTCGTCTATATTGCGGGATTTGCTTGAATTTGTTTACAATACCAAGAACTGTTTTTTGCTTTTTGTGGGCGACACGGCGCAGTTACCGCCGGTTGGAAGTTTAGAGAGTCCGGCTTTGAACGAAAAATATTTGCAGGATAAATTTGCTTTAAGCGTGAGCTCTGTAGAGTTGAAAGAAGTGGTTCGGCAGGAGAAAAAATCGGGTATTTTGGCAAATGCGACAATGTTAAGAACGCAGATTTCTAAAAATCCTGAAAATCCTTTACCCAGGTTTTTGACTAAAAATTATAAAGACATTTACAATATGGCGGGCGCAAGGTTGGTTGAAGGCCTTGAATATGCTTACCGAAAATTTGGTATAGAAAATACGCTGGTGGTGTGCCGCTCCAATAAATCGGCAAACGTTTACAACCAGCAAATCCGGGCAAGGCTGCTTTATCGGGAAGAAGAACTTACGGGCGGCGACCAGATTATGGTGGTTCGAAATAACTATTTTTGGCTACCCGAAAATGAAGAGACTGCCTTTATTGCGAACGGCGACATGGCCAAAGTGATTCGGGTTCGCGGCGAAGAAGAACGCTATGGTTTCCGCTTTGCGGATGCCACATTGGAGTTTTTGGATTTCCCGGCGGCCGGCCAAATCAGTTGCAAAGTGATGCTTGATACCTTAAATCTTGAATCGGCAAACCTACCTTATGAACAAAATAAGAAGCTTTTTGATGGTTTAAACGAAGATTACGAACACATTGCCAACAAACGCGAACGCATGCTGGCCATAAAAGCCGACCCTTTTTACAATGCACTGCAAATTAAATTTGCTTATGCGGTTACTTGCCATAAGGCGCAGGGCGGGCAGTGGGATGCTGTTTTTGCCGACCAGGGTTATCTAACCGAAGAGATGATCGATTTGGATTTTCTACGTTGGTTGTACACCGCTGTAACCCGGGCAAAAAAGGAACTTTACCTGGTAAATTTTGCTCCGCAATTGTTCGCAAAAACTGCGCAGGAAGATTATTTTTAGAAGCTCGCCGCGAAGTTCAAGTTTGGATTGATGCGCATTTGAAATACACAGAAATAAAAGAAAATTCTGGTTCAAAGCCGAGTTCAATTTGCTAACAGCTTAATAATGCGTTTAACAAAAGCAGCAAGTTCTAGTGTTTAATCCCTTACTGCGCATCAGCATTTATTTAACGAAGTAAACAAAATTACAAGCTGTAAATGAGCTTTAATTCTTACATTGATTTTTTAACTAATTTGATATGAAATTTGCATTTAGCCTAAAAAACAAGTTGAAAGTAGCTTTCTTACTTTTTTGTATTATGTGTTGCACTCTACTCATCCGTTTTCTGGAGGATAAAAGTGTAAGCAAAATAAACGAATCTTTCATCTCGATGTACAATGACAGGCTGGTGCCCGCCACCGACTTGTACTTTATTGCCGAAAACCTCTACCACAAAAATGACATCATTCAAAATGCGTTGGCTGATAATGAACACTTATTAAAAAGCGTTTCGCGAATTGATAAACACAATCGTAAAATTGATTCGGTTGTTAATAAATTTGAGCTGACTTTGCTGGTAAAACAGGAAAAAACATTTTTGGAAGATTTAAAAAAGGCGTTAAAAATGCAGCGGGAAATAGAACGTAAAATTCTTGGTTTATCAGTTGACAACGCAAAAGAAACCTACAAAGTAATTGGAAGGAGCACTTCTGCGCAAACTTTGAATAAACTTTCCGCACTAATCAAAATTCAATCAAAGGTGGGTGATGAGTTGATTAAAGATTCAAAAATCTTCGTTTCGGGCACTAAAATTTACTCTACTTTTCAAGGAATTTTGGCTGTAATTATAGGCATCATGATTGTATCCATCATTTCGGCCTCAAATATTGTTAAAATCCAAAATGATAAATTCAACTTAAATTAAAAGATATGGATTTGAATACAGGCTTTTAAAAAGGAATGTAAGCTTAGTTGTACTTACATTCCCGATACCTTGAAACAACAATTATTCTGCGTCGTTGTCGGTTAATAGCCGGATGGAATCATCAGAAAGGACAATTAAACGCTCTTTGTAAAGCGAGCCAATTGTTTTTTTAAACGCACTTTTGCTAATTTGGAAACGATGATAGATTTCTTCCGGAGAACTTTTGTCGCCAAGCTCAATTACTCCACCTTCCTTTTTCAAAGCGGCTAAAATAGTCTCTTTCGAATCTAAAATATGACCGTAACCGCTCGGTTGCAAGGTTAAATCAATCTTACCTTCTAAACGGATTTTCTTAATCCAGCCCCTTCGCTGTTCCCCAATCTGAATGTTGTCAAAAACCTCGTTGTGATACAACAAACCGATGTAGGCATTATTTATTATTGCATTAAATCCTAAATCGGTTTCTTCGGTAATCAACAGGCTTACCTCGTCTCCTTCTTCAAAATCAAAGTTTTCCTCTTCAACAAAATCATACAATTTTGACGATGCCAGGAGTCTGTCGTTATTTTCATCCAGATACAAATACACCACATATTTGTAGCCTTTTTGCATCGGTCTCTTTTGTTCTTTCGTAGGCACATAAACATCCTTGTCGATGCCTAAATCCATGAAAACGCCCTCGTCGCCATCAGAAACAACTTTTAGGAACGCAAAATCGCCTACTTCGGCATATGCTTTCTGGGTTGTGCCGGTTAAGCGGCCATCTTTTTGAATGTAAACGAAAACGCTCACATTGTCGCCAATTTCTAAACCTTTTGGTACGTATTGGTAGGGCAAGATAACCAACTTATCGCCATCAGTTAAATTCAAACCGGCCTCAGTTTTACTTAATACCCTTAATTCGTTATACTTTCCTATTTCAATCATAATTTGGGCACCATTTTCTTCAATGGTTGTGCTGCAAAGGTAGCAATGTTTGTGTGGAATACGTTTTTAAATCTGCCGGAAATATTCAGGCTATCAATCGGCAATAGCTGCTCAAGTTATTATCATCAACATATATAAAAGTAAAAACCGATAATTGATTTAAAATTACCATGTCCCTTGTGGCTATACATCTGCACGTAAACCACAACATTACGTTTCTCAAAATTTAAATAAACAGTAGACTATTCAAATAAATGGGTTAAATTTGCGTTTTACAAAGCTCAGCGCAAAACATGGCAAAACCCAAAGAAGCTAAAAAACCGAGTGTTTTTAGCTTGCTTGCATCATACAAAGGCTTAATTTTCCTGTTGGTTTTTTTTGCATTATTAAGCAATGGAATTAATTTATTGCTACCCAAAATTATCGCCCACGGAATTGATTCATACACAAACAAAACGTTTAATTTAAATTCGATATTGGTTGAGTTTTCGTTGGCTATTGTGTTGGTTTTCATCTTCACATATCTGCAAAGCATTGTGCAAACCTACGCTTCAGAACGTGTGGCAAAAGATTTGCGTACAAAGCTTTCCGACCAGATTTCGCGACAGAGCCATGCTTATGTGATTCAGGCAAATCCGTCTAAATTACTCACAAACCTTACTTCTGATGCTGATTCTATTAAACTGTTTGTTTCGCAGGCAATCGTTTCCTTAGCTTCATCTTTATTTTTAATTGTAGGCGCCAGCATCTTGTTGCTTATGATAAACTGGAAACTTGCGCTTTGTGTTATTGCCATAGTACCAATTATTGGTGGTGCATTTTTCTTTGTATTGAAAAAAGTAAGGGTGCTTTTCATCAAAAGCCGTGAAGTTATCGATTGGTTAAACAAAGTAATAAGTGAAAGCATTTTAGGTGCTGCATTAATAAGGGTAATCAATTCGCAACAGCTCGAGTACAATAAATTCCTTGATGCAAATGCAAAGGCCCGCGATTTGGGTTTATCAATTCTACGCTTATTTGCCGGGTTAATTCCAATTATCGTTTTCGTAGCCAACTTATCAGGATTAACAATTTTGGTGCTTGGTGGTCATTTTGTTATTAACGGTACAATGACGTTGGGTGAGTTTGCTGCCTTTAACAGTTATCTCGCTTTAATTATTTTTCCGATTTTGGTCATCGGTTTTATGAGCAATGTGATTGCACAAGCCACCGCATCTTACCAAAGAATAGAAGCGGTTTTAAATGCCCCGGAAATTAAACATCCCGGAAAGTTGGATGATGAACTTATTGGAGATGTTGAAGCTAAAAACATATCGCTGTCGATCGGGCAAAAGCCAATTTTAAAAGACATTTCCTTTTCGGCAAAAGCCGGTTCAAAAACGGCAATAATCGGTCCGACGGCAGCTGGGAAAACCCAATTGCTTTACATTTTAACCGGCTTGATTAAGCCTACCAGTGGCGAAACGACATTCGACGGGAAGGAGCTTAATCAATACAACCAGGAAAATTTTCACAAACAGGTTGGTTTTGTTTTTCAGGATAGTATTATGTTTAACATGAGCATTCGGGAAAATATTGCCTTCAGCGATGCTGTTACGGATGAATCTTTAGCGAAAGCCATTCAAACTGCTGAGCTTAAAGATTTCGTAGATAACCTGCCGGATAAATTAAACACCATTGTATCCGAGCGTGGAAATAGCCTTTCGGGCGGGCAAAAGCAACGTATTATGTTGGCAAGGGCATTGGCCGTAAATCCGAAAATTTTATTACTCGATGACTTTACCGCACGTGTGGATACCAACACGGAGAAGAGAATTCTGGAAAACATACAACAAAATTATCCGGGTTTAACATTGTTATCAGTAACCCAAAAAATAGCATCTGTTGAAAATTACGATAAAGTTATTTTGTTGATGCAAGGCGAAATCGTTGCCGGGGGAACACATCAGGAATTGCTGAAAAGCAGTCCTGAATACGTTCAAATTTACAATTCACAACAGAGCACCAGCAATTATGAACTACAATCTTAACCAGCTACAATCAAAGCAGGAAAAGCAATCTACTTACCAGGCGCTTAAAAGATTGCTTAAATTCATTTCTGGCGAGCACAAAAACCTTTGGCTGGCTTTAGTAGCTATTTTAGTTAATTCCGGGCTGCTGTTACTGGGGCCACTGCTGGTTGGCCACACCATCGATGCCTATATTCGCACCGGGCAGTTTCATGGCGTTTTAGTTTTCGGCGGAATACTTTTGGTAATGTATATGATTGCAATGATTACCGGCTACACGCAAACAAAATTAATGGGCGGAATTGGTCAGCGAATGTTGTTTACCCTGCGGAATGCGATTTTTAACAAACTGCAGGAATTGCCGGTTTCCTTTTTTAACGAGAACAAGGCCGGCGACTTAATATCTAGAGTAAATAACGATACTGACAAGCTTAACCAGTTTTTTTCGCAATCATTAATGCAGTTTGTGAGCAGCATTATAACCATGATAGGTGCTGGAATTTTCTTACTATCCATTAATTTTGAACTCGGCGCTGCGGCGCTTTCACCTGCGGCCGTTATCGTGATTTTTACCATGGCCTTATCTCCGTGGGTTAAGCGTAAAAATGCCAAAAACTTAAAAAGCGTTGGCGGAATGAGTGCAGAGATTCAGGAAAGCCTGAACAATTTTAAGGTCATCATCGCTTTTAATCGCCGCGATTATTTTAGAAAGCGATTCGATGAAGCGAATCAGGAGAATTATAAAACTGCTATTGGTGCCGGATTGGCGAATAATATTTTTGTTCCGGTTTACGGTTTGCTTTCCAGCGCAGCGCAATTAATTGTATTACTTTTTGGCATTTACTTAATTTCTATTGGAAGTTTTTCTCTTGGCCTGTTGGTAAGTTACATTTCATATTGTACTAATTTTTATAACCCTTTGAGGCAGTTGGCTGCCTTATGGACTAGTTTTCAGGTAGCGATGGCGAGTTGGGACCGGATTTCTCAAATTTTAAACCTCGAAACAAATCTTAGTCTGACAGAAAACGATAACGCCCTGGGCTCAGATGCATTGCTTGAGTTTAAAAGTGTTCACTTCTCTTATGATGATTCAAAGGAAATCCTTCACAACGTTAATCTGAGATTTGAAAAAGGTAAAACATATGCTTTAATTGGTCCTACTGGGGGCGGGAAAACTACCACAGCCTCTTTAATCTCGCGTTTGTACGATACGACCAAAGGAACTGTTTTGCTGAACGGGAAGGATATCCGTTCCTTTACGGCTACGGAGCGCACGCAAAAGATTGGCTTCATTTTGCAGGAACCATTTTTATTTACCGGCACGGTAAAAGAGAATATTCTTTACGGAAACAGCCAATACAAAGATGTAACTGATAACGAATTGAAAAAAATTATACAGGATGCGAACCTCGGGGCACTACTGGCAATTTTTGATGAAGGATTAGATACGCCGATTACTTCAGGATCTGACAGCATCAGTTTGGGGCAGAAGCAATTAATTGCCTTTATGAGGGCGGTTTTGCGTAATCCGGAATTGTTGATTTTAGATGAGGCCACAGCAAATATCGACACCATTACCGAGCAACTTTTAGGCAGCATTTTAAATAAATTATCAAAAGACACGACTTTGGTAATTATTGCCCATCGCTTAAATACCATCGAAAATGCCGATGAAATTTATTTTGTGAACGAAGGTGAAGTACAAAAAGCAGGAACGCTAAATGATGCACTGGATATGTTATTAAAAGGCAAAAGGGTAAGTTAAAATATCATCATTTTTTTGCTAAGGGTTGTTTCTACACTTGAGCAGAAGCGAAATTATTTGAAACCGCGATTGCGTTAAGGCTGGCGGCACAAAAACAACTACACAAAATTTTTACTTGCAATCCAGAGGATTAATCGCCACTTTGTAAACGAAATATCAGCCCATGAAAAAATTATTCTTTCTTTCGATGTTCTGCATCAAGTGCCTTTTCAGTTTAGCGCAGACGCCAACCTTTGTACAGGATAGTTTGAAACTTATCTCTTCGCAATTTAAATTTACTGAAGGTGCTTCTGTTGATAAAGAAGGCAATGTTTTTTTTACCGACCAGCCCAACGATAAAATCTGGAAATATGGTACGGATGGAAAACTAAGTTTATATATGGAAAAATCGGGGAGGGCGAACGGAACTTATTTTGACAAGAAAGGAAATCTGATTGTTTGCGCCGATGAAAATAACCAAATCTGGTCTATCGATAAAAACAAAAAAATATCCATTCTATTCACTGATATTGATGGAAAGAAAGTTAATGGTCCGAATGATATTTGGATAGATAAAAAGGGCGGCATTTACTTCACCGACCCATACTATCAGCGAGATTACTGGACCAGAACGGCTCCTCAAATTGTTGGCGAAAAAGTTTACTATCTTCCGCAAGGAAAGAAAACTCCGCATGCCGTTGCAGATGGTTTTAAGCGGCCGAATGGAATTCTAGGTACGCCAGATGGCAAATATCTTTATGTTGCAGATCGGGTTGCTGATGTAACTTACCGCTACAAAATTAATGAAGATGCTTCACTTAATGAGCGGGAACTTTTACTTAAACAAGGTTCGGATGGGATGACGCTAGATAGCGAGGGAAATATCTACATCACCGGAAAAGGTGTTGATATTTACAGCAAAAGCGGAGCACATATTGGTCACATCGATGTACCTGAAAATTGGTGTGGAAATATTTGTTTTGGTGGGAAAAACAAGAATATTCTCTTCATAACAGCTTCAAAATCGCTTTATTCGATAAAAACGACTGCAAAAGGAGTAGAGTAAATAAGCAGGCTTTGGCGAAATGCCCTCAATGCGTTGCACACTTAATGAGGACATTTCTTTGCTGCCTTTTTTAGCCAAGTTTTCTACCAGTATTAATCACATTTACGCCATTAAAGCGGGTTGTTGCACTACCGTGTGATACGGCACTTGCTTGTCCGGGCTGGCCTTTGCCGTCAGAAAACGTGCCGCCCAAACGATAATCATTTTTGTCGCAGCGCTGAACGCATGAATTCCAGAATTCCTGAGTATTTGCCTGATAAGCCGCATCTTTAAACATGCCTACAATTTTTCCTTCTTTAATTTCGTAGGCGAGTTGCGCACTAAACTGGAAATTATAGCGCTGCTGATCAATCGAGTAAGAGTTCCTTCCGAACATATAAATGCCTTTTTCTACATTTTTTACCATTTCAGCTGCGCTTAAAGCAGCGTTACCTGGCGCCAGCGAAACATTTGGCATCCGCTGAAACTGAATGCTATCCCAGCTATCGGCATAGCAACAACCTTGCGAGGCCTTTAAGCCCAAAATATGTGCCTGATCGCGAATCGTTTGGTAGTTAACCAAAATTCCATCCTTAATGATATCCCAATTGCCACACTTGACGCCTTCATCATCGTATCCGACAGCACCCAGAGAGCCTCGTTCCGTTTTATCGGCGAGAATATTAACTTCTTTACTCCCGAAATTAAATTTCTTCGACTCCCATTTATCAAGCGTTAAAAAACTTGTTCCTGCATAGTTTGCCTCATAACCTAAAACCCGGTCTAATTCCGTAGGGTGGCCAACAGATTCGTGTATGGTCAGGAATAGGTGTGAAGGGTCTAACACCAGGTCATATTTTCCTGGCGCTATAGGTTTGGCTTTCAGTTTTTCATCAACATGCACAGCGGCTTCCCGCACGTCTTCCAAAATGTCGTAACGCTTTTTGTACATCGTAACCGGGCCACCTTTAATTTTTTCTGAATCTTTAGGTGTTAGGTATTCGTAACCCATGCCCATTGGAGCACTTAAAGCATTTCGTGTTTCGAACTTGCCACTTGCAGCATCGGTTTTAGTTAAAGTAAAGGTTGGCCAAATCCGATGGATGTCCTGGTCGATGTAAGAACCATCGGTGGATGCGAAATACTTTTGCTCGTTAATCATGAAAAGATTTGAGTTGATGAATTTTGCGCCACCTTTCATTGCCTCACTGTTTACTTTCAGCAGCAAATCTACTTTATCCTTAATCGGCACTTCAAAAGCGTTAACTTCTAAAGGTGTTTTCCAGCTAACCTCTCCAAATCCCTTTTGCGGAGCTAATTGAACTGGCTCTTCCATAAGCTTCGAGTTGCCTTTTGCAATTGCAACGGCTGCTTCCGCGGCTTTGGCAATGCTCGCATTGTCCAGGTTGTTTGTTGCGGCGAAACCCCAGCTTCCATCGGCAATAACGCGAACGCCCAAGCCGTATGATTCTGAATTGGAAATGTTCTCGACCCTGGTTTCTCTTGTGGCAACAACCTGATTTAAATACCTTCCAATGCGTACATCAGCATAGGTTGCGCCTTTGCTTTTTGCGGCGTTAAGGGCAACATCGGCCATCTTTTTCTTAAAAGCTACATCAACAGGTGTTAAAGATTCTTCAACAGAAATAATTTTGCCGAATGCCGGCATATTGGGTATCATGGTGGCGCCAAGGCCAACACCTGTCATATATAAAAAATCTCTTCTTCTCAATTTTTGAAATTTTGGAGTTAAAAAAACAGCGGTGATGTAATCGCCGCTGTTTAAATTAGTTAAATAGCATCTGATAAGGATGTGAAAGTAAAATCGCGGATTTTCATCGGCGGGATTAAACCGCTTGCAGTTCTTACAGGTTTACCCATTGCTTCAACATTATTAAGCATTATTACAGGACTTTCGTTAAACCTGAAGTTTTTAATCGGGAATTTTATTTCACCATTCTCAATATAAAAAGTACCATCACGGGTTAGGCCGGTAAGTAACAATGTTTGTGGGTCAACCGAACGTATATACCAGAAACGGGTTACCAGAATTCCTTTTTCTGTACTCTTGATAAGTTCGGCCAGCGATTGATTGCCGCCTTCAATGATTACACCACGGCTAAACGGAAGTGGCTCAACATTTTTTTGTGCGGCCCAATATCTCGAATAGGAGAGATTTTTAACCACACCTTTTTCAACCCATTGTGTTCTTTTTACAGGTAAACCATCTCCAGACCAAGTCGAGGATGGAATTTCTGGATTTAACGGGTCTGAATAAATATTTACGTTATCAGAAAATAGTTGTTCGCCTAAACGCGTACCACCGCCTTTCTTACTCATAAAACTTCTGCCTTCATCAGCACTGCGGGCATCAAAACCTCTAAACATGTTACCCAGAATATCACTTGCAGCAAGCGGCTCTAAAATGACCGTATATTTTCCGGGCTCAATAGCTTTTGCTCCTGCCGAACCATTGGCTTTGCTTGCCGCAATTTTACTGAGTGCAAGAGTATCCATCTTCGAAAGATCGTTGAAATCCTGCTCCACATAGCCCGAACCCGTTCCCTGCTTATTTCTCACTGTTACAGAAAAAGAAACATTTGTGCCTTTGTTGTAAGCGAATAAACCTTTTGAGTTCATCACGGCGTTGAAACTTGTAGAATTTTCTAAAAAGCCTGCAGCATCTAAGCCAGCTGCCTTTGATACGCTTAAACTTTTGCCTACCATTTCTGCCCTGGTATCTGGCGTCATCGCAGCGGTATTCTCATTAAATGTTTTCGATTCGGCGAAAGTTTGCGGCCCTAACAGCGGCATAAATTCCGGATTTTCCGGTGCAAGCATTGCCAGTTCTTCTGCTCTTCGTACAACTTTTTCGAGCGATGCATCATCAAATTCGTTAATTGTTGCAGAGCCAGTTTTTTTACCATAGGTTGAGCTAACACCCAAACTCATGGTGCTAATTTGGCCAGCTGTGGAAACGGCGTTACGAGCATAACGAATGTTTCCACCATCAGAACCTCTTAAACTTACCTCACAAAACTCGGCCTTTGAAAAGCCAACTACCTTTTTTAATATCGCCTGGGCTTCTTCTTTACTTAATATAGCCATAATTATATTTTTCTTGCTGTATTGATAACATTAACACCATTAAACCTCGCAGTAGAACTACCGTGAGAAACTGCACTACTTTGCGACGGCTGACCTTTTCCATCGTTAAATGAGCCGCCTAAACGGTAGTCACCATCGTCGCAAACGGCATTGCACGAATTCCAGAACTCCTGTGTATTGGCCTGATAGGCCACATCGTTCAGCATGCCCACAATCTTTCCATTTTTAATTTCATAGAAAATTTGTCCGCCGAACTGGAAATTATAACGTTGCTGATCGATTGAAAAACTGCCGTCACCAATAATGTATACGCCCTTTTCAACATTTTTAATCATATCGTCAACACTCAGTTTCTCTTTTCCTGGCTGTAACGATACGTTTGCCATGCGTTGAAACTGAACATCATCCCAACCCTGGGAATAACAGCAGCCTTGAGATTCATTTAAACCGATGATGTGTGCCTGATCCCGAATGGCCTGATAGTTAACCAAAACACCATCTTTAATTAAATCCCACTTTTTGCATTTTACGCCTTCATCATCATAACCAACAGCACCTAGTGAGCCAACCTGCGTTTTATCGGCTACAATGTTAACTTTATCACTGCCGAATTTGAATTTTTTTGATTCCCATTTATCTAAGGTTAAAAAACTCGTGCCTGCGTAGTTTGCTTCGTAACCCAAAACACGATCCAGCTCAGTGGGGTGACCAACAGATTCGTGAATTGTTAACCAGAGGTGAGACGGATCCAGAACCAAATCATATTTCCCCGGCTCAACGGATTTCGCTTTTATCTTTTCTGAAGCTACGCGGGCCGCTTCCTTAACATCTTCAAGCATATCGTAGCGACCTTTATAACGGGTAACGATGCCAGAAACTTTATCTTCCGGGCGTGCATGCATATACTCGTAACCCTTTCCCATTGGAGAACTAAGCGAATTACGGGTTTTGAATTGTCCGGAAGCCCTGTCTATCCTCGTAACATTAAAATTTGGATAGATACGATGCACATCCTGATCGATATATGAACCATCTGTCGATGCGAAATACTTTTGTTCATTTACTGCAAATATTACCGAATTGACAAAGTTGGCGCCGTTTTGCATGGCTATATCATTCACGTTCAACAGCAAATCTACCTTCTCTTTAACAGGAACTTCAAAGGCATTAATCTCGATAGGTGTTTTCCAGCTTACTTCGCCGTAACCTCTTTGAGGTGCCAGTTGAACCGGCTCGCCCTGAATTTTCGAATTGGCTTTTGCAACGGCAACCGCCTGTTCGGCAGCTTTGGCAACAGCATCTTTGGTTACATTGTTTGTTGCAGCGAAACCCCAGCATCCATTGGCTAATACGCGTATGCCTACGCCGTACGATTCAGTATTTGCTACGCCCTGTACCCGCTTTTCGCGGGTTGCAACGAACTGATTAAGGTAGCGGCCGATACGAATATCCGCATAAGTTGCTCCCTTAGATTTTGCGGCGTTCAGGGCAACATCAGCAAGTTCTTTTTTAATTTTTACATCAACTCCATCCAGCGCCTGCAGAGGGTCTATCGGAGTTCCGAATGCGGAAAGGTTGGGTAGCATCAAAGCAGACATACCCATTCCGGATAAATAGAGGAAATCTTTTCTTTTCAATTGGTTCAGTTTAGGGGTTTACGTTTCCAAGATAGCCATTTATGAGTTAATTTGGCACGCTGGTTTATAACATTTTAGTTTCAAACACTATTTAGCGTCGAGAATTCTCGCTTCGAACCATAAAAAAGCGGAGGCGAGTAAAAATCCTACAAAAAACCACCAGATTGATAGTTCTTCTTCGACATTAACAGCTGATTGTTTGATTTTTGATTCCTTAATTTTCGCTTTAGCTACAAACTGGCGGGTTGCCAATATTTTTTGCTGAATTTTTAATGCCTGCCAATCTGTTTTTTGGTATATGAAAAACGGTTCTGCAGACTGATTTACCACTAAATTATGCCATCCATTTTTTGTTGGATAAAAAACCGCCTCCCATTCGAAAGGGAGTTCGATATTTTGCAAGGGAGTCAAGCGGATACTATCAATGTTTAATGAAGGAATTTTTCCTGACGTCGGGATGTCGACAATTAATCTGGCTTTTTCATTTACAACAGGAAACTGTGGTAGAATTTTCAGAGATTGATTTTCATTTCTCTTTTTTACAGCGGCAGATAATATTGTAGACCAATATGTGGTAAAGTCGTTTTTTTTACCCGTTAGCAGCCAGTTAAAGGTAGATGGTAGTGAAGACACTAACACTTTCCCGGCGCCTTTAATTGTACTGTTCACCAAAACTTTGCCACCGCCATCGGTAAGCAAGGGCAGATCATTCTGGGTACTCCTTAAAAATAATTTTTGTTCTAAGGGTAAGCTGCTAAACTTGTGTTTTTCGTCTTTTAGCATCACTTTAAGCTCCTTTTCTTTCGTGTTCGACACTTCAAATCTGCCAAATTTACTACTTGCCGGTGTTAATGCTTTTAAGCTTGAAACCCTAATGAATAATCCCATCCCACCAGTTACAGCCGCATCAATAGCACTTCGTTCGCCTGCATTCATGGCTGCAAGTTCCTCTTCATCAATGATTAAAATATCAAATTTTTTAATGGAGTTTGTACTGATCTTGTTCAGGTTGATGCTATCCATAGCCAGAAATTCTGAACTGTATTTATCTTTACTTATCTGGCTTCTGAAAGCTAAAGGATAATGATTATCGTAAAGCCATTTTTTTAAAAACTTATACTCAAAGTCGGGAAAGGAAGCAAGTATCAATACCTTAAAAGGCAATTGCTCATCAACTAAAAAAGGAACGGGTTCTTTGGCAAGCGTATCTTTTCCGTCGAAAGAAATAAGGTTATAAACTGCTTTTCCGATTTGTTTTGGTTGGGTAGAAAATGAAAAGCTTTTACTGGATTTACCTTCAACAGAGATGGAATCAATTGAACTTCCCATTCCTTTAAACAAAAGTTTTACTTTTTCTTCGCTCTTGTTTTGATAAATTCCCTGAACCAATAATTGTTGCGTTGATTTTATTTGAGCCGGCCAGCTGGCAGAAATTATTCCAGTTATCCCTTCTGAAGGATGGAAGTTTAATTCGTACTCATGTAAGTTGCGCAATTCATGTTTTGATAATCCCTCGCCGTAGATGTTAAGTTTCCTAACATCTTTATGGTTTGCGAGGAAATAGGAGAGGTCGGGAATCGGCACTGCATTGTTAACTTTTGCATTTGATGCCCCTAGCACATATTTTGCTCCCCGAATTTTTGCCAGTTCATCTAAATCGGCGCCTTTGGTGAGCAAAATAATTTCGTTCGCATTGTTTTTAAAACCCGACTTATACTTAACCGGAATGATTAGCAAAGCAAAACAACTTACAGCAATTATACTGGCAAAAATCCTCCACAACAGTCTGGCCTTGCTTGCTCTTTTGATTTCTTTGTAGAGGAGGAAAATCAATAACAGTAACGATAATATGAGAACGGCATATTTAAATTCCATAACTATCGCCCTGTTTTATTTAGGTTATTAAAGTAATTTTGGTACAGTGTTGCTGCGGGCAGCGAAGTTTGTATTTGCGGTTTAGGCGAATCGCCTTTAATCATTTTTTGAATGGCCTGCTGAACAACATCGATGTCTTTTTGATGCAAAATCTTGTTAAGTGATAGTCGCCTTAAACTTGTTAATGCATTTAGGTAAGTTGCAGGATTATCGGCCGCGGCGCCAATCATATATTTTTCCGTCTCGCTTAACAAATATCTGTCACCTTCGGAAAACTTCTTGCCGGCTTTTCGACTTTCAAGTAAAGCTAAAGTAGTTTTCAAATTGGTTGTTCGTTGGTCTTTTTGCGCTGCAGACATGTTTTGAACAGGTTGCGTGATTTTATCAAGTTCGCCGCTTAATCGTTTTTCAGGTTTTAATGAAGCAGTTTTGACCGTAGTTTTAGCCACATAAGCCCTCGATTTTTGTTGCAAATCTTTCAGCATTCGCAACGCTTTATATTCGTATGGCAATGCTTCCTGTGGTTTATAGGTTCTCAGGCGCAACTCAGAATTCCACATTTCTGTTAAAACAGCCTTTAATTGGGCTTTCATTTCCGGCTCGAAAAAGGTTGCATCCTCCGCAATATCATGTTTGTGGGCATATTTATCCATTATTGCGGTCACATCGCCGAATTTTTCCTCCTCGCCACTGTGTTCTGCATGGTCATCATGGTCGCCTCCAATTTCTGTTTCATTTTCTTCCCCTAAAAACTGGCCGTAGCGCAGCCTCAAGAGTTTTTGATCGATTCCCAGTTCATTGCTTCGGTTTTTAAATGCGTCAGCAGCGAGCGAAGATTGCGCTTTTAATAACTTTTCAGTATCAATAATGATTTGCCGCTGACTCCTGAAATATTCAGGAACCAGATTAACGCCATTTGTCATTCCGGCCATGCTCATCAATTCAGTTGTATCAACTATGGAAACGAAATAAACATCAGAACGGCTCGATTGACCATGATTATCCATCGCTTTAACGAAAAAGTAGAGCTCATCACCGGGTTTCATTCCCAGGCTTTTCAAATCGATTTCCCTGTTTAATACCTTGTTTTTCTCGTTGTTAAAACGCGTATTGAAGCTCAATTTTTTTTCGGTGAAACTTACACCTTCACCTTTTCCACTTGCCATCGTAGCAGAGATAAAGGCGTCGTTGACGCCATAGTCATCCGTCAAAACGGTATTTAGATTAAATTTTTGAGGTTGCCCAACATCTATTGTTGTGTGTTGTTTTGACCGTGTTATTTTAATAATTACCGGCAAATCGGCAACTGCTTCGAGCTGGTACAAATCTGACTTTTTACCATCAATTTCCAACTGGTAAAAACCCGTTTTATCGAGAGTTTTAGAAAAAAGCCAGGTTGTTCGTTCTTTATTACTGGCCTTGAGGGAAACTGATTCTTTATCGTTAAACGTGATTTTTAGGCGCTCGACTGCAATGTTCGTTTCAATCTTCCAGTTTATTTTTGCTCCGGTTTCTGCCTTTATCGAAAACTGCTTTTGTTTACGTTCGGGTTTGCCTGTATAAGCCGGAGGAATTATGGTTGCGCTGAAATCTGAAATTTCCGGAAGGGTATTTTCCTTTATTGCAGGCAATGGGCGCAGAGCGTGCGACCCGGATTTATTGTTTTCTTTAATTTTGGGGATTTTTGCAATTGCGAAGCTGATTATTAATGCTGTCGCCAAAAGCGCTAAACCAGCGTACAGCTTTTTAACAGGCTCTTGTGGTGAACTAATTTCCGTAATTCTCTTTTCGATTTTTGAGCGTTGAAGTTGCTCAAGCAATGATAAACTGTCTGGGTTTTGAATTAACAAATCGGCGCTTTCTTCCAGTTCGGGGTATTTATTGTTGGCATAACGGCAAAACTCTTGCTGGCTGGTTTTCCATATTGGCTTGCGAAGCAAAGCAATAATTAACGCTAAAGGTAAAATGATGCAACAAACCAGCGGCGGCATGTGTAAAACGTAAATCAAAACCGCCGACAAGAGGAGGGCGACGGCCAAACTAATCACAAAAAGCCTAACTAAGTGTAACCATATCCACTTCATTCTTAGGTCGTAAATCCATTTTTGTCCTTCAGTTTTTATCATAAACATTTGCTTTTTTTCTGAATGATAAAATGCGTTCGGCGAGCAGAATAATAAATGCTGCGAGCCAAAATATGTGCGAAATTGATTCGTCCTGGTTTGCTTTTAAAGCAATTGCGCTTTCATTAGTTTGAGTGAATTTTCTTTGCTTTGGAGCAATTTGGCGCTGATCTGCCGCGTTTTCTTCGAAGCCAAACTCCCCGGCGCTTTTATCTACAATAACCATTGGCATTAATGCTTTAACAAAGACCTCGTTCCAAACCAATTGATTCCATTGTGGGTTAAAGCGGGTGTACAGGTGGAAAACCTTTAGTTTCTCCGTCTCTTGTAGCGACAAAATTGAATTGCCAAAACCATCAGTCCATTTTTTATCAAATGTTGTCGTCGCCTCAATTCGTTTATACAATGCAACCTTAATCCCATTTATATTTATAAAAGAACGCTCAGCAATTACTTTGCCTTTTGCGTATTCAAATAAAGTTCCGTTGGTATCAATTGCTGATTTAAAATTTGCTGAAACCGGTTCTTCAGAAAGCCAAAAGCCAATATCTGCTTTCCCCGCCGGGTTAAATATGATTTTTCTTCCGGAGAAGCCTGCAATTGCGTTCAACGCTGCTAGTAAATATTGTTTGTCTGCGTGGCCGGGAGTTTCATACACAGCTACCCTAAACGGCGATGAAACATCATTAACTGCTGTATAAATGGTGCTCGATGGAGTTGATACGGCCTGAAACTTCTTACCTGCATAATCGGTAATCCAGTTACTTGTTGTATCCGCACGATTGAGCGTTTTTAAAACCAGTTTATAGGAAACCGCTGGCAACTCATTTCCAAAATTTTTCAAACGGTTGTCGGTAAAAAGATAAACTGAACTTTGAGCTGGGACCAGAGCATTTAACTGATTTAACAGCGAGTTATGGTTCAGTAAATTCCCGGTCGGCGTGTAGGTTTTCGAAGTATCTTTTAGATCGATCAGATTAAATCCTAAGTTGAAATCATGAATCTGGTATCCAAGCTTCGTTAAAGAATCAATCGTTTTGCGATTGGTTTTAAATACCTTTGAAAAATTCGACCGTTCTATCAATATCCAGCCTGAATTTTTCGTTGATAAATTGTTTTTTTTAAAGGGCTGTGCAATGATAATCGCTAGCAGCGCTAACAGTAAACAGCGTAGTATAAATAGCAGCCAATCGTTTATTTTATAACTTTTCGAACTTGCACGAGCACTTTCTCCCAGTAAGGCAATACTGCCAATTTTCAGCGTTTTGCCTTGCTTAACATTCCACAAATGAATAATTATGGGAATTAGTACACTTGCAAGTGCCAGTAAACCTATGGGATATAAAAACTGCACAATTAAATTCTAAGTTTACTTCGTTGTTTTAAAAAATCTGTTAAAGCCAGGTCTAAAGGTTCGTCTGTACAAATGGTTCTATACGCGATTCTTCTGTCCAACATTTTTATCCGCGTTTCTTCCAGGTGGTTTGCAAGCTTGGTTTTATAAGCCAATCTTGCTTTTGTTTGGTCAATTTGAATGGTTTCGCCCGTCTCCAAATCTTCGAAAGTGCTGAAGCCTTTAAAGTCTAAATCGAGTTCGTTTCTTGCCACCACGTGGAACACAACAATTTCATGCCTCAGTGTATTCAGGGTATCCAGCAGGTCTAATATTTCGTCATTTTGCTGATAAAAATCTGTAACAAAAACCAGTAATTCCCTTTTCTGACCTCCTGTAAAAAGCTCTTTATAAAATATGGGCTTGGTAAAGGCACCATCTGGCCTTATCGTTTCCAGTTGATAAAACAATCTTGCCAGATGTTGAAAATCCTGCTTCGGCGTCATGGAGAAAATTCCAGCATGCTGAAAAACATATAGTCCGATAGCATCACCTTGTAAATTTGCCAGATAGGCAAGTGATGCGGCGAGGTATTTTGCGTAATCAATTTTGTTAAAATCTCCGTCGCTGTGGTTCATTGATGCACTGGCATCAATTAAAATGCGAACCGAAATATTTGTTTCAACTTCCGATTCACGGATGTAATACCGGTCAGAACGGGCGAACATTTTCCAGTCCAGCGAGCGTAAATCATCTCCGGGCTGGTAACTTCTGTATTGGCTAAACTCCAATCCGGCACCTTTAATTGTGCTTTTGTTGATGCCGCTCATAAACCCGTCTATCGTCATTTTTGCCGATAAACTCAGTTCCTTAATTGCCATCAACACCTTCGGATCGAGTAGTTTACTCATTATATATTGGCTTTTGGTTTTGAAATCGCTTTAATCAACTCCTCGGTAACCCTATCTGCTGATACATTCTCAGCCTCAGCCTTAAAATTCATTAGCACCCTGTGGCGTAGCACCGGATAAGCCATTGTTTGTAAATCTTCTAACACAACGGCATATCTTCCCTTAAACAAAGCCCTTGCCTTTGCGGTTAAAATTAGCGCTTGTCCCGCTCGCGGGCCAGCGCCCCACCTTACCCATTCTTTTACAAAAGCCACCGGCGTCGTATCTGGCCTGGTTGCTCTGATTAGATTACTAACATAGGTTATTAAATCATCGCTAATGCTTATTTCTCTTGTAATTGCCTGCAGTTCTTTTATTTCTTCGGCACCAATTACCGGGTTTACCGCTGCTTTGCCAGCGCCGGTTGTGCTGCTTAAAATCTTCGCCTCCTCTTGCGCTGTTGGGTAGCCAATTTTTATGTAAAGCAAAAAGCGGTCTAACTGAGCTTCAGGTAGGGGATATGTTCCAGCCTGTTCGATTGGATTTTGTGTTGCGAGAATAAAAAATGGGCGGTCGAGCGGGTAAGTTTGTCCGCCATATGTAACTTCAAACTCCTGCATGGCCTCTAAAAGTGCAGATTGCGTTTTAGGTGGCGTTCGGTTAACTTCATCTGCCAGAACAATGTTTGCGAACAATGGTCCTTTATTAAATTTAAAAAAGCGTTTACCTGTAACGTGGTCTTCTTCTAAAATTTCCGTCCCGACAATATCTGTAGGCATTAAATCAGGCGTAAACTGAATTCTGCGGAAGGATAAATCCAAAGCCTGCGACATGGTTTTTACCATCAGCGTTTTAGCCAGACCAGGTACACCTTCTAAAAGGCAATGTCCGCCCGCCATCAACGCAATCAACATTTCTTCAATAATTACATCCTGGCCAACGATAACTTTTTGTATTTCGCTTTTTAATGAGGAAATCTTCTCGATCAATATTTTTAAGCTGCTTTCTGAACGTTCCAAAACGACTGATTTTTTAAGTTAGTGAGATATTGTGCCTCAATATAGGCTTAAAGGCAGATATTTTTTAGCCGACGCTGAAGAATATCAAAAACTTTACATGATAATCGTGATAAAAAATCGAAATCATAAAAATTGACACTAATTTAGTGCTGTGCAAAGATCTAAATTCACATTTGCGAGATTAAAATATAATTCCGGAGACTGGGAAACCGATCAACGCATGCCTTCAAATATTTTAAATTCACTTTTGGAATACACAACTATTCCGCTGGATGAAGAAGAAAAGGTTATTGAACTGGGTAGCCGGGAGCTTTTTAAATACCCTTTCTGCTATTTAAGCGGACATAAATTGGTACAATTTACCCAACAGGAAGCCGTTAATTTCAAAACTTACGTTTATAATGGTGGTTTTGTATTTGTCGACGATTGTAACCATGATATTGATGGTTTGTTTGCCCGGTCTTTCGAAACACAAATGAGCAATTTATTTGGGGCAACCGCACTGAAAAAAATCCCGAACAATCATGGCATTTACAATTCATTCTTTAAATTTGAGAAAGGTCCGCCGACGACCTCATTTGAATTAAATGGATGGGGCGACGATTTGGTACATGATTACCTGAAGGCGATAACGGTAAATAACAGAATCGGGGTTTTATACAGCAACAAAGATTACGGTTGCGAATGGGACTATGATTTTAGAAATAAACGCTTTCTAGCCGAAGATAATACCAAATTCGGCGTCAATATTATTTTATATGCCATGGGTGTAAACAGTTAACACAATTAAAAATTAAATATTTTGAAATCTATCCTTACTAAAATCTTTTTTGCAACAGTAATTTTTACGATGCTGCATAGCAGTTTGTTCGCCGCTAAAAATCAGTATTATTATCAACTTAAAGTTTACCATTTAAAAACTGCCGCTCAGGAAGCAATGGTCGACACTTACTTGAAAGACGCTTTTTTACCGGCCGTTCACCGGGCAGGAATTAATAGCGTTGGTGTTTTTAAACCCATTGCGAAAGATACCCTAGAACAGCTCGTATATGTTTTCATCCCTTTTAAAAAGATGGATGATTTCCTTAAACTCAATGAAACATTAACAAAAGATAAACAATACCTGGAAGCGGGTTCTGCATTTTTGAGTGCCGCATATAATACGCCACCTTACAACAGATTAGAATCCATTATTTTAAAAGCCTTTTCGGCAATGCCTGAGTTTGCAATACCAAAGTTAACCACGCCAAAAAGCGAGAGGGTTTATGAATTGAGGAGTTATGAATCTGCCACAGAAAGCCTTGCATCGAATAAAATAGATATGTTTAACGACCACGAGGTGGCCATTTTTACCAAATTAAATTTTAATGCGGTTTTTTACGGCCAGGTAATTTCTGGAAGCAAAATGCCAAATCTAATGTATTTAACTACATTTAATAATAAGGCTGACCGAGATAAACATTGGACGGCTTTTGGAGAAGACTATAAAAAGATTAGTGGCTTGCCACAATATCAACACAACGTTTCAAAAAATGTGACACTTTTTATTTATCCGACAGACTATTCCGATTTGTAATTGATTTTTTTCAAAAATCTAAGCCATTTTTTGTATATTTGTAGCCTGTTTACGCCGCTTTTGAAGGTTGGCAAACAAAATGACTGGGGCCGTTCTTGGATTTGACAGGGTGGCGAAGGTTATGTTAGCATGCAGTGCGTTGTACGGAGAGCACTTAAAGTGAACGTTCAAATTTTAGTTGGCGAAAATACTTACGCCTTAGCTGCCTAGTTTAGAACTAGCATAGCTTTTGTCCCTCTAACTGCTGCATTGTTGGGTTAGAATCCGGGGCATCGAAACAACAAAGCTGGCCTTAAGGAGATACGACTTAAGGTGAGATAAAGTATCTAAGGATTTAAATAAGGTCGGTTTTCAGCCCGTTTATTTCCCGAAAATCAATTGAAAAATAAGCATGTAGAAGGTATAATTTATCTCACAACTGGACAAGGGTTCGACTCCCTTCGGCTCCACTGGAAACAGTAACAAAAAACATCAAAAAAAATTAAAAACCTGCAAATCAACGACTTGCAGGTTTTTTGTTTTTGGTATTGAGTGTCTTTTAGGCCAAAATATCGCATATGCGAGGTGCGTAAAGAGGTGCGTCAGCCTCTAATAGCCGGTAATCGCGGTGCAATGTTGTGCATGGTCGGGAGAAAAAGAAACCCTTATGTTTATGTATTTCACAATTAATTAAGAATTATTGATCCTAATTGGTATTAACTGAAGAAATTATTGGCTGTTGCATTTTACAATTTAACTGTAGAACAGATTCTCAATTATTTTAGAGCAGTAATTGCCTGCGTGATACCTTCTCCGGCAGTTGTAAAATAAGCCGGGCCAGCTAGCAACGTTATTTTTTGAATTGGTTTGAAGTTTGCCATCTTCTTCGCTTTTAAAAACACCTGGGTTCTGTAGGCATTAACAGCGCCGGTTACCCCATAGCCCGCAACTTCCGCAGTAGGAGAATCAATTCCCGCATCTTTAAGGTCAGTTGCGAATGCATATTTAGTAACTCCTAATCGCAATGCTTCCTCCATACCCACGCTAGCCACTTGCTTCATTAACTCGGGTGTAAATTTATTTCGATCGCCTAGGCCGATTAGCAATAGTTTTTTTGCTCCGATAGTTCCGGCTGGTGGCGTAATTTATAAGGTTTCCAAAGAATGGCCTGCAAATTTGCCTGATTTACGGATTTCAGTGATCAGCCCGTTCAGGCTTTTATCAAGATGAACCATTCCATTTACCGCTTCCGGCAGTGCTGGTGGAGAGTTGAAAATATCGCCTTCGGTATATTCAAAAACGCAGGCGATTTGTAGTGGCGTAATCTCGGTAGAAGGACCTTGAACCATCCCTTCAATGGAAATTCCATCTACAGCACCCCAAATTTTTGAGGTATTGGCCTTTGTAGTCGGTACGGAAGTTTGAGCCAGAGAAAATTGTACCATGCCCAATATCAGAACTAAGAACAAGCTGATGCGGGCTGTAATGCTAATTTTTGTCGTTTTCATAATCAATAGTTTAAATGGGGTTTGAAATTATATTTTAGGTTGAATAAAGATTTTTTCTGTTGGAAATTTTTCAATTTCTCCGTCTTTTAATCCGAAGTTAGTCACCACTACATCTTCAGGATTTCCAGCTAGCCATTTACTTAAATCAATAGATTGATAGGTTCCTCTGTCAAAGCCAATCAGGATTTTACAACTTGTATCTCCTGTATTTTTGATTATAGTGCCCTGCACCCATCGGCACATAGCCCACATCGCCGGCGTTAAATCGTTCGGTTATCACTGTGGATTCGGCCAGGAAAACCGACATCTCTGCCTGACCGGAAATGTAATATTGCCATTGGTCTGCATTTGGATGCCAATGCATTTCTCTTAGCGCACCAGGTTGCAATTCGATAATCGAACCCGAAATGGTACTGCTAATTGGGATGCCAATAGATGCTGGAAAATCAGTAACAGATGCACCTCTCGTATTTCCTACATCATTCTTGCGTGGTTCTTTTTTTTCCAGTTCATATTTAAAACTTAGTGGCGTTGTTTTCATAGTCGTAATTTTTTACTGGTCCCTGTTTTTTCTACTGTAAATCTAACTTGAAAACCTATTATTTTCATTTGCAGTTCGGTGAATGGGCGAAAGTAATCGTTGACATGAGCTGAAATAGATTTGAGAACTTGTTAAGGTTATTTAATGATTGGGTTTGTCAACTTAGGTCATGGTGGGTTTACAAAGGATTTCTTAGTAGAAAAATCAATACAGCGGAATCTATGATTGAAGAATTGTTCAGCGCTAAAAGATTTTTAGTTCTCAACAAACTACACCTTAGATGCAAACACTCGTGGACTCATGGAATACATAATCAATCCGAAAAATGTAAAGTAAAAAACTTGTTCTATCTTTAATCCGTTTAAAAAACATATATGAGCATCACCCACATTCACGAATGATTTAAACAATAGATTAAACGAATACCTGAAACAGGAAGGATGTATGAAAAATAACTTCTAGAACGATTATGAAAGAAAATATTTTCGAAAGAATAAAAACTTTTATTTTGAAAGAATCTGCTGTTGATATGGATATAACCAGAGATACAAAAATAGAAGATGATCTTGGTATTTATGGGGATGATGCGGATGATTTCATCATTGCATTTGGTAGAGAATTTGACGTTGATATCAAGCACTTTCCCCTAGGAAATTATTTCAGCGGTGAGGGAGATGTTATCCTTCCGTCAATCATCAGGTTTTTTACTAATGGAAAGAAAAGAGAGAGGAAAATTTTACAGTCGGTCATCTAGAAAAAGCATTAATCTCGGGTAAATTAGATGAGCATGTTATTAATATGTGATGCTTATATAATAAACTAGATAAAGTTCTAATATTCGATGCTTGTCTAGCTTCTATTCGAATGATAAGTATATCATTTCAGTTACCTTTTATGTGGTTCTCATCTATGATAGGAATTTATTCAAAATTCTACTCGTATCTTTTTCTAGTTAAGGCGGACTTAATTTTTCCATACTATACTTTTAGGTTATAAGATTAGCTATTTATGATTGATGTTGAGAATTTAAGTGCACACACGACACGCGTGTGCCAGGGAGGGGGTTCATTGCGCTCGAATATATATGTCTGAGACAATATCCTGTTTAACCATCTAATTAACTACTGGACTAAAAACAATATCAAACGTAAATACATAATCCAATTGCTTCCCGTCATTTTGAATTGGGAGCAGCAATTTCACTCTCTTGCCGACCAATGTCTTTGCGCCATTAGGATTCGAATATGGAAGCAGGTGCTTAGTTCTCCACCCGCCATAGTACCCTAGACTGTAAAAAACGTTATCAGTTGGGGTAGCAAAATCTGAAATTTTAGAACCACCTGCTATTGATGTCGGAGGGTAGTCCCCACTTCTAATGATATACTCCACCCCAACGTGCATTATTTTTCCTTTAGTGTTCGAGAAATCAATATAACAAGCCTCGTTCCAGTTAACTTTTATATTTTTCTCCGCCTTGTTAGTCAATTCAAAGGGTATCGATTGACCATTGTCAGTAAAAACAATATCGATCAAGCTATCCGTATAATTGCTTTTATAGAACACAATCTTTGATGGCTTAACACTGTCGATTTTTATAGTTCCTTTGCTTTCACCCTCAATGTCGACAGAGGATAGCTTAAGTACGTAACTACCTCTCTGCGCCAAAGCAAATAGTGGCAGAACTGACAGTAAGGTCAAAATATATGTTTTCATCGTTTCTTGTTTATTTTTGTACTATACTAAAATCTCTTCATTTTCCTGAAGCTTCAAATCGTTATCCTCGTATCCTGGATTGAGTGAATGGTAATTATTCCGGCCTTCAAATTAATTAGTTATGTTACTTACAACATCTCTGCTTAAATCTTTTGATTTAAAATATTGATAACAACTAACTCGTCTTTTCCGAAGTATTTCTACCGCCTTATCTGCTCTTACATCTCTCTTTTAGAGACAATCTCTTAAACTTTCTCCCTAATGTTCAGTCATTTATTGTTAATTGTAATTATAAGCAAATAATAATCTGCATCAGTAAGAATTATACTAATATGTATATCACACAAAAACAACCAAGGTAAATGTAGAACAACTAATTTAAATTTTGCCGATACTAGTGATGACCTTCCATGTGATACGATTGAAATGATGATATGTCCGGGTACCAATAAGGCCGGAAGAAAGCAAGGGTTCGATAGGTATTTTCCATCAGCGTGACCTTAATTTTCTAAAATCTGAAATAGCTACGATCAATGTTCTGTTAAGCCATTGATTAGCCTAGTTGTGAAAAATAAATTCTATAATTGAATTGCCTCGGAATTTGACTGAGGAATACAATAGGGAGGTCTCGTTAGTAGGGATGGGCTTAATGTTTGTTCGCACCGATGTAATGACACTGGGCTTTGTCTAATATGTACAAGCGGAAATGAAACTAATCGAAGAAAAGGTGGCTAAACGGCTGCACTAGCATCACCCACTACTCGACAATAATTTCTTTCTCCTCAGACTTACAATCCTCAACGATGATGCTACCTTCAGAACAATAGACCAATACTTCGCAGTTGTCGTCTTTGTCGATTAGCTTAACTTTAGTGTTTACCCGGCAAAGCTTATCTGAAAGTATATCCGCTACCTCTATAACTTGCTGCTTTAGCTTTTCAAGTTCATTTTGTCTTAATTCAAAGGCGGCTGCATCTTGCAGATATTGTTCGGCCTGGTCAGCGGTGATGAACTCTTTGGTAGAATGATCATCAAATTCTATTTCCGATATTTCTTTTTCTATTACATCAACTTCTTTGTTTAGCCTTTCGAAGTTATCAAAAAGTTCTTGTATGGTCAGGTTTTGCATTGCAATACAACCCGTGGAAAGGAATAAAGTTTGGTTAAGGAATTGGGGGTTAGCGGCAAGCTAAGTAAATTGAAATTAAATAATGCCCATTAGCTCGTTCGATAACGCAATAAAAATATTTATCTCAACACTGTAAAGACCGAACAATCATTAAACTTTTAAGCATCGAAGTTGCAATGGGTGGGACCAGGTATCCCTAATGGTATTTTGATTTAACAATCTGGTTACATTGAATTTTTTTATCTGATTTTTGAGGATTGTAAAAGATTTTAAATTACCTTTGGTGTATAGGTAAACACAATAAAATAAGCGAGTTATGCATGTTTTTACAGGTACAGATACACGAATAATTGACATGGACGGTACAATCATTATCGTTCAGGGCGTAAAGTCGAAACCGGATGTTTACAGAGTCATGATTGATGGCATATTCTGCGGGTTTCTTGAAAGTGTACACGACGTGCTTATTCCCACGCCGGGCAGTAAAATCAAAAGTATTTACATCGATAGAATTTCCCGGTTGAAAAATACAGGTTCTAAAAATGTGCAAGCCAGCGCATAAGCTATCTATAGTTCAACACAACACTCCATCTCCATTTCTCCAGATAAGCTGATCCCCTATTTTTTATAACACGGTTCATCAATTTGTCGATTTCAATTGCAATCGAAAACGCCTATCCAAACGGGAAATTTCCATTACTTTTATTGCAGTGAATGCCTATCCAGGCCAACAAATAATGGCTACTATATATTTTTAGCAGTTGAATTTGCGTGTGCTCAAACTAAATCCGGTTATACTGGTTATGTATATGTTCAATAAGGTGTTATGAAGAATCCATTTATCAAGTCGACAAGTTTGAACCCGCAAGAGGTATTAGCAGATAAGTTAAAGCGCTATCAGCAGGATAAATCTAAGCCGGGACTATCAAAAAAATCGTTCAAAGATTTGATGAATACCTTCATTGACGGTTATAAGTCAATTCGAAAATCTAAAAATACCGATAGTCAATAATTAGTCGCTTTTATCTTCATAATCTGAAAATAGTTATTTTAAAATGAACGTTGCCCAGGCATAATTCAGAAAAAATTGAGGCAGTTAGCAGAACGACAGTGCTGACGCTCAAAGTGTTTACAACTTACCTCATCAATGAAAAAATTTCTTTTAATACTTACATTCTTCGGCCTTTGTAGTGCTGGTGTATTTGCTCAAAAAAAACCAGCCTATTCGTTATTTAAGGCTGTACCGAAAGATAGTTTGAGGGAAATGGAAACAGACCGCCCCGATGTAACCGAAACGCCGCAAACTGTTGATGCGGGTCATTTTCAAGTAGAAACCGATCTCTTTAGATTTCAAAGGCAAGGTAAAGAAACCGGTAAAACAGATGAGTATTTTTTTAATCAGGCAAATTTGAAACTCGGGCTTACAGGTTCTACAGCGATTCAGGTAACGCTAGAGAGTTACGTTTTACAAAAGGAGTTTGATGGCGCCGGCAACATGGAGCAGCAACACGGTTTTGGCGATATAACCTTGAGGATAAAGCAAAATCTGATTGGCAATAACGACGGGAAATTTGCTATTGCTTTGCTTCCTTATCTGAAATTCCCGACATCCAGGGCTGATGACGAGAGCCAATATGAAGGTGGAATAATTATTCCTATGCAGGTTAAGTTTAACAAACAGTGGACATTAGGCTTTCAGGTAGAAGCCGACCGGCTTCAGGATGAGGAAGGCATGGGCCACCACAATGAAATTTTACAAACCGTTGCATTGTCCAATCACTTAAGTAAAAAACTGGAAGCCATTGTAGAAACTTATTATACTTATGAGTTTAAAGAAAAGCACATGAAAAACTTTTTGAACGCAGCGCTCCAATATGAAATTGCCAAGGATATGCTTTTAGATGGAGGTGTGAATTATGGCCTTCAGCACGAAGCAAAAAAGAGCTATTTCGTCGGCTTATCCTTCAGGCTTTAATTGATTTCGAGTTGAACGGTTTCTAAATATTACACTAGTTATTCAAGGCAATTTCAGTCAGGCGAATTCTATGGCGACTATTCCTGCTTCACGCATAATCCCTCAACGTCCAATTCACGGCGCTGAATTAAACCATGAAAAAGCCTCACTCATCTTCACATTTAATTTAAAAGGGTGCGGGGTTTTTAACATCGCCTGCTTAAACGTACCTTTACCCCGTCGGTTTTCAGTTTAAGAAATGTTGCAGTTGATAGGATTGCGTTATCCGGTTTTCTGCACCTAATGTTGAACCTTGAAAGCAAAACCGGCTCATTCATCCACTCAAAAATTTACTTTATATGGCTTGGTTAAAAAGCTTTTTCATCTTTGTTATCGTCTGTAGCTGTTATTTAAATGCTGTTGCACAAAGGCAGGAAATTTTACTGGATCAGGACTGGAAGTTTGCCAAAGGAAGTTTTGTTGATGCATTTACCACTAAATTCAATGATGCTTCATGGGAAACGGTCAGTGTTCCGCACGATTGGGCCATAAGCGGCCCTTTCGATAAAGAAATTGATAAACAGGTTATTGCAATAACTCAAAACGGGGAAAGCAAGCCAACTGAAAAAACAGGCAGAACGGGTGCATTACCATACATTGGAGAAGGTTGGTACCGCAAAAAACTCAATCTACCTACCATCAGTGCTAACCAAGAAGTGCTTTTGCAGATTGATGGAGCGATGAGCGAACCAAAGGTTTATTTAAACGGTAAGCTTGTTGGCCAATGGAATTACGGTTATAATTATTTCTATATCGACATAACGGATCACCTGAATAAGACTGGCAATCAACTGGCCATTCACCTTCAGAACAAGCCACAATCATCTCGATGGTATCCCGGTGCTGGTTTATACCGGAACATTCACGTAATTATCAAAGATAAGAAAAGTGTTGACCAATGGGGGATTACAGTAACCACGCCAGTTGTTAACACGGCATTTGCAAAGGTAAATGTTAAAACGAAATTAACCGGCTCGAACTTGCGTTTAGTTACGCAGATTATGGATGCTGCGGGTAGAGTGGTCGCCTTGGATACAGCGAAAACAATTTTCGGAAATGAAGCGGATCAAAATATACAATTGTCAAATCCAAAGCTTTGGAGCCCGGAAAGCCCATACCTCTACACGTCAGTTTCGAAGGTTTATGAGGGCAACGTACTGAAAGATGTAGTGAAAACAAGGTTTGGCGTCAGGTCAATCAGTTATGATGCAGGTCGCGGTTTTAGTCTTAATGGCAAAGTTAGAAAATTCAAGGGCGTTTGTTTGCACCATGATCTTGGTCCGCTCGGCACAGCCATAAATGTTGCTGCATTAAGAAGACAGTTAACTATTTTAAAAGATATGGGTTGCGATGCCATCCGCAGTTCCCATAATATGCCGTCGCCAGAACAGCTGGAATTGTGTGATGAAATGGGCTTTATGTTCCTTGCAGAAAGTTTCGACGAGTGGGCTAAAACAAAAGTAGAAAATGGTTATCATTTATACTTTGATACCGACGCTGAAAAAGATATCGTAAACCTGGTTAGCGCAACTAAAAACCATCCATGCATTGTTATGTGGAGTGCCGGCAACGAGGTTCCAGATCAGTTTGGTGCGGAAGGGGTAAAGAGGGCGAAGTGGTTGCAGGAAATTTTCCATCGTGAAGACCCTACACGTCCTGTAACAGTGGGTATGGATCAGGTTAAGGCAACCATGCAATCTGGTTTTGGCGCTTTGCTGGATATACCGGGATTAAATTATCGGGTTCATCTTTACGAAGAAGCGAATCAGGCCTTTCCGCAGGGATTTATTTTGGGCTCAGAAACAGCATCAACAGTTAGCTCAAGGGGTATTTATAAGTTTCCGGTAGTTAAAGGCTTCGATAAACAATATGCTGATTTCCAATCTTCTTCTTACGATATGGAATATTGTAGCTGGTCTAACCTGCCCGATGATGATTTTGTGATGCAGGATGACAAGCCCTGGATAATCGGAGAATTTGTTTGGACAGGCTTCGACTATTTGGGGGAACCTACGCCCTATGACAGCAGCTGGCCAGCAAGGAGCTCTTACTTTGGGATTTCCGATTTAGCCGGATTACCAAAAGATCGATATTATCTGTATAGAAGCAGATGGAATAAAACCTCGCCCACATTGCATATTCTTCCACATTGGAACTGGGAAGGACGGGAAGGGCAGACCACACCGGTTTTTGTTTACACAAGCTATGAAAGTGCCGAACTTTTTTTGAACGGTAAAAGCCTCGGTGTAAGAAGGAAAGATAAAACATCGCCACAAAACCGCTATCGTTTGATGTGGATGGATGTTAAGTACGAACCCGGAACGCTGAAAGTTGTGGCCTTAGATAGCAATGGAAAGGCAGTGCAGGAAGCACAGGTTTCCACAGCTGGAAAACCGCATCAAATCGTTTTGCAGGCAGACAGGAAGGAGCTTACAGGAGACGGAAAAGACTTATCATTTGTAACGGTTTCGGTGCTTGACAAAGCCGGAAACCTTTGCCCTACCGCGACTGATGAATTGCAATTTGATGTTAAAGGTGCCGGCAGGTTTCAAGCAGTTTGTAATGGTGATGCCACCTCACTCGAATCATTCGTAAAACCAAAAATGAAATTGTTTAGTGGTAAGCTTGTGGTAATTGTTCAGTCGGATGGAAAAGCCGGTGAAATCATTCTAAACGTTACCGGCAAAAACTTAAAATCTGGGAAAATCAACATTGTTTCTCGTTAAGCCGCAGGCGCAGGTTTGCTACAGTAAAAACGATATCGTTTTACAGTAAATTTTGTAATGTTAATTTTTACGCATCCTGAATAACAATTGCCGCTTTTTCAAATCCATGGCACAACGGCTTTTTTTGCTTACCTGAAGTTTTTATTCGCTATCGGCGGAGCAAATTCCTGTTAAGGTATACATGTCAAGCCAAACCTTCATAATTCGCACGGTCTAATCTGGCAATGATAGCCATTTGATCTGCCTCTTTTCCCGAACTAAAAAATTCCCGTTCAGGTTTAATATCAACTCTTGCAGCTGTGAAGGTTAGCGACGATAAATTTGTTGGTAAGGTTTGCGATGCAGCCGGGAAATCATCAGGCTTAATTTTACTCAAGAGGTTAAAGTAAGTTAATATTATGTTCATATAAGGGCGATATGTTTGCACCATTCTAAGGGACCCAGGAATATAACTAATACGGTTTACCACCGATAACTAATTATTTTAACTAATGAAAAAACCTCTACTGCTAACGCGGAAGTTTGCGCTATGTGCTTTAATAGCCACAGTTTTTACCGCCGGGCTTGCAATACCGTCTACCTCCTGTGCAAATTCTAAAGATGGACCGTCGCCAATCAATAATCAGCAATCGGGCACAATCAGCGGAAAAGTTGTTGATGAAAAAAATGAGCCTTTACCTGGTGCAAGCATTGTTATCAGGGAATTAAATAAGATTGTTCAGAGCAATCCGGATGGCACGTTTAAGATTGATGTTCCGGTGGGTACATACAATGTTCAGGTCAGTTTTATATCCTATACAACAGTAATTTTAAGTAAAATCGTTGTAAAAAACGCCGAGATTACGCCATTGAATGTTACCTTAAAGGGAGAAACCGGCAGTCTTAACGAAGTACTCGTTGTAGGCTTCGGTACGCAAAAGCGTGAAAACGCGACAGGAGCCGTAGACCAGATTACGTCGAAACGGCTAGAAAACAGACCAATAACAAACCTTACGCAAGGACTTCAGGGTTTGCTTCCCAACCTGAATTTGAAAATGCTTGATGGTAAGCCTACACAATCGCCAAGCTACAACATTCGTGGTACAACTTCAATTGGGCAAGGTGGAAATGCGCTCGTTTTGATAGATGGTTTTGAGGGCGATCCATCGCTTTTAAACCCTAACGATGTTGAAAGTGTTACAATTCTGAAAGATGCTGCATCTGCCGCAATTTATGGCGCAAGAGGCGTGTTCGGGGTGGTTTTAATCACCACCAAAAAGGCAGAAAAAGGCCGCACTAACATAACTTATTCATCGAACTATGCAATAAAAAGTCCGTTACAGGTGCCCGACTTCGTAACAGACGGTTACACCTGGGCAAAAATGTTTGCAGAAGCTTTTGTAAACGGTGACGGTGCTTTTCCGCAAAACGCCAATAAAACCCAGAAGTTTTCGCAAGCTTATCTTGATGAATTTAAGAAAAGGGCAGAATCTGGCCAGCCGTATAACCAGATAGAGGTAAACCCAACTACCGGCGAGTATACCTATTACGGCAGCACAGATTATTATTCAGAGTTGTATAAGAAAAATACTGCAGCCACCGAAAACAACCTCTCTGTTAGTGGAGGAAGCGATAAAGTTTCCTTCCTGGTGTCGGGCAGATATCTTAATCAGGATGGGTTATTTAAATACAACAGCGATGATTACGATATGAAAAACATTCGTGCCCGCGGTTCTGTGCAAGTATTTCCATGGTTAAGTATTGAAAACAATGCAGATTATTCTGTTATGAACTACCACAATCCAATCAATGTGGGAGAGGGTGGTGGCATCTGGCGGAACATTGCTGACGAAGGAAAACCAACCATGCCGATTTTTAACCCTGATGGGTCTTTAACTTTCGCTGCGGCTTACACGGTTGGCGATTTTATCTACGGCAAAAACGGTATAGATACTCGTCGCCAGGTGTTTAGAAACATTACCGGCCTGCGAACTAATTTTTTCAACAATAAATTTAGGGTAAATGCCGATTTTACGTTTAGGAACACCAATAACAATATCGAGCAAAAACGTGTGCAGGTTCCCTACAGTAACACCCGTGGCGTTACCGCTTATGTAGGTACTACAACAAATGACTTGCTTTTTGATAATCGTGAAACCCAATATTTGGCAACGAACATCTACGCTGAGTACGAAAACCGTTTCGGAAACGACCATTACCTGAAAGCGATGGCGGGTTACAACTACGAACAATCTACCTACAACCGAATTGCGGTGCAACGCAACGGAATCATTTTTGAAGATGCTAAAGATTTAAACCTGGCACTCGGACAGTCTATTAGTACCGGCGGTGGCTATGAGCAATGGGCAATTTTGGGCGGCTTTTCCAGATTAAATTACTCTTACAAAGATAGATACCTTTTAGAAGTTAATGCCAGATATGACGGATCTTCCAAATTTCCATCAAATCAACGTTATGGCTTCTTCCCCTCTGTTTCAGCAGGCTGGAGAATTAACAAGGAGTCTTTTTGGAACGTATCTGATAAATTAATTTCTGACTTTAAGTTAAGAGGCTCTTACGGTTCTCTTGGAAATGGAAACATTGCTTCTTACGCCTTTCAGGAAATTTTTAACATTAACCAATCAGGTGTTATTTTGAACGGCGTAAGGCCTCAAACCACACGAATTCCGGCTGTGCTACCCGATGGCTTAACCTGGGAAACCTCTACAACCACCAATTTTGGCTTGGATTTAACCATGCTTTCCGGTCGGTTAAGCTTTACCGGCGATGCTTACGTTCGTAAAACAACGGATATGTTTACCTTCGGATTGACACCGCCCGCGGTATTCGGCGCCGATGTGCCTAAAGGAAACTATGCAGATTTAACTACACGTGGCTGGGAAGTTTCCGTAAGCTGGAACGACAAAATCGGCCAGTCTGAAAAACCTTTCAGGTATAATGTGAGGCTAACTTTATCTGATAATAAAACCAAAATCGACAAATATAATAACCCCGATAAGTTGTTAAGCGATTACTATGAAGGCCAAACACTTGGCGAAATTTGGGGCTACGAAACTGAAGGATTTTTTATAGATGATGCTGATATTGCCTCACATGCAAAGCAGGATCCTCAAATGAGGGCATCACCAACAGGAAAATGGTTTCCGGGTGATATCAAATTGAAAGATCTGAATGGTGATGGTTTTATTAACGTTGGCGAAAACAAAGTTGGCAAATCAGGCGATAGAAGAATTATTGGAAACTCGGCTCCAAGGTATTTGTATGGAGTAAACCTGGGTGCAGATTGGCATAACTTCTCTTTTTCAGTGTTCTTTCAAGGCGTTGGAAAACAGCAATGGTACCCGAGTACAGAAACCGAAATGTTTTGGGGCCAGTACAACAGGCCATACAACAACATCCCAACCTTCCATTTGGGCAACATGTGGACGCCCCAAAATACCGATGCTTATTTCCCGAGAACCATGTCAAGGGCAGCTTCAAGCAATACCAACAGAACCCTCGGCGTTGCACAAACCCGTTATCTGCAAAATGTTGCTTATGTAAGGATGAAAAACCTCCAGGTTGGCTACAATCTGCCTTCAAAATGGATAAACCGAATCGGGATGAGAAGCGCAAAGGTGTTTTTTTCGGGCGAAAATTTATTCACTTACTCGCCAATGTACAAAATTGTTAAGCATACAATCGATGTGGAAAATGCCGTGCCTTCCGATCAGGATTTAAACTCGGGCAGTACTAATGGCGACGGATACAATTATCCGCTGATGAAAAGCTACTCTTTCGGTGTAAACGTTGGATTTTAAAATATTGACAAAAGAATCAAAATGAAAAAATTATATATATGGCTTGGCATGGCTTGCGTAGGTTTTGCCGCCTGTAAAAAACTCGATCAAAAACCGGAATCAACAGCCACAAAAGAAGCAGTTTTTGGAACCGAGAACGGATTAAAACTTTACACTAATTCGTTTTATAACATGGATTTCCTGCCGAAGAATTCCACAAGTCAGGATGCCATGTCTGATTACCTTGCTGTTAAGGCGGTACCCGATTTTGTTCGTGATGGTGGCTTTGCCGCCAACAACAGCTCTGGCTGGACATGGAGAGATTTGAGAAACATCAATTACTTCATTCAAAATTGCAACGACCCTGCGGTTCCGGTTGCAGTGCGCAACAACTATCTCGGCATTGCAAGGTATTTCCGGGCTTATTTTTATATGGAGAAGGTAAAGCGGTTTGGAGATGTGCCATGGATTGGCAAGCCCCTGGATATTGATGATCCTGCTTTAAACGCGGGTCGAGATACGCGATCGCTTGTGATGGATTCTGTACTCGCAGACATAAACTTTGCCTGTGCAAACATCAGCAGCACCAACGATGCCAGCCGCACAACGGTTACCAAATGGGTTGCATATGCTTATAAATCAAGATTATGCCTTTTTGAAGGAACATTTAGAAAATACCATACCGATTTGAACCTTAGCGCCACTGCAAATAAATGGCTTGATGATGCAGCTACGGCAGCAGATGAAATCATTAAAAAAGGTGGTTACTCACTAAATACTGCCGGTGGCGCAGGTGTATCTTATCGCCAGGTTTTTACCAGCAATACGCCGGTGGCAAACGAAGTACTGCAATCAGCCGTAGCCGATTTAAATTTAGGCGTGCTTAACGAAGCCAACTGGTGGTGGACGAGTGGAACTTATGGCGCAAAGGCCAGCTTTACCCGCACATTTATCAACACCTATCTTAAACTTGATGGCACTCCCTTTACAAATGACCCTGCCTATAAAACAATGCTGTTTAAAGATGAAGTGAAAAACCGTGATTTACGCCTTAAACAAACTATTCGCTTAGGCGATTACAAACGTATAACGAGCGGCCAACAGGTTCCTGCACCGCCGGTTTTTTCGTATACTTTTACGGGTTATCAACCTATTAAGTGGGCTCTGGATGATACCTATTACGACGCCGGCGCTTTAAACACGAATGCGGTTTCATTATTTCGTTATGCAGAAGTGCTGTTAAACTATGCTGAAGCTAAAGCAGAATTGGGTACATTAACGGATGCCGATTGGGTCCTCACCATTGGGGCACTGCGCTCGAGGGCAGGTATTACAGGTGGTTTAACCGCTAAGCCTACAACGCTTGATCCATACCTGGTAGCTAACTACTTTCCAGAGATTTCTGATGCCTCACTGCTCGAAATCAGACGGGAAAGGGGTATAGAATTGAGTTTGGAAGGCTTACGTTTCTCTGATTTATTGAGGTGGAAACGTGGTCCGCTTATGGAGCAGGAATGGAATGGCTTTTATGTTCCGGCACTTGCTACCCCGTTGGACTTGAACGAAGATGGCATTTTAGATGTCGCCTTTTATCAGGGCACGCGGCCAAGCCCTGCAGTTGCAGGTGTAACTTACGTAGATGTTTCAGCGAATAGTGGAACGGCAGTAAATTCGCAATTGCTAAAAAACGGCACTTCTGGCGAACTAACATGGATGAAAGAAATTCCAAGAAAATGGAACGACCGAAACTACTACTATCCAATTCCGCTTGCTGATTTACAACGAAACCCGAACCTGAAGCAAAACAAAGGCTGGTAGAAAGTAAACCCAATTATTGAAATGAACAAAAACAATTAATGAAAGCCTCGTTCCAATAATTTGCGCTACCAAGCCTGCATTAAAATAATACCATCTATGAAAAACAACAAATGAGCCTCCACCTTTCGGAGGCTCATTTTTCTTTGTTCATCAAATTTTTTCAAATTGTGTCGCGTTTCGCTAATTCGCACCGTTCAACTAAATAAAAAACATCATGAAAAGAGCGCTTTTGATTTTATTAACGATTTCAACGATTATTTACGCTTCCTGCAAAAAAAACATTGATGGGCCAGGTGAGATATATGGTAAATGGCGGCTAACGGAAACCTTAAACGACCCAGGTGATGGAAGCGGGCGATACGAGAAAGTGAAAGGACCTGCTAAATATTTAACACTTGATAAAGCCGGAAGGTTTGAAGGCGATGCAGTGCCCGAGTTGCAGACTTTTAAAGTTTTGGATTCTATTCGTTTGGAGGTTACATTAACAACGCTTTCCAAGCCCATTACTTATTATTACAAAGTCACTGCTACTACGCTTGTCTTAAATCCGCCATGTTTTGAAGGCTGCGGTTTGAAATTTGTAAGGCAGTAATCTTTTTTTGATGGAATAAGAGGCGTTTCAAGTTAATAATCAATAAGGAGACAGTCAAAAACCCAACACATCCAAAGTTAAACAGAGGTTAAGTTGATGGTTAATATTAACCTATTGATAATTTAATCTTATATTGATGTTGAGTTAACTTCGTCCCATGAAATTCCCGCTTTATCTCTATTATGAAATCCTGATACGTCTTGAAGAATTTGTTCCCAACATTGGAGATTACATGTCTGCGACAGAAAAAGAAAATGATTGCCTAATAAAAACAACTACAGGACAATTGCTCGTTCCAAAGGCTATATTGATGAAGCAGTTCGACGACCCAAACTTTATCTCCAAATCGGAGATGGTGCAGTTAGGCCAAAACTTTCAGCTGGGTGGGCGGTTATACAACAAGCTTTAATGTAAATAACTTACAGCTCAATTATTAGCGCATAAAAAAACTGATTTTACATTTTCAACAATTCTTGAAAACTTAACCTCCAGGTTGTTTTAAGTTAAGATGCCTTTGCCAGTTTTGCAGCATAAAACCACCATATGCAAAACACAACAAATACTACTTCAGATTTGCAACAGTTTATCCTAAAGTTTGAACCGAGTAAATTCAAACTCATGTCTTACGGAATCGAAATACGTGGGCTTTATGATTTGCATGGCAGCATGTTGCGGGCCAGGGATATTATCGAAAACCTCGGACTAAACCTAAAAGTAAATCATAATGCGGAAATGCTTAGCTATCGCGGGTTCGAGGTAAATATCGTTTAGCGGAAAAGCTTAACATGCATTGAACTATGTTTAACCTTAAATTTACAACAGCTATTTAACTTTGTTTTGGCCTTTGCTCGTTAGGCCCTTATTTGGTTATTAACGGATTGGTACAATTGTATCAGTCCGTTTTTTTTTGATTTGAAATCTGTAAAAATGTTCAAATGTTCAGCAAGTTTAGGTTCAAAATTTAAAAGCCTAGTAAGCATATCAAAATCGAGGAGATAATTTCAAACGATTGAAACTGACTTATAAGTTAGTTGTGGCTTTGCCAACATTTTGAGGTTCATTTTGCCGAATATTTTTGCTATAATGACTCAAACAAACCAAATATTCCGTGATATGAGTTTTCGATACGCATGGTGTTTGAGCCCCAACAAGCTTTTATTCCTCATTTTTACAGTGCTTTCTTTTTTCTACGCCCAAGCCGGTGCGCAGATTCCGGTTAAGATAGACGATAGCACTCCACATCAGCTATTTTCCTTTAACGAAATCGACATGCTCGAAGATGTTTCCGGAAAATTGACTTTTGGCGAAATTCTCACAAGTCAGGTACAAGGTAAATTTAAGCCCAACACCAACCGGATTCCGAAAAATGAACATCCGAGTTCAGCGTACTGGTACAAGTTTAGGATAGGACACAATGCTGCTTCGTCAAATAAATGGATGCTTGAATTTTTCGATCAGTCGATAACAAACTTGCAACTCTACATTCCCGATGGTTTCAACAGCTACCAGGTAAAACATTTTGGTACCGATTATAATTTTTCGGAGCGGGTTTACGCCCATAAAAACTTCACCTACGATTTGGAAAACAAATCAAACGATTTGTTAACCTATTACATTCGCGTTAAATCGCCCAACCCAGTGAGCGCAATTATTGTGCTTCGGGAGTTAAAATGGTTTGTTGGTTACGCGGTTAGCGAATATTTTATTTTTGGCCTTTTCTACGGCATGATTATCGTTTTTTGCCTCTACAACTTATTAATGTTTTTTGCTGTAAAGCGCAGGCAATATCTTTTCTATGTTTTGTATAACCTGGGTATTGGCCTCTACGAAATGTGTAACGATGGAATTGCCTTTCAATACCTTTGGCCAAACCATCCTTCGGCAAACATTTACGGTTTTGGCGTTGCCCTTTTTATAAGTAGCATTTTTGGAATGCTGTTTACGGTAAATTTTTTATATCTAAAATCCAAAGCACCGGGTTTTTACAGGGCGGTTCTTGTATTTATCGGTCTTCGTACCCTTTTCTTTCTGGCCTGTATTTACGATACCAGACTTTTCAATTTAAAGGTTATTGAGCTTTTGCCACTGATGTTGGTGTTTTCCGCTGGCGTTTATGTTTACCGTAAGGGTTTTAAACCAGCGCTCTTTTTAGTTATTGGCTATGGCTTTCTCCTTTCGGGATTTATAGTTAAAATATTGCTTCTGTTAAAGTGGATACCTTATGGAACGCTTGTTTATTATAGTTTAAGCATCTGTTTTGTAATTGAAATGGTACTTGTATCCTTCGCCATTGGGAGCAGCATCCGCAGCCTGCGTAAAAAGAAAACCACGGCACAAAAACGTATCATCGAACAATTGCGTATAAATGAAAAACTTACGCAAACATTAAATCATGAGTTAACGGCCATGGTAGAAGAGCGCACAGCGGAAATTAAACAAAAAGCCGAAATTATTGAAAAGCAAAATATCGACATCTCACTGATGAACTCTCTGCTTAAGAAAGACAATCTTGAACTTAACCTGAATATTGAAAAGGCAACCAGGGCCAGGCTGACCGCGAAGGTGCCAGATTTTGAGGAATTCAGCCGCATTTATCCCGATAAGGAGAGCTGCTTCAAATTTATTGCAGATCTAAAATGGCAGAAAGGCTTTAGCTGTAAAAAGTGTAATAACGAGAGTTTCCTTGCAGGGCAAACTTTATTTAGCAGAAGGTGTACGCGTTGTGGTTATGACGAATCAGTTATTACAGGAACGGTATTTCAAAATGGACGAATCCCAATTACGAAAGCGTTATATATGCTGTTTTTAGTGTACAGTTCAAAGGGAACGATTTCATCTTACAAGCTTGCTCAAATTTTGGATATACGGCAAAGCACCTGCTGGACTTATAACTCCAGGATGCAGAGGTTGTTTCATGAGCGTAAGGAAGAGCTTAAAAAAGCAGGTGAAGCAGGGTGGAGCCGCTTGGTTCTAGATTAGGCTTCGGGATAAGTATGCTTACCCAAGCTGAATCAAAAACTCTTTTTTTAAATTTTTCTTTTGTTTATAAAGCGTATTAGTTGTAAAAACTGAAAGCGCCTGCAGCGGATGCTGAAGCATTTTTATCATAAAGCGCTTGTTTACGAAACGTATTAACAATTATCGTAACTACTTATATATTAGATATTTACGTAATTTTTTATTTGGTATTTGAAAAGAAATGGAATAGGTTTGTATTCACTAATCAAATTTAACCAAGCAAAATATGAGAAAAAGACTTACGTTTCTTATCACATTGGTTTGCTTTACATTTTCACTCTGTTTTTCTCAGGAGATGAACGTAAGGGGAACCGTTAAAGACAAATCCGGAATCGGAATTCCGGGCATATCTGTTAAAGTGAAAGATACCCGAACAGCGGTATCTACGGGTGGCGACGGAAGTTTTTCCATAGCTGTTCCGCAAAATGCAGCACTGGTTTTTTCGGCTGTAGGTTATGCAAGTCAGGAGATTCCGGTTGGCTCTAAAACAACGCTTTCTGTTACGTTGCAGGAAGAATCCAAAAACCTTACTGACGTAGTTGTTATCGGCTACGGCACAACAACCAAAAGAGACGCAACAGGAGCCATTTCCAGTGTAAAAGCTACGCAGCTTGAAAATGAGAATCCTCAAAGTATTGCCGATGTTTTAAAGGGAAATATTCCCGGTTTATCAGTCGGCTTAAGCTCAAGCGCCAAAGGCGGCGGCGATTTACTGGTTCGCGGAAAATCTACATTAAGCGCCGGAACATCACCGTTAATTGTGCTCGATGGTGTCATTTATAATGGTCAGCTTGCGGATATTAATCCGAATGATATCGAAGCCATTGATGTGCTCAAGGATGCAAGTTCGCTTGCAGTTTATGGTGCAAAAGCAGCAACCGGCGTTATTGCCATAACCACCAAAAAGGGGCGTGGTGAATCGCCTACGATAACCTTCAATACTAATGTGGGGCTTGCGCAGCTTGCTAAAAATATGCGCCCTTACGATGGTGAAGGCTTTTTGGCATGGCGTGGTGATGTGTTGAGAAGTGGTGCAACAACACCTGAATATTTGTACAACGACCCTAGAAATTTACCGTCAGGCGTAACTTTAACGCAGTGGCTAAACGGCCAAACGGGTGATCCGGTTGATTTGTGGTTAAACAGACTTGGTCTTGTAGCCAATGAAAAAGCGAATTACCTGGCCGGCAAAACAACAAACTGGTATGATGATATTTTTAGAATTGGTTTCCGTCAGGACCACACCTTATCGCTTAGCGGTAAGAAACAGGAAATTACCTACTATATGTCGCTCAATTATCAAAAAAACCAAAATGTTATCCAGGGCGGAGATTATACAGCCATCCGCGGCCGGATTAACCTGGAAGGAGAGGCTGCGAAGTGGTTAACATTGGGGATGAACGTACAATTTGCCGATAGAGATGAAGCCAGAACCGGCGACGGATCAACCGAAGCAGACTGGACTCAGATTCTTAACTTATCGCCCTACGGTGATAAATATCTGCCAAATGGCGAATTAAGACGTATTCCGACAGATGATAGTGGATTGAATGCGAGAAACCCGTTTTTGAGCATGACCTACAACGAAAGGATGAATAAGCAAAACACTATTTTTGCAAGTCTTTACGGCAGGGTGAAATTGCCATTGGGTATCACTTATCAGTTAAATTTCAGTCCGGGTCTCGATTTTTACCGCACTTTTGATTACCGTTCGTCGAGAAATCCTGATGTTGTTACCCCTGGTGGTTCAGCCACACGTGCAAACGAAACACGATACAACTGGCAGATAGATAATCTTGTTAAATGGAATAAAACTTTCGCCAACATTCATAATGTTGATGTAACGCTACTTGCCAACGCCGAGAAATACCAAACCTGGTGGACTCAGGCTTCAAACGAAGGCTTCGTACCAAATGATGTGCTTAGCTATCACAACCTTTCCAGCGGTATAAAACCAGTTACAAATAGTGAAGATAAGGTTTACACTGGCGATGCCTTGATGGCCAGGTTAAATTACAGCTTATTGAGCAGGTATATTTTAACGCTTTCTGTACGTAGAGATGGTTATTCCGTTTTTGGTGTGAACTTTAAGCGTGCAACATTTCCGGCGGCAGCCTTTGCCTGGGTGTTTACTGATGAAAGCTTCATGAAAAACCAAAAATGGTTAGGTTATGGCAAGCTTCGCCTGTCATATGGCATAAACGGTAACCGGGATTTGCGTAATCCGGATAATGGCACGGTAGATCCTTATGCAGCACTTGCTCAGCTGGCAAGTGGAAAATACCAAACCGTAAACGGCAGTGGCGCTGCTTCTGATGTGAATACTGTTCAAATTGGCGCTAAGCTTGCAAACTCTAATTTGAAATGGGAAGAAACTACTGCTCTTAACGTTGGTTTGGATTTCTCTATCCTTAACGATAGAATCAGCGGCTCTGTTGATGCTTACAACAAAAAAACGAGCGATTTGCTTGTAAGACAAACATTGCCGAATGTAAGCGGATACTCTTCAGTTTACTCGAACCTTGCCCGGATTAATAATCGCGGTGGGGAGCTTAACCTGAATACCAAAAATCTGGTGGATGGAAACATCCGCTGGAACACGAATTTTAACTTCTCTTTTAACAGGAACAAGATTGTTGCACTGGCTTTGCCAACAGATGACCCCGGAAACGGCTGGTTTATTGGAAAAGATATCGACGTAATCTGGGATTATAATATTCAGGGCGTATGGCAACAAAATGAAATGGCTGAGGCTGCCAAATTTACTAAAGCGGCCATTAAACCAGGTGATTTTAAACTGGAAGATGTTGATGGAGATTATGCTTACTCGGATGCGGACAAGAAATTTTTAGGTTACCGTACGCCACGTTACTTTTTCGCCATGCGAAACGAGTTTAACATTTTCAAAAACTTCGATTTTTCATTTCAGTTACTTGCAAACTGGGGGCAGCTAAAGCAATATAATTCGGCTAAAAACCAACCGGGTAGTGTCGGCTTTGCACGTTCAACTTCCTATGTGCTTCCTTACTGGTCGCCAGCTAACCCAATTAATGATTATGCAAGGTTAAATTCAGGTTCGAGCGGAACAAGCTACAATGTTTACTGGGATAATTCATTCATCAGGCTTAATACGGTGGCGGTATCCTATTCTGTTCCTTCCAACTTGCTTACCAAACTTCGTGTTAAGAGTGCGAAAATATATGCAAACGTAAATAATGCAGGCTACTACGCACCTAAATGGACTTTCTGGGACCCACAAAATAATGGCCCAACGCCACGCTACTATACACTAGGCCTTAACGTTACGCTTTAATTTTTTAGCATCATGAAAAGAAAAAATCAAAATATAATTGTTTTATCAGCCTTTGCTTTAATGCTAGGCTGCGCAGGCTGCAAAAAAGCCTACCTCGATTCGGAGCAGCTGTCTGCATATTCTCCGGAAAATCTAAATAGCGTAACCGCAATGAAGGCGGCGCTTAACGGCCTCGGACTAGCAACCAGGAGGGAGTTCTTTGGCGATTCTGCCCCGTTGTTAACCGAATCAATTTTTTCGGACGTAGCAGTTGATGGTACGACCGATAAAAATACCCCTGCACAGGATCTTATTTCACGTATTACCCCAGATGCCAACCTGAATAGTGATGACTTTACCAAAATTGGCTGGTATTGGGATAATGAATTCATTGCTGTAAGGCAAGCCAACACAATTATTTCGAATATCGATAAGCCAAGCTATGCCTCTGATGCAGAGAAAAATGCAATTTTGGGTGCAGCTTATTTTTACCGGGCATTTTATTATTACAGGTTAGTACACCAGTTCGGCGATGTGCCTTTGCTTTTGAAAGATGTCGATGGTCCGAAAGCAGACTTCTACTCCACAAAAAGAGAAGTGATTCTTGCCAAAATGAAAACTGATTTGGAATTTGCTCAAACCTGGGTTTTGGATGGCGGGAATAAAGGAGATGTAACTAAAGGTGCAGTAAGTCACCTGTTAACCAAGGTTAACCTTGCGCTGGGTAAGTTCGACGATGCAATAACATCTGCAAGCAACGTGATTAATGGCGGAAAGTATGGAATGATGACAGCACGTTTTGGAAGCACAGCATCAGATTTAACCAAAAACGTTGTCTGGGATTTACACCGGATGGATAATAAAGCAATTGCTGCGAACCGTGAAGCTTTGTTCCTTGTTATAGACAGGGAAGCCTTCGCCGGCTTTACGGCGCTGGGTTCTCAGCTGATGCGAAATACTGTTCCTGCCTGGCATTTTGCCAATGTAAAAACGCCATCCGGCGCAACGGCAATAGTTGATGCGGTTACTGCAGAAATTCCTTTAACCAGAATGTACGGCCGCGGAATCGGAAGGTATCGCGGAACGCCTTATAGTACAAAATACATCTGGACAGATAATACCGATTACCGCCATGCAAAAGGCATGTGGATGGATATGACCGATCTGGTTTACAACAACCCTGCGTTAAAAACATCAACCAATGCCGCCGACCGTGCTTTATATGGCCAGCCTTTGCAAATGTATTCTGATGCAAACATTAAGCAACGTTTTACAAATGGCGCATTAGACACCATTCGTCACTGGTTCGGATGGCCACATTACAAAGTATTCATCAATTCGACTAATGCCTTGGCAAACGACCCATACTGGACTCCGCCACGCGGAACAAATACGGACTGGTATGTTTTCCGCCTGGCCGAAACCTATTTGCTACGTGCAGAAGCTTATTATTGGAAAGGCGATTTAGGCCTGGCAATGGCTGATTTAAACGTAGTACGGGCAAGGGCTAACGCAACTTTGTTAACCAATGCTTCGCAGATAACCATCGGGACAATTCTTGATGAGCGTGCCCGCGAATTGTACTGGGAAGAGCCACGCAAAACTGAACTTACGCGAATTGCCTATATTTTTGCCCAAACAGGAAAGCCTGCTTACAATGGTAAAAGCTATAGTCTGGCAACTTTTTCTGATAACAATTTCATGTATGACCGCGTTATGGAGAAAAACGATTTCTATAAAAATCAGGTGCCAACACTACAGGGCGTAAACTATAGAATTGCGCCATATCACGTATTATGGCCGGTACCTGCAAGTGCACAGCGCTTCAATACAGAAGGCCGGATAAATCAAAACAAAGGTTATGCAGGCTACGACCAAAATGTACCTGCACTCGATAAATTACCGTAACTGGTAGAAAGCGCTTACCATGTTTGTTAAATACATGGGTGGGTTAGTTGTTAGTGAGCAGCCCTTTAAATAGGGCTGCTTCCTTTAAGTTTACTTCGCTTTTTAATTAGAATGATAACTTTACCAGTCGTTAAAAACATTTCTCTATGAAGATATTAACTGCAGTTTTTTTGCTTTTAGTGATGCATTCCGTAGCAAGCTTTGGAACAACATACAAGGTGAAATCGGTTACTGAGTTTGAGCAGGTGTCAAAAAAACTTCAGCCGGGTGATGAAATTATCATACTGAAAGGCACCTACGAAAACTGGGCGGTAAACATTGATGCAAAAGGCACCGTATCAAAACCAATTGTAATTAGAGGCGAGGCGGAACAAGCTACCATCTTTTCTGGCATTCAAAATCAATGCATTTTCAAAATAACGGGTGCATATATCATGCTTAAAAACCTCCGGTTTGATAAAAATAAACTCGTTCGCGAAGATGGAAATTCCGGAACGCTTATAGAACTTAGCGAAAGCAATCATTGTTCGGTTGAGCACTGTTCTCTCATCGATAACGAATCCAAGGTTCAGTTTTTACCGCTTGTAATTATTTCGGGTAATGGTGCCCATAACTCGGTTGAAACTTGCGAGTTTCGCTCAAACATTAACAGCATCGATTTACAGGTTAAAATAACTGCAAAGTCAGTTCCACAGAACACGGTGATTAAAAACAACGTTTTCAGTAATAAGGCAAAAGTGAGCTGGCCAAATGGCAATGGTGGAGAATGTGTCCAGATTGGTCAGGACCCCATTTTGCTTGGCAACCAGGAAGCCTTTAGCCTCGTTTCAAAAAACAAATTTATTAACTGTAATGCCGAAAATGAGGTAATTAGTAATAAAAGCAGTAAGAACATTTATTTAAAGAATTACTTTGAAAATAATGACGGCGAATTGGTTATGAGAGGCGGGCATGACTGCTTAATTACTGGCAATGTTTTCAGGGGTGGAACGGGTGGCATTCGCGTGAATGGCACCGGGCATAAAATTACAAATAACGATATCCGAGGTATTAAGACGGCCATTCGCCTAATGTATGGCATGTCTGCAGGTAAAAATGAAACGGGTTTTTATGTGGCCGCAAGCGGATGTTCGATATCAAATAACAAAATTACCAACGCCCAAACGGGAATTCTTGAGGGCGATGGCAAGAACATAAACTGGACCGGGAAATTCGATGTTAAAAGATATCCGTCGCGGGTGCTTCAGGATGTTGCTCCGTTTGATAATACGCTTTCAAACAATAAGTTTTCCGGAGTAACTGTTCCAGTTTCTAAACAATAGCATTTTACAGACTGCTAAGTAACTTGATAATTTCAATCCGAAGAACTAAGGCCAGGATACAGACCATTTATCAAAGCTTCCAGATTTTTTATCTTCATCAGCTTCGCCTTTATCAGTGGGCGTATTACCGCTTTTGATATCTTCATTTTTCTGTGCTAAAGCTTCTATTAGCTCTTGTTCTAATGAGCTGTTTTCCTTTTTCGTATCCTTGTCTTTATCAAATGAATCGTTTTCAGTATTGTTCATATTAGTTTCTATTTAGTTTACGTTCACAACAAATCAACCCCGACAACAACTTTCACATACCTTCATTGAGATCTTTTCGGAAGCATTTTGTGCTCTTTCGTGACGACTACATTTGAAACCAATCTCTGGGCAGGTTGGTTTAGCCGTTATATACGTGAAATGAAGGTGTTAAAGTCCTGTCTTGATTGCGTAATAATCTTCCTGGAGCATTTATACGCATAATACCAAAGTAGCTTAAGTGTAAAGCCTGAAAAAACTGCCCGGTAATCGATTTATACTTGAAATTTCCTTAAACAGTGAACATTGAACTGTGCATGAGTCGATTTCTACGCTAGGTAATTTCGGTATTTAGCCCTGCCAAATGGGTATTTTTCAAGTCAACAAAGTCGATTCTAGACTGGTTGTTTAAAGGAATGGCATTTGGCCAGATTCATTTTCGCATGGCTGGTAAGTTGTATAAAGGGGTTTTGCAACAAGCGGCAGCCTTTTAAAAACTTGTGGCCGGTAAAGAGAAAGTGATTTATAGTTTATTCAATTTAATGAGAAGATTTAGCTAATGACAGAACCTATGGAAGATTTCAATTCGTATTTCAGCAGTGCTTTTTTAGGCAAAAAAATATTAATTACCGGCGGTAGTACCGGCATTGGAAGGGCTACGGCAATACTACTCGGCTCTTTAGGTGCCCAATGTATGATTTGTGGCCGGCACCAGGAGCAGGTAGATGAAACCCTGGCGGCCATCGAAGCGAAAAACCGATCCAATAGCATGGGTGTAGTTGTCGATTTATCCTCCAAGGAGGGTATCACCGCATTATTTGCCGCGGCAGACGAACAACTTGGCGGGCTCGATATTTTAATAAATAATGCTGCCCTGGGTTATGGAAGCATACTTGAAGGAGGGTATGAAGACTGGCAGTACATTTTGCACACCAATCTCTTAGCCTACATGGCATGCTGTCGGGAATCTATTGCACGTTTTGAGCAAAAGCGATCCGGACACATTATCAATGTAGGTTCGATGAGTGCTGATGTTAGAGAAGAAAACAGTTCCGTGTATGTAGCTACAAAATCTGCAATTCAAGGCTTTTCTGAATCGCTTAGAAAGGAAATAAACCCGCTGGGAATAAAACTTTCGCTCATTGAGCCTGGAGCTGTTGATACGGATATGCAAGAAGCCAGTATCGATGAAAAGCGTGAACAAATAAAAAATCATGAAATGTTGCGGGCAGAAGATATCGCCTGGGCAATTGCTTTTTGTATTGCCCAACCTCCAGCCTGCGATGTGGTAGACTTAAAAATACGCCCACGCTTGCAAATCATCTAAATTTTACAGACGTTTATGAGCGGCGAGGCAAATACAGCATTGTTTATCGGCAGTTATGCCATGGCAGAGCAAGATTCAATATTTCAGTATAATTTTAATAAGCAGAATGGTACGATTAAGTTTTTAGCCTCAGTTGGTGGCATCGAAAATCCATCATATATTACCTTGAGTCCGTCTTCTCAATTGTTGTTTGCGGTTAGCGAGCGTAAAGAAGGCAATCATTCGCAAGTGGCAAGTTTCAACATCAGCCATGCAAATAAACCGGAATTGCTAAGTCAGGTAAGCTTTGAAGGTGCTGGTGCATGCCATATTTCTATTCAAGATTACGGAAATTTTGCCATCACCGCCAATTACGGTGGCACTTTGGCGGTGTTGCCGTTTGATACAAACGGAAAGTTGTGGCAGGCCATACAGTTGTTCAAATATGAAGGATTTGGTGCTTACCAGGAACGGCAGGAGCAACCGCATATTCACAGTTCGATCTTCACCCCCGACCAAAAAACCCTTTTCGTTGCAGACCTAGGCACCGACAGGATTTACACTTATCATTATGAGAACGCTGATGTTCAGCCTTTTCAACCTACAGCAAACGCCTACGTTAGCCTGCCGGCTGGCGTTGGACCGAGGCAAATGGCTTTCCATCCTGGCGGAAGTTGGTTTTACGTTCTTTGCGAGTTCACCGGCGACCTTTTTGTTTTTCAGGAAAAAAACCTGGATAAGTGGCTATACCGGTATAACATAGGTATTAGCGAAATAAAAAATGGTGCAGAGGCTGGCGACATAAAAATTGACCAGGCTGGCAAATATCTCTACGCAAGCAACCGCGGCGATGTAAACGAAATTGTGATATTTTCAATTGATCAGAAAAGCGGTGCGCTCCAGGAGACACAAAGAATCCCTTCTGGTGGTAAAAGTCCGCGTTGTCTGGCATTAGACCCTTCGGGAAGATACCTGCTCTCCGCAAACGAGCAAGGCAATTCGGTCACCTCGTTTCAAATTATACCCGAAAATGGCAAATTGACTTATTTGGGCGTGGTAGCTGAAATAAGTTCGCCAACATGCCTGCAGTTTCTGGAAGAAAGTACTCGTAGTAGCCCTAATGATTAAATATTAACGTTAAAATTAATAGCATGAGCAAAAAGATGAAAGCAGCACTGAAAAAGCCGGATGGAACTTTCGATGTGCAGGAAGTAGATAGAGTGGAAATACCAGCGCAAGACTGGGTGCTGGCAAAAATTAAAGTCTCCGGAATTTGTGGAACCGACCTCAGGCATTGGAAGAAACATGAACCTGAACTGGAATGTAAGATTATGGGCCATGAGCTCGCCGCAGAGGTAGTGGAAGTTGGTAGTGCTGTAAAAAATGTTAAACCAAGCGATAGAGTAGTTGTAGAAACGCTATTGGGCGATGGTGATTGCGATTGGTGCCGCGTGCAACAATATAACCTTTGTCCGAATTTGTATAAAGTTAGAATGGAAACAATATCAAGGTCTTTTGCAGAATACCTGATTGGCCCGGCTACAAAGTTTCACATCCTTCCAGACAACGTGAGCGATGAGGAAGCAACGCTTCTCGACACTTTTGCAGTAAGTTTGCATGCGCAGCAGTTAAGCGGACTAAGCCTAAACAATAAAGTGGCCGTTATTGGCGGTGGTCCGATTGGTTTGGCTCAGTTACAGCTTGCAAAAGCATCAGGTGCAGATGTAGTTTTGTTCGACGTTGTGCCCAGTGCACTAGAAATGGCAACAGCGCTTGGGGCAGATGAAGTCGTAAATATCGAGCAGGAAGATGCACTTTCACGTTTAAAAACATTTACGCTGGGAAGAGGTGCCGACATTACATTTGAGTGTGCAGGTGGGCCCTCTATGCCAATAACATTACCACAGGCGCTATCTTTCACTAGGATTGGTGGCAAAGTGGTCATCGTTGGTGGTTTCGAAAACGGCGACGTTTCCATTTCGATGGATTGGCAGCAAGTACAGAAATCAGGGATCACAATAATCCCAAGCGCCAGTTACGGGTTCTGGGGAATTTATCCGGAAATGACCATTTGCCTGGACCTTTTGGCGAAAGGCAAAATCAACGCGAAGAAAATGATTACCCATACCTTCTCTTTAGATGAAATTAACAAAGCATTTGAAACCGCACAAAACAAGAAGGAAACCGGAGCCGTGTTTGTTGCCTTAACCATGTAAATGAGCAAGGAATGTAAAGCTTGATAAAATTTTCAAACACACTGGTCATCCGCTGATCAGTGTGTTACCCTTTACTGACTACCAGCTTATTTTAACCTTTTCATTTCCGGAAATGTTGTATTCGAGCATGTCTGAATTGCTCTTTACCGGCGAAACTTTTTCTTTCCTCACCAAAACTTCGAACCGGCTTTGCGCTGTTTCTTCAGTTTCCTGGAACAGAATGATTACTCTGCAGCTCAATCGGTTATCACCGCCGGTGTTGAAGGAGATAGATTTTTGACGATTTTGAAATTTCTGAATTGGATAGTCGCAAAAAAGAATGAACGATTCATTTTTAATCCTGAAATATTGGTTAGGAATTACCCCAAATGCAATGCCCGCTCCGTAAACCTCCTGTCCAACTTCCCCCGATTCTTCCCAGCCATCATGTAGATCTTCAAGCGCAATCCAAAGCTTTGGATCAATTTCTCCCGTTTTAATCTCCTTTGCCAGCATATCTGGCTTTAACATCGGTGGATAATAGTATGCCACACGGCCAACCATATGCCTGATAAACTCTGCTATAAGCAACCTTATGGAAGGAAGAATTTCTAAACCTTCCACTTCATCTATATAATCGTGCAGTGCGGAATAGACCTCCTGCTCTTCATAGGCGGCGGTGTAAGGAGCATCCTTAAGTGGAAAAACCCCGAAAAACGTAGGGAAGTTTTTAGCATTGCCATAATCACATTCCCAAAGCTGAACGTTATCAAAAAGGGCGGCTAAACACACGTAGCTTAATTCGAGAAAGGTTTTATCCTGAGTTTCTTTATACAGCCTAATCATGGCACCAGCCGAAAATGCGGTGTTATTTGCCTGGTAAAATAGCTCGAAACTCTTGCCCTGCAATTTGGCTGCGGCTTTCCTGGCCTCATCAAAAAACCTTTTCTCACCCGTGATTTTCCACATCCTTAACATCAAATCAGCATACGTGCCAGGCACATCTTTTTCGCCACCCTCACCATCAGCAGTTTCTGCCTCAATTATATCCAAAGTATCCATTTGGTAAAATACCGGCCACTCATAATTAAACTTTTTCGCCACCTTCATAGCGTATTCAACCGACTTGAATAAGATATCCTTTACATTTTTATCACCCCGCTCGCTAAGTCGGGCCAGATTCATCAAGGGATGATGAAGGTACCAGGCGTCCATCACCCTTGGTTTTTTTTGTTCCTCGGAGTGATCCAAGTTCTTCTCTGCCGCTGGCAACCACCTTACAATGGTGCCCATATCTTCCTGGTAAAAATCCTCCAGGCCAGCTCGCAGCTCATCCACCAGCACGTGGTTTTTTTCTCCCTTCCAATCGAGGTATTCGAGCATTGGCATTAGTACAGCCAGCTGAACCATCACCTCTGGTGGAGTTTTATAATCTGCCACATAAGCGCTTAAATAACTGTGGCCGCCCGCGAAAGTCCAGCAACCTTTATGGTAAGTGAGGTCTTTAAGCCCATTTTCTACCGTATCAAGCCAGTTGTGGTAAAAACGTTCGGGACGGGGAAGTTTAATGTAAATGTCTGCAAGCCGGTTTAAATATTCGGTTGCAATGTTAACCGGGTTATCTGGTTGCTGGTCTGACAGGCTTATGAAAGCATCGCTGAAAGTGTAAGTTTTACCCTTTTCTAAAGGTTCAGTTGTTGCTGGTAACGAAAAACCGATTTCCGGCCATGTACCTCCAACCGTCGCGCCTGCGCTACATTTTGCCGTTTCACAATAGGGATTTAATGCGGTAAGATTTTGAAAATAGAACACAGAGCCCGAATCGGAATCGTTAAAAAATAATATACCCGAACGCGTACCTCGTTGCTGTGTATGGATTTTGCAATCCTGATTAATGTTACCCTTTTCGTCGAAACTAAGGATATCTTTCGGCCAGTAGGGAATGAACAGCGGAATTTTTGGAGTTGCGCATACCGTATATCTAAAATACGGTGCTTCATCGTCATAGTGTACAGTTACTTCATGGATAATGGTAGAACAGGCTAACATGATCCTGACCTCATTTTCCTTGTGATCAATTTTTTTAATGCTGATTTTGCCTGAGGGTGAAAAAGCTGTACGGAAACCGATGCGTTTTCCATTAGGCCATTCTTTTACCAGCCAAAGTGTATCACTTGTTAAATACACAGATAAGGCGAGTGCCTTAGAAATCTCTGCTGCTGGTTCGAGTTGTTTTAGTTCTGACTGGGCATTTGCCGCCCAAATTGAAATTGGTTTCATCAGGATGTAAATATGATTAACAAAATGCCGGTAACCAGCCGAAGGCTTTTAACCGACAAACCTTATCAAGTTGTTACTCGAAATAATTGATAACATTTTAGCCTTTTTATAGGCTATGAAAATAACATTATGGTTGGCGATAAAGTTTTGTGTTGACGCGAGACCCTAGTCAATCGCTAAAGATGACTACCCATTAAAATCTTCATTAATGTTGGTAATTAGTGAGTTACTTTCACTTACAAAGCCTGCTACGATGGCAAATACGCCCATTAAAACGTGTGGCCAAAACACCTGCTGGTAAAAATCAAAAAGCCAGGGCGAAATTGCGAGTGTGAGGCCGAGCGCCATATCCATATCGAGATGGAAAGCCATTGGGAGCCTTTTCCAAACGCCGACTTCATAGTTTGTGAAAAGAGAGATGATTAAAGTACTTAAAGCTGCGATGAAAAAACATGCGGCTGCTGGCGTTACGCTTGCAAATCCCAACAAAAAAGGCATCTCAAACATCACAGTTGTCCACACGTAATCGATTATTCCATGTAATTTTCTAGGTATGATACTCATAGTAAAAGTTGAAGTTTTTAATATTTTTTTTTTCGCATTTGATAAGAAATGCATTCAACATCAGCTTCTGGCTAAAATCATTTTTTGTCTAATTGTTGCGTGCTAACGGTCTCAACCGGATTCTGCTCGCTGGGCACAACATTGTCTCCATCCTCTTTTAGTCCGCCAAGTTGTCCACCGCTTACGTCCTCCTCTTCCTCACTAAAGGCTTGTAAGCCAATATTTGCGTTCTTAACTTCTTCGTGGTCGTCTGCACTTTGTTGATCCTTTTTCATATTCATGGCATCTTAATTTACTAATTAGAAAAACCTGATAAATGCCGTCATGTTTTAGCAGTTAGAACATCAGGTATTTATGCTGTGGTATCCGCGTATTTTAGTCGCTGCTTGCATGCGCTAAATTCTGGTTTGTTTTGAACCCAGGTTATTTCGAAGCAAGAAGTGCAATCTTCAGGCTTTCGAAAGCGTCTTCTACCGTTATTTTTAGTTGGTGATCCTGATTTTCGATTTTTTTTGTGATGTCTAGAATGATTGACTGAACACACTTTCCGTAAACTTCCCCTTGGTTTGATTAATTTCAAAAGTGCCTGAAACCATCTCGTCTACATCATAGGTTATTCCGCCACAATTAATCGAATTGTGTTCTTCAGGAACATCGGTATCACCCCAACCTTCTGGCCTCGAAACATCTCTTAACGAACTCAACGGACTTTCAACTGTGGCGTTCCAGCCCGGAATAGCACTCAATTTATTTTTAGTTTCGTCATTAACTAAAGCTTTTAAAGATCCTTTCATCGGCATCCAGCCTTCAATTTCTATCCTTGCAAGGTCAAAGGCCAGCTGTATCGTTGTTTGTTCAAATAAACCCGGACCAGAAAAGGCATGGTAATAGCTCGCAATCAAGCCCTCATCATATAAAACTAAAGCAGCTACGCGGTCGGTTTGCTGTTCATTCCGAGAACTTGAGGAACCATAAACTTCCTTATATTGCTGGTTTCCAATTGCATTAACGATGTCAAAGAAATGCACCCCGTGCTCTACCAGTATGCCGCCTGACAGCGCTTTGTTCCAAAACCAGTGGCCTGCCGGTAGGGCTTCATCTTGGGCATAATTATTTACAACGACTTGTCTGAGCTTGCCAAATGCATTATTCCGGCTTAATTCCATGAAAGACTGGATAATAGGATTGTAACGGATCATGTGGTCAACCGTTATTACCTTGCCGGTTTCTTTTTGAGTTTCTATAATTTGGTTGCCACCCTCTTCGGTAATTGCAACAGGTTTTTCGAGCAGCACATGTTTGCCCGCTTTCATTGCCTCGCAGGCCATTTCAGCGTGTAGCCCCGGTGGCGTAACAATGCTTACAATATCAATTTCAGGATCGTTTATTAATTCTCTCCAATTCGAATAAATTCTGCAGCTGTTAGCGCTCTCGAAACCTTTTCCAGATTCGGCAATTGCGATAACTTCTACTTCATCAAGCTTTGACCACCAATAATGTAAAAACCTGCCGAAGCCGCCATATCCAATAATTCCAATCTTGTATTTTCTCATCTTGTATTATTTTTGTAAACACCGATTTTATGCGTTACTTAAATAACATTGTCTGGAAAACCAAGGTTTAAAAAAGATTTAGATTATTAATTTTAGGCCGTGTTTGCTTGAAACATCCGATGGATATTTTTTTGAAGCAATTAAGCGAACGCTTTTTCTATAAGCCCGAATAGTAATCGTAGCCCTGCTCTGCCCAATAATCATGTGGGCGACTGTTGCTGAATGACATTAACCCGATTCTTTTCAAATTCTTGATGCCATACTTAACTGGAATGATTAATCTTAACGGTGCCCCGTGTGCGGCAGTTATTGGTTGTCCGTTCATTTCGTAAGCCAAAATGGTTTGCGGATGCAACACGCTGTCACGCTCCAAACCAACGTAATAAGCACCATTGGGCGTTTCGAGACCCATATAGTTGTTTTCTGCAAGACCATCAAGCTTAAAATGTGTTAAAAAATCGCTAAGTCGAACGCCTCCCCAATGTTGTATCTGATCCCAGCCTTCAACACATTTAAAATCAAAAATGAGCTCGGTTTTAGGCAAAGCTTTTATTTCTTCAATGCCTATTTTAATTGATTGCAACGGCGAGATTTTTACTTCGAGTTTCCAGTTTTTTTCGTCAAAACTTTCGTCGTCTTCTATGCCGATAAGGCTATTTATACGAACTTTTTTTGCTGCCCTTTCTTTTGGATAAGTTTTTGCCAGGTGGCCATTGCTAAAAAAGTTGCGAAAGAAAAGTTCGGTTTTATTTAAAGCCCTTCTCAATGGTGCTTTTGCGCCTCCGGTAACGCCAGGTATTTCTTCGGGCGAGTGCAGCAGCCACTTCCAGCCTGCGAATGCACCACCGCCCAAGGCAAGAAATGTTGTAAAGGAAATAAAATTCCGGCGCTTTATTTTCTGCTCAACAGTAAGCGGCATCTTTACCTTTTCTTTAATGGGTTTTTCCATCTTCAGTATTATTTTCTTCTGTAATTTTTGAACCATGATCCACAACTTCAAAGCCCGAAATAACCGAGCGGAAATTGTTCCATCCTGCAAGCGCAACCTGAACAATATGTATTAAAAAGAACAATACATATCCAATAGTGAGCGTAAAATGAATTATTCTTGCGAAGTGGTAGCCCCCGCAAAGCCAGCAAAGCCAATAAAATTGCACTGGTTTGTAAATGGCGAGTCCGGTTATAACAGAACCAAAACCCATAACTATAATTGCGCTGTATGCAATTCTTTGTGCTGCATTGTATTTATTTTGCGGCGGTACAGTTTTTCTAATATGCAAATCATGCAGCAAAACCAGCCACGCTTCTTTAAATGATTTTTTCTGCGGAATAAGTTCTCGCCACGCACCAGAAAAAATGGTGTAAATGATGTAAAGCAAGCCATTGATGAAAAAGAACCACATAAACAGGAAGTGATAAGCCATGCCTTCTGCCAAACGCTGTGGTACGTGAAAATAGTTGTAAAACCATTCCGGAAAAAACTTAATAAAGGTAACGCCGAATATCGAAATTCCATAGGCATCGTTCGCCCAGTAGATAAAAATCCCACTCCAAATCATAACAGAAAGCACCGGGAAATTTACCCAATGAGTCCATCGCATTAAAAAAGCATGTTTTTCCTTGATTTCTTTCATTGGTTTTTATTAGATGTACGGAATTTTATCTCTGGATTGCCACCGCAGACAGTTCAGGAAATTAATTGTTTGCTTAAACATCAGCGCCATTTTACGCCTTAGTCGCAGCCTTGGCAAACTCCTTACAAAAAACAAAATATATTGTAAGGTATTCAAGTTTGGTGCGACTAAAAGGGTTAAGCATTATATTTATACAATGTAATCAAAAAAATGGCTCAAGAAAAACAAGACTTCATTGCGGGCGATAAAAATATTAGCGATCCTGTAAATTGGGTTGACACCTATGCTGATTACCTTTATCATTTTGCGGTTTCAAAACTGAGGGACGAGGAAATTGCCAGAGATATAGTGCAGGATACTTTTTTAGCTGCATTGCAGCAACTAAAGGTTTTTAGGGGAGAAAGTAGCGAGAAAACATGGCTAACGGCGATATTGAGGAATAAGATTGCAGATTTTTACCGGAAACAGGCTTCGAAAGGCTTACGTGAAATAGCGCATTCTGAAAGAGAACAACAGGATTTCTTCGATAATGAAAACGGGCATTGGAATGCTTTACATGCGCCGAAAGCTTTCGGTGTTGAAACAGACAACCCTTTGATGATGAAGGAACTCGGCGCCATATTAGATGGTTGCCTTAAAAAATTGCCTCCATTATGGTTCTCGGTTTTTTCCATGAAACATATGGATGATTCAGCATCGGAAAAAATTTGCCTTGAATTAAAAATTACAGATGCCAATTTTTGGGTAATTATGCATCGCACAAAACTAAACCTGAGGGCATGCCTTCAAAAATATTGGAACTGATGATGACCGGAACACTTAAAAAAATAATGTACAATTGCCGGCAGGCAACTTTTTTAATAGAGAAAAAAATGTTTGGGAAAATTTCTGCCGCAGAAAATCTACAGTTGCAGATACACCTTGCCGGATGTTCTGTTTGCAAAACGTACCAACACCAAAGCATGTTGGTTAATCGCTTGATTGCTGGTTTTGAGGCTAATAATCTCAAGCTTGATGACCAGTTTAAAATAAGTCTGAAGGAGCGAATTGAAAGCGAAATGAATAAAAATTAAAGGATTTGTAAGGAGTTTTGATGTACGGCGACTAAGCTGGAAACAAAAACTCAGTAACATGAAAAATCAATTCCTAAAAGCTACCATGAAGCTTTTCTTCTCAGCTCTGGTTGTTTTATCCGTTTCTTTACCAAGTTTTGCTTATGGTCCACAGCAAGAAAAAATGTCGAAGATGAGCAAAGACAAAGTGGAGAAGAAGAAAATGGAGAAAGGCAAAATGTCGAAAATGAAAGCAGATTCGAGCAAAAAAAACAAACGCAGGGAAATCTGCGATGTCGAAAGATAAAATGTCGAAAAGTAAAATGTAAAACAGGCGTGGGATTGAAAAATAATCCCCCGCTAATTTTTAAAATATATTATGAAAAGAATTGTACTAATTATTACGCTTTTTACCGCAACGGTATTAAATGCAAATGCTCAAAAGGGATTATCGGCCGGAATAAATGCCCCGGCTTTTAGTGGTGTAGATCAAAATGGTAAAAAGATTACGCTAAAATCCTTGCTAAAGGAGCATAAATCTGTCGTGGTGTTTTTCTACCGTGGTCAGTGGTGTCCATATTGCAATAAACACGTTAAGGAACTACAGGATTCGTTGCAAATGCTTACCGCTAAAAATGCTTATGTTATTGGTGTTACGCCAGAAACGAGTGAAAATATTGCGAAAACAATAAAGAAAACCAGTGCAGGCTTTTCGATTATTCAAGATAAAAACGACGAGATTATGAAAGCCTACGGCGTAAATTTTACGATGGACGACGCAACATTTTCAAAGTACAAAGGCTACGGTATCGATTTAGAAGCGAACAATGGCAACACGCGGCACACGCTTCCTGTCCCTGCAACCTACATCATTAATCGTACTGGCAAGATAAAATTTGTGCATTTTGACCCTAATTATCAGAAGAGAGCATCTATACAATCTTTATTAAAAGAGCTTTAACAGTTAACACCTTGAGAAATCGCGGGTTACGAACGATTAATGTTTTTGGCCTTTATTAATTTTGAAGAGATGTAATATTTGTGGAAAAAGGGCGTCGATTGTTTCTTCGACGCCGTTTTTTGAGCCTGGCAGCGTTAAAATAAGTGTTCCGCCAATAAAACCTGCAACGCCTCTTGATAACATGGCAAATGGCATACGTTCCTGGCCATAACGCCTCGCGGTTTCCATAATTCCATCAATTTTTTTGTCGAGAAGTGGTAGGATGGCTTCGGGCGTAACATCGCGTGGCGATAAACCTGTTCCCCCGCTAAAAATTAAAAGTTGATGTTCAGCGCCAGCCAGCGCATTTGCCTGCTTTCGAATTTCTTCAACTTCATCAGCAACAATTACATACTTAAGGGTATCAATCCCGAACTGATCGAGTCGTGCAATTACGGCTTTGCCCGATTGGTCTTCGCTTCGTTTTTCAAAAACAGAATCAGAGCAAACTACAACGGCAGCTTTAAGTTCTGGAAACTTTTTATGCTTCAAATCCGATTTTCCTCCAGACTTTTCCAGCAGTTTTACATTTCTTATTTCGATGCCTTTGTCAATCGGCTTTAGCATATCGTACATCGTTAATGCAGTAACCGAAGCGCCATGCATCGCCTCAACCTCAACTCCGGTTTTATAAATGGTATGCACTTCAACGAAAATTTGTATTTCTAAGCCGTTGATTTCGAATGTAATGCCTGTGTATTCTATAGGCAGGGGATGGCAATCTGGAATAACATCACTTGTTTTTTTTACCGCGAACAAGCCGGCCGCCCGGGCAAATTCGAACACATCGCCCTTAGGCACGGTTCTGTTAACAACCGCATCAATTGTTTCCTGTTTAGAAACGGATAAAGCTGCACTTGCAATTGCTTTGCGTAAGGTATTGGATTTTTTAGTGATGTTTACCATATTAAATGTTTTCCTTCCATTGATGCGATGAATCTGCAAAGATCTCTTTTCCCCAAATCGGCAGTTCGGCCTTAATTCTTTCTACAAGCTCGTTACAGGCATCAATTGCAGGTTTTCTGTGTTTTGATGAGGTGAATACAAAAAGGCAAATTTCGCCGGCCGTAATTTCGCCCAAACTGTGGTGTATGTGCATGCAACTGAGCGGATATTTGCTAAAAATTTCCTCCCTGATTTCGTGCATCTTATTTAAGGCCAGTGCTTCGTACGCGGTGTAATCTATTGCAGAAACCAGCTTTCCGTCTATTTCGTCCATCCGCACCTGGCCCATAAAAATGCTGTGACCACCAATACCTGTTTTAGAGCCGTGATTGGCGATACTCTTCGCAATGAAATCGGGCGTTATTGGCCCGGCTACAAATATGTTTTTAATTTTTTTTTCGCTCATCTTACTGGTTTAAAAAATAATTCCGCCATTTGGCAATGCCGCCTTTTAGGCTGAATATGTTTTTTGTTCCTTTATATTTTTGATGTAGGATTTCTGCTGCGCCTATACTGCGTACACCATGTTGGCAAATTAAAACAATGTTTTCTTCATTGATAACGGATGTTGCAAAGCTTTCGAACTCTGACATCGGTATTTGCCTGTACACACTAGTATTTAACCGCGGAAATTCGTGTCGCTCGCGAACATCGATTACCAAAGTTGAGGGACGAGTACGCAAAGCATTCATCTCATCCACATCGATCTCAATATAATTTTCGGTTAACTTAGGTTTGTGCACTTCGATAAAATCGGCTTCGGAGTTCATCTTTCTATATTCATCGGAGGGTGAAATCGTAATTTCATATTGTTGTTGAGTGAGCATGTTGTAATGAACCAGTCGGTTCGCCAGAGGTTTCCCAATTCCGGTAATTATTTTGATGATTTCGCCGGCAGCCATGGTGCCGATAACACCAGGAACTATGCCAAGAACCCCGTTTTCTGCACAATTTGGAATTTCTCCAGCCTTTGGCGGTACTGGGAATAAATCGCGGTAATTGGTATTAATTCCTCGTTCATCATCTAAGTTAAAAACAGCTAACTGCCCTTCAAAACCCGAAACAGCTGCAAACACCAAAGGCTTTTTTAATGCTGTGCAGGAATCGTTTATAATGTATCTGGATTCGAAATTATCCGTTCCATCAAATACTAAATCATATTTACTTATAATTTCCAGTGCATTTAATTTGTCGATTGAAATGGGGTAGAAATCAACTTTTACATCGGGGTTAAGTTGCTTAATCCGGTTGGCTGCTACATCAACCTTCAATAATCCGACATCCGCCAGGCCAAACAATACCTGCCGGTGAAGGTTGGAAATTTCTACAACATCATGGTCTGCAATGCCAATACAACCCACGCCGGCCGCGGCCAGATACTGCAGGGCAGGGCAACCCAAACCACCTGCACCAACGACCAGTATTTTTGCTTTGCTAAGCTTTTTCTGTGCCTCGTTGCCGAAACCCTTCAAAATAATTTGCCTTTGATATCTGTCTGTATTCATTTTAACCTCCCGAAAATGGTGGCATTATCGCAATGCAGTCGTGGTTTTTAAGTTGAGCATTTTGCTGGACAATGTTTTTATTTAAAGCCAGTTTGTATTTCATTTCTTTCAGGGCTGGATATTTTTTCTCCAGATATTGTTGCAGTTCATCAGTATTGCCAACGCCTTCAATTTCGATGGTTTGATTATCCATCAATTCCGAAATTTTTCCAAAGCTGATTATTTCTATATGCATTTTTTCTATTTTCAAATCAAGATTACGGTTACAACATCGCCGGCATTAAAACTTTCTTGTGCTTCGCGAAGCTCAATTAAACAATTTGCTATGGCAAACGAACTTAAGCGATAGGATTCTTGTGCAGCCAGGGGCGTTGCTTTACCATCGCGATAATTTCCTTTTAAGAAATGAGTTAGGCCACCGGGTTTTTTGTAATCATGAGTTAACACTGCTTTAATTTCCTTCAAATGAACTGCCTTACCCGAAAGCTTTTTTATCGCCGGTACCAGGTAGTTATAATAGCAATTTAGCACCGAAGACGGATTTCCGGGTAAACCAAAAACAATTTTCTGCGCTTGCCTGCCGAAAAATAAAGGTTTGCCCGGCTTTTGTTTCACTTTATGAAATAGTTGTTCTACTCCACAAGCTACCGAAGCCTGGAGAACAAAATCATAATCGCCCACGCTTACACCGCCGGTCAGCAATACAACATCACTAGCTTGTAAAGCTTTTTCAAACACATCAGTAAGTTTTTCTAAAGAATCTTCGGCATTTAAAATTTCGATATCCGTAATGCCTTCGTTCTTCAACGCAGCCGAAAGCGAGTAAGAGTTCGATTCGTAAACCTGACCGAATTTTAGTGGTCGTCCGGGTTTTTGCAACTCATTACCTGTTAGAATTATGGAAATTTTCGGCATTGGGAAAACCGTTACTTCATAAATTCCGATACCTGCTAAAAATGCCAATGCCGCTGGGCTGAGCACATTCCCTTTTTCAATGGCGAGTTCACCTGCTTTAATTTCTGCACCAACCGGCCGAACATTGGCGCCAGATGTGAGTTTTTCATCATTTACCTGGATTTTATTTCCAGTTTTGATAACTTTTTCCTGCATGATAACCGTGTCTGCGCCCTCAGGGAGTGGAGCTCCCGTAAAAATCCGGATGGCCTCGCCAGGTTTTAAAGACAGCATTTTTTCCGTTCCGGCGGCCATTTCTCCAACCAAATCGAGTTCAATTTTTGTACTTTCAAAGCTAATAGCGTAGCCATCCATAGACGATTGCCTGAAAGCCGGAATGTCATAAGCCCCGTACACATCTTCTGCAAGAACATGATTTGAAGCCTGACTGAGGGCTTTCACAATTGGTTTTAAATGCGGCGTATGCTCATTAATAAGCTTTTTTGCTTCTTCAACACTTATCATTTATCCTCCGATTGTGATCATGCTACGGTTTTTAATTGCTTCTGTATCAAGGTTTTCAAAATTCGCAACTAATTGTCCGCCGAGTTCTTTTTTCTTGCTCCATATTGAAGACATGATTAATGGAAGCACATCTTCTTTGTTTCTCAATGCGTGGAGCAAATCGGTTTCCCCATCGGAGAAAAGGCAGTTTTTTAACTTTCCATCGGCAGTTAAACGCATGCGGTTGCAAGTGCTGCAAAATGGGGCAGTCATGGTGCTTATTATTGCGAAAGAACCCTCGTGACCAGGAATCATAAAATGTTTCGCGGTATCGTTAGGAGAAGATTCTACAGGTAAAACCACAAAGCTTTTTTCTACAACGTCTAAAATTTCCTGCAATGAAAACATCTTGTTGCTTGTCCACTTATTTCCTGTAAAAGGCATAAATTCTATAAACCTAATCTGAATTGGATTATGTTTAGTCCAATTGATAAAGTCTTTAATTTCACCATCATTGAGGCCTTTCATCACTACCATGTTTATTTTTACGACTATTTTGTGCTGTAATAATAATTCTATATTGCTTCTTACCTGATGGAAAACATCGCGTCTGGTAATCATAAAGAATTTTTCAGGCTGGAGGGTATCCAGGCTGATATTTACCGTTTTAATGCCTGCTTCAATTAGCACTGGCAACATTTCTGCAATGCGGGTTCCGTTGGTGGTTATTACAAGCTCAACAGGAAGTTTTCCGAGTGCCGAGATTATTTCCGCGGCATCTTTTCGCACAAGTGGTTCTCCGCCGGTTAAACGAATCTTTTTTACCCCTTGTTCTACAAAAATCTTTGCAAGTGCAAGCACCTCAGCAGGCTGCATTAATCTTGAGGCTGGCGTAAAATCATATTCTTCTTCCGGCATGCAATAAAAACAGCGGAAATTGCAATTATCAGTTAATGATATCCGCAAATAATCATGCACTCTTCCAAACGAATCTGCTATCATTTATTGTTGATTAAATTGTTATAATCTGTTTCTGTATCAATGTCAACCGCACCTAAATCGAAAGGAATTGTAACAATATCATTCAGATTACGTTTTATTATACTTTTTGCACCATCCGAACCTTTTAAGTTGAGCAGTTCTTCGAAGTGTGTTCTATCAAATAAAGTAGGCGTTCCCTTTGTATGCAAATAGGCAGAAGCAATAATGCTACTATCGGTTTGCTGCTTTGTACTAACTAACTGCTCAAATATTGCTGCGTTCAGGTAAACCTGGTCGGCAACGGCCAAAATTACACTTTCGAGTTCAGCATTAGCCTTCAACGCCTCCTGTAAGCCAATTGAAATACTGGAAGACATTCCGTTTTCCCAGTTTTCATTCAATACAAATATAACGTCAGTTTCTATGGTCGCCGCCTTAATTTCGTTTTCGTAAGCACCAAGTACAACAATTATTGGCCTGAATTGTGTTTTCAGTGCTTCAGAAATGACATTATTCAGCAAAGTATTTCTGCCAAAAGTAAGCAGTTGTTTGGGTTTACCGAGCCGGGCAGAATTACCTGCCGCCAATATAATGATTGCTACACCCATTAATTCTGTTTCAAATCATAGATATGAATCGGACTTTTCTTCTCTTTGAGCATTCCTGCCGAAGCGCCTGTAAGCACTGCCTTAATTTCAGCAATAATGGAAATCGCGATTTCTTCGGCAGTTTCTGCGCCTATGTCTAATCCAATTGGTCCATGTACCCTAAATTCCTCTTCAACTTTATTAAGTTCCTCAAGCATTCTGATTAGCTTCTTTTTTGGGCCGAGCGTGCCAATGTACGGTGCATTAGTTTCCAGAAGTAACTTTAAAAGCGCTAAATCATAATTATAATTGTGCGTCATAAGTACGAAAGCGGTTTGTCCGTCCATTTCTATTTGTGGTAAAAGTTGCTCTGGTTTGACCACTAAAACTTGTTTTGCTTTAGGGAATCTTTGAGTTGAGCAATGTGTCTGTCGTCCGTCGGCTACAATCACTTCCCATCCTAATATATTCCCCATTTCGGCTAATGGTTGTGCATCGTTTCCTGCACCTGCAATAATAAGCTGAACAGGAGGAGGGACAAATTCAAGAAAGGCATCAAACTCATTTCCAGCGATTGAATAATTTTCGAACCGTGATATCTGTAGTTTCAAGACATCAAATGAATCATTTTTTACGGCTCCCGAAATTTCGGCAGGCAGTTTTTCCAGGCACCCATTTTCTCTAAATAATAGTGCAGTTCCCGGCTGCTCTTTTTGTTCAATGGAAAATAATGTCGCTACTACACAATTTTCCCTTCTACCGTTTGCGGCTTTCAAAACTTCGATGGGATTTATAGCCTCTTCGTTAAAAATTGGTTCGAAAAGAATGTGTACAATGCCATTGCAGCCCAGTTGAACACCAAATTTCGCATCATCTTCATCGGTTGTGTCGTAAGTAACGAGTTTATTTTTTCCCTGATGGATTGCAGACAATGCTTTCCGAAGTGCGTCGCCTTCCAAACATCCACCGCTTATTGCACCGGTTAAATTGCCATCGTCGGTGATAAGCATTCTTGCTCCCGGACGCCTGTAAGATGAACCTTCGACCTTTACAACGGTAGCCAGGGCCGCTTTTCGGTTTTCTTTAATGGCGTTTTTATTAGCGAGAATGATGTCTGCAATTTCTTTCATAGGGTAGTGTAAACGGGAAAAATAAATGCTCCGGTTAAAATTAACGTAAATAGTGCCGAAATCAAAGGTTGTTGTCTAATTTGTATCGATATAACAGGTTGCTTTATTGTAGTGTTTTAAATTCAATGCACTCCCGAATATAACACAACTAAAACTGGAATAGCCGGCCCAAAGTTAAAGCAAGAAAAAAAAGATTGTACCGCATGCTTTATTTTCCTTACAGATTTTACCTTTGCAAGGAAGCATATCTCAAATCTCCTCAATAATTCAACATGAAAAACCATTTCTCCTCTGCGATTATTACGCTATTCCTTATTTTGGGCACGGTTTCTATTGCCGTTGCACAAGAAAAAGGCAAAGTAAAAATTAGTGGGGCGCTTTCAAAACCGCTTTCTTTAGATCAGGCCGATTTAAAAAAAATGCCAAGAATAACGGTTATCAGGAAGGATAAAAATAATAAAGAACACCAATATTCAGGAGTTTTGCTCTCTGCGTTACTATCTGCAGCCGGGGCAAGCACAGGAAAGGAACTTCATGGGGAAAACCTGAAAAAATATGTTATCGCAACGGCCAGTGATGGTTATCAGGTTGTTTTTGCGCTTGCCGAGTTAGATTCTGACTTCACCGATAATAAAATTATACTCGCTGATACGATTGATGATGTGCCGCTCGAAACTTCTGAGGGACCCTTTAAAATTGTAGTGCAAAATGATAAAAGGGCGGCCAGGTGCATGAGGCAGGTTGTTAGCATGAAAATAGCCATCGCGAAATAACATAACCACAAATTTTATTGCCATGATAAAATTAAAATATCTTTGTTTCAGTATTTTTACGCTGGCTTTAATTACTGCAAGTTTTGATTCAGCTGCTCAGAAACTGCGTATCGCGGTAGCTGCTAATGCGCAGGGCGTAATTAAAAAATTGCAAGCCGATTTTAGAAAAAGAACCGGCATAGAAACTGAAGCAATTACTGGCGCATCGGGAAAACTAACGGCCCAAATTATGAATGGAGCACCTTACGAGGTCTTTTTATCAGCTGATAATGAATTTCCGAAGAAACTGTACAGTGAGGGATTGGGCGTTGCGAAGCCTAAAATTTATGCGTTAGGTAGTTTAATAGTTTGTGGTTTTGCCGGCGGCGATTTTAAAAAATGGCAAACAATGTTGGCGACTGAAGGGGTGAAAACAATTGCCATAGCAAACCCAAAAACTGCACCATATGGCAAGGCTGCAGCAGAAGCTTTAAAATATTACGGTTTGGACAACAAGGTTAATAAAAAGCTCGTATTCGGAGAAAGTATTGCTCAGGTAAATAACTACCTGCAAACGAAGGTTGCCGACATCGCTTTTACAACAGAATCGTTTCTATACGAAAAAACTGGTAAATCCGGGTTTCAATGGGCGAGGGTTGAGGCCAAAAGTTACAATGTAATTGAGCAGGGAGTTATCTTACTAAAATCAAGCGAAAAATCGGGCAATAGTCATGCAAAGAAATTTTACGATTATCTATCCTCAGCATCCGCACGAAAAATCATTTCGAATAATGGTTATCACCTTCCAAAATAATAACAGTTAACAGATGGAAATGGAGCCGATTTGGCTGAGCATTAAGCTTGCCACGATAACAACAATTTTTTTACTTTTTATCGGGATACCAGTTGCTTACTGGCTGTCGCGTAAACAAAATATTTTTAAGCTGATTATTGAGGCATTTATAACCATGCCGCTGGTTTTGCCACCATCAGTACTTGGTTTTTATCTGCTAATCGCGTTTAGTCCGAACAATGCATTCGGCATCTGGTTGCATCAGCATTTCAACCTGCAGCTCGTTTTCTCTTTTAAAGGCCTTATACTGGCATCGATTATTTATAGCCTTCCATTTATGGTCAGTCCGCTAAAGGCAGCCTTTTCTCACCTGCCAAAATCTATGTCAGAAGCGTCTTATGTTATGGGCAAATCCAAAATGAAAACCTTTTTTTACGTGCTTTTGCCAAACATTAAACCCGCTGTATTTACTGCCGCGGTACTTACTTTTGCGCACACGCTGGGAGAATTTGGCGTTGTTTTAATGATAGGTGGAAACATTCCGGGAGAAACAAAAGTAGCTTCTATAGCAATTTACGATGCCGTTGAAACGTTGGATTACAGCGCAGCCAACGCTTATGCGCTTATTCTTTTTGCAATAACTTTTATCATTGTAATTGGTGTTTTTGTGCTCAACAGAAATGCTGTTAAAAGTCCCTTCGAATGATAAATATTAATATCGAAAAACAGATCGGCGGTAGGTATGGTGGTTTCAGGCTTAAGGTAGATACGGCTTTCCGGCTAAATACCATTACACAAATCTCTGGCCCTTCAGGGATAGGCAAAACAACCTTATTAAAAATTATTGCCGGTTTAACCACCCCGGATAACGGAACGCTTTCAGTTGATGAAGAAGTTTGGTTTGATAAAGAAAAACAATTCTCGAAAAGAGTTCAGGAACGTGAGGTTGGTTTTGTATTTCAGGATTATGCGCTTTTCTCGAATATGACGGTTGAGCAGCATCTTAAATTTGGTACGAATGATGCCTCATACATGAGTAGTTTACTTGAACTTGGTGAAATGAACCAGTTCAGAAAGCGGTATCCAAAACAACTTTCCGGCGGGCAGCAACAACGTTTGGCCATACTCAGGGCCTTATCTACAAAACCCCGTTTTTTATTGTTGGATGAACCTTTTACAGCGCTTGATTCTGAATTGAAATTACGGATTACAACGCGGTTGAAAAGCCTGTTCGAGGAACAAAAAACGACGGTCATTTTGGTAAGTCATTTGCCCAATGAGTTCGGTAAAGGCGACTGCCATGTGTTTGCACTTTCCGGAAGCTAAGGTGATATAAGTTATGCTCAACAAAAAACAACTCTGAAAAAAGCGCTGAAATTTGAGCTTTTGCAAATAGAATAGCTTTCCTTTCAATCGGTATTTTATGCAAATTCTGCTATCTTTGCGGCTCAATTAAATATACTCATTTAGTGGTTAATGTAAATAATATTTCAGTTTCGTTTGGCGGAACTACGCTCTTCAGCGACGTAACTTTTTCTATAAACGAAAATGATAAAATTGCCCTGATGGGTAAAAACGGGGCAGGCAAATCAACCATGCTAAAAATTATTGCCGGTGCTACCAAACCAACTTCCGGCAATGTTACCGGCCCGAAAGAAGCTGTAATTGCCTATCTGCCTCAGCATTTGCTTACACAAGATAATGTTACTGTTTTTGAGGAAACAATGAAGGCATTTGAAGAGGTAAACCTGATGCAGAAAGCATTAGACGAACTGAATGAACAGCTTACCATCCGTACCGATTATGAAACGGACGACTACATGAAGCTTATTGAACGGGTATCGGAACTGAGTGAGAAATTTTACTCGATTGAGGAAATAAATTATGATGCAGAGGTAGAAAAAGTATTGAAAGGCCTAGGTTTCGAACGAAAAGATTTTACCAGGCAAACTTCCGAGTTTTCTGGAGGTTGGCGCATGAGGATTGAACTCGCAAAAATTCTGCTAAAAAAGCCCGATTTGATTTTACTTGATGAGCCAACCAACCATATGGATATCGAAAGTATACAATGGCTGGAAGATTTTCTCGTTAATTCGGCAAAAGCGGTTATGGTTATCTCACACGACCGTGCTTTTGTAGATAACATTACTAACCGCACCATAGAAGTTACTATGGGCAGAATTTATGATTACAAAGCGAAATACAGCCATTATCTTCAACTACGTGCAGATCGCAGATTACACCAGTTAAAGGCCTATGAAGAGCAGCAACGTTTTATTGCAGATAATCAGGAATTTATAGACAGATTCAGAGGTACTTATTCCAAAACTTTGCAAGTACAATCGCGGGTAAAGATGCTGGAAAAACTTGAGGTAATCGAAATTGATGAAGTGGATACATCGGCATTGCGTTTAAAATTTCCACCATCTCCACGCTCTGGTCAATATCCGGTAATGGTAGAAGAACTTACAAAAACGTATGGCAACCATACGGTTTTTGAGAAAGCATCGATGGTAATTGAGAGAGGGGAAAAAGTAGCTTTTGTGGGTAAGAACGGCGAAGGAAAATCGACAATGATAAAAGCCATAATGGGCGAAATTGACTTTGAAGGAGGATTGAAAGTTGGTCACAATGCTAAAATCGGCTATTTCGCTCAAAATCAAGCTGCTTTACTCGATGAAAGTTTGACGGTTTTCGAAACCATAGACCAAATTCCACTAAGCGATGGCACGATTAAAATTAAGGATTTGTTAGGTGCTTTTATGTTTAGCGGCGATGATACAACCAAGAAAGTAAAGGTGTTATCTGGTGGCGAAAAAACACGTTTGGCAATGATAAAGTTGCTGTTAGAACCCGTTAATGTGTTAATTCTGGATGAGCCGACGAACCATTTAGACATGAAAACTAAAGATATTATTAAGGATGCACTGAAAGATTTCGACGGTACACTGATTCTTGTTTCGCACGATAGGGATTTCCTTGATGGCCTGGCTCAAAAAGTATTTGAATTTGGAAATAAACGCGTTCGCGAACATTTCGAAGACATTAAAGGTTTTCTCGCTTATAAAAAGATGAATAGCCTTAAAGAAATTGAGCAAAGTTAGGTGTAAAGGCGGAAATTAATGTAACGACAATAACAATCGTTTATGGTGATTCGACTATTGTGGTTTCTCTATGCCGAGAAGAAAATATTCCAGAATAATAGGACTGTTAAATTAAATTTTAATTTTTTCCCGGAATAATCCTTCTAACTGCATGGCGTTAAAAGCGGCATAGGCTTTCTCATCGTTATCAAAATACAGGTACACATATTTGTTTTCTTTCAGCTGCTTACTGGCAAAATCCAGCCAGGTGTAGAGGCTTTGCAAATCGTAGCTTCCCTGGTACTTTTGGCCACTGCCATGCAATCTTATGTAAGTGAAATCAGCGGTGACGGCAAGTGGCGATTGATGTCCGGCCAAATGATAAATACAAAATGCACAATTATAAGCCTTGAGTGTATCATATACCTGATTGTTGTACCACGAAGTATCGCGAAATTCAAATGCATACCGATAACCTGCTGGCAACAAATTCAGAAATCTTTCTAAGCGTTCGATATTCAACTTCCATTTTGGTGGTAGCTGGAAAAGGATTCGGCCTAATTTTTCTCCAAGTACAGCGCATGATGCCACGAACCTTTCCAGGTCTACACGGTTTACATTCAGCTTTTTCATGTGCGTGAAAAACCGATTTGCCTTAACTGAGAAAATGAAATTTTTTGGAACAATTTCCCGCCATTTAATAAAATTTTCTAAGGTTGGCTGGCGATAGAATGAATTGTTTAATTCTACCGATGTAAAGTTTTGGGTATAGAAAGCAAGTTGCCCATCTTTGGTAACTTCCGGTGGATAAAATGTTTCCTGCCAGTGTGGGTAATTCCATCCAGAAGTGCCAACAAAATTCTTCCCTCTTTTCATTTTTGTTAAGCGGCAAAATAAATCAGTTGCGTTGTAGTTTAGGAACCGAAAGAATATGTTGTGGTGAAAACCTTGGAAGATTGTTTTTATATTCCTTTCTTATAATGTTGTTAATGGTATCAAGAAATTTCGAGAAAAACACCGGTTTAACCAGGTAGTGGTCGCCTCCCGCCTGGAAGGCATCCAATGCGAATTGATTGCAACCTGTAATAAAAACAATGTATTTCACTTTTGGTCTGAGGCTTACCGCAACATCCAGCCCTGAACTATTGCCCATTCTTATATCTAAAAACAAGAAATCTATATCTTCAAAACTATCAAAATCATCTATTGCCCTAACTGGGTTGAGGTAAAATTTTATTAATGCCAGTTTCGGTATTTCTTTTAGGTAGTTAGACAACAAAAATATAAAATTAGGGTCGTCATCAACGATTATACACCTGTAGTTTTTTCTACTTTGTTTCATAGCTAAGGTTCTGTGTATGTAGCAATTGGTTTATGTTATCTTGCAAACTGCCCGTCTGTTGCACACTTGAAGCGAGCTCGCTGATGATAGCAAGGTGTTTCTCGATCTGTCGTCTGAAAATTCTTTCTTTAATGCCCGAAATCGGATACATTAAGTCTTCGCTATACTTTAAAATTGTTTTATCGCCCAGTTGCGATGTTTGATAACTTACCAACGAAAAAACTTTGTTGCCCTGATTTACATCAAATTTGATGTAGGTGAACAATTCAATTGGCTTTATACGAAGAATTTTCCCGAAGAAATTTCCTCTTCCATCAGCATGATGCTCAATTGTACTTTATATTAGATGTTAGTTATCCAAAGTTTCCAAGGCTTCGTTATTAAACCTGTCTGCAACGAAGTGGTAGGCAACATCTGCATTTTCTTTAACAAACTCAGTAAAACCGGCAACTGGTTTTAACCTCGATGGACTCAGCAGTTCAGACAATTCGTTCTCCCTGTTTAAGATGAGATCGGTTAAGATTTCGGCTGATAGCGTACCGAAAATCATTCCGTTTCCGTTGAAACCTGTGGCAACATAAATGTTTTCTTCAGCGCCGGGGAGTTTACCAATGTATGGAAGCCCATCTACTGGCACGTAATATTGCGAAGACCATTTATAACTGATGGAATCGACGGCGAAATTTTGCCTCACATAAGTTTCCAATGCGGCAAATGCCTGCTCCGGGTCGTCGTGTCCGGTTTTATGGTCTTCACCTCCAACCAGAAGATATTTTTGGTCTTCAATTTCATGCGTCCGGAAATAATGGTAAGGTTCCTTCATATCGTATGAAAGACAAGCCGGATAATTTCCATCCGACAACTGCACAGCGAGTACATAGCTTCGGTAAGGTGCGTTCCGGAGCGATAAAATATTTATGCCCGGCGGAATGTGAGTTGCCCAAACGATATTCCTGGCGCTAAATGATTTATCTGCAGCTTTTACCTGGTGAATACCATCCAAAAATTTGGTATCAGAAACAAAGGTGTTTTCTAAAATTTGCCCGCCCAGCGCCTCAAAAGCCCTGGCAAGGCCATTGATGTATTTTAGCGGATGAAATTGCGCCTGATTACTAAATTTTACCGAATAGTCAAATGCTATCCCAACTCCATTGGTATCGGCTTCTTCAACTTCAGTACCGGCTTCTACCGAAGATGCAAGTATTTCTTTAAGTTGCTTAGTCTCCTTTTCATCCTGCGAAAATAAATAGCCATCACGAAAACTAAAGTCCGCATCAATTCCCAAACTATCAATATTTCCTTTAATTGCCAAAATCACACGTTTTCCGGCAGCTGCAATTAGTTTCGAGGCATCTTTGCCAAAGTCGCTATCTATTTCCGGGTAGGTAGCATCAAAAAAGGTATTTAAGTGTGCGCTAGTGCCTCCGGTAGTTCCAAAGCCAAGATTTTTAGCTTCGATGAGCAGACATTTTTTACCTTCACGCTGTAGGTTGAGTGCTGTGGTAATCCCAGTTATTCCGCCCCCAATAATAATAACATCAAAAATATCCGTCCCTAAAAGGCTGGAATTAGTAGTGATGCTTTGTTTTTCGGCTGTTTGCCAAATACTTTCTTTCGTGCCATCACGGCGAATGGATTGTAGATGCGTAGCTTCCATAATTATTTTACTGAATGTTTAAGTGAAGGGGCTTCTGGGTTATAGTATTTCGTTGCAGCGAACGGAGTGTTGTTCAAGCAGGGTTAAGCCTTCATTATTTCCCTGCATAGCTGCCAAATCGTAAGCGGTCTGGCCGCGGTTGTCTGCAATTGTTGTGTCGGCTCCGGCGGTCAGCAAAAAGCTTAACACGTCATTTCGGCCAAACATACTGGCAAACATCAATGCGGTGCCACCATTTCCGTGTTGTAGATTAAGGTCGGCTTTGTTGGCAACCAAAAGCTTTGCAATTGGGAGGTAACCCTTAAAACTAGCGCCCATTAAAGCGGTATTGCCTCCAAGGTCGGCTGCATTTATATCTGCGCCGGCTGATAATAAAAGTTCAGCCGCGTTGAGCTGGTTATTGTAGCATGCAATAATTAAAGGGGTGTATCCTTTTTCATCACGAAAATTGATTTCGACACCCCGTTCTATCAGTTCTTGAATAACTTCTATTTCGCCGAGCCTTGCAGCAGGGATTATCAGTTGATTGATGTTTTCCATAGTTAAGATAATGTTTTTGTTAAACCCGACTTTAAGTCCTTTAGTTTTACCAATTTTTTATTCGGCGCAATGGCGAAGCGTGGTGGTTATTTGTTGTTTAATTTACTTGCCGGTTTCCAGGTTTGGTGCATCAACCGGTTTTGATTCTGGCGAACCTTTCTGCCTTAAAAATATCGTAAGGATAACAATTGAAGCAACAGACAGAAACTCGCTTTGCCAGTTTTGAAAGGTTTCAAACCAAAAGTTTGCCTGGCCTAGGTAAGTCGACATATTTACAGAGGGCTTATGTTTAAGCATCAGTTCTACATTGTTGTCTTGCCAGCTTCCATAAAAATGAAGCACCCAGCTGGTAATGAAAAGCAAAGCGAACACTATTGAAAGGGAATTTGAATACAGTTTAAGTACCCAGCCGCCTTTTCTTACAGGCCACGGTGCCGCCGAATGAGCTTTCGGTTCGCGGTCTACGTCTTCAGCCTCATCAATTTTTTTAGATTCTGCAGAGCCAATTTGGCTGAGGGAAATAGTAAGCATTACATAGAGCGCCATTTGAAGAAATTCACTTTCAAAATTTTCGAATGTTGCCGAAATAAAATGACCGCTCGACAGGTATTTCGGTAAAGAAATCGCTTTTGCGCCAAGTTCTTCAAGCTCATTATTATGTTCGTTCCAACCTGTTAAAGCCTGGGCGGCGAGTGTGAGCAGAAATATCCCGATAAAGAATACCGAAAGACTATTGCGGTAGAGCCAGGTTTTACCTGTTCGTTTTAGTGCGCCCATCGTTAAGTTCTTAGGTTATCGTAAAGCAGTTCTGCACAGCGTTCAACACTTGCCTTTACAATATCTTCCTGGTCGCCGTTAAAATTCATTCGCTCAGAAAAAATGTGCTCCAGGTGTTTGCAGGCATAAATGAACATAGTGCCGACTGGTTTTTGTTCGGTTTCGCTACCTCCGGGACAAGTAAGTCCGGTGATGCCAACATAGATATCTGCTGGGATACGTTTATCGAGACCATAAGCTATGGCTCTGGTAACTTCCATTGATTCGGGGGTAAACCTATCGATAAGTTCGTGAGGAACATCTAAAAGACTTTCCTTAATTGCCGCATCGTAGCAAGCAATTCCGCCTTTTAGAAATTTTCCGGCATCATCTATCAGCGAAAATTCTGATGTTATCCGGCCGGCGGTAGCACTTTCGGCGAAGGCTACGGTTAGTTTGTTTTCTATGAGTAGCCTGCCCACCAAATGTAGTTTTTCCTTATTCATAATGGATGGGGTTTTTTGTTAAATGATAGTTCAACATAAACATTTTGTACAAAGGGATGTTTGTAGCCACTGCTAAAACCTTTAGTTGTAAATGGATTTTAAGTATTTACACGGCGGGGTAGGTATAAGTACCGTATTAATTCCCGTAGAAAAGTAAAACCATTAATGAAAAAAGGAGTTTTTTCTATAAACGATTAACAAAGAAAAGCACAGGCTTAAGCGGAATCAAGTTTGAGATGACGCCGGAGCCGTTCTGAAATAATCTTCCTAACAAAATATACCATGAAAAAACAAGAGACAGGTGCACCGAAGCTAAGCACCAAAACTAATGAAGCGACAATATCACCGTTAAAAGAACTTTTTATAGATGGTATTCGCGATTTATTCTGGGCGGAGAATCACCTCGTAAAAGCACTTCCAAAAATGATTTCTGCTACCACTTCACCAGAGCTGGCTGCCGCACTCGAAGCTCATTTAACAGAAACTAAAGGGCATGTTACCAGGCTCGAAGAAATTTTTACATTGCTTAACGAGCCAGCAATCGCTAAAAAGTGCGATGCAATGGAAGGCTTAACCAAAGAAGGTGAAGGTATTATAGAAGAAACCGACGCAGGAACAGCCACGAGAGATGTTGGAATTATTTTAGCTTGTCAAAAGGTAGAGCATTATGAAATTGCATCCTATAACGGACTTTTTCAGCTCGCCGGCACCTTAGCCTTAACTGAAGTGGCAGATATTCTAGAGCAGACCCTTGCTGAAGAAAAAACTGCGGATAGCAAGCTTTCTGACATTGCAGGAAATGAAATTAATTACAAGGCGAGCGAAGAAGTATAAGCAAATAACAATATGGCAAAAAAGAAAATAACCAACAACGGCGATGCTGTGCAGTTGGAGAATGAAAAAACCAGAAAATTAGAAGCCTTTGTAGCGGATGGTCCGGGCGAAAAGCTGACGACTAATCATGGCGTAAAAATAAATGATGATCAAAATTCGCTGAAAGCTGGCGACCGAGGTGCGAGTTTGCTTGAAGATTTTATCCTCAGAGAAAAAATCACCCATTTCGACCATGAACGTATTCCGGAGCGTGTTGTACATGCAAGGGGTTCTGGCGCACACGGCGTTTTTAAAGTGTATGAGGATTTGTCTGACTTAACCCGGGCAGCCTTTCTTTGTGATCCCGGCATAGAAACGCCTGTTTTTGTGCGTTTCTCTACAGTTGCAGGTTCCAGAGGTTCAACAGATTTGGCCAGGGATGTACGGGGTTTTGCAGTTAAGTTTTATACGCAGGAAGGGAATTTTGATTTAGTAGGTAACAATATGCCTGTATTCTTTATTCAGGATGCCATTAAATTCCCCGATCTTGTGCATGCCGTTAAGCCTGAACCTGATAATGAAATTCCGCAGGCAGCTTCTGCTCACGATACCTTCTGGGATTTTATTTCACAATTACCTGAGTCGTCACACATGATTATGTGGTTGATGAGCGATAGAGCTTTACCCAGGAGTTACCGCATGATGGAAGGTTTTGGCGTTCATACTTTCCGTTTAATTAACGCCAAAGGAGAGTCAAATTTTGTTAAGTTTCATTGGAAACCATTACTAGGTGTACACTCCGTAGCCTGGGATGAAGCACAAAATATTTCGGGTAAAGATCCTGATTTTCATAGGAGAGACTTATGGGATGCTATTGAGGCTGGTGCTTTTCCGGAATGGGAACTCGGCGTACAAATTGTGCCCGAAGAAGATGAGTTTAAATTCGATTTTGATTTGCTCGACCCGACGAAAATTATCCCTGAAGAGTTGGTGCCTGTGCAACGCATTGGTAAAATGACACTCAACAGAAACCCCGATAACTTTTTTGCCGAAACCGAGCAGGTTGCTTTCCACATTGGTCATGTTGTGCCGGGCATCGATTTTACAAACGATCCGCTATTGCAGGGCCGTTTGTTTTCATATACGGATACCCAACTTATTCGTCTTGGTGGACCAAACTTCCATGAAATTCCGATTAACCGCCCTGTTGTGCCGGTAAACAACAACCAGCGGGATGGCTACATGCGCCAAACCATTAACCGGGGAAAAACCAGTTATGGCCCTAATGGCATTGCATCTAATATGCCCCAGCAAACTACTGCAGCTGATGGTGGTTTTGTTAGCTATAATGAACGGATAGATGCCAGGAAAGTTCGGGCACGTAGCCGGAGCTTTTTCGACCATTTTTCACAGGCACGCCTGTTTTTAAACAGCCAGTCTGAGGCTGAAAAAAACCATTTAATCGATGCATTTAGTTTTGAACTCGGAAAAGTAAAGATGATTCCCATCAGGCAACGGATGCTGGGCTTACTTGCCAAGGTAGATAAGGCGCTGGCTGCGGCTGTAGCCTACGCACTTGGATTGCACGTTCAGGATATCCCGATGGAAGAATTAAACAACAGTGTGCCTGCTGATGCTAATATTGATGATTATACCCCGATACAAAAGGAGGGAAGTATAGCGATATCGGCGCCATTAAGCATGGCAAATACAGTAAAAGATACCATATCTACCCGAAAAATAGCCATTTTAGCTGCCGATGGTGTAAGTGGAAAAGCTTTGAACAATGTTAAAGATGCATTAGTAGCAAAAGGTGCAATTGTGCACATTATTGCTCCGAAGCTTGGTGAAATAATATCGGAAGAAGATCAAAAAATACAGGTAGATGAGAGCTTCTTAACGGCGGCTTCAGTACTTTATGATGCGGTTTATTTACCTGGCGGAATAAATAGCTCGGCTACTTTAGAAGCAGATGCGAATGCGGTACATTTTTTAAACGAAGCATTTAAACACTGTAAAGCCATTGCCGCCGATGAATCTGCGATGCAGGTTTTGGAGGCAACTTACTTCTATAAAAAACTTCCTGCCGATTATACGGAGGAAACGGTTTTGAAGGAGGGCATACTGGTAACTGATACCGTGTCGAAAATTATGACGTTGTTTGAGCGCATGATAGCTGCACACCGGTTTTGGGATCGCGAAGTGCCAAGGAAAATTCCTGCTTAATCTATAAAATAAAACCCGGGTTGATGCCCGGGTTTTATCTTTTAATATATTCAGCTGGTAATAGAGTTAACCTATATATTTCAGGTTCTCGTTGTTTTTTTCTGCTGCTTCGATGGGTGTATAATCCGATAAGATTAACGCTTTACCTTTTTTTACACAAACATCATGTTCAAAATGAACAGAGGCTTTGCCATCAACAGTTCTTACCGTCCAGCCATCTTTTTCTATAAACACATCTTTTTTGCCCAGGTTTATCATGGGTTCGATCGCTAACACCAGATTTTCTTTCAACAATAAACCCGAACCTCGCTTGCCGTAGTTAGGCACCTGAGGATCTTCATGCATGCTTTTCCCTAGTCCGTGGCCAACAAAATCCCGAACAACGCTAAACCCTTGTTTCTCATTGTGGTTTTGTATCGCAAAGCCAATATCGCCTAAGCGCTTGCCTACAACAGCTTCGTTAATGCCAACAAATAATGATTCTTTGGTTGTCTTTACGAGATTCAGAATCTCATCGCTTGCATCGCCAATTACAAAAGTATAAGCATGATCACCATGGTACTCGTTTTTTATCACACCAACATCAACGGTAAGAATATCGCCGTCTTTTAATTCTTCTTTACCAGGAAAACCGTGTACAACAACATCATTTAAAGAGGTAATAATGTGGTGAGGAAAACCTTGATAGTTATAGAATGATGGCACAGCGCCATTGTCCAAAATGAACTCATTAGCCAATTTATCAATTGCTATGGTTGTTAATCCCGGTCGTAAAATTTTTGCGATCTCCGAAAGTGTTTCGCTTACCAAAAGTGCACTGATTCGCATCAGCTCTACTTGTTCGTCAGTTTTATAAAAAATCATTGGCGCAAAATTACAAATAAGTTTTTCATTCTGAGAAATGAAGAAGCCAATAGCCTTACAAAACGGAGATTTGTATTAGAAAGTAACGAACTTTACGCCTAAACTTAACCAACGAGATGGTAGCGGGATGGCCCCAATCTCGACATAACTGGCGTCGAAAATATTCTGAGCGTCCAGGTAAATGGTAAAATGTTTAATGCCCTGACTAACCCTCGCGTCGCTAACCCAATAAGAAGGGCCCGTAATTCGCTGATTAAAACGTGTGGCCAGCAAAATAGAAAAACCCCGACAGCTGAAATCTACAGTGTTTGTAACCTGATGCTTTAACGATGATAACTGATATTTATAGGCTTTGCCCGCCTCCATGTCCTTAAACTTCGAATCGAGGTAAGCATAAGCTACACTTAAATTTATTACTGAATTTTCTGAAACGCTTAGGTTGTAATTGCCCCTTAAATTTAAACCATTTGTGGCCATTGTGCCAACATTGTTTGCCTCGAATGGATCGGTGGTAGCAACCCTGGTGTAGTCAATAAACCTATCAATGTTTCTGTAAAAAAGACTGGATGTAAAATTGAAATTACCCTTAAAGTACTTAAACCCAATTTCACTTTGAAATGCCTTTTCCGGCTCAACGTTAGCATTTCCTATATTTCCCGGCCGTTGGTTTAAATAAAGGTCTGTAAAAGAAGGAATGCGCTGACTTGTACCTATGTTTCCAACAATTTTAAACGCCTCGCTAAGAGTATAACTAGCATCTAAACCAGGGTAAAGCTGCCATTTATAAGCAGAGTTGTAATTCAGGTAGGTGCCTGCATTTACATTTAAATTGCTTAATAAATCCATCCGGTATTGTGCAAATATTCCAACATTTTCACGTTCGTGTTTCCCAATATTCGATGAGTTTATTTCCTCACTTCTCACTTCGGCACCAAGCGCCAGTTCGCCATTATCACTTTTATATGTACTGGTAATTTCTGCCGCGATGGTATTTGTGCTGTGTTTGCTCACGCCGGCATTCGGGTTTACGTTGCCAAAATAACGGTAATCATCAAAATTATATCTATAGCTTAATCGTGGCATTAAAGTCCATTTTGGCGATAATCTGTGTACCGATTGTAGTGCAGCAAGCGTAGTTTGTACTTTTTCCACTGAATTTTTATCACCAGGAGCAGCATAGAAGCCATTTGCGCCAAATTCGTTTTGGGTATAGCCAAGCGAGGCATTTAACTCATTTGAACCATCAAACTGAAAACCGCCCTGATATAATATTTTGGCGTTTTCGAATTGTGTATTAAAACGGTAACCATTGCTTTTATCGTAGGAACTGAAAATTGAATGCTGGTTATTTTTTTTCGCCAAGACTGCGCCGATTTGAATGCCGGCGTTATAAAATGTCTTCCCCGAACCTTCGTTGTCTTTTTCGAAATTTGAGCCGGCATGGGTATCCAAAAGCAATCCCGATTTTACAGGCTTTTTCGTAATAATGTTTATGGCACCTGTTAAACTATTAATACCATAAATTCTTGCAGCAGGTCCGCGGATGATTTCAATTCTTTCGATGGCCTCAATCGGGATTGGCAGGTTTAAGGTATTGTGAGCGGTTTGCGAATCGATTATTTTCGTTCCGTTTAGCAGCACAACGGTTTGCTCAAAACTACCACCGTCTATGCTAACATCGGCCTGGCCACCAAAAGGCCCCCGCTGTCTTAAATCTACTCCGTTTGCATACTGTAAAACTTCCTGAATGCTCCGGGCAGGAAGTTTTGCTATAGTTGCTTTATCAATCGTATAAACGTTTCGGTTTTGCTTCGATATTGGCGTACTGAAACCGTTTTCATTTATCACAACTTCTTTCATGGTGATAACAGTATCTTGCTTTTGTTGTGCCGCCAGGCTCGTACTCATCAATACCATCAGTGCGAGGTAGATTTTTCTCATGCTAAAATTTTTCTCAAAAGTAGTATATTGCCGTACTACTAATGTATACCAGTTCTGATAAAATGGATAGTCCGGTTCAAATTCCTTTTAATAGTTTCGTTACCATTGATAAAGCTGATGCCAACCCGGTTTATTTGCAAATTACTTTTAGTTTTATTAAGGCGATACAGTTAGGTTTATTGCCAGAGGGCACCAAATTACCCGGAACCAGAATTCTATGTAAGCTGATAAAGATTAACCGCAATACGCTCATCAAAGCGTTTCATGAACTGGAAGCGCAGGGATTTATCGAGATTTTTCCAAGCAGGGGCGTGTTCGTTTTGTCTAGCCAAAAACACGACAAAAGCGCTGGTGTGCTAAATCTTTCAAGGAAGATCGTTTCCTCACAAGCGAACGAATTGAGTTTTGTACGCTCAGCTTTGCTGGAAAACCCGACAGAAATCAGTGATTTGCCTTTGCAATTTAATGATGGTATGCCCGACCAAAGTTTGATGCTTTACGATACACTCGCCCGCCTGTATGTTTCGAAACTAAAACATCACAATCCGAAAAATAATAATTCCCAGCTGATACATGTTAATTTCAAAAAACAGCTATCAAATTTTTTGAACCTTTCCCGCAACCTGCGGATTTCTGCAGAGAACTTGTTCAGCACGAACAGCCATGAAATCTGCCTGTATTTGATTTTCAAAATACTAATTTCGCCGGGAGATAAGGTTGTAGTTGCTGCGCCAAGTTACTATTTATCGAACATGACCATATCAGATAGTGGCGCAGAAATTATTTCTGTTCCCGTTGATGATGACGGACTAAAAATTGAATCGTTAAGACAAATTTGTGCCGGCCAGCAAATCAAAATACTTTATCTTACCTCGGTTTACCATTACCCAACAACTGTGTCCTTAAATGCTAAAAGGCGAATTCAGCTATTGGAACTGGCTGAAGAATTTAGCCTAATCATCGTGGAGGATGATTACGAATTCGACTTTCATTTTGATAACAATCCCGTCTTGCCTTTAGCAGCTTTAAACACAAACAGCAATGTGATTTATGTAGGCTCCCTGGCACGTTCCCTGCCGGCAGGCTTCGGTTACGGCTTTGTTTCCGCACCCGAATCTTTTATTATCGAGTTAGAAAAGCATCACAAAATTTTATCGGCTGGTGTGGATAACATAAAGGAGCAAGTGCTTACAAGCTGGATAGAAAATGGTGAGATTCACCGCGTTCTAAAGAAGAGTAAGAAAATTTACAGGCAAAGGAGGGATTGGTTTGCAGGTTTACTCACCGAGCAGTTAGGAGCACACATTATGTTTATCACGCCATCCCGTGGATTGGCTTTTTGGATAGAGTGGGCAGACCACCCCAATTTGGCTAAGCTGAAAAAAAAATGCGCAGAAAATGGCCTTTTCCTCCCGAAAATAAGTTTGTACCAGAATAGAAATTTAACGGCTACAAGATTGGGTTTCGGTAACTTCGATTATGCCGAGATGAAAGCAGCAATAAACATACTGGCAAATTCAGTTGACAGTTTGGATAACTAGCCGGAATTAGTTTTGGCTTGCTAAAATATGGCCTAATGTTTGCAAATCGTAATCATTTCTTGAAATGTGTAATACTTGCTTAACAAATGGCGATTATATTTGTTGAGGTATAGTAATAATTAAAAGATATGATAGCAGCAAAAGGATATGCAGCACAAAGTGCTGAAACGGATTTAGCCCCCTGGAATTTTGAACGCCGAGAGGTTGGGCCGCATGATGTACAATTCGAGATACTTTTTTGTGGCGTTTGCCATTCGGATTTGCATCAGATTAAAAACGACTGGTTCCCGGGGATTTTTCCGATGGTTCCAGGCCATGAGATCGTTGGTCGCGTGGTAAAAGTGGGCGACCACGTTAAAAATTTTAAAGTTGGCGATTTAGCTGGAACCGGTTGTATGGTAGATTCTTGCCAGGTTTGCGAAAATTGCAAGCAGGATTTGGAGCAATACTGCCTGGAAGGAAATACACAGACATACAACGGTTTGGAAAGAGATGGTAAAACCCCAACTTATGGTGGCTATTCTGATAGCATTGTTGTTAGAGAAGAATTTGTTCTTAAAATCGCTGATAATTTAAATTTAGCAGCAGTTGCACCTTTATTGTGTGCGGGCATTACAACTTATTCGCCGTTACGCCATTGGAAAGTTGGTAAAGGACACAAGTTGGCCGTGTTAGGTTTAGGCGGCTTAGGGCACATGGCGGTTAAATTCGGCGTTGCTTTTGGCGCTGATGTTACTGTTTTAAGCACTTCGCCGAGTAAAGAGGAAGATGCTAAAAAATTAGGCGCACACCATTTTGTGGTCACTACTGACCCTGCTCAAATAAAAGAAGCTAAAGGCACTTTCGACTTTATTTTGGATACCGTTTCTGCAGAACACGATTTCAATATGTATTTGTCGTTGTTAAGAACCAACGGAACGCATATATGCGTGGGTGTACCACCAAAACCGGCAGAGATTGCTGCGTTTAGCTTATTAGGTGGCAGAAAAAGCCTTGCAGGTTCTGGCATTGGCGGCATTAAAGAAACCCAGGAAATGCTGGATTTCTGTGCGGAGAATGATATTGTTTCGGAGATCGAAATGATTGATATGAAAGACATCCATACGGCCTATGAAAGAATGCAAAAAGGTGATGTTCGCTATCGTTTCGTTATCGACATGGCAACTTTATAACTCGTTTTACAGTTATTCTTAAGTTTTTTACCGAAACCCTCGAAACATAGTTTTCGAGGGTTTTATTATTTAAAATTTTGTAATTAAAACGTTTTAGTTAAATTAGTTTACTAAAATTTAATTATGAGATATCTTTTTACTTTTCTTGCGGCTTTGCTTTTTAGCGCAACCTTTGCGCAAAGCAGATGGACAACCGAGCAGGCAAATGCCTGGTATAAAAAACAGCCCTGGATGACGGGTTGCAACTATCAGCCCGCTACAGCAATTAATCAACTCGAAATGTTTCAGGCTGCAACTTTCGACCCGGCTACAATTGATAAAGAATTGGGTTGGGCCCAGGAATTAGGATTTAATACCATGCGTGTATTTTTGCATCACATCGCCTGGACCTCTGACAAAGAAGGATTTAAGAAAAGGCTGAATCAATATCTCGATATTTCATCAAAACATAAAATTAAAACGATACTTGTGTTTTTTGATGATTGCTGGAACGATAAATATGCCGCCGGAAAACAACCCGAACCAAAAGCCGGTGTGCACAATAGTGGCTGGGTTAGAGACCCTGGCACTGATATTAGAAATAACCCCGACAGTTTGAAAATGTTGGAAGCCTATGTAAAAGACATTTTAAATGCTCATAAAACCGATGATAGAATTGTGATGTGGGATTTGTACAATGAGCCCGGGAACAGTAATTACGTGGATAAAAGCTTAAACCTTTTACAACTAACCTTTGATTGGGCAAAGGCTGTTAATCCCGCTCAGCCACTTACGGCCGGCATCTGGAGTTTCGGTTCAAATTTCGACAAGCTAAACAAATTTCAACTCGAAAATTCTGACATCATAACGTACCACCATTACGGGTATATAGACACCCATCAGAAAAAAATCCAGGAGCTGAGAAGCTACAACAAACCGCTCGTTTGTACAGAATACATGGCTCGTAAAAATGGAAGCCTTTTTCAAACCATTTTGCCCATGTTGAAAACTGAAAAAGTTGGTGCCATCAACTGGGGTTTTGTATCGGGCAAAACCAATACAATTTTTGCCTGGGATACACCAATTCCAGGTGGAAAAGAGCCCGAACTATGGTTCCATGACATATATCGAAAAGATAAAACCCCATTCAGCGAAAATGAAGTTAAAACCATCAGGTTATTAAATCAAAGAGAGTAACAAACTTTAAAAAATTGCCTCATGATAATCTTGAGGCAATTTTTATTTACTGTTCTCATCTTTTATACCTTTCAGCAGTGCATAAACTGCCATCGAATGGCCATGGCCGAGATTGTATTCTTCCTTAAGCCAATTTACAATTTCGCTGGCCTTAACTGTTGCTTTAAGTTTTCCGGCTTCGGTAAAACCCTTCTCATCTGCTTTACTTTTTAACTGCTCAGGGCCTAGTCCTGTTTTTTCTTTAATGGTTTTTAAATATCCCTGGAATGACATCGTCTTAATTAGTTTATGAATTAGCAGCCTTAAAAATAACCAGAAGTCGCCGTTACGGGCGATGCTAAACAAGTCAAAAAGCGGTTGCATTTAGGACAAAAAAACCCGTTACAATTTTGCAACGGGTTTCTCTTCAAATTAAGAAATTTATAAGGCTTTAATTTTAATATTTCTCCACTGACTAGAGCCTGGGTGCTCTTGCAAAGCAATTTTTCCTTTGGCTACCTTCGCAAAGTTTGAAAATGCTTTGTCTTTAAACTTGCTGTTTTCAACAAGTTTATTCCATTCTTCGCTTCCAATTTGCCCGTCAAAAGTTTTAACACCGTTTAAATAGAAGGTTAAATGGCCTTTGTTTTGAATTAATCTTACTTTATTCCATTCGCCTACTGGCTTCGGTTTTGAAACTGTTGCATCGCCAGACATGTCGTAAAGGCAACCTGCCAGGTGATTTTGTTTTTTGTTATCGTCAGCATCAATATTATCCAACACCTGCATTTCTGGTCCTGTTAAATAAGTTGCCCTAAATTTTGGGTCTTCCTGGATATCGAAAATAATTCCGCTGTTACCACCTTTTGATATCTTCCATTCCAGGTTAAGTTCATAGTTTTCATAGGCTTCGTTTGTTACAATGTCGCCTCCACCATTTCTTGGTTTGCTAGGGTCGAACACGATAGCTCCATTCTGCACCGTCCATTTCGAGCCTACGGTATCACGAAGGTAGGTATGCCAACCTTTGGTGGTGCTGCCGTCAAACAGTAATTTCCAACCTTGTCTCACTTCCTTTTTTGATAAAGTGTTAGGCGTTTGGGCCATACCTGCAGTACAAAATATTGTAAACAGCGAGAAAATTATTAATGCTCTTTTCATTTGATTTCAATTTTTATTTCGAAAGTAACAAATAGTTTTTGAATTTATTTATTTCTAATAAATTGCGTTTAAACTGTTACAAATCGTTTTAGTAATGGATAAATCTGAGCTTGGAGGCCGGAGATTTGGTCTTTCTGAAAAGGGTAGTAGCTGATGAAAATTAAACGTTTTCTTTTTGCAATAAAGCGGGAATTGTTTTCAGAATCAATTTAATGTCGTTAACGAAGCTTTGATTTTTTGCGTAAGTATTATCGAGCATTAGACGTTCTTCTTCACTCATATCGCCTTTACCACGCTTTTCAACCTGCCATAATCCGGTTATGCCTGCAGGTGCTGCAAACCTGAGTACATATTTATCAGTTGTTAATTTTTCTGCTTCGTATAGCGGAAGCGGGCGGTTACCCACAATACTCATATCGCCGATAATTACATTCCAGAGTTGAGGAAGTTCGTCGATACTGGTATTTCGTATAAAATTGCCCACTTTGGTAATTCTCGGGTCGTTTTTTATTTTGAAAAATGCAGATCCTGAACTTGCCATTTTAGCGTATTTGAAGTCTTTCTCGCACCACTGTATATTATCTGCGTAAAGCGGATACTGGCATTTCCCCTCTGCTGCACACTGGCTGCATAAACTTTCTTTAACAACGTTGTCACTTTCTTTTTTGCCCGAATCGATGTCATATTGATTTAAATGCATCAAATCTTTTATGCGCTGGTCTGCATTAACAAACATCGACCTGAATTTATAAAATTTAAAGACCTTAAATCCGGTTCCGGCACGTAAAGAATAGTAAAATACTGGTCCTTTAGATTCAAATTTTATCAGGATATAAATAATCAGAAAGAGGGGCGAGAGCAAAAATAATGCGAGGCCGGCAAAAAACACATCAAAGGCCCGTTTCGCAAAGGCTATGTTTTTTATTGGCGGTACATCAGGTTTAATATTGCCCTTTAATTGTGCCCAGCTATCAATTAAAAAAGTGACCCGCTTCTGAATTTTCGATGCCTTCAGTGGAAGTCTGAACACATCAGAAACACCGGCCGAAAGTGCCAGGGTGCGCAAATTTGGGTTAAAGTAATTTACCACTAAAAAAAACGGCACTAAAGGAAGTTGTTTCTTTTTGAGCGTTTCTACCAGCGCAAGTCCGGCAGGCGCCATAATTTCGCTGTAAGAAATAATCGCAACGATGTTAAGATTTTCTTCGAGCCAGGTTGAAGCCATCTTCATTCCATTCTCGAAATGTACAAGTTCACTTTTTCCAAAATCGCATTGCGCAAAAATTTCTGCAAATGCGTTTTCAAAACCTACAAGGGCAATAATTGGTTGTCCTGGGGAAGCATTAAGTTCTTCACTCATATATTAAGCGCTCAGTTTGCCCATTCTCCTTAAAACAACTCTAATTCTGGCTTCTAACTCGGCAGGGTTAAACGGTTTTACGATAAAATCGTCTGCCCCTGCATCTAAACATTTAATCCGTTTGTCCGAACTTTCTTCACCCGAAAGGATTACAATTGGCACGGAGTTGAAGAAATCGCTCACTTTAACTTGCTCAATTAGCTGGAGGCCATTAAGTTTTGGCGTGTTTAAGTCTGCAATAATCAAATCAGGAATATTCCCGTTTTGCAAAAAAGACAAGGCGTCCATTCCGTTCGATCGCATTTCGATGTCGTATGTTGAACTCAAAATCTCCTCGAGGATGGCTTGCATAAAAACGTCATCTTCAACAATTAAAATCTTGATTTTTCGTGTGCCTGACAAATTCATTTTTTGGAACGTTGTTTAAACAATAGCTATTATAACGTAAAAAGCGCCTGTTAAGTTTTTTAATAACGGATTATGTTTATTTTTTTGTGACCTAAAATGTCCGCGATAGCTGTTCATTATCGGAAAATGATGCAACCGTATAGCAAAAGTTTTGAAGCAGAAAGTTATGTTGAAAAGGCCCAATGCCTGGCAAGCGTAACTTTCGGAGTATTGTTTTCAGAATAGGGACAAAAATAGGGTTCATTTACTGTTTGGGATTTAACAAAAACCAAGTTCTATCTCTAAAATTACAAATGTATTTCTACACTTGTAATGCTGCCAGTTGAGGCAAAAAATTTAGAAAGCAAAAACAGGTGATGATATTTGTGCAATGATATAAAAAAGCTTGCTAAATACAAATCTATTTTCCTTAATAATAAGTATAAAATTTTTTTTTTTGACGAAATGCCTATTCATAATCCTTGATGCAACACTAACCAACCTTTATTTACGTTTTTTTAGACGAAATGGCCAAAAAACTTATTTAATATCGATTAGATGGGCCGAAAGTTATTCTCAGTTTATAAATTTAGATATTAAACACATATCTTTAAATTTCTTTTAACGCATTTGGATATTTGACTTGTGTTATTTGAAAGCATAACGATCATCACTAAATGTAAACTCTCTTCGAGGCCAGTCCTCGAACTATTAAATTATCATTGAAAATATGAGTGTGTCCCTGTTGCCAATTAACCAAGATCAATTAAACCGTCTTTTTCCTTATCACCTGATTATCAGTCAAGACCTGGTTGTAGAATCTTATGGAATCGGCCTGGAATCTTTCATTTTACAAAACATAAACCAACCGCTTTTCGAGCTGTTTTCGATAAATAATATCCATAGCACTCAAAACGAGGCCGAAGTTTTCAGATCATTTGTTGGCCGGCAGATAGAATTAATTTCAAAAGGAGATTCTACCTTATTGCTTTCGGGTTTTTTAGAGTATTTTGACAACGAAAAAACCTTTTTATTTGCAGGTAATAGTTGTAAAGATCTGGAACTTATCAACAGGCAAAAGCAAGCCTCGAAAGACCAAAAAGAGCAGCTCTTAATTTTATCTCAGATTGCTGAGGTAAATACAAATACCGTTATTATAACCGATAACAACGATATAATTACCTGGGTGAATCAAAGTTTCACCAATATGACGGGCTACACTTTTGACGAGGCCGTTGGTAAAAAAGCGGAGCATTTGCTGCATGGGCCGTTAACCAGTCAGGATACTTTAAATTATTTAAACGCCTGCGTTACCCGTGGCGAGGCCTTCAATGCCGACATTTACAACTACTCAAAATCCGGAATGCCGTATTGGGCAAGAATTAAAGGCCAGCCAATCCACAACCACAATCAGGAACTTACCGGCTTTTTTGCACTCATAGAAGACATTACAAACGAGAAAGAAGCTCAGGAACGACTCAAAGACTCAGAAAACCGGTTTAGGATAGCTTTAGAAAAAATAGGAAATGTTTGGGAACATGATTTTGTTACCGGAAAAACCTTTTTTTCAAAAACAAATAATGATTTCTGGGGATATACAGGCAATGAATTTGAGCAGGGCGACTCTAACTGGTGGGACAGGGTGCATAAAGATGATTTCCACCTGTTACTTTCGAATTTTAAACAATACAGACGCGGACAAATAGATTCGCACAATGAAGAATATCGTATTCTACATAAAAACGGCGACATAAAATGGGTGTTGGATCGTGGCGTTGTTATCGAGAAGGATGAGCAAGGCAGGCCGTTGCGTGTTGTGGGCACACACACAGACATAACGCCTATAAAGCAAACCGAGCAGGAACTGGAACAACGCGTTAAACAATTTAAATCGCTATCCGAAAATATTCCGGGTGTTATTTACGAATACGAATACCGGGCAGACGGGTCAGATGGTTTGCGTTATATAAGTCCGGCAATTAAACGGGTTTTTGGTATTACTCCGGATGAATTCTGGAATCAGAAATACATTGCGCCTTTGGATCAGGAGCGCATTAATATAAAGCAACAGCACAGTAGAAATACGCTTGAACCCTTTTATGATGAATCAGAAATCACCATTCCAGGTTTAAGCACCCGCTGGTATGCAGTACATTCCTCATATTCGTATACCGACCAGAATGATGCGAAAATTTTTACCGGCTTCATGGCTGATATAACAGAGCGGAAAAGTATTGAGGAATCTTTAAGAATCAACGAAGAAAAATATAGGAGCATATTAGCAAATATGAAGCTGGGCTTGCTCGAGGTTGATAACGACGGCAAAATTACTTACGCAAACAATAGTTTTTGCTACATGAGTGGTTATTCGATGCCTGAATTAATTGGCAAAAAATCTGCCGAGTTGTTTTTATTCGGCGATAATGCGAATTTGGAGCGGGACAAGCAAAAGATACGGGAAAAAGGCCTTGCAGATGCTTATGAGGTAGAAACAAGGGACAAGAACGGCGATACAAAATGGTGGCTCATAAGTGGCGCCCCACGTTATAACGATAAGGCAGAACTTGTAGGCTCGATAGGCATACATCTCGATATTACTGACCAAAAGACGCAGGAAACCGACCTGGTAGAAGCGAGGATAGAAGCAGAACAATCGGCACATTCAAAAGAGATATTTCTGGCAAATATGAGCCATGAGATTAGAACCCCGATGAATGCGATTATGAGTATGGCCAACCAGCTGGCAAAAACCAATCTCGAGCCACAACAGGAGTTTTACCTGGAAACCATACATACAGCTTCAAAAAGTTTACTGGTCATCATTAATGATGTGCTCGACCTTTCAAAAATCGATGCAGGAAAACTGAGTTTAGAAAATATCGGCTTTAATTTTATCGATGTACTGCAAAATGCGATGCAGGTAATAACGCATAAAGGCGAAGAAAAAGGGCTGGACTTAAATAACTTTCATTTCGACGGAAACATTGCACCTGTTTTAATTGGCGACCCTTACCGCCTCAATCAGGTGTTACTGAATTTAATGACAAACGCAGTAAAATTTACAGAAAAGGGTTCGGTAGATTTGATTTGTAGGGTTATTGCCGATAAACCAGGGTCTCAGGTTATACATGTATCGGTAGTTGATACGGGGATTGGTATGGACGCCGCCTTTGTGGAGCACCTTTTCGATAAATTTAGTCAGGAAAATGAATCTGTTAGCCGCAAGTATGGCGGCACAGGCTTGGGCATGAGCATTTGCAGAGAGCTTATTGAGCAAATGGGCGGAGAAATATTTGTAGAGAGCACGAAAGGAGTTGGTTCAACCATTTCGTTTGTTTTGGAACTGCAGAAAGGTGAGTCGGATGACATGCCGGAGAAAGCGGAGACCACGTTTAGCGAAGAGTTTTTAGTTGGTAAGAAAATTTTGGTTACTGATGACAACGACCTGAACCGGCTTGTTGCCTCTATTCTTTTGCTCGATTATGGTGCGACAGTTATGGTGGCAGAAAATGGAGAAATTGCTTTAGACATGGTTTCGCGGGAAAACTTCGATGTAATACTTATGGACATCCAAATGCCGGTGATGAATGGCTACGAAACCACAAAAAAACTGCGACAATCGGGTAATAATATTCCAATTATTGCATTAACGGCTTCTGCAATTAAAGGCGAGCGTGAAAAATGCATTGCTGCGGGCATGAACGATTACATTACGAAGCCGATTAACGAAGAACAGTTTCTAAAAACCATCGACAAATGGATTTTACCCGGCGGTGAACAGCAACCTAACAAAGTAGAAATGGAACAGGCACCAACACAACAGAATGAGACGCTCTACGATTTAGCAGGTTTAAGAACCATTAGTAAGGGTAGGGAACCATTTGTAAGAAAGATGGTAGATATGTTTTGCGAGCAAACACCTTTAACGGTGAAGGAAATGATTGATGCTTACCACGCAAACGATTTGGAGCAAATGGGTGCAATCGCACACAAACTGAAATCAAATATCGATAACCTGAACATTAGCCCGTTACAAAAGGTTATTCGTGATATAGAGCATGTGGGAAGAGAAAAGATTGATGATATTTCATTGCCTGCATCATTAAAACAAACAGATTTAGTTATACAGCAGGTTATCGCAAAACTAAGGGAAGAATTTCCTGATGAAGATGAAAACTAAAGAAAATGCTAAATGGGGAATTGATATTTTCATTTAGCATTTTAGCAATGTTGATATTACTCTGAATAAATTACTTTTCCTTTTTCTGAAAGATAATTTTTTACGCTTTCAAGGGCAGTGCTTCTACTTGCCCTAATTGCAGATTTTAAAGTTTCAATGCTTACCCCAAGTCTTGCGGCCCAATAGTTTCTATCCTGTTCTTCTGCTACGTAAATAAATTCATCATCGTGGTTTAGCGTGATTTTCTGGCTCATCATAATAAATTGGTTAATCTATTCTAGATAACATCGTGAAATCTCGTTTAGTTTCGAGCTTTCAGAAAAAAATTAAAAATATTTTCTTTAGTTGCCTTGTTATACTAAAACGATTTAATAGCTTTATTGTAAATCAAATATCCGTGTTATGAATATCAAATTTCCTTTTCTCAAAATTCTTGCCTTAGCTATCTTACTGTCCTCATGCAATTCAGAAAGCAAAAAAACAGGAGCAGATGGTGTCTCACATGATGCAAAAAAAATTGTTACGCTTGCCGCTGATTCATTTAATAGTGAAATTGATGGCGTAAAAGTTGGTTTATATACGCTGGAAAATGCCAACCATGCGAAAGCTGTTTTTACGAATTATGGAGGCCGTTTAATTAGTTTGCTTGTTCCTGACAAAAATGGGAATCTGACTGATGTTGTTGTTGGCTTTGGAAGCCTCAGCGGTTACGAAAAATCGACAGAGCCCTATTTTGGAGCGACTATTGGAAGATTTGGCAACCGAATTGCAAAGGGTAAATTTACGCTTGATGGCAAGGAATATAAGTTATTTACAAATAATGGCGCAAATACATTACATGGTGGCAAGAAGGGTTACCAGTATGTTGCTTGGGATGCTAAACAACTAAATGATCATGCAGTAGAATTTCATTACTACTCTAAAGACATGGAAGAAGGTTTTCCTGGCAATTTGGATGTGAAGGTGACCTACAGTTTAACAGATGATAACGAATTGAAAATTGATTATCTGGCAACAACAGATAAAAACACAGTGGTGAATTTAACAAACCACGCATTCTTTAATTTAAATGGAGAAGGCAGTGGAGACATCCTAAACCATAAGGTAAAAATTTATGCCGACGGCTACACACCGGTGGATTCTTCGTTGATTCCGACCGGAAAAATTGAAAAAGTTGCAGGAACGCCTTTCGATTTCACTAAAGAAAAAGCAATTGGTTTAGCTATAAACGAACAAAACGACCAGTTGAAAAATGGTAAAGGGTACGATCATAATTTCGTTTTAAATAAAACAGCTGCAGCAGGGATGTTTCACGCAGCCACGGCAACAGGCGATAAGTCGGGCATTGTTATGGACGTGTATACTCAAGAACCAGGCTTGCAGTTTTACAGTGGTAACTTCATGCAAGCTAAAAACACTTTTAAAACTGGCGCTAAAGACGATTTCAGAACCGCTTTTTGTATGGAAACACAACACTTTCCAGATTCGCCAAACCAGCCGCAGTTTCCAACAACCACATTAAAGCCAAAGCAGATTTATAAAACAAGTTCTATTTACAAGTTTTCGAAATAGGAGCTTAATGCAAAATTAAAGGCTATCAAAACATTTTGATAGCCTTTTTTATTATTTGCCTGATAAAATTGCATCAATTTTTGCAAGCTCCGCATCGCTGAACACAATGTTATCCAGCGCTTTGATAGAATCCGTGATTTGTTCAGGTTTACTGGCGCCAATTAATACCGATGTTACCCGTTCATCTTTAAGCAGCCAAGCGATTGCCATGTGTGCAAGCTTTTGATTTCTTGTAGCAGCAACTTCATTAAGCCTGGCAATTATTGCCAGCTTTTCGCTTGTTAAATTGCTTTCGTTTAAAAAAACGCCGCTCGTAGCCACGCGTGAATCAGCCGGTATTCCATGGAGATATTTATCGGTAAGCAAGCCTTGAGCTAAAGGCGAAAAGGGGATGCAGCCAACACCATTTTCTGCCAACACATCCATTAATCCATCTTCGACCCAGCGTTCGAACATTGAATATTTTGGCTGATGAATTAAACAGGATGTTCCCATCTCTTCAAGCATTTTAAATGCTTTTTGTGCATCGCTTGCCTCATAATTTGAAATGCCAACGTACAATGCCTTTCCCTGCTGCACCATCAAACTCAGCGTAGCCATTGTTTCTTCTAATGGAGTTTCCGGGTCGGGGCGATGGTGGTAAAAAATGTCGACATAGTCGATTTTCATTCTTTTCAGACTCTGATCGAGACTCGAAACCAGGTATTTTTTTGAACCCCATTCGCCATAAGGACCATCCCACATTTTGTAGCCTGCTTTTGAGGAAATAATCATCTCATCACGATAGCTTTTAAAATTCTCGTGTAAAATTTTTCCAAAAGTTTCTTCTGCAGAACCCGGAGGCGGCCCATAGTTATTCGCTAAATCGAAATGTGTTATGCCTCTGCTAAAAGCAGTTTCTATAAGTTTTTTGCTGTTCTCAAATACATTTACATGCCCGAAATTGTGCCACAAACCTAGCGATAGGGCAGGCAATTTTAGTCCGCTTTTTCCGCACCTGCGATAAGTCATTGATTCGTAGCGTCCCGATAAATCTATAGTGCTCATTTACTCTATGTTTTTTTTTACTTATTCCTTTTTCAAATTAAAGAAAATTTGAACGATAAATTTAATAAGTCGCTACTTACAATACTAAAATTTGAGGATTCGATGTTAATTCGTTGAGTTTAGCGTGAAGCTGAAGCTTGCTTACATTTCAATTCGATAACCGTAATTTCTGGCCAGATACCTACCCGCCCTGAAAAACCGAGAAAACCAAATCCACGATTAATGTTTAAATATCTATCGTTTTCAGTCTTTAAGCCAGCCCAGTGTTTGTAGCGATATTTCACCGGGCTCCATTTTATGCCGAAAGCTTCGATTCCAAACTGCATGCCATGTGTGTGTCCGGCTAGTGTTAATTGTATTTTCGATGGAAATTCTTTCACCTGCGCATCCCAATGCGATGGATCATGAGAAAGCAAAATTTTGAAGTCATTTGGTTCGGTATTCGAAAGTGCTTTCTTTAAATCTCCCCGTTCACCGAAACCGATGCCCCAGTTCTCTACACCTGCTAGGATAATCTTCTGACCGTTTTTAGTAAGTTCTACATGCTCATCAAGTAAGAGTTTAAATCCTAAATCGGCATGGTAAGCCTTTAGCTGCTGAAGATTTTTCACCTTATCTGCTTCTGTGGGCCATTTAATATAGTCGCCATAATCGTGATTGCCTAAAACTGAGTATTGCCCAAACGGCGCTTTAATTTGTGAAAAGTGCCCAATGTAAGGCACAATTTCTGATGAGGCGTTGTTCACTAAATCGCCCGTAAAAACGAATAAATCACTTTTTTGTGCATTAATTAAATCAATGCCTTTTTGTACCGCTTTTGGGTTGGTAAAACTTCCTGCATGCACATCCGATATCTGCGTAAGGGTAAAACCATCGAAGCTTTTTGGTAAATCATCAAAGTATAGTGTGTGTTTTATCACCCTGTAAGCATATTTACCACGCGTGATACCGTATATAAAGAGTAGAACTGTGAAACTAAACATCACCAAAGAAAAGTCTACCCAGGCGGTACTTCTGGCCAGCCAATTAAAACCGGCTGTTTGGAAATTTGAGGTAATCGCCAGCACGGTTCTGTAAATGTCCCCGATAAAGAGAAATATGGCAAAAATTAATTCGGCAACAAATACAACGAGGAACAAGTGGATAACAATTTGGAAGTATTTATCCATTCCGCCGCTTCCACGCACCCTTCTAATGGTTATCGCTAATGCCGCCACCAATAGAGCGATAAAAATCCAGAACACAGGTGTAAGAAGTTTGGAGTGGATTATGGTTTCAAGACCTGATAAAATGTAGGCGTTTATGAGTACAAAAAATGCGACAAATACTAGTATTGGCAGGATATTAAATCTCCGTTTCATCAAAAATTATTTTTGGTAAAAGTAAATTTAAAAGACAGGATAATTGGGCAGATGGTTTTGTAACCGATTTTTTTTACTGTTGCTTGATTATTTTAGGCTTTTTTTTTCCGCCTTGGTCCATTTTATCATCAGGGTACGGAGTTCATCCAGGGTAAAAGGCTTCGCTAAAAAATCTTTCATTCCTGCATTTAAACAGGTGTTTTTATCACTTTCCATGGCATTGGCTGTGCACCCGATTATAATTGGAGCCGGTAGGTTTTTAATTTCATAATGTCTCAGAATCTCAAGCGTTGCCGTTATGCCGTCCATTTCGGGCATTTGCATGTCCATCAAAACGATATTAAAATGCGATTCCTGAGCCTGCTTCACCGCTTCAATGCCGTTGCTCACGACCGCGAAATTATATCCGGATTTTTGCAGCATCTTTGATGTTATAACCTGGTTGAAGATATTATCTTCAGCAATTAAAATTTTTATTCCCGCATCCGGTATGATCTTTTTGTTTCTTATTGAATTACTTTTAACCGCCTCGTTCTCATTATAACTTTCAACCGGAATACGCAAAGTAAATTTAGAGCCTTTATCAATTTCGCTCGAGGCAGAAATATTGCCACCCATCATTTCGGCCAGTTTTCTACAGATTACGAGTCCTAAGCCGGCACCACCAAATTTGCGGGTTAGCGATGGGTTTATTTGAGAGAACGGTAGAAATAGCTTTTGCATGTCGTCTTTATTAATGCCAATGCCCGTGTCTGTTACCGTTGATGTTAGCAGTGCTTTTCCGTTAATGCTTTCGTACTTAACTTCTAAATTGATTTGACCACGTTCCGTAAATTTTATAGCGTTGCTTAAGAGGTTGATAAGTATCTGCTTGTATTTAATTTCATCAGTTATAATGGTTGAAGGCAAGTCGTTATCAATCGTAATTGAACAATGCAAACCCTTATTTTTTACCAACGGTTTAGTAATATTTTCAACGTCGGTTAATGATTTTCTTAAGTTAAACGGATGCCTGTGAATCTCCATTTTATTCGCCTCAATTCTGGAAATATCGAGCAAATCGTTCACAATGTCTACCATTATGCTATTGCTGGCCTGTAGCGTATTTAGCAATTGCGTTTGTTCATCATCAAGGGTAGTCATTTTTAAAAGTTCCGAAGCGCCGATTATGCCGTTAAGGGGCGTTCTAATCTCGTGACTCATATTCGCAAGGAAAATTGATTTCGCTGCGGTAGCTTCCTCTGCGGTATCTTTGGCAACAATCAGTTCCTGTTGCGAAGTTTCCAATCTTTGCTGAATTTTTAGAAGCAGGAGCCGTTCATAGTCGAGCACATTCCTGTATGCTAAAAGCATGAAAATCATCATAAAAGAGATGTTCAGAAAAGCAAAAATCAGATCCAGGTTTCTTGCCGAATCGCTGGGATAGGGCGTAATCAAAGTCGGAAAAAGGCTTTCAAGCAATATGCAGGAGCCAGCCGTAGTTATAAACAGCACAATAAACCAGGTTCTGAATTTATTACTCAGTGACAATACCGCAACGCTTAAGTAGAAAATCAGGAAAATCGGTGTAGAACCAACCGACCCTCCATTTAAAAACCAGGCGGGAAGCATGGTAACGCAATTAAAAATGAAGTAGAAAAACCGCCCACCCTCCGAAACTTTATCCTGCAGGGCATAATAATAAAACGTAGCGTGTACCAGGATGAAGAAAAAGATTGATAAATCGTTTAATAAAGTGAGGCCAATTATCAGGTTAAAAATTATGCTCGAAATAGATACGATAATTATGCAGAGGCACAACAAAGCAAATAACTTCGATTCAATGCTAATTTTACGGTTTCGAATATTAAACAAGTTAACACGCTGGAACATCAGGACTTTTTTCCTTAAATATAGGTATTTATAGCAAAATTATTTATTGGTAAAGGACGGGCTTTGGCAAAAAGCAGGCTGTTTTAATTATTACATTCTTTTATTAGCTTTGTAGGATATATGCTATCAAAAAAGACTAAATATGCCATTAAAGCACTAGTTGCACTTGGTAAAAACGTAGAGAAACCACCTATGCAAATCTCAAAGATTGCCGAGGAGGAGCATATTCCGAAAAAATTCCTCGAGCAAATTCTCCTTGATTTACGCAATGCAGGTTTCCTTTACAGTAAAAAAGGAGCGGGCGGGGGCTATAGCTTAAATAAAAAGCCAGAAGAAATTCTACTAGTACAGGTAATGCGGGTAACCGACGGGCCAATTGCGATGGTACCCTGCGCCAGCTTAAACTTTTACCACAAATGTGATGAATGTGTTGACGAGAAAACATGTGGCATTAGGAGTGCATTTATCGATGTTAGAGATGCAACCCTTAAAGTTTTAAGCGAAACCAGCATTGCTGATGTTATTGGTAGGGAAGACAGCCTCAAGCTAACAATCGATACCCTTTAACAAATTCCAAAGTTTTTACTGCTTTAAAATTAAATTCCGCCCAAACCTGGCTGGCTCATGCCTTTCCAGCTTAACTTGCTCTGCACTACTAAAATGCCAGCCTTTCACTTCCCTGCGCAGTAATTTCCAGCGCCTGTAGGTCTGCATCTTAGCATTAGATATATCTTTTTTAAGAAAAATTACTACTATTCCTATATACTTTATATATTTGGCAGATGAATAACAATTTTATTGCTGTTAAAACCGACGCCCGGATGATGTACTCTTGTTCCAAAACAAAGTAGAAGAGGGGTATTCTGATGATTTATAGGTATAAAATTGGATGCTTCTCATTTAAAAAGAGAAGCATTTTTTGAATAAAAGCTAACAACATATATGCAGAGTTTCAGAACAGAACTCGAAAATCCAATTGTCGAGCAGGACATTATAGATTTAGAGAATAAAATTAAAGCTTTTCGCGATGGAACCATTCACGACGAGAAATTCAGAAGTTTACGCCTTGCTCGTGGGGTTTATGGCCAAAGACAACCCGGGGTGCAAATGATTCGCATTAAACTACCTTTCGGAAAGCTAACTTTTAAACAGTTGTTGCGCATTGCAGACATTGCCGACGAATACGGTAGTGGTAATTTGCATTTAACAACCCGTCAGGATATTCAGTTGCATTATGTGAGTTTAGACAGAACGCCCGAACTTTGGGCTAAACTGGAGCAGGATGACATTACCCTTCGGGAGGCATGCGGAAACACCGTAAGAAATGTAACCGCATCGCCAAATGCTGGAATTGATATAGATGAACCCTTTGATGTTTCGCCTTATGCGCAGGCAGTATTCAAATACTTTTTACGAAATCCAATTTGCCAGGAGATGGGAAGGAAAATTAAAATCTCTTTCTCTTCCAGCGATAAGGATACCGCTTTTAGTTACATTCATGACTTGGGTTTTATTCCGAAAATTAATGAGCAGGGAGAAAGAGGCTTTAAAGTGTTGTTTGCCGGCGGTTTGGGTGCTCAACCATTTTTAGCGAGTCCTATTCACGAATTCTTACAGGAAGATCAGTTAATTCCCTTTACAGAATCCGTTCTTCGTGTTTTCGACCGTTACGGCGAACGAACCAACAGAAATAAAGCCCGCTTAAAGTATTTGGTTCAGAAATTAGGTTTAGAAGAAGTGTTGCGGTTGGTAGCCGAAGAGCGAACCGCAAATAAGGTGAAAAGCTTTGTGATTGATAGAAACACGGTTTCGCAACCGGAATTGCTAATAAACCATAGCTATTCACCAGTAGAAATCCTGAATGAGGCGCACTATAAACATTGGTCGGCGACTAACGTTGTTCCGCAAAAACAGGAAGGGTTCTATTCCGTATATGTGAAAATTCAGGTTGGAGATATAAAAACCGATAAGGCCCGTGCATTTGTTGATGCGATTAAGCCTTACGTTGCAGACGAAATAAGAATTACTCAAAACCAAGGGTTGTTGCTAAAGTTTGTTCGCAAAGAGGCTTTGCCATCTCTGTATGTGGCTTTAAATAAAATAGGTTTTACAACCGCTGGTTTCGATAGTTTAGCTGATATTACTACATGTCCGGGAACGGATACCTGTAACCTGGGAATCTCTAACTCAATGACTTTAGCTGAAGTGTTGGAAGAGGTAATTTATAACGATTTCCCTGAGTTTATTTATGAAAAGAATATCAAAATAAAAATAAGTGGTTGTATGAATTCCTGCGGCCAACATGGTTTAGCAGAAATTGGTTTTCATGGAAGTTCAGTAAAAGCAGACGGAAAAGTTGTGCCTGCAGTGCAGGTAATGCTTGGCGGTGGTACTGTTGGAAATGGCGTAGGCCGCGTGGCCGAACGCGTTATTAAAGTGCCATCGAAACGGGCCACCAGTGTTTTGCACTATATTTTGAACGACTTTAAAGCGAATAATGTAGGCAACGAGAATTTTCACCAATATTATGATAAAAAAGGGAAGGATCATTTTTATCAACTCTTAAAACCATTGGCCGATTTAACCAATCTTCAGGAAGAAGAATTTGTTGATTGGGGCCATGTAGAGCAATTTGCAACGGCAATTGGTGTTGGTGAATGTGCCGGTGTTGTAATCGATTTGGTGGCAACTTTACTTTTAGAAGCCGAAGAGAAATTTGGTTGGGCCGAACAAAATTTAGAAAAAGGCGCTTACGCCGATGCAATTTACCATACCTACAGCACCTTTGTTAGCGCTGCAAAATCGCTGCTCTTAGATAAAGGCGTAAACAGCAGCACGCAGGTTGGCGTAATAAGGGAATTTGATATTCACTATGTGGAAACAGGAGCGTTTAATCTGCCAACAAATTTTTCAGACTTAGTTTTACAGATTAACAAAAATGAGCCAACAGCAGATTTTGCCAACCAATATGTTAATCAGGCTGCGGAATTTTTGAAACAAATTAAGGAAACAAGGACAGTAAAGTAAGAAATGAAAGAATTGGTAAATGATATGTTGAATGATTGTGCGGGTCCGAAAATCGCTGGTAAAAACAATCCCTAATTTGAAATTCATTCATTCAAAAAATTAAAGTTATGATTAATCAAGATAAAGAGTCGAAAATAACGCTTTTAGGTGCTGGTCCTGGCGACCCGGATTTATTAACTTTAAAAGGTGTTAAAGCCTTGCGGACTGCAGATGTTGTACTGTATGATGCGTTAACAAATGAGGCATTGCTGGAACACGCACCTGCAAATGCCATAAAAGTTTACGTTGGTAAACGTTCTGGTGAACACTCGTATCCGCAGGAAACAATCAATAAACTGATGATTGATTATGCTTTAAACTATGGTCACGTTGTGCGCTTAAAAGGGGGAGACCCATTCGTTTTCGGTCGCGGCTATGAGGAATTGGATTATGCTGCATCATACAGTATACCTGTAGATGTTATTCCCGGAATTTCAAGTTCAATCGGCGTTCCGGCCTTGCAGCAAATTCCGGTAACACACCGTGGCTTAAGCGAAAGTTTTTGGGTGATTACAGGAACAACCACGTCTGGCGAAGTTTCTAACGACATTTATCAGGCAGCGCAATCAAACGCTACGGTTTTAATTTTAATGGGACTAAAAAAGCTTTCCAAAATTGTCGAAATTTTTAAAGCCGCTGGCAAACATAATTTGCCGGCAGCCGTGGTACAAAACGGGTCATCTTCCGAAGAAAAACTAATTGTTGGCGTAGTAGAGTCTATTGAGAAATTGGTGGAAAAGGAAAATGTTAAACCACCTGCGCTCTTAATTTTTGGCGAAGTCGTTTCTCTTCACCCATCATTTAAAAGCTTAGCCAAACACTATGCAAGTATCGCCTAAACAACCCGATAGTGATATACCTTACGTTGAAGAGCAGGGGAACCAGCTTTTTCCGGTTTTTATAAAGCTGAACAAGCTCCGTACATTATTAATCGGCGCAGGCAATATTGGTCTCGAAAAATTAACTGCGATTGTAAATAACAGTAACCAGGCGAAAATTACTATTGTTGCAGAGGCAGTTTCAGCTGAAGTTCATGCGCTTGTTTCGGCTAATCCGCAGATAAAAGTGAAGCAAAAAAGTTTTGATGTTTTTGATTTAGAGGAGATTGACATCGTTTTTGCCGCAACGAACAACAATATTTTAAATGAAGAAATTAGAAAAGTTACGCATGAAAAAGGTTTGCTGATTAACGTGGCCGATAAGCCTGATTTGTGCGATTTTTATTTAGGCTCAATCGTTCAAAAGGGCGATTTAAAAATTGCCATCTCTACAAACGGTAAATCGCCAACGATAGCAAAGCGACTGAAACAGATTTTGAACGAAGGGATTCCGGCAGAATTGGATGAAACGTTGCAAAACATGAATGCGCTTCGGCAGACACTAAATGGCGACTTCTCTGCAAAAGTAAAAAAGCTAAATAAGGTTACGCAAAGCCTTATAAATCCGCAGAAAAGCTTTGCGGAGCGTAACATAAAATGGTTAATCTGGCTCGCTGCGGTCTTGTTAATTGGCGCAATCGGCTTCTCGCTGTGGAATACAGAACCCGAGTTTCAGACTTTTTTAATCAATATCGACCCATTATTTTACTGGTTTTTGGGTGCAGGTTTTGTATTTGCATTGATAGATGGCGCAATCGGGATGTCGTATGGCGTAACAACCGCGTCATTTTCACTCGCAATGGGTCTGCCGCCCGCTTCTGCAAGCATGGCCATTCACATATCAGAAGTTATGAGTAATGGAATTGCTGGCTGGATGCATTACAGAATGGGCAATGTAAACTGGAAATTATTTAAAATTCTGATTCTGCCGGCCATTTTAGGAGCGGTTTTAGGTGCCTATATTTTATCATCTCTGGAGCATTACAGCGCTTATGTAAAACCTGTAGTGGCTGTTTACACGCTATTTTTAGGAGGTGTAATTTTAACGAAAGCTTTCAACATCAAAAGAAAAAAAGCAGAACAAAAAATAAAGAAAATCGGATTGCTGGGATTTGTTGGCGGTTTTATCGATGCCGCATTTGGTGGCGGATGGGGCTCAATTGTACTTTCCAGCCTAATTGCCGGAGGGCGGCACCCGCTCTTTTCTTTGGGGACAGTTAAGATAAGCAGATTTTTTATTGCCACCTTAAGTTCGCTAACATTTTTTACGATGCTTGGAGGCAAACACTGGGAGGCCGTACTAGGTTTGATAATTGGCAGCGCCATCGCGTCGCCAATTGCGGCAAGGGTTTCAAATAAGATATCAGCAAAAACCATTATGGTTGCGGTAGGCATCATCGTTATGCTGGTAAGTTTGAGAAGTGTTGTACTATTTATTTTAAAACTGATTTAGTGATGATTTTAGCAGAACTGAAGGCACAACTGGCAGGCTTAAGTGTTGTGGATAAGCTCAAATATCTTGCAGATAAATTTGCAGATAGTGTGATATTTTCAACCAGTTTTGGTTGGGAAGACCAAGCTATTACACATTTAATTTTTTCCAATAACATTCCGATTAAGGTATTCACGCTCGAAACGGGTCGCCTTTTGCCAGAAACTTATTATGTTTGGAACAGAACGCTGGAAATATACAACAAGCCGATCCATGGTTATTATCCGAAAAATGAATTATTAGAGGATTTGGTTAACACTAAAGGTCCGAATAGCTTCTACGAATCGGTTGAAAACAGAAAGGAATGTTGTTATATCCGCAAAATTGAACCATTAAAAAGAGCATTGCAGGGCAATGAGATTTGGGTAACCGGAATTAGGGCTGAGCAAAGCCAAAACCGCGAAGATATGCACGATTTGGAGTGGGATGAGGGTAACCGGTTAGTAAAGTTTCATCCGATCTTTGAATGGACTTTAGAAGATGTTAAGGCTTACATTAAGGAAAATAACATCGTTTATAATAGTTTACACGATAAAGGGTTTCCAAGTATTGGTTGTGCACCTTGCACCAGAGCGGTACAACCAGGTGAAGATTTTAGAGCCGGGAGATGGTGGTGGGAAGACCAAAGTAAAAAAGAATGTGGCTTACATAACACAGCAGAAAAAGCTGTAGCAAATAAAGGATAAAATAAAAATTCCGTTTGCCGCAATTTTAGAATAATTTCTTAAAAAAACAGCGGATATCGACTAATGAATAACGACAAAAAATGAGTACATATAATTTTGATTACCTGGACGAACTGGAAGCCGAAGCAATTCATATTTTACGTGAAGTTGCCGGCCAATTTGAGAAACCTGCCCTGTTATTTTCAGGCGGGAAAGATTCCATTACGCTGGTTCGTTTGGCAGAAAAAGCATTTCGGCCGGGAAAGTTTCCATTTCCGTTAGTGCACATCGATACTGGCCATAACTTTCAGGAAACCATCGAATACCGGGATAAAATGATTGAACGAATTGGCGAAAAATTAATTGTCGGTTCCGTTCAGGATTCTATCGACCAGGGTAAAGTTGTAGAACAAAAAGGTAAAAATGCGAGTAGAAATGCTCTTCAAACGGTAACACTGCTGGATACAATTGCCAAATACGAGTTTGATGCCTGTATTGGAGGCGCACGCAGGGATGAGGAAAAGGCAAGGGCAAAAGAGCGCATTTTCTCCGTTCGTGATGAATTTGGGCAGTGGGATCCAAAACGCCAGCGCCCTGAGCTTTGGAATATTTACAACGGCAAGATTCATAAGGGAGAAAATGTTCGTGTATTCCCGATCAGCAACTGGACTGAACTTGATGTCTGGAATTACATCCGCAGAGAAAATATAGAGTTGCCCAGCATTTATTTTTCGCATGAACGCGATGTAATTTTAAGAAACGGACAATTGATGGCTGCATCGCCATTTTTAAATATGGATGATGAAGATTTGGTTTTTCAAAAACAAGTGCGTTTTCGTACCGTTGGCGACATGTCTTGCACAGCGGCTGTAGAATCTGAGGCAATTTTGATTGATGATATTATTTCAGAAATCAGTGCTTCGAAAATTTCTGAACGCGGCGCCAGGATGGATGATAAGGTTTCGGAGGCTGCAATGGAAGACAGGAAAAAAGGCGGATATTTTTAACAAACGATTTTTGCTTTTAAGCAAGAAATGGAGAACGAAAAACGACAAACGAACAACGAGAAGAAATGAACATATTAAAATTTTTCACGGCAGGTAGTGTAGATGATGGTAAGAGTACCTTAATTGGCCGCCTGCTATATGATACAGATTCCATTTTAGCTGATCAGTTAGAAGCCTTGCAAAGCTCTAACCGAAAGAATGATGACGGAACAATAGATTTAGCCATTTTAACAGATGGGTTACGAGCAGAGCGTGAACAGGGAATTACCATTGATGTAGCCTACAAATATTTTCAAACCGATAAGCGAAAATTTATCATTGCAGACACTCCGGGGCACATTCAGTATACCAGAAATATGGTTACCGGGGCGTCGACAGCAAATCTTGCCATCATTCTAATTGATGCCAGGAATGGTGTTGTGGAGCAAACTATTCGCCACTCATATCTGGTTTCTCTCTTAGGAATTAAACATATCGTGGTTTGCATAAACAAAATGGATATGGTTGATTATAGCGAGAATGTTTACCAGGCAATTATTGATAAGTACAAAATTTTAGCAAAGCAACTACAACTTAACGATGTAAACTACATTCCCGTTAGTGCATTAAAGGGCGATAATATTGCTCAAAACTCTGAGCGTATGGATTGGTATGAAGGTGAAAGTTTACTGCACTTTTTGGAGCAGGTAGATACCGATAATCTGGACAAATCTCAGCTTGCCCGAATGCCGGTACAGTGGGTTATTCGTCCGCAAACGGCAGAACTACACGATTACCGTGGTTATGCCGGCCGCGTTTTAAGCGGAACCTTTAAGCTTAATGATAAAGTAACCGTTCTGCCATCAGGTGCGAGTTCGATAATCAAAAAAATCGAGTTTTTTGACCAAACTCCGGAGGCGGCGCATGCCGGACAATCAGTTACGCTTCATTTAAAAGATGATGTAGATATTAGCCGCGGGGATACGATTGTAAATGCTGCGGCTTTACCGCAAGAATCTAAACTAATTGAAGCCGATTTATGCTGGATGGACGGACGGGCTTTGGATACATCGATTACCTATCTAATTCAGCACAATAGCAAAGTAACCAAATGTAAAATCAGCGAAATTTTGCACAAGGTAGACATCAATACTTTAGAAAAACACCCTGCAGATGAATTTAAGTTAAATGACATTGGGCGTGTAATTGTTAAAACGGCTGACGCTTTAGCTTTCGATTTGTATGACGATAACCGGGCAAATGGCTCGGCAATTTTAGTTGATAGCAGAACCAATTTAACCGTTGGCGCTTTGATGTTTAGGGCAGCAGTAGAATAAAAGATAAATATAACCAAATATTATAGTGAAAGCTCTAAAAAGGAGCGAAAGCAATTTCAGCGGGGCATCGGTAACGATAGTCCCGTTTTTTCTTTTAACAAAATTTTATTTATGGAATTGATGGAAAACTATCATCGTATTTTTATATTTAGATAACGTAAATTTTAAAAATTAAATGATGAAGAAGAAATTCGCCTACCTTGTTTTTGCCATTGTTCCATTCGTTTACGCATGCAGTTCTTCAGATAAAAAGACGGAAACCACAAAGGCAGATTCAGTTATAAACCAAACCTGTTATGCATCTGCTTTTGAAAAAGACAGTGCAGCCATGATTGTAAAAACAATGGCTTCCGGCAAAGTTACCGGTTCATTGCTAATAAAATATGGAGATAAACCTCAGAATAATGGAGGGTTGGATGGCAAGTTTCATGGTGATACATTACTCGTTGATTACCGTTTTAATACAGGTGGCGATACCACCAAAGCGTTTACAAATCCGTTGGCTTTTTTGAAAAAAGACGGCAAATTGATAATGGGCGTAGCACAGATTGAAACTACATTAGGTCGTTCATATTTTGTAAAAGGCAAGCCAATTAACTACGAGGCAGGGAAGTTTACCTTCGTGGAAGTACCTTGTAAATAACCTTAAAATCAGCTTATCCGCATTGATGTCTTAGCTTTCCACTGAGACATTTTTGTTTGCGCATTATTAAAGGAAGTGTGACTTCTTGCAGCTACTGGGCAGGTATTTTAGCTTGCTTGAGTCAGCCAAAAGTTACTTCTACTTCCTGGCAACAAAAATATTTTAAAATAAATTACTACAATTTCTATAGACTTTATATATTTGTGTAGTTAACAAGTGTAATAAACGAGCTAATATTTTCTCTCATGATTTTAAGTAAAGTAGAAAAAGCGAACATTGAACCAAAGATTACGTTGATAGGTGCTGGTCCTGGCGACCCGGATTTATTCAGCTTAAAAGGTGTTAAGGCATTAAAAACAGCCGATGTTGTTTTGTATGATGCAAATGTGAACGAAGCTTTACTGTGTTATGCGCCAGAATATATTCCAAAAGTTTATGTTGGTAAACGTACAGACGATGAAGATTTTTCGCAGGATGCGGTTAACAAACTGATTATTGACTACGCTTTAAACTATGGTCATGTGGTGCGTTTAAAAAGTGGTGACCCGTTTTTCTTTGCCAAAGGTTATGAAGAAATTGATGCCGCAGAATCTTATAGTATTCCTACAGAGATTATCCCGGGGATTTCGAGTGCAACCGGTGCGCCAAGTTTGCAGAAAATCCCAATGATTTATAAAGACTTAAGCGAGAGCTTCTGGGCAGTGACCGGGACAAACTCAAAGGGAGAAATTTCTGAAGATTTATACATTGCTGCCAAAACAAAGGCTACAATTGTAGTTTTGAACGGCATTGAAAAAGTTAAAGAAATAGCCGCAATTTTTCAGAATGAAAACAAAGGTTTATTGCCCATTGCAGTGATTCAGAATGGTTCCGCACCTGATGAAAAAACTGCTGTTGGTATTGTTGATACCATTGCGGAGCTTGTTGCAGACAAAAAAATACAGGCACCCGCTTTATTGGTATTCGGAGATGTCGTTTCATTACATCCGAAGTTCCAACCTATCAGGGATTTTTACGAAATTATTGCTGAAGAGTTCTAAAGTAATCATTATAAATTTGTTTTGTTGTTTGAACCGCTGGCGAAAGCTCAGCGGTTTTTTCGTTTCAATAATCCACAGAGTTCACACCTGTTTTAGCAGAAATAAAATCACTTAGGTTATGCAATTTGCTGGAAACAGGCTGTAGTTAAATAAGCCTGATTAAAGTGGAAATATCCCGATTTTTCTTCGGGAATTGCAACGAAAAGCAGGGTTGCAATCGGCCAAAAACTACAAACTTTCACTTCCAAAAAATCACCAGTTAATTAGGAAATGGACAGATACCAGGCTGCGATAATCTTCTAAACCTGCGGAAAAATCTATCTACAAAAATAAATTTCCCATTATTTCTAAATCAGAAAACAATTACTAACTTAACAGAGTTATCTACACCAAATATTTGATGGAAATTATACATATAAGCGCCGAGTGTTACCCTGTTGCGAAAGTTGGTGGTTTAGCTGACGTGGTAGGGGCCTTACCAAAATACCAGAATAAAATCGGCCATATTGCCAAAGTGGTTGTTCCTGCCTATGATACTAAATTTGTGCGGGAAAGTGAATTTGAAGTGGCTTATGATGCCTGGTCTAATTACGGTAACCATCATTTTTCTTACCGCGTATTGCGGGAGAAAACCAATAAACTTGGTTTCGATTTATATATTGTTCATATTCAGGGATTAACAGACAGACCAAATGTTTACGGCTATGATGATGATACCGAACGTTTTGTTGCCTTCCAAATTGCCACTTTAGATTGGATTGCACAATGGGAACATCGTCCGGATGTAATCCACTGCCACGACCACCATACCGGATTAATCCCTTTTATGGTTTCGAACTGTTTGAAGTACAATAGTTTGATTAAAGTACCTACAATTTTAACGATTCATAACGCTCAATATCAAGGCCAGTTTGGCTGGGAAAAATTGTATTATTTGCCGGCTTTCGATTTATGGAAGGGTGGTTTGTTAGGTTGGGAAGATGCAATAAATCCACTCGCATCGGCCATTAAATGTGCATGGAAAGTAACCACTGTTTCGCCAAGCTATTTAGAGGAGATGATGAACAATGCCCGCGGCCTTGAAAGTTTGCTTAGGCAGGAGCGATGGAAATGTGTGGGCATATTAAATGGAATAGACAGCGAAGTTTGGGACCCTGCGACAGACCCCATGCTCGGAAAAAGTTACAATTTAAAAACAGTAGAAGCCGGAAAAACCGCAAACAAAAAGGCTTTGTGCGATGTTTTTCAATTAGACGCATCCAAACCACTGTTCACTTTTATTGGAAGATTGGTTGATGAGAAGGGTGCCGATTTGTTGCCTGACATATTTTACACTGCGCTTCAACAACATGGCGACAACATAAATGTGTTGGTTCTAGGTTCTGGAGAGAATTGGGTTGAGGGGCGATTAAATCAATTGAAAGATATTTTTGGAGGGCGGTATAATGCGTACATTGGCTACAACGAACAGGTTTCGCACGAAATTTATGCAGGCGCCGATTTTCTACTTATGCCATCGAGGGTGGAGCCTTGTGGCCTGAACCAGCTTTATGCATTGCGATATGGCACCGTACCGATTGTGCGGCGTGTTGGTGGGTTAAAAGACACAGTAATTGACATTGGGGATGGCGGCTTCGGTTTGTGCCACGACCAAACCAGCATTTGGGATGTTACACATGCCATTAATCGTGCTGTTGATTTATATAATGATAAAAAAGCTTTTAAAGCAGTGCGTAAAACCATGATGAAGATTGACCATTCGTGGGATAGGGCAGCAACGAATTACATAGAATTATACCAAATATTAAAATAAGCTTAAACATGACTGACAAAGTTTTAGGCGTTATCCTTGGCGGTGGCCAGGGCTCTAGATTATCGCCATTAACACAAACACGTTCTAAACCGGCAGTTCCGATTGCTGGTAAATATCGGTTGGTAGACATTCCAATTTCAAATTGCCTGAATTCTGGCATCCACCGTATGTTTGTGTTAACACAGTTTAATTCAGCATCCCTAAATAAACACATTAAAAACACTTATCACTTTAGCCACTTTAGTACGGCTTTTGTTGATATTCTTGCGGCCGAGCAAACGGTGCAAAACGCAGGCTGGTTCCAGGGAACTGCCGATGCAGTGCGCCAATGTATGCACCACATTGTTTCTCACGAGTTTGATTACATCCTGATTTTATCTGGTGACCAGTTGTATCAAATGGATTTTCAGGAAATGATCCAAAAACACATTGATGCAAATGCAGAAATTACCATTGCAACAATTCCGGTTACGGCAAAAGATGCTACCGACTTCGGTATTTTAAAAGCCGATGAAGAAAACATGATTACTTCTTTTATTGAGAAGCCGAAAACAGGGTTAGAGGATTGGGTGTCTGACACGGGAGCGGAAATGCAGAGCGAAGGACGGAATTTCCTTGCATCTATGGGTATTTATGTTTTCAACAGGGAGTATTTAATCAATATTCTGAATGAAAACGAAGAAGAAAAGGATTTCGGTAAAGAAATTTTGCCAAGGGCGATTACTGAGAGTCGTGTTTTAAGTTATCAATATGAAGGATATTGGACAGATATCGGTAACATTTCGTCTTTCTTCGAAGCCAATTTAGGCTTAACGGATGAAATTCCGAAATTCAATATGTTTGATAGCAACCACACAATTTTTACCCGTGCAAGGATGTTGCCGCCGTCGAAAATTTCGGGTACAACGCTAGAGAAAGCAATTATTGCCGAGGGTTGTATTGTACAGGCAAGTAGAATTGAACATGCCGTACTAGGCATCAGAGCCCGCATTGGAAAACATACCGTGGTAACCAATACTTATGTGATGGGTAGCGATCGTTACCAAACTTTGGAAGAAATTCAGACGGAAACAACCAAAGGCAATTCACTTATTGGCATCGGCGACCGCTGCTACATTAACAACGCGATTATTGATAAAAACTGTCGCATCGGAAATGATGTGAAAATTAATGGCGGCCCGCATTTGGAAGATGGCGATTTTGAACTTTATGCTGTTAAAGACGGAATCGTTGTAGTTAAAAAGGGTGCGGTTTTACCAAGTGGAACTGTAATTTAAAATCACAAGTTAGTATTCAAATTATTGAGCCAGTTTAAATTCGTTTAAACTGGCTTTTTTTTTGCCCAGGTTAAGCGAGGCGTAGTCTGATTACACCTAGAGAAACCGTTTCCGTAGAATTTTTGTTTAGCACCATTGTTCAGCTAGATTAGATGGTAAAATCGTTACTAACTCGAAATTTTAGCATTGACCTTTAGGCTTAAGCTGACACGATTTCTCTAACGCTTAGGTCATACAATTTCATTTCCTTTAACCAAATTAATCCCGCTCTATCCATCAACTTTTATCCAATATGGCTTAGCAGCCGTTTGTGTTTGCGAAGTACTTGTTTAAATCGTTAAAAATCCCCTTTTCCGCCAACATTTTTCGCATAAGCTTGTTAGTAGATAAACATTAAATGAGCTTATGGCCGAACAACACCTTTATCAAACAGGAATAATAGGAAACTGTGCTTTTCTGGCACATGTAAATAAAAATACAGATATCTCGTGGCTTTGCTGGCCACGTTTTGATAGTCCTTTCGTTTTCGGGAGCTTGCTGGACAAACAAAAAGGCGGTGAATTTTCAATTTTACCTCAGGGAGAATTCTCATCAACTCAATATTATATTGAAAATACCAACGTTTTAAGAACCGAAATTACCGCGGAAGACGGCAAATATCGCATTACAGATTTTGCTCCAAGATTCCATTTATACGAGCGGTATTTTAAGCCATTGATGTTTATCAGAAAGATTGAACCCCTGCAAGGCAACCCACGAATCACCATAAAATGTGAGCCCGTTTGCGATTACGGGAAAGGTAAAATGCGATCGAGCAGGGGCAGCAACCACATTGATTATATCGGTTGCGACGAAAACATAAGGTTAAGTACAAATGTATCTACTAGTTACATCTTAGATGAAAAAGCATTTGTATTAAACGAGGCAAAATACCTCATTATGACTTACGGACAAAATCTTGAAGCGCCCGTGGTAAGTACCGCAGAAACCTTTCTTCGGGAAACAGTGGCATACTGGAGGTTGTGGATTAAGCATTCATCTATAGCAGGTTTCTATCAACCTTTTGTGATTCGTTCTGCTCTGGTTTTGAAAATTCACCAGTATGAGGATACCGGGGCAATTATTGCCGCAAGTACAACCAGTTTGCCAGAATCGCCGGGCAGTACCCGAAACTGGGATTACCGCTATTGCTGGCTGCGTGATTCTCACTATGTGCTTACCTCTTTAAACCATATTGGGCACTTTGAAGAGATGGAGAAGTATTTTAATTACCTGTCTGATATTTCCCATGCTGAGGATACGAGATACCAACCGTTGTATGGCATAGCCGGAGAACGTGAAATCACGGAACGCACCTTGGACCATTTAGAAGGTTACAAAGGTGAGCAACCTATCAGGGTCGGAAATCAAGCCTACGAACATATACAAAACGATATTTACGGACAAGTTTTAATTTCAATGTTGCCGCTATATACCGACCATCGTTTCGTTTTTTCGGAGCGCAGCGATTCTGTGAAATGGATTGAAAGTGTATTATCTAAAATAGAGCGTACAATTGATGAAAAAGATGCTGGTATCTGGGAATTCCGGAATATTGCCAATGTGCATTGCTACAGCAATCTTTTTCAGTGGGCTGGTGCACAGGCGGCTTTAAAAATGGCAAAAACTATCGGTAATCAGAATTTTGAGGATAGAGCTCAGGTTCTAATTGACAAGGCTGCCGCCCATATCGAAGCTTGTTATGATCCGGAACGTAAGGTTTATACCAATGCCGTTGGTAGTCCGCATTTAGATGCGAGTACTTTGCAGTTGATTATGATGAACTACCTGGACCCTGCATCAGACCGTGCTAAAGACCATTTAGCTGCCTTGGAGCGAGAATTAAAAACTGAAGACGGGTTATTTTACAGGTACCTGCATGCTGATGATTTCGGAAAGCCAAAAACTACTTTCTTGATTTGTGCTTTCTGGTATGTTGAGGCTTTGGCTTGCGTTGGCAGAACTGACGAGGCAATTAAGGAGTTTGAAAATATTATCAAATATTGTAACCACTTGCTACTTTTCAGCGAAGATGTTGACGCCAAAACCGGAAGTCAATGGGGGAATTTCCCGCAGGCTTACAGTCATGTTGGTTTAATGAATGCTGCATATCGCATCGCCATCAAGTTGGACAGGCCAATATTTTTGTAGAATATCTCCCGCGGCTTACGGTGATTTTCGCTGATTTACTTCTGCGTTTATTACCGAAATCCGCGGGAAATTTAGTGAGCCTTATAAATTTGTTAGACCGGAACAGCTTTATCATGTTTAATGATTTCCGGCAAATTAATTGATTTCCGCTAGAGTAATTCCTAATTCATTACATTAAACACACTCATTGTATTTAAATCACCCTCGTTCTACAAATTCTTCTTTGACTAGGCTCCAAAGTAATTTTCTAACTTCTTTAAAATCATTAAGATAATATTTAGCTTCTGATAAATTATTACCTACTTTCACCGTTACTGCATCTTCCGGTAAAGCCCTAAAAATATCTTCGTCAGTGTGGTCATCGCCAAGCGCCATTATAAAATCAGGATTTTTATCATACAACCAGTTTAAAGCCGCTTTTCCTTTATTCACCTCAATATTTTTGAATTCTATCACCTTACTTCCGGGCATCAGCTGTAAACCCTTATCTGCGGCCAAAATCTTCATATGGCTAACGATTTCGCTGGCCCTCAATTCGCCCAAACCTTCTTCTGCCTTACGGTAATGCCAAACAAGTGAATAACTTTTCTCTTCTATGAACGAACCTGGAGTTCTATCTGTATAGGTCTCAAGCAGCGAGCGGATTTCACCCTTCCACTGGTCTGTTAATAGTGGTAAACAATTCCACTTTTCTCCCTGTGCTTTTTGCCATGCGCCATGTTCGGCAATCATATCTACTTTTAGGTGGCCAAACCATTTTTCGAGCGTTTCATTCCTTCTCCCACTAATTATAACTACCGTATTTGCGTTGTCAAGGGTCAGATTTTCAATCAAATCATATAATTCATCATCAGGTGATGCATCGTCTATGTTGCCGGTAAAATCTACCAACGTTCCATCATAATCAAGAAACAATACCCTGTTTTTGGATTCAGCATATTTTGCGGCGATAATTTCGTTTACGGCATTTACTGCATGTTTGGTTTGTAATGATTTTTGAGAATCTTTCACTTCGTTTAGTCTTAAAATAAAATTATTTTCCCAATGCTTTACATTGAATTTTTCTACAATAGCCCGCATGGCTTTCATACGGGTTTGTTGTTCTTCGAGAGGCATTTTTAAGGCGGTAACTATTGCTTCCATAATATCGCCCAGGTTATTCGGGTTTACCAGCAAAGCGTCGGTAAGTTCTTTCGATGCACCTGCCATTTCACTTAAAATCAGGACCCCATCTTCATTGTTTCTGCTCGCTACATATTCTTTACTCACCAGATTCATTCCATCACGCATGGGGGTAACCAGACAGATGTCTGCCGAGGCATAGAGTGCAGATAAAAATTCTATCGGAAAAGAGCGGTAAAAATAGTTAACGGGAATCCAGTCCATAGAGCGGTACCGTGCATTCAGGTTCCCAACAAACTGGTCAATATGCTCTCTAAGCTCGTTGTATTGTGGTACGGTATCTCTCGAAGGTACTACTATCATGAACATTTCGATTTTACCGATGAATTCCGGATGTATCTGCAGAAGCAATTCAAGCGCTTTTAATCTTTCGAGAATTCCTTTACTGTAATCCAGCCTATCAATGGAAAGAATAATTTTTGTTTCTTCTTTTCCCTGCCGGAAATTTGCGATTTCCCTTTGTACTTCATCTGTTGCCGTTAATGAAGAAAACTTATCAAAGTCGATACCCATTGGAAAAGCCTCGATTACAATCTGCCTTTCATTGCTGTTCAACACATTTGATGAGGAGTTAACCGGTAAAAGCCGTGTTGCTGTACTGATAAAATGGCGAACATCATCGTAGGTATGTAAACCGATTAAATCAGCACCGATCAATCCATTCAGCAGTTCTTCACGCCAGGGGATTAGCCTAAAAATTTCATAAGAGGGGAACGGAATATGCTGGAAAAAGCCGATGGTTGAGTTGGGTAACTTTTCTCGTAAAATACCCGGAAGCAGCAGTAACTGGTAATCCTGTATCCAGATTTTATCCCTTCTGTTGAGCACCTGCATAGCGCTCCTGGCAAATTTTTCGTTAACTGATTTATAACAATCCCAATAACTTTGCTCGTAATGTGCATAGGTAACGAGGTAATGAAAAACCGGCCACAACACCTCATTGGAAAAGCCTTCGTAGTAAAGATTAATTTCTTCTTGAGTTAGAAAAACGGGATATAGATTAAGTTCTCCTAGTTTTTCGATTACCTCTTCTTGTCTATCCAGAGGAACCTCTATTCCTGGCCAACCCACCCAAATTGAATTGCCATTTTTATACACGTCTCCCAGTCCGGTTGCAAGGCCGCCCTCACTCGGAATGAACGTATATTCATTGTTTTCTTCGATGATTTTAACGGGAAGTCTGTTCGATATTATAACTGTCTTCATGCTCATATTTGATGTATCCACATAAATAAAAGCCATTTAAACATAATTTGTTTGGATTTTGTTTCAAATCAAACATTGAGATGATTTTCCTGTAAACTATGATCACACCATAATTTAGGTACAGGGAGGGTTAAAATTGATGAAGATAGCTGTTTGTTTAATATCGCTTCAGACGTAATTAAACAATAGGGAAAATGTGGTTTGCTCATCAGGAGTCGAAATCACTTCGATACTTCCGCGGTGCATTTTCATAATATTACGACTGATGGTTAAGCCAATACCCGAACCATTTTTACGAGTGGTGTAGAAGGGAACAAAAATCTTTTCCAAATCTTCTGTTTCAATACCCTTCCCGTTGTCTGTAACATCAATATAAAGTTTCGTGTTTTCCAGGCGATGGCTTACCGTGATATGTGGTTTTTTTTGCTCTTCTACAGAATAAATGCTGTTTGTAATCAAATTAATCAACACCTGTTCTATTAATTTTAAATCGAGTTGAACGGTGATTTTTGACGATGTTTGCTCCACATCCAATACGACATTTTTAACTTTGGCAAAGGGTTGCATCAAAACTTTAATGTGTTTCAAAATCTCGCCAATTGTATGCGCTTCGAGACTCGGCGTTGGCAGCTCCGCAATTAAACGGTAATCTTTTACAAAATCCAATAAGCCTGTAGAACGCCGTTTGATGGTTTGGAGGGCAGTTTTCAAATCTTGCATTTCATCCAAATCCAGGTTCTCTTTATTGGTTACCATACTGTTTATCGTATCAGACAAAGAACTAATCGGTGTTATCGAATTTAGAATTTCATGAGAAATAACTCCGATTAACCGATTCCAGGCTTCGGTTTCCTTTTGCTCTATTTCATCTTTGATATTTTGAAAGCTAACAATGGTGTAGTTCTTTCCATATAGATTCAAAGGAATCACTTCTGTTGATAACTGAATCAGCTTTTCCTGGATTTTTAATTCCAAAAACCGCTTCCCACCTGATGAGATTTGTTCTACTTCATAAGCGAAGTTTGGTAAATGTTGCTTAAGACGATGCCAATACTTATAGGCAGGAACGCTCAGCAAATTCGACGCAGCCTGATTGAAAAAGGCAATTTCTTCGTTATCCTGAGCCGTTTTGGTATTGTTAATCACAATCACACCCACAGGAACTTGCTCCAAAATGGTTTTAATAAGCTGAAACATTGCTTCTTGTTCCATTCTTATCTGCTTATGTACCTGCAAAACCTCCCCGAAAGATTCATATAATTCAGGAAAACTTCCTTTTGTTGTTTTATTTTTAAAATTTAGGGTGTGGTCTCTTGTTTTAACCGCCAAAATAAAGCGCTTTATGTCTGACCGAATTTCATTTATGTAGTAGTAAAGCGAGATTATTGCTCCAAGCAGAATTAAACTTATACCGATAATCGTAAACCACAATTGTGTGTGCTTAACAAGGTAAAACAGCAGGTAGCCAAGTAAATTGATAATGACCAGCCGGGTTATTAAACGAAAAGTAAAGCGTTCGTAGAACATATTTTTAAAGCTAAAAAGCCAAAAGCGTAAAAATCAAAGCTTTCGGCTATATTCTTTCAATTTAAGCTCAAATTCCAAATTTTTCAATTCTTCTATACAGGGCTGCCCTTGTTAAACCGAGCTCAGCGGCTGCTTTTGAAATGTTGCCTTTGTGTTTATCGATGGCTTTTTGAACCATCATTTTTTCCATTTCGCCAAGTGCCATTTCATCCGGCATTGCGTTTTGGGCAAATCGCTGCGGACTTAGTTGCAAATCCTCTTCAGAAATTTCCTTTCCGTCGCTCATAATCACCGCACGTTCCAGCACATGCTGCAACTCCCGAACGTTGCCAGGCCATTTATAGCTTAATAAAACTTCTTCAGCTTTGTGGTTTAAACTTCGGATTTCTTTATGATATTTAGCGCTAAAAACCTGCATAAAATGATTTGCCAAAAGCAATATGTCTGTTCCTCTTTTCCGTAAGGGTGGCAGTACAAGTTCTACGGTGTTTATGCGGAATAATAAATCCTGGCGAAAAGTGTTTTTAGCCACCATCTCATTCAACGGCATATTTGTAGCCGTAATCAATCTTACATTTACTTTGCGTTCTTTGCTTTCACCGAGGCGGATAACCGTTCGGTTTTGCAAAACACTTAGCAATTTAGCCTGGAGAGGCAGGGTTAAATTCCCGATCTCATCTAAAAATATTGTTCCACCATCAGCCAGTTCAAAACGTCCGGGTTTGTCTTCTTTAGCATCTGTAAAAGCACCTTTAGCATAGCCAAACAATTCACTTTCGAAAAGATTTTCATTTAACGAACCCAAATCTACATGCATAAACACCTGGTTTTTGCGCTGCGAATTACCATGGATTTCATAGGCGAAAACCTGCTTTCCAGTTCCATTTTCCCCTAAAATTAAAACGTTTGCATCCGTTGGAGCCACTTTCAACAAAGTGTTTTGCAATTGTTTTATACCATCGGCCTCGCCAACAATATGTTCAAAGCCGCGGGTCATGTCTTTATGCAAGGAGGTATGGATTTTCTCTAGTTTCTTAACCTTTTTGGTCGATTCGCGAAGCTTTGAAGCCGCGGAAATCGTTGCAAAAAGCTTTTCATTTTCCCACGGTTTTAATATAAAATCAGTGGCGCCTTTTTTTATCGCTTTTACTGCAAGCTCAACATTCCCGAAGGCCGTCATCAAAATAACAACATAATCTTTATCGATTGATAAGATATGTTCGAGCCAGTATAATCCTTCCCGTCCATCACTTGCCCCTTTCTGGTAATTCATATCCAACAGGATAATATCTACCTCGTTCTTGCTTAGTAAGATGTTAATCTCCTTGGGCGATTTGCAGGTGATTACCTGTTTTACCTGTTGTTTCAAGAACAAGCGTGCACTTAAAAGGATGTCGTCGTCATCGTCGATGATTAATACTGTAGCGTTTAACATGATTTTAAATTTTAAAAAGCCTCACCCTATTAAAGGAAGAAGGATTTGTTCTTTTGTTCTGTCCCTAATTGAAGAGAGAGAAACAAAGGTAAAAGGTTGAACATTTTATTTTATATCCATTTCGTTTCTCTGCGCTTCGCCCCCTCTCTTCGAGGAGAGGGGATAAAGGGGTGAGGTTCTTTCACCAAATTTAAGAAAACTGTCCGCTCCCGCACATAAACTGTCCGATAATGAACATACTTAAAATAAAAAATCAAATAAAACTCTGTTTATCAGATACTTAAGTGTTGTAATTTGTTTTGGCACAAGCTTGGTTAATATGCAAACCGAACAGTACAACCGAACAATGGACAAGAAAATTGAGAAGAAAAGATTTAGCAAAAAAGCGATGATAATAATCGGTGGAGCAATTGCTTTTATATCGGTTGTAATCTATGGCTACACCTTATCACTAAAGAAAAGCTATAGTGCCGATGCCGACAAGCTTACCATAAGTAAAGTGAATTATGGCGATTTTGAAGATGTCGTTTTGTTGAATGCGAGTGTTGTTCCGCTCACTTCGGTAATTGTAAGTTCATCAGAAGGCGGAACGGTTGCCGAAATTTTAACTGAAAATGGTGCTTCTGTTATAAAAGGTACACCTTTACTACGAATCTCTAATTCAAATGCTATGTTGAGTTATACTTCGAGCCAGACGGCAGCCACCGAGCAGATTAACCAATTGCGTAAATCACGGTTGGACCTCGAACAAAATCAAAGAGTTCTAAATCAGGATGTTTTGGATGTAGAAAATAGTCTGCGGACTGCTGCCCGTCAGTATCGATTAGATAGCGCTCTTTTCGCAAAAAAGGTAATTACACTGCAGGAGTTTAACAAGTCGAGCCAGGATTATGAATATTACCAGGGAAAAATTAAAATTGTTCGCCAGGCAGTAAAGCAAGAAAACCAAAGTAGAAAAATGCAGCTTTCACAAATCGACCAATCTATGGGGCAAATGAACGAGAGTTTGGAAATGATTCGTAAAAATATCGAGAATATGACCATCAAAGCACCTGTTTCTGGTAAGCTTTCATCGTATGATCCGGTTATTGGAAAATCTTACAACTCAAATGAAATGATTGGGAAAATCGATGTTTTGCAGGGCTATAAATTGCAGGCGGGTGTAGACGAATATTACATTAACAGGGTTAAAGAAGGACAAACATCAACTTGTGAATTTAATGGTAAAACCTATAATCTGATGGTGAGCAAAGTTATTCCAGAGGTTACGGCTGGACAATTTCAGGTGGAAATGGTTTTTAAAGGCGCGGCGCCTGATGGTTTACGCCGTGGATTGTCGCTTCAAACTAAACTAAGTTTATCTGATAACAGCAAATCATTACTGCTAGCACAAGGCCAGTTTTTCCAAAGTACCGGTGGTTCGTGGGTATTTGTGGTAAACAATGGCAAAGCAGTTAAGAAAAATATCAAAATTGGACGAAAAAATTACTTGTATTATGAAATATTGGATGGTTTGCAGAAAGGTGATGAAGTTATCACCTCATCTTATGACCAATTTAATCAATATGATCAGGTAGAAATCAGTAAATAGCTTAAATAATATGAGTCGAATTTTAACAACATGCCTTTTAATTTGCTTTGCATTTTTAGGTTATTCGCAAGGCATTTTTAAAAAAGAAGCCAATTGGATGGATACAAAAAATGGCATCACATATGAAATGAATATTTACAGTAAACCGGTTAAAAGTAATAGTTCAACCTTGGCCAAGGTAAAATTTACTATTGTTGGGGACGTTTCCCTGCTGGAGAAAATCGAGTTGCTTCAGGAAAATAAATTGAAGTTTAACATGGAGCTAAAAGCAGAAAACACAGACATCAAATTACAACCCGGCGTTTATAAATTTAAAATTTATCATAAAAAACTTGGAGAGAAGGATTTCGAAGTAGAATTAAAAAATGCGCAAACCAATAACATCAAACTTACCATCAAATAAATTACTTCATGATTAATATAGAAAACTTAGAAAAGGTTTACAAAACTGAAGAAGTAGAAACCACGGCATTAAACGGAATAAATCTTCATGTTAAACAAGGTGAATTTGTTTCCATTATGGGGCCATCGGGCTGCGGAAAATCGACCTTGTTAAACGTAATGGGTTTATTAGATAAGCCTGAAAGTGGCAGCTACAAGTTCATCGATACCGAGCTTTTAACTTTAAACGACAGAGAACGTTCCAATTTTCGTAAAAGAAACATGGGATTCGTTTTTCAAAATTTCAACTTAATTGATGAGCTCACCGTTTTTGAAAACATCGAATTGCCACTCATATACAATAAAATAGCTGCCGGTGAGCGTAAGAAACTGGTTAACGAGATTATTGAGAGGATGAATATTGTAAACCGTAGCGGGCATTTTCCTCAACAGCTTTCTGGTGGGCAGCAACAGCGTGTTGCCGTCGCAAGGGCGTTGGTTACCAAACCCAAATTAGTTTTGGCCGATGAGCCAACCGGTAACCTGGATAGCTCGCACGGTAATGAAGTAATGGAGTTGCTTTGCGAGCTAAACGAAACCGGTACCACCATCGTAATGGTTACGCACTCCAGTCACGATGCGAGTTTCTCGAATAGAATCATTAACCTGAAGGACGGGCATGTAATTTCTGAGAAGATAAATAAAAGCAGAAACGAGGAATTAATTTAAGAACATAAACTCTATCCAACACATAATCCCTGTTTCGTAAGTGTTCAACCTTAAAAAATTAGTTTTAGTTTAATGATAGCCAGACCGAATCTTTCTGGATTGAAAGATTCGGGTAAGGCGCCTTAAAAGCTGAAAACTAAGGCAATAAGGGGAATCAAAAACAATGGAACTGGAAGCTAGAGGCGATTGCATGTTCTTAATACCTGAAAATAAATAACCGATACTACGATGTTCAAAATAAACTTAAAAATTGCTTTGCGAAACCTTTGGAAAAACAAAGGGTTTGCATTAATTAATGTAGGTGGATTGGCAATTGGCTTAGCCAGCTGTATGGTGCTGCTTTTGTACGTTGCCTATGAATGGAGCTATGATAAGCAATTTAAAGACAACGATAAAACATATGTAGTTTATCAAAGTGTTGTAGCAAATGGAAAGACTTTTAGCTGGAGCTGGACACCAAACGTTATGGCTGAAGATTTGCAGCAAAACTTTCCTGGCGTTAAATATGCTTCGCACTCAACCTATCCGCGGCAGAATTTGGTAACCGTTGGAGATAACAAAATAAAAAGTAAAGTCGTATTTGCTGATCAGAATTTTCTTAAAATACTGGATTACAAATTTATTAAAGGCAATCCTAAAAAAGCCTTAACGGATGTAAATACAATCATTCTTACAAAATCTTTTGCACAAAAATTATTTGGAAATGAAGACCCGATTAATAAAACCGTAAAGCTCGAAAACCAGGATGTTTTGAAAGTTGAAGCGGTGATAGAAGATGCGCCGGCAAACAGCAGTATAATTTTTGAGTGCATTATGCCTTGGGATTTATTTTTGAAAAGGGAAACCTGGGCGAAACAGAATAACTGGGGTAATAATATGTGCCTTACCCTTGTGCAGTTGAAAGATAATGCTGCCTTTGCTAAAGCCAATGCCGATATAAAAGATATTTACAAAAACCACGACAAGGAAATTAGCGCCAAGGCCTTGCTTCATCCACTAACGAAATGGCACCTGTATGGCGATTTCGAGAATGGCAGATCTGTAGGTGGTAAGATAGACCAGTTAAAAATATTTTTGCTGTTAGCCTTTTGCATACTCCTCATTGCCTGTGTAAATTTTATGAATCTATCCACAGCACGTTCAGAACGCAGAGCAAAGGAGGTTGGAGTTCGCAAAGCAATTGGTTCAACAAGGCAATCGCTCATCAGTCAGTTCTTTTTAGAATCTCTTCTTATAACATTTATTTCCACCGTTTTTGCTTTTATCCTGGTAGAAGTTAGTTTGCCATACTTTAATGGTTTGCTTGATATTAAATTAACAATTGACTACCAGAATAGTCTGTTTTGGGTTGTATTATTTGCTTTGATGGTTTTTACAGGCTTCGTGGCGGGGAGCTATCCCGCATTATATTTGTCGTCTTTCGAACCTATAAAAGTGTTAAAAGGTTTCAGTACAAAAACCGATTCATCGGTTTCGGTGAGAAAGGTACTGGTTGTGTTTCAATTTGTTTTCGCTGCCTGCTTAATTGTTTCCACGGTCGTTATTTACCAACAACTTAATTACATCAAAAATAAGCCCATTGGTTACAACCAATCAAACCTGGTTCAAATTGAAGTGCAGGGCAAAATGCGTGATAAAGGTAAAATTGAATTACTTAAAACACAGTTGATAAAATCTGGCGCTGCGGTAAACGCAACAACCTTTAGTTCGGAGTTTACGGAGGGTGGCAACAACACTACGGGCATATCCTGGGCTGGGAAAAACCCTAACGAACTGGTCTCATTTAACCACAGAGGAATAGGTTATGATTTTACCGAAACAGTTGGAACAAAGATAATTCGCGGTAGGGAATTCTCGTCGAAATTTTTGAACGACAGCAGTAGTGTAATGCTCAATGAGGCAGCCGTTAAGATGATGGGCTTAAAAAATCCATTGGGCGCCGTTATTACATTCTGGGGCAATAAGTTTACAAACGTAGGTGTAGTAGAAGATTTTGTGGTAGAAAGTGCCTATCAAAAAGTAGCGCCAATGATTTTCTATTTAAATAACCATGATAATACCAATGTAATCATTGCAAGGTTGAATCCTGATAAAAACATAAGTTCTTCTTTAGAAAAAATGGACGAACTGGTGAGCCAGATTGAACCAAATTATCCTGTAAACCGTAAATTTTTAAATGAATCTTTTGAACTAAAATTTCAAAACGAAAAACTTTTAGGTACGCTCTCAAACTGGTTTGGTGGCTTCGCAATTTTCATTTCATGTTTGGGCTTATTAGGACTTGCTTTATTTATGGCAGAACAACGTAAAAAGGAAATTAGTATTCGTAAAGTTCTCGGTGCCAGCACAGGCAACATTCTTACCCTGCTAAATAAAGATTTTATTAAACTGGTCGCCATTGCAAATGTGATTGCTTTCCCGGTTTCCTATATTATCATCAACAAATGGCTTTCTGGATATGAATACCGCGTATCAATTTCTGCAATGCCTTTTATAATAGCCATTGGATTGTCTGTTTTGATAGCCATATTAACCGTAAGTATTCAATCGGTTAAAGTAGCAAAGGCAAACCCGGTAGACGCACTTAAATATGAATGATTAGCCCCACCCAACCTCCCCGGAGGGTAGGAGTTGCAAAATTTTACACCTTTAAGCGAAGAAATAATGTCAGTAAAAATAAATTTTTTAACCATAAACAAAAATTCTTCCCTTCCCGGGAGGATTTAGGAGGTGCTCTATGTTCAAATTAAATCTAAAAATCGCTTTGCGCAATCTCTGGAGAAACATAGGTGTCACCACAATTAATGTTGGTGGCTTAGCTATTGCTTTGGCCGCGTTTATTCTGGTGGCAATGTATTTTACTTATGAAACCAGTTTTGATAAAACGAACCCGCATTACAAAGACATTTATCTTGTAGGACGCATTTATCCCGATTTCAAAACCAACTACACTTCGCCGCCATTGGCAAAAGCCATTAAACAAAATTTTCCTGATGTAGAAAATGCGGGCATTACAAAAAGAGGTTTTTTCGAGTTCACGATGAAAAACGGTAAGAATACACTATTTGCCAAAAATTTTATGCAGATGGATTACAATGCCGCTAAAATTCTCGATTTAAAACCCAACGCTGGTCTTGAAAAACCTGCCGGAAATGGCGACAGACTTTCCTATCTAAGTGAAGAAAATATGAAAGTTCTCTTCCCTGATAAAAAAGACAACAAGCCGGAAATGGTAGGAGTGGGTTCGAGCAGTCTTGGCATCACCAGCAAAATAAACGGAACAATCGCTAACAACCTGCATTCGAACACTACTTTTGATGGCGTTTCAATCGGTAATGAAATTGGCAGTGGCGAGAATTATGGTTATAATAATTACACAACTTATATACAGGTAAAACCCGGTACCGATGTTGCAAACCTTGAACAGAAAATTACCGGATTATATAGAAAAGAGCTACTGAAAGGTGAAACAGACAAAAAGACAATTGAAGAAATTAAAGGTGTTTCTACTTTTTTAGACCCATTAGCAAATCTACATTTGAGGCCGAAAGCCGGAAACGATTCGCCTTACAAAATTTTGATGGCGCTTTCTATTCTCGGAATTCTAATTCTCGTTATCGCTTGTATCAATTTTACAAATTTAAATATAGCCCAGGCAGCAAAAAGAGCAAAAGAGGTCGGTGTAAAAAAAGTGATGGGTGCTTACCGTTTGCAGCTTACCACACAGTTTCTAACAGAAATATTTATTCAGTGCTTCGTGGCTACGGCCTTTGGGTTAATAATTGCAGAACTTGCACTACCTTATTTCAATAACCTATTTCAAATTAATTTAGCCATCTGGAGTGTCGAAAATAATTTGTTTTGGCAATTACCCCTCGTTCTCGCATCGATAACACTTATCGCCGGAACTTATCCTGCCCTTGTTTTATCGGGTTTTAAACCTGCTCTGGTACTAAAAGGGAACTTTTCAACCAGTAAACAAAGTTCGTGGCTGCGCAACGGTTTGTTGGTTTTTCAGTTTAGCATTGCTGTAATTTTTATCATCAGTTTGCTGTTTATCAATTCGCAATTAAAGTACATGCGAACCCAGGATGTAGGTTTTACAGCGAATCAGGTGGTTTACATTAAAAATATTTCCTATTTCAATAAACCGGAGAAGTTTGCGCCTGTTCGGGATAAAATTCTAAAAATTGACGGAATAAAGTCGGCTACTGTGGCAACCGATATTCCGGATGGGGCAGAAAATGGTACAAATGGTTACACATTTGAAGGTATCCAATCTAATCTTGATTTTGTAGATGTGGATTTTGATTACTTCGAAACACTTGGCATCAGGTTGAAAGCAGGTCGGTTCTTCTCACCGTCTTTTAGCACCGATATCATAAATTCTGCAGTGATTAACGAGAGTGCCGTTGCAAACTATAATATGCAAAACCCTGTCGGAAAAACAATTAAAGGATGCAATACCGACTACAAAATTGTTGGCGTAATTAAAGATTTTAAAGCGCAGGGTTTCGAAAGCGCTGTTCAGCCCACCATTTATACCATTAAAAACCCATGTGGAAATTCCAAAACTCAAATCATGCTCAAAATTGAGGAAGGTAAAATGGGCGACGCATTGGCGGCATTAAAAACGCAGTGGTCGCAAATCAATCCAAAGGATGGAGAAGACTTTAGGTACGAGTTTTTGGATGAGCTCTATGGTAAACTCTTCAAAAAGCAGGAACAGTTGCAGTCGGTGTTTTTTGCCGCGGCGTTGCTAACCATTTTTATTGCTGTTCTGGGCTTGTTTGCCTTTGCAAAGTACATCACAAATGGAAAGATTAAAGAAATTGCGGTGCGCAAAATATTGGGTGCCAGTGATGTTCAAATCTTTAAACTGATTAACAGTTCGTTTTTCATCATGGTACTCCTCGCCAACATAATTTCCTGGCCGGTAGCTTATATACTTATTAAAAAATGGCTGGAAACCTTTGCCTACCGGATAGATTTATCGGTATTGCCATTTCTGGTCAGTGCCTTGTTCACAATTTTGTTAACCGTAGTTACTGTGAGCATTCAGGCAAAAAAAGCGGTTAAAGCTAACCCTGTAGATGCACTTAAATATGAATAAAGGGCTGATGTTTATGGAAGAAGGCGTAAGCTTTTAACGCCATAGCCCTGAAATGTACGCCCCCAATCTTATACCTTATGTTTAAATTAAACTTAAAAATCGCTTTGCGAAACCTGTGGAAGAATAAAACCTCGTCTTTCATCAATGTAATCGGTTTGGCTATCGGCCTTGCGGCCTGTTTAATGTTGCTGTTATATGTTTCTTACGAATGGAATTTTGATAAGCAAGCGAAAAACTGGCGAAATGTTTATGTAGCCATGACGAACGTTCCTGGTGAGCACAATAAAATCACCGCAACCTTTAATGGTACAACAACGGCTTTGGGCCCGCTTTTAAAAGAAAAACTCCCCGAAGTGAAATATGTTGCCCGCATGGATTACGGCAAAAAAAGCCTTATAGCGAATGGGCAAAACAGTTATAAAAAAGATTCGAAGTTTGCAGAAGCCGATATTCTTCACATGTACGATTATCAGTTCATTTCCGGAGACCCAAAAACGGCTCTGCAAAACCCACTCTCTGTAATTTTAACCGAGAGCACAGCAAAAACCCTGTTTGGAACCATCGATGTGTTGAATAAATCCGTTCGTTATCAGGATAAAAATGATTTGACAATAACAGGGGTGATTAAAGATTTGCCTGAAAACAGTTCTAACAAGTTTGATTTCTTAATGCCTTGGTCTTTCTACGAAATTTTAGATGAAAGCGCAAAAAGCATAAACTGGAATAATTACAGTTTCGTAACTATGGTTACCCTTAATGCAGATGCCGATATTGACCTGGTGAATCGTAAAGTGGAGGCTTTGGTAAAAGCGAATACACCGCAAAATCCTCAATCGCAGCCGCATTTTTTGTATCAGGCAAGCAAATTACATTTGTTCGGCAAATTTGAAAATGGTAAGCCTGCCGGAGGAGATATCGAACAAATATGGCTTTTTATGGGCCTCGCTTTCGGCATATTGTTAATTGCCTGCATCAACTTTATGAATATGGCTACTGCAAAATCAGAAAAGCGAGCAAAAGAGGTGGGCATTAAAAAAACAATTGGCGCCAATCGTACCTCTTTAATTCTTCAATTTTTAACCGAATCGATGGTGTTAACTTTTATAGCGGTAATACTGGCCATCGCGTTGCTGGAACTGTGTTTACCAACTTTTAATCAGCTTTTAAACATTAATTTAGGCATTTCTTATTTTAATTCTGCCAGCTGGGCAGGTATTTTAGGGATTGTAATCGCAACCGGTTTAATTGCCGGTAGTTATCCTGCTTTCTATTTGTCTTCTTTTAACCCAATTCAAACATTAAAAAGGAAAATAAAATCAAAAGGTTTTTTAACAGTCAGTTTAAGGCAGATTTTGGTTATTGGCCAGTTTTGTTTCGCGATAATCCTCATCGTTTCAACGCTCGTTATTTATCGGCAAATTCAATACATTAAAAATAAGCCTGTGGGTTTTGATGTAAATGCTTTGGTTGAGATTCCGCAAGAGGGTGAATTAAAAACGAAGTTCGATTTATTCAAAACAGAAATGCTAAAATCCGGAGCCATTACGTCCATGTATCAATCGTCGGTTAGTCTTTCTCACCGGGGCCGTAATTTTATGGATATAAAGTGGGAAGGAATGACGAGGCCAGAAAATACAGTGATGTTTAACCAGGTGGCTACCACTTACGATTTTATTAAAACTAATGGAATTAAATTGTTGCAGGGCAGGGATTTCTCGAAAAACTTTGCTTCTGATACCAGTGGCCTGATGGTGAGTGCATCTGCAGTAAAAGTATTCGGCTACAAGAACCCGATCGGTAAAAAGGTTTCGTTGTTCGGTTCCAACGCATACATAATCGGTGTTTTTGATGATTACGTTTGGGATTCACCCTACAAATCGAACAATCCACAAGTAGTGTTCCTGAATCCTAAGCAAACGGGCACAATAACCATGCGTTTAAACAATGCCAACAGTTTACAGAACAATATCGAAACCATCAACAGGATAACAAAAGCCTTCAATCCGGCTTATCCAACGGAGGTTTCTTTTATCAGTTCGCTGTATCTGGATAAGTATAAATCAGAGAAAAACCTCGGCATCCTGTCTAACCTTTTCGGCGGATTAGCGATTTTTGTATCCTGTTTGGGGCTATTCGGCTTGGTAGCCTACAGCGCCGAACAGCGCACTAAAGAATTTGGCGTTCGTAAGGTACTTGGGGCTTCGGTAAGTAATTTGATGCAGTTGCTTTCAGTTTCATTCATCAAAATGATTCTTGCGGCAATTATTGTCGCCGTTCCAATTAGCTATTTTGCGATGAAAAAGTGGCTCAGTAATTTCGAGTTTCACACCGAGATAAGTTGGTGGATAATTCCTGCAGCAGCACTTGGAACGTTGCTAATGGCCATAATTGCTGTGAGTTTTCAGGCTTACAAAACAGCAAAAGCTAATCCTGTTGATGCACTGAAATATGAATAAATAGCCCCACCCAACCTTCCCCAGAGGGGAGGAGTTGGCGCAGGCTTATCATTATAACATCACACTACGACTACTGAAATAAATTTTTAACCACAAACGAAATCCGCCCATCAGTGGAGGATTTAGGAGGAGCTTATGTTTAAACTTAACTTAAAAATCGCCTGGCGCAACCTTTGGAAAAACAAGGGTTATACATTCATCAATGTTCTCGGCTTATCAATCGGGATGGCTAGTTGTATTCTCATTTTTATTTTTATCCGTTATCAAATGAGTTTTGATGAAGGCTTTAAAGATGAAGACAGGATTTATCGCGTAGTTTCTACATTCGATTATGCTGATGGAAATCAATTTTACACTCAGGGCGTTCCGTTGCCACTAACGCCGGCAATGAGAAACGATTTTTCGCCATACATAGATAAAATTTCGGCAATTGAGCAAAGCGCCGGACTGATAAAAATTGCAGATGAGACCGGGAAAGAAAAGCTCAAAGTAATAGAAAGTGTGTTCTATGTTGAACCCGATTTCTTCGAAGTTTTTAATTACAAATGGCTGGCTGGTAACTACAATTCACTTGCCGATCCAAATAATGCCGTGCTTTCTAAAGAAATGGCCACTAAGTTCTTCGGCGATTGGAAGTTAGCCACAGGAAAAAGCCTTAATTTCGATGGTAAAACAAGCTATACTGTTAGTGGTGTAATTGATGATGTTGCCGAGAATAACTCGGTGCCTCTCAAGGTTATGCTTTCATACAAATCCTTCAAAAGTAGAAACCTAAGCAGATGGGGTTCGGTGGGCTCAAACTCCGAAAGTTATTTCAAACTCAAACCACAGGTAAAAATCGAAACGCTGGAAGGTCCGCTGAAATCGTTTCTTAAAAAATACTATGTAGAAGCAGCTCCAGGTAAGGAGGGGCATTTTTTTCAAGCTTTAAGTGATATTCACTACAATGAAAAGTACGGCAGTTTTTCTGGCAGAATTATGCCCAAAAAGCAACTTTGGGGTTTGGCCGTTATCGGTTTCTTCCTGATGATTACCGCATCAATAAATTTTATAAATCTCGCTACTGCACAGGCGGTAAGTCGTTCAAAAGAAGTTGGTGTTCGCAAAGTTATGGGTAGCCAGAGAGGCCAGTTAGTAGTGCAATTTTTAACTGAAACCTTAACAATTGTGCTTATTTCACTATTAATTGGAAGCGTATTAACAGAAATCGCTTTGCCGGGGATGCAGCGTTTATTCGATTCGAAAATTTCGTTCAGTATTTTTCAACACCCGATTATTTTGGTTTTCATGCTCATGCTGGTGGTTTTCGTGAGTTTACTTGCGGGTTTTTATCCCGCGGTTGTAATGTCAGGGTTTAATCCTGCGCTGGCCATAAAAAACAAAGTTTCGGCTAATACTGGCGGCTTAGGTTTACGAAAAGTGCTTGTGGTTGTTCAGTTCGCCATCACTGTTACGCTAATTATTGGCACGCTGATTATTCTTCAGCAAATGAAATACATCCGCGAGCAACCTCTTGGCTTTAATCCGACAGCAGTTGCGATGGTCGACCTACCGAATGATAGCTTGACGACGCAACGCTTCGCTACTTTTAAAACGCAGTTAAAGCAAATTTCGGGTGTTGAAGGAGTTAGTTTGTGCAGAACAGCACCATCTTCGCAAAATAATAACGGTAATACTTTTGCTTACAATGGTGGGAGAGATGCTGATTTCCAGGTGAATACAAAAAACGCTGATGAGGATTATTTAAAAACGTTTGATTTGAAACTTGTTGCAGGCAGAAACCTGGTAAAATCCGACACAACGAACGAATATTTGGTAAATGAAACTTTGCTTAAAAAACTTAATGTGCGCAACCCTAACGATGCGATTGGAAAAATGATTTCTTTGGGTGGCATGAAGGCGCCGATTGTTGGCGTTATCAAAGATTTTAAAAACAAGAGCTTACACGAAAATATCGACCCGATTTTAATAGGTTCCTTAAAACCAAGATTTTTTTATGCCGCCATTAAATTAAATGCTAAACAGATGTTGGCAACAATGAAAAACGTTGAACAGATTTGGAAGAATACTTTTCCTGAATCTGTTTACAACGAATCTTTTCTAAATGAAGAAATCAACAACTATTACCAGGGCGAAAAAATCATGGGAACGCTTTTTAAAGTTTTTGCAGGCGTAATCATTTTCATATCTTTTATTGGCTTATTCGGGTTGATTTCGTTCGTGGCAACACAAAGAACAAAAGAAGTTGCCATTAGGAAAGTGCTGGGTGCCTCAACCATCGAACTGGTAAAAATGCTCAACGGTTCATTTCTGGTAATGGTTTTTATCGCCAATTTAGTTGCCTGGCCATTGGCCTATCTTTTCGTTTCCAAATGGCTTTCCGGTTTTGCTTATCGAATCGATATCAGCATCTGGCCCTTTGCTCTGGCGATGGTCATTTCCATGGCAATTACGTTAATAACGGTATCCATCCGCTCTTATAAAGCTGCAGTTGCAAATACAATTGACGCACTTAAATATGAATAAAGCTGAAAAGATAAAGCTGAGCGCTTAAAGCTGAAAGAGTGAACCTTAATGCGATATTCGATACTAGAACTTGCTACCAAATACCTGATATTAATAAAATGATAGAACTTAAAAACATAGAAAAATACTACTCGAGCAAAGGCGTTAAGCATTATGTGCTGCGCCATGTAACCACAACCGTGAAACAAGGTGAATTTGTTTCCATTATGGGGCCATCAGGAGCGGGAAAATCTACTTTACTCAACATTTTGGGCATGCTCGAAGAACCCACATACGGCGCTTACGAATTTATGGGGGAAGATGTAGCAAGCTTAAATGAGCGAAAACGAATCGAACTCTACCGAAATCATATTGGCTTCGTGTTTCAGGCTTATCATTTAATTGATGAAATGACAGTTTACGAAAACATCGAGGCACCGTTACTTTACAAGAAAGTTGGGGGTTCTGAACGGAAAAGCCGCATTGCAGACTTACTGGACAGGTTCAACATGGTTGCTAAAAAGGATTTGTTTCCAAATCAGCTTTCTGGTGGCCAACAACAGCTCGTTGGCATCGCAAGAGCCCTGGCGGCGCAACCTTCAATTATTTTAGCTGACGAGCCAACTGGTAATTTACAATCGGCACAGGCTGAGGAAATTATGCAGCTTTTTCAAAAGTTAAATAAGGAGGAAGGCATAACAATTATTCAGGTGACTCATTCAGAAAAATGTGCGGAATATGGAAATCGTATTTTACATATTGCAGATGGTGTGGTTAAGGATGATGTGCAAATTTGAGTTGTAAGCGATGTGCTTCGAGGAATACATTTCAACTGAGCAAATTTTTATTTTACGCTTTTGTACAACTTTCTGCGCACAAATAAATCTTAACTTTGCTGCATGCAGAAATCTTTTTTAGATGGAATGGGTAGGGAAGTGATAGTAGATTTTCCGCCAAAGCGGATAATATCTTTAGTACCATCGCAAACAGAGTTATTATTTGATTTGGGTATGGACAAGGAAATTATCGGTCTTACGAAATTTTGCATCCATCCGATTGAGAAATTTGCGGAGCGCACAAAAGTTGGCGGAACAAAAAAGCTTAATATCGATTTAATAAAGGATTTAAAGCCAGATTTAATTATTGGCAACAAAGAAGAAAACACGCAAAGCGATATTGAAGAACTGGCAACACTTTTTCCGGTGTGGATGAGCGATATTTTCACGCTTGATGATGCAATGAAAACCATAACGGAAATTGGCAGCCTTGTAGATCGGGCACCAGAAGCCGCATATCTTAATCATTTAGTTGCTGCCGGCTTTAACGATCTTAAAACACTCGCCCTTCAAAACGGAATTAATAAAAAAGTAGCATACCTCATCTGGCGAAAACCTTTTATGGCCGCTGGTAAAAATACTTTCATTGATGATGTATTGCTAACCAATGGGTTGAATAATGTAATACATCAGCAGCGCTATCCAGAGGTGGATTTAGATCAGCTTAAGGTGCTTAACTGCGATTTTATTTTACTCTCATCAGAACCTTATCCTTTTAAAGAAAAACACATCGAGGAAATACAAAATGCAATTCCAACAGCGAAAGTGATTCTTGTTGATGGTGAGATGTTTAGCTGGTATGGTAGTCGCCTGGTGAAGGCTGTTCAATACTTTTTCGAATTTCAAAAGCAACTTTACTAGCCGATACCTCTTAATTTATTTTAGATTTGTATCATCAGCTAAAAATGTTTAAATCTCCTTATGAAAAAACTCATCATTTTATCGCTTTTTGTTGCCAGTATGTCTGGCTGTACATCATTCAAAGATTCGAATAGAGCAAAGCATGTTACCGCAACCGGTAAAATCCAAAAAATCGGAATGACAACTTATCAGTACGGAACACACTTGTTAAAAGGTGATCAGAAAACTTATGCGCTAAAATCTGGCTCAATAAATCTTGATTTATACCTCGACCGCACAGTTACCATTAAAGGTACAAAGGTTAAAGGATATCCATTAGCTGGTGGACCAGAATTTGTTGAGGTAACATTAGTAAAATACTAAAAAATTAATTTCGCTTAGCCTTAGTTACTTAGCGTTTTATTTCAAAAATATTTTACAAAATTTGGTAATTCCTTTTTGAAGTTTCATTCTAATTTCTATCTTTGCAGTCCTTAATACATCCTAACTGCGGAAGTGGCGTAATTGGTAGCCGCACCAGACTTAGGATCTGGCGCTTCACGGCGTGGGGGTTCGAGTCCCTTCTTCCGCACAATAAGATAAAGGCCGTTTCGATTTAAACATCGGAACGGTTTTGTTTTTTAAAACGTTGATTCAAAAGAAATGAATATTACACAGGAAAAAACCGGCAACTTAAATGCTGTTGTAAAAATCAAAATTGCACCTGCAGATTATACCGGCAAAGTAGATAAAGCAATAAAAGATCAAGCTAAAAAAGCACAATTACCTGGTTTTCGTAAAGGAATGGTGCCGGCGTCTCACATCAAGAGAATGTATGGTAAGAGTATTTTGGTAGAGGAAGTGAATAACTTGTTGAATGATACGCTATCTAATTACATTGCAGAGCAAAAACTGGAAATTTTGGGTCAGCCACTACCTAAAATAGACGACCAAAAGGAATTTAAATGGGATAATACCGATGATTTTGAATTTGACTATGAATTAGGTCTGGCTCCGGCTTTTGACGTTAACATCTCATCGAAAGATAAATTTACCCAATACGTTATCAAAGCTGATAACGAAACCTTAGAAGAGCGTATAAAAAATATCCGTCGTAGCTATGGCAAAATGTCCAACCCAGAGGTGTCAGCTGAAGGTGATGTGCTCTATGCAGATTTAGTTCAGCTGGGTAATGACGGTTCAATTTTCGAAGGAGGCATTAGCAATTCAGCAACACTTCGTTTAGACCAGGTTAACGATAAAAAAATTCTTAAAACTTTAGTAGGTTTAAAAAAGGATGATGTTGTAACTATAGATATTCAGAAAGCTTTCGGCGATGCATCAGTTATTGCAAAGGCTTTAAATATTTCTGAAGAAGATGCAGCAGAATTGAAGTCGAATTTCCAGTTAACAGTTAAAAATGTAAACCGTTTAGAGGAATCAGACCTAAACCAGGAGTTTTTTGATAAACTTTTTGGTGAAGGTACCGTTACCGACGAAGCTGGTTTTAGAGCAAAAATTACAGAAGAGGTTGAAAGCATGTTTAAACAAGATGCTGAACGTAAGCTATCAAACGATATTTATGAGCAACTTTTAGAAAAACACAATTTTGAATTACCTGATGAATTTTTACGCCGCTGGTTAAAAGCCACCAATGAAAAATTAACAGATGAGGAATTGGCAGAAGGTTATGATGATTTCGCTAAAAACTTAAAGTGGACGCTAATCGAGAACAAAATCATTAAAGATAACAGCATCGAAATTAAATATGAAGATGTTGTTGCGGCTGCAAAGGCAAAACTAGATGCTCAGTTTAGAATGTACAGCCCAAGTCCGCTTCCTGAAGATCAACTTGCGCAATATGCAGTTCAGTTCTTGCAGGAAAAGGAAAATGCAAACCGTACTTTCGAAGAGGTAAAAGCCCTTAAAACTTTCGAACAAATTAAATCAATTGTAACTTTGGAAGACCAAACTATTGATTACGATAAGTTTATCGCTTTAGACAAAAAATAACAATTTGGCTGACCAATTGTCAGTCTCTTTAATACTTTTAAAATGTGGAGCAACTCAATGAGTTGCTCTTATTTTATCCAAACTTTTTCTGATATTTTTAGTTATTTATATTCTTAAAGTGCTGGTTGATATAGAATTACAAATTTTTTAACGTTCGCCTTCTCAATTTGTTTTATCTTTAAAAAGCAAGATTTTCATTTCTGGTTGTGATTTGCCCTACATAATCAGATATTTAAATAAATTGGCATGGAAATTAACCAGCTATAGAAAATAATAGTTAAAATTACAGTCGATTGGTTTTAGAACACTAGGTTTTAAAGCCAAACGCTTAACCCTAATCAAAATATGAACATAGATTCACAAGAATTCAGAAAATTTGCCGTTAAACATCAGGGTATTGGCGGTTTGCATGTAGATAAATTTATTGCTCAGGCTAACATGAACCCACAGAACATGACGCCATATATTATTGAAGAACGCCAGCTAAATGTTGCACAAATGGATGTTTTTTCGAGATTAATGATGGATCGTATCATCTTTTTAGGTGATGCTATTTATGATCAGAATGCAAATATCATTCAGGCTCAGTTGTTGTTTTTGCAATCAACAGATGCAGATAGAGACATTCAGATTTACATTAACTCGCCAGGCGGTTCTGTATATGCAGGTTTAGGCATTTACGACACGATGCAATACATTCAGCCAGATGTTGCAACAATCTGTACCGGTATGGCAGCATCAATGGGAGCGGTTTTACTGGTTGCCGGCGCAAAAGGCAAACGTGCAGCGTTACCACACTCAAGAGTAATGATTCACCAACCATCAGGAGGTGCACAAGGCGTTGCATCTGATATGGAGATTAACTTGAGAGAGATGTTAAAATTAAAAAAAGAACTATACGATATTATTTCTGAGCATTCAGGACAAGATTACGACTGGGTTGAAAAAGCTTCAGACCGTGATTACTGGATGACTGCCAATGAGGCAAAAGGATTTGGTATGGTAGACGAAGTATTATCGAGAAACTCGAAAAAAGATGGCGAAACAAAATAAAGAATCCCGTTGCTCATTTTGCCATTCTGGCAAGCATGAAACTTTGATGTTAATTGAGGGCATGGATGCGTTTATCTGCGATAAATGTGTTACCCAGGCCAATCAATTGCTTGCTCAGGAATTAGGTACGAAGAACAGCAAAGGCATTCAATCAACTTTAACCTTACTAAAGCCGCTTGAAATTAAGCAGCATTTAGATCAATATGTAATTGGTCAGGATGATGCTAAAAAGGTGTTGTCGGTTGCGGTTTACAATCACTACAAACGTTTAAATCAAAAAATTGATAAAGACGAGATAGAGATTGAAAAGTCGAATATCATGTTGGTTGGCGAAACCGGAACAGGAAAAACGCTTTTGGCTAAAACCATCGCGAAAATTTTGCACGTTCCTTTTTGCATCTGCGATGCTACCGTTTTAACTGAAGCAGGTTATGTTGGTGAAGATGTTGAAAGTATCCTAACCCGTTTATTGCAGGCGGCAGACTATGACGTAGCCTCAGCCGAACGTGGTATTGTTTACATTGATGAGGTTGATAAGGTTGCCCGTAAAAGTGATAACCCATCAATCACCCGCGACGTATCTGGCGAAGGTGTGCAGCAGGCTTTACTAAAGATTTTGGAAGGTACGATAGTTAATGTTCCACCTCAGGGCGGCCGTAAACATCCGGATCAGAAAATGATTCCGGTTAATACCAACAACATCTTGTTTATCTGCGGGGGTGCTTTTGATGGCATCGAGCGTAAAATTGCAAACCGACTGCGTACTCAGGCTGTTGGTTACAAGGTGAAAAAGGATGATACAGTGTTAGACCTTAAAAACTTGTACAAGTACATCACCCCACAGGATTTAAAATCTTTTGGTTTAATTCCGGAGTTAATTGGTCGTATTCCGGTGCTTTCGCATTTAAATCCACTGGATAAAGAAACGCTTAGAAATATCTTAACCGCACCAAAAAACGCCTTGACAAAACAATATGAAAAGTTGTTTGATTATGAGGATGTAAAACTGGTTTTCGATGAGGATGTTTTAGATTTCATCGTTGATAAAGCAATGGAGTATAAGCTTGGGGCTCGTGGTTTGCGGTCAATTTGCGAGGCGATAATGCTCGATGCGATGTTTGATACGCCGACACAAAAAGATGTAAAGGAGTTACACATCAATCTCGATTATGCAATTGAGAAGTTTGAAAAGGCCGACTTTAAAAAGTTACAAGCCGCATAAAGAAAGAATCAAAATCCTCCCGAAAAAACCGGGGGGATTTTTTTTAACCATTATGTTTAGTTTTCTTGAGCGCTCTTTTTGTTAGGATGCCCTTAACAATTTGCTTAAATGGAATTTGTTAATTTGAAAATAAAGCCTTATATTATTGAAAGGAATAAAAATATATGAACGAAGAAAAAGACGTAAAAAAAGACGAGGCCATTGTAGAGAATTCAAAAAAAGTGAAAGAGGTTGAAAGCCCGGTTAAAGCCGGACTAAAATCGAAAGAAGAAATTGTTAAAAACTGGCTGCCCAGATATACCGGCAGGCCATTGGATCAGTTTGGAGATTATATTCTGTTAACCAATTTCAGTAAATATGTAAGCATGTTTTCTGAATGGAATGACAATGCGCCGATTATGGGTCTAGACAAACCTATGCAAAGTGTTACAGCAAACGGCATAACCATAATAAACTTCGGTATGGGAAGTCCGCTGGCGGCAACAATGATGGATTTGCTTACAGCCATTAAACCGAAAGCAGTTTTGTTTTTGGGGAAATGTGGCGGACTGAAAAAGAAAAATCAACTGGGCGATTTAATTCTTCCAATTGCCGCGATAAGGGGAGAAGGAACATCAAATGATTACCTTCCTGCTGAAGTACCGGCCTTGCCTGCCTTCGCGTTGCAGAAAGCAATTTCAACAACAATTCGCGATCATGGACGTGATTACTGGACAGGAACTTGTTATACCACAAACAGAAGAGTTTGGGAACACGATAAGGAATTTAAAAGGTATTTGAAAACATTAAGAGCAATGGCTGTTGATATGGAAACTGCCACTGTGTTCACTACTGCGTTTGCCAACAAAATTCCTGCTGGCGCTTTGTTGCTCGTTTCCGATCAACCGATGATTCCGGAAGGTGTAAAAACAGCAGAAAGCGATAGTTCGGTGACTGAAAAGTACGTAGAAACACATTTAAGAATTGGAATTGATTCTTTGAAGCAATTGATTAACAACGGTTTAACTGTTAAACACTTGTTGTTTTAGTACCAGTTGGGAATTGGCTTTAATTGAAGCAGCAAGCCGCTAACTGGATAGAGCGAGTAGAGGTCAGCAAGTGCTGATCTTTTTTTTGGTTTAAATTTAATTTCCAGGAGTTGGCAGGTAACCGTGAAGTACTAAATCTTCAGTACCTTCGATTCGGTAGTTGCAGCCATTATGAAGCAATACAACCCTGTCAGCAACGGCTAATATAGATTTATAATAGTGGTCGGTTATTAGAAAACCTTTAACCAGTTTTAACTTATTGATATGACACTTTAATTCATCAATTAACATCGGCGCTAATTGTGAAAATGGCTCATCTAAAAGGATAAAATCTGCATCGCTGTAAATTATTATCAATGCCTCCAGCAAACGGCTTTCACCACCAGAAAAATCTTGAAATTTTTTCCCTAAATTTCCAGCCACGAAATTAACTTTAAGTAGCTCACCTTTACGTTCTTTGCTGAATATTCCAATAGCTGCAGCAACTGTAAGTTTATTAGGAATAAAATTGTGTTGTGGCAAATAAGCTATCTTTCCCGATAAATAGCCTTTAGAAATTTGTTTATCATTAAGTTTTAAGTATTTAAAATCAGCTTTGGTAGTACCAAAAATGATTTCAAGAAGTGTCGATTTTCCGCTGCCATTTCTGCCAAGTAAACCAACAACTTCGCCAACCTTGCAATTGATGAACACACCGTTTAAAATTGCCCGTGTATCAAATTGCTTGGTAACACTGTCAATAAAAAGTTCCTGCATAGTAAAGAGAAGGCTATAACTAAAAATAGAATGATGATGTCATAAAGAATCAAGCTGCTGAGGATTTTTCGAAAACTAAATCCCATATTTCGATAAAAATACCTGTGTTTCTTCAGGAAGAACCGTTCGATAGCTATCGAAAATGTCCATCCTACAGGTTTCATAAAAATGGTCATTACGAAGCCGCCCGGTTTCTTATAACCATCGATGACAAAGAAAAAGCCTGCCAATAAACTTATCAGAATATTCCACAACAGCATCGGTTTGTAGATTATCATTAAGTTTTTGAAATTACTTGTGGGCATTTCTAAATATATAGAAAAATATCAAATGGCATTTAACAAAAAAAGTCAACCCATTGGTTGACTTTTATATGTCTTGAATATTTGAGGAATAATTTACCCTAAATAAGATTTTAATATTTTGCTCCTCGATGTATGACGCAGGCGTTGAAGCGCTTTATCTTTAATCTGTCTAACACGTTCGCGTGTTAAGTTAAATTTCTCACCAATTTCTTCTAATGAAAGCGGATGATTTGAACCTAAACCAAAGAATAAAACGATAATTTCCCTTTCCCGCTCAGTTAGCGTAGATAAAGAACGTTTAATTTCTTCTGATAAGGATTCGTTAATTAATGAACTATCAGTGTTTGGTTCATGATTTTCCAATACATCCAACAGCGTATTTTCTTCACCTTGAACAAATGGCGCATCCATTGATACGTGGCGACCTGAATTGCTTAACGTGTCAGAAATTTTATCAACTGTTGTTTCTAATATATCTGCCAGTTCTTCCGGAGAAGGCTCGCGTTCGTATTCTTGCTCTAATTTAGAGAAGGCTTTACTGATTTTACTTAATGAACCAACCTGGTTTAAAGGCAAACGTACAATACGGCTTTGCTCAGCAATTGCTTGCAAAATCGACTGACGAATCCACCAAACTGCGTAAGAAATAAATTTGAAACCTTTGGTTTCATCAAAACGTTTTGCCGCTTTAATTAAACCTAGGTTACCTTCGTTAATTAAATCTCCTAAAGTTAAGCCCTGATTTTGATATTGCTTTGCAACAGATACTACGAAACGTAAGTTGGTTTTAGTTAATCGCTCTAATGCAGCTTGATCGCCTTCACGAATCTTTCTTGCTAAAATTACCTCTTCCTCTGCTGTTATTAAATCTACTTTACCAATTTCGTGTAGGTACTTATCTAACGACTGACTTTCACGGTTGGTAATGGATTGCGTTATCTTGAGTTGTCTCATTTATACGTTTTGTGTGCTCTTAAATTATTGAAGTGTGCAAAGTTACGAAATTGTATAGCAATCCGAAAGGATAAAATACTGAAAATGTTGCTGTTTGCACACGTTTTTTATAGTTTTACTTACAACAAAAATCATTCCAATAATGTTTTTGGCAGTTCTCATGCCCGTTAGTGACTTATAACTGATAAGTAATAAAAATTTATTGATTTACAATAAATTATACTTGCAAAACAACAATTAAATTTTTATGTTTGGTTATTCAATATTATAAAATTATGACTTTTATAAAATTTCTTATTTGGAAGATCAAAAACACGAGCTCGAACTATTGGATGGTGCTGTTATTGAAAATTTTTATTAGAATATTTGGCATATTAACCTTTCTCAGTCTGCTAACCGGCATCAGTTTTTTTGATTTAACTGACCGATATAATTCAATTGGCTCGATATTCTATGTAATGTTTTTTGTGTTTCTCGATAGCATTGTAAAGGTATCGCCTCAGTTTTCTCTTTCAGAGAAGCTTGTTAAACCCCTTAACGCTTTAAAATGGCTTCCTTTGCTTACAGTTATATACCTGATATATTTGAAAATCGCAATTAATAAAGCTGCACTTTATTCTGTTGACTTTAGCAGTCCTGCTTTTCTTTTTAAAGAAATTTGGCCCCGCGTCATAATCCCGAATCTTGGTTTTATTATTATAACTTTAGTTATTTTTTATACCTCGGGAATCTTAAACAGGAATAAAAAGCTAAAAGAGGAAAACGATTTAACGATTTAACTTTACCTTCAAAGCTGCTCATGCCAATAATAATAAATTTAGATGTAATGCTTGCCCGTCGCAAAATGTCGCTTACTCAATTAAGTGAACAGGTTGGCATCACAATGTCTAACTTATCTATATTAAAAACGGGTAAAGCAAAAGCCATTCGGTTAGAAACGCTGGAAGCCATCTGCAAGGTTCTGGATTGCCAGCCCGGCGATATTCTGGAATTTCGCTCGCTTTAACTTACTAGGTTTAGAAAGGGCAGGAGTGTGAGGGGAGAAACTTCGTAAGTTTTGTCCTACTACCCATCCAACTTGCCAGGAAATTTTTTGCCACAGAAACAGATAAGCCACAGAAAAATTAATGGGTTTTAAAAATTGTGTGCTTTAAACAGGATTGTGTTAAATAAACCCGATAGAAATGAAAAGCCCCAATTTTCAATTGGGCTTGTAATGGAAAGCGGGACTATCGAAACCGAAGCACACAGGAACCTGCTTTTCAGATAATAGGAATTGGGGCTAATATTCCACAGCATAACAAAACCTGCGGTGCGCTAACTAAACAAAAAAACCTTCCAGTTCGCACTGAAAGGTTTTTATACTTTATAATTTCTGCTTTAAGCTTAAGCTATGCTTGTCCGGCCAATACTTTAGTTACTAAATCGGCTGCCTCTTTTAATGCAATTGCCGAATAAACTTTAAGGCCTGATTCGTCAATTAATTTCTTAGCTTCTTCTGCGTTTGTGCCTTGTAAACGACAGATAATTGGCACAGGGATATTGCCGATTTCGTTGTAAGCATCGATAACACCTTGGGCAACACGGTCGCAACGAACAATACCGCCAAAAATATTTATTAAGATGGCTTTAACGTTAGGGTCTTTTAAAATGATGTTGAAAGCCGCTTTAACGGTTTGTGCATTTGCAGTTCCACCAACGTCTAAAAAGTTAGCAGGCTCGCCACCAGCTAATTTAATAATATCCATTGTGGCCATTGCTAAACCAGCGCCATTAACCATACAACCAACGTTTCCATCAAGGTTAACGAAGTTTAAATTACTTGCGCTTGCTTCAACTTCCATTGGATCTTCTTCCGTAACATCACGCATTGCAGCGTAATCAGCGTGACGGAATAAGGCGTTTTCATCTAAATTAACTTTCGCATCAACAGCGATAACTTTATCATCAGATGTTTTTAAAACGGGATTAATTTCGAACATTGAAGAATCAGTTGCTTCGTATGCTTTGTACAAGGCAGTTACAAACTTCACCATTTCTTTGTGCGCAGCACCACTAACACCTAAATTGAAAGCAATTTTACGGGCCTGGAAACCTTGTAAGCCAACTTTAGGATCTATTTCTTCTTTGAAAATTAAGTGCGGCGTATGCTCAGCAACTTCTTCAATATCCATACCACCTTCGGTACTGTACATGATGATGTTACGGCCGGCAGCACGATCCAACAAAACAGAAATGTAAAATTCCTTAGTTTCAGATGCTCCCGGATAATACACATCCTGTGCAACCAAAACTTTACTCACTAATTTACCTTCAGGTCCGGTTTGAGGTGTAACTAGTTGCATACCAATAATATCGGTAGCACGTTGCTTAACTTCATCAAGGTTTTTGGCTAATTTAACACCACCACCTTTACCGCGGCCACCAGCGTGGATTTGAGCCTTAATTACAACCCAATCAGAGTTATAATCAGTTTTTAATTGCTTTGCAGCCTCTACAGCCTGCTCTGGAGTATCGGCAACAATTCCTTCTTGAACGTTAACACCGAAACTTTTTAATATTTGTTTACCCTGGTATTCGTGAATATTCATTTGCTACAAAATTTGCCCAAAGCTACAATTTCAAAGCCTTTAAACAAATAGAAATCACCGATTTTTTCTAGAAAATGAACGTTTTGTGTTTATCGGTAAAAGCAGTCCCGCTATCCTTCCTGCCGATAGAAAAAATCGGCATCCATACTATCGGGTTTATTTTTGAAGTTTGTACGCCCTGGCAAACCAATTTCCCTCATTTAGCTAATATTAGCTTCCTGCAATTGGCGAACCGAAAATACCTACAGCCATTTCTGCCCATATTAAAAACAACGCCAGTAGAATCACTAGAAATAAAACCGTTCTCAAAGTGCCTGTATGTACCTTGCGAATTACAAATTCGATTGCGAAACCCGCACTTAACAAGAGGATTCCGGCTGCAATAAAATCTTTAAAATCCCAGTTTACTTCGTTGGTAAATTGCATTGCGATTAACGGAATGCTTAAGATTAATGCAGTAACGACAAAAATGATGGTTACTCTCAGTTTTGATGAATTGATTTCTAATTGATTTTTCATGATGTTAAAAGTTAATATTTGTTTTTATGATTATGTTGTTTTTTTATTTGTTAATGTTAAAATACTGCGCTGTATTCCAATCCTGCAGATTCCATGATACCCAGGTTACTTGTTGGTAACGCTCTTTAAAAAAGCCAATCCGTTGGTTCAGTTTACTTTGATTTGCCAAAAGTGTTGCTGGTTTGGCAATTTCCATCCCATAATCGCTTCTCGATTCTGTATGCTGCAGTTTCATTCTGTTTTTATCTAGAACCGGCAATGTTTTGTCTGATAATGAGAGCAAATAATCGGCATCAACTGAGATGGATTCGGCATGTGAAAGGTTATATTTTACAATAAAAATATCCCAGTTGATTATACTAAAAGCAAGCAGCAACACAAACCATATTGTACCATTAACCTTAACCAAATAAAAGAACGTTTTTTGTTTAGCAACCTTAATGTAAACACTAGCTAAACCAATAATGCAGAGTAATGAAAATATGCAAACCCCAATTCGTTTGTAGGTTAGCCCGTAAAATTCGATGTAATAGCCAGCTCTAATTAAAACAGAGATAACCAAAATCGCATTTTGTATCATCCAGGCGAAGGCGAGGAGTTGCAATGTTTTGTTTTTGCTGTAAAAATTTAGGTTTCCCCTAAAAAAGTAGATAATAATTGCCATGGCCAAAGCAATACTGAAAATTAACGAATTTGTGCCATCATGCAAATCTGCAGAGAAATTGCCTACAGGTTTATAACCGAACCAAAGGGTTGTAATATCAATTAAATTTAAAAAGAGCAATAGTAAATTTAAAGCGGCGAATGAGATTAGCCCAATAATAAATTCAGTTTTTAACGCCAGCTTTTTAGTTAACAAGCTGCCACTAAAAACCTTTGCGGCTTCAAACCAAAGGGTTTTTTGGTTTGCACGGTTTCTAATTCGTACCAGTTGCTCTTTGCATTTAATTTCAATTTCTTGCAGGCTTTTATCAAAAAACGCGATTAGTAGGCCGGCTGTTACCGCCAAGCCAAAGCAGAAGTGCATAAACCGGCCGAAGCTTAAATCTTCAAAAATGAAGCCGAAAACATGCTCAAAAAAATCGCCAATATTAATCAGTGCTGCCTCAGCATAATGGGCAAATACACTGCTTGCAGCCGAATATAAGCAAGCAAATACCACCACAATAACGGCAGGAATAAAAACATACTTAACAATTTTGAAAGCCGGTTTTAAGTTGAAATTTCCAACGCTAATTGCGCTTAAATTCCTTAAAACGTTAAAAGGTGCAGTAAACATTTGCAGAATTGCCGCCATAATGGCCATAAAAACAGTCCTTAATTTTTGGTGATGGCTAAAACCTACACAAACAAGCAGACTTATATAGTACGAAACCTGTGTTAATGCTGAATTGTTTACCACAACCAAAACCGCAGAAAAAAGATGTGCAAATGCAAAAATGTAAAGCTTTTTACCCTTAACAACATCTGGATTAAGATATGTTATCCCGATTAAGTAAATGCTGTAAATAAGCAGGTTAAGGGCCAATCTTTCCTGCCAAAATAACAAGCTAAAGAGCAGTCCTCCGATTATTGCGGAAAGGATGAGGAAATTAGATTTATTTTTCATTTTTATTAGTTTAAAAGTGCTTTGTATTTCAAAGTATATTATCAAAAAAAATTTTATAGTTTTTTAATCATTTTTTCAAGTGCATCAAGGTGCGCTTTAAAAGCCTGTTTTCCTAAATCGGTAATAGAGTAGGTTGTACTGGTTTTTCGGCCGATGAAGCCTTTGTGTACTTTGATAAATTCGGCCTGCTCTAGTGTATTTAGGTGCGATGCCAGGTTACCATCAGTTAGTTCAAGCATTTGCTTTAAATCGTTAAAGGCAATCTCATTATTCACCACAAGTACAGACATTACACCCAGCCGAATCCGGCTGTCGAATATTTTATTTAAATCTGCTATCGGGTTTTTCATCTATTTGGCTCTTTCGTATTTAAAATACATTAAAAGACCATAAACAACGTGTAAAGCGCCAAAACCAATCGCCCAGAAAATTAGTCCGTAACCTACATTAAACATGCAGATTAAGCCTAATAAAACTTCCAGGTAGCCCAGGTACCGAATATCGCTGTAGGTATATTTACTTGCATTGATAAGTCCCAATCCGTAAAATATTAAACAGGTTGGTGCAATTATGCTGTAAGTATTTGGGTGGTTAAACAACAATGCGAAGATAAACAAACCGCCCGTTACAACAGGGAAGAAAAGATTTACAATCAGAGATTTTGAAGTTTTATCCCAAATGGGTAAATTATTTCGCTGGCTCTGCCTGTAGGTAAATAGAATTCCGCCTGCCAACGCTACAAACAGGATAATGAGCGCAAGCTTTATCAGGTTATATTCTAAATCAATTTCGCCCTGAACACCCATGCTGTAACCACGTCCGGTTAAAAACTTTTCTATCTCCTCATTGGCAAAATAAGCGCCTATCAAGGCAATTACACCTGCAAATACACCAGATAAACCACTTAACGAAATAAATCGGGAAGACCTATCCATCATTTGTCTGATATCTTTCAATGCATCTAATTGTTCTTCTTGAGTGCTCATTTTAAAAGTGCTTTGTTTTTCAAAGTTAGATAAGAAAATGATATTTACAAATTTTATTTTTATTTTCTATCTGGCGATGGCATTACAGTATTTCTTTTTAAAGAAGCGGTTTTTTACGGGAAACAATTTCCCTTGTGTATTGGTTAAGCTTTTTTATTAAATTTGAACCATGCTAAAAGCTACTGGACTAAGAAAATCGTATGGAAATTTACAAATATTAAAGGGTGTAAATTTCGAGGTGCAAAAAGGAGAAATTGTTAGTATTATTGGTCCTTCTGGTGCAGGGAAGAGTACGTTGCTGCATATTTTAGGTACGCTTGATAAACCCGATGACGGAACTGTGGAACTTAAGGGAACGGTGATAAACAAGTTAAACGGTGAAATGTTGAGCGCTTTCCGCAACCAAAATATAGGTTTCGTTTTTCAGTTTCATCATTTGCTCCCCGAGTTTAGCGCAATTGAAAATATTTGTATTCCGGCATTTATTGCCAAAACGAACAAGAAGCAGGCAGAAGCCAGGGCGCTTGAGTTGCTTGATTTGTTTGGTTTAAAAGACCGGGCAAACCACAAACCCAATCAACTATCGGGCGGCGAACAACAGCGTGTTGCCATTGCCAGAGCTTTAATCAATAATCCTTCAATAATTCTTGCCGATGAACCTTCGGGAAATTTAGATTCGGAAAACGCGGCGGCACTCCACCAGCTTTTTGTTAACCTGCGTGATAACTTCCAACAAACTTTTGTAATTGTCACGCACAATGAGCACCTGGCGAAAACCAGCGACAGAATTGTGACTATGAAAGATGGGCTAATCGTTTAAATCAAGAATTGATAAAATAGCTGGCAGAACATTTTTTAAAATCCTTTCCTGATAATCTATTAAAAAAAATTTTTTGAAAATACTCATCACAGGCGGAAACAACGCTAAAGCGTTAAAGCTATTAAAAGCTTTCCCCAGCCACTTTATATTATTTGCAGATTATGGCGATGTGCCGGGAATGCTGACAGAAAATTATGCGTTTTCTAGTTTAGGCATACTTAATACAGACAGCCTAGCCCACATTTTGTTAAATTTTTGCATCACCGAATCCATAGACAGCATTATTCCTTTACATCATTTTGAAATAGAACCGATAGCCAAATCGGCGGTTCTTTTTGGTGAATACGGAATTGAAGTGCTTTTGCCGCCATTTGAAGATTTGAACAGGTTTCTGGACTCAGGAAATGAATCTACCAACGATTTTAGCGTTTTCGTAAAAGGCGATTGTATTTTCTCATCAGCGGAGCGGCCTGATTTCAACAATTCGGATACGCTGAACGGTGTTTTTAAGATGGATAGTATTAAAGAACCCAAACTTTTTATCATTTAATAATGGATTCATATCAGTTTGCTAAAGATAAACAAATCGTATTTTTTGAGCTTGAAGACGTTTTGTTTCCATCAAAAGATTATCTGTTGCAGGTATATTACTTGTTTGCTCAATTTATGGAGTACAGCGAACAAAAAAACGCACAATCAATTTTAGATTTTATGCGGCTCGAGTATAAAAACGCGGGGGCAAACAACCTTTTTGAAAAGACTGCCCAACAATTTGAGCTTTCCAATACTTACAAACATAACTTCGACCTGCTGCACAAAAATGCCCGCCTGCCGTTGAAGTTATTACTGTATAAAAATATGCTCTTGTTTCTGCAGGAACTTGTGGTTAACAGAAAACAAATTGCCATAGTAACAGCGGGCGATCCGGAACAACAATTGAACAAAATTAAGCAAACAGAGTGGAATGGCTTGGAAAAATACCTTACCGTTTACTTTGCAGATGAACTCAATCAAACGAAAGCAGAAATTTTTCAGAACATCCTAAACAACAACAATTTATTGGTAAAGGACGCGTTAGTTGTTGGTGCAAATAAATTTGATGAGCAACAATCTAAATTAATTAATTTGCCGTATATTGTGTCACTAGAAATTTACAAATAAATATGATTAAAAAGTTTAGAGCGCAAAAGTTATTATTGTGCACTTTGATTGCTTTGCTTGGGTTTGCAACAGCATGTAAAAAATCTTCAGTTAATCCAGATGGTGCAAGCACTAGTCCTGCAAGTCCGGGCACCAGAGATGAATTAACCAAAGATTCAATTTATTTATATGCCCAGCAAACCTACTTCTGGAATACGGGCATGCCGAGTTATGCATCTTTTAACCCGCGACAGTATAATTCTAACGACGCTATTTTAGCTGCTATAAAGGCATTGCCATCTACAGGTGGAAAAGACAAATACTCTTTTATTGATAATGGAACCGTTGCTACTCAATTAGGCGGGGTAAGCGGCGATTTTGGATTTTCGATTTTCTTTAACTCAGCTAACGATTTAAGGATTAAATATGTTTATGCAACTTCACCAGCTGCTACACAGGGTTTAAAGAGGGGTTATCAGATTACAAAGATTAATGGTAGCACCAACATTAACACTTCCGATGCGGCAATTAATTCAATAGTTGATGCGATTTTCGGCAGTGCAGCTACAGTCTCTTTAACGGTAGTAAAACCTGATGGAACATCTCAGGATGTCGTTGTTACACGTGCTTCCTACAACATCAATCCGATTCTGTTCACAAATACTTACACAGTAGGTGCTAAAAAGGTTGGTTATATTGTATTCAACAGCTTTACAACAAATTCTACGTCGTTGCTAGATGCCGCTTTTACAAAGTTCGCTGCAGATGGGGTAACGGAATTAGTAGTTGATTTGCGATATAACGGTGGGGGTTCTGTTGGTACATCAGAAGCTTTTACAAATTTAGTTGCACCGGTTAATCAGAATGGAAAGGTAATGTATACCACGTATTGGACTCAATCCATGCAGGATGGAAATGCGACAATTCTTCAAAACCAAAAATTTTATGCTAAAGGCAATGATGGTGTAACAAGGCTGTATTCATATTTCGATTATTCATATAAACCAACTGCTGCTGCCGGCAACCAGGAAGTTTTCGCAAAGCGTGGAACACTTAACAACTTATCGAGAGTGTATTTTATCGTAACCGCTTCTACAGCTTCGGCGAGTGAATTACTGATTAATAACCTAAAACCGGTTATGGATGTTAAATTAATAGGTAAGAAGACTTATGGCAAACCGGTAGGTTTCTTCTCCATTCATATCGACAAAAGCGATTTATACATTCCACAGTTTCAAACCAAAAATCAGTTGAATCAAGGCGACTATTTCGATGGCATGACCGTTGATAAAGATATTGCTGATGACGTTACGAAAGACTTCGGCGACCCATCTGAAAGACTTTTGGCCCAGGCTTTAAATTATTCTGCAAACGGTGTTTTTACGTCTTACTTAAAAGATAATACACTGAGTAGCACAACCGGTTTGTCAAGAACCCAGGTTGATGATTTAACAGGGAAAATGGATCATGAATTTAAAGGAATGGTTGAAACCAGAAAATTGAAATTAAATAAGTAAACCAAATAATTAGTTTAGGCCGGTAGCTAACTACTACCGGCTTTTTTTATGTCAGTATTTTACAAAATCTGTTCTGTGAGTTGTTTTTTTTCTAAAATTTCGATAAGCTTGTTTAACATTAATCGTTAAAGAGATATCATGCCAATAGAAATTGTCGAAAAGGAACATATAAGCTACTTAAATATTATCAACGCAAAGGAAGACCATAGTTTAGAACTCAGAACAAAACTTGATGAAGCCCAACGACTTGGAAACGAATTCAAGGCTAAAGCAGTGATCACTTTTAACACTACAATTGGCCCAAAACGTGTTGACACGACTGTATGGGCGGTTACAGAAAAGTACATTCAACTCAAAAATAATATCCATATTCCAATTACTAGTTTAATAGATATCGATTTTTAGGTTGCGTTTTTAAGGAAATAAATCATCCCGAATTTATTAACCTTAGCCTAAAATTTGATGAGTACGCTCCATAAAATTGCCTTAACTTTCATAAAATCTGTTGGTCCGGTAAGTGCCAAAAACCTGCTGGCTTATTGCGGCAGTGCAGAAGCCATTTTTTCTGCCACCAGAAAGCAGTTACTACAAATCCCTGGCATTGGGGAAAAAACTGTTGAGGCCATTTTAAAAACCGATGCCTTAAAAAGGGCCGGGGAGGAACTTTTATTTGTCGAAAAACATGGAATAGACGTCCTTTTCTTTTCTGATGAGCAATATCCAAAGCGCCTGAAGAATTGTTTCGATTCGCCAATACTTCTTTATTTCAACGGGGAAGCAGATTTGAACCGCCAGCGCATTATTAGCATCGTCGGAACCAGGAATGCGACGGAATATGGCCGGAATCTTTGTAAACAACTTTGCCAGGTTTTAGCGCCATACAACGTTTTAATTGTTAGTGGCTTAGCTTACGGTATTGATGTTGCTACGCATAAAGAATGTATCGCGAATGATATTACCACAGTTGGTGTTCTGGGGCACGGACTGGATAGATTGTATCCTCAGGTTCACAAGCCGGTTTCCCAAAAAATGGTTTTAAATGGAGGGCTCCTTTCAGAATTTCCAACACTAACCAACCCCGACAGGCAGAACTTCCCCCAACGAAACCGCATTATTGCTGGCATTGCTGATGCCACAATTGTTGTTGAAGCATCTATTAAGGGTGGCGCCCTGATTACTGCAGAGATTGCAAATTCTTACAACAAAGATGTTTACGCTTTTCCTGGCCGAACAAATGATGTATTTTCTGAAGGCTGCAATTTCTTGATTAAGACTAACCGTGCGGGACTTATCAATAATGCTAACGACTTGATTTATTATTTGGGGTGGGATGATGAGGTGAAAGAAAAAAAGAAGCATAGTCAAACTACATTACAAATAAATTTAACAACTAATGAACAGAAAGTGGTTGAGGCACTACAGAAAGGACAACTTGCGATTGATGAGCTTGCAGTTGAGATAAATGTTCAGCAAAGTAAATTGGCAATTGTTATTTTAACTTTAGAAATGCAGGGCATTATCGTTTCGTTGCCCGGCAAGGTTTATAAGCTTGCGTAGCATTTTTTCAACTTTGACAGGCCATAACTCTTTCGGTCTAAACTTGGATTTTCCATCTATGGTGTTTTGACATATCTAGATAAACTCAGCTAAAAGCGCTGTGATATCAGCAACTTCAAAAAGATCGCTGCACACCCAATTATCAATCTATAAGCCCTATCATTTTGATAGATTAAGGAATATAATTCTAAATATTTATAATATATAAAATTTTGTTTCGAATAAAATATTGATTATAAAATAGTTAATGCCTTTGCGTAATTTTGCATCATGTGGTACAATAATATTTTAGAAACCATTGGTAATACACCATTGGTAAAATTAAATACAATTACGAAAGGCGTTCCGGGCACAATCCTGGCAAAGATAGAAACAACTAATCCCGGAAATTCAATTAAAGACCGTATGGCGGTTAAAATGATTGAAGATGCCGAGCGTAGTGGTAAGTTAAAACCGGGCGGAACCATTATCGAAGGCACATCTGGCAATACCGGCATGGGCTTAGCGATGGCTGCAATTATTAAAGGCTACAAATGTATTTTCACTACAACTGATAAGCAATCGAAGGAGAAAGTTGATGCGTTACGTGCTTTTGGCGCTGAGGTTATTGTTTGCCCAACAAATGTTGAGCCTGAAGACCCAAGGTCGTATTATTCTGTATCTTCCCGTTTAGAACGTGAAGTTCCGAACTCCTGGAAACCAAATCAATATGACAATTTAGCCAACACTGCCGCACATTATGAGCAAACCGGACCTGAAATTTGGGAACAAACTGAAGGGAAAATTACACACCTGGTTGTTGGCGTTGGTACCGGCGGCACAATTTCCGGAACAGGGAAATACCTAAAAGAGAAAAATCCAAACATACAGGTTTGGGGAATTGATACTTATGGTTCAGTGTTTAAAAAGTACAAAGAAACAGGTATTTTTGATAAAGACGAGATTTATCCTTACATCACCGAAGGTATTGGCGAAGATTTTTTGCCAGCCAATGTGAATTTTGATGTAATTGATTTGTTTGAAAAAGTGACTGATAAAGATGCCGCTTTAATGACCCGGGATATCGCCCGTAAGGAAGGCATTTTCGTTGGTAACTCTGCCGGAGCAGCAATTGGTGGCCTTATACAGTTGAAAGACAAATTAAAGCCTGATGATGTTGTTGTGGTTATTTTTCACGACCATGGTAGCCGTTACATGGGCAAAATGTACAATGAAGATTGGTTACGCGAACGTGGTTTTTTACAGGATGAAAAGCTTACTGCAAAATCAATCTTAGCTAAAAAAGAAAGCACCGAAATTGTAACCCTTGATAATACCAAAACTGTTTTGGAGGCGATAAACACCATTAAGTCGATGAACATTTCGCAAATTCCAGTAACCCAACAAGGCATGATTGTGGGTAAAATTGCCGAAAGCGATATTCTCTCTGCCTTACTGGAAAACCCGGGATTAAAATCGGCGCCAATTTCTGAAATTATGACCGCTACTTTTCCTTTCGTTGATTTGAATACATCGATTGATAAAATTTCATCACTAATCAATAAAGAAAACTCAGCAGTTTTGGTTGAAGATGAAACAGGAAAAATTGAGATTATTACTCAGTACGATATTATAAATGCAATATCGGGTTAGAGATTTCTAACACATTCGACATTGCGAGGTACTAAGCATGCGCTGGCCTTTCATAATAGCGAATGTTTCAAGATTCCTTCCTGACTAGCAATGGTGAGGATTTAAACTAAAAAACGCCCGAGAATTACCCGGGCGTTTTTTGCATTATACTTTTTTGCTTTAATCTTTAATCTTTAGCCTTTTACCTTCTTAATGGCTAGGTGCATCTGCATTTACACGCTTAATTTGCGCTCCTAATGCACGTAAACGCGTATCAATATCTTGATAGCCACGCTCAATTTGTTCAATGTTATAAATTGTAGATTTACCTTCGGCAGAAAGTGCTGCAATGAGCAACGAAACGCCTGCCCTGATGTCGGGTGAGGTCATGCTGATCCCGCGAAGCTTATATTTTTTATCAATTCCGTTAACGGTGGCGCGGTGTGGGTCGCAAAGAATAATTTGTGCACCCATATCAATTAATTTATCAACGAAGAATAATCGGCTTTCGAACATTTTCTGATGAATTAAAACGTTTCCTTTTGCTTGAGTAGCCACAACCAAAACAATGCTCAATAAATCAGGTGTAAAGCCCGGCCAAGGCGAATCAGCAATTGTTAAAATCGAACCATCAATAAAAGTATCAATTTCATAATGCTTTTGCGAAGGAACATAAATATCATCTCCTCTGCGTTCGAGCTTAATGCCCAACTTTTTAAAAACCTCAGGAATTACCCCAAGTTCATCGTAGCAAACATTTTTAATTGTAATTTCAGATTCTGTCATCGCTGCCATACCAATGAAAGAGCCAATCTCAATCATATCAGGCAACATGCGGTGTTCGGTTCCACCCAAAACCGTAACGCCCTCTATAGTGAGCAAATTAGATCCGATTCCGGAGATTTTTGCACCCATGCGGTTAAGCATTTTGCAAAGTTGCTGCAGGTACGGCTCGCATGCGGCGTTGTAAATAGTTGTGGTTCCTTTAGCCAAAACAGCAGCCATTACGATATTTGCTGTTCCGGTTACCGATGCCTCGTCTAGAAGGATATAAGCACCCTGAAGGTTCGTTGCATCAACGTTAAAAAAGGCTTTTTTGCTATCATAAACAAATTTGGCACCGAGTTTTTCAAAACCAATAAAATGCGTATCTAATCTTCTGCGGCCAATTTTGTCACCTCCGGGTTTAGGAATTGCCGCTTTTCCGAAGCGGGCAAGAAGTGGACCAACAATCATTATCGAACCTCGTAAACCACCACCTTTAGCTTTGAAAGTATCAGATTCGAAGAAGTTTAAATCAATGTTTTTTGCTTCGAATGTATAGGTGTCTTTGTTAATACGTTCAACTGTAACGCCCAAATCGCCAAGCAATTCAATCAGTTTATTAACATCTTTAATGTCAGGTATGTTGCTGATTGTTATTTTTTCTTCAGTAAGCAAAACTGCCGAAAGAATCTGTAAAGCTTCGTTCTTGGCGCCTTGAGGAGTAATTTCGCCCTTTAATTTAATTCCGCCTGTTATTTCAAATGCGTTCATATATTTTTTTGTATTGGTGGATAGGATCAAGTTATAATATCAAATATTAAGTATCAAAAAAAGAGAATCAAGTATCAAATACTGGTAATTAGTGTAAGCGAAGGTGTTCAAGATTAGGTTTTAAACCAACTTATATCAACTCAGCTCTAAAACTTTTCAGCCTTATCCGATGATTTTCAATTTAATATTTTGGTTTATTATTGTTATTTCGTCCGCGGTTATTGTTGTTATTATTGTTTTGACGGTTTTTGCCTCCGTTACTGTTATTGTTGTTATTGCGGCCCCGGCTATTGTTATTACTGCTCTGACGAGGATTTTGGGCTCTAAATTCAACTTTAGCCAAATTTACACCTTCATCAAGTGATAGCAAACCACCAGAAAGATATTTCAAGTCTTTAATAATCGTATCATCGCTCACATTGTCCTTATTCCAGGTTACGTAGGCCATTTTCATGAAGTTTGCAATACCCTGAACCATCGATTTCTTATGCTCTGGATTTTCCTCCCGCATCGCCTTTTCAATTAAATTTTCAACCGTTTTACCATAATGTTTATAGGTAATTCGTTGTTGAGGATAGGGTAGTGGCTCTGGTTTTTTAAAGGCGTTTTCGGGCAAAGGCTTCGGGTAAGGGCTTTCCACATCAATCTGATATCCAGAAATAATGTGTAAATGGTCCCAAAGTTTATGCTTAAAATCTGCAACATCACGTAAATGTGGCTGCAAAAATCCCATCAGGTCAATAACCGCCTGGGCGTATTTATTACGTTCTTCAATGGTCGGCAATTCGCAAATATACTTCACCATGTTTTGAACATTGCGGCCATATTCAGACAAAATCAAATGGCTACGCGTAGTATTATAATCAAAATTCATGTACAGATAATTTAATGGAAAATCTTCCGGCGATACGAATTATGAAATAACCAAAGGAGATTAGGTTATGAATTCACCGAAATGTCTATTGCCGGACTTTCGTTATGTAAAGTTCAAATATAGTTAAAATTACGATTTTAGGGTTACGATTTTAGATTTTATTTGGAAATGAAGGGTTGGTGGTTCTTTTGGTTTTTCAGCCCTGCTTTACATTACAAGCCCAATGAAAAATTGGGGCTTTTCATTCCAATCAGGTTTATCTAAGAAAGGGATGTACATTTTTGGAATCTAAGCGCAGAGAAAAACCTTTAAAAACTGAAAAGAATTTCTCCACTTCGGTCGAAATGACGATTTATTCTTCGGTGTTTCCGTGCCATAACCTTAAATTTCATCGCTATTTTTTGGATAATCGAAAAAAACCATTTCGCCGGTTCCCCTGCTCACCATCTTCCACGAATCAAAAGGGAAAGACATCAGTACCATTCCTGCTGTAGGGATATTGTAAAGTTCCGCATCGCTTAATTCGTTGGCCAAATCAGTAAAGCCCGGGTTGTGTCCAAACATGATTACAGTTTCGGCATCATCATCTAAATCGTTTATAACTTTCAAAAGCGCAGTGGTATTTGCCTCGTAAATTAATTCCTCATATCGAATGTTATCGAATTGATAAGCCTCAGCGAAAAACTTCGCGGTAGATTTTGCTCGCTTAGCCGGGCTACTTACCATCAAATCGAATTTAAAGCCCCGGTTTAGTAAACGCTCTGCCATTTCAGGCGCATTTTCCAAACCACGTTTGTTAAGCGGCCTGTCGAAATCCCTTAAGTTTGCGTCGCCCCAATCCGATTTTCCGTGACGAACCAATAATAACTGCTTAGCCATTTAGTTTCTCTTTAATTTTATTTACAATCGTTTCCGGATTAATCAAATCCATACAGGCTTCAACACCACACATACATGGTTTGTTTCCATAAATAGAATTTGGCCTGTTTGGATGGTCAATTTGTATACAATCGCTTTCGAGCTGTCCGTAGCCCAAAAAACCAGCATAAGGATGAGTTGGCCCCCAAACAGAAATGACAGGAACACCAACCAACGAAGCCATGTGCATACCTGAAGAGTCCATGCTTAACATTAAATCCAGGTTAGAAATGATTGCCAACTCTTCGGTTAAGTTATAATTTCCTATTAAATTATACGTGTCTGCATAAATTTTGGCCCATTGTTCAGCAATTGCCGTTTCTGTTTTTCCACCTCCAAAAATTAGCAGCTCATATCCTAAAGAAGCTAACATAGATATCACTTTCTCCATTTTTTCTAAAGGATATACTTTAAAAATGTGCTGTGCGAAAGGGGAGATGCCCAGTTTCTTTTTCGTTTCATCCTTAAATAAGTACTCAGCTTCTATCGGTAATTTCTTCGGCTTTTTTTTAAGCTTATGGCTCAGATTAACCTCAAAACCTAACTTTCGAAAAACATCGGCATAACGTTCTACAGTTTTACGCAAAGGTTTAAAAGCTTTATTTTTTGATCGTGTCAGGGCTTTCTTTTCTGCTCTGCCTTTATCAATTCGCCTAATTTTGATTCCTGCTAAGCGAAAGAAGGTAGAAATTATCCGGCTCCGCAAATTATCATGTAAATCAGCAATTGCGGTTGGTTTAAACTCTTGAAGTTCTCGGTAAATTTTGTACAGGCCGGCAATTCCTTTGTGCATGGCATTTGGGTAAATGGCATGGAAGGTTAGGTTTTCAATGCCCTCGAAAAATGGTTTGAAGGCATCTCGACTAACCATAACAAGTTCTACAGATGGGTTTTGTGCAGAAAATTCCTTTAAAACAGTCGCCACCATTGCCACATCGCCCATAGCCGAAAAACGTAAAACGATAATTTTTTCTGTTGATGACATGTTTTATTTATGCTTACTTGCGTAGCAAATTGTTTTATGAGGAATTGCCCTTTCGCCGCAATAATAACGCTGTAACTAAACTTTGTTATACAAAACCGGATTTAAGCTCGGGTCGTTATACATTTTCATTTGCTTATACACTTTCATGTATTTTTTGCCGGCCTCAATATCAGCCAGCAATTCATTTATACTGGTGGATAAGTCATCGCGTTGCGATAATAAAATATCGAGTTTGGTTTGGCATTGCTGGCGGTGTTCAGGCGATGCGCTTTCCCGCTCAGCCTCTTCATGCATGTGGTAAATTTTCAAAGCCAAAATCGATAGCCTGTCTATTGCCCATGCCGGACTTTCCGTATTTATTTTCGCATCCGGTAAAGGCACAATTCCTTGGTAAAGATTAAGGAAATAGCCGTCGATGAATTCTACCATATCCGTACGAACCTGGTTCTGAGCATCGATACGTCTCTTCCAGCTCAGTCCCTCAACCGGGTCTATTTGTGGATTGCGAACTACATCTTCCATGTGCCATTGAGCGGTATCAATCCAGTTTTTAAGGTAAAAAAGATGCTCCAAACTTTCGGCAGCGTAGGGGTTTTCTACGGGATGGTCGATTTCATCAAACTGATGATAATCTGCAATTACTTGATTAAATATGCGGTTGGCAATTTCACTTATCATGGGGCAAAGTTAGTTTTTTACTACAGATTTTCGCAGAGGGATGCAGAATTCGCCAGAACACATTCTTTGATGGCCCATGTCTTCGTTCATCATCTTAAAAAGCTGTTATCTTTAAAAAAAGTATTGTCGTGGTCTTAAGATAGTTAACGCAAAGCGATACTCTTTTTTTCGAAATGTTCGGTTATTTCTACTAGAGAGCATGCGTTTAAACATTTGGTAGCGCTTAACCCTCCTTTTCGGGCAACTAATATTCCATAACGCGTGTCATGGAAACCGTCTGTCCGGTGCGCATCAGGATTTACGGAAAGCAAAACGCCCTTTTCCAAGGCGTAGCGATGCCAGCGCCAATCTAAATCCAAACGAAGTGGGTTTGCATTAATTTCTATAACCACATTATTTGCAGCGCAGGCATCTATTACCTTTCTGTAATCGATGGGGTAGCCTGCACGACTCAACAATAAGCGGCCGGTTGGGTGACCTAAAATCGTTGTGTAAGGATTTTCTATTGCTTTTATTAACCGCGTTGTTGCTTTCAATTCATCCATTCGTAAATTACTGTGGACGGATGCAACCACAAAGTCGAAAGTTTTCAGCACGTCAGCCGAATAGTCTAGAGAACCATCACTTAAAATATCGCTTTCAATTCCTTTAAATATTTTGAAGGGCGCTAGTTTGTTATTTAGCTCGTCAATTTCCTGATGTTGCCCAAAAACCCTTTGTTCGTTTAACCCTTTTGCATAAACCGCAGTTTTTGAATGGTCGCAGATGCCAAAATATTCCAGGTTCAGAACGTCTTTACAATAAACAGCCATTTGTTCGAGGGTATGAACACCATCGCTCCAGGTAGAATGGTTATGTAAACTGCCTTTCAAATCTTCGTAGGTGATTAATGTTGGCAGTTTATTCGTTTTCGCCAGCTCAATTTCGTCTAGTCCCTCCCTTAACTCGGGCTCAATGAACGCTAAGCCAGCTGCGCTGTAAATAGCCTCTTCGCTTGCAAAACTACCCTGGCCGGCCAATTTTAGCACTTCCTCTACATGTTCATTATTGCCTGTTTGTTTAAACCATTCCAAATAGAAAGCGGCTTCATCCACCACGAAAATCTTGATTCTTAAGCCTGTATTGGTTGTCGTAATCAACGCATCTTCGCCAACGATTAATGAAAGCGGCTCAAAAGAAGTTAGTTTGTTTTTAACGTCCGATGCATTTTCAGCGCCTATCACAAACTCCAGTTCATCGATAATCTCACAGGCACGCCTGTACTGTCCGGCGAAAGCTAAAAGCGGTTGTTGTTCAGTTTTGTTTAACCATTCAGAAATCTGAGCATATAACATATCTGCAAAAGCCTCAACCTGTGCATAAAGAAACCTTCCGTTTGCCGCCAGTTTAAACTCAATCGCATTTTTAATTTCTTCCTGGGTTTTTAAGCCAAAACCTTTAGCTTCGATTAGTCGGTTTTCATTACAGGCATAATAAAGTTCTCCAATGCTTTCAATGCCAAGTGTTCGCCAAATAATAAATATCTTTTTCGGGCCAATTCCCTTAATGCCAAGCATTTCTACCACACCATCTGGTGTTTTATTAATATTATCATTTAGTTCCGTAAGTTCACCGGTTTCCAGTAACTCAACAATTTTGGCTGCCAAACTTTTACCAATTCCATCAATCTTATCAATTTCATCATTCGGTTTGTCTTTTAATGCAAATGGTAATTTATCAATTTTGAAATATGCGTTTGCTATCGATTTGATTTTGAAAGGATTTTCTTCATGCAATTCCATTAACTGCGATAAGAGGCGTAAAGTACGGGCGATGGTTTTATTCTCCATAAGCTGTAAAATTATAAAATAAAGCGCTAAAACTTTGAGGAACATTGTTTTTTCAAACAGAATTTATCAAAGCTTGTTGAGTAGGTATGAATTCTATGAAAATCGCCATCCTGCTCTTAAGCACCAGTTTAGTTGCTTGCCAGTCGTCTCAAAATTCTCAACACAAAAGTGATTCCGTAGCGAGCATTGAATCTGGCCCAGGTAAAATCGTTGATTCCCGTTTTCTCATCGTTCCCGGGCGTTCGGTGGGCGACATTTCATTGGGCGAAGATGTGGAAATAGTGGGTAAAATGCTCGGAAAGCCGGACGTTAGCGATGCGGCAATGGGAAAGGCCTGGGGAATTTGGTATCGTACTGATTCTTCAATTAAACAAAAAGAAGAAATAGCAATTTATTCGGCTTACCGTGATACAAGCATGCGTGTCAAAGCTGTTAAACAAATCAGAATTACATCTGCTGAATATAAAACCCAGGATGGTTATCGGATTGGAATGGCAGAATCGGAAACAAAACAAACGTTCCCAGGGATGGAGAAGGTTTCCGCTTATTTAAACGAACAAAAAGACACAGTAACGGTTTTCGATTCTAAACAGGATGGAATTGGCATCGAGTTTCTGAGCGGCAAGAGTGTTGCCCTCACCGTTCATCCAGCAAACCAACCGATTAACGCTACGTATTTAACTTTGCACCCGGAGTGGAAGGCATTAAAGCAAAAGTAAAATAGATGATGATATTGCTTTCATCATCTATTTTACATTCAATCGCTATTTTATAACTGCCTCAAAAGGCATTCTGGCCTGGATGCCTGAACTTGCAATAACTTTTTTCATCTGTTGGTATAACATAAAATTATCGCCAAGCTCTTGTTTTGTATAGTAAGTTTTTATTCTGTCTGTGCTTTCTTCCAGCAACGATTTCAGTGGGTCGATAACGTCTGGGTATTCCACAACTTTATAGTCTCTAAGCTTCGCTTTTTTGGCTGCAGATTTAATGGCATCATTAAAACTTCCTATTCTATCAGCCAAACCGATTTGAACTGCGTCGGTGCCAATCCAAACGTGGCCACCGCCGATACTGTCGATGTAACTCTTGCTTTTCTTTCTTCCATCCGCAACGCGGCTAACAAAACCACTGTAGATTCTATTTAATTCGTTTTGAATAATAAATCTTTCTCCCTCCGTCATCGGGCGGTTAGTTGCCATAATATCTGCATACTTACCGGTTTTCACACCATCGAAAGTAATTCCTAATTTGTTGGTCATAAGATTCTGAAAGTTTGGAATGATGCCAAACACACCGATTGAACCTGTAATTGTATTTGGTTGAACAAAAATACTATCAGCAGCACAGCCGATGTAGTAACCGCCAGACGCAGCAACATCCCCGAAAGACGCAATTACCGGCTTTTCTTTCTTGGTTAAAACGATCTCTCTCCAAATTACGTCTGATGCCAGGGCGCTGCCGCCCGGCGAGTTTACGCGTAAAACAATCGCCTTGATGTCATCATCCAAACGGGCTTTGCGAATGGCTCTCGAGATTCGTTCTGAGCCAATTTGATTATCAGAACCTTCGCCGCCGGTAATTTCGCCATTAGCGTAAATTACTGCAACTTTATCTTTGCCAGAACCAGTGGCACTGTTATTCTTCGCATAATCGTTAACAGACACAGAACTTATGTTTTGCTTCTTGGTTTTACCGGATATCGCCTTCAGCTCCTCAAGAATTTCATCCTTATATTTAAGTCCATCAATCATCTTAAAATTTACAGCATCTTTTGGTTCCCTGATTTTGTAATTATCAGCAATGCTGTACAAACTATCTTTCTGAATGTCGCGGGTTTGGCCGATATCTGTTAAAAAAGTATTGTACAAACCACCAACATAAGCTGTAACCTGTTTACGATTATAATCGCTCATTTTATCCAAAATGTAAGGCTCTACTGCACTTTTGTAATTGCCAACGCGAATTACCTGCATCTCTACGCCAACTTTTTCAAGCGTTCCTTTAAAGAATGTAAGTTCAGAGCTAAACCCTTTAAACTCCAGCGCACCTTCAGGATTTAAATAAACTTTATCTGCAGCCGAAGCCAGATAATAAGCTCCCTGGGTATAAACTTCGCTGTAAGCCAATATTTTTTTATGAGATTTTTTGAAGTCGATTAATGCATTCCGAACTTCCCTCATGGTAGCAAAGCCTGCATTGGGGCTGCTAACACTTAAGTAAATGCACTTGATATTGTCGTCGGTTTTTGCACGTTGTATCGATTTTAAAAGGTCGTTTAATCCAATACCATCTTTTTCTTCGCCACCAACTATGGGTAAATTTCCGAAGGGATTTTTAGGTGTGCGCTCGGTTATTGGCTGATCCAGATTTAAAAACAGCACCGAATTTGCGCCAACGGTAACCGTTTTGTCGTCATCAATGGAAGAGATAGCTGCAGCAATGATTACAAAGCAGATGAAAAATACCACAATTATGGATAGGAAAAATCCTAACATTGAAGCAAATAAATACTTAAAAAATTCTCTCATTTAAATGTTTTAATTTTGTGCCGTAAAGATATAAAAATACGAGGCTTAATATGGCATTAGAGTACACAATTGCATATTTGTTACTAGGCGGAAATTTGGGCAACCGACAGGAAAATCTGGCCCTTGCCTTAAGGTTGTTAAATAGCGAGGCGGGCGAACTGACTGCGGTATCATCCATTTATGAAACAGCAGCCTGGGGCAAGGAAGACCAGCCCGATTTTCTAAATCAGGCGGTTGCCTTAAAAACAAATTTAAGTGCCTTGATGCTTTTGAATGTGGCATTAGAAATTGAGGAAAAACTTGGTAGAATCAGAAAAGAGAAGTGGGGCGAACGGTTAATAGATATCGACTTAATCTTGTTTGGAGATGAAATTATTAATATTGAAGGAAAACTTCAGGTGCCTCATCCAGAGATGCAAAACCGTAAATTCGTTATGAAACCACTTGCTGAAATTGCGCCTGAGGTAATGCATCCTGTTTTAAAGCAAACGATTTTACAAATTGCTGAAAATATTTCTGATACTTTGGAGGTAAACAAATTGTAAATACCTAAGTTTGGGTATGCAAGATAACAGAGATAATCATCCCTTAGATTTATCCTATCTTACAGAAATAGTAGGTCATGATCCTGAATTTATGATCGAAGTTTTTGAAACCTTCACAGAACAGACGCCGTTTTACATGGCAGAACTTGAAGATGCCTTAGCTAAAAAAGACTGGAAAAGGGTAGCGGAGTGCGCCCACAAAATAAAGCCCACATTTACTTACGTTGGTCGTGGAGATGTGAAAGATTTTGTTCAATTGATAGAAAATGGAGCTCGGAAACAAGAAAATCTACCGCATGTAGCTGAACAAATTGCGAGTTTGAACTCATTGATAGACAAGATCTATCAGCAGATTGAAAGAACTATCGTAGAGGTGAAACTGAAATACAAGTTGTGACTTAATTTGCTACTTCTTTGTTTTCGCCCCGGAAGTGAAGGATTGACAAACCGATATAGAGTACCAATATTAATGGGATTGCAGCAAACTTCAACACGCCGATTAAAACTGCCGACAGTAGCAGGAATAAGAACTTAATTTTGTTTTTACGCCAGCTAAAATCGCTGAACTTTAAGGAAAATATTTTTATTTCGCTGATTAGCAGGAAACTGGTAAGTGCCACAATCGCGATAAGTAAAATCGTTGAGCCGATAACGTGAGGATAATCGACTGCAATAAAAGGCAATGAGCAGATAAAAAGTGTGTTCATTGGCGTGTTTAAGCCAATAAAATCTTCAGTTTGCCGCACATCATTATTAAATTTTGCTAAACGTAAGGCAGAAAATACGGTGACTATGAATCCTAAGTAAGGCAGGTATTCAGAAGAATAATCGCTTGTTTTAAGCAGCTGAAACATAACCACGCCTGGTAAACAACCAAAACTTACCATGTCGGCCAGAGAGTCTAAATCTTTGCCGATTGCTGATTTTACATTTAAAAGCCGGGCAACCATTCCATCAAAAAAATCAAAAATGCCTGAGATAACAACGAAATATGCTGCAATCTGTAAATCACCCTTAAATGCAAAAACGATTCCGATGCAGCCAGAAAAAAGGTTTGCACAGGTAATCGAATTAGGGATATGCCTTTTCATAAAATTTATGGTGTGTGGTTAAGGTAAAGTTCTGCAAAATTAAACCGTAAGTGTGTAAAGCTGAAGTTGTCCGATACGGAAACCTTCAGCCTTACATCTTTTACCTTTAGCCTTATTCTAGCTATTCATCGAAATTAAAAATTCTTCGTTGCTCTTAGTGCCTTTTATTTGTGCCTGTACAAATTCCATTGCTTCCTGGCTGTTCATGTCGGCCAAATGGTTACGTAAAATCCAAACCCGCTGTAAAATATCTCTGTCCAGTAACAAATCATCGCGGCGTGTGCTCGATGCTGTAATATCGATTGCAGGGAAAATACGTTTGTTCGATAATTTACGGTCTAACTGTAACTCCATGTTACCGGTACCTTTAAATTCTTCGAAGATAACTTCATCCATTTTAGAACCGGTATCGGTCAAAGCGGTTGCTAAAATGGTTAAAGATCCACCATTTTCAATATTACGGGCTGCACCGAAGAAACGCTTTGGTTTGTGTAATGCGTTGGCATCAACACCACCCGATAGAATTTTACCAGATGCCGGCGCAGTTGTATTGTAAGCACGGGCCAAACGGGTAATAGAATCCAGGAGAATTACCACATCATGTCCGCTTTCTACCAAGCGCTTGGATTTTTCCAAAACAATATTGGCTATTTTTACGTGGCGCTCGGCCGGCTCATCAAATGTAGATGCAATAACTTCTGCTCTTACACTGCGGGCCATATCGGTAACCTCTTCAGGGCGTTCATCAATTAAAAGAATAATTAAGTAAACTTCCGGATGGTTTTTAGCGATTGCGTTTGCAACTTCCTTCAAGAGGTTAGTTTTACCCGTTTTAGGTTGTGCAACAATTAATCCACGCTGACCTTTACCAATCGGTGTAAATAAATCCATTATACGGGTAGAATAGTTGCTGTTATCCGTAAATAAATTTAATTTTTCGGTCGGGAAAAGTGGTGTTAAGTAATCGAAAGGAACCCTGTCGCGAACTTCAGCAGGAATGCGGCCATTAATGGTTTCTACGCGAACCAAAGGAAAGTATTTTTCGCCTTCTTTTGGCGGGCGAATGCTTCCCTTTACGGTGTCGCCGGTTTTTAAACCGAAAAGTTTTATCTGCGACTGAGATACATAAATATCGTCAGGAGAGGTTAAATAATTGTAATCTGCAGAGCGGAGAAAACCATAACCATCAGGCATAATTTCTAAAACGCCTTCGTTTGTAATTACATTATCGAAATCCAGATTGGAGTAGCTGTTTTCATTTTTATGATGGTTGCCACCTCCAGGTTGTTTCTGCTGGCGATTATCATCGCGTTGTCCCTTTTCCTGTTTTTCTCTTTGTTCTTGTTTTTGTTTCGGAGCAGCTGGAATTACTTCTGCTGATTCCTCTATCAATGCAGAAATTGGCTTACTGCCGCCATCTTCCGATTCAATAATTCTGTCTGGCTGCCTTTCTGGTTGTTGCTGGTGTTGCGGCTCATCAAATAGAGTTACCGATTCTCTTTTTCTTTCAATCGGAGCGGAGGCTTCATCTTTACTTAGCCTAACTCTTTTTTTAGCCGGTTTTTCTGATGTTGCGGCAGCAGGAGCAGCTGATGCAGCAACTTTTGGTGTTTTTTCGGCCTTTGCCGTTTTGGTTTTTGCAACAGGTGCAACTGCAACTGGCTCAGGTTCGCTATATGGGTCGGCACCCGACTTAGCTGCGTTTATTATTTCTTGCTGGTGTAACAGTACTTCAACAAGGTCTATTTTTCTAAGGGATTCGGCACCTTCAATGCCATAAGATTTTGCAAGTTCACGTAATTCTGGTGTGAGCTTATCATTTAATTCTGTTTTGCTAAACATTCTAAATATATATGTTTCAAGAAATTTTTCATTTGTTTATAACAGACGTTTTCTGCTACAAATCTGCACAGGCCTAAATTTGTGTTTGCGTTGGCCCGGCGGTTTTATTTGTGTATAAATTCTTAAGGCTATAAAACAAATGAGTTATTCTTAGATGCACTCAAAATGGTTTCATAATTGTTTACGAGCTGAATAAAAACGATAAATCGCTTTCAAAAAATGGTAACAAAAAACAAGTCTTGATAAATTTTTTCTGGGATATTCAGATAAACGGTTGAGAAATTATGTTGCAATTGTATGTATTTGAAACGTAATCCGCAAGAAAAAGTTTAAATTGTTTATAAAAAAGATAAATGTGAACATATTTTTGTTGGTCAAAAGCACTTAAAAACCTCATATTTGCAGCAAATAAGGCCTTATATGACTAAGCAACAACTTTTTGAGCAGATACAAAAAAAACGTTCATTTTTATGTGTCGGACTTGATTCTTCGCTGGATAAAATTCCTCAGCACCTGCTCAAATACGAAAATCCAATTCTCGAATTTAATAAACAAATTATTGATGCTACGAAAGATTTATGTGTTGCTTACAAACCAAACACTGCTTTTTACGAGTGTTATGGCAAAAAAGGCTGGGAAACTTTAATTGAAACCTGGAAGTATATTCCCGAGAACATTTTTTCCATCGCAGATGCTAAGCGAGGCGATATTGGCAACACCTCGGCCATGTATGCCGAAACGTTTTTTAATGAAAAGTCGTCAGAAATGAGTTTCGACTCGGTTACGGTTGCACCTTACATGGGCAGCGATTCGGTTACACCATTCTTAAATTTTAGCAATAAATGGGTAATTCTACTCGCTTTAACCTCAAATCCAGGTCATGCTGATTTCCAGATGCAAGAAATAGGTGGCGAGAAACTTTTTGAGCAAGTACTTAAAACATCGCAACAATGGGCTACAGATGAGCAGATGATGTATGTTGTGGGCGCAACGCGTGGCTCTGCCTTTGCCGATGTGCGTAAATTTGCTCCAAACCATTTTTTGTTGGTTCCGGGTGTTGGTGCCCAGGGTGGCGATTTGCAGGAAGTCTGCAAGTTTGGCCTGAATTCGCAATGCGGCTTGCTTGTAAATTCATCTCGAGGAATTATTTATGCAAGCAAGGGAGAGGATTTTGCAGAGCGGGCCAGGGAAGAGGCTTTGAAGTTGCAACAAGAAATGGCGCAAATATTAGTTCAAGCAAGCTTAGTTTAGTCGGAGATTTCGAATTTACCAGTTAAAGTTAGCGACAATACTTCTTAACGCCATCAAAGCTGTAGGTGAGCTGAAAATAAAATGCCGTTCTGTTAATTTGTGTTTTCTGAATAAAACTTCCAACCAACCATGAATACCAAAGTAGACTTAAAACTTATATTTGCTTTAACCGGTGTTGCTTTAATTTGGGGCACAACCTATTTGGGCATTCGTGTTGCCGTAGAAAGTATTCCGGCTTGGTACGTAACCGCTATCCGTCAAACCGTTGCATCTATAATTATTCTTGTTATTTTGATAAAACAAAAAGAGCTAAAGTGGATTGGCTGGAATAGTTTTAAAAGACAAATTCTACTTTCAATTTTGATGGTTGTTATTGCCAACGGAATGACGACCGTTGCAGAAAAAACAATCCCAAGCGGGCTAACATCCTTGATAAACGCAACTTCGCCGCTACTCGTTTTTCTCGGTTGTGTTTTTCTTGGCATCCAAAAGCCAACACTGAAAGGTTTTATTGGCGTTTTTATCGGTTTTCTAGGTATTGTATTCATTTTTCGAGATGGAATTAGCGATTTACTTGAGCCGGGCTACCGAAACGGAATTTTATCATTAGTAATTGCAGTTTCGGGGTGGACAATCGGAACAATTTATTCTAAAAAACATAGCGGAAAGCCTCAGTACATATTTCTAAATCTATTCTATCAATTCGTTTTCTCAGCGATAGTCCAGTTTGGATTGGCGCTTGTTTTTTCTGGCGAAGCCGATACAAGCAAATGGAAGCCAGAAAGCATATTTGCTGCGGTTTACCTCGCGATATTTGGTTCGGTTTTGGGCTATTTCTGTTACCATTATGCATTAAAAAAAGTTTCGGCTTCAGAAGTTTCCATCCTTACTTATTTTAATACAATTATTGCAATATTTCTGGGTTGGTTAATTTTGAAGGAACACGTTGGTATCGATTTAATTGTCGCAACAATTTTAATTATCGCCGGCGTATTCATCACCAATTATAAAAAGAAAGCAGAAGTGGTATAATTCTATCGGTTGATTCAGTCAAGATTTCACATACTGGAAGCATCTTCATAAAACCTTTAGGAATATTTTCTATATTCAGGAATGTATATTTCTGAAGATTTTCTTCATTACTGTGGCAGTTCAGGTCGTTCGATAACAACAGCTTAAAAACTGTTGAGGGCGAAAACCTGACAATCATTCAGCAAGGTTTTCTGAATAAAAATGCGGGTCCGGATTTTTGCAATGGTAAAATTTTACTTGAAACCACAATTTGGGCGGGTAACATAGAAATTCACATCAAATCATCAGATTGGTTAAAGCATAATCACCAAGCCGACGCCAGCTATGAAAATGTAATTCTGCATGTAGTTTATGATAACGATGTTGAGATTAAAAGAAGAGATGGCTCTGTTTTACCAGTACTCGAATTAAAAAACCGTATCGCGGAAACGTTGATTCAGAAATATGAGAAGCTGTTCATCAATCTGAATGATTTTCCTTGTATTGCGCAAATCCAACACGTCGATAAAATATTTATCGATGCTTGGTTATCCCGAACACTAATTGAAAGATTTGAACAAAAAAGCTATGCCGTAATCGAAACATTAAATGAATTAAATGGAAACTGGGACGAAACATTCTATCGTTTTCTGGCCCGTAACTTTGGTTTCAAGGTAAACGCACTACCTTTCGAACTCCTTGCAAAAGCCGTTCCGCAACAAATTTACGGAAAGCATAAAGATAATGTATTACAGATTGAAGCCCTTGTTTTTGGTTCGGCCGGTTTTTTAAAAGATGAGTTAAAGGATGAATATCCAGCGAAATTAAAAAAGGAGTTTCAGTTTTTACAACAGAAATATAACATACAAGCAATAGATGTTTCGCTGTGGAAATTTTTGCGAATGCGGCCACAAAATTTTCCAACGATGCGTTTAGCGCAATTTGCGGCATTAATTGTAAAGGCAAATCATTTGTTTTCAAAAGTGATGGAAATCAGTAACATATCAGAGCTCAGAGCCTTATTTGAAAATTTACCGGTTAACGATTATTGGAAAAAGCATTACCATTTTAGAAAAGACGCAGTGGTTGTCAGCAACCAGCCTGGTAAACCATCGGTAGATAATATTTTGTTAAACACGGTTGCGCTTTTCTTATTTGCATACGGCAAGAATACTGGAACGCAATTTTACGTTAGCAGGGCGATAAAATTGTTGGAAAGCTTACCGCCAGAGGAAAATGCAATTGCCGACAAGTTTACTTCAGCAGGTGTAAAAATTGATAATGCTTTTGCATCTCAGGGAATTTTACAGTTAAAAAAACAGTATTGCGATGCGAAAAAATGTTTATCTTGTGGTATTGGCATCAAAATTTTGAGGCAAACCTAATTGCTAATTTGTCAAACTTTCTACCTTTTATTCGGTTTTGTCAATATGGAATTTCCACACGAACTTAGAGAACTTTACCCCGATAAAATTATCGAAGTAAGAGGCAATGCAGATGCGCTTACCGTGATATTAAACAATAACGTAGATATTGAAAAGTTTAAGGATGAGCTTAAGAAAAAGTTTACGGGCTTAGCAGACCAGCAGCTTCTTTTCATCAAACATGAGGACAGACAAGATTTTGAAAAGTTGGTGCTCGAGTAACGAATTGCTATTCGTTTGAACATTAACCAAAAAATTTTGTTAAATTAGTATTGGTAAATTAAAAGGATTTAATCCTCCAATTTATCACTTAAGATAAAAACCTAAAAAGATAACGATGTTCCAACGAATAATAACCTATTTTGAGCAGCAGAGTTTCGGTGTATCTACTTACCTGGCGAGCAAGCTTAACATGAGCACAGCCAAGGTTCGTTTGTTTTTTATTTATTCTTCATTTCTCGCTGTAGGTTTCCCGATACTGTTTTATTTTCTTGCCGCCGTTGTTCTGGACATCAGAACATATATGAAAAAAATCAGGCTGAGAATTTGGGAATAATTCTAACTGTAAAGTATTAAACTTCTCATTAAAAATTTTTGAATACAACACTAATCTACCCTCAAAATTTCTGCAATTTCCAGAAAACCTTTTTCTTCAGCCAAATCTGCTGGCAATTTTCCGCCCTCCATACGTAAGCTTACCTCTGCGCCATGTTCTAAAAGCAAAATTATTAATTCGATATTACCAAGTTGTGCTGCGGTATGTAATGGTGCCAAACCCGCTTTCTGGCAAACATTTGGATAGGCGCCGCTATCTAAAAGCATTTTGGTGATGTTTATATTATTTGCAGCAACAGCCGAATGTATCGGAAAAACATTGAATCCGTTTCTGGAGGCTAAATTAACATCTGCACCTTTAAGCACTAAGAATCTGGCCAGCTCTTCATGTCCGAAATAACAGGCCAGTCCTAATGGTGTAAAGCCATCATCAGAAAATTTATTAATGTCGTCAGGGTTTTGAAAAATAAGTAATGTAGCGGTGTCAAACTTTCCAACGGCACAAGCTTCAAACAAAGTTATACTGTCGCAGAACTCAGCTATTAAATTGGCAATATCCGGTCTTTTATAGTAGCAAGCCAATAATAAAGGTGAAACATTATGTGAAGTCTCAGTACCTGCCAAAGCAGGGCTGTTTATCAAAATTGTTTTTACTGCCTCTAAATTTCCTGCCTCAATCTGTTCTTCGAGTTGCGCTGTACTCATAGTATTGATTTGTTTTCAAATATTCGTTTTAAATTAACAAAAAAAATATGGAGTGTGAAACTTCAGGTCTAAATATATCTTTTCAGGGTATATTATTGCTTTAGGTGTTGCCGTTATAGTGGTACGATTTAAAAAAATCCCGTTTCACCTTTCAGGTAAAACGGGATAAACCTAAAACAAAATCCGTTTCATTTGACAAAACGTAGCAACTTGTGCATTGTTAAATTATAGACGATTTTTTCTTGTCAAGGTTTAATTTGTGCATAATATTTTAAGTAATTTAAGGCGAATTACATCCCGTGATTGATTTCACCAATGTAATGCAATCTTCCATCCATTGTTTGTTTTATAGAAGACGAGGCGGGAGAAAGATAAAATTGTTCGCAATGGCAACAATTTTATCTAAGTTTGTTGTTTAATATCATAGAATAGAAAATGGCGGTAAGGGGAAACCAGTTTAAAACCAATACATTTAGAGATAAAGGCGCTGAAAATGCACCTGGCAGAGCGTCTTCGGGTCGTCAGGCCAAAGAGAAAAGAGAATATTTGCCGAGTTTCGACTTGCAGGATGGCCGTGCAATAAAGATTGTAGGTTTGTTTTTTGTTATACTTTCTCTATATTTTTTAATTGCCTTCACATCTTATTTATTCACTTGGCAAGATGATCAGAGTTACGTAATTGATGCAAATGGAGGTTGGAGTAATCTATTTAAAACCGCCGAAGAACTAAAGGATGCTGGCGTTATTATCCCGGTTGTACAAAACTGGTTGGGCAAATTTGGTGCATTATTATCTCACCAGTTTATTTACGAATGGTTTGGTATTGCCTCATTTCTATTTGTACTTGCCTTTTTTATTATAGGTTACCGGTTATTGTTTAAGGTAAAAATTCTTTCCATTTCCAAAACGCTGGGATACAGCTTTTTTTTCCTGCTTTTTATCTCGTTAACTTTAGGTTTCGCACACAGTTTCTGGTCAGATTCGCCACATTATGTTGAGGGTGAATTTGGTTACTGGAGCAATAAACTATTAGCGGCGCAGATTGGCGCTGCGGGTGTTGCCGGTTTAATTGCCTTTGCGGGCTTAACCATCCTCATCATCGCCTATAACATTGATTTCAAGCTGCCGCAACGTAAGGAAAAAGAAGTTTACCTCGATAACGAAACGCCTGATTTTGTGAATGAAGTGCGTGAAAGATTCGCTCAAAATAAGGAAGTTGAAGAAGTTAATGAGCCGATAGAATTTCCGGTACGGGAGAAGGCACCTTTCAATAATGAGCGTAGTAAGCAAAATGTGGTAATACAGCCAAGTCGTTACGAAGGGAAAGAAGATGATAATGAAATAATTGCGCCTGTAACCTTGTCGCCTATGGCTACAAATTTACCGCTGGTTACAACAGCGGCTGTTGCGGCTACAATGCCCTTAACCGTAGAGCCAACGATTGAAGAGGAAAAGGAACCTTCCTTTATCATTGAAAAAACCGAAGAAGAAAAAAAATCGGATGATTTGGTGGAGCAGTTTGGTAATTATGATGAGAAGCTGGACTTATCCGGCTACAAGTATCCTACAGTCGATTTGCTGGAAAATTATGGCACCAATAAAATTTCGGTAAATGCGGAGGAACTGGAAGCAAATAAAAATAAAATTGTAGAAACGCTTAATCACTACAATATCGAGATAGATAAGATTAAGGCTACCATTGGTCCAACGGTTACGCTTTATGAAATCATCCCGGCTCCCGGGGTTCGAATTTCAAAAATCAAAAATCTGGAGGATGACATTGCTCTTTCGCTCGCAGCTTTAGGTATTCGTATTATAGCGCCAATGCCAGGCAAGGGAACAATTGGTATAGAAGTACCTAATCAGCACCCTGAAATGGTGCCCATGCGTAGCATTTTAAATACCGAAAAGTGGACTTCAAATACCATGGACTTGCCAATTGCGCTAGGGAAAACCATCAGTAACGAAGTTTTTATTGCCGATTTGGCCAAAATGCCTCACTTACTGGTTGCAGGTGCAACGGGGCAGGGTAAATCGGTTGGTATTAATGCTATTCTGGTATCTCTACTGTTTAAAAAACATCCGGCGCAATTAAAATTTGTGCTTGTCGACCCTAAAAAGGTTGAACTTACCTTGTTTAACAGAATTGAGCGCCATTTTCTCGCTAAACTTCCGGGAGAAGCAGACGCCATCATTACCGATACTAAGAAGGTGGTTAATACATTGAATTCGCTTTGTATCGAGATGGATCAGCGATACGATTTGTTGAAGGATGCACAGGTTAGGAACCTCAAAGAATATAATGATAAGTTTATCAAGCGTAAGCTTAATCCAAACAATGGGCATAGGTTTTTACCTTTTATTGTTCTCGTAGTAGATGAGTTTGCCGACTTGATGATGACTGCCGGCAAAGAGGTTGAAGCACCGATAGCACGTTTGGCACAACTGGCACGGGCCATTGGAATTCACCTGGTTCTAGCTACACAGAGGCCATCGGTTAACATTATTACAGGTACAATTAAAGCCAATTTCCCAGCGAGGTTAGCATTCAGGGTTTTATCGAAGATTGATTCGCGTACTATTCTGGATAGTGGTGGTGCAGACCAGTTGATTGGTCGCGGAGATATGCTTTTATCCACAGGTAGCGACTTAATCAGGCTACAGTGTGCTTTCGTTGATACACCAGAGGTGGATAGAATTTCTGAATTTATCGGCAATCAGCGTGGTTATGCTGATGCCTATCAGCTGCCAGAATACATTGATGAGGCAGGAGAAGGAAGTAAGGCAGATTTTGACCCGAATGAACGTGATAAATTCTTTGAAGATGCTGCAAGGCTGATTGTGATGCATCAGCAAGGCTCTACTTCGCTCATCCAGCGTAAACTTAAGCTAGGTTATAATCGTGCGGGTAGAATTATCGACCAGCTGGAAGCTGCAGGTATAGTTGGCCCGTTTGAAGGGAGTAAGGCCCGTGAGGTTTTATACCCTGATGAATATTCTTTGGAACAGTTCTTGAATAGTATGAACAGTAAAGATTAGATTAAACCAATGCAAGGAAATCTAATCTAAAGTTTCAAAAGAAAATTTAAAAAACACGAGATGAAGAAATTAATTTCAGCATTAATGGTTGTAGTTGCTTTTACAACGTCAACTTATGCTCAAACTGATGCGAAAGCGAAAGCTATCCTGGCTGATGTAAGTAAAAAATACAAGTCGTATAATATCGTTAAAACCGATTTCACATTTACGCTGGATAATCCAAAAGCTAAAGTGAAAGAAACACAACAAGGTACTTTGTACGTTAAGGCGAACTCAAATAAATATAAAGTTGCCATGACGAATCAGGAGTTGTTTAGTGATGGTAAAAGCCAATGGACCTATTTAAAAAAGGATAAAGAGGTTCAGGTGAGTAACGTGGATAATAGTGGCGATGCCATTAATCCGGCTAAGATTTTTACTGTTTACGAAAAAGGCTTTAAGTACATTTATACCGGCGAGACAAAGATTGGTGCAAAAACTTATCAAATGATAGATTTGACACCGGTTGATGCTAAAAAATCGATTTTCAAAGTTCGTTTGAGCATAGATAAAGCGGCTAAGCAGATTGCAAACGTGGTTTTATTTGATAAAAACGGAAATAAGTATACTTACAATGTGAAAACTTTTTCACCTAACGTAAACGTACCAGAAACAACATTTGCCTTCGATGCAAAAAAATATCCTGGCGTTGAGGTTGTAGATTTGAGGTAATTTTCCGCCTTGCGGAATAGTAACAAAAGGTTCAGTTGGAAACAGCTGAACCTTTTTTATTAGCAACACGGTTGATGTGTATCATATTACCAGGCGTTGCTGCAATACTCAATTAGGCCTGACGGCATTGTTAGCAGCAATTCTTCTAAAAATCGAAGGTAGGTGAACGGATGAAAGTTCAATGTTTATCGTAAAGGCGGGCTACACCATTGGCCTAAAAAAACAACTTTGTAGTTATGAATGCTGCATATTTTCTCTAAGTTTGTTTCAATGTCGTTGCCAATAACAAACCATACTTTAGAAAAATTAGAGCAATTGCTTTTTGCTATGGGCTTCAAGGTTCGCTATGAAAAAGGAAACTTTAAAACAGGCTCTTGCCTGATTGAGCATAATAAGGTTATTGTGGTAAATAAATTTTCAAATCTGGAGGGAAAAATTGCAGCCTTAGTTGTGTTGGTTAAGCAAACCAATCCTGATACAAATCTGTTAGATGAAAAACAACGTCAGTTTTATCATTCATTAAAACAAACAGCGCTATTTTAACCCAGCTACAAAACCATATTACATGTACAGAAAGGAAAATTTTTTACAATGAAAGTTACGTTTTTAGGCACGGGTACGTCGCAGGGCGTTCCGGTAATTGCATGTAATTGTGAGGTGTGCACATCGGGCGATAAAAAAAATAACCGGTTAAGGACTTCAATTTTAATTCAAACTGACGATAAGAACATTGTGATAGATAGCGGGCCGGATTTTCGCTACCAGCTACTGCGCGAGAAGGTGAAAGATTTGGATGCCGTTTTATTTACTCACGAGCATAAAGATCATATAGCGGGTTTAGATGATATTCGTCCGTTTAACTACCTTTTGCATAAGGTTATTGATGTTTACGCGACAGAACGTGTGCAGACGGCTTTGAAACGTGAGTTTTATTACATCTTTGCTGATACCAAATACCATGGTTTACCGCAGATTAAGCTCCATACGATTTACAATGGTGATGCATTTACAATAGGAGAGAACACAATTCTCCCATTCGAAGTGATGCATCACTTGCTGCCCATTACCGGCTATAGAATTGGCGATTTCACTTACATTACAGATGCCAAAACCGTCTCCGACGCAAGTTTTAATGTGATAAAGGGCTCCAGGATATTGGTGATTAATGCATTACAGAATGAACCGCACATTTCTCACTTCACGTTAAATGAGGCGAAAGCTTTTGCAGAAAAGGTCGGTGCAGAAACTACTTATCTAACACACATCAGTCACAATTTAGGCTTGCATAATGAAGTAGAAAATAATTTGCCATCGAATATACGGCTGGCTTATGATGGTTTGAAAATTGAATTATAAATCCTGTTTCGAAAATCTAAAATTAAATTATATTTGCACTCCACTTACTCGGGTGGCGAAATTGGTAGACGCACCAGCTTGAGGGGCTGGCGCCCGTACGGGTGTGGGAGTTCGAATCTCCTCTCGAGTACTTAACGAAGATTTCGTTAATTTTTTAGAGGCCTGCTCATAAATGAGCAGGCCTTTTTCGTTGACTTTCAGTAAGTTATGTTCGAATGCTGGATTAATATAGGGTGTTCTAAACACGCCATTACTGTAAGCCAACGAATCTTTGAACACTGCTCTAACAATAGAATGCTTCTGAAAGATATTTCCTTTTTCATATATGCCTAACAGGTTTCTCAAATTCGGTAATACTTTTTGAATGATTTCCTGAGATGATATATTTGTTGAGGATTTAGGCTTCAGTGAATTTTCTAACACTGCTTTTTCCTCATTTAATTTTTTAAACCACGTTTTGTAAGTAGAACTTTCAATTTCATTATTCATAAATTTTTCTTCCAGGCCGCTGATTTTGAGATTTAAATTTTTTAAATCGGCGATCATGTTTTGAAGCAATTCTCGTTTTTCCTTAATTGGGTTCTTTAGCATTGCTTCTGCACCGAGATTTAAAATTTTAATTTGCACCTCATCAAAACTTAGCTCTCTCAATAGTGTGTCAAATTGTTCGTGAAGAACCTGGCCAGGAATATTGATGTTCGTGTGCTCAAGACATCTGTAATACAAGTAATATTGTTTTTTGCCTTTTGACCATCCAGCAGTCATGCTTTTTCCACACCAGCATTTTAATACCCCTCTTAATGGAAATTCCTCATCTGTTCTCACTTTCATAGGTCGTTTGTTACTTAATAATTTTTGCACAAGCCAATACTCAGCTTCGGTTATAATTGGCTCATGATTACCCTTGATAAATTTCTCAGGTAAGTCTTTATATGCAGGAACTTTTACTAAACCTGCATATAAACAATTATGAAGGATATCGTAAACAGCATTATGATTGGTATATCGAAATCCCATATCCCTTATGCTTTTTAAGATGATATAAGGAGCAACGCCTAACAAATAATCGCGAAATACTTTTTCAATTATTGGAGATTTCACGTAGTCAATTCCAATTTTGTTTCTTTTTGTCCCATCCAGAATATTTTTGTATCCGATCGGAGCCCTACCTAAATATCGTCCGTTTTCTCTGGCATTTCGCATACCTTGCCGAGTTCTGTTGCGGATGGTAAATAATTCTTTGTTAGCAATCATGTAATCGAATGCGCGTTTCATAAAGACGTCAGGATCGGAAGTATCCAGATCAATCCTTTCATTAGTCGAAACAACCTTGACTCCAAAGTTTTTTTCAAGCTCCGCTATCTTCATTAGCGCTTCAGGAAGGTTGCGACTGAACCTATCGTGGTCAAGCACAACTAAATAATCGCATTTACTTTTATATTTTTTTAAAAACAACTCCAAGGCTCTATAATCTGGTCGATCGAAAGTATAGCTGCTCTCACCATTATCCTTAAATAATTCGATAAGTTCTACTTTATTCCTTTCGCAATAACTGCGAATTGTAGATTCTTGATATTCTAAAGATTTTGACTGATCTTTAGTGCTAAGACGCATATAACCGATAGCTTTCATAACTCTTCTTTTATGGTAATTTCAACGATAATCTCTACTAATAAAGATAGCAAAATCCGCTCATGTTCACCAATTTTGCGTTCACTATTATCAAAAAGTTCCTTTAACTGTTCAGGTAAAAAATCAGATGCCCTAGCTTTTTTTAGGTTTCTGATTTCAGAAGTCTTGTCTAGGTGTTCGTTTTTGGTTTTCGTTTTCTTGTACTTTTGGTAGACCATTCTTTATCCGTATTTCTTTCAAAATTCTAATGTTCAAACTTTGTACATCGGTAGTTTACGGTACTACGGTAGTATAAAATGTGTTTTGAGTGAGATTGATTATACTAATAAATAATAAGACATCAAGGATTGAAGGCAAAAGGTAGTTAGCCGTGGCCTGCTTTTTTCTGCTTTGCAATGGTATTGATTCACTGAAGTAGAATCTTCTAAAAAACTTTAACTATATGTTCGCCGCTTCCCTAGAGTCGACCATACGTAAATCTAACTTTCATACTGATTTCGAAGACACGATTCACAGGGTGGAGGCTTACTATGAAAAATATGGTGAAGAAAATCTGTTTCCTTAGCGGTATACGTTATCGTTAAAGTTTTTATCTTAATTCAATATTGAAACTACGCATGCATCACATCTGTATAGTAAATTAAATTTTTCAAATAATCGCAGCGGGGTTAGGTGGATAAACCAGAATAGAATGACCCCTTTGCGCCAATTTTTATAGTTTATAAGTTCATTGATTAGTAGTCAGTTATGAGAAAAATATTTTTGGATATTGGGGGTCAACGGGCAGCGATTTATCCAATGAGTTTTTGATAATTTAGATTACAAAAAAACGAAGGTATACGTGTAAGGCGGCATTTCTAATTCCTGTATACCTGCATAATTGCTTCGTCTCTTCCTTCTACATAGTTTTTGATCGAATACTTTACATGAATATCAGGCTTTAAAGGCCCCTTCATTCCTTTCCAAAGCTCCCAATACCTTGTAGAATAGGCAATCACTATTTTAGATTTAGGCAGGCTAAAGCCCCTTACTTCACCATAATGGTTGATATTGCCGCTGGTAGCCTCGCCAATAAAAATGGCATTAGAATTTCTTTTTAGGTCAACAGCATTCATTACTGCTGATGAGAAAGTTTGTTTGCCAATCAGAACAAAGAACTTTCCTTTACTGTTGAGATAGCTGTTTTTGATCTTTTCGATAAAGGGACTTAAAATTCCAGAGTTGCCACCGCTATTATACCGCAGATCGAGTATTATTTTCTCTGGTTGATGTTGAGCTATATAAGTAAACAGCTCGCCATTAAATTTTGCAAAAGGATTGTCCTGCTCATCCCGGCAATTATTATAATTGAAATAAACCGTTTTCCTGTCTGAATCATAGTTGAACCAATAATTTCCTTTCTTCTTGTTGGCTAGCATATCACTTTGGGCAAAAGTCAATTCTATATTCGAAATATCATTCCCCTCAACGGCTGCTAACTTAATTTTGGTCTGCTTTCCATTTTTATCAACCAGGGTAAATTCGGCTTCGCTATTATCTTCAATGATACCCAAACCCTTTAAAAAGGAAGGGTTATTAATGAAATGGAGAAAATGATCCTCGAAGTAAGACTTATTTTCAGTTTGAATGACTTCTTTAAATAATGAAATTACACTATTGATGCTATGATTATTAATTGCAATTAATTTGGCCTGTAAAAAGGCTGAATTTGCCCGATCTATGCCAATTATGAAAACCCCTTCCTTGAAAAGTTCAAATTTGATGGGAAGTATCTGGGTAAATTTAGGTTCAACAAAGGTGTGCTCATCACCAATGCCCACCGTTAGCTTAAAAAGTTCTGTAGCAAAAGTGTCGTAATTTAATGTATCAGCCTTGTTGATAATAGAGTTCACTTTTGTTTCGAAAGCCGGGCTTGTGATCTTTGCAAAAAGATTGGTATGCTTAACAGGTAAGGTTTTTTTTAAATACTCTAAATCTTCTATGAAATCGGCTTTTGATAAAGTTTGTGAAAAACAAGTACTTCCGATGAAAGAACATAGAACAAAAATCATGATTTTTTTCATATTGACTTATTAGCTGTTATTAACTAGGTTGTAGTATCTCTTTAAAAGACACCACATTCTTTAGGATGTTGCAATTAAATTAAAATTAATTAGCGTTTTCTTTTGCTGATTATCATAACTCATTCCATTATTCAAATCAGAATTTTAGTTTTTGATGATGAGTTTTTGATAATTTGGATTACAAAAAAACGAAGGTATTCGTGTAAGCCATTATCATTATTCCACCGTGGCTGTTGCACAACTCCTGGGAAGTAATAAAGCCTTAAAATAGGGAGCGGCAACTACCTAAGAGTTGCATATATATGTTATCTGAAAAGGATGTTTTCGTATTTATGAGATTCTTAGTGCTTCTAACTACATAAGAATCGCTTCTATAAAGTGACGGATTAGTTGTGCAACAGCCACCACCGTTTTTTGATAATTGGAAGAAAGAGAAATATGTAATGGCAATATTTCTCTTGCTCTGCAGTGTATTAGAAACCCTAGTTAAATTATCAAAGATGACTTAAACCTTGGTTTTGCAGCTTTGCGTCGGTGCTTGCTCCACAAAGGTTTTAAATATTAAATTGAATTGTTCAGAAAAATCCGAAAAGGCGTACCAGTTAATGCAATAGCGTGACCGTAAATTTGAGGTATTCCCCTTTATAAGACCAACAACTTCCAGTGCTTTTAGATGCTTTGCAACTGAAGATTCTTCAATTGGTAAATCGTTTATTATACCTTCAGTACAACTTTCCTGCCTGGCAAGCCGGATCATTATAGTTATTCGGGCTGGGTGTGCCAATGCCCGCATAAACTTTGCAAGTTGCTTTTCTACTGGCTCATAATCACTGGGTTTAACATCCATTTGCTTTAGTGATTTATTTGGCTAGTCGCAATCCATCTGCAAATTCACTTGGCAACAGGCTATTTTCAATCATTTTTGCTGAGGATTCGACATCATAATCAAACCTTCTAAATTCTACCTGTATGCTATTTTTATCTGATATAGAGCTGTCCGAAGCAATGGTAATTATCACATAGCAGCCTCTTGGATCTCCGTCTTTAGGCTTTCCTACCGACCCGAGGTTAACTACATGATTGAACTTATTATCATTATCCTTTAAAATACGATGGTAAGGCTTATGAGAATGACCAACAAAGAGCATGTCTGCACCTGCTTCCTGCATCATATCTAAAACATACTTTTCATCCGTATCTATTAAAATATATTCATCTATACTTCTAGTGCTGCCATGCGCAAAAACAAGATTGAGTGTTTCGGATTGTAGCTTATATTCCAATTTAATGTGCGCAGGCAGTGTCTTCAGGTAATCTCTGTTATCCTGGCTGATTAAATGATAAGCGTAATTTTTACCTGGCTCCTGGAGACTATTTGGGGTTGTGATTAATTTTTCAACCTTCTGATCATGATTGCCTTTTAAAGTTCCGATTCCACGTCTACGGATCTCCTGGATAACTTCGTTTGGATAAATGTGGTATCCCACCAAATCACCGAGACAATAAGCAGCATCGGGTTTTTGGTCATCCATATCGTCTAGCATTGCTTTAAATGCCGGTAGATTGGCGTGTATATCTGAAAAAAGTGCAATTTTCATATGCTATCCTAGTCTTAACATATCAGCGTATTCATTTGGAAGTGGACTATTCTCTACGGCTTTAGCTGCCTTTTCTATGTCATAGTCAAAGCGAATAAACTCCACTTTAATGCTTTCTTTGTCGGTTACTCTACTATCAGGGTTGATGGTTAAAATAACATAACCACCCCTTGGGTCGCTATCTTTTGGTTTACCTACTGAGCCAATATTAATGGCATGCCTGAAATGATCTCCACCTTCATTCCCCGAGTTTAAAATCCGGTGATAAGGCTTATGGGTATGGCCAAAACACATAATATCTGCATCTGCCTGTTCCATGATCCGGAGCATGCTTTTTTCATCACGGTCTTCAAAAAGGTATTCATTTACCTTACGGGGACTACCGTGTACAAAAAGAATATTGCGCTTATCATGGTTCAACTGGTATTCCAGTCTAATATGAGCAGGAAGGGTTCTTAAATAAGCACGCTGCTCGTCCTTTACCACTTCATTGGTGTAGGAGATAGAAACCTTACCTAATGCTTTTTCTTCATCTGTTTTATAGGCACAACCGCAATCATCGCTAGACCTGCCAATGCCCCAGTCATAATTTCCTGCGATAGTTGGTATGCCTCGTCTGCGAATTTTATCGATTACCTCGTTTGGCCAGATGTTATATCCAACTAAATCTCCAAGGCAATAAATTGCGTCCGTATTTCTGGTTTCAACGTCTTTGAAAAAGGCTTCCAGGGCAGGAAGATTTGCATGGATATCTGAAAAAAGTGCAATTCTCATTATTGTATGGTGTTTAAGGTCTTTGTTGGATAGTATTTTTTGCGGAAGTAAAAAGCGAGGTTGACCAGAGCGATCAGTGCAGGAACTTCTACTAAAGGGCCGATAACACCGGCAAATGCCTGTCCCGAATTGATTCCGAAAACACCAATAGCAACCGCTATGGCCAGTTCAAAATTGTTTCCTGTTGCCGTAAAAGCAATTGATGTACTTCTTGAATAGTCTGCACCGAAGTAACGGCCAGCAAAAAAGCTGATCACAAACATGATCGAGAAATAAATAATAAGGGGTATAGCAATTCTCACAACATCCATAGGAATCTGTACAATGAGCTCTCCTTTCAGGCTAAACATAATTACAATTGTAAATAGTAAGGCGATAAGCGTAATTGGAGAAATCAGAGGGATAAATTTCGTATTAAACCACTCTTCACCTTTCAGTTTAATAAGTCCGTACCTACTGATGATCCCCATTGCAAAGGGAAGCCCCAGGTAGATTCCTACGCTTTTGGCAATCTCAGAAATAGTAATGTTTACTTCAAGACTTTTAAGACCAAAGAAAGGTGGTAAAACGGTAATAAAGATATATGCAAATACACTGTAGAGCAATACCTGAAAGATACTGTTTAGCGCAATCAAACCTGCTGCATATTCCCTATTACCCTCTGCAAGCTCGTTCCAGACTACCACCATAGCAATACATCGTGCCAGGCCAATAAGGATCAGCCCAACCATATATTCCGGATAATCTCTTAGAAAAGTGATTGCTAAAAAAAACATTAGAAGTGGGCCAATTACCCAATTCAGAACCAGGGATACGCTTAAGACTTTAGTGTCTTTAAACACTTGTACCATCTTTTCATATTTCACCTTGGCTAGTGGCGGATACATCATTAAGATCAGTCCGATAGCTAAAGGGATGTTTGTGGTTCCGCTGGAAAACGAATTGATGAATCCGGAGGAAGACGGAAGAAAATAACCGGTAGCTACACCGATACCCATCGCTAGAAAAATCCATAATGTAAGGTACCGGTCTAAAAAGCTTAATTTTCTTCTTTCGGCTATAGGTGCGCAGTTGTTTGCAGACATGGTTATGATTTATTTAGCAGCAACCGCCACCTGGTGTACACGTGGATCCGGAAGCAGCAAGATTCTGCAATTGTACTTTTTGTTTTACTTCAGGGACACCACATAGTTCCGGCGCAAGGCATGCTGTTGTCTTAGCAATTAGTAAGAAGTTTTTACCATCGTAACCAAGGTCGTATTTACCAATTGTCTGAGCCTGGTATTCCACTTCGATTTCTAGATCTTCCATCCCTAATACTTTTTCAGAAAGTGATATAATGTTTAGCAGCTTGCCTGCTTTCAAACGATGCTCAAAATCGTTGGCATCCCAAAGTTGAAAGTTGGCCACTTTTTCATGACGTACTGTACCGCCACAATCAATAAAGTCTTTTGTAACAACACCAACTTCGGTTACATGGAAATGTTCAGGAACCGGTGTACCGTTTTCTAATTGAAAGTTTACGCTTTCAGCCTGCGCCAAGTGGGCTTTTATTTCTGATAGTTTCATAATTAAAGATTTAAGTATTATTATATTGCAATTAAACGATTGATTTTATTAAAAAAAGCTAGCAGCAGCTAGCTTCTAGCTTATATGATCCAAGGAAAGCACCTATTTGGGTTTCCAGCAATTTCCATGTTTCCGGGTTTATACAGTAGCAAACGCTAACCCCTTCGATGGTACCCTGGATAATTCCGACAGACTTTAATTCCCTTAAATGCTGAGATATTGTAGCCTGGGCAAGACCCAGTTCTTCTACAAGATCTCCACATATACAAGTATTGGAAACTAGTATTCTTTGCAAAATAGCAATACGGGCAGGGTGAGCCATTGCTTTTAATAGCTGAGCAAGCTGGTTCTGCTCGGAGGTAAACATTTCGGTTTTTGTAAGTCCCATAATATATATTGTAATATTACGATATATAGTTGAGAACAGCAAATTATTAAGCGTTTCTGATATAAAGGGTTCCTGTAAATCCTACTCTAGTTCTTAAGTCAATATGATCGAACTTAATTTCGTGGAGCGTAGATGATGATACAAGCCCCTATTAGAGCAACTGATGCACCAATTATATCATATTTATCAGGTTTAAATCCGTCTATTTTCCATGCCCATATTAAAGCCAAAACAATGAACACACCTCCATAAGTTGCATATACCCGTCCAAAATTAGCGGTCTGCCAAGTAGCAACAATACCGTAAAGCGCAAGAATTAACCCACCTAATATTCCGTACCAGAATGGTTTATCTTCTTTCAACCATAGCCATATCAAATAGCCACCTCCAATTTCAAAAACTCCAGCTATAATAAAAAAGAATAAAGATCTTATAATTTCCATGATGCTAAATTAAGCATTAAAGCTTTTTTGATTTTGAATAAACATCTATATAGTCCTATTATTACTCTCTCCCTGGATGAGTAAGCTAGATATCAGATGAGTATTTTTACTACCTTTGCACTGGATGAAATATTTTGCTTTACTTTTTAGCATATACTGTGCCCTTCTTACTATCCTGCCTTGTCAGGACAGGGAGGACGTTGCTGCCCAAGTAACTCATGTCATCATCCAAAAAAGCCATGCTCCAAGTGAGCGGTGCAACCAGGAATCTTGTCCGCCATTTTGTAACTGCAGCTGCTGCTCTAGTGCTAGGCAGGTCTCTTCCAAGGCGGTTTTAACCGTTTTCACAAAAGCTATTGATTCTACCTATCCAGGGCTAACTGCTCCGGAAACTCTTTCCCAGACTATCTCAATTTGGCAACCCCCACAGTTAGGTTAATACGTCTTATTTAATTTATTGCCAATTGTGAATCACAATGGCTATTTCACTACGTATTATCTTTTACTTTTATGTTTGAAAAAATAATCTCGTTCTCTATAAAGAACAAGGTGACTATTGGAATTATGACGTTATTGCTGATTTTAGCAGGCGTTTATTCAGCCTATCACCTCCCGGTGGATGCACAACCTGATATCACCAATAATCAGGTGCAAGTTATCACTCAATCCCCAAATCTTGGTGCTCAGGAAGTGGAGCAGTTCATTACTGCGCCAATTGAACTTGCCATGGCCAATATTGCAGGTATCATCGAAAAGCGCTCTATATCCAGGTCAGGAATTTCTGTTATTACCTTGGTATTTGGTGACAATGTAGACATCTACTGGGCTAGGACACAGGTCAACGCACAGCTAAAGGAAGCTGAGAATACGATACCTGAAGGATTAGGTGAGCCTATGCTTGCTCCAATTACCACTGGGCTCGGAGAGATCTATCAGTATGTTATTCATGCTAAAAAAGGGTATGAAAAAAAGTATACTGCCATGGAGCTTCGTACCATTCAGGACTGGCTCGTTCGGACGCAGCTTGCAGGTACTATTGGCGTTGCTGAAGTTAGCGGATGGGGCGGATACGTGAAGCAGTATGAGGTTGCCCTTGACAATGACAAGCTGAATGCCTTAGGGCTAACCATTCCTGATGTATATACAGCCCTTGAAAAAAACAATGAAAATTCAGGTGGTTCTTATATTGAGCAGCAAAGCAATGCTTATTTTATCAGGGGGCTTGGTCAGGTTGAGAACTTAGACGATATCCGTAAAATTGTGGTAAAGAATACCAGCGGATCCCCGATCTTAATTCGTGATGTGGCAACTGTTCAGTTTGGAAGTGCCACCCGTTATGGAGCCGTAACAAGAAACGGTGAAGGGGAAGTTGTTGCCGGTGTGACCCTGATGCTCAAAGGAGAAAATTTTAGTGAAGTCATCCAGAACGTAAAAGACCGAATGGTACAGGTTCAGAAATCTTTGCCGGAAGGGGTAGTGATTGAACCTTTTATTGACCGGACAGAGCTGGTTGGCCGTGCCATTGATACGGTAAAACGCAATTTACTTGAAGGTGCCTTGATTGTGGTGTTTGTACTGGTGCTGCTTTTAGGTAACCTCAGGGCCGGACTTGTCGTCGCCTCGGTTATTCCACTAGCGATGCTTTTTGCCTTCTCGATGATGCAGCTCTTTGGCGTATCAGGAAACCTGATGAGTTTAGGCGCAATAGATTTTGGATTAATTGTAGATGGGGCAGTAATCATTGTAGAAAGTGTCGTCCACCATATTACCACTGGAAAATACAAAAAGCAAGGAATCGAAAAGTTGACTTCGGATCAAATGGATACAGAAGTCACTGAAAGCGCAAGTAAGCTAATGAAGTCAGCCGCTTTTGGTCAGATTATTATTTTGATCGTATACCTGCCTTTATTATCTCTTATAGGTATAGAAGGAAAAATGTTTAGGCCAATGGCCCAAACCGTAGCTTTTGCAATCCTTGGTGCCTTTATTCTTTCTTTGACTTATGTGCCTATGGCAAGTGCCTTGTTTTTAAGCAAGAAAACTTCTTACAAACGCAACATTTCAGACCGGATTATTGAATTTTTGCAAAGGGTATACCAGCGGACATTGGTTGCAGTTTTAAAAGTAAAAGTTATGGTTGTTACTGCAGTTTTTATTCTTTTTGCTGTTTCTATATGGCTGTTTTCAGGGATGGGCGGAGAGTTTATTCCTACCTTGGAAGAAGGAGATCTAACTGTCGAAATTTCAATGATGCAGGGTACTTCGCTATCAGAGGTCGTAAAGACCTTTGGGAAAGCGGAAAAATTACTAAAAGATAAATTTCCTGAAATCAAGCAGGCCGTTACGCGGATCGGGAGTTCAGAGATTCCAACTGATCCCATGCCAATGGAAAGGGGGGATATGATGCTGGCCATGAAACCTAAAGGAGAATGGAAAAGTGCAGAGAATAGATCAGAGATGATGGAAAAGATGGAAGAGGCATTAAGTGAAATTCCAGGGATAAATGTAGAAATCTCCCAGCCTATGCAGATGCGCTTTAATGAGCTGATGACCGGGATCCGTCAAGACGTAGCGATTAAAATTTACGGAGAAGATCTTGATGTACTTGCTATCCAGGCCGAAAAGATCGCTAAGATGATTTCTCCTGTTGCCGGAGTTTCAACGCCCTATATTGAAAAAGTTTCCGGACTTCCACAAATTCAGGTGGCTTATAACAGGGATAAGATGGCCCAATATGGACTGAATATAAGTGATCTGAATATGATCTTGAAAACCGCTTTTGCCGGAAGTGTTACAGGGGTTGTGTTTGAAGGAGAGAAACGGTTTGATTTGGTAGTTAGGTTAGACCGAAACCTAAGGGAAAACATTTCAGGCGTAGAAAACCTTCTGATACCACTTCCTTCAGGAAATAAAGTGCCCTTAAGTCAAATTGCTGATATAGGGTTCAAAGATGCCCCTGCACAGGTTTCCCGTGAGGATGGAAAACGAAGGATCTATGTTGGATTCAACGTGGTGGGACGAGATGTAGAAACTACGGTCAAGGAAATACAATCAAAACTGAATTCCGAGATTAAGCTTCCCAGTGGTTACTATATTACCTACGGCGGGCAGTTTCAAAACCTGCAGGCTGCTAAAGGCCGACTGGCTATTGCCGTTCCTGCAGCCCTGTTATTTATCCTGGTTCTTTTATATGTTACTTTCCGTTCTGTAAAGGAAAGCCTATTAATTTTTACGGCGGTACCGCTGGCCTCCATGGGTGGAATTGCTGCCCTTATTATCACCGGGCTTCCATTTAGTATTTCAGCAGGTGTTGGCTTTATTGCCCTGTTTGGTGTTGCTGTGTTAAACGGGATCGTTTTAATCGGCTATTTTAACCAATTGAAAGAAGAAGGGGTTGATGATATTTACCAAAGGGTATTAGAGGGTACCAAGACTAGGCTTCGTCCCGTGCTAATGACCGCCTCAGTTGCATCTTTAGGATTTCTGCCCATGGCCTTATCAACCAGCGCAGGGGCAGAGGTACAGCGCCCACTTGCAACTGTTGTAATTGGGGGACTCATTACAGCGACCTTTTTAACACTTTTTGTCCTGCCCTGCCTTTATTTGCTCTTTAACCGAAAAGAGTTATCAAAAGCAAAGTTACCCAAGGCAGTTGTAATCCTTTTTGTAGTGTGTGGTCTGATGTTTTTACAACAAAATCAAGCACAGGCGCAGAGCAGTTTGCCTTTAACTCTGGACAGTGCCATTTCTATGGCGGTAAAAAATAATTTGCGACTACGCTCAGCCGGGCTATCGGTGGAACAGGCACGTGCCCTTCAAAGATCGGGAACTGACCTTTCTAAAACCGAGATCCTGGTTACCCAGGATCCAACCAGCGGAGGCAACATGGATAATTCCATTGGTATTACTCAAAATATTGCCTGGCCAGGACTATACAAAAACCAGCGTAAGCTGCTCAGTCAGCAAACCCTTCTCGCCAGTAGCACCAGCAACATTACCAGAGCGGAAGTTATCAGGGAAGTTCGGGAGGCCTGGTATGCTTATCTGTTGAATCAGGAAAGCCTTCGAGTTTTAAATTTTCAGGACAGCCTTTACAAGGGATTTGTAAACAAGGCGGAAGTCCGGGTTAAAACCGGCGAGACGTCTAACCTGGAACTGATCAGTGCAAGAAGCCAATTTCAACAGGTTCAGGCCTTAAAACGTGGAGTTTTGGCAAACTTAGCAAACAATGAATCTATTTTAAAGCAGTTGCTCAATACTTCTGCTCCATTAGTCTTTGTCCAGGACAAACCACTTGTGTTTCCCGTTTCTTTAGACAGCTTAGCCCTCAGTAAGAATGCACAGGTTAGTGCTGGCTTGCAGAGCGCAGAAGTTGCCAAGGCAAGGATCGCAGTAGAGAAATCCAAAGGAATGCCGGATTTTACATTAGGATACAGCCAGCAGCTCCTTATTTCCGGATTTAATCCTGCAGACATTTCAAGGAACTACTTCCCTGGAACCAGAATTGCCGGGATCCAGGTTGGTGTTGCCCTGCCTATTTTTAATCGGGCAAATCGGGCAAGGGTAAAGTCTGAGCAGCTGTCCTCAGAGATCGCACAAACTGACCTGCTCAATACAAAGTCCAGATTAATGATGGAATATAGCCAGGAGGTTCAGCACTACCAGCAATACCTGCAGGCCGTAAATTATTATCAGGACCAGGGACTTAAACAAGCGGACGAGCAACTAAGGATTTCCCAGGTATCCTTTGATCTTGGGGAGATTGGCTATATAGAATATATACAAAACGTTTCCTCAGCAGTCCAAACCAGACTTTCTTACATAGAAGCCTTAAGCCAGTTAAACCAGTCCGCCATTCAAATCCAATTTATTAAAGGAGAATAACCATGAACTTACATTTAAAAATATATAGATCAATTGTCGTAATTTCCTGCGTAGCCATGCTTTTATCTTGCTCGGGATCCTCAGAGAAAAAAGAAGTTGATACCAAAGAAGCATCTGCAGAAACAGAAGAAAAGCCCGAAGGGCTTTCTCTCAACCAAAAGCAAATGGATGCTGTTGGAATAGAAATTGGTCTGGTCGAAAAGAAAAACTTAGATGCCATTGTAAAAGCCAATGGCCAGCTTGCCGTACCACCACAAAATAAGGCTGATGTAAGCATTCTTTCAGGAGGAATCATTAACCACATTTATGTTTTAGAAGGGCAACAGGTAAAACGCGGGCAAACTCTGGCTACCATTGCAAACCAGGAGCTGATTAAAATTCAGCAGGATTACCTCGCTGCAAAAAATAACTTTACCTATATCCAGGCTGAATATGAAAGGCAGACCCAGTTAAAAGCAGCAGGTGCCGGTACCGGAAAATCTTTTCAATCTTCCCAGGCTACTTACAATGCAGAACGCTCCCGTCTCACTTCTTACCAGAGCCAGCTGAGGCAACTTGGCATAAGTCCTGGGAAAGTTTCCGATGGAAATATTGTTTCTCAATTTCCTGTTGTTTCTCCAATCAGCGGGACGGTAGGACATGTTATCGCCAATACAGGTGCTTTTGTTGAACCAGGCACATCTATCATGGAAGTGGTAGACAATTCAAAGATTCATTGCGACCTTACCGTTTTTGAAAAAGACCTGATGCAGGTAAAAGTCGGGCAAAAAGTGGTTTTTCAATTGACCAATCAAAACAATAAATTGATTACAGGCACCATAAACGGAATCAATAAGTCCTTTGAGAATGAAAGTAAAGGCGTAGTTGTTCACGCGGTAATCAATAACAGCGAACATCAGAATTTGATACCCGGCATGTACGTCACTGCGCTGATCAGTACAGGTAGTCAGTTAACTTCTGCTGTTCCAGTCGACGCGGTTGTTCGTTCCCAGGGCAAACAATACATTTTTATTGTAACCGAAGAAGCGGGAGAAAACGGCAAAGAGAAAAATGTAACCTTCAAAAAATTGGAAGTTACCACAGGTGTGAGTGAACTGGGTTATATAGAAATCAAACCGTTAGATCCTTTGCCTGAAAATGCTAAGATTGCCTTAAAGGGCGCCTTTTACCTGGAATCAAAATCAGCCGGTGGCGCCGAGGAAGAATAGCGATGAAAGACTTAGAGCATATTCTATTAGAAAAGAAGATCAATCCGACTGCCATGCGTTTAGTGGTGCTGGACTTTTTGCTGAAACAATCTAGTGCAGTTAGTCTTACTGATGTGGAGGTATCGCTGGATAGAACAGACCGGGTTACTTTATACCGGAGCATAAAGACATTTGAAGATCATGGACTGGTTCACCGGATTGAAGACGGAAGTGGTACCGCGAAATTTGCGATTTGTCAACCCTCTTGTACCGTTGATGGGCACCATGATTTACACATACATTTTTATTGCACCAATTGCCAGGAGACTTACTGTTTACCTCAAACCCAGATCCCGGAAGTCAAATTGCCGGAAGGTTACCAGGGGCAGCAGATGAGCCTGGTAGTTAAAGGCATTTGCAGCGAATGTAAAAATCAATGCAATACAATTGCAGCTCATTGATCTGTAAATTTGATAGAAATGACGATGGAAAATATAAATGGCGATGATTACCGGTTGAAAGAATTAACTCCACAGGTCAGGGAAAAGGCATTAGCCCTTGCTTCTGGATATAAAAATAATGGAATGGATTCAAATGAAGCGTTGCAAAAAGGAATTGCAGAGGCTGAGGAATGGTTTACTGAATTAGAAGGCTAACAAAATGGAAAATAATAATAACCTGGAAAATAAAGTTGTAGAAACAGAAGAAAATATGGATCCCCTGTTAAAAAGCAGTAAGGAAGTACATCCATTGAGTGATGATGAGCAAGAAGACGATGAAGAAGTGCTGGATTTGAGCAAAGTCGAGGAAGAAGAAACCATTCTTAGCCACTGGCCACTACTCACGGCCTTGCTTATTCTACTGGTAATGCTAACCCTGGAATTTGGGTTTAAGTTCCAGCCAGCCTTTCCCCTGAACCTGATTATTTATGCCATTGCCTTTTTACTGGCAGGGTATAATGTGCTGGGCATGGCTTTTAGAAAAGCGAAACACTTTGATTTCTTTAATGAATTCTTTCTAATGAGTGTGGCTACAATCGGAGCTTTTAGTATTGGTTCATACAGCGAAGGGGTGGCCGTAATGGTTTTTTACTCGATAGGAGAATGGTTCCAGGATGCAGCTGTCAATAAAGCTAAAAAAAGTATTAAGGCTTTGCTGGACATTAGACCTGATCAGGTTACCGTGCTTAGAAACGGAAATCCTGAAGTTATTGACCCTAAGAAAATCGTTTTGGATGAGCTGATTCAGGTAAAATCAGGAGAAAAGGTAGCCCTTGATGGTATTCTTGATTCTGACTCGGCAACCTTTAATACTGCAGCCCTGACCGGAGAAAGTAAACCCGACACCAAGAGAAAAGGTGAACAGGTGCTTGCCGGAATGATCAACCTGGATAAAGTATCCCAGGTACAGGTCAAATCCTTATTCAAAGACAGCAAGCTGAGTAAGATCCTTGAGATGGTACAGGATGCAACAGCTAGGAAATCGCAGACGCAGTTATTCATCAGCCGGTTTGCAAAGATCTATACGCCCATTGTTTTTGCATTGGCGCTTATTGTCTGCTTTGCCCCTTGTCTTTTTGTAGAGACTTACGACTTTCACCAATGGTTTTATCGCGCGCTAGTCTTTCTGGTAATCAGTTGCCCTTGTGCACTTGTAGTTTCTATACCCCTGGGATACTTTGGTGGCATTGGCCTTGCATCACGAAATGGGATACTATTTAAGGGTTCCAACTTTTTGGATGTGATGACCAAAATCAATACTGTGATTATGGACAAGACCGGAACCCTGACTAAAGGAGTATTTAAAGTTCAGGAAGTCATTACCCAGGACTTTGATCAAAATGAACTGATCAGACTAGCCTCTGCGATTGAAGCCAATTCTACTCACCCTATTGCAAAGGCCGTTGTAGAATATGCCGGTGATAAAGCCGCAGGTTTGAAAGCTGAAAATGTTGAGGAAATATCAGGACATGGTTTAAAAGGAACTATAGAAGGAAAAGTAATTTTTGCGGGGAATGCAAAGCTGCTTAAAAAATTCAACATTGCTTATCCCTCAGACGTAGATGCACTTGTTGATACGATCGTCGTGATTGCCGTGAATGACAAATATGCAGGGTACATTACCATTGCCGATGAAATAAAAGAAGACGCTAAACAAGCCATCCAGCAGATGCACGATCTTAAGATCCAGACGGTAATGTTATCCGGAGATAAACAGGCTGTTGTAGATAAAGTGGCTAAGGCCCTTGGCATTGACCAGGCATTCGGGGATTTATTGCCCGAAGGAAAAGTTGAAAAAGTACAGGGTTTCAAAGATGCAGGTAACAGGATCGCTTTTGTTGGTGATGGGGTTAATGATGCACCTGTAGTTGCTTTGGCTGATGCAGGGATTGCAATGGGTGGACTTGGAAGTGATGCCACGATTGAAACTGCGGACATTGTTATTCAAAATGATCAACCTTCAAAAATTACGACGGCCATTAAAATTGGTAAAATCACGAGCCAGATCGTTTGGCAAAATATAACCATTGCTATGGTCGTAAAAGTTATCGTCTTGATCCTTGGAGCAGGTGGGATTGCGAACCTTTGGGAAGCGGTTATTGCCGATGTTGGGGTTGCCCTTTTGGCGATACTCAATGCCGTAAGGATTCAAAAGATGAAATTGTAAATATATAATGTATAAAAAGCCGGGTTAGCCCGGCTTTTTTATTATTTGCAGGTCTTACTACATTGGCCATTTGTCTTACATTGCTTACTGCAATAATCCATGCAGTTGGGCTTAGTGCAAGTTTTAGCACATTTCGGTACAATGGTTCATCTTATTGTTACAGCAAGGAGTGTTGGCGTAAGAAATAGAAAATATAGATAATAGCATCACCATGGTGATGAAAAGAAACTTTTTCATGATTGTTTTTTTAAATTTTAATAATAATTAAGGTATATCGGTTATACCAGTCAATAGACGAATTATTAAAATTTAGGCGGGTGCCAGCCGTTTTCAGGATAGTCAGAAGTCGTACCCATAGTGGTTTGATAGATCATTTTATTTGCCATTATCGCAAATCGCTGTGAAATGAAAGTTTGCGGGGCTTTAATAAAACCGCATTGGTTGCAAGGAAGCATTCGATTACAAAGACCAATGACACAGCCCTTTTTCTGGTTTTGGTTCTCCCCTTGCTTACAATCTAATTTTCCACAGCAGCTTGCTTTTATTGTAAAAGACATAGAATTAGCCACTCCTCAAATGGAGGAAAAAAACATTAAATACACCACAAGAAAGTAGGCCATCAACTTCATTAGAGTATAAACGTGTTTTTATCCTATTAAGTCTATATGATGCAGATTATTTATCTATAATCAGTTCATATTAATTGCTGCAACTTTGTAAGTAAATTATATAAGTTTTTTTGAGAATTTTGTAAGTTCAACAATAGAAGTATTAGCTATCTTTGTAGTTAGTAAGAGATTAAAATTTTATTTCATATAAATGAAAATCAATTCATCCATACAGTTTAAAGCAGCCTTTTTAACTTTTGTATTCTTGTTGAATACCTTAGTTGGCTTTGCCTGTGCGGTTGGGATGGATATGGGCTTTAATACAAAGCACCACGAAGACCAAAAATTTATTAGTTCCGTAAAGCACATTCACAAGAACGGCAAACATCATGATCATGCAAAACATAGTCATGATCAAAACCCTGGTGATCATCATGCCTCCAAAAGTCAAAAAGATAACTGTTGCAAAGAACAAGTAGACAAAATAACAAAAGCCGATAAGCTGACCCAACCTGGGTTTAATTATAGTCTGTTATCCTCTTCATTTTTTCTTTTGCCTTCGACAGTTTATCGAATTGGTCAGGCGGTTACTTTTCCAGTAAATGTTCCTAATACCTATTTTGTCCGGCATTGCCGTCCGCCAATTCCTGACGTACGTATTGCCATACAAAGTTTCCAAATTTGATTTAATAGTTTGATCATTTTCTGATGGTATTCACCATTCCAGCTAAGTAATTATTCTATTAAAATCAACAAAATGAAAAAGATATTTCTAATGGTTGCTATTATTGCAACTTCCTTTGTGCAATATGGATTTGCACAAACTGACCATGCTAATCATCAAACGCAAGCTGTTGCGCTTCTTCCTTTATATTATAATATTAAAGATGCCTTAGTAAGTGGCGATGCAAAACTTGCAGCCTCAAAATCCCAGGAATTTGTTAAAGCAGTAAACAGCACTGATGCGGAAGTAATTGATGAAACTAGTAAGAAAGGCTTATTGGAACATGCTGGTAAACTTGCCAAAAGCAAAGATCTTAAAAGTGAGCGTGGGCATTTTGCAGGTCTTTCAACCAGTATGATCGCCCTGGCCAAAGCATCAAAATTATCGGCTGAACCTGTTTACCAAATGTATTGCCCAATGAAAAAAAGTAATTGGCTAAGCAGCGAAAAAGCAGTTAAGAATCCATATTACGGCAGCGCCATGCTGACCTGCGGAAATGTGGTTGAAACTATAAAATAACTATTGTCTATTGCCCCAAGCTATTCGCTTGGGGCTTTCTTACTATCTAAAAAATATGAAAACAGCAATATTAGGTATGGCACTGGCCATGCTATTATTCTCCGCTTGTAATGGTGGGATTAAAGATACTGGCAATACCGGTAAAGCAATTGATACCGGACAAACAGGATCGACCACAAAAACAGTCGAAGCAGTCAGCCCTACAAAAAGGATTGTAACAGAATATCTAAGCTTGAAAAATGCATTAACCAAAGACGACGATAAGACTGCTGTGCAGGCGGGTAAAAGCCTGGTTGAGGCCATCTCAGTAGTTGACAAAGCTTCGCTAAGTGCAGAACAATCTAAAGTCTTTACCGATATCGCCGATGATGTAAAAGAACATGCTGAGCATATCGGAGCCAATGCAGGGAACATCAAACACCAGCTGGAACACTTCGAAACCTTAAGCCAGGAAATTTACGATCTGGTTAAGGCGGGTGGCAGCGCAGGTCAGAAGCTTTATTATGATAATTGTCCGATGTACAATAATGGAAAAGGCGGTAACTGGCTTAGCGAGACCAAAGAAATACAAAACCCATATCTTGGTAATGAAATGCCCACCTGTGGAAGTATTAAGGAAGAACTAAACTAATTATGGGCAAGGTACGACATGGTCTTTTGTTATTAGCAGGGGTGCTGGTACTTATTCAGTTCATTCGGCCTGCCCGTAATATCAGCATGAAAGATTACCCTGCCGATATCAGCCGGATATACCCAATGGAAGGTAAAATACAGGGGATCTTAAGAACCTCCTGTTATGACTGCCATAGCAATAACACCAATTATCCCTGGTACGCCCAGATACAGCCTAGTGGATGGTGGCTTGACTCGCATGTTAAAAAGGGGAAAGAGGAACTCAATTTTAATGAGTTTGGCAATTATTCCTTTCGTAGGCAGCAGAGCAAGCTAAAAGCAATATCTAATAGTATAAAAGACGGGACAATGCCCATAAGCTCTTATACCCTGATCCACAAAAATGCCAGACTTTCAAAAGCCGAACAAGACTTAATCCTGAACTGGATAGAAGAAACGAAAGACAGTCTTTCAAAAAATTAATAGAGATGAAAAAATTAATAGTATATATTTTATTGATGGGTTTGTATGGGTTCGCATCTGCGCACGATGGACACGCCATATCATTGCAGCAGAAGCAAGAGCCGGTAGTCTATACCTGCCCTATGCACCCTGAAATCCTGAGCAAGACACCAGGCAATTGCTCAAAATGCGGCATGAAGCTGGTTATTCAAAAGAAAAAAAGCGTTCCCGCCAAAAAGGCGGTGCCAGGTAAAAAAACTCAGCCTGTAAAAAAAGAGGGTATGGGTAAGATGAACATGTCGCCGCAAAAGGCAGCTGTTGAAACACCTTCTTTAGGTGAAACCTATACTTGTCCCATGCATCCGGAGATTCATGCTTCTAAATCAGGTAACTGCCCAAAATGCGGAATGAAACTGGTAAAGGAAGCGCCCAAGACAGCTCCCACTAAGCACAATGGAATGGATATGCCCATGAAAGAAGATGCTAAAAAGTCGGATACAATGGAAGGTATGCAAATGGGAGATGAGAATGCCACAATGGAGAATATCAAAAAGGCAAAAGCACAATTAGGGCCTATAAAAACCATTACAAGTAGTACGCCACCCCGCACTGTTCGCTATGATCTGTACATAGCCGACACGACGGTAACTTATGGAAAGAAATCTAAGCGGGCAATTGCCGTAAACGGGCAAATTCCTATGCCTACGCTAACTTTTACCCAAGGCGATACTGCCCTGATCTATGTGCACAATAACCTGGATGAAGAAACCTCTCTTCACTGGCATGGACTTTTCCTGCCTAATAAAATGGATGGCGTACCATTTCTGACCCAAATGCCAATTATGCCACATACCACTTATATCTATAAATTCCCGATTGTTCAGCATGGTACCCACTGGTACCATAGCCATAGTATGCTTCAGGAACAAATAGGTATGTACGGAGCTTTCATTATGAATAAAAGAAAGGAATGGGACATTCCGACCATCCCACTTGTATTAAGTGAGTGGACGGATATGAAACCAGAAGAAGTACATCGCAGCCTTAAGAATGCCACCGACTGGTTTGCCATCCAAAAAGGGACTACACAGAGTTATGGTGAGGCCATCAAAACCGGACATTTTAAGACTAAGGTAAACAATGAATGGAAACGAATGACGGCCATGGATGTCAGCGATGTATATTATGATAACTTTCTGATTAACGGAAAGAACCAAAATGAACAGCCTCAGTTTAAGGCCGGTGATAAGGTCAGGTTGCGCATTGCAAATGGTGGAGCTTCTGATTATTTCTGGTTAAATTATTCCGGAGGAAAGATTACTGTTGTGGCTACTGACGGAAATGATGTGGAGCCGGTTGAAGTGGACAGGCTAATCATTGCCACTTCTGAAACTTATGATGTCGTGGTAACGATCCCTGAAAACAAAAAATACGAATTTTTAGTCACCCCGGAAGATCGCACTAGCTCAGCATCCCTTTGGCTTGGAAGTGGGGAAAAAGTTTTTGCTCAGAAACTTGATAGACCAAAATATTTTGCCGGCATGAAAATGATGAATGATATGATGGACATGCAGGGCAATATGATTGAAATGGAAGGCATGAAAATGCAGAACCAGGTCATGGACATGAATACAGTCATGTATCCTGAAATAACCGGCGTGGAAAATCCAAAAGCAAACAATAAAAAGACAGATGCCCCAGGCATGCAGATGCCTAATGATAAAAGCATGGCTGGAATGAATATGGCTGATGGAAATCCCGATATGGTAACCCTGAATTACAATATGCTTCGTGATCCGAAGAAAACGACGCTACCAAAAGGGCCATGGAAAGAATTGAAATTTGATTTGACAGGGAATATGAACCGCTATGTGTGGACACTGGATAATAAGACTGTTTCAGAAAGCGATAAGATCCTGATCAAAAAAGGGGAAAATGTACGCATCATTATGTTCAACAACAGCATGATGCGCCACCCTATGCACCTGCATGGCCACGATTTCAGGGTAGTTAATGGACAGGGTGAAAATGCGCCCATGAAAAATGTCCTTGACATTATGCCAATGGAAAGGGATACAATTGAGTTTGCAGCTAGTGAAAATGGAGGCGACTGGTTTTTCCACTGCCATATCCTTTATCATATGATGAGTGGTATGGGCAGGGTCTTTAGTTATGAAAATTCACCACCTAATCCAGAACTGCCGGACACTAAGCTTGCCTGGAAAAAACTTTCTGCTGATGATAGGAAATATCACCCAATGGCAAGTATTGGCCTTGAAAGTAATGGTAGTGACGGAGAACTAATGTTTTCCAATACCCGTTACCGCTTATCCACAGAGTGGAGGGTTGGTTTAAAATCAGAACATGGGATTGAGAGCGAAACTTACTTCGGGCGCTATATTGGCAGGATGCAGTGGCTGATGCCGTTCGTTGGTTTTGACTATCATTATAACCGGATGAACAATGAAAGGGAAAATAATCTATTTGGGCAACTCAGCAATCAAAAGAACAGAAAGGCAGCTGTGATCGGTGCGCAGTATATTCTTCCGATGTTAGTCACTGCGGAGGCAAGACTAGACAGTAAAGGCAAATTGCGCTTCCAGCTGATGCGTGAAGATGTTCCGTTAACCAGTAGGTTACGATTTAACTTTATGGCTAATACCGACAGGGAATATATGGCTGGTTTTAGGTATATCGTTACCAAATACTTTTCTCTATCTACCCATTATGACAGCGATATGGGTTATGGAGCTGGACTTACCATCACCTATTAATTATAAGTATTATGAAGCATATCTATCAAATAAGTGGAATGAGCTGCCAGGGTTGCAGCAAAAAAGTATCCCTTGCGCTAAATGGAATTGAAGGGGTTTCTGCAGTAGTTACCTTAATGCCGCCTGAGACAACTGTGACCATGGAAAAGCACGTGCCTGTAGAAACCTTGCAGCAAGCCTTATCAGATGCCGGAGATTATAAAATCGTAATGCCAGGGGATCACCAGATCGATAAGACACATGATCATAACGCAGCCTCTATTAAAGTTGATCTTGCAGCAGCTGATCAAAAGGGGAAAACAGTAAAATCAGGATCAGGAAAATATTACTGCCCCATGCATTGCCAGGGAGAGAAAACTTATGATAAACCTGGTGATTGCGCAGTCTGCGGAATGGATTTGGTGCAGCAGCCTGTCTTAAAACAGGTTGCGCAATACTCCTGTCCTATGCATCCGGAGATCATTCGTGACCAGCCTGGCGCTTGTCCGATCTGCGGAATGGATCTGGTGCAAATTGCAGGTAATAACTCTAGTGAGGAAGATGACCAGACTTATGAGCGGTTACTGCGAAAATTTAAGATAGCAGCCCTTTTTACCGTTCCCATCTTTTTAATTTCTATGTCAGAGATGATCCCTGGAAATCCCTTATTTAAAATATTGGAACTTAGGTACTGGAACTGGGTGCAATTTGTTTTATCAATTCCAGTCGTCTTTTATGCAACCTGGATGTTTTTTGAAAGGGCATGGCGGTCAGTGGTGACCTGGAACCTGAATATGTTTACCTTAATAGGAATCGGGGCGGGGGTAGCCTGGCTGTTTAGTTTACTAGCCTTATTATCCCCAGGCATTTTTCCAGATCAGTTCAAAACCCATTCAGGCACAGTGTATGTATATTTTGAAGCGACAGCAGTCATTTTAACGCTAGTGCTACTAGGCCAGCTTTTAGAGGCACGGGCACATGGCAAGACAAACAGTGCAATCAGGGAACTTTTGAAACTGGCACCAAACCAGGCCACCAGGATCATCGGCGACAAAGAAGAAACGGTGGCCATTGATGATATTCAAAAAGGAGATCTGCTTCGGGTAAAGCCAGGCGAAAAGGTGCCGGTTGATGGAAGTATCAAAATGGGAGAAGTCACCATTGATGAATCCATGATTTCCGGAGAACCTATTCCTGTAAATAAAAAGCCAGGTGATCAGGTAAGTTCCGGAACGATCAATGGAAATAAAACGTTTACGATGCTGGCTGAAAAAGTGGGATCAGAGACCCTACTTTCCCAGATCATTGAAATGGTAAATTCTGCCAGCCGTTCAAAAGCGCCCATTCAAAAGTTAGCCGATAAGATATCGGGGTACTTCGTCCCTGTTGTTGTATTTATTGCAGTGGCGACTTTTATCGTTTGGGCAATATATGGTCCGGAGCCTTCTTATGTTTATGCATTTGTAAATGCAATCGCGGTGCTGATCATTGCCTGTCCATGTGCGCTTGGCCTTGCTACCCCAATGTCGGTCATGGTGGGCGTTGGAAAAGGTGCAAAGTCAGGCGTACTGATTAAAAATGCTGAGTCCTTAGAAAAACTGAATGCCATTGACATTGTAGTGATCGATAAGACCGGTACTGTTACCGAAGGTAAGCCTTCCGTTGAAAAGGTGGTCAGTGCAGATTCTAAATTTACTGAAACAGATATTCTTCAAAAAATAATATCGTTAAACAGCAGCAGCGAGCATCCACTTGCTCAAGCTACTTTACGTTATGGGGAACAGAAGCAGATTGCAAAGCTCCCAGTCGTAAATTTTGAAGCAGTTACCGGAAAAGGGGTTATTGGGGCTGTAGGAGAAGTAAACCTGTCTCTTGGTAATGAAAAGTTAATGGAACAGGTAAAGGCAACTATTAGTCCTGAATTACTTAAGCAGGTCAAGGCAGAGCAGCAACAAGGTAAGACGGTATCTTATTTGGCAGTTGGTGATCATGCAGCCGGGTTTGTGGTTATTTATGATAAGATCAAAGAATCAAGCAAGGAAGCAATTAGTAAACTGCAAAAAGAAGGATTAAAGGTATTCATGTTTACCGGAGACAATGAAGATACGGCCAAAGCAGTGAGCGAAACTTTAAACCTTGATGGATATAAAGCGCAAATGCTGCCTGAGGACAAATTGAACGAAATTAAACGATTACAGCAGGAAGGAAAGAAGGTAGCCATGGCTGGTGATGGTATCAATGACGCGCCAGCATTGTCGCAGGCAGATATTGGAATCGCTATGGGTACCGGAACCGATGTGGCTATTGAAAGCGCTGCAATAACGCTGGTAAAAGGGGATCTGAATGGGATTGCTAAAGCGAGACTTTTGAGCGATAGAGTTATGGAAAACATTAAGGGAAACCTATTCTTTGCCCTGGGGTATAATGTATTGGGTATTCCTATTGCAGCAGGTGTTTTGTATCCATTTTTTGGTATTTTACTTTCGCCAATGATTGCGGCTCTGGCCATGAGTTTTAGTTCAGTATCTGTTATCTTAAATTCTCTAAGACTAAGAAACGTAAGGCTTGATTGATTTTAATCAAGCCTTAAAACTAAACTGGCTCATTTTTAATTAAGCGTTGAATGGCGGGGTTTTCTTGCTCCACACTATTTCAAACTGATTTTTGTTAGCTTTTTAACATAAACCAATAAAGTAATAATTGAATAACAATTAGTTTATTATGCTTTTTTGGATAAGTGCGAAAAATTAAGCTCTTTTGTCGACTTGATCAATAGACTTTGAAACGACTCTTATTGCTTATATGCATAACCACCATGTATACGAGCCTTTACGCACAAAAACAGCATAACCATGGGGTGTTCTGGGGACGGCTTATTTTGGCAGACACGATTAATAGTAAAGTTAAGTGGGAACTTTACTTGCAGAAAAGAACCCAGTCGGTCGGTACGGGCAATATTTTTAAAGCTTCTCATTTCATTAGCGTATGGCCTTGGTTGAATTATAAATTTACGCCTAATACTAAAGTATCGATATCACCGATTGCCTATTTCGACTCGCATGTATTCTATGATAATCCTGATGATGTCAAATCAGAGGGCGTAAAAGAATATCGGGTTTCGGCGCGTTTAGAGAACGAACAAAAGCTTAAGTTTTTCAATTATTCCAACAGATATAGTTTGGAATACCGAATGCGTGACCTAGCTTACAATGGGAATTATCAACCCAACTGGCGTGTTCGATACCAAATCAGGCTGGAGAAGCCATTTCTTGATGTCCTTTCAAAAGACAAACCATTGTCTGTCTTTGTGTCCGATGAGGTATTTATTCAGTTTGGAAAAGCGGTTAAGAATAACCCCAATATATTTGATCAGAACCGGATCAGCGTTGGTGCAGGTTATGAAGTGCTTAAGAACGTAAAGCTAAGCGCTAGTTACCTAAATATTATTCAGCAAAGGATTTCAGGCAAAGACATAGACAATGCACACGCCCTTTGGGTAGTCCTTGCATTTGAGAACCTGTTTTCTCAATTTAAGAAAAGGCCTGGCACTAGGAAATAACCTTACCAATATCCAGCTTACCTCATGTGGTACAAAAACCAGTTCTATTTAATTTAGGAGTAATATTATCCACATATACAGAGGCACATTTTATTTTATCATTATTCCCTACTTTCCTGATAATCGATTGTGAGCAAATGCCGATGCCTTTAAGCAAAGTAACCGTTCCCGATAAGCATTAAATATCTCTTTTTCTTTTTGCTGATTATCATAAACCCATTCCATTATTCAAATCAGAATTTTAGTTTTCGATGATGAGTTTTTGATAATTTGGTTTACAAAAAAACGAAGGTTTAAGTGTAAATCAACTGTAACTTCTCCAACTTAAATAGTATGATTAGTTTCATCGTCTATTATTCAAAAATACTAAAACCTTATTGTTAAATTCTGGAACCTTTTCTACAGGCACGTAGTGTGAAGCACCTTTGAAAATGAAAAGCTCTGAATGGCTGATACTAGCTGCAATATACTTAGTATGTTTTTCTAAAATCATGTCCTTCTCCCCAGCCATTACTAAAACGGGCAATTTAATTTTGTTTAAATCCTCGGTTGAAATATGTGGTTCGGTTAAAAGCATAGTAAATAGCTTAACCTGATAAGCAGATTTTTCATCTGTTTTAGACTTCAAATTCTCAATAGCCTTCTCAACTTCTTTTATCGTACCAGCGGAAACGGCTTTGTTTGGATCTGTGCAGGCTCCAGTTATAGCCAGTTTCTTTACATAATCGGGGTATTTTGAAGCCATAATCAGTCCAGTATTTCCACCATCGCTCCAACCTAAGATGTTTGCTTTGAGAATATGTAAAGAGTCAAGTAGTGTTTTCATATCTCCAGCATACAAATCATATGAAAGAGGTTCGGAAATATTGTCTGAACTTTTACCTTGTCCTCGTGTATCTACAGCAATTACCTTATACGATTTAGAGAATTCCTTAATTTGCTTCTTGAAAACATTAATCGATTGGCTGTTACCGTGTAGCAACAATAATGGATCTCCTTCGCCATAGGTTTCATAATATAGTTCGGCATCTCTGACTTTCACTTTCCCTGAGGCAGCGGTATTGTTCCCATAATCAATTGGGTGGTAAGCGCTGGGATTATAATTTGCCTTAATTTTTGCTTGACTGATATCGACGCCATCAAACAAAACCTGAACATCGTCAATCCACATTTTACCCGACCCGTATAATAGAGGAAACAGATAAATTTTGGCAGCTTCTTTTTGAAGCGGCAGTTTAAGGCTGTATTGTTTCCAATCTTCTGTTCCGTAAATTCTTTTGGCTAGCAGATTAGTAAATTGCAATTTATCATTATCCTCATCGTCAATTCTGAATGGGAAATCTGCATGACCAGTAACATTTTCCAATTTCAGATAAAATCTAATCTCCACTTCCTTGCCATCAAATTTTGCAGGGATAATAATATTAGACATGCCGGATTTTGAATCGACATCTTTATCAATGTTCGCTATATATAGGGAATATTTCCCAGAATGTTTTTGATTAGAATCAATTGCCACCTTGTATCCACTTTTTGTTGTACCCGTTTGCCAATCACCGGAAGATTTAGATCCGGAAGTTTTCCTTTCGAAGCCAAGGTTAAACTCATTTCTATCATTCTGTAATCCAGTTGGAGAATTCTGACCGGATACGCAAAAAGGCCCACAAGTAAAGATAATAGCAAGAATGAAATATTTCATTAATATGATTAGTATGAATTGAAGGTAATTATTAAAATAAAAACTATTCTTTAATTAACACTCTTTAACAAAGTCACCAGGAAATACTGACGTCTATATAACCAAGGAGCTGGAGGCTTAGTATTAATTTTAATCAGTTAATGATTACACAAAAACGAAGGTATTCGTGTAAGCCATTATCATTATTCCACCGTTTTTTGATAGAAATTGAGATGAGTATTTGATAAACAGTTATAGAACTATTGTGTCTTTTCTAGCAGGCCAGCGATGAAGTAAAGTCTACAGTTGTTTCCTTTCAACCATCAAGAAAAAGGAAGAATACAAGTTATCCTATGAGAGATTTTTGGCTATATTGTAATCACCTACATTTATTGAAATGAAAAACGACAAAACATCACAAAACTACACGTTAAACAGACGTAATTTTGTTACTGGAATTATCCCGGTGATAGCTGGCGCAACAATACCATCCTGGGCTTCGGCGAAGGAGATTCAACAAACCAGAGAAGACAATGACTTTCCAGGACTTATTACGCGAGAGAAAAAGCCATTAAATATGGAGTTTCCATTTCCTACGTTAAAAAACAGGATTACTCCAAATAACCAGTTCTTCATCAGGAGTCATTTTAATATTCCCAATATTGATGCTACAAATTGGGAATTAGAGATTGGCGGCAACACCAATCATGTCATAAAGATCAATCTGAGCGAACTTAAAAAGCTTCCTGCAAAAAAGGTAATGGCTACTATAGAATGTGCCGGAAACGGACGTGCTAACCTCGCCCCAAAAGTGAAGGGTTTAGGATGGGAACAAGGTGGGATCAGCAATGCTGAATGGACAGGAGTACCTTTATCCGTATTGTTAAAGAAGGCTGGCATAAAGGTGGGTACGGTAGACATTATTTTGGAAGGGAATGATGAGGGGATGATTACAGAAGAGCCGAAATCACCAGGAAAAATCAAATTCGCCCGAAGCATTCCGTTAAATATAGCAATGCAGGATCACATCATCATCGCCTATGAAATGAATGGAAAACCATTGAGTGCTGAACATGGTTTCCCGGCAAGGGCAATTATTCCAGGATGGTATGGTATGGCATCTGTGAAATGGCTGATGAAAATTACTGCATCTGAAAAGCCGTTTGATGGCTATTGGCAGACGATTGAATATGCTTACTGGAAGCGTGTTGAAGGACTACCTACCTTGACGCCCGTAACCACTACATTGGTTAAGTCTGAAATATCAAGGCCGGTATTGTTTGAAGCGGTGCCGGCTGGAAAACCTTATCAAGTAAGGGGTGCAGGATGGTCAGGTGATAGTAACCTATCGAAAGTAGAAATAAGCACGGATAAAGGAAATTCATGGCAACCAGCAAAATTAATTGGTCCTGCTATCCCTTTCGCCTGGCAGCTATTTGAATTTGAATGGGTGGTTCCTGCTAAGACTGGAAGATATAGTTTAATGGCTAGAGCGACAGATCAAAATGGCAAAACGCAACCCATGGAGCATGATTTAGACAGAAGAACTTACATGGTTAATTTTATCTCGCCAATTGATGTAGATGTAATATAGCTCAATAAGAACAAATTTCAGGATCTTGCGGTTATCGCATAAGGCTTGTTTGGCATAAACAGTTTATCACAATTAATATTCTACATCAAACCATGATCAGATTCACGTCTATACTTCTACTATTTGCTAGTTTCTCTGCACGAGCACAACATGAACACATGCAAATGGCAACTAAAAAAAATGTCTTCCTTGGGCAAATGGCTCATATGATGATGAAGATGGATGAAATATCAGCTACCACATCTGCAGACAGAGATTTCATACAAATGATGATCCCACATCACCAGGGTGCTATTGATATGGCAGAAGAAGAGATTAAGACCGGAAAAAATAAAGAAATGATTCAGCTAGCTAAAAGTATCAAAGCTGAGCAACAAACCCAGATTCAGCAAATGCGACTCCTGCTCAGCCATCCTGAAGGATTTATCGCTACAGGCAACCAACATCAAAACGCCAACCAGAAGATGATGAAAGTGATGATGGAACAAATGCCTGAAGAAAAACAATTGTCTGATACTGATCTGTCCTTTGCAAGGATAATGCTTCCTCACCATCAGGCTGCCATCGACATGGCTAAAGTTGAGTTGCGGTATGGAAAAAATAAAAATGTAAAAAGACTGGCCGAGAATATTATCTCAGATGAACAGATAGAAATCCAACAAATGAAGACATTTACAAACTCCCATTAACATATGAAAAAGATATCCTTGTTTACGCTATTAATATTCAGTTTTGCCCTACAATCAAAAGCACAATCAATCTATGCCCAAGACAGGGTTTATACAGGCAATCAGATATCTAATACGGTTTCTGTCTTAGATCCCTCAACACAAACGCTATTAGGAAATATTGTTCTTGGTAAACCCCAACCTGATATCTTAAGTCCTCTATATAAGGGACAGGCCCTGGTTCATGGCCTGGGTTATTCCCCTAAAAGGCAATTACTAGCAGCGGTTTCCATTGGATCAAATTCAGTAACCTTTATTTCAACAGCAAAAAATAAAGTTTTAAAAACTGTTTATATCGGACGTTCACCGCATGAGGCAACCTTTAACCCTTCAGGATCACAGGCATGGATATCGGTAAGAGGAGAATCGTATATCAGCGTAATTGATGCAAATAAACTGATTGAAATCAAGCAAATTCCAGTAGCCGACGGCCCGGGAATGGTTGCTTTTACTCCAGATGGAAAATGGGCTTATATTTGTTCCAGCTTTACTGCAGAAGTGGATGTAGTGAATGCAACTTCTTATGCTATTGTAAAGCGTATTCCAGTAGTTAGTCCATTTTCTCCAAATATATTCTGTAGTCCTGATGGGAAATGGATTGCATTGACACATAAGGATGTAGGGAAGATCACTGTCATCAGCACGGAGACAAATACGATACATACAGTACTAAATACAGGTCCAATTACCAACCATGTCACTTTTACTTTAGTTAATGATTCACCTGTGATGCTGGCAACCATTGGCGGAGAAAACAGCTTAAAAGTATTTAGTGTTTCACAAGATTTCAAGCTTACTGATAGCGTTGCGACAGGATCATTGCCACATGGCGTCTGGACTTCGGCAGATGGTAAATTTGCATATGTCGGATTAGAAAATGATGACCAGGTACAAGTGGTTGATCTGGTAAAAATGGCCGTTGTAAAAACCATTGCTATTGGACAATGTCCGCAAGCATTGTTGTACGCCGCTAATGCCAGCCCTGCAAATGCCTCAAAAGAAAATTTAACCCCGCTTAATCTTGCAGACAAAAGTCAGGTGATTAAATTGATGAATAAGGATAATTCAATGTCATCAGGCATGCTAAACGTAAGAAGCGTAGGCTTGACTGATCTTGTCCAACAGGACTTTAAAAAACTCGAGCCAAATACTTCGTATACTTTAGCGTTAACCAACTCCTCAAATGATACGTTTAACGCAGATTATGTCATCAATTCTTTTAAGACCGATGAAAAAGGAGCTTTTAGCGGTCAATCCTCGGGGATAATTAAGAGTGTAGGAACAGGTGGCGCCGATTATAAACATGTGGTTCTTATTGATGATCTTTCAAAAAAGCTGGTGATGATCAGTAACTAATGTATTTTAAACCAAAGATATAACTGCCCATAATGCAGCACTTGAAATTACTATCCATAAAATTACGCCTTGTAACAGTGGCATTATCCCCACTGCTTTCAAGATAGTAAATGAGAGTCCGCTTCCTATCAGGAACAAGGTTAAAGTTAAGCCTGCTTTTGCTAATGCTACAAAGTAGGGCGCAAAAGGCTTAATAAAAGGTAAGTAGGTGTTGGCGATCATTGCCAGGATAAATAGCCCTATAAAATAGGGTATACTAACTTTGCTATTGTTGCTTTTGAACAGGAAAGATGTACCAAACGCTACGGGAACAATCCATAGTGCTCTGGCTAACTTAACAGTTGTGGCTATCTGTAGTGCTTGTTCACCATATTTACTGGCTGCCCCAACAACAGAACTGGTATCGTGAATAGCAATGGCACACCACATACCAAATTGTGACTGTGACAAGTTAAGCGCATGTCCGATAGCGGGGAAAAGAAATAAGGCCACCGAGTTGAGTATAAAAACAGTACCCATTGCAACGGAGATCTGTTTTTCTTCTGCGTTCATTACAGGCGACAATGCAGCAATAGCACTTCCACCACAGATCGCCGTTCCAGCTGATATCAAAAAAGATGTTTTACGTTCTATTTTAAATACTTTTCCCAGGATAAAACCAATGATAAGCACTCCGAAAATAGAAACTACGGTAAACAGTACGCCTTCTTTTCCTGCTTTCATTGCACTGAATACATTCATTCCAAATCCTAGCCCGACAACAGAAATTTTTAGCAGCAGGTTTGTGGCCTTGTGATTTAAATGCAGATAGGGATGTTCCATTAGTTGCGCCAATACTAATCCTAGCAATAAGGCTAAAGGAGGCGACATAAATGGAAAGAGGCACAGCAAAACTGCCAGGATGAAGATAATTTTACGGGTGTTTAAATTTAAGTTTAGCAGGTTACCCGCCTTTATTTTAGAAGAATTTGAATTGTCTTTGATTTGTGTCATAATTTTGATTGTCTTTATTTTCTAATTCAAAGATCCATAACTAATAAACCCCGATCAAATCATTAAAACTTATCTTCCATAACTTCATGTTATAGAAGATAAGTTTTTAGACATTATTTATTCCCAACCCCATTTTTTGAAAATGAGATGTCCTTTATCGGATTGCATAAACTTGATAAAATCCTCAGTTTCCGACTTATGCGTACCAGTGCTACCCCTCACTACAGGTGTACCTCTATAGACTGTTTGTGTAACAGGAATCCTAACCATTGAGGTGAGGTCTGGTAAACGGTTATGCCAGGAGCCAAATGTTATCCAGGCATCATATTGAGGATCATTTTTCCATGCAGCAATACCCAATGCCGAATTTGCAAATGTACCTGCTATACGCTGCTGTATGTTTGCAATCAGATCTTGTCGACCTGCCAAATCTTCCCAAAGCCCCATTTGCCCAGCCCCATTCACATCAAGAATTTTCACACCTGGTTTACAGAGATCGCCCAGATTTTTGATGTTTTTAGGATTGCCGGGCCGTACCAGGATCGCTGCCGCACGTTTATATAACTCTGTCCGAGAGTTCGCCACTATCATGTTTGGGTGGTCAGACATGAATTTTGAAAGCATGTATTCTGCTCCTCCAAAGAACAGATCTGCATGTTTCATTGCATCCGGCATCCATTCATTATCTGGCCCGGCAGTGACTTTAATTACGATATCATGCTGCTTTCCAAAAACCTTCGCACATTCATTGATCGGTCCGAGCGGCCCACCGGGACCATAGACATATAAAGTATCGTTTGGGATTTGTGCATTCCCAATGGTCACTACAGCAACGACTGACAATATGGTTAAAAATATATTTTTCATTGTGTTTATGTTTAAGGTAAATCAAAACCAAACTTTTTGTAGATGGCAGCAGCCTGCGGACTGATCAAAAAATCCATAAAATCTTTTGCAGCGGCCGGATGTGGCGCATCTTTTAACTGTCCCGCTATATATTGCGCATGGATATTCTCTTTTTCAGGAATTTCAATGAGCTCAACAGGATGGCCAATCATTTTCTGATAGTAGGCCTCAGTATACCATACTGGAGCGGCGTCACTTTCGTTGTATAGGATCCTCATTGGTGATTGGCGATGATGGATCATGGTAAGATAAGTAGTCTTATCTTTAACTTTATCTTCCATGATGGTAGATTTTAATGTTTCCCCTCCAGCTTTCACATAGGCTTCTTCAATACGTTTACCGATCCCTTCATTCTCTGGATTGGGCATACTGATCCTCAGCTCTTTATTTGCTAAATCTTTGAGTGACTTCAATGCCTTCGGATTTCCCTTTTGGACCATGATTGCCAACCTGTTTCTAGCATATAAAGTCGTTTTGCTAAACCATTCAGGGGTCATGTCTATCCGGTTCTTACCAGCTGTATAAACATCCGGCTTTAAGGTAATTCTCATGTTGCCCACCACAATGCTACCGGTTTTTATTTGTTGGGCTAAAATGCCTGGGGGAAGCGTTTCGGCAAATACCCGCTGATAATGTGGATATGACTTTTTAAAGGCTGCAATTAATTCGTCAATGCACATAAACTGGTTACCGGCAAAGAAAACCACCAGTTGGGGATCATTAATGTCTCCAAAAAGATCAGGCACATTGTCTACTCCAGGTACTGTGAACTGAACTTTACTTTCAGGTGGAGTATTCCAGGGCGGATCAAAGCGATGATCCTGGGCCTTAACATTTCCACAAAGCAATAAAAATGCAACTGTGGCTAAAAAGGTGTGATTTATATATTTCATGATTTTCTAATTATTTGGTTTAAGGATGTACAACTGCCCATCCCTGATATTGACGGATGATGATTTCACCATTGCCGCTGGGTACATAACTGATAAAATCAAATAAGGTATTTTTTTCGATTTTCCTTTCTCTGACGGTATTTTCACATTGTGCAAGAATTACTCCTCTGGATTGCAGTTCTAACAATGTTTTTTCAAAAGATCCGTTCTTCTGGTAAACAGCTACGCCATCTCCAAAGGCAATAAGTTCTGCATTGATTTTCCCTTTTAACCTGGGATCGTCGAGTGCATTTTTTAGGTTTCGAAGTGTTCCTGCAATCTTTTTCTCATCACCGTTATTGATTACATACAGTGCCTTATAATTTTTCAGGGTGGCTTTTGCCCCTGTAAAATTAGCAGGTGTAGCTTGGGCAAAAGTGGCCGAGGTTGCTGCGATCAGCAAAAATAATGTACAGATTAAGGTTATTTTTTTCATGATTTTAGATTTTGATGATTTATTTAGTTGTTAGTTTTACTTGTTTTTCGGAGGTTACAATTGGTGCAAATGGACCATACTTATGTTGATTTTCAGAAAATTTGTCGGCATATGGTCCGTATGGCGCATCAAAAGGTTTTTTTAACAAATCAGGGTAATCTTTTCCCTGATCTTTATGTGGTCTTGGCTGTGAGTTCACAAAAGCAGCGAGATCCCAGGCCTCCTCATCACTTAACTGCGCATCTCCATATCTGGCACCATATGGCATATTGTTCTTTACGAACCCCGCAAAGTTACTGAGTCTATACATCCCTGCGCCATCATTGTAGCTGTGTTTGCCCCATAATGGCGGATAAACATAAGTTAGTTTGTCTTCATCGAGTATTCCCTCACCATTTGCACCATGACAACTTTGACATTTACTGGTATATAAAATCGCTCCATGTTTGACATTCGCTGCCCTATCCAGGAATTTTAATTTTTCGGTTCCCGTTCCAAACACTTTCTCCCCTTTTTTTACACCTGTTCCAAGCCATTTCATATAAGCCAGCATTGCCTGTATCTCTTTACTAGATTCGTCTGGTACTTTGCCTGCAAGACTTCGATTGAAGCACTCTGCAATACGTGCCGATGCAGGTTCAACCTTTCCTGATCTGCCACTCATTTTAGGAAAACTGGAAATAAAACCAGCATAATTATTTCCGAACAGTTTGGTTCCACCCTCGAGGTGACAATTCTGACAATTCATACCATTTGTAATACGGGCTATGGATCCATTTGGCCCAAAATATTTGCTCGTATGTGCTATTAATTCTTTGCCATACCTGATCATCTGGCCGTACTTGGTGTCCGCCGGAATCGTATTTTCATCAGGCGCTTTCCAGGCATCAGCAGGTACAACCTGGCTTTTGACGTTAACAGCAGCTATACCGGTTTCCACATCCTGTTTGGTTTTTGCTGTCACTACATCTGGCTGCCCATTAAAAAATAAAGTGCAGATGAAAATGGTTCCACAAGCAACAAATAGAAACGCAATGATAGCCGTTGTCCTGGCTGTATATATAAGTGCTTGTCTGATTTCTTTTTCTGTTGATTCCTTATTCATAACCAATATTTTTCTGTTACAAATGTGCATTTATTCTACTCATCAGAAAAAGCATAAAAAGTTATTGATGATAACGTAAGGTTATGATGTCAGTACCCGTTGAAACAAATTGTTTGTATCTTAGGTTATCTACTAAAACCGTGTATGATAGATTTCCGTTTACAAGTATTTTATGCTGTCGCTAAAAGGCTGAATTTTACAAAGGCCTCGGCAGAGTTATTTATCAGTCAGCCTGCTGTAACCAAACACATTAAAGAATTAGAGCAGGAGTTCAAAATGTCATTATTTGAACGCAGTGGAAACAAAAAAATCAGCCTCACCCCAGCCGGCGAATTATTGTTGCATTACGCAGAACAGATTTTTGGAACTTACCGGGAACTGGAATATGATATGAATCTACTTACTAAACAGCATAAAGGAATATTGAGGATTGGTGCCAGCAGTACTGTGGCACAATATATCATTCCACCTGTATTGGCACAGTTTCACAATAAGTTTAAGGATATACAAATTCAACTGGTTACCGGAAACACAGAAGATGTAGAGCAGCGTTTGATTGCTAAGGAAATAGATTTTGGAATCATTGAAGGCATCTCCCGGAACCCACAGATTAAATACGAACAATATCTAAAAGACGAGCTGGTGCTGGTGTGTTCTGGTCACAATTATGCCATGAAAAAGGAAATGATCAAACCGAATGAGTTGAAGGATTATGATTTATTACTTCGTGAACCTGGTTCTGGTACACTAGATGTTATTGCATATGCTTTAAAAGCACACCAGATAAAGGTGGGGGACTTAAATATAGAAATGCAGTTAGGTAGTACCGAAAGCATTAAATCCTATTTGATTCACAGCAAATGCCTGGCTTTTTTATCTATCCACTCCATATTGAAAGAGCTCAAGAATAATGAATGCCGCATCATAGATATCAAGGATATGGTTATCGAAAGGCCGTTTCATTTCATTCAGCTTCATGGTCAGCAGGACGCTCTGGCGGAACTATTTATGCGCTTCGCTAAAAGCTACAACTATAATGTATAGTGTTACCGAAATTTCGAGGCAATATCAGCCAGCTAAAGTGCTGCTGCTCTTTGTTTCTGAAGCTCCTGGAGGTGACGATAAACATTTTTACCTGGGAAATACTAATCTGTTTCGAACAATTTATCTTGCATTTAGTGAGGTATTTGGCGATTTTAAATCTGTAGAAGATTTTTTGCAGTTCTTTAAAGGCACGGGATGCTTTTTGGAACATCTAACTTGTACACCTATTGATAAATCGTCAGTTAAAATCAGAAAAAACCAGAGGCAGGGGGGAATAGAGCAATTAGCTCATAAAATCAGAACATATCAACCCCGATTAATCATGATCCTAATGAAAAGCATTGAACAAGAGGTTAAAGAATCTATTGACCTATCAGGCTTATCGTTTATCGAAGAAATTGCAGTTACCTGCTATCCTGCCGGCACTGAATCAAACAGGCTTACTTGCATCCGGGATACCAGGGTTATCATCTCCAAACTGGCATCGATATTGACATAACATGCAAATATATTGCTGTAATATACCGATACAGAACAAGATGAAAATTCAAGATCAGGAAAACACCAAACAGCATGCAGGAGACCATTTGGCTAATGAAAGAACATTTTTGGCCTGGATCAGAACCAGTATTGGTATCATGGGATTTGGCTTCGTGGTGATGAAATTCTCGCTATTTATCAAGCAGATCAGTGCCGCACTGGGGAGTAAAGTGCCCCTGCACCAAACCGGAGATTCCCGCATTATCGGGATTTTTCTAGTTGCCCTGGGAGCAATTACTATCATTTGTTCTTACTTAAGATATAATTCAACGAAAGAACAATTGAATCAGGGGGTGTATTACCATTCAACACTTTTTGTTAAAGTTTTAACCGCTTTAGTTTTCATAGCTAGTATACTTTTACTGCTCTACCTTATTAAAACAACATAGGCAGTTAAATCATCTGTACTTGATGCTTTAGAAAAGAGAGGAAGGAAAGCGGTCGATATAGCGTTGTTTTTTGATATAAATTGCTGATTGCATTGGTCAAGGATCTTATAAAAATTTCACCTCTTTATGATAATCCACAGGAACAGGATAAGTCAATATTTTATGTTCCCGTAAATATTTTGGGTACCGCAATACGCTGTGAAGAATATATACCTGAATGGCCACTGAAAAAATAGGCTGTAAAACAGGCTACCGCAAAAAACATGGTGTATTCACTACCAAAAAGTTCTATACCCATAATCGTACAGGCAAGGGGTGTATTCGTTGCACCAGCAAAAACAGCAATAAATCCAAGGGCAGCAAACAAACTAACTGGAGCATTTAATAAGGTCGAAAGTGCATTGCCTAATGTTGCGCCAATATAAAACAAAGGCGTTACCTCACCACCTTTAAATCCAGTTCCTAATGTTAAAGTTGTGTAAATGGTCTTCCATAACCAGCTCCAAGTATCTGCTCCACCAGGCTGAAAAGCAGAGGGAATTGTAACGGCTCCTTGGTATTCGCTATCCACGCCCAAACTTAAGTAATCCGGTTTCCCGATGGCGTAAGTCAAGCCTATAATAATCAGACCACCGATAACAGGAATAAGCCACTGGATCTTACATACTTTAGAAAAAAAGGCCTTGATCTCATGCACCATTACAGCAAACAGGTAGCTGGCCAGACCAAACAATGTGGATGCTAGAATAACCTTACTAAGCAGGAGTAGGTTTACCGGCAGGTATTCAGATAGAAAGTAGGCACTTTTCTCTATGAGATCGATGTGATAAGCGGTATGATGGATGCCCCAGGCAGAGACAGTAAGATCACCAAGCACGCTGGCAATTAATGCGGGAAGTAAAGCCTTGTACTCTATTCTTCCAATGGCCAGAACTTCCATTGCAAATATGGCACCGGTGAGCGGTGTTCCGAACACCGCCCCAAACCCGGCTGCAATTCCCGCGGTAAGGAGCATCTTGGTGTCTACCTCATTTAGCTTAAACCAGCGGCTAAACATTCCTGCGATGCTTCCTCCGATTTGTACCGCGGTTCCCTCTCTTCCAGCCGATCCGCCAAACAAATGGGTAATCACTGTAGTTATTAAGATTACTGGCGCCATCTGCCTGGGCACTCCACCACCCGGCCTATGGATTTCATCCATGATCAGGTTATTTCCTTTTTCTGAGGACCTACCAACTGACTGATAAATCAGGTGGATCACAATACCTGCTAAAGGTAGCAGAAAAATGAGACAGGTATGCTGAAAGCGAAAGTGAATGGCCCAGCCTAGCAGCCAAAGGAACAAGGCAACCATACTTCCTATTGCAATGGCAACAGGAAGTATAAGCAGCGTCCATCGAACCGCATATTTAAAAACCGAAAGGTGTTCAAATAAAAATTTATTATGTTTCATTGTAGGTTAGCGGCTGATTTATAATTTTTTATAAAAAGTATTGATTCCTGCAAATGATGCCCTATCACCAAGTTCTTCTTCTATCCGAAGCAACTGGTTAAATTTAGATACCCTTTCAGAGCGGCAGCCACTTCCTGTTTTGATGTGCCCCGCACCGGTAGCGACAACCAGATCCGCAATTGTCGTGTCTTCAGTTTCACCACTGCGGTGAGAAATAAAGCAATTGTAACCGTTTTTTTGGGCTAGTTCTACGGCCTTTAGCGTTTCGGAAACTGTACCGATCTGGTTCAATTTAATCAGTACGCTGTTTGCAATGCCCTGGTCGATTCCCTGCTGGATAATACTCGGGTTGGTGCAGAATATATCATCTCCAACCAATTCCACTTTGTCTCCCAAAAGGCTGGTCAGCTTTTTCCATCCCTCCCAATCGTTTTCGCCCAACCCGTCTTCCAACAGGATAATTGGGTACTCTTTTAACCATCCTTCCCAAAAGCCAATCATTTCATCTGTTGTGATCCGTTCTTTAGAACTTTTATAAAATTCATATTTTCCATTATTCCACATTTCGCTGGTCGCTGGGTCAAGACAAAGGGAAATATCCTTGCCTGGAGCAAAACCGGCAATATGTATCGCTTCCATGATGATTTGGACGGCTTCCTCATTAGAACTCAGATTTGGCGCAAACCCACCTTCGTCACCAACTCCGGTATAATAGCCTTTCGCTTTTAGCAGACTTCTCAAGGAATGAAAAACAGCTTCGCCCATACGGATACTTTCCTTAAACGAGGGGGCGTTATGAGGGGCAATCATAAATTCCTGAAAATCGATGTTGTTATCAGAATGCCTTCCCCCATTAATGACATTCATGCACGGTACGGGCATTACGTAACCTTCCCTTTCCACTAGCTGCCTATACAAGGGAATCCCTTTTGCAACGGCCGAAGCCCGGGCGAAGGCGATTGAGGCCGCAAGCATCGCATTTGCGCCGAGCCTTGATTTATTCTCGGTTCCATCCAGACCAATTATATGATCATCGAAGGCCTGCTGACCCTCAAAGGATAAGCCGGTGACTGATTTGCCGACTTCGACGTTAATCCCTTTTACTGCTTTTTCCACGCCTTTACCATTATAGCGCTCTGGATCACCATCTCTAAGCTCTACGGCTTCTTTTTCACCCGTACTTGCCCCGGATGGAGAAATACCCCTTGCTGTTGTTCCGTTAAGAGTGACTTCTACTTCTACTGTCGGATTGCCCCTGGAATCCAAAATTTCACGGGCATGAATTTTAGTTAATTTCATAGTTTTTTGTTTTATATTGATTTTTAGTATTTCGGTTGCTTACAAATAATTGAGTTTCTCAAAAGATCAAAACCAGTGTTCCCCCAATGATCAGTAGGGCACCAAAGAATACTTTCAGGGTAAGAGCTTCTTTCAGGAACACCATTGCAAGTATAATAGTTAGGGCAACACTCAACTTATCAACAGGGGCGACCTGGGACACTTTCCCGATCTGCAAAGCCTTGTAGTAGAATATCCAGGACAAGCCGGTGGCAAGGCCAGATAAAAAAAGAAATAGCAGGTTATGCTTTGACAGTTCCGTAATTCCTTTAAGTTCGCCTCTGGCCATTACGATCCCCCAGGCTACAATCAGTATTACCACCGTTCGTATGGCAGTAGCCAAATCAGAATTGACATTGGTTACGCCGACTTTTGCAAAGATGGCCGTAAGGGAAGCAAAGAAAGCTGATAATAGCGCGTAGATCCACCACATAGTTTTATGTTAATTTTCCGTTATTGAATAATTCCAAAGTAAATGAGTACAAGAACCGTTGCTCCGGCAATGATCCGGTAAATGCCGAACCAGCGGAAAGAATGCTTTTGAAGATAGGTGATGAAAGAGCGGATGGCCATCCATACATCCCACCCGCACCTGCTTTACTTAAATGAATGATCGTAGTTAGATTCGGTTCATGGGAAGGGCGTAGACGCTTAACGGTGTTTTTAATCAGTCCTGAAGCAATCTGATCTGCACTAGCAACTAGTAGCGCAATGGTAATAAGAACCTGCCAAATTTTTTTGCAGAAATTCTGGAAGAGGCAATAAATAATGAAGGCATAAAAAGGAAGCCAAAAACGCTTATCACTGGCCCAGTACATGATCGTATCCCAGAATGCATTATGGTGCTGATTTATCCACAAGAACCATTCAGTTTCAACCGGCAGGACCATTGCTAACACTGATCTCACTTTGGCAGACAGACAAAGTAAGACAAGCGCAATTAAGATAGCTGCCAGCAATAAGAGTTGAGAATTTATTTTTAATTTTTTCACCTACAATACTTTGACCGGCAGATTTTATTACCTGCTGGAATTTCTATTGTAGGCGCCATCAGCTTTTGAAAAAAGCGGTTGAATCGGAAGGACACCATTTCCGTATTGCAAATATAATACTAATAAAATGATGTGCAAAATCTTAAAGTAGGTGTTGAGAATTTAATTTATCACTATTCCTCCTTATTTGAATACGAGAACCAGTTTCTTATTCTTCTACCGTTTAAACAAGCATCATATCACGGGATTAAAGCTTTTCTTAAACAAAATGAAACCGCCTGGAAATAAACATGTTATCTATATAGGAATTTTTTTTATAACCCTAAAAAATTAAAGTTATGGGATACCATGAATGGAAAAACTGTATTGATGCATGCTTAAAGTGTGCTTCAATTTGCAATCATTGTGCAAGTTCATGCACTCAGGAAGAAGACGTGAAAATGATGGCGCGGTGTATTGAGCTTGATATGCAATGTGCAGCCATCTGCTACTCTGCCGCTCAATTGATGAGTATGGGTAGCTCTTTTGCTCAAGACATTTGCCGTATTTGCGCAGATATTTGCCAGCAATGCGGAGATGAGTGTAGTAATCATCATACCCAGCATTGTCAGGAATGTGCAGATGCTTGTAAGGCTTGTGCGGAAGAATGCAGAAGAATGACAGGAGTAGCTGCTTAAGATGCCAATCACCGTGAGCATTAATTGATTAAGGGCAGCATTCTAGTTGCCCTTTCATTTTTATAAATAGGCAAATTTATTCCATTCATTTTATTTTCATTATTCCCTCATTATCTCATAATCGATTGTGAGCAAATGCCGATGCCTTTAAGCAAAGTAAACCGTTCCAGATAAGCATTAAATATCTCTTTTTCTTTTTGCTGATTATCATAAACCCATTCCATTATTCAAATCAGAATTTTAGTTTTTGATGATGAGTTTTTGATAATTTGGATTACAAAAAAACGAAGGTTTATGTGTAATTTGACAAATATCATTCACAATTATTTTTAGATGCGCTGAATGTATTACAATAAACAGTTACACAAAATATATTACATTAAACCACTTAGTGTATGAGGTTTTTCTGTAATTTCTAGTCGCACCATAAACAGAGAAAGTACAGCCTTCGCTTGCTTCCTTTAAGCAGTTGGTAAACACATCCGTTACAGGAATAATCTAATAAGTTGTCCTTGGATTGTAGGTTGGTTTCAAATCACCCAAAGCACTGCACAAAATTTGCACTGAAAATACCGTCCTTTCCCTAGAGTCGAGCGGCAACTTGTCGAACTTTTATGATGATTGCGAAGATGTGGTAAATTTCGAAAAGTCTCAAAAAGTGATAAAATAATCTCAATTGTATTACCATAATACTAGTCGTAAATGTTTATTGCTTAGTTATGTGAATTTGTTAGGATTGACTTGAAAGAGTTCCGCGAATAAATATTACTTGCAAAAATCCTTCGTTTTTTGGGATGGTTCAGCAGATTAAGTTGTTACAAGGGTTAAAGCTTATAATTGAAATAGAAAGATAGTAACAAATAGGTAACGAAGCGTATTTTGATGTTAAGGGATTTCTTGAAATATCTTGATAAATACATGTTTGTGGATGTGATTGACATGAGACTAGAAGACTTAGAATCTTTTACTCTATTAGACCAGATCAATTCCGACTAGTTTTTTTATTATCGCGGCAATCTTTGCCGATATATCCTTAAGTGGCAGCAGCAGATGATAATCATGACAAATTTTAAAGCAACTGCCTGACACAAAAACTTTCGTTATTATAATTGCCATTAGCTTCAAGGAAGATTCGCAAGCCTTTACAAAATCCTATAAGAGGTCAGCATGCTACTAGATTTCGAAGCATTTGTGTGTCATGTACGGCAGTTCTCCTTCCATAACTGTTTAGTTCGTGAATAGCCCCACAAAAGAATTTCCAATGATCTGCAACCTTGATTTAGAAACATTTTCCCGCGCAATGTATTTCACTATAGGAAGACTTCTTTTTATATCTGCCCGTGTGGCACTTACTGCATTGAAAAGGCTTAAAAATATTGACGTTTTCGTAAAGTTATTGGAAGAATGGCTAGGAGAAAAATCTCAGATATCCAAAAGAACCAAACACTACCTACTGCGAACAATAACACTTCGGTGTCAGGAGCATCAACACACCGGTGAAATCCTGTTGCTTTGTTAGTTTTGAGGATAAAGAAAGTTGGGAAATTCCTGCACTAATCATGTCATTTCCGACAGTTATATAATCCGTAATTGTCTCAATTATAGCGCGTTTCTGAGGAAACTGCATTCGCCCGTAAAAGGGTATTGAATGCAAATTCATTGTCCTGGGTAACCAGGACAAATAGTTCGTTGTCTGTATACTCAATAAAGTCAGCCATTATGAATTTTGCAGCTGCAAGATAAGCATTTAGAAGCGAAATTGTATAAATATCAGCGAATGACGGGCTTAGGTGGTGTTATGTTTTTGTTAAGGGGTTTAATAAGAGTAAAAAACGCAATCATTCCTTGATTTTATTCCCGGAAAGCTATTTTTCTGTCACAATATTTTGGATTGTCCCCTTGGTTTTCTAAATCGTTTACTACTATCTTAAATCTCATAAAATACGACATATTTTTTATAAGTTAGCTTAAATTTAAAAGAATTGCTAAAATAATTAGTATTTTAGCGCGCTTATGAACGACGTATTTAAAAACAGTTTGGTGCAGCTAGAAATGTTGGGTGATGAAAATCATTCAACTGGCTTGGTACGTGTTCAGAATGCTAAAGATACAGATCCTTCAATTTTTAGTATTGAAGAAATAATTGCGCTGGAAAATGCATCCGGCTATAAGGTGGATTATATTTATTTCCGAAAATTTACTGACAGGCCATCTATACCACAAGTCTATATTTATGATTTTACCGAGCAAAAAGATGTTGTAGAAAACGACATTATCCTGCTACATCAGAGACTTTATAGCTCCGGTTCTGTGCCGATGTTTTTTGTCATCACGAATCAAGACGTTAGGATATTCAATTGCTTTGAAAAGCCAGCCAAAGGCAATAATTTAATTTATAAGCCGCTAACAACGATTAGCCTGGCTTCACGAATTAGCGATGCCATAAACAATCAGTATTCCGAAGACTCTAAAAAATTTCAGGCATTTTCAGGCCGTTCGTTTGATAACGGTTCCTTTTGGGAAAATTCATCCTATAGTTCGGAGTTTGAATTTAGTAACAGTGCTTATGAGAAACTATTATCTGAGCTTAAGCAGGCTTTAAAAGACATTGTGGATCGCAAAATTTTGCCAGAGGCTTTTGCAAAGAAGTTAATGGTGATGTCCATTTTGATAAAGTACCTGGAAGAAAGAACGGATGAGTTTAATAATTCAGTTTTTCCAAAAAGAGACGAAGAGAGGGTGTCAATTGTCAATGGCCGAAAAGTAAAAATAAAGTATGATACTAATTTCTTTGAAAAATTTGCCCCTGAAGCTACATGCTTTTCAGATATCCTAAAAACCAAAGGAGCAGCATTAGAACTATTTGACTATTTAGCAGGTCATTTTCATGGTGGAGTATTTAGCTTAACAGATGAAGAACGCTCTGAGCTAAAAAATACTGACCTAACACGTTTTTCGTTATTTCTAGAAGGTAATTTGCAAGGGGTTCAATTTGTTTTTTGGCGGCTATATTCATTCAATGATCTTCCTGTTGAACTGATTAGCAATATATATGAGGAATTTCTGGAAAAAAAGCCAGGCGTTGTTTATACACCTCCTTATTTGGTTAATTTTCTTTTAGATGAATCAATGCCCTTTTCCGACCTTAATACCAATTTTAAGATACTTGACCCAGCTTGTGGGTCGGGTGTATTTTTGGTGGGAGCTTATAGGAGGTTAATATATCGCTGGAGAAAAGCTAATAACTGGAATCGTCCGAATTTAGCAAAACTAAAAGCGCTTTTAAAGGACAACATATTTGGTTGCGATAAGGATAAAGATGCGGTAAACCTGTCAATTTTTAGTTTGAGTTTAGCTTTATGCGACGAATTAACACCACTTCAAATATGGGATAATTTAGAATTTGATAGCTTAGATCAAGAGAATCTGCTACATGATGATTTTTTCAACCTTTTATTGACTAAGAAGATTAATGAGCATCAGTTTGATTTGGTTATCGGAAATCCTCCTTTCGAAGCTAAATTAACAGAGCCAGCAAAAAAAGTAGAAAAGATTGCGTTGAAATTTAGGAAAACCAATTATCCCCTACAGGAAAAACCTAACCTAAAGCTTCCTGATAATCAAATTGCTTTACTTTTTCTTGAACAAGCTATTAATATTTGTAAACCGGGTAAACTGGTATGCTTAATCGAACCATCTGGGCCTTTTCTATATAATAATAACTCCTTTTATTTCCGTCAACATCTATTCGGACTATATAACATACCTCAGATAATTGATTTCACTCACATTAGTAGGGTACTTTTTGGTAAAAATGGCGATGTTGCTACTGCGGCAATCTTTGTCAAGAACGAACCTCCAAGGGGTAAAGGATTACTACATATCACAGTAAGGCGAACGAAGACCAATAAAGAAAAGATCTATTTTGAATTAGATACTTACGATTTTCATTTTGTCCCTCGTAAACTTGCACTTAATGACTCATTGATTTGGAAATCAAATTTTTTGGGCGGTAGTAGAGTTCATCAATTAATTACTCGCCTGTCAAAACTCGATACCTTAGATGCCTACATAAAGAAAAGAGGCTGGATTTATGAAGAAGGATTTATGGTAGGAGGCAAAAATGCATATAAAAGAGCTGCCCATTTAACTGGAAAAAGAACGCTCCCAGCAGAAGCATTTACCGAAACAGGGATTGATGATTCAAAAATTCACAATCTTCAAACGGAACTATTCTACAGGGATCGAAATCCCTTGCTTTTTAAAGCACCGCACCTTTTGATAAAAGAGATAATATCTAATGATAAAATTCCTGTTGCACTGAGGTTGGACGATTTAACTTTTCAAAGCAGAATAGTCGGCATTCATGCCTCGGCAGAAGAGGTTGAGGATTTACGAAATCTTGAAAAAAATATTTTAACTAGAGATATTTACCCTTTCTACATAGCGGGAACCAGTGGGCAATACTTGGTAAACAAGTCCTCTGCCATAATGAAAACAGACTTGGACACGCTACCATATCCTGAAGATTCAGACGAGCTTAGGTTGGATGAATACGAACAAATAATTTTAAATGATTTTTGGGCTTATCTTTTAGAATTTAGAAGGAATGGAGAGAATGCCACAATAGCCGTAAACGATGTCTCTGATGTCCAATTAGCTGAATATGGCAGAGTTTTCACTGATGTTTTGAGTTCCATTTATCCAGCATTAGAGCCTTATGAGCCGTTTATTACTCAATCTTATGTGTGCTACCCATTTTATTTTAAGAATAAACCGACTATCCAATTTGATGACAAGGAAAAAGCGGAGGCTGACATAGAAAAACTAGTTTATAAAGTGGCAGGAAAAAACCTAAGACTCATTAGGGTTATTAGGTTGTATGAAGGTAATGTTATCTATCTGATCAAGCCCAAAAAGCTTAGATATTGGTTGCCTTCAGTTGCATTACGAGATGCTGATGAAACATTTGCAGACTTAAGAAAACAAGGATTCTAATGCTTTCAGAAAATCCAATTAACTCAATTAGCGGAAATATATCGTTTGGCATCGAGCTCGACGATTCTATCAAAGCCGTTATTGACTTTTTGAGGATAAATTTGTTAAAGTTTGCTTCGAACGGTAAGAACCATAAGTTGTTGCCTGAAGAAAGCACCAATCAATTACTATGTGGTTTTCTAAATAAAGAGGCAAAAAAACACCCTTTTCGTTTTCAGCCAGAATTTATAGAAGAACTTACAAGTGGCCGTAGCCCCAAAGTGGATTTCGGCACACTTTCAGACGAAGAAAAGATAGTGATCTCGGATCGCGAATATGGAGAAGACGACAGTTTTTTTTCATTTGAGGCGAAGCGTTTACCTACTCCCGGTAGCGGCAGGGAAAAAGAGTATGTTACTGGTGAGGGAGCAAAAGTTTCAGGAGGGATTGAGAGGTTTAAAAAGAAACTACATGGGTCGAAAATTAAGTATGCGGCAATAGTAGGTTACGTACAAAAAGAGGATTTTAATCACTGGTTTCTAAAGATCAACGGCTGGATTGATGAGCTTTCAGCAGTTGATACCACAGGATTGTGGACGGTTAATGACAGAATCAATTGTGATGATTTAAATGTATCGGTTTTTATAGAATTATTCTCTGAACACTCTCGAATTAATACAGATGGAGAGCAGGCTGGTATTGAATTATATCATTTTTGGATAGACCTTATCGAGCCAGTTTAGGGAAACACGGTTTAACAATAATTACGAACCGCTTTCCGGAATCAAAACGATAGTCATTGAATTAAGCACGTTATTAGGTTCAGGATATCCATAAACAATATGGCGATCCTTATCAAAAAACACATGTGAGATGCCTTGAAAGCAGTTGATATCGACAGGATATTTCGCATTCATATTATGGTACATTACTAAACCATCACCCCAGGCTTCTTCATAATCATCATCCTGAATATTCTTGATCACGCGATGCGGTGTAATTGAGTTAGGATCGTCATTAAAAACATCCATTGCTCTAAGCATTTTAGTATCAGGTGAGCCAAGTCCAGCCAACTGCCCCATCCGGTTAAAAGTAGTAAGTGTGGCGTTATTGGAAAATAAAACTGCACTTATATTTTCCGAATCCGGCAGATTAAAAAAGCCCGATTCAATTTTTTTACCTTTCCATTCGTGCCATTCTATTGGATCAAAACCCTGGCTAATGCCATCTTTTGTATCCATTATGCCCAATGTAATATTCCCGTTCTCGCTTGTCTTAAAAGATGGCCTAATGCCGTATAAATAGTATATTAAAGAGTTTCTCGACCAGGTCATCGATCCAAGTTGCTCCATCGTCGACGACTGATGAAAATCATGTATAGCAATGACTAAGGGCTTCCCTGTAACGTGGTCTTGCTCCCAATACCGTTTGCGAAGTTTACTGATGAGCGAGCTGCCGAATTTTATGGGCATGTAATCTAAACTCAGTAAAAATGCTTCTTTTAAATTACTAGGATTTGGTTCGTCAAATTGTTCGCTTTTGTTTACGGTAACCGCCTCTATAGCAAATTCATTTCCCCAATAAGACACCAAAAAATCAGGGGCTTTATAGCTATTGTTCAGGTCGAATCCAGCAGAATAAAAATAAGTGTAAAGGTATAATTCCCATAATCTGCCGTCAAAGCCGGTCGTTTGAAAATCCTTAATATAATTACCATCCACATCTACAAAGCTGTAGATAATCTCGTTGATTAGATTTTTAGCACCTTCATGACCACGCGTGTCCAGTATCTTGTAATACGGGTGCAATTTCTCATCGGGAACCTGTGGTACTAAAAACTCTTGAGGCAATTTCTTTTCATCACCTTGCTCATAAACCGTTTGTCCATCGTTTTCATATTTATCGAATGCGGCCATCATTTCGGCTTCAGCTTCCTCTTTGGTTTCGTAAGATGTACCAAAGTCCCAGGCTCTAAAAATTTTACGCTTATCCCGCGCCAATATCATATAGTTAAATTCGCCGTCGTCATCGATCACAATTGTACCCAGCATTTTTGTATCAAATGCTTCAAACCATGCAATCTCTCGGAACGAGAGAAGTAGGTAAGGAATGCGAACGTAACAGTAGGCATTAAATCGTCTTAACGTGATTGACTTAATTTCTGACATACACATTCACTATTATTACTTCATAACTATTGTTAAAATCTTCAGGAGGCTATAGAATTAGAAATCGGGTAAGACTTTGTGACAGAACACTCATTGGGCTTCTGCGATGTTTTTATAATCAGCACAAGTTTCACAAAGACCGTTTTCATCAACTTCGTCGAAGTCTTCACCGCAGTCATTGCAAGTAAAATCGCGAACGATTATATGTTCATAGCCATGTATAGTACCCTTGCGATCCCGCTCTACATGCAGCAAAAATTTGTAATGACAACCTGTACATTGTGTTTTTTCATTTTCTTTGATATGTACCATCTCGTCACAATTTGGGCAAGTAATAAAATCTGCACCACAATGGTCGCAGTATGCTGTTTCAACTTCGGAAAATGGCTCTTCCGAATCATACACAGGTATATCGTTGAAAAGCAACAATTGGCTTGGGTCATTTGAGTTATTTCCTTTGAATGGATCAAACAATCTGGTTGGATTAGAAAATTGTACAGAGGGATATTCTGAATCGCAAACTTGACAATGAATAGATCGATCAGCGGCTTCTATAGCACGGAGCTCATCCTGTGTCAGGAATTCCTTTTCAAGGTTGTTAATTAGAGGCACCAATGATGGATAATAAGCCGTACCACTTCTTGCGAGTATTGGAGCTAAATCAGGATGAATTGTATGCTTGTCGGGCAAAGCAGCAAAATCACCAAAGTTACTAGTTATAAAATATGACTCGATAGCACCATCTTCTTGCAAAGCATACTGAACAGCAGCATGTTCAATCTTTTTTGAAGTATCTAAAAAGTCTGTTATGCTAAGTAAAATTAGTGCATCTGACATGCTATTTGATTTATCGCCCCGAAACGGTGCCTGTTTGCGTTGCGCCATTTGAGTTGCTTCAATACGATGTTTATCCGAAACTGCAATTGGCTCAGTCCGTTCCTCAATAAATTTTTTTACCCGTTCTATATGCCGTACGTGCAATGCAATCTTCTTTTCTGTTTCTTCATCTACAGCTTTGGTTAATAGATCAATTTGCTCTTTGTTTTGCCCGATAAATGCTCCTATAGTTCGCAATTGATCCTTGTAGCTTTTTGCTTTGCTTTTAATTAGGCCAATTTGTATTGCAGCATCGTCTTGGTGCCTGGCCCATTCCTCTTTGATGATTTCATTTGTAAAGATTATCAAACTACCGTCCGATACCCGTTTTTCAAGTATCTCAAATACTTTAAAATGCAATTCAAGATAGTTGTTAGAAAAGATATCAAAGCCATTTGCTAGATAAATCCAGGTGTTCGAATCGAAAAATACAAATTTTGGAGCCATTAGTAAGGTTTGTTGGACTAAACAAAGATAACACTTACAAGAATGTTCATCAGTATATTTGACAATGATTGATATTAGTTATCCCTATTTTATTTTTGGTTCACCAGATTCCATCGATATTGATGTACTTGTAGATCACCCAGGAGCGACCGGCTCGGATGCAGATAAGTTAATTGTATCGTTGTTAAAGGAAAAATATCCTACCATTAAAGATTGGAACCTCAGTTTGATAAAAATTATGGAGGGGAGGATTATATGTACAATGCAACGACGAGGCTCAGAGGATGCAGTCCATAATAGCCTTTTCTACACATATCGGCATCATGAACAGAAATATGAGAATCCTTTAACTGCACCAGTGAAACGTCACATGCTTTTAGCTGTGTATGGATGTGTTCGAAACCTACTAGCTATTAATGCAGCAACAAGTGAAAAGCAATTTTATAAGCAGGTAATTAGTCCGGTTCTTAAGGAAGGTAATTGGCAAAAAGAGGTGGCTCTGTTAGATTTGCTACAATATGAAAAACCACCCTTTGATGACGAGAAAAGAACGTTAGGGTTAAATAAAAGCCTAGCTTTTGATCTTGGGCAAACAATTTCTCTTTTGAACGGGAATGAGCTTTATACAAAAGGCGATATAATCCAGCATCATCCTGAGTTAGCACCTATTATTTTAAGGCAACCTTCGAATGTCAGCCAAGCTTTTAGACCAAAGATAGCAAACTTGCAAAGTCTTATAGGTTTAATGGATATAAATCAATCTGAAGATTTTGTAATTAGTTGCGATGACGAGATCATAAACACTCGGTTTGGGTCAGTGATTAAATAACCATAATTCTTCCAAGATAAATTACCTGGGGTAATTAACCACATGTTTTTAGATTTAAAGACAACTAAAATTTAAACTATGTCCGATAAAAACGAATTCGACTGGGAGGAATACGAAGCTATCACCAAATATATTTATGGTGCGCTCGGTGAGCAGTATGGTATCAAGGTCAAAGATTATGGTCGCAATTGTAAAATCAAAGGAAAATCCGGCGTATATCACCAAGTTGATGTTTTAACCGAGCAGTTACAAGGTGGGCAACCATTGCTTACAGCGATCGAATGCAAATACTGGAATAAAAAAGTAAACAAGGATATCGTTATGAAGCTGTCCAAAACCATGGAAGATTCCGGAATTGCGAATGGAGTCGTTGTTTGTAGAGCGGGTTTCACAAGAGATACATTAACCTTTGCTGAACATGAGGGAATAAAACTTGTTCAACTTTGGGAAGCCGGAGAAAATGATGCGGACTTCAAAAAAACGGTCGAAATTGGAATACTGGATATCAATATTAACGCAGTCCTCTCACGTGGAGTGGTCACTAGCATCGATCTCGGCAGCAAAACCATCGCTGTCACTAGCGAAGATGAAATGGTCGACTTGCACTATGTCAAATTGCACGATGCTAGTGGAAACACGATTTCATTAAGTGAATTCCTGAAAGAGTTTTCTAAAGAAGTACAAAGAAGAGGGGAGCTTTTAAAAACAACGACGATAGAATATCCGCTAAACCGCAAATTGTTTTGGAAACAATCGAACAGCGAAATCGCTTTCGAAAAAATAGCTATCACAGGATTTTTTTCAGAGACGGATCAGAGTTCCAAAAGGTCGTTCCTTTTAACAGATCAGGTATGGATGATAATGAATGAGATATTCGATAAAAGGAAGTTAACCATATCAAAGAGTGGATTAATATGGCATCTGCCTTAGGAAAGCTAAGGTTATTTCTTTGTTCCGAACTACCCATTGGTCGATTTGTAGCAAGAATTAATGTAGCACCAGTAAAACGGCAAAAAGAATTTGAGGGACACCTACATCTTATGCGCCAGGTCTTAGCGGGGAAATAATTCATGATCATTATTCCCCATCGATTAAATTTAATGCATTAAGGCTCCGCTCCGTTGCTAACATTGCATCCAGTTTTTTTAACATTTCCTTATGTGGCTGGTGTTCTTCCAATTCCCAGCTACAAATCGTAGCTCCGTCAACACTGAGAATTTTGCCCATTTGCTTTTGGCTAAGTCCGTTAAAGTACCTATAGGCTTTCAATCTCCCTGGAAGTGTAGTCATATCAACTTCAATCGGCAAATATCCCAAAAACTTGATAATACGGGGAAAAAACTGAACTTGAGGCACACTCTTGTTCATTTCCCAATTTGTAATACTATCTTCGCAGACCCCACAAATTTTCGCCACATCCTTTTGAAGTAGCTTTAATTCCATTCGTTTCTTTCTTATGTGCTCCCCTATGGAGATAGGGGTATCAAGGTAAGAAAAAGGCATCGGCTTTCCGGTTCGGCTCTCATAACGCGTACAAGGCAACGCATCTATGAGGGTGCGTTGAATTTTTGTAGCGGGCCAGAAGATATGTTAGTGCCATGTCTACCATTTTCCGGCCTACATTGGTATATTTTGTTACCATCTCGGCAATAGCGCAGTTTTGGCAAATTCCTAATAATTCCATTCTGTGTGTAATGTATATTTCTACTAATTTGACTACTGTATTTCAATTCATGATAGCCACCTAAATGGGTTAAACAATTAAGTCCTAGCTACCAATTCCTCGTTAAAACCGTAACAAATACGTAACGGAGCAAAATTTCGCAGTTTCAAAAAATAGTTCGTAAATTGCTTCTGTAAGTCAGAAAAGCATATTTTGCCTCATATAAGGGCGGTCAGGCTAGAAGACTCATAATCTTTGAGCGACATTAGATTCGCAAGCGCGCGATGTGGAAATGGTCTGGTGTAATTGCTGATATTGCAGCAATATGTTTTCTTTGCTCTGGAAATTTAATTTCCTACCAGATTATACGGTTCCGATTATTATACTGATTGGCATCATAACAACAGTTATAAAGCAAATATTGAGTTTTTTTATTGTGGGAATAAAAAAAGATTTGCGGAAAATACTTGCCAGGCATTCCCATAATTTCACCACAAATGCAAATGCCCGTTTTCATACAGCATTTGGAGAAGAGTTTTGGGCCGAAATCACGAAAAAAACTACCGAAGGACGAAGTCGCAAACTTCTTTCGCTCGAGAGAGTACCAACGTTGGTTGGTAGCAAGATGTCTTTTTGTATACAAAAATATCTTGTTGCCCTTTCGGTCAAGGCCCAACACTCGGAACTCGGTTGTGCTAATGTCAACTTTAAATATCTCAATTAATTGCCGGTGAATAGCGTTTGACCTAAAGCATTTTAAGTCACTTACCATGTCTTGATTACAACTGCAATATCATATTCAGTCAAGGCTAAACTTAGACTGGTTAATGTTTACAGTCTTAAGGGTATTGTCAATGCATTTGAACTGAGGGCGGCATAATTAATGGCTCCATTATTTCCAACTTTATATTTAGGGATTACTGAAGCTTTACCAACGACGAAGCTGGTCATTTGCTTAATTCGCAAGCATGAATGGTGGTTGGATTTTTTTCGACAAACGCAGGAGCTTAAATCCACGTTATTTTGGCTTTAAGTATTTGTTTAAGGCGTTCCATCGGCGATGACTTCTAATGAAACACATCAATCCACCGAAATGGGTCGAAAAAAAGCAAGTAACCAAGAGGATTTATTAATAAACCCGCTTATTATTAGAATAAATCAAAGAACTTTTGAACGGCTGTCGAAAATATTGCAGGATAGCGGCTGCAGAAGCATGGGAGAAGTGGCCAGGAAAATACTGACTCAGGAAAAGATAAATTGTTTTTACCGTGATGAATCATTGTCTGGGCCTATGGAAGAACTTGCTTTGATTCGAAAAGAGATTAAAGCCATCGGAGTCAACATTAATCAGCAGACCAGGTACTTCAATGCAAGTAAATCTGGGTCGGAGAAAACTTTTTATGCGATGCGTACAGGTCCTTTGTATAAGGAAGTAGATGTCAAAATAGATATCTTGTTGGCAGTTATTTCAAAATTAGCAGCTAAATGGTTGCCAGAATCGTAAGCGGTAAGTCAATACGTGGAATGCTCAGTTACAATGAGCAGAAAGTAAGTGAGGGGAATGCGACAATTTTATTGGCGAGTGGTTTTGCCACAGATATAGAAAACTTAAATCTGTTCCAGAAAATTGGAAGATTTAACCAACTGACAAAACTTAACACCAGATCTAAAACAAATGCCATGCATATTTCTCTAAGTTTTCATAAAGACGATAAATTAGACAACGAGCGCTTCCAGCAAATTGCCGCCGAATACATGGAGAGAATTGGTCTCGGCGATCAGCCATTCATTGCATACCGACACTTCGATACCGATCACCCACACCTGCATATCGCTACAACCTCGATACGAAGGAATGGTGAACGTGTCAAAACGCAGTCAATTGGTAGTAGTCTTTCAGAGCCCGCAAGGATTGAGCTCGAAAAGAAGTATAATCTAGTGCAGGCGAAGGGCAGGTCATTAAAAAATGATCCCTATCTCCGCGTGGCGGAATATGGCTCAAAACCGACCAAAAGGCAGATTGCAAATATTACACAGTCAGTAGTAAGGGATTATACTTTTACCTCTTTCCAGGAATATAAGGCGGTGCTTTCCCTTTTCAAAGTCCTTGCAAACAGGGGAGAGGAGAATACGCAAATGTTCAAAAATAATGGTCTGCTTTATTCCATTATGGATAATAATGGAAATCCCGTTGGCGTCCCAATTAAAGCAAGTTCTATTTATAAGGGCGTAACCATTCAGGCCCTGGAAAAATGTTACGATCTCAACAAAGAAAAACGAAAAACTAAAAAGGATGACCTGAAGCGCAGGATAGATAATGTGATTCAAAAATATCATCTGATTAGTACAAAAACATTTCAAAATGAATTGGCGGCTGAGCAAATCGCGCTTATCTATCGACGGAACAATGAAGGCTTATTATACGGACTAACATTTGTTGATCATAAAAACCTGACCGTATTTAATGGAAGCGCTCTTGGAAAAGAATACAGTGCTGCTTCAATATCACACATGATATCTGGTCAGGATGAGCTCAAAACTTATCTCAAAAAACCGCTGTCGATGAACATTTCGCTTCAAGCCGAACGATCATCAGCTCCCCTGAACGCTACAATACTAGAAAGCCTATCTATTAAGGACGAACCCGATCCCATTATGAAAACGCACAGGAAAAGAAAGAAGAAAAAAGGTAAGAACCCGACTCAAAACTTAGGCCTATGAACACCGGAGAAGATGTTCAGGGATTGCGAAAAATTATTGATTTGACGCGTTTGGTAAGCCTGCTGATTCTGACAATACATATTTATCTGGCCTGCTACCAGGCATTTGAAAGCATTGACTGGACGTCAGCAGTTACGACAAAAATCATGGGCAAGATCGCTGGCACCAAACTTTTTGAAAACCTGTATAATCCGAAGCTAGCCGCCTTACTGCTACTTATCATTTCCCTGATTGGTGCTAAAGGAAAAAAGGAAGAAGCAATTGATGTCAGGCTTATGGTTACCCTTTTGATAGCAGGCGCGACTGTGTATTTTACTTCAACGTTTGCTTTGTATTTACCTTTTCCAAAAATGTATTGCGCGTTAGCCTACATACTCACCACCAGTGCCGGTTATCTCATGGTACTTGCCGGTGGCATCAGGCTATCTCGGATAATTAAGCAAAGCCTGAAAAAAGATATTTTTAATGAAGAGAATGAAACCTTTCCACAGGAGGAAAGATTGCTTGACAATGAGTATTCGGTTAACCTGCCGGCAAAATACAGATTGGGCAAAGAAGTTAGAAACAGCTATATAAATATTATCAATCCATTCCGGGGACTGTTAGTGGCGGGAACACCTGGGGCAGGGAAGTCTTATTTTGTCATTCGCCACATTATTGACCAGCATATAAAAAAGGGTTTCTCAATGTTTATCTATGACTTTAAATTCGATGACCTGAGTAAAATTGCCTACAATAAATTGCTGCGTAACTATGATAGCTACAAAATCAAACCTAGCTTTTTTGTGATAAACTTCGATGATTTGAGCTGCTCTCACCGCTGCAATCCACTGGATCCCCTGGCTATGGATGATATAACAGATGCAACAGAAGCCTCGCGAACCATAATGATGGGACTCAACAGGGACTGGATAAAAAAACAAGGGGATTTTTTTGTGGAGTCGCCAATAAACTTCCTTACCGCATGCATATGGTACCTGCGCAGGTTCGAGGGTGGGCGCTTTTGTACACTGCCACATGTCATCGAACTTATGCAAAGCGATTATGACAGACTGTTTGCAGTACTCAAAACGCAGGATGAAATCCTGGTCTTAATCAACCCCTTCATTTCTGCCTATAACAACAATGCCATGGCGCAACTAGAAGGGCAGATAGCATCAGCAAAAATTGGACTGGCAAGACTTTCTTCGCCCCAGTTGTATTATGTCCTCAGCGGGAATGATTTCACCCTTGACATTAACAATCCCTTGGAGCCTAAAATTGTTTGTGTAGGCAATAATCCCCAAAAACTTCAGGTATATGGTGCAGTGCTCTCTTTATATATTTCCCGGATGATAAAACTGGTGAACAGGAAGAACCAGTTTAAGAGCAGCCTTATATTTGATGAATTTCCGACCATTTACTTTAATAACATGGATTCCCTGATCGCGACCGCGAGAAGTAACAAGGTTGCAACATGCCTCGCTGTTCAGGATTTTAGTCAGCTGAAAAAAGACTATGGCGCCGAGGAGGCCGATGTGATCACAGGTATTATCGGCAACATAATATCCGGACAGGTGACAGGCTCAACTGCAAAAACCTTGTCTGAAAACTTTGGTAAAATCGCACAGCATAAAGATTCACTGAGCATCAATTCTTCCGATACTTCGATCACCAAAGCCATGCAGATGGATTATGCGATCCCTGCAAGTAAGATAGCTGCCCTGAGTTCCGGTGAATTCGTAGGCATGGTTGCAGATAATCCTGAAGAGCGCATTAAGCTGAAAATGTTTCACGCAGAAATCCAGAATGACCATGCAGCAATTGAGTTAGAAGAAAAGGGTTATCAGGAAATCCCTCTCGTAAGGAACTTAAGTCCACTCGACGTAGAGGAAAATTACAAACGCATCAAACAGGACATTTCCGATTTATTAAGAACCGAATGCGAAAAGCAAAATATCGGTCAGGATATGCAGAATTCATCAAACAGCAAAAAACAACAAAAAAACCATGGAGAAGACCAGCAACAATCGGTTTCCTTTTGAAGATTTGCTCATTGCTTATTTTGATTTACTTCATTGCGTCACGACAAATCAACTGACCTTGATTCTTAAAATGCTAAATGTCAACGATAATGTTGTTTAATCAGATTCTTACCTCAATCGTAATAGTATTCGTTTTAGCTACGATTCATTCGGTGCTTCAGCAAATATCGTCCATTGACGCGGAGAAGTTATTCTCTTTACTAAACTTAACTTTCAAGAAGATGCAGTCATGGTGCAATTGAATTTTTGTGACTTCATAAATCCGTTATGTCTATATAGCCACTCACCCTTCCAATTAAGGTATCAACTTCTGCTTGCGTGTATTCGTCGGTGTAAATCTGGAAACAAACATCCCATTTAAGTCTTTTTATAATCATACCAGAATAATAATTATCCATCATGATATGATAAATATTGCCGTCACGGCCATTAGAAGAAGTTAACTTCACGACTTTATGCTCGTTTCCAAAACCAGCTATGAATATTACATCATTGCTTCGCATAGAAAAACAAGTTTTTCGTCACTTATTGAACTGCCATCCACCCTGAAAAAGTCGCCACCGCGTTTCTGGATATACCCTTTGAAAACCCCATCAGACATAATTCTAAATAAGGACAGGTCGCCCTTTACTTGTGAAACGACTAGAACCCTATCTTTAAATAATAAAATCCGCTCTGGTGTTGATGCTTTACTTATCATGTCACGAACACTAGTATTGCTAAAATAATAGCAAATAAGTTTCTGAACAACAGACCGCCATGCCTGTTGAGTCTAATTTTTTTAGTCACTCTTGAAGTAATTCGGCTGTCCCTTTGGCCGGGCTATCCACGATATCTTTTGTTCCAAAAGGATGCTGTTGCTATCCCTGACAGGGATGTAGCAATCTTGTAATCTTAGTCTGACAGTGTTTATTTTTCAACTTCTACACCTTTTACGTTAATGGTTAGCCTGAAAAATTTCTCATCACTTTGAACGTCGAACTGAGCATCTTTTGCATATATCAGGGATATCCGTTGCCGGATATTTTCAAGTCCTTTTCCAAATCCAGTTTTCTTTTTATTTTGATTTATCAAGTTCCGGGAAGTAATGGTAAGTGTATCCTCGATTAGTTTTAAGCTAAGTGTTGCAGGAATGTTTTGATCCGTATGAAGCCCATGCTTAAAAAGATTTTCCGCAACTGTTAATAAAATCAAAGGAATGAACTTCACAGCTCTTAATTCATCCTCGTATGTAAACTGAATATTCAATTCATCTTCGAACCTGGTCTGATGAAGCTTGATTAAATTTTCTACCTGGTCAATCTCTTCTCCTAATGTGATCAATTCATCTGTGTTTTCACAATCAATGCTAAACCTCATTACTTCCGAGAGTGTCATAACTGCTTCCGCGGAACGTGGCGAGCTCATATAGATATCCGTGTAGATTGCGCTTAGGGTGTTAAATAGTAGATGGGGATTTATTTGTGCTTTCAAATATGCATTAGTTGCATAGCTAAGCTTAACCTCTGTTTCTTTTTGGGTTAGCATAGAATTATATCTGTCCTGTTCCAATTGTGCCTTTGTCAAAATTGCCCGGTTATACGCTTTGAAAAGATAATAGAAGGCAGAAAAGCCCATGAATTGTAAGGCCCTCCACAATACCCCAAATGCGTAGCGGCTATTGAAAATGATTTTATCAAAGAGCAGCCATGAGGTATGTTTGTTTATATAATAGTCCACGAAATAGTTAACGAATAAATAGCACGAATAAATTGCCAACAACGATAATGGCAACTTCCAAATCCAGACGATTCTTTTTTTAAATACCAGTGGGTAAATCAAATCCCCACATAGGTAGAACAATGCGATGTTTAACGCATAATGCACAATATAAATACCAGGACTTCCGAAAACACCGGACGCCAAGCCAACTACCGTGATTTCAATCGGGATAAAAAGCAACCAGCTTCTTATATGGATTTTGTAGCTGTCTAGTTTCGCTAAAAATTTCTTCATGTAGGCGAGATTCACACTGGTGTAACCACCACTATCCGCGGTGTAATAACTTATATTGAAGGTAAATAACAGGCTAGTTTCAAGAAAAAAAAGCATGAAACAAAGCCCTAAAAAGTTGGTCAAAAGAACAGTATTCGTTTATAGATCAGCACCACAGCAAGAGCGTCTGAGCACAGACCCTACAGCAACAAGTATTATTATCCTTTCCACCGGTACCCATGTGGTCAATGGGAAATAAGGATAATTAAAGATTATGTTCGGCCGGACATCAACGTTTTTTCTTCTAAAAATTTAATCAAACCATCCTTATAAAAATTGCCCATCTGTACCTGGTAGCCGCTTCCTAAGTTTATCGTGTTACCAACAATTTTTTCGATTTTTTTTGCATTGATCACGTGAGAACGGTGCACCCGGTAAAATAGATCCGAACAAAGCAATTCTTCTACTTCTTTCAAGGTCAGGTATACCAGTTGCTCACATTGAGTTGTGACCATATTTACATAATTTTTTGCACCTTCAAAATATAAAATATCCTGCTTATGCACTCTGGTGAGCTTTCCTTTTTCGCCGGTTTTTATAAACACAATATTTTTTCCTCCTTTTTCGGTATCAGCGAAATCAACATCAATGACATCCATTAGCACTTTTGTAAATTTGGATAGCTTAATTGGTTTCACAAGAAACTGAGTTACCCGTAAGTCAAATGCATCAATTGTATACTGTTGATATGCGCTTGTAAATATTATCGCTTTTGACTTAGACTTTAGTTGAGTAGCCAATTCAATTCCATCGATGTGGGGCATCTCAATATCAAGGAATATGATGTCGATCTTGTCTTCTGAATAAATGTTTGAAAGGGCTTTGATTGGATCCGTAAAGGTCTTTACGAGTTCTAGTAATGGGATAGTTGCAATGTACCCAGTGAGTAGGGTGATGGCGTGCTTTTCATCATCGATGATAACACATCTTAACTTACTTTTCATAAGCTGTTGAGAGTTTGGTTAATAGATGGACGATTTAGATCATAGAAATAAATTAAAGTTCAGACGGGAATGATTAAAAGAGGGTAATATTATTTATTATAAGTTTTTTGCAGTTCAATATCAATTGGTACATCAGGAAAGAAATCCTTTACAGAACAACCTAGAATGAAAGCAATTTTATTCAAATGATTTATGTTGTATTTATTGGGCTGATTTGGACTTTCAACGTTTCCAACAAATTTAGCGCTTAAACCCATTTGAATAGACAGGCTCGCTTGGCTAACTTCTTTTAAGAGCCTAATTTCTCGTACCTTATCGATCACGAATTGTTCGATTACCGACGCCTTACCCATTTGAACGAAGTAAAGAATAAAGTTTTTAGGGGTCGACCCAGTATAGTGAGGTTTTTTGCATTTTTTTACCTATATTTACTCAATCAAAGGGAGAAAGTTGCTCCTAAAACTTAAGTGGTATTATTCAAGAGTCTCGATTGCAAATTCTCACACTTGCCAATTGAAAGAGACAATAGACTAATGCCCATGACTATATTTTGCGTACTTTCGTACACACTATAGAGTTGTGGGCTCTATTGTATATCGTTTCATAGGTCGTGAGAAACCTGCAATCCGGTATTTAGAGCCCTGCTATAGTGCTCTTTTTACAAGACTCGTATAACCAATACGGGTATGAATCAAATACATTGCATCTGGAAAAATCTTGAATCATTAATTCTTTTTGATTGGGATTGCTTTGCGCTTGATTTCCCGAATTTTCTCAACATTCAACCCTCGGTTCCGCTAACTTGTCCTTTCGACAGGTTATATGCACTGAAGCCTAAAAATCCCGTCTAGCTAAACCGCTAGAAAACGGAACAGTTATATCTAGATTGTAAATTTGGTATTGGTTCGCCTGTTCCGTTTCTTCTTCCATTCCCTTATGGTTTTAAATATTTAAATCAACTAACTTAAAATTTTATGAAAAAATCGATGATATTGATCGTCGTGGCCACGCTTTGCCTTTTTTTAAAGGTGAGTGTTCAAGGGCAGACGGTAAAGAAAAATACATTCCAAGAAGTTATACCATTACTTATTGGGGATAAGGTTCCTGATCTATTCTTTGATCAGGCTTTGAATGTCCAGCACGGAAACTTGAAATTTTCGGATTACAAGGGCAAAGCCCTTATTCTTGACTTCTGGGGTACCTGGTGCGGTGCCTGTATCTCAGCTTTTCCACATGTTATAGAAATCCAACGAAATTTCAGTGACCATATGCAGGTGTTACTGGTAGCGGATTCTGGCCGGGACGACTTTTCTACGGTCGAAAATTTCCTTCAAAAAAGGAAGGAGAATCGTGAAGAAATTTTGCTGCCTGTCGTGGTGACCAAGCAGACTAAAAAGCTGTTTGAGCATTACCACTATCCGCATTATGTATGGATTGGTGCCGATCGCCGTGTTAAAGCGATTACGGATTCCGAGTCGCTTGAAGAGGGAAGCATCAGGCGACTTATCGCCGGGCTAGATATTAATATACCTGTAAAACAGCCTTAAGATGAGATATATAAATACAATGGAAAAGGCCAAACGGCTCCTGATATTATATGTTGGCGGAATTTTATTGCTGCTGCTTTCAGGCCTTAACGCTTTAGGTCAGGAAATACCGAAAAGAAAAATACTTGGCACCCTGAAGGGGAACGTAGTACTTGCTGATAAGGTTAATGCCATCACTACCACAGTCCGGGCTAGCGGGGGAATGACACTTGCGAATATGGAAGGCAATTTCTCGGTGGCAATACTGAGATTTCCCGATACGCTGAAGGTGAGTGCAACTGGCTTTGTTTCAGTTGAAAGGGTGATTAAAGGTCTGTCGGACTTGGAAAAACCGCTAACAGTCAAACTTGTTCCCGCTGTAACAGAACTGGGGACCGTGGAAATAAACACAGGCTACCAATCCGTCAAAGGAAATGAAATTAATGGTTCTGTTTCTGTAATTGACAATAAGATGCTTAGCGCACGGACGGGCACAAACATTCTCGACAGGTTGCTCGGGCAAAGTTCCGGGCTGCTTTTGAATGTGGGGAAGGCGAATGGAAACCCACAAAATAAAACCGGGATATCCATCCGGGGTTTGGGAACGATCAATGGTCCTTTGGATCCCCTTATTGTTCTTGATGGATTTATTTATGAAGGAGATATCAACAACATAAATCCCTTGGATATAGAAAGCGCTACAATATTAAAGGATGCCTCTGCCGCCTCGATTTACGGTGCGCGGGCTGGCAATGGGGTTATCGTACTTACTTCTTTCAAGGGAAAGCAGAACCAGAAGGTAATCGTTTCCTTCAACGCCAATGCGACCTTGAGGACCATGCCAGATTTGTTTTCTTCTCCTCAGATCACACCAGCCGACTATGTTGATGTCGAAAAATTTCTTTTCTCCAAAGGTTATTTTGATAGCCGCATAAACATTCCCTACCAGGCACTGACGCCTGCCGTCGAAATTTTGCTGGCGCAGCGCAGAGGGACATTAACAGCCACCGAGGCAAACTCTTCACTCGAGCAACTGAAAACCCAGGATGCCCGCCAGAACTATCTTGACGAATTTTATCGCCATGCCCTTACCATGCAGTATGGCTTGAACTTGAGGGGAGGATCGGAAAAGAATAGCTACTATCTGTCAGGAAGTTATGATAATGCTAGGGGCGAAACGAACGCTAAATCCCACCGGCTGAACTTACTGTTTAATCAGGAATTCAAATTTTCACAAAAATTTAGCGTTGCAACTAATTTCAGGATTTCCTCACTATCAACCACATCAGGTGCCCCGGCATACAATTCTCTGACGAGCGGAGGAAGGCTACCTGCATATTTATCGTTTCGGGATACCAATGGACGGGTTTTACCACTCGCATTTTCTTACCGCCAATCATTTGTTGATACCTTGGGAAATGGGCGGCTGCTGGATTGGAAGTATTATCCGACAGAAGAATACAAACAAAATATATCATCAAGGTCACAGCGGGAGATATTTGGAAGCGTAATTTTACGGCAAAGGATTTTTGATTTCCTGAGTGCTGATTTAAGTTATCAATATCAAAGGCAAGATGGCAAAGGGACAACAAACGCCAGCGTGGAAAGTTACCAGGCAAGGAACCTGATCAATAGTTTCACGCAGTTAAACCGCTCCACGGGCGTACTGCGTTACCTGCTTCCGTATGGCGGTATACTGACCACCAGCAATGATGAAACCAACTCGCAAACTGGTAGGTTCCAGCTGAATCTGGATAAGAATATCGGCAGGCATTCCATTAATGCCATTGCCGGGTTCGAAGCACGCATGGCACAGACCCGCGGGAGTGGGAATGTAATTTATGGTTACTTGGAGGATCCACTCACGTATACAAATGTTGACTTTATTTCCAGTTATCCGAACTTCATTACCGGAAGCACCGCGCAAATTCCTTCAGCGGGCAATAATCTAAGTAACACCCAATATCGATTTCTGAGCTTTTATGCAAATGCAGGCTACACTTTCAAAGGAAAATACAGGCTTTCCGGGAGCGTGCGCAAAGACGGTTCGAATATATTTGGAGCTAATACAAATGATCAGTGGAATCCGCTCTGGTCGGCAGGGCTTGGCTGGTCACTATCCGACGAATCATTTTACAACATTCACTGGCTACCAGAATTAACGCTCACAGCAACTTATGGGTATAGTGGGAATGTGGATTTGCTGAAAACCGCTTCTGCAGTTGCCAATTATGCCACCAGTGCCGTGACAGGCTTGCCCTTTGCCAGGATAAGGGCAATCAATAATCCGGATTTAAGCTGGGAACAGTTATCACAGTTTAACATAAAAGCTGATTTCGCGCTTCGAAAAAACAGATTGCGAGGAAGTATTGGGTATTTCAGAAAGCATGGCAGTGACCTCTACGGCCCAGCCCCATATGATTACACCACATGGGGCGGTGCAGCAACTGTGCTAAAAAATGTGGCGGATATGGAAGGGTATGGCATTGATGCCGAACTGCATTCATTAAATATAAGTTCGACCAGCTTAAAATGGAATACAGATTTTTATTTCAATTCTAACCAGACCAGAACGCTAAAATACTTTTATGCCTCTACTAATGCAACAATACTCAATCTGGTGAATGGTGGCAACGGGATAAGTCCCATAGTCGGAAAGCCACTGTATGCCGTTGCTGCATATAAATGGGGCGGGCTGGATGCGAATGGTAATCCGCAAGGCTACCTTAATGGAAATCTGAGCACAGATTACAATGCTATTTTCGCCGAGGCCAGTAGGACAGGAGACAACGTGGCTTTTGTTGGTCCAACCAGCCCGGTTTATTTCGGCTCCCTAGTCAACACTTTCCAATACAAAAACTTTGTCCTTTCTTTTAATTTCAGTTACAAGCTTGGCTATTACACCACCAAGTCTACTATCAGTTATGCATCGTTAGTAAATTCAGGGATTGGTCATGCGGACTACGCCTTAAGGTGGCAGCAGCCAGGGGATGAACTTAAAACAAACGTTCCATCCTTTCAATACCCCCTTAACAGCTCAAGGGACGCATTTTATGTTGGCTCTGAAGTTAACGTGATAAGTGCAAACCAGATTCGTCTGGATTACGTCAATCTCAGCTATCAGCTTCCAGCACAAAAATGGAAGTTTCCATTCAGAACGCTTGATCTATACCTTAACGCTGCTGATTTGGGGGTGATATGGAGGGAAAATAAATTAGGAATAGATCCTGATTACCCTAAAACTTTTGGTATATCCAAAGCCTATACCCTGGGCATAAGGGGTAGCTTTTAAATTTAAACAACAAAAGAGATGAAAATTAAAATACCTATAATTTCTGTCGGAGTGGCCATTTTGGTACTCGCCAGCATATCCTGCAAAAAATTCCTGGAAGTAAAGTCAGATGCAAAACTGGTTATCCCCAAAACTCTTGGAGACTTGCAGGCAATAATGGATGATGCCGATAAAATGAACTTTCAGCGCTCGCCTTCATATGGGGAAACCTCTGCCGATGACTATTTTATTCCCGAAAGTGGCCTGAATGCCTTGAACCAGTTCTCAAGGGATCTTTATTTTTGGACAAAAGTCGATTACCGATACCAGAATGACTGGTCCGAAGCTTACCTGCCGGTATATAATGCAAATCTCTGCCTGGAAACGCTCTCCGGGGTTGAGCGCAACACAGTCAATGCCCAGGCCTGGGATAATATTAAAGGCTCGGCACTCTTTTTTAGAAGCTTTTATTTTTTTGCACTGACAACTCAGTTCGGGCTGGGTTATGACAGTCAAAAATCAGCACAGGACCTTGGAATTGTCCTTAGGCTTCAGAGCGATTTTAATGTCCCCTCGCAGCGTGCAAGTGTGCAGGCGTGCCTTGAACGTGTGATAAGTGATGCAGTAGAAGCTGCAGGCGCTCTCCCAAATCAACAAATTAATACCTTAAGGCCTTGCAAAGCAGCAGCATTTGCGCTTTTATCACGCGTGTTTTTATATATGAGAGATTACGAGAAAGCTTCCTTGTACGCGGATCAGGCGCTTAAAATTCAATCGGCGCTCATGAATTTTAATTCCGACAACGACATCCTCGGCCTGGATACCAATGTACCGTTCAAAAGGTTCAACAAAGAAACCATATTTTATTCCGAGATGACCTCAAGTTTTGGTGTCCATTTTCCAAATACAGCCAGGATTGACACGGCACTTTATTCCTCATATGACCTGAATGATTTACGCAGACGCGCTTACTTTAGGGTCAATGGCGCTTACCAGCAGTTTAAAGGTACCTATGCATCATCAGCATTTACTCTGTTTAGCGGACTTGCAACAGATGAAATGTACCTTAACCGTGCAGAAGGCAAGGCCTGGGCAGGGGATATTTCTGGAGCAATGAACGATTTGAACCTGCTACTTAAGTCCAGATGGAAAAATACGGTATCCTACGTTTCGATTACAGCCAGCGGAAAAGAAGATGCGCTACAAAAGATCCGTGTAGAGCGGAGGAAGGAGCTTTTAATGCGGAACATCAGGTGGCAAGATCTTAAAAGATTAAATAAAGAGGGAAATAATATTGTTCCACTTCGAAATTATCAGGGGAAGATTTACAGGCTGGAAGCTAATGTCCCATTTTATGCTTTGCCACTTCCAATTGATATTGTTGAACAGACAGGAATCGCGCAAAATTAGTAGTAGTGATAGTAGTTAAAATAGGTTAATGAGGTGAAGGGCAAGGCTGGATGGCCTTGCCTTCATTTTTGCAACACGCCTTTAGCGCTGATGGGAAATCAGCTTATTTGGTCCTGTTTTCCAAAGTCATCGATGGATCATCAGAGCTGGTGATATAAGCTGACGAAGTTCCGCTGTTGTAGCTTGAAACAAGATTTAGGCTGGACTTCAGTGTTGGGGTTGGCGTTGAGGGATTGTCCACGAAATTTTCGTCCACGATAATTTCACAGGCAGCCTGGTTAACGTTGTTACACAAATCCTCAGGTGGTGCAATGCTCCAGTTGCTTTCATCTTCAACCTGAGCCTGGGTGTAAGTATTTGGGCCATGGTAATAAAAGGTTCGGCTTGCAACAGCCTTGCCGCCATTGTTCACATACTTAAAAGCGGACTGTGAGAAAACAATTGCCAATCCGAAGACAAAGGCCAGTAGGCCTGTTTTAATTTTTAAATTTTTCATCTTAATGAATGCTTTTTACCTTGAAAAAGCTAAAGTTTTGTTTAAAATTTATTTTTTTATCAATTACCGGCAGTTACTGTGCTTCGCTGCTGACCGTTTATTCTTGCCTATGCTCCATTTCCTCCTTTCTTTATGTTTATTTTATAGAGCGCAATCAGGTTAATGCCCAGGAAAACCATGTTGAAAATGAGGTGGCTTCTCCAGCTTAAAAATGCAAGTATGCCCCCGCAGCTACATGGCATTTTTGCGAAGTGGCCAATAAGAACCAGAAAGACATAAGCTGTAAATGCAGTCAGTAAAGCTGCCGATAACCATAAACCTAAGCCCTTGGTCCTCTCTATCGCCAGCAAGAGACCTGCAAGAATTTCCAAAGTCGGAAGTAAGATTACCAAGGCCGAATTGATACTGGTCCCAAATGGCTGAAGCGAAAGCTGACGCCTGAAATCAGTCAGGTCCAGGACTTTTGAGCCCGCAGTGTACACCCACAAAATTATAAGTGCATATATGCCCAATTTCAACAAGTAGCCTGCATGGTCATTTTTAATATTAGTGCTTTCCATGAATCAAAGTTGAGGTCTTGTCGACTCCTTCAATGCGGACATGGCGGATAAAACATCGAATATCGATTACATCAATGCTCGCATGCAGGAAATTGACTTCTCAAGGTTTACGGTAGCCGCTTAAGGTATGGGAATGAACCCCTACCGCTGCTGCGATATCGTTTATTGATGCGATCTGGAATATTTTAGGCTCTATATTGATAAGATCTGCTAAACGTTCATGCCCCTCATCAAATCTTAAATGGAATATAAAGGTTAATAATTCCGTCAACTGATTTCGATGCAGTCTATCAATCAACTGATGGTACTCCGGGAAAAGCTTATACAGATTATACTCATGCTTAAGCGGAAGAGCCTTTAGCAGACAGGCATCGATTGTTGTGGTAGTTTTTAGATAATCGTTTTTGTCAGGCTCAGCAATGGCGGGGACAAATGAATCATCAAAGCAAAACCTGATAACGTGTTGACCTGGCTCTTTAAGCCCCTGAAGCTTTATCTTAATTGTGCCCTGCATTAAAAAGACCAAGGGATTGTCTAAGAAAAATTCTTCAGCTATCAGTTGGTTCTTTTCAAAATGGAATTCTGTCAAGGCCACATCCAGGTAGGCCAGTAGTGCGGAACTAACTGGAAATATTTTTTCCAGATAATTAAAAAGCTGGTTGTTGTTCATTTTTTTTAGCGCAAAGGAAGCTTTCTGTGTTCCTTTGTCAAGTGGCTAAAACAGCCACCGCTAACCACCATTTGGTACTGTAAAAAATCTGGGTATCCCTATGAAAGTTCAACCAAGTTTATGATCACAATTAGGTTAGTAACGCTCCCTTGCGATGGCCAGCATCTTTGAGACTTTTTCCATAACCTTTTTGATATCTTCGGCATGATGAAGATAGTAGGCATTTTTAAAGCTTTTTTCAGAAATCCCGCTTTTTTCATGGCTCTCCAGATGAGCAATAGCGTACTGATGTATTTTCTTCGCGCGCTGTTCCGTGATGATGCCGCATTCAACATTTAAGTAGATGTAAAAGGCCAGCTGCTTCACTGTTAGTGATACCTTATAGTTTGCCTCCAGCAGTCCTGAATTTACCCATTCTGTACTTAAGAGGTCGATTTCCTTTAAAAAAAGGCGCTCAGACTCCAGATGTTCTAGGATTAATCTTGAAAGCGGAGGAACTAGGCGGGAATACTGGATATCTTTTTCAAAAACAGTTTGCTCGGTTTCTTTTTTTACAATTAGCAGAAATTTATATTTTTCAGAGATCTCTAGTGCGCTTTCCAGCTCAGTGCTCATCCGGTCAATCAGGAATTCCAGAAACTGAAGCTTGTTGAAGTTGTGACGGGTTAATAAATCTACAAGTGACTGATCTGAATCAAGGCGTTCCAGGTCTTTATGAATCAGTCCGGAAAGAAATTGGATATAACCAATATCCTCGTAAGAAAAATGTTCTCTGTCCGATAGGGAAAGAGCGGATGTAAGTATCGCACAAAGTTCGGGACTAATGTGCTTCTCTTCGAGCTTATTATCAATTAATTCTGCCACCTGTTGCGAGCCTTGTTCTCTTTGTAAACTCGTGTTGCAAAGCCTCGCGCTGAAATCGAATTCCCGCGGGAAATTATATTTTAAGAATTCGAGCAATTCATCCAGTACGCCGCACAGTCCCGGGTCAGCCGACGGTTTTTCTTGACTGGCATGCGAAGATTCGCCGCTTGTTTCCATAGCTGCCAGAAGCCTGGACAAACTATGCTGGTGAAATTGGATGAATGCTGCCAGGGACAGATCCCGCTGAGGTACAAAGAATAGATAGATTCTTTTTAAACGGTCCGATTCAGCAGTAAATTCCTTCTGAAGGTTGTGCTTCTGCTTAACCGATTGGTTTTTCGCTGACTGTTCTGTACAAAGGTTCCAGAGATATTCAAGTTCAAAATTCATGTCGTTGATTTAAGCGTCGCCTTGAATTTAAACGCTAGTTCATCATTATCGAAAATAATTACACCGGAGTGCGTTACAGTCGGACCAAGAAGACTGATAGCGGTGATGAAGTTAAAGGGCGCTCTATTTGATTTGACGACAAGCTGTGGGGTGGCAAAAAGGGCCACCCTCATGAAACTTGACAACAGCCCAACTTCAGGCTTTTTTTGTACAGTTTATTTTTTATCAATCTTAAACCCTTGTTTATGAATAAGATCGACGCTCTACTCGACATCCTACGCAAAATTTATGAAATCTTAAGGTACTTACAACTGCAGCAATCAGCCGGTGCTGTCTCCGCCGATGCACCCCAGATGACCAGGCAGGAAGTCAAGGAATATCTTCAGATTAGTGAAAGTACTTACAAGAGAAAGGTGAAGCAAGGCGTACTGACCCCAATCAAAATGCCCGGTGGAGATAGGTTTTACCGCTATCAGCTGGAAGATGAGCTCAAGGAAAGCGTCCGTCGCGGTCGGATATGATATCTGCTTCTATCCACTTTTGAGCGCAAACAGGTCAAAAGCGCAACGGTTTAGTTCAATATCAGCCCATTTAAGTTCAAAATAGTCCGATTGAATTTTATCAGAGTAGGTTTGAAGACAAATAAATCAGATAATTATGATACAGGAAGTTAGCAACAGACTCCTCAGGCAATTGGAAGATGAAATCGCTTCAATTTCGAGTCAGGAAAACAATCCTTTTGTGAAGATGAGAAAGGGTTTAAAGGTCTCACGCGATTCGCTTGAAAAATTAAGGATGTTTTTTATCGAAAACGAATCTTTAAGTGAAGCCGAAGAAATACACTTTTTTAAGGTCATCAAGCCCGCATTTTACAAATGGAAAATATTTCATTCGGAACTCTATTTAATCGAGACCAATATGCCCTCTGGAGGTGCCGAGCTTCAGCAGGTTTTCCTGGAAGGCGAACTCCGAGTGGTTGAAAGATTTCTGCTCTGTCACCCCTTTCAGTACCAGTATTATAGAATGGATCTATCAGAACTTGACAGATTCTATTTTTTAAGGAAAGCCGATTTTTCAGAATCACTTTTACCTGAGCAGCCGGAATTGGAACCGATATTTTCTTCTCCGGGAGATTATTTATTTGCTAAGTTCCGAGCTTTCGATATGCTCAAGGAATGGCTCATTGAACGCATCAATTTTGTTAAACGCCATCCGCTAGTAAGCTTTAATCCTGGAGAAATGAAATCTGACCTTCGATGGACAGGAGATAAAATACACCTGGCTGAGCTTGGCTATGCATTACATTTAAGTGGGCAGCTTAATAATGGACAGGCTGGGCTGGCCCAGGTTTTTAGATGGCTTGAAGAGCACCTCGCTATTTCAATAGGCGTTCCTGCAAAGCGATTCTCGGAAATCAGAGCAAGGAAACGCCTGAGCAGGACACAGTTTGTCGACTCTTTAAAAGATGCACTGCTGAAAAAAATGGATCAGGATGACAAGTAACAGAGGGCTAGCCATCCTAATCCCCGTTGGACACGGCCATATGTGTCCCAAATGAAATTGGTGCGGCCCTGTGAAGGGCCACACTAGTTTAAAAATCCGTATCGAGTTCCTGTGAAATCTCCTTTTGAACTAAGTTGAAAGTCACTAGCATCTTGTCGTTAAGGGTTTTAATACCCGCATTCTCTGGCATTTCATGTTTGCCCTGAATTTGCAAGATTACTTACGGGCATACTCTGGGATTGAAAATCAGTATAGCTCCTATATCCCGATGACTGCCCATATGATATTGTGGCACCTCCATTTTGATTTTATATTTATTGTCTTTTACAATGATTGATCTCAGCGCATTGAAATAGTATTTGTGTGTACTTGGGCTTGAACCCAGTGCGCTTAAGGCCGTCATATCGCTGATGTCATAAAAGTTATTGATGCTGCAAATCCCAGACTCAAGATCATATTTGAGGTACCCGTTTTATTGCTTGTGAAGGTTTTCTGGATTGCCAGCTTCGCAAGGGAGTATAGTTTTGCTTTGGCGGTATTTCGGTAGCTCAACCACACTTCTACATAAACAACATTATCTTTTTATGGCAGATAATCGCCAAGCGAGACGGTATCTGTTACTTTGCTGCCGTTGGAAAATGTCTCCCAGGTGATCGCGTCGTGGGCATAAGAGCTTAAGGCTATTGAGCAAAGTAATAAGCCTGAGCGCATTAATTTATAGATATTCATAACTAAGTCTTCTCGGAATATATTTTATTTATCAGTAGTACCTCCATTTACCTAAATACTGTTTTGCGCTTTACGAACCTTTGCTATACCCATCTGCAAAGTAGCAGTGGTTAAAAGAAATTCTCATGCTTCAAAGTTATTCATGGTCAGCCTTTTTTGCTTGCGTAGGAGCAACGTATTTCCTTTGGTATGCAGGCGTTGCATTAACGGTGTATCGAAAGGAATGTTTATCATTTTTCAGACTTTCCAGGGGTATGCCATCAGGTGTTGTTCCGGTCACATCGTATGGTCAGCAGGATGTCCCGCACTTTCAAGAACCACAGCCAGTGCAGCCTTCGGTTATGGGCTTATCAAAGACCCCTCAGGGACTGCGATCTTCATCAATTTCTGAAGTCTCATTTGCACCAGAAACAAATGGGGAGGTTGGGCTCAAATCAGACATCATTGCCGAACTCAAAGAGATTTTTACCCTCCTTGCAGAAAACGACGGAGATAAGGGAGATTTTCTCGGACTGCTTGAAGCGATGAAGCTCCGCTATCCGCCAATGGCTTCCCATCCGGCATGTGCGCAGATCAATAGCTTCATTAAAGCCCACGCACCATTTTTACTATCCAAACAAGAACTAGAGAATATATGGGACTAAATCCAATTGAATAAAAATTTAAATATATTGAAATGAAAACTAAAATGAAAAGTATTAAAGGAAATATTGTTTCGAAATCTACAATGTTGTCTTGTGTCTGGATAATGCAAAGTTGCCTGTTCACGATTTCCTGTTTTGCACAGGATGGAAACGCAGGTATTCAGGAAGCCGCTGACAAAGTAAAGGGCTACTTTGATACAGGGTGCGATTTGATGTATGCAATTGGTGCCGTGGTTGGCATCATAGGCGCAGTAAAAGTTTTTAATAAGTGGAACGCAGGTGAACCCGATACCAATAAGGTTGCGGCCGCCTGGTTTGGCAGCTGCATATTTCTGGTCGTAGTCGCAACCGTACTCCAATCATTTTTTGGCCTTTAAAATTTAACTTATGTCTGCTATATATCAAGTCAATAAAGGCGTTTCACGCCCGATTGTTTTTAAGGGCCTTATCGCGCAGTACATTGCTTACTTGGCAATCGGGCTTGTTGCTATGTTGCTTCTTTTTGTTGTGCTGTACGTGGCAGGGCTGCCAATAATAGTGCTTTTGCCAATCATACTTGTACTTGGACTTATACTTTTCATAGCTGTTTATCGCCTTTCAGCGACATTCGGTGAACATGGGCTTATGAAATTTTTCGCTTCAGCCAATGTTCCTGCATGCCTGGTGTTTCGTTCCCGCAGGTTGTTCACTGGAATGAAATTTACAATGGAAAGTAAATTTTTAAGGGAGGGAAGGTCATGATTGAAGCTGCTGAGATATTTCCGGTTTATGCTGTTGAGGATGATTCCATGCTCTCGGTAAATGGCGATATTACTATTGCTTACCGCCTGCACTTACCAGAGGTTTTCACCCTGTCGCAAAATGATTATGATGCGCTGCATCATGCATGGGTGAAGGCAATCCGTACCCTGCCCGAAAATGCGATAGTCCATAAACAGGACTGGTTTTGTGCTGAGGCTTTCGAAGCTGACTTCGATAAAGCCGGCGAAGAACTGCTTATGCGCTCGAGTGAACGGTTTTTCCGCGAGCGGCCATTTTTTAGCCATGAGTGCTATCTTTTTCTTACGCTTAAGTCGACTTCCCGCCGGCCCTCAAGTTCCGCATACTGCAACCTGTTGCGCAAAACTATTGTACCGGCACAGGTTTTATGTGAAGCGCTAAAGGCTTGCTTTGAGCAACAGTGTTCACAGTTTGTAAGGATATTATCGGATTCAGGTTTTATTTCTGGTCTGCGGCTCACCGACGATGAGCTCGCCGGTACAGCCAATAAGCCTGGGATTATTGAACGTTATTGTTTTCTGTTGGCCAGAAACCAGCCATCCCAGATTAAGGATATTCATTTCAAGGGAGGAATAAAAATAGGAGATAAGCCGCTCAGCTTGTTCACGATGGCCGATAGTGATCACCTGCCCTCATTGTGCGGATCAAGGGTAAATTATGATGCCTACTCTACAGACAACTCGAAATTTTCGCTTGGCTTTTCCTCTCCTCTCGGTGTATTGCTTGCCTGCAACCACATTTATAACCAGTATGTCTTTATTGACGATGCGCACGCGGTGATAAAAAAACTTGAGGCAAAAAAACTCCGTCTGCAATCATTATCGGCATATTCACGGGAGAATGCTATCTCCAGGGAATTGGTAAATGATTACCTGAACGAAGCAGTTGCGCTCGGTCACATGCCACTTAAGGCGCACTTCAATGTTCTGACATGGGGTGAGGGGGCTAATGGCGAAACTGCGCAAAATCTGGTAGGCTCGGCGATGTCAGTGATGGACACCATCGCAAAACTCGAAAGTGATGGCGCTGCACAAATCTGGTATGCAGGCATTCCAGGGAATGCGGCAGATTTTCCCATGAATGATACTTTCAACACCTTTGCCCAGGTTGCTTCCTGCTTTTTCAACCAGGAATCTGCATACAGGGATTCTATTTCGCCATTTGGAATGCGCCTGGGCGACCGCATTTCGGGAAAGCCCGTCCATACCGATATTTCAGATGAGCCAATGGATAAAGGTTACATCACCAACCGCAATAAGTTTATACTTGGTCCCTCAGGCTCGGGTAAGTCTTTTTTTACAAACCATATGGTTCACAGCTATTACCACCAGGGAACTCACGTGTTACTTGTAGATGTCGGTCACAGCTATAAAGGATTGTGTGAAATGTTGGGCGGATATTATTTCTCTTATTCAGAAAGTGCACCAATCGAGTTTAATCCTTTTTTTCTAGGAAAAGGAGAAGTGCTGGATACCGAAAAAAAAGAGAGCCTAAAAACCCTTTTACTGGCATTATGGAAAAAGGATGATGAAAGCTTCAGGCGTTCAGAGTATGTTGCCCTTTCAAATGCCCTGGGCGGTTATTACCAGCATCTATCCCTGCACACAGAAATATTTCCCTGCTTTAACTCCTTTTACGACTTCCTTTCAACCCAATATGCCCAAATCCTGGAAAATGACGGCGTGCGGGACCGGGATTTCGATATGCAGAATTTTTTGTACGTCCTTGCCCCATATTACCGTGGAGGGGAATTTGATTATCTGCTAAACGCCACTTCACAGCTCGATTTACTTAATGAGCGGTTTATTGTTTTCGAGCTTGATAATATCAAGGATCACCCGATTTTATTTCCCGCTGTAACGCTCATCATTATGGAGGTTTTTATCTCAAAGATGAGAAAACTCAAGGGCATTCGCAAAATGATCCTCATCGAAGAGTGCTGGAAGGCAATCGCCAAGGAAGGTATGGCGGAATATATTAAATACCTGTTCAAAACAGTCAGAAAGTTCTTTGGGGAAGCCGTTGTCGTTACGCAGGATGTTGAAGATATCATTTCTTCTCCGATTGTAAAGCAGGCAATTATCAATAATGCAGATTGCAAAATCCTGCTCGACCAAAGCAAGTACCAGAATAAATTTGACATGATTCAGGAACTTTTGGGGCTGACCGATAAAGAGCGGGCACTCATCCTTTCAATGAACCGCGCCAATGACCCATCAAAAAAATACAAAGAAGTCTTCATCTCCCTGGGCGGGCAGTATTCAAAAGTATACCGCACCGAAGTTTCCCTGGAGGAATACCTCACTTACTCAACTGAAGAGAAAGAAAAGCTACTCGTACAACAATATGCACAGCGATACGGAAGCATCAGTAAGGGTATCGCCATACTAGCCGAAGAACTTCGCCAGAGAAAGAACTGATTTAAAAAACGTCGACATGAAAAAACTATCACTGATTTTTCTGTTTTGCAGCGCTGTGGTAATGGCCTGTAAAACAGATCGGGTGCGGAAGTTCGCATCTGGAAATTTTGTCAACCACTCCCGAGGTCAGCTTAGTCTGGCCGATGATACGCTATCCATTTCTTCGCAAGAAGGGAACAACTTCAAGGTCCATCGCCGTACCGGCTTTAACCTGATGAACAATGGAAAGCCAGGTCGCAGACAATTTGCGGAGGAACACTGGTTGCTTGTCTATGACCAGCCTACCTGTGCGATGACTGAACTGAGACATGGAAGGACACTCATCTTTTATCCGGATTCCGGCGCTCTTTTAATTGGAAGGCGGAAATATGTAAAACAAGACTAATCACGCAAATTTTAGTTATCAGGGATTTTTAAAAATGAAATTATGAAAAGACATTTTCTGGCCCCGGGCCAGCTAGGCTCTAAAATCAAAAAAATTATGAAAAGTTATATGGTAATTCTTCCCTTAAGCACCATGACGCTCTGCGTTACGCTACCCAAAGGCGCTACCGCTCAGATTGCTGTGCTCGAGGTGATACAGGCAGGGGTAAAGAAGGTAATCAAGGCAGTTGATCTGAAAATGCAACGCCTGCAGAACGAAACAATATGGTTGCAGAATGCTCAAAAAGTACTTGAAAATCAGCTTTCAAAACTTAAGCTTACTGAGATAGCCGATTGGTCGGAGAAGCAAAAGAATTTATATCAGGAGTATTACGCCTCGTTATGGAAGGTAAAGTCGGTGATTGCGTACTACAAGCGCGTCCACGAGGTTGTTTCTACACAAGGAAATATCCTTGATGAATACCGTTGGGCGTGGGCGCTGTTTGAAAAGGACAAGCATTTTACCCAGGAGGAGCTGCTGACGATGCAAAAAGTTTATTCAGGAATTCTGGATGAAGGCATAAAAAACCTAGATGAACTGCTTTTAGCAGTCAGTTCACTCAAAACGCAGATGGAAGATTCCGCACGTCTTGAGATTATTGCTGATGTGGCGCAGAAAATGGAGGCGAATTATGCAGATCTAAAACGCTACAACGCAGAAAATGCGAGTCTTTCACTAAAGCGTGCCTCCTCTTTGGAAGATGCCGCAAAAATACGGGAGTTATATGGACTTTAGAAAAGCATTACCGGCATTGAAAGCATGTGTAGTTTTTCCGCTTTTGCTTTTTTCCATGTCAGGGCTAAAGGCGCAGACCTGGACAGAATTTACCCAGCAAAAAAAGACGCAGAAACGTTACTTCATTGAGCAGCTTATCGCATTGAAAATCTATGCCGGGTACTTAGATAAGGGCTACAGAATTGCGGGGGACGGTATTGAATTTATTAAGGGGTTCAAAGACGGCGAGTTCGGACTCCATGAGCTTTTTTTCGGTTCGCTAAAAGCAGTTAATCCGCTAATCTCGGGGCACCCCAAGTTGGCTTCTTTGCTCACCATGGAGCAGGAGATCTTTCGGATTTCAAACAGAAATTATGGGGATGTTGCATTCGGGCCGCCTGAAATAGAATTTATTGAAAGCGTAAAGCACGATTTAAAAATAAATGTAGAAACAGCTCTTCAAACGCTGTCTGCGCTGCTTGAAGCAGGGAAACTAGAAATGAGTGAAGAGGAACGCTTTAAAAACTTTCAAACCATGTACGACAGGATTTTGGAAAGTTACCGTTCCGCTACCGATTTTGACACCTCTGTCAAACTTTTGCGGGCTCAAAAAAACCAGGCGCTTAGAGAATTTAAAAAAAATGGAGGATTTTAAATGAAACCTATTTTAATAATTTATCAGGGGATGTTGCTGTTTTTTTTCTTCGGGTTTTCGTTGCGAGCCGCCGCTCAAAGTGTCGAAGTGGAACAACTGCTAATCAACGTTGAAAAACTTTCCCAGCTTAAGAATATCCTTTCAGATATGAAAAGGGGTTACACAATTTTATCGCGGGGTTACTCGGCCGTTAAAAATGTTTCCCAGGGAAATTTTTCCCTTCATGAAGTTTTCATCGACGGACTTTCGCTCGTAAATCCTGCGGTAAAAAAGTACAAGCGAGTCGCGGAGATAATTTCGATGCAAAATAATTTGATGTCCACCTACCGCTCGTCCTTTCAGCGCTTTTCGCATTCCGGACGCTTCAGCATGGATGAGCTGGACTACTTTACGAACGTTTATTCACAACTGTTTTCATCAAGCATTGAGAATCTCGATGAGCTGCTGATGGTGGTCACCTCCTCACAACTTCGCATGGATGACGGTCAGCGGATGCGGGCAATAGACCGCATCCACGAAAATGTGCGAGACAAGGTACTTTTTCTACAGGAATTCAATGAGCAGGCAGAACTGCTTAAAGTCCAGAGGAGCCGCGAGCAGTCATCAGTCCAAAGACTAAAATTACTTTACGATAAACCATAAAGGATTAGATATGAAAAAAAAATGTCATCCCATTTGCATGGGATTGGGGCTAGCCATTGCCCTATTTTGCCTGCCCTCGCTCAGCTATTCACAAGCTATCTCTCAGACGCTTACTGGAATGCAGCCGGTGCTTGACCGGGTTTATGCAGAGATGTTGCCGCTTTGTTCCCGTCTCATTGGTGTGTCTAGGGGGATTGCAGGCTTCGCCGCCCTTTGGTACATCTCCTCGCGGGTGTGGAGGCAACTTGCATCAGCAGAATCCGTCGATGTATACCCACTACTGCGCCCGTTTGCCATAGGAATGTGCATTGTTATGTTTCCCTCGGTAATTTCCATAATCAATGGCGTGCTCCAGCCGACCGTTTCCGCAACCAGTGCCATGGTCTCGGATTCTAATAGAGCAATAGAGGCCCTACTAAAAGTTAAAGAAACTGCGATAAAAGAAAGTAAATACTGGCAAATGTATATAGGTGACACCGGACAAGGGGACAGGGAAAAATGGTACAAATATTCCCACCCAAAAGATCCGGAAGGAAATGGTGAAACTTTTCTGGACGGCATAGGAAATGACCTTCAGTTTTATATGGAAAAACAAAGTTACAATTTCCGGAACTCCATTAAAGGTTGGCTGAAAGAAGTGCTCGAAGTGTTGTATGCCGCATCAGCACTCTGCATTAATACGCTCCGTACTTTTTTTCTAATTGTCCTGGCCATTCTTGGGCCTTTGGTCCTTGGCTTTAGTGTATTTGACGGATTTCAGCAGACCCTAACGGTCTGGCTTGCCAGGTATGTGAATATTTTTCTTTGGTTGCCTATCGCCAACATCTTCGGCAGCATTTTGGGCAAGATTCAGGAAAATATGATAAAACTTGATATCTCTCAGATTGAAGCCGCAGGCGATACTTTTTTTTCCTCAACTGATACCGCCTACCTGATCTTCCTCATTATTGGTATCGTGGGCTATTTTTCAGTGCCGAACGTAGCAAACTATGTCGTTCACGCAGGTGGCGGGAATGCGATTCTTTCCAGAATGAACGCATTAGTGATCTCAACTTCATCGGCCGGTATGAATTCTATCTCTGCGGGAGGCGGAATGGCAGTTGATGCATTTGGAGATGCAGCAAGAAAACAGTCCCAGGGTTATGCGGCTGGAGCGCAGGGAGATTATTTCAAGGATGGTGGACCATCGGCAAGCTACCAGAAAGAGCGCCTGTCGGGTAAATCTCAATAACATAAAATCACTACCATGTTCAATAAACTTAAAAACATCGATTCTGCGTTTCGCCACATTAAAACTTTCTCTTCATTGATGGTTGTGGCCTGTATACTGATAAGTATCGGCGCGGTTTGGCAGGCATTCAGAATGGTAAGCCAGGTACAGGGCCGTATTTACATACTGGCAGGCGGGAAAGCCCTAGAAGCAATCTCGGCAGAAAGAAAAGACAATGTAGCAGTAGAACTAAAAGATCATATTAAAATGTTCCATCACTATTTTTTCTCACTCGATCCGGATGAAAAAGTAATTGCCACCAACATCGCTGCTGCACTCAACCTCGCTGATGAAAGTGCAAAGAAAGCTTACGATAACCTTAAAGAGCAGGGCTATTACAAGGGATTGATTTCAGCTAATGTTTCGCAGGTGATTACCGTGGACAGTATAACTGTGGATCTGAGCACTACCCCGTACCTGTTTCGAGCCTACGCGACGCAGACACTTATCCGCTCATCTTCACGGCTTAGCCGAAGACTGATAACCCGCGGTTCTGTTCGTAATGTTTCCCGATCGGATAACAACCCGCACGGTTTTCTAATCCAGAACTGGGAGACGCTTGAAAACAATGATTTACCATTAAAACCTTAACATGAAAACTGAAGCACGATCACCTCATCAGTCAGAAAATATTACTAGCAAGGCACTTAAGGCTACGCTCATCCACATATTGCGAAAAACGGCGGATGCCATCAATGCAAACCTAACAAGGCTTCCCAGGATTTGGCTTAAGATTTGGCTGCTGGTGATATCAGCAGTTTTTGGTCTCTACTGCATTAGTTTGCTCACAGGTTTTTTATAAAAAATAGTACTTATGGAAAGAAAATTAAAAGACAAAAGGATAGTGCTTCTGGCGCTTCCATTAATTATCCTGCCTTTTTTGGCCCTAGGATTTTTTGCCCTAGACGGCGGCAAAGCAAAAGATTCAAATCAGGTATCATCAGGTATAAATCCCTCCTTACCCTCGGCAAAGTTCAAAAACGATGACCCAGTAGATAAAATGGGATTTTATGAATCCAGTAGTAAGGATTCGTTAAGGAAATTGGGCGAGCGGAGGCTTGCCGAAAATATTGGAAAGCTTCAACCAGTGGGGGACGTAGAACTCAAAAGCCGGGATATCGATGACCGGTTAAGAAGGATTGCCGCGGAGCTTGAAAGTACCGGGGCGGAGCCAAATCTTTCAAAGCAGGCGAGCCAGAAAAAAGAAGGCTTCGGGATGAAAAACGATGTCGATCGGCTTGAGTTATTGATGAAAACGATGCAGGCACCCAAAGGTGAAGATGAAGAATTAAAGCAGCTCACGACCTTAATGGAAAAAATTGCCGAGGTTCAAAATCCGCAAGCTGTAAAGCTTTCAACACAAAATGGTGACGCCACCAGTCCCGGGACTTTGTTCTCTGCCATCCGCGGGCTGGTTTTAGATAAGCAGGTCTTACAACAGGGTTCTTCCATGCAGGTAAAACTTTTGGACAGTGCTTTGCTTAACGGAGTCATGATCCCTTCCGGGACAATGTTATTTGGACTTTGCCAACTGACCAATCAGCGTCTCCTGTTGGATATTAAGACCATAAGAATAGAAAACCGGATTATCCCGGTAGATCTAACCCTCTACGGTCTTGATGGCATAAAGGGAATTTTTGCCCCCGATGCTGTCCTAGCCGGCGCATTAAATAACGGTACAGACAACGCTGTGCGTGGCATGAATGTCATCACGATGGACGGCTCAATGGCTGGACAAGTCGCGGGCGCAGGCATAGACGCAGCAAAAAGCCTCTTTTCGAAAAAAGTTAAACGCGTAAAAATTAAAATTAAAACCGGGCTGGAGGTACTCATCCGAAATAACGGCGATAAGCGGAAGGCGGGTAATGATTAGCCGTCACAAAGCGCAGCAAATCGCAGACGTATCTGAGCAAATTCAACAACTCGGTCTCTTTGATAAATCGCTGGTCCCTTTTGTCTCAAAATTATACGATGCCCCATGGGAAGAGCCGACCCTATTACTGGATAAGCAGCTCGCTGGTAAACAGGTTAAAATAGAACTGATCCTCTCCAGCAATCCAGAAATGAAAATCAGTTTGGCCTCCTACGCCCTTATAATTGAGCAACCGGTCATCAATCATGGAGCCATGGAAAATAATGGCGTGCATTCTGCGGTGCTAGAAGGACGCATGAAAGTATTGAACTGGAAGAATTATGGGCGGGCAGAGGTTGAAGACTATCGCCTGTTTGCATCTCAGCAACAAGCAATGGATCGGGTGCTTAGCGAACTAGCTAAGTTTCGCGGAAGAGGCGATGATAGTGGGCTATCTGAGGATTCAAGGGTAGAAGGAATCGCTATGAGGCTTGAAAAATCCTACTTAACCGGTACTCCACTCGACCATATTGTCCAGGGACACGCAAGAAAATCTCAGGGATATGACAGCAAAATTTTTTTTCCACCATGGGTAGACTTCCGGGATGTGGAAAAGCACGGCCAAAGTTTAAAAACACTTGAACAGTTTAGCTGGCAATGTTATTTACAACAATTTAATAATCCAAATATTATGAACCAAAAGAATCTAGAATCATTGAAAACCGAACTCTCTTCACTTGGGTTCCCCGAGCATTTGCATGAAAAGATGGAAATGCAAATGAAAAATAATGTGCCCGAGTTTGAGCTTAATGACCGAATGACGGGAACAAAAGGACAGGTTGACTTCCAACTCTTTTTCAGGCAGTCTTCTCAGTCAGATTTTTATTACCTTAATAAATTTGAAGTAATGCTTACCGAAGGTAAGGGACTTGAAAAAGACCAGTCCTATCTTATTATTGCTCCATCCATCGATCAGGGAAAGAACACAGTAATAAAATATGATAATGCTGCGCAGGCGATTGATGTTTTTAAAAAGCAGACCGGCAAGGCGGAACTGGCAATCGGTACCTCAGAGCAAAACAGCAATAGGATGGCTGCCATGGACGAGGGCAAGATTTCTTTTGTCGACAAAGATTTTTCACGGATACTCAGAAACCCACCCGTAGGGCAGACGTTCTGGTTAGACAGGGGTAAGGGATTTTCTGCCTCACAAGCACTTAACCTGATAGAAGGTAGGGCGGTGTATCGCGATGATATGTTGTCGAAGGAGGGTGCGGCCTATAAAGCATGGATGAAGCTTGACCTGGATGGTCCAAGGGATAAGTATATGAATTTTAATGTCAACCAATATCACGACCCTTCCTATGGCTTTGATCTTAAAGAGGTATTGGAAAGGTTCCCATTTAAAGAATTAGCGAACGAAAAATTGAGCGAGAAGCTGGAGTCAAGTCTCAAAAATGGTGACCGTGCAGCAGTTTCTATCGAAAAAGATGGTAACCTTTTAGCGCTTAAAATTGAAGCAGTTCCACGTTATAGCCAATTGAATGTTTTCAATCTTGAGGGTAAAAGCGAAAAGCGTGAACAGTTCTTGAAAGAACAGATAAATGAGAAAATATCCGATAAGTCCAACACAAAAGCGAAGGTCGCCGGCAAGGAGCAAAGTGTCGGACTTTAAAATCTTTTCTTACATTAGACATAAAAAAAACTATTAATAAACTTATTGGCGAAAGCCTGATAACAAAAACAAGAAAAATGGACAAATTTTCAAAATTAAAAGAACTGGTTTCAGCTGTGGAGACTGATGTAACCAAGTTTCATGATGCCAATAATGGTGCTGCTGGTACCAGAGTTCGCAAGGCAATGCAGGAACTGAAGGTTCTAGCGCAGGAAATACGCGCTGAAGTAACAGAAAAGAAAAATTCTGCAAAGTAACAAAACGAATTAAGCTTGCAAGCCGTGGTCACTTCGATCACGGCTTTTTTAGCTAGCAGGTTTTAAAAAAAAATTACCGCTCCTAGTACACAGACTAAAAATTTCCTTGAGTGGTTCATAAATTATGATTGAGAACCTCATTTTCCTTTTGTATGCTTATGAGGCTTCAGTGATGGCGTGTTACCTGGTGTTTCCTTGTTGTCATGCTGACGTTTATCCGGTTTTCCGGTAGATACAGCGGTTCTTTTTGGACCTGGTTTGATTCCCATAACGTTCTGTTTTTAAGTGAATTAATCGCTAAAGATAACAAATATTTTAAAACCGAAAATCATGAAGTTTTGAACATTCGTACTTTCTTTACTTTTAGAATCCTCCTGGTATACTTTTGTTGAGAGATTATTTTTACTACACGATTCAAAGTCAATGAATTAAAGATATTCATTGACTTTGAGTTATGAGTGAAGCTGTTGCGGATCTCTACACTTATGGATTTCATCATTTGTACCCTGATATTGCTATGAAGTCAACGATTGTCAGTCGAAGGATAGATCATATTTATTAAGCAGAGAATATTATTTTCCAGGTATAATATTTAGTTGACTCACTCTAAATAGCCCGAAACCTCCGTTCAATTCGCCGAAATCAAAAATTAGGGTGATTGTGAATTTTACTGTTAAAGCTTTCTTGATTTTAATAATATTATGTCGGAGACTTCAATTAATCCGGTACAAATTTAGGTTCAACAACCGGCACGCAGAAGAAATTCCGGCATAAACCCGCCTGTGGCAATCCCCGCATTCCCATTTATTCCGTTGCTTCTTCATGCTTTGGCGGTCGTAAAACCTGTGGCGGCACCATAATTAAATTAAAATATTATGGAAAATGCATTGTATCAGCTAGCCGAAATCGAAATCAGCTACAAACCAAAGTTTAAAGCTTCTCAAAGACCGGAAATCGACTGTTCGCTTAGAGCTTACCATGTTCTGCTCAGTAACTGGAACCTGGATAGAATTGAGCTTTTAGAAGAATTCAAAATTTTGTTGCTTAACCGGAGGAATGAGGTGCTTGGCATGGTGAATATCTCTCAAGGGGGAATTTCTGGGACAGTTGCAGATGCAAAGATTATCTTTGCGATTGCGCTCAAAGCTTGTGCAAGTGGCATCATTCTTTCCCATAACCATCCTTCGGGAGAATCGGATGCCAGTGAGGCTGATATTGCCCTTACCCGACGACTCGTTGAGGTGGGCAAGCTGCTAGAAATCAAGCTGCTTGATCATATCATAGTTTGCCCTGATACTTACCTAAGCTTTAAAGATGAAGGGATAATGTAGTTTTTAGCTTCTGTGAGCGATTCACAGAAGCTAATTTTTCGTTCTATTTATCTCTCAAGCCCCGGGCCCGAGCTTAGGCTATGCACGAAAATCTGTTTGGCAAATCCCGGACTTCAGTTAGTGCTTTAAAGTGTATCAATCCGGTATGACGCTATGAGGATATCTAGCACAGATTAAGTTAAACAAGTCTCATTTTTTGTAAAGGTTATACCGTGACATTTTACAAGAAATGGAGGTAGCCAGCTTGTCGGATTTATCGAAGTACCGGATGTAGACCCGTTTTTCTCTACTGTTGCTGATTACCTTTTTTCTAAGTTTATCGCCTCTGAAAGGCTTCAAGAATTAATCAAAAAGGAAATCGAAATGCAAAAAGGTGGGGAAGATGCTTCGCTAAAGAATGCATTTAAAGAATTAAAATGGACAGGGGAGGCCGTCAACATGGTGGAACTGGTTTATGGTGTTTACGAAACTGGTCAGGTAAATGGGGGCAAAATCAGCTTATCCGAACTCATGGAGTTTTTTGGGCAAGCTCTTCCGGTAAATATCTCTGGCTATTTCAAGCGCTTTGCAGATATTAAAAGGCGCAAATCAATGAGCAAAACACGCTACTTGGATGAAATGCAACAGCTTGTCGCCAAACGAATTGAGGATAGTGACGCTTGGAACCCTGATGACCAAAAAAGAAAATATGGCTTTTAGGTCCCATATTTCCATTAATAGAATGAAAAAATGGAACAGGCCAACGCTGATAATCACATTTTATACTGGGTGATAGCCTTTTAACGCAATTTACTGTAAGTAAAGTCTTTTGAAAAGATTACTGTTCATTTGCCGCTTTGTTCATGGATTTCTGAAAAAAATATATAAATATGCATTATCTTTTTTTTTCACAAAGTTAAGTTGATGGGTCGGCATCTAAAGCTTGCTGAAAAATAATAGCTAAGGTGCGTGAAGAAAATTATAAATCTCTTTTTAAGTTATGTCAGATATACGAGATAGGCCAGCAGATTATTATATCGATGGCAGTGGTATTACCGAAGACTTTGAACTTCATCTTAAACCAAAGCACAATAAGCGGATATTGTTTTCAGCACCTTTTGGCGCTGGAAAAACTTACTTTCTAAAACAATTTTTTGATACTACTACAGAGTACATTAGCATCAAACTCTATCCAGTTGACTATAGTGTTTCTAGTAATGAAGATATCTTTGAACTGATAAAGCATGATTTACTGACCTATCTGATGGAGAATTTCGGTGAAGAAATCGCCCTTGATAAACAGGATGTCGATTTGCTGGTTGCTGGCAAGATGTGGTTAGATGCTAAACTTGACGTTTTTCCATTTCTACCTGCCTTGTCTAAATTACTCCCAGGTTCGCAGTTAGAATCTGAACTGATTGTTGAGCTAAAAAATGCTTTCAACCAGATTGCTAAACATAAAAACGGTTTATCGATAAATGAACAGGAGATTATCATTAAGTATCTTGCTGAGGAGAAGCTACGTTCCGGCTCAATTAGAGAAATTGATGGCCTTACTGGCCGAATTCGTGAATTCCTGAAAAGGATAAGAAAGGCTAGGGGTGGGAAGGAAATTGTTTTAATCATCGATGATATGGATAGGCTAGATCCAGATCATATTTTTCGGTTATTCAATATTTTTTCGGCACATCACGAGGGCGAAACTGAAGAAAATAAGTTTGGATTTAATAAAGTGATTTTTGTATGCGATATTGCCAATATACACCACATCTTTGTTCATAAATATGGTCCTTCAGTTGATTTTCAGGGTTATATAAATAAATTTTACTCCTCTGAAATTTATAAGTTTGATTTTAGGTTTTACTTAAGCGAAAATGCTGCATCATTTTTTATTAAAAATATAATTCATCGTATGGGTGGTGATATCGAAGGTTCACCAAATTCTATATATAATATTTCTCGGATAGAACCCGAGTTTGCAAAGGTTTTGCAATACATGATTAAAGGGCTTATTACTATTGAATCCATTAAGGTCCGAAATTTTACTAAGCTTAGGACTTATGAAATGCCAACAGGGGTTTTTGAAATTTTAAACGGGAGAAGGTTTTATGACAGGGATTTCCCATTTTTAATCATGATTCATGTTTTGAGGCAGTTTTATCCGAGAGTGGAGGATCTGACTCCAGAGCTTTTGAGGTTATCCAAAGAATTTAATTCTGATTATGAACAATCCGAGGCAGATAGCTACAACGACCCACATTCTAAACTGCTTATCCAGTGGTCTGTGCCATTTATTGTGGGTGATTATGTTGTTCTGAAGAATTTGGAGAACTCTAATAACATCCATTTTGAAATTAGCAATGAACATAACACGATCTTGAGAGGTGCACTCATTTCCTCAGTCGAAGGAGGTTACCGAATGACTAATCTTTTTAAAAATTCGTTGGATGATAAATTCTATGTTAAACGGCCCAATCCTTACTGGTTTATGCATCAAGCGCTTCTAAATACTTTGAGAAATGGTATTGTTCGAGATACTGACTGATTTGGTGGTAGATTACCTATGTTGAGCTTGGAAATACCTGCTCAGGCACAATGATGCGCATTGGTACTATAAAACTTTAAGCAACAAAACAATATATTACAAGTAGTGGCTGCAAGCAAGGTTTTCGTTGTTGTGAAAGGTGGACGCTAGCTGCTGCCAAAATCTGAGCGAAATATTCACATCAGGAAGCGGACGGGGCTGGGATCGAGCTATATGGGTATTTATTCAATATGCTATATTAAGAAAAACTTATGTCGAAAATTATCTAAATAACGATTCGAATATCCCCACCATATAAATAACGATTTTTTGGGCTCTAGGTTTACATTTAAATCAACTAGATAAATTTTTTATTAAATAATTTGCTTAAAAAAGTTCAGATTTCTCATTTGTGAAATTGAGCAAGGTCACAATCAAATCCTTACCCAGATCTGGTATTTTATCCAACGGTTCAGCCATTTTGCCATCACTCAATCTATATGTTGTAACTTCCTTATGCACAAGATTAACAAGTAATGAGGCTAAAGAAAACACCTTTGGCCCAATCGGTGCGACGACGACTCTATAGTTAGTACTTATCAAATAGTTGATTAATGTTTCCATCGTACTAAGGAGAGGTGAAATATTTGCCAAATCATAGTAGATAATATTTTCAGGTTTGGTAATTTTAATCAACTTTTCATTATTTTTTCTGACCTTTTCAAAGAACTCACTACTACTGACCTTGCCAGTAATAAACAAATACATATCCTTATCATCATTTTGAAAATATTCATGTAAACCCAGAGCCTTGTCTTCTTCATAGCCTAATCCAATTAAAAGTGCAATTTTTTTGTCTGTTGATTGGATTGGATCAAAAAGCGGTATAGGCTGATTAAAGAAGAGTGGCTTACTTTTACCCGGGTCAATGTACTTGGCCTGAGTATAACTAAAATATATTTCCACCTCATCAAAATGGGAAGAAAAGTCCTTAAAATACTTCAAAATGGATGCATACATTATTGTTGTCATGCATGAATAATCAAAAAGAATTTTTAAGCGCGTCTTTTTTGATCCCAAAAAAAGATCATGATAAATGTTTGTATAATCAATAATATTATTGGTATCAGCAGGAAAAAACCTAAATCCTTGACTGAAAAACAGCTCATCCGCTCTTTTTTTTGATGGTGCTATCCTATCACTAAAGGAAAAACAAATCTTCTTTGCAGCATCATTTATGGACCAGTCTAGTTGAGAGATAATATGGATACATCTGCTTTCAAATCCTGATGCACAGAATATAAAATCAAATGCCAGATTTGAAATGCATTTTCTCTCTATTTGTTTTACAAAATTTACATTCATTAGTCCAGGCTTAACTGATTGTTTTTGTGGTTTGTCAATATATTATTCAGCTTAACGCTACTATAAAGCCTCAGTGGAAGCTTAAAGTTTGGGTGTAATAAATACGATAAGCGATAACGCGTCGAACTGTCATTAACGATATCATTTGCATTTTTGTCAATTTTCACGAATGCACCTAGACTAATCCCTAGCTCAAGCAAACTCAAAATTGGTTTTGGGACAATATCTTCCTTGAAAAAAAAGCTGTTCGCAGGGTGTAGCTTAAAGAAACCATAATTAATCTCAGTTTCAAAATATTGGCCAACTTTGTTGATTAGCCATTCCAAATCAATCACGCTCCGGTTGAATTCTACCGATGTGGGATAAGTGTTTAGCATAGCTCTGAATCTACTTGAAACACCTTTGACAACATTTGCTTGCTCCTCTGGCGCAAACGTTAGGTTGTCAATGTCTCGATACTTTTCCGTCTTAATTAATAAGTCATTGATAATATTAATGATAAATCTCGGATTACCTTCACAAACCTTAAATATCGTTTCTTTACCGTAATAGATCGGATACTCTTTTCTTGATCTTCCTTTTATGATTTTAGAACTTTTAAACTTGCTAAATATTAGACGGTTAATCGCAATCTCTTTACCTTTTCTTATGAAGGAATCATAATTGCCTTGATTGTTAGGCTCAGGGTCATCAGGATCAATTTTACGCTTCTTCAATTGAAAGTTAAGACCTGTGTCATGGGCCGCCAATTCCTTAAATACGTGCCAGGTCAAGGAATTTCTTTGACCTTCATTAGCCGTCCTATCAATTTCAAAATTGAATTCCTTAAGTGCATAAATCGAATAATCAAGTGAACCAAAAATCCTGGTAAAATCAATTTCAACGTATTTTTTTAAATTATTTTTCTCACGATAGGCAAATATCCTTTCTTTCGCTATTTCCTCACAAAATAAAGAATATCTTGATTCTTCAGATGATGAAAATGGCCACATTTTCACAACCTCGTAGTCGTGGAATACTTGTGCGATATCGGTTTTAAATTCTGTCAAAGGACTAGCACTTAGCTTAAAAACAATATTTGGTGGGGCTATTCTTAATTTTTTGATTATGCTATCGAAGAAATCCCTAGATACCAGTTCTAGTTCATCAAAGCAGAGTGCCCATTTGAGCTCTTTGCCTTCGTTAAAAATGTTTTCGAATGCTGTAATTCCATTTTTAATAGAACTCAAAAAATCGGCAAAATGAAATTGCTCAAATACGATATTTTCGTTTGGATTATATTTTTTATTGAAAACAAATTGGTTGACTTTTTCAATCAACCTCTCTCGTCTGCTTCCCAAGGCAAGCTTGATACTAGATAGGGTCGCAGCACATTCTTCAATTGACCAAAGTTCCAAAAGCTTTTCGGAAAATTCAAATTCCCTGGTCTTCCTATCATTATTTTCCATATAGGCATATTCAATATGATTTTTAATTCCTTGGCAAAAATTTGAAAAAATATTTGTTGTGTTCAATGCCATGGAAATAAAATCAACCAACTGCACATCGTTTTTTATTGTGGAGGTTACGCTTTTTAACTGGTCTTTCCATAACTCATCTGACGGAATATAAATTGCAATAAAGGGAACATTTTCCTTCAAACTCAAATCCCTAGCTGTCTTCGGCCTCCAATTTTTAATTGCAGGGGTGGTTAGCATCTTAAACATGGTTGTTTTTCCACACCCTCTGGGTCCAAGAACAAACGTATGATTGTTTTTCGCTATTGAAAAGAAATCATCGTTTGAGACGAAAGTTTCTGCCACCTCCTCCTGAGTGCTATTTTTAGCGTTGAAGTTATCAAATAATGCGCTATCAATTTTCATTATTTTGGCAATTTAAAGTGAACAAATGTTGGTTCATTGAAGCTTGTAGGAGAAATAAGAATGTTTTTAGATTTTAACAACCCTTTTAACTTCTCAATATCTGAAGGGATTACATAGTTAAGGTCAGGAAAATCATTGAGCAAATCAGTCCATTCACAATAACGTTCTCCACTCTGTTGAAACCACAATAGGATTTCATTTGCTGTGGTTTTTAAATCAACAAGTGCGCCGAAACCAACCCTTGACTCAAAATAATTATTTTTAACCCCTTGCATCCAGCCCTTTGTAGGTATGAAAAACCAAGTATCAATAATTCCCTTTCCGATTTTACCGCCATCAGTTTCAAAGGAAATAATATGAAATGCATTCATCGCACCTTGTAATAACTGTGTCTTAAATGCAGAGAAACTTCCTGAAGAGAAAATAACAGGAGGGTTGCTGCCCCCTTGCGCATATCTAATTCGTGGATCGTGTTTATGGCCGTGAATAATCATATCAAAATTGAACTTATCCAATAGTGCAATCAACTCATCTCCATTATGCATAAAGTCTTTACTTCCACTCCCAAAATGTGAATGCTCAATTGGATTATGATGACACATCGCAATATTTAGTTTTTCATCATCAATTTTTGCTAACTCAACCTCAAGCTCATTAATTGCTTCTTGAGATATCAAACCGTTTTTCGCTGATTCCACATCAACATGATTATGAACCGTGTTGATAACAACAACCCTGATATGTTCTTGTTCTAGAATAATATAACCTTTCTCCCAAAAAAAATCGTTTTGCTTAGGATCTTGAAAAGGAAAATCCTTGGACAAATTTTTAATGTGATGAAAGGCTCCAAGTCCAAAATTATTTCTGGAATCAACATCATGATTTCCAATGTTTGGTATGATTATTTGAGCCTTTAGTAATTTACCAAGCTCCTTCGTGATATTCCAACCAAGCTTTAGCCCTTCAGAATCACATTTATTGGCAAAATCTCCTGGGGCTAATAAAATGTCAACATTTATATCTGGATTCTCTTTTAAAAATTTCTTAAATGACTTATTAGGATCTTGAAAGAGAGCGACCTCAACGTCTGTTAAAATATAAGATTCTTGGGTCTTATCATTGTTATCCAGATTGTGACAGTGTAGGTCACTAATAATACCAATTTTAAATTGCATTGAGGCGTGTTATGAGGGTTGTTAATTTCAGGATAATATAAAATTCATTTTCAATATTTACTAAAGTAAATGAAAATAATTGTGCTTTCGGGTGAAATTAGATTTTTCCCGCAAATGATAATTTTCATCAAGTTCATACTTGGATTCAATGTCTAGTCTATTGAGTTGCTCAAACACGTATTCGAGATATGCTTCATCATAAACCTCAGCATATTGAAGAATCGTGTCGCCCCACCATTCATTAACCATCGGTTCGATAAGTCCATAGCCAAATTTTAAAGCAAAGTCATTAAGTGCAATAGGGGGAACCCCTAAATGAATAATCTGATTTCTAACCTTTCCAAATTGATTAAACAACTCCAGACCTTTAATTTTGTATCCCGTACTTGCCCAAAGTCTCTCTGGAAGATCATTGAAAGCAATCGTTTGACCTTTTTCTAATAGGTCAAGAAAACCTAATCGGTTGTTAGTGGAAATCGTTGATTTTGGAATATTTGAAAAAATTAACAGTGGATGCTCTTCCGCGATCTTCGCCTTAATAATTAATTCTGTACCGTGACCAATGTGAACAATAGCCATAGCATGACTATAAGGATTCATCATTTCATTAAAGGTTGCATTAACTAGACCCTTGCCTAACATATGAAGGCCAAAGTCTATCATGTGATTTACCAGTTCCTCTTTAGTTTCTTTTGTCATATTTCAAGTCACATTGATTGCAAATAACAAACTAAGATAGTAATTTTTAAAAATGGTCGAAGAAGTTCTTTGTTTGCGATTGCGTATAGAGAACATAATATTGCTCGTAGAGCAATTGAGCGGAGACTTCTGTAGGTATCAAACTTAAGAAGTTAAACAAATGTCTCACGAAGTGAACAGTAGGAAAGATTTAAACTAAAGCAAGCTGAGGAGATAGTGATATTATAACACAAGCAGTTACTTGTATTCAAAAAGGAGTTGCAGATATAAAACCTAATGCTTAAATTTGTGTTAATACAAAAGGAGGTAATGCAATGAGTGATAAAGATATCGATTTACTGATTGAGTTAGCTAATGCTAAACTTAATAAAGGTGTTTCTGGAAAAGAAGCATTGGATTCTTTTGTAAATGCGGGTATATTAAATACTGCAGGTACTTATACAGAACCGTATAGGGAACTTGAAGAAATAGCTCAATAATTACTTTTCTATGTATGACATCCGCCCCAATTTAGTTATTGGATTTCATGGATGTGATAAATCAATTGCCGATAAGCTTATTACCAATCAAGCCGTAATTGAAAAAAGCGAAAAACCTTATGACTGGTTAGGACATGGAATGTACTTCTGGGAAAATAACCTGGAGCGTGCAAGACAATGGGCTGAGGATAAACAGCGAAGGGGCGAAATTAAGGAAGCTGGCGTTGTTGGTGCAGTGTTGCAACTTGGTAATTGCCTAGATTTTTTGGATAGCAAGTATTTAAACCTCTTAGCGGTTTATTATAAATTAATGGTCGCTAACTTAATTGTCCTTTAATGCTTCCGCTAATGACAGCTGATGTTGCAATTCAAGCGCGCTGACAGTTTCCTGGTTCAATTTTAGCAAGGCTTCTAGTTCGCTGAACGATTTGTTTATGTGGAAAGAAGCCAGCAGATCCGTAATCACTTCTTTTACCCGCTCTGCCAGCAAAAAATAGAACAGTATCAAAACGACAAAAAATATATAATGGCTCAATATTCCATGATTTTTAGTCAGCGTCCCATGACCAGTCAATAAAGACCACATAAAATCAGCAAGCACAGGAACAGCAATCAGTGGCGCTAGGAAAGCTACCTTGGAAGTCATAAGCACTCGTCGCCTGACTAGTTCCAGCTTCGCCAGGCGAACCTCAAAACGGCTATCGAGAGGGGAAGTCCGGTTAGAAAGCATTTGCTCAATTCTTTCCAGTGACTTTCCATAAGCAATATTGACCGTGCTGAGCTCCTCTGTCAGCACAGATTCAGCGGCGTTAAGTTTTTCCTGCTCGAAGACAATTGACTCCTGTTCAGCAATCAGCTTCTCCATTAACTCCAAATCATCGGGTATCCCCCGGGAAAGCTTCTGTTCTGCAGCAATAATGCGGTTGTCAATCTGCTTAAACTGGATCTTTAAACCCTGAAGACGCTCTTCGCAGCCGGTTTTGTGCTTAAGATAGTCTCTTTTTGCCGACCTTAGGTCAAGCATGTATTCAAAGCGGATAAGCTGCTCTTCATTCGCTTCAAGCCTTAAAAAAAACTGTTTCAGCAACTCCAGTTTTTCCTCCGGCGGAATGTTTTTATTCGATATTGCTTCATTCAAAGTTTTTAAATCTGCTCTGTTAAGGGGACTCGCTGGCGTGTGCATATAAATAAAATTGTTTAAAAATATGAAAAATAAAAATGAGCTTTGATGAAGATTTTTCAATCGTTTACAGTTCATGTAAGGGTGGAAGCCCAGGTAATCATCACGGAATTGACTGAACTTCCTCAATAAATCGACTCACAACGAAATAACTAGCGCCATTGGGAAAATGTCGTTAATTGCAGGAGGGATAAAACATGCGATTATTTGAATAGTCGAATTACCCTAAAACCCTGTGGTACTTTTGAAATCCATGTGCATAAAAGAAGTTAGTTCACCTAGCTCTAGCCTCTTCAGCAACGCCGCCAAGTATTCTAATATAAGTTGCAAAGTCGAGGTTTTATACTCGCCCGCAAGCGAATTAATAATTTTTAGCATAACAGAAAGAGGCCTTTAGAAATTTTATCGGAAACCTGAAATCATCACTTGACAACCATTGCCGGATAGAAAACATTGATGGAAGTATCTTTATCTCTCCAGGACTTTGCCGCTAATTAGTTTTTTATGTGGTTCAAATCATAAGCTTTGAGCTTCTTCGATCTAATCTAGATCACAGCCTAATCATGGCATATTCGCGTCTGACACCGGATTTCTGCGGGTCTTCATTTTATTTTTCACAATTATTAAATCCTTATTCTTTCAACCGTATATTTGCGAACTAATTTTTTTAGTAATTTGGCAATAAGCATGGCAGGAAAAAATAAGTTGGTTTCTCCTTTTATTAAGTGGGTTGGCGGTAAAAGACAGCTAATTGATAAGATATCGCCTCATTTGCCAAAGCAGCTTAGTGCTTATACGTATATCGAACCCTTTATTGGTGGAGGTGCTGTTCTTTTTCACCTTCAGCCTAAAAAAGCAATAATAAATGACTTTAATGCAGAGCTCATCAACGTTTACCTTACGATAAGAGATGATGTCGAGGCGTTGATTGCCCATTTGAAAAGCCACGAAAATACATCGGATTATTTTTACACAATTCGCTCATTAGACAGGCTTGAAGGCTTTAAGCAAAAAGGGCTAATCGATCGCGCATCGAGATTTATCTTCCTGAATAAAACCTGTTTCAACGGGCTCTACCGCGTCAATCGGGCCGGCGAGTTTAATACCCCATTTGGCCGGTACAAGAATCCAAATATTGTCAATGAGCCTACTTTGAGAGCGGTTAGCCGATATTTGAATGAAAGTGAGGTTTCCATTTTTAATGGGGATTATGCCCAGGTGCTTGATCTGGCTGATCGGAAATCGTTCGTCTACCTCGACCCGCCGTATCATCCGCTATCAGAAAGCTCAAATTTTACCGGCTACATCGAGGGTGGCTGGAACGAATCACATCAGATTCGTTTAAAAGAAGCGTGCGATGACCTAACCGATAGAGGGATAAAGTTTCTATTGTCTAATTCTTCTGCACCATTCATTTTAGATTTATACCAGAATTACAGTACCACTTTAGTCAAAGCGAACCGGGCAATAAATTCCAATGGCGCGGGGCGTGGGAAAGTCGATGAAGTTTTAATTCGTAATTATGAGCTCTAGAAACGATGTTGCATGGGAAAAAATATTCCGTAAGTATAATATACTGCAAAGTGTGACTAGTGAGGGCCACATCTTTATCTCCTCCACTGCAATCAATGAATTTAGGGAAGCACGGTTAATGACCAAGTTTGACCACGCTTCCCAGCTGCCCGCACTTTTCTCATCAAACAACTTATCCATTCTGCCCGTCTCTAGGGGTGGATATATAATTGGCACCTTTGAGACTTTTGAAAAATTCAACAAAGACGAGGTAGACCTTACTTCTATTTCTTTTCCGCAGAACCTGGAAAGCCTGGATTACAAATCGATTTCAAGTGAGTCTACGGCAATCAACTGTGCATTCGTCTCAGGCATACTACAGGATTTCACAGGCGAACAAAATCTCATCCCAACCGTAAACGGGCGCATGAGCTCTTCTTCGTTCGAGTTTGTAATCAATGATGCCAAGGGCAACTTCACTGTTGGGGTAGCAAATTCGCAGGTGGAAATCGATGGGGGATATGAAGGAGAAAATTCGCTGATTTTAATCGAAGCTAAAAATTACATCTCCGACGATTTTCTAGTGCGCCAGATGTATTACCCTTTCAGACTCTGGAGTGGAAAAATTGCTAAAAATGTCAGGAACATCTTCCTAACATATACTAATGGGGTATTTCATTTGAGGGAATACGGGTTTCAGGATGAAAAACACTACAATTCAATATTCTTGATGCAACATAAAAAGTATGCCGTTTTAGAAGACGGCGCTTTTAATGTCGAATATCTTCAACAGTTGCTTGAAGAGCTTAAACCCATCATCGAGCCGCCAATTCCGTTCCCTCAAGCAAATAGTTTTTCACGTATCGTGAACCTTGGTGAGCTCTTTAAGGAGCATGAATGTTTAAGTAAGGAACGCATTACAGAAAACTATGATTTTGATTCCAGACAGACGGATTACTATTTAAATGCGGGAAAATACCTCGGATTGTTTGAAATAGGCAGGGACGAAGCGACAGGGCAACTTGGAGGCTTTCTTTCGGTCAGAGGACTGGAAATTTTCGATACCGATTTACTTGACAGACAAAAAGAATTTACTAAACTTATTCTGTCTCACCGCGCTTTCGCGGATTCCCTTAAACTGTACCTTGAATCCGGCGCTGAGCCGAAAAAAACCGCTATCGTGGCAATAATGAAAGCCTCCGGATTATATATGGTACGGTCTGATGCGACCTATTTCAGAAGGGCATCAACAATCTTGGGCTGGTTGAACTGGATCCTTGGGCAACTCGAAGATTAGCCCCGCCCGTGAAAATTGATCACGGTTTCAATCATTGTTCATATCGTCTATTCTTGCTTAACTGTTAGCCTTCGGGAGCGCATTTCAGCAGAAACGCAGGGTCGACCTGCCATTCACCTATAGTATCTTGCTAACTCGAAAATAAATCGATCATTGGTGCATCCGGGCGGGCAAGTTGCTCATAGGCCTGAGTGACTTTACCCTTCAGGCCGGTATCCGCTGCTATCCCTGATGCAGCAACTGGTCGAATCATAGTTATTTATTTTTCAAGCAAACGGATAAAAAGGCTGCGAATCTCGCATGCCCCCGCTTGCTGCGTACGCATAATGGATCCGCTCGCGATTCCACCCTCCGGGACTTATAGTACTCCGCCGCTCGGGGCATTGCGGAAGTTCTGGCTTTCTTTTTTTCCGTTTTTTCTTTTGAAAAATTTCTTGCGAAGGGCGGTCGAAAAGAGATCAACTAAATAATTTTTTTCACTAAAAAAATCCGAAAATGGAAATTACAGGAAGATTGACCGCTGATGCAGTAGTCAGAACAGTAAAACAGGACAAAAAAGTAGTGGGTTTCACCATCGCACTAAACGAAAGCTACCGCTCGGGCGAGAAGCGCAAACAAATCACAACCTACATCGAATGTGCCTACTGGCGCAATGAAGGGATAGCAGAATACCTTAAAAAAGGAAATGTGGTGCAAGTCTATGGCCGCATTGGCGTCAATGCCTACCTCTTTGGTAATAACGAAGCGAAAGCCACCCTTACTTTCCACGTCTCGGAAATCAAACTTTTTGGTGGGTTATCCAGTGCGAACAACAATACCCAAAATATCGCGGCAGTCCAAACCAGTCAAAGCGAAAAAATTGACAGCAACGCTGATATCGAAGGTGATCTGCCTTTCTAACATTTCAATTCATCCACTCAAAAACAAAAACAATGGCACATAACTTAAATTATAACAGCAATACAGGCAGGCACAGTTTTTTCTCGGTAAAAGAAAAAGCATGGCACGGACTCGGCACAGTCGTGCAAGACTACCCAACCTCGGCCGAAGCAATGAAGTTTGCGGGACTTGATTATACCGTAGAGAAAAGGCCGCTCTTTACCTGCGATGGCACCCAAATGCTAATCGGGCAGGAATTGCAAGGACAGGGGATAGGATTTGACGGGACAAAAGACATCTCTATACCCAGCCACTCCGCCACAGTACGCACCGATAACGATGCTGTATTGGGCGTGGTGGGCAAAGATTACCACGTGGTGCAAAACACCGATGCCTTTTCATTTTTTGACAGCATCGTGGGCGGTGGAGAAGGTATTTTATACGAAACCGCAGGCGCACTCGGCAAAGGGGAACGTATTTTTATTACCGCCAAACTCCCTTCCCATATCCGCGTAGGCAAAGACGACCTGATAGAACAGTATTTATTCCTGACAACCTCTCATGATGGGTTCGGCAGCATTACAGCGGCATTCACCCCCGTGCGCATCGTGTGCAACAATACCCTCAATGCCGCAATGAAAACTTCCCGCAACGCCATCCGGATTCGCCATTCTTCGGGCGCATCAGACCGCCTGTCCCACGCGCATACCCTCATGGGCATTTCCTCCAGGCTTGGCGAAGAAATGGAGCAGCTTTTCAACCATTGGGCCAAAGTGCGTATAAGTGATCCCGAACTAAAAAAACTGATTCAGTTAGCGATGGCGCCAAATAGGGAAGTACTGGATAAACTCGAAAAAGGCATCGAAGATGAGGCATCCGCATGTTACCGAAATATTGTAGAAGAGGTGTTCAGCTATGCGATGGGCAATCCATCGCAGGAACTGGAAACCACCAAAGGAACGATCTTCGGTGCATACAATGCCGTAACGGGCTATTTTCAGAATGTACGCAGATTCAGGGACGATGAGGCAAAATTTCGCTCCATCACCGAAGGAACCGCAAGGTTAAGGGCGCAGACCGCCTTCGATCTCTGCGCCGCTTTTTCCAAAAACAATTAAATCCATAGCCATTCAATTTATTCACCCCGGGGCAGGTTTCCTGCCCCATAAAAATAATTACCATGAGCATTTTAGCTGAAAATACCGAGCGCAAAGCGATTCTTGGAATTGCAAAACTCCTCCGCCATTTTTCCCGTTTTGATTTCCTTTTGCTGTGCGCCGAGGATGCGCAGGCATTAAGGCAGGCAGAAAACCTGCTGAAAGGCATTGTCGAAACCAATGGCTACACCACCCGCTTTTCAAAAACACGTGGCACAGGGATTCTGAAATTTAAACCTTAAATTGTGAAAATGAATTTTTCATGGTACTTGACAGTCTCTATCCAGTAGGCGAATGGAAATTCAGCATCTCCCCAAAGGCAACTGAGATGTACCTTTCTGTCTTGTTGCACAATGAGGGACAGGGAAGAAACGTTCCATGGTTTTTTCGGGTCTGTGCATGCCTGCTTTGGTAAATGTCCATGCAGACCTATCCCTATACAGGCTTTGCCTTAACTTAGAGGATTCACACTTTGACCAGTAAAAATGGATTATTGGTTCAATTAGAATTTTTAGCCTCAAGGCGTTCATCAGGCAGGAAGCCTCGCGTCCGTCGGACACTCGGCTGGGCTATTACATTTCAATGGTATGAAACTGCCTGATGCAAATTAAGGCTCAATACAATTATTGTCTTTTAAGACGAATTTGTCCTAGATGTAACAAAAGAAATAGATATGGTCAAGAAATGGCATTAAAACAGTACTATGTTATATAAAAAGCTGTTTTTCTGGGATGGTATCTCTTTTTTTTTTATTAAGCTTAGATTATTTTCCTTTAAATAATCTAAATTTGAATTTTAAATTAATCAAATTTTCTAGCCGAAATGATAACGTGCGTTGTTATAGATGATGAACAGTCTTCAATAGATGATATTACTATTTTAATTGAAAATCTTCCAATGTTTAAAATAGTGAAATCATTTACAAATCCTTTAGAGGCTCTAAATTATTTTAAATCGAATGAGCTAGATTTAGTGTTTATTGACGTGGATATGCCACTATTAAATGGCGTTGAATTATCTAAGTTGATTCGCTCTAAAACAAAAAAGCTTGTTTTCACAACGTCTCATTCCAAATATGCTCTTGATGCTTTTAAAGTGAGTGCTGACGATTTTTTACTAAAACCTTTTAGCTTTGCGGAAGTCTTGAAAACAACGGAAAAACTTTTTCCAGAATCGGCATTACATACGGCAGGCAAGTCAAAATCTCTGGATGATTTTCTGTACATTAAAAACAAAGAGGCAAATTTAAAACTAATTAAAGTAGACTTTGATGATATCGTGGCGATTGAAAGTCTTTTGAATTATGTAAGAATACATACCCTGAAAAATAAACTTGTGACACATATTAGTCTTAAGGAAGCTAAGGAAGTCTTTCGAGACAGACCAGAATTTGTTCAACTTCACCGTAGTTTTATTATCTCTAAAAAGCACATTTCAATTATTGATGGAAATACGCTAACGATGAGTTCAGGGGCGAAATTTACGATTGGAGACAGTTACCGAGACATTTTAAGTGAGTTTGTGTCAAAAAAAATGTTTAAACCCATTTCGAAAAAATAGAAATGGGTTTAAACATCAGTGGTTTTGTAATAAGCCAGTTAAAGTACTTGTTAAGGTGCCCATCGTTGGGTCGCAGGCTGCGGTACTTCCAGTTGTGAATTTGCCTGCCGAACGCTTAGATTTGAATGTAAACATAACCCTTTTCTGAATTTTTATAAGTTTCATAACGTTTATTTTCCGAAACTTAAAAAGCGTCAAAATCAGAAAGAAAAAATTTGGATGGATAGGCTTAGAAATGATATGAAAGGGGGTATTTTTTAGATTATGAAGATGCTTTTAGTTTTTTGGAAGGGATACAGGTTACATATATTATTGTGGGCGATTTACATCATTTATGAGTCAGTTTTAATTGGGGTTTTCTACCAGAAGTTTGGAAAATTTGAGAACTATGCGTCCCACTTTAGCCTAAATATAGCCCTGTTTTATGTTCATTCTTGGGTTCTTAGTAAGGTTAAATTTTTAAAAAATAAAGATTATCTGTTAATCTTACTGATTGCTGCAATCGAAATCGTTGCATATATCCCACTATTAGCTCAATTCAACCAATGGCTTACAGATTTCAACCAGCCCACACCTGGTAGCGCATTGGGTATTGACCACCGTTTTATTTTAGGGGCGATTTATCGGTCGCTCTATTTTATTTTATTTTCAACAGGTTTTTGGTTTCTGAATCGATTTTTAAAAGAGAAGCAGCTGACTCAAAAATTGGAAAAAGGGCGTTTAGAAGCCATTATTGGACAGCAATCTACTAAAGCTGAACTAGCTATTGCTGAAAATGCATTTATAAGGGCTCAGATAAATCCGCATCTTCTATTCAACACGCTAAATTTTGTTCACAGAAGAATAAAGACGACTGACTCAGAAGCGGGTGAGCTGATCCTTTTATTGGCGAAAATGATGCGATACTCGATTGGACTAAATCAAACAGAACAAACTTCCCCACTTATCGATGAAATCCTTCAGGTTGAAAATCTTATTAATTTATTCCAAATTAAGGAAAGTTATTCTTTAAGCATTCATTTTGATTACCAAGAAAATTTGTTAAATCAACGAGTTATTCCACTAGCACTTTTAACGTTGAGCGAGAACGTTTTCAAACATGGTGTTTTGGATGACCATAGAAATCCTGCTAGCATTTCAATATCCTTAGTAAAAAACACCATAATAATAAAAACTATAAATAAGATTATAAAAAAATCTGATGCCCTGAGTACCAACACCGGGTTGAAGAATCTAAACTTCAGGCTTGTCCATGTATATGGTGATACATTTAATTATTCACATTCAGAAATTGATGGCACATTTTATACAACACTTGAGCTTCCCACGATTGAAACCCCACCAACTGACATTACGTTCTCTAAAATTGCTCAACAGTCCTAAAAGATTGTTGAAAAATGCTTAACGCATATTCTTGTATAAAAAAATATCCGATGCTGTTTTCAGTGTTTACTTAGCGGTTGTCATGAAACTACCACGAACGAACCGTTAATTAAGTCTAATTTGCGTTTTTTCACACATCAAGGTAATCAAAGCGATACCCGACATTTGTAAAAAAACTTCCGATCTGGGATTGATCCAGGAAGGTTAACGTTGCTTCCTCTGGTTCATTACCGCATAGTTGATACTCAATACTTGCATATCTCAATTAGTATAACAAAATATTTCAATAATTATTTGTTGAAAAATAGTTAGAACGGCAACATTATTTTTTTAAGCTTAATCCCCAATAATAACCTTATCATAACATAAATCCTACTTTCTATATAAAATGCTATTATCTGTGTGAATTCGTTTCCACTTTAGTATAATAAAAATATAATTAAACGCTCAAATGATATCATCAAGGTTTTATTCAAATAACTCCACATGGGTAACATTCAGAATCTTACAAATTTTAAATATACAAGCAAATTCATTTACAGTTAAGAAGATCATCGAAAGTCACCCCGATTTTTCAAGTTTACTGTCAATAAGTGATACCCTCCAAGAATTTAAAGTTAAGAGTACAGCGTTTCTCGTAAAGAAAGAAGAATTTAACTCCAAAGGCTTATCTTTTCCTTTCATTGCTCATCTTCCGGAAAATGGAGGGGAATTTGTGATTGTAAATAAAATCGTTGACGAGAATGTTCATCTTGAAAATCAAAAAAATGGAAAATTTGAGATTCCCCAATTTGAATTTATTAATAAGTGGGAAGGAGTTTCTTTATATCCTACAATTTCAGAGAAAAGTGCAGAGAGAGATTATCGCGTTAACCAAGTAAAGAATTTATTCTATTACAGTAAGTTTGTTGGTTTGATGATTCTGCTGACAAATATTTTTTATTTGCTTATAGCTGATAAATTTTTTTTTTACGATAATAATTTAGCACTGGGATTAAAACTAGGAGGAATAGTAATTACTTCAGTTTTACTATTTAAAAGTGTATCCTTCAATAATCCATTAGTAAATATGGCTTGCGGTATTTTAAAAAATGGCAACTGTGATTCAGTTTTAACAAGCCCCGCTTCAAGGCTAACTTCTTGGCTATCTTGGAGTGAAGTAGGCTTTTATTATTTTTTTGGAACCTTTTTATGTCTGGTAATAAACCCTGAGCTAGAACTTATTGTTAAACTAATAAATTTGCTTAGTCTTCCTTACACAGTTTATTCGATCAGATATCAGTTTAAGAATAAGTCTTGGTGTATTTTATGCTGTGGGGTGCAAATCGTCCTTTGGCTCGAAGCGTGGAATTTCTCATTATCGAGCCATGCAGCTACTCAATTAAATCTAAGAATTTTTCTAGAAGTTCTTTGGTCATTCTCAATTCCTGTTGTTTTTTGGTCAGGACTTAAATTAATCTCTATCAAATCGCAAGAAGTAGTTTCATTAACAAAGCAACTTAATAAAATTAAGTTCAATACTCCACTATTCATTGATGCAATAAGTAAGGAACCTAAAAATGTAGTTGATCAAGCAATTTTCCCTATAGTTATCGGAAATTCAAAGGCGCAAACCACAGTAACAATCGTGAGCAACCCATACTGTCGACCTTGTGCAGAGGCTCACATCTGGCTCAGCAATTGGCTTGAAGGCAGAAATGATATTAAAATAGAGATCATTTTTGCGGTAACTGATAATAAAAATGATGTGAGGAATATCGTTGCAAAACATATGATTGCTTTGAGTCGAATGAAAGATCCAGAGGTGATGAGGGCCGCTATTGACGAGTGGTATAAGAAACAAACTAACAATTATGAAAATTGGATAAACAGGTATCCGGTTAATTATGAATTAGACGCAAATGAAGTTATTAAAGCACATCGAAAATGGTGTAATAGTGCAAATATTACTTCTACGCCAACAATTTTAATAAACGGACAGAAGCTACCAGAACCCTTTATTTTAAGTGATATTAAGTATTTGATAAATTAAAATCTTCATTTATGTTGCCAAAAATTGTACATCAGATCGTTGGGGAAAAAAAAAATTATGTTGTCCAAAGATGCTTAGCTTCATGGGAAGCACTGTTTGAGGAGGGTTTTGAGATAAAAATTTGGACAGATAAATCCATTGAAGTTTTTATCAAAAAGAACTTTCCTTTTGCACTTGAGTCGATAAAAAGGGCAAGAAACCATGCCGAAGCGTCTGATATTTTTAGGTATTTGGTTGTATTTCACTATGGTGGTCACTATGTCGATTGGGATATTCAGCTATTAAACAAAAGCTCATTCCTGGATTTGTGTGCTTCTAAACCAAACGGATATTTATTGGTTGATAACACTGACGGTAGTTTAGCCTCAGAATGTTTTGCAGCGTGTGCAGGAGAAGATTTCTTGTTTTATTTGGCAAAAGATATCGTTCAGCTTTTTGTAAATGGAGAGAGAGATCTCTTAAATACTCTAAATTATTCTGGTCCATTTCGTATGCGCGATGTTCTTCAGAAATATCAAAATTCGAGGCAGGATATCACTCCTATCAAGGACGTATTCTTGTACGACTACCATGAAATAAAAACGATGCCAGAAAGACTTGATATAAGGCCAATGATCCATTATTGGCTTCATTCGTGGCTTCCTAATAAAAACATTTGTACAAGTGCGGTCATGCCTGTTGCAACTAGGCATAATCAAATAACGAGCATGTAGTTAAAAATTCATGCGAACGCAACATAGCCCGTTCCGAAAAGGCTATTCAACCTAAAAAAAATGTTATGAAACTAAATGAAATTTCTCAAAGTCAAATCTTCTCCCGTGATGAATTAAAAGCTATAAGAGGTGGCGACGGTTACTATGGGGATGTAGATGGCTATATGGCTTGTCGTGATTCTAACCAAGACCTTCTAGCGGGAATTAATGTTACTAATTGCGACGTAGAAAATTGGGACTATTATTGCCAAAACTACGGTAGCTATGACAAGAATAAGTCGAATTGTAATGTGATCGGCTCTTAAAAAAAATGATGGCTCGGTTTCATACCAGAGTCATCATTATTTACTTTATTAAAATGAAACTAATGAAACTGGTTGTGAACAGACACATTTTATTTATAATAATAATGACACTTGCGATTGTGAACCACTCTATGGGGCAAGGAAACGTCACACTAAGTATTCAAGACAACGTCGAAGGCAAACTAAAAACATCGTTAAATTTTATTATAGAATCCAAACTGTTTGAGCCACTTGTCGAAAAGCCATCAAAACTCAGCGCTTCTCTAAACGCAGTTGGAAATTTGAATATTACAGGGCTAAAAAAGGTAACAGTAGTCACATGCGCTTTATCAAATCAACTCCCTTTTCAAGTCTTGATGTCACCAGGAGATTCTTTAGGGCTGGTGATATCATCAAACGGTGATAGCAAAAATAGATTGAGTTTCACTTTTACAGGTAAAAATGCAATTCGTTACAATTTTAAATCTTTAAGAGATTCCTTATTGATGACTAAAAAATTGAAAAATGTCAATTCAGCAGAGGCTCTTTTTAAGGCAGTGGACAGTATCGATGCAAAAAATAACAAACTCATAGATACTTATTTCGAAATTGAAAAAGATCAATTTTTGTATGATTATTTATATGCCATTAATAAGGCCAGGGCTTTTGTTGTAATCTATAACGAAGCAAAAAACAACCGTATATCTTTCGAACCAAAAGATTTCAATATTATAAACAAATATTTCCCTAAAACCGAGAAGCATCTTGAAGAGTTACTTGTAACAACAAATGATTACGTATACTCAATGAAATTGGCCAGTCAGATTCTATCTGATCGGAAACCTAACGAAAACACACTTTTGAGAAAAACAAAGGTTATAGATTCAGCATTTCGATCACCGTTGAAAAATATTTTATTAGCCAACTCTTATTATAAATATTCAAATAGTTCCTCCTCTAATGAAAAAGGTATTGAAATTGGAAATAACTGGTATCGAAAATATAAAGACAAACTTGGCGACAGTAGCTACAATAATTTTATAGATCAAGGATATTATATTGCTAATCTGATAAACAAAAACCTGCCGGATTCAATCTTAAATCTTAGTTTTTTTTCCAGTGAAAACAAACCCATCAAATTGAGGGAAATTTTATCTAAATATAACAATTCTGCGATAGTACTTGATCACTGGGCTACTTGGTGCGGCCCATGCATATTCGAGTTCAAGGCAGGAAACGAAAATGTCAGACAGGCACAGGTTAAGGGGGTAAAGTTCATCTATATATCTCTTGATTTGGATAGCAAGGTGTCTCAGATGAATAAGTTGATTAAAGAGTATGATTTGGATTCTTATCGGCTTGATAAAAAATCCACAAGTGCTTATTCAAAATATTTTAACATCGGGGAAATTCCGAGATATATTTCCCTCAACAGCCTTGGGGAAGTTAAGAACATAAATTTACCCCGGCCAAGTTCCCGTGAGTTTCCTCAGGCAATGAAAACATTATCTTCTGAAACTAAGTAAGCCTTGAAAAGCTTTTTTAAGGTAAATGGGTCTCAGCTAATTTAAGACAATAGATTTGAATTCCTCTATCGAACTTCCCTTATAATGAATTGAAAAAATATCTGATATGGTTGCTGCCATTGTTAACGATATTTTGATTCGATTAAGAAATTGGGAACAATCATTTATTGAGCTTTAACGATTAACCAATTACTACAAAAGACTAACAGTGAAAAAAATTCCCTTCTATAAACAGGCTAACCAAAAGGATTGTGGCCCGACTTGCTTAAAAATGATTTCAGCTTTTCATGGAAAAATAATTTCAACAGAAAAACTAAGGCAAGAATCTGGGATTAGCAGAGATGGAGTTTCTCTTTTGGGTATTAGTGAAGCAGCTGAAAAACTTGGTTTTAGAACAACAGGCGCTAAGATTACAGTTGCACAACTTAAGGAAATTGAGTTACCGGTCATACTCCATTGGCAACAAAGTCATTTTGTTGTATTGGAACGAATACAAAAAAATAATTTTATTATAATAGATCCGGCAAAAGGCAGGTTGCATTACAGTGAAACAGAATTTTTGAGTTACTGGATATCAATAAGCGGAAGTGTCTTCCAAGAGGGTATAGTCTTAACTTTGAGCCCAACACCTGATTTTTATAATCAGCCAAGTGAAGAAGTAAAACACTTGGAGCTAAGTTACCTTTTTAAATACTTACTGCAATATAGACAGCTCATTTTACAACTTTTTGCAGGACTAGCTATTGGCAGTCTATTACAACTTGTTCTTCCATTCTTAACCCAGTCTATCGTTGACATAGGAATTAATACGAGAGATATAAACTTTATATACATTATCCTAATTGCTCAAACAATGCTTTTCATGGGAAGGATGAGTGTTGATTTTTTGCGTTCATGGATACTCCTACATATTAGTGCCAGGCTCAACATCTCCATTTTAACAGATTTTCTCTTTAAGCTAATGAAATTACCAATAAGTTATTTTGATACTAAAATGACCGGAGATATAATGCAAAGAATGAATGATCAAAAGCGTATCGAAAGTTTTTTGACAGGCCCGACTTTAGGAATTCTCTTTTCGTTTCTCAATTTAATTGTTTTTACAGTTGTACTCGTCTATTATAATACTGACATATTTCTAATCTTCTTGTTAAGTAGTATACTATATAGCTTATGGATTCTTTTCTTTCTAAAGAAGAGACGAACTCTAGATTTTAAACGGTTTGATATTTCATCAAAAAACCAAAGTACTATTGTTCAACTTATTGCTGGTATGCAAGAAATTAAATTGAATAATTGTGAGCAACAGAAAAGATGGGAGTGGGAACGAATTCAAGCTAGGCTTTTCCGTTTCAATATTAAGACTCTCGCCTTGGGGCAATATCAACAAGCGGGAACATTTTTTATAAATGAAGGCAAAAACATTCTGATCACATTTTTAGTTGCAAAATCAGTAATTGATGGCGAATTAACACTTGGAGGGATGATGGCAGTCCAATATATCGTGGGCCAACTAAACAGCCCTATAGAACAGATGCTAACTTTCTTGCAGCAGTTACAGGATGCCAAAATCTCTCTCGAACGCCTAAATGAAATCCGTGAAATGGATGATGAGGAATCATCCGACAAAACATTTAGCAAGACTTTACCAACGGACAAAACAATAAGTATAGATAATTTATCATTTACTTATCCTGGGACAGGAAATAGCCCTGTACTTTCAAACATTGATCTAAAGATCCCAGAAGGGAAAACGACCGCAATCGTAGGCATGAGCGGAAGTGGTAAGACTACACTCATAAAAATTTTGTTAAGATTCTACGAGCCGCAAATAGGCGAGATCAAAGTTGGGCAAAGCAATTTGTCAGGTATTAGTTATAAGTTTTGGAGAGGTAAATGTGGAATAGTAATGCAAGAAGGTTTCATCTTTTCTGATAATATCGCACGAAATATTGCTGTCGGAGATGAATATCCTGATTTATCTAAATTAACGCACGCCATAAAAGTTGCAAATATAACTGATTTCATCCAAAGCCTGCCGTTGGGCCTAAACACTATTATTGGCGCAGAGGGAAATGGTATAAGTCAGGGTCAAAAGCAAAGAATTTTGATTGCTAGATCGGTTTATAAGAATCCAGATTATATTTTTTTCGACGAAGCGACAAATGCACTAGACTCCAATAATGAATTGATTATCATGGAGAATTTACAGAGCTTTTTTTCCGGTAGAACTGTTGTCGTTGTTGCACATCGCTTAAGTACGGTAAAAAATGCTGATAATATTATTGTTTTAGATAAAGGTAGAATTATTGAACAGGGCTCACACATCGAGCTCACTGAAGCAAAAGGTAGTTATTTTAGATTAGTGAAAAATCAATTAGAGCTTGGCTCATAATTAGAATTATGGCATTTAATAGAAAGCCTGACAAGTTCAGCAACTTAATCGACGAAAGAGTTCAATACCCACTTGGCGAGAGCTTGGAATGGCGCCAAACCGAAGAACTGGAGGAAATTATTACCGCTGTTCCTAATTGGATATTAAGGCGCGGGATGATGCTTTTATTTACAGTTTTAGTCGGCTTTTTCATTCTTTCCTCAGTCATTCAATATCCTGATGTTATTAAAACAGACTTGGTTATCAACAGTTTAAATTCGCCTAAAACTGTATTGGCGCGACAAAATGGAAAGCTTGCACGACTCCTTGTCGTTGAGGGGCAAAACGTTAACGCTGACCAACCAATTGCCTATCTTGAAAGTATTGCCTCGCCAGTCGATGTATTTAGGCTGAATCAAATTCTTTTAGGTTTTGAATCAGCTTTGGAAAACTCAAAGGCGGATGAATTAATAATACCTGAAAATCTGAAATTAGGAGAGCTGCAAAGTAGTTTTCAAAACTTTTATAATCAATATTTGGAATACAGATCTACTCAAAGTGATGGCTACTATATTAACAGACTTAATTTTTTAAAGAAGGAATTAGAAGTGGTAAATTCACAAAAAAAACAAATTATTACCGAACAATCAATCCAAAAAAAGCAGTATCTGAATCAAAAAGAAGAATATGAAGCTTACTTAAAGCTTTATAACAACAGGGTAATTTCCAGAAGCGAATTCGTTCAACAGGAGAATAAATTTCTTGCCTCACAATACCCACTTCAACAAAGTGAAAATTCTTTGTTGAATAATGATGGAAGTTTGACAATTAAAAGAAAAGAATTATTGGAACTCCAACGTACTATTTCTGAAAACAAATCAAAATTCTTTCAGGCTCTCCATCAAATTCTCTCAGACGTTAACTTGTGGATTACTAGCCATGTGCTAACTGCTCCGGTAAAAGGCAAAATAAATTTTGCGGGCATCGTTCAGGAAAATCAAAATGTAACTGTAGGACAAGAATTATTTATCATCAACCCTGGCAATACAAATTTTTTTGGTATGATTCAAATTCCACAATATAGCATGGGGAAGATTAATAAGGGCGAAAAAACTTTGATTAAAATGAAAAGTTATCCCTATGAACAATATGGCATGATTAGAGGACATATTGATTACATCTCCGAAGTTGCTTATAAGGACAGCGTATTTCTAGCAAAGGTGTATTTTGAAGAATTCGAAAACAAAGATAAGAGTAGGAAAATTATACTAAAAAACGGCATGCACGCCGATGCCGAAATAATTACAGATAATAGCTCATTACTACGACGTTTCTACAGAAATCTCTTGAAAGTCATTAACAGATAGGTAGTATCATGTCCTAAAGTATTCTTAGATAACTGCGGTTCTGTAACTAATGCTCCAATCAGCATGGCAGAACATCAGATACTTACTAGCTACCAGTAAGCTAAAAGGATGTTAACAACAAGCGATTGTTTTTGCTAATCTTGGTCTAATGCTGTATGCGGTAATTATTGTGTAAAGCTCATAAATTGAAGCAATAATGTAAGTATCTATTCCCATAGTTTTTGGACAAATGGAATTGCAAATCCTATTGAAGTATAGAAAAAAAATTCTATCCAACCGTACCCGAAAAATATACCATTGAATTTAGTATGTGTGTAAATGTTATCACCCGTGAAAGTAGCCGAGTCATATTTATCAGTAAAATGAACAGACGGCCAAAAGGCGGGCGTATATTCATCACTTTTAAATAAATAAAATTTTCGCAATGTAAAGTGTTTGGTCTTCCAACCATTAATAATTTCAGTTTTTTCTGTTCTCCCAAAAATCATTTCACCTCGTATGTCAGCAAGATTTACTATTAGTGCTACAGAATTGATTATTAGCCAAATCTTTATTAATCTTTTCTGATTACTTGAATATGAAAATTTTTTCATGGTTAAAGCTAATAATAAAACAATAACAATAAGGTCACCCATTTGTTATGCGATTTATATTGGGAATAGCTCAATTTCGTCGTTTAGAACCATTCGGACTGGATTAAACCAATCTGGTTGACCCCGTTCCATCAGGCCTATAATGGCAAGATTATTTATTATTTTTAATTCAAGTTTTATTTCCGGCGGTACGAGGTTTGCGAGTTGCGGTTTGTCCAATTAATGATTGAAACAAATTTAATTTCTGGTGAGACGGGTCAATCAGGTGCAGTCTATTTTGCGCATTTGTAAATTTGCGAGTTGGGTCGAATATTTGGTTATCATCTTTACCAGAAAACCCAAACCGCTCTCATTCATATTTGCCAAGTTTTTGTGTTCTAAATTTTTAGTACAACGGTTGCGACTTTTCCGAAAAACTAAATTTTTATATAAATCCCTTGCTCTTTAAGTCATCGACAATTGGCCCAAGAACCTGTAAGAAAGCACTTAAGTGTTCAAAGTATTCCTCCGAGAGGGTACCGCCTAAAATAGCTAACAATCTGATTGTTAGCTATTTATCTTTCTTGAATTGTTGCATTTTAGTATTATCTCGCTTATTTTTCAGCTTTCTAATTTTTTAATATTTTGATCTTCAAGCGCTTATAAATCTATGTTTTTTAGGTTTTTTAAATTAGTTTTTTCTATGGTTTTGATAGACAACTAATTAAGATTTCTGTTGTTCTTACTCAAAATTAGATGAATACTAATAACCTTAGGCATCAACTTTAGAACACTTTTGTTTCATTTTTGGAGTTGAATTTTAAAATTTCATACATAATCTTGCGTATCGAGCCTATAAAGTTACAGTCTTCGATGGCGTTAATTTCAATTTCTGTCAATGTCGGTTTTCTTAACGCTCTTCTTATTTGTGTAACATTCGTTTTCCTATTGCAGCCATTACTTAACATCTCATTTGTTGATTTTATCACCAGTAGCTTTTTTATACCTGCTTTTTTAAGATTATTTTGTAGGAGCTCATTAAAATAACAAGAAGTAAATACTCCTTGGTCCCATGTTTAGTAATCTTTAAATATCATCTTAACCAAAAAATGCTTTTGTAGGGTATCGGATCTTCTATACAATTTGTAGAAATTGAATCTGCCAGACTTAAATACCTTCAATACATTTTCAATATATACTTTGTCGAGCAATAGGTTATTAGACATACTTTCGATGAGATTTTTTTCAGTTTTAAACTCTTCTCTGCATCTATGATATACGGAAACTGAAATTTGGTCAGCTATGAATTTTTGGTCTAACTTTATAGTCTTTTCTTTTAGATGTCGAAGCTGCCTTGTTTTTTCTTTGTGTTTCTTGTTTTCGTCTTTTAATAGTTCATCTGATAAGCTTTGACAGCATCGTTGGAAATAATGATGGGATAAAATACGAAACCGCAGGAGCATTGGGAAAAGGAGAACGGATCTCTATTGGATAAACCAGAGTAATATTGACCCCGTCTCACCAGCAATAGATGCATTGTAGGTTTTTGATTATCAGAATATTTGTAAATTAGCGAGAAGGGGTGAAATTTATTGGTATGTCCAATATGATAGAAGATCTCTAATAATAATTCAAATATTCAAGTGAGCGGAAAAAGCCTTATGAACAAATTCAAAATCTAAATGGTATTTTGACTTAAACAAAAGGTGTTTCGACTAAATCCATCTTTCAATCATTTTTAACCTTTGTATCACATAAAATTACAAGTGTAGCAAAATGGAAAAAGTTAAGATTTACAAATCAGGAAGCCTTCCTACCACAAAACCACCAGAGATCAGTTTCACAGGTGAAGTTTTAATCAACAATTATTTTGAGTGCGAAAACCCAAGCAAACTAATTGTTGCCACTGTTTCCTTCAAACCTGGTTCACGCAGCCCCTGGAAAATAAACCCTCTTGGCCAAACGCTTATCATAATTAGTGGTATCGGTTGGGCACAATGCGGAGGTGAGGATGTATTTGAAATTAAAGCAGGAGACATCGTTCAATTTCCGGAAGGGAAGAGACATTGGGATGGCGCAACGCCTAGTCAAACACTTACTTACATCGCTATTCATGAATCTAAAAATGGAAACGCCGTGCGGTTTTTAGAAAAAGTAACGGATGAAGAGTATTCAAAAGGACATACTCTTCTCAATCAAAATCCTAACAAGTAATTTATTAAAAACAAAAGATAAGGCTCATGAAAGCAATCAGAATTAGTGAATTCGGACTACCGAAAGTAATGGAATTAAAAGAAATAGACAGGCCTATTCCTGAATCGGACGAAATTTTGGTGAAAGTTTATGCAAGCGGCATAAATCCTGTAGATCTTGTGGTACGTGCTGGTAGTAATGCTGCGTTAAGCTATAATCTCAATTTACCGATGACGCTTGGTTGGGACACAGCAGGAGTTATAGAAGAATTGGGAAATGAAGTGACCGGTTTTCAAAAGGGAGATGCCGTTTATGGGGTGCCAAATTTTCCCGGCGAGGGAAGTTATGCAGAATATGTTGCTGCAAAAGCATCACGATTTGCACTTAAACCATATAATATTTGTTTTAATGATGCAGCAGGAATTCCATTGGCTGCGCTTACTGCATGGACTGCGATGTTTGAATTTGGAAAATTAAAAATGGGACAACGTATTTTAATTCAAGGTGCATCAGGAAGTGTGGGTGGTTTTGCGGTTCAGTTTGCAAAATCAATAGGAGCCTATGTAATAGGAACTGCATCAGCAGATAGCTTTAATTATCTTAGAGAAATTGGCGCAGATGAATTGATTGATTACAAAACACAGAAATTTCAAGACTTAGTGAAGGAAGTTGATGTTGTTTTAGAGGTTTCATCGGTTCGCGATAACAATGAACGCATAAAATCTGTAAAAGTTTTAAAAAATAGTGGTATTTTGGTGAGTGTAAATACTGATTTTGCGTTTAATGAAGAAGTAATCCATGCACTTGACAAGAAGAATTGTAAAGGCGAACTTTCCGCCAACCAGGCAAGAACAGATTGGTTGGAAGAAATCGGTAGACTAATAGAATCAGGAAAGGTAAAAGTTCCACAAGGTAAAATATTTGCACTAAATGAGGCAGTTGAAGCTCATAATTTGATAGAAAGTAAATCTGTTAACGGAAAGTTAATATTGCAGGTAAGAGAACAAAGTTAATGAAGCGTATTAGAACCATCAGTGAATTCCACGAATATACAAATCTGCCAAAACCAGTCCATCCGCTGATTAGCGTAATAAATGTCGCAGATGCACTCCCGGATTCACACAGTAGTAACTCAGAGCTTTTGGTATTGGATTTTTATTCAATCGCTGTGAAAAGAATGCACAATGTAAAAGTAAAATACGGACAGCAACCGTTTGATTTTAATGAAGGTGTTATGTCTTTTATGTCGCCCAAGCAAGTGTTTAGCATAACCGCTGACAACAAAGATGAAGTTGTGAAAAAATCAGGTTGGGGTATTTACATCCATCCTGATTTTATCTGGAATACATCTTTGGCAAAGACGATCAATAATTATAATTTTTGGGATTATACACTAAATGAAGCTCTTTTTCTTTCCGAAAAGGAGGAGGCAACCATCAACCATATCATTCAAGATATTAGAAAGGAAATCCATTCCAACATTGACAAATTCAGCAAACATATTATTATCTCGCAGATTGAAACTCTTTTGAATTACGCGGATAGATTTTACAGCCGTCAGTTTATTACTAGAGAAAAAAGTAACCATCAAATATTGGAAGATTTTGAGATTTTAATAAACGATTATTTTAGCCGGGAAAATTTAATTGATGTAGGTTTGCCAACAGTTCAGTACATTGCCCAACAACTGAATGTTTCCCCGAAATATCTTTCCAGTTTATTTCAAATGCTGACCGGACAAACTACGCAGCAACTTATACATAGTAAACTGATTGAGAAAGCGAAGGAAAAATTATCTACATCACGACTTACGATTAGTGAAATCTCCTATTCACTGGGATTCGAACATATCCAGTCATTCAGCAAACTGTTTAAAACAAAAACAAATCTTTCGCCAAAAGAATTCAGGCAGGCGTTTAACTGAATAAAAAGACAACATCTTATGCAAAAACCAATTTAATACAACGCTGTTTACTGTCCGTGTGCAAGGGATTAAATTTATGGCTGCTAACTAAGTTAAGATTTTAGCCAACCGAGAGAAGAGGTCAATAAGTCATATACTTCCAGCATGCTGTATGCTTAAATCTATAGCATTTCTTGCATTTTTTTTACTTAGATATATCATTAAAAAGCTATCTTTCTTGAAAGGCACTTTTTTTCTGTTATCGGTGAGAAAAATTTATAGCTGAAAAAAACATGGATAGTTCAAATTTTAATCCCGTTTTCAACACAGTAACGAACTTGGAATGTCAATAATTATCGGATTTGAGACTGATATAAAAATCATTAGTTCGAAATCGTGACCAAGGGTCTGGGAGACCTGCTCGATAGGAGACCAACCTATATCATGAGGGATTGAACGAGATTTACAATTTTTGACTATCGATATTGACAAGCATCCAATTGAGCCATAACACGATTGCCACAGAAAATGCCTCCGGCACAGACCCAGGTGAATCTGAGGTATGCGCCACAAGCTTTCCTCTAAGCAAGACGCAATCCGGAATTGATGGTGGCTTAGGAAAATTTTTTTAGAAAACCAAAAGCTTGAATATTTGTTTGTTTAATACTATATATAATTATTTCGGCCGCTGTACAGGAATACCAAAAAATCGAGCTTGCCAAGAAAAAGCCAATTGATAATACAAGTATGTTGGAAAGTAATAAAACGATACTGAAAAAGGCGAACCAGGCCGTTGCTGAAGGTGATTATGAGGAGTTTCTCCGATATTGTACCCATGACACTATTTGGACATTAATTGGGGACAGGGTTCTCAACGGGAAAGAGGAAGTGCGGAATTGGATGTTGGACAGTTATAAGCAACCCCCGGTGAATAATGTAGAGAATCTGATCGGTGAAAACGATTACCTGACAGTGATTGGCCATATCACAGCATTGAACCAAGATGGGATAACAGAAAGGTTTTCATATTGCGACGTCTGGAGATTTCGTGAAGGAAAAATGGCTGAGTTAAGGGCATTTATAATCAGATCTGATGTACACGGGGATGAGTTGTAATTAGGGAGTCAGCACTGATCAAATAGGGACATTGATGAGCTATCGGAATCGTTTGCGGGCTTGTGGGGTCAGATCGAGTGACGTTGTCTGAATGTACAAAATTTTTGAACGGTTTGCCGCTGCAATGTTAAAACTCTGTCAATTATTTTCATCATTATCATCCTGCTGCAAATTGCGGATGAAAGACCTTCGATCCTTTCACCAGCTCAAGAAATTTTTAAGAAAGAGAGTATAGTAATCAAGAACTTAAACAATAATACGATCACGAATGGTTCATTCCTTTTTAATGATAGGTCAGTCAAATATGGCGGGACGTGGTTTTCTTGAGGACGTTGATCCGATCTTTGATGAGCATATAAAGATGCTTCGAAACGGAAGATGGCAAACAATGGTGGAGCCCATAAATTATGACCGTCCAACAGCGGGAATAGGTCTTGCAGCTTCTTTTGCCTCAGCTTGGCGTTTAAAAAATGGATCAGATGAGATTGGTTTAATTCCTTGTGCAGATGGGGGAACGTCTTTGGATGATTGGGGTATTCAGGGTGAACTTTTTGAAAACGCTATAATGCAGGTAGAATTGGCCCGAAGAAATAGCGTCCTGAAAGGTGTTCTTTGGCATCAGGGCGAAAATGATTCAGCTTCTGAAAATGCATGTTGTTATCTCGAAAAGTTTTCCTTGATAGTGAAATCAATCCGAAATAGGCTAGATGCTCCAAATCTTTCCTTTATTTTGGGTGGACTTGGCGATTTTTTAACCGAGGGAGTTTATGGATCATATTTTTCAGCGTTTTCGATTGTTAATAAATCCTTGCGCGATTTTGCAGATGCAGATCCTGACTGTTATTTTGTGCCTGCTTCTGGGCTTACTGCCAATCCGGACCTCATACATTTTGATGCCAAGTCACAGAGGAGGTTTGGCATCAGGTATTTTGAGGCTTATGATGAGCTTAGAAATGCCAGGCATAACAACATCAGACAGTAAGCCTTTTAAGCTCGGGCGTTACAGTCACGCTTTAGCAAGTCGTGCCGCCAGGCTTTTGTCTGAAAAGTTGGTTATCTATGTATCTGCAGTCTGATTTATCGTCAATTGGAAAACCGCCATAGGGCAGCTATCAAACCTATCGGATAAAATATAATTCTATAAGATGAAAGAAAACAAGGAGAAATATCTGAATTTTAGAATACCTGTTCCACCTGGCTGCGAAGAAATTTTTTCCCATTTTTATTTTGCTGCAAACATGACTGGAAAGGTAGTTACCAAAACCTTACTCCCCTCATACCAGACCATTTTGATTTTTAGTTTTGGAACCCCGGCTATCCTCTGTTTCTCCGAAATAAGTAAGATGGAAACTGGGAAATGTCTGCTTTTAGGCCCCATAAAACAATCTTTTGTTTACTCACTGCCGCCAAATTCAAGGATATTGGTTGCAAATCTTAAAGATGACGCGTTTTACCGATTTTTCGGCAATGCTTTGCTTGCGGAACATATGCCCGTTAGTCCTGATGATTTGTTGAACAACAATTGTTTTACTGCATTGTGGATACAACTCGACAAAATAGGTAACATCCACCAACAGATTGATTATATTGTTAACTTTTGCAAACCTTATCTGAAACAGAGAAACGAAATTATTGTCAAACTTACAACCTTCAGTGATGGGGCGTTAGACCCAATCAAAACTGTTGCAAATCTTCATAATCAGACAGAAAGAAATATCCAACTCAACCATAAAAAATGTTTTGGGTATACAGCAAAAGAAATTAACCGTTATCAAAGGTTTTTAAAAGCTATTGAACTATTACAGGCTATAGCTTCGGCTTCTGCCAAAGTAGATTGGTCAGAAATAATCAACCAATGTAGCTACTATGACCAAAGTCAACTTATTCGCGATTTCAGACATTACATCAAAATCACCCCTACCGGATATCTCAAAGTTCAACAAGACATTTGCAATCCCAAGGCAGAATAGGCATATTTCGTTTTCTTACAATTCTGACAGGAATCGTTTATCTAGTTTTGTGCTGTAAAACTAATAAATGATATACCATGAAATATTTAATCATTTTTGCCCATCCGGATCCACAGAGCTTAAACGGCCATCTGGAACGAACACTTTTCGGATATTTAGGTAACAAAGGTCAGGAAATAGTTGTTAGGGATCTTTATCAACTCAATTTCAATCCGGTACTCTCAGTAGAAGATATCCAGGGACAACGAGAGGGAAAAGTTGCAGAGGACGTCAAACTCGAACAGGAATTTATTTCCTGGGCAGATCATATCACATTTATCTATCCCATATGGTGGACAGGAATGCCGGCAATTCTGAAAGGTTTCATAGACCGTGTCTTTAGTTACGGTTTTGCCTATCGTTATGACCAGGGAAAACAAAAAGGTTTGCTCACTGGTAAACAGACAACCATAATCAATACCCATGGAAAATCACAATCCGAATATGAAGAGATTGGAATGGACAAAGCTTTATCGTTAACATCTGACAGAGGCATATTTTCCTATTGCGGTCTTGAAATCAACCGGCACTTCTTTTTTGACAGAGCGGATAGACCAGCACCGCAAAGCGTAGAAAACTGGAAATCACAAATACTATCCACCTACACATGAGATTATCATGACAAATAAAGGAACCCGAAAATAGGTTTAAGTTTTGTTTCTGTCTTGGCAATTGCAGTAGAAATTTTGCCGCTGAAATATTCATTAACAAAAAACCTCAAAGATGGTCGTTCTGATCACGCTTTACCGGGAACTACCGGATACTCAAAAGTTCTTCAATTCGGTAGCGATATTCCTGATGGAACAGTATAAAATTCCATGGAATTACTCCTTTCACATCTATTAAAAATTAAACTTACAATAATGAAACTTCAAAATCCGATTATTTCAATTAGTCCAATTTTATTAAAAGTACCAAACCGTTTGGCGGTATTGGAAATTAAAGTTACAGCGCCCGCAAGCGGTGGAGATCTCCCGGTGATCTTATTGTCCCATGGTCATGGGGCTTCAAATTTTCTTTCATCCTACCGTGGTTATGCACCACTCGTTGATTATTACGCATCTCAGGGATTTGTCGTAATACAGCCAACCCATCAGGATTCAAAAACATTAGCGCTTGAAACCAATGGACCGGAAGGTGCCTTATTCTGGAAATCGAGAGCAGAAGATTTAATTTTTATCATTGATAACCTCAGACAAATCTTATCAGGTATTAAAGATCTTAATGAGCGTACGGATATAAATAATATTGCAGCCGTTGGACATTCGATGGGCGGACATACCGTTGCGATGCTGGCAGGTATGCAGGTATATGACCCCGTTTCTTGCAAATTTGTAGGGATTGCAGAACCACGAATCAATGCATTTGTAATGTTTGGTACACCGGGCAACGGGGAAGATATCGCCGAATGGGCATCCGAACGCTACCCAATACTTAAGGGAACGGAATTTTCTAAAATGCAGCGCGAGGTTCTTGTAGTAGCGGGAGACCACGATAGCAGCAATTTATTTTCCACCAGGGATGATTGGCGAATGGATGCTTATCACGCAAGTCCCGGGCCCAAAACTTTGTTAACTGTTTTTGGTTCTGGACATATGTTGGGTGGGATTTCAGGTTATGATGCTTTGGAAACGGCTCAAACGAATGATGAAAATCCCGGAACGGTAAAGTTTGTAGGCGAAATCACATCGGACTACATTCGTACAAGATTCTATCCGGAAAATAAAAGTTGGGAGAATACCACTAATGCATTGTTAAAAAACGAAGATCCGAAAGGCAAAATTGATTCTAAACCGTCGTTTGCTGTGTAAATTGGTTAATAGTATATAACAGTGAAGCATAAAAACATAAACTTCATCATTGTATCCCATCCTCCCATCGTCACATGAGAAATCGTTTCTGCTTTGCCGTAGGCAATTGTTTTGACGTGGACAAGGGGAGAAGTAGCAAAATAATTCTTAATCTTATCACTATTGTCTATCAGGTTGAGGGTTTGCTTCTCCAGATGTCTCAGAGAAAAAGGTTTTTCCAGATATGTATCAGCCCCTCTTTCGAGGCCTTATATTTTTGACTGCATGGTGTTTTTTGCAGTTAAGAGTTGTGTCGAATATAGAGGTGATGCACATTGGTAAACTCATTGTCGCAAGGTTAGTTCAAAGAATCGGATATAACCTTTTACTCACATTTGGGTTTTCTGATCTTAAGTTCCAAAATGACTTGATTAATCCTAGCGGGATCTCCAGTCGAATTCATTGGTTCGTCCTTGTCATTGAAAAAAAGCAAAACTACTCTCATTCATATTTGCCAAATTTTTGTGTTCTAAATGTTTAGTAAAATGGTTGCCACTTTCACGAAAACTATATTTTTATATAAACCTTTTGTTCTTTAAGTCATCAACAATTGGCCCAATGACCTGTAAGAAAGCACTTAAGTGTTCAAAGTATTCCTCCGAGAGGATACCGATGAATTCAATACTTAATCCCTTTTAAGGTTGTTTGCCAGTTATGAAGGATCATAAAATTGAAACTGCAGCGCGGCTTGGCGGCTTATGGGCACGCAACCACATTAAAGGACTGTTGCTAGGGATGGTTGTTGGGTTCTCACTGACCGCCATTTATGTTTTGGAACGCAAGAAGAAAAAAAGCCAGAACAAGAATAAATTTAACCAGCCAAATCTGAATATGGAAAGATATGTATTTGATCTCGCAACTGACCAGGGCATTAAACATGCTGTCGTGGAAAGCGGTGGCGAATGTTTTTCCGTAACCCTGGATGGAAAATATATTGGTAACATGTGGCGTGAGTGTTGAAGATTGACAGAAAGGGAGATCGGGTTACTTTTGTTTCTGGCAAAGTTTCTGGAGAATTTGACGCTCATCTTGGTCGGTTTACCCTTTATCATCTTCAAGATACTTATTTTAATGATCTACCAGAACCGTATTTCTGGAGAGCTCCGACAGATAATGATTTTGGAAACGGAATGCCTGACAAGCTCGGAATCTGGCGATATGCCCATGTAGACAAGTTGTTAAAGAGTGTTTCGATTGGCAATCAGGATGAACATGGCCTATCGATAAAGGTTGTAAGCAGCCTTCAGGCTATAGGTGCCCTTTACACTTTACAGTACCAAATTTTGAATGATGGCTCAATCTCTGTAAATGCCTCAATGGACCTAGTTAACAGAGGGATGCCAGAGTTGCCGAGATTCGGCATGCGGACCCAACTGGACCAGCGTTATCGGCACCTGAGTTATTACGGACGCGGCCCCTATGAAAATTACAGGGATAGAAATACTGCGGCATTTTTTGGGCGTATACTCGGACTTAGTCGAAAATCAGTATTTTGATGGATATGTGCGTCCCCAGGAAAGCGGAAACAAGACTGATGTGCGTTGGATTCGCCTAACGGACAGTCTTGGCTCTGGAGTGGAAATTACAGGACTGCAACCGTTGAACTTTAGTTCAATAAACCATTCCGCAGAGGATCTTGACCCAGGGTCGACCAAAAAACAGCAGCATCCAGCTGATCTCCCCAAGCGAAAAAACATATATCTTATTCTCGATTGGAATCAGCGAGGCCTGGGTGGAGACGATAGTTGAGGAGCACTTCCACATGAAAAATATCGATTGACCGACAAAGAGTACAGTTACGGATATGTGATCAGGTTATTGAGTAATAAAGTAAATTAAGCCAATACTTTATAATAGAGTAATCTTAAAAAACGATCACCTTTTTGAATAAATTTAATAATAAATTAAAAGGCGGAATTGCAGGTAAGATTTCTAGCGGAATGGTGACAACTTTGGATTGGAATATCCAAAATCTGGCATGATTATCTCTTTTTGATATTTATATCAGGCAAGATAGGTTATTTGACAAGAACCATATTCCCAAACTAAGAGAACCTGTACGGAATGCTGCGGTTTCCATTTGATAGCTCTAGCTGTGATTCACGCATTCCGGTCAGAACAGATTTTTTATTGAACCAAGTAAAATCCGCACAAAGATAAATAGTTATGTAATACTTAAGATATACATACCCTGCTTACTTCTCAAATCGAACTTGCAATGGAAAGGTAATTTAAGGGCCAATTAAAAATTTAATGTAAAGCCAGAGGCAAAGCGCAAGGCAGTTTGAAATTCGGGTTAATTTTTTTAACCAACCAAAACAATATTTTCTTGCTATCCTACAATTGCCTTGATGCCGGGGCTACCTTGTGCTTCAACCCACATCGGTTATCCTCGCTGGTAACACCCTATACTTGTTTTTATCCTTTATCTCAGGAAAATCCTTCACAATGCCTTTTTGCTTGAGCAGTTCTAAAAGTTTTCCATTATCTGCATTCACCTCCAGTCTTGGAAAAAGTCCAGGCTTAGTTTCCTCATACCTTCCTCCAGTGGCACGGAGCAAGCCCCTCAATTATTCCTTACTATACTTTTGAGCATACAGGTTTAAAACTTTAACTTTATTAGCCATGTTATGGCTTAGGCTGAGGATTGATTTAATTAGCTCATAGCGGGGCCTCTGCAAACTGATGTCTTAGCATTATGCTGATTAAATGGGCAGCAATCGGTGCGGCGTTCACCGCTTCAATTGGGATGAGTTCAACGATTCTGGGTTTTTGTTTTTCGGTGATGCCGCTATTGATGAGTTTGATCCATTCTAAAGCGCTCAGCTGGTATAACATGATAGCTATTCTCTGGATAATTGCAAGAGTTCTTATCTTCAGGTAATTCTTTTAGCTGCTGAAAATTATTTGAAGATAAATTTACAGCTCTTCCCTATGTGAAACGGCATTATCATCTAATTTTACATTTTTAACATTTTTAAACACAATTTCTTTTTTGCTGGATTTGGGTAAATTAATATGCTCCATTTTCAAATCTAGTAGATCATCAAAAACAAATGCAGGACGAAAATCTTCATGGTCTAATTTTATTTTGATATCTCTGAACTCTATGCCTTTAACATGACGGACATAAAAGGCCCAAGCAGGCAGTTCTCCGAACATATCAAACTCAGGATAATTCTTTATTTTCTCGGGCACTTGTTCTATCCGGTTTAAAGGGATGTAGGCTATCCCTTTGGATGAACGGCCAGGATAGGTTATTTCTAGATTTTCTATAATTACATTTTCTATATAGTGCCCTGGTATCCCCACAATGGAAGCGGGAAATGGATTGTGGGAATATGGAACTTCTGGTCCTCTCATATCGTAATTAATGTCAGGACGACCGAAAGGTATTTGCACCTTAATGTCTTTAATCAGCACATTTTTTATCCTTCCTGGCTTTTCTCCTGCTCTATGGCCTAGGCGGATGAAAATACCGTTACCTGTGTTTTTTGCCTTAATATTTTGAACTTTTATATTTTCTATAATTCCGCCATCCACACTCTCGATCGCTATTGCAGAACGAAAGGTGTCGAATATCTTGATGTGCTCTATCGTTACATTTTTGAAGCCTCCGTAGGAAGCTGTGCCGAATTTAATTGCACTTGCGCTAGATCTAATGGTGCAATTAGCGATATAGATGTTATCGTTAAAATAGCCCGGATAATAAGATTTTAGACAAAGACCATCATCTGCAGAATTGACATCACAGTTTGTAATTCTTACATTGGTGCAATCTGTTATATCCATACCATCATTATTCCAAAATGCTCTGTTTGTTAAGTTAATTCTGTTTATTGTCAAATCGTTACATAGTTCGAAAGAAAGTCCCCAACCCGCACTACTTTTGATGTCTATCCCTTCGATCTTAACTTTTTTACATTGGGAAAAACTAAATAGTTTAGGGCGAACGGTTTCACTGGGCCGCATGCTCAGAACATTGTAATTGGGGTCGACCTGAACTTGGGCATGATGTAAGCTATCAATAGTAAGGGCTAAAGCTCTGCCTTGACCGTCGATTGTGCCTTTCCCATAAAGCGTGATATTGGTTGCATTATGTGCTAAAATTAATCCTAAATGCGTATTGTCGTCTTTTTTTGGTGAGTCTGGTCTGCCTTCAGAACTCACGCTTTGGTAATCTTTTGGATCTGTGCTCCCCAATACAATACTTCCTTCGGAAAGATAAAGATCAACGTTACTTTTCAATTCGATACTGCCGGTTAGAAACTGTCCTTTCGGGAAAAAAACGCGTCCGCCTGATTTCGTTATACTGGCCGCATCGATGGCTTTTTGAATAGCCAGTGTGTTGAGGGTTTTACCATCACCTACGGCGCCGTAGGTCACCACATTAAATATCTTTTTTTCCTCGTCATTTTCTTTAGCTACATCTTTTGCGGCTAAAGAAAATGATGCAACCAGGATATTGATTATGAATGTTATTATTTTTAGTTTATTTCTCATTAGGTCTTTGTAAATTAAGAAGAGCATTGCCCCAAATACGTTTTCGATTTTGGTGCTCCATATTTAAAGATATAGGCGTGTTCTAAAAACCGAACTTCTTGCCAAAAACAATATTTTATTTTTTATCTATTTCTTGTGCATACCTGGAGATGATACTCAATGTGCTTTTGTCGGTGTTAAATATAGAGTTTAATCCCTGAGCTTCACCAAAAGGATCGCCTGTAAAAGAATTATCGCCAGCTTTCCACATATAGTCTTTTTGTTTTCCACGACCTTCTCCGCCCCAGCCCCAAAAATTTAGACCACCTATTGGCTTTTTATCTCTAATTCGGTTTTTCATAAAATCTAACACAAATCTGTAATAGCTGTCACGTTCATTTGTAGAACTGTCGGCGGAAAATCTTTCTCGATCCCGAACAAAACCAAATTCTTCTAACACCGTTGGCTTATTTAACTTATTTGCCAGCTCAATATGCTCATCAATGTATTTTGCGGTGTTGGCTTTTGCACTGGCTAACATTTCTGGCTTATCTGCTTGATACCATCCCCAGTTTTTTGGCCACATATGGAAAGTCATGTAATCTATATATTCACTATTGTGCGCTTGCAAGGTGTTATCAAGGCTATTTAATGTGCCTTTACTGCCTTCACTACCCGTTGTTACCAACTGATTAGGAGCCTGATTATGAATGTATTTTGCGGTTTCATCAATCCATTTGGCAAAAATTTTCATCTTCTCTACCATATTTCCGGCGCCAGATGGACGGGGCTCGTTAGCCAGCTCCCAAGCCATAATCGCTGTCTCATCTCTGTATGCTTTTTTAGTATATATATTGACCCTGTTGGTAATCATCTTGATGTATTTACGATAAATCTCTTGCGCCTTAACATTGGTGTAAAAAGTTGCAGAAAACTTCATCGCGTCATCCCAGGTATCTGTTTTTTTCGTACTTGGGTCAATTACGCTTTGCCCAGTAGTCCACGAGACATATTGTCCCATACCTCCAGACCAATCCCAATAATTGTTTAAAATAAGAATTGCTCGCATGTCTCTCTTATGCATCTCTGCCAGTAAAAAATCCAGTCCTTGCAAGAGAGTTTCGTTGTATTTACCGTTTTTATATTGAAAAGGAGGGCTTAGGGGCAAACCGTAATCAGATTCTTCAGAAGCGGCAACCACACGCAGGTTTTTTACGCCTAATTTTTGTAAATGGTTTAATTCTCTGATCAAACGCGGTCTATTTCCATAATCCGCATTTGCAGCAATGTATGCTCCGTACCAGAAATTTGTTCCCACAAAATGATAGATTTTTTTTTCTATGATGAAATTTTTATCCTTAACCTGAACAAAATGCTTTTGTGTTTTGCAGGCATTGACCAATACTATTATCGTTAAAGAAGCTAAGCAAAGCTGTGATCTTATTATCCTCATTATTCTGTTTTTATTTATAACGTTGCTGCCTGAAAAGATCGCAGTCTTATCTGTTTTAGTACTTATTAAACTTGCACCCCTTGGTCTATTATCATACGAAAAAAGTTTTAGGACCTTTTTTAGATTTCTATGGAAATGCCAGATTCTTAATGAAAAAAGAACATTTGTTTAATGTAATTCCAACCAAATGGAGCGACGTTAAAACATCCTCCGCATAACTTCGGGGGATGTTTTGTTATTGTCAAAAGTAAATGGTTCACTGGTTCCAGGATAAAGCTTATTTATATGCTGTTAGTAAATTCACCGCTAATGATGTCTTTGGTTAGCTTTTCAAAAATACTTTTAAACCCTTTAAGATGCTGATACTATTTCATCAATTAGTATATAAATTATAACCGGAGTTACTTTCTAGAGGGCAGTTTTTCACAAATGAAATTAATGGAATGCGAATAAGCTGTCCTATCCGTCAAATTCATTAACGAAGATAATGGACTAGGGTTTCACGATGAGCTAAATGGACCGCTAGAAAGAGAATTGCTTTTTTAAAGAGTTGTCTGGCATTTGAATCAAGGATCTGTTTTAGGCTGGTTTGAAGAAAATCTTTTGGGTATAAATTGAATCTATTTTAAAGAATACTTTAGACTTATTGTTTTGCATAAAAGAGCTTCTATATAATACAGATTAACGTTATTAGCCATCATTGCCTGGTAGTTTATCTGCAGCTATTCTATTTCTATGGAATTTATATAAATATCCTAGTGCCGGTAAAGCTTTCTCTAAAATCTTTGGGCGTACAATCTTTTTTGTTTTTGAAAGTTCTGTTGAAATTGGAAATGTTATTAAAGCCACATTTGTAGGCAATTTCCGCAATGGTGTGGGTGGTGTCGATCAGCATCCTGCTGGCATTCCCAATTCTTATTTCATTTAAGCTGTCAATAAAAGTGTTGCCTGTTCTTTTTTTCATAAATCTACTGAAAGAAGTTTCAGGCATATTGGCTATTTTCGCTACTTCAAATAAAGTAATTTGTTTGCCATAGTGTGCATTCATATACTCAAAAGCTTTTTCTATTCTTCTGCTGTTATAATTTAACTGGTCATTGTTGAAGCTCGAATTCGATAAAGACCTAATATTTCTTGATATAGATAAATCATGTAATATCGATAGAAGCTCCAGCACAGAATCAAAACCCTGTTTTTTATTTAAATATATAATTCTAGATTTTAATCTTTCTATGGTTTCCTGAGAAAATAAGATTCCTTTTTTTGATTGTTCGAACATATTTCTGATAAAACTCAGTTGATTCTTTCTTAATAAAGAGTCATCAAAAAGATCTTTATGGAACTGGATGGTTATTTCAGTTATTTCTTTGTCTTTACACTCATTCGTAAACCAGGCATGAGATAGATTTGGACCAACCAAAACCAACTCCATGTCCTCAATCACTTCAATATGGTCACCGACAATTCTCTTTGCACCGCCAGCATTCAAAATTAAATTGAGCTCAAATTCTTCGTGGTAGTGGAGCGGAAAATCAAATCCCGTTTTGACCCTCGAGAATAATGTAAAACAATCGCTCTGCGTGAGAGGGGTGATTTCTTTAACAATCTGGTTGCTCATGACGGTTAGTGGAAATTTATGTTTGGTAAATATAAATAGTTTATCTGTTATATTAATACTAGTAATAAATATTTAGAAATATCGGCCTAATGACACTTAATAGATAATAATGATTTTTAATTGGTATAAAATGGTATAATAGTATTAATCGAAAAGCGATTTATTGCATAGTTTTGAATTAATAACCAATAGATAAATCTTATGAGAAAAAATTATTATGCAATTGCATCCATTTTGTTTCTATGTTTTTGTTTTATATCTGACGCAAAAGCGCAAGAAAGAAGCATCACAGGGCAGGTGAAGGATGCTAGCGGAGAAACATTGCCCGGAGCAAGTGTGCTTATTAAAAACTCAAAGAACAGCACATTAACGGATGCAGATGGTAAATTTAAAATCAGTGTTCCTAATGGAGCTACAACTCTCGTTGTAAGTTTTGTAGGTATGAATTCCAAAGAAGTCCTGATTGGCGGTCAAACTCAAATCAATGTAATTTTGCAATCATCATCTCAGGAGTTGAGTGATGTGGTGGTCGTGGGCTACGGAACGGCCAAACGTTCGGATGTAACCGGAGCTACCGCTAGTGTCAGTAATAAACAATTAACTGCTGTAGCGACAACAGATCCGGTACAAGCCCTGCAGGGCAGGTTGGCTGGGGTAGAAGTGACTTCTAATTCTGGACAGCCAGGTGCTGGTACACGTATTCGAATCAGAGGTATTGGAACAATTAATAACAGTGATCCTTTGTATGTTGTTGACGGTTTTCAAACTAGTGGTATTGGAAACTTATCACCTGATGATATAGAATCGATGGATATTTTGAAAGATGCTTCTGCAACCGCAATTTATGGTTCCCGCGGCGCCAACGGTGTAGTATTAGTTACAACCAAAAAGGGAAAAATCGGTAAACCAGAAGTTAATTTTAATTCCTACGTAGGAGTCCAGCAAGTCTATAAAAAATTAAATTTGATTAGCGGTGCCGGTTACGCAAAACTGATTACACAAGCCTATGCAAACGAGAACCAGCCATTGGATCCAAAATTTGTTACTCCATTTCAAAATGCAATTCAATCCAATGCTGTTGGTACAGATTGGCAAGATGCTGTTTTACAAAATGGTTTGATGCAGAATTATTATTTAAGTTATGCCGGTGGTTCTGAAAATAATAAATATCTGTTTAGTGGCAACTACTTTAAACAGGATGGTACTATCAAAAATTCTGGCTTTCAGAAATATAATATTCGTTTAAATGATGAATTTAAATTTAATAACTGGTTAAAGGGTGGTGTAATTGCTACTTATACAAGATCGGCTCAAGATAATTATAATCGACTGGTGCTTAGGAATGCAGCACTGATAGATCCCATAACACCAGTTACCGGGCCAGATGGTAATTATGTTTATTCGCTTTCGGAAGTACCGAATCCAGTTAGAGCTGCTGATGAACAGAGTGGGAATAATACCTATTCCAATAACCTTTTAGGTAATCTATTTGTGTCCGCTCAGATTATTAAATCCCTAACCTTCAGGTCAGAATTTGGAGTTAGCTTTAATAACGTTCAAAATAAAAACTTTTTACCACAGTATTATATAGGATCTCAGGATCAAAATAATACAAGCGCTTTAACCGAGTCACGATCGGAGAATGTGAGCTGGACATTAAGTAATTATCTGAATTACAAAAAAGTATTTAATAAGAAACATTCATTTGATGCAATATTAGGACAGGAAGTTCAAAAGGTAAGAGGAAATGGTATTTCCATTACAGCATTTGACGTACCTGCTGATGTTAGTTTGAGGTACATTTCAGCGGCAAGAAATACATCCGCAAATGTGAGTAGCTCAGCTGGAGAAAATACTTTATTGTCATTTTTTGGCCGATTGAATTATGCCTTCAATGATAAGTATTTAATAACTGCAACTTTAAGATTTGATCAATCATCAAAATTCTTACCTGAAACCCGTTTAGGGACCTTTCCATCGTTTTCATTCGCATGGAGGGCTAGTCAAGAGGAATTCTTAAAAAACTGGAAAGATTTATCTAATTTGAAATTCAGAGTCGGTTATGGAGAAGTTGGTAATCAAAATAGTGCTGATAACTACGGATTCGCTTCTGTTGTAACAAATAATCAGAATTACTCTTTCAACAACGTTGCCCAACCAGGAAGTATACCCACTCAGTTGGCAAATACAAAAATTAAATGGGAAAATACCAAAAGCACCAACTTTGGCTTGGATGCTGATTTTTTTGACTATAAATTATCTCTTACAGCGGATTACTTTATCAAAAAAACCAGTGATATGATTGCGCTTCTACCTGTTCCAGATTATTTAGGGTTTGCACCTCCAAGAGCAAATGTCGGTAGCATGGAAAACAAGGGTATTGAATTGTCTATATCTTATAAAGATAAAATTGGCGATTTTGGATATAACTTAGGCGCTAATTTTACGAAGATTAGAAATAAAATAACAAGCTTAGGCGGGGGAAATCCAATTGCAAGCGGTAATGTTTTATCCCAACTTGGTAATACCACAATCACCAAAGTGGGTTCTCCACTGGCATCTTATTTCGGTTTAAAAACAGATGGTATTTTCCACAGTCAAGGGGAGGTGAGCAATTACAAAACGCCTTCTGGGAACTTAATTCAGCCAAATGCTAAGCCTGGAGATGTAAAATATGTAGATTTTAATGGCGATGGCGTGATCAACGGTAGTGATAATCAGATTCTTGGTGATGCAACAAGTCCGGACTTTAGCTACGGATTTAATGGAAACTTCACCTACAAGCAATTTGATTTAGGAATTTTCTTTCAAGGCGTACAAGGGCAGGAGTTAGTAAACGGTTTGAGCTTTGCTTTAAACAAGTCCAGTAATTTTGCAGCTACATGGAATAACTTTTATGCTGATAGGGCAAATGCATGGACGCCAGCAAACACCAACACCAATGAGCCTCGTGTTACCTCAAGAGATTTAAATAAAAACGATCAGTTTAGCGATCGGTACGTGGAAGATGGAAGTTATTTAAGAATAAAAAACATTCAATTAGGCTATAATTTCTCCGCTAATATTATGAGTAAATTAAAACTTAACGGTCTAAGGGTTTATGCTGCAGTAGATAACCTGGCAACTTTTACAAAATACAGGGGATTTGATCCAGAAATTTCTTCAAATGGATACTTTGATAATCCTTTAGCATATGGTGTTGATTTTGGGAATTATCCTCAACCACGTACTTTCAGATTTGGCATCAATGTTCAATTATAATTTTTAATAAGATGAATAAGAGAAAATATAGTTATTTATTGTCACTGGTTGTGACCGTAATTTTAGTAAATACAAGTGGCTGTAAAAAGTTTTTAACCGAAGAACCGCTAGGTGCTTCTACAGATGTGACCTTATTTAAAGATCCGAAAAATGCAGTGCTCGCCGTAAATGCAATTTATGACACAGCTTCATGGGATGAAGGACCACAATGGGGTAACGGTCCTTATCTAGGTAATATGTACCATTGGATGTTTGGCGATGTATTGTCGGATGATGCCGAAAAAGGAAGTACAGTTAGTGACCTTACAGCGCTAACTGAAATGAAAGAATGGCGTACATCGGGAAATAACGCCATCATGCAAACCTTATGGTCGCATTGTTTTACAGGAGTTTCCAGAGCTAATATCGTTATCAATGGCGTTGATGGAGGTACTATTGATGCCAATTTGAAAAAAAGATTCAAAGGCGAAGCGTTGTTCTTAAGAGCGTATTTTTATTTCTATTTAGCCAGAGTATTTGGAGGTGTTCCGCTTTTCGAAAATTCTGTTGCATTAGATAAGTTTGGTAAGGTTCCTAGAAACTCGCTTGCAGAAACTTATGCATTTATTGAAAAAGATTTAAAAGCGGCGATTGATCTGCTGCCTGAAAAAAATCAATATGCTACTGCGGATTTAGGCAGAGCTACTAAGGGGGCTGCCACAGCATATTTGGCAAGAGTGATTATGTATCAATTGGGCACGGATAACACCGCTAAACATACGTGGAAAGATGTTTATGATGTGACTAAAACTGTAATGAACTCTAATCAATACAGCTTAATCCAAAATTTCGCAGCTATAGAAGAAGATGAAGGCGAAAATAGTTCAGAATCTATTTTTGAATTGCAATTTACGGCCTCACCAGACAGCTATGGTCCGATTAAAACAGGCACAGCAACGAATGTTTTTCAGAACAACAGGAAAACGTTTGGTTATGGTTTTAACAACCCTACGCAGAACTTAGTGAATGAGTTTGAACCTAATGATCCTCGCTTGCCTGCGACAGTAATTAAAAACGGCGATATCGTACTTGGTATATCAAATGTTATTGATCTTTCTGAAAATGCGACGGGATATTTGAATAGAAAGGCAGCCATAGTTAAACCCGTGCAACTTAAAGGTAGTGGGCAAAATATTCGTATGATGTTGTATAGTGATGTACTTCTAATGAATGCGGAAGCCGCTGCTCATTTAAATATTAATAACGAAGCTGTTGATATTTTAAATAAAATTAGAGCCAGGGCAAGGTTGTCTACAAAACCTAAAGGTACAGTTTTAGGTAATTCTGAAATTTATCAGCCAAATGTACTTCCTGCAGGAACTTTACCTGATGTTTCTGCCTCACTAAATGGACAGCCGCTTCTTGATGCAATTTATCATGAGCGCCGTGTGGAACTTGCAATGTATTCTATTCATTATTGGGATATGATCAGAACTGGTAAATATATGAATAGCTTAACCGCAGAGAACAGAGCCAGAGCAATGACTCATTCGATTACTCAAGGAATGGTTAATCCCTATCCGGTATTGCCTTTGCCAGTGAGTGAATCGCAGAATTGGGGTTTAGCACAAAACCCAGGCTATTGATATTAAAGAAAAATTAAAATTGGTTTAGTTTAGTTTGGTTGTTATGGTCTGGACGGCGTCCAGACCATTCATTATCCTAAGTTAATTTTATTGATACGATCTGAATTGGAAGAATCTGGAGTAAATGTTTTATAAGTTTGAATTAAAAAAAAGTCGCTGTTTAATCTAGAAAGAAATACCTAATGAAAATTAAAAATTTATTGATTACAGTTTTTTTTGCCGTGATTACTAATCTTTCATTTGCTCAGAAAAATGAACCTATAGATCATAAGGCAACTTTAGAAACTAGAAATCTTTACAGTAATCTCCAGAAATTGGCTGCTAAAGGCGTAATGTTTGGCCATCAAGATGACCTGGCATATGGGGTTGAGTGGAAAACATCGGACGGGAAAAGAAGCGATGTATATGACGTGGTAAAAGATTATCCTGCAGTTTTTGGTTGGGATTTAGGTAAAATAGAATATAATGCCGATAAAAATTTAGACGGTATTCCTTTTGATAAAATCCGGGCCTATATAAAGCAAGTTTATGATATGGGTGGTGTGAATACCATTAGCTGGCATGTAGATAATCCGGTTACTAAAGGTTCGGCATGGGATAATACCAGCGCGGTTTCTGCTGTTTTACCTGGTGGAAAAGAATTTGAAACCTATCAAAAATGGCTGAAAAATGTAGCTAATTTTATTAAAACATTAAAGGGAAGTGATGGTAAACAAATCCCAATCCTTTTTAGACCCTATCACGAACTAAATGGTGGCTGGTTTTGGTGGGGAAAAGATTCTGCCACTAAAGAGGAGTACATGGAGTTATTTAAGTACACGGTCAATTATTTAAAGGATACTGTAGGGTTGCATAACCTCATTTACATGTATAATACTAATAGCTTTCAAACTGCTGAAGAGTATGCAGAACGCTATCCTGGTGATAAATATGTGGATATGGTAAGTTTCGATAATTATCAGTTCAGTAAGCCAAATCCAACGCAGACAGATTTAAAAGATTCTAAAGAAAAGTTTAGAAAACAAATTAGAAATGGATTAAGCATTTTAGATTCTTTTGCAAAAGCACATCACAAAATTCCCGCTTTTGCAGAAACAGGATTTGAAACGGTGGCAGACAAAGACTGGTGGACCAGTGCGCTATTGGATGTGATAAAAGACTTTAAAATTTCTTATGTTTTGGTTTGGAGAAATCACGGCTGGATGGAAAAAGAAAAGAAATTTCATTATTTCGGACCTTACTCAGGACATCCATCCTCGCCAGATTTTATCAGGTTTTATCAGGCACCCAATACGTTATTTATGAAAGATGTCGCTAAACAAAACCTTTACAAATAAACTGAATAGTACAAATTTCTTAAATTTTAATATGGTTGAAAAATTAAGTTTCAAAGAAAAAGTTGGTTATGGTTTTGGAGATTTTGCATCTTCCATGTTTTGGAAAATATTCTCAGTATACCTGCTTTTTTTTTATACAGATGTTTTTGGTATTTCTGCGGCAGTTGTGGGTACTATGTTTTTAATTACGCGCATCTGGGATACGGGACTGGATCCTGTTATTGGAATCCTTTCGGACCGCACCAGTACGAAATGGGGTAAATTTCGTCCTTATTTATTATTTGTAGCAGTGCCTTTTGGTATTGTTGGTGTGTTAACTTTCACTACACCTGCATTGAGTTTATCGGGGAAGGTTATTTATGCATATGTTACTTACACACTTATGATGATGGTATACTCAGCCATAAACGTTCCATATGCCTCGTTAATGGGTGTTATGACCTCCAATATTAAAGAGCGTACCACACTTTCCACCTATAGATTTGTATTCGCATTTGCTGGAAGTATTTTAGTACTGGCAACGGCAGAACCTCTGGTGACCGCACTCAGTAAAACGGGTTCTGGCATACCGGGCATTCAACAAGGTTGGCAATTTTCGATGATGATTTATGCTGTGATTGCAGTTGTTCTTTTCTATTTTACTTTTGCCTGGACCCGTGAACGAATCAGCCCACCTAAAGAACAAAAAACATCATTAAAAGATGATTTAAAGAATTTAGCCCAAAATAAGCCTTGGTTTATACTCTTAGGAGCTGGAATTTCCACACTCATATTCAACTCATTAAGAGATGGTTCCACAATATTTTATTTTAAATATTATTTCCAGAATCAACAGGCGTTTGAGCTACCACTTGTAAGAATTATTATTAATTACAGTACCCTCTACCTGGTATTAGGCCAGGCGGCAAATATTGTGGGCGTAATATTAGCCAAAACTGTTTCTGACAAAATTGGTAAAAAAAACACCTTTATGTATGCAATGGTCATTGCCTGTGTACTAAGCGCAATTTTCTTCTTTTTTAAAGAGGATAATCTATTGCTGATATTCGGTTTTCAATTCTTAATCAGTATTTGTGCGGGAATAATTTTTCCTTTACTATGGTCTATGTATGCAGATATTGCAGACTATTCTGAATGGAAAACCGGAAGAAGGGCGACAGGTCTAATTTTCTCCTCTTCTTCTATGTCCCAAAAACTAGGATGGACACTTGGTGGCGCTTTAACAGGTTGGCTCTTGGCTCTCTATGGATTTAAAGCTAATGTCATGCAAACTGAACAGGCACAAACGGGCATAAGAATGATGATGAGCCTTATTCCAGCAGCGGGAGCACTTCTTTCCGCAATATTTATTGCCTTTTATAAGCTCAGCGACTCTTTTATGATCACTGTAAGCGATGAATTATCACAAAGGCGTAATAAAGAAGCGGACCATGTTTAAATGCCATGAATACATCCTGGGGTTAATTAGCTCTTTGCAACTCGATATTTTAGGCGTAACCGCTAATGAGGTTTAAGTTAGATTCCCTAAAAAATATTTTTTTAAGCAAAAAAAAGTAAGTAATACCTTTCCAGAAACCGCAATAGCATTATTAAAATTCAATTTAAGATAGATCAACAAAAAATCAAATAAAATAAGATGACAAATTTTAAAGACCGCCTGGCAAAGCTACAACAGAATCATCAGGCACTCATCAATCAAAAAAATGAAAAGGAGGAATTAGGGAACGGGATTTTTGATAGATATAAAAATCCTGTCATTACCGCTGCACATATTCCACTGGATTGGAGATATGATTTCGAAGAGAAAAGTAATCCTTTTCTAATGGAGCGAATAGGAGTTAATGCAACCTTTAATGCAGGTGCCATAAAATTTGAACAGAAATACATATTAGTTTTACGCGTTGAAGGCTCAGATAGAAAATCTTTTTTTGCCGTTGCTGAAAGTGAAAATGGTATTGATAACTTCAAATTCTGGGCTTCCCCAATCGTATTTGATAGTTATGATCATGCCGACACAAATGTCTACGATATGCGCTTAACTCATCATGCTGATGGCTATATATATGGCTTATTCTGTACAGAGAAGAAAGATCCAAACGCTTTGGCTGGAGATCAGACAGCTGCGGTAGCGCAGTGTGGTATCATTAGAACCAAAGATTTGAAAAAGTGGGAGCGCTTACCAGATTTAAAAACACCTTCTCCTCAACAAAGAAACGTAGTATTACATCCTGAATTTGTCGATGGCCAATATGCTTTTTACACCCGCCCTCAAGATTCTTTTATAGAAGCTGGTAAAGGCGGCGGCATTGGTTTTGGACTTTCCAAAACAATGGAAAATGCTGAGGTAGCTGTTGAGCACATTTTATACGGCAAAGAGTATCATACTGTTTATGAAGCAAAAAACGGACAGGGGCCTACGCCAATTAAAACTAAAAAAGGTTGGTTGCATTTGGCTCATGGCGTTAGAAATACAGCAGCCGGATTACGCTATGTTTTATACATGTTTATAACAGATTTACATGATCTTACTAAAGTAATACACAAACCAGGTGGATATTTTATTGCACCGGAAGGTGTGGAGAGGATAGGTGATGTGTCTAATGTAGTTTTTACAAACGGTTGGATTGCAGATGATAACGGCGATGTGTTTATATATTACGCATCCTCCGATACCCGTATGCATGTTGCGACATCCACAATTTCACAACTGTTGGATTATTGCCTCAATACACCAGAAGACGGTTTGAGTTCCGCCAATTCGGTCAAGGCAATCAATAATTTGATTACCAAAAATAAGCAAACTATAGAATTAGAGAAATCACAAACGTTAGATGTCCAAATTCTCAGTAGTGGTGATTAATTGGAATTTAATCTATGAATTTAACAGATGATGCATAAAGAATTGACCAGTGAATTTGAAGCCGAGTTAAAATCAATTTTTACTTATTGGGAAACCTACACTGTTGATAATATCAACGGTGGTTTCTTTGGCGCAATTGATCATAACAATATAATCATTGAGAATGCACCAAAAGGGGCGGTTCTAAACGCTCGGATTCTATGGTCTTTTTCTGCAGGTTATAATTTTAATCAAGATCTAAACTACTTAAAATTAGCGGAAAGAAGTTTTAATTACCTGTGTGATCATTTCATAGATAAAGAAATGGGGGGAGTTTATTGGTCTTTGGATGCTTTTGGAAAACCTTTAGATACTAAAAAGCAGATTTATGCCATTTCTTTTGCAATCTATGGCTTAACAGAATTTTACAAAGCATCCAAACATCAACAAGCCCTGAGGATGGCAATTTCTCTTTTTAATGATATCGAAAAGCATAGTTTTGACCTCGAAAACGGCGGCTATCTGGAGGCTTTAACCCGCGATTGGAAAGATATAGAAGATCTGCGTTTGAGTGATAAGGATGCTAACGAAAAGAAAACAATGAATACCCATCTCCACATTTTGGAAGCCTACACCAATTTGTATAGACACTGGAGCGATGAGCAATTAAAATCTAAAATAATTAATCTTTTACAGCTATTTGATCAGCATATTTTAAATCAAAGGACCAAACATTTAATTCTTTTTTTTGATGTTAAATGGAAATCTGATTACGACATCATTTCCTACGGCCACGATATTGAGGCATCCTGGTTAATGCTGGAAGCTGCCCAAATTATTGGTGAGCAAAAGTTAATTCACCAGTTTGAACAGTTAGCGCTAGAAATTGCAAATGCCGCTATTGATGGAATTGATCAAACTGGTTCCATGATTTATGAACTGGATCTACTTGAGAATAAGAAGGTATCCGAGAAACATTGGTGGGTGCAAGCCGAAGCAATGGTCGGATTTTTAAATGCTTTTCAAATTAGTAAGGACCAGAAATTTCTTAATAGCTTTTTATCCATTTGGGATTTTACAAAAAGGTATATCATAGATTATGAAAATGGTGAATGGTTTTGGGGTATAAATAAAGACTTATCATTAATGCAGGGTGAAGATAAGGCAGGTTTTTGGAAATGCCCTTACCATAATAGCAGAGCCTGTATTGAAGTGATTACCCGGTTAGAAAAAATAAATTAATACCCGATGAAAACCTTATACTTACTACTCTCATTACTCAGTATTGCATTTTTTGGCTATTCCCAAAATCCTGTTATTCCTGGTTATTATGCTGATCCAAGCATTAAAAAATTTAATGGTAAATACTATTTGTATGTTACAACAGATGGCTATGGAGAGTTCGGTAATGACGGGCAAACTTTAGTTTGGGTTTCTGATGATTTGGTGGTTTGGAAAGCAGAGAAAGTGGAAGGATTACCAAACGAAACTGTCTGGGCGCCAGCAGTGAGTAAAGGTAAAGACGGTAAATACTATCTCTACAGACAAAATTCAGTAGACTATTCCGGCTACGCTTACAAAGGAGATACACCGACTGGCCCTTTTAAACAAATGAATCATATTGGAGGCTTCGATTTAGAGCCCTTTATAGACCCTGTTTCGGGTAAGACCTTTGTGATTTCTGCTTCCAAAGAACTTTTCGAGATGAATAATGATCTAAAATCACCGGATTACTTAGTCAAGGTGGAGAAGAAAATACCTTTAAAAGGAACACTCTTTGATTTTACAGAAGCGCCTTACATGCTGCACAAAGATGGGTTATATTACCTGATGTGGGCAGGGGGAAGGTGCTGGCAAAGGAGTTACAACATTAAATATGCGGTATCAAAAAATATTGATGGGCCATACACATCCATAGATAATGGTATCGTGTTGGCGACCAATGAAGCAGAAGGCATTTTAGGCCCTGGGCATAATTCTGTAATTGAACTTAATGGCAGATGGTTTATCTTCTACCACCGCCAGGATCCAGATTCATCAAATCCTTGCTCATTCAGGTTTACCTGCATGAGCGAGATTACTTTTGATAGAAATGGAAAAATTCAACTCACACAGTTAATAAATGATTTACCCAAAACTTTAGGCATTAAGCCTAAGATGATAAACTTCGCACTTAACGCTGAAACTTTTGCTAACACAGAGCGACTTACCCACAGGGCGATGTATGCCGTAGACGGTAAAAACGATACCCGATGGACAACTGAAGTAAATCAAAAAGGTCAGCTTTCTATTAATTTAGGCGCAGAAAGGCAGATTAAACAAATAGAGATAGATTTCGAGTACCCTGATAAGTGGCATACCTTTAAACTGGAGTATTCCAAAGATAACCAGAACTGGACAACCATCGCCGATCATACCCAACAAGCAGTTCAAGCCTATCCAAATATGTTTAACGAGGTCGATATTAAAGCCAATTTCATCAGACTTTCTATCAACAACTCAGAAGATCGAACCGCCTCTGTCTGGGAAATTAAAGTATGGGGCAATCCTTAAAATTTTTAAGCGTAAAAATTAAATAAAGTACCCAATAATCTTTTTTCATTAAAAGATTATACATAAAAATAGCTAGGGATTGAAGCAAATAGAACCAAAATATAGAATTGTTTATACATGCTATCTAATCGCTAATAAATAAAAATATGAAGACGATCATCACTTGTTTTATTGTACTTCTGGCTTTTAAAAGCACTGCGCAGACTTATAATGTTAAAGATTACGGTGCAGTAGCCGATGGAAAAACGATCAATACCATTGCTATTCAAAAAGCAATTGATGACTGTTCATCAAAAGGTGGCGGAATGGTTTATATTCCTTCAGGCGAATTTTTAAGCGGAACAATTTCCCTAAAGAACAACGTAGATTTTCATTTAGCAATTGGCGCAGTTTTAAAGGGAAGCGCAAATATCAAAGACTACAAAAGCTATGAGAAAGAAACCTACGGCATAAATTATTATGGACTTTTTTATACCCATGATGCTCAGAATGTGGCTATTACTGGGATGGGGAAAATTGACGGTAACGATAAAGTTTTTTTTGATTGGGGTAAAGCAAAAAAAATAGATTCCACTACCAATAGCTACACCCGCCAAAAACAAAACTATAGAAAGGTGGAAAGCGGTGGCTTAGGTGATGGCCCCGTGACACCAATTGAACCACGACCACGCCAAATGGTCATATTTTCCCAATGCAAAAAAGTTAATGTAAAGGATATAACACTCGCCAATTCTACTTTCTGGACCCTCCATATTGCAGATTGTGATGGCGTTCTGATCGATGGAATCAGATTGTGGACTAATCTTTTAGTACCAAATGCAGATGGAATTGATGTAACCAGCAGCTCCAATGTAATTATTAGTAATTCAGATATCAGAGCGGGTGATGATGCAATAGCCATTGTTGGATATGACCATCATTTTGAAATTCCTGGTTTTAAAAGAAATAAAAAAGACTGTGAAAATGTTGTTATAACAAATTGTAATCTGCAGTCCAATTCAAGCGCAATAAGGATTGGGTTTTTAGATCAAAATAACGTACGGAATATTCAAATTAGCAATATAAATATTACCAATTCTAACCGCGGAATTGGAATTTTTTTAAGAGATCAGGGGAATATAGAAAATATTACTGTGTCGAATGTTTACATTCAGACTAAACTGAATACTGGCGACTGGTGGGGGAATGGTGAGCCGATACACATCTCCGCGATTAGAGGTAACCCTGAAGCCAAATTGGGGCAGATAAAAAATGTGAATTTTAATAACATCATTTGTGAAGGTGAAAATGGGATGCTTATTTACGGAACAAATGAGAGCATTATAAAAGACCTCTCTTTTGAGAAAATCACCTTTAAAATTACCAACAGTAAACTAAATGGCGTGGCAGGAGGAAACATAGATTTAAGAGGTCAATCGGATCCCGAGAAACAGATTTTTGCCCACGATATTCCTGGTCTATATGCCCAAAAAGTAGAAGGCTTAAAAATCAAGGATTTTAAATTGGAATGGCCATTAAGTATGCCAGCGTTTTTTACAAATGCAATTGTTGTAAACGATTTTAAAAATCTGTCAATAACGGACTTTAATGGTAAAGCTTCCCCCTCAAATACAATGTTGAAAGCGATAAGCTTAAAAAACGGTGAGGGATTTTTTACGGACTTAAACAGTAAGGTAGTGATTAAAAATAACGTGAAATAAATACATTATGGGAAAATATTTTGCATTTGCTTTTTGTTTATTGATTTTTAATTGTTCCGCTCAGCAGGTTGTACCAGTGAATAAAAATGCCACCAAAGAAGCTAAAGAGCTGTTGCAATACTTGTATCGAATCAAGGATAAAAAGACACTCTACGGCATGCATAATATTATTGGAGGCATGTCCACTTCTACCGATAGTATTTACAAAATAACTGGTTCTTACCCTGCGATATGGGGGGGAGATTTTGGCTTTGCTGACGAAAAACATGATATCGATAATATTAAGTACCGCCCTCTATTGGTCCCGGAAATTGAAAAACAGTATGCCAGAGGATCAATTATTGTACTTTCCTATCATCAAGCGAATCCATTTTTGGGTGAACCAACACCCTTTGAAGGTGGTATCATTAGTAAATTAACGGATGCACAATGGAAAGAACTTACTACTCCAGGCACAGCTTTGTATAAAAAATGGTGTGCACAAATGGATATAATTGCTGTGTATTTTAAACAACTTCAAGCGGCAAAGATTCCAGTAATATTTAGACCTTATCATGAGATGAATGGTGGGTGGTTTTGGTGGGGACATCGCAAAGGTGCTGATGGTTTTAAAGCGTTATGGAATCAGCTCTACAATTACTATACGATCCACCACCAATTAAATAATATTCTTTGGGCCTGGACACCTGATAAGCCTTTGGAAGATGTTGCAGATTATTATCCAAATACAAATACAGTGGATATTTTGGGCTGCGATATATATCCTCAAAAAAACAAAGCCATCGTCTATCCGCAGGAATGGTTTGATAGAATGTTAAAACTGGCTAATGGAAAACCTTTGGCCTTAACCGAGCATAGTGTTTTGCCTAACCAAGAAATACTAAAAAATCAACCCTGGGCCTGGATGATGAGTTGGGGGAAAATGGTTTTTGATCAAAATTCAAGAGAAAAAATCCGCGATTTTTCAGATTTTAAACAAGTGATTATGCTCAATAAGCTTCCTATTAAAATTAGAGAACATAAAAAAAAATAAGACATGAATAGAAGGATTAAAATATTTTGTTTTGCTTATCTGGTATTTTCAGTAAATATGGTTTTTGCTCAAAATACTTATTTAAATAATCTGAAGTCCCCAATAATTTTTAAGGGTGATGAAAAAACAGCTTACAGAGATCCAGCCGTTTTGTTTGAAAATAGTATGGTGTATCTTTTTTTTACTTTAATTCGTACCGAAGATGGGCATGTATATTCTTACACCGCCATGAGTAAATCTAAAGATCTAAAAAGATGGTCCCCAATAAAAATCATTACCCCACGAGACATGTCCTTAGATTTTTGTAGTCCTGGAAACGTGATTAAAGTGAAAAATGAATGGGTGCTATGTTTACAGACCTATCCGCGTCCCGACTACAAAGTAAGCGAAATGCCTAGGTTTGGAAACGGTGATGCCCGATTATACTTAATGCGGAGTAAGGATTTGGAAAATTGGAGTACGCCTGAACTCATGAAGGTAAAAGGGCCAGAAGTATCTTTCAAAGAGATGGGAAGAATGATTGACCCTTACTTGCTTGAAGACGAAAACCAACCAGGTAAATACTGGTGCTTTTATAAACAGAATGGCGTTAGTATGTCATATAGTTATGATTTGCATAAATGGGATTTTTTCGGTCACACCGAATCCGGAGAGAATGCATGCGTACTTTATGAAAACAAGGAGTACATCTTAATTCATTCTCCCAAGAATGGAATAGCGATTAAAAAGTCAAAAGATTTAAAAACCTGGAAAGATTGGGGAAGTCTAATTACACTTGGTCAAAAAGATTGGGATTGGGCAAAAGGACGGATAACTGCTGGTACAGTCATCAATCTTAAAAATAATAGCAGATTCGGTAAATATCTAATGTTTTTCCACGGTTCAGGACCGAAGACCGAAGAGGAAGGTGATTTTGATAAAAATGCATCAATCGCACTAGCTTGGAGTGATGATTTAATGAACTGGAAATGGCCAAATAAAAAATAGTATGGAACCAGGTACGCTTCACAAGTATTGTTATATTCTTATTATCGCTTTTAGTATAAGTACAAGTGCATCTGCTCAAAATCCTGACCAATCCATTATAAATTTATGGACTAAAAAGGATTTAAAATTTGATAGTCCAAAAACCGGGAATCCACTATTGCCTGGCTATTTTGCCGATCCCACAATTATAGAAAGCAAGGGAACCTATTATATATACGCCACCAGCGATATGCCCAGCTGGAATGATATTACAAGAATGGCTGTTTGGTCATCTAAAGATTTTGTAAACTGGAAATGCGATTACCTCAACTGGCCAACTAAAGAGGCTTGTAAAAGCAATACGGGGACGCCATCTGGAGTCTGGGCACCAAGTGTGATTAAAGCATTAAATGGAAAGTTTTATATGTACGTTACCGTTGGCCAAGAGATCTGGGTGGGCGTTGCGGAAAACCCTATGGGTCCATGGAAAAATGCAAAAGCAGACAACAGCCCATTAATAAGGCACAAAGAGTATTATTATGTAGAAACAATTGATGCAGAATGCTTTTTGGATGATAATGGAAAAGCTTATTTATACTGGGGCTCCTCGGATAGCGGAAGAGACATTGAAGGCAGATGTTTGGCTGTTCGGCTAAATCCAGATATGGCTTCTTTTGCCGAGATGCCCAGAGAGGTAACACCTCCACATTACTTTGAAGCTCCACACCTGTTAAAAAAGAATGGAGAATATTATATTTCTTATTCCTGGGGCAAAACCTGGGATGAAACTTATCAAATTCGTTATGCTACAGGACCAACGCCATATGGTCCCTGGAAAGAGGGGATGGTCAGGCCAATTTTAAGCACAGATGATCGGGATAATAAAATCAAATCAACAGGTCATCACACCATCTTAAAATTTAAGAATAAATATTACATCGTTTACCACCGCTTTAACACTTTGGATAAGTATGATATTTCCCAAAAGCTGCGACAGGTGGCGGTTGATGAGTTGAATTTTAATTCTGATGGATCGCTACAAAGAGTAATCACTACACATAAAGGTATTGGCACACTTCAGCCAGTCAAAATAAAGCCTAACCTAGCTTATGGCATATTAGTGACGAGCTCTTCCGATCTAGATACCGGCGTTACCAGCGCAAAATTTGCAGTAGATGAAAACAACGATACCCTTTGGATTGGCGGAAGAGCAGCACAAGAGTGGTTGCAATTAGATTTGGGGACTGTAATATCATTTAACGAAATTCAAATTTTTACTGAATTTCCAATTAAGGCTTATCAATACAAAACGGAAGTTTCACAGGATAATAAAAATTGGAAATTGGTGGATAATCAATGGACAAATACCAAAATTGGTTCGCCCATGATAGCTCAACAAGAATGTACAGCGCGATACATCCGCATCACTTTAAGAAATGAAACACAAAATATTAGACCAGGCATATGGGAGGTTAAGGTTTACTAATTAGATCGTTTTACAAAAAAAAAATATGTTTAAAATTAAATTATTATGGTGCCTTTGTCTGTTGTTTTGGATTTCAAATGCAAAATCCCAAAATTTAAAGTTGGTTTCAAGCAACAATAGCCAGTTGCAATATATGGGTAGAGTGTTGCAAACAGACTCTAGCACACAATTTTTCTGGTGCGGTACCAGTGTTACCATAAAGGTAAAGAATACTCAAAATGTTAAAGTCCTGCTCTCAGAGAATATTGACCTAAATTATTATAATGTTGTTATTGACGGAAAATACCTCAAAAAAATAAAGACACTAAAAGGGAAAAAGGTTTATCAGCTAGCAGAAGGCTTGTCTGCTAAACCACACTCAATAGAACTATTTAAAGTAACCAATACCGATGAAAGGATATCCAATTTCTATGGCTTCATAGTCGATCAGGGCGCTACAATTCTGAAGCAAAAGATAAAACAGCCCATCAAAATGGAGTATTTTGGTGATTCCATTACAGCAGGGCATGGGATAGAAGTGCCAGATGGTATGCCAGATAACGGATTACCAGAATATTTTAATAATTACCTGACTTATGCAGCAATTACTTCCAGATGTTTCCAAGCCCAATATCATAATACTTCTAAAAGCGGAATTGGTATAACGGTAAGCTGGGATAGGGCCATTATGCCGGAAATTTATGATAGGTTAAATCCAAATGATTCCTTAAGTAAGTGGGATTTCTCAAAATATCAACCGGATATTGTTGTGGTTAATCTTTTTCAAAATGACTACTCTTTAGTAAATATGCCTTTGCATGCGCAGTTTAAAAAAAGGTTTGGAAATGTAAAACCCAATGAAGAATTTTTGATTAAAGCTTACATTGATTTTATAGTCTCATTAAGGAATGTTTACCCGAAGGCTAAAATTATATGTGCATTAGGTAATATGGATGTCGTAAAAAAAGATTCACCGTGGCCAGGATATATAAATTCTGCTGTTGCTAGTTTAAAAGATTCCAAAATTTATGTTAAAATCTTTAAAATAAAAAACACTACGGGACACCCCCGTATTCAGGAACAAGAAGCAATGGCTGATGAACTGATTCGCTTTATTAAAGATAATAAAATTGATAAATAATTATTTTCCTTTAAAATAAAAGTAAATTTTGCCATAATTGGCTTTAATTTTTTATAATTCACCTTTCCTGATCCTAATGTTGTTAAATCCATTTACTGAAGCCCATTTTGAAAAAAACATCGTGAAATGGAAAAATGGCCAGCAACAGTATTAAAATCATATCTAAACAGAATTTACATGCACATGCCATTTCTAAGGTCATCCGTTATATAATAGCTCTCAAACCTAATTCAAGTCCTCTTAATTCTGCAAGCCCTTTCATACGGCCAATTGCCGAATAGCCTGGATAACATTGATGATTAAAATCATCCAGGATTTTGTGTCCATGGTCGGGTCGCATCGGAATAGAAACATCTGTTCTCCCCTTTAGAAATCTAAGTTTTTGCTCTTCGATGATGGCAGACATAATTGCGGCCATATTATTATCTCCATCTAAGTGGTCCGCTTCAAAAAAACTTCCATCTTTTTCTTTTTTAACATTTCTTAAATGTAAGAAATGAATATTGGAACCAAATTTTCTTATTATTTCTGTTAAATTGTTTACTGGATTTGCACCCAGCGAGCCTGTGCAAAAAGTGATTCCATTGCTCGGGGAGGGTACGGCTGAAATGATTCGAGCGATATCGCTTTCGTTGCAAACAATTCGAGGCAATCCAAGTATTGGAAACGGAGGATCATCCGGATGTATGCACATTTTTATACCTAATTTCTCTGCTGTAGGAATTATAGCGGTTAGAAAATAGATCAGATTTTCTCTTAACTTTTCCGCGTCAATATTTTCATATCGCCTTAAATGTGATTTGAATTCGGAGATACTAAAAACTTCATCCGTCCCTGGTAAGCCCGCCATGATGGTGTTCTGCAAAACCGTTTTCTCTTGCTCACTCATTTTGTTAAAACAGGCACTTGCTGCTTCCTTTTCTACCGCTGTAAATTCATTTTCAGCACCTGCTCTTTTCAGGATGAAAAGATCAAAAGCAGCTAAAGAGGCTGCATCATATCGCAAGGCACTTGCTCCGTTTGCAAGTATGTAATTTAAATCAGTTCTCGTCCAATCTAAAACAGGCATGAAGTTATAACAAACTACTTTCAATCCACATGCAGCAACGTTTGTTAAGGATTCTAAATACTTTTGGATCCATTCCGCTCGGTCTGGTGCTGCGGTTTTTATAGATTCATGAATATTTATACTCTCAATTACAGACCAGGTTAAACCAGATTCCTCGATCATTCTTTTTCGATTGTAAATCTCCTTTGTACCCCATACTTCCCCGCATGGTATATCGTGTAGCGCGGTTACGATTCCAGTTGCGCCGGTTTGTCTTATATATTGGAGATTTACCTCGTCTTCGGGGCCAAACCATCGAAACGTCTGTTCAAGTTTTTTTATGTTATTCATTATTTATTTTTCCAAATTTCAATTATTGGTGCATCATTACTGCCTTTAGCTTCAATAACAACCTTTTTTTCCTTATCCAAATCATCACCCATCTGTCTGGTTTCCCTTATAATCACAAAAGTTATTGGTTTGGTTGAATTATTCTTTAAAATCTTGGTTATGTCTAAAATATGCTCTTTTTTAGTGCCACTGAATCCAATCTCCCCAACGATAGTGGCTTCTGTACCAACTGACCTGATCAGGCTTTCCTTGGAATCCAGTAAAGGGGCATTATTCCAGGTGAGTTGCTCCGCATTAATCGGCCGTTCTGGAATGGCGTAAACGTGGGTCAAAAATATTTCATTGTCAGTTGAATTTTTTCCAACGACTTTTAAGAATGCGCGTTCTCCTTTTAAAACTGGAGCGGTTGGGAACTCGATATAGCTAATTTTGTTTTTCAAAGGTTCTGCTGCATTGAGTTGAACCTCAAGTTTATTAACGCTTCCATTTGAAGGAATAGAAATTTTGCTTGCCGTGCCAGTAGCGGCTGGCTTAATGATCATCTTTTTCAAATTTGAGCTAGGAATAGTTAACAACAATACAGATTGTTTATCTAGCTCTACCTTTATTTTTCCGTCTTTGTCTGTCGGATAAATACCCATGATTTCACCAAAATAATTGGGACTAACACATTCTGCACTGACAGGGGTACCTACTGGAACATTCAAGGCAGAAAGATCTATGTTTAGTTTGTTTTTATATTCTCCGCGCTGAACCAGCCACATGTAATAGTTCCCTGTTTGTGAATCAAAAGAAGTAATTGCGTCTAGATTTTCATCAATAATATTTGAGGATGTTTTATACATTGGCCTTTCCTCTTTAAAGCCTTTTGCAAAAAGCCTAACGACCTCGCCCGTGCGTTGAATACCTGAAATGTCATAGTTCTTTTCATCGCTTGGCCCGTCACCCTGGGCAAAGCCCTTGATCTCTCTAACCTTTATAACTCCTGCATCTTGCGTTAAAAAGCGTATTTTATCCGTATTAACTACCTTTTTAAAATTCAGATATAGCTGTGCAAATTTATTGTCTTTTATAACCCCACCCTCAATATCATTCCATGTTCCATGTTCCAGATATTGTAGTTTAAAGTTCTTTATTCTATCTGGAGCAGTGTAAACCCCGCCATCTGAACCAGTATAGATAATTACACTTTTAAGATTTACTGTTTTAGATAAATTTATTATTAGCCATTTATCCTTTGAGGTAGTGTCCGATTTCCAGAGCGATGCATTGGTTTTTACACCGTCCGTTATCATTTGGGCATTACTCTTATTATAACTGGTCACTGAACCTCCCTGTAATATATTTTTGTAAGCATCTTCAACAATTCTTTGTCCTTGCCAGGTAAAATGATGTCCAGATTTAACACCTTGTGAATAAACATCAGACGAGGTGTTTGAGAATTTAAAAGCCCACATGCCATAGGCGCCATTTTTTGTATTGTTGGTGTAAATTCCTGCCCACTCCGTAAATAGACTTGGAGAATCCATGGTTTCTTCCTTATCAATTAAATAAGCGTTCATCCACCTGCCTATTTCTGTATACACAATCGGAAGTGAAAAATTTTTCGGATGGTTTTCCGTAATTATTTTCCGTATATCAGTTACCCTGTTCAAATATCCGGCAGCAGGTGAATTATAAGAGTGCGTTGAGAATATTTCTATAAGGTCTCTGTCAATCGTATTTCCATGATAATCGGTCCTTATATTTTTAGCTACAGCCGCCCACCACTCTGGATTATTTCCAGCCGTTACTGGGCCCACCATTTTCGGCCTTAAGTTTTTTCTATATCCTTTATTAACATCCTCAACTGCACAGTGGATCGCATCAGAAACAATCTGCATTCCCGAAATCCATTGATTTAGATTCATTCCTGAATTCTTATGGTTAGGTTCATTCTGCATCGCAAACATTGTAACATCTCCTTTTTTGGCCATATAATATGCTAAGGCGTAAAACCGTTGCCATTGTTGCCATTTATTACTCCATTTATCGTTAAAATCAGTATTCCCAATTTGTATAACCGGGTCAATATTCAACCTTTTCAATTCGCTTAAAACGTAATCCAGGATCATTGGGTTGGTATTGGCTGTTTTTTCGGTATTTGCATATAAGGGCAATAAAACATCCCATTTAAGATATTTATTTGATTCGGGGTTTTGCCTAAGTATACCTTTTCGTTTGTCAAAGTCCGTCACTGTATTCAGATTCGGATCTACTTCCACTGCTTTTGTGGGTACATAGGAATTAAGCGTGGTCCAGACTCTTAAGCTATTTACACCAGAATATTCAATCCACCCTGAAGCATTGCTTCCTGGCATATAATAGCCCTGGTTATAGCCAACATACTTCATCGTATTTCCAATTTGCTGGTTTTCAACTTTTATAAAAACCGATTGGTCGTCTTTTTTAATAACTTTTTTTGCTAACGCGGTATCATTTATCACTGGTGCAGGATTGTTTGTTTCACTTCCATATATTTCAAACTCCATAATACTTATTGGTTCCCCGTCGTCACAAATAAAGCGGATTCTAAAGGTATTTATAGAGTTAAGAAAGTTGAATTCTACCTTGGTAAGTCTGTTTTCATGGACTTCTGTATTTGGAATGTCGGTCCAGTTTGCATCATCCCAATATTGAATTTTGAAATTTTTAGCCGACCAGAAACCTTCCGCTTGAGAGGACTCCTCTACCGTGCGCTCTTGTGGTGGAATTCCAGTGTAAATCACAACCTTCTTAATATTGCAGTATTTTTCAAAATCAACCTCCATAATATGTGGTGGTTTAACATTTTCCGACATCCATTTGGAATGCCTGTTAATTTTTCCATCAACAGCATTTTTTGCTGGATATAATGGATTTTCAGAATTTACAGTAATTTTTCTTCCTAAAGCTAAGTTCTTATCTTGACTGAAGACATTACACGAAATCATCAAAATAGCAATCAATATGATTTTAAAAGGGCTCATTCTTTCTCCTAATTAAATTTAGTGTGGTGGTTATTATTAAAGTCTGTTGATTTTTAATCCGTTTAAAATCGTTTTTCCCTTAACTGGACTAAAAGTGATATTGATACCGCTATTTGTATCAATTATATATTTTCTTTTGAATGCCACCGCAAAGCCGTGTTCGCTCGTTAAATCCAATTTACGCTCTACCTGTTCATCATTTATAGAAACATCAAATATGCGCTCACCCTTATCTATTTTGTCAGGTTCTGCGAAACATAATTCTACCTCGTAGCGCCCGGGAGCAACGTCTATTCGGTAAGCCTTTAGCCCATTGAGGTAGGAATAAAATAGAGGCGTATCATCTGTATGGGTAATTAAAGACTTAATGCTCATCATGGCTTTCTCTCCGGAAATAAAGCCATAACTGCCCTTTACATAAGCCTGGTCTTCTACCCATATATTATCACTATCGTCTAGGTACTGGGTGGTTGATCCAACATTTATTGCCAAACTTTTAAATAATGCAGTGTTTAAAGGGACATCTGTTAGTTGGTAGTACAATTTTATCTCATCCGCATAGGTCAATCCATTCTTTTTTCCTGTAGCACGCAGGGTGTTTTCTCCTGCTTTCAATTGAATCCTACACGTATATTTTTTTACTGCTGAGGCTTGACTCAGGTTTATTTTCTCTCCGTTTAAAGAAAGGTTCACATTTTCTAAATTTGAATAGATATCAATAGTTGAAGTTTTATTTTTTTTACCTGCTCGTTTTAACCAGTCACGCGTAGCAATATATACCATAGGTTCAGGATTCCAGTTCGCCTTATAAAGGTAATAAACGTCTTTTTTCTTTCTGTCCCAGGTAACCATTCCTTTATGATTTAAATGTGAGATGCTTCCACCAACATTTGGCTGGGAAAAATCAAATTCATTCCATATTGCTGTTCCAGCTAAATATGGCCTCTGATTGATCTGCTCGAGATAAGCTTCATGATATAGTCTTTGATAGGCTCCGCTAAAATCCAGACGTTGAACAGTTTCTCCATTGAGTTGATTGTCACTTTCGGCTCCGTATTCGCTTATGAAAATGACTTCATTCGGATGCTTTTTATGCTTTTCATCCAATAATGTCCCAAACTCCTCAAATTTCCCGCTATACCAACCATTATATATGTTCCATCCTGCTACCTGTGGAATACCTGCCATATGGTACTTCTCATAGTCTTCACTCATGTGCATCGCCATCGTACTATATCTGCTGCTGTCCTCAGCCCTTACCGTGCTGTCCATCGTTTTTTGGAAAATTCTTACTTTTGCTAAATACGCAGTATCATTTTGAGTGCTAATACGTTCATTGCCAGGACTCCATAATAAAACTTCATTCATAGATCCCCATAGAATAATAGATGGATGGTTGTAATGTTGTCTGATCATTTCCCTGGCCATATTTTGGCTGTTTGTGGTGAATTCACTTTGGGTACTAATGTTATTGACCACTGGAATTTCTTCCCAGATAAGCAGTCCAAGCACATCTGCAAGTCTTAATACCTCTGGATCCTGTGGGTAATGTGCCAGTCTAAGGAAGTTACAGCCCATACCTTTGATTATCTTCATATCCCGGTAATGATCTTCATTAGTCAGCGCAGATCCTTTCCCTTTTAAATCCTGATGTCTGTTAGTTCCCTTGAGTTGATATTTTTCTCCGTTTAAACTAAATCCATTCGTTGTACTGAATGAAAAAAACCTGAAACCCAACGGGGTATTGATTTCATCAGTCACGTGACCGTTTTCAACGATCTTACTAACAACTTTATATAGATATGGATGGTCTGGACTCCATAGCTTTGGACTTTTAACTCCTCCCAAATCCATATTTATTTCTAAAGAATTTTCTTTTTCTATTCCTTGAGTATTTTTTTTCTTTAATACAAGTTTTCCTTCAGCATCATAAACCTCGTTTATGATTTCAATTATTTTTTTTACCCGGGAATCATTTTTAATGATAGTCCTGAGGTTAATGGTAGCATTTTCTTTACTCACCTTTGGTGTGTTGATATATACGCCAGTAGAGCCATGATCTGCAAAACTGAAATGAACTTCATTAGTTTCGATGATCCAACAATCTCTGTAAATTCCCCCGTACATTGCATATCCAACAGAAAGCGGTGGAATGGTGAAATCAGTTGCATTATTTACCTGAATGGCTAATACATTCTTGGAGCCATCGGTTTTTATAAAAGGGGTAATGTCAAAGTTAAATGCCGTATATCCGCCTTTGTGCCTGCCAACGAAATTATTATTTATCCAAACATCAGTAACCTGATTGGATCCTTCAAAAAAGATGAAAGTGCGCCGGAATTTGTCAGGCTGATTTAACTGGAGTTCTTTTCTATACCAACTAATCCCTCTGTAATAGGTGGCCTCATCGGTGAAGGGATCCGATGCATTCCAGGTATGCGGAAGATCGATGCGTGCCCAATTTCCGGGATTAAAGCCAGCTGTCTGCACAAATTCATGACCACCTTTTTTAAATTTCCAGTTATCATTTATCGAAAATTGTTTTCTGGGTTGCTTATTGCTCTGCGCTTCAGCGGACCCGACATAAAAAATAGTAAGGAAAAAAAGTATAGGGTAGATTAGTCTCATTTAATTTGCTTAGTTTTCAGAAGGGAAAATTACAATACATCAAGATTTTATTTACCCGACAGATGGGTCAATGTTACCCGACTAATGTAGCCCCAGCTTTTAAGTATTATTTACTGTCTCGATCCGAAACAGTACTTAACTGTCCAATATGCAGTGTGCTTTTGAAATAATCATCATGTATTATTTCGATTATTCAAACTAATTTAGTTAGCAGTATTACTGACTTGAGCAGTTTAGCATGCAGGGCGAAATTCTCTCTAAATCTGTTGTATAATTAATGACTGGGAGCAGTATAGAAACGTTTATAAATAAAGTTATGTCAAGATTAATCTTCTTAGTGTTATTTGGTATGTTCTTTTTTTTTAATGGCAGCGCGAAGATCATTATGCCAGGGATTTTTGCTGACAATATGGTTCTTCAGCAGAAAAGCCAGGTAGCCATCTGGGGTAAAGGGAAAACTGGGGCACAACTTACCATCATTACTTCCTGGGATAATAAAACCTACAGCGCCAAGATAAATAGCGATGGACTATGGCGAACTAAAATTTTGACACCCGCTGCTGGTGGACCTTTTTGGATATCGATTAGCGATGGTGAAAAAATTACACTTAAAAATATTTTAATCGGGGAGGTTTGGCTCTGTTCAGGTCAATCAAATATGGAAATGGCTTTGCGGGGAAACTCATCACCAATACTTAATTCAAGTGAGATCATCTTAAATGCTGACAATAAAAATTTAAGATTATTTACAGTGGGTAGAGCAGTGTCACTGAAGCCTGAATTCGAAATAAAGGGCGATTGGGTAACTTCGGATTCAGAGAGTGCAAGGAATTTTAGTGCTTTAGCGTTTCAGTTTGGTCAAATCCTTCAAAAGAAACTTAATGTTCCAGTTGGTATAATTGTATCGAGCATCGGAGGAACTATGATCGAATCCTGGATGAGCAAAGAAAGTCTGGAAGTCATTAAGCCGTCTCTAATTCCGGTGAGTCTGGATACGGTTAAAGCGCCCCATAAGTTGGCTACAACTTTATTTAATGGCATGATTGCTCCTTTGTCAGGGTTTTCCATAAAAGGTTTCGTGTGGTATCAGGGTGAATCCAATAGGCATGAACCAGCCCTCTACGCAAAGCTTTTCCCATCAATGATTGAAAACTGGAGAAAGAACTGGGGGCTCGGAGAACTTCCTTTTTATTATGTACAGATAGCACCATTTGGTTCATCAGATAAAACCAGAAGCGGACCCAAGCTCAGGGAAGCCCAATTAAAAACTAGTCAATCCGTAGCGAATACCGGAATGGTCTGTGCGTTAGATGTAGGTATGGAAAATGATATCCATTTTATGGATAAAACTAAACTCGCCCAACGCTTAAGCTACTGGGCGCTTGGAGATACCTATGGTATAAAAGGCATAAATTTTCGATCACCGGAATTTAAATCTTTAAAAATTGATGGGAATAAAGCGATCGTAAGTTTTAATTATGCACCCTATTTGACCTCATACAGAAAAGAAATGCAATTATTTGAAATAGCAGGAGAAGATAGAGTCTTTTATCAGGCAAAAGCAGAAATCAAAGCAAATGAGGTTTTACTAACCAGTGAAAAGGTGAAAAAACCAGTTTCGGTCAGATACGCATTTAAGGAGTGGGTAATGGGGGAGTTATTTAATAATGATGGTATTCCGGCATCATCATTCAGGACCGATGATTGGTAAATAATAAGGGATGAAAAGAAAATTCATTGTAAATCTAAACCTTTGTTTAGTGCTTTGTGCTAACCTAGCAATTGCTCAGACAGGGAAAATACTTCAGTTGTGGCCTGGCAAAGTTCCTGGCGAAACTGAAGCCAAACATGCTGCACAAATATATAAGGCAAATACGAGCGGGGTTAATATCGAAAGAATCAGTAATATCACCGATCCTATTCTTAGGGTTTATAAGCCATTGAAAAATGCCAATGGTGCAGCCGTCATTATTTGCCCAGGAGGAGGGAACAAATACCTTGCAATAAATCTTGAAGGAACTGAAATAGCAGAATGGCTGGTGGCCAAAGGTTATCTTGCCCTTGTTTTGGAATATCGTGTTCCGCTAAAAAATCAGGGTTCTTTTCAAGATATACAACGCGCAGTAAGATTGATAAGAAGTAATGCGTATGACTGGAAGCTTAAATCTGATAGAATTGGTGTGATGGGCTTCTCTGCCGGAGGGAATCTTGCAGCCCAGGCAACTACAGGATTTAAGATAAAATCGTACTTAGGAGAAGATAATATTGATTCAATCTCCTGCCGACCAAATTTTTCAATTCTGATTTATCCAGGCTCCCTCACAGGTAGCGATAAGAAATTGATGTCAGAACTGCTGCCTAGTGAGGAAACACCACCTGTATTTATTTTTGCAGCCTCTGATGATCAGTATGGAATTCCATTTCAATTTTCACAAGAATTACGAAATAAGAAACTTCCCTTTGAATTACACGTGGTACCTAAGGGTGGCCATGGATATGGTATTCGAAAAGGAAATCCTGCAGCAGAGTCATGGCCAGGACTTTTAGATAAGTGGTTGACTGGTTTATGAACTAACAATTAATAATATGACAGAAAAATTTTCATTAAGGAACAAAGTTATTATCGTAACAGGTGGTACCGGAATTATTGGCTACTCTTTCATTAAAGCAATTTCACAGGCAGGCGGAATAGTTGGGGTTCTGGGGAGAAATGAGGATGCAGCAGAAAAAAGAGTGGCGGAAATTACCGCATCTGGAGGAGCGGCGATTGCGCTTATTGCAGATGTTCTTGATGAGCGTTCTCTGGAGAACGTCAAAGACAAAATATTAGATAAATATGGGCGCATAGATGGGCTTGTAAATGGTGCTGGTGGCAATATTCCAGAAGCAGTTTTAAAGCCTGATGAAGATATTTTTTCGTTAAATGTTGCAGGAATGCAGAAAGCTATGGACTTAAATCTATGGGGAACTTTACTGCCAACACAGGTTTTTGGGAAGGAGATAGCTAAATCAGAAAAAGGAAGCATCGTGAACATTTCCTCAATGAGCGCTAAAAAGGCCATAACAAAAGTTTTGGGCTACAGTATGGGAAAGGCTGCAATTGATTGTTATACCCAATGGTTTGCTGTAGAACTTGCGAATCGCTATGGCGATCGAATCAGAATGAATGCGATCGCTCCAGGTTTTTTTTTAACCGATCAAAATAGAGGTTTACTGACAAATCCGGATGGCGGATATACAGAAAGAGGAAATCTCGTTATTAAACAAACACCTTTTAAAAGGTTCGGGCATCCCGATGAAATTACAGGAGCATTGTTATGGCTACTAAGTGACAATTCCTCTTTCGTAACCGGAACGGTAATTAATGTTGATGGAGGTTTTTTTGTTAACAGTGGTGTGTAGTAACTCATTAAGTTCATCACAATTGGACTATTTAAAATTTTCAAAATGAAGTTAAAAGCAGGTGTTGGGATAAATTCGAAATTGTGTGTCGGATGTGATGATTTGTTTTTTTTATTTTCTCAAGCATTGAGTCCTCATTTGATTATGCATAACTTAGATATGGGAATTAGAATGTCTTCTCTGGCAGCTGTGCGGTTTCTTCAGCATGATTTAATTCTCGTTCAGTTTAATGATCCAAATGTTGGCGTTTACCATACCTTTTATCATAATTCAAACGGAGGTTCCGTATTTTATCCATCCAAGAAAAATCTCGATTCGTTTTCTATTCTTTTCTCCAACGAAGTGATTACTCATCTGCGATTAACAGTACATCAAGATGGTTGGCTTTATGCAATCGTTAAAGTTTCTACAAGCGAAAATTGTAGCAAAACAAAAAACTTAAACCTGAAACCTTCTCATTTACTCAGAACCAAAGATTTAATCAAATGGGAGATGTTGAATGAAATTCACACCGAATTCGAAGAGCAGTTTGATTTTATGATTCATTCTTTACATATAGACGGTGGTTATGGATTTTATACAATGCCGCAAAATGGGATTGCCAATAGCCAGGTTTGTCTTGCCTTTGCAACCAGCCCATTTATAGAAACGGTCCACATCGAGCAGGAATTGATTTATCAGCAATATCTTCCCGCTAAAAACAAAAATAACGTTTACTATGGTCCTACGCCAGTAAGAATTAAAGAAGGCTGGCTTAATATGGTACAAGAAATAGTCGAAACCTCAGCGGGGGTATCCTTAATGGCGAAAATCTTCTGGTCCGATTCACAGTTGCTTTTTAAAGTCATCCAGCAACCAAAAACTTATTTGCTCTGCAAGGGGCAGAAAGACTGGAGGAAGCATTCGCAAATGCTTCCCGGATGTAGTATGTGGGAAGTTAATCCGTCTGGCGAACTGGTAATTTATATGGTTAATTTTTCAGGCCAAATGGAGCTATCAGTGACCAAACTCGATGACTTAATTGATAATATTCGGTTACAATATCTTTAGCAATTATGAATTTGCTATTTTTAAAATTCAATTACCTAATTCTATCCTGCTGTGAGAAATTTTTTGCTTCTGATATCCATTTGTTTCTCTTTAACTTTAGGAAAAGCTTACGCCCAAAGTCCAAAATTATATTTTAAGCACTTTACCATCAATGATGGACTCTCTCAAAATACGGTATTCTGTATGGTTCAGGATAAGAGTGATTTTATATGGGTGGGCACCGAAGATGGCCTCAATAGGTTCGATGGTTACGATTTTACAATTTATAAGCATGAAAACAGGAATCGACTTTCCTTAAGCAACAGTAAAATCAATGCCCTGTTGGAGGACAACGCCGAGCAATTGTGGATCGGAACTGCAGACGGTTTAAATGTATATAATCGATCAAAAAGTAATTTTTCTAGAATAAAATTAAGTGGAGGCTTTCAGAAAGAGCTAGATAATTATATTACATCATTGCTTCAGGATACAAAAAATAATCTTTGGGTGGGAACTTTGGGTGGTCTGAAGCTATACAATCCAAAAACTTTAAAAACGGAATCTTTTTATTTAAAGTCTCCATATGATGCTTCTGGCTTAAATAAGGTCAGAACTGTTTATCAGGATAAACATGGATTATTGTGGGTCAGTATCGGTAATGATCTTAGGTGTTTTGATACTGCAAAAAGAATTTTTTTACCGCTCCCGGATGTCCTTGAGCAAAACGTAACCCTACGAAAAGGAATGGTAAGAATAATTTCTGAAGATAGCGGAGGTAAATATTGGATTGGTACCGAATCAGAGGGACTTTTTTGTTATGATCCATGGACTGCAGAATGCAAGAATTTTAGAAGTTCTGAAGGACAGAATTACAGCTTGCTCTCCAATGTTATACGTGATATTTATTTTAAAACAGATAATGAGCTCTGGGTAGGCACCAGGGAGGGCCTCAGCATTTTAGATACCAGAACAAATAATTTTTTCAGCTATAAGTACAATCGCTACGATTCAAGAACAATAAGTCATAATTCTGTTAGGCATATTATGAAAGATAGATCCGGAAATGTCTGGCTTGGTACTTTCTCAGGGGGAATAAATATTTACAGTCCTACAAATGCAAATTTTATAAATATCGGCGAACAGCTAGCAGAGACCCCGGGATTAAATTTTCCTGTTGTCGGAGCAATTCTCACTGCACCAGATGGCGCTCTATGGATAGGTACTGAGGGAGGAGGATTAAATTTTATAGACCGTAAAAAGGGAATTTACAAAACTTTGTTGCAGGAAGGAAAAAGGTACAATATTATTAAGTCTTTGCTCAAAGATAGAAGCGGAAAAATATGGCTTGGTACTTTTGATGGTTTAGCACAATACGATCCTGATAAAGGGATCTTTAAAGACTTTAAATTTTCTTTTCCTGATCTCAGAACTGGAAATAGACAGGTTTTTGCACTTGCCGAAAATGAAAAAGGCTTGTGGGTTGGAACTGATGGAAAGGGTTTGGTGCTGATTGATAAACTTGGAGAAACCCATGTTTTCTCAAAAAAATCAAAAGATGAAAATAGCATTAGTGGAAACACTGTATTTTCAATTCTCAGCGATAATGACCTATCCCTGTGGTTAGGTACCGATAAAGGCTTAAATCACCTGAGCGCAAAAGGGAAGTTTATTCATTATGAATATAATCCAGACCATATTAGTGGTATTAATAACAATGCTGTAGCCACAATTTTCCGGGATTCAAGATCCGTTTTATGGCTGGGCACTAAAGGTGGAGGCATTAATATTTTCGATCAAATTTCTAAAAAATTTTATGCCATTACCGAAAAAGACGGACTTGCAAATAATATCGTTCACGGTATCAGAGAGGATAATGCCGGTAATATATGGGTAAGTACAAATAAAGGTCTCTCAAAAGTTGTACTCCGCGGATTTGCACTTCCGCTAACAGCTAAAATGTATGAGATAATTAACTACAACATTTCTGATGGCCTACAGAGTAATCAATTTTCCAGCAATGCTGTTGCACAGGAGCCGGATGGAGAACTCTTATTTGGTGGAATTGGTGGAATCACCACTTTTTTTCCAAATAAGATAATTAGAAATACCTATAAGCCAAAAGTAGTCATAACAGAACTCCTGATAAAAAATAAGCCTATTGACCTTAATTCTTCGGATTCACCTTTAAAAAGTTCTCTGGAAACCACGGATGAAATTTTGCTTACGCACGAACAGGCATACATTTCATTGAAATTTGCAGCCCTAAATTTTATCAATCCTGGTAACAATAGATACGCTTATAAACTGGAAGGTTTTGAGGATGATGAATGGCATTATGTAGACAGACAACGGATTGCGACCTACACCAATTTGGATGCAGGAAATTACATTTTTAAAGTTAAAGCAGCCAATAATGATGGCGTATGGAATGAGCATGTAAAGTCATTAAAGATTACCATTCTGGCACCCTGGTGGAAAACTTGGTGGGCATATATCTCTTATGGCTTAATTGTGTTTTTGCTGTTATATTTTTATTATAACTATTCCCTTAGGAATGCAGAACTGAAAAACAAATTACTATTAGAATCCACAGTAAGAGAAAAGGATAAGGAAATTTATCAAAGGAAGCTCAGTTTTTTTACTAATATATCTCATGAAATTAAAACGCCGCTAACCCTGATATTAGCGCCTTTAGAAAATCTTCTCGACCTCAATACGGGTAATAATAGAGTTCAGAATCAGTTGATGCTCATGAAAAGAAATGGCGAGCGCCTGGTTCGGCTAATCAACCAGCTCCTGGACTTTAGAAAGTTTGAGAGCGGTAGCATGGAGTTACATGCAGCAGAAGGAAATATGATTCGATTTATACGGGAAGTTGTTTTCGCATTTGATTCATATGCAAGACACCTCGAGATAGATCTTAAAATCGTGTCAGCCAAAAAAAGTATAAGGGTATGGTTTGACAGAGATAAGTTTGAGAAGATTATGTATAATCTGCTCTCCAATGCGCTCAAATTTACCCGCCCTGGCGGAAATATAGCTATTGAGATTCAAGAGGTTTTAACCCATGACCAACAAAGTGCATTGGAGATTAAAGTGATCGATGACGGAATCGGTATCCCCGAAAAGAATATCTCAAAGATATTTGATCAATTTACACACTATGACGAGGATGGGAATAACAGATATGGAACAGGAATTGGACTGGCTTTTACCAAGGGCCTTATTGAATTACATCACGGTCACATTACCGTGGAAAGTTTAGAATCCAAAGAAGGGAAAAACGGACGCACCTGTTTCACAATTACCTTGCCTATTGGGAAAACACATTTAAAGGAGCAGGAAATGATCCCAGATTATAAGGATAGTGAAAATATCGAAGCTTACCATTTAAATACAGAACAAATTTCGCAGCCAGCCAATGAAATTCAGCAGGAAAGAAAAGAAGGAATACTGCTAGCAAACGGAGCTGAAAAACCATTAATGGTAATTGTAGAAGATAACCTGGACGTTATGGATTTCTTAAGCTCGCATTTTGAAGTGAATTTTCGTATAACTAAATGCTTTAATGGCAAGGATGGCGTAGCGAAAGCAATTGAGCTCATTCCTGATATTATCATCAGCGATGTGATGATGCCAGAAATGAGTGGTACGGTTCTTTGTAGTACAATTAAGCAGGATAATAGAACAAGCCACATACCAATTATACTACTTACCGCAAGAACGCCACTAATTTATAAAATTGAGGGTCTGGAAACCGGGGCAGACGATTATATCACCAAACCATTTAGCATAAAGGTTGTAGAAACCAGGGTATGGAATCTTTTAGAATCAAGACGACTGTTAAGAGAACGATACAGAAAGGAAATAACCCTGCAACCTACAAATATCGCGATAACGTCTCCAGATGAAGTTTTTTTGGATAAAGTGATGAACTTTATTGAGAAAAATATGGCAGAGACTACCTTGAATGTAGAAGAACTCGGTAAGGAAGTTTTTATGAGCAGAGTCACCCTTTATAGAAAGATTAAGGCACTCACAAATCAGACGACAATTGAATTTATCAGAATGGTCAGGCTTAAAAAGGCATCTCAATTCCTGGAGACGGGGCAGTATGGCATTAGCGAGGTCGGCTATTTAGTTGGTTTTACCGATATCGATTATTTCAGGAAATGTTTTAAAGAACAATTCAATCAGACACCAAGTGAGTTCATTAAAAAAACATCAGCGAATAAAAAATAAATTCACTGTGAATAATTTGTCCGGTGTTTTTGTTCAAAACCACCCGAGGAAAGATTGACCACAAAGGATAAGTTTGTCTTTGATAAGCACCTAATTATTCATCATGATCAAAAATCGATTCCTGCTATTTTTAGTATTATTCCAATTTGCCTACGTTCCAGTTTTTGCGCAGGTGTCAATAGTCCGAGATTCCACCCTCCATATCTATATCCTTATGGGGCAGTCTAATATGGCTGGGCGTGGTGTTATAACGCCTGAATTTCAGAAGATCGAAAACCCTAAAGTTTTGGTTTGGCAAAAGGATGGGACTTGGGGGGTTGCAAAACACCCGCTTCATTATGATAAACCTTCTGTTGCTGGGGTTGGACCAGGTCTTTCATTTGGAATCGAAATGGAAAATGCAAATCCTTATGGTAAAATAGGGTTAATTCCCTGCGCGGTAGGTGGTACTTCCATAGAGAAATGGACACCAGGAGCTTATGATGTGGCAACCAAAACCCATCCATTTGATGACGCGGTTCAACGAATTCAAATGGCAATGCAATATGGTGTCATTAAGGGGATTATTTGGCATCAAGGGGAGTCAAATAGTAGTCCGGATCGGTATGTTGACTATTTACCAAAGCTGAATACGCTCATTTTAGAAATTAGAAAATTAGTAGGGAAGCAGGTGCCGGTTGTTATCGGTGAACTGGGAAGGTATAAGGATGTGTATGCAGGATTTAATTCGCAAATAGCCAAAGCACCGGAATTCATCTCAAATTCGGTTACAGTCAGTTCTGTTGGGCTCAAAGATAAAGGTGACCAAACGCATTTCGATTCAGCTTCCGCTGAAGAGTATGGAAGACGATTTGCAAAAGCAATGCTTAAAATTCAAGCAAATCCTCACCCAGTAAAATCAATAAAGTAAAATCAGATAACCCATCTTGTGATTCAGATACTACTCATAAGTTCGTAAGCCCTTATTATGAAAGATTTATCAGGTGTTTTTGTGTAAAATGTCCTTTCGCAAAATACATTTTGATAATCATATTTGAAGTCTGCCGCATTTTTTAGCAATACGGAATGCGGGGTGACTTGAAAATTCCTGAAGAAAATTTTTTAGACAACCAGTACCTTTTTAATTTCTAACCAATTAAACTTTATTTATGATTCAATTTTTACGAAATTGTCTTTTCCCTCGTTTGCTACTGCTGTTTCTGCTTGGGAGCTCTTTTCCATTTGGCAATGCCTTCTCGCAAACCACCATCACAGTAAGCGGAACCGTTACAGATCAGACTGGAGAAAACATTCCCGGGGCATCTGTCAAAGTCAAAGGTACTCAGATATCGACTCAAACGAATAATAGTGGGCAATATACCATAAAGGTACCTTCAGGGCAATCTGTGTTGGTGTTCAGTTACGTCGGTTATTATAACCAGGAACAAAAAGTAGGTTCAAACAGGAATATCAACATTTCCCTGAAAGAAAATTATGAGAACCTCAACGATGTTGTGATTGTCGGCTACGGTACCCAGAAAAAGAGAGAAATTACCGGCTCTATAGGATCCATAAAAGCAGATCAGATCGACCAATTTGCAGGCGGATCCTTGAACACCAGTTTGCAGGGTAAAATTGCTGGTTTACAAATTACCACAAACTCAGGAGAACCAGGTGCAGGAGCTAATATTACTCTTCGTGGAGCTTCCTCAATAAATGGCTCCAGTCAGCCTCTTTTTATTATTGATGGCATCCCGGTAAATAATGATTCTTACCAGTCGCTAAATGACGGTGCATCCTTTAGTCCGCTTAATGATATAAATCCTTCGGATATTGCATCGATAGAAGTTTTAAAGGATGCAGCCACGGCCTCAATTTACGGATCACGTGCTTCGAATGGGGTAATTATCATTACCACTAAAAAAGGATTGAGTGGCTCGCCAGTAATAAATTTCAACTTAAATTCAAGCTGGACGGAGTTAACCAGAAAGGTAGCAACTTTGAACGCTGTTCAATTCAGGGATGCTTTTATTGAAGCGATTTATAATTCTACTGGCGCACTTACCACAAAAGTTTCAGTTATAGATTCATTAAACCCTATTTACAGGGATTCCTATAACTGGCAGGATATTATGTATCGTCAGGCTTTTCAAACAAAATATGATGTAAGCGTGAGTGGTGCGTCAAAAGAAAAAAATGTAGATTATTTTATTAGCGCAGGTTACCGCAATCTTCAACCCGTAGTCACAGAAACAAAGTACAACCAGGTATTTGGCTCAGCCAGGTTGAATTACAAAATTACAAAGGCTATAAAAGGTTCTACAAACTTTAACCTATCCAATTATGGTTACAATAGGCAAGATAACAATATTATCAGCCGATACCTGGGCACCCTACCCGTGTATGGACCATATGATCCAATAACAGGAGAAATTGTTCCCTTGTTTGAAGGAAGCAAAACTAATCCTTTAGCACAGGCACTGTATGCAAAAAATGAGATTAAAAGATGGCGACTACTTGCCAAGCAGGAACTCGGCTTAGAGATTTCAAAAGGCCTGGAATTCCGAACCAATATCTCCCTGGACTACAGTAATACTAACTCAAGCTACTTTTCGCCACCAATTTTGAGTACCAACGCCTCGTCTAAATCCGTTTTCAGCGATTTTAGGCCGGAGCTTAGGACCTCTTTTACAAATGAAAATTATTTAACCTATAAACTGAAAATAAAAAAGGACCATAACTTAGATTTACTGCTTGGACAATCCTATCAGTTATTTAAATCCAATAGTACTTATGTGCGGGGAATTGATAATATTGATAATCAAATAACATCAATAAACGGTTCCTCAAAAATCATCAGCTTCAGTCAGTCAGAACAGGAAAATTTGCTCTTATCATTTTTTGGTAAAGCAAATTATAATTACAAAGGAAAGTATTTATTTTCCGTTTTGGTTAGACAGGATGGTTCATCCAGATTTGGAGATAATAACAGAACGGCTTACTTCCCTGCTTTCTCCGCTGGTTGGTTATTTTCTCAAGAAAGCTTCATGAAAGATTATGATTGGTTGAATGAGGGGAAAATAAGAGCCAGTTATGGTATAACCGGTAATCAGAATATTGGCAATTACGCGGCGCAAGGCGCCTTAGTGAGAGCTGGAACTTATCTAAATCAAACGGCCATAGTGGCCGATGGGTTACCAAATCCAGATTTGAAATGGGAGACAACAAAGCAATTGGATTTAGGTCTTGACTTGGCATTTCTTAAAGGAAGGATAAATTTTACTGCAGATTATTATGATAAGAGAACAAAGGATTTGCTTTTTGATGTTCAGATACCTGCGCAGACTGGTTATAGTTCTCTGCCTTTTAACTTTGGTGGCATTGCAAATAAGGGATTTGAATTTGCAATTGATGCGGTAATTATTCCATCTGCCTTTAAATGGTCTACCTCATTCACTTTCGGATTGAACAGAAACACGGTTACAAATTTACCAGATAACCAGGATTATCGTCCTAATGCCTTTAATCTCGCCAGAATCGGACAGGCGGTAGGGGTCTTTTATGGTTATAAAGCGCTGGGTGTATATGCAAGGGATGAAGATAACATCTATATTGGCCCGAATGGAACTAAATCCCAGTATAGAATGGGCTCCTCAATTGGTGCAGTCTATAAAGGTGGCGATGTAATCTATGAAGATCTTAATGGAGACGGTGTTATTAACATTGATGATCAGCAAATAATCGGAAATCCAACCCCAAAATCTTTCGGAGGTTTACAAAATACTTTTTCTTATAAAGGGTTTCAATTAAGTTTCTTTTTCAATTATGTGCTCGGCAATGATATTTTTAATAACCTCATTAGAAGCATAGATGGAAGTCAATTTGATACCAATTATTCAACTAACCAATTGAGAAGGTGGAGAAAGCAAGGCGATGTAACCGATATTCCTCGTTTAGTAAAAGGAGATCCAATGCAAAATTATGCGGTTAGTAGCAGGTTTCTTGAAGACGGTTCTTTTATTCGTCTCCAGAATGTTTCCCTAGGTTATTCCCTCCCTCAAAAATTTATTAAAGGGCTTGGGGTGTCGGCCGTTAATTTTGGCGTAAGCGCACAAAATCTTTTGACATTTGGTAGCTACACAGGCTATGATCCTGAAGTGAGTTCAGGTAATAACCCCCTTGGCTTTGGCGTGGATAATGGCGCTTTCCCCAAAACAAGATCTTATAATTTATCGCTCAACGTAAAATTCTAATCACATGAAAAGTATATTTAAATATTCTCTATTAATATTGACTGCCCTAACCTGTATTTCTTGTAAGAAGGCGCTTCAAAAAGATCCGGTAACGGAATATTCGAGCAATAATTTTTGGAAAGAACCAGCTCAGGCAAGTGCTGCGCTCTCTGGTGCATACTTAAGACTTCAAACAGCACTCAATACAGAGTTTAGTTACTATGGAGATGGACGTGCAGACCTCTTAACCCTTGTTCAGGAAAATAATACTCAATCTATTGCTGTGGTAAAAAACCGGTTAGATCCAAGCCAGGCATTCACCGATTGGGGTGGTTTTTACAGGGTCATTAATCAATCAAACCTGATAATTAAGAATGTTAAGGAGATGAACTCCAAAGGTCTGTATGTCAATAAAACCACCGAGTACAACAGGGTTTTGGGACAAGCCCTGGGTTTGAGAGCCATGTGTTATTTTTACATGACAAGGGTTTGGGGAAATGTGCCTCTAATTGTTGAACCGACAGAAAATAATGGGGACATAAATTCTTTTAAAATACCCAGAACAGACACATTGCAAGTCTACAAACAGGTATCAGCTGATTTAACGCAAGCGAGAAACCTATTACCCGCATCTTATTCTGACATCCAACAAACCAGGGCAACCTTAACTAGAGGAGGTATTGATGCGATTCTGACCGATTATTACATGTGGCGAAACAACATTGATAGTGCATTAATTACTTCGAAAAGGATTACGGATAATTCTACGCAATATAGATTAGCTACACTGGCTAATCCAGCGATAAATTATTTTGCTTTGCCTCAGGCAGATATTGATAATACGGAGTATGCAAGTATGTTTACCAATGGCTTTGGGCCAGAGTCCATTTTTGAGATTGCATATTCCTACGAAGAAAATACAACTTCTGGGCTGTTGGCGCTATTTGCGGGTGGTATTGGCGTCGCTCAGTTTTATGCGAGCACCGATTTTACATCATCCTTTACAGGAAGTGATCTTCGTGCTTTGGTAAATTTCAAAAGTGAAGTGCAAATTTTTAAGAATTTTCCCAAAGGTTCCTTTGACCGTACAACAGACAACGATAAAAATATAATCCTATATCGACTGGCAGACATATTATTAATGCGAGCTGAAGCTTTCGTGCAAAAGGGGGATAATGCTTCTGCATTTGCGCTGCTAAAACAAGTTCGGGAGCGCGCATTCGGGCCAATTTCCACAACGGCTGTTCCCAATCCAAATAATGATCCAATAAATGGCCCCACCGGAAGTGTAGAGCAAGCAAAATTTATCTCATCAAACAAAAAAGCTGCGCAGAACATAATTCTTAATGAAAGAAAAAAAGAGCTTTGTTTTGAAGGAAAACGTTTTTACGATCTGATTAGAACAGGTAAGGCAATTGAAGTCATGGGGCCTATAAATGGTTTGCTCACTGCACCAAATATTCTTTGGCCAATTAACCTGAATGTTATCAGACAGAATCCATTAATTGAACAAAACAGCTTCTACAAATAATATACAATGAAAAAGTTCGAAAAAATATTATTAGCGATTGTAGTCGCTTCAGTGACTATAACTGGGTGTAAAAAATTTGCACTCTTAACCAGCGAAGATTCAGAATCGACTTCAGCAGGATTAAATCTGAAAGAAAAAACAATCTGGCAATTTATATCCGAGGATAATTTTCACGCCAACGATTTAACTAAAATCGGCTTATATGGCAAGGCAATTGAACGGGCTGGTTTAAAAGATTTGCTAAATGGAGAAGGAGAATATACTGTAATCATTCCTACAGAGACATCTTTGCTGGCATTTATCAACAGCATGGGCTATACATCAGTGGACCAAACACCAGTTTCTGTTTTAAAGAATATTTTACAGAATACCATCATTTCTAAGAAAGTGTTTTCTTTTGACTTAAATATCGACCAAACAATCGGTTACCCAACCTTGAGTATGGACTCACTATTTCTATCCAGAAGTGTAAATGCGACCAGTAATTATGTCTTAACGGTTAACGCTGCTCCAAGTATAATCTCTCAGGTTTCAGTTGTTAGAAGCCAAAATTTAGATTTTAAAAATGGGGTAGGGCACGTTATAGATAATTTTACTTTCTATAAACCCAAATTACAGACCTCTGATATACCTAACTTAGCCAATGTCAGCATTAACTCGGATACGATTGCGGTCTCTAAAGATTCCTATATTAATAATGGTTCAGGTACAAATAAAGGTTCAAATTACGGAAACTTAACCTACATGTATGTGAAGTTTAGTTCATCAGACCAAAACTTAACAAGACGGGCATTGTGCCAATTCCCGGTTAAAAAACCAACTTTCAATGAACGCGTCGGATCCATTAAACTAGGCATATACATAAATAGGATAGATGGCGCGGGTAGTTTGTCTGTAACTGAAGATCAAAATATAAACTGGACGGAAAGTACCGTAAACTGGAATAATGCGCCAGTTGCGGGAACGACCTCATTAGCAGATATCGCACTACCCGCAACTGGAGGTGCATTCTTATGGTATACCGCAGAAATTACGACTCCCTATCTTAATGCCATACAAACTAATAAGACATTCATTAATTTAGGGGTCAGTACCAGAAGTACACCGCTGTCAGTAATAACCACAAAAGAACTCGCAGCAAATCGCGGCGCTTATATTGTATTGACAAGTTCTCCTGTAACCATTCTGAAAAATCCAGTAAATACAGGTATAGATGTCGACAGCAAATTTGGCTCAAAAAAAATAACGACTGCTGAATTAAAGTTTGAGGGAACCGAATCAAAAAATGTAATTTATACCATTACATCCTTGCCTGCAAATGGTTTTTTAGCAATAAGCGGCATTCCCGCCGCCGTGGGCTCTTCTTTTACACAAGAACAGATCGAAAAAGGAGCCATAAAATACTTGTTCAATGGTACTGGAAATACAGATGTTTTTTCCCTGGAAGCTAAAGATTTTCAAGGTGGTTTTTACGCAAGCCTGATTAATGTAAATGTTCAGGTAAAATAAAGCTATAAGCCGCCTACTAATTAAAAAAGACAAAATGGTTTAGACCATTTGTCTTTTTTAATTTAGAATATCAATTGACATCCATTATCTTGATAGGTTTGGAAGTAGTTGATGGCGTTATCTGAAGCCTGTCATTTTTTCTCAGTGCGAATCGGTAAGTATCCTTTGTTATTTCAGTCAATGAAACAGCGCGACCATTAACGGTGGCTTTAAAGCCTTTTATATTTGCTTTCACTACACACGGGCTGCCGGCTAAACTTTTGACGGATATGAACTCGATTTGATCTGAGCAAAATTTGGCGCTGACTTCAAATCCGCCTTCGGCAATCCACTTATGAAAGTTAACGGCTTTCCAACTGTTTGGAACGGCAGGGAAAATCCTGATTTTGTTTCCCCAGGACTGAAGTAACATATCCTGAATAGATTTTCCAGCAGAAAGAGGTGTTTCAAAACAGGGTCCTTTCTCTTTATACAACCCATTTGGTAGTAAAAATTCATTAAGCCTGCTCAAATATTTAATTGCCTGGTTGCCTTCACCAATGGAAGCAGCTATAGATGCAGCTCCGGTAAAACTGTAGCCTTGTAATTTTTCACTTTCTTTCATCCAGGTATCAAGCGAACGTTCAATAATAGCTTTATTGCCTGGGGTATCTATGTTAAACACGTAAAGCGGATAAATCATCAGTAGGTGAGAATAATGACGGTGCGCTTGCAGGTATGGCATTTTATCGCCAATCATAAAACCAGTTTCATCAATAGGGTAATCAGCTAATTTATTGAGAATGTCTGCCCAAATATGTTTTTGTTGCCTGTCAAGGTTTAACAGATCCGCACACTCAAGAAGAGTACCCAATCCCCATCGCATCAGCGCTAAATCTATATTTGTATTTCTTGCCTCTCCGGCTTCTCCAACAGATTTACCTGGATATTCTGGTGAATATCCAACCGGCAGATAATAATTTCCATCACTATCCTTTTTGAGTAAATGAATGTAGTAGGCCATGCTCCTTTTAAGGAGAGGATAGCATTTATCTCGCAGAAATGTTTGATCCATGTTGTGTCTGTACATCAACCAGACATTATGCATAGCCCAAGGTAGATTGGAATGTAGGTTTTTATACCTTTTATCATCATTTGCACTACCCTTTAAATCCTGCGCTGTTGCCAAAGGCAAATATGCAGCGTCTTTTCTCCACGCTATGGGGAAAACATTTTTAATAAGTTGGCTGGCATTTCTGGCTAGTGAGTTAGGAAGCGAGTAGGCGAGATCCACATGGTTTGATGTATTCATCATCCAATAGCATAACTGTACATTTAAATCCCAAGTAATATATGGCCAGGGTGTATCTTGTAACCAGGGACCGGAAGTATCCATTATTGGCCCGTTAGCTCTATTTGCAGATCCTATTTTATAGAGCTGTAACCAGTAGAGGCGCTCCATTTTTTTATCAGAAATACTGAGAAAACTTTTTTTATAAAAGTTATTCCACCAAATTTTGTGTCTAATAAAAGCCTCGCCGATATCAGTTGTTTTATGCGATAGCATTTTCATTACCTGCGCCTGCGCATTCATTTGCGGATAGGACTGTTTTATAGTCATCACCAACAGCGTTGTGTTTGAAGAAATTTGTTTTTTTCTCATTCCGACAACATATTGTCCGCCCGCGAGCAAATTCTGCGTGCAGGTAAAAATAGGGCCGATTTCTTTTATTATGCTTGAAGGATTTGGCTGGTAGACATTTAGTAATCCATTATATTGATTTCCGTAAGCATCAGCATACTTTGTTATAATTTCTTTTTTATCTGGGAATAAAATCCTTCTGGTCGATTTTGCCTCCTGTGGAATCCACTTAATGGTGTAGGATTCCATACCTTTGCAATCCAGTTTGGTATAAATGGCATCGCTTTCTGCAGATACAAAATGATGCAGCTTTATCACTCCGGCAGTTGTTGTAATATCCCCATATAAATCTGCAGTGTACAGTCTTTGTCTGAATGAGGTTGTTTTTATTTTTCCTTTCGTGGTCAGTTCGAAATGTCCAATCATTAGTCTTGGCCTCGAATACGCGGCCCATCCAGCAGACTCATTACGATGGTCCTGCACATCTGTGCGAAAAATTTGTATGTTAATTGTTTTCTCTGAGCCCAGGGTCCCATAAACCATAGAGCCGATAAATCCGTTTCCAAAGTAGGGCGCCTCCTCCCAGCGCTCTGGCATTTTGTCGAAAACTAAATCGTGTTTAGATAAAAATTTAGCCCAATTGATCTCCTCCTTGATGGAAGAATCGGCATTGGCAGATAACGAAAATGCGCAGAAAAAAGAAACAATCATCAGTACTCTAACGGGATGTATCATATTTTTATTTTTTTGGAAATAAATCGATATCGGCCAGATAAAACTTTAAGCTTAGCGGTTTTATCCTTCATCTGAATCAAACGAATGTGGGGATTTTTACCGACTGGTTCATCGGATTCGGTAATGGACTGATAATCATTTGCCGGAATAATTACAGTCGCTGTACTATTAAAAGGTACGATGAGTTCAAAATAAAAATCAGCTTTTTGATATTTCCATTTGCTGAGTATCCTCCCATAAGGACTATCATAATAGCCAGTTGCCCAAATCAAGCCTGTTGCCGGATCGGGTTGAGGGGAGAGGATGAAGTTTTTAAACCCAGGTGAACGCTCATCCTCTTGAATGCCTAATACAGATTCAATAAACCAGGCACCAATCTGGCCGCCGGAGGATGGCATTTGTACACCTTTTCCTTTCCAGTTTTCCATCAAAACGCCGTTTCTGACGAGCGTATTCCAGCTCGGATAGTCTTGCTTATTAACCAGCTCATTTGCAATTCTAGAATCCCTGTTTTTTGCGAGCTGATGTAAAAGAAATGAAGATGCCACAAACCCTGTCCCAATGTGACCATCATGTGCTATTATCGCTTTAATTAAACTTAGATTCACTTTTTTTTCATTCAAGGTGTCCACCATCCCCAATGCCAGAGGCAATACGATTGCCGTTTGATTTTTGGAATCTGTACCATACAGACCAGTTGTGGCGTTAAAATATTTAGTATTAAATCGGTGCTTAATCGTATCAGCCATATTGTTGTAGAATCGGTCCTGCTTTGTATCCCCCATTAAGCTTGCTGTTTTTGCGACGACCCTGGCGTAAAGATAAAACGCGGGCATAGCCGTCTGTGGGGCAGATACCGCAAATTGTGTCATCGTATAAGGATTTTGCCAATCTCCTGCACCATTCCAGATCATCATTTTTTCCCTGGCAGCAGAGGCGTTCAAATTCTGGGAAAAATAAGGATATTCATTCCATATAGCTCCACCTCCCCTCAAGGTCATCTTTTGAAGAAAGTTAACATAACTCTTCATGGGTTGGTAGGCCTTCATCAGAAAATCTGAATCACCATAACGGTTGTAATAAAACCAGGGTAGGTACACTAATGCACCACTCCACCAGGGTGAATTCCAATCGTAAACCTGCCGGTTTACCAGCGGAACAACAGATCCCAGGTAACCTTGCTCATCCTGATTGTCCGCCATATCCTGCCACCAATTTTTATAAAAGGTTCTCACATCGAAAAGATAAGCACCCGCAGAAAACATATTTTGCGCATCTTGTGTCCAGCCTTGTTTTTCTCTACTTGGATCAGCCGGAAAATGAAAAGCATAACGCTGGTAGGTTTTTTTTGTCATCTGGTAAAGGTCATTTAAATAGTTGTTAGAACATTCAAAGCCTGAGGTAGATTTTAGTGCCGCATTAAATTGAATTATAGAAAGCTGTTTTAATTTTAAAGGCTCTGATAGTCCCTGAACCACCATTGACGTAGATCCGGCCGAAATGGTGAAATCTGGTGAAAGAATTGTTTTTCCATCTTTTGCAAGTATATAATCGAAATCAGGCAATTTAATCTGGTCGGTTCCAAAACTTTTTATCGTTACGTGCTGGTTCTTATGTCCAGTAAGCTGCAGTTGAGGTAAGCCCGCAGTTAAGGTTTTAAAAAAGAATTCATTTCCACTTAACGAATCCGGATAGGTGCGGCTTATTCGTTTTACTTTTGGTGTAATTTCCGCTGTTAACTTTCCAGACATACCTTCAGAAACCGCGACATTTGACCACTGGGAATCGTCAAACCCTCTTTTTCCCCAACCCACCGACTCTAGATTTCTGTTCTCTGCATAGCCGATCCACAGGTCATTCATTTGTATTTTGGAAACTTCCCACTTCCAGTCTTTATCGGAAACTATAGTTTGTTTTTTGCCATTTTTGAAAGTAAGCTCCAGCTGAACCATTACTTGGGGCATACCCTGACCGCCATGTCTTTTCCCAAATCCACGAGAGGGAGGACTAAAATATCCATTTGCCAAAATTGTACCAACGATATTTTCTCCAATACGCAGTTGTCTACTGATATCTTCTGCAACGTAGATAATCCTTTTAGCGTAATCGCTAAAAGGTGGGCCAAGTTTATCTCCACTGACCGCTTTGCCATTTATTTGAACTTCTGCCATTCCAAGGGCAGCATAATATATTTTCGCGCTGACAGGCTTTTCTTTCAAAATAAAAGTTTTACGCAAAATAGGTGCCGCTGTAATTGGACAGGATTTGCCTTTTTTGTTGTCAAATACTGATGGCATACCATCCACCATAAAAACAGCATGGCCTCTACTCCAATTGGTTCCTTGCTCTCTGGTAAATTTTTTCAACGCAACATTTTTTCCTCCGGAAATTACAATTAGCTGCCTGATTAAAAAGTCTGCCTTTCGGCTGGTATCCGCAGGGATTTTCAAGCGAATAAATCTTGCAATGGCATCTTTTGTTTTATAAGAAAGAGTTCCGCTTCGAAGATTATAATTTTTATTTAAAGGGTATTCAACTAATATTTTTGGTTTTTCGAAGAGTAAGGTATTGGATAATTCTAAACTCATTTTTTTTGGGAAGCTATGTTCATCTTCGCAAATGATCCTGACCTCATCAATCTGATATTCTTTTCCCAAATCTACATCTGCAAATCCCCCTTTTGATGGCATCTCTAAACCCTTTGGACTGAACTCCTTTGGTACAGACCACTGAGATGCTGTTATCCATTTTGCCTTCCAATCCCCTTGTTGAAGTAAACCCATCTCCCAAAAGGAAGCCTGGCTCCATAACGACCTGCGATCTTCGTTATTCCAAATGCGAACTTTCCAGTAATATCTGGTTGATGATTTCAGAAGCTTCCCCTGAAATGCAATTTGAAAACTTTCAGAGGAAATCACTTTGCCGCTATCCCAGATATCTCCTGTGTTTTTCTCAAGTTGCGCCTTTGAGGAAGAGACGACTATTTGATAAGCAGTTTGAAAACCACCAACTTTTTTTGACGCTGTTTTCCACCCTAGAAATGGTATTTGCTTATCGATATTTATTGGACTGGCTTGATATTCACACTCTAATGATTGAGGTCTTTGCGCCAGAGCGGAGGTTTGGAAAACTACTGTACAGCAATAAATTATTCTTAGTAGTATTATTTTCATTAACTAAAGGATCTTGGTTTGCAGAAACTCGGGAGCTATAAATTATGGAAGGGTAGGATGTCAAAAGTATATCCTACCCACTCCAAATTAGTAACCTGGGTTGTTTGCCATCGGCTTACCCAAGTTGGCATTTATAACATCCTGGGGAATTGGAAGTAACGCATCTCTTTCGGTAATTTTTGATGCTGAAATAACGTTATATTTTTTTACTCTTTCAATGTACTTTCCTGTTCTAACCAGGGTGTAGCGACGCTCTTCCTCGGAAAACAATTCCCTGGAACGCTCATCTAAAATGAAATCCAGTGTAACATCTCCAGCGCTGATTAATGGTGCGTGGGCTCGCGAACGTAAAGCATTTATCGCAATTGCCGCATTATTAAGGTCGGACAACTTAAAGTAAGCTTCTGCAAGCAACAGATAAGTTTCGGCCGAGCGGATATAACTTTGATCATTATAGGCGCGGTCTTCATTTACATTTACCGGGCTTGTATAGTCCCATTTGCGGGTGTTAGGCCAATTTGGATTATTTACTTTTTCATTTGAGCTCCGATCTAAAATATAGGTGCTCCCAAGGGGATATCCTGCTGGAATTCCTGCAGGATTGTTCACGACAAAAGAAAATCTCCAGGCAAAATCAGATCCCCGGTCATCGCCAGCAGGATAAATGCTCAATGCCCATTTAGTAGGTCCAAATCGGCCAATACCTCTTCCTCCATTCTCTGCGGCAACTAAAAATGGACTTTTCCCGCCTACAATCAGCGAATAGTATCGGTTAACCCAATATCTCCGCATCAAGTTTTGGGGTTCCCCCCCAACTACATTAAGTTCCGCCTGTAACACCCACAGTGCCTCCGTATTGCCCTGATTTCTATTGCTGTTTCCGTCTAAAAATAGGTCAGAAAAAGCCGTTCCAGGTTTGGCTGCGTTAACGCCGTAACGATTGGTAACCAGTTTATAGTTAACGTTAGTCGTCACCTTTAAAGCATAATCCCTTGCCAGTTCATTTTTTCCTTCGGCTAAATAAAGTTCTGAAAGATAGTGCTGAACGGCTCCTTTTAAAATTTTTCCCTGAAGGGTAGAGGTAACAGGTAAATATTGCTCTGCAAAAAGCCAATCTGCTTCCATCGATTTTCGAACATCGGCTAGTTTTGTTCGTTCCCAATCGGTTTTAATGGTTGTGCCAGATGACTCGGTAAGGTTAAGTGGAACATCTCCCCATAGATAAGTAAGATGGCGATAACACCAGGCTCTTATTGCCCGTGCCTCTGCAAGAGTACTGTTTTTATCTGCTTCTGTCCAGATTACAGCGGGGTTTTCTGCTCTGCCAATAATGGTATTGGCAGCATTTATTGTTTCGTAGAGCCATGCCCATTCAATCCGGTGTAAAGTGGCTCCCGGATTATTAAGTACTCCCCAATCATTAAAAATCCCTTCCGTTGTATTTCCAGTTCCGCCATAGTTACCATATGCATTATCTGTCCCAATAAATGCAGAAGTAGTCATCATATCGTTAATCGTTCCCAGCACGGCACCCGAACGAGATCTTCTAACTTCATCGTACAGTCCGTTGATGCCTGAATCAAATCCAGCTTTGTTAACGTATAGATTATCTGCCAAAATCTTACTAGGCGCATTTTCATCAAGCACACTTTTCTTGCAGCCAACAAAGCCGATGATTGTAAGGCTAAATAGAATGATGTTATATCTTTTCATAATATTTTTTTTTAAATTATAGACTAATGTTAAGTCCGAAAATAAATTCTTTCTGTAGCGGTATTCCTTCTTGATTGCTCAGTTCCGGATCGAGACCTTTCCATTTCGTTATTGTGAATAGGTTTCTTGCACTTGCATATATCTTTAGCCTTGAAATCTTCATCTGCTTTAATAAGGCAGATGAAAAATCATAAGCAAGAGATGCATCCTTTAGACGTGCATAGCTGTCGCTCTCGAAAATTCCGACATTATAAAGATTTGATCCAAGTGAATTAGACCAGTACTCATTACTTGGGTTTGTAGGAGACCACCAATTTTTAAGATAAGTATTATTTCGCACACCATTTTGAACATTGTCCGAGTAGATGTCATTTCTTCTACTTGTTCCCTTGACGCCCTGTATAAATAAATAGAGCGAAATATTTTTGTATTTAAAATTATTGCCGATTCCATAAATAAAGTCGGGCTGTCTGCTGCCAATAATCGTCCTGTCGTTATTCACCGTAATTTTTCCATCGCCGTTAATATCTGCCACCTTAGCATAGCCAGGTAAGGTATTTGGCTGTGGCGATTTAGTTAAATCATCACCGCTTTGCCACACCCCATCGAACTTATAAGCGAAGTTTACATCAATCGGTTGCCCTAAAAACCAACCATTTAAGGTATCATTTTTACCATCACCGTATAACTCTTTTATTTTGTTGCGATTAATTGAGAAATTAAGATTACTCGTCCATGTAAAATCTTTCGCCTTCACGTTTACCGTGTTTACACCAAACTCGAACCCCTTATTAGAGGTTTTGCCTAAGTTTTGAACAATGTTAGATATCCCGTGAACCGAAGATATCGCTCTTCGTAGCAACAAGTCTTTCGTGTTTTTGGAATAAAACTCAACTGAGCCATCGATTCTGCCATTTAATAAAGTGAAATCAGTACCAATATTCAGCCCCGTAGTCGTTTCCCATTTCAGGTTGGATGCACCTAAAGAAATGGGAATATATCCTGGTAAGGTTGTAGAGCCATCGACATAACTTCTGGTCCCTAACTGTGCTAGAGTGTTGTAAGCTGCTATGGCCTGGTTTCCATTACTACCATAGGATATCCTAAGCTTGAGTTTATCTATCACCTTGTTATCTTTCATAAAGTTTTCATCAGAAATATTCCAGCCAATTGCAACTGTAGGGAAGAAGGCAAATTTATTATCACTTCCAAATCCAGAGAAGCCATCTCTGCGGCCAGTAAGCGTTAGTAAATATTTGCTGTTGAATGAATAATTTATTCTGAGCATTTGGGATATGTTAACCTGTTTGGTAAAATCGGCATTTGAAGCTTGCGCATTTGCTACATTTGCCTGATAGAAGGTTAGGACATCGTTTGGAAATCCCATAGCACTCAAATTATCTGTTCTCGCAATTTCGTTCTGATAACTGTAAAGGCCAGTGACTGCAATCGTATGTTTACCAATAGTCTGGTTGTAGTTTAAAATGTTTTCGATCAACACATTTGAATTTCCAATGCCACTAATAGCCAGATTGCCTTTGGATTGTAAGCCAGACCTTGTATTTAATCCATAGTAGGTATTGATGTCTCTCCTGGTATATTCTACACCAGTGTTTATTCGGTAAGACAATCCTTTAATAAAGGGGATGTCAACGTTAAGGTAGTTGTTGGTAATTATCTTATAAGATTTATCTGTGTTTGCTGCAAGCGTTGGCGCTAATGGATTGCCAAAAAACAAATCTTGCGGCCAGGGATAAATAATAGGACTGCCATCTGGATTAAATGCCGTTGTCAATGGATTGAAACGATAAGCGCCTGCGCCACTTTCATCGCTGAATACCGCGGGCAGACCATCTCTATCACTATATGATAATTGATTATTAGAACTAAAGGTTAGCCATGGCGTTACATTCGTTTCTAAATTAACCCTGGTCGATAGCCTTTTGTAGTTATCATTCACCGCAACCCCCTTTGCATCCAAATACGTCGAAGAGACAAAATACCTGGAATTTTCATTCCCGCCACTTACACCCAGGGTATGCTGCATCCGTGTTCCCTGTCTGGTTGCCAGATCCAACCAGTCCGGGAAATTTTTCGAATCGTAAACTGCCTGCTCAGATGTTGTAATTGCGTTTGGCTCTCTAAGTTTCTTGAAATCGTAAAATTCTTCTGGTGTTAAAATCCTTGGCAGATTAGCGATGTTCTGTATTCCATAAAAACCATCATAAGAAATAACAGGTTTTCCTCTGGTTCCTTTCTTGGTGGTCACTATAATTACACCATTGGCACCACGGGAGCCATAAATGGCAGCGGCAGAAGCATCTTTCAAAACGTTTATTGATTCTATGTCTGTTGGATTAATATCCGATATTCCACCCGTGTAGGGTACGCCATCTAAAATGATGAATGGATTGCTATTTGCCGTTATCGAATTACGCCCTCTGATTCGAATACCTACCCCATCTCCTTCAGCCCCCCCGGAACCCTGAGATACCGAGATTCCTGGGATTGATCCTTGCAAGGCCTGGGCAAAGTTCGTGTTCGGTAGATCCTGTAGCCTTTTTTTGTCCACAGTTGCCACAGCTCCGGTAACATCGCTTTTCTTTTGGGTCCCGTAACCGACCACGACCACATCCGACAGTTTCTCCGCATTTTGACCTAGATAAACAGTTAAAACACCATTTTTTTCACTGGATATGGCGACTTCTTTTGTGATAAATCCAATCGAAGAAAAAATTAATATATCCCCACTGGATACATCAATGATTGAAAAAGTTCCTTTTGAGTCGCTAACCGCTTTTTTCATTGTGCCCTTTACTAAAATATTCACTCCCGGTATCGGACCCTGGTCTGATTGATCTATTACTTTTCCGGTAATACTTCTGTTTTGAGCAAATAGGGTTGTTTGTATTGCCATAATCGACATTACTAACAACATTTTGATAATCTTGTGGTAATTTTGTCTCATAAAAGTTTGTTGGTTAGTTGTAAAGAAAATAGTATTAATATGCTTCCTTCGATAAGAATAAATTTAGTGTTAGTAGTGGCATGTGGATAGGGGTGTTTTGTGCAATATTACCTGTCTAATGCATCATCCTGTATCGAATATTCTCAGGATTAGTTTTCTAAAATAGCTCCATCTTACATTCATAATTAATTCGCAAATTCATGTGCCGAAATCTTAAGTTTGTTAGATTTCTTTCATCAAATGATTTTGAATTGAGCTTGTAAGAAGGATTCACTTTTTATTATAAACGCTTTATTGTATTCACTTTCAGACTTATCGTAAATAAAACCATAGTTTTAGCTGACGCCGCTCTCGATTTATTATTATATTTCAAGCAAAGCGATATTATCTTAGAATAGTTTCATTGCGGAGCGGCTCTTACACGAGGAAAGTTTTTAATAATTAAAGCAAGGGCTTTAATTATTAATTAGCAAACTATATTAACTTCCATCCCGAGCAAAGAGCCCAACTTTACGATCTTGGAACTGATGTGTCCAATACCCACCGCGCAGTGATGGGCTGGACCAAAGCTATTCCAATTGTTAACAAATTTTCTTGCCCCAATCGAAAACTTGTACCTGGAATTTGTATTTCCAATCTCCAGAATTGGCCCGGCAACAGATTCCGCCTCTGCAACCAGTAACATCAATTTTCCATTTCTTTGTTCTACCACCGACAATAAAGTAACTGGTCCATTTTTTACCGACATTTCTACCGAAAGACCGTTTCCAACTTTACCGTGATAGATTCCCAAAGGTCGAATTTTGGTTTTTCCTTCGGAAATTGCCAAATGTCCAGGCCCATCATGTCCCATTAATACCACGTCTTCCTTAAAATCCATAGCGTAATATTCAGTGAAAGAGCCTCCCGCATTAAAACTGTCCAATATTTTCATTGCTTGAGCATTTTTAACTTCATATTCTCCGGCGACGGGTATATTATTGGCTGTAAGCAGAGAATTCCCGATGATGATAGAACTGATGGTATCTTCGTTATCAAAATTTCCAGTTCCTTTGTAGTAATAAGCCATAGAACCTAGTTTGTACTTTTTTACAAGCATATCCAGGGCTAGCGATGTTTTAGCTGCCCTGGCTAACTCCTGTTCAGAACAATCATGCTGAACATCAAATGTTGCTTTTATGTGTTCTACTCGATCCTGTATTTCAGCCAAGGAAACCTGCTTTCTTAAACTAGCCAGCTCATCAACTTCAATTAATTCGATGTGGCCACCAAAATGAGCATATTGCTGCGTTAGATCGCTGTAAATATCCAACATCCCACTATAGTAATGCCCCATACAACCTAATCGGTTATTAGCCATTATGTTTGCAACCCTGGCCGCTTCAATCCATTCCCTTATTTCAGTCCAGGCTTCTTCATCGTTTTTAATCATTCCAGTTATTTGATGGAATTTAATCCCTGTACGCGTGAAGACGTTTGCAATCTCGGGAACGGCGCAGGAGGAACAGTAGGAGAGCCACTCCCCGGTCATTTTTGCTCTGTCCAGCATACTGTTGAACGTTTGGTAGTCCATACTTTCTTCTGGCGCAAGATTTAAAATAATGACGGGTACTTTTGCTCGTTGTACAACCGGAAGCACCGTGGAGGATAAGGCATAAGTTGAAACATAAAGAAAAATAATATCCACACCTTCTGTCCTAAATCTATTCCCCGCTTGGAAAGCATATTCCGCATTGTCAACAAGGCCTAAATTGAGAACACTGTCATGTAACGCTGAAATATTATTTTCAACTATTTTTAAATAGCCTTCTAAACGTTCTTTTAAACCATCAAACTGAGACCAGTAGGTGTCTAGCCCGATTCCAAATAATCCGATTTTAAGTGATGAGTTCTGCATTTTTTTGTTATTTAAGTAAGATTTTTACTGGACCTAATAGTCCTGATTTTAAAAGCTGGTCTTTTTGGGTATAATGTTGGAAGGCAACAAAAGATAATCTGGTTCCTGGGCGCTTTTGTCCTTTCAATAGCCATTCAGGCCACTTTCCGTTTTTAACCCCGTCGTCTGGCAATGCCTGATCTCCAATTAGCCGGTTCGGCCAAAGGTTAGCCACAGCTATCTCTAAGATATTATCCCCGTTTTTTATATAATCTGTAATGTCCAGGGCGTTATCGGTCCACACCGTGCCCACTTCTTTTCCGTTGAGTCTTACAGTTGCCATATTTTTAACTTCACCCAAATCCAGCAAAAGGCGATGGCCTTTTATCGTTTCCGGTCCAGTAGAAAAGCTGAAGTTTTTGGTATAGTTAGCAATTCCCGAATAATACTTTATTCCCTTATCAGGATTTACTGCCCAGTCGTGAAGCTTATCAAAAACAGTTTTTTCCGGCCCGCCCCATTTTGGGTCAAAGGAAACCTCCCATGAACCGCTAAAGGTCAGGAGTTCTTTTTCTTTAGGAAAATTATCTTTATCTGAGATTTTATTTGATGGGGAATGTTTAGCAAAAACGATAAAGAAGCTTTCATAAGGATTGAAAGTCATCGGGATTGTAGTTTTTCCGTTAGCCTGTTGAAACTGAGGAAGGGCTCTGATTTCTCCGCTTACTGCATTCCAAAGCTGAGGTTTACCCTTTGCCGTTCTGAAAGTACACTCATCAATAATTTGTTTATTGGTTCTGTTTGCAACAAAATAGATATCGAAATCTTTTGAGGTTCTATGTCCATATCTAATACCGCCACTCTTGGTGGTAAAATCTTGGGATACTTTCATCGTTTCCAGGATCTTAGCCGTAGTTTGATATTTCGGGTACAAAATAGTATCCGCCTTAAAATTGATATCACCTCCCCAGATTATTTTTCCCTTTCCAACGTTAAGCTGTGTTTGGCTGCCTGGTATGTGACCTGTATTCCATATTTTCTGAACCAGACTTTTGATTTTAACATCCGAGTTCGGGAAGTCGGTCAGCCCGGGAGCTCTTTTGGGCGGTATGCCAACAACTGTTGCACCGCTTTTAATCAGTTCATAAATTTTTTGCAATAGCCTGGGGGTAATGGTATAGGAAAATGGCATAACCAGTATTTTATAACCTGCGCCACTGGGGAAAACAATCCGGCTATTAACCACTTTCGCCGCATACAATTGTGATGGTGCGCAGCCATCGAAACCATAACCTTTTTTATCCGGAAAATAAGGCTCCCCTTCAAAATCAGTATCCGGTGCTTTAAAAACATGGGGAGAACCCTCGGGACTAAGGTAAAGTACATCCGCCACGTTTCGGCCTTGTTGTAACAGAAACTGACTTCTGGAAACGTAATCATGGTAAGCGCCAACCATTGGCCACCAGGTCTGGTTCCTGTCCCAATGCACGCCGTATTGCCCCATGGTCATGCCTGGTTTTAAATTATCAGGCAAAGACTGATGCTGAAAAGTATGGAAGTACAGTTTATTTATTCCTGCCCCAAACGCCCAGTCGGTCTGATTTTTCATCGATCCAGGATATTGTGTAAAGCCCTCTTTTTTACCCGCTGTAAATGCTTCTGCTGGGACCAGACTTTGTCCTTTAATATGGGCAATTGAGGAGGCTTCATATGCACCAAAACTGGTATTGTAAAAACCGGGACTCCAGAATTCCGCCATCACCACATCTGCTATACTTCCAAGTTCCATATCCGCCGTCGGATTCATATCATAAGGCTCTATGGATAAACCAAGTCCATATTCTTTAGCGTATTTCTTAATATAACCAGCATGATTCTCTAAAACCAACTCCATAGCAGTTTGCCTTAAATCCCACAGAAAACGTTCGCTTATTTCTCTGCTTTCTACAATATTTCCTAAATACACCGGGTAAAAAGGTTGTGGGTCATAGCCTCTGCGCGTTTTAAACTCTTCCCTGAATTTTGGTGTCCAGTTCTGAGCGCCCATTTCCCAGCTATCCATGTGTAACATCGTTAGTCCACCAGCTGATGCTGTTCTGGGTTTACCCGCCCGCCCAATCAGTTTGCCTGCATAATTATCCAAATGAGATTTAATTGCTGCAGTGTCAAACTTATCAGCCTCAAAACCTAAACCAGGTACAGGTGCCGGTCTGGTAACCGCGCCATTGTTTCTTCTTCCAAAACGCATAATGGTCCAGTTTCCTGTCGGAGGATTCCAGTTTAAAACCCCGTCTTGCTGTAATAAATGAGTTAAATCTATTATGCCATTTTTTGGTATAGAGGTTCCTATGGGTGATTTTTGGAACGCTGCTACCGAAGGGAGAAACTGTTTAGTTCCCTTTACCGAGCTGTAAGGGGCCCGGTAATAAAGCGCTTTTTCATCTGCATCATCAATTTTTGGACCTGTATCTGGTGTTTGAAATGCTAAAACAGCTACATCTTCATAAAAATCACGCCATTGTTTTTCCAGCTCGGGTGTAAATGTACCTTTGCCGAAATAGGGCTTTTTGGGGTCCGGAATTGGAAGTTTTATGATTTCTTTAGTGCCTCCGCTTACCCTGGTTGTGCTCGCTACTAAGTGCTGCATAGACTGCGGGAGTTTTACCCATGGCCCGCCGCTTCCCGTCCAGCCTGGTCCAACACCTAAAGTCATTTCGATGCCCAGCCTTTCACATTCATCAACTGCGAAGGTGAACAGGTTTTGCCATTTTTCACTTAAAAAATCAATATTTCCACGCGGGATCCCTACGTTTACTTCCAAAAAGATAACGCTACCGATGCCCGATGTTTTCATTGCTTCCAAATCTTTTGTGATACCGGATTTAGAAATATTCCCATCCATGAAATACCAGTAGACGCCAGGCTTACTGGAGTTTGGCGGGTTTTTAAAGCCAGCGTTCAGACTATCAAAAGATCGTTTAGTCCAGCATCCCGAAAGGAAAAGGATCAGGCAAATTGCCAACGTACTTCCTTTTAAACAGAAATGTCTATCCTTCATAAAATCTATACAGGCATTAATGGGGATGAAAAAATAGGGTAACATAATTTTTTTTCATTTCTTTTGACTTGTTGACTAATATTTTTTGAGTTCTTGAAATAGTATCTGTGATTTTTTAGAATTATCATCTTGACTTCTTGAATTGTAAGCTTAAATGAATCCTTACATCCAAACCAAAAAACGTTCATCGCAAATCTTTTTTCTCTAATTCAAAGATTTACAACCAAAAATATAATTGCTTCGCAAAGGTGCTCATGTATTGATTTCCGTTTAAATCAAATCTGGGCAGCCAAACCTATCAGGCCACATGTAGCGTAGTTTAATTTAATATTATATTTTTAGCGGTTTATTTAGTTAGAATTTAGCAAAGGTAGTATCGAAACTATATGGTGAAATGACCTAAATGATATTTTTATTGTACATTATGATTTGAATGGCAGCATGATTAATTTTTACAAATATTTTCCTCCGGGTGAAAAAGGGCAGGAGTGGGGACTGAACATTTTGAATGTAGGCTGTACCCGCATACTCCCTAATTCTCATTATCCAGCGCAGTCTCATCCATCGCACCATAATTTTAAATGGGAAACTGGGCGAGTTTTGCAGGAATATGCTTTGGTGTACATTGTAAATGGAACGGGCTCTTTGGAAACTGAATCAGTTAACATGAACATTCTGGATGGCACCGTGTTCATGATATTTCCCAATGAAAGACATCGTTATAAACCAGATTTACAGACGGGGTGGGATGAATATTGGGTTAGTTTTAATGGAGATTATATTGAGAATCTCATGCAAAAGAAATTGTTCTCAAAAAAATATCCACTTTTTCAATTAGGTTTAAATGAAAAAATACTTGGTTTGTTCAATGAACTGGTCGAAGCTTCTGTGGAAGAAAGCAATGGATTTGAGTCTATTCTCTCAAGCGCCACCATCCATGCATTAGGGGTTTTACATGCATTTAATTTGCAGAAAGAAATAGAAAAAGACAGCCTGGCTTTGCTCGTAGTAAAAAAAGCAAAGATGCTCTTTAGAACGAACCTTTTGGAAGTCAGTGATCCTAAAGCTGTGGCTGTTCACTTAGGTGTGGGGTATTCCTGGTTTCGAAAAGTTTTTAAAGAAAACACTGGTAGATCGCCAGGCCAATATTTTATACAGTTGAAAATTCAAAAATCTAAGGAATTGCTGGCAAATCATCAGCTTTCAATAAAGGAAATTGCCTACATGTTAGGATTTAAATCGCCATTTTACTTTTCAAAATTATTCAAGAGAAAAACCGGACTCACTCCAGTTCAGTTTCGAAACCTTAGACTGAAGAAATACTGATGAAAAAGATGAGCTCATGCATCGTTAATTTTTGAAGATGGATTTAATTGAAATACTATCTAACAATTAAGGATCGATTTGCTACTAATCGATCTTAAGATACGCTGTTTCGCTTCTATTATCCTTTGTTATCAGGTTATTCTGTTGACAAAACTATTTCTGTAGTCAATTTATAGGGCTTATAAGTCTTTCTGTTGACCTGCGTAAATTATAGCGTTCCTAAATAACAAAAACTCCAAATACAGTCAAACATAAAGAAAGACTTTTTTTTGGGAGCAGCGGGCAGCCAGCATCCTCAAAGTACTCATCTTGATGAAGTGGATTATTCCATTTCACTCTATTTGCATTCAATAGGTGCATAAGCTAAATACAATCATTCAATATTCATCAAAGCAGTCTAGATTTAAGGACTTAAAAATAAAATGATGACGGCACTTTTATTGGAAATATCGATAAAAATCCGAGGTCAATTTTGTTAATGCGAGAAGCTCAAAATAATCGCTTCGTTGAAACTCATGCACTTTATTTAGATTCTAATTGATTATGGTAAAAGCTAAAATCAAAAGTTAGGTAAATATTGCATTGCTATTTGTTAAATTAATACCATGTTAAATAAGTGATATTCTTCTTGTGGTGGGGAGATATATAAGAGTCATATCTGAAATTTTTTGGTTGTGGATTTACGATCATTTACTGATGTTTAGAGTTGATTTTCGGAGTAGCCTGTTTTTGGTGTCTGGGGCGCTCTATAAGTTATTTATTTCCGTGAATGAGTCTGGGTTTGGTTTTGTATTTTTCGTTGGTTCATAGCTTTCGAATTATAGTCTTAGCGTTAAAATAATGATAACTAACATATTTGCAGTATGTTTTGTTATAAAAGTATTAGTAAAGCTCTTGTGCTCTGGTATATATTTGATTTCAATTAACCAAATATTATAACTAAAGAGTATGAGAAGAAATTTTTACTTAAAATTTTGTTGCCTACTATTTATCACAACTAGCTTTCTTAGTGTTCACGCTCAGGAAAGACAAGTTAGCGGGAAAATAGTTGATAAACAAAATCAGCCTATCGCGGGCGCTTCGGTAAGCGTCAAGGGCGAGAAAACAAATATGTTTACCGATATCAAAGGAGAATTTGCAATTCGAGTAAAAGCAGATAATTCAGTTCTGAGGGTCAGTTTTGTTGGATATGTCTCCAGGGAGATTAACTTAGCTAAGCGATCTTACATCGTATTAACCCTGGAAGAGTCCTCAGAGACTTTAAATGAAGTGGTTGCAATTGGCTACGGCACTCAGAAAAAGAGTGATTTGAATAGCTCGATTTCCACAATTACGGCGAAGGATATTCAAGAGATTCCTCAAGTTAGCGTTGATCAATTATTGCAGGGTAAAGCTGCCGGAGTTTACGTAAGTCAAAACTCGGGTGCCCCTGGTAGTAATACTTCGGTAAGAATCCGCGGTATTACCTCTTTAAGTGCGGCCAATGATCCCCTTTACGTTATCGACGGGATAGCGATCTCTGGAGATCCTAAGAATATCGCCACCAGTGGAAGAGCATTAGCTTTAGACAATAAAGGTGAACAAGGGGGAGGGAATGGTGGAACTACAGTTAGCCCTTTAAGCGCACTCAATCCGAGTGATATTGAATCCATACAAATATTAAAAGATGCATCCGCAACAGCCATATATGGTAGTCGGGGCTCCAACGGTGTCGTGCTTATAACAACTAAAAGAGGTCGGAACGGGCAGGGCGTAATTACTTATGAAGGTTACTATGGTATAAGACAACAAGGCCGCTTTTTGGATGTGATGAATTTACCTCAGTATGCCAGATATCAAAATGATCTTGCTGATGTATTAGGCGTTGCCCGTAGAGCTGAATTTGCCAACCCTCAACTATTAAGTAATGGTACGAACTGGCAAGATGAGATTTTTAGAACAGCAAAACAGCAAAACCATCAAATTTCACTTTCAGGGGCTAAGGATGGAACGGATTATTATATATCGGGTGCTTATATCAACCAGGAAGGTACAATTATTGGCGGCGATTATGATCGCTACTCCTTTAGAACAAATGTTAATGGCCAGGTTAGGGAGTGGTTTAAAACGGGTGTCTCGGTTTCTGGAAGTAGAAGTTTTGAAAACAGAGGTCTGAGCGATAATGGCGGTGTGGCAAATAATGCATTATTAAGTTCTCCAGATCGAGCGGTACGCAATACAGACGGATCTTTTACCGGTGGACAGATATTTGAATCAGGAACGCCCCCAAATCCACTTGCACAAGCTTTAACAATCACCAATACGCTTTTGAGAAGCGGATTGAATGGAAGTGCATATGCGGATATAACATTTGTAAAGGGCTTAACCCTGAGATCGGAATTGAATGGCGACTTTAGTTCTTCCGAAGCAAGGCAGTTTTTACCTACTTTTAATAATGGCCCCTTGGATATTAATTTAACCAATAAACTTACTGAATATTACTCGGGTAACACTTATTGGGCCTGGAAAGAATATTTAACCTACAAAAAAGTATTTGGTAAAAAGCACGATCTAACTGCTCTGGCAGGCTATGAGGTTAACCAGTCTTCGTGGAAAGGAACAAACTTGAGTAGAGCTAGTTTTTTAAGCAACGATTTGCAGTCACTCAACTTAGGGGATGCAAAAACAGCAACTAATAATGAATACAAAGATAGCCAGGCATTAGAGTCCTTCTTTGTAAGGGCAATTTATACTTTTGATAAACGATACAGTTTTACGGCAACCGTTAGGTCTGATAAATCATCAAAGTTTGCCCCTGGAAACCAGGTCGGTATATTCCCATCTATTGGTGCATCATGGAAAATATCTGAAGAATCTTTTGCTAAAAATCTGAAAGGTAAGGTTGATGATATTAGATTTAGAGTGAGCTATGGCGGTACAGGGAATCAAGCTATACCAAACTATTCCTATGGAGTGGCATTGGTTCCTTACGTCACTGGTTTAGGGAATGGCTATGCACTCGATAAAGTGGAAAACCCGTTGCTAAAATGGGAAACTCAAATTCAGGCTGATGCTGGTTTGGATTTTAGCGTATTTAACTCCAGATTAGATGTATCGGTCGATGTTTATAGAAAAACCTCAAAAGACTTCCTTTTTCAATCACAATTGCCTGCCTATCTACTTGGAAAAGTAGCTGAATATTCCAGTGCAGGCGTAATTAAAGCCCCATTTATAAACGGTGGTGAACTAAGAAATACAGGCTTCGAATTTAGCTTGACCAGTCGCAATATGGTGGGGGACTTCAAGTGGAGTACCAGTGCTAATATGTCATTTAATAAAAATAGAGTTATCGAACTGGCTCCAGGAACGCCTTACTTACCAGCAAGTATTGGAGTAGGATTTCTATCACTTCCAGTTTCGAGAACCTATGTAGGTGGACCAGTTGGACAGTTTTATGGCTACAGAGTTAAAGGAATTTTCAAAACTGACGAGCAGTTAAGGAACGCCCCAATACAGTTTGACAGGCCATTACAAAACAGAAGCGGGGGCACATGGTTGGGGGATATCCAGTTTGAAGATATTAATGGCGATGGGAAAATTGATGAGAATGACCAAACTTATTTGGGCGATCCCAATCCAAAATTTACTTACGGTATTACCAATAATTTCTCTTTTAAAAATTTCGATCTCACTGTTTTCTTAAATGGTTCCTACGGATCGAAGATTTTCAATGCCTTAAATTATAAAGTAAGTAGCCTGGCTGGATTATATTCCAATCAGTTGGCAAGTGTTGCTAACTATTGGAAACCAACGAATCCTGAATCAAACATTCCCGCACCAAAAAGTGGAGATAATCCAAATCTAAAAAACTCTGATAGATTTTTGGAAAGCGGATCTTTCCTGAGAATACAGAACATTAGTTTAGGATACAATTTTCCAACAAAATATCTGTCCAAAGTGAAATTAAGTGGATTAAAGGTTTATGTCAGCGCTCAGAATTTATATACTTTCACTAATTACACAGGTTTAGATCCAGAAATTGGGGCTATTGATCAAAACGTATTTTTATCGAATGTGGATATAGGTAGATACCCGAGTCCAAGGATTATCACTTTTGGTGTTAATGCAAAATTTTAAATTAGATAATGGATTTTAAAATGAGAAAGCAAATAAAATTTTTAACAACGATAGCAGTTTTATCGGTAATAACGATCTCAGGTTGCAAAAAGAGCTTCTTTGATAGGACACCTCAGAGTGCAATAACAATAGATAATTATTATAAATCAGTATCAGAAGTTCAGGCGACAACAAATGCGCTTTATAGTGTAACCTGGTTTGGCTGGTGTGGAAAATCTGGTTGGGCTATTACTGATTTGGCTGCTGGTAACGGCAAAGGTTCATCTTCAGATATCGTAAACTTCTTCAATTTTTCAGTTACCAGTGGTAACTCTCAACTGGAATCTGCATGGAATGCCTTATTTACTGTAGTCGCTCAGGCGAATGCTGTAATTAATACACTGCCAGTTAAGGTTGATCCTGGTGTGGACAAAGCTGTAGTAAATAATGCCTTAGGTGAGGCGCGTTTGTGGAGGGCTTTAGCCTACTTTCATTTGGTAAGAACTTTTGGCCCCGTTCCAATAATCGAGAATAGTGCTGATTATATTAAAGATTATCAGGTTAATACTGCCCCTATACCAGATATTTACAAGTTTATGGTGAATGACCTAAAATTTGCTGAAGCCAATTTAACGCCTATGATCAGGTCTGGTTATGGGACGGGCAGGCTTTCAAGTGGTTCTGCCTCTGCATTATTGTCCAAGGTTTACCTATATATGCAGGATTACACCAATGCCAGATTAGAAGCACAAAAAGTAATCAGCAGTGGGGAATTTAAGCTCTATGGAACGGACATTACCAGTAAAACCTATAACGACCTTTTCTTAACAGAAAATAATAATAATGAGGAATCGGTAATCGCTTTGCAATGGGCAAAGACGGGTAATTACGGAGAAGGAAATCCTCAGCAGGCTGCATTTGCTTTTAATGGCATTACTACTACAGGTGATGGTTACAGCTTATTGGCTCCAACTTATGATTTGCAGGATCTCTATCAATCTGGTGATAAGCGTAGAAAAGCAACAATCATGTTGCCTGGAGATTTCTACCCTGAAATTAATAAGGTAAACGGTGGTTATACTTTCCCTTTAACAGCTAACCCCGCGGATGTACATGCAGCGGTTAAAAAATATGTCGTGGGAAGCCCTGCAGATAATGGAGGATTTGGTGGTCGTCAGGCAGCAGCGAACAACACCTACATGATGCGATACTCCGAAGTTTATTTAATCCTAGCTGAAGCTATCATGAATGGGGCTTCCGCTAGTACGGACGGTGCTGCACTTAGTGCCATTAATAAAGTTAGAAACAGGGCTGGTCTGGGTGATTTAACGATAATTAACAGAAACTACACGGTACCAAATCCTGCTGCAGCAGTAGCCGGTGCTCCGGCTCAGACACCTGCCAGATTAATTGTCGATGATATTTTAAATGAGCGAAGGCGTGAATTAGCATTTGAGAATGATTTTTGGTTCGATTTAGGAAGATTGGATGGTTTTAATACCACAAATCATCCTAGAGCCATTGCTCTTATTGCTCAACAGGATAGAGGGGGAGCAAATAATGATGTTGTACCCAAAAGATATGGAAATGGTTATGTGACCATCACAAATAAAGATTTCTATTTCCTTTATCCAGCTGCAGAAACCAATGCAAATCCAAAACTTTTGCTTCCACCAGTGCCATACGCATTTAAATAATGAAAATTATGAGAAATATCTTAAAAAAACCTGCAAGCATATTATTGCTTCTGCCAATAATTATGGTGACTATATTTTCTTCTTGTAAGAAAGGAGAATCAGATGGAGCTAAAGCTTCACCGACAATTGAAAGAATCCGTATCATCGCTAGACTTGATACGATTAAATCTGTTACACATCGTTTTACCTTGGATCAAAATCAGATATATGATGATTATAGGCTAGTGCCGTTCGACTCAACTGTAGTAAGCGGAGCTTTGAATAATGTATACGCTATTGTTGGTACAAATTTAAAAACAACTTCCGCAGTTTCTTTTAATGGATTTCCAGTCTATTTTAATCCAACCTTAGTAACCGAAAATAGCGTAATAGTAAATACAGGGAAATTTACACCTTATGGTCCAGGGCAATCTGATGAGATTATCCTGACTACAAAATTCGGAACTGTTAAATTTAAGTTTCCAATAAAGCAACCTATCGCATCAATAACGGATTTCGCTCCTTTAGCTGCAGGAGCTAATGAAATTGTTACGATAAATGGAACAACCTTTGAAAACCTGATAGCAGTAAGATTCGGAACAATTAATGCAGAAATAGTAGGTACACCCACCAAAACGCAAATTAAAGTTAAAGTGCCGGCAGGCGTAGTTCAAGCAAATATCTTTGTGGAAACAGCAGGTGGAATTGCTAAGTCTGCGGGCGCTTTTGGATTTAAATACGTAGTGTTTGATGAGGCATTAGCGACCAGCTGGCAAACTAGTGCATTTAATACAGGAACAACTGTAATAAGTTTAGTTAATCCAAAAAGAGATTTGAAATCCCTGCAAACAAATTTTGGAGCAGGTTATGATGGTTTTAAAATATTTTATAACGGTGCAATAATCAATACTGCAACCTTAGGATTAACATCTATAAAACTTTCTATATATGGTGGGCCAGGCTCGACTGGTAAAAGAGTTTATTTAACCATCAATGGCAATTATAATGCAACAGCGCGAGTGCTACTCACACTTACTGCAGGAGTATATACAGATTTTACAGTACCTCTATCTTCCTTGGGTAGTCCTGGAACAATAACAGAAATTGTTCTGCAAGAGTACAGCGGTTTTGCACCAAGCGTTATTTATGTAGATGATATTGGCTTTATTTAAAAATATAGTTTTCCTAACGCAAGCATTCAGTTTTGCGTTAGGATTTTTTTTGATTTCAATAGTAATATAAAAACAATCATAATGAAAATCACAAATTACCTTCTTATTTTCAGTAAGTTTCTTGCAGTAATCCTGATCTGTTTTGTTGGATGTAAAAAAAGCACCGCAGTTGCAAGTGTTGAAGAAAAACCAGCTGTAGTACCAGTGGTTATTAAACCAGTAGAAGTGAATTTTGGTAATGGCGTTAATCTACAGCCCTCATATGCTAATAACGGTGTGGTTAAATTTGGCTGGGAATTGATGAAACAGTATACTAAAATAAAAACGGTACGTATAGAAATTGAACCTGATAAGGTTAGTCAGGGTAAATTGTGGATACAGCAGGCCCTAAGCAATGGGTACAGTGTTATTGCTACTTATCATAAATACACAGTTCTTGGTTCAGATGATGCAAATGAAGTTGTTGCTGCAGCAAATTGGTGGAAAACAAACTATGCTAGCTTATCTGCTTCTGGAGCATTTACCATTAACTTAATAAATGAATGGGGAAGCCATGGTATTACCGCAAAAAATTATGCTGAAACCTACAACAATGCGATTTCAATAATAAGAGGCGTATATACTGGAAAAATAATTATTGATTGCCCAGGGTATGGCCAAGAAACAACTACGGCTGCCCAGGCTATAAGTGGCACTGGTATAAGTGGCGTAAAAATTACAGATACAGATATTATTTTGTCAGCGCATGTTTATAGAAATGGATACAATCAGAATAAAGGACGTAACATAAATATCTCTGATATTGATGATCTGTATGCTACTGGAAGAGCCTGCATCATCGGTGAATTTGGCAATGAACCCGCTAATGGGCCAGTGGATTGGTCAGCTATTGTGACTCACGCAAAATCAAAAGGATTTAAAGTATTAGGATGGTGTTGGAATGGTGATGGAGGAACAATGAATATGGTCAGTCCAACATGGTATACTAATCCTAATCCAGCCGCATTTGTTCCAAACACGCCATATTTTGATGCAATTTATAATTTATTGTAGCGATTTATCCCATTGTTGGTTTATTGCAAAACACATTTTTGTCTTAACTAAATATATTATTAGATTATTTGGAAAACGACAATAATACATCTGAATTTGTATCTGGAAATTAAGCGTTCACTAAGCCAACTATTTTGAAAAACTTATTTTTAGCCCTTATCTTTTGGGTAATATTTCATGGCGCAACTGCTCAGGAAAAGTCACCAGTTCTACCAGCAATCAACATTTTAGCTGATCAATATTATGGTGTTCGGGCAGATTGGTATCTTAAAAATATTCCCTTTTTTGAATGTTCTGATAAAAAGCTTGAACAGGTTTACTATTACCGTTGGCGATTATTAAAAGCACACCTCAGAAATATTGGTGAGAAGGGATATGTTTTTACAGAATTTTTGAATGGAATGAGTTGGGATTTAAAACCCTATAATACCATCAATTGCGCAACCCCTTTTCATATCTATGAAGCCCGTTGGTTAAAAAATCATAACTATGTAGAAGATTATATCAATTACATGTATAAAAGTGGGGGCAATGACAGGCACTTCACCGAATCAATTGCAGACGCTTCATATGCTTACTATAAAGTAAATCCTGATATTGAATTTATCACTTCCCAACTAAAAGATATGTTGAGAATCTATGAAGCCTGGGATGATAAATATGATTCAACTAAACAATTATATTATATCGAGCCAATTAACGATGCAACAGAATATAGCATTTCTTCTATTGAAGCCAGTGGAGGTAAAGATGGTTTTAAAGGTGGTTTTGCTTTTCGACCATCCATAAATGCTTACATGTACGCCAATGCACTGGCCATTAAAAATATCGCATCGTTAGCTGGTAAAACCACTCTTGCCACATCTTTCGAGCAAAAGGCAAAACAAATTAAAAATATCTTCCAGGATAAGATGTGGAATAAAGAGCTTAACCATTTTACAGACCGTTACCAAAAAACAAACAAATTTGTAAAATATTGGGATTTTATCCCTGGCAGGGAATTGATAGGCTTTGTGCCATGGGTTTTCAATATGCCAGATGACAAGTCAGTGTTCAATCGGTCCTGGAAACAGCTGACCGACACAAATGCTTTCAACGGCAAATACGGATTGAGAACAGTGGAACCTTCCTACCAATATTACATGAAGCAATACCGTTATGATAAGGCAACGGGTTTGAAAGAATGTCAATGGAACGGTCCCAGTTGGCCATATCAGACTACTCAGGTGTTAATGGGAATGGCAAACTTGATCCATAATTATCATCAAAATATTATCACTTCTAAAGTTTATATACATGAATTGCAAAAATATGCGAATCAGCATTTTTACAAAGACTCCTTAAATATTCTAGAAAACTATAATCCTGATAAAAACGAATCTATAGTGTACATTGATGAAAGAAGCGAACATTACAATCATTCTGGTTTCACTAATTTGATTATTTCCGGTTTATGCGGAATTATACCTGCAGATGGAAATCAATTGAAGATACAGCCAATAGTGAGCGATGAGATTACTTATTTTAGTTTGCAAAACCTTGATTATCATGGACACGAGATTAATTTAATTTATGACAAAAGTGGAAAAAAATACTCTTCAGGAAAAGGTCTTTCTGTATTTGTTGATGGTAAACGACTGAAAGAAATAAAAAAAAATGTCTATCAAATTCCAAATGCACGGGTTCTCAGTAATATTAAAATACCAGTTAATCTCGCTGTCAATTTAGCAGGGAAAGACTTTCCAAAAGCGACCGCCTCTTTTACAAACAGTTTGTATAATCCCTTAATGGCAATCGACGGTAGAGTGTGGGATTTTGAAAACGTAAGAAATAGTTGGACAAACCTTGGCTCTGTAAATAAAGAAGATTGGCTGGAAATTAATTTTGAAAAAGATAGAATTATACAGGGCTTAAAAGTATTCTTTCGGCAAGAGCACAACCGTTTTGAAAAACCGAAATATTATGAGTTTTCTTATTGGGATAACGGAAACTGGAAAAAGTTAATCTTGGGAGAGAATAAAAGTAGAAGTGAATTGGATGATTCATATTCTTTCACCCCAATCACAACTATTAAAATTAGATTTAATGTATCAAATAAATTGGGTAAAGGAGATACATCGATTACAGAATTGGAAGTATACTAAATTATAAATACACACTCCCACAAATGCACTAACAACGTGACCGCCTATGATGTTTCTGGGCTGTGTCAACGGGCTGTTTATTATGCCATATATGAGTACTGAGCTCGCGCCAAAGGAACCTATGACAAATAGGTTATCATATGCTGTGAAATACTCACTATGGATTAAGCCTACAAGTGCAATGCCTACAAACGAGCCTAGAAAAGTCATTCGTTATGACCATGACCTCCCATAGTCAGGTAGCGGGAAATGATCATATCCCAAACGATTTCACGCACCCTCGCTTGATCCCCATAATGGATTATTCCGACGTACGTTGTATTTGATGCATAGGAAAAACCGATTTGCTGATTGAGCAGGTGGTCAGAAAAGGTTGCTACGAGAGAAGTGAAATAATAGGATCCTGGATGAGCCTTGAAAATAGCGTAAATCTGTTCGGTCATTTCTTCAGTGCTCAATGTAAGGGTTGGCAAGTCGCCATGAATTGTATTGCTAACCATAAACTTAGATTGGGTTGAGTTCAAGCCATTCGCTTACGCAAATGGTATAGGCAATAAAGGAAAGATTTGCCCTGTCCCAGTGTGCATTCAGACAGTAATCAGGCAAAGCTGCATTGAAGGTCAGGAACCGGTCGTAAATAAAGTTACCGCTAGGTATACTCTTACGCCGTGAATTATTAAACAGAAAATCACGCACCTTATTCATCAGTATTTCAATAGAGTTATCATGGCTGGCAATGTCTGTGCCCGCCAGATCAGAAACAAAAATCTGATATCTGTATTGCTCACTATCCAGAACCAAAGCCTTTTTTTCTTTATTATAATGACCTTTTGCTGCATAGCGCTGCGCCCCAAGAAAAAGGCCCAGTTCCAGCGGCATATTGAATCTAGCCAGCCCTGATTCGGCATCCAAATCAGCCTTGGAGATGTCATGAATGCCATACTTGCAGTCTTCAATGATGCGGACAATCTTACTGAAACGTACATCCCCACCGTCATCTTCTTCCCGCGCACATCTGGCGATGAAACCACAGTCATGGATTGTGAATACGATTGCCTCGAACATGTTGTGATAACCCTGATCAAAAGGGCAATTAATGAAGACGTTATTGAGGAAATCAGCGGGCTGTACCATTATTTGTTCCCTGTTTTTTTAATGGCCGCCTGAACTTTTTTAACCATGCTAACCGTAGCCCGTGGATTTCTTTTAACTTTTCTTTTTGCTGCGGTTTTCTGATCTGCTGTCACTGGCTTGGCTTTGACTGTCTTTGTCATTGCGGGTTTTGATGCCGTTTTTTTTATAGGTGTTTTTTTTAAAGCTCTGGCGGCTTCCTTTTGTAACGTTTCCAGTTTTTTGTCACTTCTGGCATCCCGGCCATCAAGATTTTTAATTGTACCCGGTGCCACTCCGAGTTTTTTCTCAAGACCCTTTACGGTAATATCTTTTCTGATTTTTCTGGCCATTGATTCTAATTTGCCCTAATATAAATATTTAGCTCCTGATTTACCTCTCACTCAGGCATTTTCCTACATGGTTGTAATTAGTCGTTTAGGAAGAGTGGATTATACACTGCTAATATACCCGTTTCGATCATCGCATCACCTCATCGGCTCTGATAGTCTGAAAGTGTTATTTTTGGCAGTCGGTAAATAATATACTTAGGCTACTTAGTTTTAAGTATTTTTTGAGGCTAAAGTGGCTAAACTAGAATAGATTGATCCGTCGCACCAGAAATTAAATTTAATATAGATTATTGCTTGTCTTTGTATCCATGTTTTCGCGCAGAGGGGTTAGTGGAATGGTTTTTCCAGTTTATCCACATTAGGGCAAAAATTAGAAACTTTTATTCTTGACATTTGCCAAGTTTTTGTGTTCTAAATTTTTAGTACAACGGTTGCCATTTTTCCGAAAAACTAGATTTTTATATAAATCCCTTGCTCTTTAAGTCATCGACAATTGGCCCAAGGACCTGTAAGAAAGCACTTAAGTGTTCAAAGTATTCCTCCGAGAGGGTACTTAATAACAATGAAAAGCCCTGTAAACTCACAATTTACAGGGCTTTTTTGCTTAAAAAAATAAGTTCTAAATTTCATCGTCAAGCATTGAAGGTTTTTACGTCACTCAAACTAATTGGCCTTTAAGTTGTTAACTTAACAAGCAATAATAATGTTATGATTAATATTTCGAAATACACAAATACGTATGTGCTGGAAGCTGTGAGGAAAGGAGATTATATTTGCCTTGACAACGGTAAGAGAGGAGAAGTTGTAGATATTCAGATATTGAAACACAATACGCAGAACGAATATTTCTATAAAATAAAAAACGACGGGATAATCTTAGTTATAAAATAACCAGTCAGATTTGTTAGGCGAAAGCAGGAAAAGCCATCAGCAATAAAAAATTCTAAAATTTATCGTAGTCGCGTGGCATTGGTTCTGCTGAATAATAGCAATAAACCATTGCGCAAATTGAAATAAAATAGAAAGAACCAAGAATTAGAAATAATGTGCTCATAATATAACTATTTGGTTAAAATACTATAACGTTAAGTTAATCAGAATTATTTTGTTAATGAGCATTAATTTCTAATGTACCACAATGATTACACAATATGGAAAGAAATATCGCACAGTAAGTACCTACCTGGCCTGAAACTTATCTCGATATTGTGAAGGAGTCATTCCAACAGTTTTCCTGAAAATCTTCCTAAATGCCTTCGGATCGTTATAGCCAGAATTATAAATAACTTCAGTCATCTGTTGTGCGGTTTGCTCTAATAGTTTTTTCGCAGCTTCAATCCTGGTTTGTTGCAGATATTCAATTGGGGTTATACCAATAACCTGTTTAAAACGCCTTACAATATTTCTCCGACTAGAAGGTATATCTTTAATCATTTCTTCAATCGTTGCTACATCCTGATAATTGCTTTCAATTTTCTGCTGTGCTGATGCCACAAGCTCGTCATTATGATGCCTAGTTGGTTGAAAAGAACTGAAGTAAGATTGGTTATGTCTGTCCATATCAATAGCAAAAACTTTCGCTGTTTTAATGGCCAAATCTTTTCCACAATGTATCTGCAACAAGTACAGTAACAGGTGAAAGGTTGAGGTTGCGCCACCACTGGTAAACAATCTGCCGTCTTGGGTAACCGTTTTATCAGGTTTTAAGCGTACAGCCGGAAATGCCGATGCGAAAGCGTTGCAGGCATCAACATGTGTCGTGGCGGCTTTACCGTCGAGTAGGCCGGTTGCACCTAATAAAAATGCACCAGTACAAAAAGTCGCCACTTCTGCGCCGGCATTATATTGTTTGATAATCCATGGTATAAAGCGTTGGTTGGCACCAATTGTATCCTTTATATTGTCTGTTGTGAATGATGGAATTAGTACTAAGTCATAGCACTCGCCATCGTCGATAGTTGCAGCATTATAATTGCCAAAGAAGCTATCCAGGCTTTTTTCTGCTGTTAGTAGACAGATATCAAAGGCCGATTGCGAATTATTTGTCGCCTGAAATTTATTTGCACTGTCGAAAACTTCCAAAATGGCAGCAACACTTAAAAGCTTGTAATGTTGAGGAATTATTATAGCAATTTTAATCATCCGGTTAGATTTAGTATCGTAAATATAATAATAATTGTCTTAAACGCCCCCTAAGGTTGACTTTTACGGCAACCGCTAGAGGCATTTTTACTGCTAACTTTAATCTCAGTTAAGCGAACAAGAATAATAGAAATGGAAAACGATCCTACGAGTAGTAAAATGTACGGCCTTATTGTGCTGCATGAAATGCATACAGACTTTTTGTTCCGGGCCCTGGAAGGAATTAGCGAAGAGGATGCTGAGCAAAGGTTGGGTACTAAAGCAAATCATATTGCCTGGATAACGGGAAGCATTGTTTATGGTAGATTCCAGTTGACAAAAATGTTGGGTGTTAACGTCGAAGCGTCAACCGGAGCATTTTTTGAAAACAATAAAGGAATTATTGCTGAGGCAAAATATCCCTCTATTGCAGATTTTGAAAATGATTGGAGAAAAATCTCACCGGTATTGCTGGAAGCCCTGACTAACGCGACTGATGCACAACTAGATGCGCCCTTCGAAATGCCGGAACTGGAAATGACAGTTTTCGACTTCATTTCTTTCACAACCTACCGGGAAGCGAGTTGCATAGGGCAGATAGCATTATGGCGCAGGCTATTAGGATATCCGGCAATGAATTATATGTAGTGTATGGAAAAATTATTTGAGGAAACGAAACAAACATTTGCCGATTTCCAGACTTTGTTTGCAAAATTTCGGGAAAGCCAGGTTAATCAGGTTCCTTTTGTGGGCAGTTGGACGGCCGGACAACTTGTTGAACATGTTAATTTATCAAATGCAGGTTTTGCAGAGGTTATGAATGGCGAAACCGAAAATACATTTCGAAAACCAGATGAAAAAGTTGAGGACATAAAACATGTCCTTTTAGATTTTGATTTAAAGCTAAACGCTCCAGATTTTATTGTTCCACCGGAAAAAGAATACGATAAAATTGTTCAGCTTGATAGACTTGCAGAAATTGAATCGGGTATTCTAAAGGTCGTGTCAACGCTCGATTTATCAGCAACATGCAAAGCTTTCGAACTACCGCAAATGGGCTATCTCACAAGGCAGGAAGCAGTATATTTTGTACTATTTCATACCCAGCGGCATACAAGGCAACTGGCAACGATATTTAGTAAACTTGCATAAAAAAATAGCCATCACCGAAAAAATAATTGGGTGCATTAGAAAAAAAACAATCCTTTTATTATTTTTAAATAACCAAACCAATCGTAAATTATGAAAATCGCAACTATTATTGTCCGGGTATTACTTGGCGCAATGTATCTTTTCGCATCTGTTAGCTACTTTCTAAAGTACATGCCAGAAAAACCGGTAATGTCGCCTGAACAGATGACATTTATGGCGGGCGTTTCGGCTTCCGTTTATTTAATGCCACTGATTAAAGTTACTGAACTAATATGTGGCATTTTACTTTTAATCGGCAGAACGGCACCCCTTGCTGCTCTGGTCATTTTCCCCGTTACTTTGAACATATTCTTTTATCACCTTTATCTGGGACCGCAACAGCTACCCATGGTTGCCGTTATGCTAATTTTTAACTTGTTTTTGTTTTATGCCTACCGTAACAGGTATCTTCCGATGGTTTCCGTTTAAAATTGGAGGTCGTTGTCGTTTTTTCTATTTATTATGTTTGCATAGAAAATGCAAATTGCTATCTTTAAAAACACTAAATAGAAATCGATTATGAGAAAATTTCAAGTTTTACTGCTGCTATTTGCAGCTATAAGTTTTAACGCAATTGCTCAAAGTAAGGATGCAGTTGTTGGGAAATGGTTAAATCCTTCCGGAGAAGGGCAAATAGAAATTTATAAAAAAGGCGATAAATATTTCGGCAAGCTGGCCTGGTTAAAGGAACCAAATATCAATGGCAAACCTAAAACAGATGTTAAAAACCCAACCGCAAGTTTACAAAACCGGCCTTTACTAAATTTGGAAATTTTGAAGGATTTTGTGTATGAAGACGGCAAATGGACAGATGGAACTATTTATGATCCTAAAAGTGGAAAAACTTACAGCTGTAATATTTCGCTCAAAGGCAACGATGTAATGAATGTTAGAGGTTACATCGGAATTTCGCTTTTGGGTCGTTCAGAAAGCTTTAGAAGGGTTAAATAAATTATTCTAAATATGAAGAAATTATTATGGTGCCTGATTATGGCACCTTTTTTTTGTGCTAGCCAAACCCAAACTTTTAGTGTTTTAAACGAAAATTCCAAAACCAGTTTACGGGGCTTGAGTGTGGTTGACAATCGCGTTACCTGGGTTAGTGGCAGTAATGGCGCTGTGGGAAAAACGGTAGACGGTGGTGCAACCTGGCAATGGATAAAACCAAAAGGTTACGAGAAACTAGATTTTCGAGATATCGAAGCCTTTAACGAGAAGGAGGCAATTATTGTTAATGCAGGTTCGCCTGCTTATGTATTAAAAACTGTTGATGGAGGTGAACACTGGATTGAAACCTATAAAAATGCCGACACAGCCATTTTTTTGGACTGTTTAGGATTTTGGGATAAAAATAAAGCGATAATTTTTGGCGACCCCATTAACAACCAAATGAAGCTTTTGAAAAGTGTAGATGCGGGAAAAAGCTGGCAGGATATTTCTTCCAATCTTCAGATTCCGCTCGCAAAAGGTGAGGCGGCCTTTGCTGCCAGTGGAACCACGATTAAAACTTTACCGGGAGGAAAAACATGGATTGCGAGTGGTGGAACCAAATCAAATATTTATTTCTCGGCAGACTACGGAACTTCCTGGCAACGATTTAAATGTCCGATTTTACAGGGCGAGAACAGTACAGGTCCGTTTTCTATTGATTTCTACGATGCCAAAAATGGTGTGGTTGTTGGTGGTAATTATGTAAAGGATAAAGAAAACAGCAACAACGTGTTGATTACTAACGACGGAGGTAAAAACTGGCTAGAGCCGAAGATTCCCGTTGCAGGATATCGCTCAGGAGTTGCATACATCAATAAGAACACTTTAGTTGCGACAGGAACTTCAGGAACAGATATTTCTATCGATGGTGGTAAAACCTGGAAACATATCTCAGATGTTAGTTTTAACTCCGTTCAGAAAGCAAAAAAAGGCAATATGGTTGTACTCGCCGGCAATAAAGGATTTATCTACAAACTTGAAATAAAGTAAGGGTTTTAAGGCCCTTACTTATATTTTTTCCACAAAGACCGGCGTTTCCGAAACTTCTACCTGAAGTTTTCCATTGGTAACGTTTACGGTTTTATGTGCCATTTCATCTTTTCCAACTTGCAGGGTATGAATAACTGCTTGCGTAGCCGAGCCCAAATCCAGTTGATAGGTTGAAGTTCTACCTTTCTGGTCTGGAATGGTTAATACATAAATTTCTTTTTTATCAAGCTTATACAAATCAACTATAGGCTGATTGCTTATTGTAGCCGAATAAAAATAGTTTCCGATAAGTTTTTTTGTTTGGAGCATGTAATCTGCCGATGGTCTTTTAGATAAATCATCATTGTGAAATCCTGAAGAGCTATATTGCGTAGGGTTATTAACACCTCCGGCGTCGTCAAGCATATAGAATATACATCTCGAGATTCCATGTCTGGCGTATAGAAGTGAAGTCCTTAAATTCCAGTCTGCCTGTGTAATAAACGAAGTTTTCGATCCAATTGCAATTGCAGACTGAGGGGTTTTACCAACGTCGTAACCGGTTTCCGTAACCCATACTTCCAGCCCGGGAGCGTTTTCCTTTGCCATTTTTATAAACTTATCAGCAACAGAACCAATTTCCGAAAGCTCCGGGGCTACGCCGGTAGTAGCGTTTCCGCCATTTAAAAAAGCATCGTTTGCGTACAAGTGGTAATTAATAACATCAAAGCACAAATCAATAGTTCCATCGGCCTTTAAGCCTCTGTTTTTTCTACACCATTCAACCATTTTAGCAACAAACTCGGGTTTTGCATCTCCCAGGCCGGCCATAACTACCTTCATGTTTGGGTCAGCCGTTTTTACGCCAACGTTTTTACCCATTTTTCCTTTGTTGCCATCGTAAAAAGCCGATAAGTTTGCAGCATATTCTTCAGCACTTTGTTGTGCCTTTTTCCCTGCCCACCATTTATCAGGCTCATTATTACATTCAACATATTTTACAAGGTCTAAGCCAATTTTTACTGAATTTAAATCATCTGCGTTCCATCTTGGGGCCGTATTAACCGAAACTAAAGCTGGATCTACATTTCGGTTAGAACCATATCTGGCTGCAAACTGAAAGCCCATTCTTGCCTGCTTAATGTACGATTCAGGATTGCTTTTATCGGCTCCAAAATTAACCGGCGTATTATCTCCGCCCCGCTGGTCGGCCGGATAAGTATTCATAAGCCATGGTGGAATATTTTTGATACAAACCAGCAGGCCAAGGTTATCTGCTTTCAACCTGCTGTATATCACGTCATAATAAGAGCCGCCAGAGTGCGTGGGATTAAAGGTGTATTTACCTTCGGTCGATTCCATTCGTTCCCAATCTAGGTAATGTCTAATCCCTCCGAAACAATTTATTGTTGCCATCCTAACCTCACTAATTCGATTAGACTGGTTTGGCTCTGTAAAGTCCCACTCAAAAGCATTAACACCCAAATAGTTTTTAAACGCAATATTAGACGTTACTTTACCCGGGTTTTGAGTAAGTTCAATTTCCTCTGCTGTTTTTGGGCCTTTTGAACAGGAGCAAAGAACCAGAAAAATGACGATCGTACTAAGGCTTTTTCTCATTATACTTTTGCTGTGTTAGGCGAGTTTACTTTTAAATAATTCCATTGTTCGTTGCCAGGCAAGCTTTGCTGCAGCCTCATTGTAGCGGGTGGGCGATGTGTTATTGTTAAAAGCGTGGTTTACACCGTCATATATAAAAATTTTATAATCAATGTTTGCAGCTTTTAATGCGGCTTCGTAAGCCGGAATCCCAGCATTTATGCGCTCGTCCAATCCGCCATAGTGCATCATTACGCTCGCTTTTATTTTGGGTACGTCAGCCGCTGGGGGTTGTGCGCCATAATAGGCGACAGATGCCTGCAGTTTTGGGTCATTTACAGCCAGTTTATTGGCCATGCCGCCGCCCCAGCAAAAGCCCATGCAACCAACTTTTCCATTGCCACCTTTAATTTTACGGAGGTACTCTAATCCCTTCAAATAGTTCTGTAGGTTTTTTTCCGGATCCAGTTTTCCGATCAATTCCCTTCCTTTATCTTCATCGGTCGGCGTGCCGCCCAGTGGTGATAGCGCATCTACACCAAGTGCAATAAAGCCTTCAGCAGCAACGCGTTTAGTAACATCGATAATATGTGGATTTAGGCCCCTATTCTCATGAATTACCAAAACCGCACCCAAGGCTTTTTTACCTTTTGGTTTCGCTAAAATCGCTTTCATTTCGCCCTCAACACCAGGATATGTTATTTCTTCTGATGTGATTTCATCACTTAAAAACTCAGCAGCAGCTACGTAATTATTTTCCAGCAAAGGCAAAACTGTTAACGCTAAGGCTGTACTTCCAGTCAGTATTGCGAGCTTTTTCATAAACTCTTTGCGGCTAAGCTGGCTATGTGTGTACTTATCGTACAGGTTGATGATTTTTTGATTCATGAGGGATGAGATTTATCGTAGCAGCTAAGATAACATTCTGAATCTGAAATTGAAACAATGTTAAAGTGCTAATATCCCGAGGTTTCTAAATTCATTTAATGCATTGAAAAGAAAGCTTTTATCCAATAAATAAGTCTACCTTGTAACAGGTATTGCAAACGGCAAAACCTTAATCCAAAACGATTGGAAAAAATCTTTAATAAACTCATTGATACTTTTATTGAAAACGAAATCGGCATAGCTGATGACTTTATAAATGCAAAACTCGCCGCTCATCTGAGAAATAATATATCAGAATTGTATAAAAATGAACAGTTCTTATCAGCAGGAACCGGAAATAGTATGGTCGTAAATCAGGACAAACTCGTTCGAAGTGATGTAATTTACTGGCTAGACCGAGAACATAATAATCAATATGAAAATGATTTTTTTGATTTGATGGATAGCTTTATCTTACACTTAAATCAAACTTGCTACACGGGCATTAACGGTTATGAGTTTCATTATACGCTATATGAGGAGGGTAGTTTCTATAAAAAACATTTAGATCAGTTTAAAAATAACGGCAGCCGGAAATATTCTATGGTTATGTACTTAAACGTTGACTGGAAACCCGGCGATGGGGGAGAACTTTGCATCTACCAAGATGGGGTTGCCCGTAATATCAGCCCGGAAAACGGGAAAAGCGTTTTTTTTAAAAGCGATGTTCTGGAACATGAAGTTTTAGCAACAAACGTTGCAAGACTTTCTATAACCGGTTGGCTGAAAGTAGATTAGTTTCTGAAAGCTTTAGGGGAACGACCCATTTGCCGTTTAAAAAAAATGTTGAAGTTAGCAGGATACTCAAAGCCAAGGCAATAACCAATTTGAGCAATATTCCATTCGGTGTGTCTTAAAAGGGCAATTGCTTCCGTAGTTATTCTTTTCGCGATATGATGCGACGTAGTTTTGCCGGTAACTTCTTTTACCGCATGGTTTAAGTGGTTTACATGAACCAAAAGCCTGTAAGCAAAATCGTGGGCTGTTCTTAATTCTAAAACGTGTTCAGTAGAACCGATTGGAAACTGGCGTTCTAAAAGCTCGATGAACTGTGTTGTTAAGCGTGCAGATGCATTATTTAGCTTGAAAACCTTATCTTCAGGAATAACTTTTAGGGCTTCATGGGCGATAAGCTGCACATAGTTTCGCAATAAGTCATATTTATAAACATAATCACCATCCATTTCCGAAATCATTTTTGAAAAGATCCTTTTGATAAATTCTTCTTTTTCCGCATTGATATGAACTACCGGATTGTCATTTATCTTATGCAATAGCGATTCCCTCAAACTTTCGTTTCTGTTATGGATAAAGTTTTCTGTAAAGAGGCAAAAGTAGCCGTTCGGCGTTGGAGATGTGCTTTCCCAGGCATAAGGTACATTCGGATTGGTGAAAAGAAGTGCTCTTTCCCTAATTTCAATCTGTTTATCTGAATAATGTAAGATGCCGTTTCCAATGATTAAAGAAATTTTATAGAAATCGCGTCTGCTGAAAGCCGAGGGCGTATTTGTACAAACTACAGCTCGGTTAAAAACGTTGAAGTGGCCAATATCATTAACTAAGCCTAAACTCGGTGTCGGGATTTCGGGGCGTGTTATTTTAAGCCTGTTGTAAAAATCCTGCAGCGTTTCTGGTGATGTTAAAGTGCTTGCGTTATCGGTTTTCGCTAACATGTCTTCATTTTCTTATTTTCAAATTTAAGGTTTAATCGTCATACCCTCGTGCATTTCCTCAGTTGGTGCTGCTACCAGTTTGTCGCCTTCTGCCAAATCGCCAAAAATCTCAACCTTATCATCGGTTTCCCTGCCTTTTTTAATTGCGACTTTTACCGCCTTATTTTGCTCAACTTTTAAAACATAGTAGCCCTCGCTTGTATCCAACAACGCTTTTTTCGGGATAATAAAGGTGCTGGCATTGGCTGGCAACGGGATGTTTATCTCCGCAACCATACCCGGTAACAGCACTTTAGAAGAATTTGGAACATCCATCTCTATTCTTTCAGAACGCAAGCGCAAATCAAGGGCACCAGATAATCGCTTAACTTTCGCCTTAAATGCCTGACTTGGAAGTGATTTTACCGTAAAGCTTACTTCATCGCCCTGTTTTAAATAGCCTGTATAAACTTCGGGTATTGAAACCGCAAGGCGCAAATTTTTCTGATCCTGAAGTGTTAGTAGCGGTAATTCAGACCCTTTACCCGATGGACCAACATATGCGCCGAGGTTTACGTTTCTTGCTGAAATAATTCCTGAGAAAGGTGCCCTGATTTCAAGATACCCTTGGATGGCTCCAACCTCCCGGTACGAAGCCTTTGCAGCTTCAAACTGCGCCATATCAGAATTTCTTTTTGCCAACGCCTGTTCCAAGTCGTTTTTAGAGATTGTTCCTGGCGTTTTACTCGTTTCGTACAAGCGGTTGTAATTTGCTTTACTTGCGGCATAAACTGCTTCCTGCGATTTCAACCGCGATTGCGCTGCAGCAACCTGCGAACCCATTTCCGGTGCTTCCAAAGTCATTAAAAGCTGGCCTTTCTTTACTTCTGAGCCGATATCTACCTTTAAGGTTTTTACAAAACTGCTGACCTTTGCATACAAATCTACCTGTTGCAACGCAATCAGTTCGCCCGGCAAATTTAATGCTGTTGATAATCTATCTTTTTTCAGCCCGAAAGTTGCAATGGTAGCTTCCTGTTGTTTTTCAGGGCGTTTCTTTTCAGCATTGCTGCAACTGTAAATCAGGCTTAGCATTAAAAAGCCAGTACCTAAAACGGCCGCTAAGAATATGTTTGTTTTCATGTATTGTTTGCTGTTATGCGTTTTCTTCTAAACCTTTTATATAATGTACACTGTCTTTGTCTTCAGGATCTAAAGACATGGAATCGGTAGTTTGTTTGCCCTGAACCCATGCAAATACCAATGGCAATATTATCAAAACTGCAAATGTTGAAGCCAGTAAGCCACCAATTACAGCCCTGCCAAGTGGAGAAACTGCTCCGCCACCTTCACCATGTCCGATGGCCATTGGTAACATACCGGCAATCATTGCAATACTCGTCATAATGATTGGCCTTAACCGCAAGGCTGCCGCCTCCCTTGCAGATTGCAAAGCATTTCCGTTGTGTTTCCTTAACTGTTCGGCATTGGTAATTAGTAACACCGCATTAGCAATAGAAACGCCTACCGACATAATAATGCCCATATAAGATTGTAGATTAAGCGTAGAACCCGTTATAGTTAGCAATAATAGGGAGCCTAAAATGACAGCAGGAACGGTAGCTAAAATAACTAAAGGGACTTTGAATGACTGGAAATTGGCTGCCAGCATTAAAAAGATCACCACGATGGCGACCAGCAATCCCGATTGTAAACTATCAAGTGTTTCGGTGAGCACTTTACTTAAGCCAATGGCCGAAACATTTAAACCGCGGGGCAATTCCCCAACATCTTTTATGGCTTTCTCAACATCTTTAGAGGCTGTTCCTAAATCTGTGTGGTAAAGGTTGGCCGTTACCGATAGGAAGGGCATTGCGCCAACATTGTCGTTTTCACCATAAGTTGTATCAGGAGTAATTTTGGCAACATCACTTAAAACAGGTCTGGTGGAGTTTTTCAACAGTGGAATTTCGCCAATATCGTCTCTGGTTGTCATCTGATTTAATGGTACCTGAACCTGAACACTGTAAGGCAATGCTGCCTTTTCGTCGAGCCAAATGTTTTTATCTGTGTAACGCGATGATGATGTTGACGCGATAAGCGAACGGGAAATATCAGCCATGTCTACGCCGATTTGTGCTGCTCTTGTCCGGTCTATATCAATATTTAACGATGGATATTTAATGGGTTGGGCAATTTGAACGTCACGCATGTAGGGTATTTCCTTTAACTCTGCCAGGATTTTATTCGCGTACTTTTCATTTAATTTTTTGTTTTTCCCTGCAATGCGAACTTCAACGGGCGTTGGCGAACCCTGGCTCAAAACCTTGTCCGTTAACTCAATTGGCTCAAATGAGAGCTTAACGTCTGGCAAAACGTTTTTAATTTTCGTCCTGAAAGCATCTTTGAAATCATCCATATCGCCTTCAAAATCTTTTAAACTCACCTGGAAAACAGCTTCGTGCGGGCCTGTCATAAACAAATATATTGGATTAACCGAAAACTGGGCCGGGTGTTGGCCCACGTAAACTGATGAAATGCCCACATGTTCAGGGCCAACCATTTTTTTAAGCTCCGCTAATACTGTATTCGCTTTTTCTTCGGTACGCTCCAGCCGGGTTCCATCGGGTGCACGTAACCTTAATTGAAACTGACTTGAGTTTACCCTCGGCAAAACGTCTCGCCCAATGTTAAACAATAGCAGTGCAGCTAAGCCAATAATTGCGAAAAGATAGATTAATACAACGGATTTTCGATGTGGAAATATACTGTCGAGAAAACGCATAAAACGATTTCTGAATTTATCAAAAAACCCGATTTTACCATCGTTTTCAAAGTCTTCACGGTCGGCTAAAATCTTTTTTTGGTTGAGGGTATCTCGTTCAGATTCAAGTGAAAGTCCGCTCGCTACAAAGTCTGCTTCATCGTGGGTAATCCCATGATGGTTTTGAGTTCCTTTTGCCGGATGCGCTTTCATTAGCCAGTTTGCCATTATCGGCACAAAGGTTTGAGACAACAGGAAAGAAACAATCATAGAGAAACCGATTGCCAGCGCCAGCGGCAAAAACAAAGCGCCGGGTATTCCAGTCATGGTAAATGCCGGTGCAAAAACGGCCAAAATGCAAAATAGAATTAACAATTTTGGGAAGGCAATTTCTTTACAGGCATCCCAAATGGCCAGGGCTTTTGGTTTTCCCATATCAAAATGCTGGTGAATGTTCTCAATTGTTACCGTAGATTCATCAACTAAAATCCCGATGGCTAAAGCCAACCCACTCAAAGTCATTATGTTAATGGTTTGGCCAAAAAGCTTTAAAAACAAAACGCCTGCAATAATCGAGGTTGGAATCGTTAAAATAACAATTAGGGCAGCACGTTTATCTCCAAGAAAAAGCAAAACCATCAGGCCCGTTAAAATAGCGCCAATCGCACCTTCACTTATCAAACTCTTTACCGCGTTAATTACATATACTGATTGGTCAAATTCGTAAGAAAGTTTTACGTCTTCTGGTAATGAAGACTGAATATTTGGTAGGTTCTTCTTAAGGTTTTTCACCACATCCCAAGTAGAGGCATCACCAGATTTTGCGATACTTAAATACACGGAACGCTTTCCGTTTATAAGCGCATAACCGGCAACTAAGTCGGCACCGTCTTTAACGGTTGCCACATCGCGAAGCTGTAAATTTTGAACTGCGCCTTTAAATAACGGTATGTTTTCAAAATCCTTAACCTTCTTTATGGTGTAGTTCGTTGGTGTGATGTAGTTTTTATCGCCGATTCTGATGTTACCTGATGGTGCTGTTTGATTGTTTAACCGAATGGCTTCAACAACCTGATCTACAGTTAGGTTGTGCGAACGTAAAAGTGAAGGATTAACGTTGATTTCGATGGTTCTGGGGCTGCCCCCAAATGGGGCAGGTGAGAGCAATCCCGGAATTGCAGAGAAACCGGGCCTGATGTACGTGTTGGCTAAATCCTGTAATTCGTTGTTTGTGCGGGTCGGGCTGCTTAAAACAAGCTGACCAACAGGAAGTGAAGAAGCATCAAACCGGATTACGAATGGAGGCTGCGAACCGGGCGGAAAAATTGCCTGTGCCCTTGTGGATAGCGCACTTAGTTCTGCAGCGGCCTGCGCCATATTCGTGCCTTCATAATAAGTCAGTTTCATCAGCATTAAACCTTGTGTGTTTTTGGTTTCGATGCTTTTTATACCATTGGCGAACAACAAAATATTAACGTATTGCTTGCCGAAATAAGCCTCCATTTGGTTTGGCGTGTAGCCACCGAAAGGGTGGGCAATGTAGATAACCGGCAAATTCATCTGAGGCAGAATATCAACTTTGATTTGGTTGATTGCGCCAATACCGAAGAAAAACAAGCCTGCTACTAAAACAAGTATTGAAATTGGTTTGCGTAATGCGAAACGTATTAGGTTCATTGTAGTGGCTGGTTAAAACTCGTTGATAAATAATTCGAAATTTCCTAAAGCGGCAGATTTCAGGAGCAGTGCCTGCCAAACATTTGTGTAGGCAATGTCTCTATCGGTTTCGGCCCGGTTAAGCGCAAAAAGTGTCTGCGCTAAATCGACAAGGTTGGTAAGGCCGTTTTTATAAAGCACATTCTTTTGTAAATAAGCATCTGATGCGGCTTTAACCTGGATGGGCGCTTCTTTGTAGTTATCTAACGCATTCGATAACTTAGACTCGGCCAAGGCAAGTTGCGCCTTTAATTGCTGGTCTGCAAGGTCGTACTCATCCTTTAGTGCTTCACTTGTAAATTGCTGCGCCCTAACCTGCGGATGATTTCTAAGTAGCGTTGTCAAATTCCAGGTCATTCCTATTCCAATCAAATAGTTTGCACGGGATGGATTTATGCCATCAAAGTAGCTTGTTGAATATGCTGTTTGATTTAAAAGATAATTCGAACTGAAACCAGACCCTCGACCTTGCATTACACCGAAAAACGAGAATACCGGATAATATAATTTTTTGAAATAATCTACCTGCCGATTGCTAACATCGATTCTATTTTGATAAAATTTAAGTACAGGGTGATTTGTATCAATATTACCTGAAAGTAGGTTGGCGGGTATTTTCGTTATTGCAGCGGTATCGATTACATAATTAGTTGCAATTGCACCCATCAAAACGCCCAACCGGTTTGCCTGTTCCTGCTCAACGTCTTTAGCCCGGGTTAATGCAATCTTTGCACTCGAAACCTCTGCTTTTGCGAACGAGGAATCTACGCCGGCGATTAAGCCATTCTTCGCCCTTATTATTGCAATATTTTGAAAGGTGAGTGCCCTTGATAAATTTTTTTCCTGCGATTTTGTTAAACGTTGCGACGCAAGTAAATTGAGGTAGGCGGCGGTGACCCTGATTTCGTGCTGAAATTTTTCTTGTTCCAAGTCACTTTTATCCCGTTGAAAAGCTGCATCCGCAACCTGAATACGTTGTCTAATCCGCCCAAAAGTAAAGAAATCCCAGTTTATGTTTGCAAGGTACAAGGCGCCAAAAGCGGCATTCCAGTTTTGTTTTTCCAGCGCAGGTCCTGAGGAGGCTGTCCCCAATCCTCCCAAACCATATTGCGGACCATTTTGCCCGTTAATTGTTCCATAATCTTGCTGGGCACTTATGGTAAAGTTTGGTAAATATTCTCGCCTGGTTTGTTTAATAATAGAATTTGATGCATTTGCATAATTATTCTTTGCTTCGATGGTGCCATAATTTGCTAAAGCCGTGGCAAGCGCTTCTTTTAGTGTTAAAACCTGGGCATTAACGGTGTATGCATTCAAGAATATCAATAATAAACCAAAGTAAGGAATGAACTTTCGAGGCATAGTGTGAATTTTACACCGCAAATGTAAATTATGATTGCAATATCGAAGTATTTAAAGCAAATCAATTGTTATGCAAATCAAATAATATTGTAATTGTTACTTAATATCGGTGAAATGCATTCATAATAAAAAATCCCCTGATTTCTCAGGGGATTTTCGTTCGATATTAAAATTAGCTAGTTATCTTCAGCTAATTTCTTAAAGTTATCCAGGATTGCCTGCCAACCACCACGCTGCATTTCCAGGGGGTTCGTAGTCTCAGGATCAAAGGTTTCGGCAATCCGCGTTTGCTCGCCATCCGCTTCAAAAACAATTTTTACTTGCCTTCCATCAGCCAATACATACTGAATTAATTTATGTTCTTCAACCGTTGTATATGTTCCACCGAATTCAAAACTCATGCTGCCATCGCGTGCGGCCATTGTTGTTGAAAAATTTCCACCCACCCGCAGGTCATTTGCCGCATTTGGCGCATGCCATTCCGGAGATGCGAATGCCCAGTTTTTTATGTGTTCAGGGTTGTTCCAATATTCCCACACCTTTTCTACAGGTGCATTTATTGCTGCTTCTATGGTTATTGGTGTTAGGTTTTCTGTTGCCATATCTCATTTATTTTTTCAATAAAGATATTTTAAGATTTTAGAATTCAAAAAGGGGAAACGAGACAAATTTCAGGGCAATTGAAACTAACCGGCTACAGGAATTTCAAAGTAGAAGGTAGAACCTTTATCTACTTCACTTTCAACACCAATAATTCCGTCGTGTCTGGCAATAATCTCGGCGCTGAGATAAAGGCCTATACCAAAGCCGGAAACCGTATGGTTTTTCCCCACACGATAATATCTGTCGAATAGTTTGTTCAAATCTTCCGAATCTATTCCAATTCCATAATCTGTAACACTTACAAATGCATTACCATTTTTTAGATGGCACTCAATATCTATTTTAGTGCCTGCAGAAGAATATTTTACAGCATTGCTTAATAAATTAGATATTACGCTCCCAATCTTATCCCGATCTGCCTTAACGGTTATCGGTTCGGCTATGTTTAGCACAAGCTCGTGCGAGAATTGAACAAGATCGCTTTCATCTATCAGCTCCTGCAGCAGCTCATCTAGTTGAAAATCGGTTTTTTCGATCAGTAATTTCCCCGATTCTAAACGGGAAACGTTTAAGAAGCCGTTTATCATCGTTGTCATTTTCTTCACCTGGTTGTAAGCACGATTTAGGGCATGCAGCGTATAAGTATCGTCGTTCTTTTTGGCTCTGGCTTGTAAAACCTGTATAAAGCCACTAATTGCGGTTAGTGGTGTTTTTAATTCATGACTAACCATGCCAATGAAATCGTTTTTACGGAGTTCGTCTTTCTTAAGTTCGGTAATGTCGAAGCTCGAACTGATATAGCCTGTAAAAGTTCCATCTGCGTGGAAACGCGGTGTTCCTTTCGCCAGCAGCCAGGTATACTCGCCGTCTTTGCCAAGTATTCTAAATTCTCCGGTAAATGGCTCCTGCTTATCAAATGCAGATAGATAAATATTAACATATCTGTCTTTATCTTCCGGATGAATAAGATCCGACCAACCAAACTCCCGCAACTCATCCATTACGCGTCCGGTTAAGCGGGTCCACGCTTTGTTAAAGTAAATCGCATTCCCTGTAACATCGCCAACGGCTATAAAAACATCTGTTGCTTCGGCCATAGTGCGGAAACGGTCTTCACTTTCTTCCAAAACCAGACGGTGTTCAACCTCTTCAGTAATGTCCATTATAACGCCTAAAAAACGGGCCGGCCTAAGTTTGGTTTCGCCTACACTTTTGCCAACAACTCTAATCCATTTTGTTTTATTTGTATTAGGTTGAATGATTGGGTATTGAACGTCAAACGGTTTTTGGGTGGCCAGTGCTTTAAGTCTGGCCCTTTCTATAATCTGCAAATATTCTGGCACAACGGTAGCCGTAACGTCCGTCCATGAAATTTCTCCACTTGAAGGCAAGCCGTAAAATTCTCTTGCTTTATTGGAGATATCGAACTTACCACTGCCTGGCACAACGTTATAAATTCCGAGGTTGCCCGAGTCAAGCGCCAAACGTAAACTTTCTTCTGTTTCCGCAAGCTCTTCGTTTTTAATGAATAAACTTTCCTGAGCCTCCTGCAATTCTTCATTTGTTGTTGCCAACTCTTCATTAGTGGCAGATAATTCTTCGTTTGATGCGGCAAGTTCTTCGGTTGTTGCCTGCAATTCGGCCTGGCTTTCCTCCAGGCGTTTCAAGTTCTCAACCTGATCGGTTATATTGATAACAGAGGCTAAAATGTATTCAACTTCGCCATCATTACCAAAAATCGGATCGTAAGAGAAGTCTACATAAATGAGTTTCAATTCGCCTGTGGGCAGCAAAATCTCCACAGAAACCTGCGGCATTGCCACCCTTTTGCCAGTGCTAAAAACATCAGCTAATAATTGCGGAAACTGCTGGTTTTGTAGTTCCGGAAAAACGTCGGTCAGTTTTTTTTCGTTAACACTGGTTAAATCCCGCTGCCAGATTTGTAGCATTTTCGGGTTAGGCAGTTCGATAATCAGTTCGGTACCCTTAAGCAACGTCATGGCAATATTTGCCGTTGCAATTATATTTTGGAGAAGAATTTTACTGGCCTCTAAATCCTTCGTTCGTTCGTCAATTCTTCGTTCGAGATCTAAATTTAAGCTTTGAAGTTCCTTTCTCGAACCTGCCAGGGCTTCATTAGTAGATCGTAGATCCTCTAAATTAGCCTGAAGCTCTTCGTTAGATGCTGCGAGCTCCTCATGGGTTTCAGAAAGCTTTCTGTTTAAAAGCTGTTCACGTTCGATATAATTATCAAACTCTTTATTTTTTTGTACCTGATCTGTGATGTTCTGGGTGATGACATGGAGTGATTGCCTTTTGCCATCTTCATCTTTAATTGGCTCAATTTCAACCTGCCACCAACTTTCTTCCACAACTGTAGCATCCTTTGATTGGATATCGTAACGAAGCGGTGGAAGTTCAGTTTTCTGACCTGTTTCTATGGCCTTCGTCAAGCCATTCATCAGGATATCGGGGCCATCATTTTTTTCGTTCCTAGGAAATGCCGTCCAAACAGATTCGCCAATAACATTGCGATCATTGAGATGTGTGGTCGTTTTGAAAGTGTCGTTATAGGCGGCAATTGTAAAATCGGGAATATCGGTATGAAGGATTATTCTTGGAACATTATCATTAAAAAGGGCTTTAAATAATGGCGACTTTAGAAAATTCATTCAGGCGTTTGAAGTTTTTTAAACGAATATAACAAGCTAGCTTAATTTTTTGTTTTCTGATCAGCAATTATTTGCTTTAAACATTTTAGTTGTGCGAAGTTGTTTCGTGTACGATTAACGTTCTGTCCAATCAAATCTTTCATCATAAATTGCGGTATAAAACAAAAGCCTTCAGAAATGAAGGCTTATTATGCTTTTTTGAAGTACTCGGGGCGGGAATCGAACCCGCACGCCTTTGAAAGCACAGGATTTTAAGTCCTGCGTGTCTACCAGTTCCACCACCCGAGCATTAATTAAGTCTTAAAAAAAAGGCTTAGTTAATGTGTAAAATAAATGCCTTCTGGTAGGAAGGCATCTGGAGCGAAAGACGAGATTCGAACTCGCGACCCCGACCTTGGCAAGGTCGTGCTCTACCAACTGAGCTACTTTCGCGTAATAATACAATCGCTGTATTCCCTTTGGGGTTGCAAATATAGAAAATTTAGTTTTGTTTCAAAAATAATTTGAAATAATTACGAAAACTGCGTATGGAAACTTAATGTAGCTACCAACATTATTAAAAATGTAAATCGTATGTTTATAACAATAACTTTTGAAAACTTTGTAACGCTTATGCTGTTCTAAAGTCTTGTTTATTTAAACCTTAATTATCGCAATATGACCCCAACCGAAATTTTCGGATATACGCCCGAACAACAATTTAATAAATCAGTTGCCTATTTTTCAATGGAATTCGCGATAGATCAATCGCTAAAAATTTACAGTGGCGGACTCGGTTTTTTGTCAGGTTCTCACCTCAGAAGCGCCTTCGAACTTAAACAAAACTTGCTTGGAATTGGCATTTTATGGAAATATGGCTATTACGACCAGGTTAAAGATAAGGATGGTAAAATGGTGCCCACTTTTATACAAAAAGATTATTCTTTCTTGAAAGATACCGGCATTGTATTTTCAGTGCCAGTTCATAGCGCTATGGTAAAAGTAAAAGCATATTTGCTACAACCAGAAACTTTCGGTTCGGCACCTCTCTTTTTATTAAGCACCGACTTAGAAGAAAACGATGAAGTGAGCAAAAGCATTACCCATAGATTATATGACCCGAACGAAGCAACGCGGGTTGCACAATCAATAATTCTTGGTATCGGCGGCGGCATGCTTCTCGATGAGCTAAACATTAATCCGGATTTTTACCACATGAATGAAGGACACGCGGTACCACTAAATTTTTACCTGTATTCGAAGTTTAAAAGTCTTGAGGAAATTAAAAAACGCGTTATTTTCACAACCCATACGCCCGAACTTGCTGGTAATGAAGAGCATGATTACAAACTCTTAAAGGATATGTCTTTCTTTTATCACTTGCAAGATCATGAAGTTAAGTTTATTCTTGGTTTAGAAGGTGATAAATTTAACTATACGCTGGCTGCGTTGAAGTGCTCGAAAAAAGCTAACGGTGTTTCTAAGCTTCATGGCGAAGTGGCAAGAGAAATGTGGGGTAGTTATACTGGTATTTGCGAAATTACCTCTATCACGAACGCTCAAAACTATAAATACTGGCAGGATTCTGTCTTGGATGAGAAATTCAAGGCCAAAGATGGCGCTGGAATAAAGACACGAAAAAAGGAACTGAAAAAGCAGCTTTTTAGCGAAGTTGCAAATCAAACCGGGAAATTATTTGATGAAAACGTTTTAACGATTGTATGGGCGAGACGATTTGCTGCCTACAAACGAGCAGACTTGTTAATGTACAATTGGGAACGCTTTTTAAAATTAATGAGCAATACCGAAATGCCTGTACAGGTAATCTGGGCCGGAAAGCCATACCCTGAAGATACAAAAGCCAATGAAATTTTTAATGAGATAATCGTGAAAACAAAATCGCTGGCAAATTGTGCGGTGCTTGTAGGCTACGAACTTGGTTTATCTGCCTTGCTGAAAAAAGGTTCGGATGTTTGGTTAAATAATCCGAAAATGTACCGCGAAGCATCAGGAACTAGTGGCATGACAGCCGCAATAAATGCATCAGTAAATCTTTCAATTCCTGATGGGTGGATACCGGAGTTTGCCGTTGATGATGAAAACTGTTTTATCATTGAGCCAGCAGCTAAAGGTTTGGCAGAACACGACACGGACGCTCAGGAAAATGAAAACCTGATGGATGTTATCGAAACAAAAGTTTTAACAACTTATTACAACAAGCCTGAAAAATGGAACGAAATGGTTTTAAAAGCTTTTAAGGATGTTGTGCCAGCATTTGAATCAGCCAGAATGGCTAAAGAGTACTACGAAAAAATGTATGTGTAAACTATCAATTCTTTAAAACAATCGCAAAGGTGGAACAGGTTTCCACCATTTGCTTATCCATTCGGATAACAAAAAGCTAATGGGCTGCAGTATACGCAAAGACATTGAACGTCTGAATTAGCATTTTTTTATTTCCCTTTCTTGTGCATGGGTTTTTGCGGGTAGCCATTAAAAATCTATGTGGTTTTTTCCAATAGCCCCGGGTGAAGCGATACCCTGCAGGGTTGAAGAATGAAACCCGAAGCGTTTAGCGGAACACGGGAACCTACGGAAGTTATAGAACTGCCGTTGCGCTACGAAAAATAATATCAGTAAATGTTTATAAAACCTTGCGAATAATAACCGGAAGGCTACGAATTGTAATTAAGCGCAAAAAAAAAGGAAAAAATTTATAATTTGAATTTTTTGTGCGGTTGATGTGAAGTTTCAATTAAGAGAATTTTATGATATTAACGTTGCATTGAACAATTGCTCGGAGCGGGAATAAAAAATAAAAGCGCTATGAAAGCAAGATTTTACACTGAAATAAATATTTTATGTTAGTCATTTTTGGAACTAAGGTTATCGGAAAAACATTAAGGTCAGGCACGTTCGTTTGTCCGCGGTGCAATATGGAAAGAACTTACTTGTTAAAACAGAATAAAAAATATTTTTCGGTGTTTTTTATCCCACTGATACCACTAAATAATGTTGGAGACACTTTGGAATGTACATTTTGTAAAACTGCTTATGTGCCGAATGCCAGCTTTTTAGGCAATACATATACTTCTTCAACTGCTGATATTGACAGCTTATCGAAACCACTTGCCGCTGTTGGCAAACGGTTAGGCGCATACATCATTGATATGATTTTTTTAATCATTTTAAATTTTCCACTTGCCTTTGTGGTTAAGTATTTGCCTGATTTGTTTCATAATAAGTTTTACCTGGTGTTTTTTCCGGTTTGGGTGATTTACTTTTTTATAATGGAGTTGTTTTTCAAAGGTACCATTGGCAAAAAACTTCTGGCCATACAAACCGTTTCCGATGATGATGAAAAGCCCATAACCGCAGTTCGTTATTTATTGAGAGGTTTTGTTAAAGCGATTCCGTTAATAAATGTTGTGCTTCTTTTTAACGACAAACATAAAGGTTTTCACGATTTTGTGGCGGGTACAATTGTTGTAGAAAAATAACTCTGAATAGGAGGCAAGGCAATTAATTAACTCGGTTGGTATGTTGGAGGTTGGCTTCACTACAGCTTATGATGATTTGAGCGGACGAATAACCTTGATTATGAACGACGAACAAAAACACCAAATAATGGGCGCAAACGTTTTTTTTACATCGAATTTTAGAGTTTTACTAAGTATAATCCTGATTGTGTTTGCCGCAAAAACTTCCGGCCAGACGTTAACTGATTTTAAAGCGCCAGCCGGGTTTAAAAAAGTACTAGAAACTCATGGCGATTTGGACAAAGATGGCGTAGAAGAAGTTGCATTTGCTTACAATTCTACTAAAAAAGACAGCACTGGTTTTAAAAGAGTCCTTTACATCTGCAAAACCATTAACGGATCATTAAAGCTTTGGAAACAAAATACTTCGGTGTTGTGGAACAGTAGCGATTGTGGTTTTTGTTTCGAAAATGGCGTAACGCTTGCGCTAAAAATTAAAAATAACACATTAATTGTGGAGCAAACATACTGGCACAATTCCCGCCACACAAGCATGTTTCGAAATGTTTTTCGCTATCAAAACAGCGATTGGTTTTTAATCGGCTCCACTTATAACGACCGTTACAACTGTGGCTTCGACCACACATACGACATCAATTTTTCTACAAAAAATGTACATATAGACTACGACGGAGAAGACTGCGACGATGGGACGCCTCAATTTCCAAAATCGACAAAGAACTTTAAATACCCCTTCAAGGCGATTCCGAAAATGGATGGTTTTATTGCGGGCAAAGTGGAGCTAAAAATTCCAAATTCGAAGCAATATTTTTATTATTAAATTCGAAGCAGAAACCTCAGCAAACTGATATGAAAAAAATATTCTTTGGCTTGATTATGATTTTGTTTGCATTGGCGTGTAACAACAAGTCGAACAATACTCAAACCCCGAAAGATTCGGTTGCGAATGCCATTAACACGAGCAATGCCGATAGCACCATTGTAATGCCGGTACCGGTAGCTCAGCCTCTAGATACAAGTCAAACAAGCAGTGCAGCAACAGAAGAAAAAGAGATTAACTATAGCGATAGCATCAACTTTGAAAAGTTCCACACCGATATCTCTAAGTCGCACATTGCGCCAGCTCCAATAGATTGGTCTAGTTATCCCGGTGCCCGGGATTTTAAAACCCGCATTACCGAATCTTATAAAACCACCGAGGTGAGTTTTGCAGGCCATTATGTGCTATCCACGTTTGGCTGCGGGGCAAGTTGTATTATGGGTTTCATGGTTGATGTTAGAGACGGTAAAATTTACGATTTACCACTAGGTGAAGAAAACTCCTGCCTTTTCGCAGAAGATGCGGTGCTTTGTAAAAGTTCGAGCAGGCTGTTCGTTTCCGGGGTTTGTAAAGAAAATCATGACGATAAACAGGTTTATTACAAAGCATACCTCTGGAATGAAGATAAAAAGGAATTTGCGCCAATAAAGGCAGATGAATTTTTAAATCAAAAATAAAGCAAAGTCTTCAGGTTTTGGAAAACGAGGGTTTGCCATTTCATCGGTTCCATAAGCCCTGCTATCCGTTACAATTTTTTTGTGCTTTCGGTAAGTTTTACCGATAGCAGTAATATTGTGCCAACTAAAAGGCATATGCTTTTGGCCAATAAAAAAGATTTTCACTGTTATCAGGTTTAGAAAATGAGGCATTTTGCTACGAATCGTAAATGGAAGCCAGCGAATTGTAATTGAGAATGCCTTTTTTCAACATGAAGAGGTTTATTTGCGATTTATTACAAAACATGCACACCAGGCTAAAACCCATTTTAATCTTAAGTTCCGTTTTCTTTTGCAATGTTGCGTTTGCCGAATCGAAAAAAAGTTAAAGGTTTTAAGCTTGGTGCTGTAAGTTATACACTTTATGCGCACATGAAGCAGCAAGAACATCTAATGCCAAGCCTGTTGCCAAGTGAAGCCGACATTAAGACTGCGCACTTCATTAATTTGAACGAGACTGAGATGGAAATGTATTCAACCCAAAGAAAAGAGAAACCAACTAAAACACATTTCTTAACATTAGTATCCATGTTGGCAGTTTTCACATTTTTTGTAAACTGCCGCTCAAACCGCAATGGCTATGAGGGCGACTTAGTTCCTATAAAAGCCGAAACCGATAAAATTGCTGGTTACCAGCAAATTGTAGAACTGATTATTAAAAACAACAATCGGATAAAAGATGAAATAAAACACCCGGAAAAGTATGAAGACAGGGACTACAGGGATTTTAAAAGCTTTAAACACAGAAAATACAGCATTATCGATAGCCTGAACCAGCTTTCAGATACATTAAAACTACGCTTTACTACGTTGGTAGAGCATGGATTGCAGATAGAAGGCAAAGATACAACCATCAACTTTAGCTCTTCTGCTGGCGATTACTACATGCGAAGTAATAAAAAGGATAGTGATGCTTGTTGCACGCTTTTTAAGCATTATATTATTTATAGTACCAAAGCCATGGAAGTATTTAAAATTGAAAATGATGATGACGATACGCCGAACGCAGTATATAAAATCAAAGATCGATATTACTACTGCATTAGTTCGCGACTGGAATATTGATTTGAACTACAACCACCAGAAATTAAACTAACTGCATACAATGAAGAAAGTAATCTACAACGCAATTTTAATAGCCATAATTTTGGTAACCATTTATCAAATTATTTGTCTTCCATTCACCTTTTATATATGGGGAATTGGCATGCTCATTTTTTGGATTTGGGTTAAGCGGGATATCACTGAGCTTATCGCGTGGTTATTTGAAAAGAAAAAAACAATCGAAAAGCCATTTCAAGAAAAACGCGTCATCAACATGCCAGATTTTGAAATACAAAAAGGGTCTTATATCGAATTGGTTAAACACTGTTGCCCAACACAAACTCAGCAAAAATTAATGCCTTTTTTTGAAAATTTAACCGATTATCAAGGGAATTACAATTATGGCACAACACTAAATTATGTAGTTGATTGTTCGACGGAGAAAAGTTTAGGTTTTATAGAACGATTAGACTGGAAACAGGAAGTTGAAGACTTAATCCTGATTCTCGACGATATATTGAACAAAAACTATAATGGGTTAAAAGTTGATTTCCCAAAAGAAATAGGCGGAAACACAACCTTATTTCTTGAAGACGTATTTGGAACTTACAACAAATGCTTAAATGAACACGGAATGCAGATGGGTTTTATAGATACGCAGTCTGACGAATACGTGTTTTTTGTGCATAAAGTGTTGGATAGGGATGAGGTTGCAAAACTCATAAATTTTATCGGTTATAACTATTTCGAAAAATAAATTGGCGTCTGGCGGCTATTTCATCGGCCAAATCTAAGCTTCCGTTTTATGATCCGGCTGTTAGGTTTTTGTCAGGGTTTCAGTTTTTGCCCGGTTTTTGCATTATGGTTGCAAAATTTACCAAGCACTGGAAAGTTCCCCGGCTAAATTTGGAGCATAAAAAAGCATTTTAAAAAAAGCCCGGCCTGCTTATTTTATAAAGGAAGGTTTTATAAGAGACATATTTCATAGGAACAAAGAGCGTGTGCAGCAGTATGCAGCTGTTAAATGCCTTATCAATTTCATTAATCAATGCTAACAATTGCCATTATCGAAGATGAAGTAGCCATCAGAAAAGAGATAACTTGGTTACTGGAAAGAGCGCCTGATGTTAAAATTGTTGGGTACAGCACCAACGTTAAGGACGCTATCAAACTCATCGACCTGCAAAAGCCCGATATCATTCTCATGGATATTCAACTCATCGATGGTACTGCTTTCGATATTTTAAATGGGTTGAAAGACATTCCTGAAAATATTATTTTTATAACTGCTTACAATCAATTTGCCATAAAGGCAATAAAATTTGGTGCGCTCGATTACCTTTTAAAGCCTGTTGATGCTGATGAACTTAGCGATGCCCTGGAACGATATCGAAAAAAAAGGGATAAGAATCGTTACTGGAACGAGCGTCTGGCGATTGCCCAACAATCCATTATTGAGGAAAATTTACCCCAGAATATTGTGCTGCACACGATAAGTCAAACCCATATTATTTTAGTAAAGGATATTATTTATTGTAAGGGCGACGGTCCTTACACTTTTTTCTACCTGGAAAATGGAAAAAATCTCTTGGTTTCAAAACCCTTAAAACATTATCAGGAAATATTGGGATCACCCTTTTTTTTGCGCACCCATCAATCGTATTTGGTAAATAAAAACTATATAAATAAAATTTCTAAATCGGAGTATCTGGTGCTGAAAAACGATGAAGAAATTCCTGTTTCCTCCCGCAGAAGGAACTATGTTCTGAATGCTTTATCTGCTCCTTAATGAATTTTCGAATACTACTCTTCAGTTGTATGTTTCTTTTTGTCTGTTCTTGCAAGCAGCGATTCTCCAAATTGGAAAGCGATAAATTACTTGCTTACAACAAGGCAATTGATGAACTCGCGACAAAACCAACCCATCCAAATAACGCCGATAGTATTTTAAATACCTGGAAAGTATTTAATAGAGATGCAGTAGTGTTGGCAGATACCAATTTAAATGCCAGTGTAAAATATAACCTGGGCAGAATGTATGCTCAGAAAAATGTTGATAGCTCGAAATTTTACTTGCAACAAGGACTAGAGCTGGTAGAGCAGGGCAGCGATTTTTTGGCTGTAAAAGCCCGAATTTACACGGGCATGGGCAACCTTGCCTACAGCGAAACGCTCGAACATCAGGCAAACTACTACTATAACAAAGCTGCGATTATCGTACTCGCAGATAGTACAGTAAAGCTGAGCGATATGTCGAAAGCAATCATGTTATTGTCTGCATCGCAAAGCAATAAAAATTTGCAGCAATACAGTCTCGCGTACAAAATGGATTTAGCTGCCTTTAAGCTGATGCCGAAATTACCGCCAAATTCGGTCAATCAACAGAAAGTATTGGTGCAGTTGATAATCGATATTTACAAATCAAATTTGCCCGATAAAGATGTTGAATGATACCTTAAAAAACTAGAAAGATTGCAGGCCACCTATCCTTACGATTTTAACCCCAGGTTTTTGTACGATTGTAAATTGTTCTATTTCGATAAGCATAAAAACGCTGACAGTGTTTTGAAATATGCTTTGCTCAACACGAAGGTTGATGAAAAGATGTATGATGTAAATAGATTGGACGAAACATCGATGAGCAATCTTTATATTTCTTACGTTAACATTCTTATAAATTACACCAGGTTGAAAGACTTTACCAGGGCAGCTGTTTACAAGAAGAAAACAGAAGATTTGCTTAAGCAAAGCAGCAGATTTTTAAAATACGAAGATTTAATAAGAGGATATCAAGCCCGCTCAGACTATTATGCTGCTGTCGGACAAAAGGGCAAAGCGCTTGATGCGGCCAACGAGGCAATCAAACTTCAAAAGGAAAACTTGGGGCGTGAAAACACACAGGCAATTGCGGAAATGAATGCACTTTACCAAATACAGGTCAAAGATAAATCTATTAGTACGCTTAATAAAGATATCAAGCTAAATAACTTAAAACTCGAGCGAAACCGACTTGTTTTGCTCATCACCGCTTTAATTGTTTTGTTGCTGCTTATTTTCATCATCCTGTACTACAGCATTTACAAACAACATAAACTTAAACAAGAAAAAGAAAAAGTACAATTGCAACAGCAATTACTGCGAACGCAAATGGAGCCGCATTTCATTTTCAATACGCTCTCTGCCTTGCAGAGTTTCATTCGCCTGGAAGAGAAAGATAAAGCCATTAAATACCTGCACCAATTCAGTCGCTTATTAAGGAGCAGCCTGGAGTTAAGCCGCGAAAAATTAGTGCCTTTAAGCGACGAAATTGAAACCTTGGAAAACTACCTCAGTTTGCAACAGATGCGATACAACAATGCATTTCAGTTTTCCTTGCAAACTCCAAATGAAGATTTAGATGCCATAATGTTGCCGCCTATGCTTGTACAGCCTTTCGTAGAAAATTCAATTTTGCACGGCTTAAACTTAAGCCAAAATAATGGTTTCATTCAAGTGAATTTTGTTTTGACAGACCAAATTTTAAAGGTTGACATTATGGACAGCGGACAATTCCTAAGCGAAAATAAGGTGCAAAACCATCATTCACTTTCGAGTATTATTTGTGAAGAAAGATTGCAATTGCTAGGGAAGGAGCGTAATCAAAATGCAGGTGTTACTTATGCTAAAAATCGCAACGGCGGGACTTTGGTTACCTTAAACATTCCAACCAGCCCAATAGCGTAGAAATTTTTTATGGGCTAGTTATCAGTATTTTAAATTAACGTGTTTCAGTTTGTTGTCAAGCATTTAAACAAATCTTTGGCGATTTACCTTATCTTTTTATCTTCGAGTACCGTTTTTTGCTGGCTTTCTAGTGCCAGTTAAATCTCAAAATAGGGCGAAACATTTTAGCGCTGAACCAGTTTCCAAATAAAAAAGCCATCTGCTGAGATGGCTTTAATTCGATTATTTTTTTGAAGTACTCGGGGCGGGAATCGAACCCGCACGCCTTTGAAAGCACAGGATTTTAAGTCCTGCGTGTCTACCAGTTCCACCACCCGAGCAGGTGATTAGCCTTTTAAAATAAATGCTTTCTGGTAGGAAAGCATTTAGAGCGAAAGACGAGATTCGAACTCGCGACCCCGACCTTGGCAAGGTCGTGCTCTACCAACTGAGCTACTTTCGCATTTACAAAACAGTGTACCGTTTCGTTTTGGTGATGCAAATATAGACAGATTTATATTTCTGTCAAGAGATTTTTTATTAAAAATTTAATATTTAGTTTAAATTGCTGGCTTTCAGCGCAAGTAAAATCAAATCATTTTCAAATCCTCTTCCCTGGAGATAGGTCATTAGCTTCATTTTTCGTTTTAAAGCGTTTGATTCCCCTAAGGTGTTTGCTTTTTTTACCGCTAAATTTTCCAAAGTTCGCATGTAATCATCATCATCCAAACTGTAAAGTGCTTTTTGTAAAAGTTTATCAGGAACCCCCTTTAACTTTAAGCCTTGTTTAATTTTTATTCTTCCCCATTTTTTGATGTTAAATTTCCCCGAAGCATACGATTTTGCAAACCGTTCTTCATTTAAAAAATTGTTTAGAATTAGTTCAGTCAAAATTTCCTCCAGTTCATCGCCCCGCATTCCCCATTCTACCAATTTATAGCGAACTTCCTTTTGCGAACGTTCCTGGTAAACGCAAAAACTTTCGGCCTTGGCGAGTGCCTGTTTTTTGTCTAATATTATACCTTCTTGTTTACCAGTTTTCATAATTATTTACTGAAATTCGTAAAAATAAGAACGATAACTGTATTTTTCTGAATTTAATAACATGAACGACCCAAGTTATACAATTTCCAAAATTGCTGAAATATTAAATGCTGATGCCAGAATAATTGATACACAGGCAATTATCCAATACCTTATAATTGATAGCCGTTCGGTTGCGGTTCCCGGGAATTCGTTATTTTTTGCCTTGTCTTCGCACCGCGATGGACATGAATTCATTAGAGACGCTTATAATAAAGACATCAGAAATTTTGTAATTACGGAAGAAAAGTATGTGCAAGAATATTCGGATTGCAATTTTATTGTTGTTGCCAATGCGCTGTCTGCGTTACAAAAACTGGCAATAGCACACCGAAGTCATTTCGACCTAAAAACGATAGGAATTACAGGTAGCAACGGGAAAACAATTGTTAAAGAATGGTTGTACCAACTTTTGGCAGCTGATTACAATATTGTTCGCAGTCCGAAAAGCTACAACTCTCAAATTGGGGTAGCGCTTTCTGTTTGGCAAATTGAAGCAGTTAATACCCTTGGGATTTTTGAGGCCGGAATTTCCGCGGTTGATGAGATGGAAATTCTTGCCGATATCATTCAGCCTCAAATTGGCATTCTTACCAATATTGGCGAGGCACATGCAGAAGGTTTCAGTTCGAAGCGAGAAAAACTGAAAGAGAAGCTGAAATTATTTAAGGATACAGAACTATTTATTTATTCTCCTGATTATGTTGGGGAAGTCAGTTTTAGAGATTTGCCTGGCAAAACGAAATTTAGCTGGAGCAGTAAGCAGCCTGCCGATTTACGGATTGTTGCTGTGGAACCCATAGAAGGAAATTGTTATTTACGGGCAATTTACAAGGATAGAGAAATAGAATGTATGCTTCCTTTTAAAGATAAGGCATCAATTGAAAACGGTATGATTTGTTGGGCAACATTGCTGGCTCTTGGATATTCTGCAGAACAAGCAGATTTGCGCCTGGAGAAATTAAGCCATGTAAGTATGCGTTTAGAGCTTAAAACCGGGATTAATCAGTGTTCCATTATCGATGATTCTTATAGCGCAGACATTTCCTCTCTTGCAATTGCTTTAGATTTCCTGAACCAGCAGAATCAACATCCCAAGAAAACCGTTATCCTATCCGAATTATTTGAAACCGGTCAGGATGATTTCGACTTATACACAGAAATCGCTGATTTGTTGGCACAGAAAAAGGTAAACCGATTGATAGGAATTGGACCTCATATTGCCAGATATGCCGAACTTTTTCAACTTGAAACGGAGTTTTTTGAAGATACGCTAGCATTTATAGAAGCCTTTCCTGGCATGCAGTTTAGCCATGAAACCATTCTGGTAAAGGGTGCACGACGATTTGAATTTGGCCGGATCAGTAAACTTTTGACGCAAAAAGTTCATGATACAGTTTTGGAAATCGATTTAAATGCAATGGTTGGCAACCTGCAATTTTACCGCTCAAAAATTAAACCCGGTGTGAAAATTATGGCTATGGTAAAAGCCTTTTCTTACGGAAGCGGTAGTTTTGAAATTGCCAATTTATTACAGTTTCATAAAGTTGATTACCTGGCGGTTGCCTATGCAGATGAAGGTATCGCATTACGTAAAGCAGGAATCACCTTGCCAATTATGGTAATGAGCCCGGAAGAGTCGGCTTTTGAAGCGATTATTAAACACAACCTCGAGCCCGAAATTTACAGTCTGGAAATATTAAACAGTTTCCTAAATGCACTTTCAGATTACGACTTTGATTACCCGATACACATCAAAATTGATAGTGGAATGCATCGTTTAGGTTTTGATAAAAAAGATGTCGAGCACTTATCAGCTATGCTAAAAGATTCACAGCGTGTAAGCGTGCAAAGTATTTTCTCCCATCTGGTTGCCAGTGCAGAGGCCGAGCATGATGGTTTTACACAAGCGCAGATAGATAAATTTAGCGCCATTGCTACGGAACTAATCGCTGTCTTGACTTACAAGCCTTTGCTGCACATTGCCAATACTTCGGGTATTAGCCGCTGGCCCGATGCGCAAATGGATATGGTACGATTGGGAATCGGTTTATATGGTTTCGATTCTGCCCTTGCAAACAATCGTGGCTTGCAAACTACTATGGTGTTAAAAACTACGGTTACGCAGGTTAAAACCCTCGATGCAGGGGAAACCGTTGGTTACAGCAGGAAAGGCGTGCTGCCGAACGGAGGTAAAATTGCTACTGTAAAAATTGGATATGCTGATGGATATAGCCGTGCTTTTGGCAATGGTATCGGTAAAATGCTTATCAACGGCAATTTAGTTGCAACAATTGGCTCGATTTGTATGGATATGACCATGCTCGATGTTTCCGGAGTTGACGTTAAGCCGGGTGATGAAGCAATTGTTTTTAACCGCGAGCATGACATTATGGAACTTGCTAAACAAGTGAACACAATTTCTTACGAAATTCTTACCAATATATCTCAAAGGGTAAAACGGGTCTATTTTTACGAATAAATTGGCTTTATTTTTTGTGATTAAGTCATTTGGTTCAATAGGTTTACTCCAGATATGGTTATTTTTGATAGGATATCGGTTAAGAATGAAGCTTTAAGTTATTCAGGTTGCCAACCATTGCACCAATGGCTAATGAACTATTGAACATTTTTGAATAAGTTTGCAGCATGAACAAAGTAGGGAAAGCCGTTTTAAACTATCTTATCAAAGGTTTATTAATCGTTGTGCCTATCGCTGTGAGTATTTTCATTGTGGTCTGGGCTGTAACAACAGTTGATAGCTGGCTGAATGTTAACAACATTCTCGGCGTAAACCCCCGCACGGGCGAGAGCAGAAACATTCCTGGCTTAGGCTTGCTTACCGTTTTAACAATTATTTTACTCGCCGGAATCTTTGTTACAAATTTGGTAACAGAGCCAATGTACAATTGGTTTCAACGCATGATGCACCGTTTGCCTCTGCTAAACTTCATCTATTCTTCGATAAAGGATTTGACTGAGGCTTTCGTTGGCGATGAGAAAAAATTTAATCATCCGGTGCTTGTAGAAGTGGAGGGCGGGTTGCGAAAGATTGGTTTTCTTACTCAAAATGATTTGCGGAAAATAGATTTGGCTGATGAGGTTGCTGTCTACTTTCCACTGTCTTATTCGTTTGCCGGCCAGTTATGCATCGTGAAAAGGGAAAAGGTGAAAGATTTGAATATCAGTGCCGCCGATGCAATGAAACTGGTGGTAAGTGGTGGTGTGAGTGGACTGTGATATTGCCGGAAGTTACTTCTTGATAATAGACTAAGGAATCAATTTCGATAAGCTAAAACCTTGGTTATCAATGCATGCCTAAACCAGAATATTTCTGGTAAACGACATCAAAATTACCAGTAGTACCAAAGCATATAAAATCCTTGAGTAATATTCGCGTATAAACAGGCCCGTAAAAATTAGAATTTCATCGTCCATATTTGCGTGAATGAGACCGCTGTTAGTTGATGAATTATAAATAATTTGCTTGGCTTTGTGGTTATTTATTGTCCACCGGCTTAGCCAGCTATTCTGGAAGCTCCAATCGAATACTTCGCCAGAGGTAAAAAGTATTTTAGCTTTAAAACCTACCCAGTCATACCGGATAATCGCCAACACTTCATTTTTGTTGTTTAGAATCTTGGTTTCAGGATTGGAATAACCTTCACTTTTTAAAAGATATATACCTTGTTGCGTTGTTGCTATAGCCGAGTTTTTAAGCGAACTAAAATTGAGGGAAAATTTCAGCAATGCGTTGCCAAATACCTGATAATTGCTATCAAATAAGCCTTTTCTCCAATTTAAAGTTTGCTCCATATTTTTTGGATTTTTATAATTTAACAATCATGCGATGTCGCGATTAGCAATTCTTGGTACGAGAGCAGCAACAAGTTCAGCGGGTATTTTGTTGTAATTTTTTTATTAAAGCTGGCAAAATTAGCATCCTGCCGTCGTATCAAGGCACTTTTTTTGCTGAATGAGTTTCGCCATTCTAATTACGTTATTACTTAGATAACGGTTTCTAAAAGTTGTTACATATAAATTATGAGGCATAAAAAAAGCGTTTGTAAAACAAACGCTTAAACAATTATTAATTTTTGAAGGATTACATGCCAGATGACCTCAAGCTCTAAAATTTTCGCAATGGTTATAGCCCTTCAAACAATCTAATCTAAAAATTCGGTTTCAATACATACTTATCATAGAATCTAAAAATATGCTCAGCAGCCTCTTCAGCAGTATCTACCAATCGGAAAAGATTTAAATCTTCTTCATGAATATTGTGTTCTGCCTGCAACATCGTCCCTTTAATCCAATCGATTAATCCGCTCCAGTAATCTTTGCCTAGCAATACGATTGGAAAACGGGCAATCTTGCCGGTCTGAATCAAAGTCAAAGCCTCAAAAAGCTCATCCATTGTGCCGAAACCGCCGGGTAAAACCACAAAACCCTGACTATACTTCATAAACATCACCTTGCGTACAAAGAAGTAGTCGAACTCGAGCAACTTGTTATGGTCTATATATTTGTTGTGGAATTGCTCAAATGGCAACTCAATGTTTAAGCCAACCGATTTACCGCCATTTGTATGTGCACCTTTATTACCAGCTTCCATAATGCCGGGGCCTCCGCCGGTAATTACGCCATAACCGCGGTCGGTTAATAGCTTGCCACATTGTTCTGCAAGTTGGTAATATCTGTTTGTTTGTGCCGTTCGGGCAGAACCGTAAATCGTAACACAAGGGCCAATTTTGGCAAGTTTCTCAAAACCATCCACAAACTCAGCCATTATTTTAAATATCTGCCAGGAATCCGTTACCTTGATTTCCTGCCAATCTTTATTTTCAAAAGCACTTCTAATTTTTTCTTCACTCGTCATATAATCTGTATACTAAATATTAAAACCTGGTTTGCGCATCAGTTTTTTTGCTGATGAAAAGCAAGCCGATAAATGTGATTAAACCGTTTATTAAAATCAGTTCTACACTAAAAACGTAACCCCCCAATAATTCTTTTGAGTAGCTAGAAAGCAAGTAACATAAAAAAGGCGATAATATGCAAACTATCGGCACTAATTTATCATGCAAGCCGCGTTTTTTTACAAACAGTCCAAAACTATAAAGTCCTAAAAGCGGGCCGTAGGTATAGGAGGCTATGGTAAAAATTAAACTCACGACCGATGAACTATTCAATGCATTAATAACGATGATAACCAGAAACATTAAAATTGAGAATGCAATATGAACGGTATGCCTTTTCTTAACCGCACTTCCATCATTCTGTTTATCGGCTTTGGCCATCCCTAAAAAATCTACACAAAAGGATGTTGTTAACGCTGTAAGAGCAGAATCTGTAGTCGCGAAGGTTGCAGCTGTTAAGCCCAGCATAAAAATAATAGCAGGCACGGCACCTAAATTATTTAGCGCAATTTCAGGAAAAAGCAAATCTGTTCTCGGTTTACCAGTTATGTGATCCAATGGAATATCGATGCCGTTTTTTGCAGCGAAAATGTATAGCAAAGCGCCAACACTTAAAAAGAAAACGTTTAAAATTACAAACACACCGGTAAAAGTAAACATGTTTTTTTGCGCCTCTTTTATGGTGCCCATGCTTAAATTCTTCTGCATTAAATCCTGGTCCAAACCCGTCATGGCAATGGTTACAAAAATACCACCAATAAACTGCTTGCTGAAATACCATTTGTTAGTTAAGAAATCATCCCAAAAGAATATTTTTGAATAGCTGCTGTCTTTGATGGTTTCAAAAGCCTGCGGAATACTAAAATTTAAACTATTACAGATGAAATAGATGGTTAAGAAAACCGATAAAACCAGAAAAAACGTTTGCAGCGTATCAGTAATAATGATGGTTTTTAAGCCACCTTTAAAGGTGTAAGACCAAATTAAAGCCAAAGATATTAATATGGTCAGCCAGAACGGAATGCCATAATTATCGAAGATAAAACGCTGTAGAACAATTACTACTAAATAAAGCCTGGTTGCCGAGCCAAGTGTGCGACTTAACAGAAATATTGATGCTGCGGTTTTGTAACTGTAATGGCCCAAACGCTGTTCAATATAACTATAAATGGATGTTAGATTCATCCTGTAATACAGAGGCAGCAGCACGGTGCAAATAATTATAAAACCAACGGCATTACCTAAAACAAATTGAAAATACTGAAACTGGTTTCCTGCGGGGGCACCAACTTCGCCGGGAACGGAAATAAATGTTACACCTGAAAGCGCTGTTCCAATCATTCCAAAGGCCACTAAGTACCATTTCGAATTCCTGTTGGCAACGAAAAAAGAGTTGTTATCAGAAGAGTTTTTTGAGGTTACAAATGAGATAATTATCAGTACCAGGAAGTAACCGATTAAAAAGCACAAGAGAATGGTTGGCGACATAGTTTTGTTTTAAGGTGCTAAATGTAAGAAATTACGATTTAAAGTCAAGGGTTTAGAGAATTGTAATATTGGTCGGTAGATAAATTGCCAGTTTAATATATGCTCGGCAACGTAGTTAATTAGTTTTTCGATTGCGAAATGCAGTCGTTTAGCAATATCATAATATAACAACCAAACAATTTTTCGAATCAAACTTTTAGTATATTTTTGCATATATGAATTTTTCATCCAAACTGCTGGAAGATGCGGTAAACGAATTTTCGAAATTACCGGGTGTTGGGCAGAAAACAGCTTTACGACTGGTTTTACATCTTTTAAATAAGGAACAGGAAGAGGTGAATCAGTTCGGGAATACGTTAATTAAGCTTAAGCAACAAATAAAAAACTGCAGCATTTGCTACAACATTTCCGATCACACCATTTGTGAAATCTGTACTTCGCACAAGCGAGATAGAGAAACGATTTGTGTGGTTGAAGATACCCGCGATGTTATGGCGATTGAAAATACAGGTCAATATTTTGGCGTTTACCATGTTCTTGGCGGCTTAATTTCGCCTATGGATGGTGTCGGTCCTGCAGATTTATACATCGATGGCTTAGTTCAACGCGTTTCAGCAGGCGATGTTAAAGAAGTGATATTGGCGCTTAGTCCTAATATGGAGGGCGATACCACACTGTTTTACCTTTATAAAAGATTAAAAGAGTTTAACATCCCGATTACAACAATTGCCAGGGGAATTGCTTTTGGTGGCGAACTGGAATACACCGATGAGATAACGCTTGGCCGTTCTATTATTACCCGCGTACCGTACGAAAACGCGATGATGAAATAATAATTTATAGAGCCGGTTTGTTAAATAGCCAGAGCTCGCCTTTGGTGCCAGTCTTTAACCAAAAACCGCTGAAAATTCTGTAAATGGCATCCAATCACATACTCAACACAGCTACCTAGATATTTGCGAATAAAATGAATTTAAAAGATAAAGTTATCATCATTACAGGTGCATCAAGCGGAATTGGAAAAGCCTGCGCCGAAGAATTTGCTAAACGCGGTGCCAATTTGGTTTTGGCGGCAAGGCAATATGTTACCCTTTGCGAGATAACAGCCGATTTAGAACGTAAATACGCGATTCGGGCAGTTGCTGTTCAAGCGGATGTGAGTAAAGAAGCCGATTGCGAATTAATCATAAAACAAACTTTAGTCTCTTTCCAGAAAATTGATATTCTCGTAAACAATGCGGGTTTATCAATGCGGGCACTTTTTAACGATTTAGATTTATCGGTGTTGAAAAATTTGATGGACGTAAACTTCTGGGGAACAGTTTACTGCACAAAATATGCCCTGCCAGAAATTTTAAAAACCAAAGGCACTGTCGTTGGAATTTCTTCAATTGCTGGCTTTCGTGGTTTACCTGGACGAACGGGTTACTCGGCCTCTAAATTTGCCATGAATGGCTTTATGGAATCTTTGCGCACTGAATTGCTAAAAACCGGTGTTAACGTTTTGTTGGCTTGTCCGGGTTTTACGGCATCAAACATTCGGGTAACTGCTCTTTCCAAAGACGGTGCTGCGCATGGGGAAACCAGCATGGATGAGGGTAAAATGATGACATCGGAAGAAGTTGCGACAATTATTGCAGACGGTATTGAACAGCGAAAAAGAACGTTGATTATGACCGGACAGGGGAAATTAGCTGTTTGGATGAATAAACTCTTTCCCTCATTTGTTGATAAGAAAGTTTTTGATCTGTTTGCGAAAGAGAAAAATCCATTGATTAAAGGGTAGGTCATCAATAGCCTAACACGCTTCTCTTTTTGGTATTGGGTTTTTTTATTGCTTCTGGCACTTCACCTTATTTTTTTCGTAAAGGATTTGCCTGGCATATTGGATTTAATGGTTAGTATTTTTAATAAGCCTGAAGTATTTGTCAATCAAGCTCTAATAAAATCCACTTTGCCAACAATTTCGTTTGTTTACTGTTGAATGGAAAAGCCATTTTAAATATGATAAAATATTTCTTTTTAGTGATGCTCTTGTTTCAAACCATTATATCATCCGCTCAGGTAAAAACAGCAAAAAACTTAAATTACGCAGGCAACACAGACGAAAAAAACACGCTCAATATTTTTTATAAAAAAGATAGCATAAAAAATAAGCCTGTTTTGATTTTTATTCATGGCGGCTCCTGGAGCAGTGGTAAAAAAGAAACTTATTGGTGGCTGGGTAGAAACTTTGCCAGAAAAGGAATTGTAACAGTTATTATTAATTATCCGCTGGCGCCTGATGCACAATTTGAAAAAATGGCCGCCGATTGTGCTTTGGCTGTGAAATGGGTACAACAAAACATAGCGGACTACACCGCAAGTCTGGATAAGATTTTTGTAATGGGGCATTCGGCAGGTGCGCATCTAGGCGAATTGATTAATGCTGATCCAAAATATTTTAAGCAAGCCGGTCTCAAAAACCCAATCAAAGGGATGATTTTGAACGACCCTTTCGGACTGGATATCTATCAATATTTAACTGAAGCTGAAAAGGATGACTATTACTACGATTTTCTAAGAACTTTTAGTAAAAAACCTGAGGTTTGGAAAGTTGCCTCACCTCTGGATTACGTAAACAACATTAAAAATCCGCATTTGCTTTTTTATGGAAGCAAAACCTATCCTGCCATCAAAATACAAACCCCAAAATTATACGAAAAGCTAAAAGCCAATAACGTAGTTGCAGAAATGAAGGAAGTGAAAGGGAAAAGCCATGTTCCGATGATTACACAAATGATATTCGGTGGAAATGACTTGTATGATGATATTGTTAACTTTGTGCTCCGGGTATCATCAGCCGGAGATAAAAAATAACATCGATTTTTATCATCTATCCTTGCACCAAACGTTGATTAAAAAAAGGAAATTAGCAGACAGTTGTGGTTTGACCATCGCTGTGCTGGCGCATCTGTTCTGTTCAAACGCCAAAACGCTAAACGGGAAGGATGCTACAAATCAGGCTATTGCAATTTTTTCGGTGTGTTCAAAAAGACTAAAATCCATTACTGTTTTGCCAGCATCGTCATTATAGTGCATAATTTTAAATTTAGCGTTCCACTCGATGTCTTCATCCTGGTAGCTCGTTCTGGTATGGATGGTTTGCGCAAAAGTATCGTCGAACGCCCTCAGAATCACAAAAATTTCAACTTCCGCTACTTTCAATTCGTCGAGATTTTTTTCAAACATCGGACTGTCTTCCGTTATCGGATGGACCAGCGTCCAGTTTAAAGAAAGCAAACTAATTTTATTGCGCTCTAGTTGTAACGGATAAAAGCTACGTTTTAGTTTTCCATCAACTGTTTCATTAAAAGTCATAAACATTTGAGCTTCAACATCGATTAGCGAGTTTTTTCTCAAATTGGCGAGGCGACACATCAACCCTGTCTGGTTTTGATAAGGCGCAACAACCATTTTCTTGGTAAAAGTTACTTTTGAAGTTGGGCGGCTGAAACGGCCATATAGCAAACCTGTTGCCAATGCGAAGGCAAGTAAACCCAGCATACTTTCAAAAGCGGCCAAAATACTGGTTATAAAACCTTGCGGAGAAATGTGCCCGTAGCCCACAGTTGATATCGTTTGTGCGGAGAAAAAGAAGGCATCGAAAAACTGATCTCTTAGCGTAACGCCCTTTGCACCATCCAGATTTTCTATGCCAACAATATTGTATGCAAGCGCAAAAAGCGTATTTACAATGAGGTAAGCAATAAGAATCACAAGAAAAAACCGCGACCAGCTCATGGTAACCAGTCGGGTGTAGGTATCGTCAAATTTAAACCAGGGTAAACCTGTGCGCTCTACATTTGGTGTCCCGTCCGTATTTAAAACCCGCTGATTTTTGATAACCGGAGCCGAGCCGAAACCCAAATCATCATTAAACTGTACTTTTCTCTTGAAAAAAGCCATATATTTTTACAAAGATTTTGGAATTATAAAAAACTATATCAATATTTGTTCGGTACAAACATGATAATTAAAAACTTAAATAACAATTGGTGGTGGCATAACGAAATTCGTTAGGCAAATTCTGTTGTTATATATTTTAAAATATTTTATTAACGATAAAAAGGATTGCCCAAAAAGCAATCCTTTTTTTATGGCATTTTTTAAGCAACGCTAGCGCGTTGTGAACAATTAACCGCAGATAGTAAGTATGAACCCAGTGAAAAATGTTGTTGCAAAATTTCTGTGTTCATCTGTGGATTAAAAAAATTAAAGATGAAAAGAATATTAAATCATTTATTTGAAAATAAAAGTTTCAGTAGGGAAGAGGCGAAGAGTATCCTGATATCGATTACACAAGGCGAGTTCAATTCTTCACAAATTGCGGCGTTTATTACGGCTTATGCCATGCGTAATATTACCGTTGATGAGTTACAGGGTTTCCGTGATGCTATGCTCGATTTAGGTGTTAAGGCAGATTTTTCCGGATTCGAGTTAATCGATCTTTGTGGTACAGGTGGCGATGGAAAGGATACATTTAACATCTCAACACTTTCATCATTTGTGGTGGCCGGAGCTGGGCATAAAGTTGCGAAACATGGTAATTACGGCGTTTCTTCGGGTTGCGGTTCTTCAAACGTAATGGAATTTCTGGGTTACAATTTTACAAACAACCAGGATGTTTTAAAACGCAACCTGGATTCGGCAGGCATTTGCTTTTTACATGCGCCGCTTTTTAATCCGGCCATGAAAATTGTAGCGCCAATTCGTAAAGATTTAGGTATAAAAACCTTCTTTAATATGTTAGGCCCTATGGTAAATCCATCCCAGCCGAAATACCAGATGGTTGGCGTATTTAGCCTGGAACTGGCTCGCTTATACAATTATCTGTATCAGGATACCACAAAAAGTTATACCATTGTGCATGCGCTTGAGGGTTACGACGAAATTTCGCTAACCTGCGACGTAAAAACCTTTAATAACAAAGGAGAAAGCATTTTAACCCTAAATGATATGGGCTTCGATAAAGTTTCTCCCATGGATATTAAAGGTGGCGACAGCGTAGAATCATCAGCCAAAATATTTATGGAAGTGTTAAATGGAGAAGCTACAGATGTTCAAACAAATGTTGTTTTGTGCAATTCGGCACTTGCAATTAAAACCATAAAACCGTCAGCGAGCTTTGCAGATTGTTTTTACGAAGCTGAAGAATCCTTAAACAGTAAAAAAGCTCTTGAAAGTTTTAAAAAGCTCGTAGCCTGATGGAAGGATTAAAGGTAAAAGTTTGCGGAATGAAGTTCGCGGCAAATATTGCGGCCGTTGCAGCATTACAGCCCGATTATTTAGGCTTTATTTTCTATGAGAAATCGCCAAGATTTATTAGCGATGTTTCGGCAGAATTAATTAAGTACATCCCAGCTGAAATTAAAACAGTCGGCGTTTTTGTTGACGAGGATCTGGAAGTTGTTAAGAAAAAAATAAATCTTTACCAGTTGAAAGCTGTTCAGTTACATGGAAGCGAGTCGGCTGATTATTGCCAACTGCTCAAAAACGCTTTTAACAACCTCGAAGTTATTAAGGCTTTTGGTGTGGATGAAGATTTCGATTTTGCCGTTTTGGATGCTTACGAGAGCTGTGTAGATTACTTTTTGTTCGACACAAAAACCAAAGCCCATGGCGGATCTGGAAAAACTTTTGACTGGCGCATTTTGTCTGGCTATGAATTGAATAAGCCATACTTTTTAAGTGGCGGGGTAACGCTGGAGCACGCGGAAGCGTTAATAAAAATTGAAGATAGCCGCTTATACGCTGTTGATATTAACAGTAAATTTGAGGTTGAGCCTGGACTTAAAGACGCGGAGCGGATTAAGGCGTTTAAAAGTATTTTGTCGCAGCAAGGCAGGCCTCTTTCTTTATGATGTTAGAACTGATGGATTGATAAAAAATATTATGAAATATAAAGTAAACGAAAAAGGATATTACGGAGATTTTGGTGGAGCATACATCCCGGAGATGCTTTATCCAAACGTAGAAGAGTTACGTCAAAATTATTTAAAGATTATTGATGATGCCGGTTTCCAAAAAGAATTTCATCAATTATTAAAAGATTATGTAGGCCGCCCTTCACCGTTGTATTTGGCGAAACGGTTGTCGGAAAAGTATGGCGCAAATATTTTTTTAAAGCGGGAAGACCTAAACCATACAGGTGCACATAAAATTAACAACACAATCGGGCAGATTTTGCTGGCCGAGAAGCTTGGTAAAAAAAGGATTATCGCCGAAACAGGCGCAGGTCAGCATGGTGTGGCAACAGCAACGGTGTGTGCATTACGTAATCTGGAATGTGTAATCTACATGGGCGAAGTCGACATTGAACGCCAGGCACCAAACGTTGCCCGCATGAAAATGTTAGGCGCTAAAGTAGTTCCTGCAAGTTCGGGTAGCAAAACACTGAAAGATGCAACAAACGAAGCGATGCGAGATTGGATAAACAATCCTGTTGATACACACTACATCATTGGTTCTGTGGTTGGGCCGCATCCTTATCCGGATATGGTTGCGATTTTCCAATCCATAATTTCTGAAGAAACTAAAAAACAGCTTTTAGAGCAAACCGGTAGCGACCAGCCTGACTACGTTTTAGCCTGTGTTGGCGGTGGGAGCAATGCCATGGGCATGTTTTATCATTTTATGGATGATGAAAATGTTAAACTTGTAGCCGTTGAAGCAGCGGGGAGGGGCGTTTCAAGCGGGTTTTCTGCAGCGACTACCTACCTTGGCAAGGAAGGCGTTTTACACGGCAGCAGAAGTATTTTAATGCAAACCAACGACGGGCAGGTGGTAGAGCCGCATTCGGTTTCGGCGGGTTTGGATTATCCGGGAATTGGCCCTCAACATGCGCATTTGTTTAAAACCGGTCGAGGACAGTACGTTTCAATAACCGATGAAGAAAGCTTAGATGCAGGCTTGTTACTAACCCAGCTGGAAGGCATTATTCCGGCGATTGAAAGTGCTCATGCTTTAGCTCATCTGGGAAAAATGCAATTCAAAGGTGGCGAAAATGTAGTAGTTTGCCTATCTGGGCGGGGTGATAAGGATTTAGATACGTACATTAAATATTTCAACTTATAACAGCGTCGACATTGCAGGGTGTAAACAATTTTCCGGTGAGCAATTAAGATTCCCTGGGCCTTAACATGGCGAAAAATTAAAATCATGAATAGAATTAAAGAGCTCTTCGAGAAGAAGAAAAATATATTATCAATTTATTACACAGCGGGTTATCCAAATATTAGTGATACCATCGAAATTGCAGAGTTGTTGGAAAAACATGGCGCTGATATGCTCGAGATTGGATTTCCTTACTCTGATCCTGTTGCTGATGGACCGGTTATTCAAGCCAGTAGTAAACAATCTTTAGACCAGGGCATGACTTTGAAAGTGCTTTTTGAGCAGCTTAAAGACTTGCGCAAGCACGTAAAAATCCCGGTGTTGTTGATGGGTTATGTAAACCCGGTTTTGCAATTTGGTGTAGAAAATTTTTGCAATGCCTGCGCTGAAGTTGGCGTTGACGGTTGCATTGTTCCTGATTTACCGATGGTTGAATATGAGGAATTTTATAAAGGTTGTTTTGAAGAACATAATTTAAGCAACGTTTTCTTAATTACGCCTCAAACGGCTGATGAACGAATCCACAAAATTGATGGTTTGACCAATGGATTTATTTACCTCCTTTCATCGTCGGCAACAACCGGAAAAAATCTCGAAGTTGGAGATACGACAGCCCAATACTTCGGGAGAATTAAAGCTATGAACCTTAAAAACCCAACCATGATTGGTTTTGGTATTAGCGACAGGAAAACGTTCGATAAAGCCTGTTCTTATGCTAACGGAGCCATTATTGGTACTGCTTTCGTTAAAGCAATAGAAAATGGCAACTTGGAGGAAAGTGTAAGTAACTTTATGAAGGAATTTAAAGGATAAGAATTAGTAAAATTATTGTGTGGGAAGCTTATTTTCTTTGTTAGTTTCCTGCAATCTCTTTTATTTTTAAACCCGACCGAAATGGAAATACTTTTTCCGTTACCATCGTCAAATTTTGCTATGCCCTTAGAAATTAAAGACAAATTTGCATTACTGCACAACAGAAGTTGAAAAAGATTGTAATAAAGGGCGGGAGCGCTGTTACAAAAAAGCGACAGACATTGCTTTCCAAAAACACAAAATCTCCAAAAAAATCAATTTTCGAATGACAGTAGAAATATCTGATGGATTTAAGTTCCACAGAATACGGCTTTAAAGCATTTTAAATACACATTTTTTAAAGGCCAATTTGATTTGACAATTCGATGATTCTAGATTTCTGAAATGGTTTTACATTTGCTTAACGGTGTTAGATTATTTACACCTAATAATTCCAGTCATGGGAAGTAAAGAAAGAATTCTACGTTTGAAAGAAGAAACCAGAACAAGCATTCTGGATGCCGCCTTGAATATTGTTCAAACAGAGGGTTGGCAGGCTTTGAGTATGCGTAAAATTGCAGACCAGATTGAGTACACTGCGCCAATTATTTACGAATATTTTTCTAACAAAGAAGGAATTTTGCTGGAACTCACCAGAAGAGGTTATCAAATGTTGGGCAAAGACATTCGTGAGGCACGCGACAAGCATGAAAATCCTGAAGATAAAATGGAGGCCATGTGGGTGGCGTATTGGAACTTTGCATTTGCCCACAAAGAGTTTTACCAATTGATGTACGGCGTAGATATGGTGTGTTGCAATGTGAAAAGCACCATGCCTGAGGCTGAAACGGTTAGTTCTATGCTGGGTGATGTTATTGAATCGCTGTTTGAAAAAAAACCAGTTTCTGATAACGATATCTGCATGAAATATTACACTTACTGGTCTATTATCCATGGCTTGATATCCATTAACCTTGTGCGGCCTAACGGCAGAACAACAGACGAACTAAACCAACAAATTTTAAAGGATGCTATAAAAGGCATTACCTTATCTATAAACAGCTAATTTTTTTTACCCTGTAATTTAACACTGTTAGATTATTTATACATCATAAATCCACAATTAATTATATTCATATGAATGCTATCCACCGTTTGTTTATTTTACTTAACAGTGTTAAACAATTTAATAATGTTAAGTTAACGTTAATTATTTTATCATTTTCTGTTTTTCTAGCAAGTTGTAAATCGGCTCCAGACCAAGCTGCGGCTGCGCCACCGCCGCCGGTTTTGCCTGTGAGCACGGTAAATGCAAGTGCTGAAACCACATATATTGAGTATCCTGCATCAATTCAAGGGGCTGTAGATATTGACGTTCGCCCTCAGGTGAGCGGTTACCTGCAAAGTGTTTTGGTAAATGAAGGCGCTTTTGTTTCTGCCGGTCAAACGCTTTTCAAGATAAATGATAACCCATATCGTGAGGCCTTGAACAATGCAAAAGCAAGCTTACATGCCGCTGAGGCTGCGATTTTAAATGCCCAGCTGGAGGTTGATAAGTTAACTCCACTTGTTCAAAACAAGGTAGTTTCCGAGTTTCAGTTAAAAACAGCTAAAACTGCTTATAAGATTGCGCAGGCAAATGCCGAGCAGGCAAAGGCAAGTGTTGCCTCGGCCCAGATTAACCTGGGTTATACCAATGTAAAGGCAACCGTTAGCGGGTATATTGGCCGTATTCCCAAAAAACAGGGAAGTTTAGTTTCGCCAAGTGACCAGCTTGCTTTAACTCAGTTGTCAGACATCCACGAAGTGCATGTTTATTTTGCACTGGCGGAAAATGATTTCAACAGTTTTAACACTAACTACCCTGGCAAAACGCCTGCAGACCGAATTAAACATTTGCCTGCCGTAGAGCTCGTTTTAGCTGATAATTCTGTTTATCCAACAAAAGGAAAAATTGATATGATTGATGGTCAGTTTGATAAAAATACTGGCGCAATTACTTTGAGAGCAAGTTTTCCTAATGCCAGTGGTACTTTACGTTCAGGCAATACCGGCAAACTTCGCTTAGGTTTAAAGCATGATGACGCAATCTTAATTCCACAATCAGCTACTGTAGAAATGCAGGATAAAGTTTTCGTTTTTGCGCTAAAGAAAGGCAATAAGGTTAACAAAATGCCCATCACCGTTATCGGTAAAAGTGGCGATAATTATCTGATAAAAGACGGCGTAAAATCTGGCGACCAGATTGTACTCAGCGGTTTAGATCGTTTGCAGGAAGGTCAGGTGATTACCCCTGAAAAGGCTACAGACAAAGCTGCAAGCTTAAAAACTAAAAGCTAAACATTAAAGCAAAAGCTTAAAGTACATTTCAAGAACAAAAATAAAACTTAAAACAATGTTCAAAATATTTATACAAAGGCCTGTACTGGCAACCGTTATCTCCATTTTGTTGGTGATTTTAGGTGTACTCGGCCTTACTAAGTTGCCCTTGCAACAATTCCCTGATATTGCGCCACCCTCGGTTTTAGTTACTGCAGTTTATCCGGGTGCGAATGCCGAAACGGTTTTGCGTTCTGTAGCGCCATCGCTCGAAGAATCGATTAATGGTGTAGAAAACATGACTTACATGAGCTCTACGGCCAGTAATGATGGTTCATTAGCCATTACAGTATTCTTTAAATTAGGTACTAATGCAGATCAGGCAGCTGTAAATGTGCAAAATCGTGTAGCGCAGGCTACCAGTCAGCTCCCGGCAGAGGTAGTGCAGCAGGGCGTAACTACTGCTAAACAGCAGAACAGTTTTATTATGGCTATTGGTTTATACACCGATGACGAGAAAAAATACGACCAGACTTTTGTGGCAAATTACGCACAAATTAATATCATTCCTGAAATTAAACGTATACCAGGTGTAGGCTCGGCTGCAATTTTTGGCGGTGTAAAAGACTATTCGATGCGTGTGTGGTTAAACCCAACACAGATGGCCACTTATCAGGTTACGCCAAACGAAATTATGAAAGCGATCCAGGACAAGAGTTTGGAGGCTGCTCCTGGTAAATTTGGCGAGAAAAGTAAAGAAGTTTTTGAATACGTAATTAAATATAAAGGCAAATTAACCAAACCCGAAGAGTATGAAAATATAGCTATACGTGCCAATGCCGATGGTTCGATTCTACACTTGAAAGATGTGGCAAGAGTTGAACTTGGGGCTTATTCTTATAACAGCATTACCCGTTTAAATGGTAAAAAAGGTATTGTAATTGGAATTATTCAGTTGGCTGGTTCAAACTCCAACGATATCCAGGTTGCGATTAATAAGCTGATGGCTAAACAGGAAAAAACTTTTCCGGCCGGTATTAGAAAGAACATTTTTTACAGTACCAAAGTTTCATTAGATCAATCGATTGAACAGGTGGAGCATACCTTGGTAGAAGCGTTTATTCTGGTTTTCATTGTTGTATTTTTATTCCTGCAGGATTTCCGCTCAACTCTTATTCCGGCCATTGCAGTTCCGGTTGCTATTTTAGGAACCTTCTTTTTTATGCAGTTGTTTGGTTTTTCCATCAACTTATTAACGTTGTTTGCGTTAATTCTGGCCATTGGTATCGTGGTAGATGATGCGATTGTGGTAGTGGAAGCGGTGCATGCCAAAATGGAGCATAAGCATTTGGGCCCGAAAGCGGCCACACACGAGGCGATGCACGAAATCACCGGTGCCATCATTTCCATTACCCTTGTTATGGCGGCGGTATTTTTACCTGTCGGATTTATGGAAGGCTCTACCGGAGTTTTCTATCGCCAGTTTGCCTTTACTATGGCCATAGCGATTGTAATTTCCGCGGTGAACGCACTAACTTTAAGTCCGGCGCTTGCGGCCTTGTTCTTAAAAGACAATCATAAACCGCAGAGCGAAAACCCAGAGGTTAAACCAAATTTTAAACAAAGGTTTTTTAATGGTTTTAACCATAGTTTCAATTCCTTAACTAACCGCTATGTTGGCGGACTGAAATTTTTGGTTCGGCATAAATGGTTAAGTATGGGCGGTTTGGCTCTGATTACATTGGCCACAGTTTTTATGGTTAAGACCACACCGGCCGGCTTTATTCCGACAGAAGACCAAGGATTTATCGCCATTGCCGTAAACACGCCGTCAGGAACATCGTTGGATGGAACTCAAAAAGTAATGACAGAGGCAGAAACGCTATTAAGTAAACTCGATGCCTCAAGGGATGTAACTGCGATTTCGGGTTTCAACCTCCTTACCAATTCAACAAGTCCTTCTTCTGCAGTGGTTTTCGTACTGTTGAAACCGAATGAGGAACGCGGAGCGGTGAAAAACATTGAGGAAATTATGAATCAGGTTCGTGGGAAATTAGGTGCAATTTCTGGCGGAAGCTTCTTCGTATTTAGCTTTCCAACCGTTCCGGGATTTAGTAACGTGGAAGCGTTGGATATGGTACTGCAAGACAAAACAGGTGGTAAACTGGATAAATTCAGTGGTATTTCTCAGCAGTTTATCGGCGAGTTAATGAAACGCCCGGAAATTGCCGTCGCATTTACCAGTTTTAAGGCCGATTATCCGCAGTTGCAACTGGACATTAATGATGAAAAAGCCGACCAACTGGGCGTAAATGTTAAAGATATTTTGCAGACAATGCAGACCTATTTTGGTAGTGCCCAAGCGTCAGATTTTAACCGTTTTGGTAAATATTATCGTGTGGTTGTGCAGGCCGATGTTCAGGATAGGGCAGACCCATCCAGCATTGACAGGGTTTTTGTAAAAAGTAACCGCGGCGAAATGGTTCCGATTAATACTTTGGTAAAACTTAGTCGTATTTATGGTTCTGAAACAGCATCAAGGTACAATTTGTTCAATTCGATTTCCATCAATGCCATTCCAAAACCGGGCTTCAGTTCCGGACAGGCGATTAAAGCGATTGAAGAAGTTGCTGAAAAACACTTGCCTGCGGGTTATAGCTACGAATTCTCAGGCCAAACAAGAGAGGAAATTTCTTCAGGTGGGCAATCAACTGTGATATTTCTATTGTGTCTGGTATTTATTTACTTTTTACTATCGGCACAATACGAAAGTTACATCTTACCACTTGCCGTAATTTTATCCATCCCGGCTGGAATATTTGGTGTGTTCGTCGCCATCGGTTTAACAGGAATTCAAAATAATATTTATGTTCAGGTAGCACTGATAATGCTTATTGGTTTGCTCGCAAAAAATGCAATTTTAATTGTGGAGTTTGCGGTACAGCGTAGGCGTGCCGGCCAACCACTGGTTTCATCTGCTTTAGAAGCGGCAAAATCAAGGTTACGCCCAATTATTATGACTTCCCTTGCCTTCATTGTAGGCTTAATTCCAATGATGGGTGCTACTGGTCCGTCTGCTCAGGGTAACCACTCAATTAGTATCGGCGCAGCCGGAGGAATGATTTCAGGAGTAATTTTAGGTTTGTTCATCATTCCTGTACTCTTCGTTTTATTCCAGGCTGTTCAGGAAAAATTTTCAAAAAAATCACAAGAGGAGGTTCGTTCATATCACGAGGAACCGACTATAAATCACGAATTATATGAAACGGTTTAATATTTTTACCATCCTGCTCCTTGCGTTAATCTGGAGTGGATGTTCGGTTTCTAAAGATCTGGCTTTGCCAGAAAGTTTGGCGCCTAAAATGTTTAGAAACATGGCACCAAAAGATTCTTCAAGCATTGGCGATTTGCCTCTGAAGAATTTCATAAACGACCTTACCGTACAGAATTTAATTGATACGGCTTTGGTCAAGAACTACGATATGCAGATCGCGTTGAAGAACATTGATGCGGCCGAAGTGTTATTTAAACAATCTAAACTGGGTTATTTACCGGAGCTGAAATTGCAGGTTACAGCGAGCTCCAGTCGCCCATCTGATAACAGTTTAAACGGTTTAAGCCTTAATCAGTTTACTGGTTCTACCCATATTGAAGATTATAATGCAAACCTTGGTGTATTTTGGGAGGCTGACATCTGGGGCAAAATCCGCAACCAAAAAGCGGGTGCCTTAGCAAGTTTTTTGCAAACGGAAGAGGCTCGTGAAGCCGTTCAAACCCGTTTGGTTGCAAACGTTGCGCAAGGGTATTATAATCTGCTGATGTTGGATGCACAATTGGAAATCGCGAGGAAAAATTTAAAACTGAATGACAGCACTTTAAGAATTATTAACCTGCAGTTTGATGCTGGTCAGGTAACTTCGCTGGCCATTCAGCAGGCAGAGGCGCAACAGCTAAATGCGGCGCAACTGATTCCCCGCCTGGAGCAAAATGTAGCGTTACAGGAAAATGCCCTAAGCGTTTTAATTGGTACTTTACCGAAATCGATTAACCGTACAAATCGCTTAGATAAAATGGCAATACCTCAGGATTTAAATGCAGGGTTTCCATCAGCATTGCTTAGTCGCAGGCCCGACATTAAATCCGCAGAACTTGCTTTGAATGTTGCGAATGCTAAAGTTGGCGTTGCAACAGCAAGTCTGTACCCATCTCTGGTCATCAGTGCAAGCGGAGGCATTAATTCTTTTAAAGCAAGCAACTGGTTTAGTATGCCGGCCTCGTTATTTGGGTTGGTTTCTGGTGGCATTACACAGCCGATTTTTCAACGAGGTCAGCTTAAATCCAACTTGGAGCTTGCCAAAATTGACAGAGAAAAAACTGTTATTCAATTTCGCCAATCGGTAATCAATGCAGTAGGCGAAGTTTCTGACGAGTTAACGAAAGTAGAAAAACTGAAAGCCCAATACAGCATTGCTGAAAAAAGAGCGCAGACATTACAACAGGCTTCAAAAAATGCGAGCTTACTATTTAAAAGCGGCATGGCTAATTATCTCGAAGTAATTACTGCCCAAGGCAATTTATTGCAAAGCGAGTTGGAACTAACCACCATCAAAACCGAGCAGCTGAACGCGGTTGTTGGCTTGTATAGGTCATTAGGCGGCGGTTGGAACTAATTCAGCATTCGTTACGAGTTAAATTGTTAACTATTCAAAATAAGTAATACCATATAAGGCATTAAACAAATGTGTTTACAGTTGCTGATGTCTTATATGGTTTCTCTAAGCTTTGCTTTGCGGCTACTTAAGCAGTCTCACAACATTTTTAAAGAAGCTTATCTGGTGTTATTGGTAACGATCTTATTCGCTTGCCCGTTGCATTAAAAACAGCGTTGGCTACAGCAGCAGCTACACCAACAATACCAACTTCGCCAATACCCTTTACACCCATTTTATTCGGGATAATATCTTGCTCGTTCACGAACATTGCATCCAAGTTACCGATATCGAGATTGCTTGGCACGTGATAGTCAGCAAAAGATCGCGTTGCAAAATTGCCATATCTGGGGTCGATTACGGATTCTTCTGTTAAAGCCATTCCAATTCCCCACACGTTGCCACCAATTATTTGTGACCTTGCTGTTTTAGGATTCAAAATTTTGCCTGCGCCTGTAACGGCCAGAAACCGGGTTACTTTAACCATTCCAGTAATCCCGTTTACCCTAACCTCAGCAAAGTTTGCATTGAAACTATGGGACGAAAATTTTTCGGCGTCGGCTGGTGCTTTTGAATTGGAACGCGTTTCAAATTCAGCGGTATTTTCTGAAATCATCAACTGTGCCGCTGTTGGGCGGACAAAAAATTGCTTTCCGGATTTGGCCAGCAATTCATGTGTTATTTTGGTACAGGCATCATTAACGGCGTTGGCAAAACTCGACGCACCAACAGAACCAACAGAACCTGCTGCCGGAGGTAAATCCGAGTCGCCAAGTTTAACGCTAATCTGTTCCACAGGTATGCTCAAACCATCTGCGGCGGTTTGCGCCAGTATTGTATGTGTTCCTGTGCCTAAATCAGAAGCAGCAATTTCAACGGTCGCATATACTTTTCTGTCTTTTAACTTAAGTTTAATTATTGCCGAACTTTCTCTTTGCCTTGCAGGATAGGTACCGCAGGCAACACCATAACCAATAAAATCATCGCCAACTTTGTTTGTTCCCGGCCCTAGTTTCCTCATGTTCCATCCAAACGCTTTGGCACCTTCCTGCAAACACTTAACGGTTGTTCTAGATGACCAGGGCTTTCCGTTTGAAGGGTCTTTTTCCGGTTCATTTTTTATCCTTAATTCTATCGGATCCATGTTAAGTTTATAAGCCAGTTCGTCCATTGCAGATTCCAGCGCAAAACTCCCAGTCGATTTTCCCGGGCCGCGGGTGTAGGTTGGTAAGATTAAATTCATCGGAACAACCCGATAACTTATCAGACTATTTGGAACAGCATACATTATCTTGGTGCAATCGCCGCAAGGCTCAATGTACTCGCTGTCTACAGCGGTGTGCGAAATGATCTCATGGGCCAAGGTTAGCAATTTACCTTCTTTTGTTGCACCGATGCTCAGCTTTTGAATGTTACGTTGCCTCAAACCCACCGAATTAAACATTTGCTGCCTGGTAAGTGCTAATTTAACTGGCCTTCCAACCATTTTTGCGGCCACAGCGGCTAACACCAGGTTTGCCCATTGTCCGCCTTTTGAACCAAAGCCGCCACCAATAAAAGGTGAAACAATTCGAACTTGTTCTGATTTTAAGTTTAGGGTTGCGGCTGCTGCGCTCTGAGCGCCGTTTATAATTTGTGAACCATTGTAAAGCGTTAACTTTTCACCTTCCCAAATTGCCATTGTAGAATGGGGTTCCATAGGATGGTGATGTTCTATTGGCGTTTCATAGGTTTCTTCTACTTTAACTTCTGCAGTATCGAGGGCCGATTTTCCGGCACCACGAACTAAATCAGCCAATTCTTTCCCTTTTGGCATCTCCGGCGTTTGTGCAAGTTTTTCGAAATCTATTTTTTCGGATTTCTTGGTGTATTCCACTTTAACCAAATGTGCTGCAGCGGTTGCCTGTTCAAAAGTTTCGGCTACAACCATACCAATGTGCTGGCCATGAAAAGTAATTTGAGGGCTTTGCAGCAAAGCGCCGCCCCTTAAACCGCCTTCGGGGTTTAGTTTCGGTGCATTCTCATGCGTAATCACTTTTAAAACGCCAGGATAACGTTCAGCTTCACTGGTATCGATTTTTTTAATTTCCCCGGCGGCGATGGTACTTTTAAACAATACCGCGTAGGCCATGTTTTTCGCAGGATAATCGGTAGCGTAGTTTGCTTTACCGGTAATTTTCAAAATCCCGTCAATGCGATCGATACCTTTACCGATAGATTTTTTGCTGTCTTCCATGCTAAATTTTATCTAACCTTTAAGCGCCATTTCTAGCGCATTAATCAGCGTTCTTTTGCCCATTTCTATTTTAAACTTGTTGTGCGAAAGTGCCTTTGCTCCGGCCATTTCTATTTCTGCGGCCTCGGTAAAGTTTGCTGTCGTCGCCACTTTACCTTTAAGAAATTCTTCTGCTTTCAGTGCTCTCCATGGCTTATGTGCAACGCCGCCCATTGCAATACCAGCAGATTGTATAATGTTCCCGCTCAGGTGTAGGCCCGCGGCAACTGAAATCAAGGCAAACGCGTACGAATTTCTATCCCGAACTTTAACGTATGCAGAATGCGTTGAAAAATTGTTTTTTGGTATCTCGATGGCTGTGATGAGTTCGCCATGCGTTAAGCTATTATCTCTCTCCGGATGATTTCCCGGTAGCAAATGAAAATCCCTGAATGCTATAGTACGTTCTGCTTTGCTATTTTGAACTTTAACAGTTGCATTTAAAGCAGCAAGTGCAACGGCCATATCAGAAGGATAAACGGCGACGCAATGTTCAGACCAGCCGAAAATTGCATGCATTCGATTGAACCCTTCAAGTGCTGCGCAACCGCTTCCGGGCACCCTTTTATTGCAGGGCATGGAAATATCGTAAAAATAACTACAACGTGTACGCTGAAGTAGATTGCCACCATTTGTTGCCATGTTTCTTATCTGAGCGGAGGCTCCGGCCAATATTGACTTACTTAACATTGGCAAGTTTGAACGCACCAATGGGTGATTTGCAGTATCGGTGTTTTTAGCAAGGGCTCCTAAAGAATACCCGCCTGTTGTTGCCTTAATTTCTTTTAGCTTGAGGTTTCCAATGTCGATAAGCTCATTAGGAAGCGCAACATGCTCCTTCATTAAATCAAGAAGGTTTGTTCCACCTCCCAAATATGCGGCTTCGGCATTTTTACTGAGCATGGTAACCGCTTGCTCCTGACTGGTAGCCGAAATAAACTTAAATGGTTTCATAGTTGCTTATTATTAATCCGTAAAAAGCCAGGTTTGAGGAACGTCTTTACCGGTTTGGGCTTCTTTAATTGCCGCAACAATGTTGGGGTATGCACCACAGCGACAAATATTTCCCGACATACGCTCTGAGATTTCTTCATCGGATAACATAAGAGGTTTTGCTTCAGCACTTATATTTTTAGTTACAAAACTAGCCTGGCCTTCCTTTGCTTCTTTCATCAACGCTACAGCAGAACAGATTTGCCCAGGTGTACAGAAGCCACACTGAAAGCCATCGTGTTTAAGAAATGTAGTTTGCATGGGATGGAGCTCATTACCTTTTGCCAGCCCTTCTATCGTGAGAACTGATTTACCCTGACAGGTGGCCGCTAAGGTGAGGCACGATAAAACGCGTTCACCATTTACGATAACAGTGCAAGCGCCACACTGGCCATGGTCGCAACCTTTTTTTGTTCCTGTTAAGCCAATTCTTTCGCGAAGCGTATCCAAAAGGGTCATTCTCGAATCAACCAGCACACTTCTAGTACCTGAATTTACTTTAAAAGTTACATTAACGCCATTTTCGATGGCCTCGGGTAGGAGATCAGGAATTTCATCTGGCGCCACCGGGCGAGCAAATAATTGTGTTGCGCCAAGTGTGTAACTAGCCAGTAAACCGGCGGTAGCCAAACCCATAAGCTTAACGAAATGACGCCGGTTAAAACCAGATTGGATGACTTCTTCCAGCTCTTCTGGCATTAAATCGCCGAATAGCTTTAATTCATCAGGGGTAAGTTGCGTTTTGTTTTGTTTCATGCTCCTGGCTTTTTGGAAATTTAAGCAGTTGGTATAGCGATTCTTCGATACACAAGATTGTAAACAGCAATGCTTGATTATGGTTTTTAGCTTCTTGTAAAAATCTTGTGCAACAATTGACTGGCACAGAACTTTTTAGCCCTAATATGATTCCTGCAGTTCGTTCACCAATAGAAACTCACCAAAGAACCGGCGTTTTAATAATGTTTGACAAACTCATTTTATTCTAAAAAGATGTGGGAATCGGAGTAAATAATATTCAACATCGCCTTATTTGCCTGCTTTAAGAATTATCTTTTTACATGGTTTTTTAATCAAAAATTCATATTTTTCCACCATCCTATTGTTATGCCCCATGATTACGTTAACCTAAATTTAAAACCATGGGAAAATTTGTAATCAAAAAAAGAACAAACGGCGAGTTCCAATTTAATCTTGATGCCGGTAACGGACAGCCAATTCTAGCAAGCGAGGGCTATGCATCAAAAGCTGGATGTGAAAGCGGTATTGATTCGGTAAGAGTTAATTCGTAGGATGACACGAAGTTCGATCGTAAAACAGCGGTTAGTGGTAAAGCCTATTTCAATCTTAAAGCGGCCAATGGACAAATAATTGGAACCAGCGAAATGTATGAAACATCAGCAGGCTGTGAAAATGGAATCAAATCGGTGGCAACAAACGCACCAGATGCGCCAGTTGAAGATACCACCACATAACCTAATTAAAAGACACACCTAATGATTAAAGGCGCCCCGTTTGGGGGCGCTTTTTTTTCGATTTTTTTAAATTTCAATTATGCTTACAATGGGTTACCATTGCCTGTATTGTTGAAGCTGGCCTAAAACTGGCGACTAATCCTCGAAGCTTACTAGGACCAAAAGGGGAGGTGCGTGGCATGTTTCCATGGTCCATCCAGGTAATACCATAAGTCTAATCCTTCAATTACAATCTTAAATGGTTCAAACGAAGAAGCAATTTCCTGAAGCAACTGCTTTGCATCTTCTGGTTTAACCTTATTTTGAATGGTAATATGTGGCCTGTAGCCTTGCTGATCTTGTAAGGAAAGCTGTGCTTGAAATTTATGCTTTAGTGAAGAACGAATTTGTAAAAGTTCTGGCGAGGAAAGAAAGTAGGCAACACCACGGCCGATACTTTTTATTTCACTAATGGTTGCTTCGAAAGGCTTTTCGAGCACTTGCTCCAAAATTTCGTAGGTTTCAGGGGCATCAGGCAATTTATGGAATAATGTCAGGTGTGCTTTCAAAAGATTGATTTCCTTAGGAAAATGCTGTTGACGCATCTTATCAAAAAACACCTGATTTTCAGAATCTATTCTTGCTGTTAATATTAAGGAACTCATTTCAGTTAGCTTGATAAGTTATGTTTTTTGTTAGGGAAATAAGGAGATTTACGCTATTAATTTAATGTACTCAAAATATTTGATTTTTGATTTACCGAAGCAAACTCCAATTATTTTACTTTAGAATTTACGATTATTATCTAAAGTTTCTCGCTTCTGGTATGGCTTTTTCTGATGCATCTTCCCTTACAAGCGTCCGTTTATTTTGCGCAGCAGGAAATGGTGCTCTTTCATCAGACCTTGAAAGGGTGAGTAAAGGCAGTTCTTCTTTTTCACCTTTGGTTAAGGAACGAAGCATTTTAGTAAGGTCGAAACAGCGTTGAACGATAATATGTACTACCTCACCTTCGCGTTGGAGTTTTCCTTCTACCATGAGGAGCCTGGCGCCAAGTATTTCTTTTCGGTATTTTTCGAACAGATGTTGAAAAACCACAAGATTGGCTACTCCGGTTTCATCTTCAATGGTGATGAAACAAACGCCTCCGGCAGTCCCAGGGCGTTGCCTTACCAGCACCAATCCGGCAACTTTTATCAGTCGTCCATCCCAGCTTTCAGCGGTTTCCTTTGTTGATAGAATTTTTAAAAGCTGCAATTTTTCGCGTACAAAACTTACCGGATGTGCCTTCAAGGATAGTGATGTAGTTGCATAATCCTGGACAACATGTTCAGAAACACTCATCAACGGTAATTCTATCTGTGTTTCTTTTTCAGTTTCTGAGGGTTGACCTTGAAAAAGAGCTATCGGTTTATCTGCAAGCGCTGAAACTTCCCACAGAGCCTGACGGCGGTCGAGGCCAATAGAACGAAAGGCATCTGCATCAGCCAAGCGCTCCAAGGTAGCTTGCGAAATGCCTTTGTCCATAAGTTCAGGGATGGTTCGGTAGTGCTGACTTCGGTTTTGGCTAAGCTTTTGCATTTCCTCTTCCCGGATGCCTTTAATCTGACGAAAGCCTAAACGAATTTTGTGGTATTTATCGTTTTTGCCTTCCAGTAAGTTATCCCATTCTGAAAAATTAATATCTACAGGCAATACTTCGACGCCATGGTTTTTGGCATCAATTACAATTTGCGCCGGCTGATAAAAACCCATTGGCATACTGTTTAACAAAGCTGTGGCAAATACATCAGGATAATAACATTTAAGCCAGCAGGAAACATAAACCAGAAGTGCGAAACTTGCAGCATGGCTTTCAGGGAAACCATAACTGCCAAAGCCTTCCAGCTGGCGGAATATCCTTTTCGCAAATTCCTCTGTGTAGCCTTTTGCCAGCATGCCATCGATAAGTTTTCGCTCAAATTGATTAACAAGTCCTTTGAATTTGAAAGTTGCCATACTCCGGCGTAATTCGTCGGCTTCTGTAGGTGTAAAGCCTGCAGCAACAATGGCTATTTTCATTGCCTGTTCCTGAAAAAGAGGAACACCTAAAGTACGTTTCAGTATTTCTTCCAGTTCTTCTGATGGGTATTCTACATTTTCCTCGTTATTTCTACGACGTAAGTAAGGATGCACCATGTCGCCCTGAATTGGTCCCGGGCGGACGATAGCCACCTCAATTACCAAATCATAAAAACATTTAGGCTTAAGGCGGGGCAACATGGATTGCTGGGCACGACTTTCGATTTGAAAAACACCAATAGTATCTGCATGACTAATCATTTCATACACCTTTGAATCGTCTTTTTCATTGATTTTTGCCAGACTAAGGTCGAGGTTATAATGCTGTTTAGCCAGGGTGAAAGCTTTACTGATGCAGGTTAGCATACCCAACGCCAGCACATCGATTTTCAAAAAACCGAGTGCATCAATATCGTCTTTATTCCACTCAATATTGGTACGGTCGGCCATTCGGGCATTAAGAATGGGGCAAAGATCCGTAAGTTTTCCCTGGGTAATTACAAAACCTCCAGTGTGCTGACCTAATTGTCTGGGAAAGCCCATCATTTGGCCGGTTAACTGCAATACTTTTTTAAGGTGGGGGTCTTTAGGATTTAAACCTGCTTCTATTATGCGCTCTGGCTCGAACCATTCATCGGTAAATTCCCAAATGGCAGAGGAAAGCTTGTTTACTGTATCAACAGATAAACCCATTGCCTTACCAACATCTCTAATGGCACCTTTTTGGTGCTGCTGCGTTACAGTAGCCACAATAGCAGCCCGGTCTCTTCCATATTTTTGATAGATGTATTGAATTACTTCCTCACGCCGTTCATGTTCAAAATCAACGTCAATATCAGGAGGTTCATTCCGTGCAGAAGAAATGAAGCGTTCGAAAAGCAGATCGAATTTAGTTGGATTTACAGAAGTGATGCCAAGGCAATAACAAACTGTAGAATTGGCAGCAGAACCCCGACCCTGGCAAAGAATACCCTTTGAGCGTGCGAATTTTACAATATCATAAACAGTGAGGAAATAAGAAGCATAATTCATTTCTTCCATAAATGCGAGTTCGTAACGGATATTATGCGCTATTTTATCAGGAATATTTTCGCCAAACATTTCGCTGGCACCAAGCCAGGTAAGGTGAATCAATTCTTGAAGTGGTGTCCGCCCTTCAGAGGTGATTTCTTCTGGATATACATAATTGAGACTATCAAGTGAAAAGGTGCAAGCTTGAGCAATGTTGTTCGAGTTTTCAATCGCGTGGGGATATTGAAGGAACAACCGTTGCATTTCTTCCACCGGCTTCAAGTGTCGTTCGGCATTTTGATGAAGCAAAAATCCTGCAGTGTGTATGGTGCATTTTTCTCGAACACAGGTTAAAATATCTTGCAGTTCTCTTCTTTCATGGTTATGGTAATGTACATCATTGGTGGCCGCAAGCGGAATTTGCAACGTTTTCGAGAGTTGCGAAAGGCGAAATATTCTTTTTTGGTCATCTCCCAGATAACTTTTTGAAACCGCAAGGTAAAGCTTATCACCCAACTCTTTTCGGTATTCTGCCAATTGCATTTTAAAATTATCTTCAAAATCGAAAAGGGTATTTAGCTTATCCGGCGGGATGGCAATAAATATGATGTCTTTAGCATGATCATAAACATCGGCTTTGTTAATGTGGCATTTTCCCTTTTCGGCTCTGCTGTTGCCGAGGCTAAGCAATGCAGATAGACGTCCGTATGCTTTAATATTTTTAGGATAGGCAAGCAATGAAGGCCCATCCAATAGGTCGAGCCGGCAGGCTGGAATAAAATCTATTCCAGCTTTTTTTGCTGCAACATGTGCACGTACAATCCCTGCCAGCGTATTTCTGTCGGTTACTGCTATTTTTTTATAACCATAAAAAGCTGCCTGTTCAACCAATTCTTCCGGATGCGAGGCGCCGCGTAAGAAACTGAAATTGCTTGTTACCTGTAGTTCACTGTATTGCATAATTTTTAAGCGAAAAAGCCATGAATAAACCAACCAGAAGGTTTCTCACCATTGTAATGGCCAGAACGGAACAGCCAATAGCGTTTCCCCGATTCATCTTCAACGGTGTAATAATCACGATGCTGACCTTCATCCAGCCACCATTCGCGTTCTATTCTTTCAGGTCCATCGGCTTTTTTTATTTTATGGGTTTGTTCTTTATAACGAAATAGCATTGGTGGGTAATCCGGAATCGGAGCAGTCACTTCAATTGCTTCAGGCTTGTTTAGCAGCTGAACCGGCCGTGGTCTGTCGTTCATCCATCCAATTTCAAGTTTCTCACTAAAAGAATTCACAGCTTTTATAGATCGCTCTGGCCAATATCTGGCCTGTGGCAGGTAGCGGTGAATAACAGAATTTCCTAATTTGCCTGCGAGCCGGTCTAATAATTCTGCCAAACACATTTCATCTAAGCCGCCTTCTTTTTGCCATAAAATTTCCTGCACAGGATTAAGTTCTTCTACTTTTGTGGCTTCCATAATGAATAGTTCTATACCCAAAGCAGGGGCAATGGAAGCAATTTTAAGTTCGAAAAGTTTAAATAAATGGCTCGGGTTGCTGTTAGGCATATTAGTGCCGATATTTACGCTAATAATTTTTCCATCAACACGGTAACAGTTTAAAGAGGCAGCCCTCAAACCCATACCATCATTGCTTAATTGTTTACAAAGTAATTCGAGCAAGTTTTTAATGGCAATTTCAATCCCTGTTGCAGTTCTAATGGGTTCTATACTCGGCAGGCGCTGCTCATAAGGTTGTGGTACCTGGATAGGCTTTATGTGTTCTTCTTCATCACCTAAAGCTCTGGCAATTTGCTGCAACATATTTTCGCCAAAACGCCTGCGCAACACAGACCGCGGCATGGAAATAAAGCTGTTTATGGTGTTTAACCCTAACTTATTTAATTTCTGCAAGGTTATATTTTCTAACTGGAGTGCCGCGGGTGGTAAGGGTAATAAAGCTTCGTGTTGTTTTTTGCTTTTTACAATAGGGCTAATGTTTCCATAATGTGCTACGGCACGTGCAGCACCGATTGTGTCGGCAATTGCACCACGAACATCGTAACCAAGATTGCGCAGCCGGTTAATTATTTCTTTATAATATCCTGCTTCACCACCCCATAAATGTGTGCAACCGCTAATATCAAATATCAATCCGCAAGGCAAATCTACAGCTACAATTGGTGTGTAACGAATACACCATTTACCCAGGGCTTTTAAAAGCCGCTCATTTTGTTTAGGGATTTCCTGAAAAACTTCTAAATCCGGTAGGATAGCCATAGCATCTGCTAGCGGCATTCCGATGAAAATGCCTTGCTTTTGTGCATTATTATTACATGCGGAGACTACTACGCGATTTGCTACAGTCGATTTAAAAACAAAGGATTTATCCTTAAGCTCAGGTTTGCGTAAAGTCATCCGGTTTGCCAGTAAATACCTGAACCATATCGTCATATATCTTTTTTCCATGCTAAACTGCTTTAGAAAAGTTTATAGTCTCAACAACTGGTTGTGTACTTAAAATCTTGAAATTATCTGCAAACCATTGAACAGTCCATTTTCCGGGTTTTCCATTTTTTACTTTCAACAGTTCAACACTCCAGGTTGGAAAACCCAAACCCGGAAGTTCATCTTCAGCAGCTGTGGGCAATGGCGATACTTTCCAGCGTGCCGCACAAGGGCTTGCTGTCATTCTTTCCTCATTCCTTCTGAGGATAAAACCAGTTACCTTACTTTGCTCTACAGCAAGTTGAAGCCTGCGAGATTGCGTGAAACTCAGGTCGCTTATTTCGGCAATTACCGCTGCAAGGCCATTACATTTTAGGGCTTCCTCCGTTGCCCAAAGTACATCTGTTTCTTTATTTACATCAATGAAGATAATCCTGTCTGGCTCGATGCCAAAACTTTTCAATGCCGGGGGAAATAAATTTCGATTGGTAGAAACCCATATCATCGGACTACCTTTTGCAGAAAGTGTTTTTAATAATCCGCTTATAAAGCCGGCACTGGCAGCATGATCTTCATTAGCCATGCAAAGAAATTCATGTATTGCGCCAGTCGGGAATACCGAATTTGGAAACGAATCCTCAATCTTTTGCAAACCAAAATTAATACCGCCCGATTTACCTGCTACGCTAAAGCCCTGCATGCGGAAAATTTCTTTCCGAAGATGTTCAATCAGGTTTTTTTTAGTAGGCATCATATGCTATCATTATTATAAACCACAAAATGGTTTTCTTTTAAGGAGATAACAAATATAATGCTAAAAATATTAGTAATTCAAAAAAAGTTTTGCACTTTTGTTTTATGGAACAGTTAAGTTTTTTTGCCGAAAGCGGACAAACGAAAGGCTTGCCAAATGATGTACTTGAGTACCATGAAGGATTTATTGATGCCTTTCAAAGCGATATGTTATTATCTCATTTACTGGTATATACGCCATGGAAACAAAAGATTTTGCGTTATTATGATAAGGAAGTTATAACGCCAAGATTAAGTGCATGGTACGGTGATGGCGAAGAAATTGATTATGCAGCCTTGGGTAAATCGATTCCTGTAAACTGGACTCCGGCACTTCTAAAACTAAAAAAATTAGTTGAACCGGTTGCAGGTATTTCATTTAATAGTGTCCTCTTAAATTATTATCGTGATGGGCAAGATTCCGTAACCTGGCATAGCGATAATGAAACAGTAATGGGTTCCCACCCTGTTATTGCCTCCTTATCTTTTGGACAAGTACGGTCTTTCGATATCCGGTTGAAATCAAATCATCAGGAGAAATACTCAGTTAGACTTGGTCATGGCTCATTATTAATTATGAAGGGCGACCTTCAACAGAAATGGGATCGTCGTATTGCTAAATCAAAAAAAAACATGAAGCCGAGAATTAACCTCACTTTCAGGCACATCATTAAACCTTTTACCAATGATTAAGTTTCAATACATATATGAAGATTCGGGCACAGATTTGGGTTTAAGTGCCTGTATTTTGATACAGGAGAATTCAGAAAGTCCGTTTTTAATTTTGGATGATGATGAAATTTTGGGCCAATTAGATATAGAAACTGGTTGTTGGCATAGTGATAATGTAAGACTGGAACAAGAATTCATCAAATCAGTAAGTCGTTTTATTAAAGCACAGCAGTTTTTGAAACTTCCTAAAAAAATTAGAGACAGGTGGCCTGATGAAGTCCAGGAGGTTATTGTTAAGTCTGAATCTGCTTATCTGGTGGTTACCAAACCTGGAATCAACTTCATTTCTTTTGAAAAAATTTTTAGAAATTTTATTGAGGAATTAGTCAAGGACGAGTGGGAGGTAGTTTTTGAGGTTTTCTCTGCTAATTTTGATGATGACTTCGTTGTAAAAGTTAAAATCTAATCGCTAAAAGTAATCATTAAAAACAGCCGGAATCGAAAAAATAAATCTTATTGTTAAGGTAAATTATTAAAAAAGCCGCAAATCAGAAGTAAATCTCCTGGTTTGCGGCTCATTAATTTTTATTTGCCGAGCCTGGAAAACCAGTCGACAAAACATTCTAAGTATCAAGCTATTTTTTCTTGCCGATATTTACCCGAAGGTTTATTTCGAAATCGCCATCGGTATACCCACTTATTGCAGAAGTAGCCGTGTTGTAATAAGCCATAAAATACAAAGTAGATTTGTAATTCATGCCGAAACCTACAGTTGCATTCTGAGTGTTGTGGTACATTGCCATCACAGATAACTTATCATTTGCGAAGTTTGCGTTGATTCCTGCATCCCACAAATTCTTATAGTTTTTAATTCCTCTAAAAATTCCCTTAGGCTCCAGGCTTATAGCATTAATACCTTCTCCAAAACTAAACTTATAGCCTACCGCAGAATAAAAGGTAGGCTTATCTGCATAGTTCAAGTCATCATCTCTAAAAACGGAGCGCATGTTCGGAATGGCAGCTTCAATATTTAAACCTGGCGAAGTGTAAGATACACCGAAATCGCCATCGAAATAATAACCTCTGTCGTTAAAGCGGGCTATCGCTGGGTCATTTAGGTCGCTGTTTTTAATGCTGCTTAAATCGAGCTTGTCCTGACTAGCTCCAAAGGAGATACCAAAATTTAACTTTTGGTCATCAGCATTCAAAGGTAGGTGATATGCGAAAGTTCCAACCATTTTTGTGCGCTGCAAACCTCCCGATTTTTCATTGTATATGTTAGCTCCCCAGCCAACTTTGCCTGCCTGCTGATCTAATGTTACACTTTGAGTAAGTGGTGCACCGGGAATATTCGACCATTGCTTGCGGAAACTTCCATTGATGTTTAAACCCTCGTTTATACCTGCCATTGATGGATTAACCAAATAACGGTTTTGAAAGTACTGTGCGTTTAAAGGTAGAATCTGTGCTTTTGAAACGCTAAAAAATAGCATACTTGCTGCAAATAGAAACGTTACGCGACTTATTTGCTTTATATAAAATGTAATTGCTCTCATGTCTGTAATTAGTCTCTGATGATGTTAATAAATCCTTTGAAAGTACCAATGTTGTTTCCTAAATCGATGATGTAATAATAAGTTCCTTCGGCGAGCGGACTGCCATTTATAGTTCCATCCCAATCATTGGCGTATGTTCTTTTGGTGTATAGTATGCGCCCGGCTTTGTCAAAAATTCTCAAAGTGTTGTTTGGATAATAATCGATGTTTTTGATAATGAACTTATCATTATAACCATCGCCATTTGGCGTAACCACTGTGCTTGCTTCTAATTTATAATCATCGACAACATTAATGAAGATACTTTGCTCAGCTGTGCAACCACTGGCGTTGGTTACCAAAACGCGATAATTTCCGCTCTGTTTTGGGCGGATGGTTACGGCTGCAGCATTTTGTCCGCTGGTCATGTCTGCACCTGTCCAGTTGTATTGAGTACCGCCGGTCGCCGTTAAAATAATTGCTTCGCCTTTAGATATGCTGATCCCTTTATTGCTGCTAATGGCAATTACAGGCAGCTGATTTACAGTAACCGTTGCATTCCCAGTTTGGGTTTGCGTTCCGTAAGCATCAGCTACGCTTACCAGTGCGTACACAAAAGTACCGGTAGCGCCAGTTGGTGCAGCCACAGTGGCCGAAGCGGTATTCGTACTAACCGTTTGATTACTACCGCCGTTTAGGGTATACGTAAATGTGTATGGCGCAGTACCACCCGAACCCGTAAACGTAATTACCGGCGGGCTGCTAAAATTACAAACTGAAGTTGTACCACTAATGGTTGCCACCGGTAGCGGACGAACCAGGATGGTCGCTGTACCAGTTTGGGGCTGACCGCAGTTTACATCAGCTACGCTAACTAAATTATATACAAAGGTTCCAACAGTTGTTGTTGGCGCTGTAATTATTGCGGTATTACCTGTTGAAACTATTGTTCTGTTTGTTCCACCGTTAATATTGTAGGTGAAAGTGTATGGTGCAGTTCCATTTGCCCCGGTAAAGGTTAAGGTTGGGGCTGTGCTATTTTGTGGCGTCGCTGTTGAACCAGCAATCGTTGCAGTAGCCAAAGGCCTGATGTTTACAATAGCTGTGCCTGTTTGGTTTTGCGATGCGTTTACGTCAGCCACGCTTAACAAATTGTAATTGAAAATTCCAGCTACATTTGCCGGTGCGGTTAAAGTAACGCTTGTGTTTGTGCCGGAGGTTGTTAAAGTCTGACTCGTTCCTCCATTGATGTTATAAGTGAAAACATAAGGTGCGGTTCCGTTTCTACCCGTAAATGTAATGATAGGTGCATTGCCATTGATGCAAACAGCAGTTGTGCCGCTAATAGTTGCAACAGGAATTGGATTAACTTTCACCGTTGTAGTTACATTTTGTGTTTGTGTGCTGTTAGCATCGCTTATACTGGTAACCGTATACACAAATGTGCCAACTGTTGCTGTTGATGCGGTTACGGTTGCAGTATTTGTAGATGAAGTTATGGTTTGGTTTCCACCGCCATTAATATTGTAGGTAAATGTAAAAGGTGCATTGCCGGCTGCGGCAGTGAAGGTAATTACCGGCGCCGTTGCATTTAAAGCCACAGAAACATTGCCGCTTAAAGTTGCTGCAGGTTTCGCGTAAATTAGCAAATTAGCTGGCTTGTAATTTATTGCGTAATTGCTTGAAAGTGCTAATGACCCTTGAGTGATGGCATAATTTCCCGCGGTTTCGCCCGGGTTTCTGCTCAATGTACCTGTAAATGCATCGGCGCCTATAAGCGCAGGGCTAGCGCTGTACGTAAAAGCCGGGTCTACGGTAGATTCCACTTTTGTTTTTGCATCAGCAGTTACGGTGATCGGTTTAGGCACTATTGTTAAAACCTGTTGTTTCGCCACTGCCTGATTGAAAAATGTATCACCTGTCTGGTTAGCGGAGATAGTAACTGTTCCAGCTTTAACAATATGGATATCATTGTTATTTACTGTTGCAATATTGGTATCGCTACTGGTGTAAGTTATGTTTATCGCTGTATTGTCACTGCTTGCACCTGCAGGGAAATCAGGGTCTCCATAGGTCACTGTTTTGGTTGCAGCGAAGGTTATGTTTTGGTCCTTTTTAACGGTTGCGTCATCACGGGAGTACCAGATTGGTGAGGTGATAATTCTACTTCCATCTGCCTCTAAAATATCGGCATAATAATACCCTGTGGATAAATTCGCTAAAGCATTATCGGTATAGCTTAAACTTGTTGATGTACTTGTAGTTAATTCTACCGGATTTACGCTACTTCCCGGTGTTCCATAAAGAATCTTAATACTGGTTACCGGACTTGTGGTAACAGAAGTAACTTCAATTAATGGTGCACCAGCAGTTTTAAATACACTTCCAACAGGTTGTTTATTTATGGTGAAAACTATTTTTGCAGCCGAATCCTGCGAAGCATAAAAGCGCATTTTTTTAATTGCATCCAATAAATCATTTTCGGTAAGGGCAGGAGCGAGCACCACTAAACGGGCTCTTGTATGCCGGCCAAAAGTTAAGTTGTGGTTGTCATGGTCGATACTTGCGCCAAGGTGATAGCCTTTGGCCAGCATACGGTTGTAATAACTCAGATAACTCATAGAGCTGGCCGGGTCTGAATAGGTAATGTTGGTTGAAAATGCCGGTCCACTTTCCAGGGCTGTTCCAACGATTGCGCTGTCGGCACTTAAATCATATGTGGCAGAAATGTTGTTATAATCTGTTGTGTTTGGATGCGCCAATGTTGCCACAGCATTAAGGCCATGTCTATTAATAATTCTGAATAATCCGGTTGCACCCGTATACACACTTTTCGGGACATAAATTTGATTTTCACCCGGTTCCCATCCAATCAATGAATCTATACCGTAAACAATTACGTGTCCGCCACCACTTATTACACCCCACTCCATACCGTGCATGGCAACGAAAGTTGATGTGGTTGCCCGCTTTGCAGCATCAATTCCCGGTTGCCAGCTCGCCAGCGACATGCCCGCCTGGGTGTGGTTATGTTCAGAAATTCCAAGGAAATCCAAATTCATGGAGTTCTTGGCAAAGGCATAGTCATCTTCCGGTTTCTTGGTTAAATCATCCTTATTTCCGTCAGAATAACTGCTATGGCTGTGCAAGTTTCCATAATAAAAATTTAATTTATTAAGTTCTAAGATGCCCGTTTTCAGGTTCCCCAAAAGCGGCTGCGTAGTTAAATATAGCGGTCCGCCACTGCAGGCGCTGTTAATTGAAAATATAAAAAAGTAGTAATTTGTGTTTTGTGTTAAACCATTTCTAATGAACGTATTACCCGTTCCTCTTTTTACTACAATACCGCCACCCAGCTGGTCGCCAACTGTGTATGTAGTTTGGTTTACCGGTGCAGCACTTAAGGTATTGCTGGTACTCATCACTACCAAATATTCATCAGCATTGCTGGTAGGTGTAAATGCCCCCTGTATAAAGTTGTAATTTGAAGAGGTTATGGTGAAGTTTGTTGGCTGTGAAACTGGTGCGGTACATGGCAATAAGGCTTTTGTTGCCTGTTTTCCTGTTAAAATTCCTGTGTTTAAATATTTCGGTCCACCCGTACAAGAAATGTTATTTAGCGGAATGATGAAATAATTATAGCTTGTATTATCCGTTAAGGCGTTATCAGTAAAAGTATTTCTTACAATTCTGTTTGCAATGATGCCGCCTCCAAAAGCAGAACCAACATTGTAAACAGTTCCATCAAAAGGTAGGGCACTTAAAGTTGCATTTAAACTTCTGATAATTAAGTATTCATTTGCATCCGCCGACTTGGTGAAAGCTGCGGTAATGCTATTGGTGGTAACAGTTGTAAAAGTTAATGTTGTTGCAGGGGAAGACGGTGCGGCGCAAACAGGCAGATTTGGCGGAAAATGAACACCTAATCGGTTTACATCGTCGTCATCAATTGCATTTTGAACGATTGCCAGGGCAGTTCTGGTCCAGTCGTTATCCACATAAGCCGGACTAGGTGCTGTAACATTTAAGCTTCTTACATAAGAAACATCTTTAGCATTAACGCCTTGTCCGAACGCATCAATTATGTTATTGTTAGCATCTAGCAAGGCAATGCCGTCATTACCATTAAAGTTAATAACGGTGTTGCTGTTTTGAATAGCACTTGCCGGACTTAAATACGGTACATCGGTGTTGCTATTGCCGGTGTTTCCTAAAATAACAGAACCCCGTGCCGGTATAGTGAAATTTAAATTTACGATTTGCGATGGAGCTCCGGTAATGTTTATTGTTCCGGCATCGCCTGAAATGTTGTAAAGCGCTAACTTTAACTGAGGCGACGCAGTATTGATTGGCGTATTGCTTAGGTTGGTCAGCTCAATCCATTTATTGGTTGATGTTCCCTCATAGTATTGGCTTATAATTATTGGTGCACTTACCAGGGGCGGATTGCTTGTTGATGCATCAACCGATGAAACTGTGGTTTGCAAATTTAGAGCTGCATCTTCTGAAACGACGTAAATCCGGTATGTTGTATTTGTCATTAAGCCACTTATCGTAGTTGTAGCATCAGCATTTGCATTATTTGGAAAGGAAGCCGCTTTAAGTGCGGGCGAACCGTTCGCGTCTAAACCAACTTTAACCTGCACCGGACTCGGCGCAGCAGCACCTGATGTAAGTAAAACGTAATAACTTGTTCCGTTTTCGTTAATGTTATTTGTTAAATCAAGGGTATTAAGCGTTGCATTTGTAACCTTGGGATAAGTGTTTGTTGTAGCGGGAGGCGTTACATCACCAGCAACCCCGGTTCCTGTTAATGCAACATTTACTGCAGTTGTACCGGTACTCGAAATTACCACATTACTTGTAGCAGATCCAGTGACTGTAGGACGAAATCTTACATAAACTGTGGGCGTGGTTGATATCTCTGAAAGCGTGTAAGAGATTGAATTGCTGAAATTTGTATTGTCTTTTGATACTGTGAAAGGCAACGTTGTGGTAATGTTTGCGTTAGCAGTTAAATTTGTGCCAGCTAACGTAAAACTTTGACTGGCAGAATTTGTAGCTATTGTTTGATTTCCGAAAGCTAAATTAGTTGGGGTAGCTACCAATGTTGGTGTAGCAGTGCCGGAACCAGCGGTAAACGTTAAATTGAAATTGTCTACTCCTGTAGATGGTCTGTTTCCTGAACCTGTTGTTGTAGTTAAGTTTACAATCCTAATCCATACATTGTTTGCATTATTATCCAGGGCGCTGCCAAAATCAACGCTAATCTGGTTGTTTGTAAATTGAGTATTTCCGGTAATTAGTGTTCCTGTAGTTGTTGGTGCAGTGAATGTAGTTGGCGTAGCCCCTATGCCATAATCAACACGCCATGTGGCTACCCTAGGTGAAGATGCATCCAGAGACTGAAGGTTGAAGCTTAATTTAAAATTCGTCTTTCCTGTGGTATTAGCAAGCTGAAAGACAAAAGCGCCATTGCCATCACCAACTGCAGCAGTCTGCCTCAAGCCCAATGCTCGATCTGCAGCTGCAGCTTGCGCAGTAGCTATTGCCGTAGAACCTGCGGTTGCCGAAGCAAAATTTTTAAATGCACCGGTGGCGTTGTTCCAGGCCGTGGCCGTAGTTGTAAACGCAGCAATAGTGCCTAAGTTAGTTGCATTGGCACCTGTTCTAACAGTAAATCCATTTGGAAGACCTGCTCCAATTCCATCAAAGTTTTCTGTATAAGGTGAGGTTGTTAAGCTTACCTGAGAAAACAAATGTGTGGAAATAAGAAATACCAATGAGAGTAGTAAAATTTTTTTCATATGATTTTATAGGGATATAAAATGATTTATTAGCGAAATGCTGAATAACCGGAAACAGAATCGTTTCAGTTAAGATCGGTTATAACGAAACTTTAAATGTAAAGTTTTACCATTCAGATTGTTAAGGATGAAAACTAGATAATTAACCCATCAGGCGAAGGTAAGCTCCATTGAAGAGCTTAAATTAAAACGAAATAGGTTGGTAACATTTGACTAGCAAATGGTTGAGCTGGCAAACAGCTTTATGGAAGTAGTTTTTTCGTCATAGGGGATGTTTAGGATGCGAAAATAGGTTTCGAATATTAATTCAATGTTGAGGGGATGTTAAATTAGTTTGTGGTTTGCATAAACGGTAGTTAGCCGTTCATCACATAAATTTATCGATTATAAAGAAGATTGTTTCCAATGTTGATAAAAATAGTATAGCGATAGTATTTGATTAAAGAAAATCCTCGATGTTTCCTTTTCCTTCCCTGATAATTTCGAACTCACCTGTGGTACAATCAATAACTGTAGAAGCTTCGTTGTCGCCATACCCGCCATCAATTACAAGGTCTACCAAATCTTCATATTTCTCATGTATTAGTTCTGGGTCTGTAGAATATTCAATCAATTCATCATCATCTTTAATCGATGTAGAAAGAATTGGATTGCCTAATTCTTTAACAATACACCTGGCAATGTTATTATCTGGTACACGGATACCCACAGTTTTTTTGTTGGAGCTTAACAGCTTTGGAACATTGTTATTCGCGTTAAAAATAAAGGTGAAAGGACCTGGCAAAGCTTTCTTTAATATCCTGAAAGTGGTATTATCTATAGGCTTAATAAAATCAGAAATGTGACTTAAATCATGGCAAATGAAAGAAAAATTTGCTTTTTCAGGCTTTATACCTCGTATTCTGGCAATCTTTTCAATCGCTTTTGGATTAGTAATATCGCAACCTAAACCATATACCGTATCTGTTGGATAAATAATTATTCCTCCTTTTCGTAGCACATCAACAACTTGCTCAATAGCTCTTTCGTTGGGATTTTCTGGGTATATTTTGATAAGCATGGTTCAAAAATAACAATTAATGGTGTGAGTTGTTTAAGAACGGTAATAAAGATTCTAAATATCTATAATAGTTGTACATCGCTTTATTATATTTAATTTTGATGTTTATTGAAAGTTAAATAAGAAATGAATCCATAACGCCGATTTCTTCCAACTGAAAAATGACTCAATAATCATCTGCAATGCAGATACATACGTAAATTGACAAAACATGAGAAAAGCTTTTGTAGCAATTGCTGCCTTTTTAATTGCCTTAACCATTATGTTGGGCTTGTATCATCCGTTTCTGTGGTGGACATTCCTTTTCACCGGCCCGTTTGTACTTCTTGGTATTTACGATTTGTATCAACCGAAACATAGTATTGTTCGTAATTACCCGGTTTTCGGTCGCCTAAGGTATTTTATGGAAGAGTTGCGACCGAAGGTTTATCAATATTTCGTGGAAAGCGATACGAACGGAACACCTTACAACCGACTTAACCGTTCTTTAATTTATCAACGGGCAAAAAAAGATAATGATACAATCCCATTCGGAACACAGCTGAATGTTTACGAAAACGGTTACGAGTGGTTGAGCCATAGTATTGCAGCAATATCACACCACGAACTGAACAGTGATCCAAGGGTTTTAGTCGGCGGACCAACGTGCAAACAACCATATTCGGCAAGCATTTACAATATCTCGGCCATGAGTTTCGGCTCTCTAAGTCAGAATGCAATTTTAGCTTTAAACGGCGGAGCCAAGATGGGAAATTTTGCGCACAATACCGGAGAAGGTGGCATCAGCGATTATCATCGCCAGCCGGGCGGCGATTTAATCTGGCAGATTGGAACAGGCTACTTTGGTTGCAGAAACAATGATGGCACGTTTAATTACGATGCCTATGCCGAGCGGGCTAAAACAGCGCAGGTTAAAATGATAGAAATTAAGTTGTCGCAGGGAGCAAAACCAGGACATGGCGGCATGTTGCCAGCAAAAAAGGTTACTGCTGAAGTTGCAAGAATTCGTTTGGTGCCAGAAGGAAAAGATGTACTGTCGCCACCGGCACACTCTGCATTTAATTCGCCCATTGGTTTATTAGAGTTTGTGAAAAAGCTTAGGGATTTATCAGACGGGAAACCTGTTGGGTTTAAATTGTGCATCGGCAGGAAAAGTGAGTTTTATGCAATTTGCAAAGCGATGGTTGAAACTGGCATTTACCCCGATTTTATTACCGTTGATGGTGGCGAGGGTGGAACAGGGGCTGCGCCTCAGGAATTTTCGAACTCTGTAGGTATGCCTTTACGCGAGGGTGTTGCTTTTGTGTATGACGTGCTGAACGGTTTCGATTTAAAGAAACACATAAAAATTATCGCATCGGGCAAGGTGGCTACCGGCTTCGACCTGGTTAAAAACATTGCTTTGGGCGCAGATATGTGCAATGCGGCCCGCGGGATGATGTTTGCTTTGGGTTGTATACAGGCGCTCGAATGTAACAGCAATACCTGCCCCACAGGTGTAGCCACGCAAGATCAGAGTTTAATGAAAGGTTTGGTGGTTGAAGACAAGACTGTTCGTGTAAAGAATTTTCATAACCTAACAGTTGCAAGCGCTGTTGAGTTACTGGGGGCTGCGGGTTTAAGGGAGCCAAGTCAACTTAGCAGGGCATACATTAACAGGCGGGTGAGTCCGAGTGTGATGCAATCCTACCTGGAGAGTTTTCCATACATCCCGGCAGGTAGTTTGTTGCAAACTCCTTATCCAACCCGTTTCGAATTAGGAATGGCTTTAAGTAGCTCGCAAAGTTTTGCGCCAACAGATTATAAAGTATCGGCAGTCGATTATTCGCATGCGAATCCATATAGCGATACCATGCACGAGGAGGGAAGGTAGATTATTCAGCCTCCTACGAAACATCAATAGGCCGGTTCCACGAACCACAACACTTCTTATTATAGATACAAAAAAACCGTTTGAATAGCTCAAACGGTTTTTTTATGATTATTCTTTTAGCTTTAGTCTCTACTTTTTAGCTGTTACTACTAACTAAAACTCGGCGTTTTTTGGGAAACGGGGAAAAGCAATTACGTCGCGGATGTTTGTCATTCCCGTCACAAATAAAACGAGGCGTTCGAAACCTAAACCAAAACCGGCATGTGGTGCCGAACCGAAACGGCGGGTATCGAGGTACCACCACAGCTCGTCCTGAGGTATATTCATATCTTCCATACGTTTTGTCAAGCGGTCTAAACGCTCCTCACGCTGCGAACCGCCAATCATTTCGCCAATTCCGGGGAATAAAATATCCATTGCCGCAACAGTTTGTCTGCCTTCTGCATCAGGTTCATTCTGGCGCATGTAAAACGACTTAATATCTGCAGGATAATCTGTTAAGATAACCGGTTTTTTAAAATGTTTTTCTACCAGGTATCTCTCGTGTTCACTTTGCAAATCAGCACCCCACTCATCAATTAAATACTTAAATTGTTTTTTCTGATTTGGTTTTGAAGACTTTAAAATTCTAATTGCCTCTGTATAGGTTAAGCGTTCAAACTCATTTGCCAAACAGAAATCGAGTTTTTCCAATAAACTAAATTCGCTGCGCTCATTTTGAGGTTTTTGCTTATCTTCTTCGGCCAAACGGGTATTTAAAAACTCGAGCTCATCCTTGCAATTGTCTAAAGCATATTTAATAACATACTTCATCATATCTTCCGCAAGCTGCATGTTATCCTCCAAATCTGCAAAAGCAACTTCAGGTTCAATCATCCAGAATTCTGCCAAATGGCGAGTTGTGTTCGAGTTTTCGGCTCTAAAGGTTGGGCCAAACGTATAAATCTGCCCGAACGCCATTGCCGCCAATTCACCTTCAAGCTGACCTGAAACCGTTAAGTTGGTAGCACGGGCAAAGAAATCCTGCGAGAAATCTACTTTACCTTCATCTGTACGGGGCGTATTGTCGAAATCTAATGTTGTTACCTTAAACATCTCACCTGCGCCTTCTGCATCACTAGCGGTAATCACCGGCGTATGCATGTAAACAAATCCGCGTTCGTTGTAAAACTGATGAATAGCGAAAGCCAATGCATGGCGAACCTTAAAAACTGCGTTAAAAGTATTAGTTCTGAAACGCAGGTGTGCGATTTCACGTAAAAACTCTAAGCTGTGCTTCTTAGGCTGGAGAGGGAATTTTTCCGGGTCGCTATCGCCTAAAATTTCAACTGATGTGGCTTTAATTTCTACCGTCTGACCTTTTCCCAACGATTCTACTAACTTTCCTGTTGCGGAAATGGCAGCGCCAGTGGTTATTCTTTTTAACAGCTCATCAGGTAAATTATTAAAATCAATAACTACCTGGATATTGCCCATGCAACTTCCATCATTTAATGCGATAAACTGATTATTACGGAAAGTTCTAACCCATCCCATAACCGTTACCTCTGCGCCAAATGCAGTCGATTTTAATAAATCTTTAATTTGCTGTCTCTTAATCATATCGTATTTGTAAAAGGCGCAAATTTATGAAAAAAATTGAGTTAGATTATTTGAATTGGTTAAATGTTTAAATTGTTAATTCTAATTGACCACCACGCTGCTGTTTTACAAAACAAGTCCAGGCGGTTGTATCAAACAAAAAAGCTAATGGAACGTTTATTTTTGCATAGATTTATCTCTCGCTGCATTAAACTCCGAACCTGGTTTCCAACCCGGGAAAGTTGTTTCGTTGCTCAATTTGTAACCAGCGCTAAATAATATGTTGCCAATTTGTGCAAAGCCACCCACATTCATATCGGTTGTGTAGTTGTCTGATGGTTGATGATAGTCCTTTTCATTATAAGCTAACCTTTTCTTTTTACCCCAGTCTGCGCCATGTTCTTTACTATCGAAACCATTTACAATATCTATTGCCGGTACGCCAACTTTGGCAAAATTAAAATGGTCTGAGCGATAATAGCTACCTGCGCTTGGTCTTGTATCACCAACGGCTTTGAGGTTGTTGGTATTCAGAATTTCAGTTATATAATCTTCCACCTCATTTTGTCCTTTGCCTTTTATGGAGATGTCTTTTGTTTCGCCATAAAATCCAAGCGCATCCATATTTAAATCGGCAACCGTTTTATTGAGTGGGAATAGCGGGTTCAAAGCATAATATTCAGAACCTAACAATCCCTGCTCTTCTGCAGTTACTGCCAGAAAAACGATTGTTCTTTCGGGTTTTACCTTTACATTTTTAAATGCTTTGGCTACAGCAAGCATCGCTGCAATTCCACTTGCATTATCAACCGCTCCGTTATAAACCGAATCGCCATTAATAGCTTTACCGATACCCAAGTGGTCCCAATGTGCGGTGTAAATAACAGTTTCATCGGGGCGTTTGCTGCCTGTAATTTTGCCGATTACATTTTGCGATGTAGAATATTTGTATTTGTTCGTTAGTCCAACAGTAACAGATTGGTTCAGATTTACCGCTTTGAAATCTTTCTTTCTTGCATATGCTCTAATGTCGCCAGTGATGCCGGCATTTGCCAATAGTTTAGTAGCGGCTTCTTCTGTCATCCAACCTTCCAGTTTGCACCTCGATTTATATTTATCTGCCGCCTGCAAATATAATCTCGAGCCTGTGTTACTGCTTGTAATTACCTGCCAGCCGTAACTCGCAGGCTCTGTTTGATGGATAATGATGATGCCGGCTGCGCCCTGTCTTGCCGCTTCTTCAAATTTATAGGTCCAGCGGCCGTAGTAAGTCATGGTATCACCACGGAAAACTGTTTTGTCGTTCGCCTGAAAACCAGGGTCGCTGATAAGCACTACAACGGTTTTGCCTCTGACATCCAGATTTTTATAGTCGTTCCATTTAAATTCTGGTGCAACGATTCCGTAACCGGCAAAAACCAGTGGAGAGTTCTTAAGCTGTATCGTGTCTTGTGCCCGTCGCGTAAAAGCTACAAAGTCCTTAACTGCCTTAAAGGTTAAGTTTCCTTTTGTGCCGCTAATTTCCATATTTTCTGATGGGGTAGAGGTAACTTCTACCATTGGTACTTTTTGAATGTAGCTTTCGCCATTTCCAGGTTCTACACCAAGTTTTTTTAATTCTGATGAAATGTAATTAACGGTTTTCGTTTCTCCTTCGGTAAACGGCTTTCGTCCCTGAAGAGAATCGTTAGCCAGCACGGAAATATGCGATTTTATGGTTTCCGAATCAATCGGGCCTAAGTTTTCCGATTGTTTATTTTCTTTACAGTTGGATAATGCAGCAATGCTTAACACTGCCAGAAATCCTATTTTAGCTTTATTCATGTTATTGTTTATTGGTTAATTGGTTCAATAGTTCATTGGTTCATTAGTCATTAGTTTATTGGTTCACCATGATATCATTTCGATTATTGGCCATACGTTATTGATTATTGCTCTTTCCTCATTTATAATTCTCCCATCGGTAATGCAAAAAGTCACCGGATGAATATAAGCAAAATGCACTTATTCATCTGATGACTTTTTTAATTGTTAATAAACTGGAGGATATTTTTTAATCGTAATCGTGTATTGTTCCTAACCCTTAAATCCTGGTTATTGCTGTTGCTGCTGCTGCATCGCCTCCATATATTGTTGGTAGCTATTTTGTTTTCTGGCCGATGTTACCGTTGCAGACGGCTTTGAGTAATTAACTTCTTTCGGTTGAAAGTAATTTTCGTTTTCATTAAAATCTTCATCATTGTAACCAACAGAAACATTCACTTCCATAATATGCTCAAAGCCACCTTTGTAAACGCCTTTAACGGGCGAGCAATCTGTAAAGTTCCGGCCAACTGCAAGCCGGACATGGTTTTCGTTCGAAATGCAGTTGTTCGTTGGATCTAAGCCAAGCCAACCATATTCAGGCAAAAAAGCTTCGGCCCAGGCGTGTGTTGCACCTTCGCCACGCATACCATCACGGTTGGGGCAAATGTATCCACTCACGTAACGTGCCGGTATGCCTGTTAAACGTAACATTGCTGTTAAAACGTGCGCAAAATCCTGGCAAACACCCGCCTTAAGTTGCATTATTTCTTCTATCGTGGTATCAACAGCCGTTATGCCCTTTATGTATTCGAAGGTACTAAATACATGTGCGCAATATTTAATGGCCGTTTGGTAGGGTGTATCTTCCTCAGTTTTTATCGATAAGGCGGTTTCTTTTAACTGGTTTATACCATCAAAACTTTCCTGACGTAAATAATCGATATACGGAACTTCATGTTTAATGCCCTCCAGGCTATTCCATTGTTCGCTGCTAAACATATCATCCTGCGGAAGCGGCTTTGCAAAAGTTTCTACACTAACTTTCGAAAAGATTTTAAGCTGATTATGCGCTTCATTCTGCGTAAAGGTGCCAACCTCATTTCCATAGTAATCTATAAAAATTTCAATTTCCGGACTGCCAGAAATATTCAGGTCGTGTTGCACAACTTTTTGGAACTCATCCTTAATCGGAAACAAAATAATTTGGTTTGCACTATCCCTAACAGGTAATTCGTACTTGTAATTGGTAATGTGTTTAATTTTAAAAACTGGCATAGATGCTTTTAGTTTATTCTAATTTGTATCTGGACTAATAGGGACGATCAGTTTTATGAATTTGCGAAATAAAATTCATTTAACGAGTTTCCGATGCCGAACAGTTCGGCACGTATCTGCGTTAAATAATCATGTAATTCGGTTTCACCCATGGTATTTACCGAACTGTAAGTTATCATACTCCTTAAGCGGCCAATTTTAAATGAAAGGTTATTGTAATGCTCAATGTTGTTTTCACTCTTAAGTCTGCCAAAATATCTTTCTATGTTGTGCATCGAATAGAGCGCCGAGCGAGGAAAGTCGTTGTTTAACATCACCAATTCGATGATATTTTTAGCATCAAAACCCTGCCGGTAGGTTTTTAAGTACAATTCATAACCTCCGAGCGATAAAAGAAGGTGCTTCCAATAAGCGATATCGGTAAGTAAATCCGGATTGGTGCTAATCGAACTAAATTTGATGTCTAATATATCTATCGACTGAATGCTGCGTTCCAGGTGCTTTCCAATTTTCATAAAGCTGCGGCTTTCTCCGCGTTCCATCGTACTGTCTGCCGTACCGTGGTATAACATAACCTGCTTTATTAAAATATCCAGCGCCGTAATCGGGTCGTCTTTTTGTACATACCAAAGCAGTTTTTCGTCTTTTACGGTGTGGTAATATTCATTTAAGCATTGCCATAAATCTTTCGGAATGTGTTCCTGAACACTTCTTGCATTTTCTCGGGCAAGCGTAATAATGTTTAAAATTGAATTTGGATTCTCCCGGTTTAATAAAAGGTACTCTATTACTGCACGACTATCATGCTGGATGTTCAACAATTCATTTTCATCATCCGAAGAGAAAATTCTGATGACCGGTTTCCAGGTAAATTCCTGAATCGTATCTTGTGATGAGGCGTAATTTATCTTTAGCATGCGCAACATACCATCGCTGCGCTCTACATATCTGCTTAACCAATATAAGCTCGATGCTACTCTACTTAACATATTCCTGTTCTTAAGATGTTAAAACCCATGTATCTTTACTGCCGCCACCTTGCGAACTGTTAACTACAAGTGAACCTTCTTTTAAAGCGACTCTCGTTAACCCGCCTGGGACTATTGAAATTCCCTCTGGCCCGTTTAGGGCGAAAGGGCGTAAGTCTATCCTTCTGGGCGAAAGCTTCCCGTTGATAAAGCATGGGGCAGAGGAAAGGCTGATGGTTGGCTGAGCAATAAAGTTTCTTGGATCTTTTAAAATCTCCAGCTTATATTCTTCTATTTCCTGTTCGCCGGCATCATGGCCCATCAGCATTCCGTAACCGCCGCTGCCATTTGTTTTTTTGATAACCATTTTGTTTATGTTCGCAAAAACGTATTCAAGTTCATCGCGGTTACTGAGTTGGTAGGTAGGTACATTTTTTAAGATAGGCTCTTCGTTCAGGTAATATTTTATCATATCGGGAACATAGGTGTAAACCGCTTTATCATCGGCAACACCGTTTCCAACAGCATTTACAATGGCCACATTTCCCTTTCTGTAAGCAGCCATCAATCCTGCAACACCCAGTACACTGTTGGGATTAAAAACCAGCGGGTCGAGATAATCATCGTCAACACGGCGGTAAATCACATCGATTTGTTGCAAGCCTGTTGTTGTTTTCATGAAAACCTTTTGATTTTTGACAACTAAGTCGCGGCCTTCTACCAGTTCTACACCCATCAGCCTTGCTAGTGTGGTATGTTCATAATAAGCAGAGTTGTACATGCCAGGGCTCAACATTACGATGGTTGGGTTAGAAACCGCTCTTGGTGAAAGCGCCAAAAGGTTCTTATATAAAATAGCCGGATACTCTGTAACGCTCCTTACGCCGCACTGTGGAATTAAATCCGGAAATAGCCTTTTGGTAATTTCGCGATTTTCGAGCATGTAACTTACGCCAGATGGCGTGCGCAGGTTATCTTCAAGGACATAAAACGTTCCATCGTGGTCGCGGATGAGGTCGATGCCCGCAATATGTATGTATATGTCGTGTAAAACGTTTACGTTATGCATTTCCCGCAAAAAATGCGGACAAGAATAAATTACCTTGGTCGGAACAATTTTATCTTTTAAAATAAACTGATTGCTATAAACATCTTTAAGAAACAAATTTAGCGCCTTCAGGCGTTGTTTGATCCCTTTTTCGATAAACAACCATTCGTTTGAGGTAATGATACGCGGAATGATATCGAAAGGAAAAATTTTCTCTATTCCTTCACCACTATCATAAACCGTAAAGGTAATACCCTGACTCATGAAAAGTTTTTTTGCAAGTTCTTCTTTCTTGTTCAGGTTGTCCAGAGATTCTCTGGAAAAATTATTGATGAAATTTGCATAGTGATTTCGAAAATTATCACTATTTAAAAACATTTCATCGTAAGTATTCGGTTGATTTAAGTAATTTTTTATAAAATTTTCTATCATTCGACTTAAATATTTGTTTAAAGTATGATTTTGAACGTATAAAACTTTATTATTTTGACTAAAAATTAAATTATTACGGTATTTTTTGTTGAATTAGCCTTTTTTACTGTTGAATTTATATTCTATTATTGTTTTAATTGAAAAATTATTCATTTTTTTTAAATTATTATTGTAAATATCAAATAAGTTTGTACATTTGTAATGCTCGTTAATTATTATTA
>NZ_LMPU01000007.1 GCF_001423945.1 Pedobacter sp. Leaf194 | reverse complement strand
TCCAACACACGCAGCCCAAAAAGATTGCAGCAAACAGCGGGGCTGCAGTACTTATGGAAAACCACCACTCTTTTGCCCAAAAATTTCAATAAAATGTTTTTATCTAGTACTCAATAGACTGGGCAAACTTACCAGCTTTAAGAACATTCTTATATGCGGCGAGCCTGGACGAAGCTCGTTATGGAACCACTTCCTGCGTAACTAATCAAAGGACAACCAATAAATTTATTGGTTATAGCCCTTTTCGTAACCAGGTTGAGTTTATTTATACTTGGAAATATATCCTCCCGCATCAGTTGGAACCCCAAAAAGCTACCCCAAGACGGAAAATAACTAAAGGAATAGCTTGTAGAACGGGATTTTTTCATTGTACCGTTATCGAATCGTGAATTTTGTGGTCACATTCAATTACTACTATGCGCCAACAATATGCTTTTAACATGGCAGATAAGAAATTTAGTTCGCACTTTAAACTTATCTTAAATTCTTGTATCAGATTTCAAGCTTTAACGCAGGTTAGCTCTTCCGGGGAGGCCATGAGGTAACATGCAAATTTCTGAATGTCTTCTATGTGATTTCTTAAAATGGCCTTTTTGTCGTTTATCACTTAATCTAACACTACTTTTTAAGATAAACTAAAAGGTAATCAATGGTAAATCTTGAATTCGTAGGCACTTAATCAAAACGTTAATAGCGATTATAGTGGTTAGAATTTTTTTCTACGACCTGGCCTTTGAATTCTGAGCTTTGATATTGCGTCGCTGATAGCGCCTCACTTTGTTTTCTCGAAAATACAAAGTTTTAACCGAAACACCCATCTGTTAAAAAAGTTCTGAACTTCATTGAATTTTTTCTTGTTGATTTTAAATAAGTTAAGTGGGCAATACCGAATATTTCATGCTATGGTTTTGTGTAGAGGGATTTTTTTTCTACTTTTGCATCCCGCTTCGGAGGAAGGGAAAAGGTTGAAATGATGAGGTAGGAGGGCTTGAAATTATTTTAAAATATTTCTTGCGGG
>NZ_LMPU01000006.1 GCF_001423945.1 Pedobacter sp. Leaf194 | reverse complement strand
AAACCCCACTTAAATGCTACTGCTGTAAGAGAATCGCCCTCTAAATGTTCTTTAACAACTTCGACTTTAAAAGCCGCATCATACTTCTTGTTCATAAAAATGCCCCTAATAAGTGTCTAACTTTTTGGGGGCAGTGTATTTCAGGAAGCCTTTTGTATTTAAAACGAGCGGATTGCTCGGGTAATTGCCCAGTTAGCTTCGGATTTTGTTAATGGCCACAGTACATCCCCTGCACTTTTAAAAACATACATTATAACATTATTCTGAGGTGCAACTGCTCCATTTATTTTTCTATAATCTTGGTTTGAAGTCATATATCCTGCTCCTGTTTGCAATTTAATGCTACCTGCAGCACTTGTGTTAAACAAGATATTCATTGCTTTGACTTCCTCAACGGTTGGCAGATACCAGTCATCAAAGCCATTTAGAACTAGATTATAGCAAATTGCGGCAGCATTACCAGTACTTTGGCATCCATTTACTATCGCTTTTGTATTAGATAACCCAAAACCAATGCCTTGTTCAGAAGTTCCTGGGATGTCTGTGCCTTCACAGCCCCAAATTGCATTGCTGGATTGATCGGCAGTCGCTACTACTAACCCATGTTTGCCTGTACCATCAATATAAAATATCATTCCGCCACCATAAAGCTCACCTATCGCAATTGGGTTGCCAGTTGTAAAAGTTATTTCTGAACCATAAGCTGTACCAATAGAATTCGTAGCATAGGCTCTGGCAAAGTAGGTAGTGTTACCCGTAAGTTTTGTTAAGTCTGCAGTTATGTTTGGGTTGGTGTTGCCGCTCGGATCGACTATTTTATTATTTGTAACAGTTGGGTTGGAACTTGTGTTATAGCAAATTCCTTTTTCTGTAATTGTTGATCCGCCGTTACTGTTAACTGTACCTGCAACAGTAGCGGTACTTATGGTTACGGATGTGGCCGGCAAGGTGGTCACAGTAGAAATGCTGGCTTGTGGCTCGACTTTTGTCTTGCTGCAAGATGAAATAATAACTATGGCAAACAATAGCAGCCAACTGAATTTTTGTAATTTGTGCTTCATGATTAAGTATTTAATCACCTAAAGACAATAGAAATGCCAACTAACTAAAACTGCTTTAAGCTGCTTTAAACGCTATTATTCTGAAACACAGATATTAAAGGTGGGTTATTTTTTCCCCATAAAATGCCAAATCAAAATTTATCGCAGAACTATTTTATACATCTGCATTTATATCTGATTTAAACCCAGAAAAACCAGGCCTACAAAAACTATCGCTGCTGCATAACCTAACACGCCAATTCGCTTATGCTCACCTTTTGCATAAAGTTTTTTGGTTTGCTTGTAAGCTGCCTCCCGGAAGGATTTTACATAAATCGAATCGTTTAATAGGGAAATGGAACTGGCAATCGATGGCGTTGGCTTAAATAGATCTGAAGATGCATTACCGCGGTATTCTTTAAATTTTCGCAGGTTTTCTTCGCTTAATCTGAAGTTCTTCGAATCGTTTAGGGCAGCGTTTCTCAACGAATCTGTACTTTGACAGAATGCTTGATTGAACAGCAATAGAACTATTATTGTGGTAGATAGCTTTGTCTTTGACATGCTTAAAAATACAAACTTCTGGATATTAAATCCAAGGATATATCTTAATTTGATTACAAATATTTATGGTTATTTGTTACAAGAGTTGTCTTTTTAGGAGGACGATTAATTTCTTTCTTCTCCGTTTGATTTATCGTAAATTCGAAGCTTAAAACATTATAAATGAAACATTGGCTAGTAAAATCAGAACCTTTTAAATACAGTTGGGAAAAATTTAATGAAGATGGAAGAACCTTTTGGGATGGCGTTCGTAATTACCAGGCCAGAAATAACCTTAAAGAAATGAAAGCGGGCGATTTAGTTCTTTTTTATCATAGTAACGAAGGCAAAAATGTTGTTGGCGTAGCCAAGGTTGTAAAGGAATTTTATCAAGACCCGACAACTGATGATACAAACTGGGTTGTGGTAGATTTAGCGCCGGTGGAGGCGTTGAATAAACCGGTTTCTTTGGAGCAGATTAAAGCTGAAGAAAGTTTGAAAGATATATCGCTCATTCGCCAGGGAAGGCTATCTGTCATGCCCCTGAAAGCCGAGGAGTTTGATAAGATTTTAGAAATGGGCAGCTAGCTAAGCAAGCTGCTCATCCAGTTTTCTTTTGCTTAGCGTTAAGCCCAGTGTCATGATAATGCTGGTCCCTAAAACAACTAAAAATAGAAATGAAGTTCCAACTTCAGGCATTTTCAACGATGCAGGCAGGTTAAAATAAAGTAGAACACTTATCAGCCCGCGTGGCGCAAGGTATAAAATCGGCGCAGCGTTGCCCGATTTGAAAACCTTTAAAACCGCTAACCGAATTAAAAATATTGCAAGGAGAATAAATACGCCGTTGGCTAAAACCGGCAAATTATTCAACTCATAAATATCCATTGTAAAACCAAATATTACAAAAAAGAAAGTCCTTAAAATGAAGGCACTTTCTGCAGAAAGCTGGTAAAGTTGCGCCAAATCAGCGGTTAAGTTTTTGTATAAAAATGTAGTTCTAAACCAGATATTTTTTATTGTATCCGCGTTGTTTAGAAAAAGCCCGGTACTCAAAATCAATACCAGGGAAGAAAGGTGGTACGATTGGCCAACGGCGTAAACTAATATTAAAATCGAGATTATTAAAAAGAATTTGATGTGGTGAATTAGCTTACCCATAATATAGAGCAATACGATACAGGCAATAGCCGATAGCAGAATAATCAAAAAGGTGCTTAAGCCTAGTCCGATAAATGCCGAAGTCGTGATTGAATGATTTGCAATAGCAAAGTTGAAAATAATGATGCCGAGTATGTCTGAAAACGAAGATTCGTAAATTACAAATTCTCTGTCTTGCTTGCCCAAAGCAGCCGCAGATGGTATTGCTATTGCCGAACTGATAACACTGAAAGGAATCGCATTAGCGATGCAGGAGTGCAAATCCCGGTGCGAAATCTGGTAAATGATTAAGGTTATGATGGTAACCGTACCTAACAGTATGGTTAATGCAGACAAAAAGGCGCTCCTGATTACTTTGTTTTTTGCGGCGTCGTACTTTAATTCTAATGAACCCTCAAAAACAATGAGAATTAAACCAACGGTGCCTAACGTTGGCAAAATAGATAAAAAATTGAAAGTTTGTATTTTAAGGTACCCGACAAGAAAACGCAGGCCGATTCCAAGTAGCAATAGTAATAAAACCGATGGTATTTTGGTTTTGCTCGCCACTAAATCGAACAGATAGGAAAATATTACTAATCCGCTTAAAATAATAAGAATGGTATAGGTTGTCATTTTCTTAGCGTTTGGTAAATCGCTAAAATAAAACAATCATGTTAACCGGAAAGAAATCTTGTGTAAAAGTTACGGTTTAAAAAACAAAGCTTTAAGCTCGCTGGCATCTTCAGGATTCATTTTTCCTCCCAACACCAACCGTAATTGCCTCCGTCTCAAAGCCCCGTCAAACAGCGCAATTTCTTCTGCAGTTTCCGGGATTGCTTCTGGAACGGGAATGGTACGTGCACTCTGATCTACAGCAACAAAAGTATAGTAAGCTTCATTACTTTTCTGGCGGGCACCACTTGGAATGTTTTCGGCCCAAACATCCAGTCTCACTTCTACAGACGTATTGAAGGCCCGCGTAACCTTTGCCTCAATAGTAATAACATCTCCAAGTTTTATCGGATGTTTAAAAGAAACGTTATCTACAGAAGCCGTTACAACAATTCGATTACAGTGTTTTTGAGCAGAAATCGCAGCCGCAATGTCCATCCAATGCAATAAACGGCCACCCATAAGGTTATTTAATGTGTTGGTATCATTAGGTAAAACCAACTCATTCATTATCGTAAAACTTTCTCTGGCAAATTTCTTTTTCAAACTCATAATCGAGCGCAAAAGTAATTAAAAGCACCATTAAAACAGTATGTTTTTTGTTTTAACCCTTTGTTCCAATGAAGTTTTTCAATTCATTAGCTATCAGGAATTCATCCGTTTTGAAGACTATTTTCCAGTTGCATCCACCAATTTACCTTTGCCTTACACGCCACAAAAACAATTAACGAACTATCATGTTATCTTTGCTTAAAATCGAATTAATGCAAAACCAAACAATCATCCAATTCTTTCATTGGTATTATAACGAAGCGCAAAACCTGTGGACCAAAGTAGTAAACAAGGCGAATCATTTGAAAGAAATTGGTGTTACTGCGGTCTGGTTGCCGCCGGCATACAAATCTAATAACGCTGCTTACGATGTTGGCTATGCCGTTTATGACTTGTTTGATTTAGGTGAATTTGACCAAAAAGGCGCTGTTAATACTAAATACGGCACAAAAGACCAATACCTGAAGGCTATAGATGCTTTGCATGAAAATGGCATCGCGGCGATTGCCGATATCGTTTTTAACCATAAAGCCGGTGGCGATGAGTTAGAAAAAGTAAAAGTAAGAACTGTAAATCCTGATAACCGAACCGAATTTACGAGCGATGTTTTCGAGATTGAAGCCTGGACGAAATTTACCTTTCCGGGCAGGCAAGGTAAGTATTCGGAGTTTATCTGGGATCATACGTGCTTTAGTGGGGTTGATTGGGCCGAAGATTTAAAGGAAACAGCTATCTATTCTATTCAAAATTACCTTGGAGAAGGCTTTGAGCAGGTGCCGTCTACAGAGCTTGGGAATTATGATTACTTGATGTTTAATGACATTGATTATCGTAACCAGGCTGTTATTGAAGAATTGAAATATTGGGGAACGTGGCTGGTTGAAACCACAAAAATTGATGGTTTCAGACTCGATGCAGTTAAACACATTAATCCTGAATTTATAATCGAATGGCTCGATCATCTTGATGAGAAATTTAACCGCAAGTTTTTCGTCGTTGCAGAGGATTGGAATGTGGTTGATATTGAAGGACAATTGGAATACATAGATATTACTGCCGGAAGAACGCAAATCTTTGATTCTTTACTTCATCATAACTTTTACCTGGCCAGCCATGAAGAAAACCAGTTCGATATGCGAACGATTTTTGATAAAACCCTGGTTCAGGTTAAGCCGGAACTTGCGGTAACTTTTGTCGATAATCATGACTCGCAACCGCTGCAAGCGCTAGAGTCTTACGTAGACTTTTGGTTCAGGCCATTAGCTTACGCGATAATATTGTTGCGGGAACAAGGCATCCCATGTTTGTTTTTCCCCGATTTATATGGTGGCATTTACGATGACAAAGACAAGGAAGGTAATGATGTACACATTGAATTGGCCGCCTTGCCTGAAGTTGAAACGATGTGTAAAATAAGAAGCACTTTAGCTTACGGTTTGCAAAGAGAGCATTTCGATCATGGAAACTGTGTTGGGTGGACCAGGGAAGGTGATGACGAGCATGAAAACAGTGGTCTTGCTGTTTTAATGAGTACAGGTGAAGCGGGGTTCAAATCAATGGAAATGGGCAAAAAGTTCGAGGGCAAAACCTTTATAGATGCGCTCGGCCATTGTAGTCAGGAAGTTATAGTTGATGAAAATGGTTGGGCAGAGTTTCACTGCAACGCAGGCAGTGTATCGGTTTGGGTTTTAAAAACGCAGTAATTATCGGTCGTTTACTCTATTACTTAAGTTGTTATAACCAACCAGCGTGTCCCACCGGGCACCAGGCCTTCTGTAATAAACAAAAATTTGATAGCTGTTTTCTGTCTGGAAAAAAGAACCCTCGAAGGGCTGCGTTTCTATGGTTTTCGTTTCTTTATTAAGCCACGCGTATTCATAATCGTAGAGGCCTTGTTTTAGCAAAATATTGGCGTAAAATTGCTTTCTGCCGGCATCATAAATAAGCTTGTTTTCTTTACTGAGCGTATAATTGTTAAACCGCCCAACCACATAAGCATCGCCATTTAAGGTTGGCGCAGCAGCATTCAGGGTGAAAAGTACACTCATATATTCCGACTCCGTTCTGTCGTTGCGGCCATCAGAATTGCGGATAAAAAAATTCCCGTTTTCATCAAACTGGTTGCCAAATGCGCCCTTGTCCCGCGGCGCATCTTGAAAAAGCATCAGGCTAACAGATTCGTTATCGCGGTAAATATCCTTTACATTTTCTCCTTTAAAACGCAAACTTCTGGTGTCGAACTTTCTAAACTCATTGTTGCCCAAAAAGTCATTAGTCGTTAAATCGTTATATACAAGTTGATTTGGCCTCACAAAAGCTGGCCGGGTGTTGAGTTGTGCAGTATTTTGATTGAAATTTTGCATCACAACAGCTTTAATGTCCTGGTAAGGATTTGGAATATTTATCGAGTGATTTATGGTAAAATTGATTTTTTGTTTGCTGTTTCTGTCTGCTACCTGCAAAGAATTGGTAATTTCTGCGGCTACGGCAACCTGGCTATCCAAAATATAAAAGCGTTGCGAAATAACAGGCTTATTTTTATCGCCATCTAAATAAACCTTTAAAATATAGTTGCCACCAATTTTTGGCCTAACCTGCGTATTCGGTAAGCTTATTTCATAATGTGTATATTTCCTGGTCGTATTTGATGAGTAGCGGTAATCGGTTATTCTATCATCGCTAAAGCCATCCAAATAATCCGTTGTCGCAATTCTCGATGTTTGCCAGTCTGAGGTGCAATGTTCAACCGTATACCAGTAGTTTTGAGTTCCGGCCAATAAATCATCAAAGGAAAATATAATTTTTTCTGCCGATGTAATGGCAAGTAACGGTATGCTTTGTTCTTTTGAGCTGTTGTAACAAAGAACAGTTTTGATGTTGGGGAGGTATATTTTGTTTTCGTTGGTGAAATTTTTATCGTTTTGCGCAAAGCTTAGTATTGGGATGAAAAATAAAAGTATTCCGATTAGTTTTTGCATGGTTAAAAGTAAAGAGTATTAACCAGAGATTAAAAACTAAACACAGATATTTTTAAGTTGCTTCGAAACAGCCATGCCTAAAACAACACCTCTATCATTAATTATGCTTATTGGAAATCAGCGCAAGCAAACCTGTTTATTTTGCCTGATTAGGTAAAAAATTAAAGACGCAGTATTTTAATACCACTTTATATAATCACGTAAGAAGTAAACCGTCGCAGCCGGAGAAAAACCGGCTGCGCAAACAACTTATGTTTAACCTTCCAGTTCCATAATTTCAGCAGCTAGGGTTTCCCACTTTGTTTGCTGCGTATCCAAATCCTGTTTTGCTGTAAGATAGCGTTTATTGGCTTCGGCAAGTTTATCAGCTTTGCTATAAACATTTTCATCAGCCAGCTCCGATTCTATACTTTTAACAGAAGCTTCGAGCTCAGAAATTTGATTTTCTATTTTCTTCAGCTCATCGTTAAGTTTTTTTAATTGATTGGCTGTGTTTTGTGTAAAAGGCTTTGGCTCTTCTTTCTTCTTCTCAGGCATTTTAACCGGAATAGGTTTAGAAGCCGGAATTACACGTTTGCTGTTCCATTCTTCGTATTCCGCGTAAGTGCCCGGGTATTGTTTTATTTTTTCGTTTTCGATAAACCAGATCTTGTTCGCTACATTATCCAGGAAATACCTATCGTGAGAAACCGCTATAAAAGTTCCTTCAAACTGTTGCAAAGCCTGTATTAAAATATTAACAGATTGTATATCAAGGTGGTTGGTTGGCTCATCGAGAATTAAAAAGTTCGAATCTGTTGTTAGTGATTTTGCCAAAGCAACACGCGATTTTTCACCGCCTGATAACACTTTAATTTTTTTGAAAACATCATCACCGGTAAACAGGAAACAGCCTAAAATACTCCTTAATTCGGTGTCTGTGTGTTTAGGGGCAAAGGCTTGCAACTCTTCTAAAATTGCATTATCCAGGTGTAAAGATTCCAACTGGTGCTGGGCAAAAAACGTTGTTGTAACGTTATGGCCGGTTTCGCAAAGGCCCTCAAATTTTTCGGTTCCGGCAATCATTCTAAGCAAGGTAGATTTACCTTTACCATTTGCGCCGATTAATGCAATTTTATCGCCCTTTTCTATTACGGCCTCAGCATCTTCCAAAATATGCACATTTGGATAATGTTTAGTCGCATGTTCAATACGCACCACATGGCGGCCCGATGGTTTTGTAAATTTAAAGCTAAAATTTACCGTCGGGTTATCATCATCAACATCATCAATCCGCTCCATTTTATCCAGCGCCTTCATCCTCGATTGCGCCATTTTTGCTTTCGATGCTTTAGCCTTAAAACGCTCAATCAGCCGCTCTTCCTGCTTAATTTTTGCCTGCTGATTTTTAAATTCGCCTTTTTGTATTTCGCCACGCAAAGCTTTTTCTTCTACGTAAAAACTATAATTACCGGCATAAACGGTTAATTTTCCCTTGCGTGATTCAACGGTTCGGTTTACAATTTTATCCAGAAAATACCTATCGTGAGAAACGATTACAATAGCCCCTTCAAAACCTGCTAAATAGTTCTCCAGCCACTTAATAGAAGGTAAATCCATGTGGTTGGTTGGCTCATCGAGTAACAAAATATCGGGGTTTTGTAATAAGATTTTAGCCAACATTACCCGCATACGCCAACCCCCGGAAAATGTATTTAACGGACGTAGTTGATCTGCAGTGCTGAAACCTAATCCGGCTAAAATTTCGTTTGCCCTATATTCGATATTATAGCCGTCCAAAGCCTCAAATTCCTGCTGCTTATCGCTTAATTTGTACAAAACTTCTTCACTGTAATCCGTCTCAATTTTTTTAAGCAATTCCTCAATTTCATCATGCAACTGGTTTTGGCGCTCAAAGGCCTCCATGGCAACATGTAAAATGGTATGGTGAGATTCGTAAGAAAGTAAATCCTGGTTTAAGTAACCGATTTTTAAGTCTTTAGACATAGAAACCGTTCCCGAACTTGGCGCATACTCGCCCACGATAATCTTTAAAAGTGTAGATTTTCCTGTACCGTTAGCACCGATTAAACCAGCTCTGTCGCCCGGTTTAATGTGCCAGTTTGCATCTTCGTATAAGGCCCGCGAGCCAATTAAGAATGTTAAATTATTTATTGAAATCATTTCGGCTGCAAAAGTACGAATTTTAAAGGCTTCTTTTGCCTGAAACTTAAATAGAAAAATCTGTCCCGCAGGTCATCGCTTTCGGCTAAGACTTGCTTTTAGATAAAAATAATCTGTAAAGCAGAAACAACGTTTCATATCAATGTTTGTTCCTGCTTTCCGTTGCAACAAAAGCAGAAAAAGCTTTTGGTTTCCACTGCAATCAGGTTTATAAAGAAAATTCGCGGCTTTGAAAAAATTGTTTCTTCCTGGCTCAAACAGCTCAACATTACCCGCATACGCCAACCCCCGGAAAATTAATGATACATTTGACTACCAAGTCACCCGAAAAATGAAAAACGACAACATTAAAATTATTAATACTGAGGTGCTTTCAGATAATTGGTATACGCTAAAAAAAATCACTTTTGAATACACCAGAAAAGATGGCACAACAGAAATCCAAAACCGCGAAGCCTATGATCGGGGTAATGGTGCCACCATTTTACTTTATAACCGGGCGAATCAAACGGTAATTTTAACCCGACAATTTCGGTTGCCAACGTATATTAACGGCAACGAAAGCGGCATGTTGATTGAAACCTGTGCAGGATTGTTGGATAAAGATAATCCGGAAACGGCAATTAAACGCGAAACCGAAGAAGAAACCGGCTATAAAATTAAAGACGTTAAAAAGGTTTTCGAGGCATATATGTCGCCGGGCTCGGTTACTGAAATCCTTTATTTCTTCGTGGCAGAATATTCAAAAGATATGAAAGTTAACGAAGGTGGCGGCCATCACGACGAGCAGGAAAACATTGAGGTTCTGGAACTTTCTTTTTCTGATGCATTGAACAAATTAGAAACTGGTGAAATTAAAGATGGCAAAACCATTATGCTGTTACAGTATGCGCAGATTAACAACCTAATGCGTTAATCTACAGGTTTTTTCGTTAGGATTTCAAAGTATTATGGCCTATACAATTTATTAACGTTTCTCCGCTGCGGTTTAAAATTAGGTCTAATATTATCGACAATCCGTTTCACATCCCTAAACTTAGTGAACGTTTTTAAAATAATTAGCCATAAATTTTGTTTCTAAAAAAATCTGTTTACATTTGTACTGTAATAAAAATAATTACAGAATGAACAATAGTCGATTTCCAGTTTCGTTACACATTTTAACTTTGCTTCATGATGCGCAAGGTAGCTTAGTGAGCTCGGATTATTTGGCGGGTAGCATCAACATTAACCCGGTTTTGGTGCGTAAAGAAATCATTAACTTACGCAAACACGGTTTTGTAGATAGCAAAGAAGGGAAGGGTGGCGGTTCATTTCTTGCCAAAAATGCGGTTGACATAAACCTAGGAGACGTTTACAAAGCCGTAAAGAGCAGCAATATTTTAGGGCAGAACAAAAACGAGCCGAACCCGAATTGCCCGATTGGCAGACAAATTAACGAACACCTTAATACGCTTTACAGCGAAGCTGAAAATGCTTTGATTGAAAACTTGTCAACACAAACCTTGGCCGATTTCACCTCGAAGTTTAAATAAATTTTTTTAACCAAAACTGTAACAAAATATATTACAATTAATAAATTTTATAATTAAAATACAATAACATGAAAGTAGCATTAATAGGCGCCTCAGGATTTGTAGGTAAAGCCGTTTTAAACGAGTTAATTAGTCGTGGCAATGAAGTAATTGCAATTGCCCGCAATACCGACAAAATTGAAAACGCAAATGAAAAAGTAACCAATGTAGCAGTTGACGTTTTGGATACTGAAAAATTAACCGAAGCAATAAATGGCGCAGATGCGGTAATTAGTGCGTTTAATGCCGGGTGGACTAACCCAAACCTTTATGATGACACGATAAAAGGCGCAGAAGCAATCCAAAAAGCCGTTAAAGCATCTGATGTAAAGCGGTATATTTTTATCGGTGGAGCCGGCACTTTGCAAATCGATGGTAGCCAGTTGGTTGATGGTCCGGAATTTCCGAAGGAGATTTATCCTGGCGCTTCGGCAGTGAGAGATTATTTCAACAGTTTGAAACAAGAAAAAGAACTAGACTGGCTATTTTTTAGTCCTGCTATTGAGATGCACCCAGGCATTACCATCGGTCGCACCGGGAAATACCGTTTAGGTAAAACTTCTCCTGTTTTTAACGAGGATGGTCGTTCTGTTTTATCAGTTGAAGATTTGGCGATTGTGCTGGCCGATGAGCTTGAAAACAATGCTCATCACCAGGAACAATTTACAGCGGCTTACTAGTTCGGATAAAATGTAGTGATGTAAGGTGGAAAATGCGATAACTACCCTTATATATTTTCCATCTTTACATTTTCCATATTTTATTTATCTTCGTTGCATGTATCGCCTAATTAAACCAATATTCTTCAAATTTGACCCAGAAAACGTACATTATTTCGTTGTGAAGCGGTTGAAGTGGTTTAATGACAAGTTTCCGCTCGGAAAAACCATCATAAGAAGTAGTTTCGATGTTCACATCCGGGGATTAGAAAAAGAGGTTTTCGGCATCAAATTCCGTAATCCCGTAGGTTTGGCTGCCGGTTTCGATAAAAACGGCGAATATGTTGAGGCATTGAGTAATCTTGGCTTTGGGTTTATTGAGGTAGGCACGGTAACGCCAATGCCACAACCTGGAAACGATAAGCCACGGATGTTTCGTTTGCCAAATGATGAAGCTTTAATTAACAGGATGGGTTTCAACAACAAGGGGGTTGATGTTATGGCCGAACGTTTGCGTTTGCTTAAAGATAAACATCCAGATATTGTTGTGGGTGGAAATATCGGCAAAAATAAAGCAACCCCGAATGAAGATGCCGTTAACGATTATATAAAGTGTTTCGATAGGTTGTTTGATGTGGTTGATTACTTTGTGGTAAACGTGAGTTCTCCTAATACCCCTGGTTTACGAGCCTTGCAGGAGAAAGAACCCTTAAAAAAAATACTGAATACGCTACAACAGCGTAACCAAAAGCACGGCATTTCGAGGCCTATTTTATTAAAAATAGCGCCAGATCTAACCAATGAACAATTGGATGATATTGTAGAAATCGTAGCTGAAACACAAATTGCAGGGATAATTGCAACAAATACTACGATAAGCCGCGAAAACTTAGCTACCGAGAAAGCAATTGCAGAAGAAATGGGTGGTTTAAGCGGTAAGCCGGTTAAAGATCGTTCAACAGAGGTTATAAAATACCTTTCCCAAAAATCTAACAAAGCTTTTCCAATTATTGGTGTTGGTGGAATTCATTCTGCGCAGGACGCCCAGGATAAATTGGATGCGGGAGCAAGTTTGGTTCAACTATACACCGGTTTTATTTACGAAGGTCCGGGTTTAATTAAATCAATTTGTAAAGCTTTGGTAAGTTAATATTTGCAAGCGCTAAAAATTTAAAAGGCAACCCACTATGAAGTGCACCCGAAAAGTTAGACAAATTTAATTTAATTAATAATATGATGAGCTCGGTATTTAACCGGGCTCATTCCTTTTAGATTAAGTTTGATT
>NZ_LMPU01000005.1 GCF_001423945.1 Pedobacter sp. Leaf194 | reverse complement strand
AAGCATTTTCTCTTGAGATCTCGACCACAGACCTATCTCTTTTTAATACTTGATTGACAATAGCTAATTTAAATTCTAAACTATGCTTAACTTTTCTGCTCATAAAAATGCCCCCATAAAGTGTCTAACTTTTTGGGGGCATTGCATTATTCAGATGAGGCCTTTTTTATTTATGTGCTTCCAGCAACTAGAAATCAGTATACAAATTCCTGAACGAACTACGCAATCCAAAAGTGATGATTCCGGCATTCGTGGCACCAACTGCATTGCGTTCCCTGCGGAATATGCCACCCAGTTCCAAACGGAGGTTATATTTAGGATTGATAATGTAAGCTACTCTACCCTCAGCGTAATACAGATCGGTACGCAAACCTTGTGTTGTATAATTTCCGAATTGATTTGCTGGCTCTAAATAATTAATGAATATGTTTTTGCCATAATCCTGCCCATTTAAATCTAAACCATATTTAGCATACATGAGTTGGCCCGTAAAATCAAACCGCTTGTAAGAATAATTTGCAATGCCTACCAGTTCTCTAAAATTCGCACCAAAAGGATGGGCTAATGGTTCGCTGTAAGCGGCATAATTAACAATGCTTGTTCTGCCGGTGTAAGTGTATGGCTTGGCAGTATTATATTCTAGTAAATAATTTAAGTTTTCTACTTTAAAAACATCTGCGCCTCTGATACCAAGCTGCCAGCCATATTTATTTCGGGAACTGCCGTTATTTGAAAAGAAGTTCTTGGCTTCAAATTCATCCAGCGAAAACTGCCCGTATACCGCAAGTTGCTTATCAACTTTGTATTTGGCTGTAAGTCCTATTAAAGAATTGTCTGGCGAGCCACTGGAGGCTTCAACCGGACGAAGAAAAATTATTGGATTCGCATAACCCCAATCGAAGCCTCTGTTATTACCTAAATCATCTGTCTGCCCCCAGATAATAGAATCGAAAAAGCCTATAGATAATCTGTTATTTACATTCCAGTCGAGATAATGGAAAACGCCGCCCTTCTTCCTGTTTCCAGATTCGTACGATAATTTGGGTGCATTTGGATCCTGCATTGCTGCCCATAAAGCCATATACTGTACGTTGCCTAATTTACCTGTTAATTTCAAAAAAGGATAAGGTGATGCCACGTCTGATAAAAGCATTGAACGGTATCCATCACCAATAAAATTTTTGTCGTACCCTGCGGTTATATTTAAATATTTTATTGGCGTATACGAAATCAGGGCTGTTACGTACGACCAGTCTAAAGATGTTTTGCCCGCGTTTGAACCATAATCTCTGTTATATGCCTGACCTGGAACTACATTTTTGCTCCTGGCATAGTCTGTATAATACTTTGCAAACTGGCCTTGATTTTCGAAGCCGCTGGTATAAAATGAAAACTTTTTGCCAACGGTACCGCCAACCTGGTAACCTCTGGTATTTAACCATACATTTTGTTTGCCTGAAAAGTCTTTGCCGATTTGAAAGTCTGGCAGGAAATCAGCGTAAAAAGTATAGTCTGGCTTTTGAATATCTATCAAATGCTCATTAAATAACTTTCTGCTAACCCATGAATGTCTTAAAGAATCTACGCCAACACTTAAAAGCAGTTTACCATGATCAACCAACAGGCTATCATCTATAAAAAATGGTTTCAAACTCGTATGGAAACGAGTGTCGGGACTGTAAACTTCTCTGTTAAGTTTCTGATAAAACTGGTATGAATAACGTTGATATTGTGATTGAGCGCTTAACTCACCCATCGTGAGCATAAATAATATAAAGGGTAAAATTTTCTTCATAACCATATTTTTCACATTTGAAATAATTGAGCAAAGGACGGAAAATTATTCCGGTTGATTGATTTTATTATAGATTCTTATAAATAGTTGTCTGTTTTTGATGTTAATGAGCCTTTGTATGTCCGGCCAAAACCTGCCAAATCGTTAAAAAGGTTATTTTTAAATCCAGCAACAACGACCAGTTTTCCAGATACCAGATGTCAGCCTTGACACGCTCTTCCATAGAACCATCTTCCTTGGTTTCACCTCTGAAACCATTTACCTGAGCCCAGCCCGTTATTCCAGGTAAAAGAAAATGCCTGACCATAAACTGATCTATCAGGGCAGAGTATTCGGCGGTATGCTGTAACATGTGCGGCCGCGGACCAACAACAGACATTTCTCCCAGCAGCACATTAAAAAATTGTGGCATTTCATCAATGCTCTTCCTTCGCATAAAGGCACCAAATTTGGTTACGCGTTCATCCTTCGGGCTGGCTTGTTTTGTATCAGCTTCGCGATTTACATACATGCTCCTAAATTTCAGGCAATAAAAAGACCTGTTATCTTTTCCGGAACGGAGTTGTTTAAAAAATACAGGACCCTTGGAATCAATTTTTATCAGAATTGCCACTATTGGCAGTAACCAGCTCATGATAAAAACAATGATGACCGCCGAGAATAAGACATCGAAAATCCTTTTCATAACCTGATTGCTGAAGATTTCCAATGGTTCTGTTCTTGGGCTTAAAACAGGCAAATGGCCATATAACTGTACCATTACATTCTTTTTGAAATAATCTTTTACATCTGGCACAAGTTTAAAACGAATCATCGACTTGTCGGCCTGGCGCATGAGCACATCAATTTTAGATAATGCTCTATCTGGTAATGCGCAATAAATTTCGTAAATTGTTGTGTTTTTAACGTAATCAATACACTCGTCTACTCTGCCAAGTACATGGTTTTGGGTTAATTTAACAGGGTCATCATCAAAAAAACCAATTACCTTATAGCCTAAATGGGTGTTTTTCTCCAGATGATTTTTCAAATCCAATCCCAACGGGCCGGCGCCAACTATAACTACTTTCTTATAATTGATGAGTTTCGCTCTGCTGGAACGACGTAGCAATAAGAAAACGACTTTTCCTGTTAAAAATAATGGAGCGAAGAGAATGCCGGTGTAAATTAATAAACGATAGGATACGCTAAAATCTTTAAGGTAAACCACCAGTAAAAATATGATTATGCCAAAGAACATTAAGCTCCAAAGCGATTGCCTGATTGTGGGAATTGCATCCTTCACAAACATATCCTGATATAGCTTTGTAATCTGGGTAACGTTAAACCAAACAAAATTGATAAGCAGGATGTGTATGAAATTTATTCCACGCCCGTCAGACATCCCAAATGTACCATAAGCGATTATATAGCCGAGGTAACCAGAAAGGTTTACTAGAAGAAGATCTATTAAAATACTTATTGTCTTAAAATAAGTACTGTTACTTTCAATCATTAATTGGGTAAAATTTTGCCAAATATAGCCAGCTTGCTTAGAATACGGATAATTTGCTTGTTAAAAATAAAACCTTCGCGTGTATAAGTCGGCCGCGAATGCTAGAACAAAAAACAAGCCAATTCATTCCCTTTCCTAAAAACGATTAAATGGCCTGATTGTATTTTATTTATTATAAATTTGCCAAACAGCTGCCTGATAGTTTTGAAACAAATTTTAACAAGTTTTGTAAGTAATTTAAGAGAGACTAAAATAGTATCCAATTTTTTAAATCTGAGTAGTATTCAGATTTCTAATATGCTGCTACTCCTGCTCATGTATCCAATCATAACGCGGATAATTGGCATCAACGATTTGGGTATGGTTATGCTTGCAAACACTTTTTCAGGTCTTTCCGGTATCATTATAAATTACGGAACAAATCAATCTGGTATAAGGGATGTAGCTACAAACAGTAATAACCCAAAAGCTTTAAATATTGTATTAAACAACACCCTCTGGATTAGGATTCTCATTTTTTTTGCCTATTCTATTTTTGTTTTTATCTTATTCTGGGCTAATATCCGATACTATACTTACATCGTTTTATCTATTCCACTCGTTTTAGCCGAGGTTTTAAACCCATTATTTTTTTACCTCGGAATTGAAAAGCTTAAGCTCTATAATATTGCCAACCTCATATCGAAAGTGCTTATCATAGCGCTAATCATTTTATTTATTAAAGGACCACAAGATTCTGAATGGGTTAACTTTATTATGGGCATGGCCAGCGTTGCAACATTTGGCACATTGCTCGTGTATGTATTTAAAAAATATAAACTCTCTTTTACACGGCCACAAAAAACTGAACTGTCTAAAATAACAAAAGACAACTTTTTCCTAACCATCAATAACATCTCTGTTCATTTGCAGCAATCGCTAATGATTTTTGCTTTAGCAAAGTGGGGCAACCCGACCTGGCTAGGCGCATATTCACTTTGCGACAAGGTGGTTGGTTCCTCTCGCATCCTAATTATTTCGGTGTCTAACGCGATATATCCAAATGCGGCACAATTGTTTAAAGACGGCCCACAAACATGGATTGCGTATAAAAATAAGATGAAGAAAATCATAGCCGCTGCATTCTTTCTTTTATCGCTGGGCTTATTTATTTTGCCTGGTTTTGTGATTCAATTATTATCTGGCGAACAAAATCAAACTGCTATTGATTTCTTAAGGATAATGGCTTTTGTGCCCACAATTGCTGCGTTAAACGTTTTAAACGTGCTTGATTTGTTACTTAAAAACGATACTCTTTCCATTTTCCGGATTGCGCTGATTTTATTGGTAATATCTTCGCTTGCTGCGTGGCTATTGGTCAATCAGCAATTGCAGCAATGGTTTGGCTTTTATGCCGTTATTGTGGAAGGTAGCGCACTGTTGATGTATGAATATGTTATCAAAAAATCATCAGAAAAGCATGTCTAAACAGGTTGCCATTATATTGCTGAACTGGAATACACCAACGCATACCGCAAATTGTATCGAATCGATAATTAAAAATTGTAATTCGGAAGATTACGATTTAATCATCGCAGACAATGGTTCAACAGATGATTCTCTTTCGATCTTAAAATCTAAATTTCCGCAACACATTTACATAGACAACAAAGCAAACCTTGGATTTGCTGGAGGTAATAATACAGCACTGAAATTTAGTATCGAGCATAACTACACATTTTCTTTATTGTTAAATAACGATACTGAGGTTGACGAAGATTTTTTAACGCCGCTAACTGCGCACTTAAATGCCAACGCAAATGCGGTAGCTGTACAACCTGCCATATACTACCTCAATAATAAAGAGCAATTATGGAACGGGGGCTCATTTTTTAATCCATACTTTGGATTTACCTATTCTAAAAACAGTAAAAGCCGGCAAGCACTAAAAACGCCTGAAAAAGTAGATTGGCTTACTGGTTGCTGTTTTCTGATAAGAAACAGTGCGTTAAAAGAAATTGGCTTATTAAACGAAAAATTTTTCCTTTATTACGAAGATGTTGAATTATCGTTTCGGCTAAGAGAACAATGTGGAGAATTACACTACCTGCCAACAACCAAAGTTTATCATGAAGCAGGCGTGTCAGGCAAACAAAGAAGCAAAAATACCGAAGGGACTCTAAGTCCGATAATTCATTATTATGTGAATAGAAACAAAATCTGGTTTTTGCGTAAGTATGCAAATCCGTTTTTTTTCGTAATGATGTTTATCAATAATTCAATTTACTATAGCATGGTATTGTGCTATTTTATGTTGAGAAATAGAAGGAAAAAAGCCGCTTATCTGGTTCAGGCTATTCGGGAAGGATTATTTACTCCAAAAAGCAGCATTTGGCTATGATGATTATTTTTCCATTGGTTTATCTGTCTGCATTTGCCCTTGCGCTGCTGGATATAATAAAAGGCAAAAAAGAGGGCTTTGTTCTGTTTTTAATTTTTGGCCTTTCTATTTATACAACCACACTTTCGGTAACTTTTATGCTCGGCTTTAAGGGTTTAATTGTTTATCTACAATCGTTTAAAGAGATTTTTGTTATCCTCATTCTCGGGATAAGCATCTGGAATCTCAGAACAAAAATAAAGCTTCATTATTTAGATTACCTGATACTCGCGTTCTTTGCCTACACTTTAATTTATGCAATACTACCTATCGGGGAACAGGGATTAGTGGATCGCTTAATGGCCTTTAGAACGCTTTCTTTTTTTGTTATTGTTTATGCTTGTGGCCGCCTCTTTAAACCGCAAGAGATTTACGTAAGTAAATATTTTCATTACATCCTGCTTCTTGCAATAGCTGCTACCGTTGTGATGTTAACAGAAGTTGTTTCAAACCAACACCTGCAAACGAATACCGGGTATGCCGATTATAACTTTTATCTATTTAATTTCGAGCCAAGCGGTAATTATGGTTTAACCTGGACTTTTGAATCTGAAGGTGGCTACAAAAGATTCGCGAGTTTCTTTGCCAATCCTTTGGAGTTTGCATCTTCAACAATTATCGCAATATCTGTTTTGGCAGCTTTATATACAACAAATCAATACAAACTTAAAATAGATTCCTTCGGTTATATTGCCTTGCTCTCAACCTTAACCTGCATTATCTTTGCATTTTCCAGGTCGGCCTTTATTAGTTACTTTATTTTAGTTTACGCCTACTCATTATTTACCAAACGAAAATACATTACAAACACAATCCATGCAGGCGCAGCAATTGTGGTTATTTATGTGGTGTACCTGCTAACTAAGGAGCAAGATCAAAACGATGGTATCCAAATGGTTATAATTAATACCTTAAATTTCAGCAATCCATCCAGTGTTGGCCATTTGGTAGAATGGATTCAGGGTGCCCTGGCAATAGTAGCAAACCCACTTGGTTTAGGTTTAGGTTCTTCAGGCCGTATTGGCGGAACATTGGGAGAAAACATCGGAGGAGAAAACCAGTTCATCATTATCGGGGTTCAAGCCGGAGTAATTGCCTTGCTGTTATATCTGATAATTTACATATGTTTCATTAAAGAAAGTCTCAAATGGTTTTATAACCTGGAAGGAAAAGAAAAAAAGATTTGCTTAGCGATATTAATGATCAAGGTAGGTTTCATAGTTCCGGCATTGACATCGGAGATCGAATCATCATCGTACATTTCCTATTTAACTTGGTTCCTATCCGGATTATTCGTAAGTGTTATTTCAACAAAAGTTAAGGTTAAAGTAGAACCGGAAATAGAATTAACGCCAAATGCATAAACCACTAAAAATAGGTATTGATATCCGCGATTTAAAAGTTGCCAAAACAGGCACAAAAACCTATTTGGAAGAACTATGCAAAGTTTATAAAGCGAATACCGACCCAAATTATCAATTTTTTTTTCTAGATAATTTTTTACCTGTTTACGTTGGAAAAAATAAGATGCTTAATCTTATTGGCCATTTCAGGTATCAGTTTTGGAAGCAAATCAGCCTTCCGCTTAAGGCGTTCTTTAAAGGCGTCGATATTGTTTTCTGTACGGATAACGTAGCACCCTATATTCACCTCGGTTATAAAACGGTTCCAGTTTTTCATGATGCTTTCTTTTTCGAGAATCCGGAACACTTCAATAAGATATGGCTAAAAATCACCTTGTGGACGGCATTGCCCGCTGCAAGGCGTTCGCCAATAGTTGTAACACCTAGCATTTATGCAAGGCAGCAAATTCATCGCTTTTCAAATATCCCGCTAACAAAAATGCCTGTAATCTACGAAGGGCCCAAGTCTTTCAAAAACCAGCATCAAGAACATAAACGCTTGATTGAGGGCAGGTATATTCTACATGTAGGTGTGTTAAATAAAAGGAAAAATATTCCATCGCTAATAAACGCCTTCAAAATATTAAAAGATAAAGGCTTTGAAGACGTAAAGTTGGTTTTGGCAGGAAAAATTGAAACGAAGAAATTTAGTTACGATCACGATGAGATCCGGTTGGCGGTAAGCAATTCAGGGCTAGAAAAGGACATCATTTTCACAGGCTACCTTGCTGATGAAGATTTAGCATCACTATATCGCAATGCATCAGTTTATGCATTCCCTTCACTTAACGAAGGTTTTGGAATTCCTGTGCTGGAAGCTTTCAAGTATAATTTACCTGTACTGGTATCAAATAATACGAGTTTACCTGAAATTGGTGGCGACGCAGTTTTAACTTTCAATCCGCACGATATACAAGATATTGCCGCTAAGCTAAAGATGGTTCTGGAAGATGAATTATTGCGACAAGAGTTAATCAAAAAGGGTAAAGAACGATTAAGACAATTCTCGTGGGAGAAAACGGCGCAATCCTTGTTAAGGGAATTTGATAAAATCCGCTAGCATTATTTTATTAACTTTGCCCCTCGATGTATCTCTAAAAGAGGTTCATTTTTGCAATATGATTAACATTACCTGCCCTGTCTGTATAAATAAGGAAACAAAGTCAGATTCAATTGTTTTTAAAGTTGTCACAGATTCCAACGAAACCTATCAAATCAGGAAATGTCAAAACTGCAATCACGTTTACACTTATTTTACCCATGATATAGATATTTCGGCTTATTACGACGAAAAGGATTATACAGTTAAGGATACTAAAGAAAGTATTTTCTTTAAAATTCAAAAACTTGAATACAACCTTGTACTTAATAAAATTAAAAAGCTTAATCCATCATCAAATACGCTGCTTGATTTTGGTTCCGGAAAAGGCCTTTTCCTCAAGTTCGCTAGAGAAAAAGGATACGCTGTAAAAGGTGTAGAGAGTTCCGTTCCTCGTGCTCGTTATGCAAAAGATCACTTTGGTCTGGAAATCAATTCCGATTATTATAAGCAAGGGATGGTGTTCGGTGAAAAATTTGATGTGCTAACGATGTTCCACGTTCTTGAACATATCCATCTTTCAGAAAACTTACTTAATAACCTGATAACGGCCAATCTTAAACTTAATGGGACACTGGTGATTGAAGTTCCGAATTTTAATAGCTGGCAATCAAAATGGGCAGGTAACAGATGGCTTCACCTTGATGTACCACGCCACATCAGTCATTTTACCCCAGCCATTTTGAAAAAAGTTATAGCAGATAGCGGCTGTGTTGTTCAGCGTGAATCCTACTTCTCTCTACATTTGGGTATTGTTGGAATGGTGCAAACGATTTTTAGCTGGTTTGGTTATAAAGGCTTTCTCATAGCAGATTTAAAAAACAAAAAAAGCTTGGGCTTGCTCACGGGCTTGCTTGTTGTACTTCCCTTAGCAACCATTTTAGAATCTTTAGCCTCGCTTTGTAATCAAGGTGGTGTTGTTAGATGTTACGCTGTAAAGACGGTGCAACCATGAATATTTTAGTTGCAAACTGGACCTGGTTTCCGAGCGGAGGAGATTGGACATATATTGAAAACGTGAAGAAACTTTATGAAGACAACGGGCATAATGTTATCCCTTTTTCAATGGATGATGAACGGAACCTTCCTTCAGCCTACCAAAAGTATTTTGTTACGAAAATTGACTACCAGGCACTTAATCGTAAAAAGAATTTTAGCGATGGACTAAAGGTTTTATCGAAAAGTATTTATTCGAACGAGGCAATAGAGCATTTGGAGGAATTGCTAAACGATGTCGATATTCAGCTGGCGCATCTAAATCTAATTCACCATTACATTACACCAAGTATTATAAAAATTCTTAGGCAAAAGAAAATTCCTATTATCTGGACTTTGCATGATTACACTGCAATTTGCCCGCAAAGCACCTTTATTAGTAATGATTCAATCTGCGAATCTTGTAAGGGTGGCAGATTTTACAACGCGGTGTTAAAGAAATGCAAAAAAAACAGCCTTTTGCCAAGCATCGTGGCTGCCACAGAGAACTATATTCACCACATTAGGGGATATTATAAAGATGTTGATTATTTTATTTGTCCCTCTTTTTTTTCCTATCAGAAATATAAGGAATTCAATTTTTTTAATGAAAAACTTTATCAGCTTTATCATCCCTACAATACCGGAAAACTACCAAAATTGCAGTCTGCAGCTTCGGAAGAGAAGTTTATATTGTTTGTAGGGCGACTGGAAAAAATTAAGGGTGTACACACATTACTTAAAGCAATGCAGACGCTTCCTGATATTGCTCTAAAAATCATCGGTGATGGAACACAGGAGCACGAATTAAAACAGTTTGCCAATCAAAATAAGCTTACTAATGTTGCATTTTTAGGCAAAAGAAACAAATCTGAAGTTTTAGATTTCATTCAAAGATCTGCCTTTTTAATCTGCCCTTCAGAATGGTATGAAGTTTTAGGCTTTACCATTGTTGAAGCAATGCTTTTGGGTAAACCTGTTATCGGATCTAACCTTGGTGCTATTCCAGAAACGGTGGTCGACAGTGAAACAGGTTTGCTTTTTAGCGCCGGTAATGAAGACGAGCTATCTAAAAAAATAGAAGTTTTGTACAATGATGAAACATTAATTGATAAATTAGGCGCAAATGCTAAAAAACATGCAGGTGATTTGTTCGATCCGCAGAAACACTTTGAAGGTCTAAAGAAAATAATTCCAGCGTTGTAAGATAAAAAATGATGAGGATTGCAATTATTGGTTCGAGGGGTTACCCATATGTTTATGGCGGCTTCGAAACCTTCGTTAAAGAATTGAGTGAAAGACTGGTTAAACAAAACGTTGAGGTACATGTTTATTGCCAAAGAAATTTGTTTAAAAACAAGCCAGTACAGGTAAACGGAATTTACCTTCATTACATCCCAACACTTCCTCAAAAATCTTTAAACCAAATTATTCATTCGTTTTTTTCGATAGTACACGCAACTTTTAGTAAAGCTGATGTTTTGTTGGTTGTAAACCTGGCTGCCGGCCCAATGGGTTGGATTCCGAAACTAGCAGGAAAGAAAACCATGATTAATGTTGATGGCGTAGAATGGCTGCGGCCTAAATGGAAGGGCCTCGGAGCAAAATATTTCTATTGGTCGGCAAAGATGGCGACCAAACTTTATGATAAGATTATAACAGATGCCGAGGGCATGAGGCAAATTTATTTGAAAGAATTTGATAAAGATTCTACAGTAATTGCCTATGGTGCGCCAAATTTTAGTCCATCGACAGTGCATTCCATCGAAAGGTTAAACCTTAAGCCTGATGATTATTATTTAATTGTAGGCAGATTGATTCCTGATAATAATGCTGATCTGATTATCAGCGGTTTTTTAAAATCAGACTCCCAAAAGAAACTTGTTGTAGTTGGAGATGTGCCTTATACGGACAAATATGCTTCAAAATTAAAAGCATTACAAAACGATCGATTGATTTTTACCGGTTATGTGAACGACCAACAGGAATTGATGGCACTATATCAACATGCATTCGCTTACATTCATGGCCACAAATATGGCGGCACAAACCCTGCAATGTTGAAGGCCATGTCTAACAACTGTGCTATTTTAGCTTTAGATACAGTGTTTAACAGAGAGATGTTGAACGATGGTGAGTTCGGCTTGTTCTTTGACGAGGATATAGATGCAATAGTGCTTGCCCTGAAAACACTCGAGTTGGACACAGATACGGTTGCTGCGTTAAAGAAAAGGGTTGCAAAGGGTTTAACCAAAAAATACAATTGGGACAGCATTACAACCGCATACAAAAATGAATTACTTAATTTATTAAGCAAGTAATACATCCAACTATGATGCAAGCGCTATCAATTTAGCTGGTGATAAAATTCCATCCTTTGAGATAATTTTAATTTTTTTTTGCATACTGTCAAGTCAAAAAGGATTATATATAAACCAATGGCTTGCATCAAAAATGGCAGGAAAATTGTATAATCCGGATTAAACAATGACCAAACAATTATCAACTTCGATAAGCTCAACCCTCCATTTAGTTTTTTAGTTTATATTTGCAACTATTTAATATTAAAATACAATTCATGCGCTTAAAATATATTTTTTGTGTCCTGCTTATCGCTTTCATTCTACCATCAAAGCGTCTGTTAGCGCAAGCCATATCCACAGATAACCTGAGTAAGGTAAAAGTAGAGCAACTTTCGGATGCACAAATCCTCGAAATATCTAAAAGATTCGAATCCTCCGGTATTTCAGAAGCCGACGCCATCAAAATATTGGTTTCCAAAGGCATGGATCCGGCAGAGGTTGATAAATATAAAGAGCGTTTAGCCCAGGTTCAATCTGGTGGTAAAACTGCGAAAAACGCTCCACCTGCAGCGCAGGCGGCAAAACCACAAGCGCAAGCCAACCGCGACACTACAAAATCCTGGGAACCGAAACCGGTAAAAAAGGCCAGTCCAATTTATGGTTATGAGTTTTTTAGCAATCCGAACTTAAAATTTGAACCCAACATTCGCATCGCAACGCCGAAAAGTTATGTTATTGGCCCGGACGATGAACTTACCATTATGTTGACCGGTTTAAATGAAACCACTACCAACGCGAAAGTTACGCCCGAGGGTTATGTTAAAATACCATATGCAGGTTTAGTTTACGTAAATGGTTTAAGCATTGAACAGGCAACTTCTCAAATCAGATCTAAAATGATTAAGGCATATCCAGCATTATCATCCGGCCAAACCAAGCTTAATGTGAATCTAGGAACGGTTAGAAGCATTCGGGTTACAATTATTGGTGATGTTGCAACCCCGGGAACTTATACAGTTTCTTCATTATCGACACTTTTTAATGCATTATATCAAAGTGGTGGCCCAACATATCGTGGTTCGCTTAGAAAAATCGAACTGATAAGAAATAACAGGGTTATACAGGTTGTCGATTTGTATAACTTTCTTCAAAAAGGCACACAATCAGAAAATGTAAGCTTAAGAGATCAGGATGTAATCCGTATACCTGTTTACACCACCCGCGTAGCGATAGATGGTTCGGTTAAAAGACCGGGAACCTACGAGCTGAAACCTTCAGAAACTTTAAGTGATTTAATCGCTTATGCTGGTGGCTTTAGCGATTTAGCTTACAAAGGAACGGCAAAGGTAACGCAGGTTGGAGAAAAGGAAAGAACCATTAAAGATATATCATCAGACATGTTCGACAGATATACTTTAAAAAATGCGGATTCCGTATATTTTGGGGCAGTTCTGGATCGTTTCGCAAATCGGGTTGTAGTAGAAGGAGCGGTTTACAGACCAGGTGCTTTTGAACTGAGTCAAGGCATTACACTTAAATCGATAATCGCGAAAGCTGATGGCTTAAGGGATGATGCAGTTCTGGGTAACGGTTACATAAAAAGAACAACTCCGGATTTAGAGAAAGAAATGATTTCGTTCAATCTTGGCAACATCATGTCAGGCAAGGAGCAGGATATCCCATTAATGCGGGAGGATTCAGTGTTTATTATGTCGACCAAAGATTTGAGAGATGAAACATCAATCAGCATCGGCGGCTATGTGAGGGCCCCGGGAACGTTCCAATACCGCAGGGGTATGAGTGTAGCCGATGTGGTTAGCATGGCTCAGGGATTTCAAAATGACGCAGCAAATCATAGAATAGAAATTTCAAGGCTGATAAAAGACACAACAGATACACTTTCGAACAAACTGGTAAGTGTAATTACCATAAACCTCGATTCGGCTTTGACCTCCTCAACAGGGAGTTTCCTCTTAGAACCTTTGGATTATATTTATGTTCCGCGTTTGGTTAATTACCGTGCTATCGGTAATGTTAAGGTACGTGGCGAAGTGTTATTTCCTGGTGATTATGCGCAACAAAGACGGGACGAAACCGGCATTGAATTCATTAAACGGGCCGGCGGCATTACCCCGATGGGCTCTTTGGAAAACACTCAGGTTTACCGCAATGGCTTAAGGGTTGATATGGACCTAACAGGCAAACGAAAGCGCCAATCGAAAGATGCAACGGTTTTGATGCCGGGCGACAGCTTATTTATACCGAAAAATGTACCGCTTGTTGAGGTTACCGGATCAGTAAATAATCCTCAGTTATTACGTTATGCGAATTCAAACTTTAAGTATTATGTTGATGCCGCTGGTGGAATAACTGAAAATGCCCGCTTAAAAGGCGCTTACATTAAATATGCAAATGGAATCAATGCACCTGTAAAAAGCTTCCTTTTTATAAAAAATTATCCAAAAGTTACCGCGGGCAGCCAGATTGTTGTTCCGGAAAAATCGGGTAAAAATAAATTAGGTTTTGCAGAAATAACCACAATCGCATCGGCCCTTACCGGTATCGTTAGTTTGATTGCTATCCTCTTTAAATAAAACTATGCAGTCTGTAGAAAACAATGTAAAATACACAACGGTTGAAGAGGAATTTTCTTTTGCTAGCATGATCAATGCACGTAAAAAGGACTTAAAATACTTGTGGAAACACAAGATTCGGATTTTAATCATTGGCCTTATCGGTGGTGCGGCAGGTATTGCTTTGGCTTATTTCTGGCCGGTTACCTATACCGCTAAGTTAACCTTTGTTGTAGAAGAAGGAAAATCAAGTGGTGGCGGTTTATTGTCATCGCTGGCTGGCCAAATGGGTTTCGACATTGGCGGTTTAACCGGCGGAACGAGCGGTGTATTAGCAGGGGATAACGTGTTGCAATTATTAACGAGCCAGAAAATGGTGAAGCAAACCATTTTAACCCCGCTTGATAGCAACGGAACCTACACCTTAGCGGATAAATATGCAGATGCCTATAAGCTGAAGGAAGATTGGAAAGACCTGAAAGTCAATACCAAGAAAGAAACCGTCATGTTTCCGGCAGACACTAAGAAATATACCCGTCTTCAAGATAGTTTACTGCAATCCATTATCATTAAGCTAACGGAAAAAGAGTTATCCGTAAGCAAACCGGATAAAAAACTTGGCTTTTTTGCGCTTACGACCACCATGAAAAATGAGCAGCTTGCCAGTTTAGTTTGCACGAGATTAATTGAAGAAGCAACGCTTTTTTACATACAAACCAAAACTAAAAGGTTGCGGATCAATGTAGACAGGCTGCAAACAAGGGCTGATAGCATTGGCAGGCTGTTAAACAGAAAAACCTACGCCGCTGCGGGCGCAAATGCAATAATGTTAGATGCGAACCCAGCCTATGCAACAATCGGTGTTGGTGCCGAGCTGCAGGAACGGGATAAACGTGTATTGCAAACCATTTACTCGGAGATTATTAAAAACCTTGAGGTAAGCAGATCAATGCTGATGCAGGAAACACCTACTTTCCAAATTGTAGATGAACCAGAAATGCCGTTAAAGAAAAATAGAATGCGTTATTCTACCGGAATCTTAATCGGCGGCCTGTTATTCGGGGCTTTCTACTGTTTGTTTCTCCTCATCAGGCGAAAGGATTAAGTTACGTAGGTCTTACAGTGCTGAGAGTAGCAAAAGATTTCTTGCCTAAATTTACTCAATTAACGAAACACTATTTGCTGTTTTTACCTGATTGGCAAGGGATTGAAATTTCTAGGTCTGCCAATCGTATAACCGTGTTGAGCGGAGTCGAAGAACCACTAATAGCAACTTTCCTGCGCTATCAGCCATGCGCAGCCGACGACTGTATAATTTTAATGCTGAACAAAGTTGAATAACCTTAGCCAGCAATTAAAACCTAAAAGCTACCCCAAGTTCTCCGTGAAAATTAAATACCGTATTGTTTGGGATATAATACTGCGTATCCGTAAAATCCTTTTGTCTCCACTGATAATTTAATGATTTAATGCCCTGTAATTTTGCATTGAACAAAAGGTTTTTATAGTTCCAGTTACCTTCAGCAGCCATTGCAAAATCTACCCAGCTCCTGCTGCCGCCTTTAGCATTGCCGAACCCTGCATAATCATAAAAATCTCTATTGTGTTCCAAACGGTCAAATGTAAATCCGACTTTCTTCAAGCCTTTAACCCAACTAACCTCAAACGATTGCAAATTCCCACCGGTACCAGAGCCGGCTCCCAAAACCTCTCCATTATTGGTGTAACCTTGCCTCACTTCTCCATGATAATAGAAACTTCCGGCGTCCCTCAAAAGTAAGCCATCAATGGTTTGCGACATTTGTGTTAGCTCAGCGCCAAAAAGAATAAATTCATCTGTCTTATTACGCAGGGGCACCATTTTACGTAAGCCGAATAAATAGGCTCTAGAGTGTTCCGGAGAACCAATAAAATCTCTAAAATTATAAGAATTATCATTTAATCCATATTCGAAATAAATCTCTGCATGCGCCTTTGTAAAAAGCCACCTTGCATAAAGCGACGTTCTCTGGTCCCTTGCCGAGGCGTCATCGCCAGCGCCATTCCCAATTTTATTTTTTTGGAAAGGTATAAAGAAAGGAATGTAGTCATCCAGTCCTTGTAGATCTGGGCCATATGACATAAATGTTCTCGTAAAACCTAAAAATAGCCCAGGTACCCACTTAGGCTGATAATTTAAGTTTACGCCGGCCAGATACCTCCAGTCATTTCTCGTTGGAAGATAAGCAGCAACACCGTTAGAAAGATTTGTTTTTTCAAGGGGTGAATAGCCTGAAGCTTCAAGTCTTCCACCGATAATTTGTGCTTCGAAACTGCCAATATAAGTTTTTACTGGCTTAACAGTATTCAGTGTTACATGTTTAAACCCTGCTGCATTATTCCCCATCATCAAACTATTTTTTACACCTGGCCCCCACCATAAGTTTTCATTAGATAAACCTAATGAAGCAGGACCAACAGTAAGTCTGACGCTGCTTTGCCCCCACGAAAGTTTTTTATAAGCAGAAGAACCAAATCTCTCCGGTGCATCCAAAAGATTATAATTACCACTGTAATAAATACTTAATTCTGAATCACTTCTATCATTTCCAAAACTCTGAAAAGCCGAATTTTGCGCATAAACAAATTCAGGCTTAAGCTGAATGCTTAGGGGACCAAACTTTGCATAAAAACCGCCAGAAATAAGCGTTTGATATCCTTTGGCAGGTATCATTGCACCGTCGTTCCAGCCGTAAGGATGATGGGTATTTATTTGCTGTTGCCAGGAGAAAGGCAAAATCTGAAAAAAGCCTTTTCCGTTTGCAAATCGTACGGGGCCTGAGGATTTTAACCAGGAATCACCTGTTTCAGGATTAAAAATATCTTCGTGTCTCAGCGCTTCTGCAGACAGTGGCCTGTTGCTAAACGAAATTGACGAATCCAGTTTGCCGAGCAACTGCAACCTGCGGTAGTAATCTTCAGTAACGGCAGTTCCAACAGGAATTGTTTGCGCATAGAGTTGATTGGAAATAAAGCCAATAACAATTATTAAAATTTTCGAAATCTTTCGCATTATTATTCCTGTTTTAAAAACGGTAAGTAAGACCTGCCTGAATTTGCAAATTAAAAACATCCTTACCCGGTGTCATATAAGGCTGGTCTGGCGCCTGAATAAGGTACCATTGATAGTTCAGCGACTGAATACCTTGTAACTTCGCATTAAAAATAAAGTTTTTGTAATTCCATTCGCCACTAGCTGCAATGCTTAAATCCGTCCAGTGTCTTCTGTAATCTTTTGAATCCACATAGGCATAGTAATAAAAATCATTATTGTGTATAAGGCGCTCGAATTGTAAACCAAGCCTTTTTAAACCTTTTACCCAACTTACTTCAACGGATTGATGATTTCCGCCAGGACCGATTCCGGCACCTAAGACCTCACCCAAATTGGTATAGCCCTGTCGTATATTTTTGCTGGTATACCAACTATCCAAATTCATCACCTTTGAGATATCCGTTTCCTGCATTTGCGTAACCTCAGCACTTATTAATAAGTTTTCATCTTTTTTAGAACCAAACGGGAATAGTTTGCGCACACCAAAAATGTAAGCTCTGGACACATTCGGTTCCAGGGCCAGATCATTTAAATTGCCTGAGTAATTATTCCTGCCATATTCAAAATAGACTTCTGCCTTTTCCTGTGGCCATAACCAGCGCATAAAATAAGAATTTCGCTGATCTCTTTTGTTGATGGCTTCAGCCGCGGCCGACTGACTTTTCGATCCAAAAAATGGGAAATAATCACCAAAAGTATTTAAACCATTCCCATAGTTTTGCGAACTTCTTGTGAGTCCCAAAAATAGTCCGGGTACCCACTTTGGTTGCCAGGTAAACACAAGGCCGGCTAAATAACGCCAGTTGTTCGGCTTTGCAACGTACAACGGCTGGCCGAGATAAGTCCGCTCCGGCTCCAAAACGCCGTAGCCCGAATTTTCCAGCCGACCGGCTATTATCTGCCCTTCAAAGGAACCAATAGGGCTGGTTATCGGTTTGCGGGTGTTCAAGGTCAGGTGTTTAAATCCAGGTGCAGTATTACTCATTAACAATGAATTTCGCATGCCTGGTCCCCACCATAGGTTTTCTGTTGATAGGCCAAAAGATAGTGCCTTATAATTTATGCGAATGCTGCTTTGGCCCCAGTAAGCTTTGGTTACTCCGGCATTACCGAACCTCGCTGGTAAATCAATATTATTATAAAAGTCGTAATATCTGGCCGTTATAATGTCATAGTGGTTTTTATCAAAGGTATCAAAACTACTGTTTGCAGCCATTACAATTTCCGGCTTAAATTGAACTGACAATAGGCCATATTCTGCGTAAATACCGGCGGTAATTAAAGACTGAAGCCCTTTCGCCGGAATCATTGCACCATCATTCCAACCATAAGGATGGTGTGAGTTGTTTTGTAAAAGCAAACCCATTGGCAGAAGCTGCCACTTAAACTTCCCGTCTTTAGAAACACCCTGATAATCTGCATTGAGCATATTATACCTTGTTTCTGACGTATCCGGATAGGCAAAATCCTTTATCCCAAAAGCTACAGCAGGTATTATTGGCCTTACCGTGAATGAAACAGTAGAATCGAGCTTGCCTGAGAGCTGCATTCTGCGGTAGTAATCTTCGAGTGCTACTGTACCAACAGGCAAAGTTTGAGCATTAACTGTAATACAAGCCAGGCAGGACATTACCCCTATCAGCGTAATCAGTTTTCTCATAAATTAATGGTTTTAATACGAATATTATCTACCGACCAGCTTTCATCGCATTTAGGGTCGCTAGTATTTGTTTGTACAAGCTGATCTCTACATTGCAAAATCAGGCTGGCATTTTTGTGCTCAATAACTTTAGTTATGCGGTACATCGTTGTTCCGCCAAGTTTGCCGGCGAGATTACACACCCCTGGAAGGTTTGGATTGGCCGCACCAGTCTTAGGGTCATTGTTCGAATTTGGAAAATCTGCAGGGTAAGATTGAGGTGGGCAACCTAAAGCGTCGCAGCCTGAATTTGAAAATGTGGTATTTACATACAAATTACCGTCAACAATCATTTTCCATATGTCGGGCCCGTCAATTCCGTTACTGGTTTTGTTTCCGTCCCAACTGTCATGGATGTACAAATCGAAAGATATTTCAACCAATCTGTGTTGTGGCAGGTCAGTTAAGTCTAAATCGAAGCCTGAAGCATTATAACGTCCTAGAACCTTAGTGTTATTATAGCTTTCTACTGTTCCGTTAGCAATTTTGCTGAGATTACTGCTTTCGAAGTCATTAAAATAAACCTCCTGTTCATTTTTAACCTCCTTGGCACAGGAACCAAAAAGTAAACACGCGAATGCCGTGATTACAAATCTTCTCATCATGAGTGTTTGTTTAAGAGATATGGTCCAGCTCTTCAAAAACAGAGTTTTTGCTTTTAAATTCAGGAACCAGTTTTTTCATGTTAACAACAACCTGCCTGTCGTTATTATTTTTAGCAGAATGGATTAGCGCTGTAATCTGATTTACAACATCTTCAAAGACATATTGACGAACTTTTCCGATCATAATCTTCTGATGATGTGTAGGCATCGTGTTTTCATTATCATTCAGTAATTCTTCGTAGAGTTTCTCCCCCGGGCGCAACCCTGAATACTCAATTTTAACATCAACATTCGGTTCAAGCCCTGCTAACCGAATCATTTTTTTAGCAAGTTCCACGATTTTTACGGATTTACCCATATCAAACACGAAAATCTCACCGCCTTTACCCATGCAACCTGCTTCAAGTACTAGTCTGCAAGCTTCGGGAATGGTCATGAAATAACGCGTAATTTCCGGATGCGTTACCGTAACCGGGCCACCCTTTTCTATTTGTTGTTTGAAACGCGGGATCACGGAACCATTTGAGCCAAGAACGTTGCCAAAACGTGTGGTGATGAACTTAGTAATTGGTTTTGCTTCAAGTTCGTTGATGTAACTTAAACCATTGCTGAATATAAAATTATTCTCGCTGAGCGAATTATTTAAGGCCTGAACGTAAATTTCCGCAATGCGTTTGGAAGCGCCCATCACATTTGTTGGGTTAACGGCCTTATCAGTCGAAATCATCACAAACTTTTGCACACCATATTTAACGGATTTATCTGCAATGGTTTTGGTACCCAGCACATTTGCTTTTATCGCTTCGGCAGGGTTATCTTCCATCAGGGGCACGTGCTTATAGGCGGCAGCGTGATACACATAGTGTGGTTTATAGGTATTAAACAAAACATCCATACGTTGTTCATCCCGAACATCGCCAATAAAAGCATGGAAATTTTTATTTTTATTACTCTCCTCTAATTCAAGATACAACTCATGCAAAGCAGATTCGGCCTGATCGCATAAAATAATTAAACCGACATCGAATTTGGATAACTGCCTTACAATTTCGCTCCCGATGGAACCAGCTGCGCCAGTAATTAGAATGCGTTTTCTATCCAGCATTTTCCCGATTCCATCTATATCAATATCAATGGGTTTTCGGTTAAGCAAATCTTCAATATTAAGTTTTTGGATTTGAGCGGGTTGCAGTTGCCCATTTGCCCAAACATCATAAGGTGGAATGTTTAAAACTTTGATATCATTTTCCAAACACATATCAATTACCGAATCTTTACGCTCTTCCGGTATGGTGTAAGACGCAAAAATGATTTCATCCAGTTCGTGCTCCGCAACGAGATTGCCTAATTTTTTTGCATCAAGTATTTTTACGCCATCTATGGTTTTACCAACTTTCCGCTCATCATCATCAACGAAGGCAACGATGGTTTTATTCACCATCCCATCATGGTCAAAAGTTCTTTTAGCAGCCAATCCAGCTTCTCCTGCACCATAAATGATAACTTTCACTTTATGAAGCTTAAGGTTTTTGATGTACATAAAAAAATACTTAATCAAAACCCTGTAAACGATAAGAAACAGGAAACTACATAAACATGTCGTGATGAGTATGATGTTCGAAATAATTGCGACTTTGAAAAAGGTTAGGGCAATAAGGTTCAACACGAAAAACGTTCCGTTGCCGATTACCACAGCAATCAAAATTCTGAATGAATCCTGTGCGCTTGTGTATCTGATGATACCCGCAAAGGTTTTGATGTGTAAGAAAACAGCGCAATTAATCACACCAAATATCAACAGATTTCTCGCCAGTTCGGGTACATCAACGGATGTAAGATCAAAGTTATGTTTTAAGGTGTAAGCAAACACCATAGACGCTGTACAGATGCAAAGATCCAGAAGAAAAATAATCCAGCGGGGAACAATATTGATTTGAGTAAACAAGATTTATAGTCTTTATTAATGTAAAGATAGTTATAATATTCTTATCAAATAGATTACCAAATTTTGAAACTATGTAATGTTGATTAAAACATTTTAAAAAAAAGAATTTAGTACCACGGATATTCTTTCGCGATCAATATCTGAAAGGTTCGAGCCTGAAGGTAAACATAGCCCAAAAGTGAACAAATTTTCAGCGACAGTATCGCCATAAAAAGGCGCATTTTCAAAAACCGGCTGTAGGTGCATCGGCTTCCATAATGGCCGCGATTCAATGTTTTCGTTAGAAAAAGCCAATCTAAGCGCTTCTCTATTTTTCCCTGTAATTGTTTCATCAATTACTATTGCGGAAAGCCAGTGATTGGAATAATAATCCTGACTCGGTTCAGAAAACACCGCAACACCCTCAACGTCTTTTAATATCTGTAGATAGAAATCATGCATCTTTCTTCTTGCATCAACCCGTTGTGGCAACACCTCCATTTGACCCCTACCTACCCCAGCAACAATATTACTCATTCGATAGTTGTAGCCAATGTGAGAATGCTGATAGTGTGGAGCGTCGTCTCTGGCCTGTGTAGATAAGAAAACAGTTCTGTCTTTGTCTTCTTTAGAATTGCATACCAGGGCCCCGCCACCAGAGGTTGTAATTATCTTATTGCCGTTGAATGAAAGAATACCAAACTTACCAAAGGTTCCGCAGTTTTGCCCTTTGTACGTCGAGCCTAATGCTTCTGCGGCATCTTCAATAATCGGAATGCTAAATTCATTCGCAACCGTCACTATTTCGTCCATTTTTGCAGGCATGCCATATAAATGAACAACAATAATCGCCTTTGGCTTTTTGCCCTTTGCTACCCTATCTTCAATTGCCTGACGTAAAGCAATCGGACACATATTCCAGGTATCTGTTTCCGAATCGACAAAGACTGGTCTTGCACCGCAATAGGCAATTGGGTTAGCAGATGCGGAGAATGTCATAGACTGACAAATAACTTCATCTGCATAGCTAACACCGCATTGTAATAATGCTAAATGCAGCGCTGCGGTTCCGGCAGAAAGCGCTGCAACCTTAACATCTTCCTTTAAAAAGGATTCTAAATCAGATTCAAAACCATTGACATTTGGGCCTAAAGGTGCAACCCAATTTTCGTCAAATGCTTCATGAATATATTTCAATTCTGTTCCTCCCATGTGTGGCGAAGAAAGCCAAATTTTATCTTTCATATCTTTTAACACTAGCTTTACTCAATTGCTTTAATTATACATCCGCCCCAAGAGTATCCAACACCAAAGCCGGCAAGAAGTACATTATTTTTAATTCTCTTATCCTTAATTGCATTCGCTAATGCAATTGGGATAGTTGATGAAACAGTATTTCCACAATCTTCTAAGAAATAATAAAAATCATCCTCATTTATTTTGATTTTTTTTCTTAAATGGTTTAACATGTATTTATTTGCCTGATGGAAAATAAAAAGTTCAACATCCTCTTTAAGTAATTTATTCTTTTTAAGAACTTCCTCTATAAGACTGGGAACTGCGCTCGATGTAAAATTGAAAATTTCTGTCCCATTCATATACAAATTATTTTCATTTGTAATATTTCCAAAATCATCTTTCTTATCGCTTACCCCTAAAATAGATTTATCATATCGCACTCCTCCTCGTTTAACAATTAAATTTTCTGCACCTTGACCGTCTGTGCCAAGTTCAAAATCTAATATCTCTGCAATTCCCTCATCAGCGCTAATCAATGATGCAGAAGCTGCATCACCAAAAATTGTTTTATTACTTTTATCTTGCGGATGAATAAACTTGCTGTATGTCTCTGAAGTAATTAACAGCACATTTTTTGCAATTCCGCCATAAATTAGTCCTTTTGCTAGTGCTAATCCATAAATATATCCTGAACATCCTAAATTAAAGTCCAAGGCCCCCGCATTAGTTGGAATACCTAATTTATCTTGTAAAATACACGCTGTTGTAGGCAATAAATAATCTGGACTTTGCGTACATAAAAGAATAAAATCTATAGAAGAAGGCTTAATTTGATGGTCAGTGAAAAGTATATTTGCTGCTTTCAAAGCCATATCTGAAGAGAATTCATTCTCTGCAGCAATGTGTCTATTAAAAATCCCTGTTTTACTAGAAATTTTATCTACGGACCATTCTGGAAAATCGCTATTTATACTTTCATTTGTTAGAACCTTTTCAGGTAAATAGTAAGAAATTGCCTTTATGTATGCTTTAATCATATTATTTTAATGTTAAACCTCCATCTAAAATGAGATCGGTGCCGGTCATCCACCTACTTTCATCACTCAGAAGATAAGTAACTAGTGCTGATACGTCTTCAGGTCTGCCATAACCTAGTGGATATTCTTTTTCTGCGTCTTCTAACGAAGTTGTACTAACATCTTCTGCATTGGCTGTCATCGGTGTGATAACAATTCCCGGACAAATACAGTTAGCCCTAATCTTCTGAGCTGCCAATTCTGAGGCGACAACTTTTGAATATGCACAGATAGCGGCTTTAGATGCAGCATACAATGCCGTTCCGGGTATGCCTAATTTTGAGGAAATTGATGAGATAAATACCAAAGAACCTCCTTTTGTTATCAATTTATTTTTGATCAGCTGTTGACACAATAACACAGCACCTTTAAAATTAACATCAAATACTTTGTTTATTTTTTCATCCGACATGAATTTAATTGGCAAATAATCTACGATTCCAGCGTTAAAAACGATACCATCAAAAGGAATCTGTTGTTTAATAAAAGCAGCCACTTCGTTCTGCTTAGTCAAATCAAAAGAAAAACATTTATGATTGCCGTCTTTCATTTCTGCTGTTACGTTTTGCAGGCGCTCTAGGTTTCTGCCTACCAATGTAACTTGGGCACCTTGTTGTCCTAAGTGAATCGAAATTTGTCTTCCAATGCCGGAAGAACCTCCGGTTACTAAAAATCTTTTATCCTGAAGAGAAAACATTTACAATCTCTTTTTTATAGTTTCAAAAACATCAGCCAAGGTTGAAGAGTTTTTAAAATCATCGGCTGTAATTCTAACGCCATATTCTTCGTCAACCATTGCCATCACGGATAGTGCAACTAATGAACTCCATTCCTCAAGGTCTTTAAAATTGGTGCTTAAGGAAATAGATTCAGGATCAGTTTCATCAAACTGCAGCGCAAAATTTTTAACAAAATCGTTTTCTTTCATAGCGTATATATATATTAATCGTTAAACTTTACTGGCTTGGCCGGGATGCCAACAGCTGTGCAATTAGCAGGAAGTGATTTGTAAACAACCGCTCCTGCTCCAACTATTGTCTTGGTTCCGATAGATAATTGATTTATAATTTTAGCCCCAGTACCAACATAAACTTCATTCTCAATCACAACTTCCCCAGAAACATTAACAGAGGGCATAAATGAGCAATAGTCGTGAATTTCCGTATCATGTCCAACTGTACAACCTAAGTTAAATATTACGTGCTTTCCTATTTTAATATTCACAGTAATCATACTTCCTGCACAAACAATAGTCCCTTCGCCAATAGATACATCATCTTCACCTAAAACAACATTTGGATGTATTAATATAGGATAACTAACGTTTGAATTAGTAATTTTTTCAATCAATTTCTTTTTCAAGGAAGGCAAGCCAATTGCAGCCACTATATATACTTCTTCGGTTATAAGGTTAATATCCTCAATGCCTCCTAAAACGCTATAGCCATTAATCAGAGTACCTAGAGCGATCCCATCATCATAATAACCTAAAAAGTTAAACTGTGGCCTAACTAAGTTTATCTGATCAATTAGCATTTTTACTTCTCTCCCAAAGCCTCCAGCCCCAATAATCGCAATATCTTTAATCATAATTTTTACCCTTCAAATCTAGACATGGTAGCTTCACCGCTTTTTGAAATACCATCTTTCTTAATTACCTTTTTTATAGTTAATAACAATATTTTAACATCTAATGCAAATGAGAGATTGTTAACATACCAAACATCTAACTCAAATTTCTCGCTCCAACCAATTGCATTTCTACCATTTACTTGAGCCCAACCTGTAACACCTGGTTTTACATTATGCCTTTTGTTTTGTTCAGTGCTGTACAGCGGTAAATACTCTGGCAATAACGGTCGCGGGCCAACTAAACTCATTTCTCCTAACAAAACATTTAATAGCTGCGGTATTTCATCCAAGGAAGTTTTCCTAACAAATACACCCACCTTAGTCAAACGCATTGCATCTGGCAATAAAGCGCCATTTAAATCCTTCTTATCATTCATCGTCTTAAACTTGATGATTTTAAATAACTTGCCACCCTTTCCCGGTCGTAACTGGAAAAAAAAAGGTTTTTTATCATTTGCTATATACAATCCAACAAATACCACAACAAAAATAGGACTTAAAACCAACAAGCCTAACAAAGCAGCTACTATATCAATCAATCTTTTTATAAAAGTCTTATACATGCTTATCTCTTTTCAGCAATTAGATTAAAAGTCCTGTCTACCAGATATTCCTTTAACAATAAAATTCCTGCATTTTTACCAAGTTCATGTAGATCATCCTCTAAAACTAATTTTTTTAATTTGCTCTGCATTTCTGTTTGGTTACCTGCAGACACTTTGTAACCACAATTGGCAAATTCAATGATATCCCCAATGTCGGTATTCGGGTCTGTTGCAGCAAGTACTGGCTTTTTCATTTCTAAATACGATAATAATCTTGAAGGAAAATTAGGTATTAAAAAATTTTTATCTAAAAATATTAGTCCCACATCACATGCTGATAACAACTGGTCATAATCTTCTTTTGGTAAGTATTGTAAAAGTTTTGAATTAGTTGGTTTATGCTCCTTAAACCAATTTTCTATCCTTGGAAATTCTGTTCCGCTACCAACGATTAAAAAAAATGCCTCATTGAGTTCAGTCATTAAAATAGTTTCCAACAAAAAATCTAAACCTTGTGGCTTCCCTAAATTTCCGCCATATACCAAAACCTTTTTATTGGTTGGAATAAGATATTTTTCGCGGATTGCCATTTTCTGTTGGTGAGAATAGTTAAAAGCAACTGGCTCTATCGTGTTAGGATTCACCTCCACTTTGGCTTTACTGATTTCGGGGTTGTGATTCAATAGAAAATCTACATTCGCTTGCGACATGCAGCCAATTGTATCTGAGATTTGGTACAAGGCTTTTTCCTTTTTTTCGAAGATCTTATGAATTATACTACCTTCTTTAATCAGTTTCATATCCACTGCATTCTGAGGAAATATATCTTTTAAAAGCAAGTAAGCATAAGCGTTATCTTTTTCCTTAATATATTTTATAACCTTATAGAAAGTAATAGGAGGTGTTGAATAAATAATCAAATCATATTTTTTATTCGAAGCATATTTTTTAATTGCAGACAGGTATTGGAATTCTATTGCAAGAGTACCGATACCTTTTTCTATGATATTAGTTTTTTGAATGTTAAAAGTTCTTACATGCAAAATTGAAACACCATTTTTTTCTGCTAAGTTAGTTGCAATTCCCTTTCTTCTTTCGACTGGTGTCACGATGGTTACATCATGACCTTTACTACTAAATTTGCGTAATAAATCATGATATATTCCACGCTCTTTTATATCATTAATCTCTACTAATGTTAAAAATAGTATATTCATTTATATCATTCGCTCCAAACAACTCTTTTAATATAATCAACGTAGCTAATAATGATACGAACAACCTTTTCAGAAACATTTGGCATAGAATAATCAGCTACTTTCCTAAAATTCCTTTCAGCACCTCTTTTTTGATATTTAAGTTGTATAAGTGCCTGCATAATGCGCTCCTTATTCATACCCACCATCATTACAGAGGCTTCCTCCATTGCTTCAGGGCGTTCATGAGCATCTCTTAAATTTAATGCCGGGAAATTTAAAGTTGAGGACTCTTCAGATATCGTACCACTATCAGATAATACGGCAAAAGAATGCATTTGTAAAGCGTTGTAATCATTGAAGCCCATCGGCTTTAAAAATTGCACTTCAGGTCGCATCTCGATTTTTTTTGCATTAATCATGTTCTGAGTACGTGGATGTGTACTTACAATAATTGGATAACCATACTTCTCAGCAATGAGGTTTAGGCTTTCCATTAAACCGGTAAAGTTTTTTTCACTGCTGATATTTTCTTCACGGTGTGAGGAGACTACAAAATATTTGTGTTTTTCTAATTTCAATTTAGCTAACACATCTGAGTTTTCAATTGATGGCATGTAGTGCGTTAACACTTCAAACATAGGCGAACCAGTTTTGATGATTCTATCAGCTGGTAAGCCTTCTCTTAACAAGTATTCCCTTGCAATATCGCTATAAGTTAAATTTACATCAGATACATGATCGACAATTTTTCTGTTAGTTTCCTCAGGAACACGCTGGTCGAAACATCGGTTTCCGGCTTCCATATGAAAAATAGGTATGTGGCGTTTTTTTGCAGGAATAGCACATAAACAGCTATTAGTATCGCCCAAAACTAAAAAAGCATCTGGCTGTTCGGTTTCTAATAGTGGATCAATTTTAATTAAAATCTGCCCAACAGTTTCTGTAGCCGTTTTACCTGCGGCATTTAAAAAGAAATCTGGTTTACGAATAGCCAGATCATCAAAAAAGATCTGGTTCAATTCATAATCATAATTCTGACCTGTATGTACAATTACGTGCTCAATTGCATCTGATGCATCCAAAGCAGCCATCACTCTGGCCAATCTTATGATTTCTGGCCTGGTACCAACAACCGTCATTACCTTTAATTTCTCTTTCATCAATCTTATGTTTTCTTATAATTTAAACTGTCTCAAAATAAGTATCTGCATCTGCAGGGTCGTAAAATTCGTTTATCCAAAAATTGGTATATAGCTCCTCTTCACCAATGTTTTTGATGTTATGAGTGTACCAGATTGGCATATCGACAAAAGATGGCTCGTTTCCATCAAGATAAAAGTTTAAAACTTCATCAGTACCGATTCTCCGCAACTGGATTAATGCTTTCCCTTTAATCACTGCAAATCTTTCAATTTTGCGTGTATGGTAATGATTTCCCCTTGTGATACCCGGCACTGTTGTAGAAAATGAGACCTGCCCGCCAATATTTAATCGAATAATCTCAACAAAAGCTCCTCTCGCATCAGTATTTTTTACAAGTTTAACTGGGTTATGCTCTTTGATATCGATATAACACCTAAAGGTGTTAAAGAGGTTTAATTCAAATCGGGAATTAATTTGCGGGATTATTCCAGACAGGAAATATTGCTCCTTATAGGTTTCTAATAAGCTTAGAATTTGAGAAACTTTATGGGTTGAAGTCTCGGGGATTAGTAAGACTGGATTACCTTTTTTACTTCGGATTTCATTAATAATAATATCAACAAGTTCAGCCACATAAATCAATTTTACATCCCCATCTACGTCGATTTTTGGTTGTTCGTTATGAGTAAGCTGATGTGAAAAGGTTGCAATGAATGAATTGTAGTAAGGGTGGCCAAAAGGACCAAAAACATTTGGGATGACCAAGCCTGTGAAAGTCCCTGCTGCTCTTTTTGCCCAGTTTATAAATAGTTCACGCCCTTCTTTTTTACTTTTGCCATACAAGTTGTCTCTTTCTTCTTGTGAAGACGAAGAGAACAAGATGTGAGCCTTGCTATTTGCTTTTTCCAACGCAGCAATAAGTTGTTTTACCAAGTCGATATTGGTATCATACAAAATCTGTGGATCGTTATGCCTGTTCATTGCCGCCAAGTGCACAATCACATCGCATTGGCTCACGAAATTTTCTAACTCTAGCGGATTTTTAAAAAAGCTTTGGTGATATGGAATTTGCTCGAATTCTTCAGGGTACAATCCTAATGAATTGTATAAATGCTGTCCTACAAAACCTTCTTGGCCTGTAATACCTATTCTCAGTTTCATTTATTAATTATGCTTTAAAATAATCTATTGGAAATAAAATATCATCATTCTTAGCGTGTTCAATCGAGTAATCTGCAAATACCATAACTTCAGAGTCTGCTTTAATTGCACAAATTGCGCTTGCATATCCTTTGGGAACATGTAACACGACATTATCAGCAGCTTGTAGAACAAACTCTTGCTGACTAAGTGCAGGAGAAGGTTTCGTCCAGTCGTCTATTTGGACTAAATTAATTTTGAAACCACCTTCAATAACATGAAACCACCGTTGTTCAATTCTGTGCGCCCTCCAACCCCTAATAAAAGCAGTGTCATTGTGCCTAATTCGATAAAACCGCTTCACTTGACTCATATCAAAATCATTAACGAATGATAAAGTCCCACGATGATCGGAATGAGTACCCCCCTTTATGCAATCTACCTGGTTGCCCATTATCCAGCGTATTGCACAGCCGATAAGTCTCCTAAAACTTCCCTCTTTATTAATGGCAACCCTAAAAGAAGTTTTTTCATGCCTGCTACACCCTGTTGCTCAGTGTTATGTGAATGATAATCTTCTATAGCAGAAATCTCCTCTTCTCCCTCTGAGAAATATTGTGCATAATTTAAATCTCTATTGTCCGCCGGGATACGGTAAAAATCGCCCATATCTTGCGCTTTTATCATTTCTTCACGCGTACAGAGGGTTTCGTACAGCTTCTCACCGTGTCTGGTACCTATAATTTTGATTTCATTGTCGGCATTACACAATTCTTTAAGCGCCTGAGCTAAATCTCTAATAGTTCCTGCTGGTGCTTTGTTAACAAATAAATCACCAGGATTGGCATGCTCAAATGCAAACAATACCAAATCAACGGCGTCCTCTAATGACATTAAGAACCTTGTCATATTTGGATCAGTAATAGTTAAGGCTTGTCCACTTTGAATTTGCTTTAGAAAGAGAGGAATAACCGACCCTCTTGACGCCATTACGTTACCGTATCGGGTTAAACATACAGTTGTTTCGGTCGAATCCCTGGAGGCTGCGATGGCAACTTTTTCCATCAATGCTTTCGAGATTCCCATAGCATTAATTGGATATGCTGCTTTATCAGTACTTAAACAAATCACTTTTTTTACTTTGTTCGCAATAGCAGCTGAAATTACATTCTGTGTTCCGAAAACATTTGTTTTTGTAGCTTCTATTGGAAAAAATTCACAAGATGGCACCTGCTTCAATGCGGCAGCATGAAATACATAGTCTACACCATGCATTGCTCTTTCTACACTATGTAGATCTCGCACATCCCCTATATAAAATTTCAGTTTATCACTCTTAAGGGTATTCCGCATATCGTCTTGTTTTTTCTCATCACGTGAAAAAATTCGAATTTCACTGAAATGATCCGTCTGCAAGAATCGATTTAATACGGCAGAACCAAATGACCCAGTACCGCCAGTAATTAGTAGTGTTTTTTTATGTATTTCCATTATTTTGTTTGTATTTGCAAAGAGCCTGCTTTTCTATTTTTTCAAAGAATTTATAAAGTTTTTTCTATATTGAGGTAGCTCATCAAAGTTCAGAAGTTCGAGATGCCTGAACTTCACGGTTTTAAGATATAAACTTGGCTTGATTTTCATTAGGTGAAGGATAATAGTTTTAAGATATGCCGTAGCATAAAATTTAAGCTTGCTTAAAGGTGTTAACCTTAAAACATTTTCTTGAATCAGCCTTTTACTAGATTGAACAAAACTTTTGTGAAAATGAAGGGTTTTGTAGAGATTTATCTCCCTATCCTCTAAATACAGCATCAAGAATTCTTCGCAGAAAAAGCCTTTACATTTCTTTTCAAGAAAAACCATTAGTTCGAAGTCCTCACCCGCAACACCTTCCCCGTATTTTAAAGAACCTAATAAAGAACTCCTGAATGCTAACGTTGGGTGAACAAAACTTTTATTAAATACAATATCCGAAGGAAATCTTCTTACACCTTTTATCTTAAGCTGGTTGTCGACTATCAAAGCATAGGAGCAAAAATATTCAATGTCCTTATTTAGAAAAGCATTTTTTATTTTTTCAAGCCTATCCGGAAAATACAGATCATCAATGTCCCAAATTACTATGATATCCCCAGAAGCCTTTGATAAAGCCAAATTTCTAGCGAAACCTCTTCCGCGATTGTCATCGTAAGTATGGATCCTTATTCTTTCATCCTTCAAGGAATTTAATATTTCTAAAGAATCATCAGTTGAGCCATCATTTACGATTACCCATTCCCAATTAGTTTCAGTCTGTAAGCATAAGGTTTGCCAACTACTTAAAATGTACTTTGCACAATTGTATGTTGGCGTTAAAATTGAAAAAGTTGGTTTTAAATTCATAATAGATGTGCAAAGATATTTAACTTTTCTGGCAAATATATATAACCTTTCACATTAGTAGTTTAAATGGCAATATTAATAAATGGCAAGGGATCACGTAAGCAGTTTGAAATAAATACCCTGCACATATTCAACTAAATATTTTTTTAAAAACTGCAGAACTTCGCTGCTGTCAAAGGCCTTCGAATTACCATTTTCGATAAATTTAATCACCCGCGATAATTTATCATGATTGTCCAAATCTCCCTTATAAAAGTTGAAATTCATCGGATAACGTTCGAGAATTTCTTTCGAAGAGTCATCTACTATAGAACATACATTCAAAATCGGCTTCTGTAAATATATGTACTCAATTAATTTTGAGGGCTCTTGATATTCATTTGTATTTCCAATGTTGACTAAAATATCGGCAGACTCACCATATTTCTTTACCTGCTCTTTCGTGATTATCCCATGAACAAAAACGTTTCTATTTATTAGAAACTCGAAATCCCCAAATTCACGATTGCATTGATTTGTGTCTCCATAAATGTGCAATTCTATGTTGGACCCCAAACTTAATCTATCAATTTGAGCCATCAATTTAAGTAATGTGATAGGCGACCGTGACTTCGGCGTTAACGTGCCAAAGAAAACAAGCTTGATTTTGTTACTTTTTCCCCTAATATTTCTAGTCAAATCATAAGGTAAAAATATATTATGATTTACAATAACTTTATCCTTCAGGCCAGGATACAATTCGAGGTATTTTTGTTTTAGTTTTTCTGTTAAAACTGTAATATACGATGCCTCCAAAAGGATTTTATTTTCCAATCGATAATTTGCCTTCTTATATAAAAAACTATTGTTAACAGCATCACTAAGATAAAACGGATCAATCGTATCGGCTATCCAGTTTATATTATGCCTTTTTTTCAGTTGATAACCAATTAAATGATCTGTGAATGGCCACGATACGGTAATTAAATTATTTATATTATGTTCTTGAATCAACTTTGAAGCCAATTTTTTAGCTGGGCTAAGCCAAAGAAAAGCAAAATCAGGAAAATAAATTTTCTTAAACGTAGCATTGTAAATACGCTTGGCTGTAGATTCTTTGATAAGGTAAGATTCAGTCTGATTGTTCTGACCGGCCAGTACTTTAGTTTTAGGTAACTTCGACTTTAGCGTCTCAAACCAAGACTTTCCTGTTCGATAAACTCTTACTCCTTCGACAATTTCAAAAGCAGAGAATCCAGCTTTTTGAGCAGAAACTACAAAAACCTCGTGCCCATCAATCGCCCATTCTTTCAATATATTATGCCACCGATAAGTGTTAGGTGAGTTGTCAGGAAAGTAGTCGAAAGTCACCACAATGATCTTGAAGGGATTTAAGTGTTTTTTTTTATCCATGAATATGGTTTAATAAGTCATCGTTTGAAATTTGTGCATCAAGTTGTTTATTTTTACGCTCCAAAATTAGATAAACATAGATTAAAGCTATAAGTCGAAAGCTTGGAATAATGGCGATGAATAACCCTTTAACATTGCTGAGTAAAATAGTTATTGCAAACAACAAAATCAGCCACCTATATTGTTTGTTAATTATTCTCATTCTGAAAAGCATATAAAATACTAACGAAAATAATAAAATCAGGTATGTAATTCCACCATAATTCAACTGTATTAGATAACCTATGTCTGAATTATTCTGCTCTGAAGTAAAAATGTTTTCACCACTGCCGAAAATCCAACCATTAATGTCAGTTGGCAATACAGCCATTCGCCCGAAAAGCGTATCAAATGTATTGGTATCTGCAGTCGATTGACCGCTAATAAAATCCGATGATTGCAAAAAAAAGTCGAATGCCCACTCAATGGTTTGAGCATAATCCTTAAATAAGCTAGTTTGGAAAATCACTAAATAAAATAATATGGTAATTAATGCGATTACAAGTAATAACTTTATATTGAGTTTTAGAACAGTAAAATAAACAAGACTAAAAAGAACCGGCACTAATCCAACTCTGGCATTGAAAATTATAGACAGCAACAGTAGTGGGAGCAGAAAATAATATGAAGGATTTTTTTTTGCATTAAAAAGAGCGAGAGCAAAAATGATTCCTTGAGCAGTGCCAAAGGCAAATGTTAAACCTTCTGATAAACCAAATGACCGAAAAGATACCAATTCGGTAAAATCATCTGTTTTCAACACTTGATATCTTATAAAATCAGCAACGGAGGGAAGCAAAATCATAATGAGAGTGAAGAATGCAGCGACACTTCCCACGAGAATTAAATCCTTAATGAGATTGTTGTGATTTTTTATGTTAAAGTAAGCACTTACCAAAAAGTAAGGAAGGAATATGGTTTGAGTAAGAAAGAAAATATTGACTCTGAAAAAAATAGAGCTACCGAAAAATTCCCTTGCTAGGCAATAAGTGATTATAATGAAAAAAATTAACAACTCGCCCTTAAAATCTGATGCTAGAATTAACCACTTTTTTTGAATACTTAGATATACACATCCTATGATTAAAAGTATCTCCATGATGGAAATCGGCAAAGATGCGAATGGAGGATTATATATAAACAAATAAATCAATAGCAAAAACACAAAGTATTTAACACTGCTGATTGATATTTTCAGATCATACATCTATTGAAAACTTCTTAAAAATCTGGTTATCATTCTTTTAGAAAAAGTAAATGGCATATTAACAAAAGCCCGAAGCAGACTTCGTGACTTAAGGTTGTAAAATCTAAGCTCTTTCTTTAAGTTTGTAATCTTTGAACGTATATCTTTAGCATACAAGCTGCTAGTCAGTTCATCAAAATGATTCAGTAATCTAATTTGTTGTTCGGTGACAAATGCTAATTTCTTTCCATATAAAGCGCTTGCACTTGACCCAGAGTAATTTATGCGATATACAGACATTGTCTCATTCATAAAATGAACTTTACCTTTATGGCGTAATAGAAGCGCGAGTGTATAATCACCACTGTATATATCGTTTACCCAATTTGGAAGCGTGTCTATAAACTTCCGCCTAAAGAACATGCTAGCTGTTGGAATTATCCATTTATTTATAATGGTCGACATTGGTATATCAAATGAGGTTTTATTTGACGTAAAAAGGCTGGGCATTTTATCAATGCCTTCATAAACCTTCATCGCATTGTGGCAAACCATAGAATACTCAGCATTATTTTCCAGAAAGTTGAGTTGTTTTTGCAACTTGTGCTTGTCAGTCCAGTAATCATCTCCTTCACAAATTGCGATATATTTACCACTTGAGGATTGCATTGCCTTCACTAAATTTGGCATAATCCCTAAATTAGTTTCATTTACAAAATATTTTATACAATGGCTTCTTTCATTTGTATCCAGAATCCTTTTTACAACGTCATCTGTTCTATCGAGTGACCTGTCATTGGCAATGATCAGTTCAAGGTCATATTCACCTACTTGCATCAAGACGCTATCTACAGCTTGCTCAATACAATCTTGATGTCCATATGTAATCATTACTACACTTAGAAGTGGTTTTGTCATGAGTAGTTTAATATTTTTTATTTAATAAAAACGCATTCTAAGAACTCATTTGAAACAATCAGCTGTATTTCAAATTAAGAGTTACAAATATTTTTTGACCGGTATCTGGGTCTATAAAATATGCGTTATTTAATTCTCCATGAGACAGTGCCCTCAGTCTATTAATAGCTTCTAACATTGTTAGTTTTTCTTCCAAATTTAGTTTGCACAATTCTTTAAAATCCCTTTTTAAATATAAATTCCCTTCATCTTCAGGGACAATTGTAATGTAAGTATTGAATAGAATAGCTTCTATATTGTCGCGTAATAATTCAATCTCCTTTTCTAGAATTTTGTCATATAAGCTTTTGGAAGTATCAACCATCTCTTTCTTCACAAAAGATCTAGCTATGATATTTCCATGATCAATATCTTCATCGATTTCATGAATCGTAGCGCCAATTTCGCTATCATTTATGATAGAGAATATCTGGGGATACCAGCCCCGATTTATTGGATTGTAACCAGGATGAATATTAATACATCTAATGTTTGTTATCAGACTTTCGGGAAAAAGTTGTTTACAATGAATGGAAATAACTAACGAGTAATGCTTTATTATCAAATTAACGTCGGCTTCCAATCTTAAATCAAAGACTTTAACAGCCCCCAGAAGCTTTTCGTTAAATTGTTTTTTGTCTGAAAATGGGCTGATTGAATAATCGAACTCAAATTCGTGTGAATATTCCTCGAATATTGGTAGAGTGCGTAAACACAATTGTAAATTGTCTGATATTATTAAGACCTTTTTCATTTTAATTATTTTGTGTGCGTAATAAAAGTCTGCAGACATGATCAACTTCTTCTATTGTCAAATCATAATAAAAAGGTAGGCACAAAACTCTTTTTGCAATATCGTCAGTTACAGACATTTCTTTTGGTTCAAGATATGGCAGAGCGGAAGCCAAAGATGGAAAAAAATATCTTCTACTGCCTATTTCATTTAACTTTAATATATCAATACATTTTAACATCAACTCCTCAGAGTCGAAGATTACCGGGAAATAGGCATAGTTATTATGTGATTTTTGATGCCAAACCGGAACTTTCACTTTCATGTTTCTTAGCTTTTCAGAGTACCGTTCAAAAAGTAATCTTCTTTTTGTATCGATGGCGTGTATATATTTCAAATTAGCAAGACCCATCGCCGCATGAAATTCTGAATTTTTCCCATTAATACCTAATTCTGCAAACGTGTCAAATCCTGAGATCCCAAAGTTTCTGATATAAGCGAGTTTCTTTAGTAGAATACTACTGTTAGTGACTATTAATCCACCTTCGCCCGAATGAAAAAGTTTAGTTGCGTGTAAGCTACAGGTCGAAACGTCTCCAAATTCAAAAATCGAGCGCCCGTTAACTTTTACGCCAAAAGCATGAGCTGCATCGTATATCACCTTTAAGTTGTGTTTTTTTGCTATTTTTTCGATCTCTATAACATCGCAAGGATTTCCATATACATGGGTAGCTAAAATAGCTGAGGTATCTTTTGTTATAGCGGCCTCAATTTTACTAACGTCGATATTTAAAGAGTGCTCATCAATATCTACAAATACTGGATTGCAATTTTCCCAAACGATGCAGCTTGTTGTAGCGATAAAGGAAAAAGGTGTAGTAATTATATCACCTTTCAACTCCAAAGCCTTTATGGCCATCTGAAGTGCAACTGTCCCATTTGTAACAAAAAGCAAGTGGTTCACTCCTAAAAATTCCTTTAACTTGAGTTCAAGGCTACTTGCAAGTGGACCCATATTGGTTAACCATTGCCGAGCCCAGATTCCTTCTAAATATTCTTGGTAGTCTGCGATTGGTGGGAGAAAAGGTTTCGTTACTGGTATCATTTTTTTAAGATAAAATTTCTAATGTCAGCGAGGCTTTCAAATTTGAATGCCCATGAGATGAGGATGTAAGTACTAAGGCCTAATATGCTCCCAGTCGCTAATCTGATGATATTACTTTGTTCAATCAATTGGCGATCTATAAGGTATATAATTAAACCTGAAATTAATGCAAAAAGAAAAACAGGAAGTAGATCTTTAAGTTGGGCGAACATGCTGTAAGTTAATATTTTTCCAGCGTAGTGTGTATTTATAAACAATGCTAGAACGGATGATATGAGTTGCCCCCAGAGTAATCCATAAAAACCAAAATATAAAGATATAGGCAATATGATGACGACAATTATCTTTTTGAAGACTTCCAGCTTCAAAAAAAGATCACTTTTACCAACTACTTGTAATATTATTAAATTATACATATGTATTGGGTATAAGACGCCAGTTAGGCAGATAATCTGAAATATTGGAACCATCTTTAACCATTTCTCTGAAAATAAAAAAATAATTAAAGGTTGAGCTAATACCGCCATAAAAACTATTGCAGGTGTAATAATAAATAACACCATAAGCATAATTTTTTTATAAGCTGCTTTGAGTTTTGGAATATCGTCTTGGATTTTTGAAAAGATTGGAAAAACTACTCTATTTAATGCCCCAGAGATATTGCCAACTGGAAGCATCATTAATGAGTTGGCTCTGGCATAGTATCCAACTTGAGTAGGCGAGTATACTCTCCCAATGATTATTTGATATATATTGGTAAAAATAATATCCAATATACCAGAAAGCGTTAATTTGTATCCATAATGAAAGTGGTTATTAAACTTTTCTCTATCGAAAACTCTAATCGGATACCAACCTGTTGTTAACCAGAGCAACAAGCTATTTATAAATGCATTTACTACTGCCATGATAACAAGACTCCAGACACCATACTTTAAAAAAGCTAAAGTTATTCCACATGTACTGCTTATAATCAGAGAAGAAATAGTAATTAATGCTTGTTTTCTAAATTTTAATTCCTTGGTCAGTATTGTATTTTGTACGGCACCGAATGCAGTGATTATAAACGTTAAGCCATAAATACGGGCGATAAGCTCGAGCTGAGGCTGATGATAAAAGTCAGCTATAAATGGCGCTGAAATATATAGAATCAAATATATCAAGACGCTACAAGCGAAATTGAAATAAAACACTGTCGAATAATCGGCGGCATCTAGCTCCTTGGTTCTAATTAGAGAACTTGTAAGCCCTCCATCAAACAATACGGTTCCGATCCCAACGAACACAGTTAGCATTCCCACTAGCCCAAATTCTTCAGGGATTAAAACCCTCGATAAAATGAGCGAAACAAGAAAAGTTACGAGCTGTCCACCAAATTGCTGACTGTAAGTCCATACTATACCCGATAACGCCTGCTTCCGTAAACTCATATCTTGAATTAAGTTGAGATTGATAAATAACGATATTTAATCCTTAATTACGATTTCAAGATATCGCTTGATAGAAAAGAAAAGAATAGCTAAAAATCCTAAAATAAATCCTCCCATAATCACTCCATAAAACTTGCTAGTTTTCTCGACACTCAGGGGATATATTGGTCGGTCAATAATCTCTAGTAAAGGCATCTCTTTCATTAAACTCAACTTAGACATCTCTAAATTTTGTACTAACGAACTCAATATAGCTTTATTTGTTTCCGCAGAAAACTGGGAACGCTGTACTGGAGCTATCCGTTGCACTTGGCGAGTCGGATTCAAATTTGGGGTAGCATCTGCGACTGCAGCAGCTGAATATATTGCACCGTTCATCACAGCACGGACAGAATCCGTTTTATGCTGCAAGATATTCACATTTTGGAGGGTTTTTTTTGTCTTGGTATTCAAATAAAATTGATTTACATTTTTTACCAATTCATCATTTAACTTTTTAGCAAAAGCCTCATCAGTAGCCTTAACATCAACCTCAATTGTACTTAGTTTTTTGTCAGGCTTAGTTACCTGTAGGTAACTTCTATTTATGTCTGTAACGACGACACCTAAAATGCTATCTTGAATTCGGAGAGAATTTACTAATCTTTTAGATTGAATTCCTTCATTGGAAGAAAATTCCAAATTGACCAATTCAGGCTTAGCCTTCCATTTTTCTCTCAATTTATTGATATCAATATACAAATCGATCAAAAGTAATTTTTTACCATTTATTTCAATAGGCGTCAGTAATGTCTTTTGTAACATTGCTCTGGACTTGTATAAACTTAATATATTTTCACCCTGAAAAAGCCCCCCCCCGGCGCCCCCGATATCTACCCCTGCAATTGATGCTAAACCTGCTAAACTCCCTAAGCCGGTGCTCTTTTGGTCTTCTAGAACGAAAGTTGTAGTTGCCGTATAAACCGGCTTTTTAAAATAAGCATATGTGAAACCCAAAGCACCACCAAGGGCCCCACAGGCAAGTATAATCAGCCACTTAGACAAAAGATAACGCCACCAATCGATTATTTTAACTATGATTTCTCTTACCGAAACCTCATCATTATCATTAACTATATTTCCCTGACTTTCTCTTGCCATTTTCTTTACGTTTTGACTATTGAGCCATGATTATTTAAGTAGTAACCAAAAAATAAACTATCTCAACAATTGACACTTACCTTAGCAAACTCACTATTATTGCACCCAAAGATGCCAATCCTGTTCCAATACCGATCCACGCCGCAGCAGTAATCTTCTCTCTTTCAGCACGTTTTGGGACTAAAATTTCTGCGCCAGGTTTAATCCTTGGATAGTTGTTAAAGAATAAAAAGCTTCTTGCGCCTTCAACTGATCCATTAGCATATTTAACATAAGCTCTACCCTTTAGTGCACTTGCTGTAAAGCCACCAGCACCGTTCACATAGTTTTTGAAGCTTTTACCAGACTTAAAAACGATATTGTTAGGATTTAAAACCTCGCCGCTAACACGCACAGTCTGTAGTTGTTTAGGTACTCTAATTATATCACCATCTTCTAATAATAAATCATTTCGCTTGCCCGGCTCTTTTAAAATCTTTGTTAAATCAATACCCACCATATCGGATGCGATAATTTGGGCTTGTTTACTGAAAGAAGTGGTATCTACACCCGACTGCGTTGAACGTTGCAAGTTCATAATCCTAGCCTGATTTTCCTCTCTTCTTTCATCGGATTTACTGTCACGAATCAAATCCTGCATGGAATAAGTGCTACCATATTTTGCTCTTTTAATTACTAACTCCCTTTGTAAAGAATCTTTTTGGCTTTGGAATAAGGTTGTATCTTTTCCTGGCCTTTTCAATGAAGCACCATCGCTGTAAGCTAAAACGGTCAAGCCACCAGCCCTTTTCACTAAATCTGAAATCCGCTCATCCTTGCTTTTAATGGTATAAGTACCTGGGTACAATACTTCGCCTTCGATTTTGACCTGCTTTTGAACTACATAACCTTCAGCATTCCTTACAGAAATGATGTCAAAGGGCTGTAATCTGAACGTTGTATCCGAAAGCAATTTTAAATTTTTATCAATGTTGACCGTATAAACATCGGCGGTACTTGCAGACTTAGATAAAACATCGCTGTTACGAACACGTCGGGAAATTTCAATTCTACTCGGTGAAGCGCCTTCTTTAAAACCGCCGGCCATTTGTATCGCATCTTCAAGACTCATGTTCTCCGCATAAGGGAATTGATTTGGTTCTCTTACTTCGCCCTGTACAGTAATTTTATATTCTTCTCTTAAATCAAAAATTGACGAGATGGTTATCCGGTCTTCTCTTTTAAGCGGGATATCCGGCTGGCTACCATTCATAATGGCAGCTACATCGAAAGCTTCCAAGCCAGCGGTATTGTCCGGATTTAATCTTGAAATGTAACCCCTGCTCATAAAAGCATCTTCTTTCAATCCATCTGCTTTTTGGATCAATTGCTTAAGCGTCATGCCTTTTTCCAGTTCAAAATAGCCTGGCCTGAAAACAGCACCACTAATCTCAACGCGGTTCTCAAAACGATCTAAAATCGGTTCAACAAAGAATTTATCACCATTTCTTGGCACGTAGGTATTAAAATCTGCTGCAAAGATATCGCTGATTTTTCTTTCTCTCGCTGTATTCTGAAAAACTTTAACGGCTGATTGGTACGCGATATTTGAGAATCCACCCGCAAAGTTAAGAACGTTCTGAAAGTGTTCTCCTGCTACCGTCTCAAAAATTGCAGGGTTTTTAACTTCACCAACCACTTCAACACGGTTTTCATAAACCGGAACGTTAATTACATCCTGGTCCTGTAAACGGATGTTGCCCTTTTGCATTCCATTGATGATTAGGTCATAAAAATCGACTGTAGCAACAACTTTGTTGTTTCTAACCACCTGAATTTTACGATAAGAACCATTATCGTTCGGTCCGCCAGCCGCATAGAGGGCATTGAATACGCTTGATAATGAACTTAGCGTATAAGTACCAGGTTTGGTTACCTGTCCATTTAATATAACCTTAATTCCTCTTATGTTTCCGAGATTAATGGCTAAGTTCGTTCTGCCCGAGCGTAAACCCGGATAGGTTGACGACATTAATGATTTGATTTTAGACCTTGCCTCTTCGATACTTAGTCCTCCGACTTTAACCAAACCAACATATTCAATACGAATGGAACCGTCCGGACTAACTTTCAAATCATAATTCGCTTCATTGTCGCCAGTAATGTCAATTAGTAACTGATCATCAGGCCCGATCACATAACCTGCAGGTGTTGCCATTCGCAGGTTGGGCTCGAAAGTAATGTTGGAATTTTTAAAAAGTTCCGAACCAAATATTTTAGGCTTTAATTCTTCAAACGCTTTATCAATTAGTTCTTGCTTTGTTGGCTGACTAGAAGCGGTACTATCGCTTGAATCGCCAATATATTGCCTGTCGGTTCTATTCGAATTGTTTCCACTTACAGCCGCACTTTGCTTAGTGCTTGTTAACGAGTTGCCTTGTTTCCTTATCTTTTCGACTCTCATCTTAAGTTTTGAAACCTCTTCCGCTTTCATACCTTGAGCAGCAGCCATTTGTTCCAACTGTGCATCATTATATCCTGAAGCCTCTGCACGTTGAATTAGTTGTCTAATTTGTATATCAGATAATTCATCAACTTTAACAGATCCATAATTGCTCTGCCCAAATACATCCGTTGCAGTGATGAACATTAAAAGAATGAGGGATAGTAAAAGAAAAATTTTTTGTTTCATAGGTATTGTTTTTGAGTCATTCAAGCTCACGTTTACTCAAAATAATTTAGTGTTTTAAAACCCCCTTGTTTAAGGTAGTCATCTTTTTTCATTAAATGCAGATCTGAAAGTACCATGTCTTCAACCAGGGCACGTAAATCATACTTAGGCTGCCAGCCCAATTGTGTCTTTGACTTGGTAGGATCACCCAATAACAAATCAACTTCCGTTGGGCGGAAATATGTTGGATCAACCCTAACAACAGTTTGTCCAAGTTTTAACGTTTCGGCATTTAAACCCAAAGCTAGAGCCCGTTCTTCGTCGACGTTAATAACCACGCCTTTTTCATTTTCATCTTTGCCCGAGAATTCGATATCAATACCCAGTTCGGCAAAACTCATGCGTACAAAATCACGTACAGTGGTGGTAATGCCGGTTGCTATTACGTAATCCTCTGCCTTTTCTTGTTGAAGAATCAGCCACATGGCTTCGATATAATCTTTTGCATGGCCCCAATCCCGCTGGGCAGAAAGGTTACCAAGATACAGACAGTTCTGTAAACCTAAAGAAATCTTCGTTGCCGCCCTTGTGATTTTCCTCGTCACAAATGTTTCGCCTCTTAACGGGCTTTCATGGTTAAATAAAATACCATTGCAGGCAAACATATTATAAGCTTCGCGATAGTTTACCGTAATCCAGTAGCCATAAATTTTTGCTACAGCGTACGGCGAGCGTGGGTAAAACGGAGTAGTTTCGCTTTGGGGAACTGCTTGTACCAAACCATATAATTCTGAAGTAGAAGCCTGATAAATTTTAGTTTTTTGAGTTAAACCTAAGATGCGGATGGCCTCGAGCAACCTTAAAGTGCCTAAGCCGTCTGCATTTGCAGTATATTCTGGCATTTCAAAACTCACATGAACATGACTCATTGCTGCCAGGTTATAAATTTCATCTGGCTGAATTTCCTGGATAATCCGGATTAGGTTGGTTGAATCGGTTAAATCGCCGTAGTGCAGTTTAAAATTGACATCTTTCTCATGCTGATCCTGATAAAGGTGATCAATTCTATCTGTATTGAAAAGCGAGCTCCTTCTTTTTATTCCGTGAACAAAATATCCCTTTTTTAGCAGGAACTCTGCTAAATAGGCACCATCTTGTCCAGTAACACCCGTTATAAGAGCAACCTTCATAAATTAATTCATAGATTTTGAGGTTGCAAATGTAAACAAAATATAACAGGTTAGAAAAAAGTAAAAACATTAACAGCTTTTATCGACTGGTGACTGCTAATCCTTAATGAGTTGGTATTGCATAAGCAAACCTATCAATTAACTAAAAATACGAAGAGTTAGGCGACATAGCTTCCAATCCTATGGCAGAAAAGGATCTGAACAATCAACAAACCTAATGGATTTCATCTGTATCATTGTGCAAAGTGTAATATGATGCGAGCTTTTCAAATTCATCAAAATTAATTGAACTCCAAAAATTTCACAATCCGATATCGAAATTAATTAATAAATTAGTTTATGTGTTACAGAGCAACCCAAACATCTAAGGCTTACGAGTATGCAGACTTTTATGCAGCACCAATCATTAATGAAGCCGATTTAGAAGATCACATTTATTACCATGCCAACGGTTTCGCCCATCCAAACCTGGTTACAATAACGGCAAAAGACGGTGTGCGGCAAACGGAACGGATGACCTGGGGTTTGATGGCCAACTGGAAAAAACCACTGACAGATATGGTTAAGCTATCAAATAATACACTGAATGCCAAATCTGAAACAGTGTTCGACCTCGCTTCGTTTAAAGGAAGCATCATGAGTAAACGCTGTATACTGCCGGTTGAAGGTTTTTATGAATATAAAGAAGTTGAAAAAGATAAATTGCCCTACTTCATTCATCCAAAAGAACACCCGTATTTTAACCTGGCCTGCATTTACGCTTTTTATCAAAATCCTGAAAATATGGAATGGCACAAATCATTTGCAATTATAACTGCGCCGGCAAACGAACTAATGGCAGACATTCACAATACAAAATTCAGACAACCCGTAATTACTTCGAATGAACAGATAAACACCTGGTTGGATCTGTCAGCATCAAAAGAGGAAGTTATTCATCTAATGCAGCCCTGCGATGACTCGAATATGGCCGCCTATCGGGTTGACCGGGATTTAATCAAAATCGGAAATAAGCCCGAAGCCATGCAGCCAATAGAAGCGTAAAAACTATTTATAGCTTAAATTAATGTCAGTAAAGGTAATAAGGCAGCAGACGTAGCAAGTGAATTTGAATTGGTTTTAAATGAAAGTAATCAAGTTAACTATCTCTTAAACGGCTTTTGGAACTCAGTTTATTTTGATCACAAGGCTTGCAAAACAACTAATGGCTCAAACGAATTAAGTTCGAAGCGTAATTTGCGTTTAACGATCGATGGGGTGCATCTTAATTCTAACGGTGCAAAAATTTTTAAATCTGTAATCGACAAGCAGATTCATGCCATCACACAAATCGATAATATTAGTCACTAATTTCTTAATAAGCTTGAGGGGGTAACATTTTACTACATCATTTTTTTATCTGAAGTAAGCTAGGTTCTCTTTGATATCCACTGTAAAACATATGAAGCCACTTCTGAGCATCTCATTATTGTAGTATTTTTTATAAAACTGACTTCTTTGATTAGAATTATAATATTTAATAGCTGTCGAATCAAAAGCAAAATCTAGCCTGGAACCGTAATTATTTAAAATTATGATCGAATCTGTTTTTCGTTTATGCCACATTAAACTTATCCCATTACGAGTGGTGGTCGAAATGTAGTTGCTTTTTGGAGAAAACAATGAGGTATATTTATAGGGAATTATCAAACACTCTCCGCCTATTTTTTTCCATACCGTTACACATACTGATTTATCGTCATTATAGTAATACTTTCTTTTCTCTCCAAAGAAAAATACCAGACAAACTATAACAGTAACTATTGTTAATATTAAATATTTCATAACAGCAAAATGAACTATTAGCTTTCGATACTATTGTGTGGTTACAGCCGAAAACTTATGTCTTCCATCATAAACCAACTCAATGAATACCGCTCATCTTAGATACGATTTTGTTAATATTTATGTCAAAGTTTGCCCAAATAATTTTTCTGTCTAGCATAGTGAAACGAAGAAAGTGATTGTACCGTGAGGTTACATTGAAGGCTGGCTCCAATAAGGCTGGCTCCAATA
>NZ_LMPU01000004.1 GCF_001423945.1 Pedobacter sp. Leaf194 | reverse complement strand
TTGAGACGAAAGATATAATTGCAAATCCCTCAACCTATCAAAAATCCACCCTTTTTTGATAATGTCTGCGAATGTTTCAAATCGAAGTTAATGCATTGCTATGCCCCAACTAAGTATTGAGCTTAGACTTTTTCCAATTGATGAATCGAGATAGTCTGGTAAGTTCAATCAATTCTTCTCTTTCTGAAACCGATGGTAAGTCTTTTATCTCAACATACCCAATATCTAAAGCGTTTGACTTTTCACCCAGGATATTGTCGAGCACCAGGTAAGTGGCAGTCAAGAAATCATCTTCGATATCTGAGTTATAATTTTCAATATATATTCTTAGGCCTACTCTATTCAGATCGTTTTTATTATTAAGAGGAATGAAATACATATCTTTCGGGCTCAAGATTATATTGTTGTATTTAGTAGTAGGGTAGTCTTCTTTCACTGGCTTAAAGGCGATTACATTCCAGTGCTCTAATTTAGGGGCGTTTTCTACTAGCGTTTCAACCTGGTTAAAAAAATCTACATCCCCCTCAGCTGTAATAATTAAATCCTGCTTTTCATCCGGAAAACCTCCTACTTCAAAAAATAAGTGGTCGCAATATTCATGTAGATGTGAAAGAAAATCCTCCAATAACATTTCTTTCTCGTAATCATCATTAATTTGATTTAGAAACAAATACCTGGTTTCGTTCTCTTTGAACCAGTCCCAAAATTGTTGGTCTTTAGCCATAACTTAGATTTATATGGAGTGCTGACTTGCTATTTTTAAATGATACAGCCAGATTTATCTGTCTTTCAAAGATACTAAATTCTTAAATAACCCGATGATGAATGAAATATACGCCATAACATTGCGTGAAACACAGATAATTGGGCATTACTGCGCAACTACCAGTTTCTCACACGTTTTTCTCAGTTCGCAGGCGGTTATCAACTGTGAACGCTATATTTGGTACTAATGAAATCAGCAATAGCCAACGCATCAATATCAATTTTAGCCTTGTTGTTAATAGGATTGGGTTTTTGCTGTTTATCAAAGGCATGGACGGTTACCAATGGATACGGGACATTGTATTTAATTAGCGGTTTTATAGCTGGTGGAACTGGAGTCGGTCTGTTTATTTATCTAATAACAACCGCGCAGGAGTAAGGAATAAAAGCTATCGTTTCATCGCTTCTACGAAGCTTTACTGCAAAGACCATCGTAAGCTTTATACTAATGATAACGGTTGCTTGCATACAGTCCAAACTAATTACTTATGGCGGATAATAATCTTGAGCTTGCACATATAAATCAATTTATCAAATTGACGGGATATCCAGTTTCCGCTAAAGTCTGCCCTGAGCCAGATCCTGATTTTAGAATTGAACTGGAAGAGAAATTCATTGGCATAGAACATACTCGCTCATTCCTTCCAAAAGATAGCAAAGGAGATGATCTCACCAAACACAGAACAACCGGCAATAGAATTGTGGCAAATGCAGAACGGATGTTTAAAGAAACACATAAAGAAAAGCTTACCGTATATGTTAATTTCTTCTGTCCCTATGGATTGAGTATCCCATCTAATATGCTAACAGGTAAAGACGAAAAGTATTGTCTGCGTTCCTGTTTAATTTCGCCAAGAATAACATTCCTAGCTACAATAGCACGGCAAAGTTTGAAAACTTCAACATGGAAACAGGCGAGCAGCAACTTCAAGATAAGATTACCCATATATCAAAACTTATTTATAATCAGTTAATTAACATATTTTTTGCTAGTTTTACTAAAACATTTCTATGATGGTCAGAACAGGGATAATTCGCTAATATAATAGATTTGCGAAAATCGGTATTATTGAAGACGGCAACAAACAAAGAATTAAATTCTATTCTAATTTAGATACTTTATCCTTTAAAATTGGTGACCTCGTTCATTTCGAGATTAACCTGTCCTGAACAAAAGATATATTGAAGTTGGTGCTTTTGTTACCGCTAATATAATAGATTTGCGAAAATCGGTATTATTGAAGACGGCAACAAACAAAGAATTAAATTCTATTCTAATTTAGATACTTTATCCTTTAAAATTGGTGACCTTGTTCATTTCGAGATTAACCTGTCCCAGAATGGCCTATATGCAATTAATGTTTTGAATATAATCGAGATAAATGGCATATAGGTCAATTTGAGTTAAACCAATCTCATTCCGGTTGGGTCACCTTGAGCTGTAAAATCCTCAATTAGTTCTTTTTTTGAGACGGAAAATCCTTAAGTACTACTCTAATTTACATCACCGACCAATACTGCTTTCAAAAAATTCTCTTTAGTATGTATTGATTGTATTTGAGTAACATTATAATTACACTTTCATCCATCTAGGAATAAAGTCGAAAAGTTATAAACTTATAGCGTTTTATTGGGTATTCTCATCGATTTTTTACTCATCCACCTTTTTTATCGTTCTATTTATTTACCCTCAGCTTTGGGTAAATAAAATTTATCAACAGCTGCAAAAGAGCATATTACACCAATAAAAAGCACAAACGATCTAACCCAATTCATATTGCTCCATTCAGAGGATAATATCTTAAGGGTTTCTGTATCTGGTGTCGGTTCAGACATCATCAGGTCCGTCCTAGGATGAAAGTAGGTGAAAGAAAACACATCTCCCAATACATAACAAATTAAAGCGACCCCTAGATGGAGCCTAATGTATTTTGATTTTTGCCAGCATAAGATCAATGATAGTAATGTCAAAACCTGGGTTACAGGAGAAAATAATCTAAAGAAATTTCCAGGATTTATAGTCTTAAAAAAGACTTTCGCTGCTAACACGGAATTAGGGATATCACTTGCCGTAGCATTTGCAATAATCAGAGAGTTGAAAATATTTGCGAATAAGACTCCGCACGCTAAGGCAACTGAACTTAGCAAGATTACTTTTTTCATGATTTACGATTTCGATAATTTGAAATTAGTTAAAATATTTAACAGTTTAAAAATCAACGTTCCCGATAAATTGAGATGATGGTCAATTGAGCGAACAAACCCCGGGTATCAGAATTTAATTCAATTGTTACCGTTCAAGAATGTGCTTATTAAATGTTTTATCTTGTGAGACAATTTTTCTCTTGGCCGTAATTGGTGCAATTAAACTTACAGCTAAAAGAAAAATATGCATAGGGGATGAATACTTTCGTTTTTTGAGGCAACTATTTAGTTTTTCCCTGGTGTTCTATTTATATAATAACTTACAATCATATGATTGCTTTGGTTGCAAAGTTTAGGTAATGAGCTTTAATTCTAGTTAATGCATTTATTTTGACATAATATTTTCTAAAGATGATAAAACCGACTATAAAGTTATAGAGGAATTGAATAACAAAAGTTGTAAGTAAATGAGTAAAAATGCTATTCATAAGGAAAGAAAAACCAAATTATATATCCATCCAGATATTGCAAGCAAGATTTACTATATTTAAATCTTAGTTATAACAATTAAATAGCAGACAGTCCAATCTTTAAATATTTAAGTTATGAAATTCGGTCAATTTTTTTTGGGTTTAATAGTTGGTGGGATAGTTGTTTTTTTATTGTTAAAATACAGTACGAATGCTATGAATTCTCCAGTCATAGCCCGAGAAACATCAGCTGACACCCTTTCCGCATCAGGAAATTGGATGTGGCCAGATAGCTTGGATGCCATGGTAGCTGCACCAAGTAATCACAGTTTGGTTTATGAAGACAGCAATGTTCGAGTTTTGATGGTAAAACTTGATAGTTAGAAATCTGAACCAATTCATACTCATAAATGGAGCAGCATAATGTGGATTGCTAAACCTATAGTTCCATGTCAAATAACCAATTATAAAAAAGCTAATGGAAAGCTAGTTAAAACAGATAGTTTGTTAATTAAGGAAATGCCAATCAATTTGGGCCAATTAATCGGGCCAGAAGCTCCAACTTCCATCACTAATCAAAGCAATTCGAATGGTGAAGCGTACAGAATTGAATTTAAAAAAGACTTTAAAAAATAAATTCTTTTTAACGCTTGTTTCCACTATTCTTTTTTGTGGCAATAGAGCGAACTTTTGTTGAAACTCAGGCGTAAGTAGCCTAGGAAATCAATATTTTCGTTTTCTGAGACAAATTTGAAAACTCCTAGCAGGTCGATTTTCTTCCCTTCCAATATTAGATGTATATATTAATACAAAAATAGGTAGGCAACCTACCGAGTGCATACAACGAGATAAAATCTTGTTATCGGTAGTTTTCTAGTTGCGTCAGTGAATCGTTGTCCGTTGTGCTTTTATCTTCTTAGCCCAGCACTCATAAATAGGATACCAAACATGGTCACCGTTAGAGCCATTGCTAAGCAATACTAATCCACTTTTTGTCGGTAAATGCAAAAACATGGCAGCGCTCCAGCCTTCGTTCTCACCGGTGTGTCCAATCGTTCGAAAATTGTCATAATTCAAAAACCGGTATCCAAGACCACTTTCTCCTTCATTAGATGATGGGAGAATAGGTTGTTCCATTAATTGTATTGTCTCTGGTCTCAAAACATTGTGTAATTGCCTGGAATTAGTTGTAATAGATAATTCGGCGAAGTGGGCTAAGTCTACCACCGTTGTTTGTAATCCTGCTGCTGCCTGTTCTGTAAATATTCTATTTTTTATCGGATTACCCAAAGTGTCGTAAGCGGTTGCAGAACTTTTCATCATTTCTTCTCTCCATTCATAACTTGTATGATTTAATCCTAAAGGTTTGAAAACATTTCTTTTCATGTAGCCTGCAAATTTTTCTTTTGTCTTTTCTTCAAGAAGTAACTGCGCAAGAGTATAACCTCCTCCAGAATAGTCCCATTTTGTTCCTGGCTCGTTTATAAGTCGTACACTTTCTCGGTTTCTTTTTGTTTTACCATCAAGAGATTCCTCCAAACTTAACAATTGTGTTCCCTGTTCAACGCCTCCGTAGCCATGTACAGAAAGTCCTGCTGTATGACTTAATATTCTTCGTAGTGTTACCTTTGATACATCATATGAAGATTTGGGTAATTTCCAACGGGTTAAAGATTGATCAACAGGGTCATCTAATTTTAAAAGCCCTTTTTCTGTCAACTGCATAAATCCCCACGCAGATATTACTTTGGATATTGAACCAATGTTAAAGATTGTCTGAGCAGTTACAGGTTTTTTATTTGCCACATCAGCATATCCAATACACTGTATCCATGCAACTTTTCCGTTTTGGATAACAGCCACTGCCATCCCAGGAACATTGTTCTTTTGGGTGAGGTCTAAACCAAGTCTTTGGATTTCGTAATAGAGTGAGTCTGATTTTTCGTGTACACCATTTTCTTTAATGGTCTCTTTCGTTGTCGAGCAAGAAAAGAGAGTTATAATAAACGCTACAAATAAGAATTTAAATTTATTAATGCTCATTTACGCTTCCATTTATTTTGTAATACTTTATGGCCTCAGTAAATATACTGTTTTAAGTAAAGATAGGATCTAAGAATGACCGCTAACGCAACATTCGCTGGTTTTATCACCCTTCTTTTTGTGAGACATTTTCAATTTGTGCTAATTGTTATTTAAAGCTTATAGCTGAAAGTAATACATATGAATACGGATAACATCTATTGTAAAATAAATACGCGGAGACTATGACTTTCGGCCACAGTCCCTTATCGCATTTATTGAATCATTCGAAGGTAAGCATTCGAAATACGTTTTGCATGCTCGGACCGGCTGCACGAATACCAGTCATGACTTCGAAACTGATCGTAATGATTTTTTAACCTTGTTTACCATGGAATGCATATCAGAATTATTTAACAATTTGGATTTCCCTGAGATTTCTCAACGTCAATGTCAGAAACAGTATGGTGAGCAAACTCAATGATGCCAATCTTGTCCAATCTTTAATGGTATCTGGCGTAAATGCCTCAAGTTTAGTGGAGCTTACCTTAGTTGTTTCTATTCCATGTTCTAAAAATATTGCAGGGTAAAACTGTAGTCTGGTTTTCTCGTGAAAAGATCGGTATGCTTCCTGGAATGCGAGATGAGCATTCAAATCTGTTCCGGCAACCTCATCGATTCCCAGTTGAGTTTGAACGGTTGGTAGAAAAAGTGCTGCAATTGAAGTAAAATGCTGCCTTAGCTTAAGCTTTTGGGCTACTGATTTTCGGCTTTCAAAAGCCTGATCATCGCCCATCTGCTGCATGCCATAATACCAAAACCAGCTAAACGTCTCATCAGCGGGAAATGGATATTGCTTCAATTGAGGGTAATGCTCAAAAAATGGTTTCATGGTGACCTCTTTTGGCATGTCCCATTTTTCATGGTAACCCTCACGCTGATTGATCACATTTTGCAGCGCTTCGGGAACTGAATATCTCTGGGTTAGTGCCAGATTCAAACTGGCGGGCAATACCACACATAATAATACCCACATGGCAACCAAAACGGAAGCGTTGTAGCTGGAAGACTTGCTTAAACTAACCACAAAAAATGAAACGGCGAACCAAAAGGCGAGGTACAGCCAGGTAATAGCGGTTACTGCAAACAAATTTTGATCAATCGGCAAATGAAGGAATATTAGGGCGGCTAAAAACAAAACGATAGAAGTTAAGTAAATCGTCACCATCCTGACCATAAATTTTTTCCAGATTAACTTAGAAAGTTGATTTGTCTGGGATTTCAAGAGTGGCCAGATTCCCGACTCACGCTCTTCAGCGATTAAGTTGTACACTAGAGCAATAATTACCAATGGAAAAAGATAGATGAACACGAAACTCAGATCCATATTGCCAAATAATAAGCTCACAGGATTGCTGATTTCGGTATCATAAAGTTGGCCTTCCAGAGCCAGCATCGTGGCAGAAATGAGGTATGGATTTACATCCCGCTGGCCATTGGCAAATGCTGCCCATGGCTGAGGTACATTAGCCATTGAAAACTTATTGTGAAAAAAGAAAAGGCCAATGTCATTACCAAAGTGTTTTACATTATTTTGGGTATTCTTCTGCTGCAGCACTGCGGCCTTTTCGATTGCCCGGTTTTGCTTATCGATAAAGGTTTTGCCAAAATACAAGCCAGCAAATCCGGTAACCAGCAACACCAATATGCCAATCCATGCTGAAGTACTTCTGAAAAAAAGTTTGAATTCTAAATTATAGGTATTTTTCATTTTGCTAAACTGTTTTGATCCAACGAGGGGAATATTGAAGTAAAAGAATAACCATTACTAGCCAAAGCGCCAGGGCAGCAAGAGCAACGCCTTCCTGTTGCACTACCTTTCCGTAAAACTTAAACTTATAATTAAAATCAGGCTGTTCTGCCCAGTTAGAGCGGCTGATGGAAAGCGGTTTATCGTGTTCACCCGGCTTCTCATTACTGATCTTATCGATTTGAAGTTTGTTCATTTTTTGCGCCAATCCATAGCGGTAAGCTTCGGCCTGATTCTGGAAATCTACGAAAGTCTCAAAATCTGAAGCAGTTAAAGCCATTGAAACCTGCTTTAAAGCCAGGTATGGGTTAAGCAAGGCTACCATAGCGGTAATGCTGTTTTGCCGCTGAAATTTTTTGTTCAGTTTTTTTTGGTGAGCCGAGTAGATACCTGAGGTGATCCGTTCTCCTTCTGCCATAATCAAACCGCCGTAATTAAAAGGCAGCTTTTTCACGTCATCTACACGGTAAGCTTTGAGCAACGAATCTTTTATTCCGGAATAGTGAGGGTCATTTGCATCATGACTATCACCTTGCTTTTGAACATCGGAGCTAATCTGGTCCAAAAATTCAAGCTTGGATGGAACCGGAAAAATCCTGTTCCCAACGGCCTGTGTAATCCTCGGAACGATGATGATCAGCACAATCCAGGCAGCAAGCAGCGAAGTTAGTACCGTTCTGGAGCTTTTGGAAAATGCAGAAACCAAAACGGTTATCGCTACTATGATGAAGAAATATGCGGAGTAGCAGATAATCAATATCAGCAGCCTAATGGCCGAATCGCCGCTTACTGCCCAACCGCTTAAAGATGCCCATAGCAATATGGTCAATAGAATCAGCGGAATAAATATAGAAAGCACTACGGCTAAAATTCCAAAGGTTTTACCCCATAAAAGTTTTTTCCAGCTTACCTTTTGGCACAGTAAAATCTTCAGCGTTCCTGATTCCCTTTCTGCAGCAATGCTATTGTATCCAAGAAAAATAATCAGCAGCGGAACAAGAAGCTGCAGCACCATGGCTACGCTTATTTCGCCAAATCGCAGCATACCGTTGGAAAATCCAGCTTCGCTAAAGTTGACCGTGTTTTGTTTGTGTGCCTCCAGGAAAATAGAAACACCGGCGAAACTTTCTATTCCAAAATCAAAAAAGCTCAGTTCATGCTTTTCCCTGAAAGCAAGATATCCGTAATGGGCCATCCGGTGTGGATGTTTGTCCGGCTTGGCCAGCCATTGTGCCCGAACAAGTTGTTTGTAATGCAGACGCTGGCTATTTTGCAATTTAAAATTCTGCCATCCTACATAGGTTGCCAGGCAAAGCGAAAGGCCGAGCAGAACCGCTAAGGCCAACGTTGCCCGATTGGCTATTATACTTTTGTAGGTTTGCCGGGATATGGTAAAAACAATATTTTTCATTAAATACGATAAGTTATATTAAACATCACATTTCTTGGTGTACCTGGAAAAAGACGCAGGTAATTTTGTGCACCCACCCAATAGGTTTTGTTCAGGATGTTGTTCAGGTTCATAGAAAGTTGCACCTTCGATGTATTTGGTGAGTAATAAACTGCAGCATCAACCACGGTATAAGCAGGCAGAGTAAAATCTCGTATGTAAAGCGGCAGTTTGTTGCCGCTATACTGTAGCCCTGCACCAAAACCCAGGCCTTTAAGTTTTGCCTGGCGAAGATCATATCTTGTCCAAAGGCTTGCGCTGTGTCTTGGTGTATTCTGAACACGCTGACCGATGAGCAGGGAATTAAAATCATCTGTTACAATAGCGTTTACATAGCTATAGCCAATATTAAACTGCCAGTTATCTTTGAGGAAACCCGAAGATTCGATCTCAATCCCTCGGGTTCGCTGTGCACCCCTTTCGATAAGACGATTGACGTCCAAAGGATCATTGGCGTTCATAAGCAGGTTTTTTTGGTTGATTTCAAATGCGGCAACATTGACCATCAAATTTCCATCGAGCCATTCTGATTTGATGCCGAATTCGCGAAGATCGCTTTCCAATGGTTTGAAATTTGAGCCGGAAGGCGGAGGAGTAATGACCAGCGAAGAGGTATTGCCCTGTGGCTGATAACCTTGCAGATAGGTTGCGTAAGCATTTATCTGTGGATTAATGCGGAAAGTTGCGCCCAATCTAGGAAGCAGTTTCGCAAAGTTTATTTTCTGCTCGGCAGCCAGCTGATAATTGGCATAGTCTTCATACCATTCCTGCCTTAAACCTATGGTAAGTGTAAACCGGCCCACTGTAGCCTGATCCTGAAGATAAACGGCATTTACCAGATAGTATGCCGGTGCGATTTCTGTTTTGGTAAAGATATAATCGCTTAGGTTTTTAAGTGTGTAGGAGGGATTAAGCAGGTTGAAATGTTCTACATTTGGTACAGGCGCATTTACACCATTTACAATGCTAAACTGGTAAAGGTCTTTTTTTGCTGCATCATATCTGGGCGTTACCGTACCATCTTTCAAACGGTATCCCTGCGCGGTGTTCGACCCACCACCACGAAGTTTTTGTGTGCTGATGCGATCGTAGCCGGCAACAATCTGATGCTTAATGCCAAAACTGTTGGCTGAAAGCGAGAAATATGGACTCAAGTTTTCAGTACTAAACTTTTGTTGTCTCTGTACGGCAATCATTCCTGCCAGACTGCGGATAGGCTGGCTATTTTCGTCGAGCGCAAAGGCGTTATTTGTGCGGTGCTCCACCAGATCTTCGTTCCAGTCCTGTTTCATGTAAGCTAAATTGAAAGATAGGTTTTTACCCAGCTTATGAGAAAAGTTGGCCATCAGCATTACATCACGCGTGTTAAACTTATCATTGCTGGCACCCATATTAAAGCGGATTGGTGTGCTGTTCAGGTCTGTTAGCCCGGCTGTGGCACCGAAAATCGCTTGCCCGCGATCAAGCCTCGAATCACTATTGTTAACCACCACTTCAATACTTAAACTGGTTTTCTCATTTGGGATATAGGAGAACGAGGGTGCGATAATGTATCCTTTCCTGAACTGGAGATCGCGAAAGCTTTTGCTGTTTTCATACCCGACATTAAGTCTGTACAACAGGGTTTTGCCATCATCCAGCGGGCCTGTAAAATCAAGGGCACCACGGAAGGTGCTAAAGCTACCGCCTGAAATGCTGATTTCCCGACGTTGTTGAGGCAACGGCTTTTTGGTTACCAAATTAATACTTCCTCCAGGATCTACGCTTGAGAATGTAGCGCTTGCAGGTCCTTTTATGATCTCTATCCGTTCCAGATTACTCGTAAGTGGCTGGTTGAAATAATTTTGGCGGGTACGCATTCCATTAATAATTACGCCTTCTTCATTCTGATTAATTCCGCGAATAGCGAATTGATTGTAAAAGCTGCTTTGTGATACGCTCGTTACATTCTTAATGGCTTCAGAGAGCACGCCTGCCTGGCGATCGGCAATTAACTCTTTAGAAATTGAGGAGATAGCCTGTGGGATATCCTTGTTTAAACTAGCTGTTTTAGTGGCAGAAAAGGAGTAGTTACCATAATATTTTTTACCGTTGGTACCCACTATTTCAACTGTTTGGAGCTCCTGGTTGGTGGCATCGAGCATTATTGGATTTTTGATTAAGCTATCAGCCGCTGCAACTTTAATATTTACCTGGTAGGGAGCAAAACCCAGTGCCGTAATACGGAGCTGGTAAGTACGGTTGTTCTCCAAAGCCATCGAAAACAGGCCAAGGGTATCGGTACTGGTAACTAACTGTATATTGTTTTTGTTGAAAAGGAGCGTTGCACCCTTAATTGCTAATCCCGTTCTGTCGATTACCTTTCCGCTTAGTTTCGATTGCGCAATTGCCGACGGTAAAATTGCCAGCAGCAAAACTGAAGTAAAAACGAATTGCAGTAAATAACCTGATTTATTTATTTGATACATCTTAAAGCTTTAAATGGTTTGCAGATACAGTTTTTGAAGGTCAGTTGCAGATATTTCATTTGCTTTAAGAGTGTGGATCAGTTCTCCCTGTTTCATAATCCCAATATGCGTCGCGATCTCCACTGCATTAAAAATATCATGAGTAGCCATTAGGATAGAGCGGCCTTCATTTGCCAGTTTTTTAATCAGCAAACTAAATTCGGCAGTTGCTTTTGGATCAAGGCCACTTGTTGGTTCATCCATCAGAATAATTTTTGCATCTTTTGCTACGGCTATTGCAATTCCAACCTTTTGTCGCATTCCTTTGCTAAAACCGTTTAAGCGCTTGTTGTGAGCAGCTTCTTGTAACCCGCTTTCGGCTAATAATGATTGCAGATGACTACGGCTATAGTTAAAACCAGCAAGTTTTGAAAAATAGTCGAGGTTTTCTACAGCACTCAAATTTCCGTAAAGCATCACCACTTCCGGGATATAGGCAAGATGTTGTCTTCTTAACTCATCACTAGAAGATACAGACTGTTTATTAATTAATATTTTGCCTTCAGATGGCTCTATAAATCCCAGAAATAAATTGATGGTGGTGGTTTTACCTGCCCCATTCTGGCCAAGCAAGCAATATACTTCGCCTGCATTAACAATGAGGTTTAGGTTTTTCAGGGCATGATAGTCCCCATAGTTTTTAGATAGTGAAATAGCTTCAAGCATAAAAATAATTATTAACGCATACGCGAATGCCATGCATTTGTTAAACCGAAAAAAAATAAAATGAAATAATTAGCTTTTTAAAAGTTAGGCAGGTAAAGCGGGCGGACCTTTATTGGCCGCAGAAAGAATATAATTAGCCGTATGGCCAAAAAGATAGCCAAAAATATGACCAGGGTATTTAGCTGTTTTTGCTGCTAAAACCGGAACATTTGGTGAATCAAATTCATGCGACTGATTTTTGATGAGGTCGCAGAGTTTACAACTTGTTTTGGCTGTTGAATACTTGAGCAATACCGAAGTTTTTTCTTTGCTGGGAACATTTTGCTCAGGAAACTCCTGCTCATGATGGTGTAAACCTTGCACTAATAATGCACCCACAAACAGAATCAGTAGCAGAAATGCCCTAACGGAGGATGGAAGAAACTGGTGATATGTTGTGGATGAAATTGCCAATTGCAGCAAATATACATTTAAAAAAATTGATCGACTTATGTAGGGAAATTAAAATAAGAGATTGGTGGCAATATTTGCTGGATTGATTTTACCGCACGCATATTATCTAAGCATTTTGGATAATTTAGTAAAGTCTTCGTTTTTTGATACAGAATATCATTATGAAGCTTTGATGGTCAGAACAGGGATAATTCGCTCATATAATAGATTTGCGAAAATCGGTATTATTGAAGACGGCAACAAACAAAGAATTAAATTCTATTCTAATTTAGATACTTTATCCTTTAAAATTGGTGACCTNATATAATAGATTTGCGAAAATCGGTATTATTGAAGACGGCAACAAACAAAGAATTAAATTCTATTCTAATTTAGATACTTTATCCTTTAAAATTGGTGACCTCGTTCATTTCGAGATTAACCTGTCCCAGAATGGCCTATATGCAATTAATGTTTTGAACATAATCGAGATAAATGGCATAAAGGTCAATTTGAGTTAAACCAATCGCATTCCGGTTAGGTCACCTTGAACTGTAAAATCCTCAATTAGTTCGTTTTTTGAGACATTCTTCGTTTTTTGAGACATTTTTCGTTGTGCTCCGCTTATCTGCAAAAAATACAGATTAAAGAAAGATATACGGTAAACGATGGATAACTTAGATTTAAAGGAGAAATGCTATAATAACTGGATCCGATGTGGCAAGGTTAGCGATAAGAAAATCAACGTTGGTAATATGAGAATAATTAATAAAAAAACGGTCCTTCCATAAGTTTGTTTAATATTCTCCATCTTAGTTAGTGCTATAATATAGGTATCCCCACCAAACAATTTTCTGCTTATATATATTTGATAAACTACAAATCCTAACCAAAGTATAATTTCGATACGTTGTAATCCTACAAACTTTCTAAACAAGAAAATAAATGCAACAAAATGTAAAAGGATTATGACATTTGTTATGCGTACGAGCAAATTCTTTTTCGAATTTGCCCATCTTTTGCCAAACACTGCCTTTTCTGCGGAAAAAAGCAAAAAAAAATAAGTCTCAAATATTATTTGCATAGTACAGGCACTGCGCTGGCTTTTATTACAGCCGTTATAGGGCTTTGGTTCGCCCTACCGATATTGCTCAAAATGGCCGACCTAACCATTGGCCTTGTCGACGGGGCCGTTTGGCAGTTGCTGCTCTTTAGCATCATCAGTTTTTTAAGCCTGCTGATCCTAGCCGGCGCCATTGCTGCCTGGCTCTTCAAGTTGCTCGGCATACCATTGACTAATAAATTTTGGCTACAATTTAAAAACCTTTCCTTATGGCAACAATTCGCGTTTTACTGGGCATCATTTGCCTTACTGCTCTTAGCGGGCATCGCCTGTCTGGCGAGCATTATTTAATAAAGTCTGGCAACAGTTATCATGCTTCTTCAACCCAGCCTGCCCTTCAGGAATTGGAACTGCTTGATTGTGCCCGGAAAGAAGTTGGTGTGAAGGAGCAAAACGGACAAAACGACGGCCCCGCTGTTGAGCGATACCTGAGCTATGTTGGTTTGAAAAAAGGCGAGCCCTGGTGCGCCGCTTTTGTAAGCTGGGTGTTTGGGCAGGCAGGTTTTTCACAGCCGCGAACGGCCTGGAGTCCGGCATTGTTTCCGCCTGATAAGCTACAGCAGAAGCCAGCTTCAGGACTTGTTTTTGGTATCTATTTTCCTGAATTCCGGCGCATTGCACATTGCGGTTTTGTAGAGCGGGTAGCGGGTAGTTGGCTGGTTACCATAGAGGGAAATACCAATATTGCCGGTGGCAGAAACGGTGATGGGGTATACAGAAAATGGCGCCATCAAAAAACGATCTATGCTTATGCCCGCTGGGTAGCAAAAAGGAAAGGAGCGGGAAATGCACATTAGAAAAACGCTTGTATTTATCATGATGCTCTGTAGTTGCAGCAGCATGCGTGAAAAAGCGGCACTGAGTCGATACGACAAAAACTCGGAAAGAGAGACGCTGATGCTTGAAAATACCGGCAGCTTATACGAGGACCTGTCTTTTCACCAATCAGAACGAAATGTCAGCCGGCACATTTTCGAAATCAAGCCTAAAGGTGTGTTTTCTTTTACGGCTGATGGTGGTTTTAAAGGTGAAGCGAGCTATATTAAAATTATGGAGCACAGCACTTCGACAAAGAACCTGGATTCGAGAAATAAGGCAACGCAATCGGCAGGGCGAAAACTGCAAACCAAAGTATTGGCAAAGCAGGAGCAAGGCTTTAAGGCGACGGAAATAAAAACCAGGAAGCCGCTGTTTAATGGATTTAACCTGTCTTTTTTTTTGTTGTGTTCCTGCTGTTGATTTATGCTGGGTTTAAACTTTACCACCGGTTTATGCACTGAAAAAACGCCCGGCTCCCGGGCGTTTTTTGTTATCAGTGCCATTTATGAGATAGGCGCCCCACGATAATATGGACTATTGACTAAGCAAAAGCGTATTTGCACTAAATTAAGGTGGCGGTTAATCTACACCTTTGATAAATAAAATAACAGCATATGAAAGCAGTAAGGATTAATGAATTTGGTGGCCCGGAGGTCATGAAAATAGAAGATGTCGCCCGGCCAGTTCCTGCACCGGATGAAGTTTTAATTGAAGTGCATGCAAGTGGTGTAAACCCGGTAGATGCGGTGATTAGAAGCGGAGCAAACGAAAGCCTGCGTGGATTTCTCACCTTGCCACTCACTTTAGGTTGGGATGCTGCCGGGATTGTGATAGAAGCCGGTAGCGAGGTTACTTCCTTGAAAGCAGGCGACGAGGTTTATGGTGTTCCAAACTTTCCGGGCGATGGGAGTTACGCGGCGTATTGCGTAGGCAAGGCGAGCCAGTTTGCCTTTAAACCGAAAAGCCTGAGTTTTACCCAGGCGGCAGGCGTGCCGTTGGCCGCTTTAACCGCCTGGACGGCGATGTTCGGTCATGGTAATTTCCAAGCAGGGCAGCGCATTTTTATTCAGGGCGCTTCCGGAGGTGTAGGAAGCTTTGCAGTTCAATTTGCAAAAGCCAGGGGTGCATATGTTATCGGAATGGCATCTGCCGATAATCTTGACTATGTAAAACAATTGGGGGCAGACGAGGTGATAGATTACAGCACACAACGCTTTGAAAAATTGCTGAGTGATGTTGAACTGGTGCTGGAAGCTTCGCCAATCCGCGACAATGGCGAACGAATAAAAGCCATTGGTATCCTGAAAAAAGGCGGTAGCTTTGTGAGCGTTAACACTGATTTTGCATTTAACCAGGAATTGATTGCATTTGCCAGGGCCGCAGAAGTAAACTGCAGCTTAGCCGCCAACGAGCCAAAGCAGGAATGGTTGGCAGAAATCGCCGGATTAATAGATGCAGGGGAGGTTAAGGTTTTAATTAATAAGGTTTTTCCTTTGGAAGAGGTTGCCGAAGCACACCGACAGATTGCAACCTGGCATGTACGGGGCAGGCTGGTTTTAGACATCAGGCATTAAGCGTAAACTTTATGAAGCATTTTAAAACGATTACCGAGTTTCATCAATTTGTGGAAATACCACCGCCACTTCATCCGCTTATCAGCGTGGTGGATGTGGCTACGGTGCCAGACCGGGAAGTGCCCGGGCCGATGAGCATGGCGATGAATTTCTATTCCATCTCTGTGAAACGGATGGTGAATTTTAAAGTGCAATATGGCCAGCGTTCCTTCGATTTTAATGAAGGGATTATGTCTTTTCTATCGCCTAATCAAGTTTTAAAAATCGAAGTAGACGACAAAACGAGAGTGACCGAAAAAACAGGGTGGGTGATCTACATTCACCCTGATTTTCTATGGAATACAAGGCTGGCTACAACAATTCGTGACTATGATTTTTGGGATTATTCGCTGAATGAATCTTTATTTCTTTCTGAAAAGGAGGAGGCGATGATTAACAGCATCATCCAGAACATTAGCGAAGAGTATCAAGCCAATATTGATAAGTTTAGCAAAAACATTATTATTTCACAGCTCGAAACCTTACTCCGGTATTCGGATCGTTATTACCATCGTCAGTTCATTACCCGCGAGAAGTCGAATCACCAGACCGTTCAAAAAGTGGAAAATTTACTCCTCAACTACTTCAACAATGATGAACTTACTTCTGTGGGCCTTGTAAGCGTAGCCTACCTGGCCGATGCGATGAACCTTTCGCCGAAGTATTTGAGTACTTTGCTGAAAGTGCAGACTGGCATGAATGCGCAGCAGCACATACATGAAAAGCTCATCGAAAAAGCCAAAGAGAAATTGTCGGCCAGCGAATTATCGGTTAGTGAGGTGGCCTACAGCCTCGGCTTCGAGCATTTGCCTTCTTTTAGTAAATTATTTAAAGCTAAAACAAACCAGTCACCACTTGAGTTTAGGGCAGCATTTAATTAATTTAAAGTTAGGATTTAGCATAGAATTACCGGCCTGCAACGCCTGCATTTAACGTTAAAACACAAATATATGAACCAGGAAAGATTGATGGACTTTACCATCAAAAGTGAAGAAGCGGCGCTAACAGCAGTTGGCATTTATTTTTTATACATACATAACCTTGGCTTGCCAGCCTGGGCATGGGCTTTTCTTTTTTTTAGTCCTGACCTTTCTATGCTCGGATACCTCTTTAACGCCCGTGTAGGTGCCTTCACTTATAATCTGGTTCATCATCGTGGGCTGGCATTGGCGCTTGTGGCCATTGGCTTCCTGATGCAGCTGGATACGGTGATCACCCTGGGTTTGTTATTGGTAACACATTCCTCATTCGATCGCATGTTGGGTTATGGACTCAAATATTCTGACGATTTTAAGCACACCAGTTCTGGCTGGATCGGGAAAAATTAGTTATCTGATTGAGCTTATTATCAGGCATTCAGCTGTATTACTCTGATCATTTCGCAAAGGGCTAGTTCGAGCGAATTAAATACATTTAGTGGAACGCCTTATTGATTTCGAGCAAGAGGCGTTTTCCAGTTTGCTTCGAAGCTAGGACGGGTTCCCAAAAAATGATTTCCGTCGATGTTTTTCACGCTTTCAACGAGCGAATTGGCTGTTTCGTTGAATAGCAATTGGCCTGAAAGTGCCTTCGCTTTAGTTTTACGAAAAACTCAAACATTATGGAAATTAAGCAAACACCGGAAAACACCCTCTCTCATTCAAAAGTGACAGCAATTATCAATGCGCCAATTGAAAAAGTTAATATAGCAGACTGGCTTTTAAATCTGCCCGATGCAGAATATCAGCGTTGCTCAACGCAACACATTGGTGCGGCAATCAGCACCACTTATGATGGAAAACCTGTATCACTTAATGTGGAAACTATTGGCGATGCACTAATTGTTCAGCACTATGTAGCAGATGTTGCCCAACCTGATAATTGCCGTATGCTTTCCATTTCCGATTCAATAACCAAAAGCGGCCGTACCACTGTCCAGGTTTTATGGGAGCTAAAAGCTACTAAGATTGATGATAAAACGACACTTTACACAAACGAAATACATGCTACTGCTACACCTGAAATGCTCACCTATTTCCAAGAAAAAGGCATAAAGTTAAAAGATGCAGCAGCAGCAAGACAGGATGCATCAGACACTCACAACCACGAGGAAACGCCAAACTTTGCAAAAAGCATTGAAAACAAAGCGCTTACGGGTAAATACAACCAACCGTTTTAATAAAGAATCTCATTATACCTCTTTCCATACAGAGCCATGGAGGGTTCCAACAAAGCTGTTTCTATAGTTAGTTGGGAAGCTGAAGGCACAAAAAAGCCCCTCGAGTTTGTCTCAAGGGGCGATTTTTGTTTGTGGGCCCAGCTGGGCTCGAACCAGCGACCAAAAGATTATGAGTCTTCTACTCTAACCAACTGAGCTATAGGCCCTGAAAAAACTTGCGTTTTTTGCGAGTGCAATGTTACAAATTTGATTTCGATTTTCGAAAAAGTTTTCGCTAAAAATTTAAATTCTAATATTTCCGATTCATTTTCAAATAATTGCCTTTTTTTAAAACAAATGTTTAAAAGATTCATTTTAGCTTACGTATTTTAAACTTTAAATGCTTTTACTTTTCCATAGAAAACAAGCGTTCAATTTTTATAAAAATTAGCGTAGTTTAGCTAATTAAATGCGGCAAAAGTCAGCAGGGATGATTTTCGTTTAATAATTTAATATTTAGCATTACCCACATGAACTATAAGCAACTACAAACTGATGTAGAAAAGCACGTAAACGATTATTTTAATACACACCACGATTCAAGGTTGGTTTACCACAATCTTCAGCATACCAAAGATGTGGTGCAGGCAACCCATCAAATTGCCAATCATTATCAGCTAAGCGACGAAGATTTTTTCATTGTAACGGCTGCCGCCTGGTTTCATGATACAGGATATTTCGAAGATGCAATGGATCACGAAGTTAAAGGCGCCGGGCTGGCCAACACTTACCTCGAATCCTTAGGTGTTAAAGCAGACGTTCGCGAAAAAGTTTCTGCCGCTATTTTAAGCACCAAAATTCCTCAACAACCAAAAAATCAGCTTGATAACATTTTGTGTGATGCAGATCTCTTTCATTTAGGAACAGAAGATTTTCGCAAAAAAGGTAAAATGATGCATAAAGAAGCAGAGCTGATTTATGGAAAAGACATCAGTAAAAACGAGTGGCGCATCAAGGATATACAGTTCTTAGAATCGCAGCATTACCATACAGATTACGCCAGGTTATTACTGGAGGATCAAAAGCAGCGAAACATTGAGAAAATAAAAAGTAAACTTTCAGATCAGAAAGAACAGGTTGTTTTTGATGAAATCCCCGTTGAAATGACGAGTTCTGCGGTGGTTGCCAAAGATGGAAAGAAAAAAGATAAGAAGGATAAGTTGGAGAAACCTGATAAAGGCATCGAAACCATGTTCAGGATTACCTCGGCAAACAACCAGCGCCTTAGTGATATGGCTGATAATAAAGCGCATATATTGATAACGGTGAACTCGATTATGCTTTCTTTAATTGTGAGTTTACTGCTACGAAGGCTGGAAGACCACAGCAATCTGATTATCCCGACTTTCATTTTGCTTTCCGTAAGCTTAACCTGTGTGGTCGTATCAATTTTATCGACTCGCCCATCCATACCTCCCGGCATTTTTACCCCTGAAGATATCGATACCAAAAAGGTGAATCTTCTGTTCTTTGGAAATTTTTATAAGATGTCGTTACCCACCTATACAGACGGGATGCTTAAAGTAATGAATGACAAAGACTTTTTATACGGTACGTTAATCACTGATGTATATTCTGGCGGTGTTGTATTGGGGAGAAAATATAAGCTGATTAGGTTGGCATACAACATCTTTATGTTTGGTTTAATTGCAGCAGTTTTAGCATTTGTTGTTGCGTACGCAGCTTACGGAAAACTTTAATGGAGGCGCAAACAAATTCATCTTTTTTCAACAGAGATCTGAGCTGGCTCAAATTTAATGAGCGTATTTTGATGGAGGCAGAGCGGGATACCGTTCCGCTTTTAGAGCGAATTAAATTCCTGTCGATTTTTTCATCTAATCTGGATGAATTTTACCGGGTCAGGATGCCTGTATTGCTGGCGCTTGAGAAATTAAGCAACCGGGAAGACAACGATATACAAATTGAGGCAGACCTTTTGCAAAGTGCAAATAATATGATTGCCGGCCAGCAGCAGCGATACGGTAAAGTTTTAAAGGGAGACATCATTCCGGGTTTAAAAGAAAACGGCATCAATTTTATTTATGGAAATCCGTTTCCGGCAGCTATAGTTAAAGAAACCAGCAGGTACTTTTTGAGCCAGGTTCTGGCTTTTATGCAGCCGGTTTACCTAAACCGGGATACGAAATTTTTCCCCTCAAATAACGAGCTTTATTTTCTGATCACCCTGAAGGATAAGGATGATGAAAAGCAGGTCATTTTAAATATCCCTTCTAATGAACTGCCCCGATTTTATAAAATTGACCATGCGAAAGAGTCGTTTGTGGTTTTTCTGGATGATATCATCCGTTTTAACCTGAACTCGATTTTCCGTGATGCAGAAATAACGGGTTGCTTTAGTTTCAAGATTACGAGAGATGCCGAAATCGACCTGAAAGATGAATATTCAGGTAGTTTATCAGAGCAACTGGAAGCTCAGCTTCAAAAAAGAGATGCCGGATTGGCGACACGCTTTTTGCATCAGCCCGGTATTCCCGGGTCGGTACTGGTTTTATTAAAAAAGTTATTCAACCTGAAAAAAGCAAGTATGGTTGAAGGTGGTCAGTACCATAACTTAAAAGACTTTATCGGTTTCCCGGTTAAAAACCCGGATTTGTCTAACGCCGCATGGCCCAAAATCTGCAATACCGATACCATTACCGGAACGCTGACCGAGGCAATCCTAAAAAACGATATTATCATCCATACACCTTATCAAAGCTACGATAGCGTATTAAGATTTTTTAACGAAGCCGCTGTAGACCCTGATGTTCAGGAAATTTACCTTACAATTTACCGGGTTGCAAGCGATTCAAAAATCATTAATGCCTTAATAAGCGCTGCCCGAAACGGCAAAAAGGTGTTTGTTCTGGTTGAGCTCAAAGCCCGCTTCGATGAAGCCAACAACATCAAATGGGCAAAGAAGATGAAAGCCCAGGGCGTAGAAATTGTGTACAGTGTTACCGCATTAAAGGTGCACGCGAAGGTCGCTTTGGTTAAGCGGAAAATTGGCGACAGGTTACTATACACCGGGTTACTTGCCACCGGTAACTTTAACGAAAGTACCGCATCATTCTACACCGACCACATTTTAATGACTGCTAACAAGGCCATTCTCCGCGAGATTGAGTTGCTTTTTATCTTTCTGGCGAAGCGGGTAAAGCCTTCATCGTCTGATTTGATTAATTTTGAACACATCTTAGTTGCCCAGTTTAACCTTCAGCAAAAATTTATAGCATTAATTGACCGCGAAATTGATTTTGCGAAATCGGGTAAGGAAGCCTCTATAACCATTAAACTTAATAATCTCGAAGAAAAAGTGCTGATTAATAAGCTTTACGAAGCTTCACAGGCAGGCGTACAGGTTACCATGATTGTACGCAGCATCTGCAGGTTAGTTCTAGGCCTGAAGAATGTGAGCGAGAACATTAAAATTATTAGGATTGTGGATAGGTATCTGGAGCATGGGCGAATTTTTATCTTCAATAATTTAGGGGCAAACGACGTTTATTTAGGTTCTGCCGACTGGATGAACCGCAATATTTACCGAAGAATTGAAGTCTGCTTTCCGGTTTACGATGAAAAAATCAAGGCAGAGATTCTGGATATTGTTAATATTCAAAAACAAGATAACCTCCAGGCAGTTATTATTGATGAACAGATGGAAAACGTTCCAATAAAAGAAACAAAACCGCTTATTGCATCCCAACAAAGTATTTACGAGTTCCTGAAAGCTTAATCAGTTTATTTTCAGGAGCGCGTGGCTAGCCGGGGCAATTAAAAGTGGACTTTAACAATTAATAAACAATTACCAATGAAAAATTACAAGCTTTATACCTTTTCAGCAGTTAGTGTTTTGCTGCTGGCTTTCTTTTGCATTTCCTGCGTTAATGGAAAGCGTGATGAAAATGCTGATGCTGACACCAAGTCGGCCAGTACCGAAAAATCTGCGTTACCTTATGATTTGGAAAACCCAACGAAGTATAATATGCCCCAGAATCTTTTCGAAATTTCGGGTATAGTGTTTCATAACGGTGATCCAAAACAGGTTTTTGCCATTCAGGATGAAGATGGCGACTTGTTTTATCTGGGTTTAAACGATAAGGAATCAAAATATACGAAGTTTGGTGGCAAAGGTGATTATGAGGATTTAACCATTATTAAAGATCAGATAATTGTGCTGAAAAGTAATGGCGAACTCCATATGTTTCCAATTGCCGACATTAACAAAGCCGAAGTGGATAATGTGGTAAAAATAAAAGATTTGGTGCCGAAGGCGGAATACGAGGGCATTGCAACTGATGAAAAGGCCGGAAAAGTTTATATCCTGACAAAGGGAAGTAAAGACGATGAAAAAAATAAAGCGACGAGTATTTATGCCTTCGATTTTCAAGAAGACAATTCCTTGAAAGCTTCGGGCACATTTAACCTGCCTTTTGATGAAATCGAAAAAATATCAGGCGAAAAGAAAGTAAAATTCAAGCCTTCTGCCTTAGCAAAAAATCCAGCGACCGGCGAGTGGTACATTTTATCATCCGTAAATAAATTATTGGTTGTAGCAAATGCTGATTTTAAGATAAAAGCAACTTATCCATTAAAAGGTGGCAATTTCAATCAACCAGAAGGTATTGCTTTCGATAAAGACAATAACTTATACATTTCAAACGAAGGCGGCACCTTAGCCGCAGGCGATATTCTTGCGTTTAAACTTAAAAAGTAAATCAATTCAACGCTGTTCCCTTTTTAGGGAGCAGCAAAACCTGTATCTTGGATACATATTCGGATTCCAAATAAAAAATATGATTAAAAACTTTACTCTTTTTCTATTTTCATTACTTGTCAGCCTTTCAGCATTTGCACAAAGTGATGTAAAATATCGTGTCATTTTATTTGGAGATGCCGGAGAAATGAATCCCGCACAGATGCAGGATCTAAAGAATGCCGCTAAACAGATAATTCCAAAAAAAACCACCGTCGTTTACCTCGGCGATAACATATACCCAACGGGAATGGGCCTGCCAGGCAGTTTGGAGGAGGAAGATACCCGCAAAATTCTGCAGTCGCAGTTTGCGCCCATGCGGGAAAAAGGTGCTGCCGTTTATTTTGTGCCAGGCAACCACGATTGGGACAAATCCGGTCCGAAAGGCTTAGCTAAAATTAAGGCTCAGGATGATTACCTGAAGGCACAAAATGATCCGCTTCTTAAGCTTATTCCTGCAAATGGTTGTCCGGATCCTGTTGCAATTAACCTAACTGATAAGTTAACAATTATTGCATACGACAGTGAATGGTGGCTATTTCCTTACAACAAATCCAATCCAAATGGCGAGTGCGAATGCCGCACCAAAGATGAGGTGTTGGTAAAAATGGAGGATTTGCTGGATAAAAATAAGGGAAAGGTGATCTTGCTTGCATCGCACCACCCTTTTCAAAGTTACGGTCCGCACGGAGGCTATTTTAACCTGCGCAATCACTTATTCCCTTTAACCTCATTAAATAAAAACCTGTACATCCCAATGCCGGTTATCGGCTCTGTTTATCCGCTGTTGCGCTCAACCTTATTAAGTCCTGAGGATTTGAACCATCCGGCTTATAAAGACATGATAAAATCTGTAACAGGTGTATTCGGCGACTATCCTAATGTAACTTATGTTTCTGGTCACGAGCATGGCCTGCAACTCATAAAAGGGAAACAGCTTCAGGTTATCAGTGGTTCGGGTTCAAAGGTATCGCCTAATAAAGAGGGCAAAACATCGTTGTTTCATGAAATGCAGCAAGGTTACGTTATTGCAGATCAACTTATGAATAATGATATGCGATATGAATATTACATATATGCAGACACGGGTGTGAAGCAGGTTTACACCTACACAAAGAAGTTCGAAACGATTAATCAAAAGGTTCGAAACCGGGATAAGCCTATTTTGGCCGATAGCATTACTGTGCAGATTAAGCCTGAATATGATAGCGTCGGGCGTTTTCACCGCTATATTTTTGGCGAAAATTACCGGAAAGAATATGCCATGAAAACCAAGGTTCCGGTACTCCGGGTTTCTCAAATTGCAGGCGGATTAAAAGCAACACAAAGGGGCGGTGGAAATCAGTCGAGATCTTTGCGCCTGGAAGATAAGAACGGAAAGGAATATGTGCTGAGGAGCGTAGAAAAGTTTCCTGAAGTACTTTTGCCCGAACAGTTGCGGCAAACTTTTGCTAAAGACATTATAAAGGATAACATGTCGGCACAGCATCCGTTTTCTGCATTGGTTGTACCAGAGCTGGCAAAAGCCGCGGGCATTCCACACAGTAATCCGATCATTGGTTGGGTTTCACCGGATGATAACCTTGGCGAGTATGAATCGGCATTTGCAAATACACTATGCCTTTTAGAAGAACGGGAGCCGGTGGGCGAATCAGACAGTTCTCCGAAAATGGATAAGCAATTGACCGATGATAATGACAATACGCTGGATGGACCCGCCTGGGTAAAAGCCAGAGCCTTTGATGTTTTATTGGGCGACTGGGACAGGCATGAAGACCAGTGGCGTTGGAAAGAAAGCAAGAAAGACGGCGGTTCACGCTATACTCCGGTGCCACGGGATAGGGATCAGGTGTTTTTCAGATCAGACGGTTTACTGCAGCGTTATACCCAATCATCGTCATTATTGCCAATGATGCAGGGTTACGAGCGGGGAATTAAAAATATAAACTGGTTTTTATGGGAAGGGCGGGAGCTGAGCAGCCGCTGGACAGCCGATATTAGTGAGGAAGAATGGAATAAAATAATTAAAGATTTCTGCGCAAGTTATAATGACGAGGTATTTGAGCGGGCATTAAGAAAACTGCCTGAGCCAAGCTACTCGCTACACCACGATGCCTTGCTGGCGCAAATGCGCTCCCGGATTGCTGCACTCCCGAAATTGATGAATGACTACTATCACTTTTTTAACAAGGTTTTAGATATAGAAGTAACCAATAAGAACGAGCTGATTCAAATTACAGATGCACCAGACAAAGGGCTAAAAGTTAAAATAAATAAGATTTCCAAGGAAGGTAATATTAAGGATGAATTGTTTAACCGCGTTTTTGATGCAAAAGTAACCAGGGAAATCAGGGTTTACATGCATAACGGAAACGATAGTTTGATTTTGGATAACAAAACATCAGCGATAAAAATCAGGATTATTGGCGGGAAGGGAAAGAAAGTGTACGATTTTGCAAATAGCAACGGTACTGTAAAGCTTTACGGAAGAGAAGATAAAGCAACCTATCTTGGAGATGCCGACAAAAAAATCAACAAAATAATTTCTAACGATACCTCCAATTTCAGTTACATACCTAAAGATATGTACACCAGAAAATCGTATAATTTAAATGTTGGTTATAATAATGATGACGGAATTTTACTGGGTTTAGTTTACAAACAAACCAACCCTGGCTTTAGAAAACAGCCTTATGGAAACGCTCAGACGGTTTCGTTTTTACATTCTTTTTCAACCAAAGCATTTAGGTTTAATTATAAGGGAGAATGGCTTAAGGCTATTGGCAATGCAGATTTTATTTTAAAAGCTGACGCCTATGCGCCAAATAACACGCAAAATTTCTTTGGCTTAGGTAACGATACCCGTTTCGACGAGCATGGTGATGACATCAGGTATTACCGGGCCAGGTTTAATCTGTATCAGGTCGATCCGTCACTTAGGTGGCGCCGGCCAAAATCGACCATCACCATTGGTCCTTCGTTCCAGTATTACAAATTAAACCAAGAAGATAATGAGGGCAGATTTATTACCAGTGGCGCTCCTTTAGGCTCTGCAGATAGCCTGAATGTCCGCAACGAAAAAATGTTTGCAGGGGCCGTTATTGGCTTTACAAACAACACGAGAGATAACGATTTACTGCCAACTTTGGGTAGCTACGTCGATTTTAAACTGCTTGGCTATAAAGGGATAAACAAATATTCAAACTCTTTTGGGCAGTTTACGGCAAGCATTGCATTGTTTAAAAACCTCGATGGCAGAAAAGCATTCATTCTTGCCGATAGGTTTGGTGGAGGGATAACGGTAGGAAAACCAGCCTTTTACCAGTCGCAGTTTTTAGGCGGGCAGGGAAACTTGCTGGGCTACCGTCAGTTTAGGTTTGCTGGCGAAAACAGTTTTTACAACAATCTGGAACTTCGAGCAAAACTCGGCGACCTTGTAAGTTATGTGCTTCCGGGCCAGCTTGGCTTGCTCGGCTTTTATGATGTTGGCCGCGTTTGGAGCCGAAATGATGTGTCGAACACATGGCATCATGGCGTTGGTGGAGGCGTTTATTTTGCGCCTGCATCACTGACTGTTGTGCGTTTTGTGATGGGGCACTCTACAGATGGCTGGTATCCGTATGTATCCTTAAATTTTAGATATTAATACGCTTTCTCTTTCGCAGGAGTAATAAATCAATTTTTTTTAAACTAAAAACCACTTTCTAACGTAAGTTATATGTAGGTGTTGTAAAAATAGTATTACGTTTTGAAGACTAATTATCGCTTAAGCTGTTTGTATCTTTGTTAACTATACTATTTTTTAACTATTAATTTCACGTCTATAATAAATTTTTACCCATGAATACCAATGTAATACAAATACATAAAAACGAATGTATTCATTGCCAGGTTAAATCGAACTTGTCTTTCAGGCCTTTAGTAAACTACCTGAAAAACCGCTTAAAGACCGAGAAAACGGTTAAGTCTGAGTTTTACAGGTTTCTTTTAGAGAAAATTGAAAAAGAAGATGCTTTACTCGGCAATATCACCGCACAAGAGTTAGCGAAGCATAAAGAAACGCTCGAACTGATATTTACTATTCTTACGCCCTTAATGGCGAATGAAAACGAATTATTTTGGGCATTAAGCACACCCGTGCCCGACGAGATTTTTTTCAGTACCAACGCTTTTTACCAGTTTTTTAAAGATCACGATCCTAAAAACAAAGTCAATAAGGACAAGTCGAATGATTCTTCAGAGATGAAGCACTTAAAGTTTATCTACAATTTAATTTTAGATAGATTTTACAATTTCACATCGGTGTTGAAAAATGAAATCATCTACGCCCATGTTAATCCTGATAATAAATTAATACAGTACTACAACATTCAAAATGACACGCAGTTTATCGATATTCAACATAAAGGTGAGTTGCCTGAGTTAAATTTCGAGAGCCTGGCACAGCATTTTCAGGAAGGTAATGAGATTGATTTCCTGGTTGAACAACTGCCGTTAAGCAAATTCACTTTTGAAGGCTTTAGCGTTATTTCTATAACGGATGTAACGTTACAACATGCCATTGAGGGTATTAGAAATGCCCTTGTTGATCATAATTATCAAACTGAGGCTTACAATCACGTAATTCAGGCTTTGAAAACACTAAGCGGTAATGGCGATTTGGAATTCGGTTTAATGCCATTCCTGACTGTAAATAACAAGCTGGTTTTCGACAATCAGGACTTTTCGCAAAGCATGCTTATCAATTCGGCCAAAGCTTCTAATATGGAAGAAGAGGTTTTTTACTCTCTGGTTGATAAATACAAGGAAGATCCACGACCAATTTTTGTGAGCTCGATTAATGAAGATCAGATGGCCAAAGATCCGTTTTTACGGGTACTGAAGACTGCCGGAGTGTGTTCATATTCTGTATTGCCAGTTTACTACAATACCCAGCTTGCGGGTGTTTTAGAAGTATATTCGAGTAAAGAAGTTGTTGTAGACGATAAACTTTTGTCGAGATTACGCCCTGCGATGCCTCTAATAGGGCAGCTTTTTCAATACAGCATTGAGGAGTTTAATGCCAAAATGGATGCCGTTTTGATGGATAAGTTTACGGCATTACAGCCTTCCGTACAGTGGAAGTTTAACGAGGCGGTTTGGCATTTCATCCAGCAGAATAAACAAAACAAGAAACATAAGCAGATTGAAACGGTTACTTTTAAAAATATGTATCCGCTTTTTGGCGCTGTAGATATTAGAAATTCGACCACCGAACGCAACCAAGCTTTAAAAGAAGATATGCATGTTCATTTATTGAACATCATTAAGACGCTGAAAGGCTTACGTAAGTTTGTTCATTTAGAATTAATTGATAAGTTAATTTTTAACTGTAACGACTGGATTGTGCGCATTAGTAATGTTGCTTCCAGTAATGAAGAAATGTTGTTGAATGAATTTTTAGCCGCAGAAGTTTACCCATTTTTCTCCGTTATAAAAGTTAACCATCCAGAGTCGGCGGAAATTGTAGACGATTATTTTGCAGAAATTCTGCCTGAAACAGGTTTAGCTTACGAAAACAGACGCAAGCTTGAGGTTTCTATGCAGCTTATCAATATGGAGGTGAGCCAGTATCTGGAAACTGCGCAGGCAAATCTCCAGGCTTCTTATCCTTGCTATTTTGCGAAATTTAGAACCGATGGGGTAGAGTATGATATTTACATCGGTCAGGATATTGCCCCAAATAAGCCCTTCGATTTGCTCTACCTGAAAAATATCAGGTTATGGCAACTTACATCCATGGTCGAAATTGCAAGGTTATCTAAAAGTTTAATTGGCGAAATGCCTCGTCCGTTGGAAACTACACAACTGGTTTTTATACATTCAAACTCTATCGACATCAGTTTCAGAAATGATGAGCGTAGATTTGATGTGGAAGGTGCGTACAACATACGCTACGAAGTTGTTAAGAAACGAATTGATAAAGTTTTGATTAAAAATACTTCGGAACGTTTAACGCAGCCAAATAAAATAGCAATGGTTTATTTTAATGCTGAAGAAGCGAAAGAGTATATCGAATACATTAAATACCTGCAGGATTTAGGCTTTTTGAACGATGATTTGGAGCAGTTGGATTTGGAAGAATTACAAGGCGTTTCCGGCTTGAAGGCACTTCGGGTTGGTGTTAAATACCAGGCAAAAGGAAAGCGTAAAGAAGTAGAAAGCGCTAAAGCAGCAGATTTAAGCTTAAATCTTAACGAAAATTAAATAGAAGCGGAATTGGCATAGCTGGTTCCGCTTTACTCTTTTAGTCCTCCGTTTTTAAACAATTCAAAAGCAGTCTGGTAGTTGGCAATTGCCTGGTTTGCGAAAGCATCCGGGAATTTGGCCTTGTTTTGTTCGTTTTTAGCCTTGTTGTAAATATAATGCTCCATTTTATGTTGCGGACTCAGTACAACCATGCTATCATTGCGCATGTAAACAAGTTTTTGGTAAGTTCCCAAAACCACCCTCGGTTTATAAGATTCGTCTAAAACATTTTTGCTGAAAAATCCATTGGTGTATTTCCAGCCCAAAAGATGCCATAACGTGGCAAACAAATCAATTTGCGAGGTCATTTTACTGATGTTTAAAGCGGGCTGATTTTTTAAGTTCAAAATCATGCAGGGTATCTGGTATTTTGAAATGTCGATTTCATTTTTACCCGCACTGCTGGCGCAATGGTCTGCCACGATAACAATTACCGTATTATTAAACCATGGTTTGCGCTTAATTTTTTTGATAAATTGCTCAATCGCGTAATCAGTATACCTAACAGCGGCCTCCCTTGTACCCGAAGGTATATTTATTTTATTCGCCGGGAAGGTGTAGGGCCTGTGGTTAGAGGTGGTCATGATGAAATTATTAAACAACTGGTGCGCCTTATATTTTGCATCAGCATCTTCAATCACCACATTAAAAATATCTTCATCACAAATACCCCAGGCATTTTCGAAGGTTACTTCCCCATCTTTAATAATTTTCCTACTTCCATCAAAAGTTTCGTTCAGCAGTTTTCGTCCTCTATCAACTATGTTGTAGCCATTGTTGCCAAAAAAGTGGTTCATGTTATCAAAATAGCCATCGCCGCCATAAAAGAAGGTGTTTACATAACCTTTCTTTTTAAAAACAGCACCTACAGAAAAGAGATGTTCGTTATCCATTCTCCTGACAATGCTGCTACCTGGTGTTGGCGGAATACAAAGTGTGAGCGCTTCCATACCGCGAACGGTCCGGGTACCGGTTGCATACATGTTACTAAAAAAAACGCTGTTGTCTGCAGTTGAATCCAAAAAAGGCGTTAAATTTTCTTTATTTCCGTAGTGCGCTAAAAAGTCAGCGCTCAGGCTTTCTACGGTAATTGTAATCACATTTGGTTTAAGCTCCTGCTTATCATTAGCCACAAATCTTTTTATGGATAAGCCGCTGCTTAAAAATTTAGCATTTGCTTCTGCAAGCTCTTTTCGCATTAAATTAAATGCTTCTTTATCATCGATAAGGTTGTAGAAGTCTTTATAATTTAACTCATTATTTTTGAAGGCGGCAAAAAAGGAATAAATGCCTGCTTTACTTAATTCGTTTGCGTAGCGGTTATTTCCATGTTCGGCCCAGCTGTTTTTGACTATAAAACAAAAGGTTAGTGAAATTGCGATAAGTGTTGATGAAAAAATAATCCTTTGCTTAAAGGGAACGGTACTTTCAAACGTTTTTTTAAAAATTTTTAACTTATAAAAGAGCAATGTTATGGCTAAGGCAATAAGTAAAACTGCGGAGATTAGTAATGGCAATGGATACGATTCGTTAATGTTATGAATAACTTCGTACGTATAAATAAGGTAGTCTACAGCAATAAAATTGAACCTGCTTTCAAATTCCTGCCAGAAAGTTAACTCAGCAAAAAAAGAAAAAAGGGTTATGACCAGAAAGAAAAACAGTACGGCAGGGGTAAAAAACCTGTTCCATTTTTTTTGGTATTTTTTGGTCGGTATTAATAAAAGAAACAAGCTGTACAGCGTTACCAGCATGAGGCTCGTTCCCAAATCGTAAAATAAGCCCAACACAAATATTTTTAGGGTTTCGCCCAGAGAAAATGCTACATGCTGAGCCGAGGCGTTAAAAAGTGCAATTCGAATTAAAAAGGAAAAAGTAAGGAAGTAGATTATAAAAGCGTAAAGAACAGCGTATCTGCCCTTAAGTAAATTCATCATTTTTTTTGATTTTTTGCAATTTACATTTGTAATCTGAAGAAATACTGAAGTTGCCTGCGGTGCAAAAAAAGACAAAAAAAAAGCGACTAGAATTTAGTCGCTTTTATGGGAAGATTGATTAATCTTATTTTATTAATGCTACGGTTTGATTAATGCTGGCTTCGCCTGAGCTCATGTTGGTTTTTAAAGCCGCGAACCTGTCTATCGTTAATTTTGGTGTCTTTCCCATCACAATTGTATGGTTGTCTGTAGCGCCGCTCAATTTTAAATCTGAATAATCTTCAATTACGGTGTAAAGTCCTTCTGTGGTAGAATTGATTTCTGCCTGCGCATTACCTCTTAAAAAAACCTGTAAATATTTAGTCCTGATTTTTCCGTTTGTTTTTACAACTGCGTTATCTGAGGCATCGATTCTGAAAATATCGGCAACGTACACCGTGATTTTTACCAAATCCTTATCGGATGATGAGATTTTTAAAATATTTCCTTCCTGCATAATTTTCGCTTTACCCGTGTTGTCATCAGTATAGCTCACACCTTCTTTTGCGCCCTGAATGAGCGTAACTTCTACATTGCCTTTGATAACAATTCGTTTATAGTTGCTTGCTGAGTTTACAGAGGTAGTTGGTTTTTTCTCTCCGGCATTTGCATCTGCTGCAAAAATTGAAGATGTTAAAACGATTGCGGTTAATGATGTTGCGATTAATGTTTTGATTGAGGTTTTCATAATGCTTTATTTAAAATGATTTATTTATCGGTTTATGTTTTTTATGTTATTGTTTGTTGATAAGACGCCAGGTGGGGAAAAACGTTGCAGCCAGAACGGCCCTTTTATACGAGAATCAAAGACTAATCGACCAACGCCACGAATTTCCGGACGAACAGCATCGGCGCCAGACATAAAAAATGAAACACTATGTTATGGAACTGTTCTTTTTCTTATATTTAAAAAGAATTAAACGTGTGAATTTTTATGAAGAAAAAGGTTGTTCTAGTTCAGGATAACAAGGATATTCTGGATATTATGGACCAGGTATTGGACGAGGAAGGATTTGATGTAACAGCTTCACTATCAACAGATCCTATTAAAAATATTGATAAAATTGATCCTGATGTTGTGGTAATAGACGACAATATTAAAGGAACTAAGAAAGGTTCAAAGGTAATCCAGGAATTGAAATCGGAACCTGAAACAGAAGATATTTCTGCCATTCTAACCTCTACATCTGATAAGTTACCCCAAATTGCAGAAGAAAGTAAAGCCGACGATTTTATTCAAAAACCGTTCGACTTAGATCATATGATCGATGTGATAAAGAAAAATGCTTAGCTCTTCTCGATCGCAGGCTTAAAGGTATCGGTTTTAACTACTGCCTTAAGTTCATGCAAAATGGTATAAAGACCGAAATTAGTTCGGTTTACATAAATGAAGTGCTTTACACCGCGGGCCTGCTTAAACTCGGGCATTTTTGAAATTTTTTCGCCGTAAGCATATAACTTTTCGAAAAATTCATTCTTGCTGAAATCAAAAACAGGGTTGATGTAAGGCTTTGCGAAAAGTTCAATCATCTCCTTATAAGATTTATAGTAAAATTCCACCTGACTTTCAGTGTCATCTTTGTGAATCATATCCAGCTTACGAAATGCTTCGATTGTTTTTTGCTTGTCGCGAATCACATCTGAGGAAATCAACGAGAAAAAAGGATAATAAAAATCATCGGGCATTTCTTTTATACAGCCAAAATCTATAACGCCAAGTTTTTCATCTGGCGTAATCATGAAGTTACCAGGGTGCGGATCTGCATGAACGGCTCTTAATTCATGCTGCTGAAAATTGTAAAAATCCCACAGCGCCTGTCCGATTTTATTTCTAAGTTCCTGTGACGGATTGGTTTGTAAAAACTCTTTCAAGTGTAAACCTTCAATCCAATCCATGGAAATAATCCGTTTGCCGGAAAGTTCCGGATAGTATTTTGGGAAAACTACATTATCCAGGTTTGAACACGCTTCTGAGAATTCAATAGAACGCTTAACCTCCAGTATATAATCAGTTTCTTCCAGCAAACGCTCTTCAACTTCTTTAATATAGATGTTCAGTTCTTTTTCAGACATGCCCAATAATCGGAAAGCAAAAGGCTTAACAAGCCTCAAATCTGACGATATGCTATCACCAACGCCGGGATACTGAATCTTTACGGCCAGTTTTTTGCCGTTTAAAGTGGCCTGATGTACCTGCCCGATTGATGCAGCATTGGTTGAATTTATATTGAAGCTGTCATAAATTTTATCAGGTGTTTTGCCGAAGTTTTTTGTAAAAGTTCTTACAATTAACGGCCCTGATAGCGGAGGTGCATTGTATTGTGATTGCGTAAACTTATCCACGTATGATTTTGGAAGTATGTTTTTATCCATACTTAACATTTGCGCTATTTTTAAGGCACTACCTTTTAACTCGCTCAGTGATTTATAAATATCTGTGGCATTGTCTTCATTAAGCTGCTCTCTATCCAACTCAGGATTAAAAAGTTTTTTAGAATAATGCTTAATGTAATTTCCACCGATTTGGAAGCCTGTTTTAACAAATTTAGCTGAACGCTCTACTTTAGTTACCGGAATACTGTTTTGTTCTTTCATCAATTAAAACCCCATACGCTCTTTAAACTGCCCGTTTCTACTTAGAAATTTTCCGTACTCAAATAAATTGTCGATAGGAGAGTGTTGAAACAAATCAAAAGTTACATTAATCCCTTTTTCGATGGCCTCATCCGTTTTTTCGAAACCGTCACTATCATCATTTATCCAAAAATTAAGAATAAATGCAAATTGAATCCATAAAGCATCCTTATACCTTTTGCTTAGAAAGCGACGCTCGGCAAGTTCACCATTTTCTAAACCTTCATTGATGATTTCTTCTGCAAAGTTTTCAAAAATTGGTTTAACCCCGGCCAGTACATTTGGCGTAGAGAACTTCCCTTTATAATTCTTTAAGCTATAAATTATGAAGCTGCGCTGGTTTTTTAAATTTTCTGCGTAGCTGTAGAAAAAGGAAAGCATTTTTTCTCTTGAGGAATACTGAAGCCAAACTTCCTGCTGCTTAATGGTATTGATTGTTTCGAACGTTAACTCAAACCAGATGTTCTTTTCTATGCTTTCAAAAGAAGCATAAAACTGGTAAAAATCTGCTTCGGTTATTTTAAGTTTTTTGGTGAAACTGTAAACCGATTTAGGTTTTTCATTGTTTGTTAAAACATAATCAAGATAAGCAGTACGAATTTGTTGAGCAGTTGCCATATAGCTGTTTTTTACAATGATAACGTTAATATCATATCCTTGTTTTTCTAAGCAGTAATTTGTTAATCATGTTAATGTAATAATCACTTTCAAAATATTTGAAAGTTGGTTTTCTGGCTAAAATCTATAGTTATTTAGTTTTATCAACTGCCTTATAAAACTAAAAAAATTAGTATAATTATAAGTTATTTAACGAAACTGACATGATTGAACTTAATGATATGCTCTATGGGAAAATGGAATTTTCGGCGGTTTTTGCGGCACTCCTGGAAACAGATGCGCTGAAAAGGTTGGCGGGTATTCATCAGAGCGGTGCAATATTTCTGGTTAATCCAGACATCTGTCATACCCGGTTGGAGCATGCAATTGGCGTTGCCATGCTGATCAAGAAACTTGGAGGTTCCGAACTCGAACAAATAGCGGGTTTGCTTCATGATGTGTCGCACACCGCGTTCTCTCACGTTGGCGATTATGTATTTGAAAATGCTGATGAAGATTTCCACGAGAAGGTATTTGCCGAGGTGTTATACAAATCTGAGATACCTGATGTTTTAAGGAAATATGGATATGACGTAAATGAGATTTTGTACGGGAAGTTCGAGATTTTAGAGCAGCCTTTGCCCTTGCTTTGTGCAGATAGGTTAGATTATACGTTAAGAGATGGCATTTACGCTGGGATTATCTCAAGGCAAAAAGCAAAAACTTTTTTAGCGGCGGTGGTACTTAATGAAGGGCGAATTGCAGTTAATAATCAGGCAGAGGTATTATGGATTAATGAAACCTTTATTAAGCTTAACGAAGAGTTTTTCAGGTTGCCGCTTTATTTATACGCGAATGGTAAAATGGCTGAACTGATTAAGGAATTAATTGTTAAGGGGGTATTAACCGAAGGTGATTTATTTAAAACTGATACGATGTTATTAAACAAGATAAGGAGTCACTCTTTTGGATACAGTGCCATAAAAGCTATAAAACAATTAAAAGGTGTTGGTGAATTTATCAGGCATGGAGCGGTGCCAAAAGTTAAGGCCAGGACTTTAAACGCCTTATTGGCTTAATAATTTTCCTGTTATTGCTTTTAGCTAATAATTATCTGATGGAAAACATTATCGTAATTGTAGATGTTTCTAGTTAAAATCCTGCACATGGAAACGTCTAAAAGCAAAATGAATAGGCCACAAAATAACCCGGAAACTAAATTAGATGATTGGAACGACCGGTTGGAAGAAAATCTTGAACCGGCGCATCACAATGATGTTGATGCAGATGAAAAGGCGAAACTATTTTCCGAAAAGTTTCAAAATGAAGAAGATGTGGATGATAAGACCGAATAGCTTATTGTAACTAAATTTAAAGCCTATCTTTCTTTTGGTTTGTCGGCATCAATTTAATTATGTGCCTGCAGATGATGTTTTACAACATTCAGATTTCTAACAATTAGTAGTAAATCATTTTCGGCAACAAAATAATTTTACATCAACCTGCTGTTTTATTACATCAAATGTAAATTCATTGATGAAAAAACGTTAATTTTTGCCTCTCGTCTTTTCTTCTATGTTCTTAAATAGTATATTGCCTTACTATTTAAGAAGAAATGCAAATTATCTCCGAATCAAATTAGTAGCTATGAAAAGGGCTGCTTTTTTAGTTTTTACTATACTATTATTCTCTCTAGCCAATAAAACCTTTGGACAAAATGTTTCCAACGAGGGAACTGACTTTTGGTCCGTGTTTCCTACACATGTGCCTAGCGGCGGTGCGTTGGCAAATCTTGCAGTATTTGTAACTTCTAAATCTGCATCAGAGGTTACGGTAAGTTGTGGCACATGGTCTGAAACTAAAGCGATTATTGCAAATACTGCAATCCGCTTTGATGTACCAAGAAGTAACGCCTATGTTGATTTGACCGAATCGAATACTAATCTTGTTAATAGAGGCATCCATATTAAAGTTAAAGATGGTATGCCAAAGGTTTCTGCGTATACACATATTTACGGTAACGCCAGGTCTGCCGCTTCATTGATTTTACCCTATGAAACGTTAGGCCAAACGTATTACTCCATGAATTACACTCAAAGTGCAAATGGGAATAATTTTCTGGCGATTGTTGCTGTAGAAGACAATACAACTGTTTTATTACATGAAAAAACCGGCGGCGTTAAAACAATTAAGCTGCTCAAAACAGGCGATGTTTATGAATATATCTCTGGTTCCGATGATTTGACTGGTGTTTTCGTCGAAACTGATCCATCAACATCCTCTTGTAAAAGATTTGCTGCTTTTTCAGGAACGTCGGTTATCTCGATTGCCTGCACCGGTTCACAAGATCCTTTGTTTCAACAATTATATCCAACGGTTAGCTGGGGGAGAAATTATGGGATCGTGCCTTTTGCGAAAAGAAAGTATATACTCAGGATTCTGGCTCAGGATGATAATACCAAGGTAACCTACAACGGACAAACTTACACCATAAACAAAGGGCAATTTATTGAGAGCGAACAGCTTACTGAATCTACTTTTGTTACGGCCGATAAGCTGATAAGTGTTGCTCAATATTCATTAACACAGGGATGTTCTTCGGCGGTAGGCGTACAAACAATCGGCGACCCGGAAATGGTTATGTTAAATCCAGTAGAGTTTAACATTAAAACGATAACCGTTTTTTCGTCAACGCTTCAAAATATTACCGAGAGATATATCAATGTGTTGATGTTAACTAGTAAATCTTCAACATTTAAGGTAGACGGCGTTGCGCCTGCAACACCGTGGCAACCGGTAATCGGCAATTCATTGTACTCTTTTAATCAGATTCCCGTAACAGGAACTTCAAATAATTCTACTTTTAAAAGCTTAACGTTAAATGCCGATGATGGATTTAATGCAATTGCCTACGGCTTTGGCCAGGCTGAATCTTACTCTTATTCTGCCGGGACGAACCTTTCCTCGAATAATTATTTAACTGTTATTAACGAAGCAAATAAAGAAGAAAGTCAGAATGGTTGCATTAATTCGAAGGCCAGTTTTAAGATAAATTTACCTTACAAACCCGATAAAATTACATGGACTTTAGATGCGGAACCGGCCATTGAAACGACGGATGCACCAGAAGTAAAAGTAATAAACGGGCAAACCTTTTACACCTACAAATACCCTGCTGATAAGATCTATTCTGTTGCCGGCGACCATAAGTTAAATGTAATTGCTCATGTTCCCAACAATGAAACCAGCTGCCAAAACGGCGATCTCGAAACCAATTATATTTTTACAATATATGATTTGCCGACTTCAAATTTCGATGTCGCGGCTAGTAGCTGTGCAAAGTCTGAAATTGCTTTTACAGACAAAAGCCTATCAAACTCCGTAGATTTCGCGGTAACGGGCTGGGCTTGGGATTTCGGCGATGGAACTACTTCCCCTGAGCAAAATCCTAAACACGCTTACGCAAAAGAGGGATCATATAAAGTGAGTTTAGCTGTTAAATCCGGAACTGGTTGCTATTCTGACCCGTTTATTAAATCGATTAAAATCAACCCGTTGCCGGTGTCAAACTTCACGGCATCACTAAATACCTGCATAAATACTGATTATGTAGTAGCGGACAACTCTACGATAAGCGTTGCGCAAAGTCCAAACACAATTGTAAACTGGAGTTGGGATTTTGGAGATGGAACCAAAATTGATAAATCTACAAAAGCGCCGTTCGCCTATCAATACAAAGCAACAGGAAGTTATACGGTTTCGTTAATAACGACTTCGGCAGAAGGTTGTGTAAGTGCTGCTTACACCCAAAATGTATTAGTGACTGATTTGCCGGTTGCCGATTTTACCACGCCGGCGGTTTGCTTTGCTGATGGTTTAGCGAAGTTTACAAATACATCCAAAAATATCAGCGGCAGCAGCAATGGCCTAACTTACGAATGGAATTTTGGCGACCCAAATTCGCCTGCTAACAAATCCACCGATATGGATGGAAAGCACACTTTTTCAGCAGCAGGCGATTATACCATCACACTCAAAATTAAAAATGAGAACGGTTGCGAAACTACAACTTCAAAAGTTTTTACGGTAAATGGCCAGGTTCGGGTTGCAGATTTCTCTATTCAGAATGAAAATAATTTATGCAGCAACAAGGATGTTGTAATAAACAATCTCTCTGTAGCGGTTTCCGGCTTAATTACTAAAATCGAAATTTATCAGGATTTTGCGGCGAATCCTAATCTGCCACCAATCATAATAAACTACCCCAAAGCAGATGATATCCACTTAACTTATCGTCCTTTTGGTGGTAACGCAAACCGGAATTTTACCATTCGCCTCGTTGCGTACTCTGGCGAAACTTGTTTCCTGGAAACATCAAAAGTTATTGAGCTTAAGCCTTCGCCAATATTGGAGTTCGCTGATATCCCGGCAGCCTGCCAAAATGATGGGTCAGTCGTTATTAATCAGGCTAGAGAAACTTCGCTGATTTCAGGAACGGGAACTTACTCGGGAGAAGGGGTAGACGCAGAGGGAAATTTCAATCCAAAGTCTGTAGATGTTGGTCAGCATTTAATTACGTACACTTTCGTTCCAACAAGTGGTTGCACGGAATCGATAACCAAAACCATAAACGTTTATAAATCTCCAACTGCAGATGCGGGGGCAACCCTCTACATTCTTGCCGGCGGTCAGGTTACCATCCCAGCAGTTGCAGAGGGTTCGATGTTAACTTATAAATGGTCGCCATCGCTCGGCCTTGATCATGATAATGTACTAAATCCGGTTGCATCGCCTGAAAAGGATACTAATTATCAACTTACTGCCACCACTAGTGATGGCTGTAGCGTAATTGTGCCGGTAACAGTGAAGGTTTTGCAAGCCTTGGTTCCGCCAAACTCCTTTACGCCAAATGGCGATGGTGTTAACGACCTTTGGACGGTAAAATATTTGGAAAGCTACCCAAAGGCTACGGTAGAAGTATTTAACAGAAACGGCATGCGGGTTTTCTTTAGTAATGGATATAAGACCCCATTCGATGGAAATTATCAAAATGAGCCCTTGCCTGTTGGCGTTTATTACTACCTTATCAATCCACGAAATGGCAGAAAAACAGTAACCGGACCCTTAACTATAATTCGATAAAATTGAAAAAATATACGATAATTTTCCTGACTTGTTTTGTTTGTTTTAAGTTGTCTGCTCAGCAGAAGCCGCAATACACGCAATACATATTCAATCAATATCTGCTTAACCCGGCACTATCGGGAATCGAAAATTATATTGATTTTAAGGCTGGTTTCAGGAAACAATGGTCGGGCATTACCGATGCGCCGCAAACTTCATTCGTATCAGCACATTGGGCGCTCGGCGACAACCACCTTTGGAGTAATGCTTTAACCTCGTTCCCCGAGCAAACCGGTGATCCAATGGATAGAAATTACACACAAAATTATACTTCATCGCCAGCGCATCATGGTATGGGTGTTACGGTTGTTCAGGATAAAGCAGGGCCTTTGTCGCGTTTGGACGCAAACCTGACTTATGCTTATCATTTGCAGCTTAGCAATTCCTTTAATTTATCGGTTGGCGCTGCTGCCGGTGTATCCAGCATTAAGCTTGATGTTAATGCATTAACTTTTCCTGATAGCCAAACCGATCCGGCGCTTTCTAATGCAATTGTGAGCCAGCTAAAGCCCGACTTGAGTATTGGCATCTGGTTATACGGGGCGAGGGTGTTCGCCGGTATTTCTGCACAACAGGTTTTAGGACAACGCCTAAACTTTACCAATTCAGATAATTACAATCTTGGGAAGGAGGTGCCACATTTCTTCGCAACAGCTGGTTATAAATTCTTTTTGGATGATCAGATTGCGGCAATTCCTTCTGTAATGGTTAAGTACGTACAGCCCTCGCCTGTTTCTTACGATCTGAATCTGAAGATAGCCTTTAAAGATAAGCTTTGGTTGGGCGGAAGCTACAGAAGAGATGACTCATTTGCTGCTATGGCCGGGTTCAACATTGGTAAAATGGTTAACCTTACTTATTCTTATGATTTTACCACGTCAGAATTAAACACGGTAAGCAACGGCAGTCATGAAATTGTTTTGGGGCTTTTGCTTAACAACATCTACAAAGTACCATCGTACATTAAAATGTGGTAGTAAAACAAACCAAAAAGCCTAAAGTTCCTTCCTCAACCGGGCTACCGGAATGTTCATTTGCTCACGGTATTTGGCAACAGTTCTCCGGGCAATGTTGTAACCACGGTCTTTCAAAATTTCAGTAAGCTTTTCATCAGCAAGTGGCTTACGTTTGTCTTCATTGCCGATACAATCTTCGAGTATTTTTTTAACCTCTTTGTTTGATACTTCCTCTCCGTTTTCAGTTTGAATTGCTTCAGAGAAAAAAGATTTTAATAAGAAGGTTCCAAATTCTGTTTGCACATATTTCGAATTTGCAACCCTGGAAACAGTCGAAATATCCATGTCTATTTTGTCAGCAATATCTTTCAAAATCATTGGGCGCATTTTACGCTCATCTGCTGTTAAAAAATATTCGTACTGGTAATGCATAATCGCATTCATGGTTTTTAACAGCGTTTGCTGCCTCTGTTTTATTGCATCTATAAACCATTTCGCAGAATCAAGCTTTTGTTTTACAAACTGCACGGCTTCCTTTAGCTTTTTATCTTTTGAAGATGCTTTATCGTAATGCTCGAACATTTCCTGATAAGAACGGCTAACTTTAAGTTCAGGCGCATTTTTAGAATTCAAAGTCAAAATTAACACACCATCATTATTGCTGATGTGGAAATCGGGAATGATTTGCATTTGTTTGGTGGTTACCTGATTGGCATCACCGGGTTTTGGGTTTAAACGAAGTATCTCATTTACAACTTCTTTTAATTCCTCACTGTCAAGGCCTAAGCTTTTCTCTAATTTATCGTAGTGTTTCCTTGTAAATTCGTCTAAATAATTTTCGACAACATTCATTGCTTTTACAATAATCGGGTTGCCTGCATCTTTCCTTTTCAGCTGTATTAATAAGCATTCTTTTAAATCTCTCGCCCCAATGCCCGGAGGGTCGAAACTCTGGATTAGTCTTAACATTTCTAATACATCCTCTTCCTCAACCATAACGTTCTGCGAAAAGGCTAAATCATCAATCATAGAGCTTAGCGGCCGGCGTAGGTAGCCATCATCGTCTAAACTGCCAATAATTTGTTTTCCAATGATAAAATCCTGGTCGGAGAGTGGAATTAAGTCTAATTGCTCTTGTAAACTTTCAAAAAAAGTGCTTTCTATAGCGATGGGTGTTTCCTTCTTTTCTTCATCATCATCACCATTGTTATAGCTGGTGCTGTAATCATTCGTATTATCGTCCTGAAGATAATCATCTACATTAAACTCATCCATGCTGGTATCTTCTGATGATTTCTCATAATCGTCAGGACCATCATTTAAGTCATCGTATTCACCTTTTGGCTCATCTGCTGTCATTAAACTTGGATCTTCCAACGCCGGATTTTCTTCAAGTTCTTCTTTTACCCTTGTGTCTAAAGCAACTGTTGGCACCTGCAACAATTTGATAAACTGTATTTGTTGCGGAGATAATTTCTGTAATAATTTTTGTTGTAGGTGTTGCTTTAACATATTTTATATAAAAGGGTAGGGCAAAAATAAACAAATCATATCAGATATTTTCGACAATCGGTAGCAATGGTTTGTATAATTTGGCGAAATTATTTCGACAAACGTTTGTTTGGAACGTAATGTTTGCTAAATTCGTTAGAAACCATTCTAAACTTAATCAAACTATTATGAGTATTGTAAAAGAATTTAAAGAGTTTGCTATAAAGGGCAATGCATTCGATTTAGCCGTCGGCGTAATCATTGGAGGTGCCTTTGGTAAGATTGTAACGAGCGTTATCGATGATTTAATCATGCCAATTGTTGCGGCAATGGTGGGTAAACCCGATTTTAGCAGCATCTATTTTGCTATGGGAAAGGGTGCGGAGCTTATTCCGAAAGGTGCTTCACTAGCTGATGCAAAAAAAGTTGCTCCGGATGCGGCCATATTTGCATACGGTAACTTCATAACCGTTGCCATTAATTTTTTACTCTTGGCTCTGGTTGTTTTTATTATGGTTAGAGCAATCAATAAGATGAAGAAAAAGGAAGAAGCTGCCGCAGTAGTTGCACCGGTTGTTCCAACAAAAGAAGAAATGCTCTTAACTGAAATCAGAGATTTACTGAAAACAAAAGCTTAAATATTAGACAAGGTTCGCAGGTATTGCGAACCTTGTTTGCTAATAACTCCTTTTAACCTTTGGGTCGGTAACGATAATGTAATCCCCAAGGTTTTGAAATTTCCCCCAGTTCGGATTATCAAAACTTTCATCTGAAAATGCTGAAACGTTTAAAATGTGCAGCTTCGGTGCATATTTCTGGAGTTTCGCAAGCGCTCCAAGTTTTTCATCGCTGTGGAAACGGCCATTTATTTGCAGCACTTTAATCCCTTTATGCTCTTTAAATAACCTGGCTATAGACCAGGCCATTGTTGCATCCCACAGGTTTTGTGTTTGATAAATTTTCATTGGTCCCATGCTGTGGCCACCCAATGTTTCCAAAAACTTTTCGTTATAGCGTCCATTAGCCGTATCAATAGGTAAGGGCGGTAGAAATGAAGCGCTGCTTTTTGGTAAATTTTTCAAAACATCCAATCCATCCATGGTTACGGCATTGCTGTATCGCGTGGCAGCATTGGCGCCAATTACCTTTATTTTATTTTGCCTTGCATATTCAATCAGCGGACGATAATCTTTATAGTTTGGCCACGCTCTGCCTTCTTTTATAAAATTTTTTTCGGATATCAAGCCCGCCAGATACTCGTCAATAACCGGCTGTGTATCCGTATAAAACATTTCCATAGTCAATACAGTCTTTTTTGGAAAAGCTTCACATAGTTTTTTAAAAATTTCGGATTCTAAGTAATGTCCGGTAGAATCGTTGTGGTCTTCACCATAAAATAACACGTCGGCTGTGCTCATGTCTTTTATGATATCCGCTAAAGAAATTAAGCTTTGCTTTTTAACATCGTAAATTTTATAGGTTGTGCTGTTTATTTGTGCCGAAAGTGTTGTCGAAACGAGTAAAATGATAAATAATAACGAAATCTTCATGACCTCAAAATACTAAAATATTTTTCACCGACGAAATAATGCAGCTTACCGATTGTTTGCTGATTTTCGAAGATTTGCGATGAATTAGCTTAATGCTTATGAATACTTTTGATTATTAAAATTTACACAAATGGAAAATTTAAATAATAATATAACAACTAACCGCTCTGGCAGAATGCTGAGTGGATTAGTGATTGTAATAATCGGGCTTGCTTTTCTTTTAGATAATATGGGCTTCGACATTCCTCATTGGGTATTTAGCTGGCATACATTTTTAATTGTGATAGGGATTTTTGTTGGCGTAAGGCGCAATTTCAAGGGAATAGGGTGGTTGATAATGGTTTTGATTGGTACGTACTATACCATTGATGACATTACAGGACTTGATTTTGACGCATCAAAATATGCTTTGGGCGTTGGGCTGGTGGTTTTGGGTGGTTTCCTGATATTGAAACCTAAGGGTAATGGTTTCAAGAAAAGACGCAGAGATGGCCTGGGAGATAATCTCGGTGCCGGAACAGAAAACTTTTCTTCGGGCAACAAAAAATCAACCAGCGAAGATTTTGTGGAGGCGACAGCAATTTTTGGTTCGACCAACCAGGTTGTTTATTCAAAAAACTTTAGAGGGGGAGATGTTACGGTAGTTTTTGGCGGTGCAGATATTAACCTTACCCAGGCAGACTTTGTTCAGGACACCGTTTTTGATGTTACAGCGATTTTTGGCGGCGTTAAATTAATTGTGCCGGCAAACTGGATAATCAAAACCAACGGAACACCAATATTTGGTAGCATTGAAGATAAACGCGGTCACTTAATGCAAACGGGAGAAGTGCAAAAAACATTAATTATCGACGGAACAGTGCTGTTCGGTGGGATAGAAGTTAAAAGCTTTTAAAGCTGGCGGCGTACATGCTGCATTTTTAATGAGATTCTGTGTGCTTTTCGAACTTGCTGTAACAAACTGCCAAATGCATGTTAATTATATGGCGAAAACAGTGTAAATAAGAAAGACATCCAACTCAGTTTTGACCATTTTAAATTGAATGCCTGTAACTGCGGTTATAATTTAAGAGTCCCTAAAAAACGTTAACTGAACTAAATAAATAAGTTTTGACAACAAGACCTTTATCAGTACCTCAAATTAAAAAAACTGCGCTAAGCATAGCATTAGCATGGCTAATTTTATGTGCCGTTGGGCTCCATTATGTGGTAAATTTTTCATGGTTAATTTCATTTACCGATAGCACAATAACTAATCTGCTTTTGGCTTTGGCCTGTATAAGTGTAAGTAATATGCTCGGGTACTATCAACCAAAAAACGAGCGGATTTTATATGTGTTGATAATTACCTTGGCCTTAACGCTGGTTATCATTTTTATAGCCAAATATGCGCTCCTGTATATTTTTACGGATTTTAAAGAATATAAAGACTTCTATAACTTTTCTTTTGCATTTCGTGGATTGATATCTTTTATGTGCCTTGGCTGGTGCGCCCTTGCCAACATCTTGTGGTATCGGTTGGAAGAACAATCGGAAACCCAGGGCAGGCTTTTAACTGCGCAAAACCTGGCTAAAGAGGCCGAATTAAACAAACTTCGTCACCAGTTGCAGCCACATTTTCTGTTCAATAGTTTAAATTCTGTTTTCGCCCTTACCATGGTTAATCCTAAGGAAGCGGGGGTAATGATAACCAAACTTGCCTCATTTTTACGCGGTACACTCAAACGCGATGATGAACTCTGGGTTTCGGTTGAAGAAGAAATGGAATACATTCAGTTGTACCTGGATATTGAGAAAGTTCGTTTCAGTCATCGTTTAAACATAGAAGTTAATGTTGAAGAAGATACATTAAACCTCTGCCTGCCTGGAACATTACTACAGCCTATTGTTGAAAACGCCATAAAATTTGGGTTATACAATACCTCATCAGCCATTACAATAAAAGTTGATGTTTGTGTTGAGCAGGATGTTTTGCATTTAAGGGTACAAAATCCATTCGACCCTGACATGCGGGCAACAGGCGGCACCGGCTTCGGTTTAACAGCAATTAAGCGTAGATTATATTTGTTATTTGCCAACCCACACCTTTTGCAAACAGAAATTGAGGCAAATAATTTATATATTACGACTCTAAAAATTCCGCAGAAAAATGATCAAAACCATATTAATTGATGATGAGCCTTTAGCACGAGATATTGTAAAATTCTACCTTTCGGAACATAAAGAAATTGAAATAGTGGCCGAGTGCTGCGATGGTTTTGAAGGTTTGAAGGCGATAACGCAACATAAGCCCGATTTAATTTTTCTGGATATACAAATGCCGAAAATCAGCGGCTTCGAAATGCTCGAACTCGTTGAAGATAAGCCTGCCGTAATTTTTACAACAGCCTTTGATGAATATGCCATTAAAGCGTTTGAGGTTAATGCGGTGGATTATCTGCTTAAGCCAATTGATAAAGCGAGATTTGATTCTGCCATCAAAAAATTGCCCTCACGGTTAAACCAGACTGAAAATACTGAAGCAGTTTTAGATGCAGCGGCTATGAGTCCGGCGCAAAGCAGCAGGGTCGTGGTTAAAAAAGATGGCATAATTAAAATAATTCCTGTCGCCGATATTAATTATCTGGAAGCAGATGATGATTATGTAAAATTGAGTACCGCTGATGGAGCTTTTTACAAGAATAAAACGATGGCGTTTTTTGAGCAGGCGCTTGATGCTGGGCAATTCATTCGCATCCATCGTTCCTATATCATTAATCTGGCACAGGTAACAAAAATAGAGTTGAAAGAGAAAGATAGTTATGTGGTATTATTAAAATCGGATATCTGGTTACCGGTAAGCAAAACCGGGTATGTTAAGTTAAAGGCGGCTTTGGGTCTGTAATGCCTTAGCCTTCTAAATTTATTCTGAAAAAGAATCATTACATTTGCAATCTGGTAGAAAATAAAAAATTAAACACACTTGCAATTGTAGAGAAATCGCTTTATATTTGCACCTCTTAATTTTGAAATTACAATAAGATAATATACAGTCATGAAAAGAACATACCAACCTTCGCAAAGAAAGAGAAGAAACAAACACGGCTTCCGCGAAAGAATGGCAACAGCTAACGGCAGACGAGTATTAGCATCACGTCGTGCTAAAGGAAGAAAAAGATTAACAGTTTCTGACGAACGCAAGCATAAAGCATAATTTTTGATTGCTTTTCCGATTAGTCGGAACTGGCAGATCAAAATCTGCAATTATCAATCAAAAATATATGTACACATTCAGGAAAGAAGAACGGTTATGCAGCAGAAAACATTTAGATCTGCTGTTTAAAAACGGTTCTTCTTTTTTATTATATCCATTTCGTATTTCATATCTTTTTGTTAATGCTCCGGCCGAAGTTCAGGCACAGGTTGTAATTAACGTTCCTAAAAAGAGGTATAAGAGAGCGGTAGACCGCAATTTATTAAAACGCCGCATTCGCGAAGCCTACCGCTTGCACAAGCAGGAAAGCTTATATTCAAATCTTCCGGAAAGCAACGGCTTACTGTTATTTTCAATTCAGTTTGTAGGAAAAGACAAGTATGAGTTTTCTTTTATAGAGAAGAAATTAATAGCAACCTTTAAGCGCTTTCATAACCTTATCGCACCTGATGAAACTGGTAAATAAAATATTTGGCTGGTTCTTTTTAGGCTTGATAAGAATTTATCAGTATGCCATATCGCCAATGCTTGGTGCGAACTGCAGATTTACACCAACCTGCTCACAATATGGCATAGAAGCCATAAGAAAGTACGGGCCATTTAAAGGCGGATGGATGGCTTTGAAGCGTATTGGCCGTTGCCATCCATGGGGAGCGCATGGACACGACCCCGTTCCGTAGTGTCTCAGCATGTCCGGATACTTTTACGTTTTCATCTTTTAGCATATCTTTGTGCATGCCAAAAATACTTTTGTTAGAAACTGCTACTTCTTTTTGTTCTGTTGCCTTATCCATAAACGGAGAAATTATCGCGGTTAAAGAAGCCTTTGGTCAGAATCTGCATGCAGGTAATCTCACTTTGTTTATCGAAGATGTTATCACCAGGTCCAATTTAAAATACAATGATCTGGATGCGGTTTGCATAAGCAAGGGGCCAGGCTCTTATACAGGACTTAGGATTGGTGTTTCTACCGCTAAGGGTTTGTGTTACGCCCTGGAAAAGCCCTTAATTGCTTTAGAAACGTTGGAAATGATGGCGGCGGGTTTCATGATTCAAAATCCTGATTACACAGGATTGATTTGCCCCATGATAGACGCAAGAAGAATGGAAGTATACACATCTGTTTTCGATTCCAAACTGCAGCTCGTTGAGCCAACTTCTGCAAAAATTATTGACGAACCTAGCTTTGAAAATTTATTATCAGCGCACAGGATTACTTTTTTGGGCGATGGTGCAGCAAAATGTATTGAAACGCTAAAGCATGAGCATGCATTTTTTAGTGATGCAAATTTCAATTCGGCAACTAATATGGCCCAATTAGCCGAACAAGCTTTCAGCGAAGCTAAATTTGAAGATGTTGCCTACTTCGAGCCATTCTACCTTAAAGATTTCGTGGTTACGCAGCCCAAAAAAAAGGTTTAATCTTTATTTCTTTTTAAAAACAGAAAATAAATTTTTAAAGAAGCTACCGCCCTCATTATCGTTAATGCCTGGCATCACATCGCTAAACTGAGGATGGTTTACAACGTTGCCGAATTTAATTCCAACACCCATATAAAATGAGGCGCCGTTTGGACCGCTTCCAATGGTATAATCGTTTTTCAATACTGCAGATGCGGTACTGGCACTCGAGATTAAGTTATCGGTACCCATAAAAATTTCGAAATTTGGTGTTTGATATTTGCCTTGTAAACCAACCATAAATACATTGTTTAGGTTGTAAAGTGGGGTTATGCTTCCAGACAAATCATTGTATCTGAATGTGTTTACGAAAGCTAAATCCCCGCCGCGGTAAAATAAATTTTTCGAAATGGCTAAAGCAGGCTTGTAAAAACCATAGTTTTTTGAAATATAGATGTCGGCTTTGGCATTTGTTAAAGCCAAAAATTTGTCTGGCTGCTCCGAAAGTTCGAAAATATCCCTGATTTCCCTGTTTGTATTGGCCTGATTGAAAGCAATGTTATCGATGTTTTTCAGGGTGTTAACCGTTGTGCTGTGTGTATTATTTCGCCACCAGATAAAGCCGAGGTCTTTAACATTGGCCATTAAAAAAAGTCCCTTTTTAGTCGTGTAGTTTGTGCTGAAACCAATTGATAAGCCAGGATTCTTGAATGTCGGGATAACGGTATTGCGATTAATTTTATTTTCGTCGTTAAAGTTGCTCGAATATGTTCCTGCAAGACCAATATTTAGCGAATTTGTTTCCGGGCTGACATACATATATGAATCGGAAATGTTTAAATCATTGTATATTATTCCACTCAGTAAACTCGCTTTTAAGCCGAAGGCTAATCTTTTATTATAGTTTTCACGATAGGTAAAGCTAAACTGGTGATAGGATTGTTGGTAGCCTTTTGCGTTGAAGATATCATTTAATTCGGTTTGCTGTGGAAATCTTGTATAGGAATCGAACACGGCAATGCTTTCATTTGGATAATCTACTTGCGCATCAGAACGGATTTGCCAGGCAAAACCCATTTCTTTCTGGTATTTATAGGATTGGAATATTCGTAACGTCAGCACATAAACATTGCTGTTTTCGTATATATGATTAATGTTCCCCGTTCCGAGCGGCAGCGTTCGTGTATCGTTTACGCCATCAACAATTAATCGACGCACAACCGATTCTGCATCACCTTTATTGGCACCATTTACCCCAAAATAGGGCAGAAAAAAATTCGATGAAAACCTTCTCGATGAATCCAGGGTAAACGATTTTTGGGATGGATTTTCAAAGGCATCAAACATGGTTTTTGTTCCAAATAGCGCATATTGTTGAGCGAAGGAGTTACTGAATGAAATAAAAAGAATGAGTACAAGTAGAAGTTTCTTCATTTAATTTGCGTTTTCCTGGTTTTGATATTAACGATTGGTGGTTGAATCTGGTATTTCGGCCTGTAAATATTTGTTTAAAAGCACGTTAGTGATGAATTTGTTTTTGTCGGCACTCATCTGATAATAAAATGTATCGAAATTTTTCAAGCCGCTATCCGCCCGAAGGTGTTTGTAGAACGGCGTTAAAACATTGCCCCTGAAGATTTCAGCTGAGGTTTTTGTGTTAATATAATAACTAACATTTGATGTAGTAGAAAGTTGGTTCAGCGCATCCTGATATTGCGGCAACTCAATTAATAACCGGTTATTCTTATAGCTGCTTAGAAAAGACTGCACTGTGCTTGCGTTATTCGCGAAAACTAAATTGTTATCAATTATTGTGTAATATGGCCGACGAAATTTTTTAAAAGGCTCTCCAAAAAAGGCATATAATATGTCTGATGATTTAAGGATCTTGATTTCATCATTATAATCTGCGCTAACATCTATAAGCAACTGCTTCACTTTTTCTCCGTTCGATAGGGCGATAGCGCCCAGTTTTTCGGAAGTGCCGAGCTGGAAACTGATAAATTGATTTTTTACGTAAGGCTGGAAAATCGAATTTAAGTCAACTCTGTATTCATTTTTTACCGATTTCAATAAGGCATCAACTTTCGTTGTTTCTTTCTTGCTCAACTGCCAGGCAACAAGTTTTTGTAGCCAGTTTTTGTAGTTATCATAAGCAAACAGACTGTAGTTTGCGGTATTGTCTGGCAACAGATTAGTAATGCTTATTGCCTGTGCGGGTATTTGTTCAAAAAGCTTTAAATAATTATCGCCCGCTTTTAGTTCGGTATTGCCATTGAAAAGTATTTTCTCTTTACTGAAATTGTAGTTCAGCGAAGCAAAACTGTTTTGTTTCTCAAAAAGCGACAGCTCGCCATTTATTTTGCCCGCCAAAATGGTTTTTAACAAGAGTGGCGCCTGGTTAAAATTGATGTATAAATTTGCCAGTACATTTTTATTTAGCAAACTGTTTTCCTTAATATATTCTGTAAATGGATTTTCATCCAACCGAACGGCAGCATCATCAATTAATTTTTTCGATGTGGAAATTGTTAGTACCTGATCCTGAACGCCCACGAAAAAAGTAGTGTTTTTACTAAAGTTGATGGTAAATAATTGATCTGTTTCTTTAGAAACTGCTTTCCTGCTTTTTAGATAGTTAAAAAACTGACGGTAATTTTTATCTTCCTGTAACTGAACCGTAATTAAAAAATTAAGCTTTTTCTCTTCATCGGGTAGAACGCTCAGGTAAATTTGTTGTTCTGAAAAGTAGCTGTTTAAAACATTATCGTTAACAATATTTTCTTTCAGGCTTTCGAGTAAAGTCAGCTTTTCTGTTCCTAGAACCTGCTGTAGTAAGGTCTGGCCTTCCAAAATCTGATAAAAGCTCTTATCGTTCTGAAAGGAAAATATTATCGCCGCATTATTAGTTGCCGATTGCAGTGCTAAATCTTTGGCGTTGTTCTCATTATTTAACTTAGAAAAATACAAGTAAGCCAAAAACGCTACGCCTGTTGTTAATGCAATTACTAGAACTAAAATTTTTCTCATCTGTTTGTGAAACAAATTTAAATTATTACATCCATTTGTACGAAGTTCTTACTCAATTTATTAATTTAGCAATTGCGTTAAGCTAAAACAATATGAACAAACGTATTATCCTTACTGCTTCTTTTTTTGGTGCTGTTGCTGTTTTATTGGGTGCTTTTGGTGCGCATGGTTTAAAGGCTTTGATTGATGCGCCTTCGTTGGAAATCTGGCAGAAAGGCGTTGATTATCAATTCTATCATACATTTGCCTTACTTTACCTTTCTACCTTTGCCCGTTATCGAAACAAGCTCATTAATATCGCTTATTTTTGTTTCACCTTTGGTATATTGTTGTTTTCTGGTTCGCTGTATCTACTTGCAACAAGAACGCTTTTACAGCTGAGTTTTGTTGATGTTTTAGGCCCCATTACACCAATTGGAGGTTTGCTTTTCGTTTTAGGCTGGATAATGTTATTCTTCGCTGCTTTTAAAGATAAATAATGAACACATTCGAACCTGATATTTTTGCAGAAAGAGAAACACTTTTTGTTGAAGTTATTTTGCCTTTATCGCTGGCAAAAAACTATACTTATCGGGTGCCTTTTGATTTAAATTCGCAGGTTGAGATCGGAAAAAGGGTAGTTGTTCAATTTGGAAAGCATAAGATTTATACAGCCTTAATTAGAAATATTACAACTAAACCACCCATTGCTTATGAAGCAAAATACCTGCTTGATGTTATAGACTCTGCTCCTTCAGTAACTGCTACCCAGCTAAAATTCTGGGCATGGATGACAGATTATTACATGTGTAACGAGGGAGATGTGATGGCGGCAGCTTTGCCTGCCAGCCTTAAGCTAGCTAGCGAAACAATACTTATTCTCCGTGATGAATTCGATGAAGCTGTAGTTCTAACCGAAAAAGAAGAACTAATTGTCAATGCCTTAAAAAAGCAACAAAAGCTCACCATTAACGATGTTTCAAAATTACTGGGCCAAAAAACAATCTACCCGATTATAAATCAATTATTAGATAAAGAATTGATTTTGGTGGCCGAAGAGGTAATTCAAAAATACAAGCCACTTTTGAAATCGTTCATTATTTTAAATGAGTTTTATAATGAGGAAGAAAATCTTAAACAACTTTTTTCAATTCTAGATCGGGCACCAAAACAGCTTGATGCATTGCTTGCCTATTTAAAATTAAATAAACAGGGTTTGCCGATTGCGAAAGATGAGCTACTTGAGGAAAGCAATTGTGGTCAGGCAGCTTTGAAATCGTTAATTGATAAAGATATATTCACCGTGCTTAAGCGCCCGGTTAGTAGGCTCGCCTCCAATGCTGATGATTTCAGTATAAATTTTACGCTCAATACCGGCCAAGAGAATGCCCTGGAAAAAATAAACACTTTTTTCGAGGAGAAAGATGTTGTTCTGCTTCATGGCGTTACCGCATCTGGCAAAACACAGGTTTACATAAAACTAATTGAACAGATAATAGAAAACAGTGATGGACAAGTCCTGTTCCTACTCCCTGAAATTGCCCTAACCACGCAAATTGTAGAACGTATAAAGCAATATTTTGGAAATTCAATTGGTGTATATCATTCGAAATTTAACAATAGTGAACGGGTAGAAATTTGGAATAAAGTTAAGCATGGTGCTTTCAAAGTAGTTTTAGGTGCCCGCTCTGCCGTATTTTTGCCGTTCCAAAATTTAAAACTAATTGTAGTTGATGAAGAGCATGAGCCATCTTATAAACAATACGACCCGGCACCTCGTTATCAGGCAAGAGATTCTGCAATTTATTTAGCTCATCTTCACCAGGCAAAGGTTGTTCTGGGCTCCGCAACACCATCTTTAGAAAGTTATCACAATGCTCTGATAGGCAAATACGGACTTATTGAAATGAAGGAACGTTTTGGCGGTGTTCAATTGCCAAATCAGCAAATTGTTAGCATTGCTGAAGAAACAAAGCGAAAAACGATGGTTTCGTATTTTTCGAGTGTATTAATAAAAGACATCGACCTGGCACTTAGTAAAAAAGAGCAAATTGTGCTCTTTCAGAACAGACGGGGCTATGCAACCATTTTAATTTGCGCAACATGTGGTTATACGCCAAAGTGTGTGAATTGTGATGTAAGCTTAACCTACCACAAAAGTAGTGGTAAACTTCATTGTCACTACTGCGGCTATCAGCAAAGCAGCGTTAATATTTGTCCGGCTTGCGGCTCGGTACACGTAGAGCAGAAAGGTTTTGGTACCGAGCGTATAGAGGAAGAACTTAAATTGCTGTACCCAGAGGTGAGCATTGCCCGCCTGGATATGGACACCACGCGAACAAAAAATGGTTTGCAACAGATTTTAAGCGATTTCCAGGATAAGAAAACCGATATTTTAATCGGCACACAAATGGTAGCTAAGGGGCTGGACTTTGACAATTTAAGTTTGATCGGCGTAATAAATGCCGACACCCTGCTTGGTTACCCGGATTTTAGGGCCTACGAACGCAGCTATCAGTTGCTGGCACAGGTTTCGGGCAGGGCAGGGCGCAGGGCCGATCAGGGGAATGTATGTATCCAAACTTATGATGCAGAAAACAGAATCATTAAGCAGGTTGTAGATAATGATTACATTGGAATGTACAATGACGAGATTGCCGAGCGTGAAAAATTCCTTTACCCGCCTTTTTCAAGAATGATTTTTATTGCTGTGAAACACAAAGATTTTAATGTTTTAGACAAGGCTGCAATGTTTCTGGCACAAACGCTTAAGGCAAAATTTGGTGCCCGGGTTTTAGGGCCTGAGCAACCATTAATAAGTAGGGTGAGAAATCTTTACATTAAGCAAATCATTATCAAAGCCGATAAGCATACTGCAATACAAAAAGTTAAAAACGTTTTGCGGGAAACACTTACAGAATTTAATGCAATGAAAGAATATAAAAGTGTCTTAATTCAGATTGACGTAGACCCTTATTAGTTTTTGCTGTTAAAATTAAATTGTATGCCTGCAGAAACAGGATTCAACAAAAATTCCCACTTATTATACGTGTAAATATTTCTGGCAGCAAGATTTGGCTGGGTAATGTCTTGCTTTTCATACGAGTAGTTAAAATCAAGACTGCTTTCTGCAAAAATTGAAAGATTCGGGATTATATTTATTTTAACGCCTAAAGATGGTGTCATCACTAAACCGTTTTTAGTTGCATCTGCTGATTGACTTGTTGAAGCAACCATAGAATTTGCCGGAGATAATGTGCCGGTGAATCTATTTGACCTATATCCAATATCAAATGCAAAGTATGGTTGAATCCTTGAGTAATTGAAGTTTTTTTCAAAACCGATTTTGAATGAATAATCCGTTACTTTTCCTTTCGCTATTTCACAGCTTTCGCAGGTATTCTGGAATTGAACATCTTTATCGCGGAAATAGTTACCGCTTATTCTATAACTGATTTGATTATCGTTAAATTTTAAGATGGCACCATTACCAGCCATTTTAGTGTAATCCTGCGTATTTGTTTGATTTAATATTTTTGGCAACTGCATTAAGCTAAAACCTCTTAAAGCAATTGAATAATTATAATCAGCACTGGTTTGAGCAAATAATTTAGTGGTAATGGCGGTGCATAAAATCAATATGCTAATTAGTCCTTTTTTCATTTAAGCGGAGATAGATATTTAGTAAAAAGATATGTCCTCAAAATTAGAAATAAATATCAATAACGAACAAATAATTATTTTCGTCTTCAAAAACGCCTTCTATATTTTTTAGTTTTGATTTTCTGCCACTTACAATCAGGATGAAATTTTTATCTTGTTTCAACGTATAAAAAACCTACTTTTGATACTCATGGCCTACAAATTTGTTGATAATTACCGGGAAAGAGGAGCGAGAAAAAAACTTGTCGAGTTGTTATCATCTCGCGGTATTGAGGATAAAAACGTGCTTCAGGCAATCGGCAAAGTACCTCGTCATTTCTTTTTTGACGAAACATTCTGGAATCAGGCTTATAAAGACATCGCTTTCCCCATTGGCGACGGGCAGACGATTTCCCAACCTTACACTGTTGCTTATCAAAGCGAACTCTTACATATAAAGAAAGGCGATAAAGTTCTGGAAATCGGGACTGGTTCTGGCTATCAAACTTGTATTTTGATGGAACTCGGCGCCCGGGTTTTTACAATCGAACGACAAGAAAATATCTTTAACAGAACCATTCAGGTGTTGCCGGGAATGGGTTATAAGCCTACATTTTACTGCGGCGACGGCTCAAAGGGGATAGCCGAAAACGCACCATACGATAAAATAATTGTTACCGCAGGAGCACCACTTGTACCCGAAATTTTACTGAAACAACTTAAAGTCGGCGGTATTTTGGTTATTCCCGTTGGAGATGAAAAGACTCAAAAAATGGTTACCGTGCTGCGGGTGAGCGAACATGATTTTGAAAAAATCGTATTGGATACCTTTAGGTTCGTTCCACTTGTGGGCGACCAGGCCTGGTAGAATAGTCGTATAGTTTTATGATTTGTTGCAGTAGAGGCGATTAGTGACAGAATCTTAGCTTATCGCTTCATCGCTCTGTCGAGTTCACGTTTGGTATCTCTATCTTTTATACTGTCGCGTTTATCAAACTCTTTTTTACCCTGCGCCAGTGCAATTTCAATTTTCGCGAAACCCCGTTCGTTCATAAAAATTCTTAGTGGTACAATGGTGTAGCCTTTTTCTTCGCCTTTTGCTTTCAGTTTTTTTATCTCCCTTTTTTGTAAAAGCAAGGCTCTGTCTCTTTTAATATCGTGGTGATAAAAGGAACTGTGGCTATATTCGGAAATGTGTAAGTTGCGCACGTAAAGATTTCCGCCAATAAACATGCAGAAGGCATCCGTCATGTTTGCCTTTCCCTGCCTTATTGCTTTAATTTCGGTTCCTAATAAGGCAATACCGGCTACATACTTATCAATTAGATTGTAGTCGAAATAAGCCCTTTTATTTTTTATATTGATGTCGTTTTTCAAAATGTACTGCTGTATTTAATTAGATAATGTACTGGCCATTGAGTATGGTGGTGTACATCGGGCTGCAAATATCTTAAAAAATGGGCTAATATCATTTTTTAATTGCAACATCTTGTTATCGCCTGCAAAATTTTTGTTCATCTTATGTAAAACATAAAAAATTCTTACCCTTCTTCGCAATTAAAAAATTATGTTTGAGTTTAGATCAATTTGTATGAAGTTAAGAAACCTGTTTTTAATTGTCGCTATTTTATTTGCCGTAAATGTGAACGCTCAGCAACCAGCGTTTTTGCCACAATTTAAGTTCTTTAAGTTAGATGGAAAAGCGTTTTCAAATGTGAACATTAATCAATCGAAAAAGACACTTTTTATATTATTTGATTGTACATGTGAACATTGCCAACGTGAAGCAAAAGAGTTAAATAAGGTTTATGCTAAGCTTAAAAATGTAAACATACTGATGGTAACATTAGATGAATCGATATCCATTCAAAAGTTTTTTGGTACCTACGCACCTGGCCTAAACCTTAAGCCAAACGTAACGGTGCTTCAGGATAAAAACAGAACATTTATTCCAACATTTTTGCCTTCTCAATACCCTGCAATGTATTTGTATGGTTCAAGTGGAAAGCTTATTGTTTATAGCAATGGCGATGGTGGAATAAATAAAGTTCTAAAATCTATCGGATAATCAGCACCGGTATATTCACTTTGTGTCTAACGGCATCAACTGTTGTTCCGAATACCAGATCTTTTAATCCACGATGACCGTGGGCGCCCATTACCAATAGCTCAAGTTCGTTTTTGTTGCTGATGTCGGCAATTGCTTTCGCAGTGCCCCCGAATCCGATAAATAAGGTTGCGTCATAGCCTAAATCGGCAAGGTTGATTTTGTATTTTTCCAGGTTTTCGGCATCGCTCTGTGTTTCGTGGTCCATCACAATATCGCCATGGTAGCGGGCTGCGGCAGTTTCTACAACATGAATAAGGTAGTAATGAGCATCTTTCCCGCCCTGAATTAGTGCATGTCTAATCGTATTCCGGTCGTTTTTAGAAAAATCGACTGCAATTCCAATGCGTTGGTAGCTAATCTTATCAATCTTGCCAATGTCGAGCGCATTGCCATGAGGAACCATTTGCCTTTGCAAGTTTCGCTTGTCAATAAGTGGGTGAAAGAAAACATAAAGCAGCAGGAGAATGATGACGATTACTGCCGGGAAAACGAACACATAAATCCACCAGGTGTTTGCATCTTTAGTCCAGCCGGAGATTTCTTCAATTACCAGTTTTACATTTAACGCAATAATTAAAGCGGCGCTACCCCAGGCTAAGACCTTAACCCAGGTTTTTATGGCGAAATCCTTCATCAGTTTCTTATCTGATGTAAAGTGAATTAATGGGATAACTGCAAAGCCAAGCTGAAGACTCAACACAACCTGACTGAGCACGAGCAATCCACCCAAGGCATCATCGCCATAATGGAGAATGGTGAAAAATGCCGGTATAATGGCTAACAAGCGGGTTATTAATCTCCTCAGCCAAGGCTGAATTCTTAAATTAATATGGCCTTCCATAATAATCTGGCCAGCCAGCGTTCCTGTAACTGTGGAGCTTTGACCGGCGGCAATTAAGGCAATAGCGAACAAGGTTGGGGCAACGCTGCCGAAAATATTAGAAAGTAACTTGTGTGCATCCTGTATTTCTGCAACTTCGTGAAGACCATTTTTAAAAAAAGCAGCAGCTGCCAGAATTAAAATCGCCGCGTTAACAAAGAAAGCAAGATTCAGCGCAACGGTAGTATCAATCAGGTTAAATTTTAATGCTTCCTTTATACCTTTATTTGTTCGTTCTATTTTTCTGGTTTGCACCAGTGAGGAGTGGAGATACAGGTTGTGTGGCATTACGGTGGCGCCTATAATACCGATGGCAATGTAGAGTGCGTCGCCACCAAGCAAAGAAGGCTCAAAACCCTTCGCAACCTCTTTTAAAGATGGCTCAACGATAAACATTTCAACAAGAAATGAAATGCCTACGATAAATACCATAGAAACGATAAAACCTTCCATTGCCCTCATTCCTTTATTTAGCAGGAAAAGAAGAAGTATAGTGTCGAAAATGGTTATTGAAATGCCCCAGATTAGTGGTAAACCAAAAAGCAATTGTAAACCTATCGCCATACCTATAATTTCTGCTAAATCGCAGGCAATTATAGCCAGTTGTGCCAACCCGAACAAGGGGATGTTTGCCCAGCGGGGATAGGCATGTTTTGAAGCCTGCGCCAAATCTAAACCCCGAACAATTCCTAACCTGGCACTAAGTGATTGCAATAGCAACGCAATCAGGTTCGACATTAACAACACCCAGATAAGCTGGTAGCCGAACTTACTTCCACCGGCTAAGTCCGTCGCCCAGTTTCCGGGATCCATATAGCCTACGCTTATTAAGTAGGCCGGACCGATGAAGGATAGAATTCTTCGCCAGCCTTTACGCTTATCGGTATTTACACTCTGATGAACCTCACTTAACGATTCAGTTTTTGCCATTACTGCTAATTAAAATATGTTTTGCAACTTCTCTGCTAATATTGATTTGTTTTTCGGCTACTAAAATTTCAACTGAGCCATCGAAATCGGTAACATCTGAAACTTGTATTTGTTTTCCGAGCGTTAAACCCAGTTTTTCAAGGTGTTTTAAAAACGGAGAGCTGTGCTGGCTAACGCCAGTTATGGTTCCGCTGTCGCCAATGCCAAGTTCGATAAGTTTTATAAATTGTGTTTTCGCAAAACGTCCGTTTTTGTCCGGAATTGGGTCGCCGTGAGGGTCTGATTTAGGAAAACCTAAAAACTCATCTAAACGCTCAATTAAATCTACCGACCTTATGTGCTCCAGTTCTTCTGCAACATCATGCACCTCGTCCCATTTAAAGTTAAGCTTATCCACTAAGAAGACTTCCCAAAGGCGGTGTTTTCGAACAATGTCTACAGCGGCATGCTTCCCCTTTTCGGTTAAGGTAACGCCCTGATATTTAACATAATCCACAAGACCTTTCTCCGCCAGTTTTTTAATCATGTCGGTTACAGATGCGGGTTTGGTTTGAATTTGCTCGGCTATTGCATTTGTTTGAACGTTACTGGTTTTTTCGGCCAGGTGGTAAATAATCTTAAGATAGTTCTCTTCGGTAAAACTTTGCATTTACGTTTATCTAATTTTATTTTTAGGTAAATCTAAAAATTTTAATTTAAAATATATATGATAAATT
>NZ_LMPU01000003.1 GCF_001423945.1 Pedobacter sp. Leaf194 | reverse complement strand
TCCTATAGACTTTATATATTAATAAATATATTTGTTCAGTTATCAATTTATAATAATAGATTTTGCTCAAAAACAATTAACATGTCGGTCGAGGTTCAATATTTTACCATAAGTGATTATCCAAACATCGATAATAAGTTTGATAAAAGGAAAATTGATGCTGAACAAGCCGAAGTCGAAACTTTAATAATGAAAGCAGAGCTAGATGATTTGAGCGCATTTTTAAACCTGAAACCTGTTTGAAAGCAAGGCCAGTTGACCGATTGGGAGGTTGAAGTCTCCTTTGACTTTATATAATGGTTCGAATCCATTACTAGGCCGCTAAGTGATTTGTTAGCACTTAATCCTGATTCTGCTCAATCAGGCAAGATTTGGTTATCTTATATTTGTTTTGTTGTTAGCAAAGGTTATCCGCGATGGATAACCTTTTATTTTAATCGACTTTCATGCTTGACTCAAACCTGGTTCGCGGGGAAAGTAATTGTGTTTGACCAACATTTCTGTGTTATCATCGTCCTTTTAAAAAGCAATCAAGTTGCAAGAAATAAAAAAATAAAAAATCTTAAAACATTTTTTCAACTTGTAGGTTATTTATACAATTCACATTATACTAATCTTTTACAGATTAATTTGTTTGGTTTAAAAAAGGGATTTATGGATATAAATCCCTTTTCTTTTACACAATATTTTTAAAGCTTATATTAGCCGTTCAAAACACACATCTTTAAGTTAGATGAACAGAAAATATTTCCTTTCTTCAATAATTGCTTCAGCAACACTCCTACCTGCATTTAAAGCGTTTTCGAAAAACGACAATGAGTTACCGGCATTTAAAATTCCTCCTTATTTAAAGCCTGGCGACACAATCGGAATAACCAGTCCTGCAGGTTACATTACCCTGGAACAAATCCAGCCAGCCGTGTTGCAAATGCAAAGTTGGGGTTTTCAAGTTAAAATTGGCGGCAGTATTGGCAAACGTGATTTTACTTATGGTGGAACTGATGAAGAAAGGCTGGCCGATTTCCAGCAGATGATTGATGACCCAGCGGTTGGTGCCATAATGTGCGCCAGGGGTGGTTATGGTTTCGTGCGGATAATTGATAAAATCGACTTCTCGATGTTCAAACGAAATCCAAAGTGGATTATTGGCTTTAGCGACGTCACCGTTTTGCATTGCCACCTTGCAAAAAAATACGGCATTGCTTCAATTCATTCTAAAATGTGTAACAGTTTTCCGGATGATTGGGCAAAGGCTGAACCCATTCAAATCGAAACCATCTTATCAATAAAAAATGCATTAACTGGCGAGGCAATGCGCTACAATGCTCCTGCTAATGTTAATAACAAACCGGGAAAAGCCGTTGGAATACTTGTTGGCGGTAATCTAAGCATTATAGAAACACTTGCTGGAAGTGAGTCTGACCTAGACACCAAAAATAGAATCCTTTTTATTGAGGACACTGGCGAATACCTTTACAGCATAGACAGGATGCTTTGGAATTTGAAGCGCAGTGGTAAACTGAAAGCTATACGGGGTTTAATAGTTGGGGGTTTCAAAGTTAAACCAGATGATGTTGGCGGGGAGTTTGGTAAAACCATTTATGAGATAGTTTTGGAAAAAGTAAAAGAGTACGATTATCCGGTAGCGTTTGATTTTCCGGTCGGCCATCAACGCAATAATTTTGCCCTCAAGTGTGGTGTAAACCATGCCTTAGATGTAAGCAAAAGTATTTCTACGCTCAACAGTCTTTAATTTGAATATACAGTTAATTTCTGTATAGTAGCAGAAAAAAGCACTTTACGCTGAAAGAAGGACGTATTTTTAAGCTCTCGCAATTACCAAACGCTAAACTGTCTTCACTTCATCGTCTGCATAATCTTCAATATCAGTAATGTAGCCATTTACTAGAAGGAAGTCGAACAGTGGTTTTGCCTCTGGAGTAACCGGCATATTACCGGTGGTAATCACTTCGTTGGTTTTTTTATCTAAAAAAGGATAAGCAAACAGGCGCACATTTGTGTTAAACATGTCGTTAACGTAACTCAGCAACTGACCCGAATAATTCTCACCCTTAAAGTTTGTTGAATTAAATACGAACTTCAAATTGTTGATATTCGTAGCCAAGCCAACACTTTTTGGTTTACAACGTGCTAAGTATTTTGCCAAACGGTTGTGGCGGGTAAAATTCGAAACGATTACAATATTTCCCGTATCACACATTTCCTGCGCACGTTTCGCAACCGCTTCCAAGTCAATATCATCGGGTGTTTCCTGGTCGTCGGTTAAAACATTTGTTAATAAAACCTCAATCATCACCGCCAGATTTCCATCTTCAACTTTGTTTGTACGTTTAAACTGGTCGGTCGCTTTATTAAATAAATTAAAGTTTGGTAACGATTTTTGTCCGTATTTCGTCCTTAAAATCATTATGTCCTTTTTATACAATAAGTCTTTTGCCTGTCTGGGATGCGCATCTGAATCAAAAATTGCAGCAGCAGAAAAATCCTTCATAATCATATAAAGATTAAGAAGAATATTATCAACGTCGGGAAATGCGGGGCCTTTAACTGAAATCAGGTCTATTTCTACCGAACCGATCGTTAAGTTATCTGCTAAAGATTCGACCATCAATTTCGGATCGCGATAATGGTAAAACGCCGCGTATAGCAAATTCACACCTATAATGCCCAATACACGCTGCTGCATGTTCACATCTGTATCAAGCAAGCGAACGTGAAAAAATATTTCGTTTGGTAAACCTCCCGGCTCGTTCTGGAAACGAATTCCAACCCAGCCGTGTGGCTCGTTGGTACGTTTATAATTCAGAGTAGTTACGGTATCGGCAAATGCGAAGAAAGTTCTGCTTTCGTATTTCTCGCCAGACAAACGCTCATTTAAAAGACCGAACTCATGGTCGAGCATTTGCAAAAGCCTGTTTTGAGATACATAACGCCCATTTGATTCTGCTCCGTAAATCGCATCACTAAAAGTCATATCGTAAGCCGACATCGTTTTAGCGACCGTTCCGGATGCTGCACCGGCGTTGAAAAAGTTTCTTGACACCTCCTGCCCCGCTCCAATTTCAGCGAAAGTGCCGTAAATTCTTGGGTCAAGATTTATCTTAAGGGCTTTACGTTTTGTATCCAAAATTTCTCTCTCCATGGCGCAAAAATAGTAAAAATCATTAGTTCAATCGCATCATTGGTTATTTGTTTAGTTACGATTTAACGTGAGCGGTTGCAAACCCCATACAGCCTAAAACAAAATAAGGTTAACGCTATCCAGCGTTAACCTTATAAAACCTAAACTTAAACTATTATGAAAAACCCTCTTTCGAGAATACTTTTATTACGATACAACAATTTCTTTGTGTTGTAATTTCGCATCGTCTTTTTTATTGATGTTAATGCTCAATATGCCGTCTTTATATTCAGCAGTAATTTTATCGCCATCAGCTGTTTCAGGTAAGTTAAATGAGCGGGCAAAAGAGCTGTAGTCAAATTCTTTACGTGTAAAATCTTTAGCAACCTGTGCTTCATCTTTCTTAACTTCTGCCCAAACAGAGAGCGTGTCTTTTTTCAAGTTGATTTGAAAATCTTCTTTTTTCAACCCTGGGGCAGCTAACTCGATAACAAATGAAGTTTCATTTTCATAAATGTTTACGTTTGGCGATTTATCAACCATTTTGTTTTTAGTTACTGCATCGCTAAACAATGAATCGAAAACATTGTTAAAATAAGGGGCTGTGTTACGGGTTCTGTTGTTAAAATTTACAAGTGTCATATCTCTAATTTTTTATTTTTTTTAATTGATATTAATCCTTATTCAACTTATATACCAAACCGAATTATTATGATATTTAAGACATTATGGCAAAATATTACCAAAACTAAAGACAAACTGGCAGATGTTCGAGAATTTTCAGCGCAATTCAACTATAAAACCAATATTCATACCCGTTTTATGGATTTTGATATGATGGGCCACGTTAACAACTCCGTTTACTTTACATACCTGGAGATTGCCAGATCCAAATATTGGGAGGAGATTGTAAAATGGGACTGGAAAAAGACCGGGATTGTAATTGCCCACGCTGAACTGGATTATATTTTACCTATTGTTATGAATGATAAAATCGCAGTGCATGTAAAAACCTCGAGAATTGGCAATACAAGTTTCGATTTGGAGTACCAGATTGTCAAAATAAAAGGTGCAGAAGAAGTGATTTGCAGCAAAGGAAAAACCGTCTGCATTGCGGTGGATTACGCAACAAACCGGCCAACGGCTGTCCCGGAAGCGGAAAAGCAGAAGATGCTTGGTTTTGAACAACTGGCGCAGTAAACCGTTATTAAATTTTAAGCCGGTTATTAAGAAACCGACATTTCTATAAAGTGATTGCTATTTTTAAATGTTTACAGCGTCTGGCATTATCTTGCCGGGATTGAGTATACCATTTGGGTCGAAAACATTTTTTATACCCCGCATCAGGTTCAAATGAATTTCAGAGTATTTAATTGGCATAAATTCCTTTTGTACTAACCCAATTCCATGCTCCCCGGATAAAGTGCCGCCTAACGCTGTAGTCAGTTCGAAAATCTCGGCAATCCCAAATTTGAGTTTGTCTTTCCAATCTCCATCACTCATTCCAGCCTTAATAATATTTACATGAAGATTTCCATCGCCTGCGTGTCCATAACAAACACTTTCAAACCCATACTTGCCACCAATTTGTTTTATTCCATTTATTAGTTTTGGCAAAGCAGCACGCGGCACAACTGTATCTTCCTCTTTGTAAACAGAGTTTGATTTAACAGATTCAGCCATCGTTCTTCTCATTCTCCAGAGCTCTTCTTTCTGCGCTGCAGTATCTGCAAACAAAACTTCAGTACATTTATGTTCTTCTAAAACGAGATTGGTTTTTTCACAGTTTTTAAAAATATCATCTAAATCATCACCATCAAATTCAATCATGAGCAGGGCGGCTACATCATCTTTCAAATCAAATTTTATATCATCGAATTGTATTACCCACTCTACCCCTTTCCGCTCCATAAATTCCAGCGCAGATGGTGTTACTCCTGCTCTAAAAATTGCTGAAACCGCTGCGCAGGCATCCTCATTTGTATTAAAAGAACCCATCATCAAAACCGACTGACTTGGTTTCGGCAATAGTTTAGTTACAATTTTAGTTACAACGCCTAAAGTGCCTTCAGAGCCAATCATCAATTGGGTCAAATTATATCCGGAAGCATATTTCAATGTGTTTGCACCAGTCCAAATGATTTCGCCATTTGGCAGAACAACCTCGAGATTCAAAATATACTCACGAATCGTTCCGTACTTCACGACTCTCGGTCCGCCAGAACCATGGGCGACATTGCCGCCGATAAAACAAGAGCCTTTGCTGCTTGGATCAACCGGATAAAGCAAGCCTTTTTCGCCAACGGCATTGATAAACTCTTCAGTAATTACCCCAGGTTCAACCGTGGCCTGCAGGTTTTCGGTGTCGATATCTATGATTGCTTTGAAACGCTCCATAGAAAGCGAAACGCCACCATATATCGGTAATGCGGCGCCGCTTAAGCCTGTACCACCACCTCGTGGCGTAACAGGAACGTGATGCGCATTACAAATTTTTAGTATTGCGGAAATGTCTTCCGGCGATACTGGTTTTACCACAATTTCTGGCTGATAACGTAAGTCTTCCGTTTCGTCGTGACTATAACTATCTAAGCTTTCTGCATCCGTAAACACATTTTCTTCGCCTATGGCTAACTTAATTTCTGCTAAAATATCTGGAGTAATTTTGGTAAAGTTCATTTTTTATTTGGCTGAAGTATAAGATAGTTTCACAAAAGAATGCCCAACTTGCCCTGGCATTGGCGGGTTAAGCTTTTTCAGGCTTACGGTAACATGATCTACAAAAGGGTAAAGTGCAATAACTTTCGAAATTATATTATTCAAAACTGTTTCCAGCAGTTTTTGTGTGTTTTTCATCTCGTCCTGTACAATTGTGTTTAAATGTTCATAATTCACAGTTTTTGCAAGTTGATCGTCAAAAGCCTGTGGCGTAAACTCCGTTTCTAAATCGACAACAAAGTGATTTCCTATCAATTGCTCTTCTGGATAATAGCCATGTAGTGCAAAACATTTTACATCTTTTAAAGCTACAGTTTGTTTGAATTGACTCATCTATATTTTGTAATGCTGCAAAATTAAATTTTTATTCATGAATTTAATGCCCCTTGCGGTAAATTGTTACCTTTGAAATGAACTCTTTTTCTTAACCAGATAACACGAAATTAAATGAGCAAATCAACAAAGAAAGACTTATACGAGGCACCAGACTATTATTTACTGGATGAATTGTTAACCGATGAGCACAAATTAATTCGTGCAACGGCAAGAGAATGGGTGAAAAAAGAAGTAAGTCCGGTTATTGAAGATTACGCTCAAAAGGCAGAATTTCCGAAGCATTTAATAAAAGGATTGGCGGATATCGGCGCTTTTGGTCCAACAATTCCAGTTGAATATGGAGGTGCAGGATTAGATTACATCGCCTATGGCATCTTAATGCAGGAAATCGAACGTGGCGATTCTGGTATTCGCTCTACGGCATCTGTTCAGGGTTCGCTGGTTATGTACCCTATTTACGCCTACGGAAGTGAAGAACAACGCAAAAAATATTTACCCAAGCTGGCCAGTGGTGAAATGATGGGTTGCTTCGGTTTAACAGAACCAGACCACGGTTCCAATCCAGGGGGGATGGTCACTAACATTAAAGACGCAGGCTCACACTATATTTTAAACGGTGCGAAAATGTGGATTAGCAATGCGCCCTTTGCAGATATTGCAGTAGTTTGGGGGAAAGATGAATCTGGCAAAATACGTGGAATGGTTGTTGAACGTGGAATGACTGGCTTTTCGACGCCAGAAACCCACAACAAATGGAGTTTGAGAGCATCCGCTACCGGGGAATTGGTTTTTGATAATGTTGAGATTCCAAAGGAAAATGTTTTCCCTGAGATTAGTGGTTTAAAAGGTCCGTTAGGGTGTTTAAACCAAGCCAGATATGGTATAGCATGGGGCGCTTTGGGCGCTGCAATGGACTGTTATGATACGGCGTTGCGTTATTCAAAAGAACGAATACAATTCGGGAAACCGATTGGTGGCTTTCAGTTACAGCAAAAGAAACTCGCGGAAATGGTTACTGAAATTACCAAAGCCCAGCTTTTGGTTTGGCGCTTAGGCGTCTTGAAAAGCGAAGGACGAGCCACGGCAGAGCAGATTTCGATGGCAAAAAGAAACAGTGTGGAAGTTGCGCTCGACATTGCCAGAAATGCCCGGCAAATGCTAGGTGGCATGGGCATTACGGGAGAATATTCAATTATGCGCCATATGATGAACCTTGAATCTGTGGTTACCTATGAAGGAACCCACGATATACATTTATTGATTACCGGCATGGATGTTACGGGCTTAAATGCCTTTAAGTAAGCATTATTACATGATAAAAAGATAGAAATTGAATGAAAGATTACAAAAAATATACCTACATCCCCGCTTCTCCTGAAGAGGTTTATTTAGCACTAACAAAGGATATTAGCATAAAATTATGGACTGGTGCCGAGGTTGAGTTTGAGGAGCAACCTGGCACAGAATTTTCCTTCTGGGATGGTGACATCGTAGGGAAAAATCTCGAGTTTGAGCCAAATAAAAAGATTGTGCAACAATGGTATTTTGGAGAAACTGAAGAGCCTTCAATCGTTACTATAAAGTTGCACGAAGATAAGAAAGGGACTTCATTAGAGTTTAAACAAACCAATATACCCGAAGCAGACTACAAGGACTTTACCGAAGGCATCGAAGAATATTTTATTGGCGGATTGGTTGATTTTTTTGACGAATAAAACATTAAGTGTGCGTTACTGTTTAGATTTTAACTAGAAAATGAAATCATGAACAGAACTGTAGGCATAATTTTAATGATTGTTGGTATCGCAATGCTTGTTTGGACAGGCTTCACGTATACCAAAAAAGAAAAAGTTGTTGATGCTGGTCCAATTCAAATATCGGCCGACAAGGAAAAATCTGTAAACTGGCCGCCTTATGCCGGGGGAATAATTTTGGTAGCGGGTGTTTTCGTTTTTGTTGCTTCCAAGCGGAAGTAAGTCAACAAAATTGCGAGGCTCGAGCTAATCATTCTTGTTAAAAGATTACTTCGAGCCTTGCAACACTTAAATTCTAGCTAAAGCTCATTACTGTAAACGGATCTAATTGCATCTCGCAAATTATATTTTGATGCCATTACTTCGCCATAAGCTCCGGCGCTTCTTATCGCGAACAGATCGCCTCTAAACGATACCGGCTGTTCTACTTCCTTGCCAAAACAATCCGTACTTTCACAAATTGGCCCAACAATATCATATTTGATTTCAGTTTGATTTCCACGGGTCAAATTTTCAATTTTATGGTAAGCCTGGTATAAAGCAGGGCGCATTAACTCCGTCATGCCTGCATCCAAAACAACGAAATTTTTCTTTTTCCCATTTTTGATGTACAAAGCCCTGCTAATTAATGAAGCAGATTGGCCAACCAACGCTCTTCCCAATTCAAAATGAACTTCCTGACTAGGTTTGATTTCGAGAAAATCACTAAAGATTTTGAAATAAGCATTAAAGTCAGGTATTTGATTATCAGGACTATAATAGTCGATACCTAAACCTCCACCCACATTTAAAACTTCTACTATAAAGCCTTTATCTTCAAACCATGCACAGAATTCGTTCACACGAACACACAGGTTTTTATAAACATCGAGGTTAGTGATTTGCGAACCAATATGGAAATGGATTCCAATGAATTTAAGGTTTTTAGCTCCTTTCAAAGTTTCTGCACATTCTGGCAAATCCCATGAATTGATGCCGAACTTGTTCTCGTCAAGGCCTGTAGTGATGTTGTGGTGTGTGTGCGCATCAACATTAGGGTTTATGCGGATGGCCACCTGTGCAACCTTACCCTTGGCTGCTGCAAGCTCATTTAATACTTCTAATTCCTGAATAGATTCGACATTAAAGCAGAAAATATCCAAATCCAGCCCTTCATTTATCTCTTTGTCAGATTTGCCAACACCGGCAAAAACGATTTTTTTGTTATCGAACCCTACTTCAACAGCTCTTCTCACCTCGCCTGCGCTTACACAATCGGCTCCAAAACCAATTTTTTTAATTTCCTGAAGCAAAACCGAGTTAAAATTTGCTTTCAAGGCATAGTGAATATGAAACTGATAAGGTGCAGCAGCTCCGGCACAAGTGCTCAATGTTTTCTGCAGCAAATCCGTATCGTAATAGTAAAAAGGCGTTTCTATATTATTAAACTTTGATATATCTTTATCGGCAAACATGTTCAAATTCCTTATTATAATTTTAATTTTATTCTTTGGGTTGGTTTATTGGGGCAATCACCTCGACTTAAAGCACGGAAGAATTACCCAGAAACAATACAACGGGAAAGTGCGGTTTTTCATCGTTTTGCTGCTTATTGTATTGTTCCTTTTATTTATTCGCAAATGAAAATTGTTGCTGCCGTATTTATCGTTACCATAATCCTTTTGGGTTTGTATAACTCTTACAAGAAATACAAAAACCAATTATTACCAACAAGCGTTCTGGTTTTTCATTTATTGATTGGTTTGCTGGTAATTGCCGGCAGCTTTTATTTTCTATTCGAATAATCTATTGTGCAGGCTTCTAAGTGCTTCAGTTTTATACTCGCTTAAAATCAAAAGAGAAACGTTATAATTACTACCTCCATAAGAAATCATCCGAATTGGAATGTGTTTCAAACCCTCTAAAACCCTGCTTGCGAAACCATGTTTTTCCGAACCAAAATCGCCGACTACACACACAATGCTATGGTCTTTATCAACTTCAACTGTGCCGAAGCTTTCTAATTCTTCAATGATTTTAGGAAGGTTGCCAACTTCATCTATCGTTAGCGAAACCGCAACTTCAGATGTTGTAATCATATCTATTGGTGTTTTATACCGCTCAAAAACTTCAAAAACCCGGCGTAAAAAGCCATAAGCCAATAGCATTCGGCTAGATTGTATCCGAATTGCTGTGATGCCATCTTTAGCTGCAATCGATTTAATTTTGCCTTTTTCACTATCGTGCGTAATCAACGTTCCTGCTGCAGAAGGCTCCATCGTATTTAATAAGCGAACGGGAATTTTATATTTCTGTGCCGGAAATACCGATTGGGGATGCAAAATTTTGGCTCCAAAATAAGCCAGCTCAGCTGCTTCATCGAAAGATAATTGAGCGATTGGTTTGGTTCCTTTTACAATTCGAGGGTCGTTATTGTGCATTCCGTCAATATCCGTCCATATTTGAACCTCTTCTGCCAGAATAGCTGCGCCCAATAATGATGCAGTATAATCACTTCCACCACGACGCAGATTATCCACTTCGCCAAAACTGTTCCGGCAGATAAAACCTTGGGTAATGAACAACTTATTTCCTTTATTCGCTTCTAATAATGGTGTTAAATGCTTCGTTGTAAACGGAATATCAGGCTCATTATCTTCATCCGTTTTCATAAAATCTAAGGCCGGTAATAGAACGGATTCTACACCTATGGATTTTAAGTAAATATGATATAATGTTGTTGATAGTAATTCGCCTTGCGCCAAAACAACTTTTTCTTCGATTGAAGTGAAAATATCATTGGTTAAAACAGCTAAGAAGCTGAAATGATAATCAATAACTTCATTACCCATTTCCTGAAAATCAGTAGCAGGTAAAAGTTCAATTACAAAATCCTTATATTTTTGATACAAATTTTCAACGCACTCGCTACCCTTCTTCTTATCTCCAGCTAAAAAATAATTAGAAATTTCTACTAAACTATTTGTAGTGCCAGACACGGCTGATAACACCACAATTTGTTCTTCATCTGGATTTATGATATCCAGTAACTTCGTCATGCGCTCGGGACTACCTACTGAAGTACCCCCAAATTTTAATATTTTCATCTATTAGTAAATTGTTTAGTCCATATTTAAGCTCACTTAATTTTATTGCTGGCTTAGCCATTTAAAAATCAAGCTGCTTTCACTTTAATACTGGATTTTCATTATTATTGTATCGGGGCGTGAAAATAAGCAAAAGCAGCTTAAAACCAACATCCTCAACAAAATAAAATTTGGGAGAATGCAAATAATTCGAATCTCGCCAAACTTCATTGCGTAAATTTTGTTCAACAGCAGATATTAAATTAAAAATACACCTCAATGCAATCAATTGACCAATCAACCCAAGCCACGATTAATCAGTGGTTAAGCGGAAATTACGACGAAAAAACAAAATCAGAAATCCAGGCACTTGTAGATAGCAATTCAACCACCGAACTTACAGACGCTTTTTACAAAAGCCTGGAGTTTGGTACGGGCGGTTTACGTGGTATTATGGGTGCGGGTTCTAACCGTATAAATAAATACACCATAGGCACAGCAACCCAGGGCCTTGCGAACTACCTCAATAGCAAATATCCCGGAGAAAAAATTAGTGTTGCCATTGCTCATGACAGTAGAAATAACTCTGATTATTTCGCAGGAATTACTGCTGATGTTTTTTCTGCAAACGGTATCCATGTTTACTTTTTCGAAGCATTGAGGCCTACACCAGAACTTTCTTTCGCGGTGCGTCATTTTGGTTGTAAAAGCGGGGTTATGTTAACGGCATCACACAATCCTAAAGAATATAATGGTTACAAAGCTTATGGTGCTGATGGTGGCCAGTTTACCTCTCCTGATGATAAACTCGTTATCGATGAGGTTAATAAGATTAAAAGTATTGATGAGGTGAAATTTGACCGCGTCGAAGCAAATGTAGAAACAATCGGCGAAGCTGTTGATAAGCTTTATCTGGACGGCATTACGGCGCTTTCGATTTCGCCTGATGCAATTAAGAGACAACATGATTTGAAAATTGTGTACTCTCCTATTCATGGCACTGGCATCACTTTGGTTCCAAAAGCGCTTGAGCAATTTGGTTTCACTAACGTAACGGTTGTTGAAGAACAAAGTAAACCGGATGGTAATTTTCCAACGGTTGTATACCCAAATCCTGAGGAAAAAGAAGCTTTGACCTTGGCCATGAATAAAGCTAAAGAAATTGATGCCGATTTGGTTTTAGCAACCGATCCTGATGCCGACCGTGTTGGTATTGCTGTTAAAGATAATGAGGGCGAATGGGTGTTGTTGAATGGAAATCAGACGGGAAGTTTGTTAATTAATTACCTGTTAACTGCATGGCAGGAAAGTGGTAAACTAGATGGTAATCAATTCATTGTGAAAACAATTGTAACTTCAAATTTGATTGAAGAAATTGCCAAAAAGAAAAATGTAACCTATTACAACACCTTAACAGGATTTAAGTATATCGGTCAGTTAATGACGGAGTTACAGGGTAAAAAGTATTTTATTGGTGGTGGCGAAGAAAGTTATGGCTACTTAATAGGCGATTTGGTTCGCGATAAGGATGCTGTAGTATCATCAGCATTTATTTCGGAAATGACCGCGTATTACAAAGATAAAGGCGCAAGTTTATACAACGCATTATTAGATATGTACGTTGAATACGGTTTATATAAAGAAGATTTAGTTTCACTAACTAAAAAAGGTAAAACTGGAGCCGAAGAAATTAAAGCCATGATGATAAAATTCCGTGAGAATCCACCGGCGACATTAGGCGGCTCAAAAGTTTCTATTTTGAAAGACTATGAACTGGGACAGGAAACTGATTTATCAACAGGAAAGGTAACGAAACTAGATTATCCAACATCGGATGTGTTGCAATTTATCACCGAAGATGGAAGCATCGTTTCTGCTCGTCCGAGTGGTACCGAGCCAAAAATTAAATTTTACTGCAGTGTTAATGCACCGTTGGCAAACCGTGCCGATTTTGCTAAAGTAAATGAAGAATTAGGCCAAAAAATTAAAGCTGTAATGACTGATTTACAAGCTTAAATTTTTACTAAAGGCTAATTTACAGGCACAGGTGGATAGTTCCATCTGTGCCTTTTTTTTAACATCGATTTATCTGCTTAATCAAGTGGAAAACAATCATTATCATTCTATTTATTTTTTCTTTTGCGGCAACCAATTTCTTTAATACTTTTGCAGCAATACATGTTCAAAAAAATCCTGATATATCTTTTGGTAATTTGCTCCGTTTCGAATGGCGCAATGCAGCTTATCGTTTATTCTGGTTACAAAATGAACAAAGAGTACATTACCAGTGTGTTCTGTATAAATAAGGAACATCCTGAGCTGCACTGCGACGGGCAGTGTTTCCTGGCTAAAAAGTTGAAAGAATTAGATGGCCGGAACAAGCAGGTTCAGGAAAACCTAAAGCGGGTTACAGAAGCTGACCCAAAATTTCAAACTATCGTACTCAATCATCAAATTCCATTTTTCATTTTTAAAGCAGAAAGCGGTTACTTCGAGAAACCGGTAAAGGACCTTTCTGTATCCATTTTCCATCCACCGAAAACGGTCTAAGTAAACTATTTTTTATACGACGCTCCTGCGTCGTAGGTTCAGGCAATTTGCCATTCTTAGCTTAGCGTAGAATCTTGTTGTTGCGAACCAAAAATTGCCTTTAATGTGAAATTTTCAAATTGGTTAATGCCATTTTTTGATTGTTTCATACTGAATGACAATGGTTTATCTTTTACTTATCACTATTCGAAAAAATGAAAATAGCTAAATACTTACTGGCATTTTTATGCCCAATCATACTTTTATCATCATGCAAAAAAAGCGATGATACACTTGCAGTACAAACAAAATCAAGCTTTACCATAGAATTTGAGCATCAGGTTAATGGTGCAGCTTTGGCTTTAAACACAGCAACCTACAAAAATGCAAAAGGCGAAGATTTTAAATTGAACATTTTTAAATATTATGTAAGCAACATCAAATTAAGCAAAGCGGATGGAACAGCTTATCTGGTGCCCGAAAGTTATTTCTTAATTGATGAATCGAAAAGTTCATCGAAACTGATTACAATTAACGATGTGCCGACAGGCGACTATACCAGAATTGAATACACTATTGGTGTAGATTATGCACGCAATTTTGCAGGTGCACAAACCGGTGCTCTTGACCCGATTAACGGTATGTTTTGGACCTGGAACAGTGGATACATCTTTGTCAAATTAGAAGGAACATCACCACAATCTACAGCGGCAAATAATGCGCTAACGTTTCATATAGGTGGTGTTATCGATCCAAATAATACGATTAGAACATTTTCTGCAGAAATTAATCCTGCCAATCCGCTACGGGTAAGAACTGATTCGAAACCCGATATGCACTTTATTGTTAACGCAGCAGCACTTTTTACAGGGAAAACTGATATCAGCTTTGCGACCCTGAATTTTACTATGGGTGGGGCAAATTCGGTTATCGTTGCAGATAATTATGCGAAGGGCTTGTTTCGTTTAGATCATATTCACAATTAATATGAGCAGGAAATTCACCGTCTTTGCAATGCTTTTTCTGAGCATTGCATTGATGTATGCCTGCAGCAAGGATGGAGACGAAATTGTTCCGGCAGCGGAAAAAATAACATTTTCAGTTCCGTCAAATTTTTCTGCCCCGGCTTACAATTTTGAAAATAACAAACTCACCAACGCAGGTTTTGCGCTTGGGAAGAAATTATTTTACGATGCTAGGCTCGCGGCAGATAAAAGTGTTTCCTGCGGAAGCTGTCATCAACAATTTGCTGCATTTGCAAACCTCGATCATAAAGTAAGTCATGGTGTAAATAATTGCCAGGGAAAACGAAATGCACCGCCGCTTTTTAATTTGGCCTGGCAAAAAGCTTTTTTTTGGGATGGAGGTGTGAAAAATATCGAAACTTCACCACTCAATGCAATTACGGATGCCTGTGAGATGGGAACGGATATCGAAACCATTATTACTCTCCTAAAAAATACGGCTCCTTACCCCGATTTATTTAAACAGGCATTTGGCTCAACAGAAATAAATTCGCAACTGGTTCTTAAATCGATTACACAGTTCACCGCAGTTTTAGTTTCTGCGAATTCGAAATATGATAAAGTGATGCGAAAAGAAGGTGCAGCAACTTTCACGTCTGCTGAGTTAACGGGTTACAATTTATTTAAAGAAAAATGTTCATCGTGTCATGCAGAACCTTTTTTTACTGACTTCTCTTATCGCAGCAACGGCTTAGACTTAGCAAGCGCAGACGAAGGCCGGTCGCACATTACAGGATTGAGCACCGATTTTGGAAAATTTCGTGTCCCAACGTTACGAAATATAGAATTTACCGGTCCATACATGCACGATGGCAGGTTTTACAGCCTTGATGAAGTGATGGAACACTATAACTCCGGCGTTAAACCAGCATCGAATTTGGATGTAAAGCTAAAAGGCGGAATCCAGCTTAGCACAACAGAAAAAGAACAAATTAAGGCTTTTTTAAAAACACTTACAGACAATGATTTTATCAAAAACAAATTATATAGCGAGTCGTAACCTTGTTGCAATCGTATTCATTTTCATGAGCAGCCAGGTTTTTGCTTGCGATATTTGTGGCTGCTTTATGGGCATTACACCCTATTATAATCGCAACAGCATTAGTCTACTATATCGCTACCGGTCATTTAATGGCTACAATGGACAATCACATTCGCTATTTCCTAACGGCGGGAAATTTTTTATTCCGGCAAGAAGCCAGAACTCGCCAATTACCAGTCATGCCGGCAACCCGGACGATTACGAACTCTATCGCTCGATGGAAATTAGAGGTAAATATTTTATTACTAGCCGATTGGAAATAAATGCCATCCTTCCCTATGTGTCAAATAGTGAACGATATAATGGATATACTTCATCCATTTCGGGAATTGGAGATGTAAATGTTTATGCGGGTTATCATCTTGTTCGAAAACTCGAAGATAATTTCAAACAACAATTAATAGCCGGTGCGGGAATTAAGCTCCCGACGGGGAAAAACGATTTCAAAAACAACTCAGGAATCCGGTATTCATCTCTTATGCAGGCCGGAACCGGAAGCACTGATGGTTTCGTTTACCTCAACTACCTGGTTGGACTTGGAAAATTCGGTGCAAGTTTAAATACTTCATATAAGGTAAATGGAACAAATAGTCGAGAAGAGGGAATTGCGAATAGCACAACCAGTTTTTTAAATGTCTTTTATACACAACGTATTGGTAAAGATGTGCAAGTGATGCCCTCTGCCCAGTTTTTTTATGAGTATTCTGGCGGCGAGAAGTACCAGGGTGTTAAAACCGGCGAGCACGTGATGAATAATTTAATGGGTGGCTTAGGTGCAGACATTTTCTACAAAATTGTGGCGTTAAATGCGGGCATCCAAAAAAACATTTGGGAGGGAGAAACTGACCATCCCATGAGCGCCGGAAAGGTCTATGTTGGTGTTACTTACAATTTTTAAAAACGAAAATTATGGAAAAATCGATAATCTCAACCATTTGCCTCATTATTCTTATCTTTTCTGCATGCAAGACAGAACCCGATTCAAGCGCCGTAAAAAAGGAGCTTCTGAATATACATGATAAACTTATGCTTGATGGAGAAAAAGTGGTTAAAAATAGAATGGCGCTGGATTCCCTATTGAAATCTGGCAAAATAAAAGATGCTAAAGATTCAACAGAATTAGCTGATTTGATAACCGGGTTGAATAAAGCTGATGAAAACATGATGGATTGGATGCACTTTTTTAAAGACGATTTTAAGGGGAAGGATGAAAAGGAAGCGCTGACTTATTATAAGTCTGAGATGGTGAAAATTAGAGGAGTTGAAGACAATTACATTAAGGTAACCAGAACATCTGATTCACTTTTGAAAATTTACAACGTTAAACCATTCCAGAAACCGGAGCGTCATAAGCATTAATTTCCTTTTCGCGGGCGGCACAGACAAACGCAGAAATAAAAAATCTGCGTTTGTCTTTTCAAGTCTGCAGAATAACTTAATCAGCGTAACAAAACCACAATTAATTCCCTCCTACAAAACAGAGGTTGTATATTTACCAAGTTAAAAAAATATCATGAACAAAATTATTTCTTTGGTAGCATGTTGTGTGCTATCGGCTGCCATACTTTCTTCTTGCCAACAAGATAAAAAACTTCCTTTTTATGGTGAGCGCCATGCAGAAACGGTTAAAGATGCTGATGGTACCGAAAAAGTTGACACAGTATATCAAACCATTCCCAACTGGTCGTTTCTGAATCAGGATAGTGTAGTAACCACCAATAAAATTACCGACGGCAAAATCTATGTGGCAGATTTTTTCTTCACTTCCTGTACTACAATTTGCCCCACTATGCATCGGAATTTAATGACCATTTATAAGGAATTTAAAAACAACCCGGATGTAATGTTTATATCACATACCATTGATTTTAAGTATGATAAGCCTTCTGCATTAAAAAAATATGCGCAGAAACTGGGGGTAGACGGACCTAAGTGGCAATTTTTATATGGCAGTAAAGACAGCGTTTATACTCTGGCAGAAAAAAGCTACCTAGTTGCCGTGGGTGAAGACAGCACGGCGAAAGATGGCTATATCCACCAAGGCTACCTGGTTTTAGTTGATAAAGACAGGCGAATTCGTGGCGCATATGATGGAACAAAGGAAGACCAGGTTGAGCAGTTGAAGAAAGATATTCCGGTTTTGTTGGCGGAGTATAAAAAATAGAACGTTTCTTCTTTCTTGAAAGCAAAGCGGCTAGCAAATTAATTTAAAAACGTACTGGTTACAATTTAGTTCGTTTGAAATTACGGATACTTTAATTAAACAATTATGCGCAAATACATTATATCTTGTGTTTTTCTTCTTTCCGTTATTTCTATAATTGTTTCCTGCCAAAACCAGGAAACAATTGATTTGCAGAACTACATGTCGAACGGCAAAGACATTTACAAAGCAAAATGCCAAAATTGCCATGGCCAAAACGGTGAAGGTTTAGGCCAGCTTGCGCCTCCTTTAACTGATTCGGTTTTTTTAAAAACGAACAAAAATCGGTTAGCCTGCATAATTAAAAACGGTGCAAATGAAACATTGGTTATCCACGGAAAAACTTATAAAGAGAAAATGCCCGCTTTTCCGGAGCTGGCCGACATTGATGTAGCACAGGTGATGGTCTTTATCACAAACTCGTTTGGGAATAAGCAGGGTTTTGTATTATACACTAAGGTTGCTTCGCAGCTGCAAAACTGCAAATAGGATAAAAAATTTATATTTTGAGGTAGTTGTGCATAAAAACAAGCATCTTTGCAAAAAATGCAGGTTGTTCTATCGCTGTTTCAAGTAAAATTGAGAGAGAGGAAAGTCCGGGCAACGCAGGGCATCCCGCTTTCTAACGGAAAGGAATGCAGGAATGAAAACCTGTATTACGGATTAGTGCAACAGAAAATATACCACCCGGCGCAAGTTGGGAAAGGGTGAAAACGTGCGGTAAGAGCGCACGAGCATTGCAGGCGACTGTAGTGTTTGTAAACCCCGGGAGTTGAAAGACCAAATAGGCTAACGTCCTGATTTTATTAGGATAAGGGCTGCCCGTCCGATGTTAGTGGGTAGGTCGTTAGAGGTAAACGGCAACGTTTACAGTGGATTAATGATAGAAAGCCTGAGTAATCAGGCGACAGAACCCGGCTTATAGACCTGCATTTTTTTTCTTTTCAAAACACGTTGTTTCTAAACCAGATGAAAATGGCAGCCCCCGATTTTTTCTATCGGGGCTACAATGAACAGCAGGGCTATCTTAGCCGATGAAATCCAGACTCCAGTTTTTCAATTAAAACTTAAAGCTTGGCTCGAAATACTAATTTTAGCCACAAATGGTTGTATAAAAAACTATACATTAACTAAAAAATAATATATTCGCATTTCAATTAGAATAAACAACTACCAAATGGCCAAACTGTTAATTATTGATGATGAGCGGGCGATAAGAAGCACCTTACGCGAAATCCTGGAATACGAAAATTACGACGTTGAAGATATTGACAATGGTATCGATGGCCTCGAAATGATTAAAAAAGGCAATTTCGACCTTGTACTTTGCGACATTAAAATGAATAAGATGGATGGTATGGAAGTGCTGGAGCAAGCACAGCTTATCAAGCCTGATTTACCATTTATTATGATTTCTGGCCACGGAACCGTTGAAACCGCTATCGAAGCGAGTAAAAAAGGGGCTTTCGACTTTATCTCAAAACCACCAGATTTAAACCGGCTGTTAATTACAGTTCGCAATGGTTTAGACCGCGGGAACTTAGTAACTGAAACAAAAGTATTAAAGCGTAAAGCAAGCAAAACACGCGAAATTTTAGGCGAATCTGAGAGTATTTCAAAGATTAAGGAAACTATAGAACGTGTGGCACCTACTGAGGCACGAGTTTTAATAACCGGCGCAAATGGTAGCGGAAAAGAACTCGTTGCACGCTGGTTGCACGAAAAATCAAATCGTGCCGATAGCCCTTTAATTGAAGTAAATTGTGCTGCAATTCCATCAGAATTGATTGAAAGTGAGTTGTTTGGTCATGAAAAAGGATCATTTACTTCGGCTGTTAAACAACGTATTGGCAAATTCGAACTTGCTAACGGTGGAACTTTGTTTTTGGATGAAATTGGCGACATGAGCCTTTCTGCCCAGGCAAAAGTTTTGCGTGCGCTACAGGAGCATAAAATCTCTCGTGTAGGGGGCGAAAAGGAAATAGACGTAAATGTTCGTGTTCTTGCTGCAACAAATAAAGATTTGCTTAAGGAAATTGAAGATGGTAATTTCCGTATGGATTTATATCACCGGCTAAATGTAATTAATATTCATGTTCCTCACTTAACGGAGCGTACAGATGATATCCCGGTTATTGCACAGAACTTTTTGGAAAGTATTTGCAATGACTACGGCATGCCGGTAAAGAAAATAAATGATAATGCTATGGCGGCGCTGCAAGCGCTACCATGGACCGGTAACGTTCGTGAATTACACAACATGATTGAGCGTTTGATTATTTTGAGTGATAAAGTTATTACAGAAAACGATGTTCGTGCATTTGCAAATCCGGGCGGTGGTACCAATATTGGAGCTGCCACAAGCACACAAATTGCGGGTTCAGGTGGAGTTTCGGGGATGGCTTCATCCTTTGATAGTTTTAGCAATTTCCAGGATTACAAAGACCATGCGGAGAAAGAATTTATTAAATTTAAACTTGAAAAAAATAACTGGAACGTTTCAAAAACTGCTGATGAAATTGACATTCAAAGAAGTCACTTATACAGCAAAATTGAAAAATTCGGTTTAAAAAGAGAGTAAGTTGAATTTACAACAGGTTGTAAGTTTTAAGTTTTAGGGCTTAGAACTTACAACTTAATTAACCCATGTAATCATTCTGCCTCATTAGCAAGGCCCTGTATTTGTTAAATATGGCTGTTTTCGAAACAAAACCTTTGTATTGATTTTCGCTGTTGATAACTGGTAGTATCCACGCATTTTCCTGCTCCATTTTTTCGAGCACTAATTTCAAGTTATCGTTTTCGTTGATGGTGTTCGATGCTTGCTGAACCAAATGTGATGCAGTTAAAGAATCCTTTTTTTCGTTCTTCATCATCTCGTTAAATACTTCTTCAACGTAAATTACGCCTTTGAAATCCCCTAATTCATCGATAACAGCACAGATATTTTTATGAGATTGAACGATATCGTTCATCCTTAATGAAACTAAATCATCCATAAAAAGCGTTGGATAGTTCTTTTCAATGAGGTATTTTAATTTCATCTGACTCAACACTGTTGTGTCTTTATCTTCATGCGAAAGCAACTCGCCTTTATCTGCAAGTGCTTTTGTATAAATAGAATGCTTCTGAGAACTTCTGTTAACCGCATAAGAAATTGCAGTTGTAATCATTAAAGGAACCATTAAAATATAGCCTCCTGTAATTTCCGCAATCAGGAAAATGCCCGTTAATGGGGCATGCATAATAGCGCCGAGTGCAGCGGCCATGCCGGCTACGATAAAATTGGAAACATTTAATTGTGCGATTCCTGTTAAATTAACCACGTATGCGAAAATAAAACCAATTAACCCGCCCATAATTAAGCTGGGCGCAAAAGTTCCACCATTTCCACCAGCACCTAAAGTTACCAGTGTGGCAATCGATTTCATGAAAATAGTAACAACTGTAAAAAGGATTACAAGTGCAGGAAATGTGTTATACTCAGAAAAAATGCTGTTGTTAATTAGTGCGAGGTAATCTCCCCGCAACAAACTCTTAATGGTTATGTAACCTTCGCCATATAAGGTCGGGAAAAGGAAAACCAGGGCACCCAACATTAAACCGCCAATAACGACCCTACTATAAGGATGTTTTATTTTATAAAAGAATCCTTTTACCGCGTAGTTGGCCTTAGTGAAATAGATAGAAAATAATCCAATCAGTACCGCCAAAATTACGTAGTAGAAAAGCGCATCTACCCTCCAACCTTCTGTAACCAAAAAAAACAATTGTTGGGTATAAAACAGCCGGGCAACTACAGCGGCTGTTGCCGCTGAAAGCAACAGCGGAATAAACGCGGGTATAGTAAATTCGGGAAGCAATATTTCAATGGCGAACACAATGCCGGCAACCGGGCTGTTAAAAGCACCTGCTATTCCTGCAGCTGCCCCACAAGCAACCAGCATTGTTATCTCCCGGTACGATAAACCTAAAACTCTTCCAAGGTTTGAGCCAATAGCAGAACCGCTTGTTACAATTGGCGCCTCTAATCCTGTAGAACCGCCAAACCCCACTGTAATTGCGGCAGAGATAATTTGCGAATAAATATTATGTGTTTCTACCCTACTCGATTTTTTGGAAATAGAATACAACAATGGGGTTAAACCAGTCTCGAACTTGCTCCTTCTGATGAAGTATTTAATATATAAAACTGTGAGGAAAATACCAATCATTGGAAAAATGAAATACAAGTAGTATTTATATTTCCAGTGCCAGTCAGACTGCAAAAATTCTTCGATATGATGGGTTAAACTTTTTAAAACTGCGGCAGCCAAACCAGCAAGAATACCAACAATAACAGCAAGGATGATTAAAAAATTACGGTTTGATAGCTTTGATTTTCTGTACTGGTTAATTTTATCAAGGTAATTTACAAATCGGATATACATACTATCGGGATTTTTAAGCCGGGTTTAGGGTTTGCAGATTTAGGCGTCGAACTTCTCTAAGAGCTTAATTAGTGTTGCAAAATCTTTCGGATATGGCGCCTCTATAATAATTTCCTTATCATCTAAGCCTTTAAAAATTAAGTGCCTGGCATGTAGCGCAAACCGTTTCATAATCGGCTGCTCCTCTTCTCCCTTCGTTAATTTATAACCTCTTTTAATAGATGAAAGAAATACCGGCTTTCCTTTGTACATATCGTCGCCCACAATAGCAGCCCTTTGTGTAGCCAGGTGAATGCGAATCTGGTGCATTCGGCCCGTGATGGGTTTGCACTCAACCAGCGTGTAGTGTTTATAATATTTAAGCGAGTCGAAAATGGTTTCGGCCCTTTTACCTTCAGCCCTATCGATGGTTACACTTTTATTTCCGTCATTTAAAATTGGTAAATCAACCAACAACTTGTCGAAAATAACGTGGCCATCAACTACGGCATGGTAGGTTTTATCAACCTTTCGGCGTTCAAACTGCATAGACGCATGCCTGTAACCCTCGGGGTTTTTAGCGATAATTAGTGCCCCTGATGTTTCCTTATCTAAACGGTGACAAACCTGTGCATCATCGCTATATTGTTTAGCCAACCGTAAAACGTTGGTTTCGCCAGAACCACCCCGCTCATCAAGTGAGGCAAGAAACGGAGGTTTGTTGATTACAATGAAATCGTTGTCTTCGAAAAGAATGAGGTCTTTAAAATTTGGGTACTTCAAACTGTGGTGTAATTAATGAAGCGCAAAAATACGGATTTATTTTTTTACGACTAAGCCTGGAAAGGTTTTATTTAAGTAAAGTTGTATGCAACATCACTGATTTTTAATTTCGACTTGCCAAGCTAAAATCAATTATTTTAAAGAGCTAACTGATAAACCCTCGTGTGTTAGCTCAAGCATTTCGAGCGCAACTTCACTATCATCTGAAATTAAAATTGGACCGATGTATTTGATTGGAAAAGCACTTTTCACTTTCCAGGTAAAAATCGGTACATGAGCTTCATCCAGAAGATTAACTGTAATATCCCTTCGCTCAATATTGCCGTTCGATTTTGTATTAATCCAATTAAAGAAATCGTTGTCGCCTTTTACTATACCGCGTTTTAAAATTATGTTTGAAAACTTACGTATTCCCGGAACTTTTCGGCCACTATCTATTGCACTGGAGCCATCTCGAACAGAAACAACTTCGATTTCGATGTTCAAACCAGATACTTCCGCGAAACCAATTCTCGTTCCGCCCCAATCAACAGAAAAGTGATAACGATTAAGAGCACTTTGCGCCATATATTTTATTTTTTAAGGGATTGAATAACAATATAATAACTAAAATTTAAAGCAACAAAAAAACCGCATACTTTCTGATTAATCAGGAAGTGTGCGGTTCGAAAAGTATTGTTTTTTGCTATGAAAGTTCGAACTTGTAACCAACACCTTTTACCGTGGATACATAAGTTTCGCCTAGCTTTTCTCGCAGTTTACGAATGTGAACATCTATTGTACGGTTGGTAACCACAACTGAATCTTCCCAGATATTTTTAAGGATAGATTCGCGGGTATAAACTTTTCCTGGTTTTGAAGCCAAAAGGTAAAGCAACTCAAATTCTTTCTTTGCTAAAACGACCTTATTACCACCTTGAAAAACTAAATATGCTTCACGGTCAATCACTAAATCGCCAATTTCTAATTTATTTTCAGAAACTTCCTCGGTACCGCTATTTCTGCGCAATATCGCATTGATGCGGCTAACCAAGGCCCGAGGCTTAATCGGTTTTGCGATATAATCATCAGCGCCAACATTGAAACCAGCAATTTCTGAATACTCCTCGCTCCTTGCAGTTAAGAAAACCATAAAGGTATTTTTAAACTCAGGAATGGCTCTCATCAGTCGGCAAGCCTCGATTCCATCCATTTTAGGCATCATAATATCCAAAATAATTAAATCCGGATGAACTTTCTTGGCTACAGTTATACCCTCCTGCCCATTTGATGCTGTAAATACCTGATAACCTTCCTTCTTTAAGTTGTATTCAATTAATTCCAGAATGTCTGGTTCATCATCAACAATTAATATTTTCTGACCTGCGTTGTTCATAGTTAAATATTTGTTACGAAAGTAGTGTCTCTGATGTAATTTTCAGTTAAGGCTAAGTTAATAAATTGTTAACGACTTAAATTAGTTTAACATTGAGTTTCTTTTATCGTAACGTTTTCGCTAAAAATGCATCTAGCTCGTCACCACGAAGGTTTTTCGCTGCAATTTTTCCCGCTGGGTCAATTAAGTAAGAAGTTGGAATGGCTTGCACCTGATATTTTTTTACCGTTTCGCCGTTGAAATCTTTTAATTCAGAAACATGAGTCCACGTTAAGCCGTCTGCCTTAACAGCACCTAACCACGCAGCTTTATCCGTATCAAGTGAAATCCCCAGAACATCGAAATTATTATTCTTGTACTTGTTGTACATTTTAACAACATTCGGATTTTCCTGTCTGCAAGGCTGGCACCACGAAGCCCAAAAATCAACTAATACATATTTTCCTTTGTAATCCGACAAGCTCACAGCTTTTCCATCAGCCGTATTCGCAGTAAAAGCTGGAGCAACCTGGCCAATCTGAACTGTCTTCAATAAAGCCATCTGCTTAACAAATGTGTCAACCGTTGCATTTCCCTTGATTTCGTCTTTCACCTCATCGGCAAATTTCACCAGTTCTGCCTCAAACTCTTGCGGACTCAAAGTATTCATGGCATAAAAACTAGCCAGTGTACCTTTATTATCTGCAGCAAATTTTAAAATTTGACTATTGAGCTGTTTAATGTAAGATTCATATTGTGGCTTCATCTCCTCTAAAATGGCTGCCCTGTTTTGAGGCTGCGATGCCACCTTCGATTCAAAATTTGCCTGAAGCTTTTCAACCTGTTTTGCAAAATTATTTCTAATCGCGTTCAATTCCGAAAGCTTTTCAACTTCGTTGGCGCCAGAAATTTTGTAAGCCATGGTTTTATCGGCTAAATCGGCTTCTAACTTAATTTCATCGCCATTTTTTGCAATCAGCATAAATTCGTGGTTTCCTACCGAAACCCTAAAGAAATCTACCGACGGCGTTTTACGGATAAACTTAAACTCACCTTTTTCTGATAAGTTTGTAGAGTCGATAGCAACCATCTGGCTGCTTTGCATTCCGTAAAGAAAAACCTTTTTCTCCGCACCGGGATTTTGGAAAGTTCCATCAATGGTAAAGCTATCTTTAGGTTTGCATGCGGTAAAAGCAATCGCGATTAACACGATAAGGCTTAAGTTTTTTAATCTCATTATTTTAATTTTTCAAGTATCAATTCATTTATTTTCTTTGCATCTGCTTTGCCTTTTGCCAGTTTCATTACCTCGCCAACAAATAAGCCCAAAACACCTTTTTTACCTTTCTTATACGCTTCAACCTGTTGTGAATATTTTTGCAACGCCTCATCAATATAGCCATCTAAATCATCACTATTTGTTGATATTAACAAGTTTAATGACTCTGCCAGCTTTACAACATCTTCAGTGTCATGGTTTTCAATAGCAGGTAATAACTGCTGAATGGCAATTTGTTGTGTAAGTTTCTTCTCATCAACAAGGTTTAAGGCCTCGGCTAACTGTTCAGGTTTTACCCCGAAGTTGGCTATGGAAATTCCTCGCTCGCTTAAAATGGCTCTTACTGGTCCAACCAGCCAGTTTATCAGGCTTTTTTTGTTTTTAACATTTGGTAAAGCCCTGTTAAAATAGGCGAGTAAACTTAAATCTTCTGCAAATAAAGCTGCATCAGCTTTGCTAATGCCAAAGTCCGCAACCATTTGCCTCCAAATTTCGTTGGGCAAGGCTGGCATTAACGACTTAATTTCAGCGAGCCAGGCATCAGAAATTGAAACAGGCGGCAAATCTGGGTCGGCGAAGTAACGGTAATCATTTGCTTCCTCTTTGGTACGCATTGGAGACGTTGTACCTTTGTCGGCATCAAAATTCAACGTGCTTTGAATAATTTTTCCTCCGGCTGATACCACTTCCACCTGCCGACTGAACTCGAAATCCATTGCCCGGCGAACATTGCGCATGGAATTCAGGTTTTTAACCTCGCAACGTGTTCCAAAATCTGTAGCGTTTTTTGGGCGTATAGAAATGTTTGCATCACAACGTAAGCTACCCTCCTCCATATTACCATCGCTAACATTTAAATGCCGAACCAGTTTTCTGATTTCAGTTAGCAATGCCGACGCTTCTTCCGCACTTCGAATATCCGGCTCAGTAACAATTTCAATTAACGGTACGCCTGCACGATTTAAATCAACAAGAGAGTAATTTTCATCCTGATCATGAATGCTTTTACCAGCATCTTCTTCCAGGTGAATTCTATTAATCCCGATTTTCTTTGTGGAGCCGTCAGCCAGTTCTACTTCCAGAAAACCGTTTATGCAAATAGGTTGACTATCTTGTGTTATTTGATATCCCTTTGGTAAATCTGCATAGAAATAGTTCTTTCTGTCGAAATGATTGATTTGGTTTATCGTACAATTCAAAGCCAGTCCAATGCGAACTGCTTTTGCCACTACCTCTTTATTTAATTTTGGCAATGAACCTGGTAAAGCTAAAGAAACGGTTGATATATTTTGATTTGGCAAAGCTCCGAAAGATGCGCTATCAGCAGAAAATATTTTAGTGTTGGTATTGAGCTGAACGTGTATTTCCAGTCCTGAAACGAGTTCGTAATTGTTTTCGGATGTACCTAAACTCATATAAAATGATGCCTTTGAATGTAATGTGATGGCAAATATAGTTAAAGAATGTTAAAACAGATTGCGGGAACTAAACTACTGTGTAATGGCTTTGTCTATTTCCATAATTAACACACGAAAGAAACCTTAATTTCAAAGATTATGAAAAAGCTAGTATTATTTGCTGCAGTTCTGATGGTTTCATTATTCAGCATAAAAAAGGCACAAGCACAAGTTAGGTTAAATATAAACATCGGTGCTCAGCCCGCCTGGGGCCCAACCGGGTATGACCACGTAGATTATTATTACCTCCCGGATATCGACTCATACTACTATGTTCCAACCGGCCAATATATTTATTCGAATGGCGGGCGTTGGATATCGTCGAGTAGTTTGCCTTCGCAGTTTAGGAACTTCGATTTGTACAGGGCATACAAAGCTGTGGTAAATGAGCCAAAACCATATTTAAGAAATAATGTGTATGCTGCGAAATACAGAAATTTTAAAAATTATAATGGTCGCCAAACCGTTATCAGAGATAGCCGGGACACAAAATATAACGTAGTTAAAGGGCATCCAAGTTATATCGTAAACAAATCGATTATCGTAAATAAAAACAGACCGGCTCGAAGTGAAAAAACTGTTTTAAGACTTGATAGAAACGAGAGCTCGGCACGAGTTAATGGCGATAGATACCATGATAAAAGTAGCCGTTTGGAAAGAAACGATGGCGAACGAGGTGCTAATCGTCACTAGCCACAGTTGTAACTGTAAAAAGGGAGTTCCTGTTGGAGCTCCTTTTTTATTTTCTTTTCTGGCACGTGATTTGGAATGTAAAGTTAATCATACAAATTAATCCAATATGAAAAAGTTATTATTAGTTGCGGCAGTAACGATTAGTTCGTTACTAAGCATGCCTGCAAAGGCTCAGTTAAATGTTAATGTTAACATTGGCTCACAACCCTTATGGGGACCAACCGGCTACGACCATGTAGATTACTATTATCTGCCTGATGTTGAAAGTTACTATTATGTTCCAAAGAAGCAATTCGTTTATTTAAATGGCAATGACTGGGTTTTCGGAAATAGCCTGCCTTCAAGATATGGAAACTATGATCTATATAACGGATACAAGGTTGTCATCAATTCTCCTAAACCATACTTAAATTTCAAAAACGATAAGGTTAAATACGGAAAGTTTAAAGGTAATAAAGGGCAGATGGTAATTAGAGATAGCGACGATAGCCGATATTATGTTGTTAAAGGCCATCCGCACGGAATGCCGCCGGGCCAGGCTAAAAAAATATATGGCAAACAAAATAATGGAAAAGGCCACGGAAATGGCAAAGGACATGGCAAGGGAAAGCATTAGTATTTCAAAATCTTATTAGGAGTTTCAGCAGAAACTCCTTTTTTTATATCTGTGTTACAATAGAAATTTTGGCACAGCGTTTGAATTTATAATTGTACACACAAATAGAAACAATTATGAAAAAGTTATTAATCATCTCCGCGATTTTAGGTATCGTGGCTTTCACATCTAATCAATCTAGCGCACAGGTAAGTTTAAATGTTAATATTGGAACACAACCCGCCTGGGTTCCTGTAGGTTATCAAAACGTAAACTATTATTATTTACCCGAAGTTCAGTCTTATTATTACGTTCCGCAAAGGCAATTTGTTTATTTAAATGGGAACCGGTGGACGAGGTCGAGGTATTTGCCAGCTCGGTATAGAGGATATAACTTAAACCGCGGAAGAAAAGTGGTGGTATATGGTAGCAGTCCGTACCGCAGTTACAACACCCACCGGGTTAGGTATGCAAATCATTCAAATTATTATCGTTCCTCATACGGTGGTCGTGGGCCGGTAAGATATAACTCACCAAGAAATAGCTATAGACCACAGCATTTCGATTACAGACGTCACGACCAGCGGGTAAATTCCAGTTTATTTTCCCGAGGACACAGAGAAAAACACGGACGACACTAAAATAAAAAAGAGGCTTAAAAGCCTCTTTTTTATTTTTGAATTAGTTCAACTAAATCTCAGTCAGATAATAATTTATCAGCCAATAAAGCTTTCCGCTTTATCTAAAACTGCATTTAATCCGGCAGCATTTTTTCCGCCAGCAGTTGCGTAAAATGGTTGTCCACCGCCACCGCCTTGAATTCCTTTCCCTAATTCGCGAACGATATTTGATGCATTCATTCCTTTTTTCACTAAATCGTCTGAAAGAATAACCGTTATGCCGGGTTTGCCATCAATTTCAGTAGTGAAAACCAGGAACAAATTATCAATCATATCTTTTAAAGAGAAAGCCAGATTCTTAATGGCATCAGCACTTTGTAAATCGATATGTTTTGCGATTAAGTTTACGCCGTTTATTCCACGAACGTGATGCACAATTTCATGCTTTAAGATATTTACACGTTCCAGAGTAGATTTTTCAATTTCCTTTTTAAGCTTTGCATTTTCATCAAGCAAAGCTTGCACAGATGCCGACAAATCCTTCGAGCCGTTTAACAAAGCTTTTAAGTGACCAAGCTCTTTACGTTGCTCCAGAAAATATTGTTCTGCTTTATCTGCTGTTATAGCCTCAATTCTTCGAACGCCTGCAGCAACCGCACTCTCAGAAATTATTTTAAAAGAACCGATTTGCCCCGTCGCTTTTACATGTGTGCCACCACAAAGTTCTTTTGAGAAATGATCATCAAAAGTAATCATACGTACATAATCACCATATTTCTCACCGAATAAAGCAGTAACGCCACTTTCAATAGCATCCTGGTAAGGAACGTTTCGCTGTTCTTTCAGCTTAATGTTCTGCCTTATTTTCTGATTCACGATCACCTCTATCTGTGCCAGTTCTTCTTCGCTGACTTTGGCAAAGTGAGAGAAATCGAAACGCAAATAATCGGAATTTACAAGGGAGCCCTTTTGATTAACATGTTTACCTAAAACTTGCTTTAAAGCCGCGTGTAATAAATGGGTTGCTGAGTGATTGTCTTCCGTTAATACACGCTTATCCTCATCAACTACCGCCCAAAATTTTCCTTCCAGATTATCAGGCAAGATGTCTGCAAAATGAACCGTTAAGCCATTTTCCTTCTTAGTATCTGTTATATCAATCCAGAATTGGCGGCTGTGATCTTCCAGGCGACCAGTATCTCCAACCTGACCACCACTTTCGGCATAAAAAGGTGTTTGACGCAAAACGATCTGATATTGTTCTTTTCCTTTTGCCTTAACCTTACGATACTTTAAAATTTCCGTTTCGATTTCTAAATCATCGTAGCCAACAAATTCGCTTTGTTCATCGGCATTCACCGTAACCCAATCACCAGTATCTATTGCGGTAGCAGCCCGGCTATCATCTTTCTGTTTCTTAAGTGCTTGCTCGTAGCCAGTTAAATCGACACTCCAACCCTTCTCTCTCGCCATTAACTCCGTTAAATCAATCGGAAAACCGAATGTATCAGATAATTCAAAGGCAAAGCTTCCTTCAACGATTCCATTTTGAGCCTGGTATTTTTCAAAACGCTGTATTCCTGTAGATAAAGTTCGTAAAAATGAAACCTCTTCTTCCAAAACAACTTTTTGCACAAAATCCTGCTGAGAAATTAGTTCATCGAAAACACCTTTAAATTGCTCAGCCAATAAAGGAACTAATTGATTTAAAAATGGCTCTTTGAAATTTAAGAAGGTATATGCGTAACGTACCGCACGACGTAAAATTCTGCGAATAACGTAACCCGCTTTATTATTCGATGGCAGTTGTCCATCGGCGATTACAAATGAAATTGCACGAATATGGTCGGCCATAACACGCATTGCAATATCGGTCTTCTCATCAATACCATATTTGATTCCGGATTTCTCAGCAATAAACTGAATCATTGGCTGGAAAACATCGGTATCGTAGTTAGAAGTTTTTTCTTGTAAAACACGAACCAGGCGTTCAAATCCCATACCTGTATCCACGTGTTTTGCAGGCAATGTCTGTAGCGAACCATCCTTTAAACGGTTAAACTGCATGAAAACATTGTTCCATATCTCAATAACCTGCGGATGATCCGCATTTACAAGTGTAGCGCCGTCCACCAATGCTTTCTCGTCATCGGTACGACAATCTACGTGAATTTCAGAACAGGGTCCGCATGGGCCAGTATCCCCCATCTCCCAAAAGTTATCTTTCTTGTTGCCAGGCAAAATATGACTTTCATCAACATATTGTTTCCAAAGATCATAAGCTTCCTGGTCTTTTTCTAAACCTTCTTTCTCATCACCCTCAAAATAAGTTACATATAATTTTTCCTTCGGAATTTTGTAAACCTCTGTCAATAATTCCCAGCTCCATGCAATAGCGTCTTTTTTAAAATAATCGCCAAAACTCCAGTTGCCTAACATTTCGAACATGGTATGATGATAGGTATCAATACCTACTTCCTCTAAATCATTATGCTTTCCCGATACACGCAAGCAGCGTTGCGTATCGGCAACTCTCGAATATTTAATGGCCGCCTCGCCCAAGAACAAATCTTTAAATTGATTCATTCCGGCATTTGTAAACATCAAAGTTGGGTCGTTTTTAACCACAATTGGTGCCGATGCAACAATATGATGCTGTTTCTGTTCGAAAAAATTAAGGAATGCTTGTCTTATTTCTTTAGCTGTCATTATTTTAATATTGGAGGAACAAAATTAAAACTTTATTGCGTTAATAAGGAAAAATCGAGCTACATTTGAGTACTTTAATTAGCCGTTGTAAAACCTTAATAATCAAGCACAAGTTATGCCGTATAAAGAAAGAGACATCAATAAAATGTATTATACCATGGGCGAAGTGACTGAAATGTTTAATGTTAACGCATCACAAATACGTTTTTACGAGAAGGAATTTGATATACTCCAGCCAAAGAAAAACAAAAAAGGCAACCGGTTATTTACGCCGGAAGACATCGAAAACCTAAAAATTATTTTTAACCTGGTAGATGAAAAAGGCTTTACATTAAAGGGTGCGAAAGAATACCTGAAGAATAACAAATCAGATGTTAAAGAGAACCAAAAAATTATCGATTCTTTAGAGAAGCTAAAAGGCTTTCTGGTAAACCTGGCTCAGGAATTATAAATGTTATCCAACCACCTTTCATTAGGTTTTCCTAATTAATTCCAATTTGCTGCTTAGTAATCAAATGTTTTGCTTATTTTAGAATAACCAACAACAATCACCCCTATTTATTTACTGGTTTAACGCCTGCTAATGAAAATATGGACTGTATTTTTAATCTCCCTCACGCCTTCTTATCTATTTGCTCAGAACAATTTGGGCCCGAGGTTAACCGCCCTGGGAAACAATGGTGCAGCTGTTACCGATATCTGGTCACTCCAGGCTAATCCGGCAGGCGTTATTTCGCTAACAAAAGCGACTGTTTCGTTGAATTATACCAAACATCTTTTCAGCGATGAAATTAGCACGCAAGCATTGGTTGCCGTACTCCCATTCAAAAATAACTACGTCGGTGCAAGTTTTCAGCAGTATGGCTTTGCCGAATACAGCGAAAGTAAAGTCGGCTTCGCATATTCAAAAACCTTTGGTAAAAAGCTGTCGTTTGGCTTAAATGGAAACTATCATCAACTAAAAATTACTAATTACGGAAGTTCTACAGGATTCTCCGTAGACGTTGGTGCGCTTTACAGGTTAAATAAAAATTTTACTTTCGGTGGATTTATAAGCAATCCTACAAAGCAAAAATTCAACAGTAGTGAGATAAGCGCTCAAATCTCAACATCCTTTAATGTTGGCGTCAGTTATTATCCGTCTGACAAGGTTTTGATTGCAACAGCAGTTAGTAAGGTGCTAAACAATCCGTTAATGTTAGCTTAGGCCTCGACTACAGGATTGTAAATTTACTGAGTTTACGTGGTGGTTTAAGCACTTCAACATTTAAACAATACGCAGGTTTTGGATTGGTTTTCAGGAATTTTATCCTTGACATGGCAACTACCTATGATGCTAACCTTGGCTATGCGCCGCAAATTGCACTCGGTTATGCGTTTTAAGCTAATTACACTGGTATTGGTGGTGATGGGTTTTACCGCCGGTGCACAAATTACAGAGCAGGAGACAGATGTGAAGGATATTTTAGAAAGCGTAGCTGAAAATCTGCCAGACGATTATGACATGACAGAATTAATCGACGTTCTTACTCGTTACCATAAACGTCCCATCAACTTGAATAAAACTACTCCGGAGGAATTGAAGACACTGGTGTTTTTGTCTCCTCTACAAATCAGCAACTTTTTCGCTTACATTAAGGAAAACGGCAACCTCGTGGATGCGCTCGAATTGCAAAGCATCGATGGATTTGATGTTAAAACAGTTCAGAGTTTACTTCCGTTTGTAACCCTAAACACGGCTACGGAATATGAGAAACTGAGCTTAAAAAATATTCTTAATAACGGTGAAAATGATTTGGTGATGCGTTTTGTCAGAACTTTGCAAACGCAGAATGGTTTTAACGATTTGCCGGGTAATCGCTACCTGGGTTCGCCGGAGCGGTTTCAAGCACGTTACCGATACCACTATAGTACGATTGTTTCTGCCGCAATCACTTTAGATAAAGATGCTGGCGAAAAATTTATTGGCAAACCTTTCGATTTCTATTCAGCGAATGTTGCTCTTTTCAAATTAGGGCGTATCAAGAAACTAATTTTCGGCGATTACACCTTACAATTTGGGCAGGGTTTAACTATGTGGTCTGGCTTTGCGTTCGGCAAAGGTCCGGATGTTACCAGCGTAGCGAAGAAAGATTTAGGTCTGCGTCCATACACCTCGGCAAACGAATATTCCTTTTTAAGAGGCCTTGCTGCAACTGTCAACATCTCAAAAGATATCGACCTCACTCCTTTTGCGTCATTCAGAAATCTTGATGCGAGTCAGGAACTGTCCGTTGATGGCAATCTGGTTCAGGCAACGATAAATCAGAGTGGATACCACAGAACTCCAACTGAAATTAAAAACAAAAATTCTTTAAGTCAGCATGTCTTTGGAACAGCGATTCAATACAGTAAAAATGAACTCACGATAGGCGCCATCGCCTATCAAAGCAAATATGGCAATCAAATTATAACCCAAAAAGCCGTGTACGATAAGTTTAGTTATACAGGAAATTCACTAACAAATATCGGCGCCTATTACAATTACACTTATAAAAACATTTACTTTTTTGGCGAGGTTGGGAAAAGTTCAAATAGTGGGCTGGCTTACGTAAGTGGTGCTTTGGTTAGTCTTTCGCCAATCGTTTCGGCGGCTGTAACTTATCGCAGTTACGATAAAAATTACCACAATTTTTTTAACCAGGCTTTAGCCGAGGCAAGTGATGCCGTAAATGAAAAGGGTCTATATGGCGGTTTAAATATTACGCCAAACAAGAAATGGTCGTTTGCATTTTATGGCGACTATTTTCAGTTTCCCTGGCTAAAGTATCGGGTCGATGCACCATCAAAAGGATATGAAATATTGAGCCAGGCGATCTATTCACCAAGCAAAACGCTTAAGTTTTTAGCCCGGTTTAAAACTGAGAACAAGCAGCAAAATACAGATTTAGCTGTTCCAATAAATTATCTTGATGATGTAAGGAAAGGAAGTTATCGATTTGATGTAAGCTGGCAAGTCAACAAAAAATGGAGTTTTCAAAATCGTGCAGAAATTTCTCAATACAAAAAAGGAACTGCTGTACGCGAATTCGGTTACCTGATTTATCAGGATGTAATATATGCTCCAACATTTTCCAAAATTTCCGGCAATGTTCGAGTGGCATATTTTGACACACCTAGCTATAACAGCCGAATCTACGCTGATGAAGATGATGTTTTATATAGTTTCGCTTTCGGGATGTACAGCGGAAAAGGCGTGAGAACTTACCTTAATCTAAAATACAACCTATCGAAAAAGCTTAATATCTGGGCTAGGTATGCGATGTTCGTTTATAAAGATGTGGAAAGCGTTGGGTCATATTTAGATGAGATACAAGGAAATAAAAAGTCAGAAGTCAAGATTCAGTTAAGGTATCAATTTTAGAAATGTTTAAAGCAGAATACATTTTTGTAAGAATCCTCTTTCCACTATTAATTGGAATTGCACTGTCGTATTTTTATCCGGTTTTAAAAATCCTCAGCGCTTTAGAACTCGTTGCATTGTTGCTTTTTCTCATAATATCATTACTCAATTTTACTTACGGCAAGTTTAGTTTTTACAAGTTTAAGGGGATTGTAGGAATTGTTATTTACCTGTTCTTCATTGTTTTAGGGGGATTATTATGCCTGCTAAACAACGAGACGCTCAAACGAAATTATTTTGGAAAGAAAAGTTACCCCTATCTAAAAATTTGGGTCAATGATGAGCCCGAGCAAACAAACGATATCTTAAGGTTTAAGGCAAGGGTTCTTTCTGGCTATGAAGCTACACGGCAGGTTAAACTGAGCGGACAGCTGCTCGTAGCGCTAAAGCTAGATAGTATCAATCCTATTCACCTAGTTTACGGAGATGAATTAATTGTATCAGCAAAATATTTAGAAGTTGAGCCAGCCTACAATCCCGCTGAATTCAATTTTAAAAAATGGCTTGCTGGTCAGAATATTTACCAGCAGACATTTGTTAATCAAAAACATTTACTTAGAACCAGCAGAAATATAGGCAACCCGATAATAAAATTCGCGTTGAATTTAAGAGAACAACAAATTGCGAAATACCGCAAATTGATAAAAGATGACGAGGCGTTCGCGGTGGCGTCGACACTAATTTTGGGCTACCGGGCAGATTTAAGTAAAGAAACATTAGCGGCATATTCTAAAACAGGAACGATACATGCACTTTCTGTTTCTGGCAGCCATGTTGCAATAATCTTCTTTGTACTCGATTTTTGCCTGGGCTTTTTAAACAGAAAAAGATATTTTTTGCTTCTGAAGTTTCTGATTATTTGCAGTTTAATCTGGACTTATGCGCTAATAACTGGCCTCTCCCCCTCAGTAGTTAGGGCCGCCATTATGATTACTATTTTTATTTCGGCGAAAACATTTGCTAAAAACAAAAACAGTTACAACATATTAGCTTTTGCGGCATTTTGCCAACTCATTTATAATCCGTTTTTAATTTGGGATGTCGGTTTTCAGCTTTCGTATATTTCCGTTTTTGGATTGATTTATCTGCAACCGAAAATATATAAATGGATTTATATTAAAAACAAGTGGCTTAATAAAGTTTGGGAACTGGTAGCGCTCTCTACCGCTGCTCAATTGGTCACCTTTCCACTTTGTATATATTATTTCCATCAATTTCCGGTTTATTTTCTTTTCGGAAATCTATTTATTGCTATACCGCTGCTTTTAATTATGATTTTAGGAATCGCTGTACTTATCCCAATTGTCGACAAAATTTCGCCCGTTTTCGAGTGGATTATTGTGAATACAAATAGTGTATTAAAGTGGATTGCCGATTTACCTTTTTCAACATTTTCATCTGTGTGGATTAATACGCCCGAATTAATTTTGCTTAGCCTTGCTTTGGCACTTTTAATATATTCCCTGGTAAAGTTTTCCAAGAGATTTCTTAGTGCATCAGTTCTCGTTTATGGCGTGTATGTTTCAATGGTTGCATACGATGATTGGCAGGCCACCAAGCAAAATAAAATTATCTTTTTTACGCTGCGGAAAAACTATGGACCTGCGTTTATAACAGGTAGAAGTGCTGTTCTGGTTACTGATTTGAAGGTAGACGACCGGAATTACCAATTCTTTATGGCACCTGCTCTCGAGCAATCGCGGGTGAATAAAATTGATGTAATAAGCTTAAAGCAAGACACGATCACATCACACTTTATCAAAAAAGACAATCAAATCGTTTTTAAAACTTACAACATATTAATCATTGATGAACAGTTAAATCATAAAAAGCTTAACGCAAAAGGCAAATTCTCAAGCGTTTGGTTAACCGCTAACAACTATTTTAGAATTGAGCGTCTCCCTCAAGAACTCCAATATAAAAATATGATTGTTGATGCCACAAACAGAGATTACAAAATACAGGCACTTAAAACTTTTGCGATGAAAAATGGAATTGAGCCACACGTTTTAAAGAAAAATCCTGCATATTTGATTTACCTAACCCAATAATATGGAAAACCTGGTATTGTACAGCGTAGAAAAACGAATTGCAACCATAACCATCAACAGACCTGAAAAACGGAATGCCCTAAATCCACCATTAATTTCCGAATTAACTGAAAAATTTATTCGTGCATCTGAAGATGATGATGTAAAAGTTGTTGTGTTAAATGCAAACGGCGCTAGCTTTAGCGCAGGCGCTGATTTAGAATATTTGCAGCAGTTGCAGCAAAATTCATTCGAAGAAAATGTAGCCGATTCGAACAATTTAAAACGGCTGTTCACAACCATCTATTACTTGCCAAAAGTTGTAATTGCTCAAGTTGAGGGACATGCAATTGCCGGCGGCTGCGGTTTGGCAACCATATGTGATATTGTGTTTGCTACCCCCGAAAGTAATTTCGGTTACACCGAAGTTAAAATTGGTTTTGTGCCGGCAATAGTTTCTTGTTTTTTAAAACAGAAAGTTAGCGAGACCGTGGCAAAAGAATTATTGTTAACAGGAAAAACCTTTCCTGCAGTTAAAGCCCTGGAATACAAACTGATAAATTTTGTAACAAATTCATCCGAAATTAATCAAACTGTTAAAGAATTTGCACTAAGTTTGTGTAACGAGAGTTCTGGAAATTCATTGATGATTACAAAACAATTAACTACGCAAACTACGAACCCCCTGCTCGAAAAAAGTTTAGAAATCGCGGTACAGATAAATGCACGTGTACGCGAAAGCGATGACTTTAAAAGGGGAATAGCTTCATTTTTAAAGAAAGAAAAAATTAACTGGTAACTAACACATTAACTAAAAATAAGAACATGTTCAAATCAATCAAAACAAGCGTTGTCGCTTTGATCCTGGTAAGCACGGCTATCATTGCCCATGCGCAAAAAAAGATAAATGAAGGTACACTGGTTTATGGAATGAAATACAAAATTGACGCTCCGGGTGCTCCGGCAGAACAAAAGGTGAAATTTAATGGCGACATATCAAAATTAGAGCTCGACCTTGGTCCTGCATCAGTTGGCATTTTTATGGATAATAAATCAGGAAATGGTTTGTTATTGGTTGATATTCCGGTTGCTCAAAAACAGTTGGCTTCTAAAATGACAAAAGCAGATATGGAGGAGCAAAACGCTGCAAGACCAAAGTATTCTGATTTTAAAGCTACAGGCGAAAAGAAAATTGTTGGCGGTTATAACGCGGAGAAATATACTTTTAAAGATGACAAAGGTGGTACCGGAGAGCTTTGGGCAACAACTGATGTAGACGTTCCAGTAAACATTGCAACAGCAGATTTTAAAGAAGTTAAAGGCTTTATCGTATTAGTAGAAACTTCTGCTGCAACAGTTACCTTAAAATCTGTAACTGAAGGTAAAGTTGGAGAACTTTCTGTAACCAAAATTCCTGCTGGCTATGATGAAATTACCTATGCTGAAATGAAAGCATTACAACAGCAAGGCGGTGGCGAATAAGTAACCATTTTCTGATAAATTAAGGCTTTTTAACTGCCGGCTTTTTATTTAAATTAGCCCGAAAGTTAAAAAGCTTTTTTTATGACCTAACCATATGATTAAACACTTACTTTTAAAGGTATCAATTACCTGCCTGTTTTTACTTGCGATAATTAATTTAAAAGCTCAAACCATAAACTGGGCTAAAGATGGCAATTCTTATTATCAGATTGCTGGCGGAGAAATCGTTTCTGTTATGCTTCCTAAAAATGATAGGAAAACAATTATTTCTAGGTCTCTGCTCACTCCGGCTGGCAAAAATGCACCTATTGCAGTTAGAAGCTTCCAGCTTTCTGCAGATGGAACCAAAGCATTAATTTACACAAATAGCAAAAAAGTTTGGCGTTATGATACACGCGGAGATTATTGGCTTGCCGATTTAACATCCAATAAAATTACACAGATTGGTAAAGATAAACCTGCATCATCATTAATGTTTGCAAAACTATCTCCGGATGGCAATAAAGTAGCTTATGTAAGTAAGCACAATTTATATGTGGAAAATGTAGATGGCACAAATGCTAAAGCGCTAACCACAGATGGCACCGATAGAATGATTAACGGAACCTTCGATTGGGTTTACGAAGAAGAATTCGATTGCCGAGATGGTTTCAGATGGAGTCCAGACGGGAAATCTATCGCCTACTGGCAAATTGATGCGACCAAAATCAAAAATTTCCTGATGATTAACAATACCGATTCAATTTACCCATATACTATTCCGGTAGAATATCCGAAGGTAGGAGAAAATCCATCGGCGTGTAAAGTTGGGATAGTTGATATTGAAACTGCAAAAACAAACTGGCTGAATGTTCCCGGCGATAATATACAACATTATATTCCTCGCATGCAATGGGTTCCTGCCAGCAACGAAATTATTTTACAGCAGCTTAATCGCGAACAAAATGAGAGTATTGTTTTCATTTGCAATGCCGCTACAGGTACCGCTAAAGCAATTTACTCAGAAAAAGCAAAGTCGTGGATTGATGCCCAGGACGAGTGGAAATGGTTAAACGAGAATAAAGAATTTACAATACTATCCGATAAAGATGGATGGGCACACTTGTATAGAATTAGTCGCGATGGCAAAAAAGAAACGCTGATAACAAAGGGTAATTATGATGTGGTTGATGTAAAACTGATTGACGATAAAAGCAACTATGTTTATTTTATGGCCTCGCCAACCAATGCTACGCAAAAATACCTGTATAAAACTAAGTTAGATGGTAAGGGTAAGTTAGAACAAGTTACGCCGTCTGTTTTACCGGGAACACATAGTTATGATATCTCGCCCAATGCCGCGTTTGCCCGTCATAGCTACAATAGTTCAGTAGTAAGGCCAGTTACCGAATGGATGAATTTTTCAACCGGCAACCCTTTCACGATGGACGGTAGCGTTACCACGCAATTATCAAAACAAGAAGCGCCAAAAAACAAAGTTGAGTTTTTCAAGGTAACTACCGAAGATGGAATTGAAATGGATGGCTGGATGAAAAAACCAGATAACTTTAATCCAGATAAAAAATATCCGGTTGTATTTTATGTTTACGGTGAACCCGCCTCAGCAACAGCTGCTGATACTTATGGTGCCGGTAGAAATTTTCTCTATGCTGGTGATATGGCCAAAGATGGCTACATCTATATCTCGATGGATAATCGTGGTGCGCCAGTACCGAAAGGAACGGCCTGGAGAAAAGGCATTTATAAAAATATCGGTGTAATTAACATTCGGGATCAGGCTATGGCCGCTAAAAAATTGCTTGCTACAAACCCATTTATGGATAAAGACCGTGTAGCCGTTTGGGGCTGGAGTGGTGGTGGTTCGTCTACGCTGAATTTAATGTTTCAATATCCTGAAATTTACAAAACCGGCATTGCAATAGCAGCAGTGGGCAATCAGCTAACCTACGATAATATTTACCAGGAGCGTTATATGGGCACTCCTTTCCCAAGTAAAGAGGCTTACATTAAAGGCTCTCCTATTACGTATGCTAAAAACCTGAAAGGCAATTTACTTTACATTCACGGTACAGGCGATGATAATGTCCACTATCAAAATGCCGAAATGTTAATTAACGAATTGATTAAAAACAAAAAGGTGTTTCAACTGATGAGCTATCCAAATCGCACCCATAGCATTTCTGAGGGCGAAGGAACGAGCGAGCACTTATCTTTAACTTATACTAAATTTTTGAAAGATAACTGTCCGCCGGGAGCGAGATAGATTTATATTTTGAAAAGCAATTTCAGCGGGGAATCGGTTTCGATAGCCCCGCTTTTCATTTCAATCTTTTAAAAAAGTATTTCGATTTCAATCGGGTTTACTGTGCAGTTGTGCTACAGCTATTAGCGTCTGTTTAGCATATTGCCCTATAGACAACGAAAGGTTACTTAATTAAGCCCGAAACCATTAAAGAAACCACAATAGCAATTCCAAAGCTGAGCAGGGTTCCAATGAGCACGTATTCGGTTAACTTTAAATCTTGCGCCTCTTTCAAATCGCCGAATCGAAAAATAGATTTAGCTGCCAATAGAAATCCTACCGCTTCAAAATGATTGGTCAGGATGAAAACAAATATTAAAACCCGTTCTAAAATTCCAATGTATTTCCCGGCGTTTTGCAGTGATTTCGGACTTTCATCATCACTTTCCGGTAGCCATTTAGCAATAATTACTTTCATAATAATTGATGTTGGAATTGTTAAAAACAACAGTCCGGATATCAAGATCCAATATTTAGCTTCATTTATAAAACTGATGTTTAGGTAGCCCTGGTAAAAAATATGCCATACCAAAACAATTGAACTGAAATGTAAAATCTGGTCGACAAAGAACAATATCCTTGCGTTCTTCTTCGTTTGAAGTACCGATTTCAATGCATCAATAACAAAATGCAGCACACCAATTGTTAAGGCTGTTTTCCATACTTCGAAACTCATGAAAATAATAAAAATTAAAACCACATGTACCAGAACATGCAGGTACAATTTCACAGATTTCAGTTTATTTTTTGCCTTATCCTTAACCCATGAGTCGGGCTGAAGAAAGAAATCTCCAATTAAATGTGCAATAAGTATTTTGATTAAATAGATTTCCATTATTTCGAAAGCATTTGAGTTAATTTTTTACGGTAAAGTTTATCCATTTCCATTAATTCGGAAAAATGAGCACGTTTTAAAGCTTCGCTAACCGATGATTGTGTTCTTCCGGAAAGCAATGCAAGCTCATTTTGAAGAATGTTTTCGTTTTCTAAAGCCAGTTTTACCATTTCAGCCGCAACCACACCCCAGCTATCCATCGAAATTAACGATAACTTAATTAATACATTAATTTCTTCATCAAAATCCGGGAAATCGGTTTTGATTGCTAAATTAACTTTAGCCTGCTTCAGGCTATCAAAAGCACCACCAGAGTTTATAAAAGCATCTCCGCTAGATTCCGACAATTTTTTTCGTTTGTTTTTCAAATCGCCAATACCAATGCCCATTCTTACATCTGCAGGTTTATTTATCCGGATACAAGCTTTTAAATATGCAGCTGTTTTAATTGCATTTTCTGGCGCCACTTCTAATTGAAAGCTGTCGCCCCTATAAATTTCCCATTTGTTATTCTGGTCTGAAGCAAATTTTAAAGCGTTTTTCAGGCTTGTTAGCCAGCTATCTTTAATCTTCCTTGAACCTACGATATCACCTGTTATAATGCCAATCATGCTACAATATAAGATTTAATTAGCAAAATCAAAAAATATTATCGGGCAATTAGCCGATAATTCAATTTATCGGGTAATTAGCCGATATTTAAGATTATCGTGTAATTACCCGATATTACCGTAAAACTTAAACCTAAGTTTATTGTTTACTACTCATGGCATTAATCGAATTTACTAAAAGAGGCATTTACTGTAAGCAAGGCGATTTCTATGTGGACCCATGGTGGCCTGTGGATTATGCGGTAACCACACATGGACATAGCGACCATGTACGCTTTGGTAATAAACATTATCTCTGCCATACTTTAACAAAACCAATAATTAAACGCCGTATTAGCGAGGATTTAGATGTTGAAACATTAAATTATGGCGAAAGTATTGTTCGTAATGGCGTAAACATTTCATTTTATCCGGCTGGCCACATCATCGGTTCAGCACAGGTAAGGCTGGAATATAAAGGCGAAGTGTGCGTTATCTCTGGCGATTACAAAACAGAAGATGATGGTATTAGTGATGTTTTCGAGCCTGTAAAATGCCATTCATTCGTATCAGAAAGCACCTTTGGCTTGCCTGTGTATAAATGGCAAAAGCAGGATATCGTTTTCGATAAAATTAAAAGCTGGGTTAACGATAACATTCCACAACAAAAAACGAGCGTGCTAATTGCCTATAGTTTGGGTAAAGCACAACGCTTGATTAAAAATCTTGCCGGCGATGTTCCAATTTACGTGCACAATAGCATTGCCAACCTAAATGAGGTAATTATAAATGCCGGAGTAAAGCTACCCGAAGCCATCAGGATTACCCCGGAAACCACTAAGGATGAACTGCAAAAAGGAATTGTAATTGTGCCACCAGCTATGCGTGATAGTCGTTGGATTAAAAATTTATCGCATCCGGTAACGGGAATTTGTTCTGGTTGGATGCAGGTTAGGGCACACCGCCGCTGGCAAAGCGCCGATGCAGGCTTTGCCTTAAGCGACCATGCCGACTGGACAGGATTAATGGATGCTATAACCGCAACTGGTGCCCAAAAAGTATATGTTACACACGGCTTTACGGCCGCATTTAGTCGTTTTCTAAATGATGAAGGCATAGAGTCGGAAGAAGTAATGACTAAGTTTGGGCAGGAAGACGATGAAGAAAATAAAGTGGATTTAGCAGATACTGAAACCAATAATTCTGAAACCAAAAATCAAAAATCAGAATGAAACGTTTCGCCAAATTAATCCAGCAGCTCGAACTGAGTAACAAAACAAACGATAAAATTGCGGCTTTGGTTGATTATTTCAACTTTGCTGACGATAGAGATAAGATTTGGGTAGTTGCCTTGTTTACCGGTAAAAAGCCCCGCCGGCCAATAAAATCAGCGCTGATAAAATATTGGGCAATCGAGATTACGCAAACGCCCGAATGGTTATTTTCGGAAAGCTATTCTAATGTTGGCGATTTAAGTGAAACCATTGCATTACTCCTGCCGCCTGCCGAAAATACTTCCGATTTACAATTACACCAATGGATTGAGGACTTACATCACTTAGAGGGCAAAGACGATGAAACCAAAAAGAGCTTCATCTTAAACGCATGGAACACACTAGAAACTCAGGAAAGGTTCATTTTCAATAAATTGATTTCAGGAAATTTCCGGATTGGGGTTTCTAATAAAATGCTTGTAAACGCTTTGGCTAAACAAAGCAGTTTGGATAGTGCGCAGATAATGCACAGCATTATGGGTAAATGGAATCCCTACGAAATCACCTTTAATGAACTGATTAACGGAATACACGTAAACACAGATAACTCATGGCCCTACCCTTTTTGCCTTGCGTATGCATTGGAAAACGAACCGGAGACATTAGGCGATATTGCAGATTGGCAGGCAGAATGGAAATGGGATGGCATCCGCGGACAAATCGTTAAACGTAACGGAGAACTGTTTATCTGGAGCCGGGGCGAAGAGTTGGTGACTGATCAATTCCCAGAACTTCACTTTTTGAGCGAAGTTTTACCTGATGGGATTGTTCTAGATGGCGAAATATTAGCCGTTCAGGATAAGCAGGTTCTATCTTTCAGTACCTTGCAGCAACGCTTAAACCGAAAATCTATAAGCAAAAAACAGTTGGAAGATGCGCCAATTGGTTTCTTTGTTTACGATATTTTAGAATTCGAGACTGAAGATATCAGGGAAAAACCTTTGAGTGAGCGACGTAAAATATTAGAGCCGACGATAGGCGGCCTAGAGGAAAGCCCGGTAATTTTATCGCCGATTATAAATTGTAACACCTGGGCAGAACTGGCTGAATTAAGGCAAACATCGCGTTCGATAAACAGCGAGGGCATAATGCTCAAAAAAATGAGTTCGCATTACCACAGCGGGCGTAAACGAGGCGATTGGTGGAAATGGAAAATTAATCCTTATACGGTTGATGCCGTAATGATTTACGCCCAAAAAGGTAGTGGCAGGAGAGCGAATTTCTTTACCGACTATACTTTTGCAGTTCGCGATGGCGAAAATTTAGTTACCATTGCAAAAGCATATTCTGGTTTAACGGATAAGGAGATCAAAGAGGTTAACTCATTCGTAACTAAAAATGCCATCGAAAAATTTGGCCCGGTTAGAACCGTAAAACCCGAACTTGTTTTCGAAATTGCTTTTGAAGGAATCGCGGAAAGTAAACGCCACAAAGCAGGATTGGCGCTTCGCTTTCCGAGAATTTTACGCTGGCGAAAAGATAAAAAGGCTGCCGAAATTAATACATTGGAAGATTTGAGGCAATTGCTCGCATCAACATTATAAACACTACATAAGTCGAAGCTCAAAGCAAAGCTAAAGCTCGTGTGTAGAATTTTGATTTTTAAACCCCGAATTACTATAATAAATTAGCCGTCAGGCAAATGAGTTTAAAACATGGACCAAACAAAAACCAAAGGCTACAAAAAAATTAAGCAATGGCTTAAAGCCAATGGTCGCAAGCCGTTCAAATTCCAAGAAGATGCCTGGCAAAACTACCTTAACGGTTACAGCGGATTGGTAAATGCACCAACAGGCTTCGGGAAAACATTTTCTTTGTTTCTGGCAGTTGCCATTGAGGCCATAAATGCATCCGAGGCGAGTAATAAAAAAGCGAAAGACCGCTTGCAGCTAATCTGGATTACGCCACTCCGCTCACTTGCAAAAGACATTGCCAGGGCCATGCGGGAAACACTTACCGAACTGGAACTTGATTGGCATGTGGGTGTGAGAAACGGAGATACTTCTCAAGCTGAAAAAGTACAGCAAAAGAAATCGATGCCTGAAATTTTACTGATTACTCCCGAAAGTTTGCATCTTTTACTTGCCCAAAAAGGTTCATCAACATTGTTTAAAAATTTAAAATGTGTGGTTGCCGATGAGTGGCATGAACTTTTAGGTAGTAAACGCGGCGTTTTGGTCGAGCTTGCAATTTCCAGGATTAAGGGTTTGCAAAAAACTGAAAAAAATCAATTCCTACGTGTTTGGGGAATTTCGGCTACTATTGGAAATATTGAGGAAGCGCTTGATGTTCTTGAACCAGATTTTAACGCTCGGCGAATTATTATAAAGGCAGACCTGGAAAAGAAAATCGTCATCAAATCTATCCTACCCGATGATATTGAAACTTTACCCTGGGCCGGGCATTTGGGATTGAAACTAGCCTATAAATTGCTGCCAATTATTGAGAAAAGTAAGACGACCTTAATATTTATTAATACCCGTGGCCAGTCAGAAATGTGGTATCAGCATCTGCTTAATCTAGATCCCGAACTTGCCGGCAGGATTGCAATTCATCATGGGTCGATAGACTTTGAATTGCGCAATTGGATTGAAGATGCCTTGCATACGGGGCAGTTAAAGGCTGTAATTGCTACTTCATCCTTAGATTTGGGGGTAGATTTCAAACCTGTTGATACCGTTGTACAAGTAGGTTCGCCAAAAGGTGTAGCCAGGTTTTTACAGCGTGCAGGGCGTTCCGGCCACTCACCACATGAGGTATCAAAAATATATTTTTTGCCAACGCACGCTTTAGAGCTTGTAGAGGCAGCAGCAATAAAAGAGGCCGCCAAAACAAATAATATCGAAAGCAGAGAACCTTTTATTATGGTGTTTGATACACTTGTCCAATACTTGGTAACGCTGGCCATTGGCGACGGCTTCGACGACAAAATCATCTACGAAGAAATCAAAAACACACATGCTTTTAAATTAATTTTACCTGAAGAGTGGACCTGGGTTATGCAGTTTATTACTTCTGGCGGCGACAGTTTAGGCGCTTACAACGAATTTAAAAAAGTAACAAAAGATGAAGATGGGTTGTGGAAAGTAAAAAGCCGGCAACTCGCCATGCGCCACCGTTTACATATCGGCACTATTGTTAGCGACGCAATGCTGAAGGTGAAATTCCTGTCTGGCGGCTACATCGGCATGGTAGAAGAATACTTTGTTACCCGTTTAAAAGCAGGTGATAATTTCCGTTTGGCTGGCAGGGTTTTGGAATTTGTTCACGTTAAGGATATGACTGTAATTGTTCGCGTGAGCAAGCAGAAAAATGCAATTTCGCCGAGTTGGAATGGTGGCCGCCTGCCATTATCTTCTAACTTGGGTTCGGTACTGCGTAAAAAATATAATGAAGCTTTAGATAAAACCCATCAGGATGAAGAGCTGGATTCTGTTTACCCTCTGTTTCTCCTGCAAGAAGAACGTTCCCATGTACCCAGAAACGATGAATTATTAATTGAATTGATCAATAATAAAGAAGGTTTTCACCTTTTTGCCTACCCTTTTGAAGGGCGCCTGGTGCACGAGGTTTTAGCTGCATTGGTTGCATTTCGATTGAGTAAACTTTTACCAATTAGTTTTTCTATCGCCATGAACGACTATGGTTTCGAATTGCTTAGCGACACTGAAATTCCGATGGATGAATCCATTGCCTATGAGGTTTTCTCGCCAAAAAATCTCACGGAAGATATTACGCTAAGTATTAACTCTACAGAGATGGCCCGAAGAAAATTTCGGGATATTGCGTGTATTTCTGGTTTGGTTTTTCAGGGTTATCCCGGAAAATATGTTGCAAATAAGCATCTGCAGTCATCTGCAGGTTTGTTTTTTAATGTTTTTAGTGATTACGACAAACATAATTTACTTTTGCGGCAAGCTTACGATGAAGTGTTTTACCAACAACTGGAAGAACCCAGATTGGCTACAGCTTTGGAGCGGATTCAAAATGGTGCGGTAATTATTACTAACCCTAAGAGTTTTACGCCGTTGTCTTTTCCGATTAAGGTTGATAGCTTGAGGGAAAACATGAGTTCGGAAGAGCTCGAGCAACGAATCACGAGAATGAAAGCCGAATCGGAGAAAGTTAAATAAATAATCCTATCCATAGAATGGACGGATTGCATGTAAATAAACTGGTTAATGACGATTACAAGCCACGGGGAAGAACTGATTTTAGACAAGGAAAGGGCTTTATACCTACCAAAACATCAATTATTAGCAATTAGCGATCTGCATTTGGGTAAATCTGCCCATTTCCGTTCAGCAGGCGTTCAGGTGCCTTCTACAATTGCACAAAACGATTTACAACGCCTAACCCTACTTATCGAAAAATACAAGCCACAAACCTTGTTAATCAATGGCGACATGTTTCATCATGGCCTAAATACCGACATTGATGAATTTGGGTCCTGGAGAAGGCAGTTTAATGAATTGAAATTATTATTGGTAAAAGGGAATCACGATCGGCTGGCAAATGCAGATTACAGTTCAATGCAAATTGAAATCCACGAACCAAGTTTCTGTCTTGGCCCATTCTGCTTCATTCATGATGCGCCGAAATGTACAGAAGAAGAACTATATCCGATAAGTGGCCACATTCATCCTGGCGTTACAATTGTGGGCAAGGCAAAGCAGCGTTTAAAGTTTCCTTGCTTCTATTTTGGAAAAGAGTACGCAGTTTTACCCGCGTTTAGTACGTTTACTGGCTTGTACAATATATATCCTAAAACAAACGAACACATCTTTGCGGTAACGCCTAACAATGTTTTGCAAGTTTAATTAGGCGTGCGAATCGATGATTTGTTTCAGCTGGGCTGCTTGTAAAACACCGCTTTGGCGCCAAACTTGTTTGCCTTGCTTAAACAACATTAAAGTTGGCACACTTTGAACGCTGTAGGCCGATGCGGCAGCCTGATTTTTATCAATATCCACTTTGATAATGGAGACCGTATCGCCAACCTGCGATTTCAGTTGTTCCAAAATTGGCTTCATCATTTTACAGGGGCCACACCACTCTGCGAAAAAATCTACTAAAACAGGTTTCTCACCGTTTATTAATTCAGAAAACTTAGCCATGATTTATATTTCTTTAGAAACAGATTGCAAGCGTTATGGTTTTAAAAAAGGAAGTCAGGCTTTGTAGAACCTGACTTCACGTATTTAATAAATATCTAAATTTCTCTGTTAAAATCCCAGTTTTCCAGGTAATCTGCCACTCTGCGAACAAACATTCCACCCAACGAGCCATCAACTACCCTATGGTCGTAAGATAAGGACAGGAACATCATGTGGCGGATTGCGATTACATCTCCATGTTCAGTTTCTAAAACTGCAGGCTTCTTTTTAATTGAGCCAACAGCCAGAATAGCAACTTGTGGCTGGTTAATAATTGGTGTTCCCATTACGTTCCCGAACGAGCCAACGTTTGTTAATGTAAAAGTGCCGCCTTGTGTTTCGTCTGGTTTAAGTTTAGAGGTACGTGCTCTAACCGCTAAATCGTTGACAGCTTTAGTTAAACCAACCAGATTAAGCTGATCTGCATTCTTTATAACTGGAACAATTAGGTTACCACTTGGTAAAGCAGCAGCCATACCAATATTAATGTCGCGTTTCTTAATAATTTGTGTTCCATTAACGGACACATTAATCATCGGGAAATCTTTAATTGCTTTCGCAACCGCTTCAACAAAAATTGGTGTAAAAGTGATTTTCTCATTTTCGCGTTTTTCGAAGGTGTTTTTTACCTTGTTGCGCCATAAAACCATATTCGTCACGTCAGCCTCTACAAAAGAGGTTACATGCGGAGAAGTGGTTTTACTCATCACCATGTGGTCGGCGATAAGCTTACGCATTCTGTCCATCTCAATAATTTCATCACCACCAGAAACTGATGTGGTAGATGTTTTACTCGGCACTGCAGCTGGTGCGGGCGAAGTCTTTACTTCTGCAACCGGTTGTTGTTGAGGTGTCGCTTCTGCTGGGGCAGCATTTATCTTGTTGCCAGTTCTATTTGCAATGTAACTCAGTAAATCGTCTTTATTTAAACGACCATCTGCACCCGAACCCTTGATGGAATCAAGCTCCTGGACAGAAATATTTTCTTGTGATGCAATGCTTTTAACTAATGGAGAATAAAAACGGTCGGTTGAGCTAAAATCTGCTTGTACTTCAGCCGGTTTTTCTTCAGGAAGTTGTTCCAGACCTGGTATTGTCTCCTCTTTCCCCTCCGTAACGGCAGCTGCAGGTTCTTTTTCTTCGGGAGAAGCTTTACTTTCGGTTTCAATAATTGCGATTACATCTCCAACCTGTGCTACCTCATCAGCAGCGAATAACTGCTTTACCAATTTACCCGCAACAGGAGATGGAACTTCAGAATCGACTTTATCGGTTGCGATTTCCAACACGGTGTCATCTAAATCAATAGTGTCTCCAATTTGTTTAACCCATTTAATTACGGTTGCTTCAGCAACACTTTCACCCATTTTTGGTAACAATAATTCGTATTGAGCCATATTAAATTACAGTATTATATATTGGTATAGCGACAAAAATACAGTTTTTATTCTTTGTGTTGGTCTTCTTTTAGTAGATTTAATAACATCACCAAAGCGGAAACGGCAGATCTTTCAATGTTTTGAATGCGTTTGTTGCTGAAATTAAACACTTTAGCTAAACTTTTATTTTTAGAGGCAATGGCAATCCAAACAGTGCCTACCGGCTTATCTCCTGTTCCGCCATCCGGTCCTGCAATACCGCTTACCGCGATTGCATAATCAGTTTTAAAATGCAGGATAGCACCTTCTGCCATCTCAAGAACGGTTTCTTCGCTAACTGCACCGAATGTGTTAAGTGTGCTTATCTTTACCCCTAAAATGGATTCTTTCAGTTCATAAGCGTAAGCGACTGCCCCGCCCCAGTAAACCGACGAACAACCGGGATGCTGCGTAATCAGGTGCGCAATATAGCCACCGGTACAACTTTCGGCTGTAGATAAGGTTAATCCTTTTTCTTTCATCAGATTCAAAACCGCTTTTTCAAGTGGAATATCATCATCAACAACAACGAACTTTTTAATTTTTTCGATAATAAGCTTTGCGGCATTATCTACTTCATTTTTTAGCAAGGCCTCATTTTCGCCGGTAGCCGAAAGGCGTAAGCGTACCTGGCCCAATTTTGGCAAGTAAGCAAGTTTTATGTGCCGTGGTAAACCATCTTCAATTTCTTCGATCTCTTTGGCTAAAAAAGACTCTCCAATATTTGCTGTAAGAATGGTTTTATGAATAATGGAAGGCAATTTGAATTTCGCCTTTATTCTCGGCAAAATCTCGTCATCCATTAAATACATCATCTCGTAAGGAACACCAGGCATTGAAACGAAAATCTTTCCGTTCTGCTCAAACCACATACAAGGTGCAGTTCCATTTTTGTTTACAATTACTTCGCAACCATCGGGAACATCTGCCTGTTGCATATTTATATCGATTAACGGTCGCTTGTATTTTTCAAAAATTTGACGAACCATTTCCAAAGCCCCTTCATCTCTTCGAAAACCCATATTGAAATACTTCGCTAAAGTCTTTTTGGTAATGTCATCTTTGGTGGGCCCCAAACCACCCGTAATGAAAATGATATCTGCCCGTTTTTCTGCGTCGGCGAGGCTTTGTATAATGTGATCTTCATTATCAGAAACTGAGGTGATTTGCTTTACAGAAACACCGATAGCGTTAAGTTGCTTAGCCATCCAGGCTGAATTGGTATCTACGATTTGGCCAATGAGAATTTCATCACCAATGGTTATGATTTCGGCTAACATATTAATATCCTGTACTGTAAAACCCTTGTCTTTTACTCAATTTCAAATCCTGCAATATTGATGCTTTAACTTTTATAGTAACTGAATAACTCTTATAGGCACCATATGGAATCCAGTTCACACTCATATCCCAGCAATGTAAATCGCGATAAATTGCCAAAGTCATAGGCGTTAATCCTTGATTCTTAAAGTCATACCCAGAGTTGAAAGTAAACTTCCATTTTGGCGTTAAGTTAAAATCGCCATTGAAGTTTAATGTATTGGTAACGGTTTGAACGCCCAAAATGTTTGAATAATCGAATCTATAAGAAAATGCAAAGTTCCATGGGATGTTAAAGTCAACGAAAGCATTCGGATCGCGGTTAACTGCATTTAATTGCTCCGATTGTAATGGAGTCATTCCCTGCTTTTCAATCTGTTCTTTGGTTTTATCGTAGGCTGCATTTTTCTTTTTAAGAGCATCTGCATTGAAATTGTAATCAAAAGAGAAACCAATATTCTGTAACCTTGGAAGTACGCGTTTATCCTGCCAAAAATAACGGTCGATTTCTACTTTTGATCTGATTCCGTTGCTGATGGTATCCCGAAGTACGTACGGATTAAATGTTCCATTGTAGGAGATGCCCAACTTATCGGTGAATTGTGAACGACCACTAAAGCTAATGTCTGAAAGTTTTCGCCTTGTAGCTAAAAAATTGTATGACCCATTAAAAGTTAGACCCTGAATTATCGGAATTTTCCTTTCGCCAGTGCCTGTAGTGTCTTTTTTCGAACGAACTTTAAGTTCTGTCGTGTTATCTAATGTAAAACCTATCGCAGCCTGCCTGCCAGAAAAAGACCCCGGAAAAGCCATCCCTTCAAATATCGAGTATTTCAATGGATTGCCGGAAGCGTCTAATAAATTAACCTTTCTTCCGTTTGCGTCTGTTGCTTCGGCATACTTATAAACGCCGTTTGACGGGTCTGTAAAATCTGGCGAGTAGGTAAAGCTAACGGATGGTGTCATCACATGCCTCAACTGCTTTATGTTCCCTAGATTTTTGAATTCTTTGGTTTTACCATAAATTTTTGTCGACATGCTTGTTGATAGATTGTAACTTCCACCGCGTTTAAAACCACTAATGGTATCTAATCTCGATGTATACGAACCATCAGTAAATGCGGTGTATCTTTTCTGAATACTTTGAAAATTCCAAACTTCATTATAGGTTCCACCCATGCTAAAAGTTAAATATTTTAACAGCGTAAAGTTTATTCCAAGTGGAATTGTATGATTAAATCCTGTTTGCAGTTTTCTTAATCCGGCAGGTTTAAACAATATACTATCTACAGTATTGATGTTGTTATTTGCGATTAAGCTATAACCCACGGTAAGTTTCTGATACCATTTTTGCTCGCCGGTACGGTTTTTAGAATCGAACGGACTGATGGTAGACATGTTAAGGTTTAATGTTGGTAGCTGTAAGGCAATAGTTCCGGCACTAAAATCCTGCGTAGCACTCAACGCGGTACTGAAATTAAATAAACCACCCGCCAAAACTTTCGAATATGCAATACTACTGTTCGAACTGTTTTGCGCAATTGCTCGCTGATCATAAGTGGCGTTGGCGGCTGTTGCTTTATAATAAGAACTGGAGCTCAAATTAACACTCGCCGTAAATGTAGAACCCGGACTTGCATTTGGATTCTGACTATGATTCCAGCCAATCCTGAAGTTTTTACCAACGTCTTCTAATCCCTGTATACCGTTTCGCGTGCTTGCGTAATTGATATTTATACCGCCGTTAAACTTGTATCTTTTCGTATAATTACTTTGCAAAGAGCCTTCGTAAGAACCGTTGGTATAAATTGTACCCAGTAATTTGGCGTCCCAGTAATCGTTTAGGCCAAGGTAATATCCAAAATTTTGAAGGAAAAATCCTCTTGTAGCATCCTCACCTGGCGTGGGCAACATAATGCCCGAAGTTCGTTTGTTTTGTTTTGGAAAAAACGCAAAAGGTAAGGCAAAGGGCGTTGAAACATCCTCAATTTTCATGTAAACCGGACCGGTGATAATTGTTTTTTCTGTCGCGATACCTTTGCTAATCATTAACCCGAAATGCGGATGTGGCAAGTTACAGGTACTGTACATCATATTCTTGATATGCACCTCATCATCAGCCTGTTTTTTACTTTGTCCGCCGGAGAAAAATCCACCCTCTTGTTCAGAGAAAACACCAAAAACCTTTGCCCTGGTCGTTGCTGAATTATAGTAAAGTGAATCGGCCATGGCTGTGCCTTCAGCGCCAGATTTAAATATCGGTTTTCCAACGTATCGCTTCGATTTAGGGTCTGTTCTTCCGCTGGCGAAAATTATATTGTTTTTTTGGTCGTATCTAATGTAGTCTGCATCCAACTCAAAGTCGCCATAGGTAACCCGGGCATTACCATACATGTATATGATGCTTTTATCTTTACTCATTTTCACAGAGTCCCGGGCTTTGTACTCTACTTTTTTATCCAGGTCGCTGTTATTTTTAGTTATTACTTTAGAAGTATCCTTCTTGATTGTGTCTTGTTGAACCACCTGCTGCAATGAAAATGCCGAAAATGCGTTAGCTTTATTAACGTTGAGTGTTAATAAAATGACAGAAAATAGTAAAATAGAGTTGCTAAGAAGTTTCAAATTCGTATTTGAATGTTATTTTTGCACAAATGTTTAATCAAAAACGTTCAAAATTAGTGAAAAATATACCATTGATGTATCTTAAAAACCTTTTAACACTTATTATTTGTTTAGTACTATTCAATACAATTGATAATCAGGCAATTGCGCAGGAATATAAAATCAAAACAATTGTAATTGACGCCGGCCATGGCGGTAAAGATGGCGCTACCCATGGCGTATATTCCAGGGAAAAAGATGTTGCGTTAAAAACAGCGCTCAACCTCGGCAAAGCCTTACAAGATAGTATTAAGGATATTAAAATAATTTACACCCGGCAAAGCGATGTTTTTATTCCTCTTTACGAGCGAATAAACATTGCAAATAATGCCAAAGCAGATTTATTCATCTCCATACACTTAAATGATATGCCTGTTCGGGTATCAAGAGTGGTAGATTATTACAAAAAAGTAAAAGGAAGAAAGGTTCCTGTTTATAGAACAGTTACTTCAAAAAGTACATCAACCCGCGGAACAGAGACTTTTGTTTCTGGTATGGGCCGGATGGACGAACAGGACGAGGTTATCAAAAGGGAGAATGCTTCGATGTTTCTGGAGGATAATTACCAAAAGAACTATGAAGGTTTTATCGCCAATACTCCGGAAAATGATATCATGGTTTCGATAATGAAACAAACCAACAGAGACAGGAGTTTGAAGTTCGCATCGATGATTCAACAGGAATATATAAGTGCAGGCCGAATTAACAGAGGCGTGCAGGAAAAGAGTTTGGCCGTTTTGGCAAGGGCATCTATGCCGGCGGTGCTTACCGAAATTGGCTTTGTTAGTAATCCGGAAGAAGAAGATTACATGAATTCTCCAGAAGGACAAAACGAAATTGTAGGTGGCATTATCAGAGCAATAAAAAATTACAAACGCTTGGCAGAAACATCCTTCTAAAACATCCTAAATGAGTAGTAAGCTCTTAACAGTACTTTTTCTTGGTCTAATCTATAGTCACATAGCCTCAGCTCAAGGCTATAAAATAAAAACGATTGTTATTGATGCAGGGCATGGCGGCAGAAAACCGGGCGCCTCTGGTAGCTTTTCTACTGAAAAGGATATTTCATTAAAGGTGGCTTTAAAACTTGGTGCAAAGCTAAAAGACGAACTTCCTGATATTAAGGTGATTTATACCCGTACAAAGGATGTAGATGTGGATTTGTACCGAAGGGCGGAAATTGCCAACAATGCAAACGCAGATTTATTCATCTCTGTACATTGCAACTCAATGCCACCTGGAAACAAACACATAAAAGGAGTAGAAACTTTAGTGGCAGGTTCTCATCGATTGAAAGAACAGGATGCAGCCATCAGGGAAAATGCGGATATCAAGCTGGAAAAGAACTACAAGAGCAAGTATGATGGCTACGATCCAAATAACCCTGCCTCTTCCATCCTTTTGTCGCTATTAAAAAATGCCTTTCGCGATAAAAGTATTAAGTTTGCAAAATTAATTCAAAACAGCTACATCAGCAGAGATGAACGTTTAAGTCGCGGCGTTAAAGAGCAAGGCGTTTTAGTATTACAACGATGCGGCATGCCTGCAGTTTTAACCGAAGTAGGCTTTATCTCAAATAAGGATGAAGAAAGATATATCAATTCTGAAAAAGGGCAGAATGAAATTGCAGCATCCATTTTGGCAGCGATAAAAACCTACAAGAAAAATATAGAGGTTAATTAACTGGCATTATAAATGTAGACCATTTTAGAATTTTATAAAAAATACCAAACAAAACTAACGATGTAAACATTATGTAATCGTAATTACATATTTAACCGTCGAAAATAAACTATAGCGCTCTTGCAAGTATTAATTAGTAATTTTAGCACTTGTAGCCATTAAATAAAAACACTCATGAAGATTAAGAACGAAACCAAAGTAGGGATTTTAGCTGCATTTGCCATTGCTTTGTTAATTATTGGATACAACTTTTTAAAAGGAAATTCAATTTTCTCTAGTGAAACTACACTACTTGCCAGATATACCAGGGTTGATGGACTTACAGTTTCTAAGCCAGTTTTGATTAACGGTTACCAAATCGGAAGGGTAGCGAAACTCCAATTAGAGCCCGGAGGGACAATTCTGGCAACACTAAGCATCAATAGCAAATACGAAATTCCAGAAAATAGCATAGCAAGGCTGGAAGGTACCGACCTTCTTGGTAGCAAAGCGATCGTCATGTCTTTAGGTAATTCTAAAAAAATGGCCGAAGATGGTTTCACACTCAACGCAAATGTTGAGAAAGGTTTAATGGAGCAGGTGCAACCCGTTCAAAAGAAAGCAGAGCTAATCATCGGTAAAATGGACTCTATTTTAAGCAGCGTAAACTCTATACTTAATCCAAACTTCCAAAAAAATGTTGATAAAAGTTTCAATAGTATCGCCGGAACGTTAGCATCATTAGAAACCACTTCGAAAAAGGTTGACGGATTAGTAGGTTCTGAAAGTGCACGTATCGAAGCTATCTTTAAAAATGTTGAAGGAATTACAGCTAACCTAAATAACAATAACAAGAAAATCAGCGATATATTGACGAATATAAATACTGTGACAGATAAATTTGCTGCAGCGAATTTCAAAGAAACGCTCGATAACGCCAACAATGCGATAGCAGATTTGCAAAGCGTTATTTCAGGAATCAAAAGCGGTAAGGGAAGTTTAGGTTTATTATTGAATGATGATAAAATGTACAATAACTTAAATAGCGCTTCTAAAAACCTTGACGAGTTAATGATTGATTTGAAAGCCAATCCTAAGCGTTATGTTCATTTCTCTGTATTTGGAGGTGGCAATAAGAAAGATAAGTAATTGTTAATCGAATAATAAAATAGAAAGGCTTCTAAAAATGAAGTGCACCCGAAAAGTTAGACAAATTTAATTTAATTAATAATATGATGAGCTCGGTATTTAACCGGGCTCATTCCTTTTAGATTAAGT
>NZ_LMPU01000002.1 GCF_001423945.1 Pedobacter sp. Leaf194 | reverse complement strand
CACGTGGGAGAGTAGGTCGGTGCCAAATCTTAAACTGCATAAAATGCAGCTTAACAAGAACCCTTGCAGTAACAACTGCAGGGGTTTCTTCGTTTAAAAACTTAAACGCAAAGACTAAAGCGGAAAGACTAAAGTTGAAAGGCCGAGTATGCAAAGACTAAAGCTGAAAGACTAAAGTTAAAAGGCCAAAGCGAATTCATTGGCTGTTTTACTGGCGGGCAAGGTAGTTGGCCGTGCTGGCGGAAACAGGCGGGCTTAGGTACCACCGGAACCGGCTTCCCTAAACCCGATGGCAGCGGAAATCCTTTTTGGCTGCACAAAACTTTCACTTCCGGCAGCACACGAAGCCCAAAAAGATTGTAGCAAACAGCGGGGCTGCAGCACCTATGGAAAACCACCGTTCGTTTTCCAAAATTTTAACCTGTGTGTTTAGCTAATCGAAAGGTTAGATGAGCGCTTTTTGAGTTTAGGAAAAATGTTTACCATTATCAATTTGCAAAGTAAGAATGGTGCGGAATACAACCTGGCTTAAAATGTAAGATAAGTTGCGTTTTTTATGCGTATCAATGTACATACTCTTCACTACTTATATCATATTTAAAACTGAATTAGGCCATTTGTGTTAATATTGTAAGGTTTGCCATATTATTTGGCTATCTTTGCTAATAACAAATATATAACCACAGATAATGAGTTTTTTTGCAGATAAAAGAAGGGAAGTAATGGTGCATATTGAAAAATATATGCTTGAGATGATGGATACCTATCTTAAACCAATTGACACAAATTGGCAGCCGTCTGATTTCTTACCCGATTCTACAAGCGACACATTTTTTCAGGACATTAGAAATTTAAGAGAAAATGCTAAGGATCTTTCTTACGATTTAGTTGCAGTTTTGATTGGTGATACAATAACGGAAGAGGCTTTGCCGACATATGAATCCTGGCTTGCAATGGTTCAAGGGCCTAGTATGAAGGAAGATGGTGGTTGGATGAAGTGGAACAGGCATTGGACTGCAGAAGAAAACAGGCATGGTGATTTGTTGAACAAGTACTTATATCTTTCTGGGCGGGTTGATATGCGGCAGATGGAAATTTCTACGCAATATTTAATCGCTGACGGTTTCGATATCGGTACCGGTCATGACCCGTACAGGAACTTTATTTATACAAGTTTCCAGGAAATGGCCACGAACATTTCGCACCGTAGAGTAGCTTCTCTGGCCAAAAAGGATGGAGATACTTTACTATCAAAAATGTGTGGTGTAATTGCTTCTGATGAGGCAAGGCATGCAAAGGCTTACAAAGATTTTATGAATAAGATTTTTGAAGTTGACCCTAATGAAGCAATGATTGCTTTTGAAGACATGATGCGTAAGAAGATTGTGATGCCTGCTCATTTTTTACGTGAGGTTGGCTTGAAAATTGGGCAGACCTTTGGCCACTTTACGGATGCTGCACAAAGACTTGGTGTTTACACTGCGGTAGATTATGTAGAAATTATGCAGCAGCTTATTGAAGATTGGAAAATTGAAGGCATGCGTGACCTGGATGAGGCTGGTGAAAAAGCTAGAGATTATATTATGAATTTGCCGGCAAGGCTTTTGCGGGTAGCGGAACGAATGAAAAACCCAACTATCGATTATAAATTTACCTGGATAGCTGGTTAAATTACTGATAAACTTTTTTAAAGCCACGATTTTTTAATCGTGGCTTTTTTTGTTTTACATGTTTCTACGGTACTGTCCGCCTACCTCATATAATGCCTTGCTAATTTGTCCTAATGAACAGACTTTGCAAACCTCCATTAACTGTTCGAAAATGTTTTCGCCCGCAATGGCCGATTTTTGAAGCTTTGTGAGGAGATATGCCGACTTATCTTCATTTCTATCTTGAAAGGCTTTTAACGTTTCTATTTGATATTGCTTTTCTTCTTCAGTAGCGCGGATTACTTCGCCCGGAACAATTGTTGGAGAACCGTTTTTATTTAAGAAGGTATTAACGCCAACTATTGGGTACTCGCCGGTGTGCTTTAATGTTTCGTAATACAAACTTTCTTCCTGGATTTTGCCACGTTGATACATGGTTTCCATTGCACCTAATACGCCTCCACGATCGTTTATGCGCTTAAATTCTTGAAGAACAGCGTTTTCTACTAAATCCGTAAGTTCTTCTATAATAAATGCGCCTTGTAACGGATTTTCATTTTTTGCTAATCCTAATTCCCTGTTTATGATGAGCTGAATTGCCATTGCCCTGCGTACTGACTCTTCGGTTGGCGTGGTAATGGCTTCATCGTACGCGTTTGTATGCAATGAATTACAGTTATCATATATGGCGTACAGGGCCTGCAAAGTGGTCCGGATATCGTTAAAATCTATTTCCTGAGCGTGAAGCGAGCGCCCGGATGTTTGAATGTGGTATTTTAACTTTTGGGATCGATCGTTTCCTTTGTATTTATTTTTAATTGCTTTAGCCCAAATACGCCTGGCCACGCGGCCAATAACTGCGTATTCCGGATCGATGCCATTGGAAAAGAAAAATGATAAGTTTGGCGCAAAATCATCAATATGCATGCCCCGGCTAAGGTAATATTCTACAAATGTGAAGCCGTTGCTTAATGTGAATGCCAACTGCGAAATCGGGTTTGCGCCTGCCTCAGCAATGTGATAACCCGAAATTGATACAGAATAGAAATTCCGCACTTTTTCATCAATAAAATATTTCTGAATATCGCCCATCATCCTCAAGGCAAATTCTGTTGAGAATATACAGGTGTTTTGCGCCTGATCTTCTTTGAGTATGTCTGCCTGGACGGTTCCACGGACTGAACTGATTGCATAGGCCTTTATTTTTGAGTAGATTTCCGAAGGTAGCACCTCGTCGCCTGTAACGCCGAGTAGCATAAGCCCTAATCCGCTATTTCCTTCTGGCAGTGTGCCGTTATAGCTTGGCCTCGGGATATTTTTTGATTTGTATATCGCATCTATTTTTTCGGCTACTTCAGCTTCCAGTCCGTTTTCTACTATGTATTTTTCACATTGCTGGTCTATGGCGGCATTCATGAAAAACCCCAACAACATAGGTGCAGGACCATTTATCGTCATTGATACGGATGTAGAGGCAGCACATAAATCAAAGCCTGAATATAGTTTTTTCGCGTCGTCTAAAGTGGCAATACTCACGCCCGAGTTACCAATTTTGCCATAAATATCCGGGCGAACATGTGGATCTTCGCCATATAAGGTTACCGAATCGAACGCTGTAGACAAACGGTGGGCGGGTTGACCCAACGAAACGTAGTGAAAACGCTTATTTGTCCGTTCAGGCCCGCCTTCTCCGGCAAACATTCTTGTTGGGTCTTCTCCTTCCCGTTTCAACGGAAACACACCCGCCGCGTATGGAAATTCTCCGGGAAGATTTTCCGTAAGCAGCCAGTGCAAAATATCACCCCAGTCTTCATAACGGGGTAGGGAAACTTTTGGAATGCTAAGCTTGGATAACGACTCGTAATACAAGGGCTGTTTAATTTCTTTATCACGCACTTTGTAGATAAAAAATTCTTCTTTGTAACTGCGTTTGGTTTCAGGCCACTGGCGGAGTAATCGTCTACATTCGCCGTCCAATTGCTCTTCGAAATGCGTGTATGCTTCTTCCAGTCCGGGACCAATTGCTAAAGTTTTATTTTCATCCGCCAGGTTTATTACACCTTTAAGCTGATACATTTTTCTGGCAATCGCTACTTGTTTATCAACCCATTCGTTGTAAATCTGGCTGGATTCTGCAATCTCTGCCAAATAACGAATCCTATCCGGCGGTATAATGTAAATCTTTTCTGATTGCTCGGCCGTTAATTCCATTTTTGCATGGAAATCTGTTCCTGTTTTAACTTTTATCTGTTCCATTAAGGCCACAAACAAATTGTTCATGCCAGGGTCGTTGAACTGCGATGCCATAGTTCCATACACCGGAATTTCTTCATCTTTCGCATCAAAAATATTATGGTTGCGCTTGTACTGTTTACGAACGTCCCTTAATGCATCTAAGGCACCTCTTTTGTCAAATTTATTGATAGCGACAAGGTCGGCAAAATCAAGCATGTCAATTTTTTCCAGTTGAGTGGCAGCGCCAAATTCTGGTGTCATCACATACAAGGAAACATCACAATGTTCGGTAATTTCTGTATCAGACTGGCCGATACCGGAAGTTTCCACAATTATTAGATCATAACCAGCAGCTTTACAAATATCTATGCTTTCCTGAACATTTTTGGAAAGAGCGAGGTTTGCTTGTCGTGTTGCAAGTGAGCGCATGTAAACCCGCGGATTGTTAATGGCGTTCATGCGTATGCGGTCGCCAAGTAAAGCGCCGCCAGTTTTACGTTTGGAAGGGTCTACAGAGATAATTGCTAATGTTTTATCCTTAACCTCCACAAGAAATCTTCTAACCAACTCATCAACCAGCGATGATTTTCCGGCACCGCCGGTTCCTGTGATGCCTAAAATAGGAGCACTATTATTTTTCGAAAGCTTTTTTAGCTCGTCTACAAATGTTTGAGCGCCTTCCGGATCGTTTTCTGCCACCGTAATTGCGCCGGCAATTGCTTTAACATCTTTGCCTGGAATGGTTACTAATTCATCTGTAATGATTGATTTAGTAACAAAATCCGTTTGTATGAGCATATCATTTATCATTCCTTGAAGGCCCATTCGCCTTCCGTCATCAGGAGAATAAATTTTAGAGATGCCGTAGGCTTCCAACTCTTCAATTTCTGATGGTAAGATAACGCCACCACCGCCGGCAAATATTTTAATATGGCCCGAGCCACGTTCCTGAAGCAAATCGAACATATATTTAAAATATTCAATATGTCCGCCTTGATAAGAAGTCATTGCGATACCTTGAACATCTTCCTGAATGGCACAGTTAACAACCTCATCAACAGAGCGGTTATGCCCCAGGTGTATCACTTCAGCGCCTGATGATTGCAGAATTCGACGCATAATGTTTATCGTTGCGTCGTGCCCATCAAAAAGAGAAGCAGCGGTTACAAAACGGATTTTATTTTTTGGTTTGTATATTTCTACTTGTTGCATATTGCGGTATTTTGGAGAAAAGATAAATCTTTCCTTAAATATATTTGGTTGCGCAAATGTAAGAATTACTTATTATCTGGCAGATGATTAATAGCATTGATACTGATTATAAATAAAAATGCCCCAAAAAGCGTGTAACCTTCCGGGGCAATGAATTGCTGATGAATGGATTATTACTTGTTAGTAATCTCCGTTATGGGCTCACCAACGCAACCGCTTGGCATTTGAATGTGCAATAAAGCTGCGAGGGTCGGCGCTATATCAGTCATATAATGTGTTTTATTTGATGCACCGGGTTTTATTCCCCAACCCATAAATACTAAAGGAATGTGCGAGTCGTAAGGATTCCAGTTACCATGTGTAGTACCGGTAGCACTGCCGTTAAACCAGTTTGGATCGAGAATGTAGTAAAGGTCGCCACTTCGGCGGGCATTGTAACCATTCGTAATCATTTTCTTCTGCACTTCTGGAATTGTAGCTAATGAAATTCTTGATATATCGACAACGTTCGCAAAGCCGTCCATTCGTTTTAAGAATTCCATTGATGCTGATTTAATAACATCGAAACTAACTGTTCCATTGTCGGTTTTATCATGATCAAAAATTATCTGGTTATTCATTGATTTTAACACTACATTGTTAACCTTAAATTTATCGTTTAAAAAACTGTTTAATTTAAAAACGATATCCCTGTCGCTCACGGTGCCGCCCGGAAGCTTGTTCTCTTTCATGAAACCTGGGACGTGTGCTACGCCATGGTCTGCACTTAAAAATATAGTGTAATTCCCTTTCCCAACCTTTTTATCAAGATAGTTGAAAAACTCTTCAAAATCTTTGTCTAGGCGGAGATAGGTGTCTTCTGCCTCAATTGAATTAGGACCGTACGCGTGGCCAACATAATCTGTTGCTGAACAGCTTACTGCTAAGAAATCGGTGATGTTATCCTGTCCTAAATCTTCTGATAAAATTGCAAGCTTCGCTAAATCAAGCGTTATTGTGTTTCCATAAGGCGTACTTCTAATGGCATCGAAATTTTTGTCGATGTTTTGAGTGAGCTGATGTGGAAATGTACTTGTTTTACCTTCATAATCTTTTTGGTCGGCGGTACTGTTTACGTACGATGCTATTGGATACAGCGTTTCCCAGTTCTTTGCGTAAAATTTATTCGCTAATTTAAGTTTGTTGTAGTCAGCAATCCAGCTAGGAACTTCTTTCATATAGTATGAACTGGTAATCCAGTTTCCTGTGCTGCCCTGGTACCAATAAGCTGCGTTTGCGGCATGGCCAGCCGGCAAAATAGACCCTCTATCTTTAAGAGAAATTCCAATTACTTTTCCCCTAAAGTTTGTAGCCAATCTCAATTCGTCAGTAATTGTAGTTGCCAATAAATTTTTTGGCGACATATTTCCCTCGTTCGATGGCGTGCTGCCTACCGTAACAACGGTCGAATCCTCTGTACAATAAACGTTCTTTTTGGTTTCAGGATTGTACCAATCGTTACCCACAATTCCGTGGATGGCCGGTACAGAACCTGTGTAAATAGAGCTGTGCCCAACTGCAGTGTACGTTGGCGTGTATGGAATGAAAGTATTTTCTACCGAGAATCCTTCGTTAATTAGTCTTTTAAATCCACCGTTAGTGTACCGGTTATAGTATCGATAAAGGTAATCCCAGCGCATTTGGTCTACCACTAAACCAACAACCAATTTTGGTCTGGCAACTTCAGCGGGGAATGTTTTAACAGGAGTTGATTTTTTTGTTTGAGCTGAAACTGTTGTGAGCGATAAGATAGACAGGGAAACGATTAAGCTCGAAATTTTCTTCATTCTAATTTATTTTAAACGCTAAAAGTAATAATTTTTAGATGAAGAATTTTTGAACTTTCTGTAAAGTTTTTATAGTGCTTCGGCCACTACGAAAGTGCTGCCACCGATGAAAATCAGATCATTTTCACCCGCATGACTGATCGCAGTCGCTTTGGCGTCCGGCACTGACTGGCAAGCAATTCCCTCCAACCCAAAGGCGGCTGCCTGCTTCTGGAGTTCGCACGTTTCAAGGCCACGTTCTATGTGTGGCTTGCAAAAATAATAACTTGCGTTTTTTGGCATTAACGATAATACTTTGGTGATGTCCTTGTCTTTTACCATCCCGAAAACGATGTGGAGGCGCTCATACTGCGTCTGTTCTATATTTTTTATCACCTCCGTTATGCCAGCCTCGTTATGGCCGGTGTCGCAAATCATCAGCGGGTTTTTGCTTAAAGTTTGCCAACGCCCCTGTAGGCCTGTAAGTTTTTTAACCTGAGCGAGCCCGTCGTAAATTGATTTTTTCGCAACCTCAAGTCCGCTATGCTCATTTAAAACATCAAGTGTTTTTAATACAGTCAAAATGTTTTTTGGCTGATACAAGCCTGTTAAGTCAGTCTTTAATTTTTGATATTTAAGTGTGTTCTTTTCATAAACTGATAGTTGTAGTTTATTGTTTTTAACGGAAATATCCCGAGCTTCTAGATCATCATCTGCGAAAAATATCTGGGCGCTCTCAGCTTTTGCTTTTTCAACGAAAATGGGTTCAGATTCAGGGTGAGTTTCACCAATAACTACAGGGATTCCTTTTTTTATGATCCCGGCCTTTTCGCCCGCAATCTCCGGCAAGGTGTTTCCAAGCATATTCGTATGGTCGATACTGATGTTTGTAATCACAGAGATTTCTGGCGTGATGATATTTGTTGAATCCAAACGACCCCCAAGGCCAACTTCTATGACTGCAATATCCACCTGGTGCCTCGCAAAATGTTCAAAGGCCATTGCAACAGTAGCTTCGAAAAATGAGGGTTCGATTTCAAAAATTAGCTTCTTATTCGTTTTAACAAAAGATTTAACTTCAGCTTTGCTTATCATTTTCCCGTTTATACGAATTCGTTCGCGAAAATCTTTCAGATGGGGTGAGGTATATAATCCGGTTTTGAAACCCTGAGCCTGTAAAACAGAGGCCAGCATGTGCGATGTAGAGCCTTTGCCATTCGTACCTGCAACATGGATGCTTTTAAACTTATTTTGTGGATTGTTTAAAGCTTCACAAAAAATGATTGTATTGGTTAAGTCTTTCTTAAACGCAGCGGCACCAACCCTGGTAAACATGGGTAATTTACTGTAAAGGAAATCCAGCGTTTCTTGATAGTTCATCCTTTTTAATAAAGAAAATAGAAATGGGTAGGCTTATTTCACTTTGAAGTTAAACACGACTACACCTGTTTGGTTATCGGTGCCAACATCTGATTTACTTAACGACGAATTTAGCACGGCCTGAATACACTTGTTAACTAAATCAGTATCTGTAATAGTAGAACCTTTTAACTCCTGATTTGCCCTTGTTATGTCTCCATTTTTGTTGAAATAGATTCTGATGGCAATTTTGCCGGTTTTCTGTCCGTCATCTTTAGGTATAACGAGATTAGAAAAGCGCCTTAACTCTATTGGTTTATTTCCGAAGCCTGAACCCCCGTTACCATAATTATTAGCCAATGGGTCACCATTTACCGAGCCCTGATTCCCAGGAGTGTTTCCAGTTCCATCGCCGCCGCCCTGACCGGTATTTTTCTTGCCTTTGTATAACGCATTCTGATTAATAACCGGCTTTGAAGGTTTTTCTTCTGCTGTAGTTGTCGGGGTAGTTGTAGTTGGCTTCGTTTTTTTCGTATTTACACTGATTGCATCTTCTGTATTCTGTGTCTGAATCTCCTTATCACTTGTTTGCGATTCGGTATTTTGCGTAACCTTTTCTTCCGGCACAACTTTATCTGGCCGCTTATTGTTGGCGTTTGGATCCGCAGATGGTTCCTCGATACTTGTATAATCATCACCCATGCCGGTTTCAGCAGTCCCATAATTCACAACCATCCCGCCCATACCCAAATCTTCGGGTGGCTCGAAAGAATTAATCACAATTAAAAAGCTAATCGCAAGCAAAAGCCCCATTATTCCGGTAGAAATTGCGACGGCTTTTGGATAATTATTTTCTTCTTTGTAATTCATTATTTTTTCGGCTCAACAGCTAAAACAAGTTTTAATTTCAATTTGTTCGCTACATCGTAGGCAACCATTATATTTTCTGCAGGAACATTTTTGGCCACATATAAAATAATGGTCATATCAGGCGCCAGCTTTTGGTAAGCTTCAATAGCTGATTGCAGACTTTCTGCAGTTGCTGGTTTTTTATCAACGAAATAATTTAAATTCTCGTCTATACTAACTGTAACTGCTTTTTTAGCTGTAGACTGTTGTCCGCTGGATGATTGCGGCAATAACAACTTAACCACCTGTGGATTTACGACCGCCGATGCCAATAGAAAAAACAGCATCAGAAAGAACATTATATCATTTAATGCCGATGTATGTACTTCTACCGAGCCTTTAGTTCTTTTTCTTAAATTCATTATTTACCCGGTTCTTCTAATAAATCAATAAAGTCAATTGCATCGGTTTCCATTTTAAGAATGATTTTTTCGACCATTATGTTTAAAATGTGGTATAAAACATAAGCAATAATACCAATAATTAAACCCGTTGCCGACGTAATCATTTTGGTGTACAAACCACCAGAAATTGTACCGATTTCAATTGCTCCTTTTATTGATACCTGATGGAAAATGGTAATTACCCCAACAATTGTACCCACGAAGCCAAGCATTGGTGCAATACCAGCAACAATACCTAAAATACTTATATTTTTTTCGAGTTTTGAAACTTCTAATTTTCCAACGTTTTCAATTGCACCTTCAATATCTTTAATTGGACGCCCAATTCTTTTTAGCCCTTTTTGCAACATGCGGGATAGGGGCGAATTGTTGTTTCTTAAAAGGGCAGAAGCACCTTCCAAATTTCCAGACTGTATGTAAGATCTGATCTGAACCATTAAATTTGATTCATCCTTTGTAGATTTTTTAATTGTAAGATAACGTTCAACGAAAATAACCAATGCCAGGAAGGCTAAAAAAGCCAACGGAATCATTACCCAACCACCTTTGAATAACAGATCTATAAAATGCAATTCCGGTGCCGGTTGTGATAATGTCGGGTTTAAGGCATTTGCCGTGTCTTGAAGCGCTTGCGTGGTGTCTTGAATTAATAAAGTTATCATTATGGTTGTGTGTTGTTTTTTATTTCTTTAACGTAAAATCCTTCACCTTTTAATCTCTTTTGAAGGATATTCTTTTGTTTTTCAGCTTCATCTTTTGTGGTAAAGCTGGCAATGCTGACTTTTTTTCTTTTGCCTTCCATCTTTGCAATGGTTGCATTAAGGCCAATTTTCTTCACTTTATCGATATATCGTTGCGCAGCAGCTTCAGTTGCGTAAGAAACTGAAATTACATGAAACATCGATGTTCCCGGAGCAGCTACGGTTTGCTTTTGATTAGGCGTGATATCTTTTCTGCTAACCGTATCAGCCATTGCCGATACCTGATTTGCCCTTAAAATACTATCGGTTTTTGCGATCGAATCTTGTTTGGTTTTTGTTGCATCGGCCTTGTTTACATTTGCAGAATCTACAACTTTAGCAACCGATGGCGATGCTTCCACTGTTGCTGAATTTCCGAACCATTCCGGTTTAACAAAGTACGCGATTGCGACAAGTAAAATTAATACAAAAAGGGCAATCCATACCTTTGGCCAAACCGATTTACTTTCTTCTTCGTGGATTTCGGTATAGTCAAGCGGGTCGTTACCAAATCGATTTGGATGCTCCGCATGCTGTTCTTTTATAAACTCGGGAGCCTCGATAACTTTTTCGACTGTTGATGAATCATCCTCAAGGTTTACGTAGGTTTTAGGAAGTTCGGATTCTGGTTGATGGCCAAACCGATTTGGATGTTCCTGATGTTGCTCTTTTACAGACTCAGGCACAGCAACTTCGTCATGCTTAACATCGGCAGTTGACGCTGACTCCACATTTGAGTTGGCAAGCGTATGCTTCAAATCATCTTTAACCTCATCTAATTCTATGTTTTCGATTAGAGGATGTTTTGCTTCTTTCTGAGGCAAATTATTGGCAGTTAAATGTGTGTCCTTACCCGGAGCTTCCGCAATTTCATCATAAATTTCATGCGCTGTTTCAGGGTTGGTTTGAATTTCCTGCTCTGTCTTCTGTTGTACTGGTGGCTCTGCCGAAACTTCAGTTTCTGCTATCGCTGGTAAACCATAAAACTCAGAACCATAATTTATAGCCTTAGATGGTTCGAAACTTAAACCTTCGTGCTCAGTAAAAAATAAGCGACCTATGTTTTCAAGCTCAGCCTCGTGGTCAATCTCCAAACGCTTGTTTACATCCTCAACAAATTGAGCAATGTAATATGCTGCGCTTTCAGCTGAAATACTCCTTTTTTCGGAGATAAAGGTTTGCAGCAAGTTTTCATTCTTAACATCGCTGGTAAATTGCAGGCTATATCCCGGAGGTAAAAACGATTGTTTTTCCTTGTCGTATCTGCCAGCAAATTTCTTTTTAAAAAAGGTACCAAGGCCGGTCAAGCCAACCGAAGTATTTTGCTGTAAGAGTTCTGAAAGGTATAATAAGATATCCATTCCGGTAAAATTAGCGTTTTATTCTAAATCGACACAATAATAAATTAACGTGCTTAAAAAGAATAGGTTAGGCCACCAAACACGTTAAAGCCGTTTACCTGGTAAAATAAGTACCTGCTGTAATTGGTATTTAAGATGTTATTAGCTTTAGCGAAAACTGAGAATTTGTTGTTTATGCGATACTCTGCTCCAAGGCCCAAATCTACAAAACCTTTAACGGTTTGAATGAGTTCGATATTGGTATTTGGAACTACATACTGGCTTGCCGGAACCGGTGCGCTCGTATATATCTTTGCTTTAACATCATCCTGAATTACTACTGCTGCATTAAAGCTCAATTTTTTGTTATAAGTGTAAAGGAAATTAGAACTCACTTTTAAACCTGGTTTAAACCAGCTATAGGTTTCAGATGCTGGCTTGTAGTCGTCTATATTTAATTTACCGGTCCATTTTAAAGCGTCGCTAACCTGAACCGAAATTTCACCTTCCAAACCAGTTATTTTTGCTTTCCCAAAATCATAGATTACGTCGAATTTATTAAAATCGGTAAAGTTGTTCACAAATAAAGGCATGTCATCAATTTGTTTCATGTAGAAACGTGCTTTGTAGCCAAAACCAGGGCCGCCCGTGCCTTTTATTCCTGCACTAATGCTTAATTTTTCAACCGTGTTCTTAATCAGGATGTTGTTATTTAACCATGGATTTTCATCTGTAAAAGTTTTCATCGAATTGCGGTTTACATCTCCTTTTACTTCTCCGAAAACCTGTAAATAGTCAGGAATTAATGTAAAATCTGCGGTAACAGCTGGGAAAATCCTTGTGCTGCTGTAGGCTCCGAATTCCTGAACGAAATTAATGCCGGCGGTAACTTTTGCCCCTTTTACCTGTAAACGGATATAAGGGTTTAAACGCAAAAGATTATTTCCTACGCTTGTTGCCAGATCCTTGGTATTGCCAAATTCGGTTGATGCTGCGAGCCCTAAATTTAAAGAGTTAATCCGCTTGTTTAAATACCCGTTTAAAGTTAAATAACTTTCTTTTGCACTAAATTTGTCGTTCCATACGTAGCCATTCGCCTTCACAGCATAGCTAAAAGCATCAGTATCTTCCTTATAATTTCTTATCAACTCTCCTTCTGCCTCAAATAATGTTAGGGCTTGCTTTTGAGGATTAGGGTTTAAAGCAGGACGATCATTATCGATACCGTAAAAATACAAACCATTGCGCTCGAAATTGATTCGGCCGCTAATTGTATTTTCATCCATAATGCTCCGGCCAAAAAGGCTAAATTGCTGGTTGCTGCTGTTCTGCTTGTTCAGTTTACCTTCCTGACTGAAGTGTTTAAAATAGCCACCAACCTGTAGGGCAGGGTCGCGGCCCATATTTACATAGACCTCGCCGAGCAAAGTTGCCAGTGAGCCAAAGCCACCTTTTACGTAATTGTTTACTAACTCAGTTTGTTTTTCATCAACCAAGGCCTGCGCCTGAAGCTTCTGTATATCACTGTTAATCTCAAGTTTTCTATCCGTTACACTATAGTTAAGTTTCGCCTTATAGGTTTTAACATCATCCAAATTCGGACTTCTCCGCAGTTTAACGGCTTCAGCTAAAATTGGTTTGTAAGGACGAACAACCTCTATCTCTTCACTAACCGCCGCTTTCTCTTCCTGTTTCTTTTCCTGCGCCTCAACTGTGATAAATCCGGCAGCAAAAATGAGCGTACTGTATATATATTTATTAAACTTCATGATTTTACTTCTTCGGGGTTAGTTTTTCTAATTTTTGTTTTGCCGTAGGGATGATGTCATCTGTTTTATTATCATAATTATCGATAATGCTTAGCAGTGTACTTTTCGCCTGCAAATTGTCCTTGAGAGCAACATAATTGTCTGATAATAAGATGAATGCTTTAGCCACCCAATAATCGTATGATGCCATGTTGTTAATTAAATCGAAACAGGTTTTTGATGAAGTTTTATAATCACCTTTCGTATACTCCAGAAAAGCAAGGTTATACTTGGCTTCTGCAGCGGCAATTGTTTTTGTACTGGCCACAACATTTTTAAATTCTTTTACGGCCGTGGTTGTATCGCCCTTCAATAAATAAGCTTTACCAGCATATAAACCCGAACTGTTTTTTTCTTCCTCTGATGCTTTTTCAGACTCCTTGGTCAGCTGTGCATATTTTATCATGTCGTCAGCCGAATTTAGAGCAGTATAAGCTTTCAACAAATTATTAATTGCATAACCGTAATGTGCTTTATAATCAGTAGTAGTTTCCAGACGCTTCAAATAAACAATTGCTTCGTTATACTTTTTCTGGTCTAGAAATACTTTAGAAATACTTAATAACGAGCGCTCTGTATAATCACTTGTCCAATCATTTAATATGTATTCATAATCTGCAATAGCATCTTCTGGCCGGCCTAATTTAACCAATGATTCTGCCCTGATGAATTTTCCCTCCTTATCATGAATTGCTTTCGGGAACTTATCGAAGTAAGCATTAATAGCCTGTAAAGCACCGTTTGCATCTCCTTTAAGGTATAAATTATTGGCAGCGGCGAAAACAATGTTATCTTGTTCTGCATTAGAATAATTACCTAGTGGTGTTGTGCCGGCATAGCTGATAAAGCCATTCGCATCGCCTTTATCGATGTAGATATTTTTGATTGATTCCATTGCCTGCTTAGCTTCATCGGCACTTGGATAATCACGAATAACTTTTTTGAATGATTCTAAAGCAGCATCGTCCTGATCCTGATTGTATTGTACCAAACCAATGGTTACCAACGCTTTTGGAACATAGCTGCTACGAGGATACTTAGCAACCAAACCAACTAAATCGGTTTTAGATTTTTCTAAATCACCTTTGTTAAAATAAGTATAAGCCGTTTCAAAGCCCGCGTCGTCGGCATAATTTGAGTTTGGAAAGCGTTGCAGCAAAGTTTGCATGGTTGCAATTTTAGTATCGTACTGGTTTTCCAAACCTTGTATCATACCTTTTTGAAAAATGGCATAATCTTCAGCACTTGTTTTGCGACTAATTATCTTATTATAATTATTCATCGCATCGCCATAACTCTTATTAACAAAGTATGAATCTGCTAAACGAATTGTTGCATCATCAACCGTTTTCTGGTCTTTATCATTTCCTGCCAAAAACTTCTCGAAGTAGGTAGCCGCTTTGCTGTATTTCTCATCTTCGAAAGCGGCGTATGCCAACGCATAATTCGCAAAGTTATAAACGCCCGTTTTATCGGCATCAGGCATTTTTAAAAATTTCTCGAATGTAGCAACCGCTTCACCATATTTTCTCAGTTCGTACATCGATTCTGCTTTCCAATAGGTGTTTAAGGCATGTATCTCATTATCTTCGGGAAATTTATCAGAACGCAAGAACATAGACAAGGCATTCGGGAATGCTCTTTCATTGTAAAATTCAAGTCCGCGGAAATAGGTAACTTTCTGATAAGCCTCTTTTGCCTCTAAGTTTTTATCGGGGATTGGCTCGAGGATATCTACGGCAGCCTGATAGTTTTTTGTGGTAAGCAATACTTCACCCAAAAGAATTTTTGCTTCGTTTATTTTCTTTGATTTTGGAAAAGTTTTTAAGAAAGTTTGTGTCGCATCAAGCGCTTGCTGATGAAAGTTCAACTCATAACTTAATTTCGCATAATTTAACCATGCTTCTTCCTGTATAGCCTTGTCGAAATCTAATCGCGAAGCCCTGAAAAAAGCACTTTGGGCTTTTTCTTTATTGCCCAACTGGATAAATGCTTTTCCTAAAGTGTGCATACCATTTTGAAGGTAAACATCATCCGTGTTCAATTTTTCCAATACAGCAACCGCCTGCGTGTATTTTTTATTCTGAAACAAGGAATAGCCATACTGGTAAATAAAGAGATTGTTTTTTACTTCGCTTTTATCTTTTGCGTAAAACGATGCAAAATATTTCTCAGCATTTTTAAAATCTGATTTTGCAAAGTAAGAAGCCGCCACCAAACTCAGCATTTCGGGCTCAAATTGTTGTTTAGTTTTCGCAATGGCTGGGAGCGCATAGCTTATTACATCATCATAACGTTCATCCAGGTAATACATAGAGGTTATGTAATACGGATAACTTGCTTCATAGGTAGGCGAGCCTTTAAGTTTTTCGAAATTGGCTAAGGCTGTTTTATACTCTTTGTTTAGGTAGTTAATGTAGGCAAAATAGTAAGTAGCACTTTCCTGAAATTCACCCTCTTCTTTTTTAACTTTTTCAAAAAGGGGTTCGGCTTTCTCATAATCCTTTAACTGGAAATACGAATAGCCTTGCTTAAACTGATATTCATTTCTTTGCTTTCCGGATAGGGTGGAAGGATCGGTTTTTTCAAACCATTCTAGCGCTTTTTCATAATTCTTTTGATTGAAATAGGTCTTTCCAACATAGAAATAAGCAAGTTTTGTATTTGGATTTAAAGGGTAATCGCGAATAAAGGCTTGAAATAAACTCTCTGCATCGCTGTTTGTAAGTTCCAACGCACAAACAGCTGCGTAGAACTTTGCATTTTCTTTCAGCAGCGATAGTTCTGCATTACTTTCTGATTGCGATGCGGGTTTAATACGTTGCTGTTCTACAAGTTTAAATTGCTGCGATGCGGCTGTGTATTTTTCTTTATCTAATAATTCTAACCCCGTTTGATAGTTTTTATTGAGGTTTTGCACCGCACTAACTTGTGCATATGTGCTAAAACTTCCTGCTAAAATTAGCGGAATCAGTAAGTATTTTTTTTTCATTCGTATATCTTTTCAATGGTAATGCGCCATCATAATTTCGCTATAACAGCACTTTATCAGGTGGTGTTTGTTGCAACGGTTTCAAAAATGGTCGGTACTAAATTAGAAATAGTATCAAAGCTTATCAACAGAAGTAATTAACATCTGTTAATAACACAAATTAACGACAGGAATTTTTATTTGGTATCAGGGAAGTTAGATTGTGGAAAATTTCGCTGGTTTTAGCCCTGGCTTGCCAACAAGTAAAGAACAGCCATTCTTACGGCAACACCATTTTCAACCTGCTCGAGAATGATGGATTGCTTGCTATCTGCAACGTCGCTGGTAATTTCAACACCACGGTTTATTGGGCCAGGGTGCATTACAACAATCTCTTTGTCCAGATTATCCAGAATCTGTTTATTCAATCCGTACATCATTGCATATTCCCTTAACGATGGGAAGTATTTAATGTCTTGGCGCTCGAGCTGGATGCGAAGCATATTTGCTACGTCGCACCAGTTTAGTGCTTTTAGCAGGTTGTGTTCAACCTTTACGCCAAGTTGATGAATGTGTTTTGGTATTAACGTAGTTGGGCCGCAAACCATAACTTCGGCGCCTAAACGCTGCAGGCAGAGGATGTTGGAAATGGCAACCCTTGAGTGTAAGATATCGCCTACGATAACAACTTTTTTCCCCGCAACATCACCAAGTTTCTGGCGGATAGAAAAGGCATCGAGCAAAGCCTGGGTTGGATGTTCGTGGGCACCGTCTCCTGCGTTAACAATTTGAGCTTTAACATGTCTGCTCAAAAACTGACCCGCACCGGCGTATGGATGTCGCATCACCACCATATCAACTTTCATCGAAAGGATATTGTTAACGGTATCAATCAATGTCTCACCTTTGCTTACTGATGAAGATGATGCCGCAAAATTTACAACATCTGCAGAAAGCCTTTTCTCGGCCAGCTCGAAAGACAGTTTGGTGCGTGTTGAATTTTCAAAGAAAATATTGGCGATTGTAATGTCACGAAGTGATGGAACCTTTTTAATCGGCCGGTTAATCACTTCTTTAAAATTATCTGCAGTTTCGAAAATCAATTCGATATCATTCCGGTTAATATCTTTAATACCTAAAAGATGTCGGGTTGATAGTTTGTCTGCTGCCATTTTTTATTTATTGTTTTTCGGATAATAAAATCACTTTATCTTCTGCACCTTCGTCGGCCCAACTTACTTTAACATGTTGAGAATCCAGGCTATCTACCTGTAAGCCGATATAGTTAGGCTCGATAGGTAAGTGTCTGCTAAATCTTCTGTCAATTAGCACTAAAAGTTCAACTTTTTCAGGCCGCCCATAAGCTAAGAGGGCATCCATCGCTGCTCTTATTGTTCGTCCAGTCCAAAGCACATCATCAATAAGAATTACTTTTTTTCCTTCAATTATAAAATCAATTGAATTGCTGCTAGCCGTTACAAGACCGTCTTTGCGGCGAAAATCATCTCTGAAAAAAGTAATGTCGAGGTTTCCTTTTAAGATTTTCTTATTTTTTAAAATGCTCTGTAGTTCGGATTGAATGCGGTCTGCCAAGAAAATGCCTCGGGGTTGAATCCCGATTAAAACGGTATTTGCGAAATCGTCGTGATTTTCAATTAGCTGACGGCAAAGTCGCTTAATTGTTATCTGAATTTTTTGTCCGTCAAAGATTGTTTTCTTTTGCATTGAAGAAGGATTGGGCAAATATAGGCAAAAACACTAAAGTTGAAAGCAGAAAGTTAAAAGTTATCAGGTAAAAGGACAAAGCATTTGATTACTAAACTGTTGTATTTATATATCTTTTTAGCTAATCAATCTTCAAACATTAACAGCTAATTTACTGCGTTATACTTCCTGTAAATAAAATGCATTGCCCGCATCAGCATCATGTTAAATTACATGAAGTTGAATTCTACCGGTAGTTATACTTCGCTTAATACTTTATATTTGTATATGGAGCCAGTAATTTTTTTTGATGGTATTTGCAACCTTTGCAACGCCTCGGTGCAGTTTGCAATCAAGCGGGATTCGAAAAAAGTTTTAAGGTTTACGGCTTTACAAGGTGTTTTCGCTCAATCAGTTTTGCCTGAATACAATCTAGATTTAACGAAAATAAATTCAATTTTGTTGCTCGACGAGAACCGGATTTATACTAAGTCATCAGCCGCGTTAAGAGTAGCAAAGAAACTCGATGGATTATGGCCCCTATTATATAGTTTAATTATTATTCCGAAATTTATAAGAGACTGGCTTTATGACATCGTCGCTAAAAATCGTTATAAATGGTGGGGCAAGCAGGAGGTTTGTTGGGTGCCAACGCCGGAATTAAAGAGCCGGTTTTATGATTAATTTTCCAGGTACCTTTTAGAATAGGTTATTCCCATCAAATCGTAACGACTAAACTGCGATTTCAACCTTCTTTGAAAGTCTGGATAATTCTTTTTCTCTTTTGGGCTCCACAAAATTTCGCTTAAGGCATCGAGGCGTGGAAATAGCTGATATTGTACTTTTGCAGGATTTGTGATGTATTCAGTCCACAAACAACCCTGGCCACCCCAAATATAGCTTGTTTTTTCTGCGCTTAACGCTGCAGGAAGGGGTTCATAATTGTATACATCAATCAGTAACGACGGTTTACCTGCGGTTAAACTATCTTCTTTCACAAACTGTGCATGGTTAAAGTACATTTTGTTTTCTGGAGTCATGATGGCTTTGTGACTTTGGTTGGCTGCGTCAATTCCCCCTTTTTCCCCTTGCCAGCTCATCACTACGGCATTTGGCGCCAATCCACCTTGCAAAATTTCATTCCAGCCGATAATTGTTTTTCCTTTAGCATTCACAAATTTTTCTATCCTTCTGATGAAATAACTTTGCAGTTCGCTCTCCGTATTCAGTCCGTTTGCTTTCATTATCTGCTGGGAAACTGAGGAGCGTTTCCACCAAACTTTCGATGCCTCATCGCCACCGATGTGAATGTATGGCGATGGAAATAGGTCCATTACCTCTGTTAAAACATTCTCAAGAAACTTAAAAGTGGTATCAGATGCCTGAAGTACATTGTTGTACTTATTCATCATGCCCCAGGTTTCCGCAACGCTATACTTTTTATTGGGTTCTGTGCCCAATTCTGGATTGGCAGCAAGAAGCGCCATACTATGCGCAGGCATTTCAATTTCGGGGATAATGGTGATATAACGTTTTGCCGCATAATCTACCACATCTTTAATTTCCTCTTGTGTATAGAAACCGCCATGTTTAATGCTGTCTGTTTTTATGATGGCATCCTTCGGTGTAATTTTTATCTCGGCCGGAAACACCTGGTATTTTATGTTTTCATTTCCCTGGCCAGGCCATAAACCAATAATGCTTCCATTGCGCCATGCCCCAATTTCTGTCAGCTTTGGATATTTTTTAATTTCGATTCTCCAGCCATGGTCGTCTGTTAAATGCCAGTGAAAATAGTTCATTTTATGCAGGGCCAGATAATCAATGTATTGTTTTACAAAGGCCACATCAAAAAAATGCCTGCTAACATCAAGATGCATTCCGCGGTAATCGAAACGAGGATAATCAGTAATGGAAACGGCCGGAATTTGAAGTGCGGCAGCTTTTGCATTTGGCAATAACTGAATTAAGGTTTGTATAGCATAGAATACGCCTTGAGCAGACGATGCGGAAATCTGAATTTGCTTATTGTTGCAATTGAACTCATAAGTATCCGGATTGGTTGGATTTAAATTACCGATAGCCAGCTTGATTACATTTGTATTCATGCCGGATGTTGTATCTCTGCTTATTGCAATTCCATAATACTTTGTTAAATAATCATTTAAGAAATTAATGCTGTTTAACAGTGAATCAGGGGCAATTATTTTTGTACCGCTGTTTATTGTAAAAGGAGGTGTAGCAGGATTTAAACTAACTTGCACCGGCTGCGGAATGATATTCACTTCCTGTGCAGAGAGTTTCCAGCAAAAGCCAATAAAAAAAAACAAAAAGATAATTTTTTTCATAACGAGTCGGTTTTCCTTTTCAAAAGTAATAATTATAGGCGTTTGAAATGAAAGCCTTTGGTAAAACGAACTACTTATGTTACATAAACCCGATGGGAGGGAAATCCTTTTTGGTTGTGCGATTAAACAGGTTTAGCACAAAAGTAGCCCAAAAAGATTGTACAAACAGCGGGACTGGCCTTTCCGAAGCGTGCTTGCATTCGTTTCCAAATTATTTGTGCTGTATATAACATTTTAAAGTGTTAAATACATTTCGCCTTCTCTTAAATGCGTCAATCGGTGCTAAGTGTTTCTACCTTTTGCGGATTTTTGGGTAAAAAAAATCCCGATAACTTTCGCTATCGGGATTAATATTATCAGTTAAAAAGAACTAGCCTTTTTTAGCTTTGCTTTCTTCGCCTTCTAATTGCGATTTCAATTGAGCCAATACGTCTAAATCTCCTAAAGTAGATTTCTCTACAGAATCTTTAACTTTTTTAACTGCAGTTACAGCAGCTTTAGCTTCTTTTTTCTTAGCATTTCTTTCTTCTGCTACTGCTTCAGCTTTAACTTCTTCCCAAATACGAGCGTGAGAAACAACGATGCGTTTAGCTTCTTTGTTAAACTCGATAATTTTGAAATCGTTAGTTTCTTCTGCTTTAACTGAAGTACCATCTTCTTTAACCATGTGTTTAGTTGGTACGAAACCTTCTACACCGTATGGTAAAGCAATAACAGCACCTTTATCAGTTACTTTAACAACAGTACCTTGGTGAACCGAATCTAAAGTAAAGATAGTTTCGAAAGTATCCCAAGGGTTTTCTTCTAATTGTTTGTGACCAAGGCTTAATTTGCGGTTGTCAACATCAAGTTCTAAAACAACAACGTCTAATACATCACCAACTTTAGTGAATTCGTTAGGGTGGTTTACTTTTTTAGACCAAGATAAATCAGAGATGTGGATTAAACCATCAATTCCTTCTTCGATTTCAACGAAAACGCCGAAGTTAGTCATGTTTTTAACCGTTGCTTTGTGCTTGCTTCCAACCGGGAATTTAGCAGCAACTTCTTGCCATGGGTCGTTAGATAATTGTTTAATACCTAAGCTCATTTTGCGTTCGTCTCTATCTAAAGTTAAAACTTCAGCTTCGATCTCATCACCAACTTTTAAGAATTCCTGAGGGTTTCTTAAGTTTTGTGACCAGCTCATTTCAGAAACGTGAATTAAGCCTTCAACACCTGGGATAATTTCTAAGAAAGCACCGTAATCTGCAACAGTAACGATTTTTCCTTTTACTTTAGAACCAACCTGAATGTCTGCACTTAGGTTTTCCCAAGGGTGTGGAGTTAATTGTTTTAAGCCTAAAGCGATACGTTTTTTCTCATCATCGAAATCTAAAACAACTACGTTGATTTTTTCATCTAATGATAATACTTCTTTTGGATGCTCTATGCGGCCCCAAGAAATATCGGTAATGTGAAGTAAACCATCAACACCACCTAAATCGATGAACACACCGAAATCAGTAATGTTTTTAACAGTACCTTCTAATACCTGTCCTTTTTCTAATTTAGAAACGATTTCTACTTTTTGGCTTTCTAAATCGTCTTCAATTAACACTTTATGAGAAACAACTACGTTTTTAAACTCATGGTTAATTTTAACAACTTTAAATTCCATTGTTTTACCCACGTACACATCGTAATCGCGGATAGGTTTAATATCAATTTGAGAACCTGGTAAGAAAGCTTCAACGCCCATGATATCAACAATTAAACCACCTTTAGTACGGCTCTTAACGAAACCATTGATGATTCTATCATTTTCAAGAGCCTCGTTAATCGCTTCCCAAGATCTTTGGGTTTTTGCTCTTTTGCGAGAAAGGATCAACTGACCGTTAGCATCTTCTGGTGCTTCAACGAAAACGTCAACTGAATCGCCGATTTTTAGATCTGGTGTATCACGGAATTCTGAAGTAGAAACTAAACCGTCTGATTTAAAACCAACGTTTAATACTACATCTTTGTTGTTAATTGAAACAACGATACCGCTAATAATTTCACCTTTAGTGATCTGATTAAACGTTCCGGCGTACATATCTTCAAACTTTTTACGGTCTGCATCATTGTAATTACCGAAAACTTTTTCATCTGCATCCCAGTCGAAATCTTCGGTTGGTGTTGCTAATGATGATTTGATCGATTCGATCGAAACTGAATCAGCTTCTGATTCAATAGTTTCTTTTTCAGTCAGGCGTCCGCCTTCTCCCTGAAGTTCAGCTGTTTTTGCTGCTAATTCTTTTTCTGCTACTTGTTTTTTAGCCATTAATTAATTATCTCCTTTTTTCCCTATTTAGGGACTGCAAAGGTAAAACTTTTTTAATAAATAGAAAAGATTTTTTTAATAAATGTTGCTGATTTTAAGGTTATTAGAAAAGGAGTAGCAACTATTTAGCATCAACTATCAAGATTGGATGCAGAAAATAGACATTTGTAATTTCACGCCCGCAGACAGATTTTAGCAAACCGGAGAATTTTATTTATAGATTGAGCTTAATGATTTGGAAATGAGCGTCAAGTATTTCTTCGCATACAGCGGCCCCGTTATTCGCTATAGCCCCGGAAAAAAATCGGGGCTGCCGCTGCTACCGGGTTTAAAAACAACAGATAGTACCACAAATTGCAGCAGGCAATTACTTTTTGGTAAATGTACCTCTTGTAAAACCTTCGCCAATTAAGGTGTTTTCATCCCTAATCAAAAGCATTATTGTGTTTTGCTGGTCGTATAACTTTATCATTTCTCCGTCTATTACATATTTCGATGTAAAAACAGAATCGGTATAAGCATCAGTAACGGTAACAGAATCTTTCGATTTAAAGTTGAAAGTTTTGTACTGAATATCTTCGTTGCTGGAAAAAGTGCCAGAAACAACCTTCGCCTGTATAAAAGTAATGAAACAAAAATAACCGATTACAAGGATTACAATTACAGAAAACGCAACCAAAACCTTGTTTCCACTCGCATATCTAATGGAGAAATACAGAACAGTAAATAAAATTAAGGCAACAATTACAAAGAAAACAATGCTGGCATAATCTTTAGTTTCTTTTGGTACCGAAGCCGCAATGGTTGATGCTGATGCTGCTGGTTTATTGACAGGAGAAACCCTAACCAAAAATTCTTTACTAGCCCAGCCTTCGCCATTGGTAACTTTTATTTTAAAGTAACTTGCATTGCTCGAATCCAGAACCGCAACATTTTCACTTTCGGGCAAGTAGCCAATAACTTTACTTTTTGGGTCTGCCTGTGCTCTTACCCTTAAGTTATCGGTTGTAACCCGGTAAATTACATCTGCCGTTGCTGTGCTTTGAGTTTGCTGCGGCGTTTTGGATTCAGTTTCACTGGCATGGGCTACTGGCGTCGCCGTAATTTTTTCTACGAAATCTTTGCTCACCCAACCTTCGCCATTTCTTAATTTTACTTTATAAAATTTATCATTGGAAGCATCTAAAACAACAATCTTTTCATTCTGTGAAATATTTGCGATAACCTTGCTCTTCGGGTCGCTGGTTTGCCTAACGCGAAGCTTGTCTGCTTTCACACGATAAGTATCCTGTGCGATTGCAAGATTTGAAAATATAGAAAGCGCAATTAGTAAAAAGAAAGTTTTAAGCATAATGTTTGGATTTCTTCAGGCAGGTTTATAACAAAATTTCATCGACGCTTGGAACAAACATCGTGCTAAGCGTTCCAAAATTATGAAATACTTTTAAATTGAGGGTAGAAAAGCCGTAGATATTGGTTCGATATGGTTACCAACTCCCGCCGGTTCCGCCACCGCTACTGCTTCCACCTCCCCAACTACTGGATGATGATGACGATGATGAGCTGCTGCTCGAAGATGAAGAACCCGAAGATGAGCTAGACTGGACAAGCATTGGCAAAGCCACCCAACTAATAAATTCGGTTTTTTTGCAGAAACTACATTCATTTACCACTTTCGCTTTACCAGCGTGGCTGTAAGTTGCGGTTGTTACGGGAACTTGCTTGTCTAACTGGTAAGTTCTAAAGCTGCAGTCAGGGCACTGGATAAACGTATCGTATTCTTCAGCTGGCCATTGTTTAATAACATGTTGCTTTCCGTCACTGCTTTCCCAGATATCGTAATCATAAACCTTAACCATTTCTTCTTTACGTTGCCCCGCACTTAAAAATGGTTTGCCTTCTACATTCACATCCCTATCCACCCGAATCATTTCCTTTTGCTTCTCATCTAAAATGGGCTTAAAACGATAGATATTTTTGCTGCGCTTAAACAGGTAATTCAATAGTAGAATTAAAATCAGCGGTGAAAAAATAATCAGCCAAAAATTCTTTCTATTAAAAGAAGTTACCGCTTCAAAGAAATTTTCGTCATCATTATGATTTTTTCTCAATGAGGATAGGTAATATAGATATCGAAAAAATAATGCAATGGCCAATATACCGTACAATATGAACGGTGCATGTACCAACTTAATATTTTGGAGAAAACGAAAGCCATCGAAAAAAACGACAATAAAAATGCAGGCGAAAACCACAATAAAAAGGCCCACACATCCATTTGCTATTTTCTTTTCGAGATTGTAGTTATCGCCAGCTTGTTTGCCAACATTGCCTTTCGCCTGGCGGTTAATTAAAGTAAACACGCCAAAAAATAGAACGGCAATTGCAGCTATGTAGAGCCAACTTTTATCTGATGAGTTTCCGCCAGCCTCCGGTTGTGTAAATAACTGATTCAATTCGGCCTCATTATCCGGATTGAGAATAACCTTGCCGATGGCCTGGATGGTATTAATAATTCCGGTACCGAAATCATTTTCTCTAAAGGCGGGCAGTAGATTTTGCTCAGCAATATGCTTTAACTTAACATCAGGCAATACTCCTTCCGTTCCTGTGCCGGTTATAAATCGATATTTCCGGCGGTCTTTAGCGATGAACAGCAGCAAACCATTGTTGCTGGTTTTCTGCCCAATTCCCCAGGTGTTAAAAAGTTCGTATGCAAAATCAAAATCCTCTTTATCCTTTTCAAAATCGTTCACAATTACTACTGCAACCTGAACATTTGTTTTTTGCTCAAAATCGGAAATTGCGCTGTTGATTTGGTTTACAACATCTAAAGTTAAAATTCCATCAGGGTTACTTACCCAACCACCACCATCTTTTTTAGGGTCTGGAATTTCGTTTACCCGATAAGGCTTTTGGGCGTATGTTGTTACAGCAAGGGTAGTGAAAAGAAATAATAGAAAAGCTTTAAGCAGGCGAGTTCTAAGCATTATATAGATAATTTTCCGGTTACGAAGCTTTTTTAAAATTTACGTTACCCTTTTAAAATTCTGGCGAGAACGTTGTCCAGTTTAGACTTATCTTTTACATAAGGTGCTAAATCGAAAAGTTTAACGCCTTTAAATTCTATCGGATGACTCTCGCTTTGGAGCGAAATATACCCAGATCTTAAAGGTGTTCCATCAACTTTTACTTTTGGGTCGTAGTTAGAAACATTTCCGCCACCAATTTGAGGCTTTGTGTATTCTAAAACCACTTCTCCATCGATGATGTGTTTAATAACAGAATCGCCCAGCACCAGGAATTCTGCCGTAACCCATTGGTCGCCAGCGTATGTTTTAGATTTGGAATCCAAACAATGTTGCGTAAATAGTTTCCCCTGAAAATCGATTTGTGTACCAGGCGTACAAACATTGCTCGTGTGCCTGTCGTGCTGCCCATCGCCACCCAGAATTTGGCCTTCAATTGAAATTGGGAAATCCTGGTCCTTAAGCATCGTTGCAGGATTTTGGCAATGTAACATGGCGCCACTATTTCTCAATGCCCATCCTTCGCCGCCCTTGGCCTGCTCACCAACAAACCTGTATGTTACCTTTAATAAGTAAGCCGAAAATGGTTTTTTGTAAAATATGTGCCCATACTGCTGGTCAAAGGTATTATAGCCATCATAGCTTACCTTCATTAACCCATCTTCAACGCGAAACGTGTTTGCGTAGTTGTCTTTATATTCGTGCTTGGAAATTTTTACATTCCAGTCTTTTAAATCTTTTCCGTTAAAAAGGTTAATCCAGCCTTTTTGAGCATTTGCATTTAACGATAGTATTGCAAGAAGAAAAAGTAGGAGGGTGGTCTGTTTAAATTTCATATTAGCAAATGGGTTAAGTGCTAAAAATATGAAAAAATAAAATGATGTGTTGTTAATTAGTCATTAATGGTGTAACTTTTTCAAGTGCAAAATCGAGTTGCTCCTCTTGGGTTAAATCGGTATTATCCAGAATAATGGCATCTTCAGCTCTAACCAGCGGACTTGCTTTTCTGGTTGTATCGGCATAATCGCGGTGGGCCAGGTTTTCAAAAACCTCTTCTAAAGTTGTTGTATTATTGCCTTTATGCTCAAGTTCTTTAAATCTTCGCTCTGCTCGGATTTTCGGGTCTGCCGTCATGAAAAATTTTAACGGTGCATTTGGGAAAACGGTAGTGCCAATATCTCGGCCATCCATAACAATGTTCTTCGATTTGCCCATACGTTGCTGCTGTTTTACCATTTCGTGCCGAACAATTTTGTGAGCAGAAACCTCGCTTACATTTTCAGAAACAGGCATTAATCGAATCTCGTCAGAAACCTCTTCGCCATTTAAAGTGATGTGGGATTCATAATCGCGGGAATGAAAGTTCAATTCAATATGTTGCAATGCGTCTGCTACCAAATCATCATTAGAGATATCAACGCTGTTTCTTAAAAAGAATAACGTAACGGCACGGTACATTGCGCCGCTATCGACATAAATAAAGCCTAATTTTTTTGCTAACGCCTTCGCTAATGTACTTTTTCCGCAAGATGAATAGCCATCAATAGCGATTACAAGGTTTTTTTTCATCGTGCAACAAAGGTAAAAAATAGAAACACAATCATGAATTTTTTGCTATTGAGGAATAGCTATTTTTTGAATTTTGCGATCCAGACAGAAGTGTAAGGGTGTAGCCAACCCTCGTGTTGCAAATACCAAAACAGACCTTCATCTATTCTAAAAGCGAACAAACCGTATAGAAAGTGATTAGCATTATGGGTTGTGTAGTTTTTACGGTAATGAAAATAGGTTACCAGTGTTGCCTTTTTCTGGTCGCCCTCATCCGTAATTTCCAATGTTGATGGATCGAAAGCTGCTGCAAATCGAAAATTTCCATTAAAACGCTCGCCCCATTTGTTCCAGGCAACTTCGTTTTTGCCCTTACGGTTTAGCATTGCCTGAATATCCGGAGCACTCAGGTAGTCATCATCATAAAAAATTCTGGTTTTGCTTTTCTTTGGAAAAAGAAGGTAAAAATTTTGAATACTAGCCTCAGGAAAAGGGATAATGTCTCCGACGGTTATAATTAGTAAGGTACCGTAAATGGCACACTTTTCTTTGAATCTTAAGTGGTAGCCACTGTTTATCTGCGCTTGAAATGCTGCTGCATTCCGGTTGTACTGGCGCAGATTATAAGGTGTAGAGAAAGCAAATATCGCTAAACCGGCAAGCAAAGTTATGGTTACAAAGCGGCGGCTTTTCCCCTTAAAAAAGGCTATTGAGGCTAGAATAAGCGTAATTACAAAGAAATAAAAAACATGCAGAGAATAGCAGAACGTCCAAAGTGTGAGGAAAAGAAAAATTAAACAAATAGTGATAAAGGCTATTGTACGTAAGACATAACCAAGTTTTTGACCGAAAGTTTTTAATGTCATGGGGCGTTTTAGCTAAGCGCTTGTTGGAATGATTTTTTGAAGTTAAAATTTCTTGCTGAATAAACAAAATTACTAAAAAGCCTTAACTTTTATTTAAAGGTTATTGAGCGGTTACTTTGACTTATATTTGGGCGATTATTGTAAGAATTTTTGCAAGATATGCAACCAGATAGAGAGGCAATTTTAAAAATCGCGACCTTTAAAACATCCAGAAGTGGGGGCAAAGGTGGGCAAAATGTAAACAAGGTATCGAGTAAGGTTGAACTAATTTTCAATCCAAATCAAGCTGATTTTTTTACTGAGCAAGAAAAAGCACTAATCGCTATAAAGTTGGAAAACAGGATAGACGCAGAAGGTTTTATCCACATCGTTTCGCAGGAAGACAGAAGTCAGCTTCTAAATAAAGAGAAAACAATTGTAAAACTGATTGAAGTTATTAAAAAGGCGTTACACGTTTCAAAACCAAGAAAGCCGACGAAAACACCCAAATCTGTGATCGAGAACAGACTAAAAAACAAAACGGTTAAAGCCCTTAAAAAAGAAAGCCGGAAAAAACCCGGTATATACTAATCTCAACTTCCGAATCTGTAATACAAACTTAGTCCGCCATAGTTTTGCGCCTTTGCTACACTTTTAACTTCTTTAGTTTTGAAGATGATGTTAAAATCTGCGGTAAACCTTTTGGAGCTGTAGTTTACACCAAATTGTTGCTCAAATACAATTGGTTTAACTTCAAAAGTAACAGGACTATTGTTGTTAAAAAGACTTCCCTGTATGGTTGCATCGTAAGCAACAATATTTAATTGTGGCTTAGCATAAAAGAAAAACTCCGAATTATTTAAACTTTTGGTTTTTGAATCGCCGATAACGGCATTGTGGTAAGCACTGTTGAAAAGCTGATTTAGTTTGCCTGCACGAAAAAGGAGGGATGTGCCGAGGCCGCTGAAAGTGGTCCCTAAATTTACATAACCCTGGCCGCTAAAATCGACCGCATTATCGCTTGAGCGATGGATTAACTTGCTGTAATTGCCGGATAAGTTAACTGCAAGTTCATTTTTTACCTGGTATTCCCAGCCAGCAGGTGTGTAAAACCCCACTGTTTTATGAAGGAACTTTTGTGCGTCTTCTGCGAGCGAGTTTGGGCCTACAGTACCAATCTCAATACTGGTTTTCAATACGCTCTCTTTTACATAAAAAATTGAATAAGCCGCTCCTGCGTACAAATAGCCGGCAAAAGGTCTATCCTGATCTTCTTTTTTTGCAACCTGCCCCCAATATGGCGTATACATTTTTTGGCCGCCAGAAATTTCGTAAGTTTTCTTCTCTATCTTTTCATTGACTTTGTCTGGATTAATTGCCCTTCGGAAATAAATAAAAAGTCCATTGGTGTAATATCTATCATTTAATGTGGCCAAGTATGCATCATTCTCTGTTTTAAAACCGAACTCGTTTTTAAAGTTTTGAGCTCTTGCAGCATCTGCAACAAACAAAATTGTAAGAAAAGCTAAAATCAATTTCATAAAAAAGTCCCGATGAATTATCGGGACTATAAATGTATCTATTGTAAACGACTTTCTTATTTAAGAGATTTAAATAAATAAAGAATATTACAAACTAGTTAACTATCGGTGCAAGTTTGATACTCAAATCAATCGGCTTTTTGACCTTATTTTTAAGTAAAGCGAGTTCTATTACTTCACTCATCTCCGAAACATAATGAAATTTCAAATCCTTAATATAGCTTTCTTTAATCTCCAGAATATCTTTACGATTGCTTTTGCAGAGAATAATTTCCTTAATGTTTGCTCTTTTAGCAGCTAGTATTTTTTCCTTGATTCCACCAACCGGCAATACTTTTCCTCGAAGCGTGATTTCACCAGTCATCGCTAAATGCTGTTTAACCTTACGTTGTGTAAACGCCGAGGTTAGTGCTGTTAGCATGGTAACCCCTGCTGACGGGCCATCTTTTGGTGTTGCCCCTGCAGGCACGTGTACATGGACATCCCAGTTATCGAATAAAGTGTAGTCTATGCCAAACTCGTTTGCATGTGCACGCAGATAAGCGAGTGCTATCACTGCAGATTCTTTCATAACATCGCCCAAATTGCCGGTTAATGTTAATTTTCCTTTGCCAGGACTTAAACTCGATTCAATGAACAAAATGTCGCCGCCAACGCTGGTCCATGCCAAGCCTGTAACTACACCAGCCACTTCGTTGCCTTCGTACAAGTCTTTGTCGTAAATTGGAGCGCCAAGTATGCGTTCTACATCATCCTCTGTTAGCGTAACATTGTATGCTTCTTCCATTGCAATTTTAGTTGCAACGCCACGCACCAGTGAACCAACTTTTTTCTCCAAACCCCTAACACCACTCTCGCGCGTATAGTCTTCAATAACCTTTTCTATTAAAGCAGGTTTAAACGTAATATCTTTTAGCTTTAAGCCATGATTTTCTTTCTGCTTTGGCAATAAAAATTTCTTGGCAATCTCTATTTTCTCTTCAATTGTGTAGCCGTTTACTTCAATAATCTCCATACGATCTAACAACGCAGGCTGGATGGTGCTTAAAGAGTTCGCCGTTGCGATGAACAGGATATTGGATAAATCATAGTCCATTTCCACATAATGGTCGTAAAAAGCATTGTTTTGCTCAGGATCTAGAACTTCAAGCAAAGCCGATGAGGGGTCGCCTCTGTGGTCGGTACCAACTTTATCAATCTCATCCAAAACAAAAACCGGATTATCGGCACCTGCTTTCTTGATTGATGAAATAATGCGCCCAGGCATCGCACCAATGTAAGTTTTCCGGTGTCCCCGAATTTCTGCCTCATCACGGATACCGCCTAATGCCATGCGCACATATTTGCGTCCTAGAGCTTTCGCGATTGATTTTCCCAATGATGTTTTACCAACTCCCGGAGGGCCAACAAGACACAAAATTGGTGCCTTCATGTCCCTTTTAAGTTTTAGTACAGCCAGGTATTCAATAATCCTTTGTTTAACTTTTTCAAGACCGAAGTGGTCTTTATCTAAAATCCGTTGCGCCCTTTTAAGGTCGAAGTTATCTTTTGTAAACTCGCTCCATGGAAGGTCAAGCAGTAATTCCAGGTAATTAAGCTGAACAGAGTAATCTGGCGCTGCTGGGTTCATCCGGCCAAGTTTATCCAATTCCTTATCGAAATGTGCATAAACCTCTTTAGACCATTTTTTCTTTTTCGCTCTTTCCTGTAACGCATCAAATTCCAGGTCTGCAGAGTTGCCACCCAATTCTTCCTGAATGGTTTTTAGCTGCTGGTTTAGGAAATAATCCCGTTGTTGCTTATCTAAATCGGTACGAACTTTTGACTGGATCTGATTTCTTAACTCCAGCATCTGAAGTTCGACCATTAAAAGTTCCATAACTTTTTGCGCACGTTCCAGCAAGTTATCCATTTCAAGGATTTTTTGCTTATCCGCCATTTCGGCATTCATGTTTGATGAGATGAAGTTTATCAAAAACGAATTGCTCTCAATGTTTTTTAATGCAATGCTGGCTTCGCTTGGAATATTAGGCGAAAGCTGAATGATCTGAGCAGACATTTCCCTGATGGAAGCGATAAGCGTTTTAAACTCCTTATCGGTTTTAGTTTTTTGCTCTTCAAATTTCTTAACAGATGCTTTAATATAAGGCTCGTTTTGCACTTCGCCTAAAAGGCTGAAACGCTGCTTGCCCTGAATAATAACCGTCGTGTTGCCATCTGGCATTTGCAACAACTTTATAATATTTGCAACTGTACCAACAGTATTTAACTGCTCAAAAGTTGGGTCTTCTATCGAAACATCTTTTTGAGATACAACACCAATAATCTTGTTTCCCTTGTAGGCTTCTTTAATTAATTTAATAGATTTATCTCTTCCAACGGTAATAGGAATAACCACACCTGGAAATAAAACGGTATTACGCAAAGGCAGTATCGCTAAAATTTCGGGTGTTTCCTCATTATTCATGTCTTCCTCATCTTGCTGAGACATTAATGGAAAAAACTCTGTATCCTCGTTAATAATTGGCATCGCGTTATTAAAATCAAATATATCTTGTTTACTCATTCTCATTTTATGAAACGACAAACTGGCAGTTTTATCGCAGGTAATTTGTGTGTGTTTACTTTGGATATAGTAAATTCAACTCTTGTGCCAAAGTTGTTTTAAGTTGATGTTATCTTAAAATTGATGTGATGTTATGATAAAAAGGCAGTTGAATTTAAATTATTCGCCAAATATCATATATCAGAATTTTTAGCGTTAAAGCTATTGTTTAATTGATTTAGTGAATGTAAAAAAATTAAACCATTTTATTTTCTAAGAATTGAATTATATTGCGTGACTATTTTATTCAATTATTTGTAATGAAATTTTAGATTTGTTAACTTATTATCAGTACATGAATTATATTAAACAAACCATTTTAGGTTTAATCATTTTTTCTTCCAGCAGCAGTTTTGCACAAAATGGCAATGATAAAAAGGTGATGGATGCGATGCTAAAGGGAGACTACAAAACAGCTGTAACCCAGTTGGAAAAGGCTGATACTAAAGATCCAAATAATGTTAATACCCTAAAAATGTTGGGTTATTCTTATTTTCAAAATGGCGATTATGAAAATTCGATTAACACTTACAGCCGTTTAGTCTTATTGAAACCAGCTGAAGTTTCGGCTTATTATTACCGCGGAAAGGCTCGTTTGAATATTGCTAACGACCCGAAGGAATCTTTAAACAGCATGCGTGAAAATTTCTATGTGGCCGCGATTAAAGATTTTACAAAAGCGAGTGAACTAAGTGGGGAAGAAGATACTCAGATGCTTCAAAACAGAGGCCTGGCTTACAAAGATTATGCAATTTTCAGATCATATAAAGCTAAAAAAGCAATAGAAAAAACAGCTTGTGTAACGTTGTTCAATAATTCTATAGCCGATTTTCAAAAGGTGCTTACGCTGCAACCGTCAAGAAAAGACATTTTGGATTGGATTGCTTATGATAAAGCGCAGATTGCCAGTTTAAAATGAATTAAACCAACCGCAAAGAAAAAGGCTTGAAATTAATTTCAAGCCTTTTTTTATTTAAGCTTACCTGTAATTTGATAGGTTTTTTGCGCTAAAAGTTTTATTTTTTGATGCTTCCGAATTTCGTATAAACTATCGGGGTAATAAACCAGTGTATCACCCGAAGAGTACAAAATGTTCTTATTTGATATCACAATTTCCACACGGTTAACCTTGTTGCCCGTTTTGCCAATGCTAACGTTTTTTACGGGAATTTTTTTATTGTCAGAAGTATAACGCTCAAGCAAGTTCGATTTTTCTATTTTGAAACTGCCTTTCCACGATGCTTTATTAATATCTGCATTGCTAAAAATGGCAAGCTCTTTAGTCCAATCCTTAATTTTAATTGTTTTCTCTTCAATTTTGCCATTAACCGAAACTGCCTTAGTTACATCAGGGTTGAGCTTTTTTAGCCTTACAGCCTCTTTTTTAAAATAACCTGAAACATCAAAATATAAAAAGTCAGTATTCGCCTTCGATTCTTCACGCTGGTTACAGCCCGCCAAAGCGAAAGCAAATACTGCAAGTATCATTTGTTTCCTCATTATACCAAAACATTGCCCGTCATTTCTTCAGGAATTGCTACACCAAGAATTTTTAAAACTGTAGGTGCAATATCGCCAAGTTTTCCATCGGCAATAGTTTTATAGTCATCATCAATCAAAATACAAGGCACCAGGTTGGTAGTGTGTGCGGTGTTCGGAGAGCCATCGCCGTTAACCATAAATTCTGAGTTACCATGGTCTGCCAGTAAAATGAAAGAGTAACCGTTCTCTAAACCTTTTTTAACAACAATTTCGGCACATTTATCGGCTGTTTCAACCGCTTTAATTACGGCAGAAAATACACCTGTATGGCCTACCATATCCGGGTTGGCAAAGTTTAGGCAAATAAAATCGGCCCAACCCGTTTCCATTTCTTTGGTAATTGCATCTGTAATTCCTGCGGCGCTCATCTCAGGTTGTAAATCATATGTTGCCACTTTCGGAGAAGGAACTAAAATGCGCTTTTCATTTTCAAACTCAGTTTCCCTTCCTCCCGAGAAAAAGAAAGTAACATGAGGATATTTCTCTGTTTCAGCTATTCGAATTTGATTCTTACCGTTTCTGCCCAAAACTTCGCCTATGGTTTGCGATAAATCATCCTTAGTGAAAATTACATTTACCTTTTCGAAGCTCTCATCATAAGTGGTCATTGTAACATAATACAATGGCAATTTATGCATTTGTTGTTCAGGAAAATCTTTTTGTGTTAGTGCCGTTGTAATTTCGCGGCCTCTATCCGTACGGAAGTTGAAACAAATAACAACGTCATCGGCTTTAATGGTGGCCGTTGGTTCTCCATCTGGGTTTGTAAGCACAATCGGTTTGAGAAATTCGTCGGTAACACCATTTTCATACGATTTTTGTATTGCAGCCAAAGCATCGTTGGTTTTTTCTCCAATGCCGTTAACCATCACATCGTAGGCTTGTTTAACGCGTTCCCAACGGTTATCTCTATCCATCGCATAATAACGGCCAACCATTGTTGCTAACTTAGCATTGCTGTTTTGAATGTGGTTTTCAAGGTTTGTAATAAAACCTAAACCAGAATTTGGATCGGTATCGCGTCCATCGAGAAAAGCATGTATAAATGTATTTTGAACGTTCGATTCATTAGCAGCATCACATAAAGCCTTCAGGTGTTCGATATGTGCGTGTACACCACCGTTTGACACGAGGCCAATTAAATGTACGGCCTTATTATTAGTTTTTGCGTACTCGAAAGCCGCCACTAAAACCGGATTATTATGCAGTTCTCTATCTTGAATCGCTTTATTTATTCTTCCTAACTCCTGGTAAACTACGCGGCCCGCACCTAAATTCATGTGGCCAACCTCAGAGTTTCCCATTTGCCCGGCAGGTAAGCCAACCGCTTCGCCCGACGCTTCTAATTTCGAGTTTGGGTATTTTTCAATTAAAGAGTCGAAAAAAGGTGTATTTGCCGCAAAAGCCGCGTCAGAATTATCGTGTTTTCCATAACCCCAACCATCAAGAATTATAAGCGCAAGTTTTTTGTTTTTCATTCGAATTGTATTTAATCTGAAAGGATTTGTTGTAATCTTCGTTGTGTTCTTCTTTAACTAATTAAATAATTTTAAAACATTTTGATAAGGGCTATGTTTTAATATTTCTTTACGAGCGCAAATATAGCTTTATTGAAGCTTAAACAAATTAAGAAATCCTTTTTTGATAAGCTAATGGCATAATTTTAGCTATAGGGTCATTATAAAATACAGAAATGATCCGGAGCTTATTTTTATTTTTCATAGCGCTAACACCAATATATCGTTCTATTGCCTTCCAGGCTGATATTATTGATGATTTATCTTCTTATTTCAAAGCCGGAAATTCTAAAGAAATTGCTAAAAACTTTGCACCAACCATCGAACTGATTATTATCGATGAAGAAGATGTATATTCTAAAGCACAGGGTGAACAAATTCTGAAAGATTTTTTTAGTAAACATAATCCTGTAAAAACAAGCATTTTCCATAGGATTAATAACAGTCAAAACTATAGGTTTGGTGTTATTTTAGTGAGCACATCAAAAGAAACTTACCGGGTTTCCATTACGATGAAAAAGTTTAACACAGCTTTTTTAATTACCGAATTGCGGATAGAGCCTTCTAAAGAATAGCTTTGCGCAATTATTCATTTCCATTCTTACTAAAATTGGCTTCTGCTAAATAATTCTTACTTTTGGGGCTTAATTATCGAATTTTGGATAGGGAACTTATAGCTCAATTTATAAAAAATGCACTCGCCGAAGATGTCGGAGATGGCGATCACACGTCACTTTCAACCATTCCCGAAGGTACACAAGGCAAAGCTAAGTTATTGATTAAAGAAGACGGCATTTTAGCTGGCGTAGAACTTGCCCTGCAAATTTTTGCACAGGTCAACCCATCGCTTGAAGTTGCGGTTTTCATAAACGATGGTGCTCATGTTAAAGTGGGGGATATTGCCTTAACTGTTTCAGGAAGCACACATTCTATATTAATTGCCGAGCGATTGGTGTTAAACTGCATGCAGCGAATGAGTGGTATAGCCACGAAAACCAGTAAAATTGTGCAGTTGCTTAGCGATACAAAAACCAAACTTTTAGATACACGCAAAACCACACCCGGTTTACGCTACCTCGAAAAATGGGCAGTAAGAATTGGTGGGGGAGTAAACCACCGGATTGGCTTGTATGATATGATTCTGATCAAAGACAATCATGTAGATTATGCTGGCGGGATACAAAATGCACTTGCTGCGGCAAGGAAATACCTTCAGGAAAAAAACAAATCATTACAGATTGAAATCGAAGTTAGAAATCTATCAGAACTTAATCAGGTAATTGCAGCGGGTGGCGCAGACCGCATTATGCTTGATAACTTTAATTTCGACGATTTGAGAGCGGCAGTTGCCCTTATAAATGGGCGTTTCATTACCGAAGCTTCTGGCGGAATTACTGAAGAAAACGTAGTCGATTATGCAGACTGCGGTGTTGATTACATCTCGATGGGCGCACTTACGCATTCGGTAAAAAGCCTCGATATGAGTTTAAAAGCATACTAATCTGTGAATTCATATAAAAAGAAAAGCTTATTTTTTGTATCATTGTAGGCTATGGTTACGGTTTATTCTCTCACAGCTCTATTAGTTGCTTACCTGTTTGGGTCTATTCCAACTGCGGTTTGGCTGGGGCAGGCTTTTTATGGTGTTGATGTAAGGGAATATGGAAGTGGCAATGCAGGTGCTACCAATACTTTCAGGGTATTGGGTAAAAAAGCGGGTATCGCTGTAATGATAATTGATATTGCCAAAGGTTACACCGCAACCAATCTCGCCTATCTAATTGGCATGTCCGTAACGGGTCCCCAAAATTCTGTTGTATTTGTAAATTACCAGTTGGCGCTCGGTGTAACGGCTGTTATGGGGCATTTATTTCCTGTATTTGCTGGTTTTAGAGGTGGTAAAGGCGTGGCAACACTTTTTGGAATGATTTTAGCAGTGAACTTCGAAGCATCTATGCTTTGTGTTCTGGTTTTCGTGGTGGTATTGCTTGCAACAAAATATGTTTCTCTAAGTTCGATTTGTGCCGGTTTCACTTTTCCTTTAAGCGTAGTCTTCCTGTTTCAGGTATCTATAAAATCGGAAGTTTTGTACGGAATGGTTGTGTGTATTCTGATTCTAGTAACCCATCAAAAAAATCTCGAAAGATTGCTGAAAGGCAAAGAGTCTAAAGTGTATTTGTTTAAGAAAAAGGCTAACTAAAACTTACAAAACACAATTATGAAACATAATTTAAGCTTGCCTGTTATATGGGTAACGCTTATGATTCTGTTCATAGTCACTTATCATTAACTTATGAAAAAAATATTTTTAACGGCCTTTGCTGCCGCTACACTCTTGTTCAATTCTTGTTCTACGGTGCCTTTAACTGGCAGAAGCCGTTTAGATTTGGTTAGCAATGACCAGGTTCTTCCTATGGCGTTCCAAGCCTATGGCGAATTTTTAAATGAGAACAAATCCACTGTTTTGCCAGCATCGAATGCTCAAACCTTAAGAGTAAAAACAATTGGAAGCAGGCTGATAACTGCCGTTCAAAGTTACATGAACAACAACAATTACGGCAATTTGATTAAGGATTATAAGTGGGAAGTGAATGTTGTACAAAATAATGAGAAAAATGCATGGTGTATGCCGGGAGGTAAAATTGTAGTTTATACCGGAATTTTGCCAATTACACAAGATGATGCAGGTTTGGCGACCGTAATGGGGCATGAGATTGCCCATGCCATTGCAGGCCACTCGGCAGAGCGTATGTCTCAGGAGCTAGCTGCACAGGGTTTAGGTGCCGCCGCAGGTGCTGCATTATCAAAAAATCCGCAGGCGCAATCTATATTTAATGCAGGTTACGGTATTGGCGGACAAGTTGCGATGTTGAAATTTAGCCGCAACCAGGAGTTAGAAGCCGATAGATTGGGTTTAATATTTATGGCAATGGCCGGATATAATCCTCAAAGTGCAACCACATTTTGGAATAGAATGGCATCTGCATCGCAGAGCGGACAAAAACCACCAGAGTTTTTAAGCACGCACCCAAGCGATGCAACACGAATTGCACAGATTCAAAAATATTTACCTGAAGCACAACAGTATTACAAAAAATAATATTGAATGCTGATAAAGGAAAGCGGAAAGTTGGTGAAAACCGATTTTCCGCTTTTTTATTTATTAAAAAGCCAACCCTCAATATTGAATTTTTAGAAGTTATTAGTATCGTTGCCCAAAACTTTTAATATTGCGCTTGCTTTCAGTAAGCATTCGTCATATTCTTTTTCCGCATCCGATTCGTAGGTAATTGCGCCTCCAACCTGAAACGACAAGTACATTTTTTGTTCATTATAGAGAATGCTTCTTATGATTACATTAAAATCAAATGCCCCATCGGGATTAATACAGCCAAATGATCCTGAATAAACACCTCTTCTTGTTTCTTCATATTGCTCAATAAGCTTCATCGCCATCACTTTGGGCGCTCCAGTCATTGAGCCCATTGGAAAAGCATTTTTTATCGCATCAATAAAATGGACTTTTGGGTCGAGTTCACAGCTTATTGTAGATATCATTTGATGAACCTGGGGAAAAGTGTAGATTCCAAACAGTTCATCTACTTTTACGCTGCCTTTTACAGCCGACTTTGTCAGGTCGTGACGGACGAGATCAACAATCATTACATTTTCCGCCTGTTCCTTTGCGTCGTGCTTAAGCCGTTCTTTTATTTGTTGGTCTTCGGCAAAATCAGTACTTCTTCTCGCTGTTCCTTTTATGGGTTGAGAAATAAGTCTGGATCCTCTTTTCGAAAGAAACCGCTCTGGCGTTGCCGATAAAATATAGCGTTCGTAAAGTTTGAAATAACCTGAAAACGGCGTTGGCGAAATTTTATTTAAAAGGGTGAAGGTTTCAACCGGATTGATTTTAGCATTTTCTGAGAAAAACTCCTGACAAAAATTGACCTCGTAAATGTCACCTTGCAGAATATGTTTTTTCAAGGCATTTACTTTCGTAATGTACTCGTTTTTAGAAATCCGCTTTTGTATGGATAATTCAGGCATATCCTCAACTTGAAAAAGCTTGATATTTTCAATTTGCCCCAGCACAGCCTCATCGCCAAGAATAACTTCAAGTTGGTTATTTCTACTTACAATTAAATATTGAGGCACGAAAAAGTAAAGTTCAGGAAATGTGAGCCTATCTGCATTTTCTGATTTCAAATCTTCAAGCTCATTTTTTAAATCGTAGCCGAAAAATCCAAAAAGCCATTGTTTGTGCGTTTCATAAAACTGTTTCAGCAGCTCAAAACCATTCCCTTCCGCCGATTTTAGCTCGGCCTTACATCCAGCAGCTAAAACAAACTCGTACTCAGAATAATCATCTTTGTAGTTGTTAGAATCCAAAAAGCAGCATACATCGAATTGATTTGCCCAATGCAATGCCTTTTGTTTAAAATTGGCAGTTATTAATTGTTTTTTCAAGTGGGTACAAAGGTAAATTATTCTAAACCTCAAACAAACAAAGCAACCCATATGGATTGCTTTGTCATTTCTGTTTTCAAAATATTTGAATGGGCCACATTATGGCGCCAATTGTGTGTTCTTAACGTAATTCTAATGTTTGAGCCCTATCTGGTCCAACGGAAAGAAACTTAATTGGTACTTCAAGTTCTTTCTCTAAAAATGCGATGTAATCATTTAATTTATCGGGAATTTCCTCTACGGTTGTAATCTTTGTCACATCGGTAGCCCAGCCGTCGATAGCCTTCAAAACTGGTTTTGGTTCAATCGAAATGATGTCGTAAGGCATATAATCGATTGTTTCGCCATTGTATTCGTAATGCGTACAAGCATAAATCGTATCGAAGGTATCCAATACATCTGCCTTCATCATTATTAATTCGGTAACACCGTTTAACATAATGGCATATTTTAAAGCAGGTAAATCTATCCATCCACAACGGCGGGCACGGCCTGTAGTTGCACCGAACTCGTGACCTAACGCACGTAAGTTTTCGCCAACTTCGTTATCCAGTTCTGTAGGGAAAGGGCCGCCACCAACACGTGTACAATAGGCTTTGAAAATGCCGTACACAGCGCCAACTTTGTTTGGTGCAATGCCTAAACCAGTACAAGCACCGGCAGTTGTTGTATTGCTGGAGGTAACGAACGGATATGAGCCGAAATCAACGTCGAGTAACGTTCCCTGCGCACCTTCCGCTAAAACAGCTTTTCCCTGTTTTAAATAACCATTTACGAAATGTTCGCTATCTACATGCGGGATGGATTTCAAGAATTCAATCGCCTCGAAGAACGATGCTTCTTTCTCTGCAAGCTCATATTCAAATCCTTCGTAATGAGAAAGTATTTCGGTATGCTTTTCTACCAATTTTTGGTAGCGTTCTTTAAAATCAGGAAGGGTAGTATCGCCAACACGCAAACCATTACGGCCGGTTTTGTCCATGTAGGTTGGGCCAATCCCTTTTAATGTTGAGCCAATTTTATTTTTGCCCATCCTTGCTTCGTTTGCAGCATCTAATAACTGATGGGTTGGTAAAATTAAGTGTGCTTTTCTGGCGATTACTAATTTGCCCTGGGCAACAGGATCATGCCCGGCCTTTTTTAAGTTATCTAGCTCTCTTTTCAAAATAATCGGGTCGATAACAACACCATTGCCGATAAGGTTCATGGTTTTTTCGTTAAAGATTCCTGATGGAATAGTGTTTAAAACGAATTTTTTGCCATCGAATTCCAATGTATGTCCGGCGTTTGGACCACCCTGAAAACGGGCAATAAGGTCATATTTCGGACTTAGAACATCAACGATTTTTCCCTTTCCTTCATCGCCCCATTGCAGGCCGAGAAGTACATCTACTTGCGTCATTATTTAAAAATTAAGCTGGTTTTATTTTTTTTTAATTGATTTAATTTGCTGCAACTTTTGCCACAGAAGCGGCATTTTCGCTCACTTTTCTGGCCATACTGCAATCAGAACAGAAACCATAAAGATTTAATGAATGGTGTTTTACATCGAACTTTAACAAATCGCCAACCATGGTTTGTATCTGATGGATTCGGGGATCGCAAAACTCTACCACTTTACCACATTCAATGCAAATTACATGGTCGTGCTGGCGATAACCATAAGATTTTTCGAACTGAGCCATGTTCTTTCCAAACTGATGCTTGGTAACCAAATCACAGGAAACTAAAAGTTCTAATGTATTGTAAACAGTAGCACGGCTAACGCGGTACTTTTGGTTTTTCATGTGGATGTAGAGGGTTTCGACATCAAAATGGTCATTTCGCGAATAAATCTCTTCTAATATTGCGAAACGTTCCGGTGTTTTACGCAGATTTTTGTTCTCTAGATAAGCCTCAAAAATCTTGCGAACCAGCTCATTTGTTTTTTGTTCAGACATAGTTTTTAAACTCCTCTCAAAGGTATGTAAATTGTTTGATTGTTCAACTGTTAGATTGTTGAAATGTTGTAATAAGTAGGGTAGAACTGGTTTCAGCGTATCCGTCAAAATTGTTGGTTAGTAGGCAAATTCAAGGCTGATAAAAAAATGATTGGTTATTGTTGAATAAGTTCAACAATAACCAGTAACTATTTAATAATAACGGATAATCGATAATTTATTAAGCATCAAACCTGGTTACCCCGGTTACACCTTTAACCTCAAGTAAATTTTTAATCAGGTTTTCGAGGTGCTCCGTGTCATTAACAAAAATCATAATCGAACCATCAAAAATTCCTTCATTTGTATCAACAGTAATGGAGCGCATATTCACTTTAAAATCATTAGAAATTACTTTAGTGATGTTATTAATCAGTCCAACATCATCAATTCCAACAATGCGAAGCCCTGTTAAAAATGTGAGTTCCTGCTGTTTGTTCCATTTAGCTTTAACGATTCTGTAGCCATAATTCGCCATGAGCTGGGCTGCATTAGGGCAGTTTGTTCTGTGTATTTTTATGCCTTCGCTAACGGTAACGAATCCAAAAACATCATCTCCGGGAATAGGATTACAGCAAGCCGCCAAGGTATAATCTATTTTCTGCAGGTCCTCTCCAATAAGCAAAATATCGTTTTCCGAACCCTTCATTTTGGTTTTTACCATGTCTACCGTAAGGTTTTCAGGGCGTTCGGGACCGCGGTTTTCTACTTCTTTTTCGCTCGAGAGGTATTCCTTAATATCCTTAAGTTCTATCTTTCCTAAAGCTACGTTAACAAACAATTCTTGTGTAGAAGGCAGCTTGAAAAAGTAGCTGATTTTCTGTAAATTATCGGTGTTGTATGTTATTTTTAATGATTTCAGCTTTCGTTCCAGAATCTCTTTTCCGGCTTCGGCAATTTTTCTTTTTTCCTCTTTTAATGAAGATTTAATTTTTGATTTTGCCTTGGCGGTAACTACGACATTAAGCCAGTCTTCTTTAGGTGTTTGCTTGCTCGAGGTAATAATTTCTACCTGGTCGCCATTTTGCAGTTTATAAGAAATCGGAACCAGCTTATGATTCACTTTGGCTCCAATGCAGGTTGCGCCAACATCTGTGTGTATTTCGAAAGCAAAATCCAAAGCCGTTGCACCCAGCGGTAATTGGATAAGAGCACCTTTCGGCGTAAAAATAAAAATCTCATCCGAGAACAGGTTCATCTTAAAATCGTCCAAAAAGTCGAGCGCATTCGCCTCCGGATTATTCAGCATTTCCCTTACTTTCTGAATCCATTGATCCAAACCGTTGTCGTTACTCGATTCTTTATACTTCCAGTGTGCCGCAAAACCTTTTTCGGCAATTTCGTTCATCCTTTGCGTTCTGATTTGGACCTCAACCCATTGCCCACGCGGCCCCATCACTGTGGTATGAAGCGATTCGTATCCGTTCCCTTTCGGCGAGGAAACCCAATCACGTAACCTGTCAGGATTGGGGCGATACAAATCGGTTACAATTGAGTATGCTTTCCAGCAATCTGCCTTTTCGTTTTCATAAGCGCTGTCTAGAATAATTCTAATGGCGAATAGATCATAAACCTCCTCAAAAGGAATGTTCTTTTTCTTCATTTTATTCCAAATGGAATGGATAGATTTCGGTCTGCCGTAAACATCAGCCACCAAACCTTGCTCGTGCACAATTTCATCAATTGGTTCTACGAACTTTTTAATGAACATGTTGCGTTCTGCTTTTTTCTCGTTTAACTTTTTCGCTATGAACTTGTAAGTTTCGGGCTCCAGATATTTCATAGAAAGATCTTCAAGCTCTGATTTTATAGCGTATAAGCCTAAGCGGTGGGCAAGCGGTGCATAGAGATAAATGGTTTCTGATGCAATTTTAAGTTGTTTATGCCTTGGCATGAAATCCATGGTACGCATGTTATGCAACCTGTCTGCCAGTTTTATTAAAATCACCCTAACATCGTCGGCCAGGGTCAGCAGCATTTTTCTGAAATTTTCGGCTTGGAGAGAGCTGTTTGTATCAAAAACCCCCGAAATTTTAGTTAACCCATCTATAATTTTCGCCGTCTTCTTCCCAAATTCCCGCTCAATGTCTTCAAGCGTAATGTCTGTGTCTTCAACTACATCATGCAATAGCGCACATACAATAGAAGTTGTACCCAAGCCAATTTCTTCGGCTGCAATTTGTGCCACAGCAATTGGATGATAAATGTAAGGTTCGCCAGATTTTCGGCGCATATCTTTATGGCTTTCAAGGGCCATATCAAACGCTTTTCTAATTTCCTTTTTATCTCCTTTTTGCAAGGTTGATTTGCTGGCACGGAGCAGTGCCCTATATCGTTTTAATATTTCCTGTTTCTCTGCCTCTAAATCAATCACTAACTCTGTTTTCATTTGTATTTTTTGCGTAAAAATTGCGTCTTATTCTCGAATAAAACTTATATTAGTTTTCTAAAACTCCTAATATATGAAATAACACCTAACTTTGTTGAGGTATAAATTTATGAAATTTAAAGGGCTAATCATTCTGTTTATTGTCATGATTTTTAGTGTTTCACTAAAAGCCCAGGATAATAGCGCACCCGTGTTTCCCAAACTGGGGAAAACAGATACGATACGTGTAGCATCAACAAATGATAATGGAATCATGATTCCGTGGATGCAGCTTAATGATGTTTCCATTTTTGCGGCAAGGATTTGGAAGTCGCCGCAGGAGCAGGCTGCTTTTAACCGGTTACGATACAATGTTTTAAAGGTAATGCCTTACGCTTTATTTGCAAAAAGAAGGTATGAACAGCTGGAGCGTGATTTGCTCACGGCGCCAGAGAAAAAAGATCAGAAAGTATTGGTTAAACAATGCGATAAAGAAATTAAAGATATGTTTAATCGTGAAATCAAAGATTTAACGATAACTCAAGGCCAGATTTTAACAAAACTAATTGATAGGGAGGTTGGCCGTACCACTTATGATATTATTAAACAAACAAAGGGTGGTTTTGCAGCATTTTCATATCAGATTATTGCCCGCGTTGTTGGTCATAATCTAAAAAGTACTTACGATAAAAATGAGGATAGGGACATCGAATCCATTATCAGGTCTTCAGGCTTTTATCAATAACCGCAAAAAATGAAGGAAAATATTCCGAATATCTATTCATTTAAGGTGAAAAAGATTACAGGCGAAGATCAGCTTTTATCAGCCTATAGAAATAAGGTGGTACTCATTGTAAACACGGCATCAGAATGTGGTTTTACACCCCAGCTGGGCGAATTACAGCAATTAAAAGATGAAATTAACAATCCTGATTTTGAAATTCTAGGTTTTCCAACAAATGATTTCGGGAAGCAAGAGCCATTAAACGGGAACGAGATAAGTTCTTTTTGTGAGATAAATCATGGTGTAAAATTTCCCGTTTTCGATAAAATTATGGTTCGTGGCGCACAGGCGCATCCATTATATCAGTTTCTGAGTGATAAGAAGTTAAATAGCAAGTTAAGTTCAACACCGAGGTGGAATTTCCACAAATATCTTGTTAATCAGAAAGGCGAAGTTGAAGATTATTTTTTCCCTTTTACAAAGCCGTTAAGTTCTAAAATTAAAAAGAAAATTCAGCGCCTGCTGGAAAACAATACCAGGTAAATTAGATGAAGTTAGATATTTTAGTAATAGCAGTTCACCCGGATGATGCAGAACTCTGTTGTTCGGGAACAATTTTAAAGCATATAGCGTTAGGTAAAAAAGTTGGAATTGTCGATTTAACCAGAGGCGAATTAGGAACAAGGGGAACAGCAGAAACCCGCGATGAAGAAGCAGCAGATTCTGCAAAGATTTTAGGCTTGCATGCCCGGGAAAATTTGCGGTTCAGAGATGGCTTTTTTCAAAATGACGAGCATCACAGACTGGAAGTAATCAAGATAATCAGAAAATATCAGCCAGAAATTATCTTAAGTAATGCGCTGGAAGACCGGCATCCCGACCATGGAAGGGCTGGTGACCTCGTTTATGATTCAGTTTTTTTATCGGGCTTGCCGAAGATAGAAACTTCATTTAACGGGGAAATACAGGAAGCTCACCGCCCCCGTTTGCTGTTACAATTTATTCAAGACAGGTATTTAAAACCTGATATTATTGTTGATATCACCGAACATATGGATACCAAAATCAAATCTATTCAGGCTTTTAAAACTCAGTTTTTTAACCCCGAAGTTGATGGATTGGACACTTATATTTCTTCTCCCGAATTTTTTGAAACCGTTATCGGACGTTCAAGAGAATTTGGGAAAAGCATCGGCGCAACCTTTGGCGAAGGCTTTACATCCCGAAAGCTGCTTGGCGTTAATAATCTCTTTGATTTGAAGTAACTCCAGGTATCGCTTTAATACAGCTTTAAAACGCGGATTAAGCGCTGGTAATCTGTCAGGCTCATATAGCATTATTTTTTTTGTTGATGATGCTAGCCGGCTTATTTTTTCAATGCGCTTGATAATCTGCCGTCTATTGCGAAGGTTTTCTCGCAAAACTTAAACAGGTTGAAAATCCTGCTATTTAACGTCCCTTCAACAAAATCGCTGCTTGTTTGTTAGTTTTAAAACGACACTAATGGCGAATATAATCTCAAATCTAAAAAACGCGTATAATCTTTTTAAGCACATAGATTTCGAAAAGCTCGGATCACTGTCGAAAAAAATTGATCTGCCTAAAATGGTTGAAACCATTTCCAGTTTAGATGAAAAGCAACTGTCTGGAATGATGAAAATGATGGGCGGAGATAGGAAAACAAAGGAACTTCCTCCTGTTGAGGGGGATTTTTACCACCTTGGTGACGAGGCGCTTAAAGATGAAGACCGAGCATTACAACTTAGGGTTAGAGCTTTTTTAGAAAAGGAAGTGAAGCCCATCGTAAACGAGTACTGGAATAGGGCAGAGTTTCCTTTCGAAATTATACCAAAACTGGCAGAACTTAATATCTGTGGTTTAACCTATAAAGGCTATGGATGCCCGGGAAAATCCAATTTGATGGAAGGCATTTTGGCCATGGAAATGGCAAGAATAGATACATCGATTTCAACTTTTTTTGGCGTGCAAAGTGGTTTGGCTATGGGTTCAATTTACCTTTGTGGTTCAGAAGAACAGAAACAAAAATGGTTGCCATTAATGCAGCAATTTAAAATAATTGGTGCTTTTGGTTTAACAGAACCCGAGGTAGGCTCAGCTGCAGCTGGTGGCTTAACAACAACCTGTAAAAGGCAAGGCGATAAGTGGGTGTTAAACGGCCAAAAAAAGTGGATAGGCAATGCAACATTTGCCGATATTTTGGTTATTTGGGCTAGAGACGAAGATGACGACCAGGTAAAGGGATTCATCGTAAAAAAAGATAATCCAGGTTTCGCAGTCGAGAAGATGAAAGATAAAATGGCGCTTCGCATTGTGCAAAACGGTATAATTACTTTAACCAACTGCGAAATAGACGAAGCCGACAGGCTTCAGAATGCAAATTCATTTAAAGACACGGCCAAAGTTCTGCAAATGACCAGAGCCGGCGTAGCCTGGCAGGCTGTAGGTTGCGCAAGAGGTGCCTACGAGAATGCGCTGGAATACACCAGAACGCGAAAGCAGTTTGGTAAGCCAATCGCTTCATTTCAACTCATTCAAAACCATTTGGTGGAGATGCTCTCGAACCTCACAGCCATGCAAACTTTATGTTTCAGGCTATCTCAATTGCAGGATCAAGGTTTGCTTAAAGATGAACATGCATCGCTTGCAAAGGTTTTTTGCTCGCTGAGAACGCGTGATGTGGTTAGCAAAGCGAGAGAGGTGATGGGTGGAAATGGAATTTTGCTTGAGTATAATGTTGCCCGTTTTGTTGCCGATGCGGAAGCAATCTACTCGTACGAAGGAACAAAGGAAATAAATACGCTGATTGTTGGGCGGGCAATAACCGGATTTTCGGCTTTCGTTTAACGAAGAATACGAAGTCTGTCCATGAAATCGAACAGACCTCGCAAAGCTAGAAAGGGTACTTATTAAAAATTACCTGGCTCATTGCACTTTTTTCAAATAGTGCGATGCAGGATTTATTAAACGCGGGGTCAAAATTCACGTCGCCGGGTTGCAATTTTTCTGGCACCTTATTGCCAGCCAAAAAGTAATAAACTTTGGTATTGCCATATTTTGTGTGTGGCATTAAGTTGCCGTATTCTTCAAGCTCCTGCCAAATTGTGTCTTTTACCGTTACTATGTAAATTCGCTGAACGGGGCCGGTGTTATTGGCATTTCTGAATTTAGCGATCTCTTTAAAGCCCGCTTTCATGTCATCGATGCCGGGTTGGCTAAGCGTGTCCTTCACCATGAAAAACACCAATATAAGTGCTAGCGCAGCTATAACATAGGCAATTACTTTGTTATTCATGTTTACAATAAAGGCAATATTTTTTCCATTACCGTCAAGCCCTGGTCAATATGTTGTTTCTCGATACACAGCGCCGGCCTAAAACGGATTGTGCGATCACCGCAACCTAAAAACATTACATTGTTTGCTAAGCCCTCCTTAATAAACAAATTTCGGATCTCTTTATCGGGAAAATCGAAAGCGCACAGCAAACCCTTTCCACGAACATTACTTATCGAGTCAAATTTTTGCGCAAGTTTTTCAAGGTTTTGTTTAAGATAATTGCCAATGTTTGTCGCATTATCGCACAAATTGTCTTCCTCAACAATTTGCAAAATTTGAGTTGAACGAACCATATCTACAAGGTTTCCGCCCCAGGTGGAGTTTATCCTGCTTGGAACTTTAAAAACATTAGTTTCAATTTCATCCACTTTATTTCCCACTAAAATGCCACATACCTGCATTTTCTTTCCAAATGCAACGATGTCGGGTCTGGCTTTCTCGCTAAAATGCTGATGACACCAAAATTTCCCGGTTAAACCAACGCCGGTTTGTACCTCGTCGTAAATTAAAAAGGCATCATTTTCATCGGCGATTTCTCGCAGTGTAACGAGAAATTCTTCCCTTAAATGGTTGTCGCCACCTTCAGATTGAATTGGCTCAATAATGATTGCACATATGTCATCTTTAAAGTCGAGAAATGCCTGCTTAACCTGTGCTATCGACAATTCTTCAGACTGGATAGCATGATTTAAATTGCCGGCTTCTAAAGGAAATTTAACAATTGGGGTTGTTACCCGTGGCCAGTCGAACTTGGCGTACCACTTGGTTTTATCCGGCAAAGTGTTCGTTAAGCTCAATGTATAGCCGGTTCTCCCATGAAATGCTTTTTCAAAATGCAAAACCTTAAAGCCCTTTTCTTCAGTATAACCTTTAGCAAAGTTCTTTTGCACTTTCCAATCCATAGCTACCTTAATTGCATTCTCTACTGCTAAAGCGCCACCGGCGATAAAAAATGCATGGGGCAAATAATCGGGGATACCTACCCGGGAGAATGTTTCTACAAACTGGGCATATTGCTGTGTGTATACATCAGAATTAGAAGGATTCGCCATTGCAGCGAGCAGCAGGTTTTTTTTAAATTCCTCATCGTTAATCATCTTTGGATGGTTGTAGCCGAGGGGCACAGAAGCAAAACAGGTAAAGAAATCTAATAAAGTTCTGTTGTACTTTGAGTCGTAAATATAAGCACCATTACTTTTTTCCATATCGTAGGTTAGGTCGAACCCATCTGCTAGGATATGCTTATTTAATGATTCGTTAACCTGGTTGGCTGGCACTGTTAATTTATACATAAACGGAGATATTGGTGTATCTCAAATTTACAAAAATGTGTCTGAATAGCAATTTTAAGGGCTTTTTGAACCCCGGTACAAAAAATAGCTTTAAACAGTTTAAAGTTGGTTTATAGACAAAAAGCAGTTTCGGACTTAAGCATTGTGGAAAACTTTTTCGTTGAATTTAGCAAAGGATGGCTTTTTACGACTGACACGAGCTAATTTTTCTCGTACCATTTTGGAACAGGAATGTAATTATCCTCCCAGATTATCTGATCGTCATCGTCATTGTATCCTGCTGAAATAAAGTCGATTCTTGGAGCTTCTTCAGAAATTTCGCTTTTAAACTTATATGCGTCGACAGACAAATAGTGATATAGTTTTTCCTGTTCGCTTTTATTTTCTGCGAGTAAAATCAGCGCCTTCTCGCCAGTTTCCAAGGTAATAACCAATGTGCCCTTAACTTTCATAACTTCCGCTTTTTTATGAATACGTTTTTTTATGCCTAAAAGTTTTATTTTTAAGAATTGAATTTATCCTTCATTCCAAAAATACCCAGCAAGCCGCCAGTATGAATAGCTAAAATTCTTTCATCAGCAGAAATAGTACCTTTCTTTTGAAGATCTGTTATCGCAAAAAACATCTTCGAGGTATACACAGGGTCGATGAGCAAGCCCGTTTTGGAAATAAAATCTTTAATGAAAGTAATCAGCTCAGGCGTTGTTTTCGCATATCCACCAAAATGATAATCGTTGTGGAGTACTAAATTGGGGCAGTCTGCCGTGTACTTAGTTATTTCATCTCTAATAAAAAAGCCATTCTTTAGAACGGGAACAACGTGTACTTTTGTTTTGAGATTGTGTTTTTTTACCCCTTCTAAAAGGCCTGCTGCGGTTGTACCGGTTCCGGCAGCACAAAAGATATGGTCGTATTCACCGTCAAGTTCGTCTATTATTTCTGCACAACCTTTCACCGCTTCGGCAGATGCCCCACCTTCATCAATGAAAAAAGCATTCTCATCATTTAGAAAGCGGGTGTTGAACAAGGCAGCTTTGTTCCTGTAACTTTCCCTGCTAACAAAAATAAGTTCCATTCCATAGAGCGTACAAAGCAGCAACATGTCATTTTTAACTTCTTCGCCACGAACAAAGGCGGTAGCTTTTAAACCGCTTCTCGATGCAGCGGCCGCAGTTGCCACTAAATGATTGGAAAAAGCTCCTCCAAATGTTACCAAATGATTTTTATGCTCCGCTTTAGCTTTTTCCAGGATGTACTTCAGTTTTCTCCATTTGTTTCCGGAAATGTAAGGATCTATTAAATCATCCCGTTTAACATTTAAATCATTAAATGCCATTAATTTTATTTTATCTACAGGACTGTATATTTTTTCAAACACGTGTAAAAATAAAAAACACCTGCAATTTGCAGGTGTTTTTTTGTTACTTATTCAAATAATTAGTTATTTGAAATATATTTTCCTTACTAGATAAGGAAAAAAATTAAGAACGATCTTTACATTCTGAGTAAAATTTTTCATAGATAAAATGATTAGGTATGCATTAGTCAGCAAATAGCAAGCCAACTTTTTTCTGGTGGGGTAGATTATATTAAATTTAACTTATTTTTAATGATATGTTGATTTGAAATTTAAGCCATTAAAAATTCTCTGAGTTTGTTTTGCTAAAAGCGCAACACCTGTTATAAAGGTGGTTGATTTCGGTTTGTTTTGCTGTTAAGATTTTCATTTTGAGGGCGTTTTACTTTTTTTTGATTATTCAAAGATACGGTATCATTGTTAATTCCATGTTACCTAACCATCATTTTGTGCTTAAAGTATATATAAAGCTCACTTTCTTCTTAATCCTATGGCTAAAAAAAATCACGTTTCTATGAAAGTTTTACGGGCTTAGTAATTCATCCGAAGCGTGGTTCTTTGTCCTTATTATAAAATGAATCGAAAATCTTGGGTTTAAAAGATTATTTTTGCGGGATGGAAAAAGTGGTTGAATTGCAGGAATCGGAAGAGCAGGAATTATATGAACATTTAAAAATAATTGTTGATAAGGGGCAATCGCTTCTTCGAATTGATAAATTTTTGATGGTTCGTGTGGAAAATGCTTCACGAAACCGAATACAGAATGCAATTGATGCTGGAAATGTCCTGGTGAATCAGAAGCAAATTAAGGCCAGTTATAAAGTAAAACCTGCCGACGAGATTTCCATAGTCTTACCACATCCTCCCCGTGATACCGAAGTTTACCCGGAAGATTTGCCGCTTGATATTATTTATGAAGACAGCGATTTGCTTGTTGTAAACAAGGCAGCAGGAATGGTCGTGCATCCTGGTTTTAACAATTATACCGGCACACTTGTAAATGCACTGGCCTTTCATTTTGAGCAACTGCCTCAACTGCCGGGAAATGATGGAAGACCTGGTTTAGTGCACCGGATTGATAAAGACACGTCGGGTTTACTGCTTATCAGTAAAAATGAAAAATCTATAACGCATTTAGCGAGGCAGTTTTTCGATCACAGCATTACCAGAAAGTACATCGCTCTAGCTTGGGGCGATATTGAAAGCGATGGATCGGTGAGCGGATACATCGGAAGAAGTGTTAAAGATCGCCGTGTCATGGATATTTATGATGATGAAGAAAAAGGGAAGTGGTCTGTAACGCATTATAAAGTTTTGAAGCGCTTAGGCTACGTTACGCTTATTAGTTGCGAACTGGAAACCGGGAGAACACATCAAATCCGAGCACATATGCAACACATTGGCCATCCATTATTTAATGACGCGATGTATGGTGGCGATAAGATTTTGAAAGGAACTACGTTTAACAAGTACAAACAATTTGTGGATAACTGTTTTGAATTACTACCCAGACAAGCGTTGCATGCGCAAAGTTTGGGTTTCATTCATCCAAATACAAAAGAATACATGTACTTTGAATCGCCACTTCCTACCGATTTTAAGGCCGCATTAAATAAGTGGGAAAATTATATAGCTGCCTCTTAATTATGTCGCAACCTTACCTTTTATTTAATGATGAATTTCAATTAGTTGATACGCCTGTTTTAACCGCTTCAAACAGAGGTTTCAAATTTGGAGATGGACTGTTTGAGAGCATGCGCATGATTAAGGGAAAACTGCAATTTGCAGATTTACATGCCGACAGGCTTGTTGCGGGCATGAAAACCCTTAAAATGGAAGGACATGCTTTGATGGATGATTACTTCATCAGGCAGAAAACAGCAGACCTCGTTAAAAAAAACCGGTGGAGCGGGAATGTGCGTTTCCGACTTTCTGTTTACCGGCAGGGCGCCGGCGTGTACACACCAGAAATTAATAAAGCAGGTTATGTTTTGGAAGGCGTAACATTAAAAAGCGATGCTTACGAGTTAAACAATAAAGGTCTAATCATAGATGTTTTTGATGAATTAACTAAACCTGTTAACAAGCTTTCTAACTTCAAAACCTCGAATGCATTGTTGTATGTAATGGCCGGTATATTCAAAAGCCAAAATCGCTTAGATGAAGCTATAATTTTGAACCAGCACGGCTTTTTATGTGAAAGCATAAGCGCAAACGTTTTTGTTGTTTATGATAATAAAATTTACACACCCGCTTTAACCGAAGGTTGTGTTAGTGGCGTTATGCGCACAGCGATTATGCAGCTGGCTAAAATGAACGATTTAGATTTAATTGAAGCGCAGATTAATCCAGAAATTTTAAGGGAAGCCGAAGAGGTTTTTATTACAAACGCAACACAAGGCATTCAATGGGTAATGGGTTATGGCAGGAAACGATACTTTAATGAAGTTTCTAAATTTCTTATCGAAAAATTAAATGCGCTTTAGCTGATTGCAGTTACCAGTTTTAATTCTTCAAATTCCTAAATTCGCGGACTTAAGTGAATTACACAAGTAAGCTGCCAAGCAAAAAAATCCGTCCTCAACCGCCTGTTAGGTCAGCCTCATTCCTCTTAAAAAGTCTTCAATAAGCATTCTCTTTTTTCCTTCATATTGAATATCCAGAAGTTTAATGAAGCCGTCTTTGGTGGCAAACTTTAGAAATGTCTTTCCATCGGTCAAAAATCCGCCAGCAGCAATACCGGGTTCTTTATCTTCTATTTCTGCTTTGAAAATTTTCAATACCTTATCGTTTAATATTGTAAATGCAGTTGGGTAAGGACTTAAACCTCTGATAAGATTGTGTACTTGTTTAGCGGAATTATTCCAGTCTATTTTGCAATCCTCTTTAAATATTTTAGGCGCATGCTTTAACACATCGATTTGTGGCTGCGGTTGTTCTGTAAAATTGCCACCTTCAATTGCTTTTACTGTTTTAACTAACAGGTTTGCACCGATAATCATTAATTTATCGTGCAACTCTCCGGCAGTTTCATCATCCGCAATTGGCGTGCTGTCGCTCAAAATGATATCGCCGGTATCGATTTCGTGTGTTAGAAAAAAAGTAGTTACACCGCTTTCCTGTTCTCCGTTAATTATTGCATGATTTATTGGTGCGGCACCCCGATATTGCGGCAACAAGGAGCCGTGTAAATTGATAGTTCCTTTCGGTGGCATATTCCAAACCACTTCGGGCAACATTCTAAATGCTACCACAACTTGTAAATCAGCCTCATAAGATTTCAGCGTTTCGAGGAACTCCGGATTTTTAAGTTTCTCGGGTTGCAACACTGGAATTCCTTTTTCAACAGCATATTTTTTTACTGCACTTTCATTTAGTTTTTGGCCTCGTCCTGCTGGCTTATCAGGAGCAGTAATTACTGCTACAATATCGAATTCGGCTTTAACCAGGGCATCTAAAGAGGCTACCGCGAAATCAGGCGTGCCCATAAAAACTATTTTCATGAGAAAGGTGTTGTGTGTTTGTAAATAACGAGAAGCGTTAGATTAAGTTTTGCAAAATAACTAAAAAAAATCATCCTTAAAGGTAAAAATGGTACAAGGCAAAGATGTTGTAAAGGCTAGTGGATTGGTTTACGTAACTGATTCTATGCCTGGATTTTACAGAAAGGGTAAACCTGGCAAGTTTTACTACGAAGACAAAAATGGCCACAAAATTACCGATGAAAAACATCTTGACAGGATAAAATCATTAGTTATTCCTCCTGCCTGGCAAAATGTTTGGATTGCCAACAAGCCAAATGCATACCTGCAGGTAACCGGTACCGATGCGGCCGGAAGGAAACAGTACAAATATCATCCAAAATGGACAAGCAGACGTTCCGAAGATAAGTATTTTAGGTTGTACGAGTTTGGTAAGGCACTACCTGAAGCCAGAAAGAGGTTGATGAAGGATTTGAACCGAAAGGAGCTCGACGAACGCAAGGTTTTGGCCATATCGGTAGATGTACTGCAAAAAACATTAATTAGGGTTGGTAATGAGAGTTATAAGCAGCTTTATGGCTCTTTCGGACTTACAACCTTAAGAGATAAGCATGTAAAAATTAACGGCAGCAAAATTAATATCGATTTTATCGGCAAAAAAGGCGTGCGCCAAAACGTTGAGTTGAACGATAGAACATTGGCCAAACTGGTTAAAAAATGTCGCGATATTCCTGGTCAGGACTTGTTCCAATTTTACTCTAACGGGAAAGAACATCGGGGAATCGACTCCGGAAAAATCAATAACTATATTAAAGAAATTACGGGCAGCGATTTTACAGCTAAGGATTTTAGAACCTGGGGCGGCACCCTCGAGGCATTAAGGCAATTTTCGAAATGTAGTGCCGATGAAAATTTTAACCTCAACAGTAAAAAAACAGTTGTTAGTGTTCTAGATTGTGTGGCCAAAAAGTTAGGCAACACACGGGCCGTGTGCAAAAGTTCTTACGTATACCCTTTGTTGATTTCGGCCTACGAGAATAATGAACTCGAGAAATACATGAAGAAGATGAATAACAAAAAAGCCATCGGAAAACTTAGCCTCGAGCACGATGAGAAAGTGCTGTTATCTTTTTTAAAATCGACGGGAAGCAAATAAAAACATTTTATATTTGTTTCCCTTTATGCACATAAATTTTCAAGCTAAAAACGATTTATTTAATATTCTGATAGAAGAATCAGAGATGCCGATTGGCTTATATGTTGGTCGGGATATGATTATCTCTGTTGCGAATAAAGCCATGCTAAACGCCTGGGGTAAAGATGACTCCGTAAAAGGGATGGAGCTGGCAGCTGCATTGCCTGAATTAGAAGGTCAGCCTTTTATTCAGATTCTCAAAGACGTTTTCGAAACCGGAACCCCTTACGAAGCTAAAGAAGATAAAGTAGAACTAATGAACAATGGTGTTTTACAAACGTTCTATTTCGACTTTATTTATAAGCCACTAAAAGACGACAAAGGCAATGTTTGGGCAATTTTGAACAACGCAACCGATGTTACCGAACTTGTAAATGCGAAGCAACAAGTTAAGGAAAGCGAAGCACTTTTTCGCCAGATGATTTACGATGCGCCAGTGGCAATTGGTATTTTGCGGGGAACAGACCTCATTATTGAGGATGTAAATGATGAGCTGCTAAAGATTTGGGGTAAGAATAAAGACATAATTGGTTTAAAACTTATTGAAGGATTGCCAGAAATAATTAATCAGCCCTTTCCTAGGTTGTTAAAAGATGTTCTGGAGAGTGGGGTTGCTCATTACGGCTACGAAACCCTGGCAAGACTTGAACGTAACGGAGTTTTAGGAGATTACTATTTCAACTTTGTTTATGACCCAATACGTGATAAGAATGGAGCAGTAAGTGGTATAATGGTTGTAGCAAATGAAATTACTACACAGGTTATTTCCAAAAATGCCTTTAAAGAAAGTGAAGCAAGATTTCGAAATCTGGTGCTCGAAAACCCAATGCCTACTGCGCTATACGAAACGGAAAACATCGTCATTAAGATTGCTAATAATGAAATGTTAAAGCTGTGGGATAAAGATATTAGTATCATCGGAAAAACGATGGCTGAAGGCATTCCAGAACTTGTTGGTCAGCCATTTATTCCGCTTCTGCAAGAGGTATTCCGTTCTGGAATTGCCTACCATGCAGACCAGCAAGCGGCCAATTTAATGGTTAATGGAGAACTTAAAGAGCGATGGTTTAACTTTACCTACAAACCTCTTCGCGATGCTGAAGGCAGCGTTTACGCGATTTTACACGCAGCCATTGATGTTACCAAGCAGGTACAGTTACAAAAGCAAAAAGACGAATTTTTAGGCATAGCAAGTCACGAATTGAAAACGCCTGTTACCAGCATTAAAGCTTATGCCCAGGTGCTGGAAAGGATGATAAGGAGCGAGGGCGACGAAAAGAAGGCGAATATGGTGAAGCGTATGGATTTACAGTTGAACAGGCTAACAGGTTTAATTGGCGATTTGCTGGACGTGACCAAAATTCAATCTGGTAAAATGACTTTCAATCCCGTAAAATTTGAATTTGATTTTCTTGTACAGGATATTGTTGATGATGTACAGCATACCACTTCCCAGCACAAAATGAACGTTGAACTGGCTAGTAATGCTACAGTTTTTGCCGATAAGGAGCGGATTGGACAGGTGATTATCAACTTCTTATCTAACGCAATTAAATATTCTACAGATGCGAACGAGATTTTGGTAAGGAGTTATGTAAAAGAGGGCGAGGTTATTCTTAGCGTTCGAGATTATGGAATTGGTATATCTGAAGAACTACAGCATTTAGTGTTTGACCAGTTTTATCGCGTCAGCGGAAACTTGCAGCACACTTATCCTGGATTAGGATTAGGTTTATATATCTCTTCAGAAATTGTGAAAGGTGAACGCGGAAAGATATGGCTGGATAGCATTGAAAACGAAGGTTCTACTTTCTATTTTGCGCTAAAAGTTGATTACACCAATTAGTAAATCAGTGTAATCAAACTCGAGTTATTCTTTAGGCGCTTTTTTGATGGAGTGAACTGGCTGTTCCTCATTTTCTCTCCGCTCAGCCGGGTTTGGCGTTTTAACAGGTTTGTTTGGCGTACTGTCGTTAGGTTTTCTAACCGTTTTCTTATCAACAGGCGCTCTCCCCTTCGGTACTTCCTCTTCGTAGTTGCTTCCGGGTTTATCACTTTTAACTTTTGGTCCGCTCATAATATTGATGATTGAATTTAAACTAACAACTGCTTTAAAACTTACTTATTGCGAGTTATTCAGTTGTTTCAACATTAGAACAACTTACTGTTAAACATTGTTTGAATTCTGTTAGCGGTAAATCTTTTAGTTGTAAAGCAAATATTTTTTGCGCATGGTTTTATAGGCGGAAAGTCCCGGTTCCCAGCTTGCCCTGATTTCCTGCTCACTTTTGCCGGCAATTACCTGCTTTCTAAAATCTGCCACGCCAACCAGGCGCTCAATTGGCATGGTTTGGTTACTTAATGTCGAATTAAAGAAATCTTCTTTTCTCGGTGATGCCTTGTACAGGTCTATTAACCAGGTGATGTTGATTTTCTTTTCTTTCCTTAAAATGTTTGTGTCGTAGTTTCTCAAATCAATTCCATAACAAACCTGATCCTTAAAAATTGGTGTTTCTGCCATCCCTTTTATCCCGGTAGGTGTATATGAAAAGTTATAAATTCCTTTTAAATAAGGCGCACCAATTACGGTAAACGGAAATTGTGTACCACGACCATGATTCAGGTAAATTCCTTCGAACAGGCAGGTGCTTGGGTATAATAAAATGGATTGTTGTGTGTTTAAGTTTGGAGATGGTTTCACAGGAAGCGTGTATTCCATATCGTGATTGTAGTTGGCGTTTTTTATAATCGTAATCTTACATTTCACCTTGTCTCTTAGCCAGCCCTCGCCATTTAGCATTTGCGCATACTCCGCAATTGTTAGGCCATGCGCCATTGGAATAGGTTGGATGCCTATCCCTGATTTAAACTGAGGATCTAAAATAGGTCCATCAATCAAATACCCGTTTGGATTTGGCCGGTCTAAAATTAAAAGTTCTTTATTATTTGCTGCGCAAGCCTCCATAACATGTTGCAGGGTGTTTATGTATGTGTAAAAACGAACGCCCACATCTTGAATGTCAAAAATCATGATGTCGATATCAGCCAAGTCCTCTTTTGTCGGCGTACTGTGCTTTCCATAAAGAGAAACAGCTTTTATTCCGGTTTTTGCGTCTACAGCATCGTTAACAACAACACCTGCACTTGCGTCGCCCCGGAAACCATGCTCAGGACCAAATATTTTTTGAATTTTTACGCCGCGTTTTAATAAACTATCAACCGAAGTAGCGGCTCCAATTATTGAAGTTGGGTTTACCACCATGCCAACACGTTTTCCTTTTAATAAAGGCAAATACTTTTCAGTTTGTTCTGCGCCGGTTTTAATGGTTTGATTAGCCTTTATTGGATGCAAATTTACATGGTCGCCTTTAGTTGTAGCATGCGGGTTTTGCCCACAAGCAGAAAGCGCAATTAAACTGGCAAGCGCAAAGCTGATACTGGTTTTCATATTCGATAGGTTTAGTCATTTTTAATCAACAATAAAACAATTTAGCACTTTTTTGATTATTGTTGTAAGCGTAGTGAATTTTTTACCAACGCTTATTTATTTTCAAAAGTGCCATTTTTAAAAAGGATTTGAGCATTTTTGCCACAACAAATTTATCACCTTGAATTTCGAATATTTTATAGCCGGGCGAATCGCCATAAAATCAGAACGAACCTTTTCCAAGCTCATCGTTCGTATCGCAATAGCAGGCGTTATGCTGAGTTTGGCGGTAATGATCCTCTCGATAGCGATAATTAAAGGGTTTAAAACTGAAATTCAGGATAAAGTTCGCGGGTTTTTGGGTGATATTCAAATTACGCGGTACGACTTAAACAGTTCCTTTGAAAATTCACCTTTCGTGTTGGATAAGAAAACCCGCAAGCAACTGGAAAGCAATCCAAATACACAATATTTCTATCCTTATGCTACAAAACCTGCAATTATTTCTGCTAATGATGAGATAGAAGGAATAAACTTTAAAGGTGTTGATAGCACTTACAATTGGGAATATATCAAGCAACATATCATCAGCGGAACGATAATAGATTTTTCTGATAGCACCGCTGCAATGCAGGAGTTACTGGTTTCTAATTACACAGCAAACCGGCTGAAACTTGAAACAGGCGATGATTTTATCATGTATTTCGTTCAGAATCAACTTCGTCCACGCAAATTTAAAATTGTAGGGATTTATGATATTGGCGTTGAAGACATTGATAAAGGCTTTGTTTTAGGAAACCTGAACATCGTAAAGCGCTTAAACAACTGGAAACCTGAAGAAATTGGCGGCATAGAAATCAGAATTAAAGACTTTAATAAACTTAAACCGGTTGCCGATCATGTTTTTGAAGAGTTGCCGCAAAGTTTACGCTCTTATTCCATCAAAGAAAACTTTCCAAACATTTTTACCTGGCTGGGTTTGCTCGATGTAAATACAAATGTGTTGCTGATTTTGATGCTTATCGTTGGAGTTATTAATATGATTACGGCTTTGCTGATAATGATTTTGGAGCGAACAAACATGATAGGAATGTTGAAATCTTTTGGCGCCAGCAACTGGAGCATTATGAAAATCTTTCTTTACAATGCGGCTTACTTAATTGGAATCGGATTATTGCTTGGAAATATTTTAGGCGTTGGTTTAGGCCTGATTCAGCAGTCTACCCATATTTTTAAATTAGATCAATCTTCATATTTTCTTGCCTACGCCCCAATAGAGCTTCATTTTATCGACGTACTGGGCTTAAACGTTATAACGGTTGTTGTTTGCCTTACGGTGCTAATTATTCCGTCATTGCTAATAAGTAAGGTTTCTCCATTAAAAGCAATTCGATTTAAATAGGCTTAACCTTTAGTAATTTCCAACGTAACAACCTTCGGGAGATCTGGTTTCGCTTCGTCGGTTTGCGATACTTGTTTTAGTTTTACCCAATATTTAGCGTTACCGGTAGTAAAGGTAATGTTATCAGTTGATCCGATTTCGGTACAATTGCCAATACAAAGGCTAAAATTTTGTATGTTAAAATCAGTTTGAACCTTAAGCGAAACCACTGCATTGCCTTCACGCACACAAATTGCCTCTTTAGGGCAGCGACTATCGACTATGTTTGTAATTGTAAAGGTAGAGGAGCCAATTTGCTTTTTGCTTTCGCCAATAAACGCGACAGTCTGATTGAGCGATTCGCCCTTTTTCTTACACCCGGAGCTGAGTATAAGCAGCGTGATGAAGCAAAAGTAAAAAACTTTCATTAATTATTTTTCTTGATAAGATTGTATTGATAAATTGTGGTGAGGCAGTTCTGAGCAGGGTCTTTGCAAAGTGAAATGGTTTTTTTCAATATCAAACTATCTCCTTTTATTTGATAGCTGTAGTTTCCGTTTAAAATCCTGTTCCAGTCGAAATCTGCGGTGTAAATATTTGCATCAGAGAAAACCAGCAAATTGTTTTCCAATTTAAAATTTCCTGAACCGCTGGTTGGCTTATCACCTGCCTTTACAATAAAATTGCCGCTGTTGAAACTAATCTCGGTAGGGCTGTTGGGTATCAATTGATAGGTTGAGGGCCTTACAATGAGTTCGCCGATGTAAGTTCCCTGAAGGGGTAAATTTTTATCAGCAGACTTTTTACAACCAAAAAATAGTACGGTTAAAATGGCTAAAGCCGCCAGATGTTTCTTCATTCTCTAAAATTTACACTAAAACGTTCAGCGAGGTGAAAACGCTACAATTAAAGCAAAATCCAATCGTTATTCCCCTGAACGGCATCAATAATTTCGGTTCTGGGCTCAAGGTTTAAGTATGGATAGCTGACTTTTGATAGGTATAAGCCTGTTGGGTGCGCAGGCAAAGATAGCTTTGATGCTTTTAGATTTATGAGCTCACTTTCAAATTCATCCACGCTTAATTCGCCTTTGCCTACCATCAAAATTTTCCCCATTGTAATGCGAATCATTTTACCCAGAAACCGGTTGCTCGCAATATGGAACCGAAACCTGTCGCCCTTTGGGTTTACAAATAATTTTGCCTCCATTACATTGCAAATGGTGTGTTCATACTTATCCGGATGGGTGCAAAAGGCTCTGTAATCTTTATATTTTGGCAGAAGCGCTACCACAGCTTTCATTTTTTCAAAGTCGAGGTTTTTCAATTGATAAAAAGAGCTCTGGTTACTTAAAAACGGGTCTTTATAGGTGTGAATAAAGTAATCATATTTCCGTTGAACGGCATCAAAACGGGCATGGGGTTTTCCCTCCATTTTAGTAATATTAAAAACCGCAATGTTATATGGGAGTGCCTTATTTAATATGTAAAGAAGGTCGAACTCAAACGCCTGTTCTATATCTGCGTGAAAGAAAAACTGACTGGCATGTACGTGTGCATCGGTTCGGCCGCAACCAATAATCGGGATTGGCGTTTTCAAAATCTTGAAAAGTGTTTGTTCTATAACCTCCTGAACGCTTTTAACGCCTGGCTGTTTTTGCCAGCCACTAAAATGTTGCCCCTGATACGCAATGTGAAAGAAATACCTCATTTTTCGAGTGCAATTTTACACAAATTTTAGCTGAGGAAATATTAAATCCTAATTTTGCTTAATAAATCATAAAATGAATCCTAAAAACTGTCCTTGCGGTACCGGGTTGCTCTATAAAGATTGTTGCGAGCCTTATCATTTAAAAGTGAAAACCGCAGCAACAGCTGAAGCTTTAATGCGTTCGAGATATTCGGCATTTGTTGTAGCACACGGAGATTATTTATTTGAAACCACACATTTAAGCAAGCGAAAACGAAACTCAAAGGCCGACTACCAGAAGAGCGCAAAAGGTATCAAGTGGCTTAAACTGGAAATTGTTTCTGCAGAGTTTGACAAAGTAGAGTTTAAAGCATTTTACTTAAACAACAAATTCGGAACAGAGGTGCTGCACGAAAAATCAAATTTTAAATTCGAAAACAACAAATGGTATTACGTCGATGGCCAGTTTTACCCTTGAAAATAACTATTTCGAAAACTCAGATTAATGCAACTGAGCCAGGCTTTAAAAGTCTTAAAGTCGAGGTTTACCCGCTGATTTACTAAAAAAATTCAGTTAATTATCTATTTCCAGGGTGAGTTCAATTTTGCCTAAATTGGTTTTGTATACATCTAAAGACACCAGGTCTAGCCCATAAATGTCGAACTGATTTTGTTCTGAAGCAGAGAATGATAAAAATCTTTCCCTGATTTCAATTAAAACCAGTTTTCGTGAAAAACCAATCGAGGAGAATAAATGAAATGATGTTGGCTCTGCCAGAGGATAGTCTACAGCAACTGTAATCTCGTGTTCCGGAATCACAATTTCATCGGCATCAATCAAATTTAATATTTCCTCATTAGCCCTTCCAATATTCACCCATGGAATAACGCCACCGTCAACGGTTTGGGTTGCGATAACATTAAAGGTAACAATACTTATCAGGTTTTTTGGGCCTGCATTATCATTTGTTGCTGCATTCATATCAGAGTTTCTTTGCCTCATTCCAGTAAATATCCATTTCCGCAAGGGTCATGTCTGCCAGGGCTTTACCATTTTCTTTGGCTTTATTTTCGAGATATTGAAAACGTTTGATGAACTTTTTATTCGTTTTCTCCAGTGCATTTTCCGGATTTATGTTGATGAACCTGGCGTAATTAATTAAGGAAAAAAGAACATCGCCAAATTCAGACTCCGCTTTTTCTACATCAATTGCGGTATTGTCTGTAACGTTAAATTCTGCTTTAAACTCTTGCAGTTCTTCTTCAACTTTCTCCCAAACCTGATTTTTATCTTCCCAGTCAAAACCAACTCCTCGGGCCTTTTCCTGTATGCGGGAGGCTTTTACCAAGGCTGGCAGCGAACCGGGAACGCCTGCAAGCACCGATTTATTCCCTTCTTTAAGTTTAATTTGCTCCCAGTTTCTCTTTACATCTTCTTCGTTTTGTACCTCAACATCACCGTAAATATGTGGATGACGGTTTACCAGCTTATCGCAAACGCCATTTAATACATCAACAATATCGAAATGGTTGGTTTCTGAAGCAATTTTGGAGTAGAAAACCAAATGCATCATTACATCGCCTAATTCCTTTTTTATCTCATTCAAATCGCCTTCCAAAATTGCATCGCTGAGTTCGTAAGTTTCCTCAATGGTAAGGTGACGCAATGTTTCCATGGTCTGCTTTTTATCCCAGGGGCACTGAGTACGCAGCGTATCCAAAACGGTAAGCAAACGGGTAAATGCATCGGCAGGATTGTGCGCAACGGCAGGAATCGGATTATTCGGCATGTTGTAAAATTTATCGAACGCTAAAATACCAAACCCAGGCGATTAAGAAAAATTGAAATGGTATTCTGAACCACAAATATTTTATTCCAGGACCAGGTTTATATAAATCTTCGTAATTAATTTGATGTTTCGCAGCATAAATATTTGCTGGCAGAATTGCTAGAAAGAACAAAATTAACGCAATACCAGCATAAAACCGGGTTTCTTCTATACATAAGCAAATGCCTAGGAGTATTTCGAGAACACCTGTGAGCACGACGATTTCTACTTTTTTTGGTATGAAAAGCGGAATCATAGCAGCCATTGATGTTCTAAACTTGAAATGGCCAATTGCAGTAAATAATAACATTACAGCCATGGCAATATTTCCTGCGAAGATACTGCCTTTATCAAATGCGGTATGATTACCAAAGCCGAGCAAGGCAACGTAAACGAGAAGTAAAACAAAAAGGGGTTTCATCTACCGAATCTACAATGATTTTCTGAATTTGTTTTATGCATTTGAATCTGCCCGGCGAATTTCCGACAAGTCTTTTGCCTGCCTTCTGTGTTTTAGAGATTCGCATCGAGTCACTAATTTTTAAGCAATTCAGATTAATTGCAATTTTATTTTTAAAGGCTCCCTGCAGTTGCGTTTTCTGGCGGAGAGGCTACTTTATCAAATTAAATGCAATTAAGATTGTAGCTACAAAAAGAACCACCAAACCTGATAGAAACACGAAGTCGGCAACTTGTTCGAGCTTTTTACTTTCCTGGCGTTCTCTGCGCATGGAGATAAAAGATAGGATGCAACTCGTCATAAAAAACATCACTGCCGCTACCGCAAATTCATCAATTAAAGAACCATCGGTTAGGTTTAGTTTTCTCAGTGAGGTTAGTACGATAAAACAAATCCCTAATAAATTGGCTGATGTGCTTAGAATATGTGGCGATCTGTTTTCGGGCATCGTTAATCTTTTTCCTCTAATTTAATCTTTTTTGTAATGCGGTAAACACGTTTCTTTTTATCGGGCTTATGCTCTTCACCCATCAAAATTCCCCATGGTTTAAGCGTGTCTACCCGGTCGAAAATAATTTTTAACATAGCCAGATAAGGTATGCATAGGAACATGCCCGAAATACCCCAAATCATTTCGCCCACCACTATTCCTATAAAAGCAAATAAAGCGTTGATCTTAACTTTTGAACCCACAACTAAAGGCATGAGCACATTACCATCAATGGCGTGTACACCAACAAACGCTACTAAAACCAATAAAACTTTACCCGCTCCGGCTGTTGCAAATGTAATTAGACAGCTAACCAGCAATGCGAAAAATATGCCCAGATAAGGAACGACATTAAAAATCCCTGCCACTAAACCCAACAGAACTGCATATTTAACACCTAGCAAACTTAAAATCGCTATCATTAAAACGGTAACGATTAGCATTTGCAAAAATAAGCCGATAATGTATTTTTTAATGATGTATTGAATCTGACTGACAATTTCAGTTACTTTCTCTTTATGTTCCGCTGCAAAAACAGATGTTAAAAAGGTGAATAAAATTCTTCGGTAGTTTAAGATGAAGAAAGTAAATAATAGCGTGAAACCAAGGAACAGCAGGGTAGAGGATAGCGTTGCTAACGTAGTAGCCACAATTGCGGCGCTTGTAGCCAGGGCTTTTTCAGTGCTGTCGTTTAAATATGCCAGTTGTTTCTGCGAATCTACATGGAAGGTTTTGGATATCCAGTTTTGCAATTCATGGTAAGAAACATTTGCTTTTTCTTTTAAAAGCGGCCAATCTTTCCACAAATCACTGAGTTGATTTCCAAAGAAATATATAATTCCACCAATTACGGCAATCATCAAGATAACGGAAACTATGGTTGATAAGCTGCGTTTGAATTTAAAGCGTTGTTCTAAAAAGTTTCCAACGGGAAGCAGCAAAATCGCCATTAAGAAAGAAAAAAGCAGCGGTGCCAGCAACGAATGGCCGAGAATGGCGATGTATGTTAAACTAATTAAACAGAAAAGAACGAGGGCGAGTTTTGGTAGAAAAGATAGTTTTTCTTTCATAATGTTTTAAAATCCTGTTTAATACAAAATGCCCGACTAATTGTTTCATTACTCGGGCATTTAAATATAGCAGAATATTTGCTAATCGCTACTCGCTTTATCTAATAGTGAAATATCTTCAGCCGATAAACTTAAATTTGCGGCTTGGGTAAATGATTTCAATTGATTTAAATCGGTTACACTTGCAATTGGCGCAGTAATAGATGGATGTTGAATAAGCCAGCCGAGCGCAACCGCGGCTGGTTCGACGCTATGTTTATCAGCAACTTTATCTAAGGCATCTAAAATTCTGAACCCTCTTTCATTCAGGAATTTTGTAATACCGCCACCTCTTTTACTTTTGTCTAAGTCGTTTTCGCTGCGGTATTTTCCTGTTAAGAAACCACTCGCAAGCGAATAATAAGTCACCACGCCTAGTCCGTGCTCCACACAGATTTTTTCGTGTTCCTGTTCAAACTCCTGTCTGCCGTACAAATTATAACCTGGTTGATAAACTTCGTATCGGGGCAAATTATTCTTGGCAGAAAATGCCAGTGATTCTTTCAGCCGCCCGGCAGAAAAGTTCGATGCGCCAATCCAACGTACTTTACCCGCTTTAATTAAGCTTTCGTATGCGGTTAGCGTTTCCTCAACAGGAGTTGTTTCATCATCGAAATGTGAAAAATAAAGATCGATGTAATCCGTTTGCAATCGGGAGAGTGAATGCTCAACTTGGTTTATGATGTAATCTTTCCTGAGCGATTTTCCACTGCCCATATCCGAACCAACTTTTGTTGCAATAATAACCTCTTGCCGCTTGTTGTTCTTTTTCAGCCAGTTACCGATTATGGTTTCCGATTCGCCGCCATTATTTCCTGGTACCCAACGGGAGTATACATCAGCAGTATCTATAAAATTGAAACCGCTGTCTATAAACTGGTCTAAAATTTCAAATGATTTGTTTTCATCGATAGTCCAACCGAAAACGTTTCCTCCGAATACAATGGGCGCTATATTTAAATCTGTTTTTCCTAACGTTCTTTTTTCCATAACATAAAGTTTGATTTTAAATTAACACATGAAGCATGTTGTGGTTTGAACCGGAGGTCGGAATTGTGTCAGAATTGGTAAGCAGGCCGTGTTAAAAATACCTCTTTTGGCTTGTGACAGGTTTAGTATTTTGCTTAAGCAACGTAACTAATCAGTAACTTTAATAATTCCAATTCCTTTTAAAGCCCGCAACATTTCGCGTTTGCCTGGTGCGCCGGGGAGTTTCTGTATCGTAAAGCCACATGCTTTTACCGCCCGTTTTAGCTTCCCTGTTATTGCATAGGTTACAAAGGTTCCGCCGGGTTTTAAGAAACTGCATGCTTTGGCAATGATTTCATCGCTCCACATCTCGGGTTGGTGCTGCACCGAAAACGCATCGTAATAAATTACATCGAACCGTTTTTCTGTGTTGAATTGTGCCAGCGTAGTGTGCGCAATTTCAAGTGTGCAAAGCGAAGTTAGTGATTGTTCAGACTTCAAACTCTCCTCATAATTTGATAGAAAATTTGTCCATATTTCTGCCGGAACATATGCGGAATAGCCCGTTTGGTTAAGCACTTCAGTTGTTAAGGGAAAAGCTTCAATACTGGTATAATTTAGTTTAATGTTATTATCTGTGGAATACTCAAAACTCAAAATGAAGTTTAACCCCGTTCCGAAACCCACTTCTAAGATCGATATCTCCGACTTTCCTTCAGCCGTAAACTCTAGCCCGGCTTCGATAAAAACATGCTTACTTTCTTGCAGTGCACCGTGCTTGCTATGATAATGTTCGCCGATCGTTTCATTGTAGAGCGTATTCGAACCGTCTGCGGTTTGGGTTATAATATTCATAGTCAGTTTGTTGGAGTTATAATGTCTTTATGGTGAAATTGCAAATATAGCATCAAGCTAAGTTTGTGCGGTGTTAAAACACGGATTTTATAAACTCTTTTCGATTTAAGCTTTTATCTTTGGAGTTTCAGCTTAATATGGATATTGAATCTTTCAGAGAATATTGCTTAAGTCTGCCGGGTACAACCGAAGGAATGAAGTGGGAACATCTTTGTTTCATGATTGAAGAGAAAATCTTCGTTATTGTTGCAATTGATGAAGGCAATAGTTTTTCAATTAAATGTAATCCTGACGACTTTGACGGCCTTACCGCAAGAGCAGGCATTGCTCAGGCTTTTCATATGGCAAAACGCCAATGGATTCAAATTGCAAACCTCAATGTTTTAAACCACAACGAACTCAAAACCCGCGTTGCCGATTCAAGAGCACTGGTTTTGGCAAAGCTACCTAAGAAAACACAAGCCAGGTACCTTTAAAATTTGCGCCAAACCTTACTGTTTGCTATTGTCTTTTTTGATGCCTTTATCTGCATTTATTTCTTTCGATTTCATAATGTTGAAACGGTACATCTCTTCAATGCCAACAAGCTTTCGGCTGCATTTATCTATATCGGTTCCTTCTTCCCATAAATAAGGGCGAAAGCTGTATGTTTTTGTGCCATCTAAATTTCCGATAAATTGGTCCCAGCTGTTCCAGCGCAAGCCTTTGTAAAATTTAGATAAGTCGCTATCGAAACAGAAGACAAGAAATTCGCCATAGCCGGCGCCTAGTGGTTGCCAGGTTAAACTGTTGGGCTCCAGATAGTAAACGTTTTTAATGTCTTTTCCTAAACCGCCATAATTAATCGCAAAAAAACCACCAACGGCATCATCAGCAATCAACAGGTACGGTATTTTGTCGCCATACTCTTTTATCGTTTTACCTTTATTCCACTCTGCGATGTTTCTATTTAAGCGTTCACTTCCTGAACCTAAAATCCTGATCCAGCCATTGTCTACCATGATTCCTCCGGTATTAAAAATAACCGAGCCCAAAGTGGCATAAGTAGAAACCTGTGCGTTGTGTAGTGTTTCCCTGGCTTTGGCCGAATCAACAGGCAAAACTTCAACTTTATTTTTTGCAGAATCAATCCACTTTTTAACAAGTGGCCAGGCCGGGTCCGTTTTGTTAATTAATGCATCCAAACTAATCAGGTTATCTTGTGCTAAAACAATTCCTGAATTCAGCATTAAAGCAACAACAAATACTATTTTAGATAAGACTTTCATTTTTATGCTTAAGTTTTTTCAAAGATATGATGATAATCAGGATTTTCTGAACGAACTCCGTTTTAAATTAGCTGTGCAAGTTTATGGAAAGCTTATTTTATCCAATGCGCCCTTTTAATGTACATTATCCAAACTAACTAAATACCACAAAATAAAACGTCCCGAATAAATCGGGACGTTCGCATTATAGGTTTGATATTCCTCTCCGGGATGAAAATCTTGATGGAGTTGCTAAGCGTCTATCCGATGAGCATAAGCTTGGAAATATTCGCTAGCGTGAAATTACCACATTCTAATTCTATCTTCTGGTTTTTTGTATAGTTTATCTCCAGGTTTAACATCGAAAGCGGTGTACCATGCATCCATATTAATAGGCGCACCAATTGTACGGTACGGACCTGGAGAATGTGGATCGGTTTTAATTAGCTGCGCAGCACTTTCAGGTAAAATGTTGCCTCTCCAAACTTGTGCCCAGGCCAAAAAGAAACGCTGATCTGGTGTAAAACCGTCAATTTTCTCTGTGCTTTTTCCTTGCTTGGTCATTTTAAAAGCAGTATAAGCTGCGTTTAAACCACCCAAATCGCCAATGTTTTCGCCCATTGTTAGTTTACCAATTACATGTACGGTATCCAAAACCGTATAAGCATCGAATTGCTCGCCTAAAGCTTTGGTTTTTGCATCGAACTTTGCTTTATCTTCTGCAGTCCACCAGTTTTTTAGGTTTCCTTCTGCATCATACTGGCTACCACTATCATCAAATCCGTGGCTCATTTCGTGGCCAATAACTGCACCGATACCGCCATAGTTAACTGCATCGTCAGCATTCGGGTCGAAGAAAGGGAACTGTAAAATCCCGGCAGGGAAAACAATTTCGTTTAAAGTTGGTGAGTAATAAGCGTTAACAGTTGGTGGTGTCATGCCGAAACGAGTACGATCTACCGGTTTACCCAATTGGCCAACTGATTCATTATAGCCCCAAATGCTTGCATTACGCAGGTTTTGGAAGTATGTATCTTTATTTATCGCTAAACCATCGTAATTTTTCCATTTGTCAGGATAACCAACTTTTGGCGTAAAGGCATTTAGTTTTGCCAAAGCTTTTTGTTTGGTTTCAGCACTCATCCATTCCAAACCATTAATTCTGATTTCGAAAGCTTTACGTAAATTCACAATCATCTGGTTCATGCGGGCTTTAGCTTCTGGCTTAAAATATTTTGCCACATAAAGCTGACCCAATAATTCGCCAATAGTGCCATCAGTTAATGATGACATGCGTTGCCAGCGTGGTGTTTGAACTTTTTGGCCTGTTTGTGCCTGCGTGAAAGCAAAACTCGCTTTTACGAATGGAGAACTCAAGCTTGACGCAGAACTTTTAATTAAGTTCCACTCTAAATAAGTTTTCCAGTCCGCTACCGGAACCGATTTTAGCATCCCATCTAAGCTAGCCATGAATTTTGGTGATGAGACTAGAACAGTATCCTGACCTTTAATTTTAAATTTAGGCAAGTAGGTTGCCCAGTTAATATCCGGCGTTTTTTTATTTAATTCGGCCACCGTAAGCTTATTGTAAGTAGCATAAGGGTCACGCATCTCTAAACGGCTCATTTGTGCCTCAGCGAATTGCTTTTCAATTTTAAAAACCGTTTCTGCTTTTTGCTTTGCTGCTTCGGGCGTACTTCCAGTTAATGTAAAAAGCGTGGTCATGTACGTATTGTAAGCCTCGCGGATTTTCACACTACGCGTATCGTCTTTCAGGTAATAGTCGCGATCTGGCAAAGTTGTGCCGCCCTGACTAATATTTACCATGTATTTGTTCACGTTTTTACGATCCTGGCCAACGCCTATTCCAAACATACCGCCGCCTAAACCATTGGTACGCATGTAAGCAACCTGGTCTAAAACGCCCTGAACATCTTTAATTTGCTGAATTTTTGCCAAATCGGCTTTGATAGGCGTGTAACCTAGCTTTTCGATGGTTGCGCTATCCATTGCTGCAGTGTAAAAATCGCCAACGCGACGTTTTATAGAACCTGCGGGAGCAGATTTATCAGCAGCAGCGTCTTCAACCAAAGATTTTACAGCGTTGATATTAAAATCGCGAAGCTCGTTAAATGAGCCCCAACGCGTTTCTTTAGCAGGAACAGGATTGTTTTTTACCCATGCACCACTCGCATAGGTATAGAAATCATCGCCAGGCTTAACGGATAAATCCATGTTCGCAGGGTCGATAAATTTTTTAGTGGTTTGTGCGTTAGCAGAAAAGCCAGCAGCGACTATACCGAGTGCTGCAAAATATCTTTTCAAATTTTGGTATTTCATTCGCTTATTAAGTTAGTTTAACAGCGAAATTTATAAAATACTAAGCAATATTGAAACAATATACCAAGAATATTACTTGTTAAACCAGTAGTAAATTTTTGTCAAGCCAAACCTTCTCAGGAATTCGGCAGGCGAAAAGTGGAATTTAAGGGATTTCATGACTTTAATTCTTTTATACACTATTAACATTTTTTAACATAATTTATTGTGCGCTTATAAAAATTTTCGCTATTAAGAATGAATCAGAATAAACTTATAAATTTGAGTTATTGCATGCGTAGCGTTACAGGATTTCCTGAAAGCAGTTAAAATTTAAATTGGATATCGCCCTGCTGGCATTGAGGACATTTGAAAACCGTGTTGCAGGCGGTAGAAATAATTCGGGGCGTAAAATATTTCGTATCTAAACCTAACACATCAGCCTCGATTGCTGAACAAATTTTTTGCCCCGTGATGGTTTAATGTTGATAATGCTACAGCCCGGGCCACTTAAACACGACAAAGCGAAAAACCCGGAGGCCATTTTTTCTTTGGCCGAGGATTTGCAGCGATGGCGGGAACAAAGCGTCCGAAACGAACTGGTGTTGCTTTTCAGAAAAGAAAACAGTAAATAAATGAGTCAATCCAACCACAAAGACGATAGCTGTTGCGCTACCAAAGCCAGCCAACATAGCCACGAACATAACCATAACCATGAAGGAGGCGAAGAACATGACCACGATCATGGTGGAGACCCTTCTGCTTTTAAGACCTATTTGCCCGCAATTGTAACCTTGGCAATGTTGCTTATCGGTATAGCTTTCGATAATATTTTCAAGCTAGAGGCTTTTCAAGTCATTCGGCCTTATTGGTACATTGTTGCCTATTTACCTGTTGGTGTTCCGGTTTTAAAGGAAGTTTGGGAAACCTTTAAAGCCAAAGATTTTTTCACGGAGTTTTCGCTAATGTCTATCGCTACTATTGGTGCATTCGCAATTGGCGAATATCCGGAAGGGGTAACTGTAATGCTCTTTTACACCATTGGAGAACTTTTTCAAATGGCTGCGGTTAACCGGGCAAAGCGAAATATTTCTGCTTTATTAGATGTTCGTGCAGATGTTGCCAGCGTATTGCGCAACGGAAGATATGAAACCATAAAACCTGAAGGCGTTGAAATTGGGGAAACCATACAGATTAAAGCGGGTGAAAAAATTCCGCTCGATGGCGAGATGCTTTCGGATGGAAGTAGTTTTAATACCGCGGCGCTTACTGGAGAAAGCAAACCGAAAACCATTGCTAAAGGCGGTAGTGTTTTAGCAGGAATGCTTAATCTCGATAAGGTTATCGAAATAAAAGTAACAAAGCTTTTTGCCGATAGCGCCTTATCCCGTATTTTGGAAATGGTTCAGAACGCCACCACACGCAAAGCGAAAACTGAACTATTTATCAGGAAGTTTGCCAAGGTTTACACCCCGATTGTCTTTTTTTTAGCACTCGCTTTGGTTGCGATACCGTTTTTAATTTTAGGTAAGGATTATCATTTTCAAACCTGGCTATATCGTTCTCTGGTTTTTTTGGTTATTTCCTGCCCTTGTGCACTGGTTATTTCTATCCCGCTCGGCTATTTTGGTGGTATTGGCGCCGCCTCGGCGCATGGCATTTTATTTAAAGGCTCTAACTTTTTAGATTTAATTACCAAGCTAAATACCGTTATTATGGACAAAACCGGAACACTTACGAAAGGTGTTTTTCGGGTTCAAAAAGTGGAAAGTGCTATTGATAAAGAGGAATTTTTAAGTTTGCTTACCGCATTAGAGGCAAAATCTACGCATCCAATTGCGAAGGCAATTGTTGAGTATGCTGGCGAAAAGGAAATTTACCCGGCAGAACACATTGAGGAAATTAGCGGAATGGGCCTTAAGGGAAGTGTGAACGGTAAGCAAGTGCTGGCCGGAAATGCTAAGCTTTTAAGTAAATTTAATATCAGTTTCGATTCAAAAATTGCAGATATTGAGGAAAGCATTGTTGTTGTAGCGGTAAATGGTGCCTACACAGGCTACGTTTTAGTTGCCGATGAAATTAAAGAAGACGCTGCTGAGGCGATTAAACAATTGCAATTAAATGGCGTACAAGATGTGGTGATGTTAAGCGGCGACAAAACATCTATTGTTAAAAAAGTTGCAGGTATGCTGGGCATAAATTCCTATTTCGGCGATTTGTTGCCAGAGGATAAGGTGGCCAAACTCGAAGAGATTAAAAAGGACAAAACAAGGGTGGTTGCCTTTGTTGGCGATGGTATAAATGACACACCGGTTTTAGCAATTAGTGATATTGGCATAGCGATGGGCGCTATGGGAAGCGATGCTGCTATTGAGACGGCCGATGTGGTTATTCAAACGGATCAACCTTCGAAAATTGCGACCGCGATAAAAATTGGTAAAGCGACCAAAAACGTGGTCGTACAAAATATTGTATTGGCTTTTGCTGTTAAAGCATTGGTTCTAATTTTGGGTGCAGGTGGTTTGGCCACCATGTGGGAGGCCGTTTTTGCTGATGTTGGCGTTGCGTTATTCGCAATTCTCAATGCAGTCAGAATTCAAAAAATGAAGTTTTAATCATCGGAAAATTAGTTAAATGATTCGTTATGAATTAGCAGGCGTTTTAAAAGGAATTAGCGGAAACGGCTAACTTTGCGATGAAATATTGTTTTTGCTTTTTCAAATCAAAAGAAACAGCTCACATTTCTGGCGCCTCGGGTAAAGCAACATACTGAAATGAGCCAAACTTTTGGCTTTATGCTTTAGTCTTTCAGCTTAATTAGCTATTTTTGGGGCTTTTACTATAATTCATGAGCATTTCCACGCATTACAATCCTGCAGAAACAGAAGATAAATGGTATAGCTATTGGCTATCCAAAAAGTTTTTCCATTCCGAACCCGATGAACGCGAGCCTTACACAATCGTAATTCCGCCGCCGAATGTTACCGGAGTGCTGCACATGGGGCATATGTTAAACAATACGATTCAGGATGTATTAATTCGTAAGGCTCGCATGCAAGGCAAAAATGCTTGCTGGGTTCCTGGAACCGACCACGCATCTATTGCTACCGAAGCAAAGGTTGTTGCCATGTTAAAGGAGCAGGGCATCAATAAAAAAGACCTTTCACGCGAAGAATTTTTAAAGTATGCCGGGGAATGGAAGGAAAAATACGGTGGTATTATTTTAGAACAGTTAAAGAAACTTGGTGCAAGTTGCGACTGGGACCGCACCCGTTTTACGATGGAGGAAGATCTGTCTGCTGCGGTAATCGATTCGTTTATTCACTTGTATAAAAAAGGTTGGATTTACCGCGGAATCCGCATGGTCAACTGGGATCCGGCTGGCAAAACAGCAGTTTCTGATGAAGAAGTAATCCGTAAGGAAGTAAACCAGAAACTGTACTACATTCGTTATAATATTGTTAGTGGCGATAATGCGAACTACGGAAACCAGTCTGCGGATTATCTGGTTGTTGCAACAACCCGGCCGGAAACAATTATGGCAGATGCCGCAATTTGTATAAACCCGAACGATGAACGCTTTACGCACTTAAGAGGTAAAAAAGTTTTCGTGCCTTTGGTTAACCATGAAATACCGGTAATTGAAGATGAATATGTTGATATTGAATTTGGTACAGGTTGTTTAAAAGTTACGCCTGCACACGATTTGAACGATTATGAGCTTGGCGTTAAACACAATTTGCCGGTTACCGATATTTTAAATGACGACGGCACATTGAACGAACTGGCGGTTATTTTAGTTGGCGAAGACAGGTTTGTAGCCCGAAAAAAAATCGCCAAAATGTTGGAAGAAGCCGGTCATCTGGATAAGGTTGAAGATTATAAATCGCAGGTGGGTTTTTCTGAGCGAACCGATGCAGCCATTGAGCCAAAACTCTCTATGCAATGGTTTGTGAAAATGAAAGAAATGGCGCAGCCTGCTTTGGAAGATGTTTTAAATGGTGAAGTAAACCTGATTCCGAATAAATTTGAAAACACTTACCGCTACTGGATGGAAAACGTTCGCGACTGGAATATTTCCCGCCAGCTCTGGTGGGGACAGCGCATTCCGGCTTGGTATGATGATAAAGGGAACTGGGTAGTTGCTAAGACTAAAGATGAGGCTTTAGAGGAGTTCTGGAAGAAAAAACATTTGGATGAAAGCTATTCGGAAACCGAGAAAGCTGGATTTAAGCATCAATTGGAACCTTTTCTAAAACAAGATGAGGATGTGATGGATACCTGGTTTTCGTCATGGCTTTGGCCGATTTCTGTTTTCGACGGTTTTAAAGATCCAGGTAATAAAGACATTAACTACTATTACCCAACAAATGATCTGGTTACAGCACCCGAAATTTTGTTTTTCTGGGTGGCCCGTATGATTATGGCTGGACATGAGTTTATGGGCAAAAAGCCATTTACCAATGTTTATTTAACAGGAATTGTCCGCGATAAATTAGGGCGTAAAATGTCTAAATCTTTAGGTAATTCGCCCGATCCTATTGGCTTAATTGAAAAATATGGTGCTGATGCGGTTCGCGTAGGGATGTTGATGTCGTCTCCGGCAGGAAACGATTTAATGTTTGACGAAAGCTACTGCGAACAAGGTCGTAATTTTGCCTCGAAAATATGGAATGCATTTCGCCTGGTTAAGGGATGGAAAATAGACGAAAACCTGGAAAATCCGAACACACAAGCGATAAACTGGTTTGAAAACCGTTTTAATGAGGCCTTAGTTGAGATTGAAGCTAACTTTAAACAATATCGCCTGTCGGAAGCGTTGATGATAACCTATAAACTGGTGTGGGATGATTTCTGCGCATGGTATTTGGAAATGGTTAAGCCGGCTTACCAACAGCCAATTGATGCAGAAAGTTACAAAATAACAATCGCCTTTTTTGAGAACATCATAAAGTTACTGCATCCAAATATGCCATTTTTAACAGAAGAATTATGGCATGATGATTTGTTTGCGGCACGTGACGAAATGGATTGCTGCATTGTAGCCGAATTTCCGAAAGGAGGCTCAATAGACGATAAATTATTGAAGGATGCTGAGGTGATCAAAACCGTGGTTGCAGAAATTAGAAATGTTCGTAACCAAAAGCAGATTTCGCCAAAAGAAGCTCTGCCACTGAGTTTGAAAGTAAATTCTGATATCGATTACGAAAAATGGTTAAACATCGTTTTCAAGCTGGCTAACGTTTCTGAAGCTGAAATTGTAAATGATAAAATCGCAGGTGCTACCGCTTTTATGGCTGGTAAAGACGAATTTTTTATTTCCTTAACAGAAAACATTGATGTTGATGCAGAGCGCATCCGCTTAAACGCAGATTTAGTTTATTTAAAAGGTTTCTTAAAATCTGTGGAGGCAAAACTCAGCAATGAGCGTTTTGTTCAAAATGCAAAGCCAGAAATTATTGCCAACGAACGCAACAAAAAGGCCGATGCCGAAGCTAAAATCAACATAATTGAAGAAAGCCTCGCAATGTTAGGATAATTTTTGTGCTAAACCGTAAAATTTAGTAAAGCCCTTTAGAAAAATATTCTGGAGGGCTTTTCTGTTATGCATTTTGTTTCTTTGGATTGTTTTGCCCTCCTTGCGTTTTGCAACATTAAAGAATTTTGGCAAAACGGCCGCCTTTCCAAGCGTTTCTAAATTGTTACCAAACTCATTCTGTTCTGTTGAGTTAAACTCTTATTTTGGCATTGTATAAGGCTTACGGGTTTTCTAACCATCATTTCTATAAAAAAACATAATGAAACTACAGATTTCTATTGTTGCAATTTTACTTTCATTATTCTTATCTGGGTTTCAAAGAGAACCAAAACATTTCATTGCTCTGGGGATTGTGGCTCCGATAGAAAAAGATAGTTTAGTAAGCGCCTCAGGATTCGGTTTGATCGGAGAATCTGTTGGGAGAATGATAGCTCCATCGTTATCGGAAGAAAAGTTTAAACTAAACCTTAAAGCCATATCAAAACTCAAAACGAAACTCTACATGTGTAACGTCATGTTTCCTGGGCAGATGAAAATAGCTGGCCCGAATGTTAAGGAAAATGTGGTTTTGGACTATGTTGATAGTTTATTTCAACGTGCGCAGCAGGCAAAAATTACGCTTATCGTACTTGGCAGTGGCACAGCAAGGCGTTTGCCAGATGACTACGATGTTAAAAAAGCTACGCTGGAGTTTGCTTCGCTCTGCAGGAAAATTGCAGGCGTTGCTGCAAAATATAAAGTGAAAATTGCTTTGGAGAACCTTCAAAGTAAAGAAACCAATTTTCTTAATACTGTGAAAGCTGCAGCAGAAGTGGTAAGACTGGTTGACCATCCTAACTTTAAGCTGAATGCAGACATTTTTCATATGCGTAGAGAACATGAATCTCCGGAAAGCATTGTCAATGCCAAAGATTTGCTTATTCACTGCGAAATTGCGGAAGATGAGGAACGGACATTGCCTGGCATTAAAGGTGATGACTTTACAGATTACTTCAAAGCGTTGAAAACGGCAAATTATCGCGGGCCGGTTTTTGTTGAAGCAGGAAGCAGTTATTCGGATGCGCAGCTAAAATACTGCGCTCAGTTTTTAAATCAACAGATTGATAAAGTCTACAAAAATTAATAACATTAGTCAATTGCTATTATCCACATTATGGAAAACTCCAGGAGAACATTTATTAAGCAGTCTGCAATTTTTGCAGCGGCCACGTACGCGGGTACGATGGGTATGAGTGCAAAAAGTTACGGCCGGATAATTGGCGCCAACGATAGGGTTCGGGTTGGCGTGGTTGGCTTTTCCGACCGCTTCAAAGATACCTTGCTGCCATGCTTTTTAAACCATAACAAAGAACTTAACTTCGATATCGTCGGACTTTCAGATTTGTGGAATTACCGCAGAGATTTAGGTATTACGCATTTGAAGCAAAAATTTGGACACGATATTAAGGCTTGCAGAAATAATGAAGAGCTTTACGCTACCAAAGATTTAGACGCGGTAATCATCAGTACGGCCGATTTTCAACATGCATTGCACACCATTGAGGCCGTAAAAGCCAATTGCGATGCCTATGTAGAAAAGCCTTTTGCCGAAACAATGGATGATGCAAAGGCAGCGCTAAAAGCCGTGAAAGCTACGGATAGAATTGTTCAGATCGGGTCGCAAAGAAGGAGTGGCGAGAACTATGCTAATGCTGCCAAATATATTCAGGATGGAAAATTCGGACCGATTACAGCAGTGGATTTGGTTTGGAATGTAAATCAACCTGGCCGCTGGCGCAGGCCGGATTTGGTTGCCAGGCTTAAAGAGGAAGATATCGACTGGAAGAGATTTCTTTTAAATCGTCCAAATGAAGCCTTTGATCCAAGAAAGTATTTAGAATATCGTTTGTTCTGGCCATATTCTTCAGGGATGCCGGGCCAATGGATGTCGCACCAGATTGATACCGTGCACTGGTTTACCGGTTTAAAACATCCAAGAAGCGTTGTTGCAAACGGCGGAATTTACACCTGGAAAGATGGTCGCAGAAACTGGGATTCGATGGTGGCTGTTTTCGATTATGGTATGCCTGAGGCTGAAGATGGTTTTCAGGTAACTTTTACTTCCCGCATGCAAAATAGCGTTGGCGACGTGGGTGAAGTATATTATTCAAATGGCGGCGAACTAAACCTGATTACCAATAAAGTTTCACCAAAAGGTGGATTGAGGCAGCAGGAAGCCGCTGCGATGGGCATGAAAGCCAATTTGTTGCCCGAATTTGATTTAAGTAAAACAGAAATTAAAGCGGCAACCGGTGCTAATATGGGCGGCGACATGCTTACTTCCGGGCACATGAGAAACTGGATGGAATGTGTTCGTAGTCGGAAAACGCCGAATGCACCTGTAGAAGCCGGCTATTCACATTCAATTGCTAACATCATGACAAATGCTGCCGTTCGTACCGGCGCTAAATCCGTTTTCGATGAGAAGCGCCAGGAAGTAATAGCAAATGGAAAAGTTTTTAAATATTGATACTCAAAGCCTCGCAAACACGATAAAAAGATAGAACACGATCATCATGATAAAAATCAAAAAATATAGTATCCTAGCCCTTTCCTTAATCAGCTTATCGGCTGCTGCGCAAAAAGTAAAGCCACTTTTTGATGGTAAGACATTAACCGGCTGGAAAGCCGTAGCCGGTGCTGCCCCTTACAAGGTCGAAGATGGCGCAATTGTAGGCACCATGACCAAAGGAACGCCAAATTCATTCTTGATTACCGAAAAGGAATACGGTGATTTTATTCTTGAACTGGATGTAAAGCTCGAGGGGGAAACCACGAATTCTGGTGTTCAAACCCGTAGTCACCTTAAGCCGGAGGGCAATAACGGCAAAGGATTGGTTTTCGGCAGGCAGGTAGAAATAGACCCAACACCAAGAGCGTGGACAGGCGGCGTTTATGATGAAGCGAGAAGATTATGGTTGTATCCGCTCGAGCTAAATCCATCAGCAAAACCCTTGTACAAGAAAAATGAATTTAATCATTACCGGATTGAAAACATTGGCAATGAGCTGAGAACCTGGGTAAATGGAACACCCGTTGCCTACGTGATTGACACGCTCGACAAAGCTGGGTTTATTGGCTTACAGGTGCATGGAATTGGCAATGAATTAGGCAATGATGGTAAAAAGGTTTACTTTAAAAATATCAATATTCAAACAGAAGGTTTAAAATTTAAATCTCTCCCGAAGGGGATTTATGCCGTGAATTTAACGCCAAATAATTTATCAGCTTACGAAAAATCGGAAGGTTACAAGCTTCTGTTCGATGGTAAAAGCAATGCCGGCTGGGTTGGCGCTTATAAAACTGCTTTTCCGGCAAAGGGTTGGAAAATCGAAAACGGCGTAATCAGCGTAGAGCCATCAGGCGGAGCAGAATCTACGAACGGTGGCGATATTGTTACCAGGGAGGAGTTTGCAGCTTTTGATATGTCGTTCGAATTTAAACTGACACCCGGCGCAAACAGCGGTGTAAAATATTTTGTTACCCTGAGCGAAAAAAATACCGGTTCTGCAATTGGTTTGGAATACCAGGTTTTGGACGATGTGCTGCATCCGGATGCAAAACTAGGTAGGGATGGGAACCGCACTTTGGCATCGTTATACGATTTAATTACGGCAAAAAAGGAACCTCGTTACCTAAGGCCGATTGGCAGCTGGAATAATGCCAGATTGGTCGTTTATCCAGATAACAAAGTTGAACACTACCTTAACGGCGTGAAAGTTTTAGAATATGTTCGTGGCTCGGAAGCGTTTAAGCAACTCGTAGCCATTAGCAAATACAAAGACTGGAAAAATTTCGGTGAGGCGTCAAAAGGACATATTTTACTTCAGGATCATGGTAATAAAGTAGATTTCAGAACCATTAAAATTAAGCCATTGTAAATGCATCGTCGTTCCTTCATAAAAAAGTCGGCATTGTTTGGTACCGGTATTTTAGCAACTGAAACTGTATTGGCTAACCTGAATTTGAACCGTGAAAAAATCATCAATATTGCGATGATTGGTTGCGGAGATAGAGGTAAAGGTGTGCTTTCTGTTATCGCATCAATGCCTGCAAAATTTAACATTGTAGCCTATTGCGACGTTTTGGATTTTCGCCTGGAAGAAACAAAAAAGTATGTTCCGGCGGCTGCGAGGCGGGTTAAAGATTATCATAACGTTTTGGATGATAAATCAATCGATGCAGTTTTTATTGCGACGCCTTTGAGCGAACATTTTAAAATTGCAAAAGATGCTGTGCTGGCGGGTAAGCATGTGTACGTAGAAAAAACCATGACTTATAACATTGCAGAGGCTTTAGAACTGAGGAGTTTGGTTTTGAAATTTCCAAAACAGGTTTACCAGGTTGGTTATCAATATCGGTATTCGCCTTTATATTTCCGCGTTAAGGATATGATTAAAACTGGCTATCTGGGTAAAGTTTCGCAGGTAGATTGCCGCTGGGACCGGAATGGGAATTGGAGGCGAAAAATTGCCGACCCAAAATTAGAGCGACAAATAAACTGGCGCATGTACAAACAATATTCCGGCGGTTTAGCGGCAGAGCTGCTCTCGCATCAAATAGATTTTATTAACTGGGCGTTTGAAACGCAGCCAGATGAAATTACAGGCACCGGTGGAATCGATGTTTTTAAGGATGGACGCGAGACTTATGATAACATTCAATCGGTGCTTCGGTATAACAAAGCCGGGATGATTGGTAATTTCGGCGCCACTTGCGGAAATGCTCATGACGGTTATCTTTTTAAAATAAAAGGGACTAAAGGCTCCGTTTCTCTGCTTACAAATACAGGGATTTTTTATCCGGAGCAGGAAACAAAAAAAGAATTGGGCATTGTAGATGGCGTAACCGGCGCCAGTAAAATTGTTGTAAACCAGGATGGTGGCATCCCGATTCTCGATAAACCAACAATGGATGGCACAAACTATGCACTCGAGGAATTTTATGAATCGATTATCTCCGGAAAAGTTCCTGCATCAAATGTAAAAACGGGTACGCAAGCGGCCATTTGTGTAGCCATGTGCAATGAGGCAATTTATTCTGGCAACAAACAGCTTTGGAAAGCCGGGTACAGCATCTAAATTAGGGGGTGATTATTAAGGGAAAATTGTAGTTACAAATCTGCGTATTCAGGCATTTCCGGCGTAAAAGCAAAGCTTCCTTTGGCTAAATCCATTTTGGCATACACGTGTTGAAGTCCGTTCGTAAGTACAATCCATTTAGCTTGGTGGATGGAATTGTACCGCGAAGCCTGCTCAAAAACAGCCTGTGTAATTTTAACTTTTGGCGCTTTGCACTCTATCAGCATCAGCTTTTCTCCTGCGCTGTTATAAACCAAAATATCACTCCGTTTTTGAAGTTGATTTAAAATTAATCCACCCTCAATTTGAATAAGCGTTTTTGGAAACTTTTTGCCTGCAATTAAATTTTGGATAAAATGCTGCCGAACCCATTCTTCCGGCGTTAACACCAAGTGCTTCTTCCTTAATTCATCAAAAATAAAAACAACATCATCTTTCCGGGTTATTTTAAATGGATATGGCGGAAGATTTAGTGGGGTCGGGGTAAACATTTTTCAGTTGGCGGTTCTCAGCAGAAAGAATCTCGTTAACAGTTTAGCAATAAACTAATTCAAACAAATTAAGGAAACAAAGTTAATATTGTTTGCAAACATTTAATAAATCCTAAAAGCTAAATTGTAATTTTACGGCAATGACTGCTGCCGAAATTATTAAAGACCTCAAAAGCCGGAAATTTAAACCGGTGTATTTACTGCATGGCGAAGAATCGTATTACATAGATCAGGTAACTGATTATATTGAAGATAAGTTGCTTAGCGACGCTGAAAAGGGTTTTAATCAAACTGTTTTGTATGGCAAAGATACCGACATGGCAACTGTTTTAGGTGCCGCAAAGCGATATCCTATGATGTCTGATTATCAGGTTGTTATCGTGAAAGAAGCTCAGGATTTGAAATGGGGAAAAGAAGATGCCAGCAGTAAAGAGGCAGAATTTGTATTAAACTATTTTGAGAAACCTTTGTCAAGCACAATTCTGGTTTTGGCGTTCAAATACGCAAATTTTGATAAGCGTAAAAAGATTTACAAAGCAATTGCTAAAAGCGGATTAATTTTCCAGTCAGACCCGGTTAGGGATTATAAACTGGTGCCCTGGATTGAGGAATTTGTAAAAGATAAAGGTTATAAAATCGACCAACAGGCATCTGTACTGATGGCTGAATATTTAGGAACGGATCTTTCTAAAATTGCGAATGAGATAGAAAAACTGATGCTAAATGTTGCTAAAGACGTTACAATCAATAGCGATTTGGTTCAGAAAAATATTGGCATCAGCAAAGAATACAATGTGTTCGAACTCCAAAAGGCCCTGGCCATTCGCGATGTTTTAAAATGCAATAAAATCATTAACTATTTTGCAAGCAACCCGAAAGCAAATCCAACGGTTATGGTAATGGCTAATCTGGGCGGCTATTTTACCAAGCTGTTAAAATATCATTACATTCCAAACAAAGCTGATGCCGCATCTGCACTTGGTGTGCCTCCGTTTTTTGTGAAGGATTACGAATCGGCAGCCAGAAACTACAATACAGGCAAAGTTTTTCAGGTCATTAGTCTGCTTAGGGAATACGATTTAAAAAGTAAAGGCTTAGACAGTTCAGGAAATGTGAATGATGGCGAACTTTTAAAGGAACTCGTTTTTAAAATTATACATTGATGTTAGCTTAGTTGTTAAGGTGGTGAATTTATCAATAGTGAAGCTGATTTAGCAGCCATGAAAAGCCCCGATTTACGGGTTTAAGAATTAACATTACTAACCGACAAAGTAAATAACCCATTAAAATAAATAACCGATATGCTACAGGGATTAAGAACAATAGTTTATTACGTTGGCGATTTAGAGGCTGCAAAAGAATGGTATAAAAAAGTATTTGAAATTGAGCCGTATTTTGATGAATCTTTTTATGTAGGTTATAACGTTGGTGGTTTCGAATTGGGATTAAATCCTGATGATACGGGTTACAGTAACGGCAACCATTCCATTACCTATTGGGGTGTTGCAGATATTAAGCAAACATTTACCCGCTTTAAAGAACTGGAAGTAGAAATACATGAGCAACCAAATAATGTTGGCGGCACGGTTTGGGTTGGAAGCATTTTCGACCCCTTTGGAAACGTTATCGGACTTATAGAAAATCCGGAATTCTCCCATTAGATTTCTTTTTGAGGCGAAATTCTTAAAATAAAGCCTTTGTAACTTAAAAGTTATTTCAAATACCGTATCAAAACCTGTCGGCAGACTATATTTACGGTTAAATCAACTAATTTGTTATGAAGAAAAATTTACTCAGCATTTTATTTGCTGTTTCTGCCATTGCTTGCGTTCAGGCGCAGGTGAGACAAGGCGGAGGTGCTGCAACAACCGACTCCACGCGGAGAGCGCCGGGCGCAGCCCTGGGTTCGGGTGTTAGAGCGCAGCCTAAACCTTACGATCAGGTTATTACAAGCAAAACATCAACCAGAAGGGGAATGATAACAACGCATAAACTGGAAGATAAATTCTTCTTTGAAATTGCGGATTCCACTTTGGGAAGAGATATTTTGGTTGTTAGCCGTATTTCAAAGTCTGGCGCCGAAGTTAGAGCGGCACAGGGGTATGCCGGCGACCAAATCGGAAGCTCGGTTATCCGTTTCGAGAAAGGACCGAACAATCGCATTTTCATGCGGAAAATAAGTTACAGAACTTACGGTCCTGATAGCACCACGTCAATGTATCAATCATTGAAAAATTCAAACATTCAAGCCATTGCGGCTTCGTTTAACATTGCCGCATATACTCCTGATAAAAAAGGAAGCGTAATTGATGTTACCGAATATCTTAACAGTGATAACGATATTTTTTATTTCAGTTCTCCGGCTGCGAAAACCCGTTTCAGGTTAGGTGCGCAACTTGCTGATAGAAGTTATGTTGTTGCTTTGAGAAGTTTCCCGATGAATGTGGAAATTAATACAGTAAAAACTTACAGCTTAACTGCAGCCCCAAACCCATTTGGTGGTGCTGCTCCGGCTGGGATGGGCGGTGGTGCCTCTGCAGGTTCATCAACTATCGAACTAAATACGTCACTGGTTATTCTGCCTAAAGTACCAATGAAAGCCCGCTACTTCGATCCTCGTGTAGGTTATTTTGCTGTTGGTTATACCGACTTCGACTTAAATCCACAGGGTGTTAAAGAAATCGAGTTAATTAAAAGATGGAGACTGGAGCCGAAACCACAGGATTTAGCCAAGTATAAACGTGGCGAACTGGTAGAGCCGGTTAAACCAATTATTTTTTACATCGACCCGGCAACCCCGAAAAAGTGGGTTCCATACTTAAAAGCTGGAGTTGATGATTGGGCAAAGGCGTTCGAAAAAGCAGGTTTCAAGAATGCAATTATGGCCAAAGAAGCGCCAACTGCAAAGCAGGATTCTACCTGGAGTATTGATGATGCTAGCCATTCGGCAATCGTTTACAAACCTTCTGAAATTGCAAATGCAAGCGGTCCAAGTATTTCAGATCCACGAAGTGGTGAGATTATGGAAAGTCATATAAACTGGTTCCATAACGTACAAAAACTGGTTCACGACTGGTACATGATTCAAACTGCAGCTGTAGATCCAAGGGCTCGCAAAATGACTTTCAGCGACGAATTGATGGGCGATTTGATTCGTTTTGTATCATCTCACGAGGTTGGTCACACTTTGGGCTTACGCCACAACTATGGCTCAAGCTCTACTGTTCCTACAGAAATGTTGAGAGATAAAAAATGGGTTGAAGCAAACGGCCATACACCATCTATTATGGATTATGCCCGTTTTAATTATGTGGCTCAGCCTGAAGATAACATCTCATCCAAGGGCTTGTATCCACGTATTGGTGATTACGACAAATGGGCGATTGAGTGGGGCTACAAATATTTCCCTGAAACCAAAAATGCACAGCAGGAAGTTCCGATTTTGAACAAGATGACAATCGAATCTGCTAAAAACCGCAGGTTATGGTTCGGTACTGAAACCAATCCTGATGATCCACATTCGCAGAACGAAGATTTATCAGATAATGCAATGAAAGCGAGTTCTTATGGCATTAAAAACCTAAAAGTAATCTTAAGTAATTTACCTGTGTGGACTAAAGAACCTGCTGACGGATACGACAATTTAGCAAACATGTACGGTCAGTTGACTACCCAATTCGGTCGTTATATGGGCCATGTGACCAAAAATATCGGCGGTGTTTATGAAAATCCAAAAACAGTTGAGCAGGCTGGAGCAGTTTACGAACGTACGCCGGCCGCAACACAAAAAGAGGCGATGAACTTCTTAGATGTGCAGTTGTTTAAAACACCAATGTGGATGATTGATAAACCGATTTTAGATAATATTGATCAAGACGGTTTAGAGGTTGTTGGTAGATTGCAAAACACAACAATTAACAGGTTGTTGGGTACAAATACGTTAACAAAGTTGATTTCTGCAGAAGCTGCGGATGGCGCAAGTGCCTACAAAATTACCGATTTGTTTGGTGATTTAAACGCTTCGATTTTTACCGAATTGAAAACTAGTCAGCCTATAGATGTGTATAGAAGAAATCTTCAAAAAATGTATGTTGATAAATTGATTTCAATCGTTAAACCTGGACCAGCGCCTACCGCTATTAACGCGATATTAGCTGGTGGGGGTAGAGGTGGAGCTGCTCAGGGTGGTATCACAGCTTCGCAAAGCGATGTGCTTTCTGTTGTAAAAGGCGAATTGAAATCCTTAGACGCTACGATTAAAACTGCTGCAAACTCTGCAACTGGTTTAAGCAAATATCATTTAGAAGATCTAGCGGGCAGAATCGACGATGCGCTTGATGCTAAAAGCAAATAACAAATAATTCGACTATTTAAAAAGGCTTCCTGAATTTTGAAGTGCACCCGAAAAGTTAGACAAATTTAATTTAATTAATAATATGATGAGCTCGGTATTTAACCGGGCTCATTCCTTTTAGATTAAGTTTGATTCTGTCATTGTTATAATACCTGATATACTCTTGATGTCTTTTCTAAGTTCTTCGATATCGTCATATTTATTCAGGT
>NZ_LMPU01000001.1 GCF_001423945.1 Pedobacter sp. Leaf194 | reverse complement strand
CCCTTCGTTATCGTTGGGAGTGCAAAGGTAAGAATCTTTTTTTAACTTCCAAATAAAATATTTTTTATTTTTTCAGCCCTTTCAAATCCCTWAACCCAGCTTTTCATTCTTTCCCGTTCCTTCCGAACAGGGTTGCAAAGGTAATCACTTTTTCCTCACCCGCAAGAAATATTTTAAAATAATTTCAAGCTCTTTTCCCTCATCCTTTCAACCTTTTCCCTTCCTCCGAAGCGGGTTGCAAAAGTAGAAAAAAAATCCCTCTACACAAAACCATAGCATGAAATATTCGGTATTGCCCACTTAACTTATTTAAAATCAACAAGAAAAAATTTAATGAAGTTCAGAACTTTTTTAACAGATAGGTGTTTGGGTACCTCGGCACTGCTTAATACCTTACATTAGCACTTGATTTGGTGAACGGCTCATTATATATAGTGAGTTAAATAATACATGTATATATATAAGCCTGCCTGGAGAAATGGTTGTTTGGAACATGGGCTAAGGTTAACTAAACCCGAACCTAATGGAAAACCCGCAAGCTGAGGAACGAAGCGAGGATTTGAAATGGAGGGCGGGATTGACAATAATAGCCGTACAGAACCTGCTTTTCTAAAAAATTTATAGATGTTAAAAATTGTTAACTCCTATTTACTACTCAATTGCTTTGTATAGCTTAGCGCCAATTGTTTTTATTGATGTTATCGTATTATTAATTATCTTTGCAGAATGTTTAAAGTTAAACACATAATTGTATTAGTATTTGTTGCTGCTATTGGTATGGCAGGGTGTAAAAGCCGTTTTGAAAAGTTAAGGGCAAGTAATGATGTAAAAAAGAAATATCAGGAAGGTATTAGATTGTATAACAGCAGAAGTTATAGTAAGGCACTAGTACTTTTCGAGGATTTATCGCAAAAATATCGTGGTAGAGAGGAAGCTGAAGGCTTAAATTTTTATTATGCCAATACCTTGTATAAGTTACAGGATTACACAACTGCCAGGTACCAGTTTAAAAGTTTTGCAGATACCTACCCTGCAAGTAAGGATGCAGAAGAGGCACGTTACATGGCTGCCTATTGTTACTACTTAGAATCGCCTGTTTTTTCATTAGACCAGGAGAATACATATAAGGCGATTGATGCCTTACAGTTGTTTATAAACTTATACCCAACGAGCGAACGTGCCGCAGCTGCTGCTAAGTACATTACAGTATTAAGAGGCAAGCTTGAAGATAAGGTTTTTGAGAACGCTAAAATGTATTTAACTACCGGGCCAAGTAATGCAGACAACTATCGTGCAGCCGTTATTGCTTTAAAGAACGCTCAGAGAGATTACCCGGATATTAAGTATGCAGAGGAAATGGATTTCCTTATGATAAAATCTCAATATATGTATGCTAGGAATAGTGTTCCGGTTCGCCAGCAAGACAGATACAATGAGGCAACCGACTTATATAATGAGTTTACGGAAAATTATCCAAAAAGTAAGTTTACTGATGAGGCTAAAAGGTTAAAATCTGATATTGACGCAGGCATAGCATTTAATAAGCAAGAAATGGCTACCTTTGCAGCCGAACAAGCGAAGTATATGGAAATGCTCAAAAGAACCGGCAAAATAAAAGATACCACGAAAGTTAACAACACCACAGATATTAAAAACAAGTAACACATGAATACTAACAAACCTGCTGTACCAAATACTACGGTTACGAGAAATGTACACGATTTAGATAAAACTACTGATAACTTATATGAATCGTTAGTTGTTATTGCTAAAAGAGCAAATCAGATTTCTAATAACATGAAAGAAGAATTGCATGGTAAATTGGCAGAATTTGCTTCGAGTAACGATAATTTAGAAGAAATTTTTGAGAATCGTGAGCAAATCGAAATCAGCAAGCATTATGAGCGTATGCCTAAGCCTGTTTTAGTTGCTATTGATGAATTTTTGAATGAAAAAATTTACCATAGAAATCCTGCTAAGGAGCAAAAATAATTAGCATAGGGCACAAACCATGCTCAAAAATAAAAACATAATCCTTGGCGTTTGCGGCAGCATTGCAGCATATAAGTCGGCATTTTTAGTTCGGCTACTGGTAAAAGCAGGTGCAAACGTTAAGGTTATTCTTACCCCCGATGGCGCTAACTTCATTACGCCACTTACCCTTGCAACCCTTTCTAAAAACCCCGTTTACACCCAGTATTTTGAGGAAGAGACAGGCGTGTGGAGCAACCATGTAGAACTTGGACTTTGGGCAGATTTAATAATCATTGCCCCAATTAGTGCAAATACATTGGCAAAGCTTTCTACAGGGATTTGCGATAATCTTTTAACTGCTGTTTATCTTTCTGCAAAATGTAAGGTTTATGTTGCGCCTGCAATGGATTTGGACATGTGGAAGCACGAAAGCACGCAGCAAAACATACAGCGAATTACGGGCTTTGGGAATACTGTTATTGCTCCGGGCAGCGGCGAACTGGCTAGCGGGTTAGTTGGCGAAGGGCGTATGGCAGAGCCTGAAGAAATTGTTCGCTTCCTGGAGAATGCGATTAAGAAATCGATGCCACTCTTTGGTAAAAAAGCTATGGTTACCGCCGGACCAACTTATGAAGCAATAGATCCCGTTCGTTTTATCGGAAATCATTCCTCTGGGAAAATGGGTTTTGCTATAGCAGATGAGTTGGTAAGATTGGGCGCCGATGTAACTTTAGTTGCCGGTCCGACAGTTAATAATGGTGTTGAAAGCTATAAACGAATTGACGTTGTAAGTGCTGAAGAGATGTTTAAAGCCTGCTCGGCAATTTTTGAAACTACAGACATTACCGTTATGTGCGCTGCTGTTGCAGATTACCGGCCAAAGTTTGTTGCGAGCCAGAAAATAAAAAAACAAGACAGCGATTTTGTATTAGAATTAGAAAAAACCACCGATATACTGGCTGCACTGGGTATGCGGAAGAAAGGAAATCAAATTTTAGTGGGCTTCGCTTTAGAAACCAATGATGAAGAAAATTACGCGAAGGGCAAGCTGGAGAAGAAAAATCTGGATTTGATAGTTCTAAATTCTTTGAATGATAAAGGTGCTGGTTTTAAATCTGATACGAATAAAATTACTATTTTTAACAAGGCTTTGCAGAAGACGGTTTTTGAGATGAAGTCGAAAACTGAAGTTGCTAAAGACATATGCAAGGCGATTTTAAAAATATTAAAATGATAAAAAGAATTGTTTGTTTATTACTGGTACTTGGCCTTGGAAAAATCCAGGCGCAGGAGTTAAATGCAAGAGTACAGTTATTGGCTCCACAGGTATCGAACATTAGTAAACCAACACTGGATGCTTTACAAAAAACGATTCGCGATTTTTTAAACAACAACAAGTTTACCAACGAAACCTACAAACCCCAGGAACGGATAGACTGCAATTTCGTTATCACCATAAACTCATGGGATGGCGGTTCCGGATATACCGCGGAAGCGCAGATTCAAAGCAGCAGGCCGGTTTTTAACAGCACATACAACAGTACGCTGCTGAATATGAGTGACAAAAACTTCGACTTTTCTTTTAATGATGGGTCAGTTATTGATTTTTCGGACCAGAATTATATTTCCAATATCAGTGCGCTTCTCTCCTACTACGCTTATACCATTATTGGTTTAGATAAGGATAGTTTTAGCAAACTGGGCGGAACAGCTTATTTTAAAAAAGCACAGAATATAATCAATCTGGCCCAGGCGTCGGGCAATTCGGGATGGAGAGCAGCGGATGGATTGCGCAATCGTTTCTGGTTCAATGAAAATGCGCTAAATCCAATATTTGGTGAATTAAGGAGTTTCATCTACAGTTATCATTCTGCTGGTTTAGATCAGTTAACCGACAATGACAAAGGATTAATGCCGATTGTTAATGCGCTCTCTGCACTTCAACAAATGGACAAACAAAAGCTGGGCTCTATTTTCCCGAATGTTTATTTTGCATCTAAAGCTGAAGAAATTACCAATGTTCTTGCCAAGTTAAATACGCAGGAGCGCATGAAGGCTTATAATCTGTTAGCAGAAATAGACCCGGCAAATATTGGAAAATACGAGGGTTTAAAACAGAACTAATTCTTGTTGCAACACTTATAATCTCTTGGAGGATGAAAAAGTTTTTGTTACTTACGATTTGCCTTCTTCCATTAAGTTTATTTGCTCAATCATCTTTCACTATTCGTGGCTTTGGAAAAGGTTTTAAAGATGGTGATAAAATCTTTTTAAGCTACAGACAAAATGGTCAGATAGTTGATGATTCTACTTTAGTGAATAAGGCTACATTCGAATTTAAGGGAAGCATTAACACAATAGTAAGAGGCTATTTATCCAGAAACAACAATCCTAAATATGCTGAAGAGCTATTTGATTCTTTTAGTATTTACATTGAGGCAGGCGAAATTATGCTAAACTCTGCCGATACCTTGAGTAACTCGATTATTTCTGGAACACCATCAAATAATGATTATGCAGAACTCCTTAAAGTATTAGATCCTATTAATAAGCAAATAAAAAAACTAGACGATACTAATAAGGAATTGAAAGATACAGCATTGCTAAATTTGAACAAAACAAAATTAGAAGCTGCATATTATGATACATTTCCTATTCAATTTAACTTTATAGCTAAGCACCCGGATTCTTATGTAAGTCTCCTTACTTTGGGGAGTATGGCCCGTTCATCCAAATTTTTGCCACAGGTAGAACAAAGTTTTACAAAGCTAAGCACCGTACTTAAGGAAAGGCCAGAAGGCAAAGAAATAACCAGACGGATTATTGAAGGCAGAAAAATTTCAATAGGCATGCCCGCAAAGGATTTTATTCAAAATGACATAAATGTAAAGCCAATTAAACTCTCTTCTTACAAAGGTAGGTATGTTCTTGTCGACTTTTGGGCATCATGGTGCGCTCCTTGCAGAGCGGAAAATCCAAATATTTTAAATCTTTATAAGCAATACAATTCCAAAAATTTCACTGTTTTAAGTGTATCTATTGATGTAGATAAAACGAAATGGCTGAATGCAATTAAGCAAGATAAACTTCCGTGGATGCAAGTTTCGGATCTTAAAAAAGAAAATGAAGCGGCTAAACTTTATGGTGTTACGACGATACCATCAAATGTATTAATTGACCCTGATGGTAAAATTATTGCCAAAGATATTAAGGGCAAAGATTTACGTGATATGCTGGCTTCGCTATTAGATTCTAAGTAACCTAAATGTAATTTACTTAACTAATTAGCCCCGACAAACACGAAAATACTTTTGGTTACAACACCTTAACCCTTTGCAGAAACCCTAACCAAAAGATTGTAGTATTGGCGGGAAGGAGGTTAAAAAAGAACCACAGGTTTTGCGCTTCTACCCACTAATAAAATCGATGAGACAGATAACTGTCGCTTGGTAATTAATTAATCAACTTAGAGCAGTTTCTTAAACCCTCTCCTCTCCCAGATAATTGCCGAAAATTACATGCAACATTGTTGATAAAACAATGTTCTTTAGCAACATTATAGGTTCTCATTAAAAAAAAAATGTTAAAATATTTTGTCAATACGAATATCTTCGTACATTTGAATACGAAATAGTTCGTACATCTGTAACATATGAGTAACAACAACATCAAACCAACTGAAGGCGAAATGGAAATCCTGCAAGTGCTGTGGCAAAAAGGGCTTTGCACGGTTCGGGAAGTGCACGAAGCTTTGGATAAAAAGGATTCGGGCTATACCACTACCCTTAAGTTAATGCAGATAATGCACGAAAAAGGAATGGTAGAGAGAGACACCAATCAAAAAACACACATTTATAAGGCCGTTGTGAATCAGGATAAGACCGAAAAACAATTGGTAAATAAGATGATTGACAATGTTTTTAACGGTTCGGCCGCAAGATTGGTGATGCAAGCCTTAGGCAACCACAGCGCAAGTGCGGATGAGATAGAGGAAATAAAAAAGTATTTAGAAAAATTAGAAAAAAACAACTAATATGGAAACTCTGGTACAACAATTTATTAAAGCCTTCGGGTGGAGCATTGTGAATTCGCTATGGCAAAGTGCATTAATTTACGGCGCTTTGTTTATCATCATGTTGGGCATACCTAAAATGGCTGCAAGGCATAAACATAATATTGCTTTCGGCGCTATTGTGTTAATGTTTGGTTGTTTTGTATATAATTTTATTGATCATTTATCGAAATTTAAAGTTGGAAATGCAAGTATAAACAACGCTGCCTCCCCCGCAACTTATCAATATTTTACCAACGTTCCGCAAAGTTTAAGCAGTAAGGTTGAACAGTATTTTCCGCTAATCGTTGTTTTTTACCTTGTGGGTATAACCCTTCAATTGTTTGTAATAACTAAAGGCTATAGTCAGCTTTCAAAATTTAAAAGAAACGGACTTAGTAATATTCCAGAAAGCTGGAAACTAATATTTGAAAACGTTACCGGAAATCTAAAACTTAATAAGGCAATTCAGTTTCATATTTCGGAGCTGGTAAACGTTCCTTTGGTAATTGGTTATTTGAAACCAATTGTTTTGTTTCCGGTTGCGCTTGTAAATCAACTGGACAATGAACAGGTTGAAGCGATTTTGATACATGAACTATCGCACATAAGACGGAATGATTTCCTTTTGAACCTGATTAAAACGGCCATTGAAACGCTTCTTTTTTACAATCCATTTGTTTGGCTGGCGGGAAGGTTTATCCACATTGAACGCGAGCATGCATGCGATGATTTAGTGCTGAAAGTTACAGGCAAACCACTTAATTACGCCCATGCTTTGCTAAAGCTGGAGCTCTTAAAAGACAAAAGCAGTCCAGCTTATTCATTAGCAGCAACCGGCAAGACGCAAAATTTATATCAACGTATTAAACGAATAACCAATATGAAAACGAACTATTTAAATGCCAAGCAGCAAATGGCAGCCCTAACATTAGGCATTGCCTGCTTATTTTCAGTAGCATGGATTAATCCGGCTAAAGATAAAAGTGTAACAAAAAAACCTTTGAATAACCATGCGCTTCAGCTAAACGCAACAGCCGATAAACATGCTGTAGTTTACCTGGATACGACTAAAAAGCACAAAATAAGAATTGTGACAATTGATGCCAATGGAAAGAAAACAGAGTATAATTCCATTAAAGAAATGCCGGATAGCTTGAGAAAAGATATTTACGTAGATGAACTTTTTGGTGGCCGGAGGGCAATGATTTTCAAAAGCGATTCAGCATTTAAATTTAAAGATTCCTTGTTGAGGGCAAAAATATATCGCGATTTTTCTTCACCAGCAGCGCAGGCAAAATGGAAAAAGTTTGGTGAAGATGTTGCTAAACAATATTCATCACCAGAAGCCCAAGCAAAATGGAAAAAGTTTGGTGAAGATGTTGCTAAACAATATTCATCACCAGAAGCCCAGGCAAAATGGCAAAAGTTCGGCGAAGATGTTGCCAAAGAATACTCATCACCAGAAGCGCAGGCAAAATGGAAAAAATTTGGCGAGGATATCGCCAAAGAATACTCATCACCAGAAGCGCAGGCAAAATGGAGAAAATTTGGTGAAGATGTTACGAAACAATACTCATCACCAGAAGCGCAGGCAAAATGGAGAAAAATGGGCGAGGAAATGTCGAAGAAGTTTAATTCCATTGAGGAGCAAAGAAAGTGGCGAAGCGTTGGCGAACTTACCGCAAACTTGCCGAATATTGAAAACTTGGATAAGGAAATTAAACTAAGGATTCTTTCAACTAAAGACATCAAGAGGCTTAAATCAGGAAATGAAGGTGATGCAACAGATTCGGCCTTCGGAGATAATACAGAGGCATATTCGATTAGATCAGGGAAAGATAATATTTTATATCTTGAAGGAAAAAACACGGTACGAAACACCGAAGAATACAAAAAGCTAAAGGAGAAATTCGAGAAACAAGTTAAAGAGCTTGAAGAGAAAATGAAAAAAAAGGAAATAGCTGAGCGGAAGGAAAAACCAGAATCTACTGAAAAGCCTGAACAATAAAACCAACCAAATTATACTAAGTAAAACGGTGAAGATTAATCTTCGCCGTTTTGCTTTTATAGCTGATGTTAAAATAACTTTTTAGTATTTTCGCAATGGTATGCTACAGAAACTTTCAATACGTAATTACGCATTAATAGATAGCCTCGATATAGAATTTGACGAGGGTTTGAACATTATAACGGGCGAGACTGGTGCGGGTAAATCAATCATTTTAGGTGCACTTTCGCTTATTTTAGGTCAACGGGCGGAAAGCAAATATTTTTTCAGTCAAGACAAAAAGTGCATTATAGAAGGCACATTTTTGCTGGCGGATGAAAACCTGAAAACGATTTTTGAAGAAAATGATTTAGATTTTTTTAACGAAACCAGTTTACGCCGGGAAATATCTATCGATGGCAAATCGCGTTCATTTATAAACGACACACCAGTTAACCTAACCTTGCTAAAGCAAATTGGCGAGAAACTAATTGACATTCACTCGCAACATGCTACGCAGGAAATTAACGATTCCGATTTCCAGTTGTTAATTGTTGATTCACTTTCAAATCACAATTCGCTTTTGCTCGATTATAGAAACGGCTTTAAAAAACTAAAGTCGGAAGTTTCGCGACTAAAAAAATTAATTAGCGATGCAGACGAAGCAAGAAGCAGGCAGGATTATGAGCAATTTCTCTTTAATGAATTGGAACAAGCAAACATTAAAGAAGGCGAGCAGGAAGAGCTGGAACAAGAACTCGAAAGATTAACGCATGCTGAAACCATAAAACGGGCCTTACTAACTGCTTCTGGCTTACTAACGGAGAGTGAACCATCTGCCCTGCAATTGCTCAAAGAAGCACAGATACAATTTCAAGGCATCGAAAAGTTCGATTCGTCGATAAATACCTTGTTTGAAAGACTGCGCTCTTCAATAATCGAGATAAAGGATATAGCTGACGAAACTTCGGCAATTGAAGAAAATACCTTACATAGTGCAGAACGTCTTGAAATCGTAAACCAGAGGTTAGATCTGTTCTATTCTTTGCAGCAGAAACACCGGGTCGCAGATAATCAGGCACTCCTAATCATTAAAGAAGAGCTGGAAAGAGACCTGAATCAACTGCTATCGTCGGATGAAAATATTGAGCTGCTGCAAAAGCAAAATGAACAGCTTAAGAATGAACTCACTAAACAAGCCTTGCAGCTTAGTGCTAATCGAAAGAAAGCAATTAAGCTGGTAGAAGAACAAACAGCAAATACTCTAAAAAGAGTTGGAATGCCAAATGCAAAATTGGTTTTAGCTCAAACGGCGGTTACTGAACTAAACAGCGATGGTTTAGATGAGATTAGTTTGCTTTTTACGGCAAATGCAGGCCAGGCTCCGGCGCCGGTAAATAAAGTTGCATCTGGTGGCGAATTATCGAGGTTAATGCTCGCCATTAAAGCGTTGTTAGCGAAACATACTTCCCTCCCAACCATCATTTTCGATGAAATTGACACCGGGATATCGGGTGAGACTGCATTGAAAGTTGGTGAAGTAATTGCAGATTTAGGGAACAACATGCAAGTGATTTCTATCACGCATTTACCGCAAATTGCTGCAAAAGGGAAATCGCACTATTTTGTGCATAAAAATGAAGACGGTAAAAAGACAACCACCGGTATTCGAAAATTAAATGAGGAAGAACGGGTTGGCGTAATTGCTGAAATGTTAAGCGGTAAGAATCCTGGAATATCGGCGATTGAGAACGCAAAAGAATTATTGCGATAATGTTTTTACATTATAAACTAATTATTTAGTTTATATTTGAGTATGAAACAATTGTTATCTCTTTGTTTATTGCTTTGCCTTTCAGGGCTATCTTTTGCACAGCAAACTTTTACGTTATCGGGCGTGGTTAAGGACAAAAAAGGCGAATCGTTGCCCGGCGCAGGAGTATATGTTAGTGGTTACAAAGTCGCTACGGTTGCAGACAACAATGGCAATTTCAAACTGAATTTGAAACCTGGCAATTATGATATTCTTGTTCAGCTGATTGGCTATAAAGCATTAAACCAAAACATAATTATTAGCGATAAAAGCCTGGCAACAAACTTTACGCTACAAGAAGATGCGTTGCAATTAAATGAAGTAACGGTTAAACCAGATCCCAATCGCGAAGGTTACATCAGAATGTTTACCGATTTCTTCATCGGGACCACGCCAAATGCCTTGCAGTGCAAACTTATCAATCCAAATGTATTAATTATCGATTACAGCAACGATGATTCTAAGCTTACAGTGAAAACAAATCAGTTTCTTATCATCGAAAATAAGGCTTTAGGATACAGGATTAAATACCAGTTGAACAATTTTGAGTTTGACAATAAAACGCGTATTATTTATTATGAGGGCTATCCTTATTATGAGGATTTAAAGGGAGGCAAAGGACAAATGAAACGCTGGGCTGCTAAGCGAGAGGTTGCCTACAACGGTTCTACTCAACATTTTTTTAACAGTTTGTATAAAGGAACCTCAATGAAAGAAGGTTTTGTTATAAATAAATTGATAAAACAGCTCGACAAAACACGACCATCAGATAGCGTGATCACTTCAAAGATAAAACAATTTAGAAGTTTGGCTTTGGGCTCATCAAATAAATTAAACATTACGCTTGGAGGCAGCGACTCGTTAAGCTACTGGTTAAAGCAGAAAAATAAACCCAAAGAAATATCTTTTTTAAGTACGAAGGAAGTTTTACCAGATACTTTGGTTAAAAAATATAACGAGAGCATTAAGGGAATGAATTTTACAGACATCCTTTACGTTATTTACAATAAAGAAAGGGAGGCACCCACTTATGCAAACCAAATTGGAATGTCGATTTCCCGCCCTATGGATATGCCCGATTATCAGGTTTCGCTAATCAATCTTTTAGTTGCCCCGGTTTATTTTTATGAAAATGGTGGCACTTACAATCCTCGGTCTATGCTTTATCAAGGTTACTGGAGCTGGGAAAAAATTGCAGATAGCGTCCCGTTAGATTATGTTCCAAACACGCCGAAGAAATAATTTAATCGTATTATAATGTTAAAATTGTTAAAATAGCAAGTCAGTTTTACATTTATTATCCGATTTGGTTACATTCGCTCTTATGATCAAAAGCGCCATCCTGTCTTTGTTTTTCATCTTTTTTGGTTTCATTGCTTTCAGTCAGAACACTTTCTCCATTAGCGGCAAAGTGAAAGATAAGCAAGGCGGTTTACCTGGCGCAGGTGTATATTTAAGTGGTTACAAAATCGCGACTGTCGCAGATAATAATGGAAATTTTTCGCTGCCAAACCTAAAGCCCGGAAGTTACGATCTGCTGGTGCAAATGGTTGGCTACCTACCCTTCTCGAAAAGTGTTATTATTTCAGATAAATCCATCCAACTAGATTTACTTCTGAATGAAAACACTGTTCAACTTAACGAGGTAACGATAAAAGCAGACCCGAATCGTGCCAAATATATCAAGCAGTTTACCGAGTATTTTATAGGTATAACCCCAAATTCTAAACAGTGTAAAATTCTAAATCCTCAGGTTCTAAATGTTGATTTTGATGTTACAAAAAGTCTGCTTACTGTTAAAACCACAGAATTCTTAATTGTGGAAAATAAGGCTTTGGGGTACAGACTTAAATATATGCTCGATTATTTTGAATATAACAGCCGCACGAGGATAATATATTTTTCAGGACATCCTTTCTTCGAGGAATTAAAAGCATCAGCAGCTAAAAAGAAGAAATATATTGATGCTAGGGAAATTGCATATTACGGCTCATCGCAGCATTTTTTCAGGTCGTTATACGAAGGTCGAAGTAAAGAAGAAGGTTTTCTGATAAACAAAATCATTAAAATACCTAACCCAAACCGCTATCCTGAAGAGGTAATTAACCAGAATTTAACTCAAATTAGAACCCTGCCTGAAAAAACTGGGATAAGAAAAGTTGCGGGAAAAATTGATGTTGGCTTGCTTGATTTCTGGACGAAACAAAAAGAGATGCCAAGGTATATAGATAAATTCAGTCGTGCTGAAGTAAATCCGGATACCCTGGTGCACGATTACAATAATAACCTGAAGTGGATAAATTATACCGATGCGCTCTGTATTCAATATACAAAAGAGAAAGAATCACTGGCTTACTCAAACACCGGATTTTGGGTTTTTAGGCCAATGGATGTACCCGAAAATGAAATTTCGGTTGTGAACCACACAACGCCAGACCCGGTTAGGTTTTACGCAAACGGCGGCATTTATGATGCACGCTCCATGCTTTTCGAAGGTTATTGGGCTTATGAAAAAATTGGCGATATGGTGCCAATGGATTATATTCCGATCGTGAAAAAATAATTTATTTTCCACATAATTCAAAAACATAAATAAAAATACTAATAATATTAGCATTTTTATTGCTATGGATGGTGAACAAGATTTTCAATATTTCAAAGGAAGAGGCGCCCAGGTTAATCCGCATAATAAGTTTTTAAAGAATAGTTACGTTAAAGAGCACGATGAAGGGATTGATGATTGGGAGGAAACAGACCATAAAACTACTTTTCTTTTCGAAAGTTCAAAGTCGGTAGTAAATAAGGTAGACAGTCCGGATGTTGGCATGGCTTATTCACTAAATCCATACCAGGGTTGCGAGCATGGCTGTACCTATTGTTACGCTCGAAATTCGCATCAATATTGGGGTTACAGCGCAGGCATTGAGTTTGAAAGGAAAATAATTGTTAAGAAAGACGCACCTACCCTTTTTAAAAAGTTTTTAGAACGTAAAGGTTGGGATGCAACTACAATTTCGCTTTCAGGAAACACGGATTGTTACCAGCCTGCAGAACGAAAATTTAAACTTACAAGGCAATTATTAGAAATTGCATTGGAATACAAGCAGCCAATTGGTATGATTACCAAAAACTCACTAATTCTTCGCGACCAGGATATTTTGCAGGAAATGGCCAGGCAAAATCTTTGTATGGTTTACGTTTCTATTAATAGCCTTAACGAAAGCCTTCGTCAGGTTATGGAGCCGCGAACTACGACGGCAAAACAGCGGTTAAAAATTGTTGAGCAGCTTAGCGCAGCAGGTATACCAATGGGCGTGATGGTTGCCCCATTAATACCTGGGTTAAGTGATCACGAAATTCCTGCTATTTTAAAATCGGTGGCCAGCGCCGGTGCAATTAAAGCGGGTTACACTATTGTCCGCTTAAATGGTGCAATTGGTGGAATTTTTGAAGACTGGTTACGGAAAAATTTTCCAGACAGGTTTGAAAAGGTTTGGCACATGATTCAAAGCTGCCATGGTGGAAATGTTAACGACAGCCGTTTCGGCGAACGAATGCGTGGGAACGGTAATATTGCCCAGATGATTAGCGATAGTTTTAAATTACACTGTCGTTTAAATGGCTTAAATCAGCAAGAGATTATGCTAGATCATACGCTCTTTAAAGTTCCGAGCGACCAGATGAGTTTGTTTTGAAAAATGTACCTACCGGGCTGCGAAATCCTGGGTCCAGTATTTACCATCTTTGGCTGCACCCATTTCTTTAAAATTTGCAGCCATAATGTTCTTACAGTGTCCTTCGCTAGCAATCCAGGCGTCAAATACAGCCTGTTCTGTAGGCTGGCCCGCAGCGATATTTTCACCATAAGTGTTCCACTTGTAGCCTGCAGCCGTAATCCTGTCGCCCGCACTTGCACCATTTAAAGAGGTATGGCTAAAAAAATTATTCACATTCATTGCTTTACTATGTGCGAGTGCTGCCGAAGCCAATAAATCGTTCCAGGTTAGCGGATTTACGGCCGGCATAAAAGTAGAACCGCAATTACAACCCGATTTTCTTTTATTGTTAACCAATTTAAGCATCAAATCTGCATTTAAACCGGTAACAACTGCCGTAGCTGAATTTGCAGGCGCTTCGGCTGGTGTGTCAGCATTTTTTTTGCAGGCTGTAAACAGGAATATGATGCAAAAGCAAAGCAGTAAAGATTTGTTCATTGTGGGATAATGAGCGATGACTTATTTAAGACTTTTGGCGCAAATATAAAACCTTATCCGCTAATAGTAGAGGATTAAAAACAAAAAGCCCCTCAAGTTAAACTTGAGGGGCTCAAAATTATTTGCTAATTTGAAGAATCTTCTTCTTTTGGCTCTTCTTTTTTCTTCTCGCCTTTTTTGTGAACTATGGCGATTAATTCTGTGGTTTTATCGTAATCGATTTCCAAAACATCCCCCTCAGCCAATTCGCCTTTCAAAATTTCCTCTGCAATTGGGTCTTCGAGGTATTTTTGAATTGCTCTTTTTAACGGACGTGCACCGAAGTTACTATCGAAACCTTTATCAGCAATATATTCTTTTGCATTTTCGGTTAAAACGATTTCGTAACCTAATGTATGTACGCGGCCAAATAAGGCTTTTAGTTCGATATCGATAATTCTGAAAATCTCATCCTTACCTAAGCTGTTAAACACTACAACATCATCAACACGGTTTAAAAACTCTGGTGCAAATGCACGTTTCAATGCGCTTTCGATTACGCCACGACTGTGAGAATCTGCCTGATTTGTTTTTGCCGAAGTTGAGAAACCAACACCCTGACCGAAATCTTTTAGCTGACGGGCACCGATGTTCGAAGTCATTATGATAATTGTATTTCTAAAATCAACCTTACGACCTAAACTATCTGTTAACTGACCTTCATCCAAAACCTGCAATAAAATATTGAATACATCAGGATGGGCTTTTTCAATCTCATCTAACAAAATTACAGCGTATGGTTTTCTTCTAACCTTTTCAGTCAGTTGTCCGCCTTCTTCGTAACCAACATAACCCGGAGGCGCACCCACTAACCGTGAAACTGCAAATTTCTCCATGTATTCGCTCATATCAATTTGGATAAGCGAATCGTCGCTATCAAACATGAAACGAGCTAATTCTTTCGCCAATTCTGTTTTACCAACCCCGGTAGGACCTAAGAAAATAAAGGAACCGATTGGTTTCTTCGGATCTTTTAATCCAGCTCTTGTACGTTGAATCGCTTTGGTTAATTTCTTAATCGCATCATCCTGACCGATAATTTTCTCGGCCACTTTATCGTACATGTTCAATAGCTTCTGGCTATCTGTCTGCCCAACACGTTGCACGGGAATACCAGTCATCATGGCAACAACTTCTGCTACATTATCTTCAGATACTTCGTAGCGTTTAGTCTTGGTTTCTGCTTCCCACTCTGCTTTAGCCTTATCTAATTCTTCAATTAAATTTTTCTCTGTATCGCGAAGTTTTGCAGCTTCTTCGTACTTCTGGCTACGAACAACTTTGTTTTTCTCTATCTTAATATCTTCGATTTTCGCCTCGATATCAATGATCGTTTGAGGAACGTGAATATTCGTTAAATGAACTCTCGAACCTGCCTCATCCAAAGCATCAATGGCTTTATCTGGCAAAAAGCGGTCGGAGATGTAACGCGAAGTAAGTGTAACGCAAGCCTGAATCGCTTCATCAGTATAAGTTACACCGTGGTGTTCTTCGTACTTATCTTTAATTCTGGTTAAAATCTCAACAGTTTCATCAGGTGTAGCGGGCTCAACCATTACTTTTTGAAAGCGACGGTCTAAAGCGCCATCTTTCTCAATATACTGGCGATACTCATCTAAAGTTGTTGCACCAATACATTGAATTTCACCCCTTGCCAAAGCTGGTTTAAACATATTCGAAGCATCGAGCGAACCCGATGCGCCACCTGCGCCAACAATTGTATGAATTTCATCAATAAATAAAATAACATCAGTTGATTTTTCCAGCTCGTTCATTACGGCTTTCATACGCTCTTCAAACTGGCCACGATATTTCGTACCCGCAACAAGCGATGCCAAATCTAAAGTAACTACACGTTTACCAAAAAGTACGCGAGATACTTTACGCTGAACAATACGCAAAGCTAAACCCTCTGCAATTGCCGATTTACCAACACCTGGCTCACCAATTAAAATTGGGTTGTTCTTTTTTCTACGTGATAAGATTTGTGAAACCCTTTCGATTTCCTTTTCGCGACCTACAATTGGGTCTAAACGACCTTCTTCTGCAGCCTTGGTTAAATCACGACCGAAATTATCCAGAACCGGAGTTTTAGATTTAATATCCGAAACCTTTTTTGGTGTACTAAAGCTTTCTTCTTCACGATAATCATCATCGCCACCTGTTGATGCGCTATTTGAAATATCGTCTCTGAAACCGTTTTTATTTACTTCTACCTCTTGTTTAAAAACATCATAAGTAACCCCGTACTGCAATAAGATTTGAGAAGCAATGTTATCATCATCTCTCAAAACTGAAAGCAATAAATGCTCAGTGCCAATTAAGTCGCTCTTAAATATTTTAGCTTCTAAGTAAGTAATTTTTAAAACTTTTTCTGCCTGTTTAGTTAAGGGGATATTTCCTAAGTTAACAGTTACACTAGAAGTACCGCGAACAGCATCTTCAATTGAGCGGCGCAACTTACCTGTATCAACCCCTAACGATCGTAAAATTTTGATAGCCATACCATCGCCTTCGCGGATGAGGCCTAATAATAAATGCTCGGTTCCGATATAATCATGCCCTAAGCGGAGCGCTTCCTCCCTACTAAAAGAGATTACATCTTTAACCTGTGGTGAAAATTTTGCTTCCATAATACCTTTCTTAACAGCTCGCCTCTAAACTATAAAATAAATTATAAAAAGTGACTTTACTGTTTTCTTTATTTTATCAACAATTGCGCCATATCAGTGGATAAACAGCCATCTATCAGATTCGATAACGTAAAAATTACCTGACGAATAATATGGAAAAATGTTAAAAACCTAATTATATCTACGTAATAATGCTTTAGCGGGTTTTAAGAGTCGGATTTTCCTGTTCCACGCCGTTTGTCTGCATATTGTAAGGATTTAAACAGACTTTTTAACTGACAATTTGTTTCTCTCAGCTTATGCAATTTACATTTTTTGACAGAAAAATAAAAGACATCTGACAGCTTTTATCATTCTTAAGTTCGTTACCTTGAAATTGAATGGAAAATCCGAAACTTTCACGTCAGCATCGAATTGCGGGTATTGATTATCCAATGGAATTACATATCACCTTTCAGGCTGCTGGTAATTCGACAGCCCAATTCACTAGCGATTAGTTATAGCTATCAGGCAATATGATAAACGTGGATTGAATCAAAACGTTGAGCAGAAATTGAATTAAATTAAAGATAATGATAAAGCACTTTGTATTGGGCCTGTTGTTTTTATCTTTGTAACCAATTTAAAAATTAAGGGCCTTCAGCCTAAACTACACGTAAATTATGTCTGACGAAAAAATAATCTTTTCAATGGCAGGAGTAAATAAAATTTACCCGCCACAAAAACAGGTTTTAAAAAATATATACCTTTCTTTTTTTTATGGCGCCAAAATCGGCGTTATCGGTTTAAATGGCTCGGGTAAATCATCTTTATTAAAAATTATTGCCGGCTTAGATAAATCCTATCAAGGCGAAGTGGTATTTTCTCCTGGCTATTCTGTAGGTTATTTGGCGCAAGAACCAATTCTCGACCCTGAAAAAACTGTACGCGAAGTTGTAGAAGAGGGTGTGGCAGAAGTAACCGCAATTTTAAAAGAGTACGAGGAAGTTAATGAAGCTTTCGGATTGGAAGAAAACTATTCTGATGCCGATAAAATGGAGAAACTCATGGCTCGCCAGGGTGAGTTACAAGATAAAATTGATGCTTTAGGCGCCTGGGAAATCGATTCAAAATTGGAACGTGCAATGGACGCTCTGCGTTGCCCTGATCCGGAAACTAAAATCGGTGTGCTTTCTGGTGGTGAACGCCGTCGCGTTGCGATGTGCCGTTTATTGTTGCAACATCCGGATGTATTATTATTAGATGAGCCAACCAACCACCTTGATGCCGAAAGTATTGACTGGTTAGAGCAGTTTTTACAAAATTACGAGGGAACAGTAATTGCCGTAACCCACGACAGGTATTTCCTTGATAATGTTGCCGGATGGATTTTAGAGTTAGATCGTGGCGAGGGGATTCCATGGAAAGGAAATTACAGCAGCTGGTTAGATCAAAAGGCTAAGCGCTTATCTCAGGAAGAAAAAACGGAAAGCAAACGTCAGAAAACTTTGGAGCGTGAGTTGGAATGGGTTCGTATGGCGCCAAAAGCCCGCCATGCCAAATCAAAAGCACGTTTAGCCAATTATGACAAGTTAGCTTCTGAAGATGGAAAAGAAAGGGAAGATAAATTAGAGCTATTTATCCCGGCCGGGCCTCGTTTGGGTAATGTAGTAATCGAAGCAACGAATGTTACCAAAGCCTATGGCGATAAAGTATTGTTCGATAACCTTAACTTTTCACTGCCACCAGCGGGTATTGTTGGTATTATTGGCCCCAATGGCGCAGGTAAAACAACATTATTTCGTTTAATTACCGGCCAGGAAGAGGCAGATAACGGAACTTTCCGCGTTGGCGAAACGGTGGAGTTGGGTTATGTAGACCAAATGCACAACGATTTAGATTCTGATAAAACCGTTTACGAAAATATTACTGATGGGCTTGACAATATTCAGCTGGGAAATAAAGCGGTAAATGGCCGTGCTTATGTTTCAAAGTTTAATTTTAATGGTGGCGACCAGCAGAAAAAAGTTGGCATTCTATCTGGTGGAGAACGCAACCGGGTACACCTGGCAATTACGTTAAAAAAAGGTGCAAATGTGCTTTTACTGGATGAGCCAACAAATGATATTGACGTAAATACCTTACGTGCTTTGGAAGAAGCTTTAGAAAACTTCGGTGGCTGTGCTGTCGTAATCAGTCACGACAGGTGGTTTTTAGACAGGATTTGTACGCACATTCTGGCTTTCGAAGGTAATTCTGAAGTTTATTTCTTCGAAGGAAATTATTCAGACTATGAAGAAAACCGTAAGAAACGTTTGGGTGATGTTGCGCCGAAACGAATCAGATACAAAAAGTTAGATTAAAAAAAAACTCCCGATGAAAGTCGGGAGTTTTTTTTTGAATGCTTTAATTTCCAATAGTTTTCCTGATCGCTTCGTCGGTTACCACTTCCATTACTTTGTAACCTGCTAAATTGGGGTGTACACCATCCGTTGTGTATTCCGACTTCTGCCCGTTACGTTCATCAACCAATGGGGTAAAATAATCAAGAACAGTGAAATTGTTTAGTTTCGCGTAAGCAACGAGTGCTTCATTAAGTGAAATAATCTGGTCGGCAGTACCTTTAATCGCTTTATTCCATGGGTATTCGTAAATAGGAAGATATTTACAAATGATTACTTTGATGCGGTTTTTTCTGGCAAGTTCCGCCATCGATTTCACATTATTAAGAATTGTTTCGTTATTTACATGGCCCTTACTACCCGCTAAATCATTGCTACCCGCTAAAATAATAACGGCTCTCGGCTTAAGGTTTATTACATCCTGTCGAAACCGAATCAGTAACTGGGAAGAAATTTGTCCGCTAATTCCTCTGTCTATATAGGCATGAGCACTGAAATATTCGGGGTCTTTCTGTTTCCAGAATTCGAAAATGGAGCTGCCCAGAAATACCACTCGCTTCTCCCCCTTTTTTGGCAAACCGATAACTTCATTTTCCTTTTGGTATTTGGAAATGTTTGCCCAATCATCAGAAAAATCTTCCTTTTTAGTCTTGTTTTCGGCTGCATCAGTTTGCGCAGCAGCAATGCCTGCGTAAATTAAAAATGCAGTAAAAATAAACGTCAATTTCATCTTGCTTGGATTACGCTATATATGTTTTGTTATTTGCTCTCCGCTCTTGGCCCTCTTTTATAGATAACCAGCCCATTTAAAAAATTTCGTAAAATCTGGTCGCCACAGGGCTTAAAGTTTTCGTGATCTTCGTTTCTGAAAATATCGCCAAGTTCTGCTTTGGTAACTTTAAAGCCTACTAAATCGCATATTGTTATTATATCTTCTGTTTTTAAAGATAGTGCTACTCTTAATTTTTTTAAAATATCGTTGTTACTCATATTTCTTACTGAATGAATTCTGAATGATTGAATGCTATTTTACACTACTAACTTGCTTGCCCTAATTCCAATGAACCAATGAACCAATGAACTCCTAACTGGCAATTTCAAGTTTAAGTTTTTTTCCTTTTATTTTTTCTCCGCTAAGCGCTTTTAACAGTTTATCTACAAGTTCTCTTCTAACAGCAACATAACTTGTGGTATCTTTAACTTCGATAAGCCCTATATCGTCTTTTTTTAAGCCTCCCTTTTGCAGGAATAACCCAACGATATCAATCTTATTTATCTTATCCTTTTTACCATTTGCGATATACAAAGTAACCCAATCACTTGCTTCTGGCAGTTTATAGTTGTCTTCAAGCGTTTCTTCTTCAATATCCTCAGGCAAATATTTATAATGTTCTTCTTCGGTTACAATTGCATAGGCAGTACCTTTCGCATGCATTCGGGCGGTGCGGCCGTTGCGGTGTATGTAAGCGTCTTCTGTATATGGCAGCTGGTAATGCACAATATTTTGCACCTCCGGGATATCAAGTCCGCGGGCAGCCAAATCGGTAGTAACTAAAATTCTATGGCTTCCATTTCTAAACTTAAGCAAAGCTTTTTCCCTATCGGCTTGCTCCATCCCACCGTGAAAAACATCATGACCCAGACCATGTTCGAAGAGCAAATCGCTAATTCTATCAACTGTTTCGCGATGGTTGCAAAAAACCAGGGTGTTTGCGCTACCGATTTTGCTCAGAAGCTTAAACAAAACTTCAAGTTTATCGGCCGCCGGGGCGGTAACTTTTCTTAATTTTAAATCGGGTTTAGCTTTGATGTCTTTTGAAAAATCGATTTCAACGGGCTGACGCAACTTAACGAAAGCCGGAATTTCGTCCATTTTTGTCGCCGAGGTTAGCACACGTTGTTTTAACGAATGCAAGGAGCCGATAATGAACGACATATCCTGCTCAAAACCAAATTCCAGCGATTTGTCGAACTCATCCAAAACCAGATTTTCGATAAAGGATTCGTCGAAGTTACGATGATCCAGATGATAAGCAATTCGACCTGGAGTTCCGATAAGCACTGCCGGAGGGTGCGCGAGATTGTTTTTTTCAATGCGTACGGCATGGCCGCCATAACAGCAGTTAACTTTAAACGCAGTGCTCATCTGCTTAAAAACCTGTTCTATCTGCAAAGCAAGTTCGCGGGATGGCACAAGAATAAGCGCCTGGACGCCTTTAGTTTCAGGCTTCAGTTTAGAAAGCAATGGCAGTAAGAATGCGAGTGTTTTGCCAGAACCGGTGGGTGCTACCAACACGAGGTCGACATCCTTTTCTGCCGCTTTAACTGATGCCGTTTGCATCTCATTCAGGGCGGTAATATTTAATCTTTTAAGCGCTTGCTCTATCATTACGCCAAAGGTAAACATTTATTGGTTTTGCAAACCCACGAAAATGACTGTTAAAACTTCAGGAATCTCCTCTTGATATTTCTAACGAAAGAAAAATCTAATTTTTGGTCTAATAATAAAAGCATTTTGCCTCTTTGCGACATAGAATTCGTAACTTTCTCATTAACAGCATCAACTGATGAAATAATGCGCTCGGCTAAATCGCCGGCAAACTTGTTGGCTCTACTTTGTTGCAACAATTGGAGTTCTTGAATCAATTCTGCGATCATAGTGATGAAATTTGGTTAAATAATGAATAAATGTAACGTTTAATTACAAACAATTGTTGCAAAAAATATAAAATACTGTTTCACTTGTTGTGGTAACCTGTTGATAACTAAAGTTTTGTTAGCAAATAAACAACAGGATCTTAATACAGATTTAATTTATAGCGCTTATTTTTATAAAACCTGATTACCATTTGTTAACCCCAAAAAAACACAGCGTATGACATGGAAAAAATTTAGTGGCGAAGTGATTCAATCCTCAATCCTTGAAGAGATAGAACTCGCAATCATCAGAGAAACAGAAAACGGACACAAACTAAAGGTTTGTATTGGTACAGATTCGCAGGTTAAAGGTGCTGTTACGGATTTTGCAACTGTAATCGTATTGCTTAGAGCGCACCACGGCGGATTCATGTACATTCATCAGGAGAAATCATCTCAGCAGGTAAGCATTAAAGAACGTATGTTGATGGAAGTTCAAAAATCTATTGAAACGGCTTACTCCATATGCGATTTGCTGGATATTTATGATGTTGCCCTCGAAGTACACGCTGATATTAATACAAGCCCGCAGTTTAAATCCAATAAAGCCTTAAATGATGCAATGGGTTATATTTTAAGCATGGGCTTTATTTTTAAGGCTAAACCCGAGGCATTTGCAAGTTCTACCTGCGCAGATAAAATGGTGCACTAGATTTGTTAAAAGCTTAATTAGGCGTATCTTTAAAATATAAATTCAATGGTATGAAAAAGATATTCTTATTGCTGTTTGCGTTAACAATTACCTGTTCTGTATTTGCACAAATAGAGGATAATAACGCAAATACCAAAATTGGTGATGAAACACCGGTATTTAGCTTTGAGGTAGAAAAAGGCAAAACAGTAAATATTGCCGACTACAAAGGCAAACTGATTTTGATAAATTTATTTGCAACCTGGTGCCCTCCATGCAATATCGAATTGCCCTTGGCTCAAAAAGAGATCTGGAACAAGCATAAAGATGATAAAAACTTTGCTTTCTTCGTATTCGGTCGGGAAGAAGGCTGGGACAAGTTGCTGCCTTATAAAGCTAGCAAGGGCTTTACCTTTCCAATCTTACCAGATTTAAAACGCGAGGTTTTTAACAAATTTGCCAAGCAATCTATCCCAAGAAACATTTTGATTGATGAAACTGGAAAAATTATTTATCAATCTATGGGTTATGAAGAGAAAGAATTTCAGGCCCTGGTTAAAATAATTAACGACAAACTGAAAGCAAAAGCAACAAAATAGGCTTTTGGTTGTTACGTTATAAAATTTATAATTTGAAAACTTACCGGTTAGAATTCACTCAAAAAATTCCTGTTGATTTAGATACAGCCTGGGATTTTTTTTCCTCACCTCTTAATTTATCAGAAATTACACCGAAAGACATGACTTTTGATGTAACTTCTCCAATCACAAAGGAAACAAAAATGTATCCGGGGATGATAATAACCTATAAAGTTTCGCCGCTGCTGGGAATCAAATTAAACTGGATGACAGAAATAACCCATGTAAAGGATAAAGAATACTTTATTGATGAACAGCGCTTTGGTCCGTTTGCGTTTTGGCATCATAACCACAATTTTGAGTCGATTGAAGGCGGTGTACTCATGCACGACATTCTTCACTATGCCATCGGTTGGGGACCAATCGGCTTGATTGCAAATGAAATCGTAGTTAACAGCAAGATAAACGGGATATTTAATTTCAGGTATAAAAAAGTAGAAGAGCTTTTCGGCAAGCTGTAACCTTTTATGCTACCATTTTTTTGTTGAAATCGTTTCGCCTTTTATTTGTCGTTTTTCGGTTTGATAACTAGACAACGCCTTTTTGAGACGCTCTGCAAAGTTAACCGTTTTACTATAAGCAGCCTCCACGATGTCTTTCCATTCTCCTGCGCTGAGTTTGCCAGGCGTTTTTTCTAATGGTGTGGCAATTTTTGTAGTTGGCACATAATTACTGTATCTATCTCTTCCATAGGGGATGTACTCAAAATCTGTAAGCCAAAATCTGTATTTTTTATCTCTGGCTTCGCAGTTTAGCGTAAAGCTCACCTCGCCAGTTGGATGGCTCGCAACCAAAATTGTTTTGTCGATAACCATCACACCCTTCGCAGTAATTGATGAATCGGTACTATTCTGTCTCTTTAGTGTTTTGTTATAAGATTCTACAAACGCCTTAGCCCTCAGCATCAAACTATCCTTACCGGCAGCCTTTTCAACAACCTCATAGTAAATAAACTTTCCGTTATCATCAACTGAAAACTGCTTTTGCTGGGCAGAAACTTTAAGCGCAATCAATAAAAAAAATAAAATGGTTTTATAAGGCATAACGAATTTTATCAAATGAAAAATAAAGATAACAAAAAGCCTCCGGCTAATAAGGCGGAGGCTTATATTCAAAATAACTAAATATTAAAAGGCGTAAACTGCGGCAAGAGAAAACTGGCCTGCATTTGGTGCTACCCCACCTGTTTTATTAACAAACGGTTTATCGCCATTATGGTCCAGTCTAACTTCAGGAATAAAAGTTAAGCCTCCGGATTTAATGTTTGCAGTAAGTGTTACACCGGTGTAAGATGTGCCTTTAACCGCACCAACATCTTTATATTTGAAATATTCACCCCTCAAACCTATGGTTACTGCATCTGCAACTGCAACCTGAGGATATAGTGCAACGCCGGCATAACCGCCTGCATCATCTGCCATATCATAATTTGCCGCATTTAAACCAAGCTTAAAGGCTTTGCTAATCTGGTACGAAGTCGTTAAATCTTCAATGGTGCCATAGCCGTATGGGTCGGCACCCGATAATACGTTTAAGTAAGCTGTCCAGCCTTCTACTGGCGAAACCATCAATTGGCCACCAATACTTGATACACCTCTTGTTGCGCTATAAAGATTCCAATCATTAAATAAACCGGCCATTAAACTTACTTTATCTGAGAATTTGTAAGTTGCTTTAATACCCGCGTTTTGGAACGGACCATTGGTAAACAGGTATGATGTAGAATAGTTGAAATTACCTACTGGCGATATTACTTCGTAGCCGATAAAAGTTCCCATGTAACCGGCGGTCATCGAAAAATTATCAGTAAAATCGTAGTTGATATATAAGTTCTGAATGTGGAAAGAAGAACCGTTTGCAGCTGCATCAGGAATTGATTGTGTTTGCCCACGCGGACCAAACGAAATTTCACCAACAAAAGAAGCCTTACCGGTTTTTTTCTTCAGCGCCAGGTCAATCATTCCCAATGAAACGGAATTATGATCAGAGACAAAGGATGTCGGAATATTAGACCTTTTGGCGAAATCATATTTGTAATACGTATCAACCGACCCGGAAAATTCCAGCGGCGAGGACGGCGTCTCTTGCGCCAGGGCACACGTAGTGCTTGCTATACTAAATATAGCGGTTAAAAATTTCTTCATGTTTGAGCTTTATTGGGGTTTAGATATGGTATTCTTTTAAGAAACTGATTCTGTTAGAGGACTATTTTTTTCAATGTAAACAGCTCGCTCTTCAACAAGCAATGTACCCTGAGAGTACTTCTCATCATGTTGCGATGCATCAAGACCAATTTCTTCTTCTTCATCAGACACCCTGATTGGATTGATTAAGTTAACCAGTTTGAAAATTACGAATGAAACAACAAAACTGAATAGAATTACTATAACAGCGCCTTTTAACTGTGTGATGAAAAATGCCGGATTGCCGTAAAACAAACCATCAGCACCTGCCGCATTAACAGTTTTGGTTGCAAAAACGCCTGTTAATAACATGCCTACAATACCGCCAACACCGTGGCAAGGAAAAACATCTAAAGTATCATCAAGACTTGTTTTTTGTTTCCAGCTAACAACAAGGTTTGATACCACAGCCGCTATAGCACCGATGAATATGCTTGATGGTATGCTTACGAAGCCTGCACCTGGCGTAATTGCCACTAAACCAACAACAGCGCCGATACAGAACCCTAATACTGAAGGCTTTTTACCTCTTGCTACGTCGAAAAACATCCACGATAATCCTGCTGCACCTGCTGCCGTATTTGTAGTTAAGAAAGCAGAAACGGCTAAACTGTTAGCACCCAATGCAGAGCCCGCATTAAACCCGAACCAGCCGAACCATAGCAAACCTGTTCCGATTAAAACGTAAGGAATATTTGCAGGCGGCACTTCTTTGTGCTCCATGTGAGATTTTCTGCGTTTCAAAACCAATGCTCCGGCTAAAGCGGCCATACCAGCAGAGATGTGTACAACTGTACCGCCGGCAAAATCCAAAACGCCCATTTTGAACAAGAAACCTTGGGGATGCCATGTCCAGTGTGCTAAAGGCGAGTAAACAAATATTGCAAATAGAACGATGAATAAGATGTAAGATGTAAAGCGAATACGTTCTGCTACAGCGCCAACTACCAATCCTGGCGTAATAATGGCGAACATTAGCTGAAACACTGCAAAAAGTGAAAGCGGAATAGTTAAGTCTGCACCTCCTTGCAAATGTGGAGCTCCGGAATTTACCCCTTTGAAAAATAAAAAGGTTGATGGATTTCCGATAAAACCGCCAATCGTATCGCCGAAAGCTAAACTGAAACCGATAACTGTCCACAGAACTGTGATTACACCTGCAGCGACAACACTTTTAATCATTGTTGATAATACATTTTTACGATGTACCATACCTCCGTAAAAAAACGCAAGGCCTGGAGTCATTAAGAATACAAGCGCCGCAGCGATTAAAATAAAAGCGATGTCCGGACCGCTATATTTTCCTTCATCAAAGTTCGGGAGCAACGGAACAAAGAGTGATAATATTGCAAATACCATCAATATTACAAAAGGAGCATACTGTTTGACTAAAATTTTACCCATGTTTTTAAGTTTATTTGTTTGGTTTATTAAATAGTTTTGATTTTCTGATTTTATTTGCCTAAAAATACGACTTATTGTAATTTTTACACCATTAAATAGAAATATTCTAATAAAAACTATTAATTTTTACGAAATGGAGCTAAAAATCGATTAAAAAATACCATAGACAAAAAAAACTGCCAAACATTTAGCGCTTTTTTACCAAAAAGAAAATGTATCGAATTAGATGAATTGTAGAATTTTAGCTGAGTTTTCTGGAATATTATCAAAAAAATCAAGCTAAAAACAAAAAGCCTCCCAAATTTGGAAGGTTTTTTGAAAAAATATGTATTTTTTTTAGTTTTTATTGAAAATAAGCAGAACCCTGCACAACACCTCGTTTTTCTATTTCTTTGTCGATATAAGTTTGAATTGAAGATTTATTTAAGCCCCAGTTTGGCGCAATTAGCAAATCCCAATCAGAAATACCGAAAAGTCTTTGGATCACAATATCTGGACGCAGCAATGGAATCAACTCACACAGCAAGTCGGTATATTCCTCTAAGGAAAAAAGTTTGAAAGGCTCCTTTTTATACTTAACGCCCATTATCGAACCCTCTACAATGTGCAAGTGGTGAAATTTTACAAACTTAATTTGAGGAAACCGATTAATTTCGTGAATGTAATTGAGCATCATCTCCCTTGTTTCCCAAGGGAAACCGAAAATTGTGTGCACACACAATTCAAGTTTACTGTTTTCAAGTAGTTTTACTGCTTCTACAAATTCACCATGACTGCAACCTCTGTTAATTTGGTTCAAGGTCTCATCATAAATAGATTCCATCCCCATTTCCAAATCCACATCATACCTATCCGTATAACTTTCTAATAAGGCAACTTTTTCAGCATCAATACAATCAGGCCGTGTGCCTACAGAAAAACCAACCACATCATCTGGATTTACCGAAAGGGCCTCATCATACATCATTTTGAGGTAATGTACGGGGGCGTAAGTATTGGTATTAGGTTGAAAATAAACGATAAACTTATCTGCCTTATAGAAATTCTTGCCACGCTCCATACCTTTTTCCAGCTGCTCGCGGATGGTAGGCATTTTGCGGGAAATTTCAGGCGTAAAAGAATCTACATTGCAATATGTACATCCACCATAACCCTTACTGCCGTCACGGTTTGGGCATGTAAAACCTCCATCAACGATCGTTTTAAAAACCCGCTGACCGTTATATTTTTCACGCAAATGTGTTCCGTAATTGTTATAGCCTTTTATACCTAAATCTACCTGTGTTCCCATTGTTCGCAAAAATACACAAATACTATTAAGTTATCGATAAAGCCATCAGAGATTACAAAAACCAAATAATTAACGGGAAAACAAAACGTTACATAAAAACAACGCCCGAATCAGGTTCGGGCGTTAATCCATTACGATTATTCTTTAGGTTTTGTTAGGTAATATATTGGTACGCCCGCCAGCATAATGGCTACGCCCCAGCCACATGTACTGGTTTTGAAAACTAATAAGCCAATGCAAATTGCGATAGCCACTAAAATATAAAATGCTGGCAACACTGGATAACCGAAAGCCTTATATGGCCTTTCGGTATTGGGTTGAGATTTACGGAGAATGAAAATTCCATAAATGGTAAGGATGTAAAAGATCATTACGATAATGATAACGAAATCCAGCAAATCTCCATATTTACCTGTTAAACACAATGCCGAAGCCCAAACACATTGCGCCCAAAGTGCCCAGCTCGGAACACTTGCTTTATTTAAAACTGCCGCTTTCTTGAAAAACAATCCATCTTTTGCCATTGTGTAATACACGCGTGCGCCAGCCATAATTAATCCATTATTGCAGGCGAAAGTCGAGATCATGATCATAATGGCGATTATATATGTACCGATACTTCCGAAAATTGGTTGTGCCGCAGCTACAGCCACCCGATCATCCGCCGCGGTTGCAATTTCCTGTAACGGCAAAACAGCCAGGTACATCAGGTTTGCAAGTATATAAATGACGCTAACGATAAAAGTTCCTAAAAATAAGCTTAAACCAACGTTGCGTTCAGGATTTCTGATTTCACCGGCAATAAAAGTTACCCCGTTCCATGCGTCGCTGCTGAATAATGAACCAACCATAGCCGCGGCAATACCTGAAAGCAAAGCTTTTCCTGCTACGTCGGTCCAAACGCCCGCTTTTGGATCAAATGAACGTGTAGACCAGGCATCGGCCCAGTTAGCATGCCAGATTTCCGCATTAGCGGCCAAACTGAAACCGAAAATAATTAAGCCAAAGAGCGAGAGTATTTTAATAATTGTTAATATGGTTTGAAGAATTTTACTATCCTTTACGCCTTTACTGTTTATGTAGGTTAATAGAATTATAGTCGCAATTGATACCAGTTGGGCGGCATTTAGTTTGAAGCTGCCCGCATCATATAAAATATTTTTATCGCTTAGCGGTGCGTATAAATAGGCTGCAAATTTTGAGAAAGCTACGCCAACAGCGGCGATAGTTCCTGTTTGTATAACCGCGAAGAAACTCCATCCGTATAAAAAAGCGATAAGCTTATTATATGCCTCTTTTAAATAAACGTACTGACCACCAGCCTTCGGAAACATGGCACTCAGTTCGCCATAACTTACAGCTGCAATCATGGTAACCACGGCTGTTAAAACCCAAATCAAAATTAGCCACCCAGCCGAGCCAACCTGCCTGGTTATGTCTGCACTAACAATAAAAATACCTGAGCCAATCATCGACCCAACGACCAGCATTGTACCATCAAAAAGGCCAAGTGCTCTTTTAAAAGCATTGTCCTGTGGTTCTTTCTCCATAATTAAGTTTAGTTTGTGGCTAATTTATTTAAAAAAAACAATTCGTGGCGACTTGTACTGTATTATTTTAATCGAATAAAAAAATATTTAGCAGTGATGTTAATTTTCTTTTACCTGTTGATCAGTAGAAAATTATTTTATTATATTGCTAAACTAATAACCAAAATCAAAAAATCAATGTTCTTTAATTAAGTACTAACCATACTTATAAGATATGAGCAACAGAACGTTGAACAAATAAATCAAAAACCAAATATCAACTATGGACTTTTTACAAAACAATTTAATTTATGCTATTCCTGCACTTGGCCTTGTTGGAATTATTGTGATGCTGATTAAAAGCGCCTGGGTGAGTAAGCAAGATGCGGGCGACGAAAAAATGCAGGAACTTGCGGGATACATTGCCGACGGCGCTATGGCTTTTTTAAAAGCTGAATGGCGGGTTTTAAGTATTTTTGCAGTTTTTACGGCGGCGTTGCTGGCCTATTCAGGAACGATAACTGAAATTAAGGGAGTACCAATGCACTCCAGCTGGATCATTTCCATCTCTTTTATCATTGGAGCAGTTTTTTCCGCTTCAGCGGGATATATCGGCATGAAAGCCGCCACAAAAGCAAATGTGAGAACAACGCAAGCCGCCAGAACCAGCCTTAAGCAGGCACTAAAAGTTTCTTTTACAGGTGGTACAGTTATGGGTTTAGGTGTTGCCGGGCTCGCTGTTTTAGGTTTGGGAGGATTATTTATTGCCTTTCTACAAATATTTCATGTAACTAATGCAAATAGCGTAGAAATGAGAACCGCTATTGAAGTTTTAACAGGCTTCTCACTAGGTGCCGAATCTATTGCATTGTTCGCCCGTGTGGGCGGTGGCATATATACAAAAGCAGCCGATGTTGGCGCCGACTTAGTAGGTAAGGTTGAGGCTGGAATTCCGGAAGATGATGTTCGAAATCCTGCCACTATTGCTGATAATGTAGGCGATAATGTGGGTGATGTAGCCGGCATGGGCGCCGATTTATTTGGATCGTATGTTGCCACTATTCTTGCTACCATGGTTTTAGGACAAGAAATTACTGTTGTCGATAAATTCGGCGGCATGTCTCCTATCCTGTTGCCAATGGTAATTTGTGGATTGGGCATTATCTTCTCAATCATCGGTACTTGGTTCGTAACTATTAAGGACGAAAAATCAAATGTGCAGAATGCATTAAACTTAGGAAACTGGTCTTCAATAATTATAACTGCGGTTTCATCATATTTTATTGTTAAATGGATGCTGCCAGAAACTTTAAACCTTCGGGGATATGAGTTTTCGAGTATAAATGTATTTTATGCCATCATAGTGGGCCTGGTTGTAGGCACAATAATGAGTGTGGTAACAGAGTACTTTACCGCAATGGGCAAAGGACCGGTAAATTCAATTATTCAGCAATCTTCAACAGGCCATGCTACTAATATTATTGCCGGTTTATCTGTTGGTATGAAATCTACCGTGATTCCAATTCTGGTTTTAGCAGGTGGAATTATGGCATCGTATCATTTTGCAGGATTGTACGGTGTTGCGATAGCTGCCGCCGGCATGATGGCGACTACGGCAATGCAACTCGCAATTGATGCCTTCGGACCAATTGCCGATAACGCAGGCGGGATTGCAGAAATGAGCCAGCTTCCACCCGAAGTTCGTGAGCGTACAGATAATTTAGATGCCGTTGGCAATACAACTGCAGCTACTGGGAAAGGATTTGCAATTGCCTCGGCAGCGCTAACTTCATTAGCGTTATTCGCGGCTTTTGTAGGTATTGCAGGCATTACTGCAATTGATATTTACAAAGCACCAGTTCTGGCTGGCTTATTTGTTGGGGGCATGATTCCTTTTATTTTCTCGGCATTGTGCATTCAGGCAGTAGGTAAAGCAGCAATGGATATGGTGCAGGAAGTTCGACGCCAGTTTAGGGAAATTCCGGGCATAATGGAATACAAGGCGAAACCTGAATATGAAAAATGCGTTGCCATTTCAACAAAAGCTTCTATCCGTGAAATGATGATGCCGGGTGCTATCGCATTAATTACACCTATAGTTATTGGTTTCACCTTCGGACCAGAAGTTTTAGGTGGCTTATTGGCCGGCGTTACCGTTACAGGCGTGTTAATGGGAATTTTTCAGAGTAATGCAGGTGGTGCCTGGGATAACGCCAAAAAATCATTCGAACAAGGTGTAATGATTAATGGCGAAATGTTTTACAAAAAATCCGAACCACACAAGGCTTCCGTTACCGGAGATACGGTTGGCGATCCTTTTAAAGACACATCTGGTCCTTCGATGAACATTTTAATCAAATTAATGTCTATCGTTTCACTTGTTATTGCTCCATACATCGCTGTTAAGGCAGTAGCAGGGGAGCAACGTCAGGAAGTTCGCAAAGAAATCAGGATTCAGCAAAAAACGGATGCTTCAGGTAAAGTAATTATTGATACTTTGGTAAATACAACCGACACGCTCACGCATTAGTTGTAAAAACTAAGATATAATACCATTAAAAGGGATTTTTAACCAAAATCCCTTTTATTTTTCCGTAATTTTTAATTACGTTTGGAACTGAATTAATCTAAACAAAACTATAATATGGGTTTATTTTCTAAAAAGCCGATGCATTTGTTGCTTGAAGAAGCAGGAGATTCTGGCAAAGGCTTAAAGCGTACACTTAGTGCCGGAGCATTAGTAGCACTGGGTGTTGGAGCTATTATTGGTGCTGGTTTATTCGTTCGTACTGCAGCTGCAGCCGCTCAAAATGCCGGACCATCAGTTACAATCGGTTTCATTATTGCCGCTATCGGCTGCGCATTAGCTGGCTTATGTTACGCTGAATTATCATCATCTATCCCAATTTCGGGTAGTGCGTATACATATACCTACGCAACCATGGGCGAGTTGATGGCTTGGGTAATTGGCTGGGATTTAGTATTAGAATATGCTGTTGGTGCCGCTACCGTAGGTATTGCCTGGAGCGAATATTTAAACAAATTACTGGTCGAGGTGCTCCATGTGGCTCCAATACCTTATGAATGGTGCCACTCGCCTTTTCAATCACACCCTGATGGAACGGTTAATGGAATCATGAACTTACCTGCGTTGTTTATCGTTGGTATTTTGAGCTTATTGCTTATAAAAGGAACTTCTGAATCTGCCTTCGTAAATGGCGTTATTGTTATTACGAAAGTTGCCATCGTAATTTTAATCATTGTATTGGGTTGGGGTTTCATTCATGAAGCCAACCACCATCCATATATTCCACCTGCCACAACATATGTCGATCATGCAGGTATCAGTCATAGTTTTGGTGGCTTCTGGGGCGTAGTCGGGGCCGCTGGAACGGTATTTTTTGCCTTCATCGGATTTGATGCAGTAAGTACGGCTGCTCAGGAAACTAAAAATCCAAAAACAGCAATGCCAATAGGAATTTTAGGCTCATTGGCGGTTTGTACTATTCTTTACATCCTTTTTGCACACGTTTTAACAGGTATTGCACCGGTAGAGTTTTTTAGAACGAAAGGTGGCGAAGCTTCTGTGGTTGCCGCAATAAGTGAATATATGACCGGTTATGGCTGGCTTGCTAAACTGGTTACCGTTGCAATTTTAGCTGGTTTCTCTTCAGTAATATTAGTGATGTTATTGGGCCAGAGCCGCGTATTTTATTCGATGAGTAAAGATGGTTTATTGCCTAAAATGTTTAGCGATTTACATCCAAAATTTAAAACACCATACAAAGCCAACCTCGTAATTTTAGTTATTGTGGGCTTGTTTGCTGCCTTTATTCCTGGTGATGTTGTTGGAGATATGACAAGTATCGGTACCCTATTTGCATTTATGCTGGTATGTATCGCTGTTATTATTTTAAGAAAAACAGATCCTGATCTTCCTCGTCAGTTTAAAACACCTTGGGTGCCATTAATACCGGTTTTGGGTGTGCTTGCATGCGGACTGATGATTCTTGGCCTAGGCTGGACAAATTGGTTAAGGCTGTTTGGCTGGTTAGCTTTAGGTTTCATAATCTACTTTGGATACAGTGCTAAGCACTCCGTTTTAGGTAAAACAGGCAAAGGTGTTCACCCAACTGACCCTCCAAAACCAGAAATATTAGATTAGTATTTTTGACCGAAATATTTTAAGCCCTGCGAAAAACGCAGGGCTTTTTTTTGTGTTAAATAATTGTTAATAAATTACCTTTGCACAAAACGTAACCGATGAATTTTTTTCAGGCAATCATAAAAAGCAAGTTTATAGTTTCAACATTATTTCTATTCGTAGTTGGAGCCAATGCCTTTGCGCAAAGAACAATAAATGATGTTATGGATTCGACCACGGTTAATCACTTGCTCATCATATCCAAAAAATACGGTTCGTTATCTTTTAGTGGCTACTTACAACCTCAATTTCAGGTTGCCCAAACAAACGGAACGCAGGCAGAATATCAAGGTGGCAACTTTGGCGAATTTACCAATAACCGTTTCCGGCTAAGGAGAGGCCGGTTAAGGGCAGATTATATGCTGTTAACTGACGATGGAGCACCTTCAACATACTTTGTACTTCAGTTTGATGGCACCGAGCAAGGCGTGTCCGTTAGAGATTTTTGGGGAAGGTATTACGAAAACAAATGGAAAATTCTTGCCGTAACACTGGGTTTATCTGGTCGTCCTTTTGGCAATGAGCTACAATTATCTTCATCGGTAAGGGAGGCGCCGGAACGCGGCCGAATGTCGCAGATTTTAATGAAAACCGAACGCGATTTAGGCGTTACCTTTACATTGAACCCCAGGTGGAAAGATGCCCGCCTTAAAAACATCTCGTTAGATTTTGGAATTTATAACGGCCAGGGTTTAGCGGGAGCCGGGGAGTTTGATAACAGTAAGGATTTCATCATGAGGTTGAGCCACAAACCATATAAGCTAAAATCGTTTACGATAGCTGGTGGTATTAGTACGCTGCAAGGCGGACTAAATCATCGTTTGCCTGTTAGTTATAAGATGGAAAAGTTAAACGGAAACTGGTTTATGTCTAAAGATTCATCAGCTTCTACTCTAAATAAGGTAGCCCCCAGAAGATACTACGGCGCTGATATTCAGCTGTCGACAAACACGAAAAGCTGGAAATCTGAATTTCGGGCTGAGGTAATTACGGGGCTGCAAACCGGCACCTCAACAACCTCAACCACGCCGGGCTCTTATCCTGTTGATAATAAAGCAGTGCCGCTACCATATTACACCAGAAATTTTAATGGCGCATACATAACTTTTGTACAAACCTTGAACAGTACCGATAACCAATTGATATTGAAATACGATTGGTACGACCCAAATACCAAGGTAAAAGGCATGAATGTATCTTCTGCAGCCGGCCTATCTGCAGCCGATGTAAGATTTGATACCTTCGGGTTCGGTCTTCTGCATCACTTCAACACCCACTTTAAAGCTGTACTGTATTACGATGTAATCAAGAATGAATCTACCCAAATTTCTGACTATACAACCGACAGAAAAGATAATGTGTTAACATTGAGAACACAATTCTATTTCTAATAAATTATTTGATAAATAAGGATTTAAGTCAAATTCCTCTACCTTTGTCAAAATTGCCGGCCTATGAAATTCGATTTTATGAAATTTAACCTGAGTGAGATTTTATCTACTACGATGGTTCTTTTTGCCATCATCGATATTTTAGGCGCTATACCTGTGGTGATTGAGCTTCGCCGAAAAGCGGGCCACATCGAATCAGAAAAAGCGTCACTTGTTGCTGCAGGCCTTATGATTCTTTTCCTCTTTTTGGGAGAATCTTTGCTAAAAGTGATTGGCTTAGATGTTGAATCTTTTGCCATTGCCGGTTCCTTCGTGATATTTTTTATAGCGATGGAAATGGTTTTAGGCTTAACAATTTTCAAAGAGGAAGCACCTGAAACAGTTTCGATAGTTCCCCTGGCTTTTCCGTTGATTGCAGGCGCAGGAACAATGACAACCCTCCTATCATTAAAAACAGAGTACCACACTCAGAATATCCTGGTTGGCATAATTTTAAACATACTTTTTGTTTATTTCGTACTAAAAAACACCAACAGGCTCGAAAAGCTTTTCGGTAAGTCGGGTTTAAACATTTTGAGAAAGGCTTTCGGCGTAATTTTATTGGCAATCGCCATTAAGCTATTCAGAAACAACACAGGCCTTTAGGCTAATCTGTAACAAAATTTAAGTATATTTATCTAAACAATAAAGCTAAAATGAACAGCTTTGAAAAATATACCGTAATAATTGGGGCACTTGCCGTTTTAATAGAAGCGTTGAAACATTTGAAAAAAAGTTTTAAAGCCTGGCACAACCATGTTTAATAGTTCTGCTTCGTAAACTGGTGATCTTTTTAATCCTGGTTTTTTTTCAGCAACCTGGCTACAAACATCGTATCTGCATTTTGTTCATAACCTTTAATCAATTCCATTGATTCTAACTCTAACGGGAAGTTATCTGTTATGTATTTAACTACGTCTTCATTTTCTGCAGCAAAAGCCGAACAAGTGATATAAATTAAAGGTTTGCCTGGCTTTAGGTATTTTACAACATTGCCTACTATTGATTTTTGAATTGTTGAGAACTGGCTGATTTTGCGTTCTTCAAAAAAAGTCAGCATCTCTGGTGTACGGCCCCAGGTTCCTGAACCAGTACAGGGTGCGTCGAGAATTATGCCATCAAACGTGTAGTGATGTAAAATTTGGTCGTTATTTTTTAAAAGGTCTAACTCTTTTTTGTGGTATTTCTTAATTCCTGCCAGCCTGAAACGCTCATCTAAATTTAACAATATGCTTTCTCTTAAATCCGTTACCAGTAAATCAAGAACAGGCTCTAAACTATGTAACAGGAGTGTTTTACCACCCGAAGCTGCGCAACAATCCCACCACTTTTCCCACTTACCCGGCCGAAAATAGGTTCCGGTGTGTTGCGAAGATAAGTCCTGAACCTGATAGCTTCCTTCTTTTAAAATATTTTCGAGCTTTGTGCCGTTTGGTAATGATAAAGCGGTTTCGGTAATCTGTTTCACCGGAATCTGTTCTGATTCTAGTGTCGCCATAATCGATGGCGCAGCTTCGGCAGAAACTCTTATAAATAAATCGGGTTGCAGAAAGAACGACTTAAAAAATTGACCGGTATCAATACCATTGGACAAGTGTTTCGCAAAAGGATAAATGTCTTCTAAATTAAATTCGGGGTATTTCGAAGCGATTAAATCTATCTTCTCAATTTGAGAAGCCGTGATTTTGTGCACTAAGTCGGGAAGGTTTTTTTCTACAATTAAGCTCAATGTATCATGGCAAAGGAAATCAGCTATGCTTAATCTTTCCTCAGTTGTGAGCTTCGGCAAAGCCTTCCCTAACCTAAAAAAGCTATAAAGATGTCGCATTGCCCATCTTCTATCCGACGAGCCCATTTGCTTATTCTGCTTAAAATATGCCGGTAAAAATCGATGTAAGGGTAAAGTTCCATCGTAACTTTGCAAAACCTGTTCAAATGCCTTCAGCTGGTGCTCTACTCTCATTCTTTTAATTTATAGCTTTTACTCGATTATATTTAAGGCGAAAATTTTGTATTTCAAAAGCATTAAGCTGGTATTGATATAGCCAAACTGTTCATCATAAACAAAGGCGAAATTATTGTGTAAACCCTTATGTTTTTCTTTGGTTATGTATTGAAGATAATCTTCGCCATAGGTAGCCATAAGCTTCCCGAAATAAAAGCCTTCATCAAAGCCTTTAAAAGCATATTCCCCTGGTTCAAAACCATATTTGCTTCTATATTTTTTGATAAAGCTAATAACATTTGCGCTTCTGTAATCGATTTTGTAGGAGGAACTGATAACCGTATTTAAGCCCTGAAGTTTATCTGCCGGATAATTTTGTTTATACCAAAGCGGGTGACCGAAAAGATTCAAAGCATAACCGCCGGTAGGCAAATTTTTAAGTTTGTATAACTTTTCAATCGTCGGCAACACGAAGGCTCTATCTGAAGATGTAACTACAACCGCATACTGCTTCCCTTTTATCATCTTAGTTTCGAAGGCAAAGGCCGAGGGATATTCCTGTACAATAAATTTACCGTTTGTTAGTGTCTGAAAATATTTTCTAAACGGTGATGCAAATTGTTCATCTTCCGTTTTCTTTGTGTTGATAATCACAATTATTGAATTGGAAGGATTAAAAGTTTTAGAAATATAGGCGGCAATCTTCGTTGCATGTAAATCGATATTATTTACGACTGAAATGAGGTTTGGATTGTTAAAATCAGAAGGCTCCGATGCTGCCAGAGGCGAAACCACAGGAACATTATTTAGCTTGGAATAGTTGGAAATGTATTTGAGCCCTTCCGGAAAAACCGGACCAACAATCATATTACTTTTTCTAAAGTTCTCGTTTTTATACAATGCACCAATGTGGGCGTTATCATCCTGAGTATCGTAAACATTTAATTTAAAATTCAGGCCTGAAGCAGCTGCAGAATCAATGCCTAGTTTAAATCCCTGGTAAAAATCTATCGGCATTGCATACTTTTCTACATCTGCTTTGCTCATTGATTTTAAGTTAACCTCATTCAACTTAAAAGGAATAAGCAGCGAAATACTGGCTTGTGAAAACTTTTTAACAGTTTTCTTTTCAGCAGGCTTTTCTTTCTCAACGGGCTTTTTGACAGGTTCTGTTTTTACCGTAGTAATTTTTGGAGAGCAAGAACCCAAAATTAGAACAGTTACCAAGCCAAGCCAGTGTTTTTTATTTAACATCATTGTATGGTTGTTAACAAAATATGCTGACAAAAGTTATCTTTTCTGTCAGCATATATAATAATAGTGATAAAAAATTAAATCATTGCGATTGATTTCCTATTCCCATTCGATAGTTGCCGGTGGTTTAGAGCTGATGTCGTAAACAACCCTGTTAATACCTTTAACTTTATTTATAATTTCGTTCGAAATTTTTGCGAGAACCGGATAAGGTAAATGACACCAATCGGCAGTCATTCCATCAACTGATTCTACCGCACGTAAACAAATTACATTTTCGTAGGTACGCTCATCACCCATAACCCCAACCGATTGAACAGGTAAAAATATAGCGCCAGCCTGCCAAACTTTATCGTAAAGGCCTGCAGCTTTTAACTCATTGATGTAGATTGAATCTGCATGCTGAAGAATTTCAACTTTTTCTGCCGTTACATCGCCAAGTATTCTAATAGCCAAACCTGGACCCGGAAAAGGATGGCGACCTAAAATAACATCGTCTATACCCAAGGCTTTACCTACTCTTCTAACCTCATCTTTAAACAAGGTTTTAAGTGGTTCAACCACTTTCAGTTTCATAAAGTCGGGCAGACCGCCTACATTATGGTGAGATTTTATGGTAGCAGATGGTCCGTTTACTGAAACAGATTCTATAACATCGGGATAAATTGTACCCTGACCCAACCAGTTTACACCCGTAACTTCGTGAGCAGCATCATCAAAAACCTCTATAAAAACACGACCAATTGCTTTTCTCTTCAATTCGGGATCTTTTAATCCTGCAAGCTGACCAAGAAAGCGCTCTTTAGCATTAATACCTTTAATATTTAAGCCCATGTGTTTGTACTGCTCCAGCACTTGCTCGTACTCATCTTTACGCAGCAGGCCGTTATCAACAAAAATACAATGTAAGTTCGTTCCGATAGCCTTATGCAAAAGAACGGCAGCTACGCTGCTGTCAACGCCGCCAGATAATCCCAGCACAACCTTGTCATCACCCAAGGTTTCTTTTAACTCGGCAATAGTTGTTTCAATAAATGCAGCAGAGGTCCAATCCTGCGAACAGCCACAAATATCTACAAGAAAGTTTTCTAAAAGAACCTTACCATCGATGCTGTGCGTTACTTCAGGATGAAACTGAATGGCATAGGTATCAGAGTTTTTAATGTGATAAGCAGCAACTTCTACGCTTTCGGTGCTTGCAATTAACTCCGCACCTTCTGGCATTTTAGTAATTGTGTCGCCATGGCTCATCCAAACCTGAGAATCGATGTTGATGCCTTTAAATAACTTATTTTCCTGGTTTACGAAACTTAGGTTCGCACGACCATATTCACGTGTTGACGATGCACGAACATCACCACCAGATTTTTGTGCAATGTACTGTGCGCCATAGCAAACGGCTAATAAAGGAAATTTTAAATGATAATTGTTTAAATCAACCTGAGGTGCATCATCCTGACGAACAGAATAAGGGCTCCCGGAGAAGATAACGCCTTTAACATCCGGGGTATTTATATCAGGAAGATTGTTGAATGGATATATTTCACAGTAAATATTCAGTTCGCGAACTCTACGGGCAATGAGTTGTGTAAATTGCGAACCAAAATCGACAATAATGATTTTTTCTTGCATCCGCAAAGATAGGGAAAGAAAGGGAATTGTTAAATTGTTTTGTTGAGTAATTATTAAGAGATTATTGTTTGGTGAACAAGACTGGAATTCGCCATAAATTGAACCCACATTTCGTTTTGTTGCCAACCTATTTGCCAGCAAAGCAACCAATTTAACAATCTATCAATTTAAAGCCTTGCTTTTTTCAGGATTCCATAAGTTTAACTTCCACACCAAATTTTCTCAAAAAGTCCACGCCTTCATCGCTTGGCAAGCCTTTGTAAGCTGCATACGATTTTGAGTAATAAACTAATTTTATTCCGGATGAGAGAATCAACCGGGCACAGGCAATGCAAGGCGATAAAGTTGTGTACAAGGTACAACCTTCAATTTTCGCACCGTTTTTTGAGGCATACAGAATCGCATTTTCCTCGGCATGAAGCGCCAGCGAACAACTTCCCTTGCTGTCGCGGGCACAGCCGGTTTCAGGCCATTCTTCATCGCAATTATGTGTGCCCGCAGGCGGCCCATTGTAGCCTATAGAAATGATACGCGTATCTTTTGTTAATACAGCGCCAACGTGCGCACGAACGCAATGTGATCGCGTGGCAAGCTCAGTCGCCAAGTTCATAAAAATACTGTCGAAGCTCGGTTTGTTAATCATGCATAAAATGAAAAAAGCCACAGAAATATATTTCCTGTGGCTGTAAAATTAGTTTATTATATTTTAATGTCCGCCGGCAATTTTTCTGTCGAAATCGATGCCCTGCGATTTTAAAATTCCGCTAACCCTAACCGCATAAAAAGCGAGGTAAGCGAAGCAAAGTACGCCAACAATATAACTGTGCTGAATACCAGTAAACTCAGATACATAACCTTGCAACCAGCTAATGATGCCGCCACCCATAATCATCATAATTAAAAAACTACTTCCCTGACTCGTGTTTTTACCAAGTCCGCTAACGGCAAGTGTGAAAATACACGGCCACAAAGTGCTGCAAAATAAACCAACACTGGTTATCGCATAAACGCTCACCATGCCGGTTGTAAACATTCCTATTAATAAAGCGCTGATCCCAATAACAGAGAATATTAAGAGCATCCTCGCCGGATTTCCTTTACTTGCCATATCAGCAATGATTAAAACCAAAATTATTAATCCATACACATAAAATGGTGCAAGGTCGTGTTTCGCAATTGCATTAACGGCTAAGAAAATCCCGAAAGCAAGGTAAGGCGCAACAAATCTTAGTATTTTCTGGGTACTAAAGTTATCAGTAAATGCTTCAACAGCGCCAGTCCAGCGACCAATCATCATACTAGCCCAATAAAGCGAAATGTATGGTGCAATATCCTGAATGGCAAAACCCAAATCTTTTTCCATGTATGCCGGAAGGTTACTCGCTGTAGAAACTTCTACACCAACGTAAACAAAAATCGCAATCATACCCAAAACAAGTTGTGGATACTTTAACGCCGAGCCCTTAACGCCCAATTCTTTATCATCAGCCTCTACTAAAGCTGGTCTATCCGGTAAGGATGATAATTTTAAGAATACAGCCACTGCAATAAAAGCAGCCCCCAAAATTAAGTATGGAATTTTTACACTTTCTATGCTGATGTTCGAACTTGCATTTGCTGCCGAACCAAAAATGGCAAAACTCACAACCAGCGGTCCAATTGTAGTTCCGAAGTTATTAATACCACCCGCTAATGTTAAGCGCTGCGAACCTGTTCTTATCGGGCCGAGTGCAATGGCCAGCGGATTTGCCACGGTTTGCTGCAACGAGAAGCCCAAAGCCACAATAAATAAACCCGAAAGCATTAAGGGAAACGAGCCTAAGTTAGCAGCAGGGTAAAACAACAAAGTTCCAACTGCAGATATTACTAAACCTAAAGCGAGGGAATTTTTGTACCCCAGCTTGTTAACAATATCTTGCTTAATTAAAACTGAAATGGCATTATATATTAATGCACCAACGGTGTACGCAATATAGAAAGCCAGAGATACCCACTGACTTTGACTTTGTGTTAAATCGAAAGCTTTTTTAAATACAGGTATCAGGATATCATTACTGGCTGCTACGAAGCCCCAAAAAAAGAAAACTGTTACTAAGGGAATAAACTGCCCCCATTTGGTTTGCGCTTGTTCTTGACTCATTTTAAAATTTAGTTTTAGTGGGGCTAAACTTAAATAAAAAAAATTAAAAAAAAGCCAGTTTTACGAGGCAGCTTGTAACAAAAATAAAGTTGATATGTTTAGCTTTAAATCGCATATTCGCATATTCATAAATAACACAATGCATGTTTGAAGCCATATTGTTAGGTATAGGGGCAGGGATTATTTCGTCGTTTTTAACAGGTCCGGTATTTTTTGCAATGATAAAAACCAGTATCGAAAAGGGCTTCAAAGCTGGTTTTTCTTTAGCTATTGGTGTAATTATTAGTGATGTTATTTTAATAGCCCTTGTGCTTTTCGGCACGCAGTTTTTCGAGTATAAGGCCGATTTTGATAAATATGTTGGTGTGGTTGGCGGATTGTTTCTGCTTGCCGTTGGCATTTACTATTTAGTTTCGAAAATAACAATCCAATACGATAGCGCTACACTGCAAAAAGTGAGTAAGCGTGGCTATGTGTTAAAAGGCTTTTTAATGTGCATATTAACACCATCCACGTTAATGTTCTGGATTATCGTTAGTGGTATTATTTCGGTAAAACTAAATAATATGCTTAATGAGAAGCTGGTGTGCTTTTTCATTGCAATGGCTACACAACTTGCCATTGATGGTGCAAAAAGTTTCTATTCGAGTAAATTACGCTACAAGATTAAAGAAGATTCTTTAAAAAAGCTGAACAAAATTGCGGGTGTTATAATTATATTTTTCGCTTTTTGGCTGGTGATAAAAACTTATTTAAAGTTCTACGCGTAACTAATCGATAACCTTGTCCAAGTCGTAAAGGTCTACATAATCTAACAGGTTACCACCAGCGCAGTTCTTCATATTTTGTAACCTGTAATAGTTTCTGCCATCTTTTTTCATGAATTTCTGAGTACCTGTTTTTTCACATGGCTTGCCTCCGTTATTGTCTTTCACGTACGTTATTATTGTTCCCTCGAAAGAAAGATTATTGGCATCTAATCGCTTAATTTTTCCATCTATTTTTAAAAACTCATTTTTGCTGTTGGTTTGCCCGCCATTGATGGTATAGGTGCCATTAGCTTTCTTTATCAGTTTTGCACTTCCCTGTTCTTCAAAACTTATCCATTGCAACGAAACAGGAACGGTTCTAACCACGTCAATCTCTACTTTGGGTATACTCCTTTTAATGTCGTCTTTCACCCTGCTCAGCGTATCGCCAACCCTGTCAACTTTCGCAGCCAGGCTATCACTTGTTTCGTCAATAATGTCACCAACCTTTTTTTGGCTGTTATCCGAGCAACCCAGAGCCAAACAAGCAACCAGCAACAATAATATCTTTTTCATAACAGTTTTTCTTTGAACCTTAACGTTTTTGGCCGCAAATGGTTTGAGTGCTTAAAATATCCACCTAAAATATGTAAAAAAAATAGCCCGCATAAAATGCGGGCTATTAGATATCTAGTTAGTGTAAAAGAAATTCTGACTTAATAAGCCCTTTGATTATTTCCTTCTTTCCAGTTAACAAAAGCTTTATTTACTACCTTATTGCCGCCCGGAGTTGGGTAATTGCCAGAGAAATACCAATCACCTTTATTTTTCGGACAAGCTTCATGAAGGTTTTCCAAACTTTGATAAATAACTTCTACCTCTGCAACCGTACCTTTTGGCGTGATAATCTGCGCAATTTTTGCCGAAATTTCTTCGGGTGTAAACGGCTTGTAGATTTCCTTAACGTGGTTTACAATTTCTTCTTTTGGCAATAACAATGATGCTTTACATTTAGCGTAAACATCCTCTATCACCTGCCATTGGCCGCGTTCTGTTAACAATTGTATTGCAGCATCAAAAGCAACAAACTGTCCCATTCTGCTCATATCAATCCCGTAACAATCAGGATAACGAATCTGCGGTGCCGATGAAACAATAATAATTTTCTTCGGGTGAAGTCTGTCAACAATTTTAATAATGCTTTGCTTAAGGGTTGTGCCACGCACAATCGAATCATCAAGTGCAACCAACGTGTCTTTGTGGTTATTTATAATGCCGTAAGTGGTATCATAAACGTGGGCAACCATTTCACTTCTATCCGCATCCTGAGTAATGAAAGTTCTCAGTTTAACGTCTTTAACAGCAAGCTTTTCTACACGTGGCGCCATTGATAGGAGTTCATCCAGCTGCTCGTCGCTTAATTGCTCTTTATTATGCAGCAATGTGTTTTTTTGATGATTACGTACGTAACGCTGAACGCCATCTACCAAACCAAAAAAAGCAACTTCGGCTGTGTTGGGAATGAAAGAAAAAACAGTGTTCTTTAAATCGTAATTAACAGCTTGCAATACTTTATCGCTTAACAAACGACCCAGTTGTTTCCGTTCGCGGTAAATTTCAACATCACTTCCCTTTGAGAAATAAATACGCTCAAAAGAGCATGATAGCCGCTCAGTTGGCTCGCGGAATTGTTCCATGCTCACTTCACCATTTTTCTTAATGATTAAGGCATGACCAGGATCAATTTCTTTAACATCTTTAAATTGGATATTGAAAGCGGTTTGCAACGCCGGACGCTCAGATGCTGCTACAACAATTTCATCATCGTAATAATAGTAGGCAGGACGAATACCAGCCGGGTCTCTCATAATGAAAGAATCGCCGTTTCCTACCATTCCGCAAATTGAATACCCACCATCCCAGGTTTTAGCCGAACGGCGAAGGATGTTGGCAATATCTAAATTGTCAGAAATTTTGTGTGTAATCGCAACGTTATCGTGGCCTTCCTTTTTATATTGGTCGAAAAGGTCTTGATTTTCATCATCCAAAAAGTGGCCGATTTTTTCGAGCACAGTAACGGTATCCGCTTTTTCTTTCGGGTGCTGACCTAACTCATACAACTGCTCTAAAAGCTCATCAACATTTGTCATGTTGAAATTACCCGCAATAACAAGGTTTCTGGTCATCCAGTTATTTTGCCTTAAGAAAGGATGGCAGTTCTCAATACTGTTTTTACCATGTGTACCATAACGTAAATGGCCCATTAACACTTCGCCGATAAAGCTTACATTGTTTTTGAGCCATTCTGTATCCTGCATTAATTCAGGCGTATTTTCCTGTATATCTACGAACTTGTTTTGAACATACTCGAAGATATCTGCAACCGCATTTGATGCCATGCTACGATACCGGCTGATATACCTGCTGCCAGGTTTCATATCTAGTTTAATGGTTGCAATACCTGCGCCATCCTGGCCCCGGTTATGCTGCTTTTCCATTAAGAGATATAATTTGTTAAGGCCGTAAAGTGCTGTACCGTACTTTTGCTGGTAGTAAGAAAGTGGTTTTAACAGGCGAATAAAAGCGATTCCGCATTCGTGTTTTATCTGATCACTCATTGTGTGGGTTTGAAGCCGCAAAGTTATCCTTTTAAACAATTACAACCTAAACAAAAATGTTTTCTTTTATACTAGAAATGTAAAGGATTAAATATGAGCAACACCTGATTTTAACGCTTCACCGAAAAATATGGAAGCGTGCTCATCAAAGGCTTTTGGATCACCACTGGTGAAAAAGGCCTTCTCTCCCGTCCTGGATAATCCAGACTCAATTTCAGGATGTCTTTCCAAATAATTTGCCAGACTGTTGGCTACTATTTCACCCTGTGTTAGAATACGCGTTTCCGTTGGAAAAACAGCCTTAAGCTTTGGCAACAATAGCGGATAATGTGTGCATGCCAGTAGAACACAGTCAATAGCTGCAGATTGTGCGGTTAATGCGTTACAGTATTCCTGAACAAAAAAATCAGCGCCGGCCTGTAAATGTTCATTGTTTTCAATTAATGGCACCCACATTGGACAAGCCTGTTGATGAACTTCAATTTCAGGGAAAAACTTTTTGATTTCGAGTAAGTAGGATTCAGAATTTACAGTACCACGGGTACCCATTACACCAACATTGTTCGTGAGCGTGAAGTTGCCTATTACTTCAGCTGTCGGTCTGATAACGCCAAGTACCCTTTTATCAGGATATTTGGAAGGTAAGTCCTTTTGCTGGATGGTTCTCAACGCTTTTGCCGAAGCCGTGTTGCACGCAAGTATCACCAGGCTACAGCCTTTGCTAAACAACCATTCAACACATTCTAAGGTATACTGGTAAATGGTTTCGAAAGCATGGTCACCATAAGGGGAACGGGCATTATCTCCGAGGTAAATATAGTCATACGCCGGAAGTTGCCCGGCAATGGAACGGAACACGGTTAAGCCGCCATAGCCTGAATCGAAAATACCAATTGGTGATGGGTTCTGCATTTTTATTGATGATTCCAGATTACGGCTAAACTTTTTTTAAAAGTGTATTTTTAGTTTGAGCGAATACCCAATTTAGTAAATTATTAACGAACGTAATCCTTTTAAACAAAAAAGCGGAATTAAGTCCGCCTTAATTCCGCTTTTATAGTACTTAATGTTCTTATTTTTTAGGAGCCGGAGCTTTTGCAGTTGCAGTAATGCCTAATTTAGTTTTAACGGCTGCAGTGATGTCGTCACCACCTTCCCAGAATACTAAATTGTTACCACCTTGTCCGTTTGCAACATCGAAAACGTAAGCTAAACCTTTTTCTTTAGCGATAGCCGAAATTGCTGTTGCTACTTTACCTTGAATTGGTTGAAATAATTCGCCTTGTTTAGTACCTAAATCTTGTTGAGCTTTAGTTTGGGCGTCACCAATACGTTTTTGTAAATCCTGTAATTCAGTCGCTGCTGTTTGTAATTCTTTATCAACAGTTTCTTTATTAGCCTCGCTACGGGTTTTTTCTTTCGCCTGTGCTGCTGTTAATTTAGACTGATATTCTTTAATCATCACATCTATTTCAGCTTGCTTAGTTTTACTTAAGTTTTCTAAAGTAGTTTGTGCTGTTTTAGATTCGGGTAAGTTAGCAAATACCTCTTCTGAATTTACGTGACCGATCTTTTGCTGTGCATTTGCCATATTTGCTGTAAACAATAAACCTGCTGCTACAACAAATACGTTAATTAACTTTCTCATGTTTTATTTTACTTTTTATTTTTTTTAATTGTTTTTCCTTAATTCGAGGGGCGAATATACTAATTATTTACACTCCCTGGTTTGTAACCTAATTTTACAATCACATCATTACTAACATCGTAGCTGCTGCTTGCATAAATCATCATTGTTGCTTCACTACTCTTATCGAAAATGAAATCTAAATATTTCGCTTTAGCAATTTGCTTAATAACATCGGCAACTTTATCCTGGATAGGCTTAATTAATTTTGCCCTGCTTTGGAAAAGATCACCGTCTGGACCGAATTTCTGACGTTGAAATTCCTTAGCCGCCTTTTCTTTTTCGATAATTTCGTTTTCACGACGTTTACGCATATCATCAGTTAATAAAACCTGATCTGCCTGATAGGCTTTATACATCCTGTCGATTTCGCTGAAATTCTGATCGACCTGCGCCTGCCATTGTTTCGAAGCTACATCCAGCTGGCTCAATGCAGATTTGTACTCGGGCATATGCTTTAAGATATACTCGGTATCTACATAAGCAAACTTCTGGGCAAAAGCGCCAAAAGTTGTGCAAAGTAAAAATGCTATAAAAAGATACTTTTTCATTTGTGTGTGTGTGTTTAATGACTAGTTTTTATAAGATTAGCTTTCTATAAACTCAACTTATAATGTTTTATTGCATAATTAATTATTTTTTTAATCATAACCAATTAAAATCCACCTAATTGTTGTGCGATACTAAAGTGGAACTGACCTTTATTAGCATCTGGCAAACCAGGTATCGCATCGAAGCCATAACCATAATCAATACCCAGCAAACCAAATATCGGTAAGAAGATACGGGCACCTACACCAACAGATCTTCTGATATTGAACGGATTGAAATCGCCAAACCTATTCCAGGTATTACCACCTTCGGCAAAGGCCAAAACAAAAGCTGTAGCCTGTTGACTCGCAATTACAGGATAACGGGCCTCTAAAACATATTTTGTGTAAATCGGGCTACCTGATTGCTGTGCAATTGTAGGGTCAGAACCAACCGGAATTACGGTATTATTTGCGTAACCACGCATTGCAATTAATTCAGAACCTTGTAAGAAGTCAAATCCCTGCATACCATCACCACCCAGTTTAAATCTTTCGAATGCTGATTGGCCGACTGCCTGAGTATATTGACCTAAGAAACCAAACTGCGCCTGTGCCTTAATTACAAAGTTGCCGGCAACACGTTGAAACCATTGTGAATCGAATTTCCATTTGTGGTATTCCGTAAATCTGTATTTTGTTTTATCAGATGCTGTTGCATAGTTTACGTTGTTAAACAATGAATACGGTGGCGTAGCCTGAACTGTAAAACGGATAAACGAACCTGATTTCGGGAAAATTGGAGAGTCCCTTGAGTCGCGGCTAATCTCTTGTGTTAAGTTTAAGTTGTACGAGGTACCAGTGCTAAATAAGTAACCAGGATAATTCTGCAAAATGTATTGTTGCAGGTTTACAGAGTGCGTTAACTGGAAGTAGTTATCTGGCCAGTTTAATCTTCTACCCAAACTAACCGTTACACCATTTAAACGGATTTTGTAATAACCTTCTGCCCCAACAGCATTACCGCTTGATTGTAATGACGTAAACGCACTTACACCGAAGCTAACCGGTTTCTCGCCACCAAACCATGGTTGAGAAAATGAAAAACTGTAAGACTGGTAATACTTACCGTTGGTTTGTCCACGTAAACTTAATTTTTGTCCATCGCCTTTTGGCAAAGGTTTATAAGCTTTTAAGTTAAATAAATTTCTTAATGAGAAGTTGTTAAAGGTTAGGCCTAATGTACCAATGATACGGCCACCACCAAAACCACCTGAAAGTTCGATTTGGTCAGAAGGTTTTTCTTCTACGGCATATTCAATATCAACGGTTCCATCTGCCGGATTAGGGCGAGGCGTTGGTACGGTTTTTTGCTCATCAAAGTTACCTAAAGCACCAATTTCACGCACGGTACGTATTAAGTCGCTCTTATTAAATTTTTGTCCCGGCTTGGTACGAATCTCACGCAAAACAACTTTATCGTTCGTAATTGTGTTACCCTTTAACGTAATGCGGTTGTTGGTATACTGCGGACCTTCGTAAATACGCATTTCAACATCTACCGTATCATTATAAATTTTCGTTTGAACAGGGTCAATGTTGAAAGTCAGATAACCGTTGTCGGTATACAAACTATTAATATCACCACCGTTTTCACCGCCACCATTAATTTTTTTATCTAGCTTATCTTCACTGAAAATATCACCCTTTTCGATGGTTAAAACTTTATTTAAAACATCAGTACTGTAAATAGCATTACCAGCCCATGTTATTTTACCAAAGTAATATTTTTTACCTTCGTATAAATCCATTTTAATGTTCACCTTTTTATTGTTGAACTGGTAAATACTATCTTTTAAAAGTTCAGCATCGCGATAGCCTTTTTCGTGCATTTTGGCAATCATCTTAACTTTATTTTCTTCGTATTTTTCTTTGCTGAATTTACCCGAACCCCAAAAACGCCACCATGCAAACTGCTTCGGGCTTTTTAAATACTTTCTAAGTTTTGCGGCCTTAAAATCTTTGTTTCCGGTAAAATCGATATGCTGTACTTTTACACGATGGCCCTTATTAATATTTGCCTCTAAAACAACGCTGTTTTCCGAGTTAGGATCTTTTCGGGTAGTGTAATTTATTGTGGTAAAAAAGTATCCCTTATCTAAAAGGTATTTTTTTACGATAGCCGATGTTGTGTTGTATAAATTATCGTTAACGATTTTACCTGTTTTATCATTTAACTTTTCCTGAATGGCAGTTTTTTCTGACTTGCGAACACCTTTTAAATCGATAGAACTTAAACGCGGGCGCTCAACTACCTCAATTTCAAAGTAAACCGTATCCTGAACAAATTTTTCGATATTTAATTTCACATCGTCAAACAAACCTTGCGACCAAAGTGTTTTAATTGCCTCGGACGTAGCTTCGCCCGGCAAAACAACTTTATCACCTTTGGTTAATTTTGATAAGGTTACCAATACTTCTTTATCAAGGTATTCTGTTCCTATAATTTTTGTACCGCCGATGATGAATTCTTTTGGACTAAAATAATCTAGGTCTAAGCCGCCAACCTTCAATGAGGGAGTTGCCGGAGCCTGACCTATAGGACGAATTTGAGCAAAGGCCGGTGTGGCTAAAACTAATAGGATTAAAACTTGAAATATTCTTTTCATTAAAATAATTTGTTCAGTAATGGCCACGAAGGTAGCAATGTTTTACAAAGCAAAATTGCTTTATTTTCCATACCTCTGATGTGGTTACATTTATCGTATAAAAGTGCTGCTAAGTTAATTTAAACCCTTGTTAAAAAGTGTTAAAAGAAAAATTAGTTTAACTGCTCGCTAATTTTGCCAAAACGTCTTTCGCGTTTTTGATAATCTACAATGGCTTCGAAAAGGTTTTCTCGTCTGAAATCTGGCCATAAAACATCGGTAAAATAAAACTCGGTATAAGCCATTTGCCAAAGCAGGTAATTGCTTATTCTATGTTCGCCACTGGTGCGTATCATTAACTCCGGATCAGGAATATTTACAGTTGTAAGTTTCGATGAAAACAAATCTTCATCAATGCTATCTACATCAATTTCGTGGTTTTTTACCGCAGCGGCAATTTTCTTTGCTGCGTTTACAATTTCCCATTTCGAGCTGTAGCTTAAAGCGAGTGTTAAAGTACACTTTTCGTTGTGTGCGGTTTTAGCCATGGCCTCTTTCAAGTCATCGATACATTCTTGCGGGAGCGATTCGATATTGCCGATGGCATTTAATTTAACGTTATTCTTGTTCAGCGTTTCTGTCTCCTTGTTAATCGTGGAAATCAAAATTTGCATCAAAGCATCCACTTCTTCCTTGGGGCGACTCCAGTTCTCTGTAGAAAAAGCATATAGCGTAAGGTACTCGATGCCAACCTCAACACAACCTTCTACAATGTCTTTCACAGAAAGTACACCTTGTTCGTGTCCGAAAACACGCATTTTACCCTGGCCTTTAGCCCAGCGGCCATTACCATCCATAATTACGGCAATGTGCTTTGGCAGGCGGCTATAGTCTATTTGTTCTTTAAATCCCATTAATTATGTCAAAATCAGCTTAAAAGGAATAGCATTTTGAGGATACAAAGGTAAAAGATATGCCAACACTAACAAATAGATAAGTATCTCTTTTTCTAAAATCGCCTCTTTGTACGCCAGGTGCTCCGGTTTGATGTAAAGAAGGATCGGAAATATTCAGTGATGGGTTATCCCCAATAGAGACCTGCCTTACAGGATAAACACCACTAACATCATCAATGTAATCGGTAAATGCCGTTCTGTAGCCGATTTCGGAAAAGATGCTCCAGGCATCCTTATAGTTGTATCTGATGCCACCGCCGTAAGGAATTGTTAAAGCCGTGTTGCTGTAGCCATTTACCTGCCCTTCGGTTGCTAATCTGTCCAGCCGGTATTTTGTTCCCTGGTATTTTATTTCAGGCTTAAAATTTATGAGGCCAACCCCGGCAAATAAATAAGGTGTAAATCGCCTGTTGCCACCATTTATTTTGTAATCGAAAAAATTAAAATCGAAAATTGCGCTACCTTCATTCAATCCGGTTTTGAAACTTAAGTTACGTTCGCGAAACTGTTCGTTGTTTGAATCTGCATCGCTGGCCTGAATCTGCCCGTAATTATAGTTTAATCTAACACCCAGATAAGAGGAAAAGTTATGTTTAACGAAGATACCTGCATTAACACCACTTATTTTAACAGGGTTATTCTGGTTTAAATCACCCATATACCCTGCGCCCCCAGCCGAAACGCCTATTTCCCAGGTAGCAAAAGACTGCGCTTTGGAAATTTGAGCTATTGATACGAGAAGGAGGATGAATAAGACAGGTTTGTTTAGCGCCATACTTAGTAGTTACGGGTATCAATGCCCCATAATAATTTATTCCTTAACGTGTTTAAATAGGTTTCATTGTTAAGACGAATAAGATTTACGCAAAAATCTGCTTTTCTTATGGTAATTTTTACGGAGCGTTCTACGGTAACTGTTCTGCTATCGCAGGATACCAGAAACTTCGACTCTCTAGCTTCTACTTCAAACGATAAATTGTTATCATCGGGAATTATTACCGGACGAACATTTAAATTATGCGGTGCAATTGGCGTAATTACAAAACTTTGAGAATCAGGGTAAATTATTGGTCCGCCGCAACTGAGTGAATAAGCTGTTGAACCAGTAGGTGTTGCAATAATCAAACCATCGGCCCAATAAGAGTTTATAAATTCACCATTCATTGAAGCGTGGATAATCATCATTGCTGAGTTATCGCGGCGATGAATGGTAATATCATTCAGTGCAAAGTTTTCTTCACCAAAAAGGTTATTATCAGATTCTAAACGCAAAAGAGAACGTTCATCTAAAGTGTAATCGCCATGAATTAAAGCAGTTAACGCTGATTCGATTTCTCCTTTGTTAATACTTGCCAAAAAGCCTAAACGACCGAAGTTTATCCCGATAACAGGAATGCCAGAGTTTCTGATCAGCGATAGCGTATCTAATAAAGTTCCATCACCACCCAAACTTAGCAGAACATCAGCATGCTGTTTTAATTCTTCATGGTTATGGAAAATTACAGTGTGGGCTGGCACCTTTATTTTGCCATGCAAAGAATTTTTAAATTTGTGGTGGAGGACCGGTTGAACACCGTGGCGTTTTAAATGATCGAAAACCTCCTGTATGTAAGGCAATACGGTATCATTAAAATCTCTTCCATAGATTGCAATCCTCATAGTAAAAATTAAGCGTTTAAGCGGTAAATTACATTTGATTTTAATTTATCGCTGCAAAAATACCTTATTCTTTTTATATAAATGTTAATTAAAAAATTTCATTGCGTGCTACGCTAGAATTCATCAAAAAGAAATGGGGCAGTGAAGAAAGTCAATCTAAGATTACCAACCGGTATCGGCATTTAATTTATAGTTTGAGGAAAGAAAAATATATGTTGAATTATCTTTAGAAGTTGATACCGCCTTTTGCCAGTTAGACCTGTCATTTTTATTGTAAGCAGAAACCAATTCTTTGCTCAGGCAGTTTTTTATTGTGACGGATTTTTCCGAACTAAAATTGCTGAACAATAAAACTATTCAGATTCAGACAACGAATACTACACGTTTAAGTAGTTCATAAAAGAATCGAAACGCTCTTGAGAACCATCATCGATTTGAGTGTTGTTATACACCTCTTTTACCTGATAATCGTATCGTTCGAAGGACGCAACCAAAGATGTAATCTCAGTTTTATTCACTTTTAACGTTACCTCAAGCCGGGTAGAATCTTCGAAAGAATTTACGTATGATGACAGAATTTGTGCATTATCTGCTTCTACAATTTGAGCGATGTGCGCAAGGGAATTATCGCGGTTGCTAATTTCCAAAACAATGATGCCACCTGGCTCATTAACCGCATATAATTCGGCAACAGAATCGATAATGTTATTTATTGAGATTAAACCGGCGTAATTTTTCTGCTGGTCGAGTACCGGAACTGCTGTTAATTTAAGTGTACTTAACAATCTAAGTACATCGTAAGTATGCGCATTGTTAAAAACGAACGCGTTTAATAAATTTACAGATACATCTTTAATCAAAATATCATGGTTGCGTATTTCGAGTAAATCATCTTCAGAAAGTAAGCCTAAAAACTGCACGTCGTTTACCACAGGCATATGCTTTAGCTTAAATTCGTTCATACGATCTAAAGCTTTCTGCACCGTGTCGTCCGTTTTTATGGGCGGTATAACATTGGATATGATTTCTTCAGCAAACATTATTTTAATAGTATCCTATCTAAAAATTTTTCTAAGTAAGCGTTAAATTGTTCAGGATGCTCCATCATTGGCGCATGCCCACATTTATCAACCCAGTTTAATTCTGAATTGGGAAGCAACTGGTGAAACTCTTCTGCAACTTCTGGCGGCGTTACCTTATCATTTTTGCCCCAGATTAATGAAACCGGGATGGTGATTTTTGATAACTCCTTGCCCATATTGTGTCGAATGGCAGACTTAGCCATTGTTAAAATCCGAATTACCCTTGACCTGTCATTTACAGTTTTGAAAACCTCTTCTACAAGTTCAGGAGTGGCAGTAGCCGGGTCATAAAAAGTGAATTCAACCTTTTCTTTTATATAATCGTAGCTTTCTCTACGAGGAAAAGAGCCTCCAAACGCGTTTTCATACAATCCTGAACTGCCAGTTAGCACCAACGCTTTCACAAACTCCTGGTGCGCAACAGTAAAAACCAGGCCAACATGGCCGCCCAGCGAATTACCAATAAGCACCACCTGCCCAAGGTTTTTAAATTTTAAGAAGCGATGCAAGTATCTCGACAAAGCCTTAACCCCAAGTGTTAAAATGGGTAACTCGTAAATAGGAAGGATAGGAACAACAACACGGTAACGATCTTTAAACTGTTCAATAACCAATTCCCAGTTGCTCAATTCGCCCATTAAACCGTGAAGTAATACCAGTGTTTCACCTTGTCCGGCTTCTACGTATTTAAATCCTTCTTCTTCTGTTACCTGGTATTTCATATATTCTGAATAGTATATTGCTACTAAGTTAGTAGAGTAAAATTAATTTTATGCATTTCTGTTCCATTTTTCTGAAATAAAACGGAAAACGGTACATAAACGGCAATTTCAGCCAACTGAGGTATAAGTTAAATATTTTTCAATCCCTTATACCCGGCACGCGATGTGTGTAAATTTGTTTTAAGCTAATTTCTCTTTAACAATCTCAGCAATTAACTTCCCATCGGCTTTACCGGCAAGCGCTTTATTGGCCATGCCCATCACCTTCCCCATATCTTTAACTGATGTTGCGCCCGATTGTTTGATAACATCCGCAATTATACCTTCAACTTCACCCCTATCTAATTGCTTTGGCAAAAACTGATTAATAACCTCAATTTCTTCCTCTTCTACTTTGTATAAGTCTTCGCGATTTTGTTGCTTGTAAATGTCGGCAGATTCACGGCGTTGCTTAATCAGTTTCTGAAGAATTTTTAATTCCGTCTCTTCGGTAATTTCTTCAGAAGCACCTTTTTCCGTTTTAGCCAAAAGAATTGCGGCCTTTATAGCCCTTAGCCCTCTTAACTGAGCATCATTTTTAGCCAACATGGCTTTTTTTATTTCCTGATCTATTGTGTTTGATATCATCTTCGTTTGATTATTTAATCGTTAATCGGTCAGTTTTAAACCTTATAGCTAAATTAATTTAACAGTTATCCAGCTCTGTTTACAAGTGTAGCTGTTGCCTGGGCTGTAGGCATTATAAGCATATCGTTAATGTTTACATGTTTAGGCCTGCTTACAACATACCATATTGCATCGGCAATATCATCGGCAATTAATGGCTCTAAACCTGCATAAACGTTTTTAGCCCGTTCGGCATCGCCTTTAAACCGCACAACCGAAAACTCCGTTTCTACCATACCCGGGTTAATTGCAGTTACTTTAATTTCATGCTGTAAAAGATCTATCCGCATAGATTTACTTAGTGCATCTACAGCATGCTTGGTGGCACAATATACATTTCCGTTGGGATAAACTTCCTGCCCGGCAATGGATCCGATGTTTATAATGTGTCCGGATTTATTTGGAATCATCCAGTTGGAAACAATTTTCGTAACGTAAAGCAATCCTTTAACATTGGTATCAATCATGGTATCCCAATCTTCTGTATTTCCTTTATCAATTGGGTCTAAACCCTGACTCAGCCCTGCGTTATTAATTAACACATCAACATTTTTCCAATCCGCAGAAATTGTATTAAACGCCGTATTCAGGCTTTCTTTATCACGCACATCAACCAATACCTGCATAATTTCAACTGCATATTTATCTTCAAGGTGATGGGAAATTTTTGCTAAACGGTCTTCCCGGCGGGCAACCAGAATCAGGTTGTAACCATTTTGGGCAAAGCGGTGAGCGCAAGCTTCGCCGATTCCAGAAGTTGCGCCTGTTATTAATGCAATTTTAGCCATTTTTATGAATTTATAATCCCTGGAAAACATTTCACATGCTTTCCTCAATGGCAACAAAGGTAAGTTTTTTTGGATTGCTCTTTTACTCGAAAAACAAACTGAATGTAAAATGACGCAACTTAGTTTTATCAATCGGATTTGCGAAAGCAGTGTTATCGTGCTGTAAAATATCACTCATAGAATACGATAGCTTTAGCTCTGGCGACATTTTGAAGTACTCGAAATATAAATCAAACCCAATCCCTGTTTCGTAAGAAAGGTAATTCCTCTTGTTTTTAAGCAGTTTATTTATTGGTATTTCCCCTTCATCAAAAGTTTTCTTTTTTGAAGCGATGTCCATCGAGTATTTTGCACCGCCAAGCCAGTAAGCCCTAAAATTATTTAACCTGTTCGATTTAATTTTTATTCCAACAGGAATTTCGAACATGGTAGCCTGAACTTTCTTATCAATTGATGTTTGAAAGCTACTTTGTGCATCGAATGTTGGATTTTGCTGAGTACTTACCGGAGCCGGCTCATATTCGTAACGCACCACCCTGTCGCTAAAAATTAATGAAGGTGTAGCACGCAAATCAAAATTTTCAGAAATTCGCCTGTTTACAACAAAGCCCAATCCAAAACCTACAGATGGCGGACTGGAGATTGCTTTCATAGGTTGAGTTACCTGTTTCCCATCAAAAGGGTCGAAATAAGGATCACGCCAGTTTGCATTCTTTAAAATTTTATACTCGGCAGAAATATACTGAAAACTAAAGCCAAAATGTAAGTCTTCATCATCTACACCTCCACCCCAGTTTTGGGCAAATGATGTTGTTGCGATTGTAAAAAGCAGGATGATGAAACTTAATTTTTTTATCATTTAGAACCGGTGTATATCGAACTTATTCCAAACGTAAGAATTTTCTGTTTGGTACTTTTGAAACCTACTTTTTCCATCAAACTTGTAAATTCAATCCCATCCGGGAAAGCCGCCACTGATTCTGGCAAATAACTATATGCCCTGGCATCTTTAGAAAACAGCTTGCCGAAAAAAGGAGTTATATGTTTAAAATAAAAGTTGTATAGCTGCTTCACAGGAAAAACTTTTGGCTTGGAGAATTCCAATACAACAAGTTTACCTCCCGGTTTTAGCACCCTGAACATATCGCTTAATCCTTGCTCAAGGTGTTCGAAATTACGAACACCATAAGCCACCGTGATGGCATCGAAGGTATCGTCGGCAAAATGCAAACCTTCAGAATCGCCCAGTTGAACAGAGAAAGTTTCATTCAGGCTACGTTCATTAATTTTCTTCTTGGCCACTTCCAGCATCCCCTCAGAAATATCAACGCCAATTATTTTTTCGGGATGTAGTTTTTTGATTGCTTCAAAAGCGAAATCACCAGTTCCGGTAGCCACATCGAGCATAATTCTCGGATGGATGGAAACCAATTCTTTAATCGCTTTCTTACGCCATAAAACATCAATTCCTAGCGAAAGGAAATGATTCAAAAAATCGTAAGTGCCAGAAATGTTATTGAACATGGTTGCAACCTGCTCTTTTTTAGTTGCATCCTCTACTTGGTATGGTGTAATATTCTGATTCATGTTGTGTGGCAAAGATAACTTTATTGTTTCACTGTTTAAATTGTTTTAATCGGTGAAATGTCAAATGCGCAGCAGTAAAGCAGTTAAAAAACATCAGACGTTAACCATCCTCTCAAAATTACTACCTTTGTAACATGATTATCAAAACGGCAACATTTGTTTGCAGCAACACCCAAATCTCGGCTTTACCAGCGCCAACAATGCCCGAGTACGCATTTATCGGCCGCTCTAACGTGGGTAAATCTTCTCTAATTAACATGTTGGTTAACCACCACGGACTTGCAAAAACTTCGCAGCGCCCCGGCAAAACACAATTAATAAATCACTTCTTAATTAACGAAGCCTGGTACATTGTGGATTTGCCCGGCTACGGTTATGCCAAAGTTTCAAAAACCAGCAGAGAGAAATGGGAAAAATTTATCCGTGCATACATCACCAAAAGAGAGAGCCTTCAATGTGTTTTTGTTTTGATAGATAGCCGTTTAACACCGCAGCAAATAGATATTGAGTTCTGTTACTGGTTAGGCGAAAAACAAATTCCTTTTGCGCTGCTATTTACCAAAGCAGATAAGCAAGGCATGAATGAATCGCTGAAAAATGTTGCTGCTTTTAAGAAAAAGCTGGGCGAGTTTTTTGAAGAAATTCCAACTACTATTGTAACATCCGCAGAGAAACAAACCGGAAAAGAAGACGTTTTAAATTTCATTTATGAAGTGAATAAAGACTTTGTAAAACCTGTTATCAACAAATTTTAAGCAGTCTGCCGCTCCATAAATTTCGTACATATATAAAAATGAAGAAATACTTTTCACTTGTACTTTTCGCACACTCGGTATTCGCGCTACCGTTTGCCATGATTGGATTTTTTTTAGGTGTTACCACAACAGATGCCCCTTTTAGATGGGAAAAACTACTATTGGTGTTGCTTTGTATGGTTTTCGCACGCAATTCGGCTATGGCCTTTAACCGCTATCTGGATAGAAATATTGATGCTAAAAACCCACGGACTAAAATGCGTGATATTCCGGCCGGAAAAGTATCGGCCAATGAAGCGTTAATCTTTGTTATCGCAAATTGTGTATTGTTTGCCGTAACAACTTATTTTATAAATCCGCTTTGCTTTTATCTATCGCCTGTTGCGTTATTTGTTGTGTTGTTTTATAGCTATACAAAAAGATTTACTGCGCTTTGCCATTTGGTTTTGGGCCTCGGTTTATCGTTAGCGCCAATTGGTGCGTATATTGCTGTTACAGGCCATTTTGCCGTAGTTCCCGTTTTATATTCTTTAGCAGTACTTTTCTGGGTTAGCGGTTTCGATATTATTTATGCCTTGCAGGATGAAGATTTCGACCGTGAAGAAAAGCTGCACTCGATTCCATCTGCGCTTGGTATAAAAAACGCATTAAATGTTTCTGTTTTATTGCACATATTTTCAGCCTTGTGCGTAATCTTACCAATATTTTTTACTGAATTTAGCTGGGTTTATTACGTAGGCATTGTATTTTTCTGTTCAATGCTGGTCTATCAGCACCTGCTTGTAAAACCGAACGACATTAGTAAGGTAAACAAGGCGTTTCAAACCTTAAACGGCTATGCATCTGTAGTATTTGCAATTTGCTTCTTAATAGATGCGTATATAAGAAACAAATGATGAAATGAGCGGATGTTTTCCACCCTTTACAAAGCTTTGCTCCATCATTCAAAAATCACTTATTCAATAGTTTTAAAATTATGATTATCAATAAAAAACCCCGAACATATATTCCCGAAAATTTAACCATTACCTGGGAAGCCTTGGAACCACTTTTTACCGAATTGAAAAACCGGGAAATCAACAGTGCTGATGAATTGGAGCATTGGTTAAAAGACCGGTCAGAATTAGAAGCGGCCTTAGAAGAAGATTTCGCCTGGAGGTACATAAAAATGAGCTGCGACACAGCAAACGAAGAGTTGGTTAAGAATTTTCAATACTTTGCTGAAGAAATAGAGCCAAAGATTTCGCCTTTATCCAATGAATTAAATAAAAAATTTGTTGACAGTCCTTTTATGGATGATTTGGACAAAGAAAAATTCTTCGTTTACAGCCGTGCAATTAAAAAAGCGCTTGAGCTTTATCACAGTGAAAATATTGAATTATTTACGGAATTACAGGTAAAGCAGCAGAAATATCAGGGCATAACTGGCGCAATGAGTGTAGAAATTAACGGGCAGGAATATACGCTTGAACAAGCTTCGATTTTTGTAAAGGATTTAAACCGCGAAGTGCGTGAAAATGCCTGGAAAACGATTCAACAAAGAAGGCTTATCGACAAAGATGATTTGAATATTCTTTTTGATGAATTGATAAAGTTAAGAAATCAGGTTGCGCTGAATGCCGGTTTTGAAAACTACCGCGATTATATGTTTCAGGCTTTGGGGCGATTTGACTACACACCACAGGATTGTTACGACTTTGCAAACGCAATTGAAAAAGAAATTGTCCCGATTTTAAGAGCGCAGGCCGAAAAACGCCGCGAAGCTCTAGGATTAGAAGTGCTGAAGCCATGGGATTTGGAAGTTAGCGTAAGCGGAAAGCCTGCTTTGAAACCTTTTAATAATGGCGAGGAGCTTATTGATAAAAGTATTGCCTGTTTTAACGCGATTGATACAAAGCTTGGCGAGAAACTTTCAACGATGAAAGCGAACAAGCTTTTTGATGTTGAGAGCAGAAAGGGAAAAGCACCAGGTGGCTATAACTATCCTTTGGCCGAAACAGGTGCACCTTTTATTTTCATGAACTCAGCTAATTCACTTCGTGATTTAACGACAATGGTTCATGAAGGCGGCCATGCAATACACACCTTTTTAACGGCGAATTTGGAGTTGAACGATTTCAAACATTGCCCATCGGAAGTAGCCGAACTCGCATCGATGAGTATGGAACTGATATCAATGGATAACTGGAATGTTTATTTCGATAATGAAGAAGATTTAATCCGTGCTAAAAGAGAACAACTTGCCGACGTTTTGAAAACATTGCCTTGGGTGGCCGTGATAGATCAGTTTCAACATTGGATTTATACAAACCCAAACCATACAGCAGCCGACAGAGAGGAAACTTTTAAGCAAATTTACAATCGTTTTGGTGCGGGTTTCGCCGATTGGACAGATTTAGATCAGGAGTTCGGAAATGGTTGGCAGAAACAATTGCATTTATTTGAGGTTCCTTTCTATTATATCGAATATGCAATCGCTCAGCTTGGTGCCATCGCCGTTTGGAAAAATTATAAGGAAAATCCTGCCAAAGCGCTAGATCAGTACCTTGCTGCACTCGCATTGGGTTATACCAAACCGATGAATGAGATTTATGAAACAGCGGGCATTAAGTTCGACTTCAGCGCTGAATACGTAAAAGAGTTAGCTGCTTTTGTAAAAGAAGAACTTGAAAAGTTAGGCTAGATCAGTCAGCTATTAACAAAAAAAGTCGCGTTGTGCTAACGCGACTTTTTTTGTGGGCTAATTTTTTGTGATTTCGTATTTGTGCTGAAGGTTTAGAATAGCCGCCATCGGCAATGTTATCTTCAGGGTTAATTTCCCGTAGATTAAAAAAAAAATCAGCTAACTAAACTTCGGCTTCATCTTGTCTTCTTGTTTTCATAATTAAAAACATCACCAAAACTGAAATCACAATCATCACCAGATAACTAAAACTAAGGTTTCTTTCATCCTTTGCCGGAAACATATTAACAATACCATAACTCAGAAATGACACGATTACGTAGGTGATCCCTCCGGTTAAACCGCCGGCGATTCCAGCATTTTTGGGGAATTTGCTCAGACAAAAGGTAAAATAATTGTTAAATGTAAATCCTGCGCCAATGTGAATAATGAAGGCGAAAAAAATTAACGAAAAGAGGTTGCTAACAAAGTTTAAGCTTAAAATCATTAAAATAACGAAAGCCAACTGAAGTGCAGAGTTAATAGCTAAACGTTTAAAAAAGGGACGGTTAATTGTAGCCTTGCCAATAAAACCACCTACCATCCAGGCAAAGCCCAAAACCAAAGAGCTGTACCCGGCAATAACCGGAGAAAATTTTAACTCATGCTCGATTATAAATGGCCCGGTCATGTTGTAAACCATAACCATGCAGTAGGCCAACCCGAGCATTACAATACCCAAGGCAAAACTTGTGGTTTTAATCATATCGGTATAAATGCTGATAATTTTTCGCAGCTGAAAATCGGTGAAGTGACTTAGGGTTTCGCCACTAAAAACATACTCGAGAATAGCGAAAACTAAGGCAAAACCGGCCAAAAAGTAAAAGTTAGATTCCCAACCGAAAGCGGTTTGTAAATAACCACCTACAAAGGGCGCCACAATTGGGCCGGTAGACCATATAATCGAAAACAGACTTAGGTAATGTTTCAGTTTATCGCCCGAAAAAAGATCTACAAAATAGGCACGTTTGGCCACCACAATTGCACCCACAGAAAGGCCGTGGATAATTCTCATCAAATAAATTAAATAAATATTATGAGTTGTTGCAATAACAATACTGGCTGCAGTAAATATCAGTAAGCTGTACAAGCAAATTTTGTATCTACCGAAACTATCCAGAATACTACCAACAAAAAGTTGCGCTACCCCATAGCTTATCAAAAAAATACTCAGTGTAAGTTGCACCTGAACGCTGCTAACGCCCATTTCTCCTGACATTGTAGGTAATGAAGGTATGTAAATGTCGGTAGCGAAACCAGATAAAGGAATTAGAGCGAACGCTAAAATTGTAGCAATGCCCTGGTTTTTCTCTTTAATGTAGGATGTTTGTTTAGTAACCATTTCGGAATATGTTTAAAATCAAACAGAAGAATCTTTAAAAACTCCCTTCTGATTTAATTCTACGGCAAAAGTATACTTTTAGTTAATTCGACAATTATGCCATTCAAATAATCGCTTATGCTTTGCAAATATTCTGGAATTTTTACATTGCAACAATAAAAATCTGCTCCTAAGGAACGCTTTGAGAAGCTCTAAAAAGAAATTTATATCCTGCTTTAAACGTTTTTAACTGATATTTTTTTAAGTTTGAGGAATACAACAAACCAAAACAGATGTTCGAGAAGCTATTCAGGAAGAAATCAATTTCCAAGATATTACAAGATGCAGCAAAAGGTTATGGCGACCATGAAAGTTCGTTGCATAAAACACTTGGCGTTCGCGATTTAACTGCTTTCGGCATTGCCGCTATTATTGGTGCGGGTATTTTTAGTACCATTGGTAAAGCCAGTGCAGATGGTGGTCCGGCGGTAATTTTTCTGTTTATTTTCACGGCAGTTGCCTGTAGCTTTGCTGCTTTTGCCTATGCAGAGTTTGCTTCAATGGTGCCGGTTTCTGGCAGTGCATATACCTATTCGTACGTTGCTTTTGGCGAATTGGTGGCCTGGATTATTGGCTGGTCGCTGATTATGGAATATGCAATCGGAAATATTACGGTCGCAATTTCATGGTCTGATTATTTCACGGGGCTACTCTCCTCCATCCGAATACCGGCATTAGGCATAGACGGAATTAATATCCCCGCTTGGGCAACAATGGATTACCTAACTGCATTTAATGGCCATAAGCACGCCGAAGCGCTTCTGGCAGCAGGTAAAAATATTGGCGGACTAGACGCTGCCACTGCGGTTGCAAATAACGCCTGGTTAACCGCTCCAAAAATTGGTAATTTTCACTTAGTTGCCGATTTGCCCGCATTGGGAATAATCATTTTTATAACCGCTTTAGTTTACCGGGGCATGAAAGAAAGCAGAAATGCAAGTAACGCAATGGTTGTTGTAAAGCTTGCGGTTATTCTGTTGGTTTTATCAGTGGGCATCTTTTACATCGATACGAAAAACTGGAATCCATTTGCGCCTAATGGCGTTTCTGGAATATTGAAAGGCGTTTCTGCTGTGTTTTTTGCGTACATCGGTTTCGATGCAATTTCTACAACCGCCGAGGAATGCAAAAACCCACAACGTGATTTACCCCGAGGGATGATGTGGGCAATTATTATTTGCACAGTTTTGTATGTTGCAATTGCCCTGGTTTTAACTGGCATTGTAAAATCAGATACGCTCGCAGTTGGCGACCCGCTGGCATTCGTTTTCGACCAGATAGACTTAAAATTGATGAGCGGAATTATTGCAGTTAGTGCCGTGTTTGCAATGGCAAGTGTTTTATTGGTGTTTCAAATGGGGCAGCCCCGCATTTGGATGAGCATGAGTCGCGATGGTTTACTTCCGAAATCATTTTCAAAGATTCATCCAAAATACAAAACGCCATCTTTCGCAACTATTGTTGTGGGTTTTGTTGTCGCCGTACCATCACTGTTTATGAACTTAACCATCGTAACCGACCTTTGTTCTATAGGTACTCTATTTGCCTTCGTGCTGGTTTGCGCCGGAGTTTTAGTACTTCAAAACAGGCCTGATGTACAACGCGGAAAGTTCAAAATACCTTATGTAAACAGTAAATTCATAGTTCCGTTAGCTTTTATCGCGGCTAACGCTTTCGCGTTTATAAAGTATAATAAAGAAACCAAAGCATTTATATTAAACACTCCAAAAACAATTGAAACGGTAACTTTTGTTACTTCATTAAATGGAGATGAGCTAAAAATTATCAAAGAGGAGATTGTGAAAAACGTGGCGCCGCAAATTATCCTTACAGAGAAAGTTGATGCAGAATCATATTTGAGTAATTTACCTGCCGATAAATATGAGCAGTTTATTTCCGCTTCAAATATTCCGGTAGAAAAGAAGTATGAAAGTGGCTGGAGCTTGTTCAAACACAAAATACCGATGTGGATTTTTCTCATCATTTGCGTGTTTATCGCATACTTCAGCATTACTAAAAATCTATCTCTCATCCCTGTTTTAGGCTTAATTAGTTGCCTTTACATGATGTGCGAACTTGGAATTTCAAACTGGATAGGTTTTAGCATCTGGCTTGTAATTGGGTTAGTGGTCTACTTTGCTTATGGCTTTAAACATAGTAAACTGGGCCAGGAAGCCATCAGTTAATATTTTGTTAGATAATCACAAAAAAAAATCCCTAATGCTTTTTAAGCGTGAGGGATTTTTTGTTTTACAAGACCTTATCTAACTTTCTTCTTTACAAAGGCCATAACTGTTATCAGCACCAGACCAGCAAATGAGGCAATAATATATTTGTCTTCATTCGGCCAATGCAAAACCTTTGCCGCAGGGCCGATAAGAAAAAAGCAAATCGCAAGAATTAAAAAAACGCTCCTCATTTAAACCGGCAATCTGTGTAATTCAATATCATCCGGAGTTACAAAAATTAGAGGCACTTTTTCTACATCTACGTAACTGCTATCCAAGCCAAAACTTCTTTCTTCGGATAAACTTAGCTTCTTCAGGATGAAATAATAATCCATAATCTGGCGCTCATAGAAACTTAGTTTCGTAAACTTAGATAAGTGTTTTTCCAGGAGCACAAAGCGAAAATCACCCGCAATTTTATGTTTGTTTAATGAGGTGTATTGACTCGTGATATCGATTTCGCCATTCTTAACCAGTTCTTCTACAACTTTACGGTAAAGCAAATTTACACGTTGTTCGATACGGAAACCTAATCTAAAATCAATACGGATCAATTTACCCGGAATCAGGAATTCTACCTTATAATCGAGCGTATAGGGCTCATCCATAACATCTACGTGTACCAACCAGTAAACATCAGCACGCTTAGGTTCTTTTTGTATAATCGAATAAATAATTTTGGATTCTATTTCAGTTTTGAAATTCGCACTTGTTAAATAAACCAGCTGTGAAGAATATTTTGGAACCGATTCATCACTACTCAATTCGGTTAAAATCTGATAGTAATCTTCAATTTCGACATATTTAACAAAACGATTCTTAATTTTTCTGGCTACGAACCAACTCCACATTATCGTAAACAATAACGAACCAATCATTACTGTAACCCAACCGCCGTGCAAAAATTTGGTTAAATTACTAATCAGGAAAGTGCCTTCAATAATCACATACGTAAAAAAGAAAGTCGCAATTAAATATTTAGGAAAACGCTTACTCCGCAAATAGAAACTCACCAGAATGGTTGTCATGAGCATGGCAATCGTTATCGATAAACCATAAGCCGCATCCATCCTTTCTGCCTTCTGAAAAAGCAGAACAATTCCACAGCATCCAATCCAAAGCATCCAGTTTATAGACGGCACATACAATTGCCCTTTAGAAACTGAAGGATAAACAATTCTGATTTTTGGCCAAAGGTTTAAGCGAACGGCTTCGGCAATAAGCGTAAACGACCCGCTTATTAAAGCCTGACTGGCAATAACAGCTGCCATCGTTGCCAGAATAACCATTGGTACCTGAAAATGGCCCGGCACAATTTGGAAAAAAGGGTTCATTTTGGCACCCGGAATATAAGTTCCGCTATTTTGAAGAATCCAAACACCTTGGCCAAGGTAATTTAAAATCAGGGTCAGTTTCACAAAAATCCAGCTGATGCGAATGTTATTTCTACCGCAATGACCTAAATCGGAGTACAATGCTTCCGCCCCTGTAGTACAAAGAAAAACGCCACCAAGAATTAAGAAAGCAAGTTGATTGGTAACTAATAAATGTATTGCATAATAAGGATTAAATGCCTTAAGGATACTAAAATCCTTTACAATAAAAGAAATACCCAACACGCCCAAAACGGCAAACCACACAAACATTACCGGCCCAAAGAGCTTACCTACCAGGTTGGTACCAAACTGTTGGATGATGAAGAGGATTGTTAAAATGGTGAGTACAATTGGTATTACAGGTACATCAAATTTGTTTGTTAAGCCTTCAATCGCCGAGGTTACGGTAATACTCGGCGTTATAATTCCATCGGCAAGCAACGCACAACCACCAACAACTGCGGGTACAACCAGCCATTTAGCTTTTTTCCTTACCAACGAAAAAAGTGAAAATATGCCCCCTTCACCTTTGTTATCTGCCCTTAGGGTAATTATAACATACTTTATTGTGGTTTGTAAAGTTAGTGTCCAAATGATACAGGAAAGCACACCCAATACATTTGTTGGATTTATATCTTGCTTCCCTCCAAGTATCGTGGTAAAAATCGCGTTTAGTGTATATAGTGGTGAAGTACCGATGTCGCCGAAAACAATTCCCAAACTAATCAGAACTCCGCCGGCAGTTAGCGCATTTACATTTTTATGATTTGACACTTCTTTATATTTTTAGTGCGGCAAAAGTAAACTAACTATAACAATTTAACAACCAATTTATTGTGTATTTTACACACCATGAAATTTAAAATTTATTGTTAAATTGTGTTAAATAATGGCTTTTAAACAAAATGTTTAATTTCTTTGTTTTAAATTAATACATTTGCTATACAATTTGATGAAACTCTACCCAAAGATAACGCTTCTCTCAACAATTGCCTGCATTCTGTGCATGCTAATGTTTTGCGGGATGAATTCTTGGGCTCAACAAACCGATAGCATCCGGATTAGCCTCAAAACGAGGACCAAAAAAGCAAGTAAAATTCCCGAGATAAAAGCCAATATCCAGCCTTATAAACCTTTGTATATGTCGGTTGCCGGCGGGAGTATGTTTAATAGTTACTCGGCAACAAGCAAAAGTACGGCCTTAGTTTCTAAGGATAAGTTGTTAACTATTGTAAAAATCTATCCAAATCCGGTTGAAGACCAATTGAACATCATCTTATCAATTGGAAGAGATGGAACACAAACAACCATCAAAATAATTGATTTATTGGGCAATGAAGTTGTTACGCTAGCCAACGAACGATTAAATTCTGGTGAGCAAACCAAAAGTTTTGTCATCCCATCCCGCCTAAATGCAGGCATCTACTTTTTAAGGGTAGTAGCCGGATCAGAAAGTCAGGTTAAACGCATATCTGTTTTATAACACCATTTTCTTTTCTATTTTTGAGTCGATTTGAAGATTTCAACTCACCATTAAATTTCATATCCAAAGCAAATGAAGATAATCGCCATTGGCCGAAATTACGCCGAACACGCAAAAGAATTAAACAATCCTGTTCCAACCACGCCTGTAATATTTTTAAAACCAGATACCGCTTTATTAAAAGACAATAAGCCATTCTATCATCCCGATTTCTCTGAAGATGTTCATTACGAACTGGAAGTTGTTCTAAAAATTTGCAAGGAAGGTAAACACATTGCCGAAAAATTTGCCGCAAATTATTACGATGAAATTGGTTTGGGCATTGATTTCACTGCCCGCGATATTCAGGCAAAACACAAAGAAAAAGGTCTGCCCTGGGAACTGGCGAAAGCTTTTGATAACTCCGCTCCCGTTAGCATCTTCTTACCGAAAACAGATTTCGAAGATATGTATAATTTAAGTTTCGAGCTAAAAGTTAATGGCGGGCGCAAACAAAACGGGCATACTAAAGACCTGTTGTTCTCGTTCGAAAAGATAATCAGCTTTGTTTCCAAATACATTACACTAAAAAAAGGCGACCTGATTTTCACCGGAACACCGGCTGGTGTTGGAAAAGTTAACAGAGGTGATAAATTGGAAGCTTGGCTTGAGGGCAGGCAAATGTTAAACTTCGATGTTAAATAACCGGATGCAAAAAAAACCGATTTCTACTTTTAAATACTACGCTTCCATTTTTTGTTTTTTGCTTTATGCGACTTCAACTTATGCTCAACAAATATTTAGTTCCAACAAATATCCGCTAACTTATTTCAGGCAACCGCTGGACATTGCACCGCCGGCACTTGCCGGTTCTTTCGGCGAAATTAGAGGGAATCATTTCCACTCCGGCATCGATTTCAGAACCAATCAGCGTGAAGGCTATCCTGTTTATGCAGTTGCGGATGGGTATATTTCACGACTTAGGGTTCAAAACAGTGGTTTTGGTCAGGCGCTCTACATTAACCATCCAAATGGTTTTACCTCTGTGTACGGGCATTTACAAAGATTTGCGCCAAAAATTGCAACGATTGTAAAAAACCTGGAGTATGAAAAAAAATCATTCGAGATTGACGAGTTCCCTAATGAGACTTTAATTCCTGTTCGTAAAGGCGAGGTAATTGCCTGGTCGGGCAACAGAGGCAGCTCGGGTGGCCCGCATTTGCATTTCGAAATAAGAGATACAAAAACCGAAGAAACCATAAACCCGCAGTTTTTTGGCATTGATATTCCTGATAACATTCCGCCGGTTATTTATAGTTTGTACGCTTACCGCCTAAATGGGAAGGTTTTTAATGAAGCTACACCTAAACAGGCAATTGCAATTAGTGGTTCGAACGGTACCTACAAAGCAACTGCGCCAATAAGCCTCACCGGCGAAGTTGGCTTCGGAGTGGTAACAACCGACAGGCACAACGGTTTATCGGGCACCAATGGCGTTTATTCCATCCAATTAGAACTTGATGGCAAAATGATTTATACTTCGGCACTGGAGCGCTTTGCTTTCGAAGATAGCAAGGCCATTAACTCCCATATCGATTATCCCACTTATCTTAATACGAAGAGAAGTATACAAAAAAGCTTCGTAGAGCCGGGTAATCCACTAAGCATTTACAGTAACCTGGTAAACAGCGGACGGATAAATTTTAATGATGCTGAAATTCATCAACTTCGCTACATCATAACTGATTCGAAGGGAAATCCATCGACACTATCCTTTTCTGTGCACGCAGGTTCGGCACCAGCGATTTCGCCGGTTGTTCAACCCGGTATCATTTATCCTTATAACAAAACAAACGAATTTAATACTGACGATATCAAAGTAGTTTTTCCGAAAGGAACCTTATACAGTGATTTGAATTTTACGTACAAAAAGTTGCCCAAACCGCAGGCAAATGCTTATTCAAGCCTACATCAAATCCATAACCGTTATACACCGCTGCATATTGGTTTCGACTTATGGATTAAAGCTGACAACCTCCCCGAAGGCTTGAGAAACAAGGCGCTCATTGCAAATTCAAATGGCTCATCGCAAGGCGGAAACTTTGAGAATGGTTACGTTAAGGCGACACCGAGAAATTTTGGAAATTTCTACATTGCTGTTGATACAATTGCGCCAAGAATTGTTCCGGTTAACATTTCTGATGGGAAAAATATGGCAGGATTGTCGAAAATAATTTTAAGATTAAGTGATAATCTTTCGGGTATCAAAAGTTTTAACGGCTACATAGATGGACAATGGGCGCTAATGGAGTTCGATACTAAAACGGCAACCCTATGGCATACGTTCGACGAGCGCACCACCCCGGGCAAGCATCTGCTCGAGCTTGTTGTTGTTGATATGAAAGACAATACAAGAAAGTATTCAGTAAGCTTCTACCGGTAAAAAAAGGAAGATTCTAGAAATTTGTGCGCTGGGAATATTCTTTAAAACCATCATTTTATGATTAGATATGATAAACTTAAAACTGTCATATTTTAAATAACGATGAACACAATAATGACTTAAACTGTTTACATTGCAAATTGAACCAATTACCTATTCAGAAATCAATAAAACAAATATGGCAGAGTTAAAAGAAGGTGATGTTGCTCCTGCAATTACCTCGAAAGACCAGAATGGAGCAGAAGTTTCTTTAACGGATTATAAAGGACAAACTGTTGTTTTGTATTTTTACCCAAAAGATGACACACCCGGTTGCACTGCCGAAGCATGCGATTTCAGAGACAACTATCAAGGTTTGCAAGCAAAAGGAATTGTTGTTTTGGGCGTTAGTGTTGATGATGAAAAGTCGCACCAAAAATTTGTTACGAAACACAACCTGCCCTTTACTTTACTTGCAGATACCGACCAAAAAATTGTGAACGATTACGGTGTTTGGGCGGAGAAAAACATGTATGGAAAGAAATATATGGGTACAGTTCGAACAACTTTCATTATAGATGGCGAGGGAAAAATTTCGCACATTATTAAAAAGGTTGATACAAAAAACTCAACTCAACAGGTACTCGATTTAATCAATAACTAATTATGATATAGCAGGTAAAATATTACCTTTGCTATGTAACACAACTCTTATTTTAATGAAACATACGATAAAAGAATTAGAAGATATTGCTTCGCAGATAAGACGAGATATTGTAAGAATGGTTCACGGATGCCAGTCTGGCCACCCAGGTGGTTCATTAGGCTGCGCCGATTTTTTTACAGCGCTATATTTCGAAGTTCTAAACTACAATACAGATTTTAAAATGGATGGCGTTGGCGAAGATTTGTTCTTCCTGTCTAACGGCCACATTTCACCTGTTTGGTACAGTACATTGGCACATGCAGGCTTTTTCAATAAAAGTGAATTGGCAACTTTCCGCAAGTTAGATTCAAGATTGCAGGGCCACCCAACTACGCACGAAGGCTTACCAGGCATTCGTGTAGCTTCAGGCTCGTTGGGCCAGGGCATGTCTGTAGCTATTGGTGCAGCATTAACGAAACGTTTAAATGGTGATAAATCTTACGTTTTCACTTTGCATGGTGATGGTGAGTTGCAAGAGGGTCAAAACTGGGAGGCTGCAATGTTTGCGCCTTTTCATGAATTAGATACCTTAATTTGTAGCGTGGATTATAACGGACAGCAGATTGACGGGCCTACTAAAAAGGTACTTTCGTTAGATAGCTTACAGGCTAAGTTCGAGGCTTTTGGATGGCATGTAATCAATACAGATGGCAACGATATGCAGGCGATAGTTGAAGGCTTACATTATGCGAAAACCTTAACAGGAAAAGGCAAGCCAATTTTAAACCTGATGAGTACGCAAATGGGTGCTGGTGTAGATTATATGATGGGTTCTCATAAATGGCACGGAACGGCGCCTAATGATGAGCAATTAGCGGCTGCATTAGCGCAGTTACCAGAAACTTTAGGGGATTATTAATTTCTCCCAATCTCCGTTAAATGGGGATTAAAATTTAAATTTTACACTAACGAATAAAGCTCCTTTAGGGGTTGTGTTTATTAAAAACTGCGAAGCAAACTTTCAACGCAGACAATTCAAAAATATAAAACCGTGAAAAAATACACATATACAGAGAAAAAAGATACCCGTTCAGGTTTTGGTGCCGGTTTACACGAAGCTGGTAAAAAAAATGAAAATGTTGTTGCTTTGTGTGCCGATTTAGTTGGTTCATTAAAAATGGATGCTTTTATCAAAGATTTTCCCGAGCGTTTTACACAAGTGGGTATTGCTGAAGCAAATATGATTGGTATTGCCGCAGGTATGACGATTGGCGGGAAAATTCCATTTACAGGAACTTTTGCCAACTTCTCTACAGGTCGCGTTTATGATCAGATTCGCCAGTCGGTAGCATACTCAAATAAGAATGTTAAAATTTGTGCATCGCATGCTGGTTTAACTTTAGGCGAAGACGGTGCAACGCACCAGATTTTGGAAGATATTGGTTTAATGAAAATGTTGCCGGGCATGGTGGTTATTAATCCTTGCGATTACAACCAAACAAAGGCAGCAACCCTCGCAATTGCGGAATACGAAGGCCCGGTTTATTTAAGATTCGGTCGCCCGGTAATCCCGGTATTTACCGATCCTGACCAAAAGTTCGAAATCGGGAAAGCCTGGATGGTTAACGAAGGTACAGATGTAACCATTATCGCAACCGGCCACATGGTTTGGAAGGCAATCGAAGCTGGCGAAAAGTTGGCAGAGCTTGGTATCGATGCAGAAATAATCAACATTCATACCATTAAGCCTTTGGATGATGAAGCGATCTTAAAATCAGTTAAAAAAACAGGTTGTGTAGTTACCTGCGAAGAGCATAACAAATTTGGAGGGTTAGGCGAAAGCGTTGCCCGTTTACTAACTACTGAACTACCTACGCCACAGGAGTTTGTTGCTACAAATGATACTTTTGGAGAAAGCGGAACGCCTGACCAACTGATGTCTAAATATGGTTTAGATGCAGTAAACATTGTGGAAGCCGCTCAGAAAGTAATCGGCAGAAAGAAATAACATATCAACAGCCTACGTTAAAGACATAAAGAACACAAGGAAATATCCAAACCTTTGTGTACTTTGTGTCTTTATTATTTAATTCCTAATCGTTTTTAATGAAACAAGTTGAAGATTCAGAAATTCTCGCAATGTTTGCCGTTGAGCGCACTCGCAATGAAGCTTTTAATTTGTTATTAAAAAAGTACCAGCAAAAAATATATTGGCACATTCGGCGTTTGGTTCTAAATCATGATGATTGCGATGATTTGATACAGGAGGTTTTTGTTAAAGTTTGGAAAAACCTCGATAAATTCCGGTCAGATTCCCAGCTTTACACCTGGATTTACCGAATTGCAACAAATGAATCCATTACCTTTTTAAATAAGCAAAAGCAGCGAAATAATACACCTATGGACGAGGTTTCAGCTGAACTTGCTGAGAATTTGGTCGCTTCCTCCTACTTTAATGGTGATAAGCTGGAATTGAAACTTCAAAAAGCAATTCTTACACTACCCGAAAAACAGCGAATTATTTTCAATATGAAATATTTTGACGATATGAAGTATGAGGAAATCTCTGAAGTCCTCGGAACGTCGGTGGGTGCCTTAAAAGCATCATTTCACATCGCTGCTAAAAAAATCGAAGCTTTTATCACAAATGATGAAATAGACTATTAAACCTTTTCACTTTAATTGTATCATATATCTGTGATGAATGAAAATTTAGAAAATAACGATTGGATTAAAGATGCGCCTACCCTTGCCGCAATGGCGAGGCGCAATCCCTTCTCCATTCCTGAAGGCTATTTCGACAATTGTGAGGAGGCTGTTTCCAGCTACATTTATTTAGATGGCTTGAAACGAAATACTACTGAAAATGCATTCCTTGTTCCGGAAAATTATTTTGAGGAGCTGACGGAAATGATTGAAACCCGCATTGCTATTGAGCATTCGCTTAAAGCGGATAATAAATTTGCAGTGCCGGAAAATTACTTCGAAACTTTACAAAGCAGAATTACCGCTAAAATTGAAGCAGAGCAGGTCATTAACAAAGAAGCGAAAATTATTCCATTATGGCGACGAAGCTTTGTTAAATATGCAAGCGCAGCTTGTTTTGTAGTGATTTCTTCATTTGGCGTTTATTTTTATCAAAACAACCAAACGGAAGCTAATGTTAATATTCCGCAAATGCAGTCTGCGGACTTAGCTAGTGAACAAATGCTTTACGATATCGATGAAACTACAATCATAGATCATTTAGAGGCACAAAATATATCAAATACAAATACAACTTCTGCCTCAGATACAGAAGTGGAAAACTACATCCTGAATAATTATTCGTCGACGGATTTGGCTCAGGAATTATAAAAATTACTAAAAATGAGAAATTTATTTTTCGCCGCTCTATTGTTTCTTTTACCATCAATGCTTTGGGCACAAAGGCCCCGGGGCGAGGAAATAGAATCGTTGAAGATTGCTTTTTTCACTAAGAAACTAGACCTGTCGCCAGACGAAGCAAAAGTTTTCTGGCCTATTTATAACGATATGCAGGCTGAACAAAACGGGCTTCGTAAAGAACGTTTTCAAAAAATGATTTCGTTTAGAAAAGTTACAGAAATTGATAATTTAACTGATGCGCAAATTCAAAGCTTAATTACCAGCGAATTCGATTTCAGACAACGCGATTTAAACATTGAGAAGAAATATTACAATAAATTTAAAGCAGTATTGCCAATCAAAATTATAGGTAAATACTATCGGGCTCAGGAAGCGTTTAAGCGAGAATTGCTGAACCGTTTTAAGGATAAACAATAGATAAAAGTTCTTGCAGGTAAATCTGTAAGACTTTTTTTTTCTAGTGCCTAAAGTGCTTTATTGAATTATACTCATTAATCTCTTCCTGCTTTTTTAATTCAGGATATTTCAACGATAAACACTTGGTGTTGGAAAACAATTTTATCATTCCCGTTGGTAGAATTTACCGGAGTTCGTATTCAAAATTAATAAAGAAAAACTAATCAACCGCAAAACAGAATTCCATTTCATTTTCCGTATTTTTGCATCATGTTAACACAACGCCAGTTGTTTCTACAACACAATGCACAAACCTCTCCAGAGCCATTAATGCTCGAATTTGTAAAAGCCAGCGGTGTTTATATTTATGATGCACAAGGCAAAAAACACCTGGATTTAATTGCAGGCATTGGGGTAAGCAATGTTGGACATTGCCATCCGGCAGTGGTTAAAGCAATACAGCAGCAGGCAGAAACCTATATGCATTTAATGGTGTACGGAGAGTACATTCAGAGCCCGCAGGTTAATTTCGCAAAAGCGTTGGCCGATATATTACCCGAAAGCTTAAGCTGTACTTATTTTTTAAATTCGGGAACTGAAGCTGTTGAAGGCGCCATGAAATTAGCTAAGCGTTACACGGGCAGAAAAGGCTTTATAGCTTGTAAAAATGCTTACCACGGCAGCACCCACGGGGCGGAAAGCTTAATGGAAAGCGAATTTTATTCTTCAGGCTATGGTCCTTTTTTACCAAACGTTAGCTTTATCGAGCATAATAATTGCTCCGATTTAGACAAAATTACCACAGACATTGCTGCTGTTTTTATCGAACCTATTCAGGGCGAGGCCGGCATCCGGGTTGCAGATTTAGCTTACATGCAGGCGCTGAGAGATAAATGCAATGAAACCAAAACGCTGTTAATTTTTGATGAAATTCAATCAGGTTTCGGGCGGAGCGGTAAAATGTTTGCATTTGAACACTATAACGTTGTACCAGATGTTTTGCTTTTGGCTAAGGGGATTGGTGGCGGAATGCCGATTGGAGCATTTATCAGCTCGCTCGAAATTATGTCGGTACTCTCTCATACGCCCATTTTGGGCCATATGACAACCTTTGGCGGTCACCCGGTATGTTGTGCAGCCGGTTTGGCAACTTTGAGAACTTTGGTCGACGATAAAATTGTTGATGAAGTTGAAGAGAAAGGCCAGCTTTTTAAAAAATTGCTTATTCATCCGGAAATTAAAGAAATTAGAGGCAAAGGCTTAATGCTGGCGGTAGAATTTGAAAACTTCGAAATCAACAAAAAAATTATAGATGCCTGTATTTTAGATGGGCTACTTTCTGATTGGTTTTTACACTGCAGTAATTCTATGCGGATAGCTCCCCCATTAATTATAACACAAGCAGAAATCGAAGAAGCTTGCCAAATCATCCTTAAAAATATTAACTTAGTTCTGGAAAGACAATGATAAATCGGTGTTAAGTGCCAAAGTTATGTAATAACCGGAAAGACTTTTAATATCCTGCTCGTGATGCCAAACCCCTGACACTAAACACCCGTACATGATACTTAACACCAAATATTTGATGCAAAAATGAACGTTCTAATAGTTGAAGATGAAAAGAGCCTGGCGCTCGAAATGGATGAGTTTTTAAGTAATGAAGGGTTTATTATAGAGCACGCCTGGAAAAAATCGTCGGCAGAAGAGAAAATTTTCGTTAACAGTTACGATTTTATTCTGTTGGATTTGGGTTTGCCAGATGGTGATGGGTTTGAAATTCTGAAACAGCTTAAAGCAATTAAAGATCGAGATGACGCGGTTATTATTTTAACAGCCAGAAGTGCGGTAGATGATAGAATAAAAGGTTTGGACGAAGGTGCTGATGATTACTTGCCGAAGCCATTTTCATTAAACGAATTGTTGGCCAGGATGCACGCAATTATTCGCAGAAAGCATAAACTCGAGAAAAACGAAGTCGACATTCATGGATTTCTACTCAATATTCAAAACAGAACCGTTTCATTTTCTGATGAGCGCCTTAATCTGACTAAAAAGGAGTTCGAGATTTTTAATTACCTCGTGTTAAACAAAAACCGGGTAGTTTCGAGAATGAGTTTAACCGAGCATGTTTGGGGCGACATACTTGAAGTAAATTCCGATTCAAATTTCGTTGATGTTCACGTTAAAAATCTGCGTAAAAAATTATCAGCCGTTAATCAAACCGAGTGGTTTGAAACCGTTAGAAGTATCGGTTACCGGATAAACTGTTAGCTGGTAAGTTAATGAAACTACAAATCAAGTTTTCCTTATACAATGCCATCACTAAAATAGCCATTATTTTGGTGTTGGGCGCCATAATATTGTTTTCATTGGATAAGATTGCTTACAATCAGCTCGACAATCGTTTAATAAAGAAAAAAGGGAAAATTATTAAAAACCTTAACGACGCAGAAATTGATAGCCTGCTTAGTAACGAACAGAGTTTTACTGATTATAACATTTTAAAGGAAGAATTTATAATACTTACAGATATCCCCGATAACCAGACAGATTCAGAAGCAAAAATAATTACCGAAAAGCGGGAGATTGAAGGCGATGTTGAATTTTATCGAATTTTAAATTACAAGTTTCTTTATCATACAAACTGGTATAAACTGGAGCTGGGAGAAAGTATGACCGCAATGCAGTCTATAAAAAACTCGATAAGGTTTTATATGCTGGTTGTGCTTTGCGCCTCGCTACTGGTTACACTTCTAACCGATTTTGCTTTTACAAATTTTCTGCTTAAACCGTTTTATCTAATAATTGATAAAAAGATTAACAAGGTTGACGACCCAACTCATTTTAATTATCAGAACATTAGAACAAATACTGATGATTTTAAAATTTTAGATAACAGTATAAACTCGCTGATGCGGAAGATAAATACACTTTTCGCTTTAGAAAAACAGTTTATAGCTAATGTTTCTCATGAGCTTTTAACACCGATTTCTATTCTAAGTACCAGGTTCGAAAACATGTTAAGTACGCCCAACATTCCGGTAGAACACGAAAATAAAATTTTCGCATCGTTAAAAACACTAAATCGGTTAAAGGTTATCATCAACAGTTTGCTTCTAATTTCAAAAGTTGAAAACAATCAATATTTAAAAACTGAAAAAATAAACATCAGGGAAGAGCTAAACGATATTTATGATGATTTGGAAGACAGAATCATTGATAAAAATTTAAAGTACAACATAGATTTGAAAGGCGAATTCAGTTTTAATGGCAATAAGGCACTTATGCACACCTTGCTCGTTAATATTTTAAACAATGCCATCAAATACAATAATGATGGCGGCGAAATCAATGTTCATGGCGAAAGCAAAAATGCCCGCTATAATTTAACAATAGCAGACAGTGGCAAAGGCATGAGTGATGATTTACTCCAGAATGCCTTCGACCGATTTAAGAGAGGCAACACGGAAGAAAATGGCTTTGGCTTAGGTTTGGCAATTGTACAGAGTATTGCGAAGTTCCACAAAATAGACGTGGAAATTAACTCAATCGAAAATCAGGGAACAAGCATCAATTTGATTTTCCCCGAAACGGTATAAATCTGCAAACGTTAAATTTTTAGAGCGCAGGTTCTAAAAAGGCTCATCAGCAACGTTCGTTTTTTAATCCGTTTGCACATTTTTTTTTATCTTGCAGAACCTTCTAATTATAAATCACCCTAAAGCGAATGAAGAAATTTGTAGCAGCAATTGCGATAATCACCTCAATAATGGCATCTTGCCAAAGCGATGATAAAAAATATACAACGGTAGATTCTACAATAATGAGTGAACAACAAGGTGATTACAAAGCGCCAGATGAGTGTTTCACTTATAAAGATAAAGACGGCGGAACTGCATCGCTGGTAATTTACGGTACCGGATCAAACAAAGTATTAGGCAAATTAAACTATATACTTGCCGGCAAAGATAGAAACGATGGGCAGTTCTACGGTTTTATGAAAGGCGATACGATAATTGTTGATTACAAATTCGAGTCAGAAGGCGTATTTTCTAACAGGCAGGTAGTTTGGCTTAGACAGGGCGATAAGATTTTGGAAGGTTACGGCGATGTTTATGAAGCTAACGGAAATGTTAAGTTCAAAAATATAAAGAAATTAACGTTTGGTAAATCTATAATTTTCGAAAAAACTGATTGCAAATAAGCAGGCTTACAAATTTTCAAACCGCTCCCAAAATCCATCAACAGGGAGTTTTGCAAAAATATTTACCGGTTCTTTTTTAACGGGGTGCAAAAACCGCAACCGCCTTGCATGGAGGCAGATGCTGCCTTTTCTACTGCCTCTTGGATAGCCATATTTGTTATCGCCCACTATTGGGCAGCCCATTGATGATAGCTGAACTCTGATTTGATGTGAGCGGCCGGTAAGTGGATCAACTTCTATCAAAAAATAATCGCCAACCTGGGCCAATAGCCGGTAAGAAAGTTCGGCCCGTTGCGAACCCTGTACTTCTGTATTGTAATAAGTTACTACATTCTTCTGAGGATTTTTAACCAGCCAGTGAACCAGCGTTCCCGATTCGTTTGCGGGTTTATTTTTTACAACGGCCCAATAAGTTTTCTTAACCTCGCGGTTTTTAAAAACGGCGTTCATGCGTTCTAATGCCTTGCTGGTTTTTGCGAAAAGGATTACGCCACTAACAGGCCTGTCAAGCCGGTGTACTACGCCCAAAAAGGCACCGTTCGGCTTACTGTATTTTTTAGCGATGTATTTTTTTACCTGCTCATCCAGGGGCTCATCACCCGTTTCATCAACCTGTACAATATCGCCAGCCCTTTTATTAATGGCGATTAGGTGGTTATCCTCAAAAAGTATGTCTGTATCGTTAATTGGCATTATTGGCTAATGGCTTTATCTGCTTGTTAGTGTTTAAAACAAAAAACTAAACTTAATATTGTTCTTTTTCGTTAGGGAAGTCATTTGCTTTAACATCGCGGATATAAGATTGTGCCGCACCTAATATTTCATCATATAAATTAATATACTGCCTTAAAAAGCGGGGCTTAAATCCCTTGGTTAAACCAATCATATCGTTCACAACCAGAACCTGCCCGTCGCAATCTCCCCCAGCGCCGATACCGATTGTTGGAATATTTAAACTTTGCGAAACCTCTTTACCAAGCGCAGCTGGTATTTTTTCGAGTACTATGGCAAAACAGCCTGCGGCTTGCAGGGCAAGCACATCTGTTTTTAACTTATTGGCCTCTTCTTCTTCCTTTGCACGTACGGTATAGGTTCCAAATTTGTAAATGGATTGAGGCGTTAAACCTAAATGCCCCATTACAGGAATACCCGCAGTGATGATTCGCTGAACAGATTCGATAATTTCTTCACCTCCCTCCAGTTTCACCCCGTGCGCACCAGATTCTTTCATAATTCTGATTGCCGAATTTAAGGCTTCTTTAGAATTTCCCTGGTAAGAACCGAAAGGTAAATCGACTACAACGAAAGCACGCTTTACCGCTCTTATTACCGATGCCGCATGATAAATCATCTGATCTAAGGTTATGGGCAAAGTGGTTTCATGGCCTGCCATAACGTTTGAAGCAGAATCTCCAACAAGTAAAACATCCAGTCCGGCATCATCCAAAATGGTTGCCATAGAATAATCGTAGGCAGTTAACATTGATATTTTTTCTCCCCGCTGTTTCATCTCTTGCAAAATGTGCGTGGTAATGCGTTTTATTTCCTTATGTACCGACATGGACTTTATTTTGTTGAGCCAAAAGTATAAAGTTATAATTTAAATTATGCAGTTTAACTTGTGTTAAAATTTAATTGTTAGTGTTGTTACAAAAAACTGATGAAAACTTTAAACTTTTATCGTCGAAAACGCTATCTTTGTACCCCGAAATGGAAGGGATTTATTCATCTTTTTTTGCCCCTAGCAAACACGGCTCTTATGCCGAAAGCCTCCCGTTTTTTAAGTCTTTTTTAAATCATAATCCATATTGTAATTACCATGACTAACTACACCAAGTTACCTGCGATTCTATTACTTGCCGATGGCACAGTTTTTTACGGCAAAGCCGCCGGAAAAATTGGCACTACAACCGGCGAAATTTGTTTTAATACAGGGATGACAGGTTACCAGGAAATTTTTACTGATCCGAGCTACTTCGGGCAGATTATGGTTACCACAAATTCGCACATCGGAAACTATGGTATTCAAAAAGAAGAAATTGAATCTGATTCGATTAAAATTGCTGGTTTGGTTTGCAAAAACTACAACATCGTTTACAGTCGCAAGCAAGCTACAGAGTCTATTCAGGATTACTTTCAAAATGATAACCTTGTAGCCATTTCAGACATCGATACACGGGCTTTAGTTCGTCATATCAGAGATAAGGGCGCAATGAATGCGATAATTTCTTCTGAGATTACTGATTTAGACGAATTGAAAAAGAAGCTTGCCAAAGTGCCTTCAATGGAAGGTTTGGAGCTTTCGTCGAAAGTAAGTACAACAGAACCGTATTTTTATGGCAATCCTGAAGCGAGCTTAAAAGTTGCGGCTTTAGATTTAGGTATCAAGAAAAACATTCTACGCAGTTTCGAAAACCGCGATATATATGTGCAGGTTTTTCCGGCTAAAACAAAATTTGCTGAAATGGAAAAATTCAGTCCTGATGGCTATTTCATTTCAAATGGCCCTGGCGACCCATCGGTAATGCCATATGCAGTAGAAACAATTAAAGAAATACTCGCCGAAGACAAACCGTTGTTTGGTATTTGTTTAGGTCATCAGTTATTGGCAGAAGCCAACGATATTGGCACAATGAAAATGTTTAATGGCCACCGCGGTTTAAATCACCCGGTTAAAAACATCATTAAAAACCACTGCGAGGTAACTTCTCAAAACCACGGCTTTGGTGTAATTCCTGATGAGGTTAGAAACTCTGACAAAGTGGAAATTACACATGTAAACCTGAACGATAAATCTATCGAAGGTATCCGTGTTAAAGGAAAAAAAGCATTTTCAGTTCAGTATCACCCGGAATCTTCACCTGGTCCGCATGATTCCCGTTACCTTTTCGATGATTTTGTTGATGTAATGAAGGGCGAATTGGTTTGGTAAAATTGAATCGGGACTGGCTGGTTTTCAAAGACTGTGCAATTACCTGAACCAGTAACAAATATTAATAAAAATGCGAACCGACAAAGGTTCGCATTTTTATTTTAGGCAGCGTTCACCTGCTGAAAACATCATTTTACCGACATTTTAAAAGTTTGTAAATAAATTAATTTTAAAGGTTCTTAAATTCGCAGTATGGAAAAAAACAAAGCCATCATCAGTGTTAAAAACCTGGTAAAAAAATACGACGATTTTGTAGCTGTACAGGATTTAACTTTTGATGTTTTTGAGAATGAAATTTTTGGTCTGCTCGGCCCAAACGGCGCAGGCAAAACAACCACACTCGAGATAATAGAAACTTTACGCGACAAAACCTCAGGCGAAATCATTGTTGATGGGTTTTCGGTTGATAAGCAGGCGCATGAAATTAAGCAAATTATCGGTGTACAACTCCAGGCAGCCGGCTATTACCCAAACCTAAACTTAATCGAACTAATCGAACTTTTTGCGGGCCTTTACGGTGCCAGCATTAAGCCAATGGATATGTTGGAAAAGGTAAATCTTCAGGATAAGGCGAAGGCAAAATACAAAGCACTCTCTGGAGGCCAAAAACAACGTTTCTCCATTGCAACAACGTTAATTAACCAGCCAAAAGTTATCTTTCTCGACGAACCAACCACCGGCTTAGACCCGCAGGCCAGGCGCAACCTTTGGGATTTGATTACCGAGATACGAAACCAGGGCACAACCGTCGTAATCACCACACACTACATGGATGAAGCCGAGCAACTTTGCGACAGGGTTGCTTTTGTAGAACGCGGGAAACTTATCGCCCTGGATACACCCGATAATTTAATAGATAAACTTGTTGCTTCAGGTTTTGAACGGAAAAAAGAAGTAAAAAAGGCCAATCTGGAAGATGTTTTTATCAATTTAACAGGCAAAGAGTGGAGAGAATAGTGATTTTAAATTTCTTTGAAAAGCACCGTCAGCATTTCAATTAGCGCCACTCCCGCTTTTTGCTATAGTCCCGATGAAAAATCGGGAGCTGCCGCTTCAATCGGGTTTAACAAAATAAAACAGTACAACTATTACAAAACTTACATGCAAAAATACAGCAATACAACAGCAACATTAGCATTGGCGAAGGCGAGTTTCCGCTCTATTATGCGCAGTCCATCGGCAGTGGTTTTTACATTGGCTTTTCCAATAATATTTATTGTAGTTTTTGGCTTTCTTGGTGGTAAAGGTACACACATCGATGTTGGCATTGCCCCTGGCTCGGATGTAAACAATCCTGTAACGGCCATGCTGGAGAAGACAGGAATGATAAGGCTGGTAAAAAATAAATCGAAAGCCGATTTTGACAAGCTGTTGGAAAAAGGAAATGTTGATGCGATGATCGACATACACAAAAGACTAAACTCTGTTGCCTACTCTGTTAATGTTGTTTACACATCCGCATCGATGGATAAAGGGAACATTCTGAAATCTGTTTTAAACAATCTTTTTTACAACAAAACATTAAAGCCATCAGTAGCTGAAATTAAAGAAAGCACGGTTCATGGCCGGGAATACAAAACCATCGATTTTATTTTGCCCGGTCAATTAGGGTTTTCGCTGCTAAGTACAGGCGTTTTCGGAACTGCATTTGTGTTTTTAAGCCTGCGCCAAACGCTGGTAATTAAGCGGTTTTTTGCTACGCCCGTGAAGCGTTCGAGCATCGTTATTGGCGAAGGTGTAGCCAGAATAGGCTTTGCATTACTCGGCGCATTGTTTATAATAACGTTAGGTCACATATTTTTCGGTTTTACCCTGGTTCATGGCGTACTCACCGTTGTGAACATGCTTATTTTAGCAACGCTAGGTATAATTGTATTTATGGGCTTTGGTTTCATAATATCAGGCATCGCAAAGAACGAAAGCATGGTTCCGCCAATATCCAATATTGTAACATTGCCTCAGTTTCTATTATCAGGAACTTTTTTTTCAATAGATGCTTTTCCAGGCTGGCTACAACCAATAAGTAGAGCACTACCACTAACCTATTTAAATGATGCAATGCGGAAAGTGGCCTTTGAAGGCTTAAACTTGTGGGATGTTAAATTCCAGATAATGATTTTAGTAATTTGGGGAATAGCAATTTACGCAGTTGCCGTAAAAGTATTTAGGTGGGAATAGCAAGGTACTTGTATTAAAAAAAAGGGGATAACGCAACAAGCATTATCCCCTTTTTTGTTATTGTAATCTATTAAAGCGCTGCCTTCACCAAGAAAGGCAGTATTTCCTTCTGGAAACTTACGAAGTTCTTACGCACGTCAGAATCACTAACGGATGTAAATGCAAAAGAGAAAACAATACTTTTGCTTGCCTTGAGTAAAAAGGCTAAACCTTCTCTCCTGGCCGGGTTATTTTTGAAATTATCGAGTTGTAAATATGCTGCCAGTAATAATGCTTCTAACTGATCGGACAGGTGTTTTAAAAATTCCTGAGAGTTGGCATTTTCGCGAACAAAATCCCAACCTATAAATTCGTTACAAGCCGTAAAAGAAAGTCGGCTGGTTTTCATAACCAGTGCCTTTAAATGCTCCTCTTCCGAAGCATAACTTACCTTGTTCTGCAATATTTCGTGTAGGTTCTGATCCAGATAATCCATAAGGATACTATCCAGAACCTGCTCTTTACTTTCAAAATATTTATAAATTGTTGCTTTCGCGATGCGTGCTTTTTTAGCAATTTCGTTTACACTCGTTTTGTGGTAACCATATTTTCTAAACAGTTCTTTCGCTGCTTTTTTTACAGTTTCCTTAATCTTTTCGGCTTCCATTTTAGTTAGTTACATGTAAATTAAGACCGGAAATGGCCACTGTGTATTGTTTTAATCCTCGAACGGCCGGCGCTTTTACCGGACTACCATCCTCAAGTAGAAACTTAGCGCCAGAGCATTGATCGGTTACCGTTAACGTTGGGTCATCTAAAGTTACGGCGCATTTTTGTTCGGGATTCACCGTACTGCAACGATCGAATGCAACGTAACCATTGTCCGTTCTGCGGTAAAGCACTAAACCAGCAACACCATAGCCACTTATTAAAACTGCCCCACCAGGACTGCTTAATCTGCTTAAACGCGGATCAGTTAGTGGCAAACTGAAATTTACCCCAACCTCTGGAATATATCCTGTGTCTTTTCCGCAACCTGTTAAAAGCACGAGAACAAATAAAAGGCTATATACAGGCTTCATCATTAAATTAAAGCAGATTTATATTGCTTAAGGAAACGGACATCATTTTCTGAAAACAATCGCAAATCTTTAATCACATATTTTAAATTCGCGATGCGTTCGATACCCATTCCGAATGCAAAACCACTATATTTTTTTGAATCTATACCGCAGTTTTCTAAAACATTTGGATCGACCATTCCGCAGCCTAAAATCTCTACCCATCCGCTATGCTTACACAACTGGCAGCCGGCTCCGTTACAAATGGTACAGGAAATATCCATTTCGGCCGATGGCTCTGTGAACGGGAAATATGAAGGGCGGAAACGAACCTTGGTACCTTCGCCATAAAGCTCCTGTACAAAATAAAATAAGGTTTGTTTCAAATCCGCGAAGGAAACATTTTCATCAACGTATAAACCTTCTATCTGGTGGAAAAAGCAATGCGCCCTCGCGGAAATCGCTTCATTACGGTACACGCGGCCCGGCATAATTGCCCTAAAAGGCGGCTGTCCCTGCTCCATCATACGCACCTGAACGGAGGATGTGTGTGTACGCAAAGCGATGTCCCCCTTTTCACCACCTTTTTTAATAAAGAAAGTATCTTGCATGTCTCTTGCAGGGTGCTCTTCAGGGAAATTTAAAGCAGAAAAGTTATGCCAGTCATCTTCAATTTCAGGGCCTTCGGCTACTGTAAAGCCAAGTTTTGCAAAAATCTCTACAATTTCCCGGCGTACCAATGCCAAAGGATGGCGTGAACCGATTTCAAAACCTTCGCCAGGCAATGTTAAATCCTGGGTATGTGTAGCGCCCTGAACTTGTGTGGCTTCAGTTGCTTCTTTTAAAGTTAAGTATTTCGATTCTGCAAGCTGTTTAAACTCGTTAAGTACTTTTCCTAACGATTTCTTTTCCTCAACAGAAACAGATTTGAAGTCGTCAAAAATTTCTTTAATTACGCCCTTGCTTCCTAAATACTTGATACGGAACTGTTCTAATTCATCTGCTTTTTCTGTTACGAAAGCATTAATTTCTTCAGTGTATTGTGTTATTTTATCCTGTAACATGGCTTCAAATATACGTCAAATTATCTTATATTTTAAATGTGTGCCGGTTCAGAAAATCTGTTTACAATACCATTATAAAAGAAAATGAACCCGAAAACAAAAAAAGCCGCAAATTAATGCGGCTTCAAAAATCTCTTAGAGTTATCAGGAATTAAATTACGCCTAATTCTTTGCCAACTTTAGTAAAGGCTGCAATTGCGGTGTCTAAGTGGTGCTGTTCGTGGGCTGCCGATAACTGCACACGAATTCTTGCTTTTCCCTGTGGTACAACAGGATAGAAAAATCCTATCACATATATACCTTCATCGAGCATTTTTGCAGCAAATTCCTGTGCAACCTTCGCATCGTAAAGCATAACCGGAACAATTGGATGGAAGCCTGGCTTGATGTCGAAACCTGCTTCGGTCATTTTTTCGCGGAAATATTTTGTATTTGCCTCCAATTTATCTCTTAATGATGTGGTTTCACTTAACATATCCAATACCGCAATGGATGCACCCGCAATTGCCGGGGCCAAAGTGTTTGAGAACAAATACGGACGGGAACGTTGGCGTAGCATAGCGATGATTTCTTTTTTACCCGAAGTAAAACCACCCGACGCACCACCTAAAGCTTTACCCAATGTGCCAGTAATAATATCTATCCTATCCATCACATTGAAATGCTCGTGCGTACCACGACCATTTTTACCAATAAAACCAGTACAATGCGATTCATCAATCATAATCAGCGCTTCATATTTATCGGCCAAATTGGCAATTTTATCCAAAGGAGCAACAGAGCCATCCATAGAGAATGCGCCATCTGTAACAATAATTCTGTGCCTGCAGTCTTTCGCGGCAATCAACTGCCTTTCCAAATCTTCCATGTCGGCATTTTTATAACGGAAACGTTGCGCCTTGCACAAGCGTACACCATCAATAATAGATGCATGATTTAGTTCATCAGAAATAATTGCGTCTTCAGCATTAAACAAAGGCTCAAAAACACCACCATTGGCATCAAAGGCAGCGGCATATAAAATTGTATCTTCAGTACCTAAAAACTCAGAAATTTTTGCCTCCAGCTCTTTGTGTACATCCTGTGTTCCACAAATAAAACGAACAGACGACATGCCATAACCATGATTATCGATTGCCTTTTTTGCAGCTTCGATCACTTTTGGATGGGAAGAAAGCCCTAAATAGTTGTTTGCACAAAAATTGATTACTTCTGCCCCACTGCTAACTTTTATATCTGCGCCCTGTGGCGTAACAATAATTCTTTCGCGTTTAAATAGTCCTGCGTTTTCAATTTCTTCTAACTCTTTTTGAAGTACAGGTTGTAATGTTTTATACATGGCCTTAATGTGTTGATTGCCTTCAAAGTTATAAAAATGCCGGAAGAAAAAGGGGCGAAAATGAAAAATGGGCAATGTGTGCTCAAAATTTCCAGCTGAAAACCGAATGCCTGCTTACATTTATTTCGATATTAACAAACTTTAACACCTGCCTGTATGTATAGTGTAAAAACTTATTCGATATTTATAGCTTAACCGGTAAACACCTATGATAAAATTCTGCGCACTCGTAATCTTTTGTTCCATTACCAGCTTTGTGTTTGCACAACAATTTACAATTGCAGGCACCATAAAAGATATCAGCGGGCAACCGGTTCCTTTCGCATCTGTTTACATTAAAAGTACCACTAAGGGCACCTCGGCCAATGTGGACGGCAAGTACGAAATCAAATTAAACAAAGGTGAGTACACGCTAACTTTTAGGGCTGTAGGCTATAAACAGCAGGAACATATCCTGCGAGTTTCAGAATCGTCAACGCTAAATGTTTCTTTAACATCAGAAAGCTATACCTTAGAGAACGTTACCATTCGGGGCAATGCTGAAGACCCAGCTTATGAAATTATCCGCAAGGCGATAAAACAGCGGAAAGTACATTTAGAGGAAGTAAACGCTTTTACCTGCGATGTTTACATTAAAGGTGTGCAACGTTTAAAAAGCGCACCAAAAAAGTTTATGGGTCGCGATATCAGGAAGGTAATGGAACTCGATACAAACCGACAGGGCATTATCTATTTATCCGAATCGCAAAGTAAATTCAGCTTTAAGAGGCCAAATGAAGTGCACGAAGAGATGATTTCATCTAAAGTAGCCGGGAGAAACAATGCCTTCAGTTTTAATAAGGCATCTGATTTGATTATCAATTTTTATGATAATTACCTGCTCGAAAACAAACTCAGTGCCCGAGGCTTCATTTCGCCAATTGCAGACAATGCACTTTTTTATTATAAATACAAATTACTTGGTCAAACGCAGGAAAATGGCGAAACCGTAAACAAGATTGAAGTTATTCCCCGCCGCACAAACGACCCGGTGTTTAGAGGTATCATTTATATTATTGATGGCAGCTGGCGGATCTACAGCACAGATTTATTCCTCACTAAAAATGCCGGAATCAACTTTATCGATACCCTGAGCATAAACCAGGAATTTACCAAAGTAAATGAAGCTTACATGCCAACAGCTGTAAATTTTCAATTTAATGGAAATGTGTTGGGATTTAAGTTTGCAGGCTACTATGTTGGTATTTACAGCAATTACAACATCTCCCCTGTGTTTCCAAAAAACTTTTTCAGCGGTGAAATTTTAAAGATTACGAAACTGGTTAACAAAAAAGATTCTATCTACTGGAATACAAATAGGCCGATTCCGCTCACTCCCGACGAAAAAATTAATTATGTTGTGAAAGACAGCATTGCAAAAAGAAAGGAGTCGAAAACTTACCTCGACTCGCTGGAAAAGGAAAACAACAAATTTGGTGTCGGAAAGCTTTTATTGAGGGGTTACAGCATCAACGACAGATATGACAGCGTTTACATTTCGTTTGACCCGGTCTTGCGGTCTTTATTTTACAACACGGTAGAAGGCTTTGCAATTAAATATGGTGTTACCTATCGAAAAGTATTTGGCGACAGACGTTCGTACAGCATAAGGCCAGAGCTGCGGTATGGTTTTGCAAACCAGAAACTCACAGGGAGCCTCACCGGAAGTTATTTCTATGATCCGCTTAAGCGGGCCAGCATCGGTGCTTCCTTTGGTAACGGTATTTTCGATCTTAATAATTTAGGCTCGATGACCTTACTAGGCAATACGATTAACACCTTGTTGTATGAAAAAAACTTTCCGAAGTTTTACGAAAAATCGTTTTTCAACTTTAACACAACCAGGGAAATTGCCAGCGGGCTGCAGGCATCTGTAAGTTTCGACTATACCAGAAACCACACACTCACAAATACTACCGATTTTAAACTCTTCGACAATAAAGACCGGGAATTTACCTCAAATAATCCCTTTTATCCAAATACTGAAACACCACTGTTTCCTACATATACCTCGGCAAGTGCGTCAGCAAGCCTAACATACACCATTGGCCAACAGTATATCACCCGGCCTGATGGAAAATTTTATACAGAATCTAGATTTCCCCGGATAACAGTTTTATATAAGAAAGGCTTTAACGGATTACTCGGCAGCGATATCGATTACGACTTTGTAAAAGCAGAAATTTATCAGGACAGAATTGGCTTGGGCTTATGGGGATACACGTCGTTTCTTGTTGGAGCGGGGAAGTTTTTAAACAACGCTAAAATGTATTATCCTGAATACAAACATTTTGCCGGTAACATTTCTACAATTTTTCCTCCAAACTTAAGAAAGTTTCAATACCTGGAATTTTATCAGTTTAGTACCAATCAGCAATATTTCGAGGCGCACCTGGAACACAATTTCGCAGGCTTTTTCTTAAATAAAGTTCCATTATTACGCAAAGCGAAGCTTGAAGAATTTGTTGGTGGAGGATATTTGTCATCGCCCGAAAAGAGAAATTACAAAGAGTTTTATTTTGGTTTGCAGCGCCTTGTTTTAAGGGTAAGTTATGGTTTCGCATATGATGGTGCCAAGAAAATATCGCAGGGTTTTAGAATCAGTTACGGCTTTTAAGTTTTAGGAGTAAGTTTCAAAGCCTTTAGCTTCTACCTTTTTTTATTATCTTTGTAACGCTTTAAACGCCGTTTGCAACGGTATCAATGCGTTATGAAAAAATATCAGACACTACTTTACTATTGCTATAGTTACATAGCAGACGCGGAACAATTTGCCGCCGACCACTTAAAATTTTGTAAATCATTGAATTTAGTTGGCAGAATCATCGTGGCCGACGAAGGTTTAAATGGTACTGTTTCGGGTACGGCGGAAGCCTGCCAGGCTTATATGGAAGCCATACATGCCGACCCCCGTTTCGCTAAAACTGAATTCAAAATTGATGATGTAGAAGAACCTTCTTTCCTTAAAATGCATTGTCGTTATAAATCAGAGATAGTCCATTCAGGTTTAAGAGATACGTCCATTATTAACCCGAATGAGAAAACCGGCAAACATCTCGAGCCAGTCGATTTTATGAAAATGAAAGATGATGATGATGTTGTTATCTTGGATGTACGTTCTAATTATGAGCATAACTTAGGGAAATTTAAAAATGCAATAACACTTGATATTGAAAATTTCCGTGATTTCCCTGAACAGATAAACCAGCTAGCCCAGTACAAAGACAAAAAGATTTTAACCTATTGCACAGGAGGCATTAAGTGCGAAAAAGCATCTGCATTGTTGCTTCACCACGGATTTAATGACGTATACCAGTTACACGGCGGAATCATAAAATACGGTAAAGAAGCCGGCGGTAAAGATTTCGAAGGTAAATGCTACGTATTTGATAACAGAATCGCTGTAGATGTTAATGCAGTCAATCCGTCAATTGTTTCGGTTTGCTTTAATTGCGGAAAAACGACGCCAAAGATGATAAACTGCGCAAACCCCGAATGCAATGAACACATTACGCAGTGCGATGATTGTGGCGAAACCTTGCAAGGCTGTTGCTCCATTGCCTGCACAACCAATCCACGCAAACGCCCATATGATGGCACTGGCTACTACGTAAAAGTTCCTCAACCGGTAACAAAAAAAGCTGAAATTGTAGGGTAAGCCTGCTCCTGCTTTATTTACACCGATGACCTTACATTAGTTTTCAATCGTATGTAACTATCAGTCTAAAAAGATGATTTCAGCAAGAGCCTGTTTTTTTAAGGGGTTTAATGCATATTGTGCTAAAAACTTAAGCCTCGTTTGCATTCATTACTTGTTAAGCCTAAATTGCACAAGATAATTCGGCTGGCAATGCCCGTTTAGAAATATTTGATTTTAATACTTCCCTACATTTTCATTATTTTGGTAAAAAAGGTGTTGACGAAAATTTATAAATGCGAAAAATACTGAGTTGCCTTTTCTTATTTTTAATCCTCACTGCAAAAAGTTATGCCGCTGACATAAAAAGCATCGGTGTGCCTTACATAGAAAATTACCCTAAAGCCATATATGCATCTGGCAACCAAAACTGGAGTATTGCAAAAGATAAAAATGGTGTGATGTATTTCGGCAATGCCGAAGGCCTTCTAACCTATGATGGCCGCTACTGGCAAAAGTATAAAATGCCGAACAACCAAATTGTTCGCTCGGTTGCAACAGACGAAAATGGAAAAATTTTTACGGGTGGCTTTGGCGACTTTGGCTACTGGTCTTTCAAACACAATAGACTAACATACACATCACTAACCAAGCTCATTCCCAAAGCTGATCAGTTAAAAGATGAGATTTGGAAAATTCATATCTACGGCAATAAAGTTATTTTTCAGTCTTTCAGCACCATTTACATTTATGCGAACGGGAAAATTACAGTCCTGAAAAATGCCAGCAATTTTCTGTTTTCTTATAAAATTGGTAATCGCTTTATTGTTGAGGACAAAGGCTTGTATGAACTAAAAGGCACGAAACTCGAATTTATTCCGGGCAGCGATGTAATATGCAAAACCGGAGTGCTTTCCATCCTACCATTCAAAGAGAATACCTTACTTATCGGTACCGGCAAAAACGGATTGTTTTTATTCGACGGGAAAACATTTAAGCCTTTCAATACACCGGCAAATTCATTTTTATCGGCATTTCAATTAAACAACGGGGCGAAAATTCTCGATAAATATTATGCTTATGGAACCATTTTAAATGGCATAATCATTATCGACGAAGCAGGAAATATCATCCAAAGAATTAATAAATCGAGCGGACTGCAAAATAACACAGTTTTAAGCCTTTATAGCGACAACGAGCAAAACCTTTGGGCTGGTTTAGATAACGGCATCGACAGGATTGAACTTAACTCGCCACTATACTTCTACCTGGATAAAACCGGCGTTTTCGGTACCGTTTATTCGAGTGTTATTTTCAAAGGAAAAATTTATCTTGGCACAAATCAGGGTTTGTTTTACAGCGAATGGAAAGATGCTGGCCAGTTTTCCGATCTAAGCTTCAGGCTTATACCTAATTCTCAAGGGCAGGTTTGGGAGTTAAACATTATCGACGACCAGTTGCTTTGCGGCCATAATAATGGAACCTTTAATGTAGTGGGCGATAAAATCGAAAAACTAACCACTTACAGCGGTGGCTGGACAATTAAAAAATTAAACAGTAACCCAAATTTACTTATCCAGGGAACCTACACGGGCTTGTTGCTCTTCAATAAAAATGCATCAGGAAAGTGGCAGTTTTTCAAGAAAATCGCAAATTTCAGCGTTCCATCCAGGTATGTTGAACAAGACAATAAAGGGGAAATTTGGGTTAGCCATGCCTACAAAGGCCTTTACAAGCTGAAGTTGAGCAGCGATTACAGTGCTGTTGTATCGAACAAGTATTATGATGAAAAAAGCGGCTTGCCCACAAACTATAATCTAAACCTTTTTAATTTAGAAGATAAAATTGTTTTTGCCAGTGAAGCCGGATTTTACACCTACGACAACTTAAGCGATCGGTTTTCGAAATATACGGTATTAAACAAAGCACTAGGATCTTTCGCCTCTTCGAACAAAATTATCGATGCGGGCTCAAAAAAATATTGGTTTATTAACCATGGCAAAACTGCCCTTGCCAATTTTGGTGTGCCGGGTAAAATTTCCATAGACTCTAATCGCTTTAGTGTGCTTGATGGTAAAATGGTTCAATACTATGAAAACATAAGCCGGATTAGCAGTTCAATTTATTTAATTAGCGTAGATGATGGTTTTGTGTTCTACAATGCAAATCAAAAGATACAGTCGCAAGCCAATAGACTTCTACAAAATGTATTAATAAGACGTATAGAAGACATAACCGACAAATATTCGATAATAAGCGAAAATGGAAATGACGGTTCTGAAATTGAAATTAAAAACAACAGAAACAACATCCGGATTTCTTTCGCATTACCTTATTACAGGCAAGCGAAAATAAAATTCCAATACTACCTGGAAGGCTACTCCAAGGATTGGTCTGACTGGAGTTATGCAACTCAAAAAGATTTTACAAACTTGAGTAGCGGAAAGTATAAGTTTATGGTTCGGGCTAAAATAAACGATTCTAAAGTTACTGAAATTACAACTTTCGAATTCAGAATCCTGCGCCCATGGTATTTTAGCAACCTGGCGCTGCTGTTTTACGCACTAATAATTATCGTAGCCTTAATAATGGGTAAACGAATTTACGAAGCAAAATTGCGGAGAGACAGTCAAAAAATTAGCGACAGATTACAGGCCGAGCAGGATGAAATTTTGAAGCAGGAATCGGAAGCGAATGAAAAGCAGATTACCAAGTTACAAACGGAAAAGTTGCAGGCAGAGCTGGCCTCAAAAAACCGCGAGCTGGCTAATTCTGCTATGACCCTGGTGTACAAAAATGAGTTGTTGCAAAAGCTAAGTGAAGAAATCCTAAAACTTAAAGATGAAAACGGCAAAAAGCTGGCTGATGAACAGGTTCGAAGAATTCAAAAAGTTATAAACGACGGCATGAATGATGAACGTGACTGGCATTTGTTTGAAAACAGCTTTAACGAAGCACATGAAAGCTTCTTTAAGAAACTAAAAATCGGTCACCCTGATTTAGTTCCGAACGACCTCAAACTCTGCGCATACCTTAGGATGAATATGAGCAGTAAAGAAATGTCGTCATTGCTAAACATCACCCTTCGTGGCGTCGAGATTCGCAGATATCGCCTGCGGAAAAAACTGAATGTTCCTCACGATAAAAACCTTACAGAATTTTTGATGGAGCTTTAATCATCAACTATTTCCGCTTGAAAAGTTCAATGGTCAGAAATACACAACTCAGATTTTTAACAGTACTTTAACATCTTTCATCATTTCAACACTACATCATTACCTCTCATAACAAGTTTTCAACCCTTTCAAAACACTTCGTGTACATTCTACACTTGTGTAGTCGTAATTAATCAGTTACAATCCAGAAAAGTGCGTTTTCAGGCTGTTTCGGCAATTGGTATATCAGTTTGAGATACTACACATTCGACTATGATGTATTAATGTAGAGGTGCAATTGCTTGCACAAGCGGAAAAACAACCTCACATTTATCGTAACAATTAAACTAAATTTTAATAAAGCATGAAAAGAATTTTTACAAGAATTTCTGTTCTGGCCGGAATTTGTTTACTCGCAATTAACGTAGCATTTGCGCAAAACATTACCGTAAAAGGTAGGGTTACAGATGGAGGCGACAAAACCACCATCCCGAGCGTGAGCGTGTTAGTAAAAGGGACACAAATTGGCACTCAAACAGATGCATCAGGAGCGTACAGCATTAGCGCACCGGCAAATGCAACTTTAGTATTTCAATACTTAGGTTACACCCCGCAGGAGATACCTGTTAATAACCGAACAACCATTAATGTAGAATTGGCATCATCCTCACAGCAGCTCGATCAGGTTGTTGTGGTTGGTTATGGTACACAGCGCAAAATTGATGTGACTGGTTCTGTTGCAACAGTAAAAGGTGATGACATCGCTAAGCAGGCCTCAACAAATGCCATTAGTGCCTTGCAAGGTAAAGTGGCCGGTGTATCTATCACGAACAACGGTGCACCAGGTTCTTCGCCTCAGATTACCATTCGTGGTACAGGTACAATTTATGGTAACACAGGTGTACTTTATGTTGTTGATGGTGTTTGGTACGATGAAATTAGCTTTTTAAACCCAGCTGATATCGAAAACTTAAGTATTTTGAAAGATGCATCATCTCAATCTATTTATGGTATCAGAGCAGCAAATGGTGTTGTATTAATTACAACCAGAAAAGGTAAAACCGGCGAACCTGTAATCAGCTACAATGGATCAATCGGATTTAAAGCGGTAACAAACCAGGTAGAGATGGCCAATGCCACTGAATACGCAACCATCATCAATGAATTATCTGCTTCTAACGGCGCAAATGCATTATTTGCAAATCCTTCATCTTTCGGTACAGGAACTAATTGGTACAACCAGGCATTCAGAAATGCATTGCAAACCAATCACCAGGTTTCGGTAAACGGTGGAACGGAGAAAACAACTTATAACTTCTCATTAGGTTACACAAATGAGGATGGTATTGTTAAAACCCAGAATTACCAACGTTATACTGCAAAACTTTCTAATGATTTTCAGCTTGCAAAACCTTTGAAAGTTGGTTACACAGTCTCAGGAACTGCTATCAACACAAATGATATCGATGGCGGTATTTTCCGTCAGTTATATGCAGCCGGGCCAGTAGTTCCGGTTTATTATGCTGATGGTAGCTATGGCGATGCGAATGATTTCAGTTTAGGCGGTGGTAACAACTTCAACCCTCAGGTAACGCTGGATTATTTTAACCAGAAATCTAAAAATTATAGAATGACTGGTAATGTTTATGCAGAATTAACATTTTTGAAAAACTTTACTTTCAGAACCAGTGCTGGTGGCGATTTCGGCCAAAACGAAGTAAGAGGCTACACACCTGTTTATTCAGCAACACAAGGGCAGAGAACAACACAAAGCACCCTAAACATTAACAGGTCCGAAACCAGAAACTGGATTTTAGAAAACACGCTGACCTATAAAAACACTTTCGGAGACCATAACATCACCGTTTTAGCAGGTACAACGGCTCAACGTAGAAAATCATATTTCATCAATTCTACTGCATTCGATGTTCCTTACACAAGTGATGGCGATTTGTATCTTTCTTTAGGTACAGCGGCAACCCGAACAGTTGTTGATGGTGGTAGTTTAGCTACATCGAACTCTTATTTCGGTCGTGTAAATTACTCTTATAAAGATAAATATTTGTTAAATGCGACACTTCGTGGTGATGCCGCTTCACAATTTTTCGGTGGTGGCGACCTTTGGGGTTACTTTCCTGCAATCGGTGCTGGCTGGGTAATTACAAACGAAAATTTCATGAAAGACCAAAAAGTAGTTAACTATTTAAAGCTAAAAGGTTCTTGGGGTAAAGTAGGTAACGCAGGTGTACCGGTTAACCCGACTACTTTAACGGTAGCGCAGGGCGGTAATTTGGTTGCCTTCTTTAATGGTGTAGGTTATACTGGCGCTAATGTTAACTCTTTGGTACCTTCGTTCTTAAATTGGGAGCGCACAACCGGTACTGATATCGGCATTGAGGCCAGATTCCTGGATAATAAGTTAAGTATTGAAACAGGTGTTTACAATAAAAAAACCGAGCAGGCGATTTTCGCAATTCCAATCTTATCGTCTATTGGAACAAGTTCTGGTACTCAGATTGGTAATCAGGCAGATTTTCAAAATCGTGGTTTTGAATTTTTAGCTACCTATGCGGATAAGACGAAAAGTGGCTTCAGCTATTCAGTTAGTGGTAATATTGGTATAAACAATAACAAAGTTCTATCAGTTGTTACAGGCTTAAACCCAATTTACGCTGGTGGAGCGGGTATTGCAAATGGTGCTTTGGCAACACGTACCATTCAAGGTGGTGCAATTGGTGAATTTTACGGTTATAAAGTGGCTGGAATTTTCCAAACCGCAGCAGAAGTTACTTCTTCAGCGCAACCTGGCGCCAAACCTGGCGATTTTAGATACATTGACCAAAATGGCGATGGTGTAATTGATGGAAAAGACCGCGTTGTGTTAGGTAATCCAAATCCAAAATTTAACTACGGCATCAACACAACCTTCGGCTACAAAAACTTTGATTTAACAGTAGATATTCAAGGTGTTGCGGGCGTTGATGTTTACAATGCAAATATCGCTTACCGTTTTGGTAATGAAAATTTCAGCAAAGACTTTTATGATAACAGATGGCATGGTGCTGGAACTTCTACTACCTATCCTTCTGCTAATGTAGGGTCTAACTCAAACTCGGCTCCAAACTCATTCTATGTAGAAGATGGTTCATATATCCGTGTGAGAAACATTCAGCTAGGTTATGCATTACCGTCAATGTTAATGAGCAAATGGAAAATACAAAGAGTTAGGGTTTTTGTTGATGCACAAAATGCGATAAACATATTCGGTTACAAAGGCTTCACTCCAGAAATTGGTGGTACGCCAACCAATGCAGGAATTGATGCAAGTGTTTATCCTTTGTCAGCCATTTATAGATTCGGTCTACAAGTTACTTTCTAATAAACAAAGCAATGAAAATTTATAAAAATAATTATATACAAAAGATAGGCCTTATTGCTTTATGCTCTGGTCTGTTGATATTGCCTGCATGTAAAAAAAGCTTTTTAGATGTAGACCCACAAGCACAACAACCTGCTGTTAGTTTTTGGAAAACACAGGATGATGCAACTAAAGCGGTAAATTCTATCTATGCCAACTTAAGAAGCTGGGAAAATACAGCATTCCCGGCACTTGCAGTTGAAAGCATTGCAGGTGATGACGCTGAAAAAGGAAGTTCTGCAAATGATGCAAGCTATCTAAATGGCTTCGATTCGTTTACAGTTACATCAACCGAAGGCCAGTTGCAAGGTTTCTGGACAGGTCAGTATCAAAACATCAACCTTTGCAACCAGGTTTTGGATAACATTCCGGCAATCACCATGGATGCGAACCTTAAGGCCCGCTATATCGCGGAAGCTAAATTTGTTCGTGCTTATTCGTACTTCAGGTTAGTGCGTGCTTTTGGTGACGTGCCTTTGCGTTTAAAAGTACCAAAAGATGCAACTGAATTTAACATCCCAAGAACACCTAAGGCGCAAGTTTGGGCTGCTATTGAGCAAGATTTGAACGATGCTGCAGCAACTCTGCCACAAACCTATCCGGCAACAGATTTAGGTAGGGCAACAAAAGGTGCCGCACTGGCTTTACATGCAAAAGTTGCTATGTATCAGCAAAAATGGGCAGATGTACTTGCTTATACCAATACAGTTATGACCATGGGTTACGGTCTTGTTCCAAATTATGAGCAAAGTTTCCGTTTGAACAATGAAAACAGTGTTGAATCTGTTTTCGAAATTCAGTGTGAAATCAGACCGGCGATTGCAGGTTCAGCAACTTCTCAGTATAGCCAGGTGCAAGGCGTAAGAGGTAGCGTTGGAGGTTGGGGTTTCAATGTACCTACCGCCGCATTAGCTGCAGCTTACGAACCAGGCGATACAAGAAGAGATGGAACAATTATTTTCAGAGGTGAAACTACTCCTGAGGGTGACGCCATTGACCCAACTGGTGATAATCCAATGTATAACCAAAAATCTTACGTTCCGTTTAGTTTAATTATAACTGGCTTTAACGAAGGTGCACAACAAAATGTGCGGGTTTTACGCTACGCAGATGTTCTGTTAATGAACGCTGAGGCTGCTAATGAGCAAGGCAACCCAACTTTAGCTAAATCATCTTTAAATCTGGTTCGTGCACGTGCCAGAGGTGGTGTAGCAGGCGTTTTGCCTGATGTTACCACATCTGATAAAGATGCGCTACGTACCGCTATACAAAAAGAGAGACAAGTTGAACTGGCAATGGAATCCGATCGTTATTTCGATGTAATCCGTCAGGGCCGTGCAGCCGCTGTATTTGGTCCGAAAGGCTGGAAAGCTAATAAGAATGAAGTATGGCCAATTCCTTCAACAGAAATTGATTTAAGTGCAGGTACTTTAACACAAAACCCAGGTTATTAATCGCTTAATTTAAAAAAATGAAAACAAAATATTTTTTATTGATGGCTGCTGTAGCCCTGGGCTTATCATCTTGCCAAAAAGAATTTGAGCCGTCTAGTTATGCGCCAGCTTTAAATATTGGTGGTTACACCAGTGCAAAACAAGTTGCGCCCAGCAGTTTAGCTGCTTACTGGGCTTTCGACGGAAGTTTGGTTGATAGCGTATCAAACGGTGGAGGAACTAACACTGGAACGAGTTTTGGAACAGGCATCAAAGGTAAATCTCTACAAGGCGCTGCCAATAGCTATGTGCTTAGTGCGCCATCTGCAAAAGTAACGGGGCTTACAAGTTTCACCTTAACAGAGTGGATTAACACGCCGCCACCTTCAAATGGTATTGTTGGTTTATTCAGCCTTTCAAACAAATCTGAATTCTGGGGAAATATTGAAGTCTTCGTGGAAAACGGAAGTACCAACGAAAATGGAAAATTAAGAATCCACATTAACAAAGGCGGCGATAAAACTTACGCTGCCGATAATGTATTAAACCTTTTCGGAAAATGGACAGCTTTAGCCATTTCTTACGATGCAACTACAGGTTCGGTTAAAGTTTATGTAAATGGTTCGAGAGTTAGCGCTGGTACAGTTACTGGCTTAACTGGTCCGTTAGCTTTTACCAATTCAGGTAATCTGGTTTTCGGAACGGTTCAATTCCAAACCAATCCAAGCCAAACAACAGGCACGGGTAAACAAGACTGGGCTAGTTTCTTAACCGGCCAGATTGATGAGGTTAGGTTGTACAATAAAGCATTATCTGACGAAGAAGTTGGATACCTTTCGAAATTAGAAGCAAGAGGCAAATAATTCTTTTATTACTCAAGCTGAAGGCAATTAAACAATAAAGGGTTGTCAAAATTGACAACCCTTTTTAATTCTACACGATGACAAAAACATTTCCTTATTTAATGGTTGTCTTACTTTTTGTTTTTGGATGCAAAAAAGGAAGTACGCCAACACCAGTCGATCCACCTGTTACACCCACGTCTTTTTCGTTCTCCGACTTGAAAGTAAACGGCACTTTTACCGGCTTTACTTACTATGGATTAAACAATTCACCTGTCGTTAAAATAACCTTTTCATCTCCTATCAATCTTTCTTCCGTTGCCGGCAACGTTACATTTACCGACGCAGCAGGAACGGCAATTCCCTTTACCTCAACTTTAGAAAACAACGATAATACGGTTGTGATTACCCCAACTGCGGCTTTACAACCCATTACAAAATATACTTTAACGGCCACAACAAATCTACTGTCGAAAACAGGAAGTAAGCTTCAGAGCAGTGTTGCCGTTAACTTAATTACAGCAATTGATGAGACCGATAAATTTGCCAGAATAAGCGATGACGAATTGCTAACCCTGGTTCAAAAACAAACCTTTAAATATTTTTGGGATTTTGGTCACCCAACAAGCGGACTGGCACGCGAACGGAATACCGCTGGCAACACGGTTACTTCCGGCGGTTCTGGATTTGGTATAATGGCCATAGTTACGGGCATTAGCCGGAATTTCATTAGCCGTGCCGATGGTTTGGCGAGGCTGCAAAAGATGGTCGCTTTCCTGAAAACTGCTGAACGATTCCACGGCGCTTATCCACACTGGCTAGATGGAAATACTGGAAAAGTTATTCCTTTTAGTACAAAAGATAACGGTGGAGATTTGGTAGAAACATCTTATCTGATGGCAGGGTTGATAACTGCCCGTCAGTTTTTTAACGGCGCAGACGGCAACGAAACCGCTTTAAGAGCTGATATCAACAACATTTACAATGGTGTAGAATGGAGCTGGTATCGTAAAGATAACAGTAGCACACTTTACTGGCATTGGAGCCCAAATTATAACTGGGATATGAATTTGCCAATAAAAGGCTGGAACGAGTGTCTGGTTACTTATGTCATGGCTGCTGCCTCGCCTACTTTTTCAATTCCAAAAACTGTTTATGATGCCGGTTGGGCTCAGAATGGTGGCATGAAAAACGGAAATACCTATTACGGCGTTCAACTTCCATTAGGGCCAGCCAATGGCGGTCCGTTATTTTTCTCGCATTATTCATTTATGGGCATCAACCCGAAGGGATTGACGGACGCCTATGCAAATTATGAGACCCAAACCAAAGCCCACACTCAAATCAATTATAACTACTGCGTTGCAAACCCACTGGCATATTATGGCTATGGACCGAACTGTTGGGGTTTAACCGCAAGCGACATTAAGGGAGGCTATACAGCAAGTGCGCCAGGTAATGATGTGGGCGTTATTGCCCCTACTGCAGCACTTTCATCTTTCCCATACACACCTACTGAATCTATGCAGGCGCTAAAATATTTCTATTACAAACTTGGCAATAAAACCTGGGGCGATTATGGCTTCTATGATGCCTTTTCTCTGCAGGATCAGTGGTTTGCTTCATCTGCTCTTGCTATAGACCAGGGACCAATTATTGTCATGATAGAAAATTACCGTACAAATTTAATCTGGAATCTATTCATGAGTGCTCCTGAAGTAAAGACCGGGATGCGTAATTTAGGTTTCAGTAGTCCAAACCTTTAAAATACCTTCTACCAAATGAAATTTATATTCAGATCTCTTTTCGTTATTTTAATTACCTCGGGTATTCAATGCACAACCAATGCACAAACCTTTGAAACGATAAAAACTGCACCTCCAATTAAAAAAGGTTTATCAGACGATGCTTTGCTTGATGTAGTTCAAAAACAAACCTTCCAGTACTTTTGGGATGGCGCTGAACCCAACTCTGGCGCCGGCCGGGAGCGGTATCACGCAGATAACATTTACCCCGACAACGATAAAGGTACGGTTGCAACAGGTTCTACCGGCTTCGGTTTAATGGCTATTTTGAGTGGAATAGATAGAGGCTATGTAACTAAACAACAGGGTTTTGAGCGTTTAAACAAAATCTTGACTTTCCTTGAAAAAGCAGATCGTTTCCATGGCGCCTGGCCACACTGGATAGAAGGGCGCAGTGGTAAAGTTCGTCCGTTCGGTAAGAAAGACAACGGCGGCGATTTGGTAGAAACTTCCTTCGTTGCCCAGGCATTAATTTGCATAAAAGAGTATTACAAAAACGGAACATCACAAGAAAAAATGCTTTCTGAAAAAGCTAATGAACTTTTTCGGGGTATCGATTTCAGCTGGTATCGCAATGGCGGACAAAATGTGCTTTACTGGCACTGGTCGCCGGAATATGCCTGGGAAATGAATTTCCCGGTTAAAGGTTACAACGAATGCTTAATTATGTATGTAATGGCGGCGGCCTCTCCTACACATACCATACCTGCAGAAGTTTACCACGAAGGCTGGGGCAGAAACGGTGAAATTAAAGCAAAATTTAGTGTGTATGGCCATCCATTCACAATGGACTACCAGGGGCAAAAAAATTCGGTCGGACCGTTATTTTGGGCCCATTACTCATACTTGGGTTTAAATCCGAAGGGCTTAAAAGACAGCTACGCTGATTACTGGGAGAACAACGTTAACCATACGCTCGCCATCCACGATTATTGTGTTGCCAACCCTAAACATTTTAAAGGTTACGGCCAAAACAGCTGGGGCTTAACAGCAAGTTACTCGGTTAAAGGCTACGCAGCGCACAATCCTCAGGAAGATTTTGGTGTGATTTCGCCCACAGCGGCAATTTCGTCAATTCCATATACACCAAAAGAATCTATAAAATTTATCAGGCATCTTTACGAAGATTTAGGTGATAAAGTTTGGGGGAAATACGGTTTTTATGATGCTTATTCTGAAACCGACAATTGGTATCCAAAAAGATATCTAGGAATAGACCAGGGACCAATGGTTGTGATGATAGAAAACCATAGATCTGGTTTGCTTTGGAAGTTATTTATGCAAAACCAGGATGTAAAAAATGGTTTAACAAAACTCGGATTTGAGCACCCAACATTAAAAAAATAGCATGAAGAAAACGTTGCTCTTACTTGCAGTTACGCTGATTTGTTTTATTGCCGCGGCTCAAAAACAAAAAACATACTGCAACCCAATCAACATTGATTATGGTTACACGCCTTTCGAATCTTTTACGGAATGGGGAAAGCATCGTGCAACTGCCGATCCTGTAATTGTCAATTACAAAGGCGATTTTTACCTGTTCAGCACCAACCAATGGGGCTACTGGCATAGCCCGGATATGTTGAACTGGAAATTTGAAGAAAGAAAGTTTCTTCGCCCATGGAATAAAACGAAAGATGAACTTTGTGCACCTGCTGTTGGTATCCTCGGCGATACAATGGTTGTGTTCGGTAGCACTTATACAAAAAATTTCACCCTGTGGATGAGTACAAATCCGAAAGGAAATGAATGGAAACCGCTGGTAGATTCATTGGAAATCGGCGGTTGGGACCCTGCTTTTTTTACTGATGACGACGGACGCTTTTACATGTACAATGGCAGCAGTAACAACTATCCGGTTTATGGTGTAGAGCTTGATAGAAAAACTTTTAAACCCATCGGAACGCGAATGCCGATGTACATTTTAGAATCCTGGCGCTATGGCTGGCAGCGTTTTGGAGAAAATATGGATAATACTTTTCTCGATCCTTTTATTGAAGGCGCCTGGATGACTAAGCACAATGGAAAATATTATTTTCAATACGGGGCACCCGGAACCGAATTTAGTGGCTATGCCGATGGTGTTGTAGTTGGCTCTAAACCATTGTTTTACGATACTCAATTTACGCCACAATCAGACCCGCTGAGCTTCAAAGCGGGGGGCTTTTCTCGCGGGGCCGGGCACGGCGCAACCTTTGAAGATAACAGCAAGCAATACTGGCACGTTTCTACGAGCATTATCTGTGTTAAAAATACCTGGGAACGCAGAATAGGAATCTGGCCGACAGGCTTTGATAAGGACGATGTGATGTGGACGAATACCGCCTTCGGCGATTACCCGCTTTACCTTCCTTCTGAAAGAAAAGAAGGCGGTGCGGCAGGGCCGGGATGGATGCTAATTAACTATAAAAAGCCGGTAACCGTTTCTTCAACATTAGGTGCTTTCAATGCAAATAACGCAGTAGACGAAAGCATAAAAACATATTGGAGTGCAAAAACCGCAAATAATGGAGAGTGGATTCAAACAGATTTGGGAAGTTTGGCCACAGTAAATGCAATCCAGATTAACTATGCAGACCAGGATGCAGAATTTATTGGCAAACAAACCGGAATATACCATCAATACAAGATTTTATCATCAACTGATGGAAAAAAATGGACTACTTTGGTTGATAAAAGCAAGAACAAAACTGATGTTCCTCATGACTATATCGAGTTGGAGCAACCAGTAAAAACCAGATTTATCAAAATGGTAAACATCCATATGCCAACAGGCAAATTCGCCATTAGCGGATTAAGAATTTTCGGCAATGGAAATGGTGCCAAACCCGGTGAGGTTAAAAATCTGATTGTGCTGAGAACCGAAAAAGATAAACGAAGTGCTTATATCAAATGGCAACCGGTTGATAATGCTTTTGCATACAATCTTTATTACGGCACCGCACCAGATAAACTTTACAACTGCATCATGATTCATGATTTAAATGAATATTGGTTTAAAGCAATGGATCTGAAAAAAACATACTATTTCAGCATTGAAGCAATTAATGAAAATGGCGTTTCAAAAAAGACTGACGTAAAAACAGTTGAATAAATTTAAAAGAACAAACACACGAATACTAATGAGAAAAGCGAACATCCTATTTATTTTACTTGCGGCTATAGCCGTTAGTTCTTCAGCGCAAACCAAAAAACCCATTTCCGCCGATGAGGCAAAAATGAACACTTTTATTTCCAATCTAATGGCGAAAATGACCGTCGATGAAAAAATCGGTCAGCTAAATTTACCGAGCTCGGGCGACATTACCACCGGACAGGCGAATAGCAGCGATATTGGAAAAAAAATAAGGGCCGGACAGGTTGGTGGATTGTTTAACATTAAAGGTGTCGACAAAATTTCAGCCGTTCAAAAGATTGCGGTTGAAGAAAGCAGAATGAAAATCCCTTTGCTTTTTGGGATGGACGTTATTCACGGCTACAACACCGTCTTTCCTATTCCGTTGGGCATGAGTGCAACCTGGGATATGTATGCGGTTGAAAAATCTGCAAGAATTGCAGCAGTTGAAGCGAGCGCAAGCGGTATAAACTGGACATTTTCTCCAATGGTTGATATATCCCGCGATCCGCGTTGGGGCCGTATATCTGAGGGCAATGGTGAAGATGCTTTTTTAGGTTCTGCGATAGCTAAAGCTATGGTTAAAGGTTATCAGGGCGATCTTAAAGCAAACAACCAGATTCTGGCCTGCGTAAAACATTACGCATTATACGGTGCAGCAGAAGCCGGTCGCGATTACAACACCACTGATATGAGCAAGGTTAGAATGTATAACGAATATTTACCGCCATACAAAGCCGCTGTTGACGCCGGCGCAGCAAGCATCATGGCTTCGTTTAACGAAGTTGATGGCATTCCGGCCACCGGAAGCAAATGGTTAATGACAGAGGTTTTGCGCAATCAATGGGGCTTCAAAGGTTTCGTGGTGACAGATTATACAGGTATCCCTGAAATGATTGCACACGGTATGGGCGATTTACAAACCGTTTCTGCATTGGCTTTAAACGCAGGTGTAGATATGGATATGGTGGGTGAAGGTTTTCTTGGAACGCTTAAAAAATCTTTAGCACAGAAAAAAGTTACAATTGAACAGATTAACAGTGCCTGCAGATTAATCTTACAGGCTAAATACAAGCTTGGATTATTTCAAAACCCATACAAATTTTGTGATCCGAAACGAGCAGAAACAGAGGTTTTTACCCCGCAAAACCGCCAGGCCGCACGAGAAATTGCAGCAGAAAGCTTTGTTTTGTTAAAAAATCAAAATAATACTTTGCCATTAAAAAAATCAGGCACAATTGGTTTAATTGGCCCGCTTACAGATAATACAGCCAACATGTATGGAACCTGGAGTGTTGCTGCATTATTCGATAAATCGGTAACAGTTTTGCAGGGAATGAAAAATGCTTTGGGTGAAAATGCTAAAATTTTAACCGCTCGTGGTTCTAATTTCCTGGCAGATTCGGTTGCAGAACATCGCTACGTTAACATACACAACAATACTTATACACGCGATTCGAGAACTGAAGAAGAACTGATTAAGGAAGCCGTTAATGTTGCCAAAAAATCCGACGTGGTCGTTGCTGTGTTGGGAGAAGGCTCGGAATTTACCGGCGAAAGCAGTAGTGTTACTGACATTCAGATTCCGCAGACACAAAAGAATTTGTTAAGGGCCCTGGCACAAACGGGCAAACCGGTAGTATTGGTTTTATTTACCGGACGGCCTTTGGCTTTAAACTGGGAAAATGAAAATATTCCTGCAATATTAAATGTTTGGTTTCCTGGAAGTGAAGCCGGAAATGCCATTTCCGATGTCCTTTTCGGTGATGTAAATCCATCAGGAAAACTTAGCGCAACTTTTCCTCAAAATGTTGGTCAGGTGCCAATTTTTTACGCACACAAAAACACGGGGCGCCCACTTGCAGAAGGCAAATGGTTCGAAAAATTCCGCTCCAATTATTTAGACGTAAGTAATGAGCCACTTTACCCGTTCGGCTACGGCTTAAGTTATACAACTTTTACCTATGGTGATATTAAGTTAAGCTCAAATACCTTAACGAAGGGCAAAAGCATAACCGCGACAGTAGCAGTTACAAATAATGGCTCTGTTGGTGGTAAAGAGGTTGTGCAACTTTACACCAGAGATTTAGTCGGCAGCATCACCAGACCTGTTAAAGAACTGAAAGGTTTTCAAAAAATATACTTCAAAGCAGGGGAGACTAAAAATGTAACCTTCTCCATTTCTGAACAAGATTTGAAGTTCTATAATTCAGATTTAAAATTTGTAGCAGAACCAGGAGACTTTAAAGTCTTTATCGGTTCAAACTCCAGAGATGTTAAAGAGGCATCTTTTTCATTTAAGTAAAGCGTTAAAGAATGGTTAGTTAAACCCCAGACTATTGCAAAATGGCTGGGGTTTTTTAATTTTGTGTATGATGAAAACATTTCTAACCTTATTTCTGGTAGCATTTGTACTTTCTACTAAAGCACAGGATTTTAACAAATACGAAAAAGGAAGTTACATAAAAGGGAGCGATTCGATCTTTTACAGAGTTCTTTTCCCGGAGCAATTTGACGCGTCTAAAAAATATCCGATACTATTTTTTCTACATGGAAGTGGCGAAAGAGGAAACGATAACGAAAGTCAGCTGGTTCACGGTGGCAAACTATTTCTTAAGGATGAGGTTAGAAAAAACTTCCCGGCGATTATTGTCTTTCCTCAATGCCCCCCAAATGATTATTGGGCAAATGTAATAATCGCACCAAATGCCCAGGGCAAAAGAAGTTTCAGTTTCGTTGAAGGGGGCAGGCCTACAAAAGCCATGCATGCATTGCAGGCAGTGGTAAAAGATTTTCTCAAAAAACCTTTTGTAAATAGAAATCAGGTTTATGTTGGTGGGCTATCTATGGGAGGAATGGGAACTTATGAATTGTTGAGAAGGCAGAGAAAAACTTTTGCTGCTGCCATCGCCATTTGTGGTGGTGACAACACTAATAACATCAATAAATACAAAACCGTGCCTTTATGGATTTTCCATGGCGCAAAGGATGATGTTGTTGATCCGGCCTTTTCAATCGCAATCTCTGAGCGGTTAAAAGTAGTGGGCAATGAGGTAAAATTTACGCTGTATCCGTTAGCTAACCACAACAGTTGGGATAGTGCATTTGCCGAACCGGAGCTATTGCCCTGGTTATTTTCGCACAAAAAAAATTAGAAAAAACAAAAAAAGCTCCGGAGATAATTAATTCCGGAGCTTTTTTTCTTTGATTTGGTTAATCTATTCTGCCATGTTATGGTAAACAGCCTGAACGTCGTCGTCTTCTTCCAGCTTATCGATTAATTTCAAAACATCAGCGGCCTGTTCTTCAGTTACCTCGTGGTGCGACAATGCAATACGCTCCAGTTTTGAACTCTTCAATTCAATGCCTTTTTCTTCAAGGGCTTTTTGAAGCGAACCAAAGTTTTCGAAAGCACCCTGAGCAACTGCAACATCGTTTCCATCTTCATCAGCCTCTACGTACAATTCCTCCAGGCCGGCGTCAATTAGCTCAAACTCTAATTCTTCAAGGTCGAGCCCTTCTGCAGGTACAAAACGGAAAACAGATTTACGGTTAAAAACGAAATCCAAAGAACCTGTTTTGCCTAAAGAACCATCGGTTTTATTAAAATAGCTACGAACATTTGCAACTGTACGGTTCGTATTATCAGTTGCGGTTTCTATTAATACAGCAACACCATGCGGCGCATATCCTTCGTAAACAATTTCTTCATAATTAGCCATCGATTTATCGGAAGCACGCTTAACAGCCGCCTCTACCCTATCCTTAGGCATATTTACAGCCTTGGCATTTTGCATTGCTGTACGTAAACGCGAGTTAGTTTCAGGATTTGGACCCGATTCTTTAACAGCCATTACAATGTCTTTACCAATTCGGGTAAATTGTACAGCCATTTTAGACCAACGTTTAAATTTTCTTTCTTTTCTAAATTCGAATGCTCTTCCCATTTTTTAATATCACTATTTGGTATTTAGTATCAGTTGGTTGGCATCAGGTATCGCTTAAACACGCTGAGCCTTTTACCCAAAACCCTTTACCCTATTTTTTTAAGTTATTTAACATATCAACAGTCAGTTTCGATAAATCGAATGCCGGTTTCCAGTTCCAGTCATTTCTTGCCACGCTGTCATCTATAGAACGTGGCCAACTATCGGCAATTTGCTGACGTGGATCTTTGTCGCTGTAAGTTAATTTAAATTCAGGAATATGTTTCCTGATTTCGTCAGCTAAAATTTCTGGCGTGAAGCTTACACCGCCGAAATTGTAACTGCTTCTAACCGAAATCTGGTCTGCAGGCGCATCCATCAATTCGATTGTTCCTCTAATTGCATCTTCCATGTACATCATCGGCAGTTCGGAACCTGCATTTAAAAAACTTTGATAATTACCTTTTTTTAATGCATCATGGAAAATATGGATTGCGTAATCTGTTGTACCTCCACCCGGAGCTGCTTTCCAGCTAATTAAACCGGGGTAGCGGATGCTTCGTACATCCAAACCATATTTCTGATGGTAATACTCACACCAACGTTCTCCTGCGAGTTTACTAATACCATAAACCGTATTCGGATCCATAGTGCAATATTGCGGGGTACCATCTTTTGGCGAATTCGGACCGAAAACAGCGATAGAACTCGGCCAATAAACTTTTGCAGTTTTATACTCTAATGCTAAATCTAAAACATTTAGCAAACCGTTCATATTTAAATCCCAGGCAAGTTTGGGGTTTTGCTCACCAGTTGCAGATAATAATGCAGCGAGCAGATAAACCTGAGTTGGCTTATATTTTTGGAAAATGCCTTTAATCATTTCCTTATCTAACACGTTAACGAACTCGAACGGTGCCGAGTTTTTGATATCATAATCTGGCCGGCGAATGTCGCAGGCAACAACATGATCATCACCATATATTTTACGTAACATGGTAACCAATTCCGTTCCAATTTGCCCGTTAGAACCTAAAACAACTATATTTTCCTGCATATTTTCTCTAAAACTTGAGCAAAGGTAAAAAATTGAGATAAAAGCACTGTAAAATATTTAAAGTAAGTAGATCCTTCACATCTATTTTTTCCAATAAGCCACCGCAAACGTTTTAAAAGCGTTTCTACGCAATAAATAAAGTCCAGAAGAAATAATTTAGTACACTTACTTAGAGTCAAATATAATACGAGACCTCTTCAACCCGAAGATTTTACAGATTTAGTAAATCGCCTTAAGTTAGGAGAAGTGGCTACGTATGGAAAGATTTTATTAAGTTTCAGTTCAGAATAATTATCGCAGGCATACCAAAAAACGGGAGATAAGATTATTACCCGGGAACCTGTTGAAAACATTTTTATTTCGTTGTAGGAAAAACTTGAAACCGCAGCCATAAAAGAAATTACTTGTTTGGAGCCTTAAAATTAGTGGTGAAAAACCACATAAGAGCCGAAGTAATTGCCAACAAGTACATCGAACGTGAACAAATTGCTTAGAGGAAAACAGCCTCAAAAACCGCAGGTATAGCATACATTTTTGCAGAAAAGGATTTAGTGAGAAAAGACGTTTATCAAAGCATTACGGAAAGCTACAATCACATTAAAAATTAGTTGTTAGTTTGGCAGCCTGAGCATGTTAATTAAACGAAGGGAAATTTATTAGTAAACTATAATTTCATTAGCGCTAAATGTAATTTTTACACGAAGTTAAGATTGTTCAAAAAGGGCTTTAAAGATAGTTTAGAGCAAATAATTTTTTGCTATTTAGAACAATTCCATTCGGTAACAATCGCATTGCAGACAAGTAATTTACCAAAATTTTAACAGTATTTATCCCATATTTTCATTAATATTACCAACCAGTATATAGATAATAAATATATAAAATACACATAAACGATGCATAGAAGAGAAGCACTAAAAAACGTTGCATTTCTACTTGGAGGAGCGATTTCTGCAAGTACGATGGGCGTTTTGTTCGAAAGTTTTACGCTCCCTGAAAACGAAAAGAACTTCGTATCCTATTCTTTACAGGATGAAAAGATTTTTGCCGAATTTGCCGATGTAATTGTTCCCGCTACTAAATCATCTGGCGGAGCGAAAGCTGCAGGATTGGGCAAATTTATTCCAATGATGATGCAGGATTGTTACCCGAAAACGATGCAAACATCGTTCGCTAACGGCTTCAAAGCGCTTCAGGAAAAATCGATGAAAGATTTTAAGAAAAGTTACGCAACTTTAACAGCTGCTGAACGAACCAAACTGATGGTTGATTTAAGAGCAATGGCATTGGCGCAAAAAGAAACTAAATCAGAAGAAAATAAGGATTTGGTCTATTTCTTCGTTACCGCCAGGGATTTGACTTTATTAGGTTACTATTCTTCAGAAATTGGCTGTACGAAGGCACGCGAATATGTGCTTATTCCTGGCCGCTATGATGGTAGTGCACCATTAAAGCCAGGTCAAAAATCCTGGGCTACTTAATTTCTAACCACAACAACAAAACATCATGAATTTAAATACAAATTTAAAAGCTGAAAATACTTACGATGCTATTGTTATAGGATCGGGGATTAGTGGCGGCTGGGCTGCAAAAGAACTTACAGAAAAGGGCCTGCGTGTTTTAATGCTCGAGAGAGGAATGAATATCGAGCACATTACGGGATACGAAACTGCAATGAAAAATCCATGGGATTTTAAACATGCCGGTAGGTTAACCGAAGAACAAAAACGCACACACCCTGTTCAGAAACGAGATTATCCATACCAGGAGGCGAATGAAAAATGGTGGGTAAACGATTTAGAATGTCCATATACCGAAGATAAAAGATTCGACTGGTATCGTGGTTTTCACGTTGGTGGAAAATCATTAATGTGGGGACGCCAGAGTTATCGCCTTAGTGACCATAACTTTGAAGATAATGCTAAAGACGGGCATGGCAGTGACTGGCCTCTTCGTTATGCAGAGCTTTCACCATGGTATGATTACGCGGAAAAATTTGCAGGAATCAGCGGCTCAAAAGAAAACTGGCCAACCTGCCCTGATGGCGAATTCTTACCACCAATGGATTTAAATGTGGTTGAAAAATCGGTTAAAGCCCGCGTGGAAGAACATTATAAAAGAGAAAGAATTATTATGATAGGCCGGGTTGCAAATTTAACCGTGCCGCATAAAGGCCGTGGCAATTGCCAATATCGTAATCTATGCAGCCGTGGCTGTCCTTTCGGTGCCTATTTCAGCACACAGTCTTCAACACTTCCTGCGGCAATGGCAACAAAGCGTTTAACCTTAAGGCCATATTCTATCGTGAACCACATCATATATGATAAGGACACTAAAAAAGCTAAAGGGGTAATGGTGATTGATGCGGAAACCAACAAAACGATGGAATTTTATGCAAAAATCATCTTCGTTAACGGCTCTACGTTAGGTACTACATTCGTTTTATTAAATTCTACTTCAGAAGCACATCCAAACGGATTGGGTAATTCAAGCGGCCAGTTGGGTCACAATTTAATGGATCACCACTTTCGCTGCGGCGCATCTGGCGAGGCAGAAGGTTTCGACGATAAATACACTTATGGCCGCCGTGCCAACGGAATTTATGTTCCAAGATATCAGAATATTGGTAATGATAAACGCGATTACCTTCGTGGCTTTGGCTATCAGGGCGGTGCAAGCCGTTCAAACTGGCAAAGTGATGTCGCCGAACTTTCGTTTGGTGCGGGCTTGAAAGAGAAAATGACCACACCAGGAAACTGGACAATGGGCTTGGGTGGTTTCGGCGAAATGTTGCCTTATTACGAAAACAAGGTTTACATCGACAAAACTAAAAAAGACAAATGGGGACAGCCGGTATTGGCAATTGATTGCGAATACAAGGAGAATGAGAAAAAGATGCGTATTGATATGATGAACGATGCTGCTGAAATGCTGGAAGCTGCGGGAATGAAAAATATCAAAACGTATGACAACGGCTGCTACCCAGGTATGGCAATCCACGAACAAGGCACAGCAAGAATGGGTAACGACCCGAAAACTTCTGTACTCAATAAATGGAATCAGATGCACGAAGTAAATAATGTTTTTGTTACCGACGGAGCATGTATGCCATCTATTGCATGCCAAAACCCATCATTAACATTTATGGCCCTAACTGCACGTGCGGCAGATTATGCAGTAAAAGAATTAAAGAAAAATAACATTTAACAAAAAGTTCAATGCAAAAGGTTTAAGGTTTGTGGAAGCGTTCCATTTACCTTAAGCCTTTTGTCATTATCTTACACCTTATGCAAAGAAAACTTAGAATGGGCATGATAGGCGGTGGAAAAGACGCCTTTATCGGGGCCGTACATCGCCTTGCAGCTAACATGGATGGTTTAATTGAACTATCTGCGGGTGCTTTAAGTGTAAATCCTGAAGTTGGATACGAATCAGGTAAAATGCTGTTCCTTCCTGACAGCAGAATTTACAAAAACTATGAAGAAATGTTGTCTAAAGAAAGTGAATTGCCTGCCGGTGAGCGCATTGACTTTGTGACAATCGTTACCCCGAATTTCGCACATTTTGCACCCGCAATGATGGCGCTGGATTTAGGCTTCAACGTAGTTATAGAAAAACCTATGACCTTGACCCTGGAAGAGGCTAAACAACTTGACGCCAAAGTTAAAGAAACTGGCCTGACACTTTGTTTAACTCATACATACTCTGGCTATCCAATGGTTAAGCAAGCAAAACAGATGGTTAGCGAAGGCATGTTAGGGGCTGTTAGAAAGATCGTTGTGGAATACCCGCAGGGTTGGCTAAGTACACTTTCTGAAAGAGAAGGAAATGCACAAGCCGCCTGGAGAACTGACCCTTCAAAAACCGGAAAAAGCGGTAGCATGGGCGATATTGGTACGCATGCAGCACATCTGGCTGAATACATCTCAGGACTAAAAATTGCTAAAATCTGTGCTGATTTAAGCATCGTAGTACCTGGAAGAGCAATAGACGACGATGGAAATGTGTTGCTCAAATTCGACAACGGCTCAAACGGCGTTTTAATTGCTTCACAAATTGCAGCTGGAGAAGAAAACGCACTTAAGATTAAAGTATACGGTGAAAAAGGCGGCTTAGAATGGCATCAAATGGAACCAAATACCTTGGTTGTTAGGTGGTTAAACGAGCCGGCTCAGATTTATAGAACGGGTAACGGATATATGGGCAGCTTCGCTAAGCACAATACACGTACGCCAGGTGGACACCCTGAGGGTTATCTGGAAGCCTTCGCAAATATTTATAGAAATTTTGCGTTAACAGTTGATGCTAAGTTGAATAACCAGCAACCAACACCAGAAATGTTGGACTTTCCGAATACCGAAGATGGTGTCAGAGGGATGGCTTTTATCGAAAATGTGGTAAATTCCAGTAATGCTGACCAAAAATGGTGGGACTATAAAATTTAATTGATTATGACTACAACAAAAGGACCTGCAGTATTTTTGGCTCAGTTTATTAGTGATGAAGCTCCATTTAATTCATTAGAAAGTATCTGTGAGTGGGCAAAAGGATTAGGTTTTAAAGGTATCCAGATGCCAACACTAGATTCGAGGTTTATCGATTTACAGAAGGCAGCTGAAAGTAAAACTTATGCAGACGAGCTTAAAGGTAAAATTGCGTCGTATGGCTTGGAAATTACTGAGCTATCTACACACCTTCAAGGCCAGTTGGTTGCCGTTCATCCGGCATACGATGATTTATTCGATGCCTTTGCGCCGAAAGCTGTTCATAAAAATCCTGCTGCAAGAAAAGAATGGGCTGTGCAACAGATGAAATATGCAGCAAAAGCATCACAAAACTTAGGCTTAAACGCACACGCTACTTTTAGCGGATCGTTGCTCTGGCAATACTTTCACCCCTGGCCTCAACGCCCGGCGGGATTAGTTGAGGAAGGTTTTGCTGAACTGGCAAAAAGGTGGACACCAATTTTAAACGAATTCGATAATTGCGGGGTTGACGTTTGTTACGAAATTCACCCCGGAGAGGACTTATTCGACGGAGAAACATACGAAATGTTTCTTTCTGCTGTGAACAATCATCCTCGGGCATGCTTATTGTATGATCCATCTCACTTTGTGTTGCAACAATTAGATTACATTCAGTACATCGATTTTTACCACGAAAGAATCAAGGCTTTCCACGTTAAAGACGCAGAATTTAATCCTACAGGCAAACAAGGCACTTTTGGTGGATACCAAAGTTGGGCAAACCGTGCCGGCAGATACCGTTCGCCTGGTGATGGCCAGGTTGATTTTAAAACCATTTTTAGTAAATTAGCTCAATATGATTTTAAAGGCTGGGCTGTTATGGAGTGGGAATGCTGCATAAAAAATCAACAGGATGGTGCCCGAGAGGGTGCAGAATTTATCAAAAACCACATTATCAAAGTAACTGATAAGGCTTTTGACGATTTCGCAGCATCTGGAAGCGACGCTGAATTCAACAAAAAAATATTAGGTTTATAAATAAAATAGAAAACACACACAATGAAAACTTGCCAAATCCTTTTTTATAAAACGATTTAGGCAAGCTGAATACCTTTAAAAACAATACACACACATGAAAAAAACATTTTTAATTTTAGGCGCAGTGGTCATCTTCATGGCGTCTTTCTCGAAAGCAGATTTAACAAAGGAAAAGGCTGTTGCAGCAATCGCAACAAAAAGCAACCATGCTGTTTTTCAGGTATCACCTGGCGAAAAACTGATTAACAAGTCGGATTGCCTGGGATGCCACAACAAGACCAATAAAATTATAGGTCCGGCTTATGTAGACGTTGCAAAGAAATATCCTGCAACAGAAAAAAACATAAATTATTTAGCTGATAAAATTATTAAGGGCGGAACAGGTGTTTGGGGTACAATGCCAATGACAGCGCATGCAACCTTAAAAAAGGAAGATGCTAAATTAATGGCAAAATACATTTTATCATTAAAAAAGTAACAACCTGATAACAAACCCTATTGAATAATGAAAACAGAGCAAGAAAATAAAAACACGGGTAACCGCCGTGATTTTATTAAAACCAGCGCCATCGCTGCCGCTGCATTTATGATTGTTCCACGCCATGTTTTAGGTGGAAGAGGATTTTTAGCACCAAGCGATCGCTTACTCGTTGCCGGTATCGGTGCGGGTGGTAAAGGGCAAAGTGATATCGCAATGTTTGCGAAAAGCGGCAAGGCCGATATCGCTTTCTTATGTGATGTTGACGATAGAAGAGCTGCAGCAAGTGTAAAAGCTTTTCCGAAGGCAAAATATTATAAAGACTGGAGAGAATTGCTAGATAAAGAACATAAAAACTTTGATGCAGTTTCCGTTTCTACGCCCGATCATAACCATGCCGTTCAAGCTCTGGCGGCGATGCAGCTAGGTAAGCATGTGTATGTGCAAAAGCCATTAACACACGACATTTACGAAGCTCGTATTTTAACCGCAGCAGCAAAAAAATACAAAGTAGTAACTCAAATGGGTAATCAGGGTGCATCTAATGATGGTCCCCGCCAAATGAAGGAGTGGTATGAAGCCGGGCTTATTGGCGATGTACACACGGTTTACGCATGGACAAATCGCCCGGTTTGGCCTCAAGGTATTCCATGGCCTGATAAAAAAGCAGAAATTCCAAAAGAACTGGACTGGAACTTATGGCTTGGAACGGCTCCTGAGAAAGACTATGTTGATAAACTGGTTCCATTTAACTGGCGTGGCTGGTGGGATTACGGAACCGGCGCTTTAGGCGATATGGGCTGCCACCTGATTGAGGCACCATTTAGTGTATTAAATTTAAAGTATGCAAAAGAAGTTGAAGCCAGCGTTGGCTCTGTTTACGTTGATGAGTTTAAACGCGGTTACTTTCCGGAAAGCTGCCCGCCTTCTAGCCATGTAACTTTAAAATTCCCTAAAACCAATAAAACCAAAGGCGATGTAACATTGCATTGGATGGACGGGGGTATACAACCAGAACGGCCTCAAGAGCTCGAAGCAAATGAAACCTTTGGCGATGGTGGAAACGGTACACTGTTTATCGGTACGAAAGGTAAAATGATGAGCGAAACTTACAGTGCAAATCCGAAACTTTTACCACTAAGCAGGAATAACGACATCAAAGTAGCCGCAAAATATGCACGAGTTCCCGATGGCGCAAACGGACACTATAAACAATGGGTAGAAGCTGCAATTGCTGGTTACGGCAAGCAGGAAGTTAGTTCTCCATTTGAAATTGCCGGCCCGTTAACAGAAGCATTACTAATGGCCAATTTAGCAATCAGAAGTTTCGATATCCAAAAAACCGTAAACGGGAAAGTTACCTATCCTGGTCGTTACATGAAAATGCTTTGGGATAATGATAACATGAAAATCACCAATTTCGACGAAGCCAACCAGTTCGTGAAACGCGAATATCGTAAAGGCTGGAATAGTTTAACACTTTAATAAAACCACATTATTTACAACTTACCGGGCAAATTGACTTTATTTTTGCCCGGTAAATTGTAGTAACAGTAAATAAATTATAATGAAAAAAATATTGTTTTCTGCCTGTATTTTATTGGCAGTAACCCAAATATCGCGTGCTCAAAAAGGTTTTAAGCCACTATTTGATGGCAAAACGACTACCGGCTGGCATACTTACAACAAAGCCACCGTGGGCAGTGCATGGCAAGTTCAAGATGGCGCATTGCATCTCGATTTAGCCACAAAAGGTAAAGATGGCGGCGGCGATTTGGTTACAAATAAAGCCTACGGAGATTTTCACCTGAAGTATGATTGGAAAGTTGCTCCAAAAGCGAATAGCGGTTTAATCTTTTATGTTCACGAAGATCCTAAGTTTGGCGCAACCTATTCAACTGGTTTGGAAATGCAGGTTATCGATAACGATGGCCATCCAGATGGAAAAATTACAAAACACCGTGCAGGTGATTTATACGATTTAGTTAAAAGTTCTTCTGAGCTCGTTAAGCCAGTTGGCGAATGGAATTCTGCAGAAATCATAAGCAAAAAAGGTAATTTAACCTTGATATTGAATGGCGTTACCGTTGTAAAAACCACATTGTGGGATGACAACTGGAAAGCGCTGGTTTCAGGAAGTAAATTTGCAACCTGGAAAGATTGGGGCACTTTTAAAACAGGCAAAATCGCCCTGCAAGATCATGGCGACGAAGTTTGGTATAAAAACATTTCAATAAAAGAACTATAACAAAGACATTTTAAGTGGCGGTGCAAATTAACTGAGTTGCCGCCTTATACCTCTATTAACTTTTTCTAAACCAAATAACCAAATGAATAGCACTACTCGCTTTAAACTCTCTTTTATGATGTTCCTGGAATTTTTTATCTGGGGCGCATGGTTTGTTACTTTAGGCACTTTTCTGGGTAACAACTTAAAAGCAACCGGTGCTGAAACCGGCGCTGTATTTTCGACGCAATCCTGGGGGGCAATTATTGCGCCTTTTATTGTCGGCTTAATTGCTGATAGATATTTTAATGCAGAAAGAATTTTAGGTGTTTTACACATTATTGGTGCAATTTTGATGTATCAAATGTATAATGCCACAGAAATCAGCGTCTTTTATCCTTACGTTTTAGGCTACATGATTTTGTTTATGCCTACACTTGCACTGGTTAATTCTGTTTCATTCAATCAGATGAAAGACCCGGAAAAAGAGTTTTCTAACATTCGCATCTGGGGAACTATCGGCTGGATTGCAGCTGGATTACTTATCAGCTTTTTCTTCCACTGGGATTCGAAAGAAGGAACTGAATCGGGACTGTTGAGAAACACATTTTTAATGGCTGGCATCGTGTCGTTGGTTTTAGGACTATTCAGCTTTACGCTGCCTAAAACACCACCAAAAGTTACTGGCGAAAAAATTACGGTTTCTGATGTGTTAGGCTTAGATGCATTGAAACTATTGAAAGACAAAAACTTTCTAATTTTCTTCATTTCATCAATATTGATTTGTATCCCGCTTGCCTTCTATTACCAAAATGCCAATCCATTCCTATCGGATATCGGTATGGATAACCCAACCGGAAAAATGACGATTGGTCAGGCGTCGGAGGTAATTTTCTTATTATTTATACCAGTGTTCTTTAAGCGGTTCGGCTTTAAAATGACCATTTTGGTCGGTATGTTGGCCTGGGCGGTACGTTATGCCTTGTTTGCGTATGGAAACGCGGGAGAATTAAGCTTTATGCTAATTTTAGGGATTGCTTTACATGGTGTTTGTTATGATTTCTTCTTTGTATCCGGCCAGATTTATACCAACTCTAAAGCCGGCGAACGCTTTAAAAGTTCTGCGCAAGGCTTAATTACGCTGGCTACATATGGTGTTGGCATGCTTATCGGATTTGCCGTGGCAGGAAAAATTTCAGATGCCTATAAATCAGCCGAAGGTGTTATCGATTGGAAAATGGTTTGGATAATCCCGGCCGGTATCGCTTTGTTAGTATTTATACTTTTCGCATTGGTTTTTAATGATAAAACTAAAGCCGAAATAGAGCCTAAAACAATTTAAAAATGCAATCGAAATTAAACAGAAGAAACGCCTTGAAAAATATCATTGCCGGTACAGCCGCAATAGGTGTTACTTCCGGTTTTTCTGCATTGGCTATGGCTGAAGAAGATTTAACTAAACAATTCAAACTGAAAGGAAACATTAATCACGCTGTTTGCAGGTGGTGTTTCAGTAGTCTGGATGTGGAAACGCTTTGCATTGAAGCAAAAAAGCTTGGTATAACCGGAATAGACTTGGTTGGACCTAAGGATTGGCCTACGTTGAAAAAGCATGGCTTAACATCGAGCATGTGTAATGGCGCAGAAATCAACCTTGTTGATGGTTTTAACGATAAGAAATTTCATGACCAGCTAATTGCCAGTTATACGGAGATGATCCCTTTGGTGGCGGCTGCAGGTTACAAAAATCTGATTTGCTTTAGTGGAAATCGCCGGGGCAAAGATGATGAAACGGGATGGAATAATTGCGCTGAGGGATTGAAAAAGTTAATGCCACTCGCCGAAAAACATGGTGTTATTTTAGTGATGGAGCTTTTAAATAGCAAGGTTAATCATAAAGATTATCAATGTGATACTACGCCATGGGGTGTAGAACTCTGTAAACGTGTAGGTTCTGAGAACTTTAAACTGCTATACGACATTTATCACATGCAGATTGATGAAGGTAATGTTATCAGTACAATCAAAAGCAGCCATAATTACATTGCTCATTACCACACGGCCGGCGTACCAGGTAGAAATGAGATTGATGATTGTCAGGAACTTTACTACCCCGCAATAATGAAAGCCATATTCGAAACAGGCTTCAAAGGTTTCGTAGCACAAGAATTTATACCTAAAAATGCAGATAAACTGGCTTCGCTAAAAAAAGCCATTTCAATTTGCGATATTTAAAAATTATGATATCCAGAAGAAATTTTTTACTAAATAGCAGCATGGTGGCTGCAGCTGCACTTTTAGCGCCTTCATTTGCATTTGCTGCACGCGAACAGGTTGTCGGACTTCAATTGTACTCACTTCGTGATGATCTTCCAAAAGATGTAAAAGGTGTTCTGGAAAAAGTAGCTAAAGCTGGGTTTAAGGAAGTAGAAACTTACGGTTTTTCCATAAAAGATCAATTTTGGGGCTTAACGCCTCAGGAATTAAAAAAAATCCTGGACGACAACGGTCTGAAAGCTGTTAGTGGCCATTATAGTTATCTAATTAATGATAATGAAGCAGAACTTAATGCCGCGATAGCCGCTGCAAAAGTTTTAGGAAGTGAATATGTTACTGTTCCATGGTTGGATGAAAGCATTAGAAAAACGGCCGACGACTATAAAAAATTAGCAATAAAAATTAATAAAGCCGGGCAGGTTTGCAAAGATGCCGGAATTCGTTTGGCATACCATAACCACAACTTCGAGTTTGATAAACATGGAGACACAACTGGTTATGAGATTTTATTAACCGGAACCGATAAAAGCCTGGTCGATTTTGAACTGGATTTGTACTGGGTTGTCCGCTCTGGAAAAGATCCGATAAAACTTTTTCAGGAAAACCCGGGCCGCTTTACCATGTGGCATGTTAAAGACATGGATAAAAACAAAAAAGAGTGGAACACCGAGGTTGGTCAAGGTTCTATTAACTTTAAAAGCATTTTCGCCGCAGCAAAGCTTTCCGGCATGAAGCACTTCTTTGTAGAGCACGAAACCAATTATAAGCCAAATCCAATCGAATCCGTTGCTGCCAGTTGTGCTTACATAAAAAAAGAACTGATTTAACTTAAGCCTACCATGAATTCTAGAAGAACATTTATAAAACAGGCCGGCTTAGCAGCAGGGGCAGCATTGCTGATACCATCTTTCGCATTTGATAAAGTGAAGAAAAATGTTGGCTTGCAATTATATTCTTTGCGCAAAGAGTTACCTAATGATGTACGGAGTGTAATTGAAAAAGTTGCGCAGGCTGGTTTTAAGGAAGTTGAAACCTATGGGTTTGCTAATGGAAAATTTTGGGGTTTAACACCTAAAGAGTTCAAAAATTTGTTAAAGGACAACGGTTTGAAAGCACCTAGCGGCCATTACGGTATGGATGAATTCAGCAAAACCGGCAATACAGATAAACTTAAAGCTGATATAGAATCTTCAGCTGCAATTGGTGGAAAATACTTCACCATTGCTGGTGCGCATGTAGATATGGCTAAGGGCATCGATGGTTTTAAAAAAGTAGCAGATGATTTTAACAAAGTTGCTGCTTTGGCAAAGGAATCGGGACTGAAGTTTGCATATCACAACCACGATTTTGAATTCAAAAAGCTTGGTGATACAACAGGTTATGATGTTTATTTAACCGAAACAGATAAGAATCTTGTTAATTTCGAGCTTGATTTGTACTGGGCCGTACGCTCTGGAAACGATCCGCTTGCGTTGTTTAAAAAATATCCGGGTCGCTTCACGATGTGGCACGTTAAAGATATGGACAAGGCAAAACCGGAATGGAACACTGAAATCGGTAAGGGTTCAATTGATTTTAAGGCAATTTTTGCTGAGTCAAAACTATCTGGCATGCAACACTATTTTGTAGAGCACGAAACAAATTATAACCCAAATCCTATTGAATCAGTTGCTGCGAGCTGCGCATACATTAAAGCTAATCTAATATAATATTGAAAACTTTGAGGAGTTTGCAGTTGCGTCGGCAATGCAAACTCCTTAAAAATTAATAATTTGGCTAGCTTGCAAATCTGAATGCTACTTGTTTAATTTTCCTGCCAACACACAGGTATTTTTAAATCGATGCGTGTTGCCATTCAAATCGAAAACATCAAATAGGACAACATAAATTCCAATCGGTGCCGCCTGGCCGTTATCCGTAAAGCCATCCCATCTTAAAATGCCTTTCGTACCGATGCTTTGATTTCTCAGCAAACTTTTAACTAAGCGCCCTTTGTCTGAATAGACAGCAACAGTTGCAAAAGTAGAATTTTCGGCGACCTGATAATCGAGAACCAGTACATCTTCAAAATTATCGCCATCGGGCGAAAAGGTTTTACTCAAAAGTTTAACGAATCGCTCCTCTCCATTTGTTTTCTGTGAATTTTTGTAAGTTGGTGTACCAAACCCTGCTGATGCAGCAGCAGATGTAAAATTTCCCGGCTCATTTGCGCCTCTTGTAAACGAAATCCGTTCTAAAGACACACCGTTCGGGTCTTGCAGCAACGCAATGTGCATATTTTCTGTGTAGTCAAATCTATCGAGCTGAAGATTATTGCTTAATAAAACTACAGACCCTTTATCGTTATTATAAGATGGCAGCGCATTTAACTGGACAAAATTGTCGGGGTTTTCGCAGGTGTAGCCAGCCTTAACGCTACTCGTATTCGTACTTGCAACCCAGTAGGTTTTTGGCAACATAAGTGTAGTTTTAACAGATAAATTTTAAATGTTGGCCGCCTTCCCATCGGCACCGAGATTAGCTAGTTGCACGTCTTTTAAGTCCAGGACTTGATTTGAATTATTGTAAATTTCTACAAAGTCTACACCTCCAACTTTTGGATTGAACAGCACCTCAGAAAGCAGAATATCATTTAAAGCAATCTTCTTTGCTATGAAGAGTTTTGCTGTATTTTCTGTTGCACTAATAACATTCCCGGCGCAGTCTGTAAGTTTTGTAAGCGTTAATTTATGCTCTACTCCTCTTGTGATTTGAGACGAAAATTTGAGGATTGACACATTAAAGCCGGCTTCAATTGTGGCAGACTTTGGGTTGCCAATACCATTGTTTATTGAATAACTAGCAGGATTAGCTGCCGACAAGCTGTCGATAGCCTTGGAAAACTCTACCCTGACGGTTATACTATCGATTACGCTTGCCGACAATAATTTTGGAATTTCGCTGCTTATCTGGCTACGGTAAACCGAGTTCGGTTTTCCGGGGGTGCCACCCGAAACATCATTTGAGGCCGACCAGTTTTGCGTGCCACCACAAACATTTTTCGGGTCGACTAGCTCTAAGCTATAGCCGCCTTTTTTCTTTTGCTCATCTTTATACCAGGTATCGTAGTAAGCAACTTTATCAATAAGATTACCCGTGTTGTCAGTTAAAGTAAGCATATCTTTGTCATTATTTAAACTCGGCCATGGCGAAATTCCAATGGTTTTCCCATAGGGTTTAAATAGCAATTCATCGGCTTGTGTGGTAAGAATAAAGTGTTGATTTGGCTTAATCGTGTCGCGAAGAAACGTGTAGGTTGAGGTTTGGTCGGCGTATTTCCACCCTGCTGTCAAAATGTATTCACTTGTAGTATTCCAGATTTCTACAAATTCTTTCTGTGGCAAGGAAGGGCTTCCCGAGGGATTGGCAAATATTTCGTTAATAACTAAATCGCCATATTTTGGCGTGTAAGTTTTAATGTGAACAAAATTGATTAAACTATTCGCGGCAATCCCATTACCGGTTACATCTTTTACATTATTAACGCCCAACGTATAGTTCCCAGAAATTAATTCTTTCGGGAAAGTTAACCTGTAAACATTGGCTAATGCAGTAGAACTAGCACTTGTTGGAGCACCGTAACCACCAGATAAGTTATAGTTATTTGCAGCGCTGGCCGAACTTAAATCGACAGGTTTGGAGAAAGTAATATCCAGATTGAAGCCATCAACAACAGATACGCTTTTAATTGTTGGCGGTGTTGTATTCTCAGTTAAATCATCGATGCTAAAATCGTCAAATATGAACTGGTTGTATCTTGATGCGGTGGCATATCTGCAAACGAGACCTGAGAAACTGGATGTTACGAAACTTTTGTCGACCACGCTTTTCTCGAGGGTGAAGTTATTGCCACCGGTTATGTCGGTAAATAAATCCCATTTACCAAACGCGTCTCTGGTCACTTTTATCCTTGCTAAAAAAAGAGCAGCACTCGCCCTGGTTTTTTGATTTCCTGTGAGGATACGTACGGTAGAAGTTCCCGTTTGCTTGTACAGGTGGCAGGCATCGGCCGCTCCAGTCTCCCCTATCTGAATAAAATAACCATTTAAGCTGCCCTTCAGGTTTTCTTTGTCGGCACTGAGGTAAATCCGTACAAAATTAGTTGTGCTCGGGTTAAAATTTAACCGCACTAAAAAGGTCCAGCTTGCGTTTAAACTTAACTGATTTGCCGTGGAAAGCGAAATGGTTTGCGAGGCAAGCTGTTGCCCTTGCGATTGCAATTGCTTTTGAGGATTAACCTGAAAGTAACTTACATCACCGTTCCAGAGGGGATTTTGAGAGAAATTGCCGTCAGAAAATGAATCATTAACCTGGCAAAAGATAGTTTTGGAAAATAACAATAGGGATATAAGCAGAATTTTCTTCATATTTGGGCTTATATCAAATGTTTAATAAATATAATAATTAAAATTAAGAATGAAAGTAGCAGTAGTTGGTGCAACCGGTTTGGTTGGTACCGTAATGTTAAAAGTATTGGAGGAAAGAAATTTCCCTTTAACAGAGTTAATTCCCGTAGCATCAGAAAAGAGTGTTGGCAAGGAAATTACTTTTAAGGGTAAGAAGTTTCCAATCGTTAGCATGGATACTGCTATTGGCATGCGACCAGATATCGCTTTGTTCTCTGCCGGTGGAAATACATCGTTAGAACATGCGCCACGGTTTAAAGAAGCCGGAACAACAGTTATCGATAATTCTTCTGCATGGAGAATGGACCCGGCAATTAAATTAATTGTACCGGAAGTAAATGCGCACGAGCTTTCTATCGATAATAAAATTATTGCGAACCCAAACTGTTCTACCATTCAAATGGTGGTGGTTTTGAAACCGCTGCACGACAAATACAAAATTAAACGTGTTGTGGTTTCTACCTATCAATCGGTTACGGGAACAGGAGTTAAAGCGGTTGAGCAATTGATGAACGAACGTAAAGGAATTGATGGGCCTAAAGCTTACGCCTACGAAATCGACTTAAACGTACTTCCGCATATTGATGTTTTCATGGACAATGGATATACCAAAGAAGAGATGAAAATGGTTAAGGAAACGAATAAAATCATGAGCGATGACAGCATTAAAGTTACCGCAACTACTGTTCGTATTCCAGTAATGGGTGGTCATTCAGAATCGGTAAATATTGAATTTGAAAACGATTTTGACTTAGCAGAAGTGCGTAGTATTTTAGAGAAATCACCTGGTATTATCGTTGTGGATGATGTTGCAAATCTAAAATATCCTATGCCAAAAGATGCTCATGAAAAAGATGAGGTTTTTGTTGGCCGTATTCGTAGAGATGAATCTGCACCGAAAGCACTAAACCTTTGGATTGTTGCCGATAATTTACGTAAAGGAGCTGCAACCAATGCGGTTCAAATTGCAGAATATTTAATTCAGAAGGAATTAGTTTAATTTTTTAAGCCGGAAGGTTTCGAAAATCATTAATAAGTAATTACCAAAGTGATGTGTTTGTTACACATCACTTTTTTTATTTCATTTATTTTTGCCACATGAAATTTTTTAAGCCTGCATTATTTTTTATTTTCTTCTCTGTCACTTGCTTTGCTCAAAATAGAATTCAAAACCTGGAACGGGCTTTCAATACGTTATTGGCTGATGAACAGGCAAAACATGCCATCACATCACTTTGTGTTTTAGACGCCAACACGGGCAAAACACTGTTTGCTAAAAATGACCAAATCGGTTTAGCCACAGCATCAACCTTAAAAACCATTACCGCTGCCACTGCCTTTAGTATTCTTGGTAAAGATTTTCAGTTTCAAACAACCCTTGCGTACAGTGGAAATATCACCACCGACGGAACGTTGAAAGGAAACTTAATCATCATCGGTAGCGGCGACCCGACTTTAGGTTCGTGGCGTTACCAAAATAAAGAGAATGCAGTTTTAACGCAGTGGGTTTCCGCAATAAAAGCTGCTGGCATAAAAAAAATTGAAGGCGCTATCATTGGCGACGACAGGATTTTTGGCACACAAACTACGCCTGAGGGTTGGGTTTGGCAAGATATTGGAAATTATTATGGAGCAGGTACTTCCGGTTTAGCCTGGCGGGAAAATCAGTTCGACATACACCTAAACCCAGGTTTGAGCGCAGCGAACGAAGTTAAAGTGGTTAAAGCCGTGCCAGAAACTCCTTATATAAAAATTGTAAATGAGTTAAAAACTGGTTCTTCGGGCAGTGGCGACAGAACCTATGCCTTCCTCCCGCCGTATAGCAACGTTGCTTATTTACGCGGAAGTTGGGGAATGGGGATTTCCAAAGCGGGTATTTCTGTAGCACTACCCGACCCTGCTTTTGACTGTGCGTACCGCCTGCAGGATACGTTAAAAAGACTGGGAATTCCCGCTGTGCAACCGGCTACAACAACGCGGTTAATGGCGTTGAATAATCAGGAAATACCTGCCATAACTCAAAAAATAAATACAATCAGTTCTCCCAATTTAAGCGAGATCACCTATTGGTTCCTCAAGAAAAGTATAAATTTATATGGAGAAACGCTTTTGAAAACTATTGCGTTGAAAGCCGGAAAGACCGCTTCAACATCAAAAGGAGCAGAAACGGAAATAAGTTACTGGTCAGAAAAAGGAATTGATAAATCTGCACTGAATATTATCGATGGTAGCGGATTGTCGCCCGGCGACAGAATTACGACTTCGGCAATGGCTGGCATTTTATTTCAAATTCAAAAGGAAAATTGGTTTCCCGACTTCTACAAAGCCTTACCCGAATACAATGGCATGAAAATAAAGAGCGGAACCATAAACGATGTTTCTGCTTTCGCTGGCTACCATACCGATTCTGCAGGAAATAAGTATGTAATTGTAATAAACATTAACAACTACAGCGGAAGCGGCATTAATAAAAAGTTGTTCCGCGTGTTAGATGAACTGAAATAAGGAAATCGGGTTGCGCTTAATAGGGTAAGTGCTTAGCTTAACGGCCTTACCTGAAGATTAATTCCGGCTTCGCTTAAAACGCTCTTTACATCAATCATTGCCTCTGTTCGCACCTCGCCCGCTACAGATAAATCGGCAACCCACAATAACGTCCGTATGCCAACTGCGTATTCGCCAAAATCCTGAACAATAATCACGGGTTTTGGCAAGGGAAGGATCCGCTGGTTTTTTGCCAGCTTATCTGCGATTAAATTTATCACCAGTTCAATGTCAGTTTCGTAAGGGATGCCAACGGTGAACTCGACGCGTTTGCTCCTGTCCTGCATGGTCCAGTTAATTAAATGTTGCGACAATAAATCTCCATTTGGAACAATGATATCCGAACCCTCGGCACTGTGTATTTTGCTGGAACGAACGCCGATTTCTTTTACAACACCGGCTTTTGTTCCAATCTCAATCTGGTCGCCAATTTGAATTGGCCGTTCAAAAGCGATGATTACACCCGAAACGAGATTATTAACGATGTTTTGCAAGCCAAAACCTATACCAACACCCAAAGCACCTAACATTATCGATAGCTTATCAATCGGGATACCGGCTGCTGCAACTGCCACTAAAAAACCAATCGTCCAGATGGCCAGTCTAATCAGCAACATCATGGAGTTTAGGCTATTCCGTTTACCGCCTGCAACTGCTTTTTCGTGCCCAAAGAAGAAGCTTATAAAGCTCGAAATGATTGATGAAAGCCAGATAATGCAAATAAATATAGCAATGCTTGCAAAGGTAAATTTGTAACTGCCGATACTTCTGATTTCGTTAAAAAACTGCGATGTAGCGCTGGTTAACAAATCGTACAAGGTGATGTTTCTAACAAATGAGACGAAAAACACAACAGCAGCAATAAACCATAAATACCGCTGCAAACGAAACTGTAGTTCCTTATAGTTGATAAAATCAGAGAACCGGCTGGATTGATAAGCCTCTGTTTGGAGGTAAATTGCTTCTAAAACCAGCGTGCAAAAAACTTTAAGTGTTACGCCCAGCATCAAACATTGGATTGCGCTTACCCCAAAAATTTTTGCTAATGATAATCGTCCTGTCAAGTTGAAAACCAGCGACAAGAAAATTTGGAAAATGGTAAAATACACCAAAGCTTTTGTTGCCGGTGAGGCTTCTATTTTAACAAACAAATTGGTTTTGCTTTTGATGATTTGAACGCATATTGCCAGGAGTAACAGTGCTGCAATAAATAGCGCCCATCGTTCGCCAAATGCCGAATCGAGCAAGATATCATCTAATGCGAAAAACACCCACAGCGTGGATAAGGAAAACCAGATTAAGCGGCCGAACTTTGTTAAGAAAGGTATTAAGAGGTAAGATAGCGCTAATAAACGGCACAGCTCTAAGGCATGGAGCATGGACATGGTGGGGTTACCGAAAAGAAACGGCACGTAAGTAAAAAAAGCGAAGAGTGAAGCAATTATAACGTTCCTTTTTAAAAATTGAACCTGAGCTAAAATGCTTTCTTTTTCATCAAGCTTTTTTACCCGGCGCATATTTGACACCATCCACGCGGTTAAAGCGGCAAAAATTAACAAACTGAGTACCACAACGCCAATTTTCCCGGCGAGGTAAATAAAAATAATTTTTCCTGAGCGCTCAAAGGCCTTTGAAATTACCTGCGAAAAAGAACTATCATATTGCCCAGGCTTTGCTTTAAATAGTGGCGCCTCCTCCTGCGACCACATATTTATTTTCTTGGAAATAGACAGATAAACCATATCTGAAGAAAGGTTTTTTGTTTGCAAAAGGTTAACCGATATGTGGCTGCTTAGCAGGTTAATATTTGCCAAAATTTTCTTTTGAGTAAGGTTCAGTTTATTTCCCTCTACCAAAACATCGGCTATTTGAGCTTTCAAAGTAGAATCTTCAACATCAGCCTTTAAACTCTTGTCCGTTAATATCTTGTTTAAATCGGTTTGGGTTTTATTAAGCTGTAGGCAGTATTCGGCGAGTATTGCCTTGTAAGTTGTTAAGTTATCAGCTACCTCTGCAAGCATAATCACAGAGCTGTTTAAACTGCGCAAGTTCATGTTGCTGCCGTTTTTTTCAAACCTTGCTTTAAATCCCTTCACCTTTTTTTCGATGGCAGGTAAGGCATCTTGTATTTTACTTACATCAAAACCTCGTTGTAAAATAAATTTACTTCTATCAATAGTAAAATTATAAGTCTCGATTTTTGTAACCAATAGCGGAATTTGCGCCTCATCTATCTGCTTTGCTGGTTTATTTAGTAGCGAATCTTTCTTCTGCTGACAAATGCCCCGGGCTGAATACAACAGCATGAATGCGAGCGAAAAAGCAATGAAACTGCTCTTCTTTAAACTTGTTAAAGACATATATCTATTTTAAAAATCTTGGAGATGTATTATGTTTCTGATGACAGGGAAAGCAAAAGTAAGATTTATAACGACACAAATTTCCGATTTAACCTTTCAACACATGAAATAATTTGTAGATTGAAAAACAAATTAAACTACATGTTAAAGCACTTCTTGTTTCTCAGCTTGCTAGTACCAATCCTTTCGTCTGCTCAGATTAAAATTACACTTAAGATCAGCATTTCGCAAAAAACCACCGACAGCTTGTTCGTTGCAGGCAACTTTAACGATTGGAACCCGAAAAACGAGGCGTTCAGACTCAAACAAAAGGATAGCTTAAATTATACCATAGCACTAAATTTACCTAAGGGCAGCCACGACTTTAAAATTACGAGAGGAAGTTGGGAGAAGGTAGAATGCGAAAAAAATGGCAGAGCTATTGAAAACAGAAATTTAAATTTGACTGTTGATACCAGTATGAGTGTTAATGTTGCAAACTGGGCGGATAACTTTAAACAAGTGAAACAAGAATATCATTACGGCGACCATGTGCAGGTGGTGGACTCGGCGTTTTTTATACCGCAGTTAAACAAGCATCGGCAAATCTGGATTTATTTACCGAAGGGTTACTCAAAATCAACAAAGAAGTATCCTGTGATCTACATGCATGATGGACAAACTTTGTTTCATGCAAACCCGCCCCGTGCTGATGAATGGGCAGCAGATTCTATAATGGATAGCCTGATACGTGATGGTTTGAAGGAGATGATAATTGTGGGAATAGACAATGATGAGCAAGACAGGCTTAAAGAATATAATCCATATGATAGCAAATATGGTAAAGGAGAAGGCAAAGCTTACGTTTCTTTTTTAGTTGAAACCCTGAAACCTTTTATAGATGCCAAATACAGAACCTTTAAAGATGCTAAGAATACAGCCATTGCCGGCAGCTCCATGGGCGGATTAATTTCTTTGTACGCAATATTGAAATATCCGGAGGTGTTCGGTTCGGCAGGCGTTTTCAGTCCTTCGTTTTGGATAGCGCCAGAGATATACGCAGACGTTAGTGCTAATTTATCCCGCTTAAAAAACAATAAAATATTTTTTGTGGCCGGCGATTTGGAAGGGTCGGAAATGATTGAGGATATGAAAAAGGTTCATTCCATTTTGAACCCTGATGGTTTAAATAAAAACATGATTTTAGTTGAAAAGGAAGACGGCAAACACAAGCAATGGTTTTGGCACCGTGAATTTGTGCCTTTTTTAAAGTTCATAGCAAAATAATTTCGTTGAATGTTGATGATGGCAACTCCATGCTAACTGGTTAGAAACATTCGCTCGCCGAAGAATTACCGGATTTAAGTTATTTAAACCCGATTGCAGTGAAAACCAAAAGCTTTTTCTGCTTTTATTGTAACAAAAAGCGGGACTGGATATACCCAAAAGCTTCAGTAATTGCTTTCCAAAATATTGATGTCAACTCAAAACCTGGGCACTCGTCAGGCTTAATTTAGTATCGTAACATTAACGCCCAAAACGCTTTTATTAATTAAAAAATATACTAACTTTGGTGTTAAGCTTAGTAATTGTATTTTATACACTAAGCAGGTTAAAAATCAACAAAAAATCAAATAAAATGAGCATAATCGTTAATGTCCATGCCAGACAAATCCTCGATTCGAGAGGCAATCCAACAGTTGAAGTTGAAGTAGTTACAGAAGCAGGCGCTTTTGGCCGTGCAGCTGTACCAAGCGGTGCATCTACCGGGCAATATGAGGCTGTTGAGTTACGTGACGGAGATAAATCTACATATTTAGGTAAAGGCGTTTTAAAAGCTGTTGAAAATGTGAATACCAAAATTGCTTCGGCTTTGAGAGGTATTGATGTTTTTGAGCAAAACGCAATTGATAAACTGATGTTGGAGCTTGATGGTACTGAAAACAAAGGTAACTTAGGCGCCAATGCAATTTTAGGCGTTTCTTTAGCCGTGGCTAAAGCTGCTGCTGATGAAATTGGCCAACCACTATACCGTTATATTGGTGGCGTTAACGCAAATACTTTGCCTATTCCGATGATGAATATCATTAACGGTGGTTCTCACTCTGATGCACCTATCGCCTTCCAGGAGTTTATGATTATGCCTGTTGGCGCACCGTCTTTTTCTGAGGCATTACGTTGGGGAACAGAAGTTTTCCACAACCTGAAAAAAATTCTTCACGATAGAGGCTTATCTACTGCTGTAGGAGATGAAGGTGGTTTTGCACCAACATTTGATGGTACTGAAGATGCGATTGAAACGGTTTTAAAGGCAATAGAAACTGCTGGTTACAAGCCAGGTTCTCAAATCTGTTTAGCTTTGGATTGTGCTTCATCTGAGTTTTACAAAGATGGTAAATACGATTATACGAAGTTTGAAGGTGCTACCGGCGTAATTCGTTCAAGCGAAGAGCAGGCTCAATATTTAGCCGATCTTTCTGCAAAATATCCAATTATCTCTATTGAAGATGGTATGGACGAAAATGACTGGACTGGCTGGAAAAGTCTAACAGATAAAATTGGCGACCACGTTCAGTTGGTTGGTGATGATTTATTTGTAACGAATGTTACCCGTTTACAACGTGGTATTGATGAGGCTACTGCAAACTCGATCCTGGTAAAAGTTAACCAGATTGGTTCTTTAACTGAAACTATTAATGCTGTAACTTTGGCTCAAAACAACGGTTACACTTCGGTAATGAGTCACCGTTCTGGAGAAACTGAAGATGTTACCATTGCTGATTTGGCTGTTGCATTAAACTGCGGACAAATTAAAACCGGTTCTGCATCACGTTCTGACAGGATTGCAAAATACAATCAACTATTACGTATTGAAGAAGAATTGGGTGAAAATGCTCGTTTCATCGGTTCAAAATTTAAATACGCTAAGAAATAAACAGATATTATTGAGCTTTTGCGGGGACTTTTATTAAAATGTTTCTGCAGGCTTAACCTGACATCTAGGTTTAATGTTAACAAGTTGAAAAACTTATTTGTGGAACATCCGGAGATTTTAAATCTTCGGATGTTTTTTTATACATTTACGCCGTCAATATCTTAATATGAAACGTTTAATAGATCTTTTCCGCAATAAGTATTTCCTGGCTACGGCTGCTTTTGCTGTGTGGATGCTGTTTTTCGATAAAAATGATATGATGTCGCAATACGAATACCGTAGCCAGGCGAACAAGTTGCAGGAAGAAAAAGAATATTTCGAAAAGGAAACCGCCCAGGTTAAAAAGGATTTAAACGAATTAAGCACCAACTTAAATACCGCCGAAAAGTTTGCCCGAGAAAAGTATTTCATGAAAAAAGATAACGAAGATGTCTTTGTTATTATTCATGAAGAGAAAAAAGACTAATCAGAATGGTTAGGAGTTCAGGATAGACTTCGAACGATTAACCCGCTCTATGCTCCACATTTTATACATCATCGCAATTACGGCTGAGGCTATGACTGCAGCGCTTTCTGCTGGCAGAAGAGATATGGATTGGGTTGGTGTTTGTATCATTGCCTGGGTTACGGCTTTGGGCGGTGGTACGGTTAGAAACGTGTTATTTGGCCACTATCCTATGAGTTGGGTTGAACATCCTGAATATTTGGTTATTACAGCAGTCGCAGCGTTATTTGCTGCTTTCATCGCATCTGTTATGACGAAACTCAAAAAACTATTTCTTTTTCTTGATGCGATGGGCCTTGTTGTTTTCACGATTATTGGTTGCCAGGTTGCACAACAAATTCACTTACCATACTTAATTGTTTTGTTTAGCGGCATGATAACAGGTTGTGCGGGCGGGGTTTTACGTGATGTATTGTGTAATGAAGTTCCATTCTTGTTCCGCAAGGAAATTTATGCAAGTGCCGCAATTGTAACCGGAGGCGTTTATATTGGGATAGAACATTTCCACGGAAGTGAGTTTTTAGCCACTATCCTGGCTACAGTTATTGGTTTAACGCTGCGCTTGCTGTCCATAAAATATGAATGGCATATGCCTAAGTTTGTCTATAAAGACGAATGGCATTAAAGATTAAAGGCTAATTAGCGAAGCTGGCTGTACCAAATGTAAATTAATTTCAATTTACCTCAGCTTGGAGAGAACACGACTGGATGAAACATTTTGAAATTACAGTTCGCCGTTTCTTTTCCTTAAAAACCATTCGATGCTTAACAAAGCCACAATGAATGCGAACAACCATTTAAAATTGATAAGATCATCATATTTACGGTCTTCATAGCTAATGGTTTTTATGTTTTCATTCTTTAAAATTTCATCTGCAATCTTCAATAAATCGGCAGGCATAAAAAGCTTTCCGTTGCTTTGTTTCGATATGGTATTAAGCAACTGATGATTGGCGGTTGTCTGCTGATATTCTGCAATCAGGGCATTTACATAAAAACTTCCGGCGGCACTAAACTTTTGTCCGCCTAGAGAAGTATTCGCTAAATAAGAATAATTCCCTGCGGGCATGGGCCCTGCATCGAGTTGATAGGCATTTTCTGTTCTCGAAAACACATAATTGAATATTTTTCCAGCATCGCTTTTTACCTGCAAGCTAACTTCCGGTTGGTTAACCGGCTGATAACTTTCATTATAAAGTGTTGCATTAAACTGGATATTTTCATTTTCATCAAAGGCAGATTTTGAGGCGAAAACCTTGAATCTTCTTTTGTCGTCTTTTACGGAAAGGTATTGCACCGTGTTAGCAATCAAATTGTTCAGGCTAGATTGTTCCGTTTCGTTCTCTGCAACTGAAAGCTTCCAGCGCCACAATCCTTCCCCCATTAAATACCCTGCCTTTAAACCATTTTCGCTGGTAAAAAACAATAATGGCTGTTGCGTACTTACTTTACCGATTCGCTGATTAAAAATTATAGATGCACTTGCATTTAAGGTTAATCTGCCAAATGGCATTAACAGAGGGTCGAAAGTGGAGACCTGCTTTTTGTTTTCTTCAGATAATTTAAAACTGGTGAAATTGTTCGCAAAAGCAGGATAAACTTCCTGAATCGAGCCGTTGGCTGAACTCAAATTTACCTGATTCTGAAGTTGGTTAAAAGCATTGACGTTGCTTTGCGCACCCAAAATATACCAAACGGGCTTCTTTAAGGTTTTAACTCTTTGTAAAAAAGAAGCCGAAAGATTTTGAACATCCGGCAACTGGTATAACACAATTAAATCAAATTTAGAAGGATCTATTGCATTCAACTCATCTGCCAGCGCAAGTTTCGCCTCATAATGTTTGTTAAGTGTAATGGCTTCTCTTAAGACCCCCAAATCGGGATGCGGGGCAGCCGCAGCCAGCAGCACTTTTTGCCGGCCATCAATTACCTCGACATAAAAAGTTTGTGAATTATTTTTTGTGGTGATTTCATTTGGTACCGTCCCTAGTTGAACGGAATACTTTTGAACACCAATTTTGTTTGCATGTAATTTTACCGGAATCGTTTTTAAAAAGGAATTTCCATTGATGGTAATGTTCTGCTGCCCGACTTTTGCACCATTCTTACTAATGGTTAAAGCCGTGTTTTCCTTATCACTTTGGAAGGCCTGAACCTGCACTTCAACGGTAAAATCATCATCAAGGTAAACGATGTCGTTGTAATTCACATTTGAAATCAAAACATCACGCTTCGGAACGCTATCGCCCAGGGCAATGCTATACACCGGCGCATTAATTTGGTTGATGTTGTATAAAGGATTTCCGCCGTGGTTGAAAATACCATCGGTTGCTAAAACAACTGCACCAACGTTTCTATTGGTATATTCATCTCTAATTTTTTGAAAAAAGGCAGAAGCGTCTGTTAATTTTCCCTGGTTCTTAAAATCAAAGCCATTACTAACTGAATCGCCAAAACTGTAGGTTTTTACTTCATACTTATCCGAAAGTTTATCCTGTAAAGCCTTAAGGTTTTGTTCGTATAACTTTTGGTTGAAACCGGCCGGCCTAATCTGACCAACAGAAAGAGAATTATCCTGACCGATAATGATGACAGGTTTATCTAAGGTATAATTCAGTGTTTTAATTAATGGCGCAAATAGTAGCCAGGCAATAGCGGTTACAGCAAAAATTCTGGCGGCGGTTAAAGCAAATTGTAACTTTTTATCGAGGTTTTTATTACCTCTATAAAGTAACCATGCATATAAAATACCTAATGCGAGGCAACCCAGAAAATACAAAATAGAAGTACCGGCAAAAAAGCTATTCATATTTTATAAAGATGCTAATTTTGATTTTAACCGCAAAGAAAGGTGCAAAAGCTTTTATTATTGGAAATTTTAGCCGTTGATTTTTGCCAGTGAAATACTTTAAGTACATAAAAACGGTTTACACCAAATTCAAATGATCATTTTCGTGGCAAGCTTTGCAAATAAATATTTAGCTTTAGCCAAAGCAAGTTTATGAAAATACTCTTTTTAACGTTTCTGCTATCACTTAGCATTATGGCCAATGCACAAAACAATTTTAAAGCAAACCAAATTAAATTCGAAAGGGTAGCAAATGCATATGGCGGGAAGTGGGAAAGTTTGAAGAAATCTATCCAACAGGCTGGTTATGGAACTGATTTTTCGATGCTGATAAACGCTTACAAAGCCGAAGCAAAATTAGAAGTTTGGCTGAAAGCCAAATCAGACAAACAATATTCACGCTTTAAAACTTACGATTTTTGCGCACATTCGGGCACTTTAGGTCCAAAAGTTATTGAAGGCGACGGACAAACGCCAGAGGGGTTTTATTACATCAACGTTTTTAATCCCATAAGTAGTTTTCACTTATCCCTTGGTGTAAATTACCCAAATTCAGTTGACTCAGCGAGAACTGGAGCAGACCGAAAAACAGGAGGAGACATTTACATTCACGGCAATTGTGTAACGGTAGGTTGCATCCCCTTAACTGACGATAAGATAGATGAAGTTTACATTTTAGCTGTAGAGGCAAGGAATTCTGGTCAGGATAAAATTCCAGTTAATATTTATCCATTCAAAATGACAAACGCGAACATACAAAAGTATTCAACTCAATTTCCTGCACAGCTTAGCTTTTGGAAAAGCTTACAGCCAGGTTATTTGGCTTTTGAGAAGCACAGAAATATGGCAAATGTTAAAGAAATAAAAGGGAAATACATTTTGAGGTAAAAGCTAAAAGGCGTAAGGCTTAGGATAAAAACCCACCTTACGCCCATCTATATTTTAATAACTCTGGGAAAGAAAACCCGCTTCGCATAACCATCATAGAAACTATAAAAGGTGGAAGGTAAACCCTCCAACTAAAACCTTAAAGCCTATACTTTCTTTTACAGCATACCACCGCAAACAGAAAGCGTTTGCCCGGTTACGTAAGCGCTCATATCTGATGCGAGGAACACACAAACATTTGCAATATCTTCGGTTTCGCCAGCACGTTTTAATGGGATATCCTTTTCCCAGCCTGCAACAACTGCAGGGTCTAAAACCTCAGTCATTTCCGTGCGGATAAATCCTGGTGCAACTACGTTAGCACGAATATTTCTTGAACCTAATTCTTTAGCTACAGATTTTGTAAAACCAATAATACCGGCTTTTGATGCCGCGTAATTCGCTTGTCCGGCGTTACCTGTAACCCCAACAACCGAACTCATGTTAATAAAAACACCTTTGCGGGCTTTCATCATCACTTTAGAAGCAGCCTTGGTTACATTGAAGATAGATTTTAGGTTGATATTGATTACATCATCCCAGTTTTCTTCGCTCATACGCATGAGCAAGCCATCTTTGGTAATGCCCGCATTATTTACAACGATATCAATTGTTCCAAATTCTGCAACTATATCATTTATTAATTGCTCGGCCTGGTCAAATTTTGAAGCATCTGAACGGTAACCTTTAACTTTTGTACCAAAGCTTTGCAATTCCTGCTCCAAAGCCTCGCCTTTTTCTACTGATGATAAATATGTAAATGCTACGTTTGCACCTTGCTCAGCAAATTTTTCGGCTATTTTACGACCAATACCTTTAGATGCACCTGTAATTAATGCTGTTTTTCCTTCTAATAATTTCATTTTTTTTATTTCGTTTGTCAGTCTCTATATTGTTGTCAGTCTGAACTTGCCGAAGACCATTTAGTAATCTTCGTTGAAGACAATCTCAATTTTACTTTTTTAAATTTAATAATCTCACAATTTCTTCCTAATTCTCCTTAAGCGACGCTTCTTTATTGAAGTTACTGAATTAATTGCTCTTCACTACGCTTTCTTTGTCTTGTTGAGTTCTAGGAAATATCAATTTTCCGTCCACAAGCTCAGAGAGCAAGATAGTTAGTTTAAACCGCCGGTTCCTGCTGACTCAAACAGTGAAAACTGCCCAGCCCCCAGATAATATCTACAGAATTAATACCAATCACCTTCCTATCCGGGAAACAACCCTGAATAATTTCCAAAGCTTTGCCGTCGTTAACATCATCAAAAACCGGAACAATTACGGCAGCGTTTGCGATGTAAAAATTGGCGTAAGATGCAGGCAAACGCGTATCATCGTAAATTACCGGCGAAGGCATTGGCAGTTCAACAATATTAAGCTTACGGCCATCTTTTAGTTTCATTGCGCTCAAAGCCGCTAAATTTTCCTGCAATAACAGATAATTTTCATCCAACGGATTACTTTCAACGGCTGTTAAAACGGTATCTTCATTCACGAAGCGGGTAATATCGTCTATATGTCCATCAGTATCGTCGCCTACAATTCCATCTCCCAGCCACAAAACCTGGTCTTGCCCGTAATATTCAAGCAAGTACTTTTCAATCTGCTCTTTGTTTAAATGCGGATTCCGATTTTCGTTAAGTAAACAAGCCGTTGTGGTTAAAACTGTACCGGCACCATTAAATTCTACCGAGCCGCCTTCCATAACAATATCAGGGTTAAACAAGGGCAAGCTAAAGTGTTTTGCAATCTTTGTGGGTATAACATCGTCCAAATCATAGGGAGGATATTTTCCGCCCCAGGCATTATATCCCCAATCAACTACAACCTTTTCGTTACCTTTCTTTAGAAAAGCAGGACCATGGTCTCGGCACCATGCATCATTTGTTTCGTTAAAATAAAATTCAATCTGCGATAAGTCAGCCTCCACCTTAGAAAGTTCAGCGATGGCTGAAGCTTTCATCTCTTCATCCTTAACATTAATGCGCACTTTTTCACCTTCGGCAATGGCTTTAATAAACTCGCAGTAAGGGCCATATATTGCCTCAATTTTCCCCGGCCAGCTCGCCTCTTTATGTGGCCAGCTTAACCAGGTTGCTTCGTGTTTTTCCCACTCTGCAGGAAAAACATAACCCTGTTTTTTGGGCGAATAATCGAATTGATTGAGTTCTAAATAGTCTTTTGGAGGGAAATTTGACATTTCGTTTCGTCTTGTAAGTTTGGAGGTTGCGCCCGTCGAATTTTTCTCTTCGACGCGGCTTGGCTAATGCCCAGATAAGCTTTTAGGTTTACCTATTTAATCTCCGTCAATATATCTTTTTGTAATTGGCTGGTAAGAGTCAATCCTTCTATCCCTTAAAAATGGCCAGTGTTTACGCATAAAATCGCTTTGATCTAAATCCAGCTCAACAACTTCCGTTTCCTCCTTATCGTGCGATGCCAGATAAAGCAGCTTGCCTTGTGCATTCGTTGCAAAACTTCCGCCCCAAAACTTCATTCTGCCTTCCTGTTCAAAACCAACGCGGTTTACACTTACAACAGGAACGCCATTTGCAACCGAATGTGAGCGTTGAATGGTTTGCCATGCGTTATATTGGTCCTGGTTTGTTTCTTCATCCTGAGTTGTATCCCAACCAATTGCGGTTGGGTAAAACATAATATCTGCCCCCATTAAAGCTGTAATGCGAGAAGCTTCAGGATACCATTGATCCCAGCAAATCAGGATACCAATTTTAGCAAACTTCGTTTCGAAAACTTTATAGCCTAAATCGCCCGGTGTAAAATAGAATTTCTCGTAATAAGCCGGGTCGTCTGGAATGTGCATTTTACGATACTTACCCAGATAGGTGCCATCAGCATCTAAAACTGCCGTTGTATTGTGGTACAAACCTTCCGCACGTTTCTCAAATAACGAAGCGATAACAACAACACCTAATTCTTTAGCCACAAGTTGCAAAGCGTTAGTAGATGGACCCGGAATCGCCTCAGCTAAGTCGAAATTGTCATAATCTTCAACATCGCAAAAATACAATGACGTGAAGAGCTCCTGCAAACACACAATTTGTGCGCCTTTGGCAGCTGCTTCCCTAACTTTTACAATCGCTTTATCTAAATTTTCCTGCTTATCTTTAGTACAAGTCATTTGCACCAAACCAACCTTTACTTTCTTCATTTCTTTAAATTTTATGAGAGATTAATAGTATGAGTGAGTTTGCAAAGCATTCAATCATTCATAATCCGGTCATTCTAAATTAGGCTGCAAAGTTACTATTTTGTTTAAAAGTAGAACGGCATATTTATGTAATTGTTTTTTCGAAAAGCAAGGGCAGCATTTCAAACCTACGCCAGTCGGGCTATCCGTTTTAGCTATTGCTGCCCTTCAGCTACGCTCAGGACAGCAATAGGCTGCCACTTCTATCCCGTTTAGAAATGCCTTGATACTGCTCCTATCTTAAGTTGCACGCTGTTTAATTTTGCTAAAGCCATTCTTTATATTCAGGCAGCTAAAGCAGCCTGCAATAAATAATCAAACTGCATTTCATTACCGTCTGGCTTCAGCCGACGGAAATGAAAAAAGGGGCATTGATTTTCATCAAGCCCCTTTCACAATAAAAATCAAATTACGGGTTAATGTTATCTCGTTTAGGCTTAGGTTTTGTTTCCACAATTTCGGCAACTGTTACAACCTCTTTTCTTTGTTGTTGCGGGTCCATTAGTTCCATTAATTTCAAGCCCAATAAGCCATCCATCGCAGAACCACCGTTGTTTGCGCCATTACCACCAATCAATACATCAGGTATCAATTTTACGTTACCTTTTGATAGTTCTTCGGTGATTTTATAACGGGTAAAGTTTTCGCCACCCAAAGCTTTCACGGCCAATTCATAAGCTTCGGCGGTGGATTTACCAACTGCGAGAATTTTTCCGGCTTCGGCGTCGCCCGTTAGCGAAATTTGTTCAGCCTCTGCAGATGCCCGGAGTTTAATGGCTTCAGAATCGGCCTGCGCTCTTGCTTTTGTTGCTTCGGCTTCGGCATGGGCCCTCATCTTAGTCGCTTCAGCTTCTGCGCCAACGGCAAGTTTTACACCTGCGGCATCACCTTCAGATTTTTTAACCGTAGCACTGGCTGTACGCTCTGCTATTTCGACACTTTGCTGTGCTTTAACAATGTCTTTTTGCATATCGGCAATTGCGGTTTCTTTTTCCATTCCCTGGCGGGTTTCCTGCGCTTGCTTTTGCGTTTCGTAAGTTACCTTTTGCTCCTCAGCAATTTTACGGTCGGTTAAAGTTTTCATTAAAGATTCTGGCGGAACAATATCACCAATCAGGGTGTCAACGGCGTTTACATTATATTCATCAAGCACTTTGCGAATATGTTCTTTTGCCGATTCCTGACGTTCTTTACGTGTACTTAGAAAAGCAATAACGTCACTGCCCTGCGCTGAGTTACGGAAGTAATTACCAATGGTCGGTTCTAAAACCTGCGAAACCAAATTAACCATGTTGCCGAAGCGGGCAATAACTTTAGGCGCTTCGGTAGTTGGTACGTGGATAATTTGTGCCACATCTAAATTAAACGGGAAACCATCTCTTGAGCGCACGGTAATGGTTGATAAGTTCTTATCGAGGTTGTGGGCTTCACTCCGGGCGGAAGCCCAGTTTAAAACGAGGTTAGTCGTTGGCACCAATTCAACTTTCATAATGTACTTGTTAATTGGGTACTTACCCGGACCGAGTGGTTCAAGCCATACACCTTTTGAGCCTTTAGCCACAATATTGCCATGTTTAAAATCAGCACCGGTTAAATCACTTCCCTCTGTACCAATAAAAGAAATTACAACGCCTACATATCCGATTGCGATTTCGGTCATCGGGATTTCTTCCAGCTGAATTGCCCAGGGATTAAGGTTGTACGAACCTGCCAAAATTACCTGGGGCTGCAAACCGCGGTTACCACCATGTTTAATAAAAGCATCGAAATCCTGAAAATTGTTGTGGCCTTCAACAAGTTTACCCGCAATCTGATTGGCCTCTATTGGCAAACCATCAAGTGTGGTTACAATACCCACCATGCTTTCCTGAATGCGAATCATATCGGTAACCGAAACCTGAAAAAGCATGGTATTGATACGATAAGAGCCGGAAGTGATGTAAGAAGTTTGCCGACCGCGTTGACCACCATTCTCAAGAAACTTCACAGCATCCTGAAAATTATCAGACTCTACCCTTTTTCCGAGGATGTTTCCTGTCGGAATTTCAGAGCCATCTTTGGCCATGATGAGTCCGATTTTACCTTCCGGTATTACGGTAAATTGTTCCATGGTTACACTATATTGCCAAAACCACATTCCAAAATACAAGCCTGGCGCCAATGATTTTCCCTGAAAACCAGCTTCGCCTTTTACCGCAATTATACGTCCATCGGGCAGTTCTCTTGCTGCGCCAAATAACACAAACTTTTTGGTAATTAAGCCAATTCTATCTTCGGGAACAATAACCATCCCGAACAAGAATCGTAAAATATATTTGTATAAAACGATGCACAACAGTGCCACTAAAACCCACCAGTAACTAGAAATGAGCGCTTCCATAATGATATGTATTTTCTATTTTTTTTATGCTGATAAACCATTTATCAAGCATTACATTGATAGCAAAACAAGTGCTTTGTTACGCTTTTTAGAACCTTTTTCGAATATATATTTTCATGGCATTTAAGGCCTTAAAGAGAGACCAAGGCAGCGTTTCGCATCCAGGCCACCTGCACTTGATATTTATGGCGATCATCAATTAGAGTTGATAAAAAACTCATCTCCATCAATTTTGTAATCACTCTATTTAAGTAGGGAAAACTTGAAACTGTACTGTCCTTTTAGACGTAAAAAATGTCCTGTTTGCAGCATATCATCTTGACTAATAAAATAGACATTTTGTTTTTTACGAAGCCTGACAAAGAGACTATTGTAATTAAACCCGATTGAACGGACGCCAATTTTCTTCAAATTGGCTGGAGGGAAAGCGGGACTGTTAAATGCGAAAGGAACAGAACCCTGCTTTCCAAAAAAAAAATTGTCTTAAGTTAGGATTAATTACACCCCTATTTCTTCCCTATATTCCTGCTGCAATTCAAACAGGCATTTGGCACACAAACAGCCATCGTAAAGTTCGGAGATGTACTGCACTTCGTTGATGCTTAGCTGAACTACGCTGCACTGGCATTTAGTGTAAGCGTTTGCCTTGCACTCAATAGCGGTGCCGCATCGCTCGCAGGGAATGATTTCGTGTTTGCTATGTTTCAAAAGGTTGTTCATTGGTTCACTGCTCAGTAGTTCATTGGTATCAGGCGCATTGAAAACTAATGAACCAATGGCTAATGAACCATTAAACTAAATCAAAAGTAAGGACAAAAAATAAGGTTTTGAGCTTTTGCCCAAAACCTTATAAATTTATTGCTTTACAATGTTCATGTTTGCTGGCGAATTAGAAAGTAATGAACCAACGGCTGATGAACGATTGATTTTATTAACCTGAACAGCTGATACAGCCTTCTTCCATTGAGCAAACTGGCCCGTCTACAATTTCTTCCGCAACCTGGTCTTGCGTCATCTCAGCCGGAATAACCGCCTCGATAGCTTTACCACCCTGGTTTTCTACTGTAAACTTAACTGCCTGCGATGCCGCCTGGGTACGCAGGTAATACATACCTGTTTTCAAGCCTTTCTCCCATGCATAAAAGTGCATTGAAGTTAATTTCGACGTATTTGGAGCATTTACAAATAAGTTTAGGGATTGCGATTGACAGATGTATGCACCACGATCTGCAGCCATATCGATGATGTTACGCATCTTAATTTCCCAAACAGTTTTGTACAGTTCTTTAATATAGTCAGGAATTGATGGAATAGCCTGGATTGAACCGTTAGCCAATATGATTTGATTTTTCATATCGTTGTTCCACAAACCTAGCGCTACTAAATCTTTCAGCAAGTGTTTGTTTACAACAACGAACTCTCCACTTAACACGCGACGAGTATAGATGTTTGAAGTATATGGCTCGAAACATTCGTTGTTACCCAAAATCTGAGAAGTAGAGGCTGTTGGCATTGGCGCAACTAATAAAGAGTTGTATACTCCATCTTTAACTACTTTTTTGCGTAAGGCACTCCAATCCCAACGGCCGCTGTCTGGCGTTACATTCCATAAGTCGAACTGGAATTGACCTTTTGATAATGGCGAACCTTTAAACGTTTGGTAAGGACCATGTTTTACAGCTAAATCGTTAGAAGCTGTCATCGAAGCGAAATAAATCGTTTCGAAAATATCTTTGTTTAAGCGTTTTGCTTCATCGCTTTCGAACGGTAAACGCAACAAGATGAATGCATCAGCCAAACCCTGTACACCTAAACCAACCGGACGGTGGCGCATGTTCGAGTTCTCCGCTTCCTGAACCGGGTAATAGTTATGGTCGATGATTTTATTCAGGTTTAACGTAGCCTGATAAGTTACATCGTATAATTTTTGGTGGTCGAAAGCACCGTTAATTACGAAACGAGGCAAAGCAAGCGACGCTAGATTACAAACCGCAACCTCATCTTTAGAAGTGTATTCTATAATTTCAGTACATAAGTTAGAACTCTTAATTGTACCTAAGTTTTGTTGGTTTGATTTACTGTTCGCTGCATCTTTAAACAACATGTAAGGCGTACCGGTTTCAATCTGCGAATCTAAAATCGCGAACCAAAGCTCCTGCGCTTTAATTGTTTTACGTCCACGGCCTTCAGCTTCGTATTTAGTATATAAATCTTCGAATTCTTTACCGAAACAATCTGCCAAACCTGGTGCTTCGTGCGGACAGAACAAGGTCCATTCGCCGTTATCTTTAACACGCTGCATAAACAAATCGTTAATCCACAGGGCGTAAAATAAATCGCGGGCACGCATTTCTTCTTTACCGTGGTTTTTACGTAAATCTAAGAACTCGAAAACATCGGCATGCCAAGGCTCTAGATAAATTGCAAATGCGCCTTTACGCTTACCTCCACCTTGATCTACGTAACGGGCTGTATCGTTAAATACACGTAACATTGGAATGATACCATTACTTGTACCGTTTGTACCGCCAATGTAAGAACCAGTAGCACGTATGTTGTGGATGCTTAAACCAATACCGCCAGCACTTTGTGAGATTTTAGCAGTCTGTTTCAACGTATCATAAATCCCCTCGATACTATCATCTTGCATGGTTAACAAGAAACATGATGACATTTGTGGTTTTGGGGTAGCAGCATTAAATAAGGTTGGTGTAGCGTGTGTAAACCAACGCTCGCTCATTAAGTTATACGTTTTGATTGCACTTTCGATATCTTCTTTATGGATACCGACAGAAACACGCATAAACAAATGCTGAGGACGTTCTACAATTTTGTTGTTTACCTTTAAAAGGTAAGACTTTTCTAAAGTTTTGAAACCGAAGTAATCGAATCCGAAATCGCGATCGTAAATGATAGAACTGTCTAAAATGTCCTTATTCTTTTCAATAATCTCATAAACATCATCAGCGATAAGCGGTGCCGCTTTCTGTGCTTTTGGGTCGAAATATTCGTACAACATTTTCATTGTACCCGAGAATGACTTAGTTGTGTTTTTATGCAGGTTGGAAACCGCGATACGCGATGCGAGCAAAGCATAATCCGGGTGTTTTGTGGTTAATGATGCAGCAGTTTCTGCGGCAAGATTATCCAACTCTGAAGTAGTTACACCATCATATAAACCTTCGATTACCTTTTTGGCAACGTCGATCGGGTCTACGAGTTCTGGATTTAAACCATAGCACAGCTTTTGAATCCTAGCCGTGATTTTGTCGAATTGCACCGCCTCTTTGCGGCCATCTCTTTTTAGTACGAACATAGTTTACGAGATTTTTAAGCCCATCCCAACCCTCCACAAGAGGAGGCCCTTTCAAGGCGAATTTTATATTTAGTAGCGGGTATCAAGCATCAACACTTGCGCTCGCGTATGTAATTTGTTTATTTTTATTTTGCATTAAGGTTACATCGTCCCTCGCCATGACGGCGACTGGAAGCTTTCTGCTTTAACCTTTGTGCTTTAAGCTTTTCTTAAAAGTCTTCATCCAAAGAGAACGCTTGTTTATTATTATCTGCAGATGTTAACACTCCGCTTTTTTGATAATCGCCAACGCGTTTCTCGAAGAAATTTGTTTTTCCCTGTAATGAAATCATTTCCATGAAATCGAACGGGTTTGTTGCGTTGTATATCTTTTTGTAGCCCAATTCCTGTAACCATCTATCGGCTACGAATTCGATGTATTGGCTCATTAACTTTGCATTCATACCAATTAGGGCAACTGGCAAGGCATCGGTTATAAATTCTTTTTCAATTTCTACTGCATCGCTGATGATTCCGTGAACGGCTTCCTCACTCAATTTGTTGCTCAACATACTGTAAAGCAGGCAGGCAAACTCGCAGTGCGAGCCTTCATCTCTTGAAATCAATTCATTACTGAAAGTTAAGCCTGGCATTAGGCCACGTTTCTTTAACCAGAAAATAGAGCAGAAACTTCCACTGAAGAAAATGCCTTCAACGGCAGCAAAAGCTACTAAACGCTCTGCGAAAGTTCCGTTTTCAATCCACCGCAATGCCCATTCAGCCTTTCTTTTTACTGCCGGAACAGTATCAATAGCATGGAACAAACGGTCTTTTTCTTCAGGGTCTTTAATGTAAGTATCAATAAGTAAAGCATAGGTTTCTGCGTGGATATTCTCCATCATAATCTGGAAACCATAGAAACAGCGGGCTTCTGGCAATTGCACTTCGCTCATGAAGTTTACTGCAAGGTTTTCGTTAACAATACCATCACTAGCAGAAAAGAAAGCGAGAATGTGAGAGATGAAATGTCTTTCTCCATCATTCAGGTTATCCCAGTGTTTCTGGTCATCAGAAAGATCAATTTCTTCTGCGGTCCAAAAACTAGCCTCGGTCTTTTTATACATGTCCCATATTTTAGGGTACTTTATGGGTAAAAGCACAAATCGGTCTTTGTTTTCTTGTAGTAGTAATTCCTGTTCCATACGCTGATATTTTTTAATCTCATTATAAACAGAGCCGACAAAACCACGCATCCATCAATTTTATATGATGATTGTAACGTCTTTTATCAAAACTCTTTTAGTGAAAGTGCTAACTCCGTCGCCTTGCAAACAACTTGTTTTTTAGTTTGGGAAATTTCACATCCGCAATAGAGAAATGCATTTGTAAATTCCTAAAAATTAAGCTTTTGTAACTGTTTTAAAGGGTAAGAAGTTAAAGAACTTTGTTATAACAAATATATATACCGCAGCCCTTTTTCGATGATCAAAGTTGTTAACACTAACAAGATTTTAGTGGATAAATGCATCAGCTAAATATCATTTTCAGGCGAAAAAAAAGCTAATCATTTCTTTTTAAGGGTTTAGGAAACCTAAATGATTGTTAATAACTTAAATTGGGGGTTAAATTAAGGCCGAAATTCAGTATTACTAATACTACTCTAATGTATAACTGAGTTTAACTCTGGCAACGCCTTTAGTAAAGATACCAATCTGTTTAGCAGCACGTTCAGACAAATCGATAGCAAGCTTTTTAGAGAATGGTCCGCGGTCGTTCACCTTTACAATTACCGATTTGCCATTGTCTGGATTGGTTACGGTAATTAGCGTACCTAGTGGCAAAGTACGATGTGCGGCAGTAAGTTTTTTTGCTCTGTATTTTGCGCCGCTTGTGGTTCGGCGCCCTTCAAATTTTCTGTGGTAGTAAGTTGCTAGAACTGTTTTTTTAACGCTATCTGGTTCATTTAACGACCCAGAATTTTGTGCTTTACCTTGTAAAAACAAAAAACAAAAACTTAATAACAGAAAATATTTCATAGGCTAAAATTTCATTACCGAGCCTGCAAATATAAGCATTTAGTTTATAATCAATAATTTGTGGAAAAACTGCAGCCCAATGGGCATAAAATCAGATAGTGTAAACACCAAATTTTTGTTAGAAAACCAACAAATTTCTTCAACCGAAAGCTCAAAGAAATTTAATAAAAAAGGCGTACAACTTATCGCTGTACGCCCTTACCTAACCTCACTATACCCACCTTATTTTTTATCGGCAACAAAATTCATTGAGATAGAATTTACACAATGACGGGTGTCTTTATTGGTAAATCCTTCGCCCAAAAATACGTGCCCCAAATGTGCGCCACAGTTAGCACAAACAATTTCTGTACGCGAACCATCCGGATCGGGAATTCTTTTTACAGCACCTTTAATTTCATCATCAAAAGCCGGCCATCCGCAGTGTGCATCAAACTTACTTTCCGAACGGTACAATGCAGCATTGCAACGTTTGCAGGTATAGGTGCCTTTATCTGTTGTGTGTTCGTATTTGCCGGTACCAGGATACTCGGTGCCTTTATTTACAATTACTCTTTCTTCTTCGGGTGTTAATGGATTCCAGTTCATTTTCTTCTTCGGTGTAATATTTTCTGATTGCTCGGCTTGCTTTACTTCTTTTCTGTCTTGCTTTTGAGCGCAGGCTGATAATCCCGTAATTAAGACAACAGCTGAGACCAAAAATAGTTTATTTAACAACGTTTTCATACTCCAATATACGCTACAAATTTCATTTTGGTTTGCTGGCCTTGCCGATTGCTTTAGTGTTTACAAACTGATGATAAATAATGGCCCTTAAGGATTGGTAACCGCTGTTTTGTGATGCGGTAATGCTTCCAATCTGCAAATCGATCACTTTGAGAAGCGGGACAGCAGAAATTAGCCGGCGCAACAACTGTGACGGGGCGAGGCCAAAAAAAAGCGTCTCGGGATTAACCGAAACGCTTTCTCTTTATAAATGTTTTGAAATCTTATTTTGCTAATTCTTCTGCCATTGCAGCACCAATTTCCGCAGGACTTTCAACAACGCGAATTCCGCACTCACGCATGATTTTCATTTTTGCAGCAGCTGTATCATCGGCACCGCCAACAATAGCACCAGCATGGCCCATTCTACGTCCTGGAGGCGCAGTTTGCCCAGCAATAAAACCAACTACCGGTTTTGTACCATGTTCTTTAATCCAACGGGCAGCTTCAGCTTCCATACCACCGCCAATTTCACCAATCATGATGATACCATGGGTTTCCGGGTCATTCATTAATAATTTAACCGCTTCAACTGTTGGCGTGCCAATAATTGGGTCGCCGCCAATGCCAATAGCAGTGGTAATGCCCAAACCAGCTTTAACAACTTGGTCTACAGCCTCATATGTTAATGTTCCGGATTTAGAAACAACACCAACATTACCTTTTTTGAAGATAAATCCTGGCATAATACCAATTTTAGCTTCATCAGCAGTAATAATTCCCGGGCAATTCGGACCAATCAAAGTCACATCGCGGTCTGCAATATATTCTTTCACCTGAATCATATCCTTTGTTGGGATACCTTCAGTAATACAAACAATCACTTTAATACCACCTTCGGCAGCCTCCATAATCGCATCAGCAGCAAAAGCAGGTGGAACGAAAATGATAGATACATTTGCTCCTGTTTTATCAACAGCATCTTTAACAGTATTAAAAACAGGCTTATCTAAATGTAATTGCCCACCTTTGCCAGGCGTAACACCACCAACTACGTTTGTACCGTATGCAAGCATCTGCTCAGCATGGTAAGTTCCTTCGTTTCCGGTAAAACCCTGAACGATAACCTTAGAATCTTTATTTACTAAAACGCTCATGTATCAATTTTTTTTGTGCAAAGCTAATATTATTGACTGGAAAGTCAAGCCTAAAAATAGATTATTTAGCCCGTTTTTTCAGGAAAATGTAAGTAATTTATTTATGGCGACTACAGCCCTGCTTTACACTACAATACTTTTCCAACCAAACAGGTTTTGCAAACCTTTTCGGTTTTGTAAAAGCATTTTCGTTGCAATCAGGTTTATTTAACAAAAGTAATTCGCTTTTGGCAACAACCATACAAAACGCTTAAATTTACTCGAGCCGAGAGCGGAATGGCTGAAGCGAAGAACTTGGAGCTCAAAGCAAAAAGGTTAAAGCAGAAAGGTAGAAGCGAAAACCTTTGCGGCTAGGCCTATAATGGCCCAAGAATTTTTAATTTTTAGGTTGGAAAAGTTATGAAAATACAAATTACATTTATAATCATGCTTCTCTCGGCGCTTATGTGCACCGGGCTAAAAGCACAAACACCCGATACGGCAAAATACATTTTACAAAACGATGCCGAAGTGGCAAAAATAGAACCGGGAACGCATAACGGGGGTGGCGAAACCATTGGTTACAATTTCTTTGGCGAGGCTAAGAATCTCAAAACAGTTTTCCGAAAAAGGGTTTTAAAGCCTGGGTCATCCATTGGTTATCACCTCCAGAAAGAAGATGAAATTTATTACGTTCTCAGTGGCAACGGCACCATGCAAATGAACGGCAAAACCCTTGCGGTAAAACCTGGCGACGCCATTTTAACAAGGCCCGGAAGTTCTCATAGCATTAAGCCGAATGATGATAATGATCTCACTATCTTGATTGTTTACGAGAAAAAGTAGCTCAATTTAAGGACTAAAAATCCTTTGTTAAGTGGTCGGCATTGCTAATGCCGAACAGCAGAAATAGAATTAAATCAACATAAAAAAAGCCGAACCAATTTTTCATTGGTTCGGCTGTGGGTATATTTTTTTTATTTTAAACGGCTTTATCTTCCGTTTTTGGTTTCGGTTCCGCTTTCCAGCCTTTAGCCCACTCGGCCTGAGCAGCTTCATCATGGAAAGTCCATGCCACAAAGCGGCTAACTTTTTGTCCCTGGCTCATTTGAACTGTTGTAACTTCGAAAGCCTTGGCCTTAATTAGCGCACTGTAAATGCTTTTTAAGTTTGCACTTTTAGACACCAGCGACGTAAACCATAAACACTGATTGGAAATTTGAGCACTTTGAATAATCATCTGCTCTACAAAAGCACGCTCACCACCAGGGCACCAAAGTTCTGCTTTGTTTCCACCGAAGTTTAAAACATGTTTTACTTCTTTTTCGTTGCCACCAAGGTTGCGCCATTTTTGTCGGGTTCCCTGCTCTGCTTCTTTTAAAGATGAGTGAAACGGCGGATTACACACCACTGCATCAAATTTTTCTCGGGCACCTACAATACCTCTAAAAATCCCCATTTTTGAAGACTGCAAACGAATTTCAACCGCACCTTGTAAAGATTTGTTGGCATCAACAATGCGCTTCGCTGATTCTATTGAAAGCGGATCGATATCAGAGCCAACAAAGTTCCAGCCATACTCCTGATGACCAATAATCGGGTAAATACAATTAGCGCCAACGCCAACATCAAGCACTTTTATATTGCTACCTTTCGGAAGTTTTCCATCATTACTCGAACCTAAAAGATCGGCCACGTAGTGAATGTAATCTGCCCGGCCAGGTATTGGCGGACAAAGATAATCTTTCGGAATATCCCATTGCGGAATATTATAAAAGTGCTTCAACAACGCCTTGTTCAAAGCTTTTACTGCACTTTGATCAGCGAAATCTATTGAATCATCGTCATGTTCGTTTTTAAAAACAAAGCGTTTCAATTCTTTTGATGTTCCGATAAGTTGTTTAAAATTGTAACGCGAACGGTGTTTGTTGCGTGGGTGTAGCTCGCTTTTCTCCGAGCGGGCATTTTCTTTCTGAGCCAATGTGCTGTAATTTAATTAAACAAGCTGTGTGCTTATTTCTGCCTCAAAGATACAGAAAAGAGTTGGGAGTAATTCTACCGCCAAAACAGCTATACTTCTTCTGCTTTCTCTATTGATGCCGGTTGAATCGCTTTCAGGTATTTTTCATGGTCGAACTGGTTCTCGCTTTTTGCAATAACTATGGTTGCAACGCCGTTACCGATAACGTTAGTAATTGCCCTCGCTTCACTCATAAATCTATCCACACCAATTAAAATTGAAATGTGTTCTATCGGCATTATCTTTAATGCGGTAAGGGTGGAAACCAGTACAATAAAACCACTCCCTGTTACGCCAGCCGCCCCTTTAGAGGTTACCATAAGCACGCCTAAAACCGTAATTTGCTGGCCGAGAGATAAATCTACATGGAAAACCTGGCAAAGAAAAATCACCGCCATCGCAAGGTAAATCGCCGTTCCATCCAGGTTAAAAGAATAACCGGTCGGGATAACCAAACCAACTACAGATTTTTCGCAACCTATGGCTTCCATTTTCTGCATCATGCTCGGCAAAGCAGATTCTGATGATGAGGTGCCAAGTACAATCAGAATCTCCTGACGGATAAACTTAAGGTATTGCCATAGGCTGAAATTATAATACCGGCAAATGCCATTCAGCACAATAAAAATGAATAAAATGCAGGTAAGGTAAACAGAGCCCATCAGCTTTGCCATACCAACAATGCTTTGTAAACCATGCGTACCAATGCTGAAAGCCATACCGCCAAAGGCACCAATTGGCGCTAAACGCATAATCACTTTCATAATTTTGAATAAAACCTTTGAGATTTTATCGAAAGCGTTTAACACAGAGGTGCCTTCGCCACCCAGCTTGTTTAAACCATAGCCAAATAAAATTGCAAAAAGCAAAATCTGTAAAATGTTTCCCTCTGCAAAGGCTGCAACAACATTATGCGGAATGATGTGCAGAAAAAACTCTGCCCAATTCATGTCCTTCGCCTGTTCTGCGTAACCGGCAATCTTTGTGGTATCGCCAGCTTTGGCAATCATCCCTGCCCCTGGTTTAAGCACATTTGCAACCACCAGGCCAATAGCAATTGCAACCGTGCTAACAATTTCAAAATACAAAAGCGCTTTCCCGCCAACTCGACCAACTTTTTTCATATCACCCATGTGCGCAATGCCCAAAACGATAGTAAAAAAAATTATTGGTGCGATTAACATGCTTATCAGGTTTATAAAGCCCTGACTAATAAGCTTTGCTGTTGGCGCAAAACCAGGAAAATAAGTACCCACAAATATGCCTATGGCTATAGCCAGGATAACCTGAAATGTGAGGTTAGAAAATACCTGCTTTATTTTTTTTATAGAAATCATTACCCGATGTAAAAGAGTTAAAATTTGTTGCGTCTAAAATGGATTATGGTAATATGTCGATAACGTCGCCAGCGGTAAAAATCCCGAAATCAGCATGGCTAAATTTAATTAAATGTTTATCCGATACTTCTAAATTTTGAGGTCTTGCCATTCGTATTACCTGACTTTCGCCCACAACAGCTGCTTTACCTTCATGAACGATGATGGCTGTACTTTCATCAATCCCCACGCATACCAAATCAGGATGCGCTGCCAGTGCTGAAATTAGTCTGTTGTATCGGTTTCGTTTTAGAAAATGCTGATCAATTATGGTGTTTTGAAGTAAGCCCAATCCCTGTTCAAACTCAATATTTTTATCCCAAAGCTTATTAAAGGTTTCTTTATAAACGGTATCTAAAAGTTGCTTTCCGGTAATCATAAACCTACTCATCACCGCCGGACCAGCGCTGGTACCGGCAATTGTGGAACCGCTTTTGTAGGCCTGGTGAATTGCATTGTAAACTGGCGTATTTAAAACAGATTGCATGAAACGGCTTTGATCACCACCCAAAATGTAAATAAGTTTTGCAGATGACAGTGAGTCAATCCATTTTTTATCATTTACATTGTGCTTGCTGAAATTGAAATTTCGGACCTGATAGCTACCTATTTTCTTGAGTTGAGCGGCTATGCTTTTGAAACCCGAATCGGGAATTGTGCTGGCCATTGGCAATACAATAATATAATCACTTTGATTTAGACCTGCCGTTTTCAGCATTTCCTCCATTAAAGCATCTGAGCGGTTGCCGCCCCCAATTATGAACAAATTGCCCTTACTTTGAGCTTTAATCGTAAGGACACTAATGCATAAAAAAAGTGATACCAGAAGTATTCTCATTACTTGTAGATGTTAACCTCTATTTTTCCATCCGCGGTGATAGCGCCTCTGTACATCCCTTCAGTATTAAATGGCATCGTTATGTTTCCTTTCTTATCTAAGGCAATTAAGCCGCCATCGCCACCCATTTTCCCAACTTTATCCAATACAATTTTTGATGCCTCTGCAACACTCAAACCTTTGTACTCCATCAAATCGGAAATGGTTTTTGCAACCACGTTCCGGATATAATATTCTCCCCAGCCGGTACAAGAGACCCCGGCTGTTTCGTTGTTGCAATAAGTACCGGCACCAATAATCGGAGCATCTCCAACACGTCCGTATTTTTTATTGGTCATGCCACCTGTTGAAGTTCCAGCTGCCAAATTGCCGGCTTTATCCAAAGCGACGCAACCAACGGTACCGAATTTATAATCGTGATTTTTACTTCCAAGAAGCTCTGTTTTTTTGCTGCCATGATCTAAAACTGCCTTGGTAGAATCTTCCTTAATTGCTTGTTGCAAGCCATCCCAACGCTCTTTTGTCCAAAAATATTTCGGATCAACAATTTCCAGACCCGCATCTTTAGCAAACTGGTCAGCACCCGAGCCAACCATCATTACATGTTCAGATTTTTCCATAACTGCACGTGCAGCTGAAATTGGGTTCTTAACTGTCGTAACACCAGCTACGGCACCCGCCATCAATGTTTTCCCGTCCATTATTGCGGCATCAAGTTCATTTCGGCCATCATGCGTAAAAACTGCTCCCTTCCCTGCATTAAAATGAGGGTCGTTTTCCATTACATGGATTGTTGCCTCTACAGCATCCAAACTGCTTTTTCCAGCCTGAATCTGAGCATAACCGGTTTTCAAAGCCTGGGTTAAAACCGCTATGTAAGCTGCTTCCTTTTCAGGCGTCATATTTTTTTTCAAAATAGTTCCGGCACCACCATGAATAACCATAACATACTTTTTCTGCTGGGCAGAAATATTTAGAACTAAAAGGGAAAAAATTAGCGTTGCAAAAATTTTTAAAGACTTCATCTTCTATCGGATTTTAAAAGATGTTAAATTAAGAAATTAATCGAAATATTAGATTAGGCTTTGGCAATACCTTCAGAAGAAAACTGCAAATCGTACAACTTTTTGTAATAGCCGTTCAGTTTTAGCAATTGCTGATGCGTACCCTTTTCCTTTATTTCACCCTTATCAAGCACGATAATCTGGTCAGCTTTTTGAATTGTAGATAGGCGGTGGGCAATTACAATAGAAGTTCGACCATCCATCAGGTTATCGATAGCCTTTTGAATGAGCAGTTCGGTTTCCGTATCAACCGATGAAGTTGCTTCATCCAAAACTAAAATTGCGGGATTGTGAACCAAAGCCCTGATAAACGAGATGAGCTGTGCCTGCCCAGCCGAGAGCGTAGAACCCCTCTCCATCACGTTATATTGGTAGCCGCCCGGTAAACGTTCAATAAAATCGTGGGCACCCACTTTTTTCGCTGCGTTTACAACCTCTTCAATTTTAATCTGAGCGTTATTTAAAGTGATGTTATTCAAAATTGTATCCGAAAAAAGAAAAACATCCTGGAGCACTGTTGCAATATGGCTTCGAAGGTAATCGAGCTTAAAATCGTGGATATCGATGCCATCGACGGTAATTTCGCCCTTTTCAACTTCGTAAAACCTGTTTAAAATATTTATTGTTGATGATTTTCCGGCACCGGTTGCCCCAACTAAAGCAACAGTTTCACCGGCCTTTACTTCGAAAGTTAAATCTTTAAGCACATAATTTTCATCGTTATAAGCAAACCAGACATTTTTAAATTTGATATCGCCTTGTAATTTTAGCGGAGCAGCTGTACCGGCATCAGGCGTTCGCTCATCGGTATCTAAAATTTTAAATACCCGCTCTGCACCAACCATGCCCATTTGCAAGGTGTTAAATTTATCTGCCAGCTGGCGGATAGGTGTGTAAACCATCCCCAAATACATAATGAACTGGGTGATGGTACCCGGTGTTACATCTATCGGATTAGAAAGGATGCTCTTTGCCCCGAACCAAATGAGCAAACCTAAAGACATGGCAGAGATTAACTCAACTACCGGAAAAAAAATAGAATAGTACCAGTTAGAACGGATATTCGCATCGCGATACCGCTTATTAATAGCATAAAACTTTTTGTACTCCTGACGTTCGCGGGCAAAATACTGCACAATTGAAACGCCTGTAATGTGTTCCTGCAAAAAGGTATTCAGGTTAGATACCTCGTTACGAATTTCCTGAAATGCTACCTTGATGGCTTTCTGAAATTTGCGTGTAGCCATAATTAATAGCGGAACAGGCAAAAGCACTACTAAACTCAGTTCCCAATCGGTATAAAGCATAACGCCAATTATCACAATAACCTGCAGGGTATCGCCAATCATGGATATTAAGCCTTCTGAAAAGATATCGGCAATGGTTTCCAGGTCGGAAACGGTTCGTGTAATCAATTGACCAATAGGCGTTTTATCAAAAAACTTTAGCTTTAATTTTGTAATGTGATTGAAGACATTGATTCTTAAATCGCGAATAACCGACTGACCTAAAGTATTGGTTAACAAGGTATGGTTGTACTGAATCAGCGTTTGCAATAGCAACATCACAACCATTAAAATTGTCATATTCACCAGTCCGGAGTATTTGCCGGTGAGAATGTAATTATCCAGCGTATATTTTATTAAAAAAGGCCGTACCGGAGAAATTGCAGCCAATAGAATTGTTAGAACAACCGACCAAACAAACACAGCACGGTAAGGCTTTACGTATTGAAAAATACGTTTCAGCAATCCTGTATTATATACTTCGCCTGTTACTGCCATGATTTTAATTTTAGAATGTTTGTTTTTGAATCGGTGAATGGCTCCTCACCTTCATCCAAAAAGCAATCACGCTTTAATACTTACATTTATATATGGGTACTTAACGCTAACCAAATACAAGCCGCAAGCCGGTACAGATTGCCCTGCATTGCTCCTGTTTTTACTGTCTATTATATTTTTAAAATCTTCTATTCCAATTTCTCCTTTTCCTACACGCACCAAAGTACCCACAATGGCCCGAACCATGTTTCGAAGAAAGCGGTCGGCCTCGATCGTGAAAACGAGTCCTTCATTTTGCGTTTCGAAACCTGCTTGCATAATTTTACAATTATTGGTAAAAGTTTGCGTATTCGATTTACTAAAGCAAGAAAAATCAGTATAATTTAACAATTCTTCTGCCGCCTTATTCATTAAACCGATATCCAACCTGTCTTTCATTAGCCAGGAACGGTTTATTTTAAAAGGATCCTTATCAAAATGAAGGTAATATTTGTAGGCTCTTGCTGTCGCATCAAACCTGGCATGTGCATCATTATGCACCGGCAAAATTCGTTTAACCGCAATTTGATAAGGAAGCATTGCATTTATACCGGCTACGGCAACCAAAACTTTTTCTTCAGCGCAGTTTTCGACATCGAAGTGTGCAAAAAACTCAGTAGCATGCACCCCTGAATCTGTTCTTCCACAGCCCAAAGTTTCAACTGGTTGCCTAAAAAAAACCGACATGGCTTTGTCGAGCAGCTCCTGAACGGTTACGGCATTCGGTTGAGTTTGCCAGCCGTGATATAAGCTGCCATCATAAGCAATTTGTATGAAATACCTTTTTTTAGTCAAAGCGATGCAAAAATACTTTTTCCTTTTATTAGATAAGCTTGCAAAATGGAATTAAATATATATTTGTACAATTTATTAAATTAACATGATACAAAGAGTACAATCTATCTGGCTTTTATTGGCAACAATTGCTTTAGTTTTGATGCTGTTTTTACCCATTGCGGCAAAAGAAACAAATAGTTCTGAATCGGAAATTTTTACAAATGGTCTGCACCAAACATTTGCTACCAAAGGCGGTAAAACTTTAGAAACGCATACATTTCTTCCACTTTTAATTACAAATATTGCCGTTGCCGTAATGTGTTTTGCAAACATTTTCAATTTCAGAAAAAGAAGTTTGCAAAAGAGATTAGTGATTTTCACAATTGCAGCAATTGCAGGTTTCGCTTTCTGGTGCAGCGTTTATGCCAAACAACTTCCTGGTGGCGTTGATGGTGCAATTTTCGAAGTTGGTGCCTACATGCCCGCATTGGCGATTTTGTTTTGCGTTTTGGCAATTTTTGGGATTAATAAAGACGAAAGATTGATACGCTCTGCTGAAAGGTTGCGTTAAGATGTATTCTGTTTTTGCCCTTTAAACCCGATTGTAGCGAAAATACTTTTACCCCTCAAGAGCTTGTGTGAATTAAGGGGTAAAAGATTGCAGCGTAAAGCGGGGCTGCTTTAACCGATATCAAGAGGCTTTGATTTTCAAAAATTTAATAAATATCTCTTAACATTGTGACTGCTAATCTGCATCTCAGCCATCATTAGTTAGCCTTCTTGCCTTTTCCATCATTCCTTTCTTCCTTATTTTCAAATATTTAGCTTAAAAAAGTATTTATTTAACGAGCAAGAAAATACGAATTATTAACCGTACCTTTGCGGCTTAAATAAATAAAAGACGAATGACAAACCCATTTCAATTATTGGGGATAAGTGATGACGTCGTTAATGCCGTAAAGGACCTTGGATTTGAAACTCCAACGCCTATTCAGGAGCAAAGTATTCCTGTACTGTTAGAAGGCACTAATGATTTTGTTGGTTTGGCCCAAACAGGAACAGGAAAAACAGCCGCATTTGGTTTGCCGCTGTTAGAACTAATCGATTTTAAAGTAACAAAACCGCAGGCATTAATTTTATGCCCAACGCGTGAGTTATGTTTACAAATCGCTAACGACCTTAAAAACTTTTCTAAAAACGTTGCTAATGCACATGTTGTTGCCGTTTACGGTGGCGCAAACATTATGCAACAACTACGCGAAATACGCCAAGGCGTTCAAATCGTAGTGGCCACGCCCGGCCGTATGTTGGATATCATTGGCCGTAAAGCCATCGATTTTTCAAATGTTAAATATGTTGTGCTTGATGAAGCCGACGAAATGTTAAACATGGGTTTCCAGGATGACATTAACGACATTTTATCAACCACTCCTGATGACAAAAAAACCTGGTTATTCTCGGCAACAATGCCTGCAGAAGTTCGCCGTATAGCAAAAAACTATATGGATAACCCTGTAGAATTAACTATGGGCACAAAAAATACAGGTAACGTAAACATTGAACACGAATATTATATTGTTCGTGCCCGTGATAAATACGCTGCCTTGAAACGTATTGTAGATTTTAACCCTGAAATTTTTGCAGTAGTATTTTGTAAAACCAAACTGGATACACAAGATGTTGCCGAGCATTTAATAAAGGATGGCTATAATGCTGATGCTTTACACGGCGATTTATCGCAACAACAACGTGATAAAGTGATGCAACGTTTCCGTGAGCGTAACATGCAGTTGCTAATTGCTACCGATGTTGCTGCACGTGGTATAGATGTAAACAATGTAACACACGTAATTAATTACTCTCTACCTGATGAGATTGAAAGTTATACCCACCGCTCTGGCCGTACCGGCCGTGCTGGTAAAACTGGTATTTCCATCTGTATTATCAACTCAAAAGAGGTAGGTAAAATCCGTCAGCTGGAACGTATTATTGGCAAACAGTTTACTAAAGCTGAATTACCTACAGGATTTGATGTTTGCGAAAAACAATTATTCTCGTTAGTACACAAAGTACATAATGTAGAAGTTAATGTGGAGCAAATTGACCAGTACATTCCTCGTATTATGGATGAATTTAAAGATTTATCTAAAGAAGATGTAATTAAACGTTTTGCTTCATTAGAGTTTAACCGCTTTTTGGATTACTATTCTAAAGCACCAGATTTAAATGCAGCAGTTGGCGATGACCGTGGCGAAAGAGGTGAGCGTGGTGAAAGACGTGGACGTGGTAGCGATGGTTACACCCGTTTATTTATCAACTTAGGTTCGGTAGATGAATTTACCCGTGGCGATATGTTATCTTTTATCTGTAATAATGGTAAAATTGCTGGCAAAAGCGTTGGTAAAATAGATTTAAAAGGTGTTTTCTCCTTCTTTGAAGTTGAAGATGCTGTTGCTGACAAAGTATTTGAAGGCTTTAAAGCTGTTGAATTTAATGGTCGTCAGGTTCGCATTGAAAAAAGCGGAGATGGCGGTCGCGGAGAAGGTGCAGGCGAAAGACGCGGTGGCGGTGAAAGACGTAGCGGTGGTTTCGGCGGCGAACGCAGAAGCGGCGGTGGCGGTGGTTACCGTGGCGGAAGCGGAAGTGGCGAGAGAAGAAGCTCTGGTGGTAGCGGCAGACGTGAAGGCGGAAACAGCGGCGGTGGATTCAGAGATTTCTCTGGTCGTAGCCGTGATGAAAAAGGCGGAAGCCGTGAAGGCGGAAGTGGTCGCAAAGAAGGTGGAAATCGTGAGGGTGGTAGCGGCGAACGTCGTAAAAAGTGGTAAATCACTAAAACCAAATATTTTAGGAGCCGTTCTGTTTATTCAGAGCGGCTTTTTTTATTTATGAAAGATATCCCCCGAAACTTAATTCCACGCCATCAATTTGGAATGCCTCCTGCTTTGAAAACCATCCACATTTTAATTGAAACCTAGCGGTTGTGCCCTATCTCATAACCGACAGAATATGAAAAAATTCATTATTAACAGAATGTGAATATTATATTTAACAATTATATCTACCATCTTATGCGTTATTTAAAGCTTGCGATTCTAATGATGCCTTTCCTAATGGGAAATCGTCTTTCTGCACAACAAAATTCACGTGATCAAAAAATGCAATGGTTTGCTGATGCGAAGCTTGGAATTTTCATCCATTGGGGCATTTATTCTGTAAACGGTATTTCCGAATCATGGGCTTTTTATAATAACTACATCAATCACGATGCTTACATGAAGCAGCTTGAAGGTTTCGACGCTTCGAAATATAATCCGCAGGAATGGGCTGATTTGATTAAAGAAAGCGGTGCCAAATACGCTGTTATTACCACAAAGCATCATGATGGCGTTTCCCTATGGGATACAAAAGCACCCAATGCAACCACCACACTCGGGAATAGTGCGGCAAAAAAAGACTTGATTACACCATTTGTAAGCAGCCTGAAAAGAACCGGCTTAAAAACTGGCTTATATTTTTCGTTACCCGATTGGAGTTATCAGGATTACAATATTTTTACCCGCGAACGAAGTCGGTACGACATTAAAAAAGAGCCAAACCGATGGAACAAATTTTTAAACTATTACCAGGCGCAGCTTAGGGAAATTTCTAATTTGTATCATCCAGATTTGCTCTGGTTTGATGGCGATTGGGAACACAGCCCGGCAGAATGGCAAACCGATAAAGTAAGAAACCTGTTAACAGCGGATAATCCTAATGTGATCATAAATTCCCGGTTAGACAGTCATGGCGATTATGCAACGCCGGAACAAGGTGTGCCCGTGGTTAAACCACAAGCCAGATTCTGGGAATTATGTTATACGATGAATGATTCGTGGGGTTATCAGCCATACGACAATCATTATAAAACTTCTAACATGATAATCCGCACGCTTGTAGACTGTATAAGCATGGGTGGAAATTTGTTGTTAGATATTGGACCGAAAGCTGACGGCACTATTGCGCCCGAACAGGTAAAAATTTTGAAAGACCTGGGCAGGTGGACCAACAAACATGCAGAAGCCATTTACGAAACACAGGCTGGAATTCCGGCTGGCCATTTCGCGGGTAAAAGCACTCTGTCGAAAAACAAGCAGGTTCTCTACCTCTATCTCGATTATAAAGGCAAAAACGGCGTTTTGCTTAGCGGCTTGAAATCTAAAATAACAAATGTGGAACTGGTTGGAAATAATGCGCCGGTAAATGTGACAAAGTTGAATGAAACTGATTACACCTTTAGCTTAAAAGAGGATGGTTTTGATAGCGATGTCACGGTTCTGAAAGTGTCACTAAATGAACCAATCGAGCTTTCAGCAGCAAAACAAAAACCGGTATCGATAAATAATCTACTTGCTGATGCCGGGAAATCAGTCAATTTAACTAGACTCAGCATCGATTTAAATATCGGTATAAACATTTTTCAAGGTACTAACCTTGCTGCTGATGGATTAAATTTCAAATCAGGCGTTAAAAATTTTAGTGCCGAGGTAAACGACTGGATAATTAAAAATGCTGAGGCTTTATATAAAACCACTGCCGGCATCCCTGAAGGGCATTATCAGGGAAGAACGGCCTTATCTGTAGATAAGCAAACTTTGTATTTGTTTGTTGAAGGCGAACCTACCGGACCGATTGCGATTAAAGGGTTGAAAAATAATATCAGCAGAATCAGGGTAGTAGGTGAAGGAACTATGCTTCCGCATGAAATTTATAATAAGTTATACTGGAGCAAAATTCCTGGAATCGTGTACATCCCAATTCCGAAAGATAAGCTCGACAAAAACCTCACAGTTATAGCCGTGCTCTTAGATGGACCTATTAGCTTATATCGCGAAGAAGTTGGGGCCATAGAAAGCAATTTGTAATTATTTAAAAATTGTAAAATAGTTATTCAGCTTTATGATTATTCTTAAATTGCATTACTTTCGCTAATTATGCAGGCAAAATACATTTCCTACCAGGAAACCGGTTCCTTTTCGAAGTTAGTTTTAGATTATATTAACAACGAAGAGGCGCTCAAAGCTTTTTACAGTTACCGGCCCGACATGGAAGGCCTGGCTGAAGCGATTGAAAAACGAAAGTTTCTGGGCGATAGAAATGTTTTGGCTGATGTACTAAAACATCAATACAGGCATATTGCAGCCAACAAATCTGTAACAAAAAATATTGAGCTTCTCGCATCAGATAATACTTTTACAGTAACTACCGGCCACCAACTAAACCTTTTTACCGGCCCGCTGTATTTCATTTATAAAATTGTAACGGCCATAAATTTGGCCATCGAACTGAAAATAGCACACCCGGATAAAAATTTTGTTCCTGTTTATTGGATGGCAACAGAAGACCATGATTTCGACGAGATTAACCATGTAAGTGTTGATGAAAAAAATATTAGCTGGATACAAAATACCAATGGTGCTACCGGCAGATTAAGCACAAAAACGGTTGCCGCAGCCGTGTTGGCTTATCAGGGTTACCTTGGCATTTCTAAAAATGGAAAAAGGATTGCAAAACTCGTTCAACAAGCTTATTTACAACACGATAACCTTTCAGACGCCACCAGATATTTAGTTAATAACCTCTTCGAAAAATACGGCCTCGTTATTGTTAACGCAGATGAGCCTTCGCTAAAAAAACTGTTTTCGGGTTTTGTTACCGCCGATATTACTCAGCATAACAGTTCAAAAAACATTAGCGAAAGCTCCGCAGAGCTCGAATCATTAGGTTATAAAAGCCAGGTTAACGGTCGGGATATAAATTTCTTTTACCTTAAAGACGAACTTCGCGAGCGACTGATTTTTGAAAATGGGCAATATAAGGTGAATCATACTGAAATCAGTTTTTCTGAAGAGGAGTTAAAAGCTGAAATCAGTAACCATCCGGAAAGATTTAGTCCGAATGTGGTAATGCGCCCGATGTACCAGGAAGTTATTTTGCCAAACATCGCCTACATTGGTGGTGGGGCTGAAGTTGCTTACTGGATGCAATTGAAGGCTAATTTCGATTTCTATAAGGTTGATTTTCCGGTATTACTGCTCAGAAATTCGGCGTTACTTATCGATAAACGGAGTGCCGAAAACCTGTATAATTTAGGTTTTGCACTGGAAGACATTTTCTTGCCTGTTGAAGACTTAAAAAACATCTGGGTTAGACGCAACTCTACTGCTCAACTCGCCCTGGCGGATGAAACGAGGGCTATAAACAGCACTTTTGACCAAATAAAGCTTAATGCTTACAAAATTGACAAAACGCTTTCGGTTTCAACAGATACAGCGAAGCAAAAAACAAATCACCTTTTAGCTAATCTTGAAAAGAAATTATTCAGGGCAGAAAAGCGTAAACATGAAACTGCTTTGATGCAGATTGAAAATGTAAAGAAAAGGCTTTTTCCAAACGGAACGCTTCAAGAGAGGATTTTAAACATTGCACCTATGTATGTAAATTATGGTGAAGATTTTCTGTCATCCTGTATAGAAAATTTCGAACCATTGGGTGGCGATTTTACGCTACTTTTACCATAAAGAAATATAACAGCTGTAATATTCAACTTTAGCCAATAACATAAAGGCGTTATATTAAAAAGCTAAGCGTTGTAATTTATGCTGTGTTCCTTAATCAACAAATAAGAATGAACTTTATAACCTTTACCGAAACCAACCTTAGGGCTTTTACCTACGGTGTTTTCAAAAAAATGGGTTGTTCTGATGAACATGCCGAGTTGGCAACCGATGTTTTGGTGCGCTCAGATTTACGTGGAATTGATTCTCATGGCGTTGCTCGCTTAAGTGGTTATGTAAGGTTATGGGAGAAAAATAGAATTAATGCAACGCCTGATATCAGAATTGTACATGAAACGCCAACAACCGCTACCGTTGATGGTGATGCCGGTTTAGGCTTGGTTGTGGCACCTTTTGCAATGAAAGTAGCAATCGAGAAGGCTGAAAAATATGGTACTGGCTGGGTTTCAGTTAAAAACTCAAACCACTTTGGCATTGCCGGTTACCATGCTTTAATGGCTGTAGAGAAAGATATGATAGGCATCAGCATGACTAATGCCAGTCCGCTGGTTGCGCCAACTTACGCCAACGAAAGGTTGTTGGGTACAAACCCAATGTGTTATGCTTTTCCGGCTGGAAAAAATCCTGCTGTAGTTGTAGATATGGCTACAGCTGCCGCCGCAAATGGTAAACTGGAAATTGCCCAGCGGGCAAATAAAAGTATTCCTGACGGCTGGGTTCAGGATAAAAATGGAGAAAACTCAAACGACCCGAATGAATTAAAAAATGGCGGTTCGCTGTTACCTTTAGGGAGTGATAAAGACCACGGCAGCCACAAAGGTTATGGATTGAGTGCAACAGTCGATATTTTATCGGCAGTGCTTTCGGGCGCAAATTATGGCCCCTGGGTACCGCCTTTTGTCGCCTTTTTAGAACCGTCGGCAAACCCTGTTGGCGAAGGGCTTGGCCACTTTTTAGGTGCAATGCGTGTAGACGGTTTCCGACCTGCGGCCGACTTTAAAGAACATTTAGACAATTGGATATATCGTTTTAAAAGTGCAAAAACAGTAGATGCCGATAAAAAAGTAATTATTCCGGGTGAGCCTGAACATGAGTTTGAGGAGGAAAGAAAGGTAAACGGAATCCCTCTAATTGATGTTGTAGTAAACGATTTAAATGAACTTGCCCAGAAGTTAAAAATTGAAGGCTTAAAATAATTTTTTATTTTTCGACCGTCAGATTAGCTTTCAACTGTAAATCCTTGCTAGATGAACCGATCATTATTCTGAAGTCGCCAGGTTCAATTTCCCATTTCAATTGCTTATTGAGTATCTGAAATGCCTCAGGGCCTAGCTCGAGTATAACTTCCTGCTCCTCTCCGGCTTTAAGGTAAACTCTTTTAAAATTTTTAAGCGCCAAAACGGGTTGTGCAACGCTCGACAAAATATCCCGGAGGTATAGCTGAACCACTTCAGTGCCGTCATAATTGCCTGTGTTTTTAAGTTTGAACTTTACAGACACCTTGTCGCCAGCCTTAATTCTATTTTTCTCAATCGTCAATTCGCTATACTTAAACTGAGTATAACTTAAACCGTAGCCAAACGGAAACAGTGCTTCACCACTTAAATTATTGTAATCATCGCCACGGCCAGTTGGTTTATGGTTATATACCAGCGGCAATTGTGCTTCATGTACAGGGTAAGTTATGGGAAGCTTTCCAGATGGATTGGAATTGCCAAATAAGGTTTCAGCAACGGCAGTTCCACCAGCCTCACCGGGGTACCAGACATTTAAAATCGCCGGTACATCGTCAATCCAGTTCTGCATGTTTATCGCGCTCCCACCAACCAGTAAAACAACTACCGGCTTGCCTGTTTTTGCCATTTCCTTGATCAGTTTCTCCTGGTTTCCGGGTAAATTCAGCATTGCCCTATCGAGAAACTCACCTTCTTTTATACCAGCTGCAATTACAACTATGTCGGCATCTTTAGCCAGATTTTTCGCTTTTTCAAGCTCAGAAAATGTTTTATCTTCAACCTCATAGTTCCAAACCAACTTAATGTGCGCATTTCCTTTAGGTTCCCTAAATTCAATTTTAACCGGATAAGATTTGTTCCCCTCGAATGTAAAATCTGCCAACCTGGTGTGGTAAGAACGCTTATCCCACTGGTCTATAAGCAAATTGCCATTGATAAATAAGCGGTAACCATCGTTTCCTTCCAAACCGATTTTATAGGTTCCTGATTTGAGGACCTTTAAGTCACCCTGCCATCGAACAGAATAATTGTCGCTACTCAAATGCTCATCAGGCGCATAGAGCGTCCACATAAAATCCACTCGTTTATCAATTCTTTTAAACACGGGCGCTCCCGATAAATCTGTAGAATTAAAATATTCAGCCGATAAACCCTTCTTCCCGCCTGAAGTCAAAAAAGCGGAATCTATTACCACATAATCTTGAATGCTGCGAAAACTTCCCTGCGTATAATTAACGACCACATTTTTTGCGTAACTTTTGATACCATCCAAAATACTGATTTTACCTTTTCCTGTGCCACTATATCCACCCAAACGAGCTTCAGTTGCATCTTCACCCAATACCAAAATGTTTGATTGTTGCTTTAAAGGCAAAACCTGTTTGTTGTTTTTTAGCAAAACAAAAGATTCCAAAGCCGCTTGTTTAACCAGTTTTTTATTAGAAAAATCAGTAAGCGAAGCCTTGGCATCGCTTTCAGAAACGTAAGGATTTTCAAAAAGGCCTAACTCGAATTTTGCACGTAATACTCTTGAAACGGCATCGTCTATTCTTTCCTGAGGGATGCTACCATTTAGAAAGGGTGGGATGAAAAGCTTGTAATGGTCATACTCGACCTGAAAAATAACATCGAGGCCACCGTTAAACGCTTGTACCGTTGCTTCTTCATAATTAGCTGCAGTGTTGTGGAGCACATTCGCCCCTCCTACTGCGCCGGCATCCGAAATTACAAAACCCTTGAAACCCCATTGCTTTTTTAAAACATCCGTTAAAAGCCAGTAATTTGATGTTGCTGGCGTTCCATCAACGCTGTTGTAAGAAGTCATCACCGAACGAATGTTTACAGTTTCAACCGCATCCTTGAATGCCGGGAAATGAATTTCCTCTAAAAATCTTTCATTCTTTTCTATTGGGTAACTGTCCCGTCCACCATCTCCAACATTAGCAATGAAATGCTTCGGCGTTACGACCACGTTTTCCCTTTCTATTGCATTCATAAAAGCGTGTCCGAGTACCTTTGTTAAATATGGATCTTCGCCATAAGTTTCTTCCGTTCTCCCCCAACGCACATCATCGGCAATGTTGATAACAGGCGCTAACACATCTCGAATACCCCTTAATTTCGCTTCCTTGGCGATGGATTTGCCTATTTGGCCTATCATTAAGGTGTCAAAGGTGGCTGCAAGACCAATCGACTGAGGAAAAGCTGTTGCGCCTTGTCGTACTAAACCATGTAAAGCCTCGTCGAAAACGAGCATTGGAATGCCAAGCCTTGTCTCTTTTACAAAATAACGCTGAAGCTGATTTACTTTTTTCGCGAGCGTAAAGGCATTTTCAGTTGTATTGTAACTCAACATTTGCTGGGCTTCGCCGCCACCGCCCGACTGTGCACTAATTTGAAGTCCAAAAATTCCGTTTTTATAGATGCCATTTTTTATTCCGTTAACATCGCCCGGAACCATAAATAGCTGCCAGAATTTTTCCTGAGGCGTCATCCTCGATAAAAGATCCTTTACCCGTTCATCTATACTTATTTTTGGATTTTTATAGTTTGCCTGCGTATTGATTTTGTTTTGCTGGGCAAATAGGCTACAATTTAAAGTAATTAAAATAAGCAGGATGATGACAGTTTGGGATTTCATTTTATAATTTTAATATTAGTTTTGAGGACTAAACTCAAAAGCCAGAGCAGAATTTGAATTTATATTTTTTGGAATCTCTAAACTAACAGTTCCGTTCGCTTCCTTCCATTTTACGTTTTTACCCGTCGAAATTAGTTTAACATCCGATCCTTTCTTTGGTACATTCCCGCTCCAGTTAATTTTAGCTGGCAACTTCTCATCAGCTGTTAAGCAATAGATTGCAAAAAGTTTTTTACCATCCTTAGCCTGTGTAAACCAGGTTTGCCCGCTGTGGTAGTTTTTTGCAGCCCTTGTATTGTAAATGGCCTTACCATTGATGGAGGTCCACTTTCCAATATCTTCTAGTTTTTTTGTCACCTCAGCAGGAAAAGTTCCGTCAGGTTTTGGCCCGACGCCTAGCAGCAAGCTGCCACCTTTTGCTACAATTTCCACCAACTTATTAATAACCTCCGAAGCAGATTTGTAGTTGTCGTTTGGCACAAATCCCCATGCCCCACCCAACGTCATGCAACTTTCCCAAGGATAGTCTAACTGTTTTTCGGGAATCTTTTGTTCAGGAGTTTGGTAATTCTCATAGAGCCCGTGGACGGTCCTATCCACCATAATTAAACCAGGCTGCGCTTTTCGTGCCATGTCTGCAATTTTTGGCATATCAATGTCCTGACTCCATTTCGGGATATTTGCTCCCCAGGACAAAACTTCTGCATTAACGGATTCGAGGGGACGAACCCAGCCACCATCAAGCCACAAGATATCTACGTTACCATAATTGTGCATCAGCTCGCCGATTTGGTTGTAGGTGAAATCCTTAAATTTATTCCATCTCCACGGATATTTTCTTATGTCGTAATTGTTGTTTCTGTCCGCCGTAGCGTATTTCTGCCACCAATAATATTGAGAATGCCAGTCGGGTTTAGAGAAGTAAGCACCAATCATAAAACCTTCCTTTCTAAAAGCGTCGAAAACATATTTAGCAACATCAGCTTTAGGGTTGTTGGCAAATGGGCCTTTAGCTATACTAAAATCAGATTGTTTTGTATCAAACATGGCAAAACCGTCGTGGTGCTTGGTTGTAAATACGAGGTATTTCATGCCTGCATCCTTTCCTGCTTTTGCCCACTGGGTTGGGTCGAACTTTGTAGGATTAAACTTTTTGCTAAAATCCCAGTACCATTTCTTGTAGTCATCATATGATATAGTCGAGTCTCGCTCAATCCAATCTTCAGAACAAATAGACCATGATTCTATAATACCTGGAACTGCATACAATCCCCAATGGATAATCATTCCAAACTTTTTATCCTGCCAGTTATCTAATTTCTTTTTTACTAATGGATCAGCCGGCGCTTCGTAATGTGAAGATTGCGGCATAATGTCGTTTTGCTGGGCGCTTGCAAGCTTAGCTATTGCAATTAAACTTGTTAATAAAATGTATTTTACCTTCATTACATTTTTGAATTATTTTTTTTCATTTTTACATTTTGCAGCTGGTAAGCGGCTATAGCCCTACCCTGCACTTGCCCGTTTTCTATTGCAGGCCTATAATGAATGCCGCCGTACAGCCTGCTTATAGCCGCTTCATTTGCAGCATCATTAAACGAAGTAAACTTTCTTACGGGCAGGCCATAGTCGATTTCGGTATTGTCATCAAAGTTAAAATTATCGCCAAAAATTTTGGTTAAAACCACCGCCGCCGCTGTAGATGCAACACTATGTCCGCTTGGATATTCGGGAAAAGGTGGTGTTTGTAGAATAGGCTGCCAGCTTTCATCAATATTGGCATTTATAAAAGTTTCAGGCCTGATGTAATTACGCCTGTATTTTTCATCCCAACAGCTGATAAAGGCATCGAAAAGCGAAATGCATGTAGCAGTATAAGTGTAGCTGCTTTGCGCATAGCTTAGTTTTTTCGTTCTGCAGGCAATGCCGGCAATGGATATCCAATGTGCCCCTGGCGATATCTTTTTCGTTGCATAATTCATGTGCCCGTTTACATTTAAAAAAAACGGGTTACAGTCCCAAAATTTGGCAATACTTAGATTCTGACTATTTAAATTCTTAACCGTGAGGTATACCTCGTTAGCGTTTGCATAAAACGGACTGTCTTTATCTTTGCTGTAAACTGGTGGAGCGGCAGGTTTAAACTGATCAGCTGTTTTTAAAAACAGTGGCCTGATCTTATTCCAGTAAGGTTCAACGGCAGGCATATAGCCCGGAGGCGTTGGCGCCCAGTTACCTTCCTTTTTTACAATGCTGTAGCGTCTTGATTTTCGGGTTTCCTTATAATTATCCTTATCAACCCAGAATAAAATAGAATCAGCAACTGTTTTTCCATATGCCATAGAATTTTCTACAACATCGTCCGGATAACCTTTCGTTTTATACCATTTTAATATGCTGTTTAGGCTATCGAGCGCTACCGCATCTGAAAAAACAAGCCTTTTAGCAACCTGCCAATAAGCATAAGTTGATGATAATGAATAGCTTATTTGCTTGGGACTGAGATTCGGTATACCGCTAAAACCGTTTAACTGGCCGGTTAAAGACAATAACTGCTTATCTTTTTTAGCTTGCACCTCGTAGGCGGCTATGTTTGCGTACGCAAAAATCCGGCTCGCAACGGGAGGTGAAAATATATCATTTACAATAACATCAGACAGCGCTTTTTGCGACCTGTGCAAAGGTGTTGGGTCGCTTTCACTACTTTGCCATTGGGCATTTACAGTTATGTGAATACAAAAAAACAAAAGGGTTAAACAGGTTTTCATGATTCAGTTTATTAGTTATTAACTTTAATTACTTGTGCTTCATCGTTGTTTTTGACTACAATGATTCGCTTTGAAGGGCCATTAATTTCGAGCATATTGCGAACATCGCCATCAATATACAGCCCCGATTCATAGGGAGAGACAGCTTTGAAGTTCCCTTTTCCATCGCCAGTTAAAAGCAAACCCAAACTTGCATCAGCCTGCCCGAGCTGAACCCTGTAAGGATAAAAATTCCCGCTCAACAGGATATCTTTTATGCCGTCTTTATCAAAATCATCGATCACAATTCCCCAAACTCTCGAAAATTGAGCTTCAACAGATAAGGGTTTTACAGAGAATTTTCCATTACCGTCATTAATCAGTATAAGTGATTGAAGCTGTTTGCAATAAAATTTTTGACTTTTATCTATTTGCTCAGGAGTGAACAGCTGATCTATAGAAACCTCAGCGTAAGACCGATAATTTAAGAATTTCTTTTTGAATTGAACCATCTGGTCGAGTAGTTCGTCTCTCGAAGCCATAGGGTAGTTTTTGCCCTGTATATAATAGCACATGATGGGGTCTAAAACGCCGTCTTTATTAAAATCGTCAGCAAAAATCGTCATTGGTTGTTCTTGCGTTGTTTTGTATTGATTATTTATGCCGCAGTTTCCTACCACAAAGTCCATCTTACCATCGCCATTTACGTCCATGGCAGAAATCTTGCTCCACATCCCTTCGGTATTTTTTAACCCAGCATCTTCATCTTGTTTTAAGCTGCCCTTACTATTTTTAAATATCATCAACGGCATCCAATCGCCTCCTATCAAAAGTTCGGGGTAACCATCTTTATTCAAGTCTTGCCATAGTGCTGTAACCACCATCCCGGGATACTCCAATTCTGGTGCAAGTTCTTTGGTTATATCTGTAAATTTGACTATACCGTTTGCGGTTTCATTTTTAAGCAAGAAACTTTTGCTGCATAAGGGAAACGAACCCGGTTTACTCATACCACCAACAAAAACATCTATTTTTCCGTCGTTATCAAAATCGCCGGTAGAAATTGCCTGCTTACTACTTAACATTTTAGGTAAAGCGCCTTTGGCTTTGCTAAAATTGCCTTTACCATCGTTGAAATATAGGCGGTCCTGATATTCGGGCGCACCGTCGTCATATTCATTGCCACCACTTACAACCCATAAATCAACTGACCCATCGCCATTCGCATCGAAAAAAACGGCGTTTACATCTTCGCTTTGTGCATCTTCTTCCCAACATTTGGAATCAGCAACATTGAAACTTCCATCTTTCTGGGCTATAAATAACTTTCCCGGTTGGCCGATTGCACCGCCAATAAAAACATCTTCAAGTCCGTCCTTATTCACGTCTGCTTTAGCCATAGCCGGGCCAAATTTCGACAACTCATAAGGCAACAGGGTTTCTCCTTTAAAATCGATAAATTCATTTTCTACATGCTTGTATTGTAAATGAGATTGCAGTGTTACATCAGTAAAAACAGGCTTTTTCGCAATAACATCGTTTTTTATGATTTTGGCTTCCTCGTATCTGATGGTGAGCATTTGATTGGATTTTACATTTTGCAGCAAACTTTCCTTACCATCTGGCCAAACAACTCTAACGCGATCTGCCTTATTTTGGCTTCCCAACCCGAAGCAGTTTATTGGATCTACGCTTGATTGGTAACCACGTACGACATATTTTTCCTGGTATTGCGAGTTCTCTGCCGACTTTATATAAATTTTGGCACCCAAAGCTTCCGTATTTAAGCCAGAACCCACTAATTTGATTTTTAAATAGTTGGATTTTGATTGTTCCGCATTATTTTTATACACCATTACAGGAGCGTTAATGGTACAAATTATTAAATCCAAATCTCCATCATTATCCAAATCTGCGTAGGCAGAACCATTAGATACAGAAGGTGCGGAAATACCCCAATCTATTGTTTTATTGGTAAACGTTAAGTTTCGGTTATTGGAAAAAATATAGTTAGAAATTTGATTGGAAGGCATTTTTTTTACTAAATCGAAAGTTTGAAATTTCAAATTTCCCTGCTTTAGCGACTCCTTCTGCGCATTTGAAACCGTATATTTTAGAAAATCCATATCTGTAAAATCCCTCAGATAGCCATTGGATATAAATAAATCTTTCCAACCATCATTGTCAAAATCGGCAAAAAGTGGTGCCCAGCTCCAATCGGTATTGGAAACACCCGCCAGCTGCCCGATTTCACTAAAGCGCAAATACCCATCCTCTGCGGTACCTTCATTCAAATGCAGCATATTTCGCATTTGCTGTTTATAGTAACCGCTATCTAACAATAAATGATACTGGTCGTATTCATCAGCGCCTTTGAGTAGTTTTTGCCGGCGATTATCTTCCGGCAACATATCCAAGGTAACAATATCGGGCCTCGAATCATTGTTATAATCGGCTATATCAGCGCCCATCGAATACTTGGATATATGCTTTAATGAATGCCGGATGCGCTCGGAAAAAGTGCCGTTTTTATTGTTTATGTACAAGCAATCTTGTTCGGTATAATCACTGGATGTATAAACATCAGGCCAGCCATCATTATTTATATCGCTCACGGTAACGCTTAATCCAAAATTTAAGGCATTATTTATAATTCCCGAACTTAATGTAACGTCTACAAAAGCAGGCTTACCATCTTTGGAATCATTTCTGAACAGGCGGTTTCCAAATTTCATATTTGGGGTTGCCCGTGTTTTTCTGGTATTTAAGAAGGGTTTATAGGTTTGATTTGAGTGGTTGAGCAGAAACATGTCCAAATCGCCATCATTATCGTAATCAAAAAACGCCGCCTGGGTAGATTGAGTTCCAACGGCATCAAGGCCATAAGCTGTCGCCATTTCTTTAAAAACAGGCTGCCCGGCTTTTAAACCCAGGTTAATAAAGAGCTCATTTTTAAGCTTATCATCAGGGAACTTGCCCGAATGGCACACATAAATATCAGGCAAACCGTCGCCATTAATGTCTACCACACTAACACCCGTTGCCCAGGTGCCATTCCCCTTTACGCCAGCCTTATTCGTAATGTCATCGAACTTAAAATTGCCTTTGTTCAGGTACAACTTATTGTCGCCTGAGTTTGATGAAAAGAATATATCAGACAGTCCATCGCCATTAAAGTCTGCTATACCCACCCCTGATCCATTATAAAGATATTCGTAATTCATGATATGCAATGAATCCGTTTCTATTACCTTATTTACAAAACTGATATTCGTTTCTTTAGAAGGCATCAACGTAAATAGTGTGTTTTGTGCCTTAACCAAACCCACGGTAAATATTAAAACAGAAAACAGGGCTGGAACAAATAATTTAATTTTCATAATGTTTTAATTTGCTGGGATGTTTTCTCTGGCAATAAATTTTCATCAGCAATCAGAAAGAATGCATCAAAAAATGTTTCGGGCGATAAGGTTAGTCTTCGATTTAGCTGTGCGCTATTTTAAAATAATTTCTTCGTCATGTTCTCGATACGGCAGAAACACCAGCAATAATGTCATCATTTCATCTGTCGATTTCATATCATTTGCTGAATAAACGTTTCGTGGCGGGCTGCTCGGGTTATCTGGATTATCTTTCGAGTTATCATAGGTACCCTCAATGGTTAATACAGAGCCCTTTGGTATTTTAATAAGCTTTTTGAACTGATAAATTTCCTGCCATCTGAAATCCCAGGATGGGATAGAGACCAATTTTACCGTATCACGGGCAGGAGTTACCGCATAAGCCTTAAAAACCTTGCCCAGGTAATGCATGTGCGGCCAAATGTAAAGCAAAGATTGGTCTTGCGGTGTTGTAATCTTCAGCTCAAATTTTCTTATTGAATCTGCAGGGATAAAAAAATATGGGTCAATTGATTTTTCGCCGACGCCGGCAGAGCCCAGACTGATAACTTGTACCTTCCTTTCTATAGGTTCCTTTTTGAAAAAAAAGTTTATTCCTGAAACATTGCTCTCTTCTTTTGATGTTGGCGCAAAGTGAACAGTTAACAATATTACCCCGCGTTTGGGCATAATCCATCCAAAATTATTAGGATACGATTCGTAAGACGTTCCTGGAATCCAGCCTCCATAGTAAGTCATTGTTTTTTTAAATGGAAAATACTGTGCGTACTTGGTTCTGTCGTCTTCAGTAAGGTTCAAAAAATCGGCTCCCTGTTTTATATCGATATCATCTGGTACAGGATGAATCGCGAAGTTGGCATGATGAACTACCTTTTTATTTGATGAAATGAATTCTATGGCTTCCACGTTGCGCTCTGAACCAATATCGAAAGGAATTTTGAATACAATAAATCGCTCCTTGTTATCGCCCAAAACCTTAAAAGCAGATGCAGTTTTTAAAGTGAGGTCTGGAGTACGGGTGTATTGGGTTCCTTCAATATAAGTTTTAGCATCTTTTTGTTGAAATTGATTTGGATTTCCAATTGGCATTTTATCATCAACCCATTTCGCAATTAGCTGCTTTTCTCCGGCCGTTAAAGAGCGGTCGTTTTTAAAGTCTCTGTAGTGATTATCTGGTTTCCATGGTGGCATGTAGCCCGACTGAGTTACCTTTTTTACAAAGCTGCCTCGTTTTGCAACATCCTCGTAAGTTAACAACGAAAATGGCGCCGCCTCACCCGGCCGGTGGCATGGCTGACATTTATTTTGAATAATACGGGCAACGTCTTTATAATAAGTAACCTTTTGTGCGTTTGCTTTGGCTACGCAAACACATACAATGAACATGGCTACAATGCCTTTAAAAATATAATAAAATAATTTATTCATTATATATCATTTATTAAACATCCGATAGGGGTTGTTTCTTTATAACTAATTTTTCCTTTTAACAAATCGGATATGGCATCTTCCAAATACTTTTGGGTAACCACTAATCGTGTTTTACCTAAGGATGTAGGCCAGTTATCTATCATCCCTTTGTAGGTGATGGCACCTGTTGTATTTATGAGAAAAACCTCTGGTGTAGTTGTCGCTTTTAAATATTTCGATATTTCTTTATCGCGGTCGCTTAATAATTCAAAATTAATTTGATAATCAGCTTTAAGCGCCTTAATTTCTTTTAATGAATAACCTTTACCCGGAACGATTCCATAAAAGGTAATTTGTTTATTCGAGTTTTGGAGTTTAACCAGGCCTGGTAAGTAGTTTTTGCATAAAGGGCATTCCGGACTTAAAAAAATGAGTACTACCGGTTTGCTTAAACTAATTTTGCCAGCCTTACCATCTACCCCAACTAAATTAATGGATTTAATTCCCGAAACTGATGCAAAGTTCTGTGAACTGGCAAATTCAGCATTAAAAAGTATGGCAATGAAAGTTACTACTGCAATGGATAACTTTATTAGCTTCATTGTGTTGATATTAAAAAACCCCTAATAAACTATTAGGGGTTTTAATATTAGCAATTATTTTTTGTCCCACCAAACGCGGCCGAAAGCGTCGTTCGGACCAGCGCCAAAGTCAGGGTTTTTAGCCATTTCTGCTATAGCAGCCTGTTGGTTAGCATAGTTTAAGTTTGAAGAGCTTAAAATTTCGATACCTGCCCTGCGAGCTAATGGTAAAATTGTTCCATTTGCTTTCAGTTCAGACCAAGCTAACACCGAAGTGGTATTTGGGAAACCAGTTCTTTTCCACCATGCCCATGCTTCAAGCGGTTGTCTGTAAAAATCAAGGTAAGCCTGACAAGCAATTTGTTCTGCCGCTTTAGCTGCATCAAATTTCACCCCAACCTGATTGTAGTAGGCATCTACACTCGAAGTTGCAACAGCGTTGAAGTTCGAAATTTTTGCGTCAACAGCTCTATCGCTGTAAAACTGAACAGATGCGTAAACACCATTTTTGTACCAGTTTTCTGCTACATCGGTAGTAACACCACGTGCCGCAAAATCTGCTCTAAGGAAGCAATACTCTGCATAGGTTAAGATAGGGAAGAAACCTTTTCCCGTACCAGCGCCTAAACCGTCATTTTCGTTATAGTTTGGCGTAAACAATCTGTGCTGTAATTGCGATAGATTATTAATTGATGAATACAATGCCGCGTTTGCAGGTAATTTTGCTGCATCCGGGCTCGTAAAACTTCCTACATAATTTCCAGCCTGATTGGGACGGTAGTATATAGATAATCTTGGGTCACCTTTAGCAACCATAAAATCTAACACCGGTTTACCCGCTGCAAAGTTTCCTGGGTTGTAGTTTCCTGATGCATCAGCAAAGGTAGGTCCAACTTTAAGCATCCAAGAATCGCTCGGTGCAGTCATTTGTACCGGATCTGCCAAAACTTCTGTTGCAATTGCTTTCATTTTGGCCGGGTCAACCTTCATCAAACGTGCTGCGATTTTAAGACGTAAAGCATTCGCGGCTTTTGTCCATGAAACCACATCTCCATTAAAGAACGGATCGTTACCGCCAAGGCTAATCTGCGTTGCCGCCTGATTCGATTTTAAAGTTGCAACCGATGCTTTTAATTCTTCATCAACTTTTGCAAAAACTGCTTGCTGAGTGTCATAAGCCGGCGTGATGGTTCCACCATACCTAGCTTGAAATGCCTGAGTATAAGGAATGCTGCCGTTTATATCACTAACATAAAATGCATAGTACGATAAAAGTACTTGAGAAATCGCTTTCATTTTAACCCTTGCATTTCTGTCTGCATCCGGCATCGATTCTATGTTCTTCATTGCATCAACCAAAGCTGGTGCCAAACGACCATAAAATATTTTGCTGTAGCGGGTATTAAATTGAGAACCAACGTTATTAAAATTTAGTCCGTTACCCGTATTTAGCGTGCTATACTGCATCCAAAGATTTGCTGCACGATAAACATCAGCGAAATACTCAAAATCATCTTGCGAGCCACTCGCCGCTTTCAAAAATTGATCTTCTGGTTTAATCGTGTATAAAGTTTCAGGATTTAGGTTTGCTTCCACAAATTTTTCCTTCTTACAGCCTGTACCTAATAACAGGGCTGTAGATATCAAGAAAAAATATTTTGATTTATTTATAATTTTCATATCTGTATTATTTAAGAATTAAAACGATGCCCTGATGTTAAAGCCTAAACTTCTCACTAGTGGCCAACCTCCGTATTCTGCGAAAGCGCCTGCTCTGTTACTGAAAATACTTTCAGGGTTAATGCCATCTTTAGCTGTTTTATATAAATATGTTAAATTTCTACCGGTTAAATTCAGGCTTAAGCTATTTAATTTAACTTTTTGCAAATATTTGCTTGGAACCGAATAACCAACAGTTACCTCACGAAGCGCTACCCAAGAGTTCTCGAACACAGAATATTCTCTGATACCGCTAGACCACTGGCTTAGGTTTTCATAATAAGCATAGGCAGGTATTGGTTTTAATAAGCCTTGTTTAACTGCTTCAGCATAACTCATTCCACCTAAATCTACACCATTAGCTTTTAATCCATCATTTAACACGCCATCAGGAATAATACCATCATGTTGTAATACGCCGTTTGCATCCGTATATGAAATACCGCCTGATGCCTCATCTCTACCGAAAAGTGAGTTTGCGAAAGAGCCATTGGCAGATCCATATTGATGCGTTCCTGAAGCCATTAAACCTCCGATTTTAGCATCAATCTGAAATCCTATAGTAAAGTTTTTGAAAGAGAAATCCTGTCTGGTACTCGCCAAATAATCTTCCATCATTGTACCTAAATCCTTTTTAGTTCCGTCGTAATCTTGCGAACGTACAAAAGTATAGTAACCACCTGTTGTACCATAACCGGTGTTACCCAATACTTTTTTACCATTGCTTGGGCTAGCAACTGGATTACCGCTTGCATCTTTCTTTTGATAGTAAGAAAATGCCGAACCAGTAATAATTTCGCCATAGTAGCCACCCACTTTAGCAACTGAAGTAATGTCGTTACCAAACGCTAAATCTAAATCGTATGTATCAACTCCCGGTACCAGTGAAATGATTTTGTTTCTGTTACGTGTGAAGTTCACTGATGCATTCCAGTTAAAATCTTTAGAAACAATTGGCTTGCCTGTTACTAAAATCTCAATACCTTGATTTTGAATATTTCCAGCATTTAAAGCCTGAGAGTTAACTCCAGACTCTGCTGGTAATGAAAAACTTAAGATTTGATTTGTCGAATTTCTTTTGTAGTAAGACATATCAAATGCTAAACGGTTTTTAAAGAAACGGATATCAGCACCGATCTCCAATTCTTTTGTTAACTGGTTTTTTAAGTTAGCATTTTTCAAAATCGCATCAGAAAATCCATAAACCGATTGATTTCCGTTGTTGGCATTATTGAAACTTCCATTCAGGTTATAATAGCCAGCGCTGTTTGTGTACTGTGCATCAGCATCAAGACCTGTATAAGAATACGCAGCTCTAATTTTACCAAAAGACAGAATAGAATTACCATCCTTAAAGGCTGGAAGTTCTGTAAATACAAACGAAAGCCCTACACTTGGGTAGAAGTAAGAATATGCGCCTGAACCATCTCTGTAAGTAAGCGTAGAAGACCAGTCATTTCTTGCACTAAAGTTAAATGTAAGCATGTTTCTCCACGATAAGTCACCGTATAAATAAACTGCATCTGTACGTTTACCTGCATTCGGGAATGCTCTTGTATTAGCTGGGTTTAGTGAATTTGATATTGAATAAACATCTGGTATTTTCAAGCCACCATTGGTGAACGAGGTATTGTAAAGGCCAGAATTGTTGATGTTTTTTTGATATGTTTCTGCGCCAAGTGATGCATTCAATTCAAAATCGGTACCGAAAGTTTTCGTGGCGTTTAACAAACCCTGAATTCTAAATGATTTATTTACCGACTGTGTAAGTTCATAATCTCCACCTGCAAACGCGATACCCGAACCTCTGTTTTTGCGTTCATACTGCGTACCGTAGTAACTTGTGTTTGTTCTCAATAAACCAGATAACCAAGGAGTAAGTTTAATATTGAAATCTAAATTTGCGATTAAATTATTCTCCTTTTGTGTTCTGTTATCATTTTGAAGCGTGTAAGCTACACCACCGATTCCGTAAGGATCATACAAAGCAGCGTTGCTTGAATTTAACGAGCCGCCTGTAACCGGGTTAATATTGTTGTTAACATAGCTGGCAATATCAACATTTCTCGGACGGTAGTAAGTAAAAGCAAATAAAGGATTATTACCACTTCCTTGTCTTGCCGGGTTAAGTGAATTGGAAACACTATAGTTAACACTCGCATCAATAGAGATTGCTTTCGATATATTTTGCGTTGCACGCAATGCAAAAGCGTCTCTTTTTAATCTGTTACCAGGTAAAACGCTGGAGTTGTTTAAATTGGTGTAAGATAATCTGTAAGTTGTATTTTCTGATGCACCTTCAACAGATACGTTAGTATTGATGAATTTTCCCGTTTGAAAGAAATCTAAAGGGTCGTTCGCTACCCATGGACGCATCACGCCATCTAAATCTTTTACCATTCTACCATCTAAACGCGGACCAAATGAATATCCACCAACATAGTATCCTGCAGATTGATCTACAACATCCACACCGTTAGCATCTTTTGCAAAAGTTGGAGATATACCACCGCCATATTGATTTTGCAGGTCTACAAACTTATAAGCATCATCGAATGATGTTGTTTGTGCTACAGAAACACCAAGGCCTTTGGTTTGTCTACCTTTTTTGGTTGAAATTAACAAAACACCATTCTGCGCTTTCGAACCATATAAAGCAGAAGCAGCAGCACCTTTTAGTACCGTAATATTTTCGAAATCATCTGAATTTAAATTCTTCATTATGTTTCCAAAATCTGCATTATCTCCCCATGAATCTGCACCTGAAGTACCTTGTTCAAGAAGCACCCCATCTAACACAATCAGCGGCTGTGTATTATTACCTAAAGAGGCATTACCCCTTATTCTGATTCTTGAAGATGACTGCGGCCCACTGGCACCCTGGTTTATCATTACGCCGGCAACCTTTCCCTGTAACGCATTAATAACGTTTGCGGTATTGGCTTCGGCTAATTCTGTACCACTAACTGCAGTGGCAGAATAACTTAACTTTCTTACATCTTTCTTTACACCAAAACCGGTAACAATTACTTCGTTTAATACTTTAGAATCATCTTCCATAACAACCGTTAGGTTAGCTGAAGCGGATAGTTCACGCGTTGCCAAGCCTACTGATCTGAAGATTAGCGTTGCGCCATCTTTTACATTAAGTGTGTATTTACCCTCGGCGTTGGTAGAGGTTCCATTTTGAGTGCCTTTCTCTACAACACTTACGCCAGGTATTGAACCTCCTCTCGAGTCTTTAACTGTTCCAGTTACAGTTCTCTGTGCAAATGCAGCTATTGTTATGATAGATAACAACAGCGTACCTAAACACTTTAAGTACATTTTTTTCATAATTAGTTTTTTAGTTTGAATATTTATTTGTTTAATTTAAGGGAGTCGGGTTGTTGTTCCTTTCTTTTAATCCATAAGTTATAGGTTTTGAATTTATTTAAATAAACTATTTTCTATGATTAAGCTGGCTGCAGCAAGTAATTCTGCTTCATCAGATAAGTTCGAGATTTTAATGGTTGTTTGTTCCGCAATACGCGGAATACAGAATTCGTTTATCGCTTGTTGAATTGAGGGAATTAACATTTTTCCTGCTTTCGCGCCTCTGCCGCTAAGAACAATACATTCCGGGTTAAGGATATGAATTAAAGTTGATAAGCCTTTGCCAATTTTAAAGGCAGCTTTCGATAAAATAGATATTGCTAACGGGTCCTGGGCATTTACTGCAGCTAAAAAATGGTCTCCGTTATGTTTGCTTTTATCTTTAAACAGTTCTTGCATACTCGATTCTGCGCCATTCAATAAGGCCTTTTCTGCATTATCAGCCATAACAAGTAAAGAAGTGTCAACTTCTAAACAGCCCCTCTTGCCGCAAGAGCAAAGATTGTCGCTATCTGAGAGTGGTATATGGCTAAACTCACCGGCGTAACCACTGCTACCTCTGTAAAGCTGCCCGTTAATTATCATTCCCAAACCTGTACCCCAGCCAATGTTTACAACCATAACATGTTTACGCCCAACTGCCTCGCCAAAATTTAGTTCTGCAAGGGCAATTAAGCTTGAATCATTATCTATAAAAACCGGAAGCTTCAACGCGTTCTTCAGGTAGCTTTGTAAGGTGCTTCCATCTTTAGTTTTCAGGTAAGAATTATTTGCCCCGGTTTCTACATTCACAAATCCGGGCATCCCAATACCAATCCCGAGTAAATATTTACGGTCTATTTTGGAAGCATTTATACTGTTTTCAATAAACTTTATTAAACCGTCAAGATCATCCTTCTCAACGTTAAATTCAAGGTGTTGTACTGGTAATATCGCCTTGCCAGACAAATCATAAATGATTAGCCGGGTAATGAGCTGATCCATAGCTACGGCAACGAGATATTTGTTGTGGGATGGGTTTAATAGAAATGTTGATGCCCGCCTGCCGCCGGTTGAAGGCGCTAAACCCTGTTCAAGGATAAAACCTTCTGCAATTAAACTGTTAACAGAGGACGTAACCAGAGGCACGCTTTTTTGAGTAAGCTTACTCAAAGCAGTTAACGATAATACTTTTTTATAGTATAGATGCTTAATAATATTGGCCCTTAACCGCTGGTTTTTCTCAGTTATTACAGACATCTATTTGGATTTGTAAACAAACTTAATAATTTTTTAGAAAAGAAGTGTAAACTTAATAATTTTTTTTTAAAGTTTTTTATCCAAATAAAAAAGGCTTTAAATTACTTAAGGCCTTTTTTAATTTTGCATAAATGCTAGTGGATCCCCCGAAGCAACCTACCCCATCTTATTTTATTTAATAAAGAAGCCGTACTATCCCAGCTCATCCAAATAAACAGCGCCTTACCAACAACGTGATCTTCCGGCAGAAAGCCCCAGTATCGGGAATCAATGGAGTTATGCCGGTTATCGCCCATCATCCAGTAGTAATTCATTTTAAAAGTGTAGCTGGTTGCCACCTTGTCATTAATGTACCAAACATTATTTCTTTGCTCAACCTTGTTTCCTTCGTAAGTTCTTATTGCCCGATAATACAATGGCATCGTGTTGCTATCAATTTTAACTGTCCAACCCTTGGCCGGAATTTTAACCGGACCGAAGTTGTCCACATTCCATTTCCGGTTTGTATCCAATGGGAAAAGGTCGCCATCGTTTACAGACGGAGGTTTTACAAAAAGCTCAGCCGATTTTATAAAGTCCAGCTTTCTTAACTTCTGAGCCATTTCTTCAGTTCCATTTGCAACATATGTATTTGCATTAACCTGTTGCATCTCACCAATTCTGAAGCCGAGATCCTTAAATACGTCAAAGTTTATATCAGTAGTTTTCGTTTCTATCTTGTAAGGCATTTGCCCGGTGTTCTTCAACAGTTCCTGTTTGCCGTTAATGCTAACAACACCATTTTTCATACTAACTACGTCGCCGGAAATGCCGATGCATCTTTTTATTATATTTTCCCTTTTATCAACAGGGCGGCTGGTAATTGTGTATTGGCTATTAACCGCTTTCCAATCTGATTGGCGTAGCAGCGTGTAATAGCTGGTTTCCTGATTTTCAAGTGCCACGGTATCGCCAACCGGCAAATTGAAAACCACAATATCATTTCTTTTAATTTCTGATAATCCAGGCAAACGGCGATATTGCCACTGAACACCATCCCAGTAGGCTTTGGTTCCGGTTATTGGCATGGTGTGGTGTGCAAAGGGAAAAGCTACGGGTGTCATCGGAATCCTGGCGCCGTAGTTTACTTTGCTTACAAACAGAAAATCGCCGATTAACAAAGACCGCTCCATTGAACCGGAGGGAATGGTATAAGCTTCAATAAAAAAAACGCGGATTATAGTTGCAGCTACAACTGCAAAAACAATGGCATCAACCCACTCACGCGTTTTGGTTTTCTTCTTTTTATTGCCATCTGTTTCTTTTTGCCAAAATTTCCATTTCATAAAGATTAGTTTAGTTCTTTTTGGTGCATATAAACAACACAAATCTTAGATACCCGACTTAAAGCTTTGTTACACCGCCTAGTATCATTAAAGTTAAGCACAAAAAAAGCGGGTGACTTTATGTCCCCCGCTTTCAAGTATCGTTTGTATGGTTAATGAATACCTCTAAGCAATCGGCTCCAGCGTATTTTATGCAGAAATGATGCTTCGCTATCCCAACTCATCCAGATAAACAATGCTTTACCCACAATGTGATCTTCTGGCACAAAACCCCAATACCGAGAATCTGCAGAATTGTGGCGATTATCGCCCATCATCCAGAAATAGTTCATTTTAAAAGTGTAGGAAGTCGCGATTTTATCATTTATATACCAATCATTCCCTTTTTGCTCTACTTTATTGCCTTCATAGGTTCTAATGGCCCGGTAATATAATGGCATAGTATTGCTGTCAATTTTAACCGTCCATCCCTTTGCAGGAATTTTAATAGGGCCAAAGTTATCGCGGTTCCAAACCCGCTTCGGATCATGCGGAAAAACGCCACCGGCTTCAATCTCCGCACTGGTTGCGGCATCCATATTTACACTTTTTACAAAATCCAAGGCCCTCAACTCATCTGCCATTTCAGGAGAAATATTTACCACATAGGTATTTGGAGCTATTGCAGGATTATTTCCAAGGTCTAATTTAAACTCATCAAGTGCTGAGTAGTTAAAATCCATCGTTTTAAAAATGAGGCGGTAAGGCATCATGCCGGTGCTTTTTAAGGGCTCATCTTTGCCATTTACATTTGCCACACCGTTTTTCATGCTGATAACATCGCCGGAAATCCCAATGCACCTTTTAATAAAATTTTCACGTTTATCAACCGGGCGACTAATAATTGTAAACCGGCTATTCACAGCTTCGCGGCCGAACTGCCGTTTCAAATCATAGTAATTTGAAACCTGATCTTCAACTGCTACAGTATCACCTTCGGGGAAGTTAAATACCACCACGTCATTTCTTTTCACGTCAGATAAACCTGGCAGACGATGGTATTTCCATTGTACGCCGTCCCAATAGGCTTTTGTAGAAGTAGTAAGCGGCATGGTGTGGTGGGCGAAAGGAAATGCAACAGGCGTCATCGGAATACGGGCGCCGTAATTCACTTTGCTCACAAACAGGAAGTCGCCGATGAGCAACGAACGTTCCATAGATCCAGATGGAATGGTGTAAGCCTCAATAAAAAACACCCTGATAATTGTTGCCGCTACTACCGCAAAAACAATTGCATCAACCCATTCGCGGGTTTTGGTTTTCTTCTTCTTATTGGCATCCGTTTTCTTCTGCCAGAATTTATAATTCATATTTTATGTTTAGTTGGTTAACTGATTAATTGCATAAACGGTTACCTGTTATCTGTTTTTTTATTCGGTATGGTTACAACAAATATGTATCTGTACCAATTTGATTTATTTTTGCGCTTTGCGTTCTCGCTTTCAGCGTTATTCAAAGATATCAGTAATACTAAAAAATCCTTTTTTATTTTCCAGCCATTCTGCCGCTACAACGGCTCCTAAAGCAAAACCTGCTCTGCTGTGTGCGGTATGTTTAATTTCAATTTCATCAACTTCACTACTGTAAATTACCGTATGGGTGCCGGGGATATTTTCAATTCTATGCGATTCGATAAGAAGTTGTTCGTTCGTTGGAAAAACCTCTACGTTTGTGCCTACAACCTCATTTAACCATTCAGATTTTCTGTCCAGGTTATCCACAATGCCTTCTGCAATTGTAATTGCGGTTCCGCTTGGCGAATCTAATTTCTGCGTATGGTGAATTTCTTCGACCTGAACCTCATAAGCAGGGTAATTATTCATGAGTTTAGCCAGTGTTTGGTTCAATTTAAAAAATAAATTAACCCCAATGCTAAAGTTTGAACCATAAAGCAATGTATTGTTGGATGTATTGCATTCGTTTTTTACTTCCTGCAATTTACCATACCAACCTGTTGTACCCACTACAACGGGCACATTTGCATCAAAACAGGTATAAATGTTGTTCAAAACAGAATCTGGTGTACTAAAATCAATGGCTACGTCTGCAGCCTTTAAATTCTGACGGGTTAGATCTTCCTGGTTATCAATTGAAATTTTTAAAACGATTTCGTGGCCACGTTCTAGAGCAAATTTCTCTATAATCTGCCCCATCTTGCCATATCCTAAAAGCGCAATTTTCATTAGATGATTATTTATTTATCAAGTTAAAACCTTAAAGAGACTTTCAAAGCCGGCATAGTGTTAAAACCATACATCGAATTTGGGTTAGTCATTAAGGATGGTGTAATTTTTATCGCAACTGAATCATCAATATTAAAGAAATTTAACCTTGCTGCAACATAAGCGTCTATAACCTGCACTGCATAAACTGCGAAGTACGAAAAGATAATGATTTGGGTATTTCTTTTATAAATGGCCTGAGCGTCAGTAACATTGGCATCACCATAACGAACCAAATCGGGGTTAACAGGTTGCTTCTTTGTTGGGTCGGTTGTTAGTTTGTTAAATGCCCTAACCTGCGCTTCTTTCAGAAATATTTTATAATTGCTTCTGTTGTCGATGTAGGAAAGCGTGAGAAGCGTAAAACCACCATAAATGATACCAACTTTACTTAAGGTATACGTTTTCTGCCAGAAATGACCGGCTTTTTCGCCCCGGGCATTTAGCTTGTCGTTTAATAACTGGTTGTTATACAGTTGCCCCCAACCGGGAATAATCAGCGATTTAAAAATAGCTTTCCGGCCGGCAATTTTACCCGGATTAATGTATTTAACTTTTGCCGTATCTTGTTTTTTGGAAGATGAATCAATCCTTACCGGCCTTTGAATAACTGCCCGCGTTGTATCTAATGGCTTTAAAACAGTATCCCTAACCTGGGCAGAAGCCAGATTTACAAACAAAAGTGCTGGTATTGAAAGAAATATTAACCGCTTAGCTTTTAGCATTACCAATCTAATAATTCTAAAATTCTGTTGAGGTCATCATCACTAACAAAAGGAATTTCTATTGCGCCTTTGCCATTCTGACTTACCTTTAGTTTTACGCGGGTAGCAAATTTTGAAGCTAAATCATCCTGAAGTTTCTGATACTGGAAAGATGCACTTTTTGCTTTTGGCTTATCTTCTATTTTAAGCGGGGCATGCTGCAAGTTTCGAACCAGTTCTTCCACTTTCCGAACAGATAAACCTTTGTCTAAAATTTCCTGGTGAATAAACAATTGTTTGTCAACGCCATCAACACTAATTAAAGCCCTTGCGTGGCCCATAGAAATTCTTTGGTCGCGTATGGAGGCCTGAATCGCTGGCGGAAGTTTCAGTAAACGTAGATAGTTTGTAACGGTTGTCCGATTTTTGCCAACGCGTTCGCCTAACTGCTCTTGCTTTAGGCCCACTTCGTCAATCATGCGCTGAAAACTCAAAGCAACTTCAATTGCATTCAGGTTCTCTCTCTGAATGTTTTCGATTAATGCCATTTCCAACATCTGCTGGTCGTTAGCACTACGAATGTATGCAGGAACCTGCGTTAAGCCGGCAAGTTTCGATGCTCTGAACCTTCGCTCACCAGAAATCAGCTGATATTTATTGGCACCAATTTTTCTAACGGTAATTGGCTGTATTAAACCCTGAATTTTAATTGAATCGGCAAGTTCGTTTAATGCAACCTGGTCAAACTCGGTTCGAGGCTGGTATGGGTTGGTTTCAACTTCAGTTAAACTTACATGGCTAATGTTACCAATCTGTTCAGTTTCGCTAACGGCATTTACCTGCTGTTTGGGCGGATGAGCAGATTCGCTGTCATCTAAAAGCGCACTTAACCCTCTTCCTAAACCTGTTTTTCGCTGAAAAGATGTCATCTATAATTTATAAAGTTGCTGTATCAATGTTTTCTTCCTCTTTTAGCAAGCCGTTTTTCTTAACGATTTCACGTGCAAGATTTAGGTAATTAATTGCGCCTTTGCAATTAGCATCGTGCATAATTACCGAAACGCCGTAACTCGGTGCTTCACTTAAACGGGTGTTGCGCTGAATAATTGTATCGAAGACCAATTCATGGAAATGAGTTCTTACCTCTTCTACAACCTGGTTTGATAAACGCAAACGCACGTCATACATGGTTAGCAAAATACCTTCAATTTCCAATTCAGGATTTAAACGGTTTTGAACAATTTTAATTGTATTTAACAGTTTTCCTAAACCTTCGAGAGCGAAATATTCGCACTGAACCGGAATGATAACAGAGTCTGCTGCTGTAAGTGCATTAATTGTAATTAAACCCAGCGATGGAGAACAATCTATAATGATAAAATCATATTGATCTTTGATTTTTTCCAACACCGCTTTCATTTTGTATTCGCGGTTATTTAGGTTAATCATCTCAATTTCGGCGCCAACAAGGTCTATATGCGCCGGCAATAAATCCAAATTGGGGGTATCAGTTTTCTGAATTGCCTGTAGCGGGTCAATATCATTGATGATACATTCGTAAATACTGTCTTTAATATTTCTTGGGTCGAAACCAATACCCGAAGTCGAATTGGCCTGGGGGTCAGCATCCACTAATAGAGTTTTGTATTCTAGCACAGCCAGACTGGCAGCGAGGTTTATTGACGAGGTTGTTTTACCAACACCACCTTTTTGATTTGCTAATGCAATAATTTTGCTCATCTATGTATCAGAAATTTACTTAACGCTTATTTATTGGAAAATAACACATGCTTATTAATCGACAAAAAGTTCTATTTTTGCGTTGTCTACGCCCTTTTTCTCAATCAGCTAAGATACAAACTATATGGCAATTTTAGCAATTAGGGCATCTGCGTTTTAAACATCTTATTAACAATTTATCCATGATTACCATTATAGCTGCCACGAACAGACCGAATAGCAATACGTTAAAAGTTGCCAAGTATTACCGGCAGCAACTTAAAATCAAGGGCTTAGACGCTAACTTATTAAGTCTGGAACATTTACCACCTGATGTGTTAAATACAGATATGTATGGCAAACGTTCGCCGGCTTTTCAGAAAATTCAGGATTTGATAAACGATACAAACAAATTTTTATTTGTGATGCCGGAGTATAATGGCAGTTATCCTGGTGTTTTAAAGGTTTTGATTGATGCTTCGACATTCCCGGATAGCTTTTACGACAAAAAAGCTGCTCTGGTTGGCATATCATCAGGAAAATACGGAAACATTAGAGGCGTTGACCATTTTACCGGTGTTTGCCATTATGTACATTTGAATGTTTTACCCCTGCGCATACACATTCCAAACATTAAAACAGAGTTAGATGCTGAAGGAAACTTAATTAAAGAGGATACCCTTAAGTTTACAAATGAACAGATTGACAAGTTTATTCAATTCTAATTCAGGCTTTGGCCAAATTTAACTAACGATTTCGCTAAGTGAGCGGTACCAAACCAAATATCAACCTTATTTTTACTGACTAAGCGCCGAATCTAATCCATTTATCGCCCTCGTGCCCGAAAATGAACGAGCCTGGATGAATCATTTCTGCTATATCTTCGATTAAAGAAACTGCATTTTCTGCAGAACGACCACGATTTACATCATCGTTTAATAAAATTATCCTGTTGTTCTTTACCGCCTGCCAATCGGCATTTAAACTGGCGGGAATTTCACGCATTAAATCTGTCAAGGTTTTTCCAGGCTGGTAATAAATTACGAAAGCAGCATTAAAAACGTCAGTTTCCAACAGCCCACCGGCGAGCGTAATTTCTTCCGATAAAATATAACCTGGGTTATTATTCACATCGAGCAAGGCAACAGGCATTTTATCCATAAACTTAATTTTATGCTCAACAATAGCTAAACGTTCCTGTAAATCTTCCTGCTTGGTGCCGTCGAGGCCAATAAATAAATCGTTTAAAAAAGACATCTCCATTAAATTTATTAATTTGTGCAAAAATAACATTCCTTACCGCATGCGAGGCTCATTTAAATATATATTTTGGATTTTTTACAGCATTATTTTCATTTCATGCAAAGAACCGGCAGACAATAAAAACAAAAAGATTTTCAATATTAATTTGGATCAGGGGCTAACTTCTTTAGATCCCGCGTTTGCACGCAATCAAAATGCCATCTGGATGACTAACCAGGTTTTTAATGGCTTAGTACAGATAGATGCTAACCTGCAAACCGTGCCCGCAATTGCTAAAAGCTGGCAAATTTCAAAAGATGCCTTAACTTATACCTTTAACCTTCGAAATGATGTATACTTCCACGACGACCCGATTTTTAAAAACGGCAAAGGGAGAAAAGTTGTAGCCAGCGATTTTGCCTACAGTTTTTATCGTTTGATAGACCCAAAAATTGCCTCATCTGGCGGGTGGATTTTTAGCGACAAAGTAAAAGATGAGCGAAATTTTATCGCCTTAAATGATTCTACTTTCCAGATTAAACTCGTTCGCCCTTTCCCACCTTTTATGAGTTTGCTTACCTCTCAGTACTGCTCTGTTGTACCAAAAGAAGTTGTAGAGCATTATGGAAAAGATTTTCGAAGCCACCCCGTTGGAACCGGCCCTTTTAAGTTTAAATACTGGAAGGAAGGCGAAATTTTAGTGCTTTTAAAGAACGAGCACTACTGGGAAAAAGATTTGAATGGGCAACAAATGCCTTATATTGATGCACTAAAAGCTTCATTTATAACGGATAAGCAAAGTGGATTTATGAGTTTTCTGAAAAAAGATCTGGACTTTTACTATAGTGTTGATGGAAGTTATCGGGACGATATTTTAACGAAAAGTGGAAAAATGACTTCAAAATATAAAGGCAAGTTTACGCTGAGAAAAGGCCCGTATCTTTGCACCGAGTACGTTGGCATTCTGGTAGATTCCACATTAGATATCGTTAAAAATTCGCCACTAAGGTTTAAAAAAGTCAGGCAGGCAATAAATTATTCAATTGATAGAGATAAGCTGATTAAGTACCTAAGAAACGGCATTGGCATTGCGGCAACGTCTGGTTTTATTCCCAAAGGGATGCCAGGTTTTGATAGCGCCGCGGTACATGGCTATCATTACAATCCAAAACTTGCCGCAAAACTGCTTACCGAAGCCGGTTTCCCGGAAGGCAAAGGCTTACCTGAAATCACTTTGAACACCACCACAACCTATAAAGATTTAATTGAATTTATCCAGGGTGAGTTAAGTGCAATAGGCATCAAAACTAAGATTGATGTAAGTCCAAGTGCAAGCTTAAGGGATTTGATGTCGAAAAATAATGTAAACTTCTTCCGTGGAAGCTGGATTGCGGATTATGCCGACGGAGAAAATTACCTTTCAATGTTTTATTCAAAAAATAAGGTTCCATACGGACCAAACTATACAGCCTTTTATAATAAAGCATTCGACAAACTATTCGAAGAAAGTTATTACGAGCCTGATAACGAAAAGCGTTTTAAGTTGTATCGCCAGATGGACCAAATGGTGATGGATTATTCGCCTGTAGTTCCTGTATTTTATGATCAATCGGTGGTTATGCTGCAAAATAATATTAGCGGTTATCCGATGAATCCGCTGAGTTTAATGATTTTGAAAAGAGTAAAAAAGAAATAAAAAAAACTCCCGGTTAAAACCGGGAGTTCTTAATTTATATTCGATTGGGTTTTTAAACTTATTGTTGTACGCCACCCATACCGCCACCTTGTTGCTGCTGGTCTTGCTTAATATCGTCGTTTTTAATTTTCTTTTTCTCCGTAAATTTAAGCTTACCAAAAGTATAACTAAAGTTTAGCGTGTAGTTACGCAGCGGGTAATAAATATTCTGGCTTTGGTAAATTGTGCCTGTTTGGTTTACCGCATTATTGATTGTTTTGATATGCAAATCGCGGGTAAACGGATTCAGGGTTCCTAAACCAATACTTCCTTTTTTCTTAAATATTTCTTTTTTGAGGGATGCACCGTAAATATAGAAAGGGTCGGTAACACCTTGATATGTACGTCTTTTAGAAGTGATTACATTAAATAACTCGAAGTTAAAACCTTTACCGAAACCATAAGCCGAACGCACAAACCAGTTAAAATTGAAAAACGTACCGGTATTTACATTGGTTGTGTTATTCACTACCGAATAAGTATTTCCGGAAAAGTTAGTCATCAAAGTCCATTTTGGTTTAGGATTGTAAGATGCGAAAACGTTGAAACCATAAACTGGTGCAGTACCAACGTTTATATATGATGTAAGCGTTTTATTTACGCCATTTTCAGTTATCGGCGAAATCGAATTTTCGATAACATCACTTGTGCGGCGGTAGAAAATCGATGCATTAATTATCGACCCTTTAATAAAAGTATTGTATCCCAACTCTAAATTATCACTTAACTCAGGGCTTAATTGTGGGTTACCCTGCATAATGTTAAACTGGTCGCTTTCATTACGGAAAGGGTTTAGATAAGATTGCGAAGGCCTTTGTACGCGACGGTTATAGCTAAGTTTAATTGTACCGCCACCTTTTAAATTTTGAGAAATTATCGCACTTGGAAACAAGTTCAGATAATCATTTTTTTGAATTCCACTTGTTTGCGTGTTAAAGTCAATTCGGGTATATTCAGCTCTTACACCCCCTTTAAACTTTAGTTTCTTAGTTAAATCGAAACTAATTACACCGTAAGCGGCACCAACGTTTTGGTTGTACTCAAAATCTTGGGCGCTATTGTCGAACTGACTTTGAATATCACGCAAAATTGCTTTTGCACCAACTTCTAAAGTTGTCTTTTTATTAAACGGATAGGTATAATCTGTTTGAAAAGTATACTCATTATTTTTACCTGTATTATTGCTTATCGTAAGTAAACCCGTTGGATAAACTGCCGAGGTAAGCAAGTTACTAAAGCTCGTTGGCGTGCGGCCTGTAGATAATTGTGCGGAAACAGAAAATTCTTCTCCTTCTTTTTTACTGGTTTTTCTATAATCCACGTTCCAGTCTAAATTTCTGAACGTCATATCCATATCACCAATATTGGAAGCCGCCAAGTTATTTATAAGGTAGTTGGTTTCGCTCGGACCGCCGTTCGAAAAGCTATTCAATTTTACAGTTGTACTAATGTTGTTGTAAGCGTTGAAATCGTAATCGAGGCCGAAACTTCCATTATAACCATTGCGGCTCCATTTCGAAAACCCACTTTGAGAAATATTATTGGTTGTTCCGTTTAAATAAGTTGTATTAGTGATGAATTCTGTTTGAGATCTCTGTGCATAAGCCAGGTTTGTACCTATACTCGTATTAACACTTAAGCGCCCGGTTTTAGCAGTTAAGTTAAAAGAACCATTGTTTTGGCGTGTACCAGCTGCTGCGTTTACCGAACCACTTACTCCTTGCGCATTTGATTTTTTGGTGATGATGTTGATAATACCGCCAGATCCTTCTGCATCGTATTTTGCAGACGGGCTTGTTATTACTTCAACTGTTTTAATCTGCTCAGCAGGTATCATTTTTAATGCATCAGCAACACTACTAGCCATCGTACCAGAAGGCTTACCGTTTATTAAGACACGGACAGCACCGCCACGAAGCTGGATATTACCTGTCGGATCAACAGATAGCATTGGCACCTTACGCATTACATCGGTAGCATCACCACCGGCATTTGTTCCATCTGCCTCAGCGTTATAAACCATTCTATCAATTTTATTTTCGATAATTGCCTTGGTTCCGGTAACCTGTACATCGGCCAGGTTATTTTCTGTTGATGAAATTAAAACGTTACCAAGGTTAACATCTGGCTTGGCCGGCGTTGTTGTTACCAAAATTGATTTCGTGCGATAGCCCATAAAACCAATCACTAGTTTATAGGCATCAGGAGCAACGTTTTGAAGCACCAATTTTCCTTTATCATCCGTTACGCCACCATTAACAGATTTATTATCCTTAACTTTTAGTAAAGAAATGGTTGCATAATCTATTGGTTTTTTGTTGGCAGAATCTAAAATTGTAATCGAAACACGACCTGAAACAGTCGCTTTTTGAGCACCTCCCATTCCAAATTGAGCTTGAGCATTAAAAAATATTCCCAGGATGAAGGTTAGTAGTAGAATTCGTTTCATGTTAATAAATAGTATTTTGTAATTAGTCTGCGCAAATTGCAATTTGTTACATGTCAACAAAATAGTTTTTACGCAAAGCAGGTTATTTGGTCGGCAAAGGTGCGACTTTTATCGGTAAATATGATCGGAAATATCAGACTGTTAAGCGAAAAGCTCAATGAGCAGAAAGGATAATGGCAAAAAAAATGGACGAAGAGCCATTTGCTCCTCATCCATTCAGTCGTTTTCTGCGAAAGCAACGTAATTGTGCCGCAAAATTATTTTTTTTTACCTCGAAGTATTATTTGGCCTGGTGTAAACGAGTTGCATTACATTAATATTTCGCATGGCGAAAGCTGCTTCGCAATAGTTCAGGTAGTAATTCCATTTACGGATAAAATTATCATCAAAACCCAAAGCCTTTACTTTATCGAGGTGTTTATTAAATTCTATGTACCAAAGGTGAAGTGTTTTAGCGTAATCTAAACCCATATCCTTTAAATCAACCAGCGTTAAATCACCGGTGTTGTTAACCGCTTTGTTTATCGCAGCAACCGATGGTAAAAGCGAGCCGGGGAAAATATGCTTTTGAATCCAATCTACTCCATTTCTTAACTTATCGTATCTGCTATCTGGCGAAGTAATTACCTGCAGAGCAAAAATACCATCTTGTTTTAAGAGGGACTGGCACTTTTCAAAATACGTTTCTAAATACTGATGGCCAACGGCCTCAAGCATTTCGATAGAAACGATTTTATCGAAAGTACCTTCTATGTTGCGGTAATCCTGAAGAATTATAGACACTTTATCTTCCAAGTCTGCTTCTTTAACACGCTCAATGGCCAGTTTTTGCTGCTCTTTTGATATGGTTACAGAAGTTACCTGGCAGCCGTAATTTTTTGCCAGAAAAATCGCATTTCCACCCCACCCACTACCAATCTCAAGTACATGATCAGTAGGTTTAATTTTTAACTGCTTTGCCAGTCTATCGTATTTGGCATATTGTGATTCTTCTAAGCCAACACTCTCATCCAAAAAATAACCGCTAGAATAGGTCATCGTTTTATCTAAAAAGGTTGAGAAGAAATCGTTGTTTAAATCGTAATGCTCCGAAATATTTTTTTGAGCGCCTGCAAGCGTGTTTGCCCGGCGTACATGCGTAAGTTTGTTTAGAACTTTAAAAACGTTAAGCGCCACCGATTTTACTTTGCTACCGGTAACCGAAGGTGCGTTTTCGATGTTTAACAGCACCCATTTCACCACATTTGTTATGTTGGTGGTATCCCAGAGTCCGGAGGTGTAGCCCTCGCCAAAACCGATATCGCCATAAAGCGCTATCGATTTAAAAAAATCGGGGTGGTTAACCTGGATATTGGCAGAAATCTTGTCTTCACCATCGCCGAAGATCAATACCTCCCCACTTGTTAAGGTAAGTTCCAGTTTTCCCAGCGTCATTTTTGAAAGTGCGTTAAGCACCACTTTTTCGAAAAAACCTGTTGATGTTTTAGTAGCAGCAAGCGTATTCATAATCTTCTAAATCTATTTTGTTTGTGGTTTGTAAGGTTTATATACGTTGCGTTGCAGTTCAGGGTTTTTTGCCTTCGGATGAAAAGATAGTTTTTTTAGCCATAAACGTAAAGCCTGCCAGTGAATCATGCCCATTATTTGCAAAGGGATGAAAGGAATTGAACAGAAATATCCTATTAACGCACCATTCGTTAGTGGCTGGCGCTTCCCAAACAAAGTACTGATAAAAAACTTGTTACCGTTTTTATCAAGGTCATCGATTTTTATTTCGAGTTTGTCACCAGGTACTTTTAAACTAAAATCGAAGGAATCATCGTGGTCTATAAACGGCGATACATAAAAATATTTTGTGGTAATCTTTTTAAACACATCTCCCTTTAATTCTTCCTGTCCGAAAAAGAAAAGTTTCATCTCGCGGTAAGTATTGCTAATTTCTGCAACGCAGCAAACTGGTTTCTCGGTTTCATCGAAGCAGAAATAGAAAGAAACAGGATTAAAATTATATCCCAAAACATTCAGATTGGTCAGCAATTTTATCTTCAGGTCCTTTCCCTCAACACCGTTTTGCTTAAGGTAATCTTCCATATGTTGGCGGGTGCTCTTGGTCTTATCGGGATTTTCTGCTGGTAACTGCAAATGTTCGGCATCTTTGAAAGAGAAAAGATTAAATCTATTCCGGCTGAACCATCGAAGTTTTTCTGATATTAAGTCCAGCTCATCCAAATCGATGTAAAACATATATACATTGTACCAAAAAGAATGCTTCTTTGGCGCAAGGCGATGATGCATAACTTTCGCAGTATAAATGCTTGATGTGAAGTGTGGAGTTACAGACATTTAATTCTTAATCTACAATATTTTCTTATTATCCGTCGGCTTAAGTACGACGGCGCCGGATGTAGCATAGTGCGTAATTTGGAGCAAAATTACCTCCCTGCGCTCAGAACGGCAGCAAAATCAAACTAGAGGCCTTTGCACAAATCCACTGCACTCTTGTACGCATCTTCGTGGAAACCATATTTAAAATAACTACCGCAATAATACACAGGTCCGTTTTGATTTAGCTCGTGCAACCTTTCTTGTGCCTGCATTGCCGGAACATCAAACAATGGGTGATGATAATCGATTTCTTTAATCACCTTATCAGAATTTAACGTTGCTGATGGATTTATTGAAACAAAGTAGTTGTTTTTCTTTGAAACGCCTTGTAAGTTATTCATCCAATAAATGGTGCTCGGCAACAATTTTTCACCTTGTTTTTCTACCCTATAGTTCCAACTGCTCCATGCTAATTTCGCCTTTGGCATTTGCTTTTCATCGGTATGCACAACTGCTTTGTTAAGCTGGTATTTAAATTTCGAAAGCAATTCAGTTTCTAAAGCTGTTTTATCTTTTACAATTTGGAAAGTCTGGTCGGCATGACTAGCCATAATAACTTTATCAAATTCAAACTTTTCGCCACTGGCATTCTCCACTTCAACTGTTCCATGTTGTAATCTTTTTACAGAAACAATTTTGTTATTAATTTTAATTCTATCTCTGAAAGGTGCAATTAATTTTTCGCGGTAAGATTGGCTGCCGTTTTCCAACGTGTACCATTGGTGCTGAGTATCGAGGCCTAAAAAACCATGGTTTTTGAAAAACCTGATTAATGTAACAGCAGGGAAATCTAGAATTTGTTCCATAGGTGCACTCCAAACCGCGGCGCTCATCGGAATTAAATATTGCCAAAGCATATCATCGCTATAGCCAAATTCTTTAAAAAACCTGCCGATGGAGTAATTTTGATATTCAGGCTTGTCTAAAATTTCTACGCTTTGCTTGTTGAAACGGTTAATCTGCATCAACATTTTTAGGTAAGACAAATTAAATAAATTTTTGCGTTGGGCAAATAAATGGTTCAATCCCGAGCCGCTATATTCCAGTTTTTTAGGCAAAAACTGAACACTGAAAGACATATCTGTTTTAATAACCGGCGCACCAATTTCGGCGAACATTTCAGTTAAATTAGGATACGTTTGATAGTTAAAAACCATGAAACCACTATCAAGGTAGATGTTTTTTTCTGCTCCCGTCCCCGCTTCATCCGCTTCCTGGAGTGTAATTGTATTGGTATGACCGCCAATATAATCTGCCTGCTCAAAAACGGTAATGTCGTACTTGTTTTGGAGCTTGTGGGCGCATCCCATGCCTGCTATTCCGGAGCCAATAATGGCGAGTTTTTGCATAATATAAACTGAATTGAGGGTTTAAAATAGATGAATGATTTTTTAGTAAGTAGCCTCCAAAATATTGATGCTGATAATTAAGCGTGGCTGTTAACCGGTCGCTTCAGTTTCCGGCAACCAACCTTAACTGTTAATTATTTTTTTTCGAATAAGTAATGGCAAACCATCCATTCATTGCCTTTATTGTAATTAAACAATTCTGCACAACTCATGTAAAATAAGCGCCAGTAAACCCACCATTTTACGGCCTCGTCTTTACCATACGTATTTTCCAGCAGCGGCATAATTTCCTTCTTGTGCTTGTCCATATTGCTTAGCCAGGCTTCAGCCGTTTTGCCATAATTACTTCCATTTACAACCCAGTGTTTGTCGATTTTTAAATCATCGTTAAAGTAAAAAAACAAATGATTTGAGGGCATAATTCCACCGGTAAAGAAATATTTACTCATCCAATCGGTTTCGTCAATTACCTCAAATTTGTAGGCTAATGTTTTATGGGTAAAAATATGAACGAAGAGTTTACCATCAGCCTTTAAGAAACCGGCTACTTTATTAAGCAAAAATTTATAGTTGCGCATGTGCTCAAACATCTCAACCGAAACAATTCTGTCGAAACTGTCTGCAATGTTAAAGGTATTCATGTCGGCGGTTAAAACCGTTAAGTTTTGAATGCCTCGTTGCCTCGCAGTTTCATCGATAAAAACTTTCTGTGTTGCTGAATTTGAAACAACCGTAAAAGTGCTTTTCGGGAATTTTGCCGACATATAAAGCGACAAAGAACCCCAGCCGCAGCCAAGTTCCAGCACATTTTGTCCGCTTTGCAAATCGGCTCGCTTGCAAGTTAAGGCTAACATATCATCTTCCGAAGTATCTATATCTTTTACGCCGGGTTTCCAGTAACCACTACTGTATTTTAGGTTTTTGCCAAGGCAATACTGAAAAAACTCGGTAGGTAATTCATAGTGTTGCTCGTTTGCTTCAGCGGTATTCACGGCAATTGGCGACTGCTTTAATTCATCAACCAAATCCATAAATTTTTCCTGTTGCAACTCTTCGTCGCCCAGCGTTTCGTCATCCAGGCGCTGTTTGCAAAGCTTTCTAATTCCCAAACGCAACGCGGTATCGGGCAATTTGTCGTTTTCTAAAAGTTTATCGTACCACATATATTAAGGTAAAAAGGGTTGTAAGGTGAAGGGTTTAAGATTTCTTGAACCATGGAAAAAAGGCACTGGTAGTTTTCTGGTATTCTTTGTAAGCCTGGGGTTTGCTTCTTAAATTTTGCTCCTCGTTATTCGGAACGCCGGTTACTTTGGTTAATAAATATAAAATTATCGCCGGACTGATAACGGCTAAAATTCCCCACGGCGACGCCAGGGCAAATATGAAGTATGCCATCCAGCTTAACCATTCGAAAAAGTAGTTTGGATGGCGGCTGAAGTACCACAAACCGGTGCTGCAAACCTTGCCTTTATTTTTCGGGTCTTTTTTAAATGCCGCAAGTTGTCTGTCGGCTACCATTTCGCCAAGAAAAGCAATTATCCAAACCGCTAATCCGAGGTACTCTAAAGCCGAAATCTCGGTAGCCGTATTTGCTGCAATGATAAAAAAAGGTATAGCGAGCAACACGTTAGAGATGGCCTGAAACTGGAAGAAAATGAAAAAATTCCTGTCGGCTTTTTCGCCCCACTCACTGCGAAGTTGCTGATATCGACCCTCCTCTTCATGTAAATGACCAATTACCCGCTGCCACAAATGGATACCCAATCTCAGTTCAGCGATAATAAATACAGAGCAGATTAAAATTCTCCGGGCTTCAAAACCTTCGGATAGGAAGAAAGTTATCAGTGCTATTACCGGGAAATTCAGCGCCCAGAAAACATCAACAACGCCGGCATTTTTAATTCGCTTGGCCCAAAGCCAAACCAAGGCCATAATGGTGCAACAAGCGATTAAAGATATGAGGGCAATTAACAGTAAATGTTGGTAATCCATGTAAGGTTTAGGTTTATGCTCAAGATTTGAGTAACGGATTGCCGCCAAGGTTTTACCCTCCACCTTCAACCTTATACCTGCTACCTTTTTACGAGCAATTCTTTTATTCCCTCGCCCTCTTTTAGCTTAAACAAATGAACTAAAACATAGGCAAGAGTGGCAATACTTCCTAAACATACGAACAAAATTGTGATAGAGATTTTAAGAATAATGCTTTTTTCTTTATAAAACATCCAAAGGGTAATGATGAAGATGTTAGCATAAAAATCCCAAAGCGTTGCCCTCATCCAGGGAATACCGCCGAGAAAATCCCATTGCTCAAACAGATTACTTTCAAGCGAAGTTGAAATAACTTTGTAGCACATGAAAATCAATAGTGCAGAGAAAATAATCTTGAGAAAATTTATCATAGGATGAGATTTAATGTTCTTTTTTCGAAAAGCAAGGTATATTTAAAATCGGCTCCGAAAGCCCCGCCATCCGCGTTACTTCGCTACGCTTCGTGCCCGCTTTTGTCGGGTTTAAATAACAGGAGCCAGTGCAGGCCAAAACGAAAAATATCCGTGCCCATTATTTAAACATCGCCAAGCTTTATCCAGCTTATTAAACTAAACTTTTCTAATCTTAATAATCTTCATCCAGTGCAATACCTTCATTACCGGGTAGGTAGGGTCAAACTCCCACCATTTGGTTGCAAAATTCGGACTGTTTGGCTTTTTATGGTGATTATTCTGAAACAACTCCCCCATCAAAAGGAAATCCCAGGGTAACGAATTTTTACTATGGTCTTCGTTATCATGGTTAGCGTAACCATATTTGTGTCCGCACCAGTTTACAATGGCACCATGCAATGGTCCCATTAAAAAATGAACCGGCAACAAAATAAATAACCACCAATGGTTGGCAAAAATAAGGTAGAAACCGATATAAAATAAGCCGCAGCCAATTCTCCATAACCAGGAATTTCCAATTTTATCCACAATTGGCCATTCCGGATAATTGCCCTGAAAAGCAGGCTCAGGTTGAATTTTAAACTGCAAATAGTTCATGTACATGTTTTTGGTTGCAATCATCATCCCGAAAACATCTTTAAAGAAATGAGGTGAATGCGGATCTTTTTCGGTATCGCTGTATGCATGGTGCATACGGTGCAGAATTGCGTAAGCCCTTGGATTTAGAAAAGAAGAACCTTGGGAAATAAGTAAAACCAGGTAAAAGAATTTCTCCCAGAAAGGCTCCATCTTAAACATTTTATGCGATGAATAGCGGTGAAGAAAAAAGGTTTGACTAAAAAGGGATAAGAACCAATGGCAAAGAAAAAAAATGAAAATGATCATGTATTGTGTGTATACTTAATAAACGTAAAAAAGCTACGTTTAGTTTTTGATGGCCTTGAAACCATCATATTGAGCTAATGTTAAAATGCAAATAATCCTGTTCCAAGAGCCGGAACAGGATTTGAAAATATTTTTTACCTGCCGAAATCGTCCTGAACTCTAACGATGTCGCTTTCATCTGAAGGGTTTGAGGCATCAGTATGTTGCCAGATTTCTGCTACAACGCCCCAGTCATCTAAACCAATTAAACGGTGGCGTTCGCCTTGCTGCAATTTTATTTGCTGTTTCGGAGCATATTTTTTTACGTCTCCTTCTTCATCCGTTTCGCTGGTTTTAATGCCAACTGTTCCGGTTACTACTTGCCAAATTTCGGCTCTGCGGTGATGGTATTGCCACGAAAGGCGTGTATTTGGTGCAACAATTAAAATTTTCGGACTCAATTTACCGCCTATTTTCAAACCTTCTACATCTAATCCATCAAAATAAGTATCGGCGAATTGTTGGGCCTGAGCTTCATCAATTACAAAGAAACCACCCCAAGGCCGGGTTTCATCGCGGTTTACTACATTAAAACCTTCAATTTTTAAACGTTGTGCTACGTTATCGAATATTTCTTTTTTGTCGTTTTCCATAATTGGCGTAAAAATAATGCTTTGAAATTAAAAAAGCCCTTTCGGGCTTTTTATTTTTTCACAATCAAAACTACTTAATTTCAGTTATGGTAATATCTGTTGCCTGGCCTACAGATTGAACAATGAACGGAAAAGCAGCACTATTCATAATCCACAATTCCTGTTTCCCATCTTCACTAACCACGTGAAAAACATCAATCTCTTTCCCACTTATTTTAACAACTCCGGTATCCGGCGACTTAACTTTAAATTTTTGGCCGCCATAAGTAAATGCCTTGGTTTCACTCAGCATTTTAAAAGCGGCTTTAGAGATAATTCCAAATGTTTCTGTATCTCCTAACTTGGTAACCCCTAAAGCGGGCTGCGTAACTGCTGCAAGCTGAGTTCCGCTTTCTACTGCTTTTTCGCTCATTTCGAAAGCGCCATCGCCATAACCATCAACAGACCAACCAATGCTTACCGGCGCAGTAATGCTCTTAACAGTTAATACCAAAGGAAACTCTTGTCCCTGAACAAAAGCACTGGCAGACATTACGGTACCAGCTTTAATTTCGGGAATACTTTTTTGCGCTTTCGCCCCCACAAAAATGGCGAGGCAGAAACAAACAGCGATAATCTTTTTCATAATAAGGAAGTTTTTTTTGAAGATAGCTGTTTTTCAGTAAATTAAAAATAACGCACAAAAAAAACCTCCACGTTTTTATTTGGAGGTTTTATTATTTTTTGCCTTTAACAGGAATTAGTTTTCTAAGATGTTTTCTAAAACAGTTTCTATAAATATCAATTTGCCGTTATCCCAGGTTTTTGGCGAAGACAAATCTTCAATAATTGTTCTGATTTTATATTCGGGAATATTTCCCAGGCATCTAAATTCAGTAACCAGGCTATATGAGTTCATATCGCCGAAACCCCTTAATTGCTTTACTTTTTGCAAAAAAGTACATAACTCGGATTTTTGTTGTGGATTTTCCATGCCGCAAATTTAAAGTTTGCCCTAAGTAATCATACATTCAAACTCGCTTTTTGAAATTATTTGTGTTGATATAGATCAACATTTTACGATTTTCATCACGTTCTTTAAAACATATAGACTTTAACTTCTGACAGGCCTTCGGGACCCCAGTCTTTCAAAGCTGCTGTAATGATAGCACTTAAACCTTTATTGGTTGTCGATTTTCCTTTTGTTGGCGGTAAAAAATCTTTTTCAGGAACGGTTGTTTCAGTAACTTTTGTAGCAAACCAAGTCATATTTTCATGCGGCAAGGCTAAACCTAAAATCATTCCGGGCAGCCCCGTAAAAGATTCCGGGCCGCCCGAAACCTCAATCTGATTGGTAAAATAAGCAACAACGTAGATAGAATCCATTATTAATGCATTCGCCCTGCGGCAATCGTAACCTGCAATTTCTCTTGTTTCATCCGTAATTTTCCAGTTTATTTTTCGCAAACTATCTTTTACCAGGTAGAGTTCTTCGTAAACATTTTTCTGACTTAAACTGGTATTGCTATCAAAGTCAGTCAAAATCGTGTTTCGTAAATCAGCAAATGCGTCTCTTGAAAGCCAGGTATTGCCTGCAGCTTCATCGGTCGGCTGCCATTTGTAAATACTTTTGTTTCTGTTAAAGCTCAGGGTACTTTTAGACACTTTAAACTGCGGATTTGTTTTTTTGTATTGGTCAAAAGCGGGTAGATAATAAGTTTCATTATCCTTATTAATCTTCTTTTTTATGATGGCATACATATTCGATCGTTTTTCGAACTCTATCGTACCGTGCTCTACAAAGTGTGCATTTTGAGCCAAAGCATTTCCGCTAAATAAAACAGCGGCAAACAGCAGTATATTTATATATAGGTTTCTCATAATTATTTTTGTGTTTTAGCAGTACCACCCATTTTTGTAAAATCCCAGATTACTGAGAACATAAAATACCTTTTAATAGTTGTGTAACTGGTTTGCGAAATGTTGCTATTGGAAGCCGATCTGTCGAAGCCAACATTCTGATTTAAAATATCGTTAACGCTTAGCAACAATTTTAGATTTTCTGCTTTGAAAAATTTCTTTATTATTGATGCATTCCAAAGTACCCGCTCAAAAGTTTCGTTAAACCTTTGCGTTTTACCTCTAAATTCATATTGAACATCGGTGCCAATTTCCAGCTTGGCAGGCAATTTCACATTTCCATAAAAGTACCCATTTGTTCCCCAACCATCGCTGATACCGAAATTCCCCACACTGGCTCGAGATATATTATAAGTCGGACCGAAACGAAGATAAAAGTTATATTTTTTATCTTCATATTTCGACAAACTTACACCAGTCTGGTAGCTATAGTTTTTGGTATTGTTTAACTCATTGTTTATATAATTATAAGATGAGCTGCCGTTTGCACCTACAGATAAGCCAATATTTAAGGCCGCAAGTTTTAATTTCTTGCTCATGTTGGCATATAAGTAAAAATTAGTCGGGGTTTTATCAGCGATGTTAACCGAACGGATAGTGCTTTTACCAGTTGTTGCGTCCGTAATCACATCACTTACTATTGGATTGTTAACAAACCCGTAAGAGCCGTTTAGCCAAATAGATTGGTCGCTGATTATTTTGTAAGAATTGTAACTTGCGGCAAAATTACTTCTAAAAGATGGTTTCAAATCCGGGTTTCCAAGCACAATATTTAATGGGTCTGTGTTTACGCGAATAGGCTGAATCTGCTCGAGCGTTGGCTGATTGGTATTGCCGTTATAACTTAGTCTAAACGATTTTTGTTGAGAAAAACGATATTGAAAAGATGCCTGCGGCATGTAATTGATAAAGTTCCTGTTGTAAGTAACGTTGTTATAAAGGTCTGCCTGCTTAAAATTTACGCCGCTTAATTTCGAACCAAAGTTGATTACGGATTTTCCCTTCTTATAATTAAATATCGCCCCACCCTGATTGATAAGTTGATCAAGTTCGTAATCGTTGCTGAACTGCGTATCTAAAATATCATAATTACCACTGGCCGATTGGTTGAAAGATTTACGGTCCGATTTGCCATTCATTACATTTAAACCATAGTTAACAACCAGGGTAAGCGCTTTAGACAAGGGTTCTGTATACACCAGATTGGATCTGAATGCGCTATTGGTGATGTTATTTACTTTGTTCTGGTTTATCAGACTATCGCGGGTACCCGCGGCACTGTAAAATTTATTGTCAGAATTTAAAAATCCATCGCTATTGGTTTTGTTGAGGGATTCGATGAGACTTAAGGATAGTGTTCGGCCTTTTTTCTTAAACCGTTTAGATAACAAGGCGCTCATGTTAAACACTTGCTCATCAACATTATTTTGTAGCGTTCTGTCTGTAGAGTTTAGCAAATCATTATTGCCATCGCGGGTAACCGTGTTAAACTTATTGTCAGTATTACTTTCTTTAAGCGTTCCATCAACACTAACCTTCAGGGTAAAAGTGGTGTCCAGTTTAACTTCGTAGGTGAAATCCAGTTTCTGGCGAAACATATCATTACTGTTGTACTGGTTGGCAATGGTATTAATTACCCCATTCGATAAGTTATTCTGATTAATTGTATTTTTCTCTCCGGTAACTCTTATCGAACCGATTTTATAATTCGTGTTTAAAGATTCCTTGTCTTTATTCCATTTACTATCGAAATGTATGCCGCCGGTGCGTGCAACAGGGATGCCCTCACCATTGTACTGGCCATCATAATTATCAAAATCATCGTTACCGACACTCGAGAACGTGTAACCTTGATCACTATCCTGCATATTTGTGCCACCATATTTATCGCGGTCGTCCCAGCCTAAACCAACTGTTCCGGTATTACCGAAAATTCCGTAGGCAGAGAACTTCTTCTTGCCCCAAAATTTATTGAACATACCCTGACCAGTGTAAAATTTATCTGTGGCGATACCACCCTGTAACTTTCCGAAGTATCCGTTCTTTTTGTCTTCTTTTAATTTTATGTTTAGGGTTTTGGTTTTCTCACCGTCATCAACACCTGTAAAGCTTGCCTGGTCGCTCGCTTTATCATAAAGCTGAACGGATTCTACCATATCAGCACGAAGGTTCTTGGTAACCAAGGTTGGGTCATCACCAAAAAATTCTTCACCATCTACCAAAACCTTTGGTACACTTTTGCCTTGCGCAGTAATTTTACCATCTTTGTCAACCTGAAAGCCTGGAAATTGCTTTATTAAATCTTCTACTTTCGCATTAGCTTCAATGTTGTAGGCTTTAGGGTCGAATTCGGTAGTATCGCCCTTAATCTTAATCGCATTTCTATTGCCTTTAATAATTACATCGGCCAAAATTTTTGCCATCCCAGTTAAGTTGATATTCTTAAAATCTTTAACCTCTCTGGTCGAATCCAATGTAAAGGCCTCAACAAAATCAGCATATTTCGGATAGGTAACTAATAATATAAACTTTCCGTTTTTTAAGCCGCCAATGGTAAATGTTCCATTCTCTGCCGAACGCGTAAATTTTACCAAAGTAGAATCTTTTGCATTTAAAACTGAAATGGAGCTTTTGTAAAGTAGCGTTGTTGATGCGGTATCAATAGTTTTGCCTTTAATGGTGTGTGGAGTTTGCGCTTTAAGGTATGAGGAAATCAGCATTAAAAGGCATAGGGAGAGCAGTCGTGTTATCATTAAGTAGTTTGGTTTTTCACCGTCTAATGTAACTAATATTCTAGTTAAAAGCGCCTCATAACACTATTTTTACGTGAACGTTAAATACTTTAACAATTTGAAAAAACGGCGAAATTTATCGTCGAAACATGGTGTACTTTAAGCTAAAATCTGCTGAAGCAATTTTATTTATTTGCTGGAAAACCCAAAAAATACGGCCGGCAGTATTTAAAAATAATGATGCAAGAAACACTACTTTTGAATCGACTTACCCAATGCCTATGAAAACCCTGTTCCGAATAACACTAGCTTTAGCCTCGTTCTTAATGTTCCGAAACGTTTGCGTTGCGCAAACCGTTAGTGAGCCGGCAAATACGCCTGTTGAGTGGTCTGAATCTTATCCGCCTTTTAGGATTGCCGGGAATTTATATTATGTTGGCACTGCCGATTTGGCTTGCTACTTAATAGCTACTCCAAAGGGAAATATTTTAATAAACACCGGACTTGCAAACTCTGCTGAACTTATCGAAACGAGTATCAAAGTGCTCGGTTTTAAACTTGCGGATACAAAAATATTGCTCACTACCCAGGCACATTACGACCATATGGGCGCCATGGCGGCATTGAAGAAAAAAACTGGCGCAAAGGTTTTCGTAAACAGTCCGGATGCGCAGGTAATGATAGATGGAGGCAAGTCAGACTATGCATTGGGTAAGGGTTTAAGTACCTATTTACCGGTTAAACCCGACAAATTATTGAAGGATGGAGCAATAATCAGTATTGGCGGCACTACGCTTAAAATGCTTAGTCATCCGGGGCACACCAAGGGTTCTTGTAGTTTTATATTCGATGTGAAGGATAAGACAAGAACTTACAAAGTCCTTATCGCGAACATGCCAACAATTGTTACGGATAAGAAATTCAGCGATGTTAAACAATATCCCAACATTGCGAAGGACTACGAATTTACGCTGGCCGCGATGAAAGGCTTAAAATTCGAAATATGGCTGTCTTCTCATGCAAGTCAGTTTAACCTACAAAAAAAACATAAACCCGGCGATTCTTATAATCCCTCTGCATTTTTCGACCGGGCTGGTTACGACCAGGCCTTGGCAGAATTAAAGGCGCAGTACGATAAGAAAATGCTCGATAAATAATTTAGAAATCTGCGGTTCTTATAGTTCAGCTAAAAAATAGAATGGAGTTGAAATCGCATAGCGAAGTTTGGCTGGCAGCAGTTAGCGGGTATTAGTCCCACATGGTTCCTGCCAGGCCTAGCACTAAACTCATCCATAACCCGATGAAATAACCTACAAAACTTAAAACTAAGAACACTTTCCCAGTCCAGCCTTTTATTTTTCGAAGTGGCTCTGTAACGTCATAACACAGGCCAACAATTGCACCCAAAAAAGGTGTTAACAATAATGGTTTTATGCGCCAATAATCGCCCCAACTTGGGTTTCCGCTACCAGCACCGATTACAAAAGCACTTATAACGCCTAATGCAATTATTGCCCCTACGGCCATTCTTTTGCCTAAAGCAGGTGTAAAGATGGATTTTCTAGTTAGATTTTCTGTTTGTGTCATATCCTTTATTGATTAAACAACACAAAAATATTAATTTACTTTGAATTTCAAAGTGCTTTTTAAATTATTTTTTCCCGCCTGCTAATTGGCTTATAACTTTATCGCCCCAAAGAAAAGCCATCAAGGCAGTTATCGCTGGCTTCTTCGACTATTTTCCGAATATTAAAATGTTGTGCAATAGAAACTTATATCTTAAAAAGACTTTCCAATCTTTTCGGCTAATGGCGAAATTGACCGGAATTAGAACCTCAGATTAAATAGGATAATTATGCGCTGAGAAAAGCCGCATGAAAGTAAATTGAAAAATTAACTTGCAAAAAAATTTGAATTCAATATAATTTTAAGGCATTTAAACGTCTAAAAGATCTTCAATCGTTCGTATTAAATTTGAGGAATTAAATGGTTTTCCAATAATTGCATCGGCATCGCATTCTATTTCGCCAATTTCTTCGTGCGTTAGCGCCGTAAGCATTATTATTGGAATGTGCTTTGTAGATTCGCCGGTTTTTAATTGATTGCAGATTAACCTCCCATCACCGTCGGGTAGCCAGATGTCGAGTATAAGCAGGTGTGGGGCGAAACTTTCCATTGCATCGGCAAGCGACGTTGCCGAAGAAACGCAGCAAACCCGATAACCTTCACCTGTAAGCATCGCATCCAGACCAGTAAGTGCAAGTGGGTCGTCATCCAGAAACAAAATCTTCTTTTCCATAGGGGTAATTTAACGAGGTCTGAAAATTAAAGCAATATCAGATTTTGAATTCGATTTTCACATTAAATAAGTATTCAAAACGTCAAAATTTTATTTTTTCATTTTTAAAACCTACCTTCATGTGCGAAGGTGTAATATTTTATAATCCATTAACAATAAATCAGTTAAACAAATCCAAAACTCTCAATATGGATAATTCTGAAAAAATTGCACAGCTTAAGGTTCTGGTCGCACAAAAATCAGGACTTGATTACATCAAACCTGAAGACTGTAAAGGCCTTTCCGAACAGATTTTCATCAAAACAAACAACTATTTATCCGAAAAAACTTTGAAGATGTTTTTTGTTGAAAACAGAAAAGAGGCCACGCCTTTTATTCTAAATTGTTTAGCGCAATTTGCAGGGTTTGGCGATTGGAACCAATATCTTGAACTTAAATCTTAAGTAAAATCTTTAAATCCCTCACCCGGCCACTAACCATAGCATAAATACCTTTAGGCACTGTATTTTTTTTGATTCTAGCTCCCCGCAAAAATCCCCTTAAGTTTTTAGTGTGCTACTGTCCAGATACTCCATCGCCTTTCTTGTTTCAACTTCCCGCTAATATTTGACCCGGCTTTCTCAAGCCATTATTTTATAACTGCTTTGAACGGTAATTGTTTTTGATAAGGTAATAAACCGGAATACCCACTAAAGTAATTAATAAACCTGGCCAGGTAAAACGTGGTTTATAAACGATAAGCAACAGGCAAAATGCCATGCCCATTGCAATATAAATGATTGGAAGCACCGGATAGCCAAAGGCCTTATACGGACGCTCGGCATCCGGCCGTTTTTTGCGAAGGATAAAAATTCCAAAGATGGTTAGCATGTAGAACATTACGACAACGAAGGAAATCATATCAAGCAAATCGCCATATTTACCACTAACACACCATATGCACGCAAATAAGCATTGAACCCACAGGCCAAAACCCGGAACTGAATTTTTATTAAGCGTGCCAACCTTTTTAAAAAACAAACCGTCTTGCGCCATAGAATAGTAAACCCTTGCGCCAGCCATAATTAAACCATTGTTGCAGCCGAAAGTAGACACCATAATCATCACGGCAATACCAATTGTACCCGCCGTACCAAATATGTGATTTGCTGCAGAAACAGCAACCCGATCTTTATCTGCATAGGCAATGTCATGCAGGGAAAGCATGCCGGTATACATTATATTAGTGAGAATATAAAGAATGGTTACAATGATGGTTCCAAGCGCCAGACTTAAACCAATATTTCGGGCCGGATTTTTAATTTCCCCCGCAATAAACGTTACATTATGCCAGGAATCGCTACTAAAAATAGACCCGACCATAGCCGCAGCAATTGCGCCAAAAGCAGCCAGCGTAGAATATGACGATAGCGTATTACCGGCAGACAGACGCCCCAGGTGCCACATGTTTGTCCAGTTGTTCTTCCATACTTCGCCATCCAAAAAATATAAACCAAAAATGATTAGACCGAAAAGGCTGAGGAGTTTTGTTACCGTAAAGCTTGTTTGAATAATTTTACCGGCATTAACGCCCTTGTTGTTGATGTAAGTGAGTAAAATAATTATTGCTATGGCAAGCAACTGGGCCGGCGAAATGGTTATAAATCCTAAATTGACGGCTACAATATCTTCGCTTAAAGCAGGTATCAGATATGCTGTAAATTTTGCAAAAGCCACACCAACTGCGGCGATTGTAGCAGTTTGTATAACCGTAAAAAAACTCCATCCATACAAAAAGCTAATCAACGGATTGTAAGCCTCCTTTAAATAAATGTATTGTCCGCCGGCTTTAGGGAACATTGCGCTTAATTCGCCATAGCTTAATGCGGCAGTGAGTGTCATAAAACCAGTTATCAGCCAAACAATAAGTAACCAGCCAGAACTGCCCACATTACGGGTGATGTCTGCGCTAACAATAAAAATGCCCGAACCTATCATGCTTCCCGCAACCAACATGGTGGCATCAATTAACTTTAATGACGATTTAAATTGTGTATTTTCTGCTTTCATAAGTTTTCACATTAATTTGCCGGTCAGGAAATTTACGGTTTGCCAGGTTGGTCATAAAACTTCCAGGATGTGGTAAAATCTCTGGTTAAGGGTTGATTGGTTAAGGTTGCGCGAATCATTTCTACCGGGATAAGATTTTCTTTAATTATTGAATCATGAAATTGTTTAAAGCTCATTTTACCGCTATCAACAAGCGCTTTCTTTAAGGCAAAAAGCTGCAAACCTCCGGTTAAATAAGCAATCTGGTAAAGCGGACTATAATTTCCCTGGAATGACCTACGCACTTCACCTTCGGCATTGGCACGCTCATGCCCCACTCTATCCACCAGGAAATCGACACATTGTTGTGGCGACCATTTTCCAAGATGGTAGTTGAGTGAAAAAAGTATTCTTGCACAGCGATGCATGCGCCAGAATAACATACCAATTTTTTCTTCGGGCGTTTGCGCAAAACCTTCATCGTAAAGTAAAAGCTCCCAATACAAAGGCCAGCCTTCCAAACTGAAAGGTGTTTTAAATGGGTCCCTATAACCTTTATAGCGGCTGTTCATATAATATTGAAAATGATGGCCTGGTAATAGTTCGTGTTGAACTGTGCCCCTTGAGAAATATGGATTATTGCCCCGCATGCTCATTAACTTGTCATCTTCCTGCATGCTATCCGTTGGATAAGAGATGCTGATTTCTCTCCCGCCTGTGAAAAAAGGATTTACAAGTTGCCTTTCTGCAGACATCATTACCATCCCCCAGGTTTCCTCTGCTAGAGGTGGAATGTCGATAAGGTCATTTTCTTTAATAAATTTTAATGCATCTTCCTGGAGTTTTACAATAAGTTCAGGTTGCCTGCCTAAAGGCACGTAACTGTTTTTTATTTTTTCCTGTGCTTTTTTCCAGTCTTTCCCAAACCCCATCGCGGCTGATGCTTTTAACAATTCAGCATCGCAAAACTCAAACTCTTTACTGGCTATTTGCACAAGTTGTTCCGGACTATAAGGAATCATTTCAAAATCCAGTTGCCTGATAAGTTCTGTTCGTCCAACCGGAAATCCTTTTATCCCCAATTTATCGTGCTTGCTAATAAAAAGGCTATCGTTTTTAGCCACGAAACCCGCAGCATAGCTGGCTAAGGCAGAATCGGCCCGGGCATAAGGCTTTGGTACCCACCAGGTAAATGTGGGCTCATAATTCATATAAAACTGATAAAAGCCTTTTAACCGGTATTTCAAACTTAGGGCAATTTCTGCCGCCGTTTTTAACTGTTCCGAATTAAGTTTATTTGTGTTTTTAAAGTTTACAGATGATGAATCGATCAGCTTAGCGGTTGAGTTTAGCTGCGCCGCCAAAAGTGCGCCATCCTTGTAGGTTCCTCTTCTGCGAAGCGCTTCCAGGCTGTAAATAGAATCTGCAAAGGGGAAATACTTGGCCAGTGTTCGGTAATTTAGCTCCTCCTGGTTAAGGAGTGAAATTGAAGCCTCAATCTGTCGCTTTAGCAAAATGTAATCTACTTTGCCATAAATGCTGAACGAATCAAAACTCAGCGCTTTTAATTTTGAAAGATAGCTGTTATTTAAATCTTGAAGCCGCTTCCGTTGAAGAGGGCTTTTAAAAGTAGTTAGTGGCGATATATAAAAGCCACCAGTGTAAAAAGGATAGTAAAAGTCGTTTATGGCATCTACATCCTTCTGATAACCAATAATTGCCGTCCCCATTTCGCTCGTTTGCTCAAAAAGGCTCGGGTTTTGAGCGCAAAGTTTGGTAGAAAAAAAAGTGCATAAACCTATTGACAGTAATGCATACAAAATCAAATTATTGCGCATAAACTAAATTTGTTAAAAGCAGACAATCGCTGTCGCATCTGATGAACAGGATGAGACAGTTTCGTTGGAAAATAGATAGTTACATGACATAGCCTCGCCGTGCAGTATCGAATCAGGGATATTAAAAACAGCTAACCTCAGGCCATTCAATAAGGATAACCTAAGGCTTTACCGTTTAAAAAAAAATAAATCTTTCCTGTTTACAGACTAACCTGGTTTGGCATTCACAAAGCTGAAAATATGTATATTAACTTCATCATTCGAATCTTTACAGCATAATGTGAAAATATGGTTGCAACCAGATAATATTAAACAGTTATGTCTTTCAGACCTGAAATAGCGATAACTGAATGGCCAGATGATAGGTACTTATTTGTCTAGCTGTGTTCAATTGAAAGCTGTAAGCTTGCGGCATAATCCAAATTTAAACTGGATAAAAAATGCGTAGCATTTGCAAATTGTAAAGCTTATTTCCTTAAATATTTCCATTAATTTAGCTAAGGCACCGGCGAACCGTCAGCGAGTGGCGAAGTTATCCGCCAATAGTCTATAATTATAAGCCTTAAACATTTTCACCAGCGTGCAGAAAGTAAATCAAACCAAAATATCAAAATATGAGAAAAGTTATTACAACAGTTATTTTATTCTTTTTCGTGGTCAACTTTACCTACGGAAAAGATTTTCAGGTTAAGTCTCCCGATAAGCAGATAACCATTACAATAACCACAAACAATAAGCTTTATTGGAGCATTCGCTACAAGCAGGACCTAATTCTGCAACCCAGCCAAATTGCGCTAAGTCTAAAAAATAAACTTGAGCTGGGGATTAACCCCGTTCTACTAAAACAGAGTTTATACAGTGCAAATGAAACCATTTCGGCCGTTGTTCCTGTTAAGAGCCAAACGATAGCAAACAATTACAATGAACTTAAACTCGATTTTAAGGGCGGCTACAGCTTATACTTCAGGGCTTACAATGATGGCGTTGCGTATCGTTTTCAAACGGATTTAAAAGATGAGATAGAAATTGAACAGGAAACGGCCGATTTCGATTTTGGCAGCAACAACCGTGTTTTCTGGCCTCAGGAAAGCGACCCGAATTTCTTGTCGCATTTTGAAAGTTTGTACAAGGATTCTACCATCAACGCATTTAACGAGCAACAACATGCCGCTCTGCCAATGCTGATTTATGCTAAATCGGGTGTGAAAATGCTTATCAGCGAATCGGACCTGTATGACTATCCAAACATGTTTCTTTTTGGCACTAATGGAAATAAGTTAACAGCCGGTTACCCGAAAAATATTGCCGAAAGTAAGCCTGTTGGAGATAGAGGTATCAAGATTACTAAACTGCAGAGTTATATCGCCAAAACTAAAGGCAGCAGAAAATTTCCATGGAGAAGCATTGCCATTTGCCCCGAAGACAAAGATTTGCTCGTTAATAACCTCACTTACAAACTATCAACGCCATCTGCAATAAACGAAACCAGTTGGATAAAACCGGGCAAAGTAGCCTGGGATTGGTGGAACGACAATAACATTTACAATGTAGATTTTAAAGCAGGAATTAATACGCAGACTTACAAATATTACATTGATTTCGCCTCGAAGTTTGGCCTGGAATACATTATGCTGGATGAGGGCTGGACTAAAACAACGACAGACTTACTCCATACCACACCTGATGTAAATTTGCAGGAAATTATTGCTTACGGTAAAAGCAAAAAAGTTGGCGTGTGGCTGTGGACATTATGGGGCCCGCTCGATGCCGACATGGAAAATATTCTGGCAACCTATGCCAAATGGGGAGCAGTAGGTGTAAAAGTAGATTTTATGGCCAGAGCCGACCAATATATGGTGAATTTCTATGAACGTGTTGCCGCAACTGCGGCGAAGCACCACCTGATGGTTGATTTACATGGCGCATATAAACCAGTTGGCCTGAATCGTAAATATCCGAATGTGCTTAGCTATGAGGGTGTTCGCGGACTGGAGAATAACAAATGGAGCACAGACATTACACCGGCACATAACGTTACCCTTCCGTTTATCAGAATGGCTGCCGGACCAATGGATTATACACCTGGGGCTATGATAAATGCCAATAAAAAAGACTTTAGCATTGTATACAGCGAACCCATGAGCATGGGCACAAGGGCACATCAGGTAGCTATGTATGTAATGTATGAAAGCCCCTTGCAGATGCTGGCCGATAATCCGTCGAATTATTTAAAAGACCCCGCCTGCACGGAATTTATCTCCCGGATACCCACCACCTGGGATCAAACAGTAGCGATTGACGGCAAGGTGGGCAGCTACGCAATCATCGCCAGGAAAAAGGGCAACAAGTGGTATATTTCCGGCATGACAGATTGGAATGCCCGAAGTTTTAATATTGACTTGAGTTTTCTGGACGATAAAACTTACGAAATGGATGTTTTAAGTGATGGCGTGAATGCAGACAGACATGCGTCTGATTATAAAATCAGCCATTTACAAACTACTAAAGGAAAGAAAATCACCATCAACCTCGAAAAAGGCGGAGGTTGGTGCGCCATCTTATCGCCACAACCTTAGGCTAAACCAACTATTACGGCCATCAGTTAAACGAAACTGGTGGTCTTTTTTGTCGCCAGAACCGAAATCTTTTTCACAAAAAAAGGGTGCCCGGTTAAAGGCACCCAACTAATCAAACTTAACAAAAGGTTTTTAATTAACATCCCACCATAGCCTATCGCCCAGTTTAGCTTTTTGCTGTGGTTGAGGATTTGCTGTAATTTCTGCATTTGGATAAAGTACCCTTCTTGGTATTTCAGAAAGTGCATTCTTAACCTTTACCAAAGCCGGAAATCCGGTTCGGCGCCAATCGGTATAATTTTCTGGATTGAGAAAGTTGGATACGCCCTTTTCCTCGATAATTAAGCGAAGCGCATTTGTAGCGGTAAGTGTTCCTCTCAATGCCAGGTAAGTATTTATATCTGCAGTACTTACGCCTACCTTTGTCATATGTTGGCGCACACCGTCTTGATAGAAAGGTTGTGCTGCCGCAACACCAGAAACGATAAGCGAAGCTTCTGCTTTAATGAACAAAGCTTCAGTGTAATTTATAAGGTAATTATTTGCGCCTGCACCGGCGTAAAAATCACTGGGAATGGAGTAAGATTCCAAACTTCCAATGTCTTCCAAACCAATTTGCCTACCGGTATAAAGTCCCGTTTGCTTGGCCGGGCTAACCATTTTACTCAGCCTTGGATCGTTTCTGGTTGCAAAACTATTAACGAAAGTGTTGGCAAGCACATACGTTGTGCCTGGTAAAAAATTCTGTTGCCATGGGTTTTCTGCGCCCGCAGCACCACTAAATGCAATTTTAGCATCGTCGTTGTTACTCTGCATACCATTATTTAATGCAGTTAAAGCAAGTTGTGCCTGTGCAGCCGGTGTTATACCTGGCGCTTTGCTTAAATGGAGGTAGTAACGTGCCTTTAATGTGTAGGCCAGCTTACTCCACTTTGCCATGTCGCCTGCGTAAATATAATCGTCGCTTCCTGGTGATGAACCGGTATTTCGTCCAATATCGGCTATGCCCTCATCAAGCAGAGCTTGAATTTGAACGTAGATTTGTTGCTGGCTGTCGTAACTCGGGTTTGGAACTTCGACACCTAAAAAGGCTTTGCTGTATGGCAGATCGCCCCAGGCATCTGTAGCATAGCCCAATGTATATGCGGTTAATATTTTAGCGATGGCACCATATTTTGAATTGCCATTTGTAGCCGCTTTCGCTTTTAATAAAACAAGGTTGTTCAATGTTCTTACGTAAACATTATTCCAATCGCCATCCATATCTACGTTGTACATAAGGTAGGTACCCGCATTGGGCGCAACCTGGTTAAGCGCAATAACCTGCATATACTGTTGCAAAACCAAGCTTAAGTTTCCATCGCCACCTGCGTTAATATTTTGCGAAATCAGCATTTCGATAGGCGGAAGCATCAACGATTCCTTTACGTCTATCGGCCGGTTAGGGTCGTCGTTAACATCTATGTATTTTTTGCATCCCGCAAGAACGAAGATGAAGGCAAAACCTAAAATAAAATATATCTTTTTCATGTTATTTCTTTCTAATTGTTATCACCTATAAAGTCAATTTCAAACTAAAATCAATCGACCTCGACGTTGGTGTTGAAAATGAGTAAATTCCCTGTGCGCCGTTTGAAGAACCGAAAGAACTCACCTCAGGATCTCCACCTGTAAAGTGTGGTGCATAAATCCAAAGGTTTCTGCCAGTAACCTGGAAACCCAGGCCTTTAAAAGGTGTTTTCTTTAACCAGGCAGGTTTAACGTTGTAACCCAAACTAACGTTTCTTAATTTTACATAAGTTCCGTCCTGAATAACCGACTCCAGTACGCTATTAGCCCTTTGATAATAAGCCTGACCAGAAACTGAAATTGTGTTTGGCTGCCCTGTAGTAGCATTTACGCCATCAACAATACGTGGCCCGCGATCTTCGGTTACTTTTGGCGTACCATAGAAATAGCCATAACCATCAACGTTATTTTGTATGTCGCCTCCTTTTTTCATATCAAAGGAAAAGCTCAATGAAAACTGCTTGTATTTAAAATTGTTGACAATACCTGCCATCCAATCCGGGTTAATATCGCCAACAATGCCTTGTTCATCCGCTGCAAAGGGAAGGCCTGAATCATCTGTTAACAACTTACCTGCGGCGTTTCTGGCGTAGCGGGTACCGTAAATAACGCCATAAGGCTGGTCGACAAAGATAAATGTAAAGCCATTTCCAACCTGAGTTAAATCTTTATAAATTGAAAGCACTTTATTTCTGATTCTGCTGTAATTAAATGTTAAATCCCAGCTAAAATTCTCTGTTACAACCGGTTTTGCATTTAACAAAATTTCTATACCTCTGTTGCGCATCGATGCAGAATTTACACTTGTGGAGTTGAAGCCTGTAGACGGTGCGAGTGCAACCGAAGGAATAATGCCATTTTTGGTTTTCTTATCGAAATAGGTAACTTCCAGTCCTAGCCGATTTTTGAAGAAACCAGTTTCCAACCCGACCTCAAATTCGTTTATACGCTCATTTTTCAGGTTTGGGTCGCTCAGCGTTCCGCTGATTAAGAACCCGGATTGCCCCTGATAAGGGAATGTGATATTTCTAATCGTTTGCGATTCATATGGCGTTAGCAGGCTATACGGACCAATACTCGCATTACCAACGGTGCTGTATGATACCCTCAATTTGCCAAAGTTCATCACATCAGCCAATCCTTTTGAAAAGAAGTTAGAGAAAATAAAACTGGTAGCAGCAGAGCCATAAGGATAGAAACGGTTATTTGTTGCCAAAACGGATGTTCCATCGTACCTGCCTGTTAGCGAGAGGATAATAAACTTCTTGTAATCAATATTCGACTGGAGGTAAAAACCAATTTTTCTTGTCAGGTAACTTGTTTCTGAGAACTTTACGGTTGAAGTTGATGCGATATTATTAAAGCCTGGAATGGTAATGCCCAAGCCGTTCGCATAAGCATTTTCAGAGTAGGTAGAAATGATGTTATTACCTAACAAGGCTTCTAAGTTAAAATCGCCAAAGCTTTTGCTTGCGTTAACGATTAAATCGTTATTGTACTGCCTAAAATTGGTATTGCTGTTTACAATTCTTCCATTAGGATTAGAAACTGACAGCAGCGACTCTGTGTATTTGCCTTGCTCTACATATACATCGGCACCGAAACGTTCGGTAATGGTTAGCCAGTTTAGTGGTTTGTAATCGGCGGTAAAGGTCGGCAAAAAGCGATTTACAATAGATGTTTGGCTAATATTATCCGTTACCCAATAAGGATTGTTTCTTGAAAAACGGTACAGGCGCTGCGTTCCATCTGGGTTTGTAGCCGGTTGCAAATCGTAGGAAACCGGTGCGGAGAATATGGTCCAAACCGGACTTTCGAGCGCATAGCCCTCCGGAACTTTTTTGTTCTTTGTGTTTGCGTAGTTTAGCGAGAATGTAATATTCAAATCTTTAACTACTTGTGTGCTGAATTTGCCAAAAAGCGTATTTCTATCAAATGATGTTGATGGAATTGTTCCCTCCTGGGCTAGGTTTGTGTAAGAAAGGAAATATGAGCTGAAAGCACCACCGCCGTTTAAACTAACAGTATTGGTATAGGTTTTACCTGTTTTAAAAAACAAATCAGACTGGTCATAAACCTTAGCCGGTTGTCCGTTTATTTTCAGGGTATCCATTAATGCACCCCAGGATGTGCTTGTTTTTTGATTTACGCCGTCGAAATATACACCATTAGATCCTAACGAATATTTATTTTGGATTTCTGGCAGTAACGGATTTTCTATCGAAAACGATGAAGAAAAACTGATTGTGGGCTTTTTATTCTGGCTGCCCGCCTTTGTTGTGATGATAATTACGCCCTTCGCCCCATCCGAACCGTAAAGCGCTGTTGCCGCCCCACCTTTCAAAACATTAATACTTTCGATGATATTTGGATCTAAATCAGCAATACGATTTGTGCCCGGGCCAGAATTTAAGTTTCCGGTTTCGTCATTGTTTACCGGAATACCATCAATTACCATTAGCGCCTCATTATTTCCATAAAGTGAATTGGCGCCCCTGATTACGATTCTTGATGAACTTCCCGGCGCACCAGACGAACTGGTAATTTGTACACCCGATACTTTACCGGCAAGCGCATTTACAAGATTTGGCTCTTTAGACTGCGTAATCTGGTCGCCTTTTACCTCCTGCGAGCTATAGGTTAGATTTCGCTTGTCGCGTTTTACACCTAAAGCGGTTACCACAATCTCATTTAAGTTCTGCTGATCTTCGGTTAAAACGACAGCAATATTGCTTTGACCTCTGTTGCTAACCTCCATTGTTTTGTAGCCAATGCCGCTAAACACCAAAGTGGAAGGGTTTACATTTTTGATTGAGAATACGCCCTGCGCATCAGAAGAAGCACCAGTTGATGTTCCCTTTATTTTCACCGATATGCCAGGTATTGGTTTTCCTAATTCATCGGTAATTTTACCGCTAATTAATGCCGTTTGACTGTAACTCCGTATAAAACAGAGCATAGCCAGCGTGCACAGAATAATTTTTAGTTTGGTCATTGAATTGAATTTAGTTATTGGTCAGACCAAAGCTAGTCTTCTCGAAAACCAAATTAAGCGTTGATTTTAGCACGTATTAACCAGAAATTAACACAAATGTCACAGTTGTTTTACAATTCACTTCAAGAAAAAAGATAAAAGCAAGGAGCCCGGAAGCCGGCTTTAAATTTTTCGACAGGTAATAATTTTTAAACGTAAGTCAGCATAAAACGCTGAGCCAACTAACTGCAATGGCTAAAAACCAAAAATCCACCAGCTATTTTTGTAGCTGATGGATTTTTTATTGCGGTTTCAATTTCTATGACCGAAATCAGTCTGAAATTTTGAACCTGTTAATGTTTTAAATCGAACCTATCCAGATTCATTACCTTATCCCATGCATTAACAAAGTCGGTAACAAATTTTTCTGATGCATCATTACTTGCATAAACCTCCGCAATGGCACGAAGCTCTGCATGCGATCCAAAAACAAGATCTGCACGCGTAGCTGTCCACTTCGGCTGGCCTGTTTTACGATCGCTGCCGAGATAAAGCTCATTTTCAGACGATGTAGCTTTCCACGCCGTATTCATGTCCAACAGGTTTTTAAAGAAATCATTGGTTAGCTGTCCTGGCCTTTGGGTAAACACACCATTTTTCGACCCATCAAAATTCACATCGAGCACACGCAAGCCCCCTACTAAAACTGTTAATTCTGGTGCTGTGAGGTTTAACAGATGTGCTTTATCGATAAGGATTTCTTCAGCAAAAACCGAAAGATTTGGTTTTCTATAATTTCTAAATCCATCGGCAAGAGGCTCCAGAAAACTAAATGATTCAACGTCGGTTTGTTCCTGAGATGCATCTGTGCGGCCTGGCCTGAAGGGAACTTTAACACTGTGACCGGCATCGTTCGCAGCTTTTTCTACCGCAGCTGAGCCAGCGAGTACAATTAAATCAGCAAGTGATATTTGTTTGCCAGCAACCTGCGCACCGTTAAAGTCTTTTTGTATTTGCTCCAGTACCCCTAAAACTTTCTGTAACTGCACCGGATTGTTAACTTCCCAATCTTTCTGTGGAGCTAATCTGATTCTGGCACCGTTAGCGCCGCCACGTTTGTCAGAACCTCTAAAAGAAGAAGCCGAGGCCCAGGCAACAGAAATTAACGCTGACGAAGATAAGCCTGACTGCAAAATTTTTGCTTTTAATAAGTCTGTGTCATTTTCATCGACAAGGTTATAACTTACCTTAGGGAGCGGATCTTGCCACAATAACTCTTCCTGCGGAACATCCGGACCAAGGTAGCGCGATACGGGACCCATATCCCGGTGGGTTAATTTAAACCAGGCACGGGAGAAAGCATCAGCAAAAGCTTCCGGATTTTCAAGCAAATGCCTCGATATTTTTTCATATTCAGGATCGAATCTTAAAGACAGATCGGTGGTAAGCATAGTAGGCAGATGCTTTTTATTTACATCAAACGCATCAGGAATTATGGCTTCGGCATTTATTGCCTTCCACTGGTGTGCGCCGGCCGGACTTTTAGAGAGTTCCCATTCGAAGCCAAAAAGATTTTCGAAGAAATTGTTGCTCCATTTTGTAGGTGTCGTTGTCCAGGTCACTTCAAGTCCGCTCGTAATGGTATCGCTTCCATGTCCCGAACCAAAAGCGTTGCTCCATCCAAAACCCTGACTTTCGATTCCTGCAGCTTCAGGCTCTTTTCCAACATGATCTGCGGATGCAGCTCCATGCGTTTTGCCAAATGTATGGCCGCCGGCTATCAAAGCAACGGTTTCTTCATCATTCATGGCCATACGTCCGAAGGTATCCCTAATGTCTTTAGCGGCAGCCAAAGGATCAGGATTTCCATCAGGTCCTTCCGGATTTACATAAATTAGTCCCATTTGCACGGCAGCAAGTGGTTTTTCAAGCTTCCGGGAATGTATGTCACCATCGGCATCGTCATCACTTACCAAAACGCCATGCCCTTCTACCACGCCTTCTGAGCCATGAGCATAACGAACATCGCCACCCAACCAGGTTTTTTCAGAGCCCCAGTAAACAGACTCATCAGCCTCCCAAACATCAGCACGGCCACCTGCAAAACCGAATGTTTTAAAACCCATGGATTCGAGCGCAATATTTCCGGCTAAAATCATTAAATCCGCCCACGATATTTTCCGCCCGTATTTTTGTTTAATTGGCCACAGTAACCTTCTGGCTTTGTCCAGACTAACATTATCTGGCCAGCTATTTAATGGAGCAAAACGCTGCAAACCTGCTCCGGCTCCACCGCGTCCGTCGCCAACACGGTAAGTTCCGGCACTATGCCAGGCCATTCTGATAAACAAACCACCGTAATGGCCAAAATCTGCCGGCCACCAGTCCTGAGAATCCGTCATCAGCTCATGCAAATCAGCCTTTACAGCATCTAAATCCAGGCTATTGAATGCCTCGCGATAGTCGAAATCTTTATCGGGATTTGATAATGCAGAATTTTGCCTTAAGATATTTAGCTTTAACTGATTCGGCCACCAGTCATTATTTCTTGTACCGCCACCGGCAACGTTCTGCTTTAGGCTTCCGTTATGAAACGGGCATTTGCTGATATCATTTTCCATTTAAATAAACTTTATAATTTGGTTATCGTTTACATTAATTCGTCAGATAAATATACTTAAAAAAGGAATCGCGAATAATCATAAAACTTGATAGGCACATAACTAAAATCTATTTACGTGAAATAAGTGTTGGGATTTACTTGAGAAAGATAAATTGCCTGGCGCAGAGAGCAGATGCCTAAGGGCAAATGGTTTATGATTTATTTGTTTCGGCTCGGAACTAATTAACAGAAATTATTCAAAAATAAAGCGCACGAAAACTCAGGAAGTTGCTTGAATCACAGCAAAGTGGACCGAGGTGGCTTTTTTAGGAGGGAAATATTTTATTAAAGCTTTATGTGGCCTTGTAACGTTAAATCAACCTTTGATAAAAGATCACTTATATTAAAGGGTTTTGCTATAAACCCATCAGAGCTACAGGAAAGTTCGACATGTGTTTTGGATGAATTGGCGCTCATCATCAGCACAGGAATATTGGCAGTAGATGCTTGCTTTTTCAACGCATTGCACACTTCAATTCCATTCCCATCCGGAAGCATTATATCCAGTAGATAAAGATCTGCGCTTTTATCATCTCCTTTATTGAAATCTTTAACAGTGGAAAAACCATAAAATTCGTACAGTTCTTCTGTGAGTAGAATTTCTATCACGTCCCGTATCCCCTCATCATCTTCAAGCACAAATATTTTTTTCCCCATCGTTATAATACAATGATTATTAATCGCTTTTGTTTCAATTACTTCGCAAGGTTGTCGATTTTTATTTATTCCGGTTTTCATTTGTTTTGGCCAAAACCATTATCAACGTTTCCATGCGATTCATTTTTAGTGTTAGAATTAATACGCGGAACGATATGATTAATACCCAATTTTTAAGCCTATATCCGTTAAAGGATTTTTTTAAATACACAAGATACTGATAATCAATATTTTGAAGTCTAACTAATCTTTCACAAGTAAAGCCGTTCCCATTAGCTGATAAAACTATTTTTATTTAGGGCCAGTTATATCTTCGATGTCCCTGAACGATTTGGAGACCAATTAAGAACCAGATTTGAGTGCCACGAGGGCTTGTAATGCCCACTGGATTGAAAGACATGAATCTTTAACTAGACTCAGGTTCACGTTCATTCAAAAGACGGCAGTGTCATCATTATTTGTGTGTTAAAAATAAAACTAGAAATGAACGCAACCCGCCAAAATTCTGCAAAACCCGACGCGTATGCCGAGATATGATTACCTGATTGTAGGAAGCGGGTTGTTCGGCTCTGTGTTTGCTCATGAAGCCACCCGCAGAGGGAAAAAATGTTTGTTGATAGACAAAAGAAACCACGCAGGGGGAAATATCTACTGCGAAAAGGTAGAAGAAATAAACGTTCATAAATATGGTGCCCATATTTTTCATACAAATGATAAAGCGGTTTGGGATTTCGTAAATTCATTTGTTGAGTTTAATCGTTATACCAATAGCCCGGTAGCAGAGTATAAGGGAAAACGATACAATCTTCCATTTAACATGAATACCTTCTACCAGCTTTGGGGTGTAAAAACACCTAAGGAGGCTAAAGATAAACTTGCAACCGAGATCGGATTGGCCAGGGTGGAAAAACCAGTTAACCTGGAACAGCAAGCCCTATCTTTGGTAGGTAAGGATATCTACGAAAAACTGATTAAAGGTTATACCGAAAAACAATGGGGACGGCCTGCCACGGAACTTCCCGCCTTTATTATCAAAAGGCTACCCGTGCGGTTTACTTACGACAATAATTACTTTAATGACCGATACCAGGGCATCCCAATCGGAGGTTATAACAAATTGACAGACGGGCTGCTCGAAGGTTGTGAAGTTCAGCTTAATACAGATTATTTTTCTGACCGGGGCAAATGGGATAACGCTGCAGATTGCGTCGTATTTACCGGCCATATCGACCAATATTATGATTACCAGTTTGGCCAGCTTGAGTATCGCAGTTTAAAGTTTGAACATCAAATTTTAAACACCGATAACCATCAGGGTAATGCCGTAGTAAATTATACCGAACGTGATGTTCCTTACACCAGAACAATTGAACACAAGCACTTTGAGTTTGGCACACAAGCAAAAACAGTTGTAACCAAAGAGTATCCTGATGAATGGACCACAGGAAAAGAAGCATATTACCCGGTTAATGATGAGCGAAACACACGCATTTACGAAAAATATAAAGCCTTATCAAAACAGGAAGAGCACGTAATATTTGGCGGCAGGCTGGCAACTTATCAATATTACGACATGCACCAAATTATTGCTTCGGCACTTAAGGCCGCGAATGTTCATTTCGCCGTCGAGCAAATCGGTAACCAAATTTAAATCTTAAAATGAAATTAGAAAAATTCGCCTTTCCTAAAAACTTACTGTGCTTTTCTCAACTTCGGTGGGATTTCGTGTTTCAAAGGCCCCAACACCTCATGAGCCGCTTTGCGCAAGAAACAAATGTGTTTGTTTTGGAGGAACCGATATGGGACACGCAGGGAAATAATCGTTTTGTAATTGATAAAAGAACAGAAAAGCTAACCATCATCACCCCGCATCTTACGCACCAGGCAAACCCTGAGCACGAAAGGCTTACCATGCGTAACTTACTTACCGAGTTTTTAAAAAACCAAAACATGGCCGATTGGATTTTTTGGTACTACACGCCAATGGCATTGATGTTTTCTGATAACCACGGTCCCGCATTAACGGTATTCGATTGCATGGATGAGCTTTCTGCCTTCGACTTTGCTCCACCTGAACTGCTACAAATGGAAAAGGCACTTTTAACAACCGCAGACATTGTATTTACCGGCGGACATTCCCTACACGAGGCAAAGAAAGGCCAACATAACAACATTCATATTTTTCCAAGCAGCATCGATAAAGAACATTTTGCGCAGGCGAGGACAGCAATTGCAGAACCAGCAGACCAGGCCCGGATTGAAGGCATAAAACTGGGGTTTTTCGGGGTTATAGATGAACGTTTCGACAGCGCACTCATCAATGAAATTGCTGTGCAGAGGTCCAATTGGCAACTAATTTTGTTGGGACCGGTTGTAAAGGTTCCTTGGGAAAGCCTTCCTCATCATCCCAATATTCATTACTTAGGCCAAAAATCCTATAAGGAACTTCCTGCATATCTCTCCGGATGGGATGTTGCGATGATCCCTTTTGCAATCAATGCTTCAACCCGTTTTATCAGCCCAACCAAAACACCAGAATATCTGGCTGCGGGTAAGCGTGTTGTATCCACTCCAATCAGGGATGTGGTGCAGCCCTATGGTATAAGCGGACTTGTGTCAATCTCTTCAAACGCCGAAGAATTTATAAGTGAGGCAGAAAAAAGCATTGCTTTAGTCGACAAAACCAAATGGCTTGCTTCGGTAGATTTGTTTCTTAAGGATAAATCATGGGACAATACCTTCGCAGAAATGAAACAAAAAATGCTTTCTACCTTGCTTGAAAATAATAAATTACTGGCCAGCTGATGAAAAATACCTGTCCGTTCCGATCCTTTTGGATGGGTGGCTTTGAGTGTTCAGATCAGCTTAATCACTTTGGAAACAGGGTAGATCTGCTCAGTGAAACAGGACATATCGAAGCTGCCCGGGCCGATTATCGCCTGCTGGCTGACTTGGGGATATACACGGTACGCGAAGGCATTCGATGGAGTTTTGTAGAAGAACGGCCATATCACTACAATTTCGACACGGTAAAGACGATGATGGAAGCCGCAGCAGTTACCGGCATTCAACAAATTTGGGACATATGCCATTTTGGTTTTCCTGTGGATTTAAGTCCGCTACACCCCCATTTTTCAGAACGGTTTGTAAGCATTTGCACTGCCTTTGCAACCTTTCAAAAAAAAAATTATCCTAATGAACGATTAATTGTCACACCTGTTAATGAAGTTGGGTTCATTTCGTGGTTGGGCGGAGAACAAGCCAGTACAACGCCTTATGCAAAAGGGATAGGTTGGGATATAAAATACGCTTTGGTGAAAGCTTATATCCAGGGGATAAAAGCAATTAAGACTATTAACCCGGAAGCCTGGATAATGACCACCGAACCATTGGTAAACATTGTACCTGCATTAAATGCCAGTTTATATATGATCATGGATGCGGAAGAAAAACATGAAATCCAATATCAAACCACCGACATGCTAACTGGAAAAATCTGTCCGGAATTAGGTGGAGCTGCAGAATTAGTTGATTTCATTGGCTTAAATTTTTATTACAATAATCAATGGCTGGCCAACGAACCATCCTTTCTACCCTGGGCAAACGTGGATCCAGATCCAAGGTGGAGATCGCTTTCATCTTTGCTGGAGGAGGCTTACCTGCGCTATGAAATTCCAATTGTACTCTCGGAAACGAGCCACGCGGGCGAACACAGACCAAACTGGCTTGAAATGATTACGAAGGAATGTTTCAAAACATTGCAAATGGGCATTCCTTTGAAGGGCATTTGCCTGTATCCGATTATCGATCGGCCGGATTGGGACCACGGCCACTTTTGGCACCACTCCGGCCTTTGGGATGCGGATGCAAACAATCCCCATGCCCGAAACCTATACATTCCATATGCACAACAACTGGCGAAATCCATGGATATCATCAAGACGCTTTCATGTTGATTACTATCGCATTGAAGACAAACGCCCCAAGCACCTGAACGCGGTGTTTGTGAATGAAATAAAACACGCGGATATGTTTTATTAGATAAGCCTTTAGTTGTTAAAAGCTTTGAAAAATGTACCGGAATGTTTAATAATTCGCAAACCTGTAAATAAAAATCCGTGTTATTCTTACGATAAAAAAGTGTATGGTGACCTGGCATATGGGCCTTGCTCAAATGTCATTTAGCCTGATTCAAGAATTATAATAATCTATGACTATGGAAATTAAAGACACAAGCAACCGCCGGGAATTTCTCGCAAAATCAATTAAAACAGCTTTAGTAATTGGCGCTGGCGCCTCTGTTGCTGGGGGAGTACTAAATCCAGTTGCAGCAATGGCGCAAAATGCTGACACAGCACTGCAGGCAAAGATTGCGATGCTGGGTACGGCTTCCCTTCAAACCAGTCAGCTTGCATTAACCAAAGTCTCAAATGCTGAAGTAAAAATGTTCGCAAAATTTGAAGCTGCGGAACAGGAAGTGATGGGAAAAATACTTAAAGACATGGGCACAATGGTTCAGACACCAACGGCAGATGGCAAAGCGTTGCTCACCAAATTGCAATCTTTAAGCGGCGAAGCTTTCGACAGAGCCTTTATGCAGGGACAGGTGGACACGCATAAAAAATTAAAGGATGCAGTGTCGGCATTAATGAACGCAAGTAGTAATAAGCATGTTAAAAACGTTGCCAGTTTGGCATTGGCCACCATACAGGAACATACTGAAAGAGGCCAGATGCTACTGACAAGAATTTAAAAGCTCCACGTTATCCGAATAGCAAACCCATGCTGCTGGGCGAAGAGCTATTCAGCATCGTTAATTGCTTGCCATTCTTCAAAATGAAATCAATAACCGAGTTTTTGCAAAAATCAACCAGGATATTTTAGCAAAAAAAAGCCGCAGCGTAATGCTGCGGCTCAAGTTCAAAACTTTTATACTTTAATGTGAAAGTTATTTTCTTCAAATTAATCTCACTTAGCCATTATGCTGATTGCATAGCCACCACCTGGAGCACAATTTAAAGTCAACTTCGTTTTATTGGTAACTTCCATCTTACGGATGGTATAAGCTTTTGGGTTAGTTTCATAATTGGCATCTTTAGCATCAGCATAAATTGTTGCAGTATATTTTTTACCTGCATCTAAAAAGCTAAAGTCAATTTTCGAGGTGCGGGCAACTTCATCATTAGTGCGACCAACAAACCAATTCGCTTTACCTTTTGCTTTACGGGCAAATGTTATAAAATCTCCAGGCTCAGCCTCCAGAACTCTCGTCTCATCCCAGTCAACGGCTACATCTTTAATAAACTGAAAAGCATCCATATACTTGTTATAAGTTTCCGGCAAATCAGCAGCCATTTGCAGCGGACTATACATTGTTACATAGAGCGCCAACTGACGAGCCAAAGTACTGTGGACAAAAGAAGTGTTCTGCGGGTTGTAAACACTAACTTTTGTTTCAAATATACCAGGTGTATAATCCATCGGCCCACCAATTAAACGGGTAAAGGGTAATATCGTGGTATGGTCGGCATTGTTACCACCAAAAGCCTCGTATTCGGTTCCACGGGCAGATTCGTTTCCGATTAAATTTGGGTAAGTACGAGCCAGACCAGTAGGCCGCACCGCTTCGTGGGCATTCACCATAATCTTATATTCGGCAGCTTTTTGAATGGCGTACAAATAATGATTATTTAACCATTGCCCATAATGATGCTCTCCGCGGGGAATCATATTGCCCACATAACCACTTTTTACCGCATCATAGCCATTAGCCTTCATAAACTTATATGCCGTGTCTAAATGTCGCTCATAGTTACGAACCGAAGAAGAAGTTTCATGATGCATAATCATCTTAATTCCCTTGCTTGCTGCGTAGCGGTGTAATTCCTGCACATCAAAATCCGGATATGGTGTTACGAAATCAAAAACATAATCTTTCGTTTTTCCAAACCAGTCTTCCCAACCTTCATTCCAACCTTCAACTAAAACGGCATCTAATCCATTCTTTGCAGCAAAATCGATGTATTCTTTTACATGAGCAGTATTAGCGGCGTGCTTTCCGTTGGGTTTAGTCTTCGAGTAATCGGTAACGCCCAACTGCACGCTTGTTAAATCGTTATATGCCCAGGTACTTTTTCCGGTAATCATTTCCCACCAAACGCCTACATATTTCGTTGGCTTAATCCACGATACATCCTTAAATTTTGTTGGCTCGTTTAGGTTGTAAGTTAGTTTTGAGGTTAAAATATCGCCTGCCTTATCACTTACAATTATCGTTCTCCATGGAGATAAACAAGGAGCCTGCATATAGCCTTTGTCGCCAATTGCATCTGGTGTTAACCACGATTCTAAAACCATGTTTTTATCATCAAGATTTAGCGACATTAAGGAGTAGTTGATCAAGGCAGCCTCATGGATGTTGATGTACAAACCATCTTTGCTTTTCATCATTAGAGGGGTTTGTAAACCTGTTGGCGAAAAAGTAGTTTGCGATGCATTGGGCGTAACCGCTGCTTTCATTTTTCCTCGCACCTCTGACAAATTTGATGTAACTGTGCTGTATTCCTGAGTATCGTAATCGCCGGGAAGCCAGAACGCTTTATGATCGCCGGCAAGTGCGAACTGCGTTTTTTCTTCTTTTATCACAAAATAATCGAGGTTTTTTTGTTCCGGAAATTCATACCTGAAACCCAGTCCATCATTAAATAAACGAAAACGAACAATTATGAAGCGGTTGGTTTCTTTTTGCGTTAAGGTTACAGCCAACTCGTTGTAATGATTCACAATTTCCTTTACTTCACCCCAAACCGGCTTCCAGGTTTCGTTGAAAGTGCTCGTTTTGGTATCGGTGATGGCAAAGCCATTCATTAACGATTTACCTTCTTTAAGTTCTAAACCAAGTTTGCTGGTTTTAATAACATCCTTTCCCTTGTATTTTAAACTGTAGGTTGGTACGCCACCATCAGCCAAAGTAAAAGTGGCAGTCAAATTTGCATCAGGCGATTTCAGTTGTTGTCCGGAAACGTTCCCGAAAAAAAACAAAATGCAAATTAATGCTAAAAATTTAGAGCGGTTAAGGTATTTGTTGGTTGCTTTATTCACTTTGTATAATTTATTTGTGAGTCTTTTTTTCTTGTTTTTGAAACCATGTAAAACGGGCATTCCACACATTTCTGATTTTACTTCGGTTAGCCCGATGATGAGGCTGCGATTGTAAGCTTGCTTTTAGGCAAGGTCTTCCATTTAATCCAGTAATAATTGCTCTTCATCATCATCGGTTAAACTTAACTGTATACTATCGCTTCCGGCAATGCCTTCAATGGAGCCACGGATGTGTGTCGCATTCAATAAAACTTTTTCAAGTTGCTTCTCGCGAGCTTTCCACAAGCGTTCCATTGCATCACGTTCGCGTTGAATGGAAAGTTTCATGCTCAAAAAACCTTCACGGATAGCCTTCCATTGCTCCGAAAATTCGGCTCCGGTAAGGTAATCGTACAACATATGCATTTTATCTCCGCGGTTTTCCTGCGATTTCATTGCACTAGATAACCGTAAAATTCCGTCTCTCAATACGTAGGCCACGGCATTCACTTCCTCAAAAGAGCAAATCCACACACCATCTCGCTGGCCAAAGCAATCCATTCCTTTAGGGTAACACTGACTTACGATTACCGCAACATCAACACCCATGCTGCGCATATCTTTCTTCAACTTTTCAATCCAATCGCCACCGAAATCTTTCGTGCGTTTGCTTTCATAAATAATTTTGCCACACTCTTGCCCGAACTGGTTGCGTACAACCTGTACGCAATCTGCCCCCCGAACACCTTTACCAACCTCCTCAATTAAATCGAACGGAAAATTACTACGCAGCAATTCCTCTAAAATTAGTTCCTGAACCTCACCCTGCAACTGCATGCTGCCTTGTTCGGCTTTTCGTTTCATTTCTTCTGCTAATTTCTTCTGGTCGTCGAGTTGCTTTTCGAGTTCCTTTAAACGCAGCTGATGTTCAGTATCTTTAATGCTATTTTTTTCGGCTTCCTGTTTACGAATTTGCTCCACCAATTCAGTTCTTTGCTCCTGCATTTTACGCTGCAGAGAAAGTTCCATTTCCTGTTCTTTTAAAAGCAAACTTTCTTCGCGTTTCAAAAACTGAAGTTCCTTTTCGCGGGCAAGCTTTAATTTTTCGGCATTATCTTTTGCCGAACCCTCCAACATCTGCAGTTTAGTTTCGTAATCGGAAGCAATACTTTTTCGCAAATTCTCTTCTAAATCCGTTTTCAGCTTATTCTTCTCCTCAGCCATTTTGGTATCAAAGGCTTTCTGCTGCAACTGCTTTTCATTTTCGAGCGTTGCTAATTTGCGTTGAAATTCTTCATCTTTCTGCCTCGTAAAGGCGACCATTTTCTCACGCAACTCTTTCTTATAATCTTCGGCCATGGCTTCTTCCATAGGAAAAACATGAGCACAGCTAGGACATTTAATTTCGGTGGCCATAATAATTTATTCACTTCAGAAAAAACTGAAAGCCTACAAATATATTAAAGCTTTTTAGCATTGTGTAAACGAGTTTTGCACCGTTGCCTTTACAGTACTTTCGAACGAATATCATGGCCGGCAGCTAAAATTTTGCTTACCGGACACTTTGAAGCAATATCTTCAAGCCTGAGTTTCTGTTCATCCGTTAATTGGCCCGTGCAGGTAATTTCTTCTAAAAATATCGTTTCGGCGTTTTCAACACTGATATTAACTTCTACATCGATTTTATCTACCTCCCACCCTTTTCTGTCGATGTACATTCTCAAAGTAATTGCAACACAAGAAGCCAGCGATGCCATTAACAAACCTTTTGGAGCGAACCCCTTGTGTGTTCCGCCTAATTCAATCGGTTCATCTACCACAATTTCGTGCGAACCGTTAGTTACAGAACAGGCATAATGTTCTTTATTTATCGTTGCTTTTACCATTTTTTTTGAAGTTAATTGAACGATAAACTTAACAAATAATCTACTTATTAAGATTTTTATGAAACATTATAACATAGGATTTGTTCCTTTAAAAAAATGCTACGTTATGAAATACAGAAAGTTAATCGGAAAATATTTAACGAAGAAATCGGATAATAACGCACAAATCGCACTAGCTCTGGTTGCGGGTTTGGCTGCTGGGGCAATCATAAGTATTTTATTTGCTCCGGATAGCGGCGCTGGCACACGAGGGAAAATTGCCGGTGGCGCTAAAAATTTACGCTACGGATTTCAGGATAAATACAATTTGCTAAAGGAAAAAGTGTTCGGAGTTGAGGCAATTGAAAATGATATAGTGGAACATGAAGTTCCTCATTTTAAGCACACCGTTGCTAAAAAGCCAAAATCGAGCGTTAAAGAAATATTAGAAAACGCTCACGAAAACACTCAGGTTCAGGAAGGCCAGGGTTAAGGGGCAAAACACAATCGAAACATTTTATTAGTTTTACAGGATAATATCAACCCATGATTTTTATCCTCTCGAAGATTCTATTGTTTCTGATTAAGCCTTTCTTCTGGTGCTGCAGCCTGTTGGTTACTGCCTTTTTTATAAAAAGCCCGAAACTAAAAAGACGATTTTTTAGTTTCGGGCTCATCATTTTATTGTTGTTTTCTAACGGTTTCATCATCAGGAAAGTTTATAATTTGTACGAACCTGAATATCCCAAAGCAATAAAAAATTATGATGTAGCCATTGTGCTGGGCGGCTTTTCTGGCCTAAACAAACGTAATAACGATATCCAGTTTAACAGAACCAGCGACAGACTATTTCAAACCATTTCTTTATACCGAAAGGGCAAAATCAGAAAGATTTTGATTGCTGGTGGCAACGCCGACCTAACTGATAACCAGGTTAAAGAAGCCGATTTGGTAAAGGTATTTCTCCATCAAATTTGTATACCTGATTCTGACGTGTTTTTTGAGAATCAAAGCAGAAATACAATAGAAAACGCCAAATTCAGCAGGGCGATAATTGATAAGTATAATCCAAGCGCAAAGGTTATTGTTGTAACCAGTGCATGGCACATTCCGCGGGCAAAACTAATATTCGACAGGACCCTTGCAAATAAGCCAGACTATTTGCCTACAAATTACAATGGCGAGGTTTCGAAAATATCTTTCGACGATTTTGTTCCCGAAGCGGGCGCAATGTCTTCCTGGGATACACTATTTAAAGAATGGATTGGACTGGCTGTTGATAAAATCAGGAGTTAACGAATTTATTTCAAGCATCTCGTTGTATGATTATCCTTCTATAGCTTTAACCAACATATCCTTCAACTCCAAGATGTTTTTCTCAGCAACTGATGAAATAAAAATTGAAGGAATATTTGGTAAATCCTGCTTCATTTCGTCCATAAGTTCCTCATCCAGCATATCAGATTTTGTAATGGCCAAAACGTGCGGCTTTTGCATTAATTCCGGATTGTAGGATTCAAGTTCGCTTTTTAAGATTTCATATTCTTCTTTAATGCTTCGGCTAGTATCTGCAGGCACCATAAAAAGTAGTACAGAATTACGTTCTATGTGGCGTAGAAAACGGTAACCTAAACCCTTTCCTTTCGAGGCACCCTCGATGATGCCGGGAATATCTGCCATTACGAATGATTTACCGCCTCTATAACTTACAATGCCCAGGTTAGGAACAATTGTAGTGAAAGGATAATCGGCAATTTCGGGCTTGGCAGCAGAAACGACAGATAATAAAGTAGATTTTCCGGCATTTGGAAAACCAACCAGACCAACGTCGGCCAAAACCTTTAGTTCGAGAATATTCCAGATTTCTTTTCCAGGCTCACCAGGTTGCGCATAACGGGGAGTTTGTTGAACCGCATTTTTAAAATGTGCATTCCCTAATCCTCCACGGCCACCTGGCGTAAGTATTTTAGTCTCGCCATCTTTAGTTATTTCGAAAAGAACTTCTCCTGTTTCGGCATCTCTGGCAATTGTTCCAAGCGGAACTTCAAGAATTTCATCAGTACCTTGTTTCCCGAATTTATGCGAGCTTCCACCAGCACCACCGTCCTCAGCAATGATGTGTTTCCGGTATTTAAGGTGTAATAAAGTCCATATATGCACACTTCCTTTTACAATGATATGGCCTCCGCGACCGCCATCACCACCATCAGGACCGCCCATTGAAGTTAAAATATCACGATGCAAATGTGCAGAACCTGCCCCGCCTTTACCAGAACGACAACAAATTTTTACATAATCTACGAAATTTGAACCTTGTGACATATTGATTTTACATTTTAGATGGGCGATTTTTGTTGACAAAATTCGCTAAAAAACAAACATCCGCAAAAAACAACTAATGCTTTTTTTGCGGATGTTAAAACTTTAAATTCTACGGTTTAAAACTGATCGATTACAGCGCAAAGATCATTATAAACTGTTTCTATTTCTCCGATTCCGTTTACTTTTTTCAACTTTCCCTGCGCCTCATAATAAGGCAATACATGAATCGTTTTATCGAAGTATTCCGAAATTCGTTTCTTTAATTTCTCGGCATCATCATCCGGTCTGCCACTAATTTTGTGGCGCTCAGCAATGCGTTTGGTCAATTCAGTCTGGTCTACATCTAAAGCGATTACGCCGTCAATTTTACTGCCCTTGCGCTCCAAAAATAAATCGAGTTCTTTTGCCTGAGGAACAGTACGCGGAAAACCATCAAATACAAATCCCTTAGCTTCCGGATTTTTATCTACCTCTTCTTCAAGCATCGCAATCGTAATTGCATCTGGCACGAGTTCTCCATCCGCTAACAACTGACTAACTTTTTTCCCTAATTTGGTTTCTCCCTTAACATGCGCTCTGAACAAATCGCCGGTTGAAATGTGTATTAATTGATATTTTGATATCAATTTTTCGGATTGGGTGCCTTTACCCGCCCCCGGAGGGCCAAAGAGAACTAAATTAAGCATCAACGTGGTTTAGGTTATCTTTAAAATTAATAAAGCCTTACCGCCATGGGGCGACAAGGCTTCATCCAAATTGTGCACTTGTAGGGATTCGAACCCCAAACCTTCTCATCCGTAGTGAGATGCTCTATCCAATTGAGCTACAAATGCAATTCCGTTTGTTAACGGACTGCAAAAGTAAGATTTGAGTTTTAAATTCGCAATTAAATTTGAAAAAAAATCCAGGTCCTACCTTGCTTTTAATGAATTTAAGCTTTTAATGAATCATTAATCGCTTTAAAATCAGGCAAATCACCAGCATTCTCCAAAACTTCAGCATAAGCAATTTTACCCTCTTCATCTATTACAAAGGCTGCTCTTTTCGATACACCTTTTAATCCGAACACAAATTCATCGTAAAAAGCGCCATAAGCTGAAGAAACATCTTTGTTAAAATCAGACAGTAGTGGGAACTGATAGTTTTGAACTTCTTTAAATTTAGCTAACGAGAACGGAGAATCTACAGAAATACCCAGCACCTGTGCATCAATACCTTCATAGAAACTAAAATTATCTCTCATGGTGCAAAGTTGTTCGGTACATGTACCTGTAAAAGCCATCGGAAAGAAATGGATAATTACTTTTTTTCCTTTAAATGCTGATAAAGAAACTTCAGCTAAATCTGAACTGTATAATTTAAAATCTGGGGCTTGATCGCCAATTTGTAGTGACATATATTTTTTGTTTTGTTTTTTGTTTAAATTTATTTGGTCATTTGTTCATTATTTCGTTTGCCAAATGACCAATAAACTAATCACTAATGAACTAATTTACCTTTTTAATTTGCTCATCCACAATCTTCAAACCTTCCTCAAAGCTATGTGGATTGTAACCTAAATCTTTAACCGTTTTATCGAGTATAAAACCAGTTTTCACAGGTCGTTTTGCCGTTTGGTTTAAGCTCTCAGAACTTATTTCTGTAATTATCGATTTATCAAGCGCCCAATAATCGGCAACTTTCCGCACTAAATCTGCAATACTCATGTAATCTTTACCCGATACATGATAAATGCCGCTCGCATTCTGTTCAACAGCCAGCAAGCAGGCTTCTGCTAAATCTTCCGCCAGGGTCGGCATCCGATACTGATCATTCACCACATTAATTGGCAAACCCTTTTCTAGCGCACCTTTTGCCCAAAGCACAATATTGCTTCGGCTCATATCATTGTTAATGCCGTAAACCAATATCGTTCTTAAAATTGCCCAATCGGCTTTTGAGTTCTTTATTAATTCTTCGGCCAACACTTTCGATTCACCATAATAACTAACCGGATTGACGGCATCATCTTCTTTATAAGGCCCATCCGCACCATCGAAAACAAAATCGGTACTTAAATGGATGAGTTGAATATTCTTTTCTTCGCAAAGCGATAATAAATTTTGAACAGCATCTACATTTAACTGACGGCAAAGCTCTTTATTCGCCTCGGCAGTATCAACATTCGTCATTGCAGCGGTGTGTATAATCGCATCTGGCTTATGTTTTTCAATAACTGCTCTAACCTGAGCTGGATTTAGAATATCCATTTCTGCGTATTCATAACCATTTATTTTAGGGTAACGATTTGCAGCTTTTGAAGTTGCTATCAATTTCACCCTTCCCTCCGCTAAAACCTTTTCAGTTATTTTTTGCCCTAATAAACCGTTGCTTCCTGTTGTTAAAATGGTTTTCATTTATATTATTATAGTAATAAGTAATAAGCTACGATACCTTTGTTACGATCATCCCTATTAAAGATTGAAATTAACACAATTATAAATATGCAACAAACAAACTATATTTCTGCTTAACAAAAATGTAAAAGCGCCAAAAGAGGAAATAATTTCTCGTCAAACACCTAGTTCTATCACTTTTGACGATGACGTTCGGAAATTTAAATTCATCCATAAACAGTGAAAAAAATAGCTCCGTTTTGGCATTAGCCCGACTTGAAACAACCCCTTTTAATCATGTTGAAAAAATTTGTAATATATATTTAAAATTTACTTGGAATAACTTAACTTTGCCAACCGAATTGGAGCCCCTTGAAACTGCTTTAATTCATTGACTGTAATAAATTTACTCACAACAGATATGCCTAACTTAGGAAAAATAGCACAAATTATCGGCCCAGTGGTTGACGTTAGCTTTGCTGATGATGCCCATCTACCTAAAATTTTTGATGCGTTAGAAATAACGAAAGAAAATGGACAAAAAATCGTTTTAGAGGTTCAACAACACTTAGGTGAAGATCGCGTTCGTGCAATCTCGATGGATTCTACAGATGGTTTAGTGCGTGGAATGAAGGTACTTGATACTGGTTCAGCAATTAAAATGCCTGTAGGCGATCAAATTAAAGGTCGTTTATTTAACGTGGTTGGTGAAGCGATTGATGGTATTACAGCTGTAGATAAAGCAGACGGTCGTCCTATCCATGCTACTCCTCCTAAGTTTGAAGATTTATCAACCGAAACTGAAGTACTTTTCACTGGTATTAAAGTAATCGATTTATTAGAGCCTTACGCAAAAGGTGGTAAAATTGGTTTGTTTGGTGGTGCTGGTGTAGGTAAAACAGTATTAATCATGGAGTTGGTTAACAACATTGCTAAAGCTTATGCTGGTTTGTCAGTATTTGCAGGTGTTGGAGAGCGTACTCGTGAGGGTAACGATTTACTTCGTGAATTTATCGAATCGGGCGTAATCAATTATGGCGACGAATTCTTACACTCAATGGAAAAAGGTGGATGGGATTTGAAAGCTGTTGATACTGAAAAATTAAAAGAATCTAAAGCAACATTGGTTTTCGGTCAAATGAACGAGCCTCCTGGTGCACGTGCACGTGTTGCATTATCAGGATTAACTGTTGCAGAATATTTCCGTGATGGTGATGGCGAAGGCGCTGGAAAAGATATTCTTTTCTTCGTTGATAACATTTTCCGTTTTACACAGGCAGGTTCTGAGGTATCGGCTTTGTTAGGCCGTATGCCATCTGCAGTAGGTTACCAACCAACATTGGCAACCGAAATGGGTTTAATGCAAGAGCGTATTACATCAACAAAACGCGGTTCAATTACATCTGTACAGGCGGTATACGTACCTGCAGATGATTTAACTGACCCTGCACCGGCAACAACATTTGCCCACTTAGATGCAACTACTGTACTTTCCCGTAAAATTGCCGAGTTAGGTATTTATCCTGCGGTAGATCCATTGGATTCAACTTCACGTATCCTTTCTCCAGCGGTTTTAGGTGATGAGCATTATAACACTGCACAACGTGTTAAAGAAACATTACAACGTTATAAAGAACTACAGGATATCATCGCGATTTTAGGTATGGACGAATTATCTGAAGAGGATAAATTGGTTGTATCAAGAGCTCGCCGTGTTCAGCGTTTCTTATCTCAGCCTTTCCACGTAGCCGAACAATTTACCGGCTTAAAAGGTGTATTGGTTGATATCAAAGATACCATCAAAGGTTTCAATATGATTATGGACGGAGAAGTTGATGAATATCCGGAAGCTGCATTTAACTTAGTTGGTAGCATTGAAGATGCTATTGAAAAAGGTAAAAAATTATTAGCAGAAGCTAATTAAGACGTTGTACGTAATAAGTTATACGTTATAATTATGGTGGAAACGCTTAAAACTTAAAACGTAGAACGTAAAACTTTAAAAATGAATTTAGAAATATTAACTCCAGATAAAAAAGTTTACGAAGGTGAAGTAACGGCAGTTACTGTTCCGGGTACTTTAGGTTCTTTTCAGATTTTGAAAGACCATGCCCCTATCATCTCCACTTTAGAAGATGGGGAAGTAATTATCAAAGCGAACAAAACCGATGAACAACGCTTCTTTATCAAGGGCGGTGTGGTTGAAGTTATCCACAACAAAATTGTTGTTTTAGCGGAAGGTATTGCTTAATTGAAATTCTTATTGCTGAAAGCTCAGCATTTATAAAGCCTTTCCGATTTTCGGAAAGGCTTTTTTTTTGATTAATGTTTAATTAAAAAATTCAACTTTCGCTGTTTTTTTATTCATTTTAAGAAGAATGTAACCTATTTTATAATGCTTGCATAATAAACATACCGTATACCGTTTCGATATTTGGTATAAGGTTGACGGCATTAAATCACTAAATCTATTATATGATAGAATAATATTTGGTAGCAACGGTGTATTATAAAATATTATTCTAAATTCACTTTTTTTTGATTTCTCTTGCATATTAATGAACCAAAAACTAAATTGGTATTTATAAATCATCAGGAAATAATGACAATTCGAAGCAATACATTTTTTAATAATAGCGCTACAACCACAGGTGGTTTTGCGCTGTTGTTGCCTGTCATTATTCTCAATCTCCTACTCCTAATTTTAGGAAAGAAGACGGGTGGCTTTTAAATAGATTATTAATAATTAATATACTTAAAGCGTCCTGACAAAAACAGGACGCTTTTTTTAAATAACAAAACGCGGTATTATGAAATACTATAATTCTAATACGATTATTTACCTTGATGGTCGGTTCGAAAAAGCTATGGATAGCAGTACAGACTTATACGGGCAGTCGCTACATTATGGTTACGCTGCCTTCGAAGGCATTAGGGCTTATAAAACACATAATGGAAACCGCATCTTTAAGGCTGCAGCACATTTCGACCGCTTAGAACGTTCTTGTCAACTGGCAAACATTCCCTTTCCCTGGGATAAACAGGAGCTGATTAAGGAAACCTACAAGCTACTTACTTTAAATAAGTTAAAGGATGCTTATATCCGGCCCTTGGTTTTTTGCCACCCTAATATGAAGTTAAACAGTCCAGGTGGTGTTTCAATTTTTATATGCGCCTGGGACTGGGATGCCTACTCTGGAAATAAGCTTTTAAAGCTAAGCATTTCAGATTATGAAAGGCCAAATCCTAAATCGACTCCAATGGAGGCTAAATTGAGTGGAAATTATGTAAACTCGATTTTAGCCACAACTGCGGCCAATGTGAAAGGTTACGATGATGCCTTGCTGTTAGATATGCATGGATTTGTAGCTGAATCGTCGGGTGCAAACATTTTTCTTGAGAAAGACGGAAAGTTATACACCCCATCATTGGGCAATATTTTGCCTGGAATTACCAGGGCAACAGTGAAAGAACTTTGCACAGTTCTGGATATTGAATGCATCGAAAAAAAATTAACAGTTGAGGATTTAAGGAAGGCTGATGGTGCATTTTTATGTGGAACTGCTACAGAGATAGCAGGTATTGCCTCAATCGATGACATCGTTTTTCGTACCCTTTGGAGAGAATCAATAGGTTATACAATACAACGTGCTTATAAAAATCTTGTGCTTGAAAAAGTAAACTATGAGGTAATTATTTAGCAGAAAGCTGTTAACAGAAATTGTCTGGTAGGAAGTACCTTTTAAAATTATCTAATACCTGGCATGAATATAAATGAAAACCAATAGAACCAGAATATACATTTTAAACAATGAGCGAATTAAATAAGTACAGTAAAACATTTACACAAGACCCAACACAACCCGCGGCACAGGCCATGCTTTACGGAATCGGATTAACCGATGCAGATATGGCAAAAGCACAGGTTGGCATTGCAAGCATGGGTTACGATGGAAACACCTGCAATATGCACCTGAATGACCTTGCGAAAGATGTAAAGGCTGGGGTTTGGAAAAATGATTTAGTAGGCTTGATTTTTAATACGATTGGAGTGAGTGATGGCATGAGTAATGGCACCGATGGCATGCGGTACTCACTGGTTAGTCGCGATGTAATAGCAGACAGTATTGAAACCATTTGCGGCGGCCAATATTATGATGGAATAATTTCTATTCCTGGTTGTGATAAAAATATGCCTGGTGCAATTATGGCAATGGCTCGTTTAGATCGGCCTTCAATAATGGTTTACGGTGGCACAATTGCTCCTGGCCATTACAAGGGCGAGGAATTAAATATTGTTTCTGCTTTCGAAGCTTTGGGACAAAAAATTTGCGGAAATCTTTCTGAAGAAGATTATCAGGGCATCATTAAACACACTTGTCCGGGTGCCGGCGCTTGTGGAGGTATGTACACGGCAAATACCATGGCATCTGCTATTGAGGCTTTAGGTATGAGCTTACCTTATTCGTCTTCCAACCCTGCAATTAGTCCGGAGAAAAAGCAAGAGTGTCTAGACGCCGGAAAATACATCAAAATTTTATTGGAAAAGGATATCAAACCATCTGATATCATGACAAGAAAAGCGTTTGAAAATGCGATACGCTCGATTATTATTTTGGGTGGAAGCACCAATGCCGTATTGCATTTTATTGCAATGGGTAAGGCTATTGGTGTAGAAATTACTCAGGATGATTTTCAAAAGATGAGTGATGTTACGCCTGTGCTTGCAGACTTTAAACCAAGTGGTAAGTACCTGATGCAGGATTTACACCAGTATGGCGGTATACCCGCGGTGCTAAAGTACTTGTTGAACGAAGGTTTGTTACATGGCGATTGTTTAACCGTAACCGGGAAAACTGTTGCTGAGAACCTGGCCGATGTTAAATCCATTATGGACTACGACCAAAAAATTATTCAAAAATTGAGCGAACCCATCAAGCCAACGGGCCACTTGCAAATCCTTTACGGCAATCTTGCTGAAAAAGGATCAGTAGCAAAAATTTCTGGTAAAGAGGGAGAAAAGTTTGAGGGAGCTGCACGTGTTTTTGATGGGGAGCATGATTTAATTGCAGGCATTTCAAGTGGGCGGGTACAACCTGGCGATGTAATTGTGATTAAAAACTCTGGTCCGGTAGGTGCGCCAGGCATGCCTGAAATGTTAAAACCAACTTCTGCTATTATCGGTGCGGGTTTGGGGAAATCGGTTGCTTTAATTACCGACGGCCGTTTCTCCGGCGGAACACATGGTTTCGTAGTTGGCCACATCACGCCTGAATCTTACAAGGGCGGGTTGATTGGCTTGGTAGAGGATAACGATCCAATTTTAATTGATGCTGTAAACAATATTATAAGTTTACAGGTAAGCGAAGAAATTATCGCAGAGCGAAGAAAAAAATATGTTCAGCCAGCTTTAAAAGTAACTAAAGGTGTGCTTTATAAATATGCCAAAACAGTTTCAGACGCTGCCAGTGGTTGCGTAACTGATGAATATTAAATTTTAAAGTCATCCCGACAATAAATTAATATTTAAATGAATACAATATGCAAATTATTAAAAGCATTGAAAGTAGAATTGAGCGGGCAAGTATGCGGCCGCAAATTGTGTCGGGCTGTGGTGAGCCAAAATCAGCATCACAGACTATGACTTTGATTTGGGTCGGCACCCGGAACATGCCAAAGGCGTTTAAAGCTCAACGTAGAGCTATTCTTGGTGGAGGTTTGCAAAATGCAAACCCAATCGATAAAAAGGAGAGATTGCTCAATTAATTTGGAAAAACCGGGGGAAGAATCCGGTTTTAGATTAAAGAATATACAACCGCAAAAACAAGATTATGGAAACTGCACAAGATATAGTACAACAACCCGAGGTTAAAGCAGAAACCTCAAAACATTCGTTTAAAGGAACAGGATCGCAGGTTTTATTGAATGGATTAATTGAAGAAGGTGTAACCACTATTTTTGGTTATCCAGGCGGTGCAATTATGCCAATTTACGATGCACTTTACGATTACGCAGATAAATTAGAACATATTCTGGTTCGTCACGAGCAAGGTGGCATTCACGCAGCCCAAGGTTTTGCCCGGGCAAGTGGCAAGGTTGGAGTTTGTTTCGCAACAAGCGGGCCGGGTGCAACAAATTTAGTTACCGGTTTAGCAGATGCTCAAATTGACAGCACACCGTTGGTATGTATCACGGGACAGGTTTTTGCGCATTTACTGGGTACAGATGCCTTCCAGGAAACAGACGTAATCAACATTACTACTCCAGTTACCAAATGGAATTATCAGGTTACCGATGCAAAGGAAATTCCTGAAGTTTTAGCTAAAGCATTTTACATTGCTAAAAGCGGCCGGCCTGGTCCGGTGCTAATCGACATCACAAAGAATGCACAATTACAGGTTGAGGAATTTCCTGAATATGTAAAATGCAATCATATCCGCTCCTACCGCCCCAAACCAAAAGTGAGGGTCGCATACATCGAGCAGGCAGCAGAACTTATTAATGCTGCCAAAAAGCCTTTTGTTTTATTTGGCCAGGGTGTAATTCTAGGTGGTGCCGAACAAGAATTTAAAGCCTTTATCGAAAAAAGCGGTATTCCTGCCGCCTGGACGATTATGGGCGATGGTGCAATCCCGACCGCACATCCACTAAATGTTGGCATGTTGGGCATGCATGGAAACTATGGCCCAAATGTTTTAACCAACGAATGTGATGTGTTAATTGCCATCGGTATGCGTTTCGACGACCGCGTTACCGGTAGGTTGGATAAGTATGCGAAGCAAGCAAAAGTTATTCACCTGGACATCGACCCTGCTGAAATTGATAAAAACGTGAAGGCAGAAGTTGGAATTTGGGGCGATTGTAAAGAGACCCTTCCCCTGCTTACCAATTTAGTAAACGAAAACAAACATGAAGATTGGTTGGCTAAATTCAAAGACTATAATCAACAGGAAATAGACCAGGTTATTACGCCAGAACTTTATCCTACCGGTGATGAAATGACTATGGGTGAGGTATTGCGCAACATCAACGAAATTTGTGGCGGCGATGCCGTAATCGTTACCGATGTTGGTCAGCACCAAATGGTTGCCTGTCGTTACGCCAAATTCAATCACACCCGCAGCAATATTACCTCTGGTGGTTTAGGAACAATGGGTTTTGGTTTGCCTGCAGCAATTGGCGCCAAATATGGTGCGCCTGCTAAAACAGTAATTGCCATTATCGGCGATGGTGGTTTCCAAATGACACCGCAAGAACTGGGTACGATAATGCAATTCGGCGCAGCGGTAAAAATCCTGATTTTAAATAACCGTTTCTTGGGAATGGTTCGCCAGTGGCAACAATTATTTCACGATAAACGCTACTCTTTCGTAAACATAACCAGTCCGGATTTTGTGGCCTTGGCAAAAGCCTATTATATTGAAGGCGCTAAGGTTGATGAACGGGCTAATTTAAGAAAGGCATTGGAAACCATGATTAACCACGAAGGTTCTTACCTGTTGGAAGTAATGGTTGGAAGAGAAAACAACGTTTTTCCGATGGTTCCGCAGGGAATGAGCGTAAGTGAAATTAGGTTGAAATAGAGCCAGGAATGAAAGGCGGCGCAAGCGTTAACTCGACTGGAGCGCAGCCAAATGGAGAGAACTTAAAATAAAGTTTGCTCCGCACGGTTGAAATGGACGATACGGTTAAAAGAAACATCATGAGTACTGAAAATACAATAGAACATAAAATAGATAAAGCTGATTTAGACGGAAAGCAGGAATACACGATAACGGTATATGCCGAGAACCGGATTGGCTTGTTAAACAGGATTGCGATTATTTTCTCAAAAAGAAAAATCAATATCGAGAGCCTAAACAGCTCGGCATCTGAAATTGACGGGATTCATCGCTTCAACATCGTAATTACCGAAAGTTATGAGGTTGTGAGGAAACTTGCACGACAGATTGAAAAGCAAATTGAAGTTTTGAAAGTTTATTTCAATACTAACGACGAAATTATCTGGCAGGAATTAGCGCTTTACAAAGTTTCAACCGATGAAATTGCTGAAAAGGTAACTGTTGAGCGTTTGTTGAGGCAATATGGCGCAAGTGCCGTGGTTATTCGTAAAGATTATACTGTTTTCGCGGTAACTGGTCACAGAGAAGAAACTGATGCACTCGTAAAGGCACTTGAACCATATGAACTGATAGAGTTTGTGCGTTCGGCAAGGGTTGCCATTATAAAAGATAGCGCTGGTTTCCATGAAAAACTGAAAGAGTTTGAAGCTTTTGAACCCGGAGAGGAACTTGTAGAAAACGAGTTTTTAGATAAAGGAGAAAAGATTTTTACGATGTAGCATTGAGCAAGAGGAAAAAGCAGGGATTACAAGCATGATGCCTGGCAATCTTTAGCAAAAAGCGCCTCTTTGCGGTTAAAAACTTAAGGAAAATGAAATGTAAAAGTGTTAAGCCGATTCTTCGAATATTCGATTATGATAAAGCGATTGAATTTTATGTGAATTGGCTGGGCTTTAAAATTGACTGGGAACATCGGTTTGAAGAAAATACGCCGGTTTATATTCAAATCTCCTTAGGTGGAATTGAATTACACCTGAGTGAGCATCACGGCGATAGTTCTCCGGGAGCGCACATTCACGTCGATTGTACCGGCTTACATGAATTTCATAAGCAAATAATAGATAAAAAATATAAATACAACAGGCCAGGCTTGGAAAAAACTTTCTACGGAAGCTGGGCTGTCACCGTAAACGATCCGTTCTTTAACAAGATTACTTTTAATCAGCCATTGGACGAATCAGAGATAGAAGCATAAAATGATAAACGAAGTATTTGATTTCATAATTAATTCCAGAAAAGCCTTTATCCAGCTTATCGATGACTTAACAATTGAACAGCTGAACAAAATTCCGGATGGCTATAATAACAACATCATCTGGAACTTTGGCCACATTGTAGTGAGCACACAAACACTTTGTTATGTACGCACAGGCATACTTGCAGATGCAGGCTCGGTAAAGTTTAATGAGTTTTACAAAAAAGATACCCGCCCAACTTACAGGGTAAGCCAGGAAGAGGTTGCAGAATTGAAGGCGATTGCGCTCGAAAGCATTGAAAAAATAAGAGATGATTATGCAAAGGGTGCGTTTGCAAATGCAATGGCCTTTTCAACTTCAACTTACGGAGTTGAAATGAAGAATATTGAGGAGGTACTGATTACAACAATCGGCCATGATAACCTGCACTACGGTTACGCCTGGGCACTGAAGAAGGTGATTGTTGATGTTCAGTCTGCATAAAAAGTGAACGTAAGTTTGCCGCTGATTTGTAACCATGAGGGACGCAGGAAAATTTTGAAACACAGAACCCTGGTAAAATAAACCCGATTGGCGTGGATGCCGGTTTTTCTCCGGCAGGAACAAAAAGCGGGACTGAAATAGCCGAAAAGCACAGGATTTGCTTTTCAACAAAATAAAAATGTTTTGTCACGAGATGAAACAGGCCATTAGATTGATTAAGCAAAAATCTTTTTACGAGCTCAGAATGACTGATAATTAGAAAATAGAACCATAAAATAAATAACAAAACGATGTCAAATTATTTTAACACATTACCTCTTAGAGAAAAATTAAACCAATTAGGTGTATGCGATTTCATGGAAAGTTCAGAGTTTCTGGACGGCATTAGTGCTTTAAAAGGCAAGAAACTGGTAATTGTTGGTTGCGGTGCCCAAGGCTTAAACCAAGGTTTAAATTTAAGAGATAGTGGTTTAGATGTAAGCTACACATTGCGCAAAGAAGCAATTGAAGGTAAGAGAGATTCATGGAAAAATGCAACTGAAAACAACTTTAAAGTTGGTACTTACGAAGAACTAATTCCTACTGCTGATGTGGTAATTAACCTCACTCCCGACAAACAACATACGGCAGTTGTGAATGCAATTATGCCTTTAATGAAAGATGGAGCCACTTTATTATATTCTCACGGCTTCAACATTGTAGAAGAAGGTATGCAAATCCGTAAAGATTTAACCGTTATTATGGTTGCACCTAAATGTCCTGGAAGCGAAGTTAGAGCGGAATATGTTCGCGGTTTTGGCGTGCCGACTTTAATTGCGGTACACCCTGAAAACGATCCTCAAGGTAAAGGATTAGCACAGGCGAAGGCCTATTGTGTAGGTACTGGCGGGCACAGGGCTGGTGTTTTAAAATCGTCTTTTGTGGCTGAGGTGAAATCTGATTTAATGGGCGAGCAAACTATTCTTTGCGGCTTGTTGCAAACCGGATCCATCTTATCGTTTGATAAAATGGTAGAAAAAGGCATCGATGCTGGTTACGCATCAAAACTTGTTCAATACGGTGTTGAAGTAATTACTGAAGCTTTAAAGCAAGGTGGTATTACTGCGATGATGGATCGGTTAAGCAATGTTGCTAAAATCAAAGCCTTCGAAATTTCGGAAGAGTTGAAAGACATTATGCGTCCGCTTTTCCAAAAGCATCAGGATGATATTATGAGTGGTGAATTTAGCCGGACGATGATGGAAGATTGGGCAGCGGGTGATAAAAATTTATTGAAATGGCGGGCAGAAACTGGCGAAACAGCCTTTGAAAAAACACCTGCCGGCGATGTTAAAATTGGTGAACAAGAATATTTCGATAACTACCTGTTAATGGTTGCTTTTGTTCGTGCGGGGGTAGAGCTCGCTTTCGAAACTATGGTTCAGGCAGGAATTAAACCGGAGTCGGCGTATTACGAATCGTTACACGAAACACCACTAATTGCGAATACGATTGCCCGTAAAAAGCTGTTCGAAATGAACCGCGTAATTTCCGACACGGCTGAATATGGTTGTTACTTGTTCGACCAGGCTTGTAAACCATTGTTAGCAGATTTCATGACGAAAGTAGATACAGATTTGGTTGGTAAAAACTTTAACGAAGGTAAAGATGGCGCAGTAGATAACAGAAAGCTTATCGATGTTAACGAAGCAATTCGCTCACATGAAGTAGAACAAATTGGCGCCACACTGCGTAAGGCAATGACGGCAATGAAGGCAATTAAAACTGCTTAAAAAGAGAAACCAGCGTTTCCGCTGATAAAAAGAGTATATGCCTTTAAAAAGGTGAGCAATTTATTAACACACTTGCTACTCCCTCCTACCCGGGAGGGTTGAGGTGGGGCTAATAACACATATGATGTCAAAAACATTAGTAGAGAAAATTTGGGACGCACACGTTGTAAAAAGTGAAGAAGGATTTCCTGATATTTTATACATTGATACACACTTAATACACGAGGTAACCTCTCCGCAGGCGTTTGATGGTTTGCGCAAAAGAGGATTACCGGTTTTTAGACCGAAACAAACGGTGGCTACGGCAGACCATAACGTGCCAACTTTAAACCAGCTACAACCTATTAAAGAGGAGCTTTCCCGCTATCAGGTAGATATGCTGACAAGAAATTGCGCAGAATTTGGGATTGAACTTTATGGCCTTGGCCATCCTTTCCAGGGGATTGTTCATGTTATCGGACCAGAACTGGGCATTACCCTACCTGGCAAAACAATGGTTTGTGGTGACAGTCACACATCTACCCATGGCGCTTTCGGAGCAATTGCTTTCGGGATAGGAACATCGCAGGTAGAACAGGTTTTTGCAACGCAATGTTTGTTGCAATCGAAACCTAAAACGATGAAAATTGAAGTAAACGGGCAGCTTGGAAAAGGTGTGGGCGCAAAAGATATTATCCTTTACATTATTGCTCAGATTTCTGCTGCCGGTGGAACCGGATTTTTTATCGAATATGCAGGTTCGGCTATTGAAGCTTTAAGCATGGAAGCGAGAATGACAATTTGCAACATGAGCATTGAAATGGGTGCCAGAGGCGGATTAATTGCGCCGGACCAAACCACTTTCGATTATATAAAGGGTAGAGAATTTGCCCCGGCCGGAGCGGAATGGGATAAAGCGCTTGCTTACTGGAAAACATTATACAGCGATGCTGACGCGAAATTCGATAGCATTTTAACTTTTGATGCGGCTGATATCGCTCCGATGATAACCTACGGTACCAATCCTGGAATGGGGATGGGCATTCGTGAAATTATTCCGGCAACTCAATCACAACCAGAAAAAGAAAAGCTTTCATATCAAAAAGCACTGGATTACATGGGCTTTGATGACGACGCAGCTTTGATAGGCAAACCGGTAGATTATGTTTTTATTGGAAGTTGTACAAACTCACGCATTGAAGATTTACGTGAAGTTGCAGAGTTTGTTAAAGATAAACGCAAGGCGGATAACGTAACCGTTTGGATTGTTCCTGGTTCTAAACAAGTAGAACAGCAAGCTAAAAACGAAGGTTTGGATAAAATTTTTGAAGCCGCTGGTTTCCAACTCCGCGAACCAGGTTGCAGTGCCTGTTTGGGAATGAACGAAGATAAAATTCCGGCAGGGAAATACTGCGTTTCAACTTCAAACAGAAATTTTGAAGGGCGGCAAGGACAAAACGCAAGAACATTATTAGCCAGTCCCTTAACTGCAGCAGCGGCCGCAGTTACAGGCGTAATTACTGATGTAAGAGAATTTTTAGTTGAAGGCTAACAGCAAAAAATAGTTAAAACGGCCGGTTGTTGCTAAACACAAAAATTAAGAAAGATGATATTAGAAGTTGCGATATTAAATGTAAAAGCCGGCCTTACTGCCGAATTTGAAATGGCCTTTGCAGAGGCTCAGAAAATTATCTCAGCGATGGAAGGTTACCTCTCACATCAACTTAAAAAGTGTTTAGAAGATTCGGATAAGTACATTTTGCTGGTAAACTGGGAAACATTGGAGGCGCATACCGGAGGCTTTAGAGGTTCTTCAGAATACCAGGACTGGAAAAGATTGTTGCATCATTTTTATGATCCTTTTCCAACCGTTGAACATTATGTAGCAGTTTAAATTAGAGATGGAAACATTACAAATACAAAACCAGTTTAATGCGGTTTCTGAAAAATACGACAGGCAGAGGCGGTTTCTAATTCCCTGTTTTGATGATTTCTATGGCATCGCCTTAAGTTTATCTGAAGAAGTTGGAACGGTTAAAAACATTTTAGATGTTGGTGCCGGAACCGGATTGATGAGCGCATTCTTCCACGAAAAATATCCGCAAGCAAAAATAACGCTGATTGATATCTCTGAAGCAATGCTTAAAAAAGCCGAAGAGCGTTTCGATGGAAAAGAAAACATTAGCTTTTTAAACGCAGATTTTGCAACAGTCGATTTACCCGAAAATCAGTATGATTTAGTGGTTTCAGGCTTGGCTATTCATCATCTACCCAACGAGTTAAAGCGCCAGCTTTTTGAAAAAATCGCAAAAGCTTTAAGTCCGGGTGGCTGGTTCATTAACGCCGACCAGGTATTAGGCGAAACAGATTTAGCGGAAAAGATATATACCGAAAACTGGAAGAATCATGTACAACAGAACCCTAATTTAACGGAAGAAGAGAAACAAAGCGCTTTTGAACGAATTAAGGTAGACATTATGGCGCCGCTAAAAGCACAATTAGAGTGGCTGGAAAGCGCCGGATTGAAGAACGCCAACTGCTATTACCAGCATTACAATTTTGTAGTTTTTGCCGCAAACAACTAAATATTATATAGGACGGTGGAAAAATAGTGATACATATACCGGCTACTTGATACTAATAAAATGAGAAAGTTTACAAAATTAACATCGGCAGTTGTGCCGCTAAACATAGAAAATATTGATACCGACCAGATTATACCTGCGAGGTTTCTAAAAGCAACCACCCGCGAAGGATTTGGAGAAAACCTGTTTCGCGATTGGCGCTATGAAAATGATAACCAGCCAAAAGCCGATTTTGTGTTGAACAACCCAACCTACAGTGGTAAGATTTTAGTTGCGGGGAAAAACTTCGGATGTGGCAGTAGTCGCGAGCATGCCGCATGGGCAATACAAGATGCAGGTTTTGATGCCGTAATTAGTAGTTTCTTTGCTGATATTTTTAAAGGCAATGCATTAAATAACGGCTTGCTGCCAATACAGGTAAGTGAGAACTTTTTGTCGCAAATTTTTAAAGCTGTTGACCATCATGCAGGCTCTTCTTTAGAGGTTGATTTGGAAAACCAAACGGTAACGATTATCGAAACGGGCGCACAAGAAGCTTTCGAAATTAATCCATACAAAAAATCGTGTTTAATTAACGGCTATGATGATATCGATTTCATTCTGGCGCAAAAAAATTTAATAGAAGAATTTGAGCAAAAATAATTGCGCAAAGCCAAAAACGCAAATAACACCCATTTAATCATCCGAAAGCAAAATATGAAGGAGCATTTCGTCAACATTCAGCATTTAAATTTAAAATACCAGCAAAAGCAGGTGTTACAGGATTTAAACTGGACGATAAATTACGGCGAAAACTGGGTTTTAGGAGGAATGAGCGGAAGTGGCAAAACCGCTTTGGCAAAAGTTATTGCCGGGCACTTAAGTGCCTTGGGCGATGTGAACATCAATTTTGCCTTAAATAGCCAACTGCCTGCCGAAGTCTTATTAGTTGAAAGCTGGTATCAATTTAAAAACCTGGAAGGCGTTGCAAACTTTTATTATCAGCAGCGCTACACCAGTTTGCAAGCAAAAGATACTTTAACCGTTCATGCAGAATTGGTTGCTTTTGGTAGCGAAAAGCATTTGCATTTCGATAAAGTGGAGCCGATTTTAGAAGCGTTAAATTTTTCTTCATTTGCAAGTTCTCAATTAATCGAGTTATCGAGCGGAGAACATAAAAAGCTGCAATTGATTAAAGCACTTTGGTTGAAACCACAATTGCTCATTCTCGACCAGCCATATACAGGATTAGATTCCGCATCGCGTAAAAACTTAAATGCTTTATTAGATGAAATTTCGGCTGAAGGTGTTCAGTTAATTTTAATAAGCAGCGAGGTCGAGCTACCAAAGTCGATAAATCATTTTGCAGAAATTAAAGGCGGTAAATTGGTCGAGGTAAATTCAATTGAGCTAGCCGCTGATGTTGTGAAGCAATCGGGAGAAATTCCTGACTTTTTAAAGCAATCGCCAATTTACGCATCAGATAATATTGTAAAAATGGTCGGTGTGAACATCAGTTACGGCGAAAAACAAGTTTTAAAAAATATTAACTGGGAAGTTAAAGCCGGCGAAAAATGGTTGTTGCAAGGACATAACGGATCTGGCAAATCAACGCTACTAAGCTTGATAAATGGCGATCACCCGCAATCTTATGCCAACGAACTTTATTTGTTTGGCAACAAACGTGGAAGTGGCGAAAGCATTTGGGATATTAAACAGCACATCGGTTTAATTTCTCCGGAGTTTCACTGGTATTTCGATGCCACTGCAACGGTTTGGCAAAGCATCGCGTCGGGCTTTTATGATACAGTTGGACTGTTTCAGCAACTTCCGTATTCAAAAAGCGCACAGGTTGATGAACTGGTAGAATATTTCGGCTTAACTGAAAGCAAAAATGAGTTGTTAAGCGCACTTCCATTGGGCAAGCAACGACTGGTTCTGCTGGCAAGAACGATTATTAAAAATCCCGAACTTTTGATCCTCGACGAACCTTGCCAGGGATTGGACCGGCGACAAACAACCCATTTTAACCAGCTGATTGATGAGTTGTGCAACAACGGAATGACCTTAATTTATGTTGGCCATTTTGAATCGCAGCTGCCAACCTGCATAGAAAAAAGAATATTATTAGAAAACGGCGAGGTAAAAGTCGTCGAGAATATACTAGAAAGCGTTTAAGAATGAAGAAGAACATTTTAGTAATACCTGGAGACGGTATTGGACCCGAAGTAACCACGTGGGGCAAAGCAGCATTGGAAAAAATTGCCGAAATTTTTGGGCATGAATTTCTGTTTGATGAAGCATTGATGGGCCATGTGGCAATTGAAGCTACCGGCGAACCCTTGCCAGATGAAACTTTAGAGAAAGCAAGAAAGAGTGATGCAATCCTTTTTGGTTCAATCGGCCATGCAATGTATGATAACGACCCAAGTTTAAAAGTTAGACCAGAGCAAGGTTTATTAAAAATTAGAAAAGAACTCGGCCTTTTTGCAAACCTTCGCCCCATATTATTATTTGATGAACTTCTTCAGGCTTCGAGCATTAAACCAGAAATTTTAAGGGGAACGGATATCTTGTTCTTCCGTGAATTAACGGGTGATGTATATTTTGGCGAAAAGTCTCGTTCTGAAGACAGGAATACAGCTTCAGATTTGATGATTTACCACCGTTACGAGGTTGAGCGTATTGCGCACAAAGCTTTTCAGGCAGCACAACAGCGTAGCAAAAGGCTGTGTTCGGTAGATAAAGCAAACGTTTTAGAAAGCTCTCGCCTTTGGCGTGAAACCGTGCAGGAAATTGCAAAACAATACCCTGACGTAGAAACCGAACACATGTTTATCGACAATGCGGCGATGCAGTTAATTAAAAATCCAAAAAAATTCGACGTGGTTTTAACGGCGAATTTGTTTGGTGATATCTTAACAGATGAGGCTTCGCAAATTGCAGGTTCTATGGGCATGCTGGCTTCGGCATCTGTTGGCGAAAGCACAGGTTTCTTCGAACCCATACACGGCTCTGCCCACGATATTACGGGGAAAGACCTCGCAAACCCACTGGCCTCTATCCTATCGGCAGCATTGATGCTCGAAATTGGCTTCGGGTTAAAGGACGAAGCCAAATTATTGGTAGATACCGTTGATGAAGTTTTAAAAGAAGGTTTTAGAACACACGATATTGCCGACCAAACCACCAACCGCTTTAAAGTTTTAGGCACAGCTGAAATGGGCAAATTGGTAATGAAATTCTTATCACAAAAATTAATCAATTCCTAAATAAAAGATTATGATTCACGACCCAAACAAAGTTTATATTTTCGACACGACATTACGTGATGGCGAGCAGGTTCCTGGCTGCCAGTTAGATACAAACCAAAAAGTAGAAATCGCTAAATCACTCGAACTTTTAGGAGTCGATGTAATTGAGGCTGGTTTCCCGGTGTCTAGCCCCGGCGATTTTAATAGCGTAATCGAACTCTCAAAAGCAGTTAATAATCCAATCATTTGCGCCTTAACGCGTGCAAATAAAAACGATATCGATGTAGCTGCTGATGCTTTGCGTTATGCTAAAAGGCCTCGTATACATACGGGAATCGGCGCCTCAGATTTCCACATTAAACACAAATTTAACAGCACGCGTGAAGATATTTTGGAACGGGCCGTTGATGCGGTAAAATACGCCAAAAAGTACGTTGAAGATATTGAATTTTACGCAGAAGATGCCGGCCGTGCCGATATTGAATTTTTGGCTAAAATGGTTGAAGCGGTTATTGCCGCAGGTGCTACAGTGGTAAATATTCCAGATACCAATGGCTATTGTCTTCCAGACCAGTACGGCTCGAAGATTCTCTTTTTGAAAGAAAATGTTAAAAATATTGATAATGCCATTATTTCTGTTCATTGTCATAACGACTTAGGTTTAGCTACCGCAAACTCTATTGCTGGTTTGCAGAATGGTGCCCGCCAGGTAGAGTGTACCATTAACGGTATAGGTGAGCGTGCCGGAAATACATCGATGGAAGAAGTGGTTATGATTTTGAAAACGCACAAAGTTTTAGGTTTGAATACCCAAATTGATACAACCCGTTTCTACGAAATGAGCCACATGGTGCGTAATAAAATGAATATGCCGGTGCAGCCGAATAAGGCTATTGTCGGCGGAAACGCATTTTCTCATAGTTCTGGTATTCACCAGGATGGTTTCTTAAAAAACCGGGAGAATTACGAAATTATTAAGCCTGAAGATGTTGGTTTCCCGGATGCAACAATTGTATTAACTGCAAGAAGTGGCCGTGCAGCCTTAAAACACCATTTAGATCGCTTAGGGCATAGAATGGAAAAAGAGCATTTGGATATTGTTTATAAGCAATTTTTAGTGTTGGCAGACAGCAAACAGGGCATAAACGATATTGATTTAAATCAGTTGGTGGCTTTGCACCTGGCTTAAAAAAGCCGAAATGTTAACGACTAAAGCCTGCAATGCCAAGCGACTTTTCGTGGTAAAATTTGCGACAACATCAATTTTTAATTTAGATTAGAATTTGGCCTGGTTTTAGTTTGATGCACGAACCGAATTTTTTAAACCTGATAGTAGTGGAAATACTTTTTGGTGCAGATCTCTCCGAATTCGTGTTGACGATAGCAAAAAGATTGCAACGAATAGCAGGGCTAAGCAGCCGGGAAGCACTGATTTTGCTTTTCAAAAAAATTTAAACGATAATATTTTATTACTTATCGCGACTTGATACTATAAAAATGAATACGATAACTCCGAGTAAACTGGATTTTGATTCTGCGCTGCAGCGACTTAAAGGCGTAGTAAAACGTACGCCTTTGGAGTTTAATGCAGGCCTTTCGGCGCAATACAATGCTAATGTTTACCTAAAGCGTGAGGATTTGCAGATTGTACGCTCCTACAAGTTAAGGGGGGCATACAATAAAATTAGTCAGTTGCCAGACAGTGCTTTAATAAATGGCGTGGTGTGTGCCAGCGCCGGAAACCATGCCCAGGGTGTTGCTTATTCATGCAAAAAATTAGGTATTAAATGTGTGATATTTATGCCCGAAATAACGCCCAAACAAAAAATTAAGCAGGTAAACATGTTTGGTGGCGACAATGTTGAGATAATTTTAGTTGGTGACACCTTTGATGATTGCCTGAAGGAGGCGCTTGTTTTCTGCGAAGAAAAATCGTCAACCTTTATCCCGCCTTTTGATGACGAGAAGGTAATTGAAGGACAGGCGACAGTTGGGATGGAAATTTATGAGGATTTGCCTGAGCTGGATGCCATCATTGTACCCGTGGGCGGCGGCGGTTTGGCATCTGGTGTAAGTGCTTACCTGCAAACCGTAAAACCATCGGTAAAGATTTTTGGCGTAGAACCAATGGGTGCTCCATCACTAAGCGAGGCCTTAAAAAACGGCGGACCGGTAACGGTAGAGAATATTGAACGGTTTGTAGATGGGGCGGCGGTAAAACGAATGGGTTGGATTACGTATCAATATTGCCAGGAACTGCTTAGCTCCACTTATCTCATTCCGGAAGGGCAGATTTGTACAACAATACTAAAACTTTATAACGAAGACGCAATTGTTGTTGAGCCTGCCGGCGCTTTATCTGTTGCGGCGCTGGAGCAGGTGAAAGACCAAATTACCTGTAAAAATATTGTTTGCGTAATTAGCGGCGGTAACAACGACATTGAACGCATGCAGGAAATCAAAGAAAAATCGTTGTTGTTTGAAGGCTTGAAACATTACTTCATCGTTCGTTTCCCGCAACGCCCGGGTGCCTTGAAATTGTTCGTGAACGAAGTTTTAGGTCCGCATGATGACATTACCAGGTTTGAATTTATTAAAAAAACGAATAAAGAAAATGGCCCCGCACTAGTGGGTATTGAACTTTCGAACAAGAATGATTATGCGAGTTTATTGCAACGCATGGAAGATTTTAAGTTCGAGATTATTGAACTGAATCAGGACCAGACGTTGTTTGAGTATTTGGTTTAGTGCTTAAAAGCAAAAAGCCTAAGTTCATTACGAACCAGTCAAAAGAAATAATATAGAAATTGTCAACCCGAAGCTGTAGAATAATAGCACATCTGCAGCTTAGATAATATAATTTGCTAAAAGATGAATTTTAAGGATTTAACAAATAAAACGTTAATTGCTGATAACGATTTACCCTGGGAAGATTTAGGCGCCGGGGTAAAAAGAAAAGTAATGCCTTTTGATGATAACCTAATGCTTGTTAAGGTTGCATTTGAAAAAGACGCCGTTGGCGCTATCCATAACCATCCGCACCTACAGGTAAGCTATGTTGCAAAAGGAAGTTTTGAGGTTAGTATGGGCAATGAAAAGCGAGTTCTTAACGAGGGCGATGTTTTCTTCGCTCCATCAAATGTTTTTCATGGTGTTGTTTGCCTCCAAGAGGGTTTATTAATCGATATTTTCAATCCACACCGGGAAGATTTCCTGTAAAATTCTGTAATCGTTATTTAGCGGCTGATTAAGTGAAATCTTGATGCTTAAAACCAGAACCCTGATAACCCAAGTGCTAACTTAATTAAAAGTCAGCCTTACATTTTTATAGCCCAGGCCCTCAATAATTGGCTTTAGTACGTTTGCGGCATTGGTTTTCGTTTGTGCCAGAATATCAGATTTTTTAACTTCTGCGGTAACCTGTTTTTCTGCCGCCTTGTATGCCTCATCAACCAGGCCGGCTTCGCGAAAGAAGGCCATCTTTGTGTCGTAAACCCGCGAATTTTTATGGTCGATTTTTACATAACAAATTTCGGGTTGTGGTAAATTTACTACAGCTGTATCTGCAGAAACTTCAATATCATCGCGGGTAATTTTAGTAAGGTCGATACAACCTACAGCCTCAGCTTTTACAATTAACAGCACGCTTGCTTCAGGTAAAAAGTCGGTTTTGTTTTTATGCTCTAAAACGTCGCTAATTTGGTAGCGAACCAGTTCCAGTTTACCAATAGCCTCAATTTTTTCGACTAAAAGCTGGTGTTTACTTTCTACCGAGGTATTGATGCTAAACTTTTTTGAGATGAAAAAGTATCCCGCAACAGCTAAAACGAGCCATGGTAAAAGTCTAAAAAATATTCTCATTGCAAGGGTGGATTATTTCAATTTTCGAATTTGTGCTGTACTGAATTAACAATTATTAATCCACTTTGTGTGTTCAGGTATTTTTGGCAGTTGTTTTGCATTACGCAAAGTACACACAAATAAAAACTAATCAACATGAAAAAACTGACTATTCTAATGCTTTGCATTGTCACACTGGGTTTGGCATCTTGCAAAAAGGACACTATTGTTTATCCAGCATCAGCTAAAACCTACAATCGTTACATAGAGCCAAATCAATGGGTTCAAAATGCGAATGGCACTTATTCTTTTACGTGGAATAAGCCAGAATTTGACGGCGTAACGTTGGACGACGAAGGCGTACTTGTTTACTTCACACATCCAACTAATGATAATAGCGATGTTCAACTTCCATACACATTTAACTATACAGCTTACAGTTATGAGCTATTTAGCGGAGGTATCACATTTGATGTTCAGGACAGCAGAAATTTGGCGGCTTCCGTTAGACCAAGTTACCGCATTCTTGTAAAGGTTGTTGTAATTCCGTCGGAATATGTAAACTAAAAGAATTTTAAAACTCTAAGAAACGACTGATGTTCAATTGAACGTGGTCGTTTTTTTTATGCTCTCCCCTGTTCAATTGCAATGCCCGAACCGTTACGCCGTTTCTTTCCAGCAGCAGTTCATCATAAAAACCTTTGTAGTAAACATCTTTAACTTCGAAACGTCTGCTGCTCCAGTTGCTGCTAATTTCTGCCCATTCGGGATAAAAAGCTACTGAGGCCGCAAAAGTTTTAATACCTAATTTTTCTGCGTCGCCACGAGATAAAACTACTGCGTTGCCCAGAATTTGTGCTGTGTAAATGTGTTTTGGATGCTGATAAATTTCTGCCGGCGGACCGGTTTGCAGGAGCTCTCCATTGCGAAGAATAAGCAATTGGTCGGCAAGAAACAAACCGTCGGCAGGATCGTGAGAGACCAAAATTACGGTAACGCCAGTTTCCGCGGCAACACGCTTAATATCTGCACGCAACTGGTTCTTCAACAAGGCATCAACCTGACTAAAAGGTTCGTCCAGCAACAAAACTTTAGTATCTGCAACCATGGCCTTTGCTATGGCTACACGCTGCTGCTCGCCACCACTTAATTCGATTATTTTTTTATTCTGAAGTGGAAGAATCCGAAGATGTTCCATAATCGATAGCGTTTTTTCAGCTTTAGTTTTTAAATCTGTGTTGGATAGTTGTGAAGCAATGTTGTCGTAAACCTTTGCATAAATATTGAGAGAGAAATCCTGGGTAACCATTTTCATCTGTTTGTGGCCCGGAATTAATTGCTCATCTGGCCCTTTTACCTTTTCATTTTCAAAAAAGATCTCGCCCGAATCGGTTTTCAATAAACCATAAATCGATTTTAACAGCGTTGATTTACCACTTCCGCTCTCACCGATAATGGCAACCACATCGCCCCTGTTTATTTCGAAACTGATATTTTTTATACCGCCCGCCTGCTCAGCCTGATATTGCTTGGTTAAATTTTTAACGTTAATTATTTTATCGCTCACAGGGTAAATATAAAGCTTAAAGCAGAAAGACTAAAGCTTAAAGCGAAATGTTTTTACCCAAAAAATCCTGTTCCGCCTAACCGAAACAGGATTTCATTATTTGTGTGTTGTATATTTTTTTTAGTTTAATCCGAATGTGATACCGAAACTCATATTTTTCAATCCGGCCTGAGCTGGCGTTGTAAACATATCGTTGAAATAGTATTTGGTAAACAAGCCTAAACCTCCGTATCCAAATCTAACGGTACCGCCGTAACGAACTGATTGGAAATGATAACTATCATATTGCTTTTCTTTTCCGCGTTCTTCGCTAATTTGTTTCACCTTACCGTTTAATAAGAAACTTACCTCCGGACCTACAACAAAGTAGAATCTTTTGCCTTTTTTACTCTCGCTGGTGCGAAATTCGAAGTTTAAAGGAATGTGTACATAGCTACTGGAGAAACGGTTTTTAGAAAATTCGATTGGCTCATTGATGTAACTTAAAGTAGGTTGATTTTTTTGAATGGTGATATTGTCTCTCAAACGAATCAATGTCCAATCGAAACCGCCGGCTACGTAAACTTTGAAATTCGAGTTAAAACGATATCCAAACTGCAAAACATCAAAAGAAAATTTGCTTGTTTTACCTCCTTTATAATCTAAAAATTCATTGTTTGGAGATAGATTGAAATCGCCATTATCGATTAATCTCGAGAATCCTAAATCAACTCTGGTAAAGGTAACACCGCCAACGAAGCGGCCTTTTTTTGGGTTTTCAGCTGAATCAGCATTTTTAGTTATCAGGTTCCCACCACCAATTGTAAGCGTATACTTGCTTTTCTTTTTAATCACGGTATCCTTAACTACCGTATCTTGTTGCGCAAAAGCACTTGGAGCCATAACACCGGCAAGCCCGCTTACCAAAAGTGTTGTAAAAATTAGATGTTTCATATATTGTGTGTGTGTTTATTAATGAGTTATCTTGAATTAGTAATTTTAGTGAGCGAATTATATCGATTAATTTTAAGTAAGCTTAGATTAACTTCCAACTTACAATCGTTGAAGGCTCAAAAAATTCTGCCGCTATTTTCTATTTCTTTTACCAATTTTAAAAGGCCCTATGTTTATCGATGAAAGTGAAGAATCATCATCATCTGTACGGAATTGGATAAATTTATCTTTCCGTTTATCAACTTTGTTTACAATCAGGTTTACAACATCACCTACATTTCTAATGCCTTTATTTTCGGCCTGATTATCTTCTCCTGTCACATCATCTGCTTTAACAACCGTTGCAGCAGCTGCAAATACCGTTTCCTGATTAACTTTAGCAACAGCATTCTCAATTTTAGCTTTAATATCTTCCTTCGGCTTATCCACCTGTGCAATCATGATTTCCTGTTTCTGCATTTCGGGCGCTGTAACCACTTTCTGTTTTTCTAAAGGTAGAATGGTTACTTTAGCTTTCGCAACAGCTTCAACCGGTTTTGAACTATTTCTTAGAACAGGCAGCGGTGTTTTAACCGTAATCGCTTTTGCAGAATCTGCTACAGGTTGCGTTTCAACTACCGGCTTAATTACCTTCGGCTCAACGTTGTTTGCAAACTGCTTTGGCTTAATTTCCTGCTGTTTAAAAATCAAAAAACCAATAGTGGCAATCAGTAAAACCGCAGCGGCAGATAACCAATAGATTGGTATAATCCTCTTCTTTTTCGGTTCGATTTCACTTTCTATGTTGCTCCACAAATCTCGCGATGGCGAAATTTCGGCCTCTTCGAAAGCATTTTTAAATAACTTATCAAAATCCTTATCCTGTATAGGTTGCATAACCAAATCCCTCCATTTTTATAATTTCCTCTTTTAATATTGCCCTGGCTCTCGATAACTGCGATTTACTGGCGCCTTCCGAGATACCCAATGTTTCGCCAATTTCTTTATGCGAATAGCCCTCAATTACGTACATATTGAAAACCATTCGATAACCATCAGCAAGCTTTTGTATTACCTTCATCAAATCCTGCATACCCAATGTACCGAAATCAAAACCGGTAGATGGTTGCTCGTAAGCTTCATCGATTTCCACTACATTAAGGCTGCGTAGGTTTTTACGATAGCTTTCTATTGCGGTATTTACCATTACTCTTCTAATCCAACCCTCAAAAGAACCATCGCCACGGTATTCTTTAATCTTTTGAAAAACCTTAATATATCCCATTTGTAATACATCTTCAGCCTCCATCCTGTCTTTTGCGTAACGCATACAAACCGCCAACATTTTCGGTGCAGTTTGCCTGTAAAGCAGTTCCTGCATTTTCCGGTCGCCGGCTTTGCAACCTTCCATCAAATCGTTTATCGTATAGCTTCGCGTCAATTTCATTGTGTGTTTGTATATAGAAGATGGCAGATTACAAACATTGGTTGCATCAATCGTAAAAAAAAGTTAAATAAATGTTAAAAGGCTATTTTATATCCTGGTTATCAAGAAGATAACCTACAACTAATTTTCAAGAAAGATATAGTTTTTTGTTTTGGAAAGCAATTGGCCGGATCTTTTTTTGAACTGTTAGTACAATCCATTCCTGCGCAGAATACAAGCGGGCAGCAGCCAAAAGGAATTTCTGTAATTCCGTTGGCTAAGGCCAGTAATAAAAAATCACATGAGTTTAACAAAGTTTGTATTCCACTGCCGTCAGCCTTAGCTTAAGGATATTGAAAAGAAAATTAGCAGCAGTTCGCAGCCAGAAAAATGTTTAATCTTTTTTCTTGACCTTAAATAATTTAAAATCCTGTTTGTAAGTGATAAAAAATGAATGATTAAACTGCAGTTGTTTATCTGTATTGTCCAAATCGATATGAGGCTCAAATCTAACGTCGAGGTACAAATGTGGAATCAGTTCTTTCTGATAAGCATAGCGCAGGGATACAATGTTACGGCCACTTTGCTTTAAACCGTTTGTATATAAATTACTCGAAACCGATTCATAAAGCGGCATTCCTTTTATGGAAATAAAATTATTTCCCTTCCAGTAAGATGCTACCAGGCTGCCCCATTTGCTTTCTACGCCGGCATTTAACCACATCCCGAAGCCGCCCTGGTAGGCCCTTCTTTTATCAGGAGAAAAATCTTTGTAAACGGCGAGGTAATTATCGGTGTAGATTTGTTTAATATTCGTGTTAATTGCTTTGTGTAATTTCAAGCCTGCTGCGCCATTAAACACCGTACTGATTGGAATTTCTTTCAAAACATCAATTTGTCCGCCCTGATGAAACGCAAGAAACTGAGCCGGAAAACTAAACTTCCAGCCATTATTTTCAGCAATTGTAGTTTCGGTAGATAAACCACCAATAATTTCTTCTTTTGCGGCCTCGCCTTTATAAATCATCTTCTGCCAGGCAATCCATGCATCGAGGTTAAACTTTTTTCTTTCAACTAATAGTTGTGTTCCGTATTCAATTGGGGTGGTAATCGTTCGTTCGAAATCGTACAGTGGCTCAATGTACTTATGTTGTATTCCGCCTTCCAGGCTACCAAAAACAAGTGTTAAGTTGCGTTTATGATATTTTAAACTAAATAATGGTTTAGCATCACTTATTCCGTTTCTGCCAAAATCTTTACGAATAAAAGCACCTGCGGTTATGGCTAGATTCGGGTGGGCATAATATACGATTTGAGGTTGCAGTTGCGTTCCGTATAACGTATAACCATCATGAAAATCATTTGTATATTCATAATTCCGCACGTAGTTAAAGTTATAGAAATTGAAATGTACTTCGTTTGTTAAACTGCTATCAGGGCGGATTCTGTTTTCAATTGCTGTTTGGTTAAATTGTGCAGAGGCAATAAAAAAACTGAAAAGAAATGTTATGAGGAATAAGGCCTTCTTACGATCCGGGTTTGTAAACATCTGTCTGGATTTTAGTGCCCAAATTTAGAATAGTTTTTTCGTAAAGTTTAAATTATCCAACAGCGGGAACCTAGAATTGATTACAAGTTTACTCAAAGCAAACAAAGTTTTATACTTTCTGGCTTCAACGTTGGTGGATTCAAAATAAAATCTGGATTAAGTTGAGTTTTGATATCGCTTACTCTGGCTTTTGCAAAGTGTTATTCGCCGCGTTTCTTACGGTAATTTTTATACAACTTTACGGCAATCATAATGGCCATCGCTACGCCCATAATTCCAATCAAGCCGTAAATCCAGTTTATTGCACTTTTAAGGATAACTACAAACACAATTGCAATCATAAAAATTGTTGCGAGCTCTCGCCACAGGCGCAGCTGAAAACTACTTAACTTAAACTGCTTATTTTTTAATTGCTTAACAATATTTCTACAGATGAAATGATAAACGAGCAAGCCGACCACAAAGGCCAGTTTTACCTGCATCCAATCTGCGCTTAAGAGGTCAGGATTTAAGGTTAGCATGGAAACCCCAGCCAAGACAGTAATTACCATTGCCGGCGCACAGATAATTTTCCACAGCGTGGCTTCCATTTTAACAAACTGATTTAATAAGATGGATTTCTCAGGCTCCGATTTAGCGTTAGCTTCGGTATGGTAAATAAATAAGCTTAAAATGTAAAATAAACCTGCCATCCAGCTAATTACGAATACAATGTGCACTGCAATGAAATATCGATAATATGGAAGCAGGCTCTCTATCATTTAACTAGAAACTGATTAATACCTAAATTCTTTAACCACTTCAATCGCGTATTTCACATTATCAAAAGGAATATCCGGCATAATTCCATGTCCCAAATTGAAAATGAAACCTTCCGTTCCACGCATGCGTTCGAAAAGTTTATGAATTTGTGCTTTAATTACAGGTTGGTCTGCGTATAAAATGTGTGGGTCTAAATTCCCTTGAACAGCAATTCCTGCTGGCAAAGCATTTTTAATGTTCAATAAATCAGCATTCCAGTCTACAGAAATCACATCAGGCTTTGCCTCTGCCATCATTGGCGCAAAAACCGAGCTTCCTTTGCAAAATGAAATTACAGGAATATCAGTTCGGTTTAAATTAGAGATAATCTCCTGAATATAACGATGTGAAAATTCCTGATAGTCATTCCAGGATAATGCAAGCGCCCAGCTATCGAAAATCTGAACAGCGTTTACACCGGCAGCAATCTGAAGATTTAGATAATCGGCCGTTACTTTAGCAATTTTTGCTAATAATTTATGCGCCAACTCTGGCTGGTTATGAATAAAAAGCTTCGTTAATTTAAAATCTTTTGAAGAACCACCTTCAATTAGGTAACTCATCACCGTAAAAGGTGCACCTGCAAAGCCAATTAAAGGAATATCGCCAGCCAAACGCTGCTGAATCACTTTAATTGCATCAGCAACATACTGCAACTCACCCAAACAATCAACATTCAGGTTTTCAATATCCTGTGCATTACGAACAGGATTTGCAAATTTCGGCCCTACACCCTGGGTAAAGCTTAAATCGCCTCCCATGGCTTCGCCTGTTACTAAAATATCACAGAATAAAATCGCTGCATCAATACCCAACAAATCAACGGGTAACATGGTTACATCGGCGGCAATTTCAGGAGTTTTGCACATCTCTAAGAAAGAGTATTTGTTTTTAATTTCCCAGTATTGTGGCATAAAACGGCCAGCCTGGCGCATCATCCATACCGGTGGGCGTTCTGTTTGTTTCGAAAATGCAGCGTCTAAAAATAAATTATTCTTCATGATTTGTAATTGTCTTCCTTAATCAACGTCAGGCTGGTGCTTAGTCGGGTTCCTTAAAGCGAACAAGCTGAGCCAAACCCGATAGCCCTGATGACGGGTTGGCCGCAAAGGTATAAAATAAAAAAAAACGAAGTACCTTTTTATTCCTAAAGCGGCTCTTCGTTCCTCAAAATGACAATACGAATATTATAATTTTCCTATTTCTTTCTCAATCTTTACGATTATATCTTTAGACCGGGTGGATTCTGCAAGTTCTTTGGCAACTTTAACATAGGCCTCGGCCTTTTCTTTATCTTTTTTTCGCAAAGCGAGATTAGCTAAATGAATTAACACAAACGACTTTTGCGTTTTTCCGCCGACGGGAAAGCGGCTTGCCAGTTGAAAGTGATATTCGGCTTTATCCCAGAGCTCCTCTTTCAAGGCCATATTGCCCTGCATAAATTCGTAATAGCCCCTTCGGTTTTTTGAAAGCCTTTCAGGATTAGGAACTTCAGCCAGCATCAGCTTTGCTTTCTCAAATTCGTTATTTTTAAAATATTTTGAGGCCATTAGAACAGAACTATGCCTGAAATGGCTCCAGATAACAAACAGGAACAAAAATCCCGCAACCGCGGCTAACTCGTATTGGGTAAAAAACACGCACACTAAAGCAGCCATCAAAAAAATGGCCATTAGCGCATACCTGCCTAAACTATTGTACATTAATGACTATCGGTGAATTTGTAACCAACCCCGCGGATTGAGTGAAAATAAACAGGGTTTTTTTGATCTGGCTCAAAATACTTACGGAAAGTTAAAATGAAATTATCAATCGTTCTGGTTGATGGATAAACATCGTAATTCCAAACGGTTTCCAAAATCTGCTCTCTTGAAACGGCATCATTTTTCCGCTCAATTAACAACTTCAACAACATCGTTTCCTTTTTCGTTAACGGCGTAATGGTACCATCATCATGTTTAAGTTCGAAAGAGTTGAAATAGATTGTTTTATCGCCAATTTTGTAAGAATTTAATTCTTTTAAATCATCAGATTTTAAACTGCGTTTAACCAAAATACCCACGCGAAGAATAAGCTCCTCAAGGTTAAAAGGTTTAACCAAATAATCATCAGCGCCTTTTTTCAAGCCTAAAACACGATCTTCAGAAGTGTTTTTGGCAGTTAAAAACATAATTGGAACTTCTGCATTTTCTAAACGAATTGTTTCACAAACCTGGAAACCATCCATTTCCGGCAACATTACATCTAAAATAATCAGATTGAAGCGTTCTTCTTTAAAAATTTTAAGAGCGGTTTTGCCATCTTTAACGGCGTGAACTTTATAACCCTCAAGTTCCAGGTTTAATTTGATAGCATCTAACAAGTGATCCTCGTCTTCTACCAATAGAATTCTAAGTTTTTGTGACATAATTGAGATTAACTAAATGTTACTTCAAAAATACTTCCCTGGGGCAAATTGTCTTTAACTGTAATATCTGCATCATGGTATTGTAAAACCTCTTTCACAATAAACAAGCCTAAACCTGTTCCTTTCGCTTTCCTGACATTCTCATTACCAACGCGGTAAAATTTATCAAATATCAACATTTTTTCGGCATCCGAAATGCCGGGCCCTTTATCAACCACACTTAGCTGAATATGTCCATCCACCTTATCTAAAAGCACATTTATTTCATCACAGGGACTGGAATATTTAACCGCATTTTCTATCAAATTCGTAACTACTGACGATAAGGCAAACTTGTCACCCATTATCTGCAAATTTGGCTGAATTTGCGCATTTATCAACTGTTCATTTCCACATGAATGAACCTGCAACCTGTCGGTGATTTTGTAAACCAATTCCGAAAAATTAAACTCCTCTTTTGGAAACGTGTAAGAACGGTTCTCAATCTTGGTGGCCAGCAACATGTTCTCAACCAAATCATCCAATCGTTCGATATCTTTTAACGAATTATTTAAAAGCGAAACCTGACGGGCCTTATCCAAATCTCTTTTAACAATAGTCTGGATAGAAAGTTTTATTGCTGCCAAAGGCGATTTCAATTCGTGCGTAATAGACATGAGGAAATTCTGTTGTTGCTCTCTCAGTTTATCTTCACGTTTTAGCGATTGATGCAGGAAATAACCCCCAATGCACAGCAAAAACAGAAACACAGAACCCTCTCCCATAATCATCGTCATGCGGCTGGGCTGCAACCGCACCACCAAAGTTCCCCATGAAATGAGCTGAATTAAAGCATAAAGCAATAATGCGTAAAATATGATAATCGATTTCTTCATCTGTCTTTACCGAAATTTTCTATAATTTGAGGATTTAAAGATTATCCTTTAATTGCAAAATGTATTTTTTGCCCTTTAGTTTTGTTTTACACCAACCATTTTTCGCAAAAAAGCGTAAACTGAGTATGGAAAGCAATTTACTGCTCATTCGGTTATTTCAGTCCCGCTTTTCGTTTCAATCTTTTTGCGATTGTTGTTTCGTCTGTCAACAACGTGCATCAAAAAAATTTTCACTGCAATCGGGTTTAGAGAACATAAGTACGTGCAAAAACTACAAAACCAGCTCCCAAACCTCGCAAAGAAACAAATGTTGGCTTTCACCTTTAAGTTTTAAAAAACCAACTTTGTAGTAATATAATCGTTTTTAACTGCCTTTTGAAACGGCAAAGGCAGTATAAAAAAAACTATTTCTTAAACACCAAATCGAGGGCTTCAAAAATCGCCCGCTTAGCTTTTTCCAACTCAATTTTTGTATGTGCTGAAGATACGAAACCAACTTCGTAACCTGATGGCCCCAAATATATGCCGCGGTTAAGTAGTTCACGGTGCATAACTTTGAATTTTTCCATGCTGCTTGCGTCAATATCATCAGCCGATTGAATTTTATCCTTATCGGTAAATGCAAACCAGAAAATAGACCCAACCGTAAAAACTTTAAACTTGTAATTTCTGGCAGTGGCAAAACGCTGAATACTTGCTACAAACTCCTGCGTTTTGTTATTCAAATCTTTGTAAAAACCAGATTTGTTCAATTCGGTTAACGTTGCAATACCTGCCGCCATAGCCACCGGATTGCCCGATAATGTACCAGCCTGGTAAACCCCACCGTCCGGAGAAATGTGGCCCATAATTTCAGCAGATGCACCATACATACCCACTGGCAAACCACCGCCAATAATTTTCCCGTAGGTTAGAATATCAGGTGTGGTGTTGTAATAAGCGGCGGCACCCTCAAAACCAACCCGGAAACCAGTGATCACTTCGTCGAAAATAAGCAGTGAACCATTATCCGTACAAATTTTACGCAAGAAGTGAATATAATCTTCGTCCTGCATAATCAATCCATTGTTTGCTGGAATACCCTCTATTATTACCGCGGCAATCTGATCTTTAAACTGCGAAAATGCCTGTTCAATAGCCGTCTTATCATTCAAAGGAATTACGACTGTTTCCTCAGCGAAAGATTTTGGCACTCCAGCAGATGACGTTTCCCCGAAGGTAACTAATCCTGAACCTGCTTTAACCAAAAGTGAATCGCTGTGACCGTGGTAGCAACCTTCAAATTTTAAGATTTTATCTCTCCCTGTAAATCCTCTGGCCAAACGAATCGCCGACATTACGGCTTCCGTTCCAGAACTTGTGAACCTAATTTTCTCTACAAAACGATTATTTTTAATTATGAGCTCTGCCAATTCGTTTTCCAACGCAGTTGGCGCACCAAAACTCATCCCGTTTTGCATTACTTCGGTAACCTTTTCTCTAATTTTAGGGTTGTTATGGCCCAAAATAAGGGGACCCCAACTTCCGCAGAAATCGATAAACTGATTTCCATCTGCATCCCAGATATAACATCCATCGCCCTTTTCGATAAAAAGCGGGGTTCCGTAAACAGATTTAAAAGCCCTTACGGGAGAATTCACGCCTCCAGGAAAATACGTTTTCGATTTCTCATACAACTCTGCAGATTTTACCCTCGAAATATCAGGTTTGCTTCCTGTATTTACCGGCACATCGGCCTCGTTGCCTGAAAAAATTTTCTTTAATGAGTCTAACATCTTGTAAAGTTTTAAGCTGTACGTATTAAGTGCTAAGTATCCGAAAGGACGCATAACTTATTGCCTACAACTTTTTATTTTTAAGGTGTAAATTTCAAGTTTTAATTAAACGCCAAAACGTAAAACATAAAACTTACGACTTTTAAATCCAGTCGTTATTTAAAATATCTTTTATGTGATAAGTTGTAATAATACTTGCACCTGCTCTCGCAAAGGCATGCATTGTTTCCATTACAACCTTTTGTTCATCAATCCAGCCACGTTCTGCAGCAGCTTTTACCATTGAATATTCGCCTGAAACATTGTAAACTGCTATTGGTAAATTTGTATCCTGTTTCAACCTCTGGATAATATCTAAGTAAGCCAAACCTGGTTTCACCATTAAAACGTCTGCACCTTCCTGCTCATCAAGCTGTGCTTCGCGTAAAGCTTCTAGCGGGTTTCTAAAATCCATTTGATAAGCCTTTCTATCGCCCTTGCTTGGCGCACAGTCGGCCGCTTCTCTAAAAGGACCATAATATGCAGATGCAAACTTTGTGGCGTGGCTCATAATGGCGGCGTTTACGAATCCGTTTTCATCTAAAAGATTGCGCATTGCCTCAATTCTGCCATCCATCATATCAGAAGGGGCAAACATATCAGCGCCAGCCTGAGCATGTGCGAGGGCCATTTTTGCAATTACATCAACCGTTTTATCATTTTGAACGTAATCGTTCTCCATAATGCCGCAGTGGCCATGGGTAGTGTAAGAACAAACACAAACATCGGTAATTACATATAAATCTTCACCGAACTGATTTTTCAACTCGCGAACTGCAGTCGGAACTAAAGAATGATCATGATAGGCAGATTTAGCATCAGCAGACTTCTCATCGCCCACGCCAAAAAGCATAATTTTATTGAGGCCCTTTTTCATCCCGGCTTCAACATCTTTAATCAAAGCATCAACCGAATAATGATTCACGCCAGGCATTGCATCAATTGCATGGGTAACATTTATACCGGGCACTACAAAGTATGGGTACACAAACATATCTTTCGATAGTCGGGTTTCGGCTACCATCTCTCTAACCAACGGGTTCTTCCTTAATCTTCGCGGACGATGTAACATTCTTTTAGTATCAAGTATTTAGTCTCAAGTATCAAGACTTGAGTATCGTATTTTTTTAGAGCAGTTAGTTTTTTTATGGTCGGTATTGGGAGGCATGAAGCAATGACGAGGCGGCTTTTCTTTTCGCTTTTAGCCTTCGCCTTTCTGCTACCAAACTCTTCGCTTTCGGTTTTGGTCTTTTATTTCCTATTTAATCTCTATTCCAAAAACAGCTTCAGATAATCCAATTTCATCAGGCGAGTACGGCAAAACGTATTTCACGCCCATTTCGTCGAATTTCTTTCCTGTTGAGTTTCCGATAGCAATAACCTGTTGTCCGGGTTCGAGTAAGTTATCAGCAAAATAAGCGTCAACATTCGATGGACTTGTAAAAATTAATACATCGGCAAAACTTTGGTCGATATTTTCTTCGATTACGGTTTCGTAAATAGGTAAGTCAATTATTTTTGCGTCGGCCGGCAACGATTTCTGAATCGATTGCAGAGAATCCTGCGCTCTTGGAAATAAAACATTTTTTCCAGAAACTAATTTTGCAAAATCTCCGGCAACTTCAGCGATATCGCCACTTTCGCCAACGAAATCAGCAAAATGATTAAACTTTCTCAACGCATCTTCCGAACCTCTGCCAACAACGCCAAACTGCGTTTTCTTCGGCAATTGTGGCTTTAAGTTGAAAAAATATTCCACGCTGTTTCTACTGCTAAAGAAAATCCAGTCGATATTCTTTAAAATAAACTGATCTAAAACCGTTACAATGGGGAACGTCCGAATCAGAGAACGACCCTCAATTTCTATATTATTGCTTTCTAAAGCTTTACGAAAGTAACTATGCTCACCTATTTCTCTCGAAATGAAGACTTTTGCCGGCTTCTTTCTTTGTTTATCAAACTTGGCAACAATTTTCTCAGCTAAACCATCAGTAGTTGCAGAGCGCAAAAACAAACGCTCGGGAAAATCATCTGCGGTGTCAGCTTTCGAAGTCCACACTTCAAAAGCACCGTTTTCTTTTTTACAATAACAACCCAAAGGCATATGGCAACCACCTTCGAAAAGATTAAGCACCCTACGTTCTACAGCAACTTCCTCAGCCGTTGCAAAATCATGAAGCTTCTGTAATGCTTCAAACAGTTCGGTATCATTTTCCCTGATTTGTATTGCTAAAGCACCTTGTGCGGGCGCCGGCACAAATTCTGTCGGTTCTAATTCTTCAACGTGAAACTCACTTACATCCAGGCCAAGGCGTTTTATTCCGGCTTTCGCCAACATAATCGCATCGTAGTTTTCGTCTCTCAATTTTTGGATACGTGTTGGAACGTTTCCCCGCAAATCCTCAATTTCCAAATCTGAGCGTAAACCGAGTAACTGGGCTTTTCTTCTGTTGGATGATGTGCCTACCATCGCACCTTTTTTTAACGAAAGTTTTTGCGAAACATCAACGCAATCTTTTAAAATTAAAAGATACTCCGTTGCCTCTTCACGTGGAGGTATAGCAGCAATGGTTAATCCGGCAGGATGATTTGTAGGTAAATCTTTAAGGCAGTGTACCGCCAGGTCGATTGCTCCCCCCAATAGCTCTTCTTCAAGTTCTTTGGTAAAAAACCCTTTTCCTTCTAATTTATCTAATCTCAGATTCAGAATCTTATCACCCTGCGTCTTGATTATTTTAATTTCCGCTTCAATTCCTATAGCAGCCAATTCATTTTGAATATAATTTGCTTGCCATAAAGCCAATTCGCTACCGCGTGTTCCGATGGTTAATTTCTTCACTATAAAGGTTAAATGAGCTACAAATTTAAGGGAATTTTAGTTTATACCATGAATTGTTTAAAAATGCGACAGTGAGGTTACAGAATTTTCTTTTTTATTACCAGTTAGGCACAATTTCTTATATTCAGATGGAATAAACAATCTGGCTTAGAGCGCAATACCAGCAAAATGTTGATTAGGTTAAATGGATGGTAGAAAAAAATATAGATAACTTATCTATTTAAATTTGCCATTGCGAAAAAAATCCGGTGGAATTCAGACCGTTTCGTAGCCCGAAGGGTGAAAAATTAACTAAGATTCTTTAACCAGAATTTCCTTAGCCATAATCATTGGAACGCTGATGTATTTCTTTTCCATGTAATTCATCACACGTTCCAGAACCTCGCGGGAAGCATCGTCCATTTGACTAATTTCCTCTGCGAAAACACCATTCAATGCCGTATGCTTAATTTCCTTAATTTTGCGGGGAACTTCCTGCATCGCTAACTCGATACGACGCTGTTTTAAAACCGTGAAAAATTCAGTGATGTTGTTGCTGATAATTTCTTCAGCGTGTACCAATTCATTGTAGCGTTCCTGGATATTTTTACGGGCTACTTCTTTCAAAGATTCCACTTCAATGTAATGAATCGGATTATTATGAATCACCGCCGGTGCAACATCATTCGGAATCGCCAAATCAACAATTACCTTTTTTCCGGTATCGCCGTTAAGCAACCTGGCATAAAGTTCTTCGTTAATAATGGCTTCTGTAGAACCTGTACAGGTAATAATCACATCGAAACCTTCTGTGTAAGTTTCTAAACTTTCTAAACTAAAAGCTCTTCCATTTAGCTCCTGAGCCAAAGTTTCGGCTTTAGAAAGGGTGCGGTTGAAAATTGAAAAGTTGGAATATTTATGCTTGTTAAGGTATTTAGCAATGTTTTGATTGGTATCGCCGGCGCCAATAATAAGCACACGGGAATTGCCACACATATTTAATTCTTTAAGCTTGCGATAGGCCAACGAAACTACCGATACCGGATTTTTAGAAATATTGGTATGGGTGTAAACCTCCTTTGCGGTTTTTACAACCCTGTCCATAATCATCCGCATGTAATCGCCAGTAAAACCGGCGTCGCGGCAATTTTCATATGCTTTGCGAATTTGTGCAAGGATTTCTTTTTCGCCAACAACTAAACTTTCTAAAGAGCAGGAAGTTCTCAAAAGGTGATTAAAAGCCTCTTCATTTTCAAAAACCGTAACATTATCAAGAAAACGCTCCATAAATTCCGGAGGTAAACCCATATCTAAAACGGTCAAAAATCGGGTAACAAATTCTTTGTCTGTTTTTTCTTTGGTAAGGAAAACAAACTCAACACGGTTACAAGTTCCAATATAGAAAATTTCGCTAACGGGAAGTTCAGCCTGAAGATTTTTCAACCTGCTGTCTAAACTCTGGTCACAAATTACTAATTTCCCTAAAGATTTCAGGTCGATGTGGTGATGCGTAAAAGCTATTACTTTTAAATATTCCAATTGCTTCCGTTATTAACTATTGTCGGGATACAAAAGTAACATGGTTGGTGCATGTCACCGTCATTAATCTGTAATTTACATCAATTTAGAACGGTTTTAAATAAATGCATCAAACTGACAATCGCACATTCACTTTCAAACTTTTCTTATGGATTTATGCCCTTCTTTACGTTCTGGCGGGATTAAATCATTTTATATCAACTGATGTATATTACGCAATAATGCCAGAATGGTTGCCTGCGCATTCATTATTAATTTACTTATCGGGAATAATTGAGATAGGCTTAGGCGTTTTATTGCTTTTTTCCGGCGTGAGAAAACTGGCTGCAATACTCTTAATTGTTATGTTAATTTCCTTTCTTCCTGTCCACATGTACATGATACAGAAGGCGCCGTTTATGCTTGGTAAAATTTTGGTAACGCCTATTATTGCCTGGGCGAGATTGCCCTTGCAGGCGCTTTTAATTTATTGGGCATTTTATTATTATAACAAATAGATGAGCAGAGCAACCCATCTATTTGCTGGGGAAACCTAGTCTTTTTTTTCCTCATCTGAGGTCAAATCTTCCCATTTTGCCTCGGCCGATTCTTTTAATTCTGTTGCTTTTTCTTTGGTATCTTCCCAAACATCAGCGGCTTTATGCTGTAGATTTTCCAAAGTATCTTCAGCCTTTTCTTTAAATTCGTTTAATTTATCACTTAAGTTATCAAAAAATCCGTTTTCTGATTCTTGCTTTGGGTTTTCGTTTTCTATCGACATTTTAATTGTTTTTAGAAGTAAAAACAAACACTATACCATTCAACTTTGTTAAAATGCTATGATTACAAAGCAAGATTTCAGCCTGATCGGTTCTGATGGAAAACTAATCATCGGGGATGTTACTTTCGAAGACAAAAATCCAAACACACCGGTTGTACTTTTTATCCATGGCTTTAAGGGTTTTAAAGACTGGGGAGCACACAATCTGGTCGCCAGGTATTTTGCTGCAAACGGCTATCGATACATCAAATTTAACTTATCTCATAGCGGTGTTCCTACCGAAAATCCAAGTGACGTTACAGATTTGGAAACTTTCGCAAACAACACGGTATCGAAAGAGCTATTTGATATTAATGCCGTGTTGGATTACATCGAAAAAGCATACGGACGTTCAACCGAGGTTAATATTATAGGACATAGTCGCGGTGGTGGACTAGCAATTATTGCTGCAGCTAACGATTTAAGAGTTAACAAATTGATTAGCTGGAGTGCGGTGGCTGCCTTTAACAGCCTTTGGAAAAAAGAAGAGGAAGCGGAGTGGAAGAAAACGGGCAAAATTTTCGTTGTTAATGCCCGGACTAAGGAACAGATGCCTTTAAATGTTAGCCTTCTTGAGGATTTAGAAGAGCACGCAGAAACATTAAACATAATAGAGGCTGCGAAGCGCATCAATATTCCATGGTTAATTGTTCATGGTGATGATGATGTTAATGTCCCTTTCGAAAATGCACAGAAACTTGCTGATTCCAACCCAAACAGCAGGCTTATAAAAATAGAAGGTGCAAATCACGTGTATGGTGCATCGCACCCTTACGAAAATGAAACCTTGCCACCATTACTGTTTAAAGTGTGTGAAAAGTGTTTAACCTTTTTAGCAGAGTAATCATTGGTATTTATTTTCGCATGGAGAGAACAATCTAATTAAAAATTAAATTGAGTGCATTATTACTAGGTTAAAAATTTACTAATTCCGGCTTAATCATTACCTCTTCCAACAAAACCCCGCATATCACTCCCGCTAGGACTTTGAAAAATTTCCAAATCAAAATATGGAACCGCAGCGAGTAAGTGGTCGAAAATATCTGCTGCAACTTCCTCAAATTTCTTAAGGGCTTTTTCTTTTGAAAAAACATAAATCTCAATCGGCAAACCATTCTCTGTGGCTTGCAACTGCCGAACCATGAATGTTAAATCAGTATTGATATATGGATTACTTTCGAGGTATTTTTCAGCGTAAACCCTAAACGTTCCAATATTTGTAATATGCCTTCCGTTGACTAAATTATTAGGATTTACCGTGTTTTCGGCATTGAACATTTCAATCTGGAGTTGAGTTTCCGCAAGGTAATCCTTTAAAAAATCGATGCTTTTTAAACGATTAATTAGGTCTTCATCACAAAATTTAATGCTCGAAATTTTGATGTTAATGTGCCTTTTAATTCGTCTGCCTTCACTTTCTTCCATGGCCCGCCAGTTCTTAAACGATTCGCTTACAATAGCATAACTTGGCACAATTGTTACCGTCTTATCCCAGTTACGAACTTTTATGGTCGTTAGGTTAATCTCGGTTACCTCGCCATCTGCGCCATATTTTTCTACCGTAATCCAGTCGCCCACCCGAACCAAATCAATGGCACTCATTTGCACTGACGCTACAAAACCCAAAATAGGATCGCGAAAAACGAGGATAAAAACCGCCGTTACCGCACCAAAGCCGCCAAAAATATACAGGGGGGATTCATTCAAAATAATCGATAAAATAAGTACGAAACCAACAATATAAAAAACGATCTTTGCAACCTGCTTATAGCTTCTTATGGGTTTATCGGCATATTTTCGGGATGATTCCATGATGGAAACCACCGCATTAAGAAACGCATTTACAGCAAACATTACTGCGAGTACAATGTATATTTTGGCAATAATTAAGGCGTAAAAAAGCCAGCTTTTAAAATCAATGAAAACAAATGGAACAGCATTATAAATGATATAAGCTCCGAAAATTAAAGCAAAGGCCCTGAAAACCCTGAATTCGAAAAGGGCCTGTTGCCAATTGGATTTTGTTTTTGCACTTTTTATTACTGCGATAAAAACCTGGCGGGTTAAAAAGATAGTGATAAACAGAAATAGCGTAACCCCAATTAAGCCAATAAAAAAGTAAGCGTAGGTTAAATCTCCGTCAGACAGGCCTTCATTCATCAGCCAGTTTCTGAGCCCTGTAAATATGGTGTGAAACTCAGGAATGTTCATGGAGCAATATAAGTTTATTGATTAGAAATTTTAGATAAAGAAATTGCCGGGCAATTTTTTTTTTCGAAGCGTTTAGCAGTTTCTGCAGACAACTCATCTCCAGGTTTTGAAGCCGAACGAAGATTTCTTTTTGATATTCTGTAAATCGGGAAGCAAACTTACGCGTTTAAACGTTGCGCATCCGAACTAAGCTTTCTCTATCCAGTTTCCATCACCCTTGATGATATCAATCAGTTCATCAAGCGCAAAAGCAGTATTCACGTTTTTCTTAACAACTTCCTGTCCGCGGTAAAGCGTAATTTTATCAGGGCCGGTGCCAACATATCCATAATCTGCATCAGCCATTTCTCCAGGACCGTTAACGATACAGCCCATAATGCCAATTTTCAGCCCTTTTAAATGGTCAGTTCGCGAACGAATCAGTTGTGTAGTTTCCTGTAAATCGAAAAGCGTTCGCCCACAACTTGGGCAGGAAATGTATTCTGTTTTGCTTATTCTGGTTCTGGTTGCCTGCAAAATGCCAAAACTCGTTGCATTGAGCAGCGCCAAATTCTGTCCTTCGGCATCAATCCAAACACCATCGCCGAAACCATCCGTTAGTAAAGCGCCCAAATCAGTTGCAGCATAAAGCATCAAATTATCTGCCGCTAAACTGTCGTAACTTCTTTTAATAATTACCGGGGTTTGAATGTTTTTCTGCTGTAAAGCAACAAACAACGCTCTTTGTTCTGCCATTCCATGGTTTGCGTTTGTTTTCAAGATAAAAACCACGTTACTTAATTGGTGTAGAGACAGATGACTAAAACTTGATGAATCGATTTCGACAAAATTTAAATGCTCATCTTTAATTGCTGCATCATTAAATTCATCCAAAGTAAACAAAGGGTGACAATTATTCTTATCCCTTAATGCCAGCCAGGTTCTGTAATTATAGATTTGTTTTAGGTTTCCCGGAAAAGAGAACGAAGGCAGGTTATCTCCAAGAAAAACTAAATCGCAAGCCTGATCCGCCAGATTATATTTATCTAAGCCAGCACTGTAATTGTAGCCAACAGCGTTTAAAAAATATGGGTCCTTCAGGTTTTCCTTTGAAACATCAATCATAACCACAGGGTGATGATGACCGCCAATGTGCTGAACAGGTTCGGTGATTCTCCTTGAATAAGAATATGGAGAATAGGTTTGCGGTTCGTGGTTTAAAGTTTCAGGTTCCGGCGCATTGGCAAAGCCTTGATTTCCAGTCTCCGGGGTAGCACGTCTTGAAGAATATCTATCAGCTAATGCTTTTGCAACAGGCGCTTCAAATTCCGGGTCTTCAGTTAACGACACACGAATGGTATCACCTAAACCATCTTCAAGCAATGTGCCTATACCAACTGCAGATTTTATGCGGCCGTCTTCACCATCTCCCGCCTCCGTAACCCCCAGGTGCAAAGGGTAGTTCATTCCTTCTTTAACCATCGTTTCAACGAGTAAGCGATAGGCCTGAACCATAACCTGGGTATTGCTGGCTTTCATGGAAATAACCAGATTGAAATAGTTTTCGGCCTCGCACATGCGGATAAATTCCATAGCAGATTCAACCATGCCTCGAGGCGTGTCGCCATAGTGGCTCATAATTCTGTCGGAAAGTGAGCCATGATTGGTGCCGATACGCATTGCGGTACCGTACTCTTTACAAATTTTTATTAGCGGAATGAATTTTTTGTTGATTCGTTCCAACTCCGCCGTATAAGCTGCCTGTGTGTATTCTAAATTTTCGAACTTTTTCTTATCCGCGTAATTCCCTGGATTTACACGCACCTTTTCAACAATCCTGGCTGCCATTTCAGCTGCATTCGGTGTAAAATGAATGTCGGCGATGAGCGGCACATCATATCCGCGATAACGCAGTTCTTTTTTAATATTGGCTAGGTTTTCGGCCTCTTTAATACTAGGCGCAGTGATACGAACGTATTCGCTACCAGATTCTACCATCCGAATGGTTTGCTCAACAGTCCCTATGGTATCCATGGTATCGGTTGTGGTCATCGACTGTATACGGATTGGATTGTTGCCGCCTAAAGCGATATCTCCAATCTTTACTTCGCGGGTTAAAAACCTTGAATAAGTAGTTAAACTATTACAATAACCACCCGCTAAACCATCTTTTACCGATATATTTTCCATGCAGTTGCAAAGATATAGATAGAATTTTGAATGAGAGAATTTTGGATGAGAGAATGACTTAAAATCTATATCAACCTGTCTTTGATAACTAAGGTATCGGCGGCCACATCGTGCCAGCACTGATTTCTTTTATTTAGAAAGCTATAAAAGTAACCGAAGAAAGCAGGAATAACAGATAATATTTTTGACAGGTTTCGAATTAACGAGCGACCAATAGAAACCCTCGTACCTTCCAGATCAGTTACTTTTATATTCACCAATCGCTTTCCAATAGTTGCTTGCCTTTTTGAGGCTTCTGCAAAACTGCCGTAAATTAACTTTATCATAAAAATTGATGGCAGCGGAACCAGGAATGCCATAATGCGCTGGTCTTTTCCATCTACAAAAATAAAACTGATGAGGATAGCGAGGCAATAAATTACGAAGATTAAAAAGTGGTCGATAACCGATGCAAGCAGCCTCAAATCGAAAGCCGCGAAATACTGAGGCGCAGTTTTTTGATGGCTAAAACCAAGAAGCTCACGCAATTCTTCGATCGCATGAGCTTCTTTATAATCGTCCATTCCTGGCTTACGAACAAATGTATTGGGGGTAATATTTAAGCCACTAAGCTGGGATAATGTGTACGGACCTTGCGGCTTACCATTAATTACGACTGTGTACTCAGGATTCATTGAATTTAAGATTTAAAGGTACTGCAGCTTTAGTCTTTAAGCTTTTACCTTTTTGCTTTCTAATACCTTGACACCTCAAAGTTACTCAATCCGCCATCTAAATTAATGAAGATTTTTTTTGTTGAAGATTTATAGTTTGATGTTTCATAAACACCGTCGCTTAGCTTCTCGAAACCTTCAAAATCTTTGGCTGATAAACCGGTTTTAGTTTTGATTCTGCAACCGGAGGTTGTTGGAACTTTAATTTTAACGTCGGCTACACCAGATTTCACAATTACATCGGTAATTGGCAACAAATTACCAACTTTTATATCTAAAGATGCGGCACCGCCATCGAAACGGAAAGTCCGCACTTTATAATCTTCGAAATTGAAGTCGGCTTCACCAGCACCAAGTTTCATAATTATATCCCAGTTTGGTGATTTGTTAAGTTTAAAATCTACATCATTACCGCCATCACCAAAATTCCATTTGTTCTTTTTATCGCCCATTTTAAAGGTAAGCAATGTAGCGGTATCAGTAGTTTGTTTCGTTAACGAGAAATCTCCGTGCCTCTTCTTAACGTCTGCTTTAATTAAATCGGTTGTTTCGCCGTCCAGGTTGAAGGAAATACCTCCACCGGAAATATTTAACACTGCTTTCTTTGAACTATCAACTGCGGCAAAAGGTTCAGATAAATTTAACTGCTTGTAAGCTTTGTCGTTATTATCATTATCATCGTTGTTATCATTATCATCAATGTTTACATCGATATCTTTTTTAAAATTATGGCCCCACCATGAGCTTCTGTCTGGTTCTTGCTGGCCTTTAAAGAACAGGAAACCAAGAGTTAAAACCAACACAGCAATGGAGATCATACTACCGGTTTGCGAGTTGTTTTTGTTGAACAATATGTTTACCCCTGCAATGATTAGAAATACAGGCCAGAAATGCCATACATTTCGCCAGTAAAATTCGATTACGCCAAAGTTTTCCAGTAAGAGTACACCGCCTACAAAAAGCAGTAAAATACCCCAAATTAATCTATCTAATTTCATAATGTTTATACTTGAGGGTTGTTAGGTGTTGAATTGTTTTCGCCTTTGGTTTCCTCAACAATTACCGCGTCGGTAACGGTTTCGGTTTTCGGTTCTTCTGCCGCTTGTTGCTGGTTTTGAAACGCAGCCCATTCATTTTTTCTTCTTGATTTTGCGATAATGCTTATTCCAAGCACGATAAAAATTACAGGCCAGAAATTTCTAAGTCTGAACCAATCGGGAATGAAGTCAAATTCACGCATCAGGAAAAAACAACCAATTACGAGCAGCAATAAGCCTCCAATGGTTCTGCCGGTATCGTTCGGCTTGTTAAACTTTCCAAAATCTGCCTGCGTTTCGAAGGGGGTTTTTTGAGCATCGTTTACTGGCTGTGTCCAGTTTGTGTTGCCCATACCCGCAGCGCCGGCGAATGAATCCGGCTGCCCAAACGGAGCCGCATTTGGATTATTCTTATTAAAATAATCGTTAAACTTTGAGAATTTTGCTGCCGGATCATTATTAACCGGAACGATAATCCACATGATAATATAGGCTATAAGGCCTCCACCTGCCATAAAAATGGTAGATAATGCAAACAATAATCTAACTATGGTTACCTCTACCTGCATGTATTCTGCAAGACCTGAAGCTACACCGGCAATCATCTTATCGTGTTCGTTTCTAAAAAGCTTCTTTTCCATAACGCTGTTCATTTTGTGTTTAAAAATCAAGCGGAGTAATTAGCACTTCATCAACATTTACCCCTTTACTTAAGTTTAAAATGGTGAACAAAGTTTCTGCAATATCTTCGGGTTGAACGAATTTTTCATCAGGAATTGTTGTCCCTTCCCAGGATGAAGTTTTGGTTGAACCCGGCAAAAAAGCAGTTACTTTAACATTGTGTGGCGCTAATTCTTGCCGCAATACATGATTAAGACTAAACATCGCTGCTTTTGTTACACTATAACTTCCACCATTTTTTACAGGTGCCTTACTGGCTACCGAACAAATGTTAAAAATATGACCACGACGTTCTGAACGCATTTTTTTTCCAAAAAACTTAGAGATATAATAAGCTGCATTGACGTTAATATTCTGCTGTTTTTCGAAAACTTCGTCGTCTTCATCGAGCATACTGCCAGGCAAAAAAGCGCCTACGTTGTTAACCAAAACGTCTGCAAAGCCAACGTCCTGCCCGGCAGCATCTAAAAAACCGTATATGCTTTCCTTAACACCAGCATCGGTAGAATAAATTAAAATTTGTCTGCCGGGTGTTAACAATTCCGCTTTAAGCCGCTCCAGTTCACTGATGTTTCTGGCTGTGAGTACTAAGTCGTAGCCCTCTTGCCATAACTTAATTGCAACTGCCCTACCTATTCCCTTTGTAGCCCCGGTTATAACTGCTTTCATGCTTTTATGGTTTAATTTTTGTAAGCAAAAAACCATATTTATATTTAAAACCACGAATATTTTTGCAATTAACAAAGCCCTACAACTTTTTTATCGTTTCTTTGTAGTATTATAAATTAACATTTAAATTAAGCAACACATACGGAATGAATTTTACGAATTTCGGCAGGTACATACTGCTACTCAAATCTGTATTCAGAAAGCCGGAAAAACTGAAGATATATTTAAAGGAAATAGCCAAGCAAATGGATTATGTTGGTGTTGGTTCTCTGGGACTAATCGCCATCATTTCAACATTTATCGGTGCGGTTATGACCCTGCAAATTGCTTTCCAGCTGGTAAGTGATTTCATTCCAAAAACGATTATCGGTTCTGTTAACAGGGATTCGAGTATCCTGGAACTGAGCCCCACAATCAGTGCGATTGTTTTGGCCGGAAAAATCGGCTCCGCTATTTCTTCCGAAATAGGTTCTATGCGTGTAACCGAGCAAATCGATGCCTTGGAAATTATGGGTATAAATGCACCTGGTTATTTAATTCTTCCAAAAATCATTTCCGGCATTACCATGGTTCCCATGCTGGTTATTATATCAATGTTTTTAAGTATTTCTGGTGGTTATATTGGCGGTTCTGTTTCCGGAGCTGTTACGCCTGCTGAATATCTTCAGGGTATTACAACCGATTTTAATCCATACACCATTGTTGTGGCCTTGGTTAAGGCATTTGTTTTTGGATTCATAATAACATCAGTACCTGCTTATGAAGGTTTCTACGTACGTGGAGGCGCCCTTGAAGTATCGCAGGCAAGTACAAGAGCCGTTGTAATAAGTTGTATTTCTATTTTAGCTTGCGATTATATCGTAACCCAATTATTGTTGTAATGATAGAGATAAAAGATATTTATAAATCATTCTCCGGAAACGAAGTTTTACAAGGCATTTCGGGAAAGTTTGAAGAGGGTGTAACAAATCTTATCATCGGAGGTTCGGGTTCAGGAAAAACGACCTTACTTAAATGTATGGTTGGTTTGCATCAACCAGATTCGGGTTCAGTGTTGTATGATGGCCGCGATTTTACCCCTATGACCTATGAGCAACGCATCGAAGTTCGTAAAGAAATCGGCATGCTTTTCCAGGGTTCGGCACTTTTTGATAGTATGACTGTTCAGGACAATATCATGTTTCCTTTGAATATGTTTACCGATCAAACCCGAAGTGAAAAAATAGATCGGGTAAATTTTTGTCTTGAGCGTGTTAACCTGGCAGGTAAAAACAATTTATTCCCGGCAGAATTATCTGGCGGGATGAAAAAACGGGTTGGTATTGCCCGTGCAATTTCAATGAATCCAAAGTATCTGTTTTGTGATGAGCCAAATTCTGGCTTAGACCCAAAAACATCCATTGTAATTGACGAACTGATTCAGGAATTAACGGAGGAATATAAAACCACCACGATTGTTGTTACCCATGATATGAATTCGGTAATGGGGATTGGTGATTATATTTTATTTCTCCACGAGGGCAAGAAATTTTGGGAAGGCAGCAATAAAGAAATAGCTCACACCGAAATTAAAGAACTTAACGACTTTGTTTTTGCGAGCCGTTTCATGAAAGCCGCAAAAGACAAATTTTAAAAATAATACAACAGCTATCGGTTTAAGATTGCTTCGTGCCTCGCAATGACGAGTTATATATTTAATAAATGATACAATTACTTGCTCCAACACATTGGAAAGATTACGAACTAATTGATTGTGGAGATTTTGAAAAATTAGAACGTTTTGGCAACGTTACCCTTATCAGACCTGAACCGCAGGCTGTTTGGAAAAAAACAATGTCGGAACAGGAATGGAAAAAAATTGCCAACATAACTTTCAGAGGCCGCTCTGCTACTTCCGGCGAGTGGGTAAAAAAAAATCCTGCCATCCCCGATCGTTGGCATGTTGAATATAAAAATAATGAAGTCGCTATAAAACTTCGTCTTGGTTTAACTTCTTTTAAACACGTTGGGGTTTTCCCTGAACAGGCCGTAAACTGGGATTTTATATCATCATCGATTAAAAAATTTAAAACTACGCAACCCCGGGTATTAAATCTTTTTGCCTATACAGGTGCTGCATCATTAATTGCGAATGCTGCCGGCGCAGAAACCACTCACGTAGATTCGATAAAACAGGTTGTAACCTGGGCAAATGAAAACCAGGAGTTATCAGGTTTAAAAAACACCCGTTGGATGGTTGAAGATGCGTTGAAGTTTGTTAAAAAAGAACTTAAAAGAGGCAAAAAGTACAATGGAATTATCCTGGATCCGCCGGCATACGGCCACGGCCCTAATGGAGAAAAGTGGAAACTTGAAGATCACATTCAGGAAATGATGCAGGATGTTGTTCAATTGCTAGATGAAAAGGAACATTTCTTGATTCTTAATACATATTCGCTCGGATTTTCTTCCGTAATTGTAGAGAATTTAATTCGCACATCATTCCCCGAAGTTAAAAATTTAGAAACCGGAGAATTATATCTTCAAGCCACAGCAGGCGTAAAACTTCCATTGGGCGTTTTCGGCAAATTCTGTAATGTGTAAATGTTGATTACTTTATTTTGAACTATCGGTTTTCCATCCTACTTTCATGCACAAACAGATTCGGAAAACCTGAAAAACATTAATTATCTATAAATATATCTATGAAATTTCCTCAATTAGCGGGCACTCTTATCCTGGGTTTTGCCGCAATCTCTTTATTCGCCAACTGCAATTCGGATGGCAAAAGCGGTGGCATTGGCAAAATGTTCTCATCAGACAGTAGTAAAAAGAAAACAGATTCTACTGTTAATGTAATGAAGCCCGTTGATCCTAAATTGTACGATTCTCTTGTACGCAAACTAGCCAATGGCGACACGACCGGGAAATGGCCGGTTAAAAACCAGCCGATTCCATTAGCAGGCGCAATTTTACCTTTTAAGCGAATTGTTGTTTATTATGGTAACCTCCATTCAAAGAAAATGGGCGCTTTAGGAGAATATGCACCGAAAGAAATGTGGCAACGCTTAAACGCAGAAGTTAAACGCTGGGAGAAAGCAGATCCAACCACTCCCGTGCAGCCGGGTTTACATTACATCGCTGCCGTAGCTAGTGGTACAGCGGGTAAAGATGGAAAATACATTAACAGAATGGGCAACAAACAAATCGATTCTGTTTTAAAAATTGCGAAAATGCAGCCAAATACCATTGTGTTTTTGGATTTACAAGTTGCCCTAAGTACAATTAAAGCAGAACTTCCTCACATCGAAAAATATTTAGAATTGCCATATGTACACCTCGGCATCGACCCGGAGTTTTCGATGAAAGACGGCTCTCTGCCAGGAAAAAAAATCGGAACATATGATGCAGCAGACATTAACTACGTAACCGGTTATTTAGCGGACATTGTTAAAAAGTACAACCTGCCTCCAAAAGTTTTCACCTTACACCGTTTTACTAAAAAGATGGTTACAAATTCTCAGAGCATTAAATTGCGACCTGAAGTTCAGGTAGTAATGCACATGGATGGATGGGGCGAACCAGAATTAAAGAAGGGCACCTATCGCCACTTTATTTTCGGCGAACCGGTTCAGTTTACCGGCTTTAAATTGTTTTATAAAAATGATTTAAAGAAAGAGCCAAAAAGATTGATGACACCTGAAGAGCTATTAAAGCTCACGCCAAAACCAATTTACATTCAATACCAATAATATTAAGGCCCGCAATTAAATTGCGGGCTTTACTTTTACCGCATCGAATTATAGCCTCCTCATGAAAAGCCTTCTTCTTACCACCTTCGTTGTTGCACTTGCAACCATTTGCACTTTCGGGCAAAAATTAAATAGTCAAAATTCGTTTTCCAAAACTGCCGAATTAGCATCTAAAAAAAATGTGCCTATCCTTTTAATTGTTACTGTACCTAATATACAACGTCCGGTAACTGTTCAAGGTGTTAAAATAGATTTCAGCACTGCGCTGGACGACAAGGAGGTTATCAAAAAAATAAACGAAAATTTTATTGTCTATAAAACAGTAATAGGCGACACTTCCGTAAGATCTGTTTTATCGAGATCGTCAGTCAATACCTTTCCCGCATACGTTTTTTTACACCCAAACAAAGACGTATTTTATAAAGACTTCGGGAACTTTGGAAATAAAGAACGATACTTTTCAATGATTAAAATGGCTTTAAGTGCAGAAAAAGAAAAATCACTTTCTGAACTGGAAAGAGATTATCTGGCAAACGAAAAGGATTATGTACTTCTAAAAAAGCTGATTGATACCAGGAAAAAGGCTGGAATAAATACCAATGCAGATCTGATAGAGCAGTATGTAAATTCGCTTAAACCAGGCGATTTCAATAATTATGAAAGTGTTCTATACATCCTCGAAGCTGGCCCATATATTAACGGGAACGCCTACAAAATGGCGTTTACGAACCGGAAAATCACCGATAGTATTTATAAAACGGAACCGCTGCAGAAACGTTTGGCTTTTAACAACCAGATGATAAACAATACCATAACCGAGGCCATTAAAAAAAAGAATATTGCGATGGCTTATTCGGTAGCCAATTTTACTAGAGGGACATGGAACGACGACTATACCCGTGGTGGAAAGGCTTACGATAGTCAAATGATGCGTTACTATCTAGGCATAAAGGACAGCGCTAATTATATGCGAACAACGATGTTTCATTACGACAGATATTACATGAAAATTGGCGCTGATAGCATTAAAAAGATTGAAGCTAAAGACAGAGAAGCTTCTATACAGCGAAATATGCCAACAATGATTTCGAAAGCAAACATGCTATCAAAAGAAAAGATGGATAGCCTTATGAAATTGCCTGGCGGTGCTAAAATAACTCAATCACTTACTGCAGTGGGTTCAACTTCTACCAGCTTCGCGATGGAACTGAATAACGCGGCATGGCAGTTTTACCTAACTGGTACAGACAATATTAACTACTTAACCAAAGCAATGATTTGGAGCCGCCGTTCGATAGAACTTAATCCTTTGAGTGGCTATTACGACACGCTCGCACATATTCTTTACAGGATGAAGTTTTTCGAAGAAGCAATTAAAACCGAAGAAGATGCAATTAAAAAGTCGAAGACTGAGGGAAGAACTACCGATGCGCTGGAGGTTGAATTAAAAAAGATGAAAGCGAGGAAGATTTAGTCGCGATGAATAAACTCACAACGATTCTACTTCTTATTAGCTGCTTTTATTACACAACCTATGGCCAGGGAATAGAGCAAGTAAAAACCCGTTTGGGTTGATGCACTTTATGAAAAAAAATTCTTCAAGACCGTTAAAGAGGAATTTTATGTCTATTATGCGTCTTCTACAAACAATATCTTTCAAAAAATAATGGAACAGAAGGCCAATATAGAATACCCGGCTTTCTTCTTTTTCGACAGCCAAGGGAAAATTGTTTATCAAGATTCGGGCATTTCGGCAAAACAGGAAAAGTATGTTATGATGCTCGAAAATGCAAGAAAAGCAATAAATTGAGTGCTAGTTATATTTGAATCACTCGATAAAAGTTAAAAGTGCATGCTGACTTGCAGTGTGTATATCTCTCCAAACCCTGTTAATTTCCGACTCCTTTTTTGCAGCTTCCAATCCGCAGTAAGGAAAAAGTGTATCTGCAGACTGCCTGCAAGCGTGGGCCAATTTCCGGCTAATCAAACTGACAGCGGAGCATGTTTCTTCATCAATTTTTCCCTTAGAAATTAACTCATCCCACGATTCGTCAAAAGCCTTGTAAAAGCTGTTTCTTAATTGCTGGATGTTATTTTTGCATTCGTTTAGTTCATAGTTGAAAAACTCGATCTGCTTATTTGTGTATCTTTTTAAACCTGATCGCTTATAAAACGACTCTTCCGTCAACTTTAAAAAATGATTTGCCATACCCAAACTGTTTACTGCCAATGTGGTTTCGGCCAATTGTAAAAAGGGATAGTCGAAACCACTATCAGCAACCTGAATGGTGTTGTTAATTTCAAACGTTCTATTCTTAGCTACAACTAAGTTACTAACCTCAAAGGCATGACTCCCAGTGGCAATTAACCCAAAGTAAGACCAACCAGAAAGAATTTTAACTTCATCTTTTTTAAGAATAAATGATAATACTTTCGGATTGCCTAACTCATCCATAACATCTGTTCCATCGTTATTTTGAAGAATGCAATTTGCCGTGAAGATTGTTGCATGCAAAGCGCCGCTGGCGTACTTCCAATGCCCATTAATCACATAGCCATCTGATGTGTTTCTTGCCGTACCCCCCACAGCGCCGCTACCTGCAAAGCAAACAGTTCTTTCGGCAAAAATTTCTTTAGCCAATTCCGGATTTAAAAAACCTGCAAACCATGCAGCACCAGCACACAAGGTAACGGTCCAACCCAGACTTCCATCTGCCTTTGCGAGCTCTTCTTCAAGTCTTAATATCTCTGGAAGTTTTTTCCCAGGCCCGCCATAAATTTCAGGCACAAAGAGTTTAAACCAGTTTTCATCGTAGGCAAGTTCTAAAATTTCCGGATGTAATTCGCCCATTTTTTCAGACAGGGCTGAAAATGCGCTTACTTTCTCTTGCCAGGTTTGTGTTAATATATTTTGCATGAATCTTTTTTTAAACTGAATAGGTAACATGACTTAACGGGTTCAGAATGCGTAACCTTGAAGTTTTACAGCACGCTCAATTTTCTTTTCCCGATGATCTTTTTCCACTCGATAAAACCGAAGATTGCCACGACAAAAAGGAAAGTAGTTAAACAAGCCATTAAGGGCAATTTTTTATGAAATAGCAGAGGAATTGCCACGATATTTGAAATGTTGAGAAAAATCCAGTTTTCTATTTTGCGTTTCGCCAGAAGCCACATTCCTGCCCAGGCAGTGGATGACACAAAAGCGTCAAACAGTGGAACATCAGAGTCGGTATGGTTTCTCAATACAAAATAAAAAACAAAAAATCCGACTATAGAAATTAAAATGGCAATGAGCAATTCGCTGTTTGTACTCCACGATACCTGATTCTCGCCGTCGAGTTTTCGTTTTTTCCAAATTACCCAGCCATAAACACTCATCACTAAATAGTAAATACTCAGAAGCATCTCCGCATAAAGTTTCACTTTAAACAAAAGAAACATTGATAATAGTATGGAAATAATTCCAGTCGGATATAGCCAGATGCTGTTCCTTTTGGCAAATAAAACTTCTGAAACCCCAAAGCCCACCGCAAGCCACTCAATTAATGGGGTATTTAAAATCTGCTCCTGAAAAAGCCTGATCCACTCTTGAAAATTCATCTACAATACGCTTGTGCCTTTCGGCCGATAAAAATTATTGAAAACTGCTTTTGGGGGCGAAACAGTATTGTAATGTACCTCTTCCCTACGTCGGCATTATCCGAATCAGGTGCATTAAGTGGCGAACTTTTGATGGAAGAGTTGTAAGTGAGCACCTAAACCCTAATCCCTAAACGCAAGCCTCTTAAATGGGTGTAATCTCAGCCTATTAACTGCTAAACATTGCAATGTTAATAAGCACCCCTTTGAGTATGGCAAATATAGTTTTTAAATTTGAAGATTTAGATTTTTATCAAATTAACGGTTTCCAAGCAATGCACTTACAGCAGTCCGGAAAACCCGGAGCCGGCCTAAACGACTAAAATTCGATATAATTCAGGCGTTGCCAAACCAAATTATTAGAGATGACCTTTGCAAAAAACAAAAACCCGGACTGTAAAATTACAAACCGGGTTTTTATGTAAATGGCAAAAAGCAAGCATCAAGGATTTACTCTTTCAGCTTTAGGGCTTCAGCTTTAAGCTCTAACCTGAAACCTATTTCGCTTTAGCTTTATTTCTGTTACCGCCGAATCTGCGGTTGTTACTTGCGTTACGAGGCTTTCCACTCATATTTCCCTCAGCACCATTTCTCTTTGCGCCACCGCCACCGCCTTTAGATTGTGCCTGTGGTTTACGTTTTACCTGATTTTTAGCCAGCATGCTCTCCCAGGTTAATGGGTAAGGATGGCTGTCAACAACTGGCAAAGTGATTTTTATCAGTTTCTGAATGTCTAACAAATATTCATTCTCTTCAGCATCACAAAATGAAATTGCAATTCCATTTGCGCCTGCACGGCCTGTACGGCCAATTCTATGCACGTAAGATTCAGGAATATTTGGCAGTTCGTAATTAAAAACGTGCGACAACTGGTCGATATCAATACCACGGGCAGCAATATCAGTAGCCACTAAAACTCTAATTTTTCTGTCTTTAAAATCAGTTAAAGCCCTTTGTCTGGCATTTTGCGACTTATTACCGTGAATAGCTGCAGCTTTAATTCCGGCATGAGCCAAATCTTTCACAATCCTATCTGCACCGTGTTTAGTACGGGTAAAAACCAAGGCAGTTTCAATGGCTTTATCCTCCAAAAGATGGATTAATAACTTCTTTTTATCTGGTTTGTCTACAAAATAAATCGACTGGTTAATGGTTTCGGCCGTAGAAGAAACTGGCGTAACCTCTACTTTCGTCGGATTTGATAAAATTGTATTTGCCAGTTTCTGAATTTCATCTGGCATGGTTGCCGAGAAAAACAATGTTTGACGCTTTGCAGGTAACTTGGCAACCACTTTTTTAACATCGTGGATAAAACCCATATCCAACATCCGGTCGGCTTCATCCAACACAAAAAGTTCGATAGTATTCAGGTTAATAAAACCCTGGTTCATTAAATCCAGTAAACGGCCAGGTGTAGCAACTAAAATATCGACACCTTTTTTAAGCGCCTCTACCTGCGAGTGTTGGTTTACTCCGCCAAAAATTACCAAACGGCGTAAATTTAAATTACTTCCGTAAGCTTTAAAGCTATCTTCAATTTGAATGGCAAGCTCGCGAGTTGGCGTTAAAACCAATGCTTTAATATTTTTTGTGGCCTTGGTATTGATGTGTTTTTCGTGCAGTAACTGCAACATCGGGATGGCGAAAGCGGCGGTTTTACCCGTTCCAGTTTGAGCGCAGCCTAATAAATCTTTTCCTTTTAATATTGTTGGGATGGATTGCTCCTGTATGGGTGTAGGTTGTGTATAACCTTGGGTCTCAAGCGCCTTTAAAATTGGCTCAATGAGGTTTAATTCTTTGAATAACATGTATTTTTTTTTGTAATATTTATCGAAGAAGCTAGAACAATCATTAATTGAAGGACTAACTTGCGGAGAGAATATGCCATTCAGAATGGCAAGCCCTTATTCCTGCTTCGCTGCAAAGGTAAACAAATTTATTAAGATTATTAAGAATTGGAGGGAGGGCGCTGTATTTGGCGCAGCACTTCTATTTTTTTTGGAAATGTTAGTGCGTCTGTTTTGGCCGATTACAGCCCTGCCCTCCGCTACAATCTTTTAAAGCTTTGGTAACTTAAAAGTTGAACATTAATGCGCCTTTAAAAGTATTTTCCCCAGGTCAGGTTTATCATGAAAGTATTGTGCGGCTGGCACCAGAATACAATAAGCCGAGCAAGTTAACCTAAAACCTGTCGAGGTTTAGAATTCTTTTCACTCCTTATTTTCTTTAAACCGGCTGAAACAAATTAAGGCAATCAGGCACAACGCGAAGCCAACAATGCCATTTAAGCGTAGACCAAAATCGTTTCCGGGGTCTTTTCCGTAAATGGTAAGCATTGCAAAAACCGCAATACCCAGGGTTTGACCAAGTTTTACAAAAAGGTATTTAACTGCAAAAAACATTCCTTCATGGTTTTCCCCAGTTTCCAAAGTATCTTTCTGGGCAATATCTGCTAAAATCGCGTTAGGTAAAATCCCTAATGCCGCTAAAGGAAAAGAGGCTGATAAAACGAGTATATACAGTTGTGTTCTTGGTAATAATGGCAACTTTCCTAAAAAGAAAATGGTAACGAAAATTAAGCACAAAACAACGAACGCGGATAGCACAAATAGTTTTTTACCAACTTTGGCAGAACCGAAGTTAACAATAGGATAAAATATTAATGATGCCAAAACCATAACGCCCATAAATTTCCCACCTTCTGATTCATCTAAACCCAGTAGCACCGTACAGAAATACAACAGGCCACTCGAAATAATGCTCAGGGCGGTATAAAATGCAAAATCAGATACGAGATAATATTTAAAATTGCTGTTTTTGAAGGTGTTTTTAATGGCCGGCCAAAGCGGAATGTGGGTTGGCTTTGCTACAGAAAATTCCTTCTCATTGATGAAAAAAACCGGAAGCAACATGACCAGGCCAGACAGAATACATAAACCCCAAATCGCAATTTGAACGGCTTCACTACGGTTTGCAACCTGAAAATTCTGCTGCACTAAATCCGCGAAATTATTGGTACAGGCTGATAGAATAATCCCGATTACAAAGCCAACTTGCTGGTAACTTGATAGCTTTACTTTTTGCCGCGGTGTGTTGGTAACTTCGGCCAATAAGGCGTTGTAAGGAATAATATAAGTAGTTACCGAAACGAAAAACAAACAAAGTGTTATGGTGAGCCACCATGCATTATGCAAACTTTCGCCTTTTTGTAAAGGATAAAAAACTAAACCACAAAAAACCATGGCAGGGAGAATTGCCCATTTCATAAAAGGCATGCGCCTGCCATTTGGGTTGTTGCTCGCATCACTTTTCGAGGCAATAAAAGGATCGAAAACAGCATCAACCAATCTGCCGGACGCTGCAATTATTGATAGAATATTAAACAAACCTAAAAAAACAAGTTGCGGAACCAGCGGTGGTAAACCAGCGTTGCTTGGTGGCAAATAAAAGTATGGCAGCATTACGATGATAATATTCGTCATCGTGCTCCACCCTATCATACCAGCAGCATAAGCGATTTCTTGTTTTAAAGAGAGTGTTTTGTTCATTAAATTATAATCATTTTAAAATGATAGAATTACGTACTTAATTGTTGGCCTTGCATTGATACGCCAAATTGAAGTACCGAATTGCCATATAAACCCGACAGCAGCGGAAATACTTTTTAGGTTAACTAACGCCAAAGTTAACCGTGGCGAGCCCTAAAAAGATTGTAGCGTATGGCGGGGCCACACTAACCAAAAAGCACTGCATTTGCTTTACAAAAGCTATTTCTTGTTAAACAATCTCGAAATGAAATAGATTAACAAAAACCCCACAAAAATATACAATCCGTTCAGTGCAGCACTTGGGTCGTCGGCATAAATGCTAAAGGCTACAAAAGTATAGGCGGCAATAAATATTACAGGCAATATAGGATATAATGGAACAGTATAAATGGCTTTTTTATCAAGATGGGCTGTACGCTTTCTTAAAATAAAAATTGTTGCTGCAGAACTTGCCATACTAATGCTTTCCAGGAATATGGTATAATTTAAAATCTTATCGAAAGTTTTGGCATAAAAGATTATAACAACCGCAACAAGGGTAAAAATAGTTAGGCTCCAGGTGATTACCTCTGTTTTCGCATTCATTTTGCTAAACAATTTGGGCAGCGCACCTTCCTCGCCCATAGCAAACATAGCCCGCGGGTTGCTAAGTAAATTTACATTTACATAACCCATTACCGAGATAAAAATAATTACCGAAAGCATTTTAAAACCTGCAGGACCAAATATTTTCGATGCTAAAATTGCGGCAATGCTTTCAGCGGTTTTTAATTCTTCGAAGCCTATAACTTTAACGTAAACATAATTGAGCAGTAGATAGAGTGCAACAATTATGGTTAACCCGATGATTATTGAGCGTGGTATTACCTTTTTTGCTTCTTTAACTTCGCCTCCAAAATTGATGGTTTGTGCATAGCCTGCGTAAGAGAATGATACCGCTATTAAACATAAACCCAGCGCTTTCCCATAATCTGACCAGTTTGGCAACGCGTTGCCTTGTGTTTTAAATTCAGGTGCAACAGTTTGTATTTGCCCACCAAAAAAAACAGCACAAATTAAAGTCAGAATTAAGCCTATTTTAATTATTGTTAGAACGTTCTGCGTTTTCGAACTGGCTTTTAAGCCCAAAAGGTTGATTAAGTAAAATATTAAAATGGTGGTAATTGCAATCGCGACACGGTATGTTTCGTTCTGCATTTCTACCGGTAAAATGATTTTGCCTAAATATTCTGCTCCGATTATCGAAATTGCAGCAACAGATGCAGCGCTCGAAATTAATACAATGCAATTGATTGCAAAGGCTATGGAGGGATGATAGGCAATGGAAAAGATTTTATAATAACCGCCAGTTACCGGATAACGGGCACCGATTTCTGCATAAGTGAGTGCGCCACAAAAAGCAACAAAACCGCCGATAATCCATGCGAGGTAGAACAATTCGGGAATTTGAGCTTTCGCAGCCACATTTACAGGTGTACGAAAAATGCCCATACCAATTACCAAACTGACTACGATCATGGATAAATCGAAGAGCGAAAGTTGCTTTTTTTGCTGCATTAAAAGTAATTATTATTGATTGGTTGAAGATAGGGAAAATAGGTTAAATGGATGCTGGAAGATGCAGAAAACAAAATAACGCTCTCACAAAAGGGTAATTTTATAACTGCAAATGGTTAGAACTTCCTGTTTAGTTAGCGGTTTTATTGAAGTGAATAAAGGGATAATTTTTATACTGCGGCAAAGTGGCCACACACTTCAATAACCCGCGGGTTTAATAAATCGTTTTTTGTTGAAATTTTCTTTTGCTACCCTCAAAGAATAAATCTATTATTGTATAATAATTTTTGCTACTCGAGATTCGTGAAACCAACAGCTAAATTTTCCGACTCCCGATATCAAATCATCCCTTAATATTTGTCATGTTGAACGTTAAAGCTTGCTCCGAACATCCCTCGGTATAGCTGCTTTGTGTGAAAACGAAGTTCATTCAACCTGGTAACACTTTACTAAATTTATGGCAGAAGTAATTTATAACGACGACAGTATTCGCTCATTAGATTGGAAAGAACACATCAGACTGCGGCCCGGTATGTATATCGGTAAGCTTGGTGATGGTTCTGCGCAAGACGATGGAATTTATGTTTTGTTAAAAGAAATTGTAGATAACTCTATTGATGAGTTTGTGATGGGTACCGGAAAAACCATCGAAATTACGGTTTCTGAGCAAAAAATAAATGTTCGCGATTATGGCCGGGGAATTCCTTTAGGAAAAGTTATAGATTGTGTAAGTAAGATAAATACCGGCGGTAAGTATGATAGTAACGCCTTCCAAAAATCAGTAGGTTTAAATGGTGTAGGTACGAAAGCGGTAAATGCGCTATCAACCAGTTTCACTGTACAATCTTACCGGGATGGAAAAACCAAAAAAGTTGAGTTCTCGAAAGGGGAAATTGTAAATGAACAACCTGTTATTGACACAACCCAGCGAAATGGTACGGCCATAACTTTCTATCCGGATGAAACCATTTTTAGAAACTACCACTACATTCCTGATTTTGTGGAGAGTATGGTTTGGAACTATGTGTTCCTGAATACTGGTTTAACAATCAATTTTAATAATCAAAAATATTTTTCAGAAAGAGGACTTTACGATCTACTTTCAAAATTTAACAAGCCAGAAGAAATACGGTATCCAATCATTCATATGATTGGTAACGATATCGAGATTGCGATGACGCACGGGCAACAATACGGCGAAGACTACCACTCGTTCGTAAATGGCCAACATACTACACAAGGCGGCACACACCAGGCTGCTTTCAGGGCTGCAGTTGTAAAAACCGTACGGGAGTTTTTTAAAAAAGAGTTTGACGCTGCTGATGTGCGTTCATCAATCATCGCGGCAATTTCCGTCCGTGTGCAGGAGCCGGTTTTCGAATCGCAAACTAAAACCAAACTTGGCTCTCAAAATATGGGACCAGAAGGACCATCTGTTGCTACTTTCATCAACGATTTTGTTAAAAAAGAACTTGATGATTATCTACACAAAAATCCTGATGTGGCTGATGCGCTTTTAAAGCGAATAAACCAATCGGAACGGGAGCGTAAAGATATTGCAGGGATTAAAAAGTTAGCCAACGATAGGGCTAAAAAGGCATCGTTGCACAATAAAAAACTTCGTGATTGTAAGGTTCATTTTAATTCTACACACGAAAAACGTTACGAGACTACCTTATTTATTACCGAGGGAGATTCTGCATCGGGTTCGATTACCAAATCTCGTGATGTAGACTGCCAGGCTGTTTTCAGCCTAAAAGGAAAACCACTAAACTGCTACGAGCTGACTAAAAAAGTGGTTTACGAGAACGAAGAATTTAACCTTTTACAGCACGCCCTAAATATTGAAGATGGATTAGACGGTTTGCATTACAACAACATTGTAATTGCTACCGATGCCGATGTAGATGGCATGCACATCAGGTTGCTGATGATGACCTTCTTTCTTCAGTTTTTTCCTGATTTAGTAAAAGCAGGACATGTGTACATTTTACAAACCCCATTATTCAGGGTTCGCAATAAAAAGGAAACCATATATTGTTATAGTGATGAAGAGCGCCGGAATGCCATCGAAAAATTAGGTAATAAACCTGAAATTACTCGTTTTAAAGGATTGGGGGAGATTTCTCCTGATGAATTTGGTTTGTTTATCGGTAAAGATATCAGGCTGGACCCTGTTATTTTGAAAGACCAGACCATTAAAAGTTTGCTTGAATACTACATGGGTAAGAACACGCCCGACAGGCAACAGCACATCATCAAAAATCTCCGGGTAGAAAAAGACGAAGTACAAGAAGAGCCAAAAATAATCGATGAAGTAGCATAAATTCTGGCGTTGATTAATCGCAAAATTAAATCAACGTACATTTGAAACCCACTAAAAGTTCAGCAGGAAAGTATTTAATAGTTGTATTTTTACTCGTAGTCATTTTAGGAATAACGGCAGGATTATTCGTGAATTTCTCAAAAATACCACTGTTAAAATCGGTTAATAAAATCGTTCAGGTTCAGAGTGATTTTAGTAAGCTGGATAGCTGTATTTTTAAGCTCTACAACGCGGAAAACAGCTGTAGAATGTATATTGTTAGTGGCGAAAAAAGTTTCTACACGCAATTTGCGCATGAAATTAAAGAGGTTTCTTTAATCATGGACACCATCGAAAGCCAGAATTTAAAGGAAAATGCATTTTCTAAAGAAAGCTTCACGGCGTTAATCAGGCAAAAAAAGCTGCGCACAAGCCAGTTTATCCAGTTAAAGAGATTATCAGACAGCTTAATTAACTTTTCGATCGCCGTAGATAAGGATGTCGAAAATATTAGTCCGAACAGTGAGCTTTTTACGGCCAGACAATTCAAAAGTATCACCAGAATTGACACCCTGAAACCTAAAGTGATTGCCCAGCCTAAGAAAAAATTCTTCGGTAGAATTATCGCTGCAATAAATGATAAAGGGAAAAAAGGTACTGATAGTACAACCGCGACACTTGTAAAAACTGTTATCACTGCCGATACATCATCTGTAAATGGTGAATACAACAAAATGCAGCTAAAAGCTATAAATACTTACTACCTTAAACTTTACAAAATAAACAAGCGCTTAAAAGATAAAGAACGAGAACTTTTAGATGTTAACCATGAGCTGATTGTAAATATTGTAAACGGCCTGAAACAGTATAAAAAAACCGAAAAAAACTATTATTCATCTGTTCAAAAATTAGTTACAGTAAACGCATTCAGCACGCTGGAGAACCTGGACAAATTCACAATCATATTGCTCCTTTTTGCCGCAGGCCTGCTTATTCTGGTCTTCTACTTTATCTATACGCTCTACAAAAACGGGCAGGCACTAATCGAGTATAGTAACAAGGCTGCATTATATGCCCTTTCCAAAAGTCGTTTTCTGGCAAATATGAGTCATGAAATTCGTACCCCCTTAAACTCTATCGTCGGTTTTTCGGAGCAATTAACACAGGTTGATCTCGAGGCCCAGCAAAAAGAACAAATTAGTGCCATACGAAATTCTTCGGTAATGCTGCTCGACGTTGTTAATGATATTCTCGATTTTTCAAAATATGAAACCGGAAAAGTTACGATGGAACAAATTCCGTTTTCTCCGTTTACAGCCATTCAGGATGTATTTGACGGGATGAAAATACAGGCTGAAAAAAAGAAAATTGGCTTCATACTGGAAATGTCAATCGAGAAGGATTTATTCATACTTGGCGATCCGTTACGATTAAAACAAGTGGTTATGAATCTTTTAAGCAATGCCATTAAGTTTACAACTCAGGGGGAAGTTGTTTTAGAGGCAGCTTTAACCAAAACTAGTGGTAGGCAGGCGCTGCTAAATGTGAGTGTTTCCGACACTGGTTTGGGTATAAATCATTTAGATCAGAAAATTATTTTTGATGAATTTGCGCAAGTATATTATGCATCTACCAAAGAGAAACAGCAGGGAACTGGTTTAGGGCTTGCCATCTGCAAAAAGATTGTTGAGTTTCAAAATGGTACAATCAGTGTTAGCAGCGAAGAAGGAAAAGGCTCTGTTTTTTCTTTCGAGTTGCCATATGAAATCACCGGGAACAGTAAACCGGAAGAAGCCACTAAACCAGTGCTTTTGGAAGATGCGAAAATCCTGGCTGGAAAGCGTGTGCTTTTAGCCGACGATAACATGCTAAATATCCTGTTGGCAAGTACGATTCTAAAAAAATATAAGGTAAACTTTGATACCGCTTATAATGGTCTCGAAGCTTATGATTCTTTCAATGAAAATCTATACGATCTGATTTTAACGGATATTCAGATGCCCGAAATGGGCGGGATAGAACTGACAAGAAACATCAGATACGGTGAGGATGTTGGCAAAAGAGGAATTCCTATTTTGGGTGTAACAGCCAACGTAATGCAGGAAGACAGAAAAAAATACCTGGAATCTGGCATCAACGAGCTGGTTTTAAAGCCATTTTTAGAAAAAGAACTGGTAGAAAAAATGATTTTATTCTTGAAGTAGGATTGCTTCTAAGCCTTTGGTGCATGAATGGTATCTTCAGGGTGTTGAGGTGGAAGCACGTCAACTTTTTTCTCTACAATCGTAATTTTAGTAAATACTGCGTACTTGCTTGGGCTAATCCCCCCATCGTACTTTTCTGCATAAGCCTGGGTAAATTCGGCCCCAAAGTAAAGGATAATTGAGGTGTAATATATCCAAAGCAGTATTACAATTATCGAACTTGCTGCGCCAAACGCTGAGCCCGGATTTCCTTTTTCAATATAAATGCCAATTAAATATTTACCCAAACTAAAAAGAACCGCGGTAAATAAGGCACCAATAATCGCCGATTTCCATTTGATTACAACATCAGGAAGGACTTTAAATATTACAGTGAATACAGCTGTAACCGCAGCCAAAGTAATTACATTGTTTAAAATGTAGATGATTAAACTCATTGTATCATCTGCGACAGGAACGACCTTATCGATATTTGTTTTGGAAAGCAACTTTATCAACTTATCTCCCAACCCAACTACGACACTATTTATAACCAGAGAAACCAGTAATAAAAAGCCCATCGAAACAATTAAGGAAAACGAAAGCAACCTGTTGGTAAGCATTTTCAGCCAACCTTTCTTAGGAATGGCCTTCACTTTCCAAATCATATTGATGCTATCCTGAATTTCAATAAAAATAGCCGTAGAGCCAATGACCAGGGTAGCAATACCGATAATTAAACCCATGGTAGATTGCCCGCTTTTGTTTGCATGTTCTACAAAACCCTGGATTTGTATAGCCGCATCTTTACCGACCATTTCTGTAACCTGAGCAAAAAATTTACCTCTGGTAGAAGTATTCATTTTATCGCCAAAAAAAAGCGTTGCCGCCGATAGCACGATGATGATAAGCGGTGTGAGCGAAAAAATTGTATAGTATGCCAGCGAAGCACTTAGTTTGGTAATCCTATCCTCAGCAAAGCCTTTACCCGCAGCAATGAAGAGGTGATAAAGTGCAATAAAAAACTGTTTAATCTTTTGAATTATTTTCATTGAAAAATTAAAATGGATAGCCAATCCCAATATTAAAGATTAGGTTTTGCCTTCTCCAGTCTTTATTTCCGAACGCAAGATCATCAAATACCCAGCGTTGTCCTTCTGGCAAGAAAGGTTTCCGAATAGGAAAAGCCACGTCTAACCGAATAACGAATATGGTTGCATCTACCCGAACACCCGCTCCGGTGCCTACCGCCAATTCATTTAAAGCATTTTTGAGCTTAAATTCAGACCCTGGTCTGCCAGTGTTTGTAGTTCCTGGTATTCCGGTGTCTTCTTTACGCAGCCAAACGTTACCTGCATCTACAAATAATGCGCCATAAAGAATACTCACAATTTTAAAACGCAATTCTGAATTGAGCATCAACTTTATATCCCCGCCCTGGTCGGCAAAAATAGCATTTTCAGGTACCTTGTAAGTTCCCGGACCCAACGTTCTCGCCGGAAAGGCCCTAATATCATTACTTCCGCCAGCAAAAAACTGCCTTACAAAGGGCAAAGAAGTACTATTGCCATAGGCATAACCGTACCCTAGGTTTAGTCTGTTAGCCCAAACCACGTTCCTGGTAACTTTATAATAGTCTCTTAAATCTGCCTCTAACCTAACAAACTGAGATAGCGGTACGTTAAAAAGCGAACGTTTACCTTGGTCATCTTTAGGCACAAATGCCCCCCAAACATTCCCACCTGTTTCTACACCGCCGAAGAAATAGGTGTTATTTCTGCGATTGTCTTCCATTTGGTTTGTAAAGGTGAAATTATAATTACTTCCGATTATAAACTGATTCTCTAAAGTTGAACGGAGCAGCGGATTTTGCTCGTAAAGACGTTCCTTTGTGGTATCGGATGGAAAAGTTGTTGAAATATAACTTACCGAGATTGGATTGAAGTTATGTTCCTTGTATTGATTTTCCTTGAAGTTATAGCCAAATTCTCCTTTAAAAGCATGTAAGGTATATTCCGAACCGCGATTTAGCATCTGGTAAGAAAGGGACGTAATCGTTTTCGGGATAAACGCTGTTGTACTGTTTGGTTTGTAAAACGGAACAATAAATCTTGGAAAGGTTAGTTTACCTTCTGCTGTTAATGAGATTGAATTTTTCCCAAGTGCTGTTCCCTTAGTTTGCGTTTCAAAGCCACCGCTAACGCTAACGTCTAATTGTTCGGCCCCGCGGAACAAGTTTCTGGTGGTTTGTGTAACTTTTACTTCAGAGCCGACAAAATTGTTCGATTTGCTGGTCCCGGTTACCGAAAATGTTAATGAATTTTTCTTAAGCGGCGTTAAGTAGATATTTAAATCCAGCTGGTTATTTTTGAAGCTGTCAAGCGGCAAAAATTCGGCCCTAACATCCTGGAAAGCCCCAACATTTACCATTCGGTTTAGCGATTGATTATGGTCTTTACGATTGTATAATTCACCTTTCTGAAAAAACACTAATCGATCAAATAACCCTGGTTTGAAGGTATTCCGGTCATCATAGATATTAAAATCGTGGTATTGCACTGGTTTAAGCCTGCGCAACACGCTGTCTCTCCTTATGGAATAAGCAGGATAAATGTTAATATTATTAATGGTATACGGTTTTAAACCCGCTTCAGGGGCAATATCTTTTACTTTTACGGTAATGTTAACGAGGTTTTTGCCTATTGTACTATCAACCTGCATAATTAAATAATCCGGACTGAAATAAAAGTATCCACTTTCTTTCAAGTCGTTGTCGATTCTTATGCGTTCATTTTTATAGACATCTAAATCGTAATAATCTCCTACTTTTAACAGTGTTTTATCTTTATTCGAATTGATAATTTTTGTCAGCACACCAGAATCTGGCGGGAAATTTATTTTATTTATTTTATACCGTTCTCCGGTAACAGCGGTGTAAATCGCTTTACCTTTTTTGTCTTTTACAACCGTATCTCCGGTAACAACCGCCTGTAGGTAGCCTTCGCTCAACAAATAACTCGTAAGTACATCATTGTTGTATTTCAGTTTAACTTCGCTTAATAGAACCGGCGCCTCCCCTTTTTTTCTAATCCAATTCCTTAAACCCTTTGGCTTTTTAGGCTCGCCTGCGAAGTTATAAATGGCAAGCTTTAACTTATTATTGGGCCGGGGTCTGGTTTTGCTCTTTAAATCTGCCTTTACCTGCTTTTCATCATCAATTTTACCTGACGAATAGGGATTAATATTTATCTCTGCGCCTGTATATAAAATCTGGCCAGGTTTTAAGGATTTCGTGCTACTACAACCCGCATAAACTAAACAGGCCAATACAAATAAAATAGGTCTAGTTAGTCGTCTCATCTTGTGCTTTCTGTTCAATGTTTCTCGTTCTTCTATTTCGTTTTTTCTGGAAAATCTCTTTGAATTTATTGTAATCAACAACTAAAGTGAATCCAAGCCCAGTTTCAATGATCTGGCCTTGCACTATCACATCATTCTGATTTCGCCTGTAAGCCCTCAACCGGTACCTTCCATCGGCAGATAATGCATATTCTACGTTTACGTTTCCTGCAATATTGGTCGATTTTTCTCCTGGCGCCTGTGGGCCCTCAAGTGCGAAAGAACTTCCTACCGTTACGGTCAACCTGTCGTTAAGGAGTTTTTTGGATAAGCCAACCTCCAAATCCGTTTTCTGTTGCAACGAGCCTGTAGAATAATCTTCTGAAGAATTTACCCCAAAATTAAGATCAACACCTTGAATCAAATCTGATGTTAGGTTGTTTAATTGCTCTGTTAATAATTTGCTCACACTCGATCTTGCAAGTGTAGATACGCCTCCGCCGCCACCGGCTAAACTTTGAAATGGGTTATTTGCGATAAACCTGTTAAGCGCCAACAAGGCGAAAACCTGTTTATTAAGCTCGCTTTCATCACGATTTACATTTTGAAGCCTGGTATAAGCCAAACTTCCAATTTCTGTTGCTCTTTCATTTTCAGGCAGGTCAATTTTGAAAGAAATGATTGGTTTAAGCAACTCCCCTTTCATCATCAAATAAACCTGAAACGGAAGCTTCGTTTTTGCCTGTACCAAATCCGGTTGGTTTAATAAATCAATAGGTGCTGCATTTACTTCGTACATTGCAGATAAGTTAACATTCGCCGTAGTAGGCTCGCCGGTCCACACAATTGTGCTTCCTTTAACTATTTTAAATTCTTTTTTACCTAACGGGCCGACCGACAAATTATAAGAGCCATCAACAACTTCATAGCGTCCGGTTAAACTAATTTTCCCACTTGGATCCATTGTTGCGTTCAAATCTGCATCGCCTTTTATGTTAAGCGCATCACCGTTTGATGGGTCAACAACTACATTAAGTTCCGCTTCAGGATCTATTTTGACTGCCGCAACGAGGTTTAAGCCTTTAATTGGTGATTTACTTACGCTATCAACCTTCAATGCTTTTTGCCCGTTAAAAGGTGGCGCATCAGCATCAATAAACTGAACTATACCTTCCTGGTCAATAATAGCAGGGTCATTTGCAGGCAAAGCAAAGAAAAACTTAGTGCCTTTGTTAACGTTCACCGTCATGTTTACATCAGGCTGGTTCAAATCTCCTCTAACCTTAATATTACTGGTTAGAAAAACAGTTCCGTAAATCATTTCGTTATCTGCCGCAGTAGAATTTATTGCCCTGAAATTATTCATCCGAATGTCGAGTCCGAACTTATAATTTTTGTAGTCAGTGGTTAACACCTTTCCGTTAATTGTTGCCTTTTGATTAAGCGAATCGATAAGCGTAAAGTTGTTAAAAGCAATGCCCTCATTGGTGAATGAAATTTTCTCGTTCGGCAATCTAAAATATGAATTCACGTAAGCAACGTTTATGCCTGCATTATTGAATGTTAAATCGCCCAATATTCTTGGCGCAGTTAAAGCGCCCTTAACTGAAAGTGCTCCAGTTAATGTTCCGGTTCCGTTTTTTAACTGTCCCTGCGATAAACTCTCGATGTTTTTCATTTCAATCTTATCGATATTAACTGTTAAATCGAGCGCACTTTGCGGGGCGGTATAATAAAAGCCGTTAACCCTAAGTTCGTGTACACCTGTAAGTGCCACATTCACCTCAAAAGCATTTTTGGTATTATTATTAACAGCCAATCTCAAGGTGCCCAACTGGTCTTTTTCATAGCGCAGCTGGTCTATCGTTAAGTTTGCTTCAAACTTAGGGGTTGATGCTAAATCTTTAACATTTGCGGTGCCATTTAACCGCCCACCAACCAAAGTTGTATCTGTTTCTGCAAATTTGGTGAGCGTTTCGAGTTGGAAATCTTTAAATTCTACAGCTAATGGTGCATTAGGTTGAGTTGGGTTACTATTTATGGATAGAGATTGACCACTGTTACTAATCTGAAATTGATTTACCAGAATGCCCGATGCGCCAAATTGTATATAGTTATATTGCGAAACTACCCATTTTTGATAATCCAGCAACAGCTTTTGTGGATCCAAAGAAAATTTAAAATCTTTATTAATCGATTGGAATGTTCCGCCTATAACGTATTTGTCCTTAAGTTTTCTATCACGAAGAAAAATGTTGACGCCGAGGTTGTTATTCGCCGCATCGCCATTAACCTCTGTATTAAACAGCGCAATTGACGGGCTCTGTAAACTCTTAACAGTTAAAGCATAATTTAATTTATTATTGTCGTTGTTGATGTTCAAAACTGTCGTGTCAACTTTAAAATCGCCGTAAACAACTTGCGGGAAATTACCTTTAATTTGTAAGCTATCTTTCTGAGTGTCGATTAAGCCATAAAATTGAGATTGTTTAAATACCGCCAGTTCTGGTACAAACTGTTTCAACAGCTTGGAATCATAAATCTGAACAGCAAACCTCATTCTTTGGTCTGGAATTTTTGTTACAGTTCCAAAAGCGTAGTACTTATTAATTTCGTTGATAATGGCATTGCTTATCTTTGTTAACTGATATTTACCATCTACCCTCGCAGATAAAATTTCCGATTTCAACGTTAATTCATTGGCTGTTTCGGTGGTTTTAGCCTTAACAGAAATTGTATCTACATTAATGCGCTGTGCATCTTTTACCAGCTGTAAACCTGTAATGTCAACGGTACCATTTAAATAATCTGCATCAGCAGTTGCTAAATCTACTTTGACCAGGCCGGCGGCCGTTAAAATCGTCGGACTAAAATTAAGTGCCTGCAAATTCAATTGCTTTAGATTAAGATTTGCCTTTACAGCAGGATATTTGCCCGCAAGGTTGGCTCTGGCATCAAGTGTAAAGTTTGCGTTATTATCTGGCATGCTGCCTTTTATTGAAACATTCTGGTTGGCGTACGTACCAGCGATATTTAGATTGCGATAGGTATATTTGTTGTAATAAGCATTTAAAACGCGGGCGTTAAATTTGGCATTTATCTTTTTCGGGTCCAAACCTGTTCCTGCAACGTTTGCCTTAACCGAAACGCGACCCAGTTTTGGCTGCATTTTTAACAAACGGCCAACGTTAAAGTTGTTGAGGGTAACATCTGCTTTGTAACTTTCTCTGCCTTTTGGTCCCTTCATTGTGGCCGCTAAAATCGCAGCACCCATATCCGTTTGGATATTCATGTTGGTGTTGAAATCCGTCATTGAGCCAGTAAACCTTCCTTTGGCATTTATTACATTTGGCAACTCGATGCTTGGTGGTAAGGATTTTCTTGGCACCGCCACCAGGATATCGCTCTTGGTTACGTAAAGTTTTTTAATATTTAAATCCAGAAAAGTTTTGTTAATATCCGGTAGTCCCTTTGCGGTTCCGCTTATGTCTATTTGCGTGTTCTTTAACCCGCTAACCTGCAACCGTGGGATATTGAGATTATTCAGGTAGCCGTTTACATCAGCATTTATCTTAATTTTTTTATTGCGGTAGTTTGCCGGAACAGCATCGCTAAAATAGCCTGCATCTTTTAATCCAATTGTCGTATTTTTTAAGCTCAAAGCCAGTTTTACCCGCTCCGGATGCTTTGTCAAATCATCCATCGAAGTAAAATTCAGCTCAGTGGCATTTTCAATGTTCGTATTTGGTGTTCTTAAAATAAAATTGCTCAGCTTAATCTGCTTGTCGTTATAAACCGCATTTCCCTTTAACTCATTCAGCTGGAAACCGCTTTTTTCTTTTAACGAACCATTTTTAACATTTGCCTTAATGCCCGCTGCACTATAACTCACATCGCCTGCGCCAAAAGTTAATCCGGTGATTTTTAAATGATTAAAATCCATTCCCTTTGCAGCGGCCTTTGCACCTAAATTATCGAACTGAACATTATTTTCTGCTAAACTTATGTTCTTAATCATTAAGCCTAAGGTAGATTTCTGAGCGACAACAGTGTCTTTAACTTTTTTGAGGTCGTTACTCGGTGCCGGCTTAAAGGCGAAAAGGATATTTGATTTATTTAGTTTGGCATCATCAACTGTATATTTACTATTTGTTAAATCTACTTTTAGGTTTGTTAAGCCTAATTCAATTACATCCGCAATAGCCTTGGTTGTTGAAATCTGATCATCGTAATTTACTTTAACATTGTTAAAAGCAAAGTTTTCTACCGCAATTAACGGAAGCTTTCCTGTTGCTTTCTGGCTGCTATCTACCGTATTTGTAATGTGCTGCACCAATTGTGTTAGCGGCTTTTGCTGCAAGTATTTTAACGATGTGTTGTTTAATGTCAAGTCGCGGATAACATAGTGCTGATTAGCCAAATCAAAAGTTTTCAACTTAGTTTTGAATGCACCTAAGTGCAGTTTCACATCGTTTCCAGCAACGTCATCACGGTAGGTAATACCAATATCTTCAAACGACACTTTATCTACCGAAAATTTCAAAGTTGAAGTGGTGTCTTTGTCGACCTTTTCTTCAGGTTTTTTCTGGTCGCTCATGAAAGCATCTACTAAAAAAGAAAAGTTAAAAGTCGTATCGGGGTTTATCCTTTTAACATTCGCCCGTATGTTTTTTAGTTCGATATTATTAATCTCAACAGTATTTTTTAAGAGTTTAAAGAGGCTGATATCAACAGCGAGTTTTTCGGCATATAAAAGCGTATCGCCTTTTCTGTCTTCGATATAAAACTTGTTTAAAACAACATCTTTGGGAAGCGCAATTTTAATGCTTTCGAGACTAACCTCCGTTTTCGTTTTATCTTTAAGGTAGTTTATCGCTTTCCCTTTTACAAAATTTTGTACTGCAGGAATGTTTAGAGACAAAGCCACCGCGACAACCAAAATTATCACCGAGGCGATGATCCAGAGTAAAACTTTAAGACTTTTACGTACGTATTTATTCAAAGCTGATAGTGTTTGGTAATTTACTAAATGCCAAAAGCATGCCACTAAAATTAATTTAAGGCAGATCTTTGTAATTAATACAAAAAATAAACTAAATTGTTCGCCCCGCTATAAAATTTAACATTAGCGTTTTTATAAATCATTATAGATGAAATCATTAAATCTAAATATAAGTTTTGAGCAATACGCCGGCATCGATGAACTAAGTGATAGCGAGCGCCAGCTGTGTGCGCTCTCCGAAAAAGCGTTGGCGACTTCATATTCGCCTTATTCAAAGTTCAGGGTTGGCACCGCCATTCGTTTGGCCACCGGCGAAGTTGTTTTAGGAAGCAACCAGGAAAACCTTGCCTATCCTTCTGGGTTATGCGCCGAACGGGTAGCACTCTTTTCAATCGGCTCTACTTACCCAAATGCGGTGATAGAAAGCATGGCGATAACCGCCCAAACGGATAATTTCGAAATCCTGACGCCCGTAACTTCTTGTGGTGGTTGTTTACAGGTAATGGCAGAATTTGAGCGCAAACAATCTACACCGATAGAGGTGATATTTTATTGCTTAAATGGCGAAATTTTGAAAGTGCCGAGTGTAAAGAGTTTATTGCCTTTCGCTTTTGTGGAGGATAGACTGGAGCGATAACCTATATTTGTTTTTTTTAAGTTATGAAACAATTTTACCTTATCAGCGCTGCTGTTTTAAGTTTTTTCTGTAGCCAGGCGCAGCAAGTATTAAAGGCTGATTTAAATTACAGAATAGAATACTGGCGCTCTGCAGATGGCAAACCAAAGGAAGATAGAAACCCTTCTATAATTATTGCAGGCGCAAAACAAAACCTCCTTACAAGCGAAAGCATTTTAGCCGGCAAAGCTAAATTTCCTTACGAGCAAACTGTTGTTACAAAGCCTGAAAATATTTTATTCCAGCTCGCAGATTTGGGCAAGTCCAATCAGATTTCAACTTCAGATAGCACTTCAATTGGTAAACAGACTTTTGAATTCAGTTCTGAAACGAAAGTGATTTTAGGCTATACCTGTAAAAAGGCAAAAACCGTTGTAAACTCAAATACAATAGAATTATGGTATACCACGCAAGCCGGAATTAAGGCTGCGCCCACAGCCTTAGGCCAAAATCTTGGTTTGGTGCTGGAGCAAATCCGCAATGGAAACAGCTATTTAACGGCTGTAAAAATTGAAGAAGCAAAGAAAATTAAGGCTGTGGAATTAAGTACACTAAACCTGACAGATGGATTATCTTATAAAGATTTACTTTGGAAAAGCAGGTTTACCACCTTAAATGTATTTACCAATGAAACCATCAATTTTGTAGATAAGCCACAATCGTCAGATTCTATTTTCAGGTTTGCCGGAGGAACGGTTATTGCCCGAAAGGTTAGTTTTCCGGCGTGGGCTACAAACCCAAATGTTTTTGTGGATTTGACGGAACAATCTAACGGCGATGCATACGACAGAACGGGCTCCGTTTTTGTAATTCCAACGGATAAAACAGTTAGCTTGATGGATGCATTAAAGCGTTCGGTAAAAGAATTGCCGGTTTACGACAATGGTAACGGAAAAACTTACCAGGGTGTTGTTGCTACACCAACTTACAATCCGGTAATAGAACTTATGCGTTTTTTTACCCCTTTCGGCGTGGGAAAATACAATAACCTGAAGCTAAAAGATAAAACCTGGGCCGATAAGGTATATTACCGTCAGGACATTTCCGAGCTTTTTCCTTTGATAAACGGGAAGGAAGTTTGGGTAGCGGTTTTTATTGGCAATTACGATAAAGGCGGACATAAGGTATCGTTAAACATTACACTTCATAATGCGGGCAGAGAAAAGGCTGATAAAAGTATAATTATGCCTTTATTTAACTCGACTAACGTAATGGAAATGGCCGGCCAGGAATACGCAACCATGTTTAGCAGCGAAAAAGGTTTGGAGGTTTCTTTTGTGCTGGCGAAAGATGTAAAAGATGCCAAACTGCGTTACATAACAACCGGCCATGGTGGCTGGGGCGGTGGTGATGAGTTTGTTCCAAAGAAAAACACGATCTCGCTGGATAATAAAGAGGCATTTGCATTTATACCATGGCGGCAAGATTGCGGCTCTTATCGTTTATCAAATCCTGCTTCGGGAAATTTCGAAACCGGCCTTTCATCTTCAGATTTAAGCCGATCGAACTGGTGCCCGGGTACGGTTACCAACCCAAATATAATTAGCCTTGGCGATTTAAAAGCTGGCACTCATACCATAAAAGTTAGTATTCCGATGGGCTTGCCGCAAGGCTCTAGCTCTAGCGCATGGAATGTTTCTGGCGTTTTACTTGCCAAAGAGTAGTTTGTACAAATTGCAACTGGGCAAAATTTGCAGAAATTACCTTCCTAAACCTGATTGCAGCGGCATCCTTTTAGCTGTAATTCTGAGCGCAGCGACGGAACAGCTAAAAGATACAGCGTAAAGCAGGAAGAAACGTTCAAAAAGCGAAAGAACCTGCTTTTCAAATCTTCTTTAAACGAAAAATAGTCTACGGAATGTGCATAACCTCTCTGCATTCTGTGTAATCATTTTTATTATATTTACGGCTGCCAATTTTTGTAAATAGATGAGTGAAGAATTAGACCAAAACATAAACGAAGAGCACAAACATACGGTAACCCCAATTAACGGTTTATACGAAAACTGGTTCCTCGATTATGCGTCTTACGTAATTCTGGACCGTGCCGTTCCGCATATTCATGATGGATTAAAGCCTGTACAAAGGCGCATTATGCATTCGTTAAAGGAAATGGACGACGGACGTTTTAATAAAGCGGCGAATGTTATTGGCAACACGATGAAGTACCACCCGCACGGTGATGCCTCTATTGGCGATGCGATGGTGCAGATTGGTCAGAAAGATTTACTTATTGACATGCAGGGAAACTGGGGCGACCCAATTACCGGTGATAGTGCCGCGGCGCCTCGTTATATTGAGGCCCGTTTATCGAAATTTGCTAACGAAGTTGTTTTTAATCCGGATACTACGGAATGGCAGTTAAGTTACGATGGGCGGAATAATGAACCGATTACTTTGCCTGTTAAATTCCCTTTGCTATTGGCGCAAGGAGCAGAAGGTATTGCAGTTGGCTTGGCTACCAAAGTAATGCCACACAATTTTATTGAGTTGCTAGATGCTTCTATTGAAGCCCTGAAAGGCGTTCGGCCGAATATTATGCCCGATTTTTTTACGGGTGGTATGGCCGATTTTTCGAACTACAATGAGGGCCAGCGTGGCGGTAAAATCCGCGTACGTGCAAAGATTACCGAAAAAGACAAAAAAACTTTGGTAATTACGGAGGTTCCGTATAGCACCACAACAAGCTCGGTAATTGATAGCATTCTGGCCGCCAACGATAAGGGCAAAATCAAAATCAAGAAAATTGAAGACAGCACTGCTGCCCATGTGGAAATTATTGTGCACCTGGCGCCAGGCATATCGCCCGATGTAACCATTGATGCACTCTATGCGTTTACTGCATGCGAGGTTTCAATTTCGCCGAATACCTGTATTATTCAGGGTGATAAGCCACACTTTATGAGTGTGAATGATATCCTTATTGAAAATACAAAACACACGAAAAGCTTATTAAAAAAAGAACTGGAAATTCGGTTGCATGAATTGCAGGAGAAAATTTTCTTTAGTTCTTTACTAAAAATATTTATTCAGGAGGGCATGTACAAGAATTCTGAATATGAAAACGCTGCCAATTTTGATACTGTTGTTGACGTTTTGCATTTATTGTTCGACCCTTTTAAGCCATCTCTTTATCGCGAGATTTTACCTGAGGATTTTAAAAAGCTAATCGACAAGCCGATGAGTAGCATCACAAGGTTTGATGTTAAGAAGGCTGATGAGCAAATGAAAAACCTCGAGGATGAAATAAAAGTGGTAAAAAATCATTTAAAGCACCTCACCGATTACGCTATTGCGTGGTTTCAAAAGCTTAAGGATAAATACAGTAAAGGCCGGGAACGCAAAACTGAAATTCGCTTGTTCGACCGTGTTGAAGCATCAAAAGTAGCCTTAGCAAATGTGAAGCTTTACATGAACCGTGAAGATGGTTTCATTGGAACTGGCTTGCGGAAAGACGAATTTATTGCAGACTGTTCTGACATTGATGAAGTAATTGTTTTCCGCGAGGATGGAAAATGTATAATTACTAAAGTGGCCGACAAAACTTTTGTGGGCAAGGGCATTATACATGCGCAGGTGTTTAAGAAAAATGATGAGCGGACGATTTATAATATGATTTATAAAGATGGCTCGTCTGGAACAGCTTACATTAAACGTTTCGCCGTTGTGGGCGTAACCCGCGATAAAGAATACGACTTAACGAAGGGCTCTAAAGGCTCGAAAGTTTTATACTTTACAGCAAATCCAAACGGAGAAGCAGAGGTGGTAAATGTGGCTTTAAAACCGCATTCTAAGTTACGCAAGCTGCAGTTCGACCAGGATTTTGCCGAAGTTGGCATTAAAGGCCGGGGTTCGCAGGGAAATATTATTTCTAAATATCCCGTTAAAAAAATCATATTAAAAACTAAAGGTGTTTCTACTTTATCTGGATTGAAAATCTGGTATGATGATTTGCTGAAACGCTTAAATGTTGATGGCCGCGGGAAATACCTTGGCGAGTTTGATGGAGATGATAGAATTCTGCAGATTCATAAAGACGGTTACTATGAATTAAGCTCTTTCGAATTGAGCAACCATTTTGATGATGGCTTAATTTTAATTGAAAAGTTTGATGCTGAAAAGGTGTTCGCCGCAGTGCATTTTGAAGGAAAAGCACAAAATTATTTCATTAAACGTTTTAATTTCGAATTGCAATCTAATGGCAAAGAGGTTGTTTTTATCAGTGAGGAGCCAAAATCAAAGTTGTTGTTTTTAACATCAAATGCAGCAGCCAAAGTTGTTGTAGATGTTTTAAAAGGCAAAACACAAATTCCGGAAACACTAGATTTGGTGTTAGCTGATCTGATAGATGTAAAAGGATTGAAAGCAAATGGAAATCGTTTATCGCCGCATGACGTACAAAAAGTTGTTTTACAAGAACCTGAAACCTCGGTTGAAGAGGTAGAAGAAACTGAGGATGGCGGCGGAAATGACATTTCTGGTGAGGTAGATGATGTTGAACAAGACGAAGCCGAAAACCTTGAAACGGAAGAACAGTTAGTACCTGAGCAAGTTGCTGAAAACATCGTTTTGGAGAAACCCAAAGTAAAATTTGAGCGGAAACCAGAACCGGCGGCACCGCAACAACCAGTTGTTAACGAACAACCAATTGCGGAGGAAGTGCCCGAAATACGCCAGTCTGCGCCTACAAAAACAGACGAACCAAAATCAGCTGAAAAGCCAAAAGAAGAAAAACCTGTCAAAAAAGTTGATTTTGAGATTACCAATCCAGATGATATCGAAATTGACGAAAAAGGTCAGCTTGGATTGTTTTAGTCGCTACGGCAAGTTAAATAGCTAGAAAGTTTTTTCCATGCATGACTTGAATTGGATTGCAAAAGGTAAATAAGCATAAACCCCGACTTGATCTGCTCAAATCTGGGTTTATGTTATTTAAGAGGTAATGGCGATGAGCCTTACAACCAACTTTTAACTTTAGGCTTAAACTACAACATTAATAATTTTTCCTTTTACGAAAATGATTTTCTTAGGTGCTTTGCCATCTAAAAACTTGAGGAACTGCTCGTTTGCCAACAGGATAGCCTCAACTTCCGGCTGCGCTAAAGTTAAGCTCAGGTTCAGGTTCATTTTCATTTTTCCATTCACAGAAACCGGATAAGCAAATTCGTCCTCTACCAGATATGCTGGATTGAAAGCCGGAAACGCTGTGTATGACAAACTGCCCGCCGGGTTACCAAGCTGAACCCAAAGTTCTTCGCAAATATGGGGTGCATATGGCGATAGCAAAACAACCATTTCTTGTAGTATGCTACGTTTATTGCATTTCAAATCTGTTAATTCGTTAACAGCGATCATAAAGCTGGAAACGGATGTGTTAAAAGAAAACCGTTCAATATCATCCTGAACTTTTTTAATGATTTTGTGCAATGATTTCAATTCTGCCTTTGCAGGTTCTTCATCAGTAACCGTAAATTCCCAGGTTTCGTTGTGAAATAACCTCCAGAACTTACGGAGGAACTTGAACACACCCTCAATCCCGTTTGTATTCCAAGGCTTGCTCTGCTCCAGCGGACCTAAAAACATCTCATACATACGCAATGTGTCTGCTCCGTAACGCTCAATCAAATCATCAGGGTTAACCACATTGAACTTCGATTTCGACATTTTTTCTACTTCGACACCGCAGATGTAATCAGCCCCCTCACGGCCTCCCTCTGATGGAGAGGAGATGGAACCGTCCTCTAAAATAAGAACAGCATCTTTGTATTCAGGAAACCAGTTTCTGAATTTTTCAATATTCAGCTTGTCATTTTCTACAATATTCACATCAACATGCAATGCTGATGTTTTGTACTCTTTCCTCAAGCGTGCAGAAACGTAGGTATTTGTTGGCTTTCCATCAGCATCGTTGATACGATACACAAAATTGCTTCTTCCCTGAATCATCCCCTGGTTAATCAATTTCTTGAAAGGTTCTTCCTCTTTGGTATAGCCCAAATCTTTCAAAAATTTATTCCAGAAGCGGCTATACAACAAGTGGCCGGTAGCATGCTCGGAGCCGCCGATGTATAAATCCACATCCTTCCAGTAATCAACAGCCTCTTTAGATGCAAACTCTTTATCATTGTTTGCGTCCATGTAGCGGTACCAGTACCAGCTACTACCGGCCCAACCAGGCATGGTGCTAAGTTCGTAAGAATACCCTGCCCCACCTAAATCCTCCCCAGTAGGGAGGACTTCCAAATCCTCCATAAGGGCAAGTTTCTGCTTAATTTGCGTAACAACTCCCTCAGGGCTCCCAATAACTTCTTCGTTTGTAAATCGGATCACTTCATAATTATAAAGCGATAAAACTTCGGTTCTTTGCTTGTCCTGTTCTATAATTGAATCATGGTAACCGCCATCAACTTCAATAATCAAACCTTTTTTAAGGGAAATAAAATCAACAATATACTTATCTACCGGATGCTGTCTTCTAAACTTTGCACCAGTTTGATTATCCCTTAAAAACTGCCATAATATATTCTCGGCCTCTGTAGGCTCAGAACGATGTTGCTTAGCATTATCTTTTAAAACACTATAAAGCGCTGGGTCAGCTTTAGCCCGGTAAGCATCATGCGACTCCCTCCCTCCCGGGGAGGGTTGGGGTGGGGCCTGATACCTCCATCCTTCCGCTCTCGCTAAAGGCGGTTCGCCGGTTTCTGTTGGTAAATATTTATCAATCTCAGGCAGGATTAATGGCAACTCTTCCTCTTTCAATAAATACGGCAAACCATCCTTAAAATAAACCGGAATGGGCTCGCCCCAATAACGCTGGCGGCCAAAAATCGCATCACGTTGACGGAAGTTGACCTTTGCTTTCCCAACTTTTTCGGTTTCTAACCAGTTATTCAAAAACGGAACAGCTTCTTTGTAAGTTAATCCATTAATGAAACCAGAGTTAATATATTTCCCTTCCTTAGTGGCATCCGCTTGTGTCTCTATATCTTTCTGTCCATCCAAAATCTGGATAATTGGCAAGTTAAAATGTGTTGCAAATAACCAATCGCGTTGGTCACCACTTGGCACACCCATTACCGCACCGGTTCCGTAACCTGCAAGCACGTAATCGGCAATCCACAATGGAACACGGTCGCCATTAACCGGATTAATTACATAACTACCGGTAAAAGCACCAGACACAGTTTTTGTATCCGCCATGCGGTCTAGCTCAGATTTCTTTTTGGTTTGAGCAATGTAATTATCCACCTCCTGTTTTTGTTCGGCTGTGGTTAATTCGGCAACCCATTCGTGTTCTGGTGCCAAAACTAAATATGACACCCCAAAAATTGTATCTACGCGAGTGGTGAAAACTTCGATAGAGGTTTCACTGCCCTCAATTTTGAATTTTACAGACGCTCCAACGCTTTTTCCAATCCAGTTGCGCTGCATTTCTTTTATCGGCTCAGGCCAGTCGATGGTGTTCAAGCCTTGCAAAAGCCTGTCGGCATAAGCAGTGATTCTCATGCTCCACTGCATCATTTTTTTTTGCTCAACAGGGTATCCGCCACGCTCAGAAAAACCATCTTTCACTTCATCATTGGCTAAAACTGTTCCCAAAGCCGGGCACCAGTTTACAGTACTCTCGCGAAGGTAAGTCATGCGGTATTTAAGCAACTCAACTTGCTTTTCTTCGTCCGTAAATGTTGCCCAATCGCTCGGCATAAAAGATTTCACATCTTCATCACAAACAGCCTTTACATCGGCGGTGCCGGATGAATTAAATTTTTCAATTAGGGTTGAAATGTCCTCTGCCCGGTCATTTTCAATGTTATACCACGAATTGAACAATTGCATAAAAATCCATTGCGTCCATTTGTAATAGGAAGGTTCGCTGGTGCGAACTTCACGACTCCAATCGAAAGAAAAACCTATCTGATCTAACTGGCGACGGTAAGTTGCAATGTTTGCCTCTGTTGTAATGGCCGGATGCTGACCGGTTTGAATTGCATATTGCTCTGCCGGCAAACCAAAAGAATCGTAACCCATTGGATGCAAGACGTTAAAACCCTTAAGGCGTTTATATCTCGAAAAAATATCTGATGCAATGTATCCCAGTGGATGACCAACATGTAAACCTGCTCCCGATGGGTAAGGAAACATATCTAAAACATAATATTTTGGCTTTTCAGAGTTACTTTCGACTTTAAATGTCTGATTGTCGGCCCAAAATTTCTGCCACTTTTGTTCTATTTCTTTGAATTGGTAGTCCATTGCAAGTTTTAAATTTTTAAAGGGGCGAAATTACGGAAATTAAGGGGTTTAGTGAAACATAATTTTGCGCTGAAACACAAAATTTTTAAGTGCTGTACAGGTTGCTGATAGCGAATATTTCGCCATTGCGAGGTAAGAAGCCATCAGTTTATCAAACAAACACCTTCGACTTATAAAAACAAAAAGCGCCATTGGTTTAGAACCAATGACGCAAGCAAATAATCGGGGATTAAGATCTTTCTATCTTGTGAGGTAATATTTTTTAACAATATTAGTTTTGTCGATTTTAGCGGTGAATTGAAGTTGCGTACCAGAAATTGTAGAAACCGTACAATAAGACGTTCCTTCGGGGAAAATCATACCAAAGTCGTTGCCAAGCGAAACGGTATAGTTGCCGATTGTTCGTTGATTGGTTAAACTAAGTTCAACCTGATCATCTTCATTCGATTTAAAATCAAGGTAATCGTTCGCCGTGTAATTAAAGGTTCCATTTAGTGTTTGATTGCTATTACCTGAGACTTCAATTTTATTAACCGTCCATTTGCCAATCATTCTTGCCTTCAGAGAAGTTTCATCCTTTTTGCAGGAGAATAACGTGGCTGTTGCTAAAAAAAACAGGCTTAATAAGGTAATTCGTTTTTTCATTTAGGGTAGATTTAAGTTTTAGTTACGATTATTAACATCGCTTATCCAAATTTCGTACAGATTTAGCAAAAAAAGCTAATTGCGGTTACCAAATTAGCAAGAAATAATTCCAATAGTATTGCGTTAATATTCATTTAGAAAACGTTTATATTGGTGTTTATCAGGTATAATTTATATTTTCGCAAAAACAAAATTTAAATACATGGAAGAATTCGAAGTAAGTGACGCATCTAAGAAGACCAAGACTGTTTATATCTCTACGATTATAAGCATCGCTTTGGTTTTGTTAATGCTGGGGCTGCTTGGGTTGGTACTTGTACACGCCAAAAACCTGTCTAACTACGTAAAAGAAAACATCGTTTTAAACATTATTGTAGATGAAGGTGCAAAGGAAACTGATATTTTAGCTTTTCAAAAAGAACTGAATGCAAACCCTGCGGTAAAACAGACGCAATACGTTAACAAAGAACTCGCTGCCCGTAACTTAACTCAGGATTTAGGCGAAGATTTTGTGAACTTTTTAGGTTATAACCCTCTAACCTCCACCTTCGATGTTTATCTGAAAGCAGATTATGCCAACAACAAGAGTATTGATGCGCTGAAAGCCAACATCGCGAAAAACCCGGTTGTAAAAGAAGTCGTTTACCAGAGTTCGTTAATTGATATGGTAAACAAGAACATTAACACTATTGGGTTAATTATTCTTGCGTTCGCTGCCTTACTTCTGGTTATCTCTATCGCATTGATTAACAACACAATACGCCTGGCAATTTACTCACAACGTTTTTTAATAAAAAGTATGCAGCTTGTTGGTGCAACGAAAAATTTTATCAGACGTCCTTTCTTATTATATGCTGCGCTGCATGGTTTAATTGCGGCCTTTATTGCAATTATAATTTTACTTGCTACATTAATTTATGCACGTAAAGAGGTTCCTGAAATCATCATTTTAAATAACTACAAAGAATTTGGCTTTGTATTTATAAGTCTGGTTATCATTGGAATTTTCATTACTGGTTTAAGCACATGGTTTGCAGTTAGCAGGTATTTACGTTTAAAATCTTATCATCTTTACAGGTAATGGCAGAGAAAAAAACAAGTCCGGTTGCTAAGGACGTTAAAAGCGAATTGGTTTTCAACAAAAAAAACTACCAGTTATTGTTGATAAGTATGGCAATTGTTGTAGTTGGTTTTGTACTGATGATGGGCACAACCGGCGACATTTACGATTTCCGAAGAACACTGTTGGCGCCTTTGGTGGTGTTATTCGGTTTCGCCTTTGGAATTTACGCCATCCTTAAAAAATAATTTGGCACAACCAATGCATTTTTTTTAACTTTAATTCATGACAACAACTAATTTGCAAATAGAAATAAACTCACTACCTATGAATCTTAGGCAGGAAGTTGCAGACTTTGTTGAATTTTTAAAAACAAAAAACGCAACGCAACCCAAACCAAAATCTCGCGAGTTTGGGTATGCAAAAGGCAAAATTAAACTATCTGATGATTTCGACGAGCCTTTAGATATGTTTGCTGAATACATCTAATGGCTTTTCTTTTAGACACACATGCATTTTTGTGGTTTGTAGCCGGAGATAAGCAATTGCCCGCATCGATTAAAACCCAACTCAGCGACATCAATCAACCTTGTTTTTTAAGTATCGCGTCGTTGTGGGAAATAGCTATTAAGAAGCAAATAGGAAAGCTAGAATTGAAGATTGATTTTAACGAACTATTTCGATTTACAGAGCGAAATCAAATTGAGATTATTTCGATCAATGAGGCCCACCTTTCTACATTGCTTAATCTGGAATTCGCAAACAATGATCCATTCGACAAGATTATTGTATCACAAGCTATTGCCGAAGATTTAGTCTTGATATCAAAAGATAAAAAATTAAAAAACTACAAATTAAAATTAATCTGGGAATAATCCACAATTTCTAAAACTATGAATTCTTTTGAAGCGATTATCCTTGCAATTATTGAAGGACTAACCGAATTTTTGCCTGTATCAAGCACCGGTCATATGATTATTGGCTCATCTTTAATGGGCATAGCCAGCGAACCATTTGTGAAACTTTTCACTGTTGCCATACAACTGGGTGCCATTCTTTCTGTAGTGGTATTGTACTTCAAAAGATTTTTCAAATCCATAAATTTTTACATCAAATTATTAGTCGCATTTATTCCTGCGGCGATATTCGGATTATTGCTCAGCAAAAAAATAGATGAGCTTTTAGAAAGCCCGATGGCGGTTGGAATATCCCTCCTCGTTGGCGGAGTGATACTTTTATTTGTTGATAATTGGTTTAACAAACCAACCATAAATGAGGAAGAAGAAATAACTTATTTAACAGCTTTAAAAATTGGTTTCTTTCAATGCATTGCTATGATTCCGGGTGTTTCACGCTCTGGGGCAACAATTGTTGGAGGAATGACTCAGAAATTAAGCAGAAAAGTAGCCGCAGAGTTTTCGTTCTTTTTAGCTGTGCCAACCATGTTCGCAGCAACGGCAAAAAAATTGTACGATTTTTATAAGGAAGGTAACACGATTACCCACGAGCAAATTAACCTGTTAGTAATTGGTAATGTGGTGGCTTTTATTGTTGCACTTCTGGCCATTAAGAGTTTTATCGGATACCTAAATAAACATGGCTTCAGAGTTTTTGGCTGGTACCGAATAGTAGCCGGATTAATAATCATAGGCTTGCTGCTAACCGGACACAACTTACAAATTATTTAATCTGTATCTTTGCACAAAAAAATTTTGTGAGTACAGAAAGTTCAAAGTTTAAAGATTTCAGTTTTGCAGAGGGAGAGCTGCTGCTTATCAACAAGCCATACAAATGGACTTCTTTTGATGTAGTTGGCAAAATACGTAACTCCTTAAAACCATTAAAGCTTAAGGTTGGCCATGCCGGCACTTTAGATCCACTGGCAACCGGGCTGCTCATCATCTGCACCGGTAAACTAACCAAACAAATAGACACCTTTCAGGCCGAGGAAAAAGAATACACAGGCACCATGATTTTGGGCGCCAGTACCCCATCCTTTGATATGGAAACGGAAATTGATGAAACGTTTGATATCAGCGCCATCACCGAGACTGAAATTACCGAAGCCTGCAAGCCTTTTATTGGCGATATAGAACAATATCCACCTGCACATTCTGCGGTAAAAGTAAATGGCGAACGCCTATATGTTAAAGCCAGGCTCGGCGAAGAGGTTGAACTCCGAAAACGTTTTGTTTCTGTGCCCGAATTTGAAATTACCAGAATAGAATTGCCCGAAATTGATTTCAGAATCGTTTGTAGCAAAGGTACTTACATCCGCTCCCTGGTTTCCGACTTTGGTAAAAAACTAAACAATGGCGCTTATCTTTCCAAGCTCACCCGAACACGTAGCGGAAACTTTTTACTCTCTGATTCGTTTGAGGTTTTAGAGCTTGTTAATTATATTCGTAGTAAAAAAGAAGTAGCTAAAGCACAGGAGGAAGCATGAACAACATCAAAAACAAGAACGCACGCTTAATAAAAGAATTCCTTTTAATTGTTGCGGGGGTTACCTCGGCTTGTTTTGGTTTGAAAAGTTTCTTAATGCCAAGCCACTTTATAGACGGCGGTGTTACGGGTATTTCCTTATTGCTAAGCACCCTTACAGGATGGAATTTATCTTACCTGATTGTTCTAATCAACATTCCATTCGTTATTTTAGGCTACCGGCAAATTGGCAAAGGTTTTGCGTTTAGAACCGCGGTTGCCATTGCAGCACTTTCGCTAGCATTAGTTTTTCTACCATTTCAACCAATTACCCACGACAAGCTTTTAATTGCCTTTTTTGGGGGATTATTTTTAGGAGGCGGAATTGGTTTAGCAATGCGTGGAGGTTGCGTTATTGATGGAACAGAGGTTTTAGCCCTCTACATCAGCAAAAACAGCATATTAACGGTTGGCAATATCATCCTGATTTTAAATGTAATAATTTTTGCATTTGCAGCTTATTTCCTTAATATCGAAACTGCGCTATATGCCATATTAACTTATCTGTCAGCCTCTTACACCATCGATTTTATTGTAAATGGCATCGAACAATATACCGGCGTAACCATTATTTCCGAACATCAGGATGCCATAAAGAGCTTCATTATTGGCGATATGAGGCGGGGCGTTACCATTTATAAAGGTGAAGGCGGTTACGGAGAAAAAAAAGACATCGATATTATTTTTACAGTTGTAACTAAACTGGAAATGAGCAAGTTGCAAACAGCAATCCGCCAGATTGATGCCGATGCGTTTGTGATACAACAACAAATTGCCGACTTAAAAGGTGGCGTGGTTAAAAAACACGCTCTGCATTAAAAATATTTAAAAAATTATGGCGTTACCCCAAGCTACGCAAGGGGTCGGGCTGTACGCTAAATCCCCGATGAAAAACCGGGGGATATCGCTTCCATCCCTAACGCAAAACCAAAAACCATAAAAAATCTACAATTGAAAATTTATAATAACCTTGCCGATTTCAATAAATTAGACAACGCCATCGTTACCATTGGTACATTTGATGGTGTACATTTTGGTCATCAAAAAATAGTAAAACAACTTGTAGAAAAAGCCAAAGCTGAAAAAGGCGAAAGTGTAATTTTAACATTCTTCCCTCACCCGAGGATGATTATCGACCCAGAAAATCAGGAATTGAAGATGATTAACACGATGGATGAAAAAGCGGAGATTTTGAAACAACTCGGGGTAGACCACCTTATCATCACCCCTTTTACCAGAGATTTTTCGAATCAGCTCCCTGAAGATTACATCAGGAATACGCTGGTAAATAATATTGGCACTAAACACATCATTATCGGTTACGACCATCGCTTTGGTAAGGACCGCAGGGGCAACCTGGCAGATTTAAAAGCAGCAGGAATTCGTTTTGGATTTACAGTTGAAGAAATTATGGAGCAAGATATCCACGATGTAGCGGTAAGTTCAACCAAAATTCGCCAGGCACTTTTAGCCGGAGATGTTGCCTTGGCAGCTGATTATTTAGGTTATCCGTTTTCTATTTTCGGAAGGGTAATTAAAGGAGACAAAATTGGCCGTACAATTGGTTTTCCTACGGCAAATATTTTTGTGGAAGAAACCTATAAGCTCATTCCCGGCGATGGAATTTATGCTGTTACGGTGGAAATGCATACAAATCCTGAAATTCAGAATTTGGACAAAAACACAGAAGCGTTAACTGTAAATGACCAGCCGTTAACCTACAAAGGCATGGCTTACATCGGCCAGCGGCCAACCATTAACGGCATGACAAGAAATATCGAAGTTAATATCTTCGATTTCGACCAGGAAATATATGGTCAGGATATAAAAATGAATTTCTTAAAATTTTTGCGCCATGATGTAAAATTTACCGGTTTAGACGCCTTAACCATCCAACTTCAAAAAGATAAGGAGGCTACGCTGGCATACTTCGAAACGATAAACTAAGGCGCCGAATTCATATTTTCCTTTCAAAAAGGGCCATTTTTTGCTACATTAGCAGCAATGAGGGTTTTTTACATCATTATTTTTCTGCTGTTTTCTATTAATTGTGCAAGCTACGCTTCGCAGTTTAAAAAGAATAATGCCGTTAACAGCGCTTCAAAAGTTGTTTCATTTTCTCCAAAGCGACCGGTAAAAATTAATCCGGGTTTTTGTAGCGAAAATGAACATTTGCAGAAAGATTTTATCAGCAATAGCGCCTTAAAGCTTGCGCAATCCCCTTTCATACTCTTCTCATTTTTCTTATTTCTTTTTTTAAAGAACAAAAATATCAATGCAAAAGTTATCATTAAACGGTTAGGCTTTAAATATTGGTGTTTATTCAAAATGCTCTATCCGAAACACGTTTTCTGGTAGTTATAATCTGCAATAACAGCGCAATGATGCCGCTCCTGCATTAACTTACGCTTGGCAGAAGCCAGGCTTTTGTATATTTTACCATTTTTCCGAATTTTTATAGATGCATTTACCAGATTTAATTGCCGATTTAGGTTTAATTCTTGCAGCAGCAGGAATAACCACGCTTATCTTCAAAAAAATTAAACAGCCATTAGTTTTAGGTTATATATTAGCAGGCCTTTTGGTCGGCTCCCACCTTAGTTTTTTTCCATCAGTGACCGATACCAAAAGCATCAATATTTGGGGTGAAATCGGCGTTATATTCCTTTTGTTTAGTCTGGGCTTAGAATTTAGTTTTAAAAAACTTGTTAAAGTAGGTGGGTCCGCATCCATAACAGCAATTGTAAAAGTGCTCTTTATTATTCTGGCCGGTTATCTGGTTGCGAAGGCAATGGGCTGGTCAAACATGGATAGTTTATTCCTCGGTGGGATTTTATCCATCTCATCAACAATGATTACCATAAAGGCCTTTGAAGAACTTGGCTTAAAGCATAAAAAATTTGCCGGGTTAGTTTTCGGCGTTTTAATTGTTGAGGATTTGGTTGCCATTTTGTTACTGGTACTTTTTTCAACTTTAGCCGTTAGCCAGCAATCGGCAGGTACGGAAATGTTATTTTCAATCTTAAAACTTGCATTTTTCCTCGTGCTCTGGTTTCTCGGGGGCATATTTTTAGTGCCATCCTTCTTAAAAGCCACAAAAAAATTGATGAATGATGAAACGATGCTTGTTGTTTCATTGGCGCTTTGCCTGGTAATGGTTTTACTGGCAGATAAGGTTGGCTTTTCGCCCGCACTCGGTGCATTTATTATGGGTTCAATTTTGGCAGAAACCACGCAGGCAGAACGAATCGAACACCTCACAAAGTCGGTAAAAGATCTGTTCGCAGCAGTGTTTTTCGTATCAGTTGGTATGTTAATAGACCCAGCCATGTTGGTTAAATATTCCGTTCCAATTATTGTTGCCACGGCAGTAATTATTCTCGGCAAAATACTGTTCACCATTCTCGGGGCATTGCTTTCTGGTCAGCCTCTTAAAACATCGGTACAATCCGGAATGAGTTTAGCTCAAATTGGAGAATTCTCTTTTATCATTGCATCGCTTGGCTTGACCTTAAAAGTTACAAGCGATTTTCTGTACCCAATAGCCGTTGCTGCAGCTGCCATTACTACTTTTACAACACCTTATCTGATAAAGCTTTCTGAGCCATTTTATCAGTTTTTGAAAAGAAATTTACCACAAAAATGGCTCGACGGAATTGAGAGATACAGTTCGAGCACGGAAGGAATTACGACCCTTAGCGATTGGAAAATACTTTTACGCTCGTATATTTTCAATACTATTATTCATTCGGTCATAATTATTGCCATTATTTTCCTGGCTTATCGGTATGTGCAACCATTTATCGTTAAAAATATTGCCAACAGCTTAACATCAATTATTATAAGTGTTGTGGTTTCTTTTGTGTTAATGTCGCCATTTTTATGGGCGTTATCCATCCGCAGAATTCAAAAAACCGCATATTCGCACCTCTGGTTAAACAAAAAATATACCCGCGGACCATTAATTGCCATCGAAGCCTTCAGGATTGCTTTGGGCATTTTCTTCGTCGGATTTTTAATGTACGAGTTTTTCGATACCTGGATTGCTGCCGGAATTGCTCTGGCAATGATTGTTTTGGGTATGGTAATTTTCTCAAGAAAACTGCAGTCGTTTTACGACAAACTCGAAAAACGCTTTATGCTGAATTTAAATGCACGGGAAAATCAAAAACCAGCAATTTTGCCTTGGGATACCCACCTTGCCGAATTAACGGTGTCGCCCGAATCGGAAGTGGTTGGCAAAACATTGGCCAGTTTAATGATTAGGGAGAAGTACGGAGTTAATATTGCCATGATTGAGCGGGGCAGAAACAACATTCCAACACCCGGCCGGGATGAGCTACTCTACCCTAATGATAAGTTGTTATTAATCGGGGCTGACGACCAGCTCGCTGCAGTCAAAGCTATTTTAGAAGTAGATATTCCGGAAACAGAACAGGAAAAAAGCTTCCCCGATAAAGAAATGACCCTGCAAAAAGTTGTTGTAAATGCCGATTCTCCGGTATATGGTTTAAGCATTAGGAATGCTGGAATACGGGAAAAAGCGCAGGCTTTAATTGTTGGCATTGAACGTGGCGCCGACAGGATTTTAAATCCGTCATCCGATTTCATTTTCGATAATGGCGATGTAATCTGGATTGTAGGTAACAATAAAAAAATTAGAGAAGTTATATAGTTGATAATGTGCCTTGAAACCAACACTTTTATCTTTACACTAATTTTATATCTTCGTATACAAACCTGGCTATGAAAGTTGATAGAGAAAAAAGCGAGTTTCTGGATGATATGATTGAGCACTGGAGAGCTGACGGTCTGATTGACGAAGAAACCGAAAAAAAACTGCGCAAAAGTTACGAGGCTAAAAATTTTGATTGGCTCCGCCTCGCACAATATGCATTTTGGGTTGCCCTGGCTTGTGGTTTTATTGCGCTTGGTTCTCTACTAATTGATAATTCTGTTCTAAATTACCTGAAAAGGGTTTATGATACCCCGAATATTGTTATTGCAATCGTTTCTGCCGGCCTTGCCGCCTGGCTCTATATTTTAGGTTTTCGAAGAAAGAAAAGCTTATCGCATTTAAAATTCAGTAACGAAGCAATTGTTTTTTCTGCCATTTTGCTAACAGCCAACGCAATCGCTTATTTCGGAAAGGCGATAGATAACGGCTCTGGTAACTTCTCCATTCTAATTTTGATTTCTGTGTTTATTTATGGGGTGTTAGGCTACATTTTCAACTCAAGGTTAATCTGGATTTTCGCCTTAATATCCTTGGGCGCCTGGTTTGGGACAGAAACCGGCTATTTAAGTAGATGGAACTATTATTTCCTTGGGATGAACTACCCATTGCGTTTCGTTTTATTTGGCGCAATCTTAACTGCCGCGTCTTTTATAATGAAAGTAAAACCAAAATTGGCGCATTTTTTTCAGGTTACCTACATCGCCGGAATGGTTTATCTCTTTGTTGCTTTATGGGCTTTATCCGTATTCGGAAATTTCGCCAGCCTCGAAGAGTGGTACAGCGTAAGGCAATTGAGTCTTTTCTACTGGGCCTTAACATCGGCGGCCGTTTGCGTTGCCAGCACTTTATTTGGGCTGAAATACCATGATGATGTTGCAAGGGAATTTGGCATTACGTTTTTATTCTTAAACCTTTACACACGGTATTTTGAATACTTCTGGGATAGCTGGCATAAAGCCCTGTTTTTCGCTGTTTTAGCAGCATCATTCTGGCTAATTGGCAGGAAGGCCGAGAAGATTTGGAATGTAGAATTTTTGACAAAAATCCGGTAACTTTGCTAATCTGATATTCCTTAAAAACTATTCTATAACAAATTGAGCCGGCTTTAAATTATGCGCTAAAATATAATAAACAATTGCTTTCCAATTAGATAAAGCGCCAATACGTACAGAAATATCGCTATAGATTTATTAATGATTAAGCTACTCAGCGCAAACTTCTCCTGAATAAAAGTTGCAAAATGCGCATAAACGTACAGCGCCAGGGCTGAGCCAAAACCAGAACCAATACTAAAAATAATTAGCGATAAATAGTCGGTTTTTATCCACTCGTGTAGAATTACATAATTTCCAAAAAACAACCAGAAAGGTATCTGAACGGGATTTAAAACACCAAGTATTAATCCATACAATACACTGCCACTGCGCTTATCTTCTTTTTTATTGCTTGTTTTGGGCGCCTTTTTACGGTTAACCCACGTTATGGTGCCCATAACAATAAACATAACAATCATAAAGCAATCCACCAGGGTACCAAGTCTTACCTCGCTTACTGCTGCGTTTGGGTTAATGTCGCTCATTGCCCAGCGGGCAAAGCGCATCATACCGAAGGTGAAGCAAATTTCGACACACGAAAAAGAAAGGATAAAATACCAAACCTGCCGCATGCCTTTATTTATGGCAAGCTGCGCTACAGTAAGGTTAATATTCCCGGGAGGAATGTAACCCATTGCATTAAGTAAAATGCCAATGAAGAACGTTATAAGTAGCATTGCCGAAATTATGGATTTAAATTCAAATGCGATGCTAAATATTTCCCGGTGTACGAACTTTTCTCATTAACCAGGTCTTCAGGTATGCCTTCGAAAACAAGCTGCCCGCCACCGTCGCCCCCTTCCGGACCGATGTCTATAACCCAATCTGCACACTTAATCATGTCCATATTGTGCTCAATAACCAGAATTGTATTTCCTTGTTCTATTAAGGTATTTAAGGCCTTAAGCAGTTTTTTAATGTCGTGAAAATGCAAACCTGTTGTCGGTTCATCAAAAATGAACAAGGTTTTGTTGGCATTGTTACCCTTAATTAGAAAAGATGCAAGTTTAATTCGCTGGGCTTCTCCGCCAGATAATGTGTTGGATGACTGCCCCAAATGAACATAGCCTAAACCTACATCAACCAATGGATTGAGCTTGTTTAAAATCTTCTGTTCATCCTTAAAAAACTCCACCGCTTCATCAATGGTCATATCCAAAATTTCGGATACATTTTTCTCCTTATAAGTAACGTCCAAAACCTGCTGTTTAAAGCGTTTGCCTCCGCAGGCTTCGCAAGGCAAATAAATATCGGCCATAAACTGCATTTCGATTTTCACTTCGCCTTCGCCCTGGCAAACATCACAACGGCCACCCTCCACATTAAAAGAAAAAGCTGCCGGTTTAAGTCCCGCCGCCTTTGCTGCTGCTAAACCAGAAAACAATGCCCTTATATCATCCCAGGCTTTAACATAAGTAACCGGGTTTGAGCGACTGGACCGCCCTATTGGGTTTTGGTCGACCATTTCAACGGCGCTTACCAAATCGCAATTACCGAAAATACCATCGTAAGTTCCGGTTTGTTCACCTGCATAATTGCCTATTGCCTTTTGCAGCGCCGGATACAAAATCTTTTTAACGAGACTGGTTTTTCCAGAACCCGAAACGCCACTTACGGCAGTAAAAACCCCTAAAGGAAACTTAACATCAATGTTCTGAAGGTTATTTTCCCTTGCCCCTTTAATCAAAATATGGTCTTTCCATTTACGACGTTTTTCAGGAATGGCAATTTTTTCCTCGCCAGATAAATACCTTCCCGTTAAACTTTTTTTATCTTTTAGAATTTCTTCGTAATTGCCACTAAAAACCAGGTGACCACCATGGGTACCTGCCTCCGGACCAATATCTATAATGTAATCGGCAGCACGCATCATTTCTTCTTCATGCTCCACAACCAACACGGTATTGCCAACATTCCTGAGAGAGATAAGCACCTCAATAAGCTTATTGGTGTCGCGGGGATGCAAGCCAATACTCGGTTCATCCAGTACGTAAATAGAACCCACTAAGCTACTGCCTAGCGAAGTAGCCAGATTTATTCGTTGCGATTCGCCGCCTGATAAGGTATTTGATAAACGATTTAAGGTTAAATAACCTAAGCCAACATTGTTTAAATAAAGAAAACGATTATCGATTTCCGCAAGCAGGCGTTTGGCAATTTTAGCATCATTTGCATTAAGCTTTAAGTCATTAAAAAAAACTAAAGCTTTAGATAGAGGCATTAAAACTACGTCGATAATGGATTTATCTGCGATTTTTACATAAGAAGCATCTTTACGCAAACGAGAACCCTTACAATCAGGGCAGGTTGTTTTACCGCGATAGCGGGATAACATTACCCGGTACTGAATTTTATAGGTTTGCTCTTCCAACTCTTTGAAAAAAGCATCCAATCCGGCGAAATATTTGTTACCTGTCCAAAGCAGGCGTTGCTCTTTTTCTGTTAACGCACTGTAAGACCGGTGGATCGGAAAATCAAATTTTGGCGCAACTTTTATAAAGTTTTGCAACCAAACGCTCATTTTTTCACCACGCCATGGCGCTATTGCATTATCATAAACACTCTTGCTTTTATCAGGAACAACTAAATCTTCGTCAATTCCAATTACATTGCCATATCCTTCACAACGTTTACAGGCGCCGTAAGGATTATTGAAAGAGAAGAAATTTGGGGTTGGCTCCTCGAAACGCATGCCATCAAGTTCAAACCTGTCGCTAAAATGTTTGGTTTTACCTTCGGCTTCCACATAACAATCGCCCTTACCCTCAAAAAATGCGGTTTGCACAGAATCTGCAAGGCGGCTCAAAGTCTCTTCATCGGTACTGCTTACAATTCTGTCTATAAGAATCTGCACCGTTTCATCATTTGTTAGTTCAGCATCTTTAAAGTCAGCATCATCCAGCACGGATTCAATTTTTAAAATTTTGCCATCCATTAATACCCGTAAAAAGCCTTTTTGTAAAAGGATAGCAAGTTCTTCTTTAATTGTTCTGTTATTGTGTGGGTAAAGCGGGCAAAAAATAGTAACCGTGGTATCTGCCGGCAAGGCGCCAACAAAATCAACAACCGTACTAACCGAATCTTTTTTTACTTCTTTTCCTGATACAGGAGAGATTGTTTTGCCAATTCTGGAAAAAAGCAGCTTTAAATAATCATAAATCTCTGTTGATGTACCTACGGTAGACCTGGGGTTTGAGGTAATTACTTTTTGCTCGATTGCGATTGCCGGCGCTATACCTTTAATGTAGTCCACATCAGGCTTATTCATTCTACCCATAAACTGACGGGCATAACTAGAAAGACTCTCTACATAACGTCGCTGTCCTTCAGCATATAAAGTATCGAAAGCAAGCGAAGATTTTCCCGAACCCGACATACCTGTTACAACAACTAATTTATTTTTCGGAATTGCAACATCTATATTTTTAAGGTTGTGCACACGGGCACCTTTTATAATAATATTTTTATGCGGATCTTTTTCGGCTTCTTTTTTGCTCATGAAATATAACAGATATGGAATATAACCTTTTTAGGATAATTAGTGTTTTATAAATAATATACAAAAATAGCGTACTGAGGTGGTTAATTTATTTTTTAACATTTTATTTTTTGCTTTTTGATAAAAAAAACACTTTCTTTGAATATTAACAACCTCAAAACCAAACTAACACATTCAAAAAACATAGGAGAGCAGCTATAGAAATTAAACTTCTACAAATTAATTTTTAGCAAATAGTACGGGATTTAGTGTAGGTAAACCTATGAATTTACAATCATATAATGATCAGGACCTGGTAAAGTTATACGTTGCCGGGAACGAGAATGGATTGCAGGAACTTTTACGCCGACATAAAAGCAAGATTTATACTTCTATATATTTATTGGTTAAAGACCAATACCTTGCGGAGGATATTTTTCAGGATGCATTTATAAAGGTAATTAACACCCTGCGCTCCGGGCGATACAATGAAGAAGGCAAATTTTTGCCGTGGGTAATGCGTATAGCACATAATTTAGTTATCGATTACTTCAGAAAAGAAAAAAGAACGCCAATTATTACCAGTTCTGATGGCATGGACGTTTTCAACATGCTGCACTTTTATGATGAAAGTGCAGAGGATAAAATGCTCCGCGACCAAACTCATAAAGATTTAAAAGCAATGATTCATTTACTGCCAGATGAGCAGAAAGAAGTGCTTTTAATGCGTCACTATGCAGATTTAAGCTTTAAAGAAATAGCAGATTTAACTGATGTGAGTATCAATACAGCATTAGGTAGAATGAGGTACGCATTAAGCAACCTCCGCAAGATGCTTAAAACTAAGGAAATGACTTACAAAGGGTAACTTAAATATTACACAAAATGTTTTTTCGATTGAAATAAAGCATCTCAACTATCGTTAAGTTTATAAAACAAAAACATTTAGTTGCTTATGACAAAAACCTCTACATCAAAAACAAATGTAAATTTACCTACCCAAAACATGTTTCAGTCGATAACTGATAATGATTCTGATGCGGAAATTGACTTATTTTATGATCAAATCAAAAGTAAGTTAGATGGGCTGATTAAAAATCCTTCGGATGATTCAATCAACAGGATATTAGCCTACAGCAAAAAGAAGTAAATTTTACAAGAGCCAAAAGCTGCCCCAAGAATTGAGGCAGCTTTTTTTATGTGCTTCATTTACACAAGAATTACAAAAACATTCTTGCAAACTCATACCTTTGCTTAGTGTAATTTTAACACTAAGCACACTATGAACAAGAATTTAATTCCCTTAACACTTGGTGGCCTTGGCATCGGCATTACAGAGTTTGTGATGATGGGCTTATTGCCAGATATATCTAAAGATTTAAACGTTACCATTCCTCAGGCGGGCCATTTGATATCAGCGTACGCACTAGGCGTTGTAATCGGTGCGCCACTGTTAATTATGATTGCAGGTAAATATCCACCAAAGAAGATATTAATTGCTTTGATGGTTATGTTTACAGTATTTAATGCGTTTTCGGCCTTTGCCCCTACTTTTAACACACTTTTTATTGCGAGGTTACTTTCTGGCTTGCCACATGGTGCATTTTTCGGTGTAGGCTCGGTTGTAGCAAGCCGCATTGCACAAAAAGGAAAAGCTGCACAGGCAGTTTCATTAATGTTTATGGGTTTAACCATCGCAAACATTGTAGGCGTTCCGCTCGGAACTTTCATCGGACACAATTTTTCATGGCGAATCTCCTTCGCGGTGGTCGTTTTAGTAGGTCTTATTACTTTGTTAAGCCTCAAACTATGGTTACCTGCTTTAGAGGCGACTAAAAACAGAGACTTAAAAGCAGAATTGAGCTTCTTCAAAAAACGGGAAGCCTGGATAATTATCTTTATGATTTCAATCGGAACCGGCGGATTGTTTACCTGGTACAGCTACATTGCACCATTAATGACGGATGTTGCCGGCTTTTCGCCAAACGCCGTAACTTACATCCTTATGCTTGCAGGCTTTGGCATGATGGTAGGAAATTATATCGGTGGCTTGTTAGCCGATAAATTTTCACCCGCAAAAGCATCGGCAGCATTGCTGTTAACCATGGTTGTAACATTAACAATTGTACATTTTGTATCAGCAAATCAACCCCTGGCGTTGATAATGACATTCATTACCGGCGCTGTTTCTTTTGCCCTGGCAGCTCCTATACAAATGCTGATGATCCAGTCGGCTAAAGGCTCCGAAATGCTTGCCGCATCTGCAAGTCAGGCGAGTTTTAATATTGGCAATGCTTTGGGTGCGTTTTTTGGAGGCTTACCATTGGTTTATGGTTTCGATTACACCGCTCCAGCCTATGTTGGGGCTGCAATGGCTTTGGTTGGCGCATTTTTTGCCTTTTGGTTAATTAAAAGCAAACAAGAAATAACAGAAAAAGTTAAGGTTCCGGCGCCATCATTTCATTAATTATCATTTGCAAATGAACGGCCTTCGCCTCTAAAAAATGTTCGCCCTGCTGTTCGCTTTAGCCTCGCAGAAAAATGCTCGGGCTGCCGCTGCCATCAGGTTTAGGAACTACAGCTTCTGCAATTAATGCGAATAACATAGGATAGGTTTTCGCGTTTGGACTTTAGTTGCTGATTACAGGTTTTGCCTTATAAACCAGATTGAAGCGAAAATACTTTTTAACTTCTGGCGAAAAAAGAACCAGTTAACATTGCCAGCTAAAGTGCAGCAAAAGAGGCACAACAGAAGTTGAAAAGATTGAAGCAGAAAGCGAGACTGCCCGTTAAAAAGTACCCGTATTTTGATTTCCTAATAAAAATCATTGGTTATAAATCTGCTCGCTATATTTGCAGATGCTTAAAAAAGAACGGTATAAACTTTTCGTAAAACATTTCTCGGCAAAACAGCCCGATGCCGAAACCGAATTGCATTATAACAATCCCTACCAGCTTTTGGTTGCAGTAATATTATCGGCCCAGTGCACCGATAAACGTGTTAACATGGTTACGCCAGCGCTTTTTTTGCGGTTTCCTAATGCAAAAACCCTTGCAGAAGCTACCCCAGATATCGTTTTTGATTACATAAAAAGTATAAGCTATCCGAATAATAAGGCCAAACACTTGGTGGGCATGGCCAATATATTGGTAAACGAGTTTAACGAGGTTGTTCCTGCTGAGATTGATGATTTGCAGAAAATGCCGGGTGTGGGGCGCAAAACGGCAAATGTTATCGCATCTGTTATTTACAATGCGCCTGCAATGGCGGTAGATACGCACGTTTTTCGCGTAGCAAACCGCCTGGGGTTAACCAACGGAAAAACCCCATTGGCGGTGGAAAAAGACCTGGTAAAAAATCTTCCGCAACAAGATATACATATCGCTCACCATTGGCTTATTCTACACGGCCGGTACGTTTGCGTAGCCAGGAGCCCGAAATGTGAAGTTTGTGAAATTACCTACATGTGCAGGTATTTTGAGCGTTTGCAGGCTAGAAATGAACGTGAAAAACACCTGCCTTAAATTATTTCAAATTTACTATTGAGATTAGCTAAAAAACCATTAACTTAGCTAAATATTTTAGTATTACAAGTTATAAACATAAGCAGATAATAGCTGACAATTCGATTATATTTACGAAATCAAATCATAATAAAACATGGCAAGCGCAAATCCTGATAAATTAAAAGCCCTACAGTTAACGCTGGATAAATTAGAAAAATCTTATGGTAAAGGTACCATAATGAAACTTGGCGATACCGCTATTGAACCAATTGATTTTATATCAACAGGTTCTATCAGTTTGGATATCGCTTTAGGCATTGGTGGTATTCCAAAAGGAAGAGTAATTGAGATTTATGGTCCTGAATCTTCTGGTAAAACAACCTTGGCAACACACATAATTGCGGAAGCGCAGAAAAAAGGTGGTATTGCAGCATTTATCGATGCAGAGCATGCATTCGATCAGTTCTATGCTAAGAAACTAGGTGTTGATACGGATAATTTATTGATTTCGCAGCCAGATAACGGTGAGCAGGCGCTGGAAATTGCCGATAACCTTATCCGTTCAGGCGCTATTGATGTTATTGTGATTGACTCTGTAGCTGCATTAGTTCCTAAAAGTGAAATTGAAGGTGAAATGGGCGACAGCAAAATGGGTTTACATGCCCGTTTAATGAGTCAGGCACTACGTAAATTAACAGGTACAATTTCAAAAACAGGGTGTTGCTGTATATTTATTAACCAATTGCGTGATAAAATTGGCGTAATGTTCGGTAACCCTGAAACAACAACCGGTGGTAACGCATTGAAATTTTATGCATCTGTGCGTCTGGATATTCGTCGTATTTCTCAGATTAAAGATTCTGATGAAGTTTCTGGTAACCGAGTTAAGGTCAAAATCGTTAAAAATAAAGTTGCTCCGCCTTTCCGTATTGCAGAGTTTGATGTAATGTTTGGCGAAGGAATCTCTAAAAATGGTGAAATTGTTGATTTAGGCGTTGATTTTGGCATTATTAAGAAAGCCGGTTCTTGGTATTCTTACGGTGATACAAAATTAGGACAAGGAAGAGATGCTGTTAAGCAACTTTTGAGTGATAATCCTGAATTAGCTGAGGAACTGGAAGTTAAAATTAAAGCTGAAGTAACCGGCGATAAGCTAGAAGAAAAATAGTTTCGCAATAAAGAGAAAAACCCTCAAAATTAATCAGTTTGGGGGTTTTTCTATTATATTATAAGCTTCTAATTGCCATCCTGGCTAAAAATTGCATTAAAATCTTTAGTTACATAGACAATTACCAGTATTGCGGCAATTAATAGAGCACCCAGAATAATTACGCCCCAACTGCCCTTCAGTTTATTTTTGTCTTTTCTAATCAGATAATACAAAATCCCGATCAGCGGAATCGCACAAACTATCCAAAAAACTAATGATGCTCCTGTCATATAAAAATTAATTATCAAACTAAAATATTCAGCTCAAGGTTTCTACAATTTACCGCGAGGCAAAAATTAACTCATTACTGAATTTTTATGCCTTTGATTCCGTTGTTAAACCTTCAAACTACCTTGCGTTTTTAAAACTCCATCCTTGCCATTGGCGAAACGTTCTGTTCCACAAAATCCTGGTTTAAATATTTATGATAACCGGCAATGGCAATCATTCCGGCATTGTCGGTACAATATTGAAATGCCGGGATGTAAACATTCCAACCTAACTGAACCGCCAAATCCTGTAAAGTATTTCTCAACCCTGAGTTTGCAGAAACGCCACCAGCAATTGCAATTTCTTTTATCTCGTATTGTTTTGCAGCTTTTTTCAATTTATCCATTAAAATTTGAATAATGCTGAATTGAACCGACGCACAAATATCATTTAAATTTTCGGCAATAAAATCTGGATTCTCTTTTTCCTGCTTTCTTATAAAATATAAAATTGAGGTTTTGAAGCCACTAAAACTGAAATTCAAATCATCGATTTTTGGTTCTGCGAATTTAAAGGCTTTAGCATTACCTAGTTGCGCATGTTTATCAATAAGTGGCCCGCCCGGATAAGGCAACTGAAGAATCTTTGCAGTTTTATCAAACGCTTCACCGGCGGCATCATCCAAAGTTTCGCCAACAATTTCCATATCAAAATAGTCTTTAACAAGCACAATTTGAGTGTGGCCACCAGAAACTGTTAAACACAAAAATGGAAATTTCGGCTTCGGATCGTCAATAAAGTGTGCCAATATATGTGCATGCATATGATTGACAGAAATTAACGGTAGATTTAGGGCTAAAGCAAAAGATTTTGCGAATGATACACCCACTAAAAGTGAACCCAATAAACCTGGTCCGCGGGTAAAAGCAACAGCATTTATGTCCTGTTTTGTAACATTCGCATTTTTTAAAGCTTGGTCTACCGCAGGTACAATATTTTGCTGATGTACCCTTGAAGCTAATTCAGGGATTACGCCACCATAATTTTGATGAATTGTTTGGTTTGCAATAACATTGGCCGTAATTTTGCCGTTGTTACAAATAGCGACTGACGTATCATCGCAGGAAGACTCGATAGCAAGTATAACAGACAAATTATTTTTATTTAAGCTGCAAAATTATTAAAAAACTATTTAAAATACTCCTTTGGGTAATTGCATCAATAATTTTGCTGCTCTCGCTACTTGTTTTTTCACTGCAATTTAAGTCTGTTCAAACTTATTTTGCACAAAAAGCTGCCGCTTACCTTTCAAAGGAGCTTAATACTACCGTATCAATTAAAAGCTTGTACATTATGCCTTTCAAATCTATCGTGCTCGAAGATTTGCTCGTGCTCGATTTGCAAAAAGACACGCTTTTAAGTACACCAGCATTCATGGTTGATATCAGCCAGTTATCCATCAAAAAAAAGATTATCGATATAAACACTGTTCAAATTAACAACGGAACCTTCTTTTTAAAAGATTTCAAAGATAATTCTTCTAACCTCGATTTTATTATAAATTACTTTGATTCTGGTAAGCCAAGTGTAAAAGATCCGAATAAAAAGCCTTACAAAATTTCCTTCGGCAGAATTATCATCAATAAGCTAAACTTTAAGTATAAAAACTTCAAGGGAAAGGATTTAAGCCAGGGTAAAAGTGTAAATTTTGACAATGTTGACGTAAAAGATTTAAGCGTAATTTTAGAAGGCTTAGACACCAAAAATCACCTCTTCAAAACCAACGTAAAAAATCTCACCCTTAAAGAACGAAGTGGTTTTTATTTAAAAAACCTTACCGCCGAAACAACAGTTGATTCTAACGCGATAGAGCTCAAAAATCTTTTGCTTGTTACCAACCAGAGCCGGTTAACGAACTACTATCAGATGAAGTTTAAAACCTTCAGAGACTTTAATCATTATATAGATAACGTTCGCATGAAGGCTATATTTAAAGATAGCCACCTCACTTCCAAAGATATTGCATTCTTCGCTCCGGAAATGAACAAGATGAAGCTTGATATCGATGTAGATGGACAAATTTCTGGTTTGGTAAATAACCTTCGGGCCAAAAAACTTTCTATAAAATCGGGAAAGGCAACCTACATAAAGGGAGATTTCATCATTAAAGGTTTGCCTAAATGGGAAGAAACCTTCATGGATTTGAAAATTGAAATGGCAGGAACGAATAAAAATGACCTCGATGAAGTACTTGCCGGAATTACAGGAAAAAACAAGAAGTTGGTTCCAAAAATAGTTAGTAAGTTCGGTAACATAAACTTTAACGGAAGTTTCACAGGATTTCAAAATGACTTCATCGCCTACGGCGAGTTTAAAACGAAGCTTGGAAGAATTGTATCTGATGTGAACATGAAAATTGATAAGAACGATGTTCCTTCTTATTCTGGAAACGTAAAAACATACGATTTCAACCTGGGCAATTTAATCGATGAAAAAAGCCTTGGGAAAATAACATCATCACTATATGTTAAAGGAAGAGGTACGGAGTTAAAGCAATTAACAGAAAAGTTAAATGGAAAAGTCGATTATATAGATTTTAATAATTACCGCTACCGGAATGTTAAAATTGACGGCACATTCGATAAAAAGTATTTCGATGGTAAACTAAGTATAAACGATAAAAACATTAAGCTAAATTTTGATGGCGGCGTTAATTTGAATCCTAAACTGCCAGTGTTCAATTTTAGGGCTAGTATTTTTGGCGCAAAGCTGAAAGCCTTGCATTTGCTTAAAGATTCCTTACGTGTTGATGCTAAATTCACGACCAATTTCTCGGGTACCGACCTAAATAACATTGAAGGGAAGTTGCGAATTCAGGAGATAACCTTAAAAAATCCAAAAGGAACGTACAGCATCGATTCGGTAGAACTCACTGCAAACGGAGTTGGCGTTGGCCGGAATTTAACAATTAAATCAGACATCCTTGATGCAAGTATTAGTGGCAAGTACGATTTAAATTCCATCGGTTCCTATTACAAGGCGATTGCAAAGACTTATGTACCATCTTTTCAAACAAAGATTTACAAGTATAACGACCAAATTTTTCAGTTTAATTTAAAAGTTAAAAAATTCGAACCCTTGGCGCAACTGATTTCGCCAGGCCTGGAATTAGCAGAGGGTGCTAATTTTGTTGGAAACTTCGACTCGAGAAACAATACCGCAACGCTAAATGGTTTCATTAAGAATTTAAAATACCAGGGCATCGTTGTAAATAATATAATTGTTGATGAAAATACAACACCTCAACAGTTACAGTTAAACATCACCTCTGACAGAGTTCAGCTTAACGACAGTCTTTTTATCAAAGACGTGAACATTTCTAATATTTTAAGAAGCGATAGTTTGGCTTTTAACTTAAAAATGTCGAGCGCTTTGGAAGACAACCAGCTCGATTTAAACGGCCTGGTTGAGTTTACTAAAAACCAGGATACCGCGGCCAGATTAAGTGTTTTACCCTCAATTCTGAAAATCAATAACGAGGAATGGCGCATACAGGAAAAAGTCCGCATCATTTTAAATAATGGAAGAACAGAAATTAAAAATTTCGATTTAACCAATGGCCCGCAACAGATTACCGTTGATGGCTGGCTATCAGACGACCCAAAAGATTTACTTCAGGTTGGTTTTAAAGACTTTAACCTTCGAACCATAAACCCTTTTACAAAAGGCTTTGGCGTTAAGCTTGGTGGAAAAGTAAACGGTAAAACCGATTTATATGGCATTTTGAAAGGGCCAAGAGTTAATGACGATGTAAAAATCGATTCGCTAAACTTTAACGACATCTACATCGGAACCCTTACAGATACATCGACATTTAACAGCGCACAGAACAAAGTAAATGTTTATACCAGAATTATGGCCGACGATTCTGAAACTTTTAAACTGACCGGTAATTTAGACCTGAAAGAAAAAGACATCGATTTACAGGTGAAAATGGATGATAGCAAACTGACGATTTTTGAGCCTTTCGTAAAAACGCTGGTATCGAACCTGAAAGGTAATGTTTCATCAGATTTAACTGTGAAAGGTAAGTTAGATAATCCGAAAATTAACGGAACATTATCGCTTAACAAGGGACAACTTACCGTGAACTACCTTAAAACCACCTATGTAATTACCGATGATGTTCAGGTGAATAATAGCGTTATTAGGCTGGAAGACTTTAAACTCGCCGATTTGGAAGGGCATGAAGCCACTGCAAACGGATCGGTGGATTTAAACAATATAGACGACCCAACATTAAACGTAACAGTTAATGCGCAAAGTTTTATGGCGTTAAATACTACTGCTAAAGACAATTCTGTTTATTACGGGCGGGCTTATGGAACCGGGGTTTTTAAGTTTATCGGGCCGACCAGTAAAATGAAAATCGACATTAAAGCGAAAACAGAAAAGGGAACAGTATTTAATCTGCCACTTAATAGTTCTGAAACCGTTTCCGATAAAGATTTCATCAATTTTATAAGTAGAGATTCGGCAAAGGTTGTGAAAAAAACAACCAGTTTTGAAGGCTTAACACTAACCTTTAAGCTAACGATCGACCCAAATACTACCGCTAATATTTACACCACATTGGGTAATTTAAGTGGAAAAGGAAATGCCGAACTGAACTTAAATATCAATAGTCTGGGCGATTTTGAAATGTCTGGCGATTATATTATCGAGAGCGGAAGCTTTGATTTTACAGCTCAGGAGGTTATTAACAAGAAATTTGAAATACGCCAGGGCGGAACCATCAGGTGGACGGGCAACCCAACGGCGGCGCAGATAAATTTGAAAGCTGTATATGCTTTAAGAGCCAGTTTGAACGAGTTATTTAAAGCGGCGAACAGAGATGCCAGTGCGAACGCAAACCAACGGGTAAATACGGAGGTAGAAATGGGACTTACAGGCTTACTTTTACAGCCAGATATCAAACTCGATATTAATTTCCCTGCAAACCCGGCAATTAAAGAAGAGTTACAAACCTACTTAAGTGATCAGAATAATTTAAATCTTCAGGCATTCAGTTTAATTATCAGGAGAAGTTTTGCTCCTGGAAATGGTGGCGAATCCATCGGCAAGCAACTTGGTTCCAGTGTATCAAGCACTGCAACAGAGTTGGTTTTTAATCAGTTTAACAACGTGCTATCATCATTAAACCTGAATTTTGTTGATTTAAACGTAAAATCGCTAAGCGAAGCAAATGCATCATTCAAATTCTTTAACGATAGATTAATTGTAAATGCAGGTATTGTTGATAGAAACAGTTTAAATGACTTTACCGTAATCGATTTCTCGAAAAACAACGTTGGTAGCGAGGTAGAGGCATTATTCCTGATTAAAAAAGACGGAAGTTTAACCGGCAAGCTTGCAAACAAGCCACCAACCCAACAAAGTATCTTCTTAAATAGCGGCATTAGCGCAACAGCCAATGTAACCTCTGTTGGATTGGTTTACACCCAGCAGTTTGATACATTTAAAGAATTTCTTCAAAAAATTACAGGCAGCTACCGTAGAAACTTACGTAAGAAACAAGCCGAGCAACCGGTAAAAACAAACAAATCGATAAGCAAAGAAGCGATTATTAACGATAGAAAAAATAACCCAAAAAGATAAACAGAAAAGGGTTTTAATGTTGAGATTACAATCATAAAAAAAGCAACCTTCCGAAAGAAAGATTGCTTTTTTTATGTGGCATTGCAAGAATTAACCTTTCATAATGGAGTGACCCATTTTATCTCTTTTGGTTTTAAGATAACGTTCATTATGTACATTACTTTCAATTTCTATCGGAATGTTTTCTACGATTTCTAAACCGTAACCAATTAAGCCGGCACGTTTAGTAGGATTATTGCTCATCAGGCGCATCTTAGTTACGCCTTGCGATCTGAGAATCTGTGCACCCACACCGTAATCCCGTTCATCACCTTTGAAGCCAAGCTTTATGTTAGCTTCCACCGTATCAAAACCTGCATCTTGGAGGTTATAGGATCGCAACTTATTAATAAGTCCGATACCACGGCCTTCCTGATTCATATACACCACAACTCCCTTGCCCTCTTTCTGTATCATTTCCAAAGCCTTGTGTAGCTGTGGACCACAGTCGCATCTGCATGAGCCGAAAATATCGCCGGTTACACATGAGCTGTGCACCCGGGCAAGAATTGGTTCGCCTTCTTTCCACTCCCCTTTTGATATTGCAAGGTGGGTGGCATTGTTATCAAGCTGCGTATAGGCAGTCATTTTAAAATCGCCCCAGGCTGTTGGTAAATCTATAGTAACCTCCTGTTTAACCAGGCTATCGATGCCCAACCGGTAGGCAATTAAATCTTCAATAGAAATAATTTTGAGCTGGTGTTGCTCTGCAATCTTAAATAGATCGGGTAAACGGGCCATTTCACCATCTTCCTTTAAAATCTCTACTAACACGCCTGCAGGCCTCATACCAGCCAACCTTGCCAAATCTACCGCTGCCTCGGTATGGCCGGCACGGCGGATAACGCCACCAGCTTTAGCCCTTAACGGGAAAATATGGCCTGGGCGACCAAGTTCATCAGGATTGGTATCAGGATTTACTAAAGCCAACATGGTTTTGGAACGATCGCTTGCAGAAATACCGGTTGTGCAACCGTGTCCAACCAAATCAACTGAAACAGTAAAATTAGTTTCGTAAGCAGCCGTGTTTTTGCCAACCATTAAATTCAGGTTTAGCTCATCGCAACGTTCTTCCGTTAATGGCGCACAGATTAAACCCCGCCCATAAGTTGCCATAAAGTTGATTACTTCGGGCGTTGCATTTTCAGCGGCCGTTAAGAAGTCGCCTTCATTTTCTCTGTCTTCGTCGTCTACAACGATTATAACTTTTCCGGCTTTGATGTCTTCAATGGCCTCTTGTATGCTATTTAGTTTTGTTTGCATTTCTGTTATTAGAATAGATTAACAGCTGAAAATTAAAAAATAATTAACGGGAAACTCGCTATTAATGAGTACAAAGGTACAATCTTCTTAAGCAAATTTTTTAAGAATATATCATCTGGAAGTAAAGGAAAAGCGCCTCCTTATTGCTGCTTAATTTTAAAAAGCTTGATAAAAAACTGCTTATACTGGTTAACATCAAACAAAGCAGAATCGGCCGTAGCTTTATAGGTTAAAAACACCGCTAAAGGCGTCAGAATTATAAATGCTATCCACATCCCGAACACTGGATTAATTGAGCCTTCGCGGGCTGATTTTTCGGCTACGGTAGTAACAATATGGTAAACCAGGAAAAACGAAATGGCTATTACAACCGGCAAACCCATGCCTCCTTTTCTGATGATGGCACCCAGCGGTGCACCTATGAAAAATAGCAGTACACACGATGCCGCAAGGGTGAATTTGCGTTGGTATTCTACACTGGTGAAGATAATTTCACCTTTTAAATCTTCCTGTCGCGGAACACTATTGGCTAAACTTTGGGTAATTACCGAAATCGTGTTGGCAGCATTTTGAACGCTTAGCAACCTTGAACCATTAGGAATACTCTTTAAAATATTATCATCGATTTTTTTCGGCGAAACCTTCAGTTTGGTATAACCCAATGTGGTGTTGCTTTGCTTAAAATTATTACCCAAACTTCGGCCAGTATTCCGATACAAAGTATCCATCTGTTTTGAAAGGGAATCTCTTTTTCTAACGATGCCCTTAAGGTTAAGCATTACCGTACTATTACCGAAAGCACCCTGATCCGTTTTTTGCATATCGAATGATTCCATGCTGAATTTCGGTTTCGTTTCTTTAAACCTGCTCCGGTACATGATTTGCCGGGGATTATAAATGCCACTGCTACTCGGCTGTTCTTCGTACGTTACACCATCTTTCAGGTTAAAAATTAAAAACTTACCATCACTGGATTTGGTCATTTCGCCCTCTTTGGCTAAAATCACCTTTGGGATGCCATTTGTTCCTTTATGATCGTAAATCATGATTCCGAACATTTTCCCGTCCTCGTTTTTACTATCCACACGAATAGAATAATCGGGAATACTGTTATTAAAAACGCCCGGCTTAATCAGGAATGCGAGCTTCTTATTCCGCACATCGTACATTAAGGAATAAAACTTGAGGTTTGCTTTTGGTAAAATGTAATTAGAGAAAACGAAAGAACTTACCGTAAGGAAGAGAATGAGCACAACCAATGGCTGCATTGCTTTTTGGAGTGATATACCAGCTGATTTTATGGCAACAAGTTCATAGTTTTCGCCCAGCGTGCCAAAAGTCATGATTGAGGAAAGTAATACGGAAAGCGGAAGCGCCATAGAAATTTGAACCATCGATTGATAGTACATTAATTCGAGAATGGTATACCATTCAAAACCTTTTCCTATTAAATCATCTACATATTTAAAGAGAAAAAACATCAAAAGGATAAACATGACCACAAAGAAAGTGGCAATAAATGGCCTTATAAATGTTTTAATTACTAAAAGATGTATCTTTTTCACCTTACAAAGGTAAACAAAGGAGAGAAATATTATGCACCTAAAACGCTTATCAGATAATCAATCTGGTTATCCCAGATTAATTTTTTTTCTGCAAGCAATTCATCCGTCGAGAAATCGGTTATGGAAAGTGCAACATCATTCGTTAGTTCATCCTGAACAATTTCCATTTCGAAATAGCACTGAGGCTCATCATCAAGCCATTTAAATTTAACAAGCTTATTCTCTTTTATAGAAACAAGCTTTGCTTTTTGTGTTTCATCATCCCAGGTAAAAGTATAAACCTGATCGCGAAAATTAACATCATCGGCAAACCATTGCGATAAGCCATTTGGCTCACTTATAAAACTATACAGTATTCGTGGTGACGATTTAACTTCGTACTCAAGTGTGAATTTTTTCTTATCTGCCATGTTAATTCATTACCAGAATAAAATTCCGGACTACTTTTTTTATTTTATTTTTCTAAAGAAAGGTAATTTATTCTATATTTGCAACTCCAAAAAATAACCAAGCAAATATTTGTAATATAACATAAATATTTGAACCCGGCGGGGTAGCTCAGATGGTTAGAGCGCAGGATTCATAACCCTGAGGTCGGCAGTTCGATCCTGCTCCCCGCTACCATAGTGGGCAAATCAAATTTTTGTTTGGTTTGCCCCTTTTTTTTGCCCTCAAAAACTGCCTTTAAAGTACCTAGAACGCGGACAGCCTCATTCATTCGAACAGTTCGATGTTGTGTTCCGTCAAAAGTGAGTTTTTGGGGATAGATCGAACTAATTAATCGCCTTTTTCCTTCAGAATCTGCCTCTATATATGTTTCATGTAGGTTTTTGAGCAACCCAGTCGCTTTTCCGATTAGTTCACCAATATTCTCTTTTCCCCTGGATAAATCGATGAGTCTATTTTCAAGAACAAGGATATTTCTTTCACAGTCTGATTTTATTTTCCTGTACTCAAAATCAAGAATTACATCGTTGAGCATCTTGTCCCTAGCCTTCGAAATTCTATAATTAAACTCCTCCAACCGTTTTTTTACATTTGATAATTCATTATTATCTTCACTTGCAAAAGCTTGATAAACCTGCTTCAAAATCATAACATAGGCCTCATGCAACAGTGGATCTATAGTGTATTTTTTTAACTCCTCCACGAAAAGCTTATTGACTTTGTCCGCATTATATCTCACCCCACATTTAGAAAAGCAATGGTAATAGTGATAGTGCTTGCTGTAACCTTTTGAAGCACTACCTGAGAGCATGTAGCCGCACTTTGGACATATCAGAAAGCCACGCAAGGGAAGCGCATCAGGAGAAGATATAGTAGTCTTTTTTGGTTTGTTTCTGCCGTTCAAAACATCCATAGCTTTATAAAAGATGCTTTCCGAAACTATCGCTTTATGTTGCCCTATAACTGTATGGGCTTCCTCGTCCTTATATTTCGCAATGGGTATCCTACCGCAGTAAATAGGATTTCTAATTATCTGCCAAAAATTTTTTCTACCTGTCTTCAGCCCTTTATCCGATGCTGCCTTCCAGATCTGATCAATGAACCACTTACCCGTAGATAATTCGTCATATACCCACTTCATTATTGACGCTTGTGGCTCTACAGGACAAATATACTTTCGCCCGTCTTCGGTTACCTTGTTAGTATAACCTATGGAAGCAGGCCCCATCCATCGCCCTTCTTTTCTTGCTCTTCTCATTCCATGAAAAGTATTGAGTGCTCTTCTATCATTCTCGACCTCGGGAGCTGCGAGATAGAAAGCCAGCATCATTTTGTTTTCAGGAATTGAGATATCAAGAGGCTGTTCAATGGCCTGAGGCTCTATACCGAGATCACCCAAAATTTTTATCATCTGATAGGCATCCCCCGCATTTCTACTGAATCTGTCCCACTTGGTGAAAAGTACCAAATCCGTTTGTCCTCTTTTCTTTTTTAGATCAGCCAATAATTTTTGCCAGGCAGGGCGTATAAAGCTTTTGGCGGAATGATCCTCAAAAACAACTTTCCTCACTTTGATATCTCTGGCGAAACAATATTTCTGTAAAACCTCTTCTTGGTTGCGCTGGGAATATCCCTTATCAGCCTGTTCATCAGTACTTACTCTTATATATAAATCTGCTGTAATCATCTTTTTAAAACTTGCTCTACTTCCAAAATAGCTAAAATATATAGCAAATCCAAGATTTCCTTCGCTTGATTTATAGACATTTTTACTCCTTTTTTCTTTAACATTTCCATTAATTTCTCAGGGGTCATTCGGTCTATCGGAAGATGTCTCATAAGCTGTGGATAAACCTAAAATTAATTACACGTCAAATGAACATTTGTATATTACGTTCGGGATCATGTGTTTTTTTTTGCCATGTTTACTGCTTTGGAATAATGCAATTTGGATTTATACCTTTTCTTTCACAATAGTGATTCGGATATTTTTTTGAAATAAAAAATTTATCGGTAGAAGCAAATTAGCATTACGCTATGGTGGGGTCCACAAGCCACAGATGAGCACTGGCCATTGTAAAAGCATTCTATAAATTCTTTCCAATCTTGATGATAGTTAAAACACTTCCTCCCTTTAGGATACCCTAGATTATTATTTTTTAGAATACATTACCAATTAGATATTGCAGAATTTTGGATGATTTATTATTGTTTTAAGTATTTCCGAGTTCCGAGGAAATACCCGACCTCAAGGGCGCAAGATTTTTTTGTGTATACAAAAATACATCTTGCAAAACACCCGAGTGGTTAAAGTATTTCTTCAAGTGACGTGATCTACATAATGAAGATGCGTTTAAGTTTGTTTGATATATGTTTATAGTTTAAAACGGTGGTATTATGAGATTTTATTATATCTTTAAAACTATTCAGGACCCAAAACGGGTAGCGTCTCAGAAACTTGTATCATTAAACAAAATTTATTATAGATATCAGTAAAGGTTCTATTGATACAATTATGAAGATTAGATATGCCAGAGTTTCTACTAAAGAACAAAATCTAGCTTAAAAGATTAGATTAATGGTCTCGAAAACTGATCATTCAAAGCATTTCCAAAACATTTATTTCAAAAATCCCCATAATAACGAACTGATATAACTAGCTTTCTTTCTTATACTGAGTTAATATCCTATCTTTTATGTCCTCGTTGCTAAGATTTGGTACAAATCGTTTGTTTATAACTATAAATCAGCGATGACACGCTCAAATCAACTCCCGCAACCTTGCTGGCTAACAAATCGAAAAACTCATGCCGTATGGTTTGCGGACTACCTGCACTCCAAGGATCAAAAGCAATCTTCATTACATAATTATCTCTCAATTTACCCTGTATTAGCTTTAAGAATCAAGTTTTGCCACTGCCATAGTACCCAAGAATGCCTATTGCAAAATACTTCTTGTTATGGGTCAACTTAACCAGTCGTGCGATTTCCATAGCTGCAATACATCGCATGAAATGGTCATCCTCAACATTTTAAACCGCATTATCCTACGTGCGTAGCCATCTGGATATTATGGTAATATTGACGACAGTAATACATGATACTACCGCTACCATCGTGTGAGGTAGTCAGGAAAAGAATATCGCAGTAATTAATACTGCTTAGACCAGATTATTACCTCAAGCAATGAATTGACAAGTGCCTTAATAGCATATGGCGTTATTTGGTAGCCAGTTTTCGAAGTACCATGAACATATTCACTACAAGCATGGTGGATTAATTTGGTTGCCCCAGCTATCGTGCTATCCTGGTACGGTGGCGTAGTAGGCTTATAGAAATCGGCAGGATTAGGGTTTCCTTCCAAATGCTTGTGGAAGCTACCCGTGAAACTCGGTGAGTTATTAGCTTTGATATCGCTGTCGCGCACTACTGCTTTATTTCTCTTATTTATTGCCCTATATACTTCTTCATGCAATTCACGAACATCAGCCAAAATGCCTTTAAATTTTGCTGGATTTGATTCATTATAATTTATCAAGACGCTGACTAAGATGGTTTCTTTTGCAACATCTAATTTGTTCTGGTCAAATGCCTCAAATACTGCTGGGTTTTCTCTTTTCAATCGAAGGGGTTCTGCATCTTTAATACAGGATTGCAATTCTATGAAAAGTTCCTTTTGATCATCCGGTTTTTTAAGAAACATCTTTTCTTTAGGGTAATATTTTTTCAAACCTTCAAATTCTGTCTCGTCTCCAGTGAGAATAAACCTCGGAAAGCCCGGCACGTTAGTATCAATATAATGTAGGGCAGCGCCTATGAAGTCTGCACTCTCTTTAGTTTGAGAATCGGTCAAAAGACATTTAATGTCCAAAACTACAGCTGCATATTTATGGGCAAATGCAGGAAGAATGCGTTTAAGTCCTTCGAGGCTTGATTGTGGTGAAACACCTATAGTCAGTGCAGCGGCCTCATTGACGAATGATGTTGTAAAATCCTTATCATCGTCGATTAATATTATATTATTCATATGTTTTTTGTTGAGTTGGTAATTCAATTATGAGGGAAAAGCCCTTACTATTATTTTCAGCCACTAATATTTGCCCTCCGTGCGCCTCAACAATCCTATTTATATAATTACCTCCGATGCCTGAACCTTTACTGTGCCGTCCCTTATCAAAGGCTGTTATAAAATCTTTTTGCTGAAGTTCATACGGCGCTCCATTGTTTGAGTACTCTATTGAGATAACATCGCGATTCCTGTTGTATCTAACAATAAACTGTACCCGATATTTTTTACCTGTAATGAAGTCAGTGAAACCGTGATCTTCTGCATTCTGAAGTAATTGATCTAATAATTCCTTGAAAGCTGGTTTGTTTATCAAGGATACTACGTCCTCACCTTTGACTATAATTTCATATTTGTGATTTATAGCTATTTCTTTTTCATTCTTGTATTCTCTTAATAACTTCAGTAAATCAGTTTCGGTTAAATCCTCCACTGATAATTTGAAATTCATCACTTTTTCAACTGTGCCTAAAATATCACTCAAATGTTCAGAATCAGCCATTAATTTTTTAACCAGTTTTCCTAATGGAAAGTTTTCAGGCTTTTGGGTAAATACTGCTATTTCTGGATCTATTTCAATCTGCTGATCCTCGTCATTAAACTCCATTCTATCATCCAGTTTTTCTTTCTCTATTACCCTCATAATCCTGCTGGAAATACTGTTGATTCCCATGAAGGTTGGTCGCAGTTGATGTGTTAAAGTCTTAATTATTTCAAGCTCAGACTGCCTAAGCTCATCTTTGCTTCCTAAGGATTTAAGAACAGCATTGGCTCGATTTTTCTCTTCCGCAATAAGATTGGCTTTTTGCGACTCTATGAAGCTCTTTTGGGTTTGCCGATCAACATAAGGTATAACAATTTGCTTCAAACTAGCAATGCTTATATAAGGCATAACGGCACCCAATTTTCTTTTCTTAACCTGCTCGACAACAAAAGAAGAATAGAGCTGATAATATAAATACTCCAGATCAATACTGTCTTTTTTGTCTAACGGCAAAAAAGCATATACACCTGTGTGAATTAATACACTTCTGTTTTTATCCGTAGGAACGAAAATTGTTGCTTTAAGGTTTTCTCCGATTCTTGCAACTAATAAGCACTTTTCACTGATTAGGGCCCTTGCATATTTTTGTGCAAAATAAACTTTTGATGAAATGTTGTCAGATAAATCGGTTTCTAAAATATCCCGGGACAAATTTTCTATTTTAATTAAGGGATAGTCTCCTGTAGGATCTATATCTGTTTTTTGAGGCTGTATACCTCCTCGTATTGATACTAGTTCTGATAATATTTTACCTGAACCTTCCTTAATCATAAGGTTTGCCAGAATGTACTGTTCGTCATAACCTTCAGCAGAAAGATTACTGTCCTGCCGCAATTCGGATATGTCTAAAATCTGAGAATCTTTGGCAAATATGACGTCACTTTTGTAGGCTGCTATGATGTCATCATTATTAAGATACACCGTTTTAGAGTCATGATCTGCTACGTTAGCTGTTATGAACCTAATGCGATTCCTATAATCAGCTTCTTTATTTTTATTAATTATAAGTAGTGAGGCTTTAGCATCAGTGTAAGGTCGTAAAGTACCATAAGGAAGGCTAATGACGCTCTCAATAGCGTCTTGGTAAATCAAAATATCCCGTATTTCTTTTTCTTTTCCTTTTTTCATTAAAAAACCTTCAGATACAGTAATCACTGCTTTTCCGGTATCTTTTAGTTTTGATAATATTAAGAGAACTAATGACCCAAAATTTCTTCCAGATCTTGGCGGCGCTAAAAGATATTTATTAAATAAAAGTTCGTGTTCAAAGGAATTTATTACTCCGCTAGATGGCAGATCAGCTACAATGTAATCGTATCGATTACCACTGTCGACTTCCTGAAAGCTGTCTCCCGAACGAATTACAGCATCCTGTATACCATGAAGAATAAGATTCATGTTGCCCAATTGTGCGACACGCATATTAATCTCAGTCCCGGAAGTAACCAAATCAATTCCCTGTGAGTAGTAATTTGCCTGAATTAGCAATCCACCAGTCCCGGCAACGGGATCGAATAATGATTTTCCAGATTCAGGTTCTAATAAGCTTATCATTAACTCCCGCAAACTGTAAGGAGTCGGGGCGAAATCAGAATTAACATAACCTTTTGCAGTAATTGAAAGGAAATATTCGAAAGCATCCGCAAATGCACGTTCATCTAAATCTCTGGTGTCAATATTATTTATGGCAATCGAAATCTCTGTTTTTCTGCGATAGTCAAGTTGTGATAAAAATCTTCCACATTCTTTGAAGACGCCCTCAAGACTTACGTATCTTCCGTCAAAGCTATTAAGGGCATCGATTAACTCCCTACCATCTGGAAGAAGCATCTCCTGTTTTACCAAAACGTTGTCCCAAATGGAGAGGTTTTGATCAATGTTTTGATTCTCAATATCGTATTGCCTTTTAAAAAATAAAAGTACTGCGAGAATGAACTGAACATCAGAAGCACCATGTACACCTCTCAAAGTATTGACCAAATACGAGTAATTGAACAACAGGTTTTTCCAAATCTGATCTTCAACGAGGATTATTTGGTCATTAATTTGCTCAAATGTTGAAGGGTAATTCCTTACCCTAGCCAAAACCTGGCGTGGTTCAACAGGCTGCGAATCATTTCTTTGGTAGTAACCCTGAATATTTATTAAAGAAGCAATAGCCTTTGTAGTGAGAGGCCGCTTGTTTTCTCTTAAAACTGTTTCAATCGCTTCGTGTAAAGTCATTTTTGAATCGTTTGCCCCACAGTATTTAAAGCATAACCAGGGGTCAATTTGTTACATTGCTTTTTTTATTAATTATGTAAATGTAGCGAATTCGTGAACACAAAAATTGAACTTCTAACTCAATGAATTTTTAGAGGATTCCAATTTACTATAGAATGTTGCATTGAAAAAATAGTTGGGAGATCTATAAACCATGAAGACTGGAGTGATACGAAATCATTACGAAGGGATAAAAAAATAACTTTGATACTGAGTTTGGCTCAAGGGAGGATTAAACCTCAGAGTACCTGAGTATTTAGAAATTACAATCTCTTTCCTTGATACACTTCGTAAATAGATTGTAAATTAAAAATATTGCTTTTGTTCCTACTCAGTCGAATAATTAACTTCAATACCTGTGATCTTATCAATTATTTTGAAAAGCTCAACGAAGTTCGTAAAAACAGCAGGTTCTTGAATTTTAAGGACTTCGTTGGCAAACGAATTTTTGTTCCCAATAATCTCGTACACGTTTTCAATTGAGGTCTTTTTTAGTTTATTATGTTTATTTAATAGTTCGTCTGAAAAGTAGTGTTCTATCTCCAAAAAATTAAAAACCTGTTTTTCCTGAATATAGTTTTCTCGGTCAGCAATAGCAGGCAGACACAAAGCATAGACCTCCTGATTTTGAAGTTTCCTTAGAGTATGATTTTCTAAATCGTCAAAGTTCTTTAATCTTCGGAACTCTTCCAGGCCGCCACTGTCTCTATCAAACAGCCCAATCAATTTTTGATCTTTAGATAAAATGACGGAACCATTTTGGATTATTTTGGCTAATTGCTTCACTCCTGCATTTTCTTCTCCTGCCGCTTTAATCTCCCAGTAAGGCACGTTTCCACTCGTTAAAACCATAAACGCATGCTCTAATATTCTTGCATCCGTCTTACCTTCTGTTATAACGATATACCGTCGCTCAGAGCGAATTGTATCGTAGTTCGTGAACCTGAGTTTGCCAGCTGGAATGTCTGTTAGTCTTTTCAATGGTTCGCTAAGTTTATGGTAATCCTTTTTAACAGCTTTCTTAAGTTCCTTATAATTCTCTGTTTTGCTCATTTCCAACGCAAGATCTGCTAACATAACAAGGCTGGGATCATGTGTTAAATTGCTTTCAAATATGAGTTTTTCAAGTTGCGAGCTCTCATTAATACGTTTTGAATTAAGCGTTAAAGCTAGTTTTAAACTTTTATACCCTGAACTGGTGTCATTTAAATGCTGGTATTGATTATAGAAATCAGTAAAAGATAAGTTTAAGGGCTCTTTAAGAGTTATAGAGTTAAAGTTTTCATAAAAATAGAACACATTCATCAATAGCAAAATTGGTAATTTGTAATTCTTAAATAGAGCGTCCTCATCGGAAGATATTTTCATTAAAGCCTCATGGGCTTGAATGTTTATATTAACTGCCATGTCAACCCCTTGCTTTCTAATTTTGTTGTCTGTCTGGTATAAAGACTGCATTAAATATCCTAAACCCATTACACCCATAAAAAATTCATTGACTTTTGAGGAAGTTTGCACTTTTGTAATTATCCTTATCAAAAAATCAGACATGTCTCTTGATTTACCGGCGTAAAAAAATGATGCGTTTTGCCAGTTTATATCAAAAAAATTTTCGACAAGGAGGTTTTCTTTATTCCGTTGATGCTTAAATAATTCAATAGCTCCATAATATTCCATGAAAGAATCATGACTAAATTGAATGTATTTTCCATCCTTAACAAGTAATATGCCGGTGTTATTTATTAGGTATTCAAGTACGTCTTCAATATTTCCTTTTCTTATTGGAATGGTTTTATCTTTATAATAAGCGACAAAATAATCGAAAAATTCGTTTTTATCCATCGGAGTATGTTCCTTGCGTTCCAATATCGCTAATCCATACAGAGATAAAATTCTTTCTCTAAAAGAGCTATCGATGAACTCCAGTCTTGAAGAGACAATTGCTTTTCCCAGGAGAACAGCGTTGAAATTGTCGTAAATATCTGTTATGGTAGCAGGTATTTCTAGATTATTTTCTTCATAAAGAATTGATATCAACGACAATGTTAACGGCGTTATCGGTAGCTTTTCAAGAATACGGTTATCCTTCAATGCATCTAGAAGAGCATCTGCTCTTGATTGTTCATTTTGGAAAAAATTAGAAATGAAACGCTTAATCTGATCATTATTGAATTTTTCGATTGAAAAATTATCCGCCTCTTTTAGTATTGGACTTGAATAGAGCTTTTCATGATTCCTCGAAGCGATTATAAAGTTTACACCCTTGTTCTTATAAAGCTTTTCCAGTTGTGAAAGGATAGTATTTTGGTTAGCCTCCTCAAGTTCATCAATGGTGTCGACTAATACTGTCATACTATAATTGGCGAAATAATCAAAACCTTCATCAAAGAAACTACTTAATTTTTTCTTGATTAAGGTTTTTAAATCGTAATTAGCCTCAAACAATTCAGTAATCGATAAGAAGACTGGAAGGCTTTTCCTCTTGTCTGTGCTTTTATTTAAAGATATGAGATGTTCTCCAATTTTTTTTAAAGAAGTTGTTTTTCCTGTTCCTGCTGACCCAGATAAAATTAGTGGTTTAGAATTTGAGCAAAGTTGTTCCATACCAACTTTTTTCCTGATAGGGGTACCCGTATTTTTATCCTCAAAAAAGTGATAGTAATTTGGTTCAATAAAAATTTTTAAAAGCTTATCATATTTTTCGTTAAATATTTGAAGTTTTTTTAAATCGCTATCTCCATGAATGGAATCGCAATAAGTACGTTCATATTCTAATAACTGAACGTCATCATGTTTCCAAAAGTCTAGTAGATGCTTATCGATAAGCGGGATTAGATCATCTCTTCCAAGAAAGTCAATCGTGAACTTTGGCAAAAGGCTTTTTATATCCACTTGAAACCCTTTTGTGATTACATTATTACTAAAAATAAAGAATGTTACAATTTTGTGGGTGTCAGAGAACTTTTCTATGGAAGACTGGTAAACTTTTGTATGCTCGGAAGCATTTAGCTTTTCGTCTAAATAGATAAAAGCATGTTGATGTTGTGACAAAGGGCCTGAATAGGTTCCTGTCACGACATCTCCAATTTGTTTAATTGATGTGTAGCCAAGTTTTTCGACTAAAGCTGTAATAAGATGAAAAAGTTTTTCTTTATCAAGACCTTTAACAATATCAATTTTTTGTTTTTGCGGCGCTGCAATTACGTCCATACTTTAATTATTTTAAGGAATTATCCTGGGTGGGTTTCATGCTTGGATAATATATTATTAGTAATACCAATTATTTCATCTATTACTTTTTTGCTCAGATCAGTTGGGCGCATTGCTAGTTTCGTGAGTTCGGAAAGCTCATATTTTGTTAGTTTAGATACATCCTTGTTAATGGCATTCCGACTGCTTTAAGAGATATATAACCAAAGACTTACGCATTACCGTTCATATTGGTAGTAGATATTGTCTATTGGTTGATTGCTAATTCTTTTAGTTCGATTTTTAATGTTTTCAAAACTAGGGAATATGATCCAATTTTCAATATATATCAGTATCCGCCCCTATGCACACCGTCCGCCGCAATTATAGATTCTTTTTATTAAAAGCTCATATTACATTGCCTCCATTAGTCCACATTTATAGTGCAAGATAGAGAATATATTCAGGCGATTTGTCCAAGTTGGCATTTCTCGAGAAAGAATTGTATTATCAGACAAGTAAAATATGGAAGTAATACTATGTAGTATTATGCAGATGATCATTACAAAAAAGCACTATTTATAAATTCCAAGATTTTTATTCGATATATCGTATTAATTTAGCCAAAAAATTAATACCCATTCATGTCTGAAAACCAAAAACAAATACTAGAGCAAAAGCTTTGGAATATTGCCAATACCTTAAGGGGAAGAATTAACGCCGATGAGTATCGCAATTATATTTTAGGTTTTATTTTCTTCAAATACCTATCAGAAAAGCAACATTTTTACGCCAATAATTTATTGGCCGATGAAACGGTTAAGGAATACACGCTTATTAAAGACGAAGAAACGCTGTCGGCTATTAAAGAAGAATCGCTACATACCTTAGGTTATTTTTTAGCGCCCGATCAATTATTTGATGTACTCACCAAATTGGGAACAGAGAAAGGTGCAGATAACTTTATTATCGAAAAGGTAGAAATGGTGCTTAACCACATTGAGCAAACTACCATGGGCACCGAATCGGAAGAAGATTTTAATGGTTTGTTTCAAGATATGGATTTGGCTTCGCAGAAATTGGGCAAAACACCCGATAAGCGCAATGAAGTAGTCGTGGAGATTTTAACGAAGTTGAACGAAATTGATTTCCGCTTGCAAGATGTTGATGCCGATGTATTGGGCGATGCTTATGAATACCTGATTTCTAATTTTGCGGCTGGTGCTGGAAAATCGGCTGGCGAATTTTATACGCCACAACAAGTTTCTACCATTTTGGCAAAAATTGTAACCTTAGGAAAAGATAAAATCCGTTCGGTTTACGATCCTACTTGCGGTTCTGGATCGTTGTTGTTGCGTGTAGCAAAGCAAACCAAAGTAGCCGATTTTTACGGGCAAGAGTTAAACCCTACAACCTATAACCTTGCTCGAATGAACATGATTTTGCATGATGTGCATTTCTCTCATTTTAATATAGAACAGGATGATACTTTAGAAGAGCCTCGCCATTTGGAGCAGCGTTTTGAGGCCATTGTGGCCAACCCGCCATTTTCTGCAAATTGGAAAGGTGATGCGCATACTTTAAATGCATCTGACGCCCGTTTTAACCAATTTGGAAAGTTGGCGCCAAAAACCAAGGCCGATTTTGCTTTTTTACAACACATGTATTACCAATTGGCAGATAATGGTACGGTGGCTTCGGTGTTTCCACATGGGGTATTATTTCGTGGTGCTTCTGAGGGTGGAATACGCGAATATTTTATTAAAGAATTAAATGCCATTGATGCCATAATTGGTTTACCTGCTAATATTTTTTACGGTACCAGTATTCCAACTTGTATTGTGGTATTAAAGAAATGCCGCAAAGCGGATGATAATATTGTTTTTATTGATGCCAGTGGCGGTGAGTTTTATATCAAAGGAACAAATCAAAATATTCTTACAGAGGAAGGTATTAGTAAAATCATTCAATTTTATAGAGACAGGAACGAAGTAAACAAGATTTGTCATATCACAACTTTGGAAGAGATTAAGGAAAATGAGTATAACCTCAATATTCCTCGTTATATTGATGCTTTCGAGGAAGAAGAAATTATCGACATTTTTAAAGTTGTAAAAAGACTTAATGAATTAGATGGAGAGCTAAAGAAATCAAATGAAAAACTTCTTGCTTTTTGTGAAGAATTAAATATTCCTAAACCGTTTTCAAATGAGTAGAAACCATTTAAGATTTGAAAAATTTAATGAAATAGATTGGCAAACAAAAAGAGTTAATCAAATTTTAAATAAGGTTGTAAATCCTGTAAAGGTTGAGCAAGATACTTTATATAAGCAAATTGGTATTAGATCTCACGGAAAGGGAATATTTCATAAAGAATTAGTTTCAGGTAAGGAAATTGGAAATAAACGTATATTCTGGTTAGAAAAAAATTTATTTATAGTCAATATTGTTTTTGCTTGGGAAAGGGCGGTCGCTAGAACTACTGAGAATGAAACAGGATTGGTTGCATCTCATAGATTTCCAATGTATAGACCAATTGAAAAAGAAGCTGATTTAGATTATCTTCTACATTTTTTCTTAACTAAGAGAGGTAATCAATTATTAGAATTAGCATCTCCAGGAGGGGCGGGTCGAAACAAAACATTGGGACAGAAAGAATTTGAAAAACTTGCTTTTTCAATACCATCTCTTTCCGAACAACAAAAAATAGCAGCTTATTTATCAAGTATCGATCAAAATATCAGTTTATTAACTGAAAAGAAAAAAGAATTATCTCGCTATAAAAAAGGGATGATGCAAAAACTCTTTGCGCAACAAATTCGCTTCAAAGATGAAAATGGAAATGATTTTACTGATTGGGAAGAGAAAAGATTAAGTGAAATCTCAAAATTTAGGCGAGGTAGTTTTCCACAACCTTATGGTTTAGCAAAATGGTATGATGATAAAAATGGGTTTCCATTTGTTCAAGTTTATGATGTTGGAGATGATTTTAAATTAAAAAAGGAAACTAAGAGAAAGATCAGTTATCTGGCCACAAAGCTAAGCGTATTTGTGCCTACAGGTACAATATTAGTTACTATTCAGGGGTCAATTGGTAGAATAGCCATAACAAATATTGATTGCTATGTCGATCGTACACTATTAATAATAACTTCGTTAGCTGAAAATTTAGAAGTTAATTATTACAAATATTGTTTATTTCTTCTTTTTGAAATTGAGAAGCACAAAGCCCCAGGAGGAACTATTAAAACAATAACAAAGGAAGTTTTAAGTGACTTTACTATTCCATTTCCCTCTCTTCCAGAACAAATAAAAATTGCCGATTTCTTATCAGCGATAGATGAAAGTATAGATAAAGTAAATGAGCAAATAAAGCAGACGCAAGGCTTTAAAAAAGCTATGTTGCAACAAATGTTTGTGTAATTACAAAAATAAATTAATGACCGCTCAACCCGAACAATTATTAGAAAATAACTTAATTAGCCAATTGGTTGGCTTAGGTTACGAACGCATTATACTTCGCGAGGAGAAAGATGTAATTACTAATTTTAAGCAACAGTTAGAAAAGCATAACCAAGTTTCGCTTAGCGATGCAGAATTAAATCAAATCCTCATCTATCTTAATAAAGGAAACACTTTCGAACGGGCTAAAACCTTGCGTTCGCGTATTCCTTATGTAAACGCATTGGGCGAAAATAAAACCATTCAATTAATCGATCAAAAAAAATGGTGTAAGAACGAGTTTCAGGTGGCCAATCAAATTTCTATGAAAGGAAATTATGATAACCGTTACGATGTAACCATTTTGATAAACGGTTTGCCGCTGGTTCAAATAGAACTCAAACGTCGTGGTTTAGAGCTTAAAGAGGCTTTTAATCAAATTAATCGCTACCAAAAACACTCGTATGGTACTGGTTTCGGCTTGTTCCAGTTTATTCAATTGTTTGTAATTAGCAACGGGGTTAACACCAAGTATTATTGCAATGGCCGGGTAAAAGATCGTTCGTTTAAGCAAACCTTTTTTTGGACAGATATTACAAATGAGTTGATTACCAACTTGGCAGATTTTGCGGATGATTTTATGAATCCCTGTCATTTATCGAAAATGATCACGCAGTACATTGTGCTTAACGACACACAAAAAGCACTAATGGTACTACGGCCTTATCAATATTATGCGGTAGAAGCTATTATTAACCAAGTTAAAACAACGCATGAATACGGTTACATTTGGCATACCACAGGATCGGGTAAAACTTTAACCTCATTTAAGGCGGCACAAATTTTAACCGACATACCAGAAGTACACAAAGTGGTTTTTGTGGTAGATAGAAAAGATTTAGATACACAAACCGCTAAAGAATTTAATAGTTTTAGTAAAGGTAGTATCGATTCGACAAGCGATACCAAAACCTTGGTTAAACAATTGGCTGGCGATCGTAAATTAATTGTAACCACCATACAGAAGCTGAATAACACCATATCTAAAAGCTATTATTTAAAGGATATGGCTGGTTTAACTAACCAACGCATTGTGTTTATCTTCGATGAATGCCATCGTTCGCAGTTTGGTGAAACACATGAGAACATTAAAAACTTTTTTAAGGGTTGCCAAATGTTTGGCTTTACCGGCACACCGATTTTTGCTGAGAATGCGGGCACCAATGAATATGGTAAACGCACCACGCAAATGTTGTTTGGCAAGCCTTTGCATAAATATGTAATTACCGATGCCATTAAAGATGGTAATGTATTGCGTTTTGCGATAGAGTACATCCGTACATTTAAACAAAAGGACCAAATTCTAGATATTGAGATTGAAAAAATTGACGAACCTGAGGTGATGCAATCTCCCATTCGCCAAAAGGCAATTGTAAACCATATTTTGCAAAACCACAGGCTGAAAACACACAACAAGGAATTTACAGCCATGTTTTGTGTAAGCAATTCCGATGCGGCAGTTGCTTATTACAAACTTTTTAAAAAAGCGAAAGAAAAAGGATTACACGATTTAAAAATTGCAACCATTTTTACTTACGCCGCCAACGAAGAGCAGAAGAAAAATAAGGATTACAAGCTGTATGCAAATGATGATGCGCTTGGTATGGTTGCTGAAGACGCGGGTCCTTATTTATCGAAATACAAACGAGAGGAGTTAGACGATTTTATTGACGACTACAATAAAATGTTTCAAAGTAATTATTCGACCAAAGATTCTACTTTGTTCTACCAATATTACAACGATATAGCTGAAAAGGTCAAAAATCAGCAAATTGATATTTTGATTGTGGTAAATATGTTTTTAACTGGCTTTGATAGCAAAACTTTAAATACCTTATACGTTGATAAGAATTTAAAACATCATGGCCTGATTCAAGCCTACTCTCGTACCAACCGTATTTTAAACGAGGTAAAATCGCATGGGAATATAGTTTGTTACCGCAATTTAAAATCGGCTACCGATGAGGCCATCGAACTGTTTGCCAACAAGGATGCCATTGGCGAAATTATCGAACCGCCTTTTGAAGCTTTAGATGCGAAGCTGAAAGAAAAATACGATGAGTTGATAGCTATTGTCCCTACGGTAGATAATGTGAACCAATTGCAAAATGAGGAAGAACAAGCGGCATTTGTTAAGGCTTTTAGAGAGGTAATGCGCTTAATTAACAAAATGAAGCAGTATGGTGATTTTGATTTTGAGTATTTACCGATTACTGAATTTGATTTTGATGGTTACAAAAGCAAATATTTAGACCTGTATGAAGCAAATAAAGGTTTAACAAGTGGTGCAACTCCCGCTCATTCGATTTTAGATGATTTGGATTTTGAGTTAGAGCTGATCCACCGTGATGAGATTAATGTAACTTATATTATGAACTTGTTGATTCGCTTACAGTCAGCGCCGGTTGATGAAAAAGCGAGTCAAGAGAAGATAATTCAAGATTTATTAAATTCTGATATTCAACTGCGGAGTAAAAAGGAACTAATTGATAAGTTTATGCAGAAGAACTTACCATTTATTACCAATGCCGATGATGTGATGGAAGTATTTGATGATTTTATTCAAACTGAAAGAAAATCGGCAATGGCAACAATGAGTGCAGAAGAGCAATTGGATTCAGATAAATTGGAACATATTATTGGAGAATATCTTTTTACCAATAGACAACCATTACGCGATGATATTGTGGGTACTATGCTGGTAAAACCAAAATTGGCTGAACGTTCCAATAAAATTGAACGTATTACCTACAAAATTTACGATTTTGTAAATACATTTGTGAGCGGTTTTGCTGGAAGGGCATAAAAAATATACCCGATAATCAATGCCAAAATCTACATTGCTATGTATTGATATGAGAAAAAAATCTAATTTTTTTTACCCATAAATGGATGAAGTTGCGTCTCAAAAAACGAACCTTTTCTTAATGTTTAAGATAATTAGCAACATTCGCCAATTCCTGCAAATCAGACAAGAAAAAATTCGAAATTTGTCCAGTAAGGGCTACTTAAGGAAACAACCCATTTGTGTTGTTTCCTCTTTTTATACCCATAAGAATTTGTTATCCAAATCGTTACAGCCTCACTTTAATCAGTTCGATATTTAGGAAGATTTTCTTGAACTATTTTGCCTTTCTGACTGAAAATCAAATATTAATGCAGCTGAGACGCTTTTTCCGAGTTCGACGTTTCCTTAAGGATATGTTGATTTTTGGACTCAGTTAACCGCTATAGGTTTTAGCAACAATGTACAGCTTGGTCTTCAACTCAGCTCAATGGATCGAAGCGGTACCGTACAGGCATACATTTCGAGACCTTCGGCAAATCTTGTACTCATGCCCACCGAACTTGGTATAGTAGGGATACTGGTATCATCTTTTTGTTGTTAAATAAACTGTTGTTAGATCTTGTAAGTGCGAAACCACCCTGTCTTTAATAATTTTTTTATCTTTCGGATTGTTCAGGTCGAAATTAGAGCACGATATAACCTTGTGGGGCGAAATAACAATATTGGTTATGGTGCCCATAATGGTAGCGATTACCATCCGTACATCTACCTTGTTAAAGGTGCCATCTTCTATCCCATCGGTAATAATGCGATCAATAAGCTGCATGTTTTGACTCATCGCATCCTTAATTTTATCATACATTTCGGGCCTCTGGGTTAAAGACAATTCGCGGTGCATCATTTTATGGAACGCAGTTTTATTAAGTATCCCATTTACATAGCCCTCCATAACCCTGTGCAATAAGATCTTTATTTAAATTAGCTAATCATCCTTTGAAAGGAAAAACATATATCAGAAGTGTTGGTGAAATATTAAGAAAGGCTCCTGCAAAATGTTCAGTATGATTGTTTTCCTTTTTTTCTGACAGAAACACGGCTTTTTTTAAAGAATAGTCCCAGAAATCACATTGACTGATTGTTTTGGCCAAAGGCATATTCCAAAGAGAAATCAGGATGGAACTAGATCACCCATCCTGATTTTTCAATTTTCTTCCCTACATCATAGGTACCAATACTAAACACCTGGACTAAGAAAGCTGATTTACAAATAATTAAATCAGAAGTCTACTGCATAAGTCCCTCACTTGTCATTGAAATGCGTTTTATTGTACCATCCTGGTTGTGAAATAACTTATCAATACATACCGACCTGCTATGACCGCTTCCATTGGGCTGGATAGAACCATTATGGTAAATAAAATACCATTGATTTTTGAATTCAACAATAGACTGGTGATTGGTATCGGAATTACCTGCTATTTCATTCAATATGCCCCGATATTTCCACGGCCCGGAAATGTTTTTGCTGGTTGCGTAAGCTGTTTTTTCAGGGAAACCTGTTGCATAAGAAAGGTAGTATAAATTGTCTTTCTTGTGCAGCCATGGTGCTTCTGTGAAGTCAAATCCTTCAAAGTTAATCCGTTTAACCTCGCCGTCGATCTCTGTCATATTCTCCTTTAACTTAGCAAAATAACATTCACTATTTCCCCAGAAAATCCATGCCTGACCATCTCCGTCAATATAAACTGATGGGTCTATACATGCCCAATAATTTTTAGAATCAAAACAATCTTTATTTGTCAATAAAGGTTTTCCTAAAGCATCTTTATAAGGCCCCTCAGGCTTATCAGATACGGCTACACCAATACCGTAAGCATTTGTGCTTACGTAAAAATAATATTTATTATTTCTTTTTATAACCTGTGCGGCGTAGGCATCCCCACCTTTCGCCCATGAAAAATCAGATAGTTTTAAAGGAACGGGATATTCTGTCCAGGTTGTCATGTCCGTACTTGAAAACACCAACCAATCTTTCATTTTGTAACCCTTCTGGTCGCCCTCAAAATCATGCCCGGTAAATAACCAAAGTTTATCGTTCTCAACTAATGCAGCCGGGTCAGCGGTGAAATGGTGCTTAATAATGGGGTTACCCGTACTCTTAAACACATACCTGTCTGAAAGTTCTGTTGGCTGCAATAAAGCCGCAGGAACACACTCCCATTCGTCATTTAATCTCCTTGCTTCTGATTTGGTTATGCCAATCACACTTCCATGCCGTGGATTAAAGTTTTTTGTGAATGATTTGGAAACTTTGGTGAAATTGAATAAATCTGTGCTGGTCTGGTATTCATATTTACCTTTGGTATATAAATCGTACATTAAGACATAATCATCCGAATTATTTAATTTGAAAACGCTCGATCCTTCTACAGCGATATTTTTATCTGAGTAAACATCTAAATATTTAAAATCTTCGATCCAGGGCCCTTTTAATGATTTCGAAGTAGCTTGCTGAATGCCGTTTTTCACTTCTTTACCATCAACCTTTGTATTTCCTTTAAAGAAAAAATGATAAGTACCGTTTTTAAAAACGATGTCTCCGTCTATGCCACCGAATTTAGGACTAAATATTAATTTTGGCTGGCTTTCAAATCCGTTAAAATCCTTGTTTGCATATGCAGCATAAAAATCAAGTTTGTTGTCGTTTTTAAACTTAACCGTGAAATAGACCATGTATTTTTTAACCACGGGATCATAAATGGTTTGAGGCGCCCATACCCATTGTACATTCGCGAAAAATTTCGGGTATTGCTTAGTTAAATCAATAGCACTGTGAGACCAATGTATTAAATCGCTCGACCTGAGCATAACAATTCCATTGTTTTGTCCCCAGCCATTTTTCACCGTATTCATATCTGTGGCTGTGATCAAAAACGCATCATTTTTTTCCGTTCTCAGAATATGTGGATCACGTATACCACCAGATAGTGATATTTCATCCGCTTTAAGAACCGGCTGGTTTTTATTGAGTGCAGACCAGTTTAAACCGTCGCTACTCGTGGCAAACCGGAGTTGTTCCTGTAAATCTCCTTTACCCGACCCCTCAAAATAAGCAAATAAGTAGCCATCATATTTCAATTCTGGTTGCTTTTTTTGAGCAAAACTGCTTGTTGCGACTATTAACAGGAACGCTAAACTAGTAATTTTAAACATTTTATATTTTATGATTATGTATCCTGAATTTAAAGAATACCCCCACAATATTAATATAATAAAGTGGGGTTAATTCTTACTAAAACTAAAATTTTTGGATTTAAAATGTCAAAGAAGTTCTTTTACCAGTGTAAGTAATTGACTTTCTTTCAGCGCTACTGCCTGATGTATCCATAACAGATTTACCGTTAACAATAACCATATTAAACTTACGGCTCATTAACATATTTTTGAATTTCCCTTTTCTGTCATCTATGGAAAGAACTTTAGTTTTGTCGTTCCAACGAAAAGTGATTTCTGTATATGCGCCCTTTTCGTAATTATAATTGTCAAATTCATCTTCATACAATTTGAACATACCATTTGCACCAGGATAAATTCTTATTTCGAGGTTATCCCATTTCTTTTCTGTGGCATATTGTACGTCTGGTCCCCATGGAACAATTGAACCTGCCCTGACATACAAAGGTATGATGTCAATTGGAGCCGATTTCTCTACTGTTTGTCCACCTTTCTTTTGCTCACCGGTCCAGAAATCTACCCAGTCAATTCCTGCCGGAAGATAGACCTGTTTTTTTGTAGCACCTTTTTCAGTTACGGGTGCCACTAGAAATGCATCTCCATACAGGTATTCTATTGTGTTCTCTAAACCTTGTGCATCAGTCGGAGCTACAGCATATAACGGCCTGATGATAGACCCTGAATTTTTAGTTACATTCCAGGCTGTTGAATAAGTATAAGGCAATAGGCTGTAACGCAGCTTGATGAATTTCTCCTGTACATCGAAAATTTTATCTCCCCGGTTTCCAAATTGATAAATTTCCCTTGGAAGATCTGTTCCATGAGAACGCATCATTGGCGTAAAGGTAGCGAACTGCATCCAGCGCGTGTATAATTCCTGAAATTCCGGATTTTTAACGCCTCCATTTTTCACATATGCTCCGGCAAAAAAACCACCTATATCGGCATTCCAATAAGGTAGCCCACTAAGTGAAAAATTGATTGCATTAGGGATTTGTTTGACAAAAGTAGGCCAATCTGAACCTATATCTCCGCTCCAGGTATTGGCCGAATAGCGTTGTTGACCAGCAAAGGCCGAACGGGTTAAAAGAACGACCCGCTTTTCTTCACTTGTTTTACGCTGATTTTCGTATACACCTTTAGTATGGGATAATGGAAACGCATTATGAACACTTCTGAAGGTTCCCAGATGTGTCGGCTGGTCGAAATCCTGTTCTTTCAAATTGATGTGATCGGGTTCGGTAGAATCCAGCCACCAGGCATCTATGCCTAAAGAAAAAATACCCTTATTCAAATAGCTCCAGTAGATATTTCTCGCTTCCGGATTGTATACATCATAAGGACGTGTATTTGCGCCCGGAGGCCAGGTATCAAAATTAATAAGCATATCCTTGCGCTTGAATTCCTGATATTGAGGTGTTTTTGGTGCAAAACCTGGCCATGCCACAATAAATAAGTGGGCATTTAAATTATGGATGGTATCTACCATCGCCTGAGGCCTTGGATAAATTTTTGGCGCAAAACTCATCGCATTCCAGTTGCTATCTGCTCCCCAATATTGCCAGTCCTGAACAATTCCGTCGAGCGGAATTTTTAGATCACGGTATTTTCTGACCACGTCAACAATTTCAAATTGTGTTTTATATCGTTCACGTGATTGACTAAAGCCATACACCCAGAGCGGCATCATCGGCGCCTGCCCAGTCAGATCGCGCATAAGCGTTACTACGCCATCACTCCCTCCGCCGGCAAGAAAATAATAATTTATGCCTTTTCCAACCTGCGATTCAAAGGAAGTGCCCGTCGGGCCATCTTCAAACGTGGATAAGGATGGGTTATCCCAAAACAAACCATAACCCTTAACAGATTGAATAAATGGAATCGCAACGCGGGTATTTTCATTTTTTAAAAAAATCTTCTGCCCACGTTGGTTAAGCTTTCCGTTTGGTTGTTGTCCCAGGCCGTAAATCACTTCCTTTTCGTCTAAGCTGTAAACTTGTTTCATCGCAAAATTACCTTCAACATTGTCCTTTACCGGTGTAAAGGCAGCTGAATTTTCTTTTTCAGTTAAAAGGGGTTTTCCATCTGGAGAGAAAAAGCTGACCTTACCTGTTTTTAAATCCAGTCTAACCTCAACTGCATTGCTTTTAACAATAGCCACATCATTTGAGCGATTAACTTTCAGCGGCGTTTTTTGTGGCGTTTTAATTACTGAAAGGCTTTCGTTCCTAAAGTTCGTTCCTTTGGGATACTTTAAAATCCTCACAATTTGCGGCGAAAAATACTGTAGTTCAACATTCATCGTTGGCAACTCTGCCATAATTCCCAGTTTGGTCGGTTTATAAGACTGACTAAAGGCAACGTTAGTGACGGCTAAAAAAAATAGTAAAATGCAATAGTGTTTTTTATTCATAATGTAATGTTGATATGATTGTTAGTTGATTGCAGCTAATAGGCAAAAATTAATTTTTCTGCGGGGAAAGCTGCACTGTTTTCGTGTAAAGCAAATCGCTTACACCCTGTGTTTTAACCCCAACTCTTGCGAATAAAAAGCCTGTTGTCTTTAAATTATCCTTTTCCGTTTTGGAAAGTGTTTTTAAATCAAGTGTCAACTTAACGGTACCTGGCGCAATATTAGTGAAAGACCGCTCAACTACTCTGGAAGTAATGTCCAGAATCGACGTTGTGCCCAAGTATATCACAAGTTTCTCCAGATTAGCCGTGCTTACGACCTTATCCATTTTAAAATTGGCAGTTAACACAGAATCTGTGTAGGTATTGCTATATTCTGATAGCCAATAGTAGGGACGAACGTTAAATACCAGGTCAGACTTCTCTCCTTGTAGATTGAACCTGATGGTATCCGTACTCGAGACCCATGGTCCTCTTCCAGGTGTTATATTTAGATAATAATCCCCATCATATGCATTAATGGTAAATGTTCCGTCTTCACGTGAGAACATTTTGATAAAGCCCGGATCCCATGTGCCGGGTCCGGTTTGATGAAGTTGTAAAGTATTGGATCCATTCCCATCAGAAGATGTACCCATTAGCTGTAATTGCTGTCCGTTATAAACAAAGCGGCCAGAGATTTTAGAGCTCGGGTATTTTTTATTATCAAGTTCTTTGCTGCACCCGAAAAGGCCAATTATTGCAATGGAAAAAATGCTTATCGCTGAAATCAAAATATTATTTTTCATGTCGCTTAAATTATTTTATTGAAGTGGGTTTCTTACTAGTTTTGGATTATTGGTAATCCAGGATGGCTCTATTGATCCATAATAATCCATTAGTGGAAAAAATCGCGGTGTATTGGCCATTTTATAGGAAGGTTGTTTAACGAAAACCCACTTTCCGTTATTCATATCATTTGCTGCCACTACTTTATATGGGAAAAGTGCGAAAATCTGGGAGGTTGCACCGCCAGGAACACCATTCCATATGGTATGTGCCAATCTCCAGCGTTTCAAATCCCAAAAGCGATGATCTTCAAAGGCAAACTCAACCCGATATTCATTAACGATGTTATCAAATGTAATGTTAGCTGTTGTCAATGGTTGTATAGCACCTCTATCACGCACCACATTGATGTACTTAACCGCATTGGTTTTGTCGCCCATTTCTAAAGCCGCCTCTGCAGCAATCAGATAAGCTTCAGCAATTCTGAATCTTGGCCACCACATTTCGCTAAAACCAGGATTTAAACCTGCGTTTACACTTTCATCAAGAAATTTCCTAACCAGAAAACCAGTCTTATTAACGTAATCATTTGAATTGGAAACAGGTCCGTTTGTGGCAGTTATTACCTGGCCTGTAGCATCTAATGCATTTACAGCCGAGGTTCTCAATACATAGCTGTTTCCGGACCGGTTAACCTGACCAGCCTGTAATACCACAGGTACACCCCTGTAAGGTGCACTTGGCCATATTACCGTTCCGTATAACCTCGCATCCTTCGCATTAAAAGGAACTTGTACTGAATTATAAAACACGTAACTACCATCCGTATTGGTTGTCGCAATGGCCCGATTTGAACCATCCCGGTTTTCAAAAGACTCCACTAAATTCAATACAGCACCCAACCTGTTCCCTTCGGTATAATCGCGGTGGGTATAAGGCATAGCGAAATTTGTAAATGTGGTAACTACGTTAGGCCTTAACCTATCCATTGCCCAGATAACTTCTGTTTCGGGAGAAATATTTAATTTTTTAGCAATTTCTTCGTGCTTTAGCCTTTCGTGGCGACTAAGAAGATAAACTTTTTTAGCCTGTTCCGGAAGTTTATCGATAGAATTATCAATTAATGCCCGGTAATGGTCAACCTGTGTAATCTCTTCTTGCATGTCAAAAACCTCGTTAAAATGCTGCTCAATTGGCAAATTAAAATTACGTTCGACAGCAATTTTCCTTAGCTGGTTATATGTTTGGTTTCTGCAAATTATAAACAGGTAATTGCTGAAACTTTTGATATCTACCAGTGTTTCCCTTTTTATCCATATTTTGATAAAGGCATCCTGAACAATCTCCTGAGTTATGGCCTTGGATTCAGTAATTTTATATACAAACTCACCCAATGCACCATAGTACCCTTCAAAAAGTTCCGTAAATGCATGCTCATCCCCCTTAGCTATCTTCGCCAGCAGTTCTTGTTCATTAAAAAGGGGTTTTAGTGCCAAAGCTTTGTTTGAAAGTCAATTTACAAATAAATTGAGACCAATTATAGACATATTTTTCTATATCTGGCAATGCACTTCAATTCGGATCACTTCCTGTTAAATGCTTATTTAGAAATGGATTATCTGGATACCAGATAATGAATTTTTCGATCCAGCCAAAGGCTTCATTTGTAAATCCTTAATTTGATGTCGTAATGATTTCAAAAAAAACTGAAAGAAACTGGGATGAAAGACATTCATGGTCGTCGCGGATAGTTTCATCGTGCAAGTCCGAAGTGTAATAATTGTATTAGATATCTTAGCATTAGAAAATCATTTTAATTTAATCATTAAATACCGCAATTAGTTCTATTTTTCCATTATTACTCGTCTCATATCTCATAAACCTAATGTCAAATACAGTCGAATCAAAGCATATCATTTTTAAATGGCGATGGCGAAATGGCTGTGATAACCAAGCAATACGATTGGCAATCGACCAGTTTGGAAGCGCCTGCTTCCTGGCGCAGAGTTTGAAGACGACCTTAAGTATCAGTTTCAATTCAAAGTTTCCAATGTTTTTATTCTTTGGCGTTGAACACATTTGTTTTTGTAATGATGCTTACCGGCCAAGTCTGGGTATGAATGGCAAACATCCCGCGGCAGGAAAAAGCGTGGCAGCTATCTGGCCGGAAATATGGCTGAGTATTAAGCTACTCATCGATTTGGCGCTTTGTGGTGGAAAAGAGACCTGGAATGAAGATTTACTGCTTCCGATTTACCGCAACGGGAATGGAGGACGTCTACTTCTTCACTGGAAAAATTCCGGTAGGCAACCTGTACCCCAATTTCTCTTTAAGTTATTCGGAATAATCAAATCTTGCGATCCCATCTTCTTTCATTGACAGTAAAGGGATTACCCAAAAACTGTAAAGCTATAAACTTATAAGACCAAGTTGCGGGCCGTCAATTGGTGGCGCATAACGGTTTAGGTATTTGCATTAGTTTTTTTTCAATTCCATTCCGTCTTCACTTTTTCACGATGTAATAGTCCCCACTCTCTCAATGCCACAATTACCGCACCAAGCGAATTTGTATATTCTGTTAGTTCGTATTCGATGCCAATAGGTTTCGTGTCATAAACGCGTCGGGTTATAAAACCGTTTAATTCTAATTCTCTTAATTCGTGTGAAAGCACTTTTGCAGAAATTTTACTCATTGTCCTTTGAATCTCACCAAAATGCTTGTTGCCTTCAAGCATTGCAACCAAAATTGGAATCCTCCATTTTCCACCTAATACATATAATGCATCTTGTATTGGGCCTAATGAGGATTTACATTCCGTAAGATTAGGAAATAGCTCGACAGATTCCTTTAGTTGTTTTGTTATCTCAATCATAAGGTTAATTACTTAAAGGTAACTAGTTACATTCGGGTAACTACTTACATTTTGTAAGCAATTTAGATATTTTTGGGATACTAAAAATAAAAAGTAAGTAAATGGGAAAAACTATTGTAATAATTGGTGCTGGTCCAGGTGTTGGATTTGCTGTGGCACAACGTTTTGGGAAAGAAGGCTATAACGTAGCTCTTTTGGCAAGAAGTAAAGAAAAATTAGATGATTTGGTTAAACAGCTTGAAGCACAAGAAATTTCGGTTGCTTCGTTTTATGCTGATGTTTTGGATAGAAATTCTTTAAAAGCTGCTTTGTCTGCTGTAAAAAAACACTTTGGTTCTATTGATGTTATTGAGTTTAGCCCAACTCCTTCAATGGAAACCATGCGTACGCCAAGAAATATTGATGTTGAAAATGCAGCATTCCATTTAGATTTTCAATTGTTAAGCGCAATTACTGTGGTTCAAGCGGTGCTGCCTGATATGCTATCTAAAAAAGAGGGAAGTTTGTTATTTACAACTGCTTCGTCTGCACAAAAACCAACTTCTCTGACAGCAAGTTTCGGAATTGCTGCTGGTGCTTTGTTAAATTATATCCGTGTGCTGAACAACGATTTGTTATCCGAAAATATTTTTGCAGGGATTGTATCAATTGGTGGGTTGGTATATAATACCAACGAACCCGATCAAGAATTATTAAAACATTTCCCTCAAGGAATGCCTGCTATTTCATCAAGAGAGGTTGCGGAAACACATTGGAAAATGCACTCTGAAAAGAAAGAAAACGAAATGATACTCGGAAAAACTTTTTCGTTTTAAGTGTCTCTCATGGAACATATCAAATGGCTTCATTTTGAGTTCGAAAATTGTCCAGTAACCTACCTCTATATCTTAAAATGATTTGCAACTTTCGCTATTTCCTGCAAATCAGACAAGAAAAAGTTCGAAATTTGTCCAGTAAGGCTACTTAAGGAAACAACCTATACCAGTTGTTTCCTTTTTTTATGACCATAAGAATTTGTTAACCAAATCATTAGAACCTCACTTAAAGCAGTTCGATAATTAAGAGATTTTCTTGGATTATTTTGGCTTTCAGATTGAAAATCAAATATTAATGCAACTGAGAGGCTTTTTTCCAGTTCGACGTTTCCTTAAGAAAATGCTGATTTTTAGATTCAGCTGAACCGCTATAGGTTTTAGCAACAATGTACATCAAATTTAGTATCATGGCAGCTTCTTTTTCATCAACATGAATTTCTTGCTTAGCTAAAACACGAATAGCAAGGTGTGAAGTCACTTTATGATCCGCAAAATTGGAGCTATGAGGAAGTATGTAATCGATATCGGTAATTTTAATATTTTTCTTTTTGTTTAAAATCTTAAAGAGGGCTTTACAAGTGGACAGTAATACTTTACCATTTGCTACATCAATTTCTCTTACCGGGAAAAAAAACTCAGTAAGTGTTTTTTATCGCTTAAATCCAGCTTGTCAAAACTTCTAAATATATCCACAGATGATCTATCCGCGAATTTAATCTGTTGAGCTAGACATAAAAGCTTAGTATCCACAACACTTAATTCCTTATTAAGATCTTCTAAAACAGCTATGACTTCATTTTTTATTGAGCTAAAATCATCAAACTTTAGCACATCGGACACAAATAGCTTTCTGGTTTTACCAAGCAGTTGATTCTGTTCATCAATCTGCTTAGTTAGCTTTTTTCGTTCTGTTAAATACTCTATCTTCTTCGTTCCAATATTGAAATCGTCTAACACGAGTGCAAATAATTCCGTTGCGTACGTCGAAAGCCTAATTTTTTGCAACTCTTTGACATAACTATCATTTAACGCATCCGTTCTTACTCTTATTTTGCATTTACCTGAACAATGATAATACCCATATTTCTTATTATAGCCTTTAGAAAAACTACCGCGTAGTTTGCTTTTACAGACAGGACATATTAAATATCCCTTCAAGAAGAAAACCTTCTTGAGTTCATCTGTCTTACAAAGCACCCTTCTTTTGGTAAGAATGACATTTTGAACCTGATAGAAAAGATGTTCAGATACAATAGGCTCATGAATTCCCTGGACGAGCTGAGTGTTATCAAGAATAGAGGATAATCTTATTAGTCCGCAATAAACAGGATTTTGCAACATTCTCCAAAAGTAAGATCGGGAGCACCTTAGTCCTTTTGCCGAAGCCATCATTCTAACTTCCTCAAGGCTATAGGAATTGGTAGACAACAACTGATATACCCAGGTCAATATTCCTGCTTCAGGCTGTTTAGGCGAAATATACTTCCGGCCATCCAGCGCTGTGAGGTTAATATATCCTATTGGTGCTCGATTCGGATAGCGTCCCAACTGTTTTGCCCTCCGCAGTCCATTTATAGTGTTCAATGCTCTTCTGGTATTTTCAGCTTCAGGAATGGAAAGGTAAACAGCAAGCATCACTGTACTTTCGGGAACAGAAAAATCAATTGGCTGATCAATAGCCATTGCATCAGTATTGTATTTCCGCAGCAAACCGATCATTTCATAAGCATATTCGATGTTTCGGCTAAAACGATCCCACTTAATGAACAGGATATTATTTTTTTCGTTCTTGGAACTTTTCTTGAGTTCAATAATTAATTTTTTCCACTCGGGTCGATTGAAGTTCTTAGCCGAATAATCCTCACTAAATACTCCTTTAATCTCTATATTATTATGAGAACAGTATTTTAACAATTGGTCCTCTTGCTCAGGCAACGAATAGCCTTTTCGCTTTTGCTCATCTCTGCTTACACGGATATATAGATATGCGGATTCCATAGTATTCAAAGATTTTAGTCAAATAAATAACGAACAAAAGATGATAAAAGTGGGTTATTGTTCAATCCATCAAACGAATAGCTTTTTTCAAGCCTTAGAGGTGCATAGCTTTAACTTACTTAACCTTCGACGTTGAAGAAACGCTTCAAGATTTGTTTACCTTATACTGCTAAGCATCGCAATAGCTTCCTTTTTGGATGAAAAATATAATGGACTATTCTGATTATATTGTAGGCACAATTTATCCAAACCCTTGCGCACTCATCATGGAAAACGAATTTGGCGGTTCCTGGACCGAAACGAAAATTTAGATATTGGAAAAGTACGTATCTGCCTACCTGACAATCATGAATAAATATGCGTTTCACATTACCTATTTCGACGCTTTTGCAGGTAGCGGGGAGATCAAGATCGGAAACGAAGATGATTTTAAAGTGATTGAAGGTGCCACGCAAAAAATCGTTGATATCAGCTCGCCTGGAAGCTTCGATATCTACTATTCCTAGAGAAGGACGAGATGAAGAAGCAACGGCTTGAAACCTCTGTCAAGATCAAAAAACCTGATAATGTATTTGTAGTTGCAGAAGACTGCAATGTGGTACTTGGACGTCTCGCCAGCTTTTTAAGAAAGGACAAGATGAGGAAAGCTTTTGTATTCTTGGACCCTTACAGGAGGCGGGAGTTTATAAAATATACCGTTAGGCGGCAATGGATTAATTCAATTTAAGACTCAGCTTACAGCAGCTCTAATAAATGCTTAATTAACATTCAGATAATTTGGTCACTAGAATGCTCTTCTGAAATAAGAACGACATGCCCATATTTTTTTCACGAATCTTCAGCTTGACAATTATAGTGCTAAAGATTAAGAGTTCTTAGAAGCAAATCGCCTTATTACCCTGCACGAGATACAGCAAAATACAAAGAAGCACTTTTCGGGTTTGTTGATCTCCAGTTGAGGAAGTGCTAGTGCTGTTCGAGAATTTGAATCATTTTATTAAGTTCCTTTTCTGATGAAACATAGAGGTTTCCATAATCGGTGATCTTATCGTTAACATATTGTAGCGGGTTCGGCGAGATTAGTCTTGCCGAGGCATGGTATTGGTTTGCAGCACACTGCGCTATCAATGCTTCGAGATTTCCTGAGTTGATGCCTGCTCCAGGCATAACTATGATTCGATCATCAGCCTGCTCGACTAAACGTTTTAGGATTAGTCCACCCTGTGGTGCGCCTATCTGCCCACCAGAGGTGAGCACACGCTCACAGCCGCAATCAATCAAATCTTCGAGTGCGGCGAACAAGTCTGGTGTTCCATCAAAAGCACGATTGCAGGTTACTTTCATAGGATAAGCCCAGTCTACTATTCTTTTGAGCCATTCCTTATCAATCTCAGCTGAAATTTTCTGAGTGCCAACTGATATACCGCCGCAGCCCAAACTCTTGCAAAAAAGAATATCTCTTCTAATGATTTCATATTCTTCTTTATTGTAGAAATAATTGCCTGAACGTGGTCTTATGATAGGATAAAGCTGGATATCGATCATTGAGCGTACCTGCTCAATAGTACCTGCGGATGGGGTTGTTCCACCTTCTACAGGATTATCGCAAAGCTCTACTCTGGCTGCACCAACGCGCTGGGCAATTACGCAAGATTGGACATTGAAGGCACAAACCTCCAGTTGCTTTTTTTTAACTTCTTTAGTCATATTTACAGAAAAGCAGATTTCCTTAAAGTTTTGATTTCAATATCTATTTCAGTTCTAATCTTCGAATAGCTTCCTTAATTTATTCTTCTTATTTCCACTATCACGCTGGTTCTGGATTGGTCTAAATCTGGATTGAACCCTACTTTCATAAGGAAGTCACCAGAATATTCCCTTGAGGAAACAATTTTGGAGATTGTTCCGGGATAAATATTGGTTTCATTTATTACATATTTTGCTGTCGGGTCAAGCCCTTTAATCGGTATGGATGCCCGACTCCGGCTACCATAACGGTTATTTACTAGGTAATTGAAAATCACGCCCTTCTCCCCATCCTTGCTTATGTAGGCCATTGAAGCGACGCTTCCCTCAAGTGGATTCGCCAGGCGATATTGGTCACCGTTGAAGATAATATCTTTTACTCTATTGTAATTAATTACTGCTTGTTTGGCAAATGCAAGGTCTTTTTCGTTCAATCCGGCGACAACGATATCAAAGCCAAGTTTGCCCATCATGGCTACATCTGTGCGGAATTTCAGAGGTTGCTTGCCCCAGTCGGTGACGTGGTTTGCACTGGCCAATGCCGGATAGAAATATGAATACTGCCACTGCATAAAAATTCTTTCCAGGGGATCGGTATTATCACTAGGCCAATACTCGGTAAAATACTGAAGGGCTGCATAATCGACCCTACCTCCTCCGCCAGAGCATAGCATCATTGGAACGGTCGGATATTTTTTCCGGATTCTCTCAAGTACATTGTAAAGTCCCTGAACGTAGTCTACATAGAAATGAGATTGGTCAGCCAGAGTTTGTGAAAACGCGTTGTATATAACTGCATTGCAATCCCATTTTATATAGGCCAGACCTGGATTTTTAATAAATAGACTATCTACAACGCCGAAAACAAAATCCTGAACCTTGGCATTTGTCAAATCCAGTACTAATTGATTACGAAAATAATATTCTTCTCTTTTGGGCTGCTTAATCACCCAATCCGGATGTTGTTCATATAGGCGGCTTTTGGGGTTAACCATTTCCGGCTCAATCCATATGCCAAATTTGACCTGGTTTTCTTTGGCAGTTTTTACTAAAGAGGAAATTCCGTTAGGTAATTTTTCCTTATTTTCTTCCCAGTCCCCCAGACCTGCTACATCACCGTTTCGGGGGTATTTATTTGCAAACCAACCATCGTCAAGCAGAAAAAGATCTACACCAAGTGCTTTGGTATTTTTAATCAGTCCGTTCAGCTTTTGCTCATTGAAATCAAAATAAGTAGATTCCCAATTGTTTAATAAGGTGAGCCTATTCCCGTGACCATCTAAGAGCTTGTAATTCCTTGCCCAATCATGCAGGTTCCTGCTTGCCTGCCCTTTACCTTTAGTGGAGAGGGTAAAAAGAAATTTTGGTGTGGTAAATTCTTTCCCCTTAGAAAGGGTATAATCAGATGCGTAATTGTTGATTCCGGAAATGATTTTCAAATTGTCCTGATTATCAAGTTCCAAATCTGTGCGAAAATTTCCACTCCATTCTAATCCACCAAAAAGAACCGTACCCTCATCTTCTCCCGCTGGTTTATCTATTGAAACCATAAAAATCGGAGGCTGAAACAGATTTGCACGCGTCCCAAGCTTGGAGTCCAAGGTTTTTATTCCATGGGTTATTTTGGTTTCTTCTGACTGCATCTCTTTGGCCCAGTCGCCATGAAACTGGTTGAGAAAAAATGCATTACCTTCAAGGTACAGATTGGCCGACGCGTATTTATGCAGGACCACATCCCCTGCTTCCCCGTTTACTATTTTTGTCCATTGCTCCACAACATCATGCTTTACATAGACTTTATAAAAAAGAGTAAGTTCAAGGGTATATTTGGGATCTTTTAGATTGATCTTTATCAAACTTACATCAGCGTCTACTTTCTCCACGGTGTGACTAATGTATTTGAGTTCCAGAGAAGGATTACCGTCTGAATGAGTCAGACTGATGGCTGGCTCAAAAAGATTTCGGGATCCTGAAGGTGTGTAAGCAGAAGAAAGCTGCCCTGTGTAATCTGTATCTGGCCGCTGTACGCCCTGAACAATAGCGTACTCTTTTGCATTACGCAGTTTAGGTCCGTTATAAATCGTACGTAGTACTTTATCATCACCAATCTGCAAAACCATAGCATTGTTTTTGGTTTCAAGGGGAATGATTGATTGCGCGAAGCTTACTTTAAGCCCGCTTATCATTAATATAATTAGGAGCGATGCCGTCAGGCGGATATGGTGACTAATTCTCATTTGTTTGAACTGGTAATGGGTTTACTTGTAATAAAGATTTTTCTTCAGCGAGCCTTAAATGTAAAGATGCGGCCAGGTGGGAGCTGTCTGCGGACAAAACATCATTAAAGGCAATTTTTGCTTTCACTTTATCACCGAGACCTAGGTATCCCAGGCCGGAAACAAAATTACAGTGAATTTTATGCCTGCGTTGAAGGTCATCATCAAATATCATCATATCAGGCAGCGACACGGCAAAGTAATCAATTTTAACTTCATCATTGAGGTGTTCACGTCCATAGTCTATCAAGTTATTGAATATGGCCAGAGCTGACTCGCGGGCACCAAGTTTAAGCTGAGCAAGCCCTTGATAAAATATTTTATCCGGCTGTTGGTCATTATAAAAAATCGCAGCTCCAGGTTCTGAATTTCCCTCACTGGCCTCTAGGAAATACTTATTTGCCGAATTTATATCGCCTTTGAGTTCCATAGCAAGACCCAGCCAGTAAAATATATCATTTTCCCTGGTACCGAAAAGCTTACCTTCTCCCAGGTTTTGGGGATATTTCCGGGCCTGGGTTAATAAATTTTCTGCCCGCGGTATATCGCCTTCCCTGATTGCAATTTTAGCCAGTTCTATGCAGCTGAAAACATACTGACCGGATACTTTTCCTTCTCCTCCTTCCCAGGGGTGAAATCTTCTTCTGCCAATCATATCCAGGGCATCGCTAAAGTCTTCTGAAAGGTTGAGTAAAGTTATCAATTCAAGGTACAAGTCATCCCGCTCTATGACATGGTTGAAATTCGCCCTAAGAAACTCCAGCCTAAATTTCGGGGCATAGTTCAATCGCTTATATAACTGATGGAGTTCCATACATAACCTGTCATCTGTGGGATCGATTCTGAAGGCAGATACGAAATATTCAAGTGCCTGGTCAAAGTTTGAATGCTTATTGAAATATGCAATTCCCAGGTTACGATAGACTGTAGGAAAGCTGTTGTTTATCTTTAGGGATAATTCCCAGTTATCAATGGCCAATTGATACTGCCTTTTATCATAAAATAAGTTCCCCAGATAATAAGGTGCCATTGCATCTGTTGGGTTAGCTTTTATTGCCTCATTAAGAACCAGAATTTCTTCCAGGCGGTTTGGAAAACAGCGGTATGAATCTGCAGCGGACGCAAGCCCGAACCATTTTATTGACTCCGAGTAATTGGCTTTTTTATTATAGAAGTATCCCAGGTGATACTTTGCCATAGGATTTGAATCGTCTTGCTCAATAAAAAGTAAGAGCATATCAATAGCTTCATCGTACAAGCCGGCCCAGGCATAGTCTATTGCATATTCAATGATATTCTGTATAGACCCCCGGGATAAGCTGAGTAATTCATTGAAATGTTTATTGTAATCTTCATTTTTGGAAAGATAAGCTGATATGACCATCTGTTCATATATAGCGCCAAGATTAAACTTGTCCCTATCCCTTGCGTGCTCACAGACCTGATAGGCTTTATCGAATCCTAAAGACTTACGCATAGCGGCTGAACGCAGAACATACGCTTTACTATTATTGGCATTGTTATCTAGAGACCGGCTCAGGTGATCCAAAGCTTTGCTGTAATCATGGTTGGTTAAGTCAATCCTCGCAAGCGCAAAAAAGGCATTATCGCACATCGCTTTGCTCCATGTGGCTTTATAAAATGCGGTATAGGCGAGATCATCCTGACTCTGGAATCTCAAGGTAAGCCCCAGATTATAATAAGGTTCGCTGTCATAGGGATTTGGGTTCCGGAGAATGGAGGTTTCTATCGCTTTCTCAAAGAAGCCCTGGCTCAGGGAGAACTGACCGCGGCGAAGATACCAAAGTCCAAGTGCATTATTTGAGCGGATATCCCCTGGCTCTCTTCTGAGTGCTTCCTGATAATAATCTACCGGCTTATAAGTCGCGTGGCGATATTGTTCAAGATGTTGCCCATGAAGAAAAAGCATTTCCACACTGGATACTTCCTGGGGTTCAGGGGCAGCCTTTGCTGCTTCGGGAAGACTACGATTTTTATTGTCTTGCTCATTGTAGCGTAGTAATGCCCGGTTGTTCTCGTCAAGAATTTCAACCCGTAGGCATTGACCGACTTTCCGGGACTTTAATGGAATGAATTTGCTGTAACCTGCTTCAATGTCGATGTTCGTTTGCTCGGAAAAAATTGGTTGATCATCACAAAAAAGATTGATTTGCAGAGATTTTTGTAAAGAAGTTACCTGTATTTTCAAAAGTATTCCATCGGATTCATTTGCAAGGGATAAAAGAACATCCTTGGAAGCGTTCTGCAAAACACCCAACTCTCGATAGGGAAGGAAATATTGTTTAAAGGATTTTTCCTCATTCGGCATCAACCAGGTAAAGTCGGGTTGGTTGTCTGTAAACATCCCCGTCATAAGCTCGATATAAGGCCCGTCTTCATCTGTTAGATTGCGGTCCCACGCCTGCCCAAAATCGCCGTTGCCCCAGGTCCACTGTTTTTTGCCTGGCGAGACATGATGGTTTGCCACATGAAGCATGCCGGCCTGGGTGTCATGCTCATATCCACCAACAAAGTCGTACTGAGAATTTATTGCCATGTAAGAGGTGGGTACGGGAATATTTTTATACATGGAAATATCTGTTCCGGGAGCATAATCAACCTTATAATAGGTACCTTTTGCAATTGGAAAGGAAGATACATCTCTTTTCCCGTGGTCGAAAACTGCATTCACATCTGGGGGAAACACAGACTGATAGTAATCATTGACCTTAACTGCCGGATTTGCCCACCAGAGAAATGTTTGAGGGAGTTCGCTTCTGTTAAGTAACTTGGCAGAGATCTCAATATAGGCTTTATCAGGGTAGAGTGTAAAACCGGCCATGCCCTTGGTATGGAACATTTGTTCAACCTCATTTACCCATATCGTTTTGCTTCCGTCTGCATGTTCTTCTATGGCATAGTCCACAGGGTCAAATGTACTAGGTCTATGGTGTTGAGGCCAGTTGAACTCTATTCCGCCTGATATCCAGGGGCCGGTAAGTCCAACCAGAGCCGGTTTTATCACATGGTTATAATATATGAAATGACGTTGCTTTATTTTGTCATATGCCATCTGAATTCTGCCTCCCAGTTCAGGCAGTACCATTATTTTGATGTATTGATTTTCTAAAAACAGGCCTTTATAGGTTTTGTCCTGCTTATCATCACTGATCTTTTCAATTATCGCATGCGGGTATACTACCCCACTGCTTCCCTGATATACCCTGTTTTCAAAAAACATGGGGTTTTTATTTGGTTTTCCTACCTCGTAGGTCGGGATGGTCACGGCCTGTTCCCATACGCTTACCTGTTTTTCGTCCATGATTTTAGTGTCTAATTAAATTTTCTTCCAATTCTTCAAGTGTCTGTCCTTTTGTCTCCTTTACGCGAAACTTTATAAATAGAAATCCCAGAAAGCATATTACCCCGTAAAGGTAAAAAGGCCCGAATGTGCCCAGCTTTTGTGCAAGAATCGGAAAGGTAAAAACCAATATAAAATAGGCTGCCCAAAGTGAAATAATCGCGACTGAGGATGCTGTTGTGCGAATGTGATTAGGGAATATTTCGGAAATAAGAACCCAGGTCACCGGCGCGAGGGAAATTGCATACAAACCAATTGCAAGTAATACAAATACCGAAACCAGTCCGGCCGGAAAGTGGTTCTGTAAAAGAAATGCCAGCACGATATATCCTACCGAAAGCCCAAGGGAGCCAATGAGCATGAGCGGCTTACGGCCTAAACGGTCAACTTGCCACATGGCGAGCAGGGTAAAAAATAAATTTACAACGCCAATGGCCACAGTTTCGAAGAGTTGTCTGTTCAAATCTGCCCCAACGGCTTCAAATATCGTTGATGTATAATTAAAAACTACATTTATACCACACAACTGTTGGAATACGGCCAGGGTGATTCCGATTATAACAGCCGGACGTACACTTTTTTCAAAAACGGCTTTGTAAGATGCTTTCTGTCCTTTTACAAGTGTCTTTGTAATGCTTTGGATTGTGGTGTCAGCAAAGCTACCGGAACCAAGCTTTTCCAGCACTTTGCGCGCTTTTTCAGTCTTTCCTTCTTTTATAAGCCACCTGGGACTTTCGGGCAGCCATAGTACACCTAAAAGAAAAATCATTGATGGAATAACTCCCAGCCCAAACATCCATCGCCAGGCATCGGGGCCACTGTCAGCCAGGAAATAGTTCACCAGGTTTGTGATGAGTATACCGATAACGACTGTAAGCTGATTAATTGCTACATTCCTTCCACGTACTTTGGCCGGAGAAATCTCAGCGATGTACATTGGACATAACATCGAAGCCATCCCGACACCTATGCCGGCGATAAACCGGAGGGTTACAAACTGACTCAGGTTATTACAGAAGGCAATAGCAAGGGAAGACACGGCGAATATAACCGCAGCTGCCATGAGGCCGGGGCGTCTTCCAAGTCGCTCAGCGATCCTTCCGGCAATAAGGCAGCCGATGATACAGCCAAGGGCAAGCGAACCGGTAAGAAAGCCTTCCCACCAGGCATCCAGTTGGAAGCTATTCCTTAAAAAGGGCAATGCGCCTGAAATAACGGCGAAGTCAAATCCAAACAAGTATCCCCCCATAGCAGAAATGAAGGATATACCGATAATGTAAAGATGGTTAGAATGTTCATTCTGTTGGTTCATAAGTGTATTATAAAAGTGTAACAGCGTCTCGCTGCATACGATAAGTTAATTATTTCCGTGTCAAACTAAACTTCAAGCCTAAGTACGATAATCGAAGTTAGTGAGTGGCCTTAATCTGAAAGATAAAGTCTTTATTTTCAGTATAATGCTTAAATATAAAAGTTCAGTTGCTATCATCGTTTAAGCTTGGTTTGTAAATTTGAATTTTATGTTATTTTCATATGGTTTTTCAGGGCCAAATACTGAAGGGACGAAAGCGGCCTGGTTCAGGTTATCGGGCAAATAATGACATTCCAAGGCAAGTCCACCAAAAGGCCTGTAAGGCCGCCCCTGGTGTCCGTTATAATCACTTTGCAGGTAATCACCGCTATACAGCAGCATTCCTGGATAATCTGTGAAGACATGGAGCTTACGTCCAGAATTTAAATCTTCAAGTATAGCTGCAGTTTTATCTACGGTATGGTTATTGGAAAATTTATAATACCGGTTAAATCCCTTAAGGCCCTGACTATCGTCTCCTGGTTTCGATTTTAATAAATCCCGGTTAAATTGAAGGTCTTGGTTTCGGAATACTTCTCCGGTCGGCAGATGATCATAGCCCATCGCTATGACCTCCTGAGAAGCGATGCTCAGGCGGTGCTCAAATACTGAACCCGCCTGACCAGTTAGGTTAAAATAAACGTGATTAGACAGGTTCAATGGGGTCAGCTTATCGCTGGTTGCTTTATAATTTATTGTCATCTGGTTATCTTCAGACCAATGGTAAGAAATTGTTAAACTGCGATTACCCGGAAAGCCATCAATTAAGCTGGTGAGTTTAAGGGTGAAATGAACTGAACCGGGTTCAAGGATAAAACCAAAGATGGCGCTGTGCATGCCTCTGGAACCTGAATGGTTTAGGTTTGGACCGTCGTTGCGCTCCAGGACATACATCTTTGAATCAACACTAAAACAGGCCTGGCTAATCCGGTTGGCAAAAGGGCCTATAGTCGCCCCCAGATAGCATTGATCTGAAATATATCCTTTTACATCAGGAAATCCCAGCACAACATTCCCCAACTTCCCCATCTTGTCGGGAACAACAATGGACACAATCCTGGCACCGAAATCGCTCAACTCCACATAAGACCCGCCTGAATTGGTCAGGCGAATCAAGTGTAGCGGCTTACCTTCCAGGTGTCCCCAGATTTTAGAGGTTGTTCCTTTGGGCATACTCTTACTGATTGAGGTACCCCGGATTCTGGTCTGTTTCAGAGATGTCATCATTTTGCTTGATTTCCTGCAACGGAATTGGATAGCGGTTATGGAAAGCCTGGATGGATCCGGTTTCACGTGCCCATTTATTTCTTGCTTTCACTAAATCAACGAGTTTACCCGAACGAATAAGATCCATTCTTCTCCAGCCTTCGAAGCAAAGTTCCCGCATACGTTCATCAAGCATGTTATCACGGAATTGTTGTTGACTCCAGGCACTATTCCATTTTTTATCTGCCGGAAGATTTCCGTTCCATGCCCTTAAACGGACGGTGGAATTTACCAGGTCAACGGCCTGAGCTGTCGCACCTGTTTCATTCAGCGTTTCTGCATAACAAAGCAGAATATCTGCATAACGCAGGTAAAATATATTTTTTCCTGACAGCCAGAAGCTTAACGTTCCTTCGGTGCGCGGATCTTCATATTTTTTTACGTGTGGATCGAGTTCGTCACCGCCAAAGGCGGGATTAAGTACAGGAACTTTCCCTTTATAGGTGAAATCGTAACGAATACTTTCAGACTTGCGTACATCACCGTCCTCCCAAATTCCGCCTTCGGCTGTTTTACCATAGCAATATTTGGTCGGGACCATTAAATCATAACCTCCGAAGAAGGCATACTGATCGATTTCTGCCAACGACCGGGAACCCATTTGCCATTGGGTCTGGTTATTATCAGGATAAACATTGTTAAATTGAAATTCAAAAATCGATTCTGTGGTATTGGGCTTAGCAGGATTCCATAAATCTGCATAATTGGATACAAGACTATAGGTACCGGCATCAATTAGTTTCTTAAAGGTATCCCTTGCTTTGGTAAAATCACGTTGTCCGGAGGCGACTGGCGCGTATAAGTAAACTTTCCCTAAAAGGGCAAGTGCTGCTCCACTGGTCGCCCTTCTTTTATCTGATTGGGTCAGGGGAAGAAATTTCGCGGCATTTTCAAGGTCAGCGACGATACTGGAATAAACCAGGTTAAGGGGCTGTCTTTTTGTACCATATTCAGCGAATTTCGACTGATCGATTAACGGAATCTCTCCCCAGTACTGACTCATTTCAAAATTCAACGCTGCACGGATAAAACTCGCTTCTCCTAAAATCCGGTTCTTGCGATTTGCATCAGCATCCTGGCTGAGCCCGATGGCATAGATTACTTTTGCGGCGGCAGAGATTACTGGCCATCTGCTGTTCCATTGTTCTGCCAGGGCAGTGTTGCTGGCGGTAAGGAACGCGCTGTAGCGGTCGAGGCTGGCTTGCCTTTCATCTGTTCTTACCTGGTAAGCGCCTTGCTGGGCCTCATCCGTGCCCAGGGTAAAAATGAATCCTCCCCTATCTTTTTTAGTGTTTCGCCAACTGGTGTAAAGACCGAGTACCAGGGGTTCAATGTTATCCAGACTTTTAAATACATTTTCCTCTGTCAGTGCAGTCTGAGGATCTTCTGTAATAAATTTTTTGCATGAAGGGCTGATTAAAATCAGGGCCGACATAAAAAACAGTATATATATTTTTTTCATTTTGATTGATATTAAAATCCAACGTTAAGTCCAAGAACAAACATTTTTGAGGTAGGGTAACTATCTCCACCTTCCGGGTCATAGCCTTTATATTTGGTAAGGGTAAAAAGATTGCTGCCTGTCAGGTATAACCTGAAGGTGGTCATTTTCGCTTTTGATAACAGAGCCTGGTCGAAATTATACCCCAGGGTTAATGCAGTCATGCGAAGAAAAGATGTGCTTTGTACCGAATAGTCCGTTTCACTTACGCTATAACGGCTGCCACCGATGTAAGCCCGGGGAATGTTTGTGTTGGTATTTTGTGGTGTCCATCTGTCAAGCTGATCGATATGGCCTGCATATTCACCTGAGCCGTTCATTAATCCATCGTAAAGTGAGTTAATCCCTTTTCCTCCGACATTGTAATTAAATACAGCATTTAAAGAGAGTCCTTTATAATTTACGTTGGTCGAGAAGCCGCCATAAAGTTTAGGATCAGTTTTTCCTACGACGATTCTGTCCAGGTCATCGACTTTATTGTCACCGTTTACATCGACTGGTATGATGTCTCCAGGCTTTATGGTATGGCCTCCGTAGTTAATATTCTTAATCCGTTCGATATCCTCACTCTGTGCTATTTTTTCAAATTTATAAGTGTAAATAGAGTTTAATGATTCATTGAGAAATAAATTTCCAGTTCTCTGAATTTCGACCCCTGTGAATCCGCCATAATTATAAATGGCATCCACGCTGCCATAAAGCTTGGTTATTTTATTTTTGTAACTGCTTATGTTTAGTGAAACTGACCACTGTAAGTCCTGCTTTTCTATAATTCTGGCGGTAACATTCAGTTCAGCGCCCTTATTCAGTAAAGAACCCACATTGGCTATCGTGTTTCTGAATCCCGTGGTCGTGGACAGCGTTCTTTCCATGAGCAGGTCGTCGTTATGAATAACAAAGTAATCAGCATTAATAATTAACCTGTTTTTTAAAAGGCCGACATCAAGTCCAAGGTTCAACTGCTTTTGCTTTTCCCAAACCAAATCAGGATTTCCCAGACGTCCATCAGATACGTAGCTTACCGACCCGTTTGAGAATACCGGTCTGTACAATGAGTTATAAGCAAAATTTGGAATATTCTGGTTTCCTGCAATACCATATCCTGCGCGAAGCTTGAGCATATCCAGATTAACGCTTTTGAAGAATTCCTCTTTTGATATGTCCCATGCTAGGGCCAGTGATGGAAATATCCCCCATTTATTACCGTTACCAAATTTTGAGGAGCCATCGTACCTGGCTGTGAGGGTTGCGAAGTATTTACCGTCATAGTTGTAATTACCTCTTGCAATGTAACTTATCAGGGAGTTGGTTACAAAATCTGAGCCCAGCTGGGTGCGATCTTTCAGGTAAGCCCCGCCAAGATATTTATAAGAAAAATCATCGGTGGCAAATCCGTATGCATCAATCTGGTTGTAATTGTAATTGTTTTGTGTTAAGCCAAAACTTACCAAACCTGAGAAGTTGTGTTTTCCGATTGATTTGTCATAAGAAACCGAATTATCCCATTGCCAGTTAAACCAGTTTTCCTTTTTCTGGGTGGCGCTGCCTGAGGTTGCGTTCCGCACAGATTGTCCAAGGCTTTTGGGTATATAATTGTAATAATCCTGATTCCTGACATCTAATGAAATTCCACTTCGGATGGTTAACCCTGCAATGGGTGTTACCGCCAGATAGTTAGTGGTCAGTAAACGGTTCAGATTTCCTTTTCCGTCAATATTCAGACTCCTGATGGGATTGTACAGGTCCGTATTTTGAATGCCTTTCCAGCTTAGGTAAGGAATGTCGCCGCTAATGGGAAGTAATGGGTTTGCATTTGCGGCGATGTTGAAAACACCACCATCAATGTAGGATTCGTTGGTTCTGGAAAAATTGGTATTGCTGCCCAGTTTCAACCATGGCTTTATTTTCTGTTCAAGGTTAACCTGTCCACCATAGCGCTTGTAATTGGAAGTTTTAAGCAACCCTTTTTGGTCTGTATAATTAAAACTCACATAAACAGACCCGTTTTCGCTACCTTTTGAAAAAGTAGCCGTATGGTTTTGTTGGATGCCCCGCTGCGTAATTTCATCAAGCCAGTTATAGGAATCCCCCGCGCGGTAAACCTGCAATTCGTTCTGACTGAAGATCGGAGAGGCAGTGCCGAGCAGCGTATTAATGTATGTCTGTCGATTTCCTGTTGGATTATCATCCATGAACTTATTCGCATATGCATCTATTCTGAGTTCTGCAATTTGCTGCGCGTTCAGGTAAGGTACATTCTTGGTGAAGGACTGAATTCCCGCCCAGGCATTGTAAGTTATTGATCCTTGCCCGTTCTTTCCTTTTTTGGTGGTAACCAGAATAACGCCATTTGCCCCCCGGGAGCCATAAATAGCGGTAGCAGAAGCATCTTTAAGTACATCGATACTGGCGATATCATCGGGATTTATAGAGTTGAATGCGCCATCATCGATAACCAGGCCATCTACAACATATATAGGGTTTGCTCCGAATCTTATGGAGTTGTTGCCCCTTACTTTAATGCTGCCGCTACTACCAGGACGAGGGTTTGTATTTTGCACAAGGACTCCGGATATGCGACCCTGAATTGCTTGATTGATGTTTGTTGCTGGTAATTCTTTAATGGTTTTTTCAGTAATTCCTGATACCGCTCCGGTAAGATCAGCCTTTCGCACTGAAACCCCGACTACAGTAACTTCCTGTAGATCTTTATCGAGGCTACTTAAGATTATCGCCATATTCTCTCCTCCGGCAACCTCTTTATTTATATAGCCGATAGATGATATCACCAAAACCGAACCTTGCTGAGCGTTTAGGCTGAACCTACCGTCCTTATCTGTGGAGACACCATTGGTACCGCCTTTGACTTTTACTGAAACGCCAGGGATGGGCTGTCCGCCCTGTTGGTCGGTCACCCTGCCGCTCAAGGTAACATTTGTCTGCGCCTGTAAACAGGGCATGCCTGTGAGCATCAAAAGTGCAATTAACACAATTGAGTTCAAGATTTTCTTAGGTAAGTTTAGGATCATTTTGTAATATTTGGTTAAAATAATATTATAAGCAGACTGACCTGGTTCTCGCAGACCTACTCATACACGTCTCATAATGAGATAAAGATACCAGCGATAAAAAAATATAAAATGGACAATTGCATAAAAAACATGGACAATATCCGCATTGCGCAAATAGAGTAATTCAGGTAAATCACTATATTTACCTAGGCAATACAGATGATGGAAGAACAGAAAAAAATAAAGGAAGGATTTCTTGGTCAGAGAATGATTGTGCTAACTCCGAACATTCGAAAGATAATCGCAGGCAACCCACTAATCAATACTTTTTACCTTACTGCAATAGGTTATTATCCAAATGCTGCCGGCCACGACCGGGAAAGAAGATTGGGAAGCCCGGAATTTATTCTTCTGTATTGTATGGATGGAGAAGGCAGGATAGAGATTCAGAATAAAAATTTTGAGTTAAAGGCAAATATGTTTTTTATCATTCCCAGAAATGTTCCGCACCGATATTCAAGTCACCCTAAGCACCCGTGGAGTATTTACTGGCTTCATTTCAGTGGCAGCAATGCGCCGGAGATTTTCGAAAGGTCCCTAGTAGATGGTAATTTGCAGATACACGCTGTCCCTTTTGAAGAATACCGGGTAAGGCAGTTCAACCAGATTTTTACGATTCTTGAACACAGTTTTAGCAGTAAAGAGATGGAGATTATGAATTTCAGGGTTCTGCATTTTGTGACCTCCCTGATTTACCATAAGGAGATCAATCCAGCTGTTTACAGTCAGGATTCGGTGAGTAGCTCGATAAATTTTATGAAGTCCAAACTCTCTGAACACATATCGGTAACGAAATTGGCAGAAGATCAAAGAATGTCCGTTTCCCAGTACTTGCGAATCTTCAAACAAAAAACAGGGCAGTCCCCTATTGCCTACTTTAACCAATTAAAAATCCAGCATTCCTGCCAATATTTATACTTTACTGATAAGAGCATTAAAGAGATATGCCTGAAATTGGGTATTGAAGATCAATACTATTTCTCAAGATTATTTAGCAAATTGATAGGAGTTTCTCCATCGGTTTACCGAAAGATGCACAAGAAATGAGATTTTATATAATAAGATGTTCTTTAATAATTTACTCCCTGAAATGATTAATTTTTAAACCCGGAGTAGAAATGCTCCTATATGTATTCTTTACTATGGACAAACCTGAGGAACAAATATTTATTGAAACACAGGGGAAAATTATTTCCAATAACATCAACCAACTGGTACTTGTCAGACTTCAGATTGAAATTTATATCGCTATGCTTTTAGCAAGGCACACCTGGGATAAAGACAAAGACGTTAGGATAAATATTTTGAACCAAATTAATGCGCTACTACTTTCACAGCAAATGAATTTGCAATTCAATCTTGAGCGGGTGAGTAACCATCGTTTTCAAAAACAGTTTTTAAATATAGATACATTTAAAGAGGCCAATATGATATTTGTCACTTATTCTACATTTAATAAAAACGGATTGATATACAATTTATCGGCAGTCATGGAACGATATCTGAGAATTATCTTAAAAGAATTCGATCCGCTAACCGATATTTCGGGTGGCATTTACGGAATCAAAAAGAAGTTCTTTTCTCATTTAAATCTTGTACGCGGAAGTCAGCCCTGGAACGCCCTGGCGTTATTATCGATGATACGTAATACGATTCACAATAACGGAATATATGTTCATAAAGATGATGCGACCGTCGTCTACCGTGGCGAATCATATAATTTTGTAAATGGCCTGCCGCACGATTTTGCAACTTATGAAAATATAGTAAATATCATTCTGGATTTCCTGGAAATTGTCAAAATATTAAAGAGAAAGAGGAAATTACGGACCATGCGCTCTATTCTAAAGTGCAATCAAACCGTTAAGGGTAAAATAACAAACTTAAAAACGATAAATTAAAAAAATAAGGCCTCATTCCTACAATCACCTTATTGCCATACCTGCTGAAAATATAATCCATTAATGAAGTGATATTGTCCATTTTTACTCTTTTAGCTCTTATTTAAATTAGCCCTGACTAGAGCTGAAGGAATTTTCTCTTCCAAAGAACCCATCCTGCCTAAAATTAAAGGCATTATGGTTAACGGCAAAGGTTCAAGAATCACAAGCTTTAACTTGTCTGCCTGGTACTAAAATAAACTTGCAGACAGAATATTATTTACAACCAAATATGAACCGAAGATTCCATTACAGCTTAATCATCGTGCTATTGCTTGAAGCCTATTTTGCAACTTTAAGTAGCTTTGCGCAACAAAGAGCGCTTTATCTACAGTCTGAAAACCGTTTAAATAAAATCAGCTTATCATTGACTGGCGAGGGAAAATTATTTTACAAAGTCACCCGGCGGGATAAAGTAATCATTGAAAGTTCTCCATTGGGTCTTGTCCGCAATGATTTTGATTTTACTTCAGGCCTTTCAATTAGCGAAATTTCCCAGGTTGCAAAAAGAAAGGAAAGGTATGAATTGAAGGTGGGTAATCAAAAAACCATTGACCATGAATTGAACTCCAGGAGCGTCACGTTTAAAAACAAACAAGGAGCTTTTATGATATTGGATTTGGTGGCAGGGAATGAAGGGGTTGCTTTTCGATACCGCTTTTCGGATCAGAGCAATGAGTTGAAGACAATTAAAGATGAGATCACCGGCTTTCATATTGCAGCCAATGCAAAAGGATGGTTACAACCTTACAACAAGGCAGGCAAATATGAACCAGGTTATGAAGACTTCTATCAGCAGATCCTGCCGGGAGATCCGATTGTCAATCCGAGAAATCCTTCTGTTGGTTGGTGCATGCCGGCACTCTTCCATGTAAACGACAGGCAAAATTGGGTGTTGATTGCCGAGTCCGGAACAGACGGTTCATACCCGGGCTGTCATTTAAAACCTGATTCAAAGGGCGGCATTTATCATATTGCATTTGCACAGCCAGATGAGAAATATACACTGCCTTTACCGGATAAAAAATATGCTTACCCGGAATGGACGCTTCCCTGGACGATGCCATGGCGAGCTATAATTATTGGTGATAAGGCAGGCGACATATTATTATCAACACTTATTACCGATCTTGCGCCAGCTTCAAAGATTACAGATACATCCTGGATTGGGCCAGGAAAAGCGGGATGGTCCTGGTGGTCTCATCCGGATGATCATTCGGTTTCGATTTATAATCAGTTTAGTGACCTCTCTTCTGCTATGGGCTTTAAGTATACTTTATTTGATGCAGGATGGGAAAAAGCCAACTCTGAAGGCAATATTATAGAATATGCCATCGCCAGGGGCATTCAGCCATTGGTCTGGGGTTATTCGTCAGAATATTATGACCCGGATAAAAGAAAAAAAAGATTTAGGCAGCTCTCACAGATGGGCATTAAAGGGGTGAAGATAGATTTCTGGTGCTCGGACCGGCAGGAGGTTATGGGAACACTTCAATCCGTATTTGAAGATGCTGCCAAAGAACACCTGCTAATTAACCTGCACGGAACTACTGTTCCCAGAGGTTGGCACCGAACGTGGCCAAATTTTATAACCGCTGAGGCAATACTGGGTACGGAAAGTTATTTTTATGATTCAAAATTCCCTGATAAGTCTGCTGAACAAAATACGGTATTGCCATTCACGAGAAATGTCGCCGGGCCGGCAGATTATACGCCTTTCGCCTTGTCAATCAGAAAATTCAGACGACTCAATACAGCGGTTCATGAACTTGCCACGGCAATGACCTATACCTCCGGCATCATTCATTTTGCGGATTCCAAAGAAGTTTTTGATTCACTTCCCGGTGAAGTCCGGGAATTGCTCAGGGAGGTGCCTGCAACCTGGGACAAAACGTCCTACATCATTGCTGAGCCGGGAAAATCGCTTGTGCTTTCGCGTGAAAAAGGCAATCTTCATTACATCGTGGGAATTAATGGAACCAACCAGGGGCAACAGATTAAATTAAATCTGAAAAAATGGGGAAAAGGTTTTTCTAAATTCAGGATTATTTCAGAAGGAAAAGATAAATTGATGGGCTTTAAAGTACAGACCTTTTCAACTTCGTCCGCGTGGTCATATCTAATGGCGCCTAAAGGAGGCTTTATCATCCAGTTCCTTAGATAACAAGGTGTTGTTTTTTATTATACAAATTTCCCCGGGTCAGCATAAAAATGTATATATAAAATCATTTACATCAGTCTGCAAAATTCATTAAGGATTACTGATATTTTGTATTTGAAAGAAATGTCAATTCACCACGGCACCTGTACACGGTAAAATAAATAAAAAAATAAGTAAGGCCGCCATCGAATGAAATTTTGAGTAGGGTCTGACGTGTCCCCTAGAATAAAATGCTGATAAGGATTGCTACAATAGCGGCAAACAGGGTATTTAAAAAGTTAACAACGTTGTTATTAATTATTCCTTTTCGCTCAAGCGTAGCGCCCAATACTGAATCTAAAAGATTGCCGGCAGTTCCGGCAATAACAATTAAAAAAAAGTTCCTGTTCCATCCAAACCCAGATGAAAAGATTGAAGCAATAATGCAGCTTCCTAATATACCAATCAGGATTCCCTCTAAACTGACAACGCCCTCCAATCCCCTTTTTTCGGGCTGAAAGGTAATGATATTTAAAAACCTGCGTCCATAGACGGTGCCGAGTTCGGAAGAGAGGATATCTGCGGTAGCAGAAGCGAAACTCGCTGCCATGGCAAGTAACATCAGTTCTTTCAGGCCCGGAATGATTATAATTATCAGGCCCGCAATCACGGGAAGTCCGGTGTTGGCAAGCACCTGGAAGGATTTGCGTGCTGCTTTGTCCTGAGGATTTGTAAATTCCTGCTTAAAACTCAGCTTCCAACCACTGGCGGCAGAGGCCAGTAAAAAAAAAGCGCTCATCATGGCTATACCCGGGTAGCCGGCGACGGCAAAAATGACAGTTGCAAGTATTCCTCCGATAATTGCCGCGGCAACGGTCAGTTTCTTTGCCAGAATGCTATAACTCATGCCAACAATAAGTATTGCGGCAAGCAAAAAATAGTCGTTGGATATATGGCCAAAACTGTTCATTTCATTAATCATGAAGCAAATTTAACAAGTGTCTGAATTCTTATTGATGTTGCCTGTCATTAACATTTATAAACTGATGCTTTTATTGACTTGACTTTATATCTATTACAAATAAAACAGCAACCACTCATTCGCCATTGCAATTTTTATAATTTGTAGTAGGGAATTATTTCTATCTGGAATTTTTACCTACTCTACCCATCTTCCATACGAGTTAAGAGCGTTTTAAATAATTTTTTTCATCACGGCAAATTAATATGGACTTGCGAACAAACAAAATTGAACGCCAGAACAAAGAGACCTGATTAGATTCCACATAATTTTGTTTAAAGGAATTTAACCTCATCGGAGAACAATTTAATTCAGCTGTTTTTCTTTAGGATAATTTTATAAGGTAGGGAAATTACATGATCATTTATGGAAATTAAAGTTATTGTAACCGGGGCGACAGGACTGGTTGGCGAAGGGGTAATTATGGAATGCCTGAATCATCCTGATGTAAAAGAAGTGATGATGATCAATCGCAAATCCAGTCGATTGGATCATCCCAAGTTAAGGGAATGCATAGTAACTGATTTTTTTAATTTAAAAGAATTTCTTAATGAATTGAAAGGTTATGACGCTTGCTTCTATTGCGCCGGGGTCAGTTCAAGAGGGATGAGCGAATCAGCATACAGTTTTGTAACTTATGATACTACACTAGCCTTTGCAAATACACTTCTTAGCCAAAATCCTAATATGATCTTCGGTCACATATCAGGAAATCTGACAGATAGCACAGAAACGGGAAGGTTGATGTGGGCAAGAGTAAAAGGCAAGACTGAAAATGCTTTAATGAAACTGCCATTCAAAAAAGTGTATAACTTTCGCCCTGGTTTCATGAAACCCACAAAAGGGCAGAAAAACATTAAAAGCTATTATAAATTCATCAGCTTTTTGTACCCGTTTTTAAAGCTTATCGCCCCAAACCAGGTGAGTACGATGCATCAGGTAGGGTTGGCTATGATAAATAGTGTATTAACCGGCTATCCCAGGCCGATATTGGAAATAAAAGACATTAAGCATCTCGCTGCTCAAAATCATCATAACCAGTAAAATAATGCACAGGTTTATAGGGATTTTGCTAATATGGATGTTGGCTGATTTATATCTGTTTCAAGCGCTTAAAGTTATTGGACTCAATCAGAAAGTACGGAAAGCCTACTGGCTTTTTGAGGGATCGCTGGCTATATCTGCTGCATACCTGATAGCTACGGGCAAACTAGAGCTTAGCTCTCCAAGAGGTTATATATGGCCGATGGTTTTATTATCTCTGATACCAAAACTGGCTACTTTACCCTTGTTATTTTTAGAAGATCTTGTACGGATTGCTTTGCTCGTCAAGAAGTATTTTACTTGCTGGTTTACTAATTCACCCAAAAGCGTGCAGTCGTCTCTGATAAGCCGGAAAAAGTTCATTAGCCAAGTTGTCATTGGATTTGCAGCCGTTCCGTTTTTCGGACTGATTTATGGGATGACAAAAGGTAAATATGATTATCGGGTACACAGGGTTAAATTGAAATTCAAGGATCTGCCTGCCAGTTTTGACAAGTTCACTATTACCCACTTGTCGGACATACATGCGAGAAGTTTAGACAGCAGGCAAGCGGTTGAAAACGGCGTCAGACTTGCCAATGCTCAAAATAGTGATTTAATTCTTTTTACCGGTGACCTGATTAATAACCGTGCAGAAGAAATGGATGATTGGATAAGTGTATTCTCAAATCTTAGCGCTCCATATGGTACCTTCTCAACACTGGGCAATCATGATTATGGCGATTATACCACATGGGAAAGTGAGCAGACCAAGGCCGATAATTTCAAGCGACTTAACGAGGTACATAAGGAAATGGGGTTTAGGCTGCTGCTCAATGAAAATGTTAGGATTGAGAAAGATGGTCAGCATATCATCCTGATTGGCGTTGAAAACTGGGGTAAAAATGCTGTACAAAAACCGGGAGATCTTACAAAGGCAACTCATAGAATTGACAACGCTGATTTTAAGATTTTAATGAGCCATGACCCTTCTCACTGGGATGCGGAGATACTTTCCCATGAAAAGCACATTCACCTGACCCTGGCAGGACACACCCACGGAATGCAGTTCGGGATTGAAGTACCGGGCATAAAGTGGAGCCCTATAAAATACCTATATCAACAATGGGCTGGGCTATATCAAAAGAGTGGCAAATACATTTATGTAAACCGGGGATTTGGTTTCCTGGGTTTCCCAGGGCGATTGGGCATCTGGCCTGAAATTACTGTACTCACTCTTGAAAGCGCCTGACCCCAATCAGAGCAGTTGATACTTAGCGGAAATTTACAATGAAATAAGAAAAAAAGACATTCACTATTAATATTTTATAAAAATGGAAAATAAAAACAGCACCAAACCAGTTTCCAGGAGCTGGTCACTAAGAAAAAAAATTATCGTCTCGCTGAGTATACCATTGAGCTTATTTCTACTTTTTTATTTATCAGTAATACTGCTTTTCGTGAAAAGCGACACCTCAAAAGATACGCCCCTGTATAGAGGAAGAATTATTCCGGATACACTTCAGACTCCATTGAATAACAGTTTCGGACATTTTACGGAGCCTTTGGAAATCGTTAAAGATCTGGATTTGAAAGGAAAAATCATTGTAATGACGGGTGCCCATACCGGCACGGGAAAAGAGGCGGCTAAAGCCTTTATCAGCAAAGGAGCAACGGTGGTTGCCTTAACCAACGACGTGGACTGGGCTGAGAAAAATCTGAAAGGTTTGCCCAGGGTTGAAATTGAGTACCTGGATTTGCAAAAGGCGGAAACCATTGATGCGTTTACACGGAAATTTCTAGTATCCGGAAGACAAATCGACGTTCTAATCAACAGTGCCGGAATTCACAACACGCCGCTACAAAGGGATGTTAGAGGCTATGAAAGACAGTTTTCGGTCAATGTTTTGGGACATTTTGCATTGACATTAAAACTATTGCCAGCATTGAAAAAAGCAAACGGCGCAAGAATTGTAAATCTTTCTTCAAGGGGGCACCGATTGAACGGGGTACAATTTGGCGACATCAATTTTAATCATACTAAATACGAGGGAATGAGATCCTATGCGCAAACTAAAACTGCATTGGCATTGCTATCGGTAAAAGAAGATGAGATGTTTAAACGATACAACATCAGAGCCTTCGCTGTACATCCCGGTCCCATACCCACAACTGACTTATTCGCCGGTTCTTTGGTCGGTTATGCTTCAGGGTTCAAATTTTGGTATACTGAGTTTACAGCAAAATGCTTAAGGACATTTTGGGGAACCGAGATAATGAATTTTTTAAGGAAGCCTAAAAATGAGGGGGACAAATTTAAAACGGTGAAACAAGGTGGCTCAACTACCGCCTGGGCATCATTTAGTCCCCAGCTTAAAGGAAAAGGGGGGCTTTATCTGGAAGACTGCAATATTGCGCCAATTGTTCCCAACGGAAGTGATGCACCATTCGGGGTAAGACCCTGGGCTTTGGAAAGAAAAGCCGCTGATAAAATTTGGGACATCTGTCAAAGGATGACGGGAGTTTACTATCGCGAATAATAAGCGATTATGAGCAGTGCTAGTGATCAATCCAGTATTATGGCGGACAAATAAATGAAAGCATCCTGAAAGAATATTTATTTAGGGAAGAAGCTGATGATTGTTGTGGCTATTAGAAAAATACCGGATTGCCAAGTAAACCATAAGAATTAAAGAGGCTGGTAAGCTGTATGCTGGGATGGGCATGCCATATCTTGATTAGTCAAGCTGTTTCATGTAAAGAACTGGTCTGCAATAATTAATTTCATGACGTGTTTTTCCCATTTTATTACTGAAGTTAAAAAGTATCATCTGGATCCTGGAGATTGTCATAATGGGTGATCCCCCGCAGAAAAATCATATGGATTGGAAGGGAAATGGAATATTCGTTAATAATCTCTATTTTAGAGGCAAACAACCTGATCAATTCCAACCCATGTCTTTTAAAGAAGTTAGAGGCCCAATTATTAGTGCTTTTGATAAAAAGGGACTGGTCTTCGAGCAGGCTTTTGAAAAGTACTGGCAACAGCTTTATAACCATGCCTTACGCAAGATAAATGACAGTCAGCTGGCCGAAGATCTAATCCAGGAATGTTTCATCGTTCTTTGGGCCAATGAGGATATGCTTGAAAGGGAGAATGAACTTCAGGGCTATTTATACGGAATCCTTCGTCACAAAGTCCTCGATGTTTTTAGAAAGGATGAGGTGCGATTTCGATATGCGGATGGTCATTCAAAAGAACCTCAAAATCATGCGATGGCAGCGGATGAAAATATCCTGACAATGGAGCTGAAAAAAATAATCGACGATGAGCTCGCTCTAATGCCTCCCAGGATGCTCGAAATCTATTATCTAAAGCGCGAGCAAAAGTTTTCTACTTCTGAGATTGCTTCAAAACTCGGATTGTCTGAGCAGACTGTTAAAAATCAGAGCTATCGGGCGGCCGAACGTTTAAAAAAACGTATTATGGCATACGACTCGTCACTTTTAATGCTGGGAATATCCATTCTTTTAAGAATAAGAAACTAACACCCATCAAAAGCGCCTGAATACACTTCAAATAATACCAATGTTGTTCTTTTAACCAATAAAAGTATTTTCCCTAGCCATTCGTCAAGTATTTTTAAGCAATTTAATTTTTTTTAGAAAAAAAATAAAGATCGGATGGTACTTTTAGATAGTATGGACGATTTATATTAAAAACCTATATAAAATTCTCGTGCAAAAAGAACTCATTCATAAATATCTCGAAGGAACCGCAACAGATGAAGAGCGTACGGAGGTGGAACTCTGGTATGCATCGATACAGTTGCCTTTGCGAAAAAGTAATGATCATAATGCCGTTCGCTCGCGTATTTACGCCAGAATAGAGAAAGCTAAATACCATGATGATGGCATCAGAAAATACAGGTGGCAGAATTGGCGTCTATTTAGTGCTGCTGCAGCCATCGTCCTGGTTGCGGGATCAGTTTTTTTGATGTTTAATAATAGCCAAAAGTCTGGCCGTAACGCTTTGTCAGGAAATTCAGTTTTGGGATATGATATTGCACCGGGTGGCGATCAGGCAATACTTACCCTTGCCGATGGACACCAGATTTCCCTTGATACTGTTGCCGAGGGAAAATTAAAAGCTTCGTCAGGAGTGCAGATTAGTAAAGCAAAAGGAACAATCTTGTATTCTCCGACAAATGAGAATGGTTCTGCGGAGCGATACAATGTACTAAGTACACCAAAAGGGGCAAAATTCAAACTTATACTACCCGATGGGTCAAATGTGTGGCTTAATGCACTTTCGAGCATCCGCTACCCGGAAGTTTTCAGCGGTACGGGTCGCTATGTGGAGGTAAAAGGCGAAGCATATTTTGAGGTTGCGCACCTGGAAGCAAAAGACAAAAAGTCCCGCGTTCCATTCATCGTACAGGCAGGTAGCGAGAAAATTGAAGTACTGGGTACCCACTTTAATGTACATTATTATCAGGACGAACCTGAACGGCTGACAACCCTTTTGGAAGGTGCTGTGAAAGTTTCCTCACATAGCAAATCAGTGTTATTGTCGCCTGGCCAGGCTGCTGGTCAGGAAATTGGGAACCAGGAATTGTTCAGGCTGGATAATGTAAACACAGATTTGGCAATCGCATGGAAAAACGACGAGTTTCGGGTTCGGAATTCTACCGTTCCCCAAATCATGAAACAGATATCCCGGTGGTATGATGTGGAAGTAGTCTATCAAGGCGCACCTCCAAAGGACCGGTTCAGTGGAACAATTTCACGGCAAGAAACCCTTTCCCATGTACTGGAAATACTGGAACGTGGTGGAATAAAATTAAAACTCAATGAACGAAAAATCACTGTCTATTAGCAAGAAATAAACAACCCGATCTCTACCGGCAAGGCCGGGAAAGATTGCCGATTTTCTGAAAAAAAAGCCGGGGTATGCGTCAACACACCCAGGATAATTTGGTCAGGTATCGTTTTTAAAAATCGACTAATTTCTTTAACCATCAACCCAACCAAACAAAAGTATGCAAATTTCTACTTTGTATCAACCATGGCCTGCCTTAACCAGGGGCCGTCATAAACTATTGAAAATAATGAAGATATTCACACTGATTATGCTCATATGCTGCGTACAGGTAAGTGCTTCGGTATACAGCCAGAATATCAGTATCTCTGAAAAAAATATTAATATTGAAGATCTCCTTCAGAAGATCGAAATACAGAGCGGTCATACCTTTTTCTACAATTCAGGGCTATTTAAGAACTATCCACTTATCAAAATAAAACTGAAGGACGTTCCGTTGGATGAGGCGCTTGCAAAAATCCTTTCACGACGTGAATTTGAATTCCACGTAGTCAATAATACTGTTGTGATCAATAAAGCAGACCCCAAGCTTCCAGGTGCGGTGCTTGCCGAAAATGCTCCAATTCTGGTGACCGGGAAGATTATAACCAAAGACGGCAGCCCACTAGCGGGAGTAACTATAACCGCTATTGGAACGGGTCCAAAACAGGTCTGGGTTTCGGACTTAAGCGGTACCTACTCAGCAACACTTTTAAACGGAAACAACGGATTGTTATTTAGTTATTTGGGATACTTCAGCAAGGAGGTAAAAGTCTCCCGAAGCCGGAATATGGACATTACCCTCGAAGAAAACAACAGCCAGCTTGACCAGGTTCAGGTCCTGGCTTACACCACAACCTCAAAAAGGCTCAGCACCGGCAACTCTTTCACCATCACAAGCGAAGAGCTGGCAAAGAGCCCGGTTCCCAATGTGCTTCAAATGATTCAAAAGAAGGTTCCAGGTCTGCAGATCATACAAAATACAGGTCAGGTCGGCGGGTCGTTCAATGTTAAGATCCGGGGTATCAATGGATTCAATAATGTTGACCCTTTGTATATAGTTGATGGGGTACCCTATCCTGCCGGAGGTACGAACTTCAACCCTAACGGAATTTCCGGGGGGCTTCCTACCTTAAGCAACAACCGGGGTACGGGTACGCTGGCTCAGCAAGGTGGAAATGCCTTAAATTACCTAAACCCTGAAGATATTGAAAGCATTGATATTTTGAAGGATGCAGATGCAACGGCAATCTATGGATCGAGGGGTGCATATGGCGTAATTTTAATAACTACTAAAAAAGGTAGCTTAAATAAAAACGGTACTCCTTCTCTGAATGTTACCCTTGATAGGGGATTGAGTGTTGTTGGCAGTTTTCCCGAACTTTTGGGAACTGCAGATTACCTGATGTTAAGGCGGGAGGCGCTTAAGAATGATGGGCTCGCAGTTGGTGCGGCGGATGTAGACCTCAATGGAACCTACCCATTGGATGCAGAAACCAATTTCTCTAAAGAACTGACTGATTCCAAGGCCTGGAGCAACCGTGTAAACCTACGGTATAGCGGCGGCACTGAGCTCACCAGCTACTCGGTAAGCGGGAGCTTTAACGATCAGGATAATGTATTTCGCTCGGGGGGCTATAACCGGGACGGTGGACTTAAAGTTGATCTGGGTACCGGAACAAAAGATAAAAAGTTTAATCTTTTGGTATCTACGCTGTTCAATTCTACAGTCAATACAATGGTGCCTTACGAGTTTTCTGGTGACGCAGCGACATTGCGCGCGCCAAACGGGCCTTCTTTCTTCAACCCGGACGGAAGCTTAAACTGGAACTTAAACTTCAATCCTTATTCTTATATTAATACCAGTTATCGTGGGGTAACCAATAATCTCCTGGGCAATACAACCCTGATGTACAAACCCATAAAAGGTCTTACCATCAAAGCGCTCGTAGGATATAACCTGCTTACCGGCAATGAACTGCGTCAGGTACGAACCAGTGTATTTCCACCTAATGATCTGGCTGCGACAGCTAAAGCTAATAGTGCAAGTAACGTTTACAACATCCGGACCTGGTCCTTCGAGCCCTATGCAAGTTACAGTACAGCAATGGGCAAGCTTGGCAACATCACAGCCATTGCAGGTGCTACCTATCAGGATAAAATGATTTACCAGAACCAGATTACCGGAACAGGTTTCGTGGCTGATGCGCGTTTGAACAATCCATCGTCAGGAACATCTGTAACAACCGGCTTCAACAAATCGGTCACCCGCTATGTAGGCTATTTTGGGAATATAAGCTATAACTGGGCCAATAAGTACATTGTTAATTTTAGTACCAGATACGATGGTTCAACCAAGTTTGCCCCAGGAAAACGGTTTGGCTGGTTTGGTTCAGCCGGCGGCTCATGGATATTCAGCGAAGAAAAATTTATAAAGGAAAACCTTAGCTTTCTGAGCTTTGGAAAACTCCGGGCAAGCTATGGTACAACAGGTGGAGACGGAATAGCGAATTACGCATACCTGGCTACATACTCGACCGGAACACCATACTTAAACAATACTGTATTCACAACAAGCGCACTCGCCAACAATACCCTGCACTGGGAAACCAACAAAAAACAGGATTACGGGATTTCCCTGGGGGTTTTAAAAGACCGCATTTTGATTGATGCGAGTTACTATAAAAACAAAGTCTCTGATCAATTGCTTGGGCAGCCTCTTTCCAATGTGACTGGATTCTCAAGTGTCACCTTAAATTCTCCAATTCTTATACAGAATACCGGAATTGAATTCAGTTTATCAAGTTCTAATATTCGCGGAAAAAACTTTAGCTGGTCGACCAGTGCGGTTATGACGGTACCCAAAAGCAAAGTAATATCAATGCCTGAGCAATACCTGACACCAAATTTCAATTATGTACTTGGCGGATCTGTCAGTAACATCAAAGTTTATAATTATGCCGGTGTAAACCCTCAGACCGGGGAGTATAATTACATTAACACAGCAGGTATTCAGGGCGCGTATTTAACCGGGTTAACCGCAGCTGATAAAAATATTAATATTGATCTGTCTCCACGTTATTATGGAAGTATTTCAAACTCATTGAATTATAAAACCATCTCTTTAGATTTTTCAGTAGCCTTGGTGAACAAAATGGGCAGCAATTTTCAGGGGCAGTTAAGTTATCTGCCAGGTGTTTTAGACAAGAATACGACTTCCTGGGCACTGGACCGCTGGCAAAAACCAAACGATGAGACAAACGTACCCAAGGCAACCACAGATCTGTTTGCAAACTTGCTTGGCCAGAGTACTTTCAGGCAGAGTTCAGGTGCTTACGAACGTATTACCTATGCTCGTTTGCAGAACCTGAGTCTATCCTATTCGCTGCCCAAAGCGTATTTGAAAAGGTTGCATGTGAATAACCTTCGCGTTACTCTTCAGGGCCAGAACCTGTTGACGATCTCAAAATACCACGACCTGGATCCGGAGAATCTGTCTCTGACCTCGCTCCCGCCATTAAAAGTATTCAACCTTGGTTTAAATGTTACGCTTTAATTTCAACGATATGAAAAAGATTCAATCCTATATATTCATAACCTTTGTTCTTTCGGGCATCTTATTGAGTGGCTGTAAAAAGTTTCTGGAAATACCCTTGCCCACTGATCGTTTTGCTACTGAGGGCGCTTACCTGAACGATAATTCAACAGGTGCTGTACTCACAGGTATTTTCAGCACTGCCGCCGGAAGCGCAATTTATAGCGGTCCTGCCAGTGGATACGAAACTATCGGTTTCCGCACAGGTTTGTATGCCGATGATTTGACACAGATTCAGGCATCTACGGTGGGTAATGCCGCCGCGGCTACCGCTCAATTTTATCTTGATGGACTTAACTCATCCAATACGGTACAATGGGTAACCCTGTACCGTCAGATTTACAATTGCAACCTTACTATTGAAAACATTGAGTCTCATAAAAGCAATCTTTCCCGCTATAATCAATGGATGGGTGAAGCATTGTTTATGCGTGCCTTCAGTTATTTTGATGTGGTAAATCTATATGGGGATGTTCCTCTGGCACTCAGTTCAGATTACGCGACAACTAATTTTCTTCCACGCACCCCCAGGGCGCAGGTATATGCGCAAATGGTAGCGGACCTTTTAAGGGCCGAGAGTTTATTGGGAGAAACCTACCTGGACGGATTGAGCGCGACGACCCCTAACCGTACCCGCCCAAATAAATACGCGGCCGCAGCTTTGCTTGCCCGCGTCTACCTTTATACTGAAAATTATGCCCAGGCAGAGATTGAAGCCACTAAAGTGATCGCCAACAGTGTGCTTTACCAGCTTCCCACATTAGCCAATGCATTTCTTTCCAACAGCCGGGAAACAATTTGGGCCATTGCACCGGTAACGGGAGCCGTTGTACGCGATTATAACCTTTACGCCAGTGCACCTGCTGTAAATGCAACACAGGTTGCCCTTGCCAACATCAATCCGGCTACGATGAGTGCTTCGCTGTTAAATAGTTTTGAAACCGGTGACCAAAGGCTAAGCACATGGACGGTTTTAAAAACGACAACGACTGCACCAGTAAACGGACAGTTTTATTATCCGGCTAAATATAAATCGGTTGTAAACGGAACAGAGTTTTTGATGCAGCTACGCCTTGCGGAACAATATTTAATCCGGTCGGAAGCCAGGTTAAAACAGAACAATGTCGCTTCAGCTGTTCAGGATCTGAATATAATACGCCAAAGGGCAAGGCCCGCTACTCCGGGCAATGTCCTCCCTGATTATCAGGCCACACTTTCCCCGGAAGCTTGTATGGACGCCATTTTAAAGGAAAGACGTACCGAACTTTTCAGTGAATCCGGCCACCGTTTTTATGATCTCAAACGTACCGGCAGAATTGATGCGGTAATGACTTTAGCTGCATCGGTAAAAGGAACTAACTGGGCAAGCTGGAAACAGATCTGGCCAATTCCATTAAATGATATTCAGTTAAACCCCAATTTGACACAGGCACCAAACTACCAATAAAACTTTCAGGCTGCCGCATCACGGCAGTCTGATTTAACCAAATTTCATGAAAAAAAATTGCAGCCTACTTTATTTTAAAGTTATTTCGATCCTTATTGCCCTGAATTTTTCGTTCTATTCGACAGCGCAGGTAAAAGACAGCACATCTAACAGTCCGAACTCCCGCCTGCGTGCCTATCATACACTCATTAGTGGCAAGGCGAAAACCTATAGCAGTTTTTTGCTTGTGCACCAGATAGAGGACAAATATTATATGGAAATTCCCGATTCCCTTTTGGGAAGAGAAATCCTTACGGTCAACCGTCTCGGACGCACTGCTGCTGATTTCCGAACTGCTGATGGCCCGTTCGGTTATTCTGGCGACCTCATAAGCGAAAACCTCTTTCACTTTGAAAAAGGTCCCGGAAACAAACTTTTGGTAAAGTCTAAAAGTTACAAAGAACGGGCAAGCGATACCACTGTCAATGGCATGAAGCGTTCTCTGGAACGCAACAATTCCGAATCCCTCTTACAATCCTTTGCGATTAAAGCAACAAATGACAGCACGCACAGCACCGTAATCGAGCTTACTGAATACCTTAATCAGGATAATATGCTTTTTGGATTTTCACAAACGCTTAAAGCATCCGGCGGACTGGGTACGATGGTTAATGATCGCTCCTATATTGAATCTGTTAAAGGCCATCCAGATAATCTTTTTTTTCGGATGGTGAGGACTTATAACAAACCCCTTTCAAAAGGAAGTTCTATTATGTCTCCGTTTACTTTTGAGATTAACAGTTCGATGATTCTCCTGCGAAAACAATTGATGAGCGTACGAGGAGCGGATAAACGTGTTCCTTTTCAACAGGTAGATTATATTGATTTTGACCAAAACCCTCTTGGCGTAGTCAATCTGGGCTATATCTGCCGCTGGAGAATGGAGCCTTCAAATCCCTCAGATTACAACAGGGGAAAATTGAGCGAACCAAAGGTTCCCATCAGGATGTACCTTGATGCGCATATCCCGAAAAAATGGCTTCCATATATTGCAGACGGAATCCTGAGATGGAATAAGGCTTTTGAAAAAGCGGGGTACCGGAACGCAATCGAAGTGATAATGCCAAATGCTGATTCCAACCAGGTTTTTCTTGAAAATGCACACTTGAGCGGGGTGATTTTCAAACCGGGTTCGGGAGAAAACTGGGGTAACATCATCCGGGATCCCCGTACGGGAGAAATCCTTCAGGCACAGCTTAACTTTTACCTTCAGGATTTAAACAAACTTTACAATCATTACCTCATACAGGCTGGTGCACTCGATCCCAATTCGCACCGGGCAACCTTTACAACGGATTTAATGGGCAGGCTTCTTTCTTCCTACATGAGCCAGCAGATGGCAAATGCCCTTGGCTTAAAACCCAATTCGGCTGCTTCCGCTGCGATTAAAATTGAAGATATAAGAAATAGCGAGTGGCTAGATAAACACGCTTTTAACGGATCAATTACCGACAAGGGGCTGATTAATTATCTCGCGCAGCCACAGGATGGCATAAAGCCGAAAAATCTATTGGCCAGGATCTCGGAAAGCGATATATGGAACATCAACTGGGGTTACCGATCATTTCCTTTTCCTGAAAGCAAGGTTTCGAACCGCCAGATTCTTGAAAGAAGTAATTTGGGCCTGCAAATCTATTCCGGGGAAGCGCCTTCAGGAGCTAACAAAACCACAATTGACCCGAGAATTCAAAATGGCGATTTAAGTAACAATGCCGTCCGGGCCGGAAAACTTGGCATTGCAAACCTTAAAAAAGTGGCACCCAATCTGCTCACGTGGACCTTAACCCAGGGGCAGGGTTATCAGCCGGCAAGCGAGGCATACAAGCAGCTGGTGGCCAGATACAATGAATATCTGAGGTATGCTGCAAGTGAAATAGGCGGCATTTATATAGATATTAAAAACAGTGACCAAAAAGGTAATGTTTTTAGCTTTGTACCGCCTTTGCTTCAAAAGCAGGCTTTGGATTTTCTTCAGCAGGAAGCTTTCAAAACCCCGCAATGGTTAAATTTACCCAAACTATATGCACGTACCGAGACCGATTTTGATATCGTAGGCAAGGTACAGAAAGAACTTCTATTCGATTTATTAGATAATAAAACGCTGATTAAGTTAATAACAGCAGAAACCGCAGGTAAAAAGGGATATAGTCCTTCTGCTTACCTTGAGGACTTATCAGACGGAATATTCTCAGAACTCGGCCATCATGGGACATTGGACAATAGCCGTAGAGAACTTCAGAAAACATATGTCAATAAGCTGGTCATACTGTTACAGGCAATGTCCAAAAGTGATTCTGACCTCTCATCTGTTTTGCGTATGCATGCTATGGGTTTAATGAAAAAAGTGAAAGGCGGCAGTTTGGCCTATAAAGGAATTGCTGCATCGCACTTCACCGACCTTTACGAACGCCTGCGCCTGGGATTATACAATCCCGCACAACCTGAAAGAAACAACACTAACCCATTTTCTACCGTACGATGAGAGCCTATTTTCTATCCGCCGCATTAGCGCTAAGCATGCTTTTTGTATGCTATTTCAATGCAGGAGCACAGCAGCATAAGGACACAAACAAAACTCAAACTGTCCCTTTAATAAAGGGTGCGACACCGGCCAAACCTGTTACCCCCCCGACAAACCTGCCTAAGCCCTATAAAGAGGTGATACCTATTAGCGCAAAGACCAGTCAGGGTTTTATTGTAGTGCACCAGGTAGGTGAGCGCTACCTTTTTGAGATCCCTGACAGCATATTCGGACGCTCCATTTTTACTGTCAACCGCATCACCAGGTCGGCGCAGGACTGGCGCAATCCATTTGCCGGGTTGTGCAGTTATGGAAACGACTGGATTGGCCAGGCAATGTTCAGCTTCGAAAAATCAGGGCCGGATAAAATCGCCCTTAAAATGATCAGCACCACCGAGCGCGTTACAGATAACGACCAAGCTCTGGAAAGTGCTTTGACAGATAATAATTTTAAGCCAATTTATGCTATTTTCCCGGTGAAAGCCTACAACAAAGAAGCTCGCTCGGTTGTCATTGACCTCACCGATTACCTGAATAGCGATAATCCGATATTTGGATACACCAGCGGGATTAAGATACTCGCCATGCCCGCTACCTTTTCTCCAGAGCGCTCCTTTTTACATTCGGTTAAGGCTTATCCTGAAAACATTGAGGTTACCAGTACCCGTACCTACGCCTCTGGAAATTATGTATTGACTGGCGAATACAACAGTTCGATTATCCTGCTTTCTAAAAAACCGATGATAGCCAGAGCTTTGGATGATCGTGTTGGTTTTTTTGGCGTAAGCCCCGCTGATTATACGACTTATGATGCTGACGGACACGTCCGAAACCAGGCCAATATCTGGCGCTGGCATATGGAACCAAAACCCGAAGACCGTGCCCGCTACTTTGCAGGAGAACTTGTAGAACCTGCAAAGCCCATTGTTTTCTATATCGATCCGGCAACCCCGAAAAAATGGGTTCCTTATTTAATTGCAGGGGTGAACGACTGGCAAAAAGCTTTCGAAAAAGCAGGGTTTAAAAATGCGATTATGGCAAAAGAAGTGGCACCGGCTGATACTACCTTTGACATTAACGACTCCAGGCATAATGTAATGGTTTACAAGGCTTCAGCTATTGGTAATGCCTTAGGGCATTCGCTGGAAGACCCAAGAAGCGGCGAAATCATCGAATCACATATTCAATGGTACCATTCGGTAATGGAAGTACTTTACAAATGGTACTTTGTACAGGCAGGTGCTATTGATACTGCGGCACAAAAACCACAGTTCAGCGATGAATTAATGGGTCAGCTCATCCGCTTCGTTTCTTCTCACGAGGTTGGCCATGCAGTAGGCTTGCGCCATAATTGGGGTTCATCCTCTACCACTACCATTGCACAGCTTCGCGACCGGAAATGGGTGGAAACACACGGACACACGCCATCCATAATGGATTACGCCCGTTTCAATTATGTTGCCCAACCGGAAGATAATGTTACTCAAAGCGGTATTTTCGCCCGGATTGGTGATTATGATACCTGGGCGATTGAATGGGGTTACAGGTTGATGCCAGACACTCTAACTGCCAGGGAAGCTCAGGAATTACTCAACAAATGGACTACCGAAAAGCTGGCAAGTGATAAACGTCTCCGCTTTGGGATAGGCGATGATTTCACCTCAAAATATCCGCAAAACCAGCGCGAAGATCTGGGTGATGATCCGGTAATGGCCGGAACGTATGGAATCAAAAATTTAAAACTAATCAAAAAGAACCTGATAAAATGGACACAGGTGCCGGGTGCTTCATATGACCGTACTGCCGATATTTATAAAACTTTGGTTGATCAATATGACTGGTATATAAAACATGCGACAGCTTACATTGGCGGTATGGAATTTAAGCCTGACAATAATACCGAAGGAAAGGAAATTTATGGGTATGAGCCATTTTATAAGCAGAAAAAAGCAGTCGATTTTTTAAACCGGGAACTTTTTTCTACACCTGAATGGTTGCGGAACAATGAATTATATTTATTGAGCAACACTGATTTCAGCAGCGTGGAAGCGATACAAAAAAGAGTTTTGCAACAATTGCTGGATCAAAAACTTTTCAACAAGCTCCGTGCGGCTGAAAAATCGGAAGGCAATACGGCCTACACCCTTCCGGTATTTTTGAACGATTTATATCAAGGCATTTTTTCAGAAGTAATCAAGGGCGGGGAGATTACAGCGAACAGGAGATTTCTACAGAAAATCTATGTCAATGAAATTACCGCACTGATTCCAGCGCTTTCGCGTTCAGATGGTGATTCCGGTTCGTTATTAAAGATACAGGCAAAAAGCCTGCTCAATAGTTGCAAATCCGGATTAAAAAACAGAAAATCACCTGTAGAACGGGCACACTTACATGACCTCGCTTTTCGCCTTGATGATGCCTTAAACCGGCAGTTGCGGATTGCAGAAATCACAGAAAAAATAATTAGTAAATAGTAAAAGGTAATTAAACGAAAAGTGTGGTATTTACCTGATAATTAATTTTCCTGGTCGGTAAAGAAAGTGTAACTGCTGAATAAATTTATTTAAAAAGGCATACCGGGACCTTAATTCCAGTATGCCTTTTTTTGTTCTAAACAATAATAAAATATTAACCGGCAATTTAAAGCTGTTATATCATCATCTTCTTGGTTCAGCTGTATACTTCATTACAGCTAATTTGGTTCCAGGTCACAATGCCATTCGTTTTGTATGTGAAAGCCATCTAAAATAAAGATCCATTGATATTTATCAAAGGTTTTATTTGATTTACGTCAATGTGAGGAGCATAAAACCATTGCAAATTTGTATTAAAACAATAAATCATGAAAAAGACATTTGGAATAATAGGTGCGGGTCATATTGCACAGACAATTGCAAAATTCCTGATCGAATCAGGTAATGAAGTGTTATTAAGTAACACTGATCAGGAAAAACTAAAAGGAGTGGTATCCCAGATAGGCGATGGCGCAACAGCAGCCTCGGTTAGTAAGGCCGCAGAAGCTGATGTTGTTTTTCTAGCCCTGCCATGGCTAAAAGTTCCTGAATTGGGAGCGGAAATTGGTTCATGGGAGAATCGCATAGTTGTAGACGCTACAAATCATTTCATAAGTGCGGACTTTCAGGTCGCAGAGCTTGACGGCGGGGCTTCAAGTGCTGTTGTTGCGGACCACTTACCTGATGCCCGTGTAGTTAAGGCTTTTAATACCCTTTTTTATAAAATACTTGAGCAGGATCCTCAGCAAAATGGTGGAAAACGGGTCATCTTTCTTTCCGGGGATGATAAGGAGGCTAATCAGGAAATTTCAGCTCTGATTGAAACTTTTGGTTTTGCTCCTGTTGATTTGGGGCCACTGTCTATAGGAGGCTTATTGCAACAAGCTAAAGGGCCTTTAGCATCACTAAACCTGATAAAACAGTAGTTTGAGCAGAGGGCAGTTGTTCATCGGTCCTAATTCTGTTGAACCTGTGCAATTTGTCAACAAGCGAGGAGCAAATTAACATGAGACCTGCAAAAGATAGTTGCAGGTCTTATTAATTTCGAAGAATTGATATGGACAAATTAGATCAGCGAGAAAAGCATCCACCAGAGTAATGAAGTCACGATATTTCGGCAATTAGTCCTACTAATACCGATATCCCGAGACTTATTTTGTTTAAAATCATAAGTAACTGATAATCAACTATTTTATAAAATGGTATTCTTTTAGCATAGTGTGTTTAAATAATATAAACATCTTATGTACACTGACAGAATCACAATTTCAAGCACAGCGCAGGTATCGCATTTGCAAAACGGAAATGAATTATCTGGAAAAGATGAACCTGCTGTAAGAACTTTAACAGGACCAGCTCACTGGGAACTGTTTAAATACATAACGAGGGTATCGGGCCTAGCGCTATCAGATGAGGAAAAAACCATCCTTGCGGGATGCGTAAAATTTAAAAAACTAAGAAAGCGACAATATTTTCTTCAGGAAGGTGATGTATGCAGGTATACAGGATTCATCATAAAAGGATCGACACGCATGTTTTCGATTAATGATCGTGGGCAGGAATCTATAGTAGCTTTCGGCCTGGAGCATTCGTGGGTCGGCGACCAGCAGAGTTTCAAAGCCGGGACAGCCTCACTGTACCATATTGAAGCGATGGAGAATACAGAGTTGCTGATAATGAACAATACACAGATGGAATTTTTGATATCAACTGTACCTGCGGTGGCTATGATGTTCTCAAATTATCAGATCCAGCAGCTCATCTATAACCAGAATAGAATCAATGCGGCTCTGAGTATGACCATTCAGGAGCGTTATTATAACCTGATGAAATCCTGTCCGAACTACGCACAGCGTTTTTCACAACACATGATAGCGTGCTATCTCGGTGTAAAAGCGGAGACATTATGCAGGATCAGAAAAAGCAAAATATAACGCTCAGATTAAACACGATATCTTAAAATCAGCAATTCAATACATCATGAGACTACTTAAAGTTATTTCTTCCCTGTTCCATGCTTACCGGACATTTAAACAGCGCAAATACTGATATAAATAAGAAAATAATTAAAAAATCCTGGTTCCATATTTCTTTTACTCATTTAAATCTGTCTTGTGATACCGCAACAAATATTATCTAATTGCCCGTTAGCAAATCTTTCTCACCATAATAATGATATAAATAGTAAATTCTTTTCTGCTTTTCCTATAGTTAATTTTCATAAGGGAAGAACTACTTCTGCGATGATTCATTCGAGAAGAGATTTTTATAAAATTGTTCTAATCTCCGGGCACGCTACCTATTTTTATGGTGACAGACAGGAATCAATTGCGCCGGGCCATTGTTCCTTAGTGTTTACGAATCGTGATGTCCCCTATCGTTGGGAAATCCATAGTGGGGCGTGTGAAGGTTTTAGTTGTATTTTTGCTGACGACTTTCTGCCGTTACATACCTATCTGCGTCCTGCGGACTGGTCTGTATTTGATTCGAACGGGCAATGTTTTTTTCATCTCGACCAGGATCAGACAAGCATATTTAAATCGGTTTTCGAAAAAATAATTCAAGAGCAGTCGTCAACCTATGCTAGTAAATATAACCTGATTTTTATCTACCTGTTAGAATGTATTCACCTTGCACTTAAACTTTGTCCAGCATCACCCCGTATTATCAATTCCCCTTCAGGGCGTATTACAGAAGCATTTTACGCAATCTTATCTGAACAATTCCCGGCGGGACTCAGTAGAAACGAACGATTCAGAACAGCCAGAGACTTTGCTGATCAGATTGGTATTCACGTGAATTACCTGAATCGAACATTAAAGACGACAACAGGTAAAACAACAACGCAACTGATAGCTGAACGTACCATTCAGCAGGCACGGGCATTATTATTATATTCCGACGATTCTATAAGCCAGATTAGTTATCGGCTGGGCTTTGAAGAGCCGACACATTTTGCTCAGTTTTTTCATAAGCACACCCAGTTAACGCCTTCAAGTTTACGACAGATTTGATTTATAACAGTTCCGGGTTGAATCTTGTTAGCATCAACTTTAGAACACTTCTATTTTTGCCGGATAGATTAAAAAAATTAAATTATTTCATATGAAAACATGGTTTATCACCGGCACTTCTACCGGTATGGGGCGAATGCTTACAGAAAAATTATTAGCTCAAGGTCATAGGGTCGCAGCGACAATTAGAAAGCCCGGCGCACTTGACGAACTCAAACAAAAATATCGCGAACGCTTATTGGTTTTCACATTGGATGTTACAGATCCGGTAGCTGTAAAAGAGGTCGTTAATTTAGCATTTAGCGAGCTGGGAAGAATTGATGTTATTGTAAACAACGCTGGTTATGCGCTGTTTGGTGCAGCAGAAGAGTCAACCGATGAACAGATTAGCCATCAGTTTGAAACAAATCTTTTTGGCTCTATCCGTGTTATACGCTCCGCCCTACCTCATTTACGTGCACAGGGGGGTGGAAATATCTTACAACTATCATCTTCTGCCGGTCAGACAGTTTATCCGGCGTACAGTTATTATAATTCAAGCAAGTGGGCTATCGAAGGCTTCTGCGATACTTTAGCATTTGAGGTAGCGGCATTTAATATCCATATTACAATTATTGAACTAGGGGCCCATAAAACATCATTCGGAGCCGGAATAGTAGATTCACCAATCCACAATGCTTATGATCAAACGATTGTTGGAGAGATGCGCAGGATGATAGCAGCCGGAAACTTTAAGATTCGGGGAGATGTAGATTTGTCCAGCCAGGCCATGATCGATATTGTTAATTTAGAGTCGCCACCAAGACGACTGGCACTGGGAGCAGATGCATATCAGCATATGAGGGAGGCTCTTAAGACCCGGTTAGAAGCGCTTGAGGCACAAGAAGATATCGCGATGGCAAGTGAAATACCAGATTAATATGGGAATAAGAATTGGTTAAGTGTCCGTTGTATAAATTGATTGTTTTTAGAATAGATCAAGAGTTTAAGTTGTATTTGGTCAATTACATTTCTTGTTTGAAATCAACGCAGAACATTTATGTTCTTCTCAATTTGCGTTCATCAAAATAAGTATATGAAAACAAAATCAAACTCTTTAGGAACCGCCGCCTTGATGAAGTCGGCCAGTTCAATTTGCGTTGCAGTCCTGATCTTATTCTCAGGTATATCTTTAAAAGCGCAAACCAATCCCAAGCAAGGACTTGGAGCTTTGTTGACTCCCGAAAATTGTGTTCTACTGTTGATAGACCATCAGCCGTTTCAGTTCGCAACTATTGGTAGTCACAATACACAAGCGATTCTGAACAACTCCATTATGTTGGCAAAAACCGCTAAAGTATTCAAAGTTCCTACCTTGCTGACCACAGTCATTGCGGATCGTGGCGGTAAGATCGCACAAGGAATTCAGGATGTTCTTCCTGATCAAAAGCCGATTGACCGCACGTTTATTAATGCATGGCAGGACGATCGCATTTCGGGTTGGGTAAAAAAATCCGGTAAAAAGAAGATCGTCATTGCAGGTCTGTGGACCGAGGTTTGTGTGGCTATGCCAGCCATTCAGGCCTTAGGTGAAGGTTATGAAGTATATGTTATCACTGATGCCTCTGGTGGTGTATCGACAGAAGCGCATGAGGTCGCGATACAACGTATGGTGCAGGCTGGCGTAGTCCCTATTACAACTATTGTTTTTCAGGCTGAACTGCAGCGTGACTGGGCTCGCGGAGAAACAGCTGCGGGTATTATTCCGATAATGTTCCAGCACGAAGGTTCATTAGGTACTTCGTTGCAATGGGAGTTCGAGCTTCAAAAAGCCGGCGGGAAAAAGTAATCAAAGGACTACAAAAATTTATTTAAGGTTATCGGGGTGAAGACTCCTGCCAAGCATACCTCGGTTCTTGCCAGTTTGTGCTTCACCCCGGTTCCTGTATGATATTTTTTAAGTACATAAGCCTAAACAGAAGCTCCATTCTGAAAACAGTTGGCTCCAAATCCCGCAGAAGTCGTTTACATCGTCCTGATACATTTTAGAAAGTCAGTTATTTGTATCCTCAGGTTTAAAGAAATTTCTGGATCACGTATTCCACAGGAACCAAATTGATGTATGTCAAGTACTTTTCTTATTCCACATCAACGTTCAGTCTCAGAGATCTCTCCACTTTTGCCTAAATTAATTTTCATATAGTTAGCTAACTATATGAAATGATTTATGAAAAGCTTATTAGATCTTCGAAAATAATGAAAAACATAACTTATCTACCCGCATCGACAAGGGGAAATACAAATACAGGCTGGCTTAACGGCTATCATTCCTTTAATTTTGAACCTTCATCTGATCCCCTCAGAGCGGCATTTGGACCATTAATCGTTCTAAATCAAGATACTGTTCAACCAGATGCAGGTTTTGGTTTGCATGGACACCGAAATATGGAAATTATTTCTATTCCCCTATCCGGCACCATCACACACACGGACAGCACTGGTAATGCTACAAAAATCAGTTTAGGAGATATACAGGTCATGAGTGCAGGCAGTGGAATTTACCATAGTGAATTCAACAATAGCCGGGAAGAACTGGAATTTTTACAGATCTGGATCCGACCGGAAAGAATGAATGTAGTTCCCAGATATCAGCAAAAGACCGTTACATCAGAGCGCGTCAATTCCTTTGAAGAGCTGGTTGGCCCGGGCCCCAAAGAAGAAGGGCTTTGGGTTTATCAGGCAGTTCATTTAAGTTTGGGTAATTTCGAGCCTGGGAGAATGGCCGATTATGTTGTGAACGCAGAAGAAAACGGGGTTTACCTTTTATGATTAGCGGTGAAGGAAAAACCGCAGGCCACACACTAAGGTCGGGCGATGCGCTAGCTGTAAGGCACTTGAAGAACATTCGCTTAGAAATTACCGCTCATGCCAGAATTCTGGCCATTGAAGTTCCGCTTTAAAGCCGATTTATAAGATAATCTATCTCGTCAGTTTGTCTATAGCAGGAAGTGCGTGTAAAGCTGTAATTGATTTACAGGAGTCCACTTCCTGTTTAAACACTTTAGCACGCCGTGGTAATTCGTAAAGATACCTGGACTGCAACGTCTCATAGTTGAACCGACCTTTCATCAGAGTTCCAATAATCAAAGGAGGCCTTGACATTTATCAATTCAAATTCTTATCCGAAGTCAATCGCTAATAATTTGCTCAATGGCATTTTTGTAAGAATGAAAAACGCGTACGGAATAAAGAAAATTTCACTTCGGGTAAACGAAAAGGAATTACTTGTTTACACCACCCTGGCAGAAAAAGCGGTCGGGTACAGAAAACTTCTGGCAGATCACGGATTGGTTGTCTACTTACAGGCTGACGGAACGACGATCGAACTTTTCGGACCTGGATCGGTTTATCCCGAATATCTGTTTTCAGGATCCGATTCGGTAGTAAGTTACAGGGTTTCAGATATTGAGACCACCGTTTCCGAACTGGAGCGGACAGGTGCAAAGACCTTGTCACCAATTCAAAGAGGGACTTCCGGTTACAGATTTTGCCACCTGGCCATTAATGGCAAGGCAGTATTTGGTGTATTTGAAAATGTTTAATCAATTTCATCCCTAAGCTTTAGTGATCAAGATAAAGATCTTTTCTGATGCCAAGTTTTTTCATTTTCGATGTAAGTGTACTTGGCGGTAATCCCAATATTTCTGCTGCACCGCCATTGCCGGTAATTTTCCCTTTGCACTTCTTAAGTACTGAAAGGATGTATTCGCCCTCAATCTGTTCCAGGGTTTTATGTTTGGCGGGAACATCTGTCGGATTTACAGTGTGTGAAGCTACAGCAGGAATCTCAACAGATTCAATTGCGGTACTTCGCGTTCTGATAAGCGTCCTTTCCATCAGATGTTCCAGTTCCCTAATGTTGCCGGGCCAGTGATATTCCGAGAGCTGTCTTAAGGCGCTGCGGCTAAGATCCGGTATTTCGATGCGATTGAGCTTGAGCGCACTATTGGCAAGGAAGTGTCTCGAGAGTAATTCTATATCTTCCTTCCTGTCCCTTAAAGGTGGTAGTGTAATTGGGTAAACATTCAGTCGATAGAAAAGGTCCAGCCGAAAACGTCCTTCTGCTACTTCTTTTTCAAGGTTACGATTTGTTGCAGCGACCAAGCGAAAATCAACCTTAATCGTGCGGCTGCTGCCAATACGTTCAAATTGCTTTTCCTGAAGTACTCTTAGCAACTTTACCTGCGAATCTAATCCCAGTTCGCCTACTTCATCAAGAAAAATGGTGCCATTGTGGGCGGCTTCGAATTTTCCGATTCGTTTTTCGAGTGCTCCGGTAAAAGCGCCCTTTTCATGCCCGAAAAGCTCCGATTCTATCAGGTCGGCTGGTATGGCCGCACAGTTTACAGTTACGAAAGGCGCATCTTTTCGTGAGGAAAGCAGATGGAGGTTTCGGGCCACCATTTCTTTACCCGTACCGCTCTCGCCTAAAATAAGTACCGGAACCGGTGTATCAGCCACCATTTCAAGACTATCCAGCACGTGCAACAAAGCTGCGCTCTTCCCGTAAATTCCTTTAAATTTCGGGTCTGCATTTAATGGCTCTATCCTTGAGGCCCGCCGTAGCACTTTTGATTCATTATGATCTTCAACAGAGGAAATTTGGCTGAAGAGTTTACACACTGCGCTTTGCGCTTTTAATAGTAATGATTTATGGGTATGGTCATATGCATTTTCTATCTTATTGAAGAACTCCATTTTGAGGATCCCAAAGTCAGTTCGGCAAACAAAATACAGGAATGAATTCAGTCCGTATATTGAACCTTTGTCTTGAATTGTTAAATCTTTGATAAATTCGCTCATTTCTCCTCCAAAGATTACGCTGGCATCAGCGGACTCAGGTGTATTTTCCCGGTAGTCATACTGATCTAAAAAATCACAGGGCTGCTTTGGCTCTGGTATTGGAAAAAGCTGATATTCATTAAAACCAGTACGAAAAAAACTGCCTGAACTTTGTTTTTTTGTTCCATAAGGTTCAAAACAGTAGGCTAAATAGTCAAATGGAATTAGTGACTGGAATACGTTTGGAATCCTGGTAAGTTTATCTTTATAAGCTATTTCCGCCTCCATTAGTGATTTCAGACCCTGCATAAACAGCATTTCGCGCTGTGAAGCGAACTGCCTGTTGCTTTCATGCTTGTCGCGGGCAATGTCAAGCATAATGAGCAGATCTTTTTCCCTAAACGGCTTAACTATAAATCCATAAGGCTGGGTTGCTTTGGCAACCTCAAGGACAGCCTGATTGGTATTCGCAGAAATGTAAATGAATCCAATACCCCTTTCCTGAAGAAACGGTGCCAGCTCAGTTCCCATTGAGTTATCCTGCAAAAAAATATCCAGTAATACCCAATCGGGCTTATCATGTTCAATAGCAGCTTTAGCCGCCTCAACGGTATCAGCAGTGGCGCAGACGACATATCCTGCATTTTCCATGATGCTGGATAAGTCATTTGCCACAATGAATTCATCCTCAACAATTAATAGCTTCTCATTCATACTAATAATATAGCTTTACTGGCCGGCGCTAAAGTGACCGGATTTTTTTATTGTAGCTTTAAAATCGATAGCAATTTCCAGCTCATCTTTCTGTGTGATTTCAAACCGGCCCTTCATCTGTTTGGAAAGGCCGGCAATCAGCGTCTTTCCCAAGGTTTTCGAGGAATAGAAATCAAAACCTTTCGGCAGTCCTATTCCGTCATCGGAATAAACAAGCCGGTAATTTAAATTGTCCTCAGACGACAACGTTATTTTTACGAAACCCTCTCGTTCACCCGGAAATGCAAATTTCAACGAATTGGTAATCAACTCATTGATGATTATTGCGAAAGGAATTGCGACTGTAGGATCAACTTTCAAAGAAACGAGATTCATTTCAAATTGCACACGTTTTCCGCAATTAAATTCATCAATAAGAAAGTCAGCCAGTTCCTTAATACAGCACGACATCTCAATGACCGCGGAAGAAGCATGCTGGAACAACTTCTGGTGTACCAGTGAAAGCGCAAACAGGCGGTACTTGGTTTGATACAAAATCTCAAGACCATTTTTATCATTGGCAAAAGATAATTGACCATTAATCAGGCTGCTCAATATCTGAAGATTGTTTTTTATCCGGTGGTGCATTTCAGATTCAACATATTCGTTTCTCTCCGTTAATTTTTTGATGCTGTACCCTAATTTCTCATTCTCGGTTTTCAATGACTCAATATTTATCCTGTCAGTACTTCTTAGCCTGTTTAAGAGGTAGTTCCAGAATAACAGAAGAACCAATAAGGCAAAGAGCAGTAGCAAGCCCGAAGTGATATAAGTGTTTGATTGCCGACTTATCAAACATATTCCGGAAGACATTTTTATGCCGGGTATGCCGGTAGGTCCACCGGATGTTGTGATGAATAAGAAGCCTGTTTTAGTGTTCATGCTTTATATTTTTTTGCACCTGGAGGCGTTAATGAAATTTGATTTTGAGCAGAACCAGTTATAGCAGTTCTTCAAACAATTCTTTTCTAATAAGTTACCAAAATCGTTGGGATAACAATTAATTGCCAATTGGTGAAAATTCTTTTAAGTTCAATCCTCTCCGGGATTTTAGTCTGCCATTTAGTATAATATGTTTTCTTATCGATACTTCCCGGGGTTTAAACTGAGACAGCTTTTCACTGTACATTTATCCTTCTGAACTTCCGTCACTAAGTTGCCAATGAATTGGCAGGGGAATATTGATCTAAAACAGAAAACAGTATTGACTTTTGTCAAGTTGAATGTTGGCATAATTTGTTTATGGTCAATTTAGCTATCATCCTATCGGCAACATAATAAGTTGCCAGCCAACAAGCTCATCTAACAGAGCCGCTGGTAGGTACACAGCATAAACTATTAACTCCATCCCGCACCACGCCCCAATACTTATTTACCTCTCAGAACTATCTTAAATCGCTTTATAATACAAATTACTAACACAAATATTCATACGTCAATTTTCTTCTTGATTATTTTTGATTTTGGTCAAAATAGTGATGTTCTCTGGTTCAAAAAGCCCGTTAAATAAAACATAATATGATATTTGAAAGCAAATGGCGATATTTATTTCCGGGATATACATGCATTCAGATGATTTCTTTCTTTAGAAAGTGCTGCGCGTTTAAATTTTTCTTCTGGATTATCCTTAAGAGTAATTTTGTCTATGCACAAAAGACTCAGGACCAGGCCGCTCATAAACTATTAGTTGAAAGGTCCGCACTATGGGATAAGGCAAAAATAGCAAGTAAAGATCTGGAGCTGGCACAACATTATATTGATAAAGCGGGGGAAAGCAAAGAAGATATACTCTTAGCACAAAAATACTGCTCAGAGGCGCTTAAGACATCCCGGGAGAAGAATCTGCTCCTTCAGACCATTAGGGGGTATACCATTCAGGCACAGATAAAACGGGAAAAGGGTGATCAAAAATCAGGTAACCAGTTTGCTGATCTGGCCGTTTCCCAAGCCAGCAAAATTACCGATCCGGCAACTCTGGCTTCAGTGTACTTTGAGAAATCAAGTTATTATGAGATATCAAACGATGCTGATCTCAAGACGAAGATTAAATTTTACGAACTGGCCTGTAACCATCTCAAAAAGTGTAATCCGAACACGCTCAAACTAGCAGATGCGTTGAAGTATTTAGGTGATCTTTATGGATTAAACCGTGGGAAAGATGCCGCTGCCCTTGCCTGTCTTTTCGAATCACTTGCGATTTACAAAGCCAATCATTACAAACAACTTCACGATATTTATGATCTTATCGGCTACGATCTTGCAAGAATGGAGCGCAGGCGTGAAGGGCTGAAATACACATTGATGGCTGTCCGCACCGCAGAAGAGCTGCGGGACAGCAGCATGACCGTATGCACCATTTATAACCGGCTTTCTTATGCCTATAATAATTTAAATCAGGATGCCAAAGCAACCGCTGCAATGGAAAAAGCTGTAATGTATGCCAGGCATAATCGCCAGAATAGTATGGCCGATCTGCTAACCTCCAATCTCGCAGTTACCTATATTCATCTTAAGCAATACGACAGGGCTTTGGAACTCACTCAAAAAGCACTGGCTGCAGGGCCCGAGGATCCGAAGATCAGGTTACTCTTCAAAATCGATCAGGTGAGGATTTATACGGCGATGGGCAAACTTAAGAGCGCTTCTCTTGCCTATCGGAACGCACAGCAACTCAGCTCAGCAGCTGTACATTCTGTTATCATCCAGGAATTGATGTGTGAGGCGGGTATAAAGCTTTTTATGAGTTTGAAAAACTATAAAAAGGTAGATTCACTTATAAACAACTACCGTGGGATTAACGCAAAAACCGGCAACTTTATGGCTATGGCGCATGCGGAACAATATGCTTATCAATCAGATTCGCTTCAACAAAGGTTCAAAGAGGCTTTTTTTCATCATCAGGCCTATACAAGGTTGAATGATTCATTGGTCAACCGAAATCATGACAAGGAAACCGCCGCCCTTCAGTTGCAGTTCGAGACAGAAAAAAAAGATCGTGATATTGCGCTTAAAGCAAAAGACATTCAAATGCTGACTAAGCAGGCAGATTTAAAAAATGCTGATTTACGCAATCAAACCTTAATACGAAACCTTTCTATGCTTGCTGTAGCTATGTTACTGGGACTTTCAGTAATGATTTATAGCCGCTACAGATTGAAGCGTAGGGCCATAAGTGAACTGGAAGCCCAAAAAAAGGAGATCAATGCCCAGAACGAGTTTCTAAGACAGCTGGTAACCGAACGGGAATGGCTGGTTAAGGAAGTACACCACCGGGTAAAAAATAATTTACAGATTGTTGTGAGCTTATTAAATTCCCAGTCCGGTTTTACTGACAATGTGCTTGCAAAAGAGCTTATCCGGGAGAGTAAGAACCGGATCAACTCGATATCAATAATTCACCAACGACTTTACCAGACTGAAGACATGATAGGTGTGGATATGGCTCAGTATATCCGTGAGTTGGTCGAGATTACCTCTTGCAGTTTTGGTGTCGAGGGGATTATTAATTTCACACTGGAACTTATACCGTTAACCCTCGACGTGTCTCAAGCCGTTCCGGTTGGGCTGATACTGAATGAAGCGCTGACAAATGCCGTTAAATACGCAACTCTGCCTGACCGACAGCCCTCAATCAGGATTGTATTGAGCAAAAATGAGAACCTGGTAAATTTAACAGTCGCCGATAACGGCAATGGTCTGCCTGAACACATAGACCTTAAGAAACCTAATTCACTTGGCTTAATTTTAATGAGTGGACTAAGCAAACAACTTGGCGGTTGCCTGTTGTACCAGAATAAAAAAGGTCTGGAATTATCCCTTGAGTTCAAGCGTTCTAAACTGTTGGGCGAGCCTTTGATTAAAATGCCGGAGCGCAAAAAAGAGGTTTTTGCCTGAGCAGAATAATTATAGCAGGTTCAGCAGTATTGTAAATCAGTCAACAAGGAGTAGGATTCGCAGAATTGAGCGGATTGACTCAAATCATTTAACCAGGTGTCACAGCGAACTATTAATCTTATTTTACAGCCTGCAGTTGCTCCTATAGTCTAACATGGAATCCTTATAACAATCAGGTTTAGATTAAAATAGCCGCAGTTATTAATAACTACGGCTTTAAGGTTCGATATGAACATAATTTTATGCTTAGCTTATTACAGGTCTAACTGTTCCCCGTTTATAATTGCCATTACCTGATCATCGCTAAGTGGTGGCCCTAAAATATCCATACCGGCATTATAAGCTATCTGCGTCAGTTTAGCCGTATCTTCAACAGTGAGGTTATCTTTAGCAATATCGCTGATAAAAGATTCAAATTCCCCGGGGGCAGTGATTACTGTCATGTGTACGGATTCGTCGCCATATGCTCTCCATGTATGAGGAACGGTCCTGGGCAACATAATTGTATCACCAGCCTTTGCCACCGCGGATTTTTGTGGTGTCCATACGACTATGGTTCCCTGTTTGAGGATAAGAATTTCATCCTCATTGCGATGCAGGTGAACAGGCGGACCAAAATTTTTTGGCGCTTTATAGTCCTGCAACATTACCCTGTCTAATGCTTTCGAACGAGGAATAATGGTCCTCGCCTGTTCGCCCCAGGATGTTGTAGACATATCATCTGATGGATGATCAATTATGAGTGTTCTTGAATTTTGGGTGTTTTTCATTGTGTAAGTGATTGTGGATTTTATTTTTATTGTTCCAGGATTTCTGTCTGCTAAACCCACTCCGACTAACAGGGTAGTTAAAAATTTAACACCTGCAAATTTTCAGGCCTGGATCAGAGTTAATCTTAAATGCCGGAGATCATTTTTTTCGAAAATCCCTGAATGCTTCTCTAAGGTCATCTACATATAGCTGTGGCTGTTCCATTGCCGCAAAATGACCCCCTTTTGGCATTTCTTTAAAACGAACTACATTATATCCACGTTTAGCAACTGAAAGAGGTGCATTAGTAAAAGCGAAATCATATGGATATTTTGAGATCATCGTCGGAACACTAACATAGCCTGGCCATGAGGATTTCATTTCAGTCATTGCTCCACGATAGTACCAGAAACTGCCGTCGATGCCATTATCATTAATGATGTAAAGCATAATATCAGTCAGTAGACGGTCCTTTGATATTACAGCATCAAGGTTACCTTTATTATCCGACCAACTCCAAAATTTTTCAGCTATCCACGCTGCTGTTCCTAAGGGACTATCGTTAAGGGCTACTGCTGGCATCATCGGTTTCCGTGCCTGGAGACGCCAGTAGTCCATACCAGCGGTCCTAAACTCCTCCCCCGCCTTAAAATATGCTTTTTCCTCTGCTGTTTGTTCCTTGGCGGGAACAGGTACACCAGGAAAAAAATTCAGGTGTATTCCTTTTACGGTTTCCGGGTAATTATGACCCAGTAGAATGGTAGCCCCTGCTCCCCAGTCACCGCCCTGAGCATAATAGCTTTTGTACCCGATCACCTCTGTTACAAGCTTATTCCACAAACGCGCAGTTGTTATACCGTTAACGGGTTTACTGGGCATGGATGAAAAACCAAAACCTGGCAATGCAGGGATGATAAGTGTAAATGCGTCCTCAGCTTTTCCGGCATATTTAGACGGATGGGTTAGTGGATCAATAACATCAAAAAATTCAAAAGTGGATCCCGGCCATCCATGTGTGATGACTAATGGCAGTGGATTTTTACCCTCGCCTTTTATAAAGTAGAACTGAATGTCCATATCTTCAACACGCGCTTTGTAAAGGGGGTAGCTGTTCAACAATTTTTCCTGCTTGCGCCAGTCATATTTATTAATCCAGTAATCCTGAAGTCCTGCAAGCCATTTCATATCCATACCAGTCTCCCAGTTGGATTCAGCTCCTTCAGAAGCCGGCATTTGTTTCGGAATCCGTGCATTCTTAACACGCTCCATAACCGAATCCAATCTTGAAGAAGAAACTTTTATTGTAAAGGGCTTCACTAATTCCGGCTGCGCGAAATCAGCCATCTTATCTACGTTTTGGGCCGAAACGATGGCCGCTGAAGTATTTAGTACCATGGTTAATATTATAAGCTTTTTCATAATGATTTTATGGTTGAGAATTATCAATCAGAGGTCCGATAGGATGGCTACCTATGGACCTCAAAGGTTTGTTATGCTGTATATTTTGCTACCCATTTAGCTTTATTGGCAGCTCTTGCCTCTATGAATTCCTTATCGGTTCCTTCAGCGATGGCATCCAGAGGGAAACGCAGCGGACGGGTTCCATCCTGCATGTTCACTAGGGTAAGTATTCCCTCGGCAATCGTTTGAGGATCCATATTGTATTGGGCCATTTTACCAAAAAGGGCACCTCCTATGGCATTGAATTTATCTGTCGCGGCCTGACCATAGGCGGTTGTTATTTCTGGTTTATCCGAATGCACGCCTGCCTTAGAACCATTGGTCATTTCAGTAGGGTAAACACCAGGCTGAATGGTTACATTTTCTATATTATATTCAGCCAGTTCATCCTGTAAGCCTTCAGAGATGGTTTCCACACCGAATTTAGAAGCCAGATAGGGAACCATAAATGGCAAAGTGTGACCACTTGCTCCTGAAGTAATGTTGATTATCAGACCTTTCTTTTGTTTACGCATTGCAGGAAGTACCTCCTGATATGTCCGGATAACGCCGTAGAAATTAACTTCAAACATTTTTTTGATCTGATCGATACTATATGCTTCTAAAAGACCAAACCCTGTTACAGCTGCATTATTTATCAGGACATCAATTTGTCCGTATTTGGCGAGCACGCCAGTGAAGGCGCTTTTGACTGACTCATCATCGGTCACATCAATTTCTACAACATCAACGTTGGGAAGTGCCGCAAGTTCCTGAGCGGGCGACGCATTTTTTCCTGCAACATCACGCATACCTGCAATAATGTGATAACCTGCTTTTGATAGGGTTATGGTAGTCAATTTTCCAAATCCTGTACTTGTTCCTGTGATGAAAATTATCTTTTTCATATTCTTTTCTTGTTTTTGAATACCCAAAGTTGCGCACAACAAGGCACCCCAAAATTGATATTTGATAAAAAGGAACATTGATATATATCAATAACAGGATTGGAAAAACATGTAAACACCCAACAATGCGCCGTAGTATATTTTTCCATTTAACTATAATCACAAGAAGAACCTCACAACAAACAAAAATGAACGCTACAACAAAATATAAGATGCAAAAAAGAAGGAGATTTGCTTAATTAATTTAATACAATGGAAACATTCAAAAATGAAACTGTATTGGTTACCGGAGGATCCGGTTTCGTAGGCAGCTACTGCATTTTACAGTTACTTAGGGAAGGATATACCGTAAGAACTACTATCCGCTCTTTAAATAAGATAAATTCTTTAAAAGCAGCATTATTAGCTGGCAAGGCGGATAACATCACTAACCTTACTTTTTTTGCGGCTGATCTCACTGCTGATGAGGGTTGGGAACAGGCTGTGGAGGGATGCGACTATGTTCTTCATGTGGCTTCACCATTTCCTCCAGGAGAGCCTGAAGATGAAAACGAGTTAATCATTCCTGCAAGGGATGGTGCTTTAAGAGTGTTGCGTGCAGCCCAACAGGCTAAGGTAAAGCGTGTGGTACTAACTTCTTCATTTGCAGCAATAGGTTATTCCATCAATCCTAAAAATCATGTTTTTACCGAATCGGACTGGACAGACACAGCAATAAAACTTCCAGCATACATCAAATCCAAGACATTGGCAGAACTTGAGGCATGGGATTTTATAAAAAACAATCCAGGTGAAACGGAACTTGCGGTCATCAATCCTGTAGGCATATTCGGGCCGGTTTTGGGTAAAACCTTCAGCAGTTCTATATCAATGATTGCGCAGCTGTTGTCTGGAAAGATGCCAGGGACACCTAAGATCTCCTTTGGAGTTGTCGATGTTCGGGACGTAGCGGACATCCACATCAGGGCAATGAAAGATCCGGCGGCAGCGGGGCAAAGATTTCTGGCAACATCAGACGGAACCATTTCATTTCCTGAGGTCGCGAAAATATTAAAAGATGACAAAAATCTACCTGTTGAAAAGGTTCCTTCCAAAGTTCTACCAAACTGGCTGGTAATTTTTTCCTCATGGTTTAAACCGGAATTGAAAGCTGTTGTCCCCCAGCTTGGAATCGTAAAAACAATATCAAATGCAAAAGCCAAATCTGTACTGAACTGGAATCCGAGGCCTAAAGAGACGACCATCAGGGAAACTGCAGAAAGTCTTATAAAATTTAAAGTGATTTAATGCCCATAATTATAGGCTTTTAGGTTTTGATTTCCGAAATTTGAAATTATGATATCTGCACTTGAACATCCTCAGATACTGGTATCCTGTTACTATAAGAAATCTGTAAACGGAGAGGATATAGTCAACCGGCATGCTTTTGCATACCAGATCAGCGGAAGCCTGACTGTTCAGGATGGGCGTGAGAAAGTTACCTTTCAGCCAGGTGACTTTCGTTTTAATGTTCGTAACCGCTTAGCCAAATTTGTTAAACAGCCTGGTGAGCATGATCCTTTTAAATCACTATCAATACAGTTTGACGAACAAACTTTAAGGGATTTCGCTTCCGAGCACCATCTAATTGCGGAAACAACATCTTATGTTCCGCCTTCGTTTCAACTAAAAAAACATCCGCTTCTTCAAAACTTTGTAGATTCATTGCAGCACTCACTACCTTTCTTCAGCGACGGAAACAGCGAGCTGATGAAAGTAAAATTAAAGGAAGCACTTATTGTTCTGCTTAAGGTTCAGCCCGAACTAAAAGATATCCTTTTTAATTTTCAAACGCCGGGAAAAATTAATCTGAAAGCATTTATGGAGCGTAATTTCAGATTTAATCTAAGCCTTGCCCGGTTTGCCTATCTTACCGGTAGAAGCATTTCGGCCTTCAAACGTGACTTTTTCGAGGAGTATGCTATGACACCGGCGAAATGGTTGCAGCAAAAAAGATTAGATGAGGCCTATTATTTGCTGAAGGAAGAAAACTTCAAAACGACTGATGTTTATTCAGAGGTGGGATTTGAAGACCTCTCCCATTTCTCATTTGTATTCAAAAAACATTTTGGAGTTAATCCATCCAGCATATCTTAAGTTTAAAATTTCTGTCTACAAAGCGACATAAACTATATTACGGGGATTTAGCGGGATAAGCTTTGATTTTCGAAACGCATAAAGCCTTCTGGAAACAAGGGTATCATCGAAAATTTATGGAATTTTATTTCGAAAGCGGAATAACGACGCGTAATGTTGGCCTGTTGCCTTCAAAACGATTCCTGGCACCTGTTTCGAAAAACATTTTAGCTTCGATAAGTGCGCCAATAGGAGTAAAATATGCCAAACCCGGGCCGATTCCTAAAACTCGTTCCCTGGTATTTCCAATTCCATACTGATCAGCATAATATTGGGTATTTCCGGAATGGCTGTCCTGGTTTAACTGAGTCAAAAAATAACCAACAGCCTCAATTTTTAATCCCTTAGTCAGCGCATAGTCGATAGAATAGTTACCATTATAATATGCGCCAGGTTTATCAGACTGGCCGATAATATGCGTATTATAATTAAACTGGTTTCGGGTGCTGATGCTAATTTTGTTATTAAGGAAAATTGTAAGGGCGTGATAAATTCCCAAAGTATATAGATGTGAAGATGCATTTACATTGTCCTGCTGTCATAAGCACCGGTAGGAAAGGTTACGTCAAATTCGATACGGTGTGAAAAAGCTTTTCCAAACAATTTTTTATCAGACCATTGGACTGCCGTTCCCTGTACAATGTCCCCGAGTACCCTTGGATTGACAGTTGGCGCAGGTCCGCTTAGGTTAGATGAATTGATTTGAACTACGGGAATGATTACTGTGAAGCCCAGATTCCCGCCCAACAGCTTTACCGGTGTTAGATAAATCAACTGGTTTAATGAGGCCACCGAATTGACCTTCAAATCTGAGGAGATACGCTTGCCGGATCCGTCCCTGAAACGTTTGGTATTAAAAGCCTGAACATAGCTCTGAAATGCCCAGCCGGGTTTTCCAGCAAAGCCGTCATAAACATTGGAAAGTCCGAGATTTGTGGGAGGCAACAGCGGATCCTGGGCGAATGCGTAACCAATATTCATCAATAGCCCGAGAACCAGAGCTATGAAAAATAACCGGTAAGCAAGAACATTGGTTTTGGAAATGACAACTTCAGCGGGTTTAATGATTTTTAAGCCATTATTAGCTGAAAAAGAATGGACAGAAACTTCCTTGAAATTTTCTGCATTTTGCTGATTTGGTAATTGTGTTTTCATACAGCAAACCTAATGCGCTCCGGAAAGTGACCCGATGACTTAAGGCAAGAAATTTGGTTGATAAATATCAATGCAGGGGATAAATAATGCCCTTCTGCATCTATTAGTATGTTTATTTTCCCAAAGCCAGATTCTGGTACAGGCCAATGACTGTTTTATTGCTCAAAAGAACATGGCAATATATAAATGCATTACATACGGTCTCAATACTGCCCAATAGTTGCGCACCTTCATTTTGCACGATTGATATCATTTCAGTTAGATTTTCAACGTTAAAGCCTACGACCACATTTGTGTACTTAAACAAATAATCAGGGTAATTAGATCCAGGTCCGTAGAATTCCATTATTGTACCATCCTCCATACTATAAACGTTGAGGCCCGGCTCGACCGGGATTCTCCTTAACTTAAGCCCTTCGGATAATAGTGTTTTAAACAATTCTCCATCAGGAGTGCCTGTTTTTACGGCAATCCGGTTAATCGTTTTATTCTTTTTCATATGATTTCAATTTAATTAAGCAGAGATTAGCCGTTAAATTGATGGTATTATGATGCAAGCTCATCTCTGGAGACAAAATTGAGTGATCGAAACCATGTGAAAATTGACATAAAATAAAATAGCAATTGATTTACATCAAGTGTTATCAATAAATATATGAGGTACTAGCGCTTTACGATCTGTTTTCTGACACGACTTAAGGTCTCTGCCGTAATCCCCAGATAAGAGGCGATCATGCTCTGCGGAACGCGCATATTCAGGTGAGAGAACTTTTCAAGAAAACTTAAATATTTTTCTTCAGCGGTAAGGCTTATAAATGTATGAATCCTGTTTTGAGCCACAAGGAAACTTTTTTGCAATATGTTGTTGATCATATCGTTAAAAGCAGGTACTTCGATACATAGCCTGTCAAATTTTTCTTTGCTGATCAGCGCTACTTCTGAATCCTCAATTGCATCAATATTGTAAATCGAAGGATGACCCGTCTGAATACTTTCGCGGTCTCCGATCCACCAGTTCTCGATTGCAAAATTTAAGATATGTTCTATTCCTTTTTCATCAACTGTATAGGTTCGCAAACATCCTTTTGTTACAAACGCATGGTTTTTGGCGACGTCGCCTTCCTGTGTAAGGTATTGTCTTTTCCTGACTTTTTTAATAACAGCAACTGAGGCCACCTTTTCCAGTTCCTCTTCTGTATAATTGCCTTTTCCTTTTAAATATGTTTTAAAAACCTCTATCAATGCCTGGTTGTTGTTGTGGTTGAGTAAAAGGACTAAATATAGTGAAATAAGTTTATTCAATAAAAAATCAGTCGCAAATGCATCTCTGGATCATGAGTAGAAAATATTAAAGGAATTCCTGTATACGAACTGTTAATCCTACCGGCCATCGAAATATCGGGCAATTAGATAAAATACTTTAACTCGTTCCATTATATGAATCAAGCCAATCGGCCCCAACTACTTGTTTACATCATTATGTTGTTATGATTTTTTTCTTAACACATTATAGATAAAATTCATAAAAAGATAAAATTGTCTGGCATTGACCAGATAAACTTTAAAGTATTGCCTAACTAAGCTAATTACTGGTTCAGGCTTATGATATAGCTATAGCATGCCTTTGGAATACGAAATGATATTGTTTCATAATTTCCGCATTTATCAGAACGATTAATTGATTTAAGTCAATGTCATTTCTTAAGATTTATCAATCCCTCAGCCTAAGAGACTGCCCATCTTTGCTATGTCAAGTGGCAACACATAAACTAAAATAAATCAATTTTTACAACCTAATTTTTTGAATCATGTCAACATTAACAAAATGGGTATTAGACCCAATGCACTCAGAAGTGCAATTCAAAGTGAAACACCTGTTAATTTCTACCGTTACAGGATCTTTTAAATCTTTTGAAGGGAGTCTGGAAACTGAGAATACAGATTTTACAGACGCAAAAATCTGGTTCAGCTTAGAGGTAAACAGCATCGACACCAACCAGGAACAGCGCGACGGCCACCTTAAATCTGCAGACTTTTTTAATGCCGATGTGTATCCGAAGATCAGTTTTGCTTCAACAGAATTCACCAAAGACGAGGAAAATTATAAGCTGGTGGGTAATCTAACCATCAAAGAGGTGACCAAACCCGTAGTACTTGCTGTGGAGCAGGGTGGTATTGCTGATGATCTTTACGGAAATACAAAAGCCGGTTTTGAGATAACAGGCAAAATAAACCGTAAGGAGTTTGGCCTGTCCTGGGACGGCGTCACCGAATCAGGTTCTATTGTAGTAGGTGATGACATTAAATTACTGATAAATGTTCAGTTTGCCAAACAGGCTTAAAGTTTATTCTATCAGATATTCCACCCGAATTTAAACAGTTCGGGTTTTTTTATACCTGAATGTAGCCGGAACCTGGTAAAGCAATTTCAACTAGTCATGGAATCTTGCCGCCGATAATAATTGTTAAGAATAAGCAAATTGATTTAAATCAAGATGATTTCTTGCTGTATGTCAATTGCTCTGATAAAAGGATTAAACATTTTTGTAGTGTTAACAACAATATAAAATTTTAAAAATAAAAACATGAAAACTGCAAAAGAATTATTACTCGACTATTTAGAGAACATAGGAAACCCTGATTTTCAGATTGAACTTTTTGCCGACGACGCTGTATTTGAATTGCCATATTTAGCTAGCTTAGGTATACCGGCACGTTGGGAAGGTCGTGAAGTGCTTTACAAATTTTTAGGCAATCTGCCAAAAACATTCCCTGGTTTTAAATTTAAAAACATTCAGATTCATATTGATACACCTGAACAGGCTTTCGGTGAATATGAGGCCACTGCTATTATTGCCTCAAATGGCAAAGATTATGCTCAACATTATATGGGCAGAGTTGTCGCTGAAAATGGTAAGATTAAATTGATTCGCGAAGCTTTAAATATGGTACCAGTTGTCAGAGATATTAAGGGCATCGATATTAACTAAAGTTGCTAGAGCCTCCTGCACCCGGATGATATAATCCGTCCTGTGTTGGAGGTTTTTTTATGTCCAATCTTATTTATTAATTTATCCGCATGAAAAACCTTCGCGCATTTTTATTTTGGCTCGTGAATATCATATGCCTTCTTTTTTCTATCAGCAGTTCTGCCCAGCACAAAGAGGCAGGAAAACATTCAATTAATTTACATGAGGTTCAGGTAAGGTATGGTCTTGATTCTTCCAAGCCATTATCGAAGCGAATTACAATTACACCGGATAATATTATTAAAATGTTCAGGGAAGCAGGAATGTCTCCTACAGAACACCAATTGACCAAAGAGGAACTTGCAACAGTTGTCAGCGCAATTTCAAGGCTTCCGTCCTTCTATCAACAAGTTTTGAAGCAACATCTAAAAAGCATTAGTTTTTTGGATAATATGCCTAATACTGCCTTGACGTCTTCAATCACTGGAAATGAAACAGTCAGATTGTACCATATAACTTTCCGTTCGGGCATACTTCATCAAAACATCTCTGAGTGGGTGAGCGAAAAAGAGCGTACTTGTTTTTCAGAAACAGACTCAACAATTTCAATCTCAATCCAGGCGGGTATTTTAAAGGCTTTCAATTATGTCCTGCTTCACGAAGGCACGCACGTCGTTGACGGTTCACTCCAGATTATTTCGGCAGACTCCGTAGCAGGAAGACCACATATGAATGATTTTACCAGAAAGTTCACAAATGGCATCTGGACTAACATTAATACACTTAGCTTTCCAGTTACAGACTCATTAGCAATAAAAAGCAGGTTCCGCAGGGACGGACGAAGATATGATAATACCGAAGCGTTGGAAGTATATTCAGAACTTATGAAAATCCCGTTCGTTTCATTGTATAGCACTGCAAGCTGGCACGAAGACCTCGCCGAGATCTTCACGGTTTATTACCTGACTAAAATCTATAATCAGCCGTTCCGAATTATCATAAAAAAAAACGGGAAAGTAGCTGGAGAATTTGAACCTATGAAATCAGACTTGGTTAAGAGTCGATTAAGCCTCCTTCATCGGCTTTACATAGGGCCTGAATCATGAAGGAATTCAACAATTTGTTTTGATTACGCGCTTGTATAATTCAGTGATTACGTATAAATACAAAGGACAATATTGATAAGCGCAAACAATTTTTTGTAAGCGAATTTCTATCAGTTTCAGTGCAAGGTGGCGTCATTTTGACTACGAGTTAATTTTCAATGTATCAGACGCATATTTAGACCAAATATCATTAACAAAAAGATAGATGTTTTATTAATGATTTAGGTAATTTCATTGCTTAAAATCTTTAATAGAAAAGATGAGTGTCCATATAGGCTTAATGATTTGGAAGGAAATGAAACAGCAAAATCTTTCTGTTTCAGATTTTGCTGTTGCTCTTAACTTTAGTAAAACAAAAGCACAAGAGTTACTCAATGCCGCGACTATCGACATACTTATTCTGGTTCGTATCAGTGAAATCCTTAACTACAATTTTTTCAGCTATTATGAAACTGGAAAGGTCTTCTCAAAGATTGAATTGCATGAAAAAAATAAGCTGACTGCAGAAGTTGATCGGTTGAAGGCTTTGCTCAATGAGAAGAACAAAGCCCTGGAACTTCAGGAAAGGCTTAATAAGATTCAGCTCAGTACAATTTCATTACTGGAAAAAGGACAGTTTAGATAAACACGCTACTTAAATTTAAGGTTTAACGATACAATATTGGACACCAGGCTTGTTGAACGTGAATAGTGGCCATACCTCAACTCAAGCATATTCAGTCTCTGCCATCCAAATACACCTTTGGGTGGGGCGAAGCGGATTCCTGCGCCATAAAAATCACTGATCAATGTGGACAGGTCATAATCGCTGGTAAAATATTGTTCAGATGGCGAATGCTGGCCATAAGGTGCAAAATACTTGGTACCCGCCTGGTTGTTATACCGGTAAAAAGGACTGATCGAAAAGAATGAATTGATTTTAACTGGTATTTCAAGTTCTGCTGTGTGTGCCCTGATGCCCCAATTGTCCATATAGTACCGATAAAAAGTGCGGATGACAAAACGGTCATCCAAAAAGTAGTTCATGCGCAATCCTATAGGAAGCTTATAACGCTTATCCGGTAAAGTTTCCGGGCGTAACGAACCATCGGTGAAGTAATCACGCTGGTATTTTGTAGCAAGCAAGCCTTTCTGATAGGAAGGTTCTAAAATCAGCGACGCCTGAAACTTCTGGTTGATCACCTGGGCCAGGGAGAAAGATGCACTAAAGGAATTTCGTGGTGCAGTATCATACTGTTCTCCGCCCCTTCCAGTGTTTCCGGTTCGCAGTTCTATCGGAAGGATAACGGTCCACTGGTCTAAAAAGGCTTGAAGTTTAAAATCAAACTGGGTATTTTTATCTTTTGATAAACGGGTTAGATTGAAGGCTGCACCCATCGATTGATAATCAAACTCTGTTGAATAAGAGCCTGTAAAGCCAAATGAATTTCCGGTTTCCTCATTGGATTGCGTCCAGTTTAAAGATGGGTAAATACGGGTATCTGCCGAAGAGGCTGAAGAAATGGTGCTTGGATCTATCTTATCAGATGATGCTGAAGTATAGTGATCTACCCCCAATTCGAACAGGAACGTATTTTTCTTTCCATTCTTATTAAATTTCGACATCTGCAAATCAATCGTATTTGCAAAATCGCTTAGTTTCTCGGTACCTATACCTCCTGTAACGGCAGAATTATTACCATCCTGGTGATAATAAGCTGAAACCAGGTTAATTTCATCAATTTTGAGTTTTCTAGACTGATACCTGCTGGTATCTACTTTTGCGGGTGCTGGTTTGGTTTGTGCATAAGTGCTTAAAATACCGAAGTACATAAAAAGCACATGAAGATATATTTTTCTCATTTCTACGGCTAATTAATTACAACCACAACCACCACCACTTTTGCCGCCATTGGCGCCCGATGCACCTTCACGATACAGCTGGAAACTTTGCTCAAATTTTTGAGCCTTCCGGGCAGAAAGAATCATGTCCGCATCGTTAATTTTGCTTTTTTGATAGGGCTTTACACTACTGCAGGAAGTAAGCATACTGCCAAAGAAAATTACAGCCAGCAGGGAAAGAAAAAATGTTTTTGAAATTTTCATAATTATATCACATTAATATTGTTTGAGGTAAAAACCCGATCATAATCGTCAATCACAATACAAGCCACTTGTTTAATCTGGTTAATCAGCTCCAGCCCTACTTTTACACCCATTACCACGACGGGCGTGGCAAGTGCATCAGCAAGTTCAGCACTTGGGCATATAATGCTTACGCTTTTAACGCCACTTACCGGGAGCCCGGTTTTGGGATCTATGGTATGCGAGTAACGCTTGCCATCAATGGTTACATATTTTTCATAACTACCTGAAGTAGCAATTGCCATATCACTGATATTCAGCGCAGAGAATGGCCTGTCGGTTTGTTCGGGATCTGCAATGCCTACTGTCCATGGACGACCATCAATCTGGAAACCCCAGGTAACCAGGTCTCCTGCTGCATTCACAATCCCGCTTTTGATGCCGAGTTTTTGCAGCACCAACTTTGCCTTATCGGCTGCATAGCCCTTTCCAATTCCGCCAAAACCGATACGCATGCCTTTATTTTTAAGCAGAACCGTTGAACGTTCTTTATCCACTATTAGATTCCGATAATCTATAAGTTCAACGGATGCCAATGCCGTCTGCTCATCGGGTAAGCTCGTCATATTCGGATCAAAGTTCCAAAGTCGTTTATCTATCGACCCGTAGGTAATATCGAAAGCACCGTCGGTAATTTCTGATATCCTGATAGACCGCTCGATCAGACTGATCACTTCATCCTCAACTTTTACAGGTAGCAAACCAGCATTTTCGTTTATAAGACTCGTCTGGCTGAAGTCGCTGAAAGTAGTGAGCAGATATTCTATCCGCTTTACTTCTTCTATTGCAGCGTCTATCGCTACATTCCCCTCCCTCCCATGTTCAGCGATTACGGTAAACTCAAAGCGGTTTCCCATGAGTTTAAGTACACGGTTTACAGAAACAGGTTTAGCCATCTTTTTATTTATTTTTTTAGTTTATCTATTTCAGAGACAAATGCCTGTGGACTTTCATCAGGAAAGCCATCCCAGCTTTTAAGCACTTTTCCATTTTCATCAACCAGGACAGTAAAAGGGAACTTACCATCTTTGTTATAGACTTCTGCTAGTGATTCGTTGAGTTGAATTTGTTCCTTGGAAAGCTGGTTTTTCTTCTGCCTTGGAAAATCGGCCCTTACCAGTAAAAGATTGCTGGCTGCGTATTTTTCAAAGCTTGCTGATTCCAAAATTTCTTTTCGGAGGCGAATGCATGGGCCACACCAATCGGAACCTGAAAAATTAATCAGGATTTGCTTATGTGTTACCTTTGCCTGTTTCTGTGCTTCCGTAAAGTTCCCCATCCAGAATGCGGGAATAGTAAATAGCCCCAATAGGGCAACAAAAAGTAGTTTCATAATTTTTAAGAATAAACTTTTAAAGTAGTACCCGTAAGCTGGGTATTATAAACAGTTAAAGAACGTGAAGCCGGACCATTGGTTACTGCGCCGTTTTCAGCAAAGGTTGCGCCATGGTTGGGGCAATAAAAGCGGTTGTTTGCAGATTGATAAGTGAGGGTATAACTTTCATGGGTACACGATCGTTGCACGGCAATATATGCCCCTGCCTTTGTTTTGGCAACGATAATCCCATTTGATACCAACGAACCACCACTACTTAACAAGGCTGCAGAACTGCTGCCATCAGTCTTTTTACAACCCATGCAGTTGAGCAGTGTAAAGGCCGCAGCACTCATCCCGATGTTGCTAAGAAAATCTTTTCTGTCCATGTACTTTTTATAGTTAAAATGAGCAATTCAATAAAATATTCAGTTAATGTCCCGAAGGATAGCCCTTCGTTATCGACAGATATAAAATGAATAAAGCTGTGTAAAATTCTATCTATAAAAAGCTTTTAGGGTTCCATGCATGCTGGCGGTTGCTTATCCGGAAATATAGATTAAAAGCCAATTGCATGTAACAAAACTATAGACAAAGTCTGAAGACATTCTGAAGTTTAAATTAAATTCTGTTAAATATTTGTTAATGATGAATCGGGGGAGCGAAAAATAGAAACACGGCTTAAGTAATTAATCTTGCAATTAGAAATGCCGCCCCGGCAGCAATCAAACCTATTGCAGTCACTTTTAAAGCGCCTTTTATTGGTGGCTGGCCGGTTACCTTGCTTTTGAAATAGCCAAATACAAACAAACAAATGGTGGTCAGCACAGCGGAGAGGATAAGTCCATCCTGCGGCATTGAAGTAAAAAAATAAGCTGATAAGGGTAACATGCCACCAACACAATAAGAAAATCCTATGGTAAGCGCACTGTTTCTCGCCCTGTTCACATCTGGTTTTTCCAGACCCAGCTCGAACTTCATCATGAAATCTACCCACCGGTCTTTATTCTTACTCATTTGATCTACAATAAGTTCCTGCGCTTCATTATCCAGTCCGTATTCCGCAAAAATCTCTTTTACCTCTTCTTTTTCCTTTTCGGGTACATTTTCAACTTCCAGGTATTCCCTTTTCAGCTCACTTTCATAATGCTCCTGCTCTGTTTTTCCCGCCAGGTAACCACCCAGCCCCATAGCAATGCAGCCAGCAATGATTTCTGCAATACCCGCGGTAATGATAATCGAATTGCTGCTAACCGCAGCGCTCAGGCCGGCGGCAAGTGCAAATGGAACCGTGAGCCCATCGCTCATGCCGATAACGATATCAGAAATGAAAGCTGAACTTTTTAAATGCTGTTCATTATGAAACTTACCCATATGTTTAGCCTTATGTTAAATTAAATGTCCGTCATCTTAATTTTCTCCGCCATTGATCATGTCCGAAACAATTCCCTTTCCATCCTTCCGCTCGGCCAGTAAAACGCCTGCCAGATGAAGAACAATAAAACCCAGTATCAGGTACATGCAAAAACCATGAAATTCCTTAATGCCGTGGTTAATGTTTTTAGAGATGCCGGTATAATCTTCAAAAGCAAGCAGCAGGCCGGTAACCACCATAATAAAAAGCAGAAAGTAAAAAATGATGTAAAGTCCTTTCACCACCAGTTCGTGCTTCGCTGTTTCACGTTCTTTTTTTAAGATAAAATATGCCTGACAAGCTTTTTTGAGCTTGGGAAAGAGTTTTTGCGAGTGAGGCATAAAAAACGCTGCAATTAACCTGAACAGAAAAAGCGCAGCTAATGCATAGCCAAAATAAATGTGTATCCCCCATACCTGATCTTCCAGGCCATGTGTAACTGCACCGGCCTGTTTATCACTTATTGAAACTCCTGCATTTATCAGTTCATTTTTCACAAAGCTACGTTGCGATCCATCAAAGAGCGTGGAGTTGATCAGCACGGTGAATAGTGAACCGGAAATGATGATGAAATTTACCCAGTGCCACAAACGAGTGGCAGGAGCATATTTCTTTCCTTTTTTGATCGCTCCGATTTCCTGATTCGTGGGTTCGATAATGGACATATATTTTATTGATGGTTAAATTTTATAGTGAAGGTGTGCAGGTCCTGATAATAGGAATAATCAAGCTGGTAACGTTGCCGGTTGCAGATCTGCTTGAGTATGGCGAGTCCCAAACCTGTACCTTCTGAGGCATTATCCTTATAAAAACGGTCAAATATTTTCTCGGGATCAAGCGCTTTATTGTGTCCGGTATTTGCAAACACGATTTTATCAGTTTCCAGATTTATTTCAATTTTACCTCCATCGTAGTTGTGCCTGATCACATTGCTGAAAAGATTATTAATCAGTATTTCAAGTAAGCTACGGCTCGCAGATATGCTCACATCGGCTAATGTACTTTCTACAGTGATATTGCGCTCCGAGATAAGTTCCTGGAAGTAAACTTGCTTTTCTTCAATAAGCGATTTCAGGTTAATCTTTTCCTCGTCCTGCAATAAATTGTTATCAATTTTAACCAGGAGTAGTAGTGATTGGTTAAGCTTGGTTAAACGGGAGGTGGCCTTGTACAGTTCAACCAGTATTTCGCCATCTTCTTTCGCCAGTACATTTGACTGGAGCATGTTATCGAGCTTCGAATTGATCACAGCCAGGGGCGTCATCATTTCATGGGATGCATTTTCGGTAAACAGCTTAATCTCGTTATAATCAGATTTCACCTTCCCTGAAAGCTCCACCAAAACTTTGTTTAATTGCCTGAATTCTGCCACGGGCATTTCTACAGGCTCGTACGGCCGTTCATGATTAATATTGAAGGCCGTAATATTTTTTAAGAGCTGCTCAAAAGGCGTCCAGATTTTTTTGAGCAAAATCCTGTTCACCAATAGTACAAGGGCGAAAAGCAGCATCACAGGAATGAGGATAATTAGGCAGATGTTCCTGATCTGCTCCTGCCGTTCAAATTTTGAAGCAATAACCAGAACACGGTAGGGTTTCCCAACCAGTTCGAGTTCGGTTCGAAGATACCTTGCGGTTTCTTTGCGGTGCTTAAGGGGATTATAGAATAGCGTATCGCCGTAGCTACTGGACGGATTGGCCTTTTCTATTTTTTTGTATTGAACAACGAGGTCCTCAAATTCATGCGACTTATAAAAATTACCTTTTGCTGAATACTCCTTTACCTCCATTACCTCTTCCACCAGGTCATGGTCAATCTGCTGATCAAGATAATAGACAAGCATCTTGTAAAAAAGAAATCCGATAAGCAGCAGCCCGAAAAGACTGATGATAATCAGTATCCTGTTGTATCTGGTAAATAGCTTCATACTTCCGTAAATTTATAACCAACGCCATATACCGACTGAAAGTAATCGCTGCTACCCGCATCAGTAAGCTTTTTACGGATGTTCTTAATATGGGTATAAATGAAATCAAAGCTATCGGCCATATCAGCATCATCACCCCAGATGTGTTCTACCGCCGCAGACTTAGAAATCACCTTACCTTTATTAGCAACAAAATAAAGCAGGAGATCAGATTCTTTTTTGGTCATATAAACTGGCTTAGCACTTACCAAAACCTCTTTTGCATCCAAATCAATTCGTATTTCGTTGAATTCGATATGGCGGTCTCCGTTGGCGCTTTTCCGGCGTACAACCGCAAGTATTCTTGCATTCAGTTCAGATAGATGAAAAGGCTTAATCAGGTAATCATCGGCACCGAGACTCAAACCTTCTATCTTTTGATCAAGAGCATTTCTCGCTGATATAATGATCACGCCTTCCGGTCTGTTCATCCTTTTAAGATAGTTCAGTATCTGAAGACCTTCTCCATCCGGGAGGGTCAGGTCGAGCAAGATACAATCATAGTCATAACTGTTCAGCCGATCAAGTGCCTCAGCATAGTTTGAGGCCATGGTGCAAAGATTACCCTCACAGGTAAGGTATTGTGATATACTACGCTGCAGGCCTAACTCGTCTTCAATAATCAGGATCTTCATGATTAACAAATATGGTATAAGATACTGAAGACATCTTGAAGTTCCGTCAAAAAAGGACCCAAATGGTTATTAAAAAAAGCTTAATTACCTGAAATTTATTTAACGTTAACCTGTTGTCCCGACTGAATGGAGAATTGGAATAGGGTTCATGGAGTAAAAACTAGTTAGATGATGAAGGTATCACATAAATAAAACTAATTTTCTGAGTTTCGATGATCGCATTTGAATTTCAGTTCGAAAATTGTCCAGTGACCTATCTTTAAATTTTAAAATGATTTGCAACTTTCACTAATTCCTGCAAATCAGATAGAAAAAAGTTCGATATCTGTCCAGTGACGGCTACTAAATTGACAAAAGCCCTGAAGCTCGACTTCTTTCTTTGAAAGCGGTCTGAATTCAGGGCTTTTTGTTTGCGCTGTTTTCTTCAAATTGAGTAAACTTTTGATATCAGACTGGATTTGGGGTTTTTAAGTCAATATTTTTTCTGCCTAACGTGACAGCATAAACTACTTAGGCTGATATCAAATGAAAATATTCTTCTAAATTCTAAAGATTTTGAAACGATTGAAACAGCAGCTGGCGTATTTTAGAGTAAGATTTTAAACGCTCAACGCATTTGATAGAATGTTGTTGGCCTTTTCAAAACAAAAAAGCAGGAAATTCCTGCTTTTTTGTTTTGAAAGTATACCTGTGGAGAATATCGGATTATCCATTCACGAATTTAATTTCAATGAAAATCAACTAGTTACACTTAATAACAGCCTGCCAACGGACGAATTACGGACGAAATCAAAACAAAATACCAACTTTGCATTTATGAGTACTTCTTTTACACAACCAATTCTAAGAAAGGGTAAAGCTGTCAACAAGTCTGGCAAACGCTTAACGAAGGCTGAAGAGGGTATTCTTCAGGATTGGTATATTGAATATTATTTTACCGATTTATCCCTTGATATTATCAATAAGCGAGTAAAGTTAAGACGGGATATTAATAAATCTGAAAATATCCGTGATAAAGAATCTCGAGCTCAAACGTTGCTAAGTTCTATTACAGAACTTCTTCAGGAAGGGTATCATCCTTTCAATGAAGAAGCAAACATCAAGTTAAGAAATGAAATTATAAGTATTTCAGTTCCTGAAGCTGTTGATGTATACATACAACATCTTAACGACATCAAACTCCGCAAGAAATCAATACAGACTTATTACAGTAAACTCAGATATTTTGCCGATGCTTATTCAAACTTGAAGGTAAACCAAATCACAGATTTGAAAATTACTAAATTCCTTAAAGAACAAAAGCTTAGTAATAGTTGGTCTGAGCGAACTTACAATGCAGCACAACAAGCTTTAGGTGCGTTCCTAAAACACTTAGTGTCTCTTAAATATATTGAAACAAACCCGATTGCGAAAGTATCACGACTGAAAGCATCAACATCATCAGATTTGCATAAAGTCTTTACAGACGCAGACTTAAAGTCGATAATGGATTATTTATCAGCTAACGATAAATTTACTGAACTGTTCGTGAAATCAATTTACTATACATGTATAAGGCCGAAAGAATTGAGGCAATTGAAGGTGAAGATGATTGATTTCGATAATATGATCATTACTCTCCCAGCTAGTATCTCTAAAAACAAACAGGTTGGCACTGTGAAAATCACTCCTAATTACTTAAAAGAGCTTAAGTCAAATAATATCGATAGCATTTCATCAGACAACTATCTTTTTTCGTCTGGATCAACCATCGGCGGTAAACTGGCTGTTGGAGAGAATACACCATATTACCGATTTATGTCATGCCTAAAAGCCCTTGGATTGGACGATAAAGGTTACACTTTATATAGCATTAAACATAAGTCAAATATAAGCAAATACTTAGACGGGTGGACAGTCGCAGAAATTATGAAAGCAATCGTCATGGAAGTATAAGTCAAACTGAAACTTATTTAAGGGAGCTTACGAAGTTTGTAAAGATAGATCAAAAGGAAATCCCATCAATATGATAAACTGCCCTGGACAGTTTCAAGTCGAAGGCAGTTAAATTTTACATCAGACATTCATAAGCAAAGCTGCCTGAAATATACTTTCCCATCTACTCATACTTTTATTAACTATTAAAATTGCTTATATTGTAATAACAAATCACTCAACCACAGCTATTTTCGTCTTTAGGATAGACTTAACAGTACTGGTAGCACAGATCTATTTCGCATAATAAGCCTAAAGGTGGTTATTAATCGTGGCAGAAGCGACCTATTTCCACTTGTAGAAGAACCTATCAATGATTAAAGGACTTTCGAGTGATTTGTTAAAGAAATGCACTATGATAGAGAGCAAGCTCACTGTTATCAAATATTTCATCGGGATCGACGTCTCTAAAGCAACATTTAATTATTGCTTGAGATATGGTGGCAGGTATGTTGTGAATGGCAAAGTTGCCAATAACGTAGAATCAATCCAAGAATTTGTCGAAACACTTAAAGAGATCCAAGGTTTCAAGCTTGGGTATGCTGTTTTCGGGATGGAAGTCACTGGAGTTTATGGTCTAATCTTGATGAATACTTTGACCAAGATGAAAGCAAAAGTGATTGTCGAACCATCAACAAGGATTAAGAACTCACTCGGTATAATTAGAGGCAAGAATGATAAACTCGATGCTGCTCGAATCGCTCGCTATCTCATCAAAAATCTTCAAGAATTGAAGCTTTGGTTACCCCGCAGGAAAATTATAGACGAGCTCAGTAGCCTATCAACATTAAGGGAAAGAATGGTGAAAATTGGTACTATCATTACCACTCCTCTGAATGAAGACATTAACTTCATTGATCCATATATATCTGCTGCAAATATCAAACTATGCAATCCGTCAATTATCCAAATTGAGCAATTGATAACAAACATTGATCTTAGGATCAAGACTCTTTATAAAAATGACGAGCGTTGTAACCGCCTTATGAAAATAATGCTTTCTGTAATGGGAATTGGCGATGTAACTGCTTTACAAATTCTAATCCATACTAATGAATTTAAAACAATTACAAATGCCAGAACATTTGCATCTTACTGTGGCATAGCACCGTTTGAATATGAATCTGGAACAAGCGTTAAAAGAAGGGCGCGAGTTTCTCCTTTTGCAAATAAGCGAATTAAATCATTGCTCCATAACGGAGTAAGAGCATGCATTGGAAGTGATCAAGAAATTAAAGCATACTACAAACGTCGAGTAGAAGTTGATAAAAAGAACAAGATGTCAACTATGAATGCAATCAAATTCAAATTGATATGCAGAGTTTTTGCATGTATTCGTGGTGATAGATTATATGAGAAAGGATATGTTTCATTTAAGCCCATTTGAAAAGAGATTTTAAGTTAGCCTGGGTTATTAACCCAAGCTAAAGACGTTACATCAACCACTCATCAGCGAAGCTAAAATAATTATGATTGGTAACGATGATATGATCGCAGACCTCGATATCTAATAACTTTCCTCCTTCCTTTATCTTCTGAGTTAATCTTTTATCAGCTTCACTTGGATTAACATTTCCGCTCGGGTGATTATGTGCTAGTATCATCTTGCTTGTATTAGTCTTCAATGCAACAGCAAAGATGATTTTAGGATCAACCAATGTTCCGGATACCCCACCAACTGATATATCTACTATTCCTAAAACTCGATTGTTAGTATTCAGTAGAATCACTTTAAATTCCTCTAAATGCTCTATACTTCCCATACGCCAATGTTGCATCAGAATTTTGTAAGCATCCTGTGAGCTATTAATTTGCGGACGTTCGGTAATGTTGTAATTTGATTTGTAGCTGATTTCCACCTCTGCTACTTTGAATGCAGTTTGTTTCTGTACCATATGATTAAATTAATTATGGTACGATGGCAAGCTTTAAGATCAACTAAGCAAAGGAGGAACGGAATAAATAGACCGTGCAGTTGCCTCTTGAGCGTTTATGCCGTAGTTCCTTTTAGCGTGTTGAGATCAGAGGCTTAGATTTGAACAATAATTATTTCTTATTCTCAGTGTCTGGAACAATAATTAAATTATCCTTAAATGTCTTAAGCTCTTCAAATCGTCCGTTTGCCCAATATTGACACACAGGCATACCATCACGATAGCCAGTTATCGTCATCTTGGGACCTCCACTTTTCAGGATTACAATAGAACCAACAGGCATAGTAATTTCGGGCATATTAATGTAATAAGGTATACAATTATAGTGATTGAGATCTATATCTCCAAGCGGCTACAAAATAACTAAACCGTATGTTTGGGTTGAGCATTTATGCGGGAAGTTGTTGGACGCTTCAGCAGATTAAAGCTTTTTTGTATAAATGATTAATGGCCTATAAAGATGCTTTTAAGTTTGTCCATTAGAAAGTTCTGTCAAATCTTTTAACATTTTACTTGTACGACCAACAAATTCAGGCGTCATTGTCCCGTCCGAGTTATAAACTGCAAGACCTGCCAAATCATACAATCCTTGTTTAACTAATGCTTTAAACTTTCTTAACTCTTCTTCTGCTTTCGTTTGGTTGGTTTCTGATGTAAATAATCTTGCGGACGTATTACTCTGTGAAATTCTATGATCCTCAACCAGATTTTTTACTCGAGTCTCGTTTTCCTCCAGAATTGCTTTTAATTGGTTGTCATGGTCAGCATTTAACTTCGACACTATTTCATTTTGTAATGCATTTAAGTCATCTATCCTGGACAGTAACGCTGTGTTTTGATCCTTGTATACACTTTCTTTTGCTATTGATTCAACATATCTTGATTTTACTTCCTCCAAATCGCTTGACACCTTAGTGTGTAATTCAACACTAACGACTTTATTTTTGGTCATGCTGTAAACAATCCCATCCGTCGAAGTAAGTAACCAAGAATTAAATATTCTAACTCCAGATTTGAAGAAGGGAACGAGAAAAGTATACATAATGGCAACAAGCAGAGGATGCCACAACATATTATTATCGTTCCTGCAATTCTCAATAATGTTGAGGTAGGAAGTATATCCATCGACCTTCAATTCAGTCTGTTTATAGAAAAGCAAAGCAACAATAATTGGATAATTAAATATCACCCATCCGATTACAAATGAAGATATGAATGGATTGCTTATGCGATCCTTTAAATCGGCAAAGAAGTCTTTGAAAGTGTCCATTGCATTCAGGTTAGTTAAATTTAGAAATGAAGTCGATAATAGAAGAAAGCATCAATTGAACTTGATCTTTGTCATACTCACCATATTTTCCATGCGCAGCCATGTTTCTTAAATCAAGATGAGCGACAATCGATTTCTGAACTAGCATGTTGTAAATGCCAGCTTTGTATAACTCAGTATTCATTGTATCTGCCTTCAAAGGCTTCAGCTTCCCAGATGTCAAGTCCTGTTTTACGATAGGGATGTTGTTTGATAAACAGAGTTGTCGAAGATTCTCTTCTAAAACCCCACCGACTATTACAGCTGCAGGATCTTTATAGCCCTGATTTAATAAATCCTCTGCCATTTCTATGAAGTCATTATATATCTCGCCTGAGATTAGCGATTTTACATCTGTCAACCACCCATCTTTCACATCAGTCCTTATTTTGTCTAAAAGACTTATTGCATAATTTATATTATACAGTTTGTAATATCTTACGCTGTTTCGAAAGTCATTGAAGTACAAGCTATCACGTCCAAGGGTAAACTCCAAGAATGATAGTACAGAGGTTCTGTATGCATGGAATTTAGCGCTATCTTCACTTTTTTAATCTGTGTTTATTTTAATAAGTAAATCTTCTGCTTCCGTTATTAGACCATCAAGCTTTCCAGTTATTTTTTCTTTTATCATACCATAGATCGTTGTTCAATTTCATTATCTAGTCGCCAATTCTATCAGACTTAGAGCGGTTACAAGGCTCACAAAGTAATTGAATATTGCGGTAAGTCGTTGCCCTAACTTCAATTTACGCTGAATAAGTGATGTCGATCCTTGCTGATGTAATACTATAAATCTTGCGGCATCTTCAAGGAAATGATCTGGACGTTCAATTCCAATTGTTCGCTTGTTTAAAACCCTCTTGTTTACTTCTGCATCTATAAACGCATTAATCTCCTGCTCACTTAAACTTGGAAATGAGGGATGTTGATTATAGCCTTTCTGGTCTATAGGAGCAAACACATTTATGTTATTAGCTTGAAGATTATCTTTTGATGGTTTATTTGAAAAGAATGCTATTAAACGTTTAATCATATTGAGAGCAAATTAAAACATAACTAATATACAACTTGGTTGTAACGATTGCAACCACGATTTATCGAGAGCTTAAAGGTTCAGCCAAGGCAAATTTATCGCGAAATAGATATATTCGTACGTATAGTAAGTCCAAGTTATAACGATGATGAGAAGTATAATCAACTCAGACTGGCGAAATACTACGGGATTCTTAACTATCATAAGTCCAACTGATCTAATTAAAATGGAAACTAAGATAATGAACCAACCGATCACTAGTCTTGACGTGTGAGTGGCCTTGCTTACTCTTTTTAAGTTTATGTATTTAAATCCATCTTTTGTTCCTTTAATGCGTGACATTAAATTGAATCGAATTTTATAATAATCGTAGGAATTAAAGAATACCCTAAAACAGACGCCATCTCCTTGTTCAAGAGCTTCATTTTCTTTCATATTGATGAATAAAATTTTATTGTCGACCTGAGAGGATACGTTAAGCTCGGCTCTGCTTTTAGCGATAAGGTCAGATCTAATAATCTTATTGATTCCATTCGCTTTTAATGATATAGGTTGTGACTCAACGAAATCCGAGAAATCAATAAATTGCAAGCCATTATTCCAAATAGCAACATCAACATAATATGTATATTGCATCTCTATGGTGGACACCATTAGGCTTTTTCCTTGGCTACTGTTAATAAGCTTCGCCTTGGAGATATAGTAATACGGGATCTTCTCGTTTAAGCCTTTAATGTAAAAGAATGCACTCATTATAAGTGCTGTTAATATACAAACAACAGGATTGCCAATAAAGGCTAAAGTTTTCTTACCGAAGTTTCGATCAATTTTGATTCTGTCGCCTAGCATCAGTTATCGTATATCTTTTGATGTGACCAGCGTGTGTTTTTATTACCTGTACGTCAATTAAAATCTTCCCTGCCGCATTGTTTCCGTTTGAATTGTGCAATGACCAAGTCAGTGTACGCTTTTGTTCATCATCGAGTTGACTTGAATGAAAAGAAACTGTCTTTTCTCGTACATTATCGTAAAATCTGCCAATTCCACTTAAGTTATTATATTTGGTGACGTTGCCGAACACATCTGATTCAATAACTGGATCCTCCTCAGACATTACGTAGTCAAGTGTAGCTCTATTAAATTCCACAACCACACCAACTCTAGGTCTCGTTATTTCTATTTTAATATCATTATCATTTGCGATCGGTCGATGCAGCTCTTGTAGGGGATTCTCTAATGACCTAGATATCTCATCTTCATAAGATGGGTTCCTATTCACAATTCTTCTAGTGCTAGGCTCTTCTAATTCTCCTTCACGGCCAGTCGCTTCCCTCCATGTATATTTGATAAAGTCCCAAAATGCAGCGGAAAGGATTGAAGCTCCAATACCTTTAATAACATCATCTTCAAAGATAATACTGACAAATTCGATGAAGCTCCCCTGTCGAGATGGATGGAGTAGAAAATTGACTCCATGTGTAGAATCTCCCTTGCGTTTTACCTCTCCATCATTCAGTAAAGCATGAACAGTTATAGAAAGAGCTTTGGCCAATCCAGCCATTGACCTTGACGCATCGTATAAATCTAATCGACGGTCATCAGCTGTTCCGCCTGTATAGCGGATAATAAATTTTATTTCTTGAGGCATATTTAGATTAATTGATGACAAGGTAAGAAATACTTATTGAAATAAATATTTCTATAGAATGCTTAAACATGTTACGAGAAGTATACAGCAGTTAGTTCCAAATGGACATCTACAATATAATTTCAACAACTAGGCGGTATATAGTTTCTCATGCAATGTAATTAAACAGTTAAATTCAACTTAATATCTTATAGATAATAAAAGGTTAGTTACTGTCAATTGCATTTAAATACGGGAAACCATAATAGTCTTCATTCTTTACTTGCTATATTGGTTGACTAAATAAACTATATGTCTTATAAACATTGTCCTCATTGTCAAAAGAAACTAGATGGACTCATGACCACTCGGATCATTCTAAAAGATTCTACTAATGCGTTTATTAATCAGTTTAACTTTCCTAATAGTGAGGCTTACTGTAATGCAAATGAATGTGGCCCTGCGCTAATTGAAACTTACAAACAGGAGATTGCATCTAAAAAGGATGCCCTAATTAAAGAAATATTCACGAAGATCGATCTCATACCAATCATTACAGCTAATAGTCCACTAAACTGGAGCTATGATATCCTTGATATCGTGACTGCTCAATCTGTGTCTGGCACTGGATTCTTCTCTGAAATGTCAGGTTCTTGGGCTGATTTCACTGGCGGGCAATCAGATACTTTGATTAACAAATTGTACTCTGGTGAGGAAATATGTAAACAGAAGCTTAGATATAAATGTTTGTTAATAGGCGGCAATGCTATTATTGCAACTGATATTGATTATTCAGAAGTTGGCGGTGCAAAGGCAATGCTAATGGTTTGTATGGCTGGAACTGCTATAAATCTCAACTTGAATAATGTATTGGCTGATAAACGTGATGATATTGAAATGCTTAAAGCCAAGGCGAACGAATTAAATCAATTGAAGTTAATTAAGTTTCCAGAGTTTGGAATTAGCTAATATCATATGGGTAAACAGGAACCAGAATTATTAGAGAAGATGAATGTGTTGGGTTATATCTCCAATTACATCGATCCCTCCATAAAGTAGTTTCTTTAAGGCTTCTTTCTTAGCCATATCGAATACATCATATAATAGTTTAAGTCCTGTTTTCTTGACCTTCGACATTAATTTAGCGAAACGTAGAATGAATTGACGTTTGGTCAGGTTTTGTATATCTGCTCTTAATTGCGCAGTTTCTTCAACTATCTGGTCATCTTCTTGTACCATTTCGTTAGATTTCAAGTCATGCTCCAAAAGTGTAAGCCAGTTGTATAGCAAAACTTGCTTGTCTGGTTCAAAGGCTTTATCATCCGCATCCTCATCTAGAATTTCCCAATCAGAATAGAATTCGGTCTCATATTGTTTCGTTATAACATCATCATCTGTAAATGAAAATGAGTCATACTCTTTCATTAATTCAATCCATTCTTTAAATCTTATGGTTAAATTCTTTATGTTAAGATCGTAACTGCTTATACCTTGATTAGTCTCATCCGTTGGGCATAGATGAAGTCTATAAATGATTTCATCACCAATGACTGTTGGTCCCATTACGTCAAAATAAAATTCATTTACTGATATTGACCTGTATGCTATCAATGCGCTAGGGTAATCGTAGATTTCAATTATTTGATTATTGGTTGTTAATAGAGCGTGCAATTCCTTCATTAGCACTTTGATTTCCTTTAATATGACTAATGGGAATGATGTTTTATCCATGGGTTAAATTATGCACGAATATAATGATTAAGTTCTATATCGCACGGCTCGCCGCCTGCGAGCTGAGAAAATGTGTAAGAATCAGCAGTTGTGAAACAACGGGATTCGATCTATTAAATATTTGGTAAGTTTGATACTCTAAATGCTCCATCATGTTCGCAAAAGCCACGCTATTTATAGGCCTAATATGCCTAACCATTCATTCTAATGCCCAGAACGCTAAAAGGAACTCAACATATATTGAGTTAGGCGGGAATGCTGTATTTTATTCTGTTAATTATGATAGAATAATTCCCTTGAACAATCAAATCAAGTTAGCTCCGAGAATCGGCATTATGTACTTACCGATTATTGATCGCAGAGCAAATAATACCTTTGGGAATGTGAATATACCCGTGGAACTTAATGTCCTTTGGGGTAGAGATGATAACGTGAAAAACTTTCCTGAGTTAGGCCTTGGGCTTAATTTGGTAAGCATCAAGGACGGTTACGTGCTTGGCCCTTCAGATCAAGTTCTAAAGTACACTTCGAAGTTTGCCAAGATTGCAATTATTAGGGCTGGTTTCAGACACCAGAAACCTCGAGGTGGTTTTATGTATCGTGTGGGCCTATTAATCCCAATTGTACAAGATGATTATTCTAAGCAAAGAGTGGGAGATGATGTGTTCTATAGAATATATGGCGGCATTAGTTTAGGATGGTCGTTCTAGTCTATTGCCTATGAAAAGTAGTTTGTCAATTGCGTACCGACATGCGTATTGAGCGATGGTCGTTGCAGTAAAGTCCGCAGGACGATGCAACGTTATGTTTTATGATAGTAAAACACGATGCTTGGCGACATTGTTGAATTGTAAATTCATGTGCTTTAAATCATCAACAATGATGACAAGCTGAAGCCTGAGCGACCACGCAGGTACGCTGAACTGAGAAAGCAATTAGATTTATCCAGGATGCAGCGGAGTGAATTTATGATCGTAGCCAATCCTAGATAAATATAAGAGAGCTTTCATGAGGCGACTGCTTTGCCAAAATTAAAACCATGACATCAAGCGGAGCGACTGGCGTGTGTTTTAAGTGGCATTAACCTCGCCGAATACCGATCTTCCTAATCGAGTTTGCAATGCCCCAACCGACTCACCACTGACTAAAAGTAACCGCAGAAACTTAAAAGAAAGCTAACTGTTGCTGAACCACTAATCTAAAGACTAAACCAATCCCATTCCCGCTGTAAGCAGCAAAGTTGGGGTGGGATTGGTTGTAGGATGTAATGACTTTTAATATATTTGGAAAATCTAATTTAACTCACTATGGCATTATTTGCATTGATCCCTATACTCTATATATTGGCGGTAATAGGATTTATATATTTATTCTTTACAATATTGGCAGGCATACGAAAGTCCAATGAAGAAAGAAATGATATTTTAAGAGACATACATGAAGAGCTTAAGCGTCGAAACCAAGTTTAAAGACAAACCATTCCTTTCTCCACTTAAGCCACCGTTTTGGAGAGAGGAATGGATTTAGGATGAAAACACTCTCTTCGTGTTGAAACAAAACACATGTTTCATCTGAAGCACATCCACATTCAGTAAAGAGAACTGTGAAATAATTCTCTTAGGTGTCGGAATGTACTCCGCCTGATACATTCTATTCCCGTTAACGCAAGCAAATATCCTTAGCAACAATTTGAATCGGATTGCATTCAATACCAACATCCCATTCTTCCCTTCTCCAACAGTTTTTCGATCATAATATGTCCGAAATTCCCCCTTTGTCTTTATCGAGCCGAGTGCGCAGATGTGAATCAAAGCTTTCATTTTCTTATCTGCCATACTCGATGTTCTTGTTCTTTTGTTAACTGTGGTTCCAGATTTATGAGGATATGGAGCAACTCCGCAGAAGGCGGCAAACTTACGGGGGTCATTTATATCTATAAGCTCATTTGTTTTGATTAAAATCTGTAATGCTGTAGTCTTCCCCACATATGGTACCGACATCATCTGTTTCATTTTAACGCTGAGGTATTCGTCCCCAGACCAGATTAATTTAATAGAATTATCTATGTCAGCTATATTCAGGTTTAGCGCAAGAAGGCTTGCCTGACAGTGGTGACGGGTTTGTTCAATGATCTCTTTAGTTGCAAACTTTGACATTTCCTTAAGAGGCATATCAAGGATGTTTTTAGTTGCGATAAGTCTTTCTCTTAGCGAGGCAAGACTAGCGAGCTGATTCAGTATCTGTCGCTTCGGTTCCCAGAATTTTAAACCTTCTCGGCATTTATACAAGTATTCTGCAATCCTCCCGGCATCTATTTTATCTGTCTTGCCTCGGAGATTCCCTAAAGAGTTACGTATCATATTGGCATTCTCATGCACAATTTTCGCTTTCTTTTTATGAAGTGCATGGAGAAGCGCATTGCAATAAAGCCCACTATGTTCCATTCCAAACACCGCATTGGATAATTTGAACCCTGCAATCTGTTTCAAATCCAAAATAAGGGATTCTATTTCACTGTCCTTATTTAAAACCTGCTTATGATGTAATACAGTCTTTCCTTGGGTAATGACATAATCAAAGAATGATTTAGAAACGTCGATCCCGATGTAAAACTTAAACTTCCTTGTTAATTCTGTTCCCATGTTATTTAAGTTACAACACCTCTGTTGCGGTCGAGTTTTAAAGCGCCCTATAGGTCATTAACCTTGCGGTATTATAAATCAACTCGACCTCCTTCATTTGCATTACTTAGATTCCGACTTTAAACTTCTGATAGGTCTTGAGCCTCAGTTTCCTTTTGAGTCTTACTAAGTCAGGATCTTGAAGCAATCCATCTGAAGTATAGAGGTGTCAACAATGTTACGCCTTTAATCGATCAACTCATAATGGTGACAATAAAATCTATTTGCTTCTTCTCGCTTTTACTGATAACAATATAGCCTTGTCTGCCGGCTAAATGATTCCAAGATTCTGCTGAACTTCTCCAATCAACAAAGACTAAATCGTCAAGATTGTAGCGTTTCACTTCTGGAGGTGATTTTGTTTCATAGTCGTAGTTCCAAACCTGATAGTGGTTGTAGGCATCTAAGGGTAAATTTATTTCGCTGGGGTCGGCTAAAGTAGCTTTCAATACTGCATCCCAAGGTGCGATGGTATTCGTTTGGTCTAAATCGTCACGTAAACCCCAATTGTTAAGCGGGGATAAAGGGGCATTTGCTTTCACCGATTGTTTCTTTTGAAGTCTTTGGCTATATAAAGATAAGCTGAATATAATTAAAACCGTAGTTAATATTATAAAAACGTAAATCATCATCAAATTAGTTTCACGGTACACATTTCATAGCTTCCGATGGCGTATTTGATTGTCGTAATTCCTGCATCAATGCAAGTTTCAATCAAGCCTCTATGAAGACTTTGGCAATCTGTAAAGAATTGCGCTATCATACGTTCCTTCCATTCTTTTGCCAATCTAAACTCATTATAGGAGTAGTTCCCAGGGAATCTTTGCACTCCACCTTCAAAGTAAGGTTTCGCATTCAGAATGTGATGGTATCTGTCTGAATTCTTCAATAATTCAAATTCCCCAAATGTTATCGTTAAATTCTGGTCGTAATGTTTGCATTTTATATCTATACCGCTGGCTTGATATAATGACTTTATACTGTCTCCAATAGAATCACGTACTTCAGCAATCCCGTTAAATACATTACTCAGTGTTATTCCAATAGACATCTTATTTCCTTGAGGCTGCTGAATCGCAATCTTGAGCTGTCCAATACCAATATGGTTGTAACTCCTTGTTCCTCCCTTAGGTACTGAAAGCAGTGTCGGTATTTTACGTGGCGCATATTGACGATGTACTTCTTCTGGTCCTTCATAAAGTGGTTCAAACTTTTCCTTCAATTCAAGCTTTGGGACTGGCGTTGGATGCATCTTGGTAATAAACACATTGGCGTTAAAATCGATACATTCGTATTCACTGTTCTCGCGCAAGGTTTTTATCCATGTAACATAGATATAATTATCATAGGGGAAAACAATATTAAATCTCTCAATTATGTGTTGTCCAGCTTCTTGTTCAAACTGGAAACTAATGTCGGTGTTCAATTTGTAAGCGTTGCTTAGGGTATTTCCATGTTTGTTGGTTGAAATCAGCTTTTGGCTGTACTTATTAAGGAAATCATTCCTAGAGCCACTTACTGCAAAGTTATTTGTTCTCTTAATAAAATCATTGATAACATCTGTATATGGTTTAACCATACTGTAATTTAAGAAGCCGAAGCTAGAAAAGGGTTTAAGAATGTCCTCCGTCATGGGGATTGAGAGTTTGATTCGATAGTCCTCTCGATGGTTAAGAATGCATAAAGCGCAGGACTGAGCTATGTCTGCGTCTAAGAGGTTCGGCAAAAAACCCGACAACAACAAACAAGTCAGCACCTACGCTTTATGCGTAGGCGTGAACTCATCTGCTCTTGTTGTCTTTGTAATTTTGCCGATTCCTTAGACAAGAACTGATAGCTTACGCTAAATATCTATATGTTAATTAATTTTAAATTGCTTTGTTTATCTATAAAATATTGGGATTGATGCAGTCGTAAAGATAATAAGCAAATTTAAATAAAGCGCATTTCTGCGCTCTATTTTATGATTCAAGTTTGTCGACTGTTGCTATGCTCACGTAGTTCGACTCTCCTTCTGCTATACGACGATAAAAGAAGTTATGATGCTGATCAGCCTCTTTAAAGTTAATTCTAAGTGCATATTCAATACCAATGGTATTATCGTTAGAATGGGTAATTTCATACGCCTTTCTAAGAAATTGGTTTGTTAGACCATTACCGAAACGTTCTAAAGCTTCACCCCCGAGATCTACAAAAATATATGACTTGCCTTCCTTGCTGTTAGATAAGGTAATGTTCCAGAAGTAATTTAGGTGTTCTGAAATCATGTTGCTTTTGTACTCATTCTTTAAATGGTCAACGGTTGCATACGTCCTGTATTTGACCAAATCGAATTTACGTAGTTGTTCAACTGCTGCATCAACGATTAAGTTGTATGCCTTCTGTACCTGGGTGTTTACTAATAATTGCTGTTCGTTAATTACAACGAATTGTGTTTGCGGGTGTGCCGTCTTTTGCGTTCTTGCTGTCGCTTTCATCTTGTAAGAGTTTTAAATGTGAAACTTGGTGTAAATAGAAAAAGCATCCCGACTGAGGTGCTTATGTGTTCCTTTAAGAATTAATCAATACTGAGCTGGGTTTTTTGAGCCTTACCTTTACCAGAGTTACTCCCTGTCATTAACTGCTTTCATTAAGGAATCGTGTTCCGAATAACGTTATGGCATATAGAACATCTGTCGTATCAGTCACTCAGTATTGATTTGATTAATTGTGGTTTCTTTAAAAGGAAACTGGTGTATGATGGATAAAACATTGATTTTAAGGCCGCTGCTTTAGGAATTTTCGATTTAATACTAGGTGTTATCGGATCGATAATAATTCATTAAACCCATTTAAAAGGTCTTCTAAAACGAATTCTGTCGTTGGGATTACTATGTCTAGAATTGAAATTTATCGAATTTGACAAGTTCAATTTCCCTGTCACGGGTATTGATTGAGAGTGCTTTCTCGTTTGATTCACGCAGGATGTTTTACAGGTTGAAGCGGGAAATCCCTTTAACTTCATCTCAAACCGAAGCGGGGGGATGAAGTGTTAATACCTACAATGCTCGGTTAACAAATAGCAAATAACAATGCCTGTGGAAAAATATAAAAATAAAATTTTAATTCAGAAGGTAAACTAAACTTTAAGCTTGATCTCTCGTAATCCTTAAAACGAATTCACCTTACTGCATATTATTCCAATATTGCCTTCCTATTCTAAGAATTCGGCAATTTTCTGCAGAACCTCTATAGAGCGCAAAGCAAGCAATTTATTAGAAAGTAGAATCGCGATTATTTCTCTTCAATACGCCAAACATACTTCTTGTCCACTTTAGTGCGTTTAACTTCTTTAAATATGGTCTGCAATTGCGAAGCTGACGCTTTCTTTGGAGTTTCGATTGCCCCCTTCGTCTTCATCACACCGAACTTAACATATAAATTTTGTAATGTGTCGGAAGCTCGTGATGTCGAAACATTTGCATTTCGGTGTGTTTTAAAGTATTCTTCGGCAACATATTGCATAGCCTCATTATTGCGAGATTTTCTAAATAAGTCACGCATTTGATTTATGTTGAAATTATAACGTTTCATCACATCGCTCCCTAGTTCATTATAATATTCGATAATATATCCTAAATCTCTAGGAAGGAAGTCTTGCATTGAGGAATAATTCTCGACATTCTCTGAATTATTATGAAGTTCGTCCAAATATTCAACCATTAATTTGACTTTGTGACTTTCCTTCATTCTGAGGGGGATTTCGGGAATCTTTGGTACGTAATTTTTAGATATAGTTACTTTATAATGTGACTTCTCCCACGCCTGTCTGATATAATCTAAGTGGTTATATTCCTGGTTGCAATAGTTACCGTTAATAATACGGTCAACTTTAAAGTGGCTCAATGTCACTTCTTTAGTTGAAGTGACTTTATCACAATACTTTTCTACAGAGCGCTCAATGTCTTCATCAGCTGGAAAGTCATTATTTGTGCTGTTGTGAATGTGTGCATTATAGTGATTTATTACATCTTCCGCAGTTCTAAACGTACTTTCTTCTATATCTTCGAAATGAGTAAACACCTTTACCGCTCTGTCATTAGTAATATGGATTAAACGGTGTGATTTACTACGATTTCTTCCCAAAGCTTGAACGCATTTATTTGAAATGCCGGAACGTAATGTAAGTTGGTTTACGTCCGATATAACAATTAAAGTGGCATTTTTATCTTCTAAATCCCATCCCTCGAAGTACTTGGTTGTATAGAAATTATATTTGGAGAAAGAGTCTTGTTCTGGCTTTGCCTTAAAGTAGCCTCGGAGTTCATCCAACTCGTTCATGTTCTTGGTATCGTCCTTACAAAAGATGGCGCAGTCTTTAAGGTTAGCCATCCTTATAGCGTTCGCTATTCCCTTAACTGAATTAAGAAAGATATGAACTCTTGACGGAAAATGGTCTGGTGATGTCAATATCGTATGTAGGAGAGCTATTACGTAGGGAGTGGATTTGATTTCAATCGAGCCAATGAAATCATTAAATCTAATGGTGTAGCTGTCGAATGCTTGAATTCTCGCATCAGAGAATCTATAAGGTGTGGCACTTATCATTGATTTATATTTGAATTGAAAGAAGTATTCAAAGGCTAACAGCATGTTTTTTCGGTAGGCATCTGTAATTGTGCTGTGAGATTCATCAAATAATATGAACCATTGATTATGTAGCAGCTCAAGCGGATAACCGCTTTTAGCAATTTTTCCTAATGACTCGGGTGTACAGAATATCTTCTTGAAGGAAGTATCATCGGACATAAACTCCCTTAATTCAGCGAAATTAAAATCCTCTACTTTGCCCCTAACGACATAATGGTTCTCTAAAAGGTTGCCGGTAGAATCGAAACACTTGCTGTCTATAACTGCATTTGTAGGTATAACAATAATCGAATTGCGATCTGCTTTAATCTCCAAATATGTTCCTCCAATACCACATCTGCCTTTGTTAATTATACTATTTGAAGGTATTGCATCGAAGATTTTATCGAGTCGAACATCTGGCGCAATAGTAAAAGTATATTGACTGTTTAAATCAGTTACAATCGTTTCATCTGGTTCAACTATGTACTTTCCGTGTATCATCTTTAGTGTATTCAGCTTGCTTAATTGGTTTGCTTAATACAAAGATTCATGTTGTTACCACCTCAAATCGATTAGTTTAGTACACTCATTTAAAACACAATTATATCACTGTAAATCAGTGCGCTATGTGATACAAGCATTAGGTCTAAAACGTAAAAGAGGAGATAATCTCACCGACTATCTCCTTAAACCGTAATTGAAGATGAAAACTAAAATAGCTTATCTTCGTCGAAGTCATCTTCAGTAATGTCATCATCTGCTGAGGCGTTTTCTTCCACCTTAAATTCCTTAGCAAGATTTCTTTCTAATTCGTCGAAGTGCATGTCGTCAGCAAGGATTGAAGCTTCAAAGTTTTTAGCTTCAATCTCATCTAAAAGGAAATCCGTTTCTATCATGCCTAATTCATCAACTGAATTTGAGTATTCTTCCGATTCAATAACATCCCACACCACCTTGTAAATTAGCTTAAATGGGTCGATTTGGTTGGTTACTTGTAAATCGTGTATATGTATAATATACCTTGTTAAAAGATCAATAGGGATTTCTTTAGGCCCAATAGAGCTTTGATTAAAGAGAGGCTGTAGTCGCACTCTTGTAATTTGAGATTCGAATCTTTGTGCTTTTTCTCCTTTATAGAATACGTCAGCGATTGCGTAATTGTTGTTACCATGCCTCTCGATGTTAACATTTAGGACTTGATAGAAGCCTATTCTCATTCTTATTGGTGTCATTATTGATTATTTTGCTAATATCCCTTTCATTAGGAACAATACAAAAGTCATCCAATTCAGAAACCTAAGTTGAGTACTAGCAACTGTTAAATTAATACAGATTTATATCATTGTAAATCAGGTGATTGAATGCTTTTTATTAACATTGTATCCTGATGTGTTGAATTGGAAATGATTGAGCGCATATAATTAATCTTTTCGATATCCATTTCATGAGGCAAGTTGATTAAACCATGTAACTTACAGGTTTCATATATTACTCTCGCTTGGTCATTTGTCAGGTTTGCGGTGGGATGTGTTAGCGGTGAATGTTTCTTCAAATAGTTTCTTAGGCTTACGCATACTGTGTAAAGCAATTGGCTTCTGAATGCCTTTTCAGTTATGTCGATTAGCTGCAAATTGATTTGTTGTAATAGTGAAATGGTCGGGGTTGTGACATCACGCAACTGGTCAGCCAGTTCTATTGGCAACGATGAATAGTTGTGCTTAATGGAATTGAATAAAACATCTATGGCACCACTCAAGGCACCGCTAATTATTAATGGATTTTGAATCTTGGTAAAGTAGTCGAAATCTCTTCCTTTTAATACATGACTGATTTCTAGATTAAGATTCTTCGTGTTTTCTTTTAAATTCATTAGGTTAATAAGCAACGAAATATCAGCCCTTAATACCTTATGGAACATTGAATCTGCAAGTACGAAGTTTCCTTCCCATTCAATAATATTAGAAGTTATATATGATAAGTGACCAATGTGCAATCGTCCACACAAACCATCAATAACATTGCAATATCCTGTAAAGATTTCTTCAGCATGTACAAGATCCATAGCTGGAATAATCACATCAAACTCGAAATTAGTATCAATGGGTTGATTTTCTGACGTTCTCGACTCATATATGTGTTTAGCTGTAAAATGATATTCACTTAAGACTTTATAGCTGATTTCACCTCCTCCATTAACTAATACTTGTTGCATGATGCCAATACACTTTATGTTCGCTTTAAAGATATAAGGATTAGGCTAAATGTTCAAGCCATAGTATTTGATTCTGCTTTGTTATATTTGTAATCTAAATTATATTGATGGACAATTATCATAGACAAAGCCTGCTCAATCTTGCTTATGAAATGGGAATAACTATTAAATCAGATGATGATTTGATACAGTTCGAATATGAGCTTGTAATAAATGGCGATTTAGATGAGTCCTTACTTACAGATAATTCTGGGGAGATGACAAATATTGGTGCCGATCAACAAGCTCAGCAATTAAAACTTATACAAGACATTCATAAGGCGTTATTCAAAACTGCAACCGATAATAAATCGCTAAGTGAGGCGGAAATGGTTAAGGCTACAAAGGCGAGGTTGTTATTAAATACTGTAAAGGCCGCAAGAAGAAAATGACAAAAGCTTAAAAAGCCGCCTGAAGTACCATTTAGAAGCATTATATAAAGAAAATCTACACGGACATTTCACGGACTTTTATGTATATTTATACCATTATGCTAGAAAAGAAAACCCCTTTAAACAACAAAAAGACCACCTTACAGGTAGCCTTTAATGTGGTGGAGAATATCGGATTCGAACCGATCACCTCTTCACTGCCAGCGAAGCGCTCTAGCCAAATGAGCTAATCCCCCTTATGCAGCAAAAATAGCAATAAGTTTTTCTAAACCAAATGATATTTAATCTTTAAATCTAAAAGCGAAAAGAACAATCAGGCAGTAAATCGAAATTGCCGAGAGTAATGGATAAATTATAAAGAAAAAAAGCAAAAATGTGGCACCCAAAATCAACACAAAAAATGGTATTGCTTTCTATAAAGAATACATAAAACACATTGCAATAAGCGCCAAAATGTTAATAGAAACTAAAACCACTGCAGAAAACATTGCTGCCAAAATAATCGACAGGCATTACACTTAACTTATGCAGCAGTTAAATCAATAATTCTGTTGTTAAGTAAATCTTGATAAACATCAACAAACTGTGCAACATGAAATCCATCCATCAAAGCATGATTGGCATGTATGGAAACCGGCATTATCTTATTTCCATCTAAATCTTTAACCTTTCCAAAAGATATTTTCGGACAACTATCTTTATAAGCGTAATTGCGGGCGTGAGACATTGATGTAAAACTTAACCAAGGTAGCGCAGAATAGTGGATTACATTTTCTCCTGAGAAAGCGGGTATTAAGCCCGTGGTGTTCTTTACCCGTTCCATTTCCTGTTGGGCAGCTGCGTAGAAATCATGAAAGCTGTCTTTGTAATCAAAATAGCCAAAACCAAAAGTTCCATTCGGCCTGTTTACTGTTGCTGCCGCATGTATGTAATCGTATTGCCAAACTTCGCCATTGATAATTCTATATTTAAAATTTTCAATCTGGTTTGCCGCAACCAGCGATTTGTACAAGTAAAGCAAAAAGAATGATGTTTGATTTACTTTCGCTTCTTCGTAAGTTGCCGTGCAGTTTACATCCACCGTTACGCCAAAAAAAGGCTCATCGAAAGCATTGAAAAAGTTAAAGTGATCTTTCCGCAGCCAGGTATTTATATCTATTTTTTCTTTCATTAAATTAATTTTGTTAAAACTTCTGCAAGGCTATCCATCTGATAAAAATTAGGATGATTGATGGTATGGTCGATGTGCTCATGCACCCATGTTGTATGATATGGTATATGAACGGCATGCCCGCCGATAGCGAGCACCGGCAAAACATCAGACTTTAGTGAATTGCCCAACATCAAAAATTCTTCAGGTTTACAATCCAGGTGCTTTAAAAGCTTTCGATAATCTTGCTCTTGCTTATCGCTCATAATTTCAATATGATGAAAATAATGGTCGAGGCCGGATTTCGTGAGCTTTCTTTGTTGATCCAGTAGATCGCCCTTGGTAGCCACAACCAACCGAAACTTTCCGTTTAGCGCTTTCAAAACATCTTCAACACCATCTAATAGCTCAACTGGTTTGCTCAACATCTCCTGCCCAAGTTCAAGTACTTTTTTAAGCACTTCAGGGTTTGCTTTTCCGTTAGTAATTTTCAAAACAGTTTCTATCATGCTAAGCATAAAACCTTTAATGCCATAACCATAAAGCGGCAAATTGGCAACCTCTGTTTTATACAATTCTGAAACGATGCTGTGACGTGGCAAAAAATCTTCCAATAAACCGGCGAATTGGTCTTCCGCTTCACGAAAGTAGGGTTCGTTTGCCCAAAGTGTATCGTCGGCATCGAAAGCAATTACACTAATTTTATTATTCATTGTTATGCTTACTTTAGTGCTGCAAAAGTAAATCAACCTTCATCAATAAGAAAGGACATTTGTCTCGACAGAAATTATGTTACGAACAAACCTTAAATTTTTATCCTTTATAGAGGATTTTCACCTTGCAAATGCCGAAGGAAAAAACATCACCTTAAAATATTTTCCTCCAGGATTTAGGTTTATCGAACAGGGTGAAACGATTAGAAATATTTACGTTATTAAAGATGGGTTAACTAAATGCTTCATTTCTGAAGAGAACGGAAAAAACTTTATCATCGAATTTTTGGGCAAAGGAGAAGTTGTGGGCGAGCTCGAAGCCATTAAAAAAATAGATTGCCTTTGCAATGTTGAAGCCATAAATGCAGTTGCGGCTTATGCTATTCCGGATCATTTCTTTTTAAAACTGGTTGAAGAGAATATCGAGTTCAGTAAACTGTTACTTCAGGAACTTTCAACGCGGATTATCCAAACCAGTTCACGAGCGTCATTCCAGCAATTATACACCTTAGAATATGGGTTAATGAAACTTTTAAAGTTTCAAACGGAAGAAAACATTTCTGTGTCTAAGGAAGACATGGCTGCCTATTTAGGTATTTCGGTACGGAGTTTTAACAGAACTTTAAAACAAATGAAGGCGAAAGGTACTTTTAGCGGTGATGAAAATTTTAATAAACTTTTAGCAAAACTGAGCTGATTTAAATCATAAAAAAATGTCTGGCAATGAAACTGCCAGACATTTCTTTGAATTCATCGAATGATTTTAATTTTTTACCGGTGCCGCACCTGGTGCCGGAGCATTGAAATCAAGCTCATTAAGTGGAATATCGAAGTAATCCATAAAATTGTAATCGATAAAGCAGCTTCTTATTTGTGAGGCGGTAGTACCAAGTGTAGAGCCTTGAATAAGTACATTTGCCGCCGCACGGCCGCCACCTGAAGCTGCAGATTGTGTTACGCCCCACCGTCTGGCATCATAAAATGCGGTTCCACGCTGAAATAAGGCAACCCTGCGTTCGCGTTTTAAAATTGCTATGGCGGCAGCTTGTGTTAATCCTGTGCCAGCAGTTGCCGCAACTTTTGCGCCCTGGTAAGCACGAACCTGATCAATAATTGCCAGACCAGTTTCTACAGCGCCGGTTCTGATGTTCGCCTCGGCAATGTCTAAACGCGTTTCCTCATAGGTTGCACCAACCTCCATAAAGCCTTGATTATCACTAGTTGCAAATTTACCTCCCGATTCAATCGGTACAGCGCCATATCGGGTTCCGAAGTTAAAACCCCTGTCGTTGCGTAAGTTTGGCGAAGTAAGCAAATAAAAATTGGCCGCCAACCGGGCATCATTTGCATCAAATTCCTGCACCAACCGTTCACTTACAAATGTAAACTGAGCGCCCAGGCCTAATAAAGAAAATGGATGATAAAACGCACCGGATAAATCATTTGTGCCGTTAGGATCCATACCGATTCGAAAATTATTGTCTGTTGCCTGCATGCCCGCATTCGCAAGGGTAGAAACTGCCGACCAGTCTGCGGTAGTCATGGTTGCAACTTTCTTGTTAGCCATTAAATTACGGGCTTTGTAGCTGCTTATTTGCCTTTTCCACATGTCGGGCGTTATCCTCGAAGAACGTGCAGCGAAATCAGGCGTTACAGCATCGATTGTAGCATTGTAAGCATCTATATTCGCCGCAGCAACGGTATTAAGTTGCGCAACACATTTATCAAAGTTGCTTGTCGCCTCAGTAATTATCGCATCACGGGTTATAAAATTTCCGTTTGTTGTACCATCAGCATTGTTATTAATTACGCCGGAAATGTACATCGAACCGATGTGTGAGTAGGCATACGCTTTCCACCAATAAGCCCAGGCACGCAATGTTGCCTTCTTTGTGGCCGCGTCGCCTGTAAATTTAGTTTCGGGTTTATCAATTGATGCAAGTAAAAGATTACAACTCGCGTTCAATAAATTCATCGACTCCCATTCGTATTTAAATACGTTTAATTCGCCCGCCGTTCTGCTATTTGTACTTTGTAACTGCAGCTTTTGCTCCGGGCCGATTGGGTTTTTTAAAACCGTACCATTTGGCAAAGTTACGGAGGTAACCTGCTCAGCCCATCTCCAGCCCCAATTGCCATAAGGTGAGTAAAGTTCATCGCCCATAAAGCTGTGTAAAGACCAGGCAATAACGAAATTGGCGCCAAGGCCTTTAACGTATAAGCCTTTCGAAAATGCTAATATTCCGTCTTCAACTGTAAGCGATGCATCGGGCGTTGGCGAGTTTGGGTTAATCAGTTCGAGGTCTGTTTTCTGGCAACTGCTCATAAAAGCAGCCAAAATAAATATGCTAATAATTTTTTTCATGATTTCAGGTTTAAAAGCCAATGTTAACACCAAATTGATAAGATTTTAAGTTCGGAAAACCAAAGTTGTCTACGCCCCTGTCTAAAGTGCCAGTGCTGCTCGATTCCGGATCCAATCCGCTGTATTTGGTGATGGTTAAAATATTTCTGGCCGAAGCGGTTACTGAAACCGTTTTAGCCCATTTGATATTTAAAGCATTACGAAGGTTGTATGATAAGGACAAATCTCTCAGGCGCAGGAACGAACCGCTTTCTGCAAACCAGCTAATTGGATTTGTTGAGTTGTACAAACTTCCGTAATAGGCGGTAAACGCACCGGTCTGACCGTTAACAGTAACTTCCTTATCAAAATCTGCAGCCAGCTGATCTCTATATAACCATTGGCGAGTTAAATTGTAAACCTTGTTTCCGTAATTCCAATCGAACTGAAACGAGAGACTTAAATTTTGATAAATGTTGAAACTGTTTATAAACGACATGGTAAACTTCGGTGTTGGGTCGCCCATATTTTTCTTATCATCGCTACCTGTAACGAGAACTTGCTTTGTCGTTTTATTGGTTACAAACCCATTAACCAACTCATAATCTCCAACATTTGCCGCAGCAATATAACGTGAACCATCAGGTTTTAACTGATCTACTGATGATAGCGGAACCTGCCCATAAAAGATACCGAAGCGTTCGCCCGCTTTTAAGGCAAAGTTGCCTGAAACCACATCCTGGCCATTTGCAATTTTATCCACAATGGTTTGAGAATGTGCGAAGCGAATGCCGAAATTCCAGGTTAGGTTCTTTTTTTGAAGCATGGTTGCGTCAGCACTAAATTCGTAGCCACTGGATTTTAGCGTCATTAAGTTATCGTTTATCGCAACATAGCCTGTTGATGGAGATAAATCGGCTGCCTGGATTACATCGCCACTTTCCCGCTTCCAATATGTAGCTGTAACCGCTATCCTACTCACCCAGGCTTTGTTGTTGTTTGCGAGCACAAAATCAGTCCCTGCTTCAAACTCTTTAGATGTCTGCACCCGTAAAAAAGGGTTACTGGCCGTACCCGGAAGTGTTAAATAACTGCCATCGCCTAAGGTCCCAGCATCTAAGGTTACCTGACGGGCATATCTTCCCGGTTGAATTCCGGCTTCTCCATAGGCTGCTCGGACTTTCCACTGTGGCAACCAGGATAATTTTAACAAATCTGAAGGGTTAAAATAAGCGGTTCCTCTTGGAAATGTAAAAGCCTTACCACCAGCACCAAATTCTGATGAATAATCGGACCTTACCCCAACGGATACTCCCGCCAAAGTTCCCCAATCGATGCTCTGATTAAACAAAAGGCCATAGCTTAAAAAAGCGTTTGAGTTGCCGGTTGCTGTCTTTGTTGTTGCAACGTTGATGTTGTACGGTGGATAAGAAGGCAAACCCACTCCTCTTCCGTTAAAATAGTTATAACCTTCTTTACGCACGTCATAAGAAACCTGCGTTGAGGTCGTAACCGGTAATTTCGAATTGAAATCTTTTACAAAGTCGGTTCTGAAAAATACCGAAGCAATTGAATTGAATTTGGTATTCCTGGTGTTGCTTTGCTCGTAAGAACCTTCCCGTGTTCCAAAATAAAGATCCTGTCCTGTTGATGTCTGGTTTTTATAATAATCGAGGTTATTTAAGGCATAGTAATCTAAACCAACTTTATAATCTAGCTCAACAAATTTCGGGAACTTGTAATTAAGGTTTAAACTTTGTACAAACCGGGTTGATTTATCTTTTCGTACGTGCCAGTCATTTTCGGCAAGTGAGTTACTTTGGTTTTCTTCTTTTGGCTGTACGATAAGATTTCCCAAGGCATCCCTAAACGTAAAATCGATAAACTGATAGGAGTTCAAAAGCGGAAAACGATTTCCTGAAATTAAGTTCTCATCTTCAATTATGGCTTGTGAGGTTGACCTTAAGGTAAAGTTTTTAAACAGCTCCACACCCAAATTGATACCGGCAGTATGCCTGGTAAGTTTGTTGTTCATTACGTTTTGCTGATCTAGTCTGGATACGTTAATCGAGTAATCAGACTTATCTCCACCGCCCGAAATACTCAGGTTATTATTGTAAGTTGAAGCCGTTCTGAATGCTTGTTTGAGGTGATCGTAAACAGGCTCCAGATACGGCTTATTATTTACCGTAGTTGCCCCCGATAAAAGTGCCGGCTCGGTGTATTTGCCGTCAGAACCGCGGGCAATTCTTACGCCGTTGTTGTCTAAAATATAGCCCTGACCATCGGTAACATAATGATGGTATTTAGCCAGGAGGTCGTCTCCCTGTATGATTTGATCGGAACTAAATTTTGAACTGAAATTAATTGTAGGCGCAGTTCCTCTTGTTCCTTTTTTGGTAAAAACCTGGATAACGCCATTTCCACCTTGCGCACCATAAAGCATGCCTGCGGCGGCACCTTTAACTACCTCTACACGTTCTACCAAACTTGGGTCGAGTCCGTTTAAGTCAGAAACTTCTACCCCATCAACCAAAATCATCGGGTATGTGCTACCCAACGTATTAATACCACGGAGAATAATTGAAGCCCCATCGCCTGGCTGCCCGGAACCTGTACGAATAACCGCACCGGCTATCTGGCCCTGGAGTGCTTGTTCTACCGAGCCGGTTACCACACTTTTCGCAAAGTTTTTTGATGATAAAGTTGCCACATCCACGCCGATTTTTCTTTTGTCTGTTGCAGTACCAACACCGGTTACTACCACGTCCGATAGTTGTTTGGAATCTACCGCCATAGACACTTTAAGGTCTGTACCACTAACAGAAACAATTTGAGTAGAATAGCCAAGAAAGCTGAAAGTTAATTCTGTTGCGCTGGCGGGCAGGGAAAGTTTAAAGGTTCCGCTGGCGCCGGTTGTGGTCATGGCTTTAATGCCTTTTGCAGAAACGGTAACGCCCGGAAGCGGCAATCCGTCATCTTTTCCCACTACGGTACCAGTGATTGTACGATCCTGTGCATAAATACCTTGGGCAAGGTAAAGCACCAGAAAAGAAATTAAGAGTAATTTTCTCTTCATAACAATAGGTTTAGTTGATTTTAGGTTTAATTATCACGAATTTATTACAAAACAGATATTAAAACGAACAAAAAACCGCTAATGGTAATATACTGCTACAATAAGTTAATTAACTATCGAGATTTTCTTATCGAAAATGGAAGAAATATATAAAATATCCACTATTTAATTACTTAAAAGTAATAATGACAAGCTCTAACAATAAAAACAAAACAATAAGTTGAATAAAACTCAACTATTTTAATATAAACGAGAAAATATACGGTAAAAACAGCAAAAAAAGCCTGATAAAGTGAACGACTTGATTAATATCAAACTATAATTAAAACCAATCAGTTCGCAGCTTGGTCATTAGCGAAGCTGGATTGTACCTCAATTTAAAGTGCAAAGCGTCTATTTTTTAAGAGAATTTTAACAGTTAGGAATTAATGGAAAACAGGAAATGTTTCTTTAGTTTTATCGCAGAATAAATCTTAAATTATTACAACCCTATAAAATTAGAAGAATGAAAGTAGAAGATGTATTTAAGAACAACGAAAAATGGATTTCGGATAAATTGTCGATCAATCCAGATTATTTCACAGAATTATCTAAAGGCCAGACACCGGAATTTTTATACATCGGCTGTTCTGATAGCCGCGTTACCGCAGAAGACCTGATGGGCATCCAGCCAGGCCAGGCTTTTGTGCATAGGAACGTGGCAAACCTTGTAAACAACGTTGATTTAAACGTTATGACGGTTTTAAACTATTCGGTTCGCCACCTGAAAGTGAATCATATCGTTGTTTGCGGTCACTACAATTGTGGCGGGGTTAAGGCGGCGATGCAACCTGCAGACATGGGGATTTTAAACCCCTGGCTGAGAAACATCAGAGATGTATACCGTATTTATAGAGATGAACTAAACGCAATAGAAGATGAAGGAAAACGGTACGACAGGCTCGTAGAACTTAATGTTCAGGAGCAATGCGTAAACTTATTAAAAACCGCAGCCGTTCAGGAAGCCATCACACAGCGTGGCTTAACAGTTCACGGATGGGTTTTCGACATTAGAACTGGGAAACTGGTAGATTTAAAAATTGATTTTGAGGCGATATTGAAAGACATTAGAGAAATTTACAACCTCTATTAGTTGCAATCAGTTAAATAATAGTAACCGATTTAGCTTTCAAAATCTATCGTGGCAACGATGTTACGCCTAATTTTTTTTTTAAAAGCAAATGCCGGAAGTTTGGTTAGACTACTATCTCAAACTTCCGGCATTTTATTTATTTGCAACCTAATAATCGCAGCAGCGGGAACTACCTTCCCATCCAGCCGCCATCTACAGTTAAAATTGTTCCGTGAACATAATCTCCTGCTTTTGAAGCCAGGAAAATGGTAGGTCCTTTAAAATCTTCGGGCGTTCCCCACCTTCCGGCCGGGATGCGAGATAGAATCGAAGTACTTCGCTCCTCATCATCGCGTAAAGCAGAAGTATTATCCGTTGCGATATAACCTGGCGCAATCGCGTTAACATTTACCCCTTTGGATGCCCACTCATTTGCAAAAGCTTTTGTTAAAGATGCAATGGCGCCTTTACTTGCCGCATAACCCGGAACAGTAATCCCGCCTTGAAATGACAAAAGCGAAGCCGTAAAAATGACCTTGCCGCTCCCTCTCGCCACCATATCCCTGCCAATTTCTCTGGTTAAAATAAAAGGCGCATTTTGATTTACCGCAATCACTTCATCCCACATTTCATCAGGATGTTCGGCAATAGGCTTGCGTAAAATAGTTCCGGCATTATTTACCAGAATATCAATAACAGGATGATCTGCTTTCACTTTTGCTGCAAACTCTAAAGTTGCCTCACGTTTACCGAAATCACATTGATAAGCGTAAAATTTCCTGCCCAGCGCTTTCACCTCCTGCTCTACAGCACTACCGTTTAGTTCTAAACTTGCAGAAACGCCAATAATATCTGCTCCGGCTTCTGCCAGCGCCAAAGCCATCGCTTTGCCAATACCTCTTTTACAGCCGGTAACCAGCGCAATTTTACCCGTTAAATCGAATATGTCAGCCATTTTATTCTTCTTGCTAATTAGTATTAAGTTCTGTTAAATTATTTCACATCGAATGGCTACTTCAATTCTGTTATGGCGCAATGATCCATGTCGCCATAATCCAGGTTTTCGCCGGCCATACCCCAGATAAAGGTGTAATTGCTTGTGCCTGCACCAGAATGGATTGACCAGTTTGGAGATATCACTGCCTGGTCATTCTGCATCCAGATGTGGCGTGTTTCCTGTGGCTGACCCATAAAATGACAAACACTCTGTCCCTGTGGAACTTCAAAATAAAAATAAGCTTCCATCCGCCTGTCGTGCGTATGTGCAGGCATAGTATTCCAAACACTTCCCGATTTTAACTCTGTCATACCCATTTGAAGTTGGCATGTTGGCAAAACACTATTTACCAAAAGCTTATTTATCACCCGGTGATTGGCCGTTTCTGGCGTACCTAATTCTACAATTTCTGCATCAGCTTTGCTTACTTTCTTCGTTGGATAAGTGTGGTGTGCCGGTGCTGAATTGATGTATAGTTTTGCAGGCTTCCCGCTATCTACCGATTTAAAGGAAACATCTTTTGTGCCTTTACCAATGTATAAAGCCTCCTTATAATCAAGTTCGAATGTTGTGCCGTCTGCCTTTACAACTGCTTTGCCACCAACATTAATAATACCTAATTCTCTCCTTTCCAAAAAAAAGTTTGCTTTCAAATCGTCGGGGTTAGGCAAGTCTAACTTCTCGTTTACAGGCATTGCACCACCAACAATATATCTATCGAAATGCGATAGGGTAAGATTCACCTGATTGGCCTCAAAAACATTTTCAATTAAAAAATTATCACGCAGAGAAGCGGTATCCATTTGTTTAACTTCTTTCGGACTTTGAGCGTAACGGCTTTCGAATTTATTCATTGCTTAAAATTTGGAATGACTGACTTGAAAAATTCAAATCATAATGGCAAATATATTTATACAATAATTAATAAGGGAATGAATAGTCAACTTATTTAAAATAAAGGTACTTCGCTCAATTGTTGTCGTTTAAACCGAAAGTTTCGAAAATTTGACGCACCTTGCTGTAATATTAAATTTATTTTTTTTACCAAACAGTTTCAGTCAAGCCAGCCTTTAGGATAAAATTGTCAGCAGGATTTAGATCTTTACGCACGTATGCGGTTTCCATCCATTTGCTTTAAGTTAGCATGGCTTAGTCGAATTTTCAAGCCAAAAATTTTTACACCAGTGGAACAAAACTATTTTCATCAATTGGCGTTTATTGTCAATTGCCTAACCATTATTTGCAGCACTTAGAACTTGACAACAACAGCTAAACCAAACCCACCGAAAAGTTCAGTGGTTTCAAAAATATTGCTTGTACTCGGTTTAACGCTTTTGTTAGCGGTAGAGGGTTATTTCGGTTATCAATTGCATGAACTCTCCAGCCGGCAGGAAGAAATTAAAAAAGATTTCTCGGATTATAACAACATCACTTACGGTTTATTCTCAGTAGACCAATGGAAAGAGGAAGTTTCCGGCATCGTAAATCATCAGGTTCGCCATTTTACGATGACACCCAAGCAGAAAAAGGAGCTTCAGGTAGAGGTTGAACAGATTATTTTGGCGCTGATAAACAAAGCTGAGGCCATTGTAAACAAACCGCAAAAAACAGTTGGCGGAAAACTAACGAAATTTGCAGTCAGGAATTTTGTAAACACCGACGATATAAAAGCCCAGGTTCCTGGCTTCGCCAAAACCATTATTGCGAAAGTAGATAACCCTGCAAACAAAAAGCAATTAAGTAAAATGGCGATGGGTCAATTCAATGCCATTCAACAAACGGGCGATATCGACAGCTTGCTGACGGAAAAAAACACCATGGTTGATCGCTTATATAAGAAATACCATGTTTCTACTACCGATGAGTTTAATACAAAACTATCCGCTTCTTTAGATAAAATCCGTACAACCACATACACTTACTCATTTGTGATGTTGGTTTGCATCCTTGTTGTATTAGCCTTGTGGTGGTTGCTTAGAAAACGCACTGAGTTACATGCTACGCTGTTTATTATGTCGCTACTTTTCGCTTTCATTTTACTGGCCATTGGCTTAACGGCATCAATGATTGAGGTGGATGCAAGAATTAAAACACTGGATTTTGTGCTCTTGGGCGAACATGTTGTTTTTAAAAACCAGGTCTTGTTCTTCCAAAGCAAAAGCATTTTAGATGTGGTAGAAGTGTTGGTAAAACAGCCTGCAATCGATTCTATTCTTGTGGGTATTTTAATCCTGATTTTTAGCATTCTTTTTCCTGTTATGAAACTTACATCCACAGGCATTCACCTGCTTAGTAAGAAGAAAATTGCCGAAAGTAAATTTATCAGATACTTTGCATTTCAATCTGGCAAATGGAGCATGGCCGATGTAATTGTGATCGCAATACTAATGGTTTACATCGGGTTAAATGGTTTGTTGGAAAGCCAGCTGGCAAACCTGAATATTAAAAGCGATACGCTCACCGTGCTTACCACGAATAATACTGCACTGCAGCCCGGTTATATCATTTTTATAAGTTTTGTGCTGTATGGCCTTACGCTTTCAACGATATTGAAATTTATTACCCCGCACGATGCACACTAAATGCTGTTTATACCAATTAAACTATTAACCTGTAACTACGTTGACAACGCACCAAGAAACACCGTCCAATAAAAAAAGCGCACTTAATGTATTTCTCATCATTGGGTTGTCTGTTTTGCTATGCGGAACCATTTATTTTGGCTACCGGCTTAACGAAAATGCCATTGAGCGTGAGCAGATTAAGGAAGATTACAGCATGGTTAATAACATAACTTTCGGTTTATTTTCTGTTGATCAGTGGCGTGATAAACTTGTAGAGGTTGTTAACCGGCAGGTTACCGATTTTAATATGACCGGCAAACAGAAGAAAGAACTGCAGGCAGAGGTCGAACATCAGCTACATGGGCTGGTTACAAAAGCGGTATCTGAAATTAATAAACCTCAGAAAACGCTCAGTGGAAAGCTCACAAAATTTGCGTTTAAACAATTCGTAGATCCTAAAAAAATTCATGCTCAGGTGCCGGCCTTTGCTAAAACCATCATCACGAAAATTAACAGTCCGGCGAGTAAAAAGAGGTTAAAAAATATAGCTACCAGTAAACTGGAACAGCTCGAAAACCAAACTTACGATAGTACAAATGTGGCTAGCGCTTCGGTAATTAAATATATCGCGAAAAAATACCTGGTATCCGATCCGGTTAAGTTTAACAGCCGCATAAACTATAAACTTGCAGTAATTAACAAAGCAACGTACAATTCATCATTCGCGATGCTTGGCTGCGTCCTGGCGGCGCTTGCTTTGTGGCTAATCATGAAAAAGCAGGTTAAATTACACAACACGCTATTTATCATGTCGCTGTTGTTTGCTTTTGTACTTCTTGTTGTTGGAACTACAACACCTATAATTGAGGTTGACGCACGGATACATAGCCTTAACTTTTTAATTCTTGGCGAAAAGATTACATTCGAAAATCAGGTTCTTTTCTTCCAGAGTAAAAGCATTGTTGATATTATCAGCGTTTTAATTTCGCAGCCAAAGCCAGATTCTGTTGTAATCGGCGTTCTGATTTTAATTTTCGTGATTCTATTGCCAATTTTGAGGTTAACGGCAAAGGGTATTCATGTACTTGGCAAAGATCGGTTTGCCGAGAACAAGATTGTTAAATATTTAACTTTCGAATCTGGGAAATGGGACATGGCAGATGTAATGGTTGTTGGCATACTGATGACATACATCGGATTGAATGGTATTTTGAAAAGTCAGCTTTCCAACCTCGAAATCCATAACAATGTTTTAACAACCATGACTGAAAACAATACTTCGCTACAGCCCGGTTATTTTGTGTTTGCGGGATATGTTGTGTATTCAATCATCTTGTCGGTAATTCTTAAACGAATGACGCCGAATGATATGATTATCTAAGCGAAATTTATCGAAACTTTTTTCCGCAAAAATAACTTGTATTAATTATGAAACTATTACAAGCATTAGTGGGCGGCTTTACAGGCGCAATAGCCCTAAACTTACTCCATGAAACCGCGAGACGAGTGGATTCGAAAGCGCCGAGAATCGATTTGCTTGGCGAACAGGCCTTAAACAAAACGCTTTCTGCTGTTAGTGCGCCAAAATTAAGCGGCAATAAGCTTTATGCGGCAACCTTAGCAGGAGATATGGTAAGTAATGGTTTGTATTATTCGCTGATTGGATTAGGTGAGCAAAATAACACCTGGACAAAAGCTATAACTTTAGGTTTAACGGCGGGCATTGGAGCAATTGAAGTTCCAAAAAACATTGGCCTGAATGATGAGCCCGTAACAAAAACAAATAAGACAAAGATTTTAACAGTCGCCTGGTACTTATTTGGTGCGATAGTTACCGCATCCATAATTAACACTATGCGAAAAAATGATACGGCATAAATGAAAAATAGCTGCAATTTGCAGCTATTCCCCGTTCATGAACTAAGATTACAACATCATAAAGTAACTTAGCTTACAATTTGTATTAGATGATGTCGTTCCTGCTTGCTTCGTCATCATCTTCGTCGTCATCGTAAAGCGCATCTTCATCTAAATCCGAAGCGGAACCGACGTTCCGATCCTGGTCAGCGTCGCTTCCATCCAATTGTTCATCCAAGTCATCAGTATCATCGTCATCATCAAGAAACTGATCGGTATCGGCATCACTGGCGTCAATTTCATCACCAAGGTCGTTTGCATCTGCGTTGTCGCCACTCAGGCTTCCGGTTCCAGATTCAGTACCTGAATTTCCTGACGCACCGCCCCCTTCATTTTGTCCTTGCCCAAAAGAGCCACCTGTGGTTTCGGGCTCAGATGCGGTTCCATTTCCGCCCCCCAAATTTTGGTTTTCTTCCAAGTTGCTGTCGTCTAAATTTTGATTTTCCATGGTTAAATTTTTAAAATAGGTAGATTGCTGCGTTAAGCTTTTCAACGCTATAAATACAACTCCTTTTCGCAAACTAAAGTTCGCTGTAGAAACACCGGTTCGTTATGTATTAATACGGAAATGCTAATTATTTATCGCTAAAACCTGTACCGTAAATTTTTGTTTATTAACTGTTCTACAACCGATTTTATATGCGATACCGCTTTACCAATCTTATATCACTTTTTCTCCCATTGATAGTTTTAGCTTCCTGTAAAACAGGTACGATGAACTTATTTAAAGCGGGTTCGCCCCACGAACTTTACCAGAGAAAGTTGGTTTCAGCGGGACTTGATAAGACCGCTATTGGGGGCGAGTGGATTAATTTAGCTTCAGGTATTTTACAAAAACCGCTAACCATAAACATTCCTTACAAAGAAACAGGCTACTTCTCGGCAGAAAATGCAAACGCCGCAGCTTATCGCTTTAACGCCATAAAGGGCGAAAAAATTCAGGTTTCCATTATGAAAAAACCAGCTGAAGCCGCCGTGATTTACACAGATATCTGGCTAGAGCCAACTGGTGGAACGATCAAATTACTCGCATCAGCAGATACCCTTGGCAATAACATAGCACTTGATATAGAAGAAACCGGAAATTATATAATCAGGCTACAGCCAGAGCTTTTACGAAGTGCAGAGTATACCCTTGAAATTACCTCCGGGCCATCGCTGGGTTTCCCGACAAAAACTGGCAGAAACAATATCCAGAGCTTTTGGGGCGACGGCCGGGATGATAATCATCGTAAGCATGAGGGCGTTGATATCTTCGGAAAATTTAGAAGTCCTGTTGTAGCCACGAACGATGGTACCGTAACCCGTGTAAATGAAAATAACCTGGGCGGAAAAGTAGTTTGGTTTAGGCCGAAAGGCAAAGATTATACTTTGTATTATGCCCATCTGGATGAACAGGCAGCAAAATCAGGTCAGGAAGTTTTGGCCGGCGATACAATTGGCTTCATGGGCAACACCGGAAATGCAAAAACAACACTACCACATCTGCATTTCGGGATATACACCTTCAGCGGAGCGGTAGACCCACTTCCTTTTATAAACCCGGTTATTAAACAAGCGACAAAAATTACAGCGCCAGTGTCAAATCTTAACAAAACATTTAGAACAACATCCAAAGTTACGCTTAGAGCTGCATCGGATAACAAATCTACCGGAATTGCTCAAATTGCTCCGGGCACAGTTGTTAAAATAAACTCGGCAACGGCAAGCTGGTACAAAGTAGAGCTACCGAACGGAGAGAAGGGTTTTTTACAAACTACGATGATAACTCAGGCTTCAAAAGCACTTCGAAAACTTGGAATAACAACATCAAATACTTCCGTTTATGATAAGCCTGACAGCCTGGCCGCTGTAAAATCAAAATTGAGCGCCGGCGATAAGGTTGATTTATTAGGTAACTTTGGAAATTATAGTCTGATCAGTACCAACAGTTCAACATCCGGGTGGATTAAAAATTTACGATGAAAATATTCCAAAAAGCATTTACGTTAAAGGAGAAGAAAAGAGGTTTTCATCTCATAACAGATGAATTAGTTAATTCGTTTCCGGAATTGAAGAACATTTCAATCGGTTTATGCCAGGTGTTTATACAGCACACCTCGGCGGCGCTTACCATAAACGAAAACGCAGACCCAACGGTTAGGATTGATTTTGAAATGTTCTTTAACAGAAGTGTTCCGGAAAACGATCCGGATTATGAACATGATTACGAAGGCTCGGATGACATGCCTGCCCACTTAAAAGCATCGCTGCTTGGTGCATCGGTTATCATACCGGTTAGAAGCGGACGTCTCGCTTTTGGCACCTGGCAGGGAATCTACCTTTGCGAACATCGAAATCGAGGTGGGGCAAGAAATATTTTGGTTACCGCATGGGGCGAGTAAGGTTTTAGCAACCCGGCTTAAACTAATTTATTTGTCTGGAACCTTTTCCTGTAATTCTTTGTGATTATCCTGAATGGAGTTCCCCTCGGTCTCTACTTCAACCTCTTTTGTTGTAACCGCATAGTGCGACGGGTGAATTTCTGACCCGTAAGCAACAGCGTAAGCTTTTGTAAATTCGGCACCAAAATATAGAATGATGGAAGAATAATAAGTCCATAATAACAAAATTACCAGCGAGCCTGCAGCGCCGTAAGTGCTGCCAACATTGCTTGAGCCGATATAGAAAGATATGCCGAACTTGCCCACCATGAAAAGCACGCCAGTTACTATTGAACCAAGGATAACATCTCGCCATTTAATTATGGCATCGGGCAGTACCTTGAATATCACCGCGAACATTAATGAAATAACGGCCAGTGTTATCGCCATGTTTAATACGTAAAAAACAACAACCGAAACTTCTTCAAACCGTGCTTCCAAACGTTTGCTAAAGGCATCAACAACGGTATTTACCACTAAAGAAACCATTAGAACGAAGCCTAAACTTACTATTACTGAAAACGATAAAAATCTGTTCTGAAGCATTTTCAGCCAACCTCTCTTTGGCTTTGGTTTTAAGCCCCAAATGGTGTTAATTGAATCCTGAATATCGCCAAAAATTGTTGTTGCACCTATAAGTAACGTAACCAAACCAATGATAAAAGCAACAGTACTTTTGCCATTTAAGTAGGCACTCTTTATAATCTGCTGTAACTGCAACGCAGTATCTTTTCCTAAAAAGCCGGCAAGTTGCGCATAAACCTGACCTTCTGCAGCCTCTCTTTTTAAGAAAATGCCACAAAGCGAAATAATGATAACGAGTAAGGGCGCCATGGAAAAAACGGTATAATAGGCTAACGAACCACTAAGTTTGGTTACTTTGTGATCTGTAAAACCACCGAATGACGCTTTTAAAACTTCCCATATTCCCTTTAACGTAACTTTCTTCTTATTCATAATGCATCGGAATTGATATACATTAGAACCCGTCGCTTCCTGTTTTTGTTTGTAACGAAATGCATTGAAGTGCTTTGCTGACTAATAAGTCGGAACATTTTTCGGAAAAAAAAATGAAGGAAAAGGTCGTAAAACCCGAATTAGTTTAGGCAAAACTCCTAGAAAAAAAATGCTAACTAAAGTTGTAAATCCAGTTAACTGCAAAAAAAATAGCCCTTTAAAAAAGGGCTATTCAATTATGAAGTGAAACAGATTACTTTATCTTTATCCAGGCTACAATATCATTAATAAGCGTTGCGGATACACTTGAGAAAGCCTGATACTGAACCCCGGTTCCTTTCTCTACCTGTTGACTTAAAAGATGATTCAATTCAGGATAAAATTTAAATTCAGCATTTTGATTTCCGGAAAGACCGGCCTTCCATAAGTCGAAATCCTTTTGGCCTACCTGAAAATCGTTACCGCCCTGAATGATGAAAATTCTAGGTTTGATAAGTTTTTTCGCTGCAGCAACCTGGTCGTAATTATTAATATCTACCCAATATGAGGCTGGAATACCTAAAATTGCTGAGTCTGGCTTCATTGTTCCTAATTGAGTGATATTTCCTTTAGCAATTTCTGCTGTAGCCAGGTCGAACTGCGTTTTTGCAAGCTTCGCGGTGTCGGCAACTTTGTCGAAAAGGTATTTGTTTTGCTCGAGCATAAGCTCGCTAAGCTTTCTAGCCGGCGCTGCCGCCAAAATTACGCCGCTTAAATCAGGAACCTGGGCTGCAATGCGAGGCGCAAGCATACCACCTAAACTATGGCCGAAAAGGTAAATATTTTTACTATCTGCACCAGGAATGGTCTTTGCCATGGCTAAAGCGGCAACGGCATCGTCCATTACCTCTTCTTTAACCGTAAAGGTTTTCCTAAACTCCTGCGCGTAAACCATAGTGCGTTTAACATAGCGGATGGAACCTATACCCTGCGCCGCCAACCCTGCAGCCAAATCTTTGAAGGGTTTGTTCGGGCCAACCGTCTCATCCATATCAGCCGGACCAGAACCATGAACGAACACAACCATAGGAAAGCTCTTAAGATTTTTTGGTGTTGTTATGACCGCAGCTAATTGATGACCGGGTGAATTCAGATAAGCTGTTTTCTCCGCATAAAGGGTGGTATCTGCATAAGATGGAGCCAAATATTTAGAAACTACAGGCTTTGGAGCCAAAAATAAGCCGACTATTTTTTGAGTCTTGTTAAAGCCAAGAATAAAAGACTGAGTTCCCCTTTCAAATTCACCCTCCACTGTTACAGCAAAAAAATCGCCCTGGGTTTTACTTTGAACAGCCTCCAAAGATTTCGACTTGCCTAAAGCGGTGTGGATATCAGTCCACATTTTTTTTAACTGTTCTTCCGATAACTTAGCTTTAACTGTTTCATCAAAATTTCCGTAAGCCTCAGTAAATTTTCCATCTTCTAACAGCTGAAAGAAATTATTAGCGCCATTAAAAAGGCTGATAACATTCTGAGCAAAAGATGCCGTTGTAAAAAATAATAGCGCAAAAACTATTAGTATACTTTTCTTCATGAATAATAATGTATTGTTTAGTTAAACAATCAAAGTTAACAATATTTGATTCCTATTTTGTTAAAATACAACCAATTGCTCAACTTTTTATTGCTAAGCTTTAAGAATAATTTTGATATCATTTGCGCCGCAAGCCCTTTATTTAGCAGAGCAAGAAATCAAATCACAAAAAAAATAAAAAAAAATACCGCTTAATACAATAATTTCATTTATCAGCGTTTATGTATGTGAGAGCGTTAATTTAGATGACGGGGATGCTGCTTCGGCGGAATCCCCGTTTCTTTTTTCAACTTGGCGCCATCCGCCGATTAAATATCCTTTCTCTGTGCCTGTTTCACTTACTAATAATTTCTATGCACAAAAAAGGGACACTTTGAAATGTCCCTTGAGATATATGATGGGTTAAGAATTTTAGTTTTCTTTGGGAAATGCTGAGGAATCCCGGAAGTTATTGTTAAAGGTTTTATATTTTCTGGGTTTCAACAATACCCATAAACCCAATCCAATTAACACAAGAGCTGTTGTAATTTTTGAAAGTTCGAAGTCAAAAACGGTGATGTCTTGAAGCGTGAAAAATCCGCCAATAACTGTGAGCGCCAACCAGCCTCCACCCTGAAAGTTTTTACGATAACCTATCCATAAACCTGCGGCAAGCATAATGGTGTGCCAGCTAAATATCCAGTGTGGCATTGCCCAGCCAATATTTTTAAGTAAGAATATCGAACCAATAACGATAACTAAAATGCCCAAAGCGTTTTGTTTATCTGTGTAGTTTTTTCTGATTAAATTTTCCATGACGTTTGTTTTTATATATCAAATGTACATCGAACAAGCAGAAGAGCGAATGGATTTTCTCCAAACTACTTCAGTTTATCGGTGAGTGAAACAAAAGCGTCGGCAAAAAAAATGAAAGGCATTTAAGGGAGCGAAAAACCTCGGTGAAAAAAGTAGGAAGGTAACCATTTGCTGTTTCGAAGCGCCAGGCTGCAGGTGGCGAAATTAACGCTTTGCGGAAATGTTACTTATTCAATATATAGGTGAAACCAGTTTGTAATTGGGTTAGAAGAAATTCGCTGTTTCGGCCGAAAGCTTAGGAACGCGACTATTCAAAAACCAGGATTTCCTCAGCCCTGGCCATGATAACTTTCGATGTTAAGCCAATAAATAATCCATGTGCCAAAACGCCATCGATTTGATTTAAGGTAAAAGCGAGTTCTGCGGGTTCTGCTATTAAACCAAAGTTTGCATCGATAATGTAATTTCCATTATCAGTTACAAAGGTTTCACCCTCACGTTTACGCAAAATGCCGCTGCCACCTGCTTTCTCCAATTGGTCAGAAACATATTGTAGGGCCAGTGGAACGACCTCAACGGGTACAGTAAAGGCACCAAGTGTATCTACTTTTTTAGATGAATCGGCAACAATAACTGAAAATTTACTCAACGAAGCAACTATTTTTTCGCGGAAAAGTGCACCGCCGCCACCTTTAATCAAATTCAGCGATTCGGTAAATTCATCAGCTCCATCAATACTGAGATCAATTGACCCTAATGTTTCCAGTTTTAAAATCGGAATGCCGTATGAAGATGCAATTTCCTCAGTTTTAAGAGAACTCGCGGCGGCCGTAATCTGCAAACCATTTTTCATTCTTTCGGCAAGTTCTTTAATGGCAAATGTAGCTGTAGAACCCGTGCCCAAGCCAACAACATCATTGTTTTTAACCAATTTAACTGCCTCTTTTGCTGCAGCCAGCTTTTCTGCATCTTGTTTAACTTTATCAATGGATTCCATTTCGTAAAATTAGCGAATTAACCAGTCATTATCATTTCATTTAACCAGATTCTACAGTGTGATAAAAAAAATTTAAGAAAATTTAACGGCTATACAATAAATCTTAATTACAGCGTTTATGTATATGAGAGCGTTAATTTAGATGATGGGGATTCTGCGATAAGCGGAATCTCCATTTCTTTTTTTAGCTCTCTTCTGATTGGTTTTAACAAAAAAAACGGTTGATGTTTCCACCAACCGTTTAACCAAATTATTCAAACTAACTATTTTTATTTATCTAGTGAATTAATCCACGCAGCAATTTTTAAAGCTTCAGCTTTCGTTACCTGCGGCATTGGAGGCATTTCTGTAGAATAACCCGGCCAGTTTTGTGGTTGCGGATTATGGATTAATGAATAAATCTTCTCTGGCGAATATTTACGTTTAGCAATTTCTACGAAAGGGGGACCTATCTGTCTTTTCGTTGGATTGTGGCAAGCTAAACAAGTATTCTTCGTTAGTAAACCTTCAACCTCTTTGTAAGTTGGTGTTTTTGCCGATGCGGTTGTAGCGGTAGTTGCTTTAGCAGGCGTGGTATTTGTTGCGCCTTTGGCTTCAGGTTTGTTACCTGTTGAAGCTTTAGGTTTTGCAGACGGTTTAACCGGCGTAGCCGATGCTTTCGGGCCAGCTTCAGAGTTTCTGGTGCTTACCTCGCTCATTGATAACTTATCTCCATCAGCAATTTGGTTAAGGGTATAATAAGCAACGGGATGTACCAATGAATAAAAACCTTCCTTGTCGCGAACACCATCTAATGTTAGAGTATGAATGTAGTATTGACGAAGATTCGGAATAATTAATCTGGCTTTCAAACCATCTTCGGAAACCTTTACACCTGTAATTTTCAGCGTTTCAACATTTACCGGCGGCGAACCATAAACCGGGTGATACTTATAAATAAAGCTTTCAGCTGCATAAGAAGCTAAATCTTCGGCCGATTTACGGTCAACTGGTTTTGTAAACTCAACTTCAAAACCATCAGGCATTGAGCGCACAGCTTTCATTTCGAAAGGTACTTTATTCGTGTAAACAAGACGTTCTAAACCTTCGTTCGCATCGCCGGCAGAACCCCAACCACGATTGGTTTCGCCAACAAACAATGAACCGTCAGTTCCCCAAGCCAATCTTAACACACCAGAACGGAATCCTTTTCTAAACAGGAAAGCTGCACCTTGCTCTTCGCCCTTCACAGTTTCGAGGAAAATTCTTGAAATTATACTCATCCCCTGGTCGCCAGCTAATATCTGCCCCGCAAAAGGACCAAAAGTATTTTCCGGTATTTTAACTGGTTCTGAAGATGAGATTCCTAAGATTCCGTACGGCAACCAAACTGAAGGCAGCTTTAATTCAGGGAAAACTTTTTTCATATCGAAAAGCGTTTTGAAGGTTTCATTTACCCTGTTTTCAGGCTTAATATATCTTCCCTGATCGTTTTTGATACGGCGTTCATCAATGTTTGAATAGAAAAAATCTGAAGATAATTTAACTGGCGAATCTGATCTGCCAGTCCAGCGTAAGCTTGCCGGGTGACCCATAAAGTCGCCTTTATTAATTTTCCACAAACCACCAGAACCTACCCAGTCGCCCTGATTTTCTGTATAATAAAACTGATTGTCAATCATACCGATACCAGCAGGCGAACGGAAACCAGCTGCATAAGGTGTCATTTTACCATCTTCGGTAATGTTCATAGCCCAGCCACGCATCGGTACACGGCTCTCGCCTCTCCACCATTCTTCATCGCCAAAAGCAACGTTAGCAGTTACCAGGAATGAACCATCGGCAGCAATTTTTGGCCCGAAACTATATTCGTGGTAGTGCCCACTTAAAGGCCAGGCATATACCGTTTCGTAAACATCGGCTTTGCCATCCATGTTTTTATCAACAAGTTTGGTCAGTTCGCCACGCTGTGCTACGTAAAGCGCTCCATTTTTTTGTGCTAATCCTAAAATTTCGTGTAATCCGGTTGCGAATTTGCGAAAATAAGGCTTAATGCTTGTCGGGTTTTCTACTACCCAAACATCGCCTCTACGCGTAGAAATTGCTAAGTCGCCATTTGGCATTGTAACCAAACCGCCAACTTCAAGAATTGGTCCTTCCGGAACGCGTACTCTATTTACTCTGAAAAAATCTTCTTCTTTTGGTGTTTCCTGAGCGAAAAGCGTTGAGAAACTCAAGCTAAGCGCCATTATTGCAAGTGTTTTAAATGTATATCTCATCGTAATTCAGACTAAAATAAAATAGAATAATTTAATTTGCTTCCGATTGCTATAATCAGTTGTTTTTTACCGTTAACATCTCTAACGATAGGTTTTTCCCCATTCGGGAATTGTAGGTAATAGGCTTTATCATCAACTAAATACAAGCCTTTAGAAACCTCATTAACATCTGATACCTCAGCCAAAAGCAGGTACAAATCTTTAGCCGGTTGCTCCAGGCTCACTTCTCTCGATAAGCCCTGGCCGTTTTCTAAAACCTTCACAGCATCGGTTACCTTGTTTCCATAAATCATGTACTTAAACTCGGGACGATCCTGATTATCTAAAGTGTAACCTTTGGTACGGAAACCGGTTCCTGTTGTATCTGTAACCCATGCAGCCTCTGCATTGGCCAATTTTGCAATGGCTAAAACAGGTTTTTTGGTGAAACGCGTTACGCTTCCCATCGGGCGAGACGTACCGTTTCCACGACCATCCCACATTGGCGTTGCATCTAAAAAGCCGCCATGCCAGCCGTGTAAAACTGTTCCGTTATCTAAATCGTAACTAAAAGCAGTTTGTTGCGGGCCGCCAACAGAAATTGCATGCACAGAACGAACACCTGGAACCACGTCGATAAAGCTGCGAAGCATTGTATTTACAGGCGCTTCTACATAAATTGGATCGCCGCCACCGCCGCCACGACGAAAGCCTTGAGCAGATGAAGCAGGAAGATCTGTAATTGAAATATTTCTGAAAGCAATTGAACCATGATCACCTTGTAAGCGAATTGGGGCCATTGCCTTTTCGGTGCCATAACCACCTCTTGTAGCGCCCCAAAGTTCTACATTTTCGTGGATGGTTACGCCATTCAGCTCTACACTTAGTAAACGAGCATTAGCAATTTTTTTCCCGCTTCCGTCGAATTTCGGTGCCTGGAATGCAATTTTTATGTGTTGCCAAAGTCCAGGTGCTTTACTCGCATTTTGACGGGGAGCAATACCTCCGTAACCTTTCTCGCCTTCCGGCTTATCGTTATCCCAACGCTCGTAAAGGCCACCGTTGTTAGAGGAAAGTGGATTTCTCACTGTCCACGAATCTTCCAGTTGTATCTCGTAATTGTTTTGAAGATAGATTCCTGAATTTGTGCCCTTAGCAGTAAGGTAATCCAATTCTAAAATCATGTCACCATATTCCTTGATTGTTGTCAGGTCGAAGCCGGCTTTTTTCGGTGCAGAAATGTTTAGCAAAATTCCTGTTCCTTTCGTTCCCTTAATTGCGTTTGCCTCATTTAAATCCACGGCAACATCACCTACCAACGACCAAGAGTTTCCTGGTTCTTTAAATGCTGATAAATCTGTGAGTGGAATATTGGGTTGCTGGCCAAAAGCCATGCAGGTACCTAAAAGCCAGACAAAGCCTGTAGAACCTGTTTTTAAGAAGTTAATCTTCATAATATTCGGTTTTGTTAGTAATCGTTTTGGTTTCTACCAATTTATTTAGTCTTATCAAGATGGTTTTGAGCTTCCAGCAAGTGTGTGATACCCGCCGGAAGCTCATCCTTCCAAATTGTTTTATTTTTCTGTTGATAACGAGTAAGGAAAATCTGCCGGATTTGAACCTCTGGTTTTGTTTGGTGTAGCGGTCATGTTAAAATTTAATACTGCACCTTTTTGCAAACCACTGTGGTTAATCCAGTTTTTAGAATATGGTTTTCCATCCAATTGCAATGATTGAACATAACGATTTTCGTCGCTGTTTGCGGCTGCATTTATCACTACTGTTTTCCCATTATCTAAAGTGAGCGTTATCTTTTTAAACAACGGCGCACCCAAAACATACTGGTCTGTTGCTGGCGTTACGGGATAAAATCCCATTGCCGAAAATACATACCAGGCAGAAGTTTGTCCGTTATCTTCATCACCACAGTAACCATCGGGCGTTGCTTTGTACATTCTATCCATAGTTTCGCGAACCCAATATTGTGTTTTATACGGGGCACCACCAAAATTGTACAGGTATATCATATGCTGAATTGGCTGATTCCCGTGCGCATACTGACCCATGTTGGCAATCTGCATTTCACGAATTTCGTGGATTACGCCGCCATAAGCACTTTCATCAAATATTGGAGGCATAGAGAAAACCGAATCAAGCTTGGTTACAAACTTTTCATGCCCACCCATTAATTTAGCTAAACCATCAATATCCTGAAATACCGACCAGGTGTAATGCCAGCTGTTACCTTCGGTAAAAGCACCACCCCATTTAAACGGACTGAAAGGACTCTGGAACGTTCCATCCTGATTTTTACCACGCATTAGGCCAGATGCAGGGTCAAAAAGATTTTTGTAATTCATCGCTCTTTTCTTATAGATTTCAATTTCAGAAGCTGGGCGTTTAAGCGCTCTTCCTAACTGATAGATGGCAAAATCATCGTAAGAGTATTCCAAAGTCTTTGCAGCATTTTCATTTATTTTAACATCAAAAGGTACATAGCCTAATTCGTTATAATATTTTACACCATTACGGCCAACTGCGGCCATTGGGCCTTCGTTATTTGCACCGTGTTTAACGGCATCCCACAAAGTATTGATATCGTAACTACGAAGACCTTTTATGTAAGCATCTGAAACAACAGAAGCAGAATTGTTACCCACCATAATGTTGGCAAAACCAGGGCTGCTCCATTCGGGCAGGAAACCACCCTCTTTATAATCGTTTATTAAACCTTCCTGCATTTCCTTATTTATTGATGGATAAACAAGATTTAAAAATGGATATAAAGCTCTGAAAGTATCCCAAAAACCTGTACCCGCAAACATATATCCTGGCTTAATATCGCCCGTGTAAGGACTCCAGTGCACTATTTGATTTTTTGCATCCAGCTCATATAATTTATTCGGGAAGAATAAGGTACGATAAAGGCAAGAGTAGAAAGTGCGCATCTGATCGATGGTACCACCTTCAACAGCAATTTTACTCAGGGTTTTATTCCAAACGGCTTTAGCTTTTGATTTTGTAGCATCAAAACTATCATTTGCCAGTTCTCTTTTCAAATTTAGTTCTGCCTGGTCAAAGCTTATAAATGATGATGCGGTTTTAGCGGTAACTTTTTCACCTTTGGCAGTTTTAAAGCCAATAACTGCACCGGTGTGGTCGCTGGTAAGTTCCAAGTCGTTTCCTAACGTTTTTCCACTCCAGGTTTTCGCCAAAGTAAAGTCCTTATCAAAATATATTACAAAATAATTTTTAAAATTTTTAGGAAGCGGACCGCGTGCATATTTGCTCGTGTAGCCTATAATTTTTCTTTCTTTAGGGAAAATTTTAATGTAAGAACCTTTGTTCTGTGCATCGATTACCACAAAAGAGCTGTCTGTTTTAGGAAAAGTAAATCTAAACTGGGCGGCTCTTTCTGTTGGCGTAAGCTCAGTTGTCACATCAGCATCAGCTAAATAAACGCTGTAGTAGTAAGGTTTTGAAACCTCTGCCTTATGACTAAACCAGCTTGCACGTTCATCATCGGCAAATTTTAACTTGCCGGTAACCGGCATAATTGCAAAAGCACCGTAATCATTCATCCATGGCGATGGCTGGTGTGTTTGTTTAAAGCCGCGAATTTTATCAGCGTCGTAAGTATATGCCCAACCATCACCCATTTTACCGGTTTGTGGTGTCCACATATTCATTCCCCACGGAACGCCAACCGCGGGATAGGTATTGCCGTTAGACAGGCTTGGTTTAGAAGCCGATCCCATCAGCGGATTAATCCATTCTACGGGGTCGTTAACTTTGCCCACTTGTTGTGCGAAAGTTCCTGTAGCCGCAAAACTTAATAAGGCGATGAATAGTTTTTTCATTATTTGTATATCAGTTTATGTGTTTGCTAATTGAGTAAAGTTTTGAATCTCTAAATTTCAGGATTTTAAAGATAAGCGTCCTAAATTGCATCTAAATCTTTACCTGTTATTTTCCCCGTTCAATTTAATTTCGGTTTTCATTGTAAAGGATTATAATCAAGTGCTGAAGGAGGCAAATCTTTCACACCCCAGTTTTTATTGGGTACATTCCCCATCACCAAATTCAGCACCCCGCCAGCAGCAAGTTCTTTATGCGTAAACCAAGCCCGGTTTAAAACTTTACCGTTTAACTCGGCACTTTGTACATATTTATTCTCTGCAGAGTTGTTTCGGGCATTTAGCGTGAAATTTTTACCATTATCAAGTTTTATTGAAATCTTGTTAAAAGCCGGGCTTCCAATGCTATAAACAGGCACGCCAGGTGTTACCGGGAAAAAGCCCATCATTGAAAATACGACGAATGCGGTCATACCTCCCCCATCCTCATCTCCGGGAATGCCAAAAAGATTGTCTGTGTACCAGGTATCCATCAGCATACGAATTCTTTTCTGCGTTTTCCATGGCGAGCCAAGGTAATTGTAGATGTATGGAATGTGGAAACTTGGCTCGTTACCCATCACAAACTGACCAACAAGTCCGGTTGCATCTGGGAATGTGTACCAAAGATTATATTTACTTCTGCCAAGGCTCGCTCTAAACAAATCATCGAGTTTTTCCTCTGCTTTTGCCTTTCCGCCCATTAAAGCAAACATGCCGTTTAAGTCGTGTTTTACATCCCAGTTGTAGGTGTAAGCATTGTTTTCGGTAAAATATTCGCGACCTCCCTGTCCGCCAGAAAATTTCGGATCAAATGGTTCAATCCAGTTGCCGTCAGCATCTTTTGGCCAAACAAAGCCCTTATCTACTCTAAAAACATTTTTATAGTTTGCTGCACGCTCTAAAAACAGCTTTCTGTCTCTTTGGTTCCCACCGGCATTGGCAAGTTGTGCAATGCACCAGTCATCAAAACTATTCTCCAGCGTTACAGAAACACTCTGTCTTTTTTCGAAGCCGTGCACTTCTTTCACAGGTTCTTTCTCGCCTGGGTTAAGTGCAGGCATATAGCCGTTTTTGGTGTAAAAACTATCAAGCGAGGTTGCGGGACCATTTTTCCAGGGCAACAGAGTTGCTTCTAACGAATTCTTTCTAACCCCTTCATAAGCTTTTTTCAAATCAAAATTACTAACGCCTTTATTATACGCATCTAAGATCCAGGCGGCGGCGTGGTTACCCGTCATACACGGATCATCACCAAAGGTTAGCGCAAAAGAGGGCATCCAACCGCTTTGTTCATACATTTGTACGTAGGACTGAATTTTGTCGCCTTCCATTTTAGGATTTAAAATGGTTTGCAAAGGTTCCAGCGCAATGTATGTATCCCATAACCAATTATCCACAAAGAATGGTTTATCCGAAGTGTGTATTTGTTTATCATAACCGCTATAGTAACGCCCGTATTCATTAATATCAATCATTCTTTCGTATGAACGATACAATGAGGTGTAAAAAACCCGCTTCTGAGCTTCAGTTCCACCTTCGATATTAATCTGGTTGAGTGCTTTGTTCCATGCTGATGTGGCTTTTGCATGAACTTTGGCCATATCCCAATCTGGAATTTCGTTGGCTAAATTTTGCTTGGCCTGTTCTACACTTATAAATGAAACTCCGTATTTAAATGAAACACTCTGAACCTGGTTGCTCACCTTGAAAAAGGCTTTTGTTTTTGTTTGATTATTTTGATAAACAATTTCCAGCGGCGTATTTGTTTCAGCATAGAAATAAGCTTTCATACCTCTAAAATCTTCAACGCCGCTAATACTCGTTTTGCTGTTGAGGTTAATTTCGCCTTTGTTTAGAATATGCATCCTCAAATACTTATCAGCTTTTGAACCGAAGTTTACTTTGAAAAAGCCTGATTTTGCTGCCGGTGTGAAACTGATATTCGTACCTTGGTCTTCAAGCGTAACCTGGTAAAAATCCGGACTTATTTTTTCATTATCTGAAGTAAATTTCTTTGTCCATGCCTGCTCATTTACCGCTCCGGTATACGGCATAAAACCGAACAACCAGTTTTGCCTGTGGGATGAGATGGTTAGCGGGAAATAAGCAATCTGATCATCAATCTGGTCGGCACGAACAGGAAAAACCCGAACCATGCTATTTGGTAAATGAACAGCCGGCCTTGTTGGCTCCAAAATTAGCCCAACGCTACCAATCTTCGGATCAACGTATTTTATATTAGACGAATTCTGCTGCGCTAAAGTATTCGTTGCATTAAACGAAATACAGCAACATGCAACCCATAAAAAACTATAAAATTTGCTCGTTTTGAGATTCATATTTATCACCAGTTAAAAGGGAGTTACCGGCCCTTTTATCACTTTATTGTATTACTAAATGGTTTTACTATCCTCGCATAAAAAAAAGGCATTACCCTCCTTTCAATGAAATTTCTTTTCAGCAATTATGGCATTTTCGCTCCTGTCTTCGAGCAGAAAATTTAAATCGCAACAGCTTGCAGCACCGATTAATGCAGCATGCTCTTTTAACTTCGTTACCTTAATATCGGTATGAATTCCATTTCCTTTTAAAGTTGCAATTAATTCGGGAGAAAATGCAGCAAAAGCTCTCGATATATTGCCCCCGATAATTACAATGTCTGCCTTGTGCTGCTTAATAACCGGAATTAAAAATTGAGCTAAATTGTGTCCAAACTCCATAAAAACGCGGGTTGCGAGATGATCTGTTGCCGTTAACGCAGTTAATTCTTTAACGCCTGCAACAGTATTATTACTAAGTTGATTGTACCGCTTCACAAACCAACGGGTAGATAAGTAATCTTCTGCAATTCCATTCATAAAGGGAGAATTCCATAAATCGGCATCTTTAGCAACGCCACCTTCGCTATAAGAAGAACCCAAACCAGTGCCGAGCGTTAAGCCAATAACGTTAGCATTACCCCGGGCCGCGCCACCAAAAACTTCTCCTTGTAAAAAGCCTGCAGCATCATTAATAAAATGAATGTTCTCGGCCTGAATATCCAAGCGCTTTGATAGTTCTTCTTTAATATTTACGCCATATAGTGCTTTAAATTTATCCTGATCTTTTATCAACGAAATACCTTTCTCATAATCGAAAGGACCCGGCATTGCTATACCAATGAGTTTTGTTTTAGATGTTGTTTTTAAAAAAGCTTTAACTATAACCTCGCACCATGCGGCTAAAATTTCCTCTTTACTTTCCTGGGAATCTACTGCATTGCGCTCTATCGAATCCGGAACAATTGTTCTGGTTTCTAAATCTATTAATGCCGCTGTGATGTGCGAACCGCCTATATCTACACCTAATGCAACAGGTTTTTCCATTGTCTATCTATCTTGTCTTTATAATTATTACCTGTAATTGTTGATGATACACCAGCAATTTTATCTTTATTTGCTCAAAGAAAATGGCTTATCTTCTTCCAGTTTTCCCCTGTTTATATTTGGTTTGTTACTCATATCTAACTTAAAAATCCCACCATTTAAGATGTCGCGATGCGATAAGAAGGTGCGAGTATAGTTATTTCCATTTAAAGTGGCGGCGTTTATGTAAACATTCTCTTTGCTGTTATTTGGAGCGTCTATTACGAACTTTTTCGAATCGCCTAAATTAATAGTTATTTTCTTAAACATCGGGCTTCCAAGAACATATTCTCCACTGCCGGGCGTAACGCTGTAAAAACCCAGTGCGCTAAGCACGTACCACGATGACGTTTGACCTTGATCCTCATCTCCCGGGTAACCATTTTCTGTGGCATCGTAGAGTTTAGTCATTACCTCGCGGGCATGGAACTGAGCTTTCCAGGGCTCGTTAGCATAATTATATAAGTAAACCATGTGCTGTATGGGTTGATTTCCGTGGGCATACTGGCCAAGATTGGCCATTACCATTTCGGTCATTTCATGTATCATGCCGCCATAAGTACCAACTTTAACTTTGTTCGGCTCTGTAAAAACAGCGTCTAACTTATCTACAAAGTTTTGGTTGCCACCCATTAAATTTATCAAGCCTTTGGTATCCTGAAAAACCGACCATTGCCAATGCCAGGCATTTCCTTCGGTAAATGGGCCACCCCACTCTATCGGGTCGAAATTTGGAGACCAATTTCCGTTTAAATCTCTGCCACGCATAAATTTTGAATCCGCATCGTAAACATTGCGGTAATTGTACATCTGCCGCTCAAAAATATCCATGTAAAACTTATTGCCTGTCATTTTCGCCAGCTGATAAGCACAATAGTCATCATATGCATATTCCAAAGTTTTTGCAGTGGCTTCACGATATTTTGGATAAGGCACGTAACCCAGCTCAAAGTATTCCTTCCATCCATCGCGTCCATTGGCCGGGCCCCACGGACCTTTATTTGTCGCTTCGTGCAAATAGGCTTCCAAAGCCGCTTTCGGGTCGAAAGTTCTTATTCCCTTAACCCAGGCATCTGCCAGAAGAGAAATCGCATGGTTCCCAATCATGCTGCCACCTTCACTTGGAAAAGACCATGAAGGCAGCCAGCCACATTGTTTATAAGCATCGAGCAAGGCTTGCATATATTGCCCGTGCATTTCTGACTGTAGCAAAGTATTTAATGGAAATTGTGCCCGGAAGGTATCCCAAAATCCAGTATCGGTAAACATATAACCAGGATGAACCTGGCCATCGTACGGACTAAAATAATATGGTTTGCCCTCGGCATTAAGCTCATAGAATTTCCGTGAGAAAAGACTTGCCCTAAAAAAGCAGGAGTAAAAAGTTTCCGTATCTTCTTTGGAACCACCTTCGACTAAAATTTTACCTAAGGATTTATTCCATACCGCAGCTGCATTCGCCTTTGTTTGTTCTAATGTTTTATCTGCACCGAGTTCGGTTTTTAAATTTAGTTCGGCCTGCTCCAAACTGATGTAGGAGGAGGCCGTTTTTACCTGGACATTGGAACCGGGTTTAAATTCGATGTAAGCTCCTTTACCCAAGCCTTCTGCCGTGGTTGAATCTGGAGTAATGATATTCTTTTTGTTTTCCCAGGTTCCGAAAGCTTTTATTGGCTGGTCGAACTGAATAACAAAATAACTTTTCCATTCTTTTTTAAAACCTTGCCCATTGCTAACATAACCTGTTATTTTCTTTTGTTTCGGGTAGATTTTTACACCACTTGTACGGATGTAACCATCAAGAACAAGATAACTTTTTTTACCCTTCGGATAAGAAAAACGAAGATGAGCACCACGTTCGGAGGGTGAAATTTCGGTGGTAATCTGGTTCTCGAACTTTACTTTATAGTAATTTGGCTTAGCAATTTCGTTTGCGTGTTTAAATTTCGATTCACGCTGATTTTCATCGACCACCAAATTGTCTATCATCGGCATTAAAGAAAAGACAGCATAATCGCGGGTCCACGAACTGCATTGGTGTGCCTGTTGAAAACCTCTAATGGTCTCCTTAAAATACTGATATTTCCAGCCGTCGCCGTTTTTCCCTGTCTGGGGTGTCCAGGTGTGCATGCCAAAAGGGAGCGCGGTAGTTGGATAGGTGTTTCCCCTGGTTAATTCGTGTTTGGAATTTGTACCCTGTAAAGTATTAACATACTGAACTAAATCTGCCTGTTGAGCAAACAGATTCGCATGGAGCATGCTTAAAACAAGAACGATAGAATGTTTAAACTTCATATACAAATTCAGTAATTCTAATTTCTAACGCCCCATTTTTCTGCGAGTAACTTTATGAAATAGCCACCCACAACACTTCTTGCCTGAAACCCGACTTTTGCGCCGGTTGTGGTTTCGTGCCAATCATTAAGCGGCACTCTACTTTCCGTTTCATTGGCAAACTTATAGATAGGCTTTATAAACTTCTGAAAATCCTGTTGATTATCGGCAAGCGTTGCTGTCCACATTATCCAATCAGATTTGGTGTAGGTTTTACGACTATCTAAAGGCAACCCAAAAGCATTTTGCTTCGTTAAATAGTAGTTTATTTCTTTTTTATAAACGGCTTCAGGAAAAAGTTTCAATCCTAAAAGCTTATCCCAAACCAGGTTATATTTTTGGCTCCAGGTATTTTTATCATTAAAAGTTAAGGCAAAATGGTCGCCATCATCAGCCATTTGCTGCCACTTACCGGCCATGCCCAAAGCAATGTTCCTGTACTTTTCAGCTTCTGCAGTTTTTCCAATCTGCTGAGCCAGTTGTGCATAGGCGCCAATTGCTACAATCGCTTTAACTGATAAATTTGCATTTCTGGCCAGGTGGCCGGCGAAATCATCGGTGCATAACTGGTTTGCTGGGTCAAAGCCTTCTTTAGAAAGGTACCCGGCCCAGGTAGCCAATGTGTTCCAGTGCTTTTCAGCATATTTTGCATTCCCTTGTGCCCTGGCAATTGCGGCTGTCAAAATTATCATGTTTCCCGCTTCTTCTACAGGCATGTCTTCTCCATAAGTTTGTCCGTTGGCAAAAGGATAAGTACCTAAATCGTGTGCGGGGTAAGGTTTCTTCCATTTTCCACTTTCAGCATAATAGAAAATGCCGTTAAGCATACCTGTTAATAATTCGGGGTTATAAATTAAATATTCCGGCGCAGACGGGTAAGTAACATCCACCGTATTGATAAAGCCTCCACTAAAGTTCTCTTTTGAGAGGAATAAGATGTCGCCATTCGGTGCATAAACTATTTTATGCGCCGCAATACTTTGTCGGTAAGCCAGCTCACATAACTCAGCATATTCCTTACCACCTGCTCTTTCAGCATCAGCAAAAAGTTTCGTGCTAAAATCTGCACATTTCTTAATGATTGTAGTATAATCTTTAGCTGCGTTTGCAAGCTGCGTTTCGAAGTTTCCGCCAGATTTTTTCCAGATAGGTGCCAACTGTGTACCGAAATATTCAACTGATTTTAAGTCGTCGTAACCCATCATTAAATACGTCTCCACCGCAGTGCTACCAACGGTTCCAAACGGGATGATACTGCTTAAATTTAATTCTTTGCCATTGGCAACCGATGCAGTTGCCGGGTAGTTGTTGCCCAAAAAGCTATTCAAACTTTCTTCCTGTTTATTAATGTACTGCGTTGCCTTAAACTTCTGAGGAACTGCTACGTACATATAACCCCAGTCAATTCTTAAGTCGTCTCCTTTCTTTTGTAAAACTGGCTGTTCTACGGTACCGGCGCTAAGTATTGAAAGGTTATTAGAAAGCGTTTTCTTCGCCGCAACGGGCTGGTTTGGTGTATTTACTGCAATATTTGTTGATGCACTGAAGTACAAATCAACTTTATGTGCTTTGCCATCAGTAGCTTTAGCAGCATAGCTGATATAACTTATAGGTCTGGCGGTAAGCGCAATATCATTTAACAGCAAGGGCGAAGTAAATGTAATATCCAAATTGACTGCACCACAGATAAAACTGTACTTTGTAGCAGTTGCATCAACCTTTACATTTGTTTGTTTTGCTAAACCAATAGCCGATTTCTGAGGTACTTCTTCTACGATACCTGCGTCAAGAAATCTGCCACCTGCAGAGTTTTTGACATGAATTGCAAGTATGTTTTCGCCCGAGGTTAATACGCTTTCTTCAATTGGAATATAGATGTACTCGTGTACCCAACCTTCCTTTTTGTAAATCTGCTTACCGTTAATAAATACTTCAACGTTATCATCATGGTTAAGCTTTAAATATCGTTTTCCCACTGCTGTTTTCGCGGTGGTAAATTTTCTTCTGTAGTATAAATCGTCGCTTTTCCATTTGGTTTTAGCGGCGTCATCATCGCCAAAAGGCGCAGTTCCTTTTTGCCATTTTGCGTCATCAAACGCCGAGGCTATCCAGCCATCTGCTGGTTTATTAAATGTGTAACTTGCCTGATAAGCAGATTCATCTGCTGCAGGAAGTATGGTTTTATATTCTTTGGATTCGGCACCTAAGAAGCGGTAAAATTTACCATCAACTTTAAGTACGCCAGATAACGATTGGTTTTTACCGGTCCAGTGTTTGGTTACAGACTGGTTCAATTCATCGCCGAAAGACCAAATGCTGAAATAGGTATCATGTGTAATTAATGGGTAAGCTGGTGCTTTGTCTTGAGCAACTGATTGGAAAACGAACAATATGCTCAGCAGTAAAAAGGAAAGATGTCTTTTCATAAATATTTGGTTTAGGCAGCACCAGATTGATAAGGCAGATTGGTAAAACGTTTTACCATTGCCAATATTAAGTAAAAATCAAGAATTTTGATGAATCGAAAAATGTAATATATGAGTTACATAAATGACTTATTAAATTGCAAATCAAAAAAAAGGTGCTCATAATTGAGCACCTTAATTATTGACCTTTTTATTAGTAACCAGGATTTTGAGTTAAGTTTCCGTTAAGGTTTCTTTGAACCTGAGGAATTGGATAAAGCGCTTTAGTAGCTGTTGTTGGCGTGTGATCCCACCAGGTAGCTGTAGCAAATTTTCCAAAGCGAATCAAATCGTCTCTTCTTAATCCTTCGAAGATAAATTCTCTTCCTCTTTCTGCCAACAATTCATCAAGCGTTAAGGTAGCCGGAGTATAAGCTCTGGTTGCCCAATCAGCAGGTGAATATGCACGTTTTTTACAATCGTTAATTAACTGAACGGCTTCTGCATTTGCAACACCACCATTTTTACGCATAATTGCTTCTGCTTTCGCAAAATAAATCATCGTTAAACGATAAATGTTCCAGTCGCCATTGTTATAGTTTGCATCAATTGCAGGCACACCACCCGGACCAGCGAACTGGTTACCTAGCTTGTACTTGTTAAAACGAACACCGCTGTTTTCTTCACCTTCACTCATGTTTGAAACTTTCGAGCCAGTTTTATTTTTCTGAATGTTATCAACAAAGGTAAGTTGTAAACCATTGTATTCTTCCGATGCTAAAACCGGTTGCGTAGGCGCAACAAATTTAAACATTGGGCCTTCTAACATCCATTCTCTTTTTCTTAAATCAGCATCTTCATACGTTGTAAACACACCAGGAATTACAACAATACCATCATTACCATTTCTACCACCGCCGTAAATTTCCTGCTGTTTAAAGTGGTAAAATTCACTTGGCCACGATGGCTGGAAGTTGGCTACGCTATAGTTATAAGCGATTGAGAAAATAACTTCTTTAGATAAATCGTTTGTTGTTTTAAATTGGTCAGTAATGTTTGGATCTAATTGCATAGTTCCATTCTGAGCACCGCCTTCACCTGCAATTAATTTGTTTGCAGCAGCAATACAATCATCCCAACGTGCTGTGCCTGTCCAAACTTCTGCGTTTAAGTAAAGTTCTACCAACATTGCGTAAGCGCCGGCCTGGCTCATACGTCCTAACTGGCCGCGAGATAATTTCGGCGCTTTATCGATGTTCGACTTAATTTCAGATTCGATGAAATTAAATACGTCTTTACGCGATTTGGTTTCCGGTTTTGCAGGGATACCAACTTGTGTAACGATTGGAATATTTCCGAACAAATCCATCAATTTCAAGTAGTGGAATGCTCTTAAAAGTTTAAGCTCAGAAATAAATGCATCTTTTTCAACTTGTGTAATACCCATTGCCGATATTTCACGTTTTTCGATGTTCTCGATTGGGTCATTACATAATCCCATTCCCCAGAACATTAAAGACCAGGCATTGTTAATTCCACCTTCGTCTGTAGTCCAGGTGTGGTAGTGCAATCTTTTCCACTTACCTCCATCTTCACCATGGCGGCCTTTAGTTGGCCATGCCAATTGGTCGCCAGAAAGTTCGGCTAAACGCCACCAGCCATCCTGACCAGAAGGTGTAACCCAAGCATTTGCATGGGTATATGGCCTTAAAACTGCTGATAAAACTTCAGTTTTATTGTTATAGAAGTTATCTGTTAAAAGCTGATCGTATGCATTTTCATCTAACTTCGTACATGCATTTGTAAGGCATAAAACGCCTGCAAGCACACTGTATATAATTGATTTATTTTTCATTTTTTTTTAATCTTTAGAATCCAACATTTAAGCCAAACAAGAACGAACGTGAACTTGGATAAGCACCACTATTATCAACACCCGGGCCAGTACCGTTATCGCTGATGAAATCAGGATCGCTACCAGTATAACCAGTAATTGTTGCCAAGTTTTGTCCGGTTGCGTAAATACGCATGTTTCTAATTAATTTGGTTTTCAATTTGAAATTATAGCCAATCGTTACTTCATCGAGTTTTACAAAGCTTCCTTTTTCCAAATAGTAATCAGAATACATATAAGTATCATTAATTTGGCTATACTTATCGAAAGTACTTCTTAACAAATTGCCAGACCAGGTTTTGTTAGCATAGGAAAGTGCAGTTCTATTTAAAATATCGTAATCAAATTTACCTCTTAAGAAAACACGTAAATCGAACTGTTTGTACCTGAAATTGTTCGCTAACGACGCATAATACTTTGGAATTGCATTACCAAGCATTTGTAAATCAGTTACATTTTTGTCTCTAGAGTTGTTGATCTGCGCATTTGGTACAGCCTGGCCATTTCTGTTGTAGAACAACCATTTACCATCAGCCGTAAAACCTGCGAATTTTTTACCCCAAAATTCACCTAGTGCGCCACCTTCGTAAGTGGTGATTGCATCACCTAATGCACCAGCACCACCGATTCCACCAAATGTTTTAAACAAAATTTTGTATTCATCATTTGAATAAGAATCTAAAGTATTTCTTAAGGTACTTGCTGTAGCGTCAATATCCCAGGTAAAATCTTTAGTGTTAAATGCTGCATAACTTAATGCAAGTTCGATACCTTTTGATGAAATCGTACCTACGTTTGTATAAATTGAACTTTGAACAAATGGAGGTTGAGGAGAAGTATAGGTATCTAATAAATCTTTAGTGGTACGTTTAAATAAATCTAATGAACCAGATAATCTACTTTTTAACACAGTAAATTCTAACCCAATGTTTGTTTCTCTTTTGGTTTCCCATTTAAGGTTAGGATTTGGATTTCTGTTCGGACCATAAGTTTCAAGGTATTGGCCATCAGGATATAGATATCTACCACCGCCACCAAGCGTTACCCTCGATGCATTGTTTGCAAAACCACTGTTACCAGTTTCACCGTAACCAACTCTTAATTTTAAGTTGTTTACCCAGTTTACGTTTTTCATGAAGTTTTCATCAGAGATGTTCCATGCACCAGAAATAGCAGGGAAATTACCCCACTTGTTGTTGGCACCAAAACGTGATGAACCTTCTCTCCTTAATATTGCAGTTAATAAATATTTCCCAGCAAAGCTATAGTTAACACGACCGAAAAATGCGATTAACGTGTTGTCATTTTTATAACTACCCATTGCAGCTTTACCAACACCTAATGCAGAACCCTGACCTAAGTTATCCTCATGGAATAAATCGTTGATGAAACCACGGTTACTTGCTGATAAGCCTTCACTGATTCCGTAACGATAACTATAACCTAATAAGCCAGTAATTGTATGTTTAGAAGCAATTGTTGTATTGTATTGTAACGTTGGTTCAACAGCGAAGTTCTGATCTAAAAAGTCTGACTTTGCCGCATAACCTCCACCTGGGAAATCGGTATTTTCTAACGAGTTTTCACTTGCTTTAACGCGGTATGCACCATCGTTTCCACTGTTTCTGGTTACAGATCCGAAAATCGAAGCTTTTAAACCTTTGATAATGTCTAAATCAACTTTAACATCTGCAGAACTTGTTTGCTGTTTGCGGTAAGAAGTTTCCTGGAACAAACGTGCATACTCATTATTACTTGTTAAATCGAAACGGTAGCTTCCATCAGGATTGAAGTTAGAAAGTGTTGGATTTTTAGTTTGCTCACTTTCCCAAGTACCACTATTTTCTCTTGCACCACCACTACCTAATAAGTTAGCTTTGTTAAAGTTGGTAACTAAATTTGCCTGAATTTTCAATCTATCATCTAAACCAGTCTGGTTGATGTTAAATCTTAAAGTATATTCTTCACGACCATTTTCTTTTCCGATACCCTGTAAATCACGATAGTTGATACTTGCTCTATAGCTTGTTTTATCTGTACCGCCACTAAAGTTTAAGTTGTGGTTTTGGGATAAGTTATCGTGGTTGATTAACTGATCAACAAAATCAGTTTCACTTCCAAAGTTCTGTTGCTTAATCTCGCCAGAAGCAATTCTTGCTTTATATTCAGACGGAGATAAGAAATCTAACCATTGGTTGTAATACTCCTTTCTTGCATAACCAGAATAATTAAACTGAGGCGGCCCGGTTTTACCTTTTTTAGTAGTAATCAAGATTACACCTGCGTTGGCGCTCGATCCATAAATTGCAGCTGCAGAACCATCTTTTAGCACATCAATAGCCTCGATATCATCCTGTTGTAACAAATCCGGGTTACCACCTGGAATACCATCAATTACAAATAACGGACTCGTACTACCCGTAACAGAAACAACACCACGAAGCTGAACGCTTACACCAGAGTTAGGGTTAGAACCGCTACGCGTGATATTAAGACCCGCAACTTTACCTTGAATAAGATCCAAAGCATTTCTTGAACCACTTTGTCTGAAATCATCGGCACCAACGTGGGCTACTGCCGAAGTTGTCTCCTTTTGTAACTGCGTACCATATCCAACCGCAACAACCGTTACATCATCTAGTTTTGTTTCGGTAGTTGTAGCTAATTTTACGCTAACTGTTTTGCTTGTGCCAACGGTAACATTCTGTGTTTCGAAACCGATGTAGGTAAAGCGCAAAACCTCGCCCGCATTAGCTTCAATTGTAAATTTACCGTTTGCGTCGGTAACTGTTGTTTTTCCAGAAGTTTGATTTCTGATGCCAACACCAGGAACTGCTGAGTTTTTATCATCAACCACCGTTCCGGTAATAACATTTTGCGTCTGAACTTGCTGCCACAGCTTGTTCGTATCCATGAATCCCTTCGCCCCTTCCCACTCTGAATTCATTGAAAACGCAGGGCCATTCAGCAATATAATTGCAGCAGACAGCCCAGTAATTTTTAGTAAATTAATTTTCATTAGCGGTTTTGTTAAATTTTAATTGATTAGTTTATATTGTATTTTCTTTTTACTGTGTACGCCCTTTGTCGATATCTGATATATCTTAACTCTCAGCACAAGGCATATCAAGCTATACCTTGTATTGTATTCTATTTATTATGAACCGAGAAAAATTTAGTGTAAAAACAAAACTGTGCCGGGCAGATAAGTTCTTCTGTAGTCAGGAATAGTAGTACTTGCCATACAGTTAGGGTCCTGCGTAAGTCTCATAAATACATTTGGTTATAGTAAATCGTTTTACTACATCAATGATAGAAATTTTTTGTCAATTAATAAAACGATTTAGTTGTAAAAAAAACGTTACAACAGGATTGCTTTACTAATTTTTAATCTCTGAGGATAAGCTTTGCCGGAATAATGATTTGTTGGTTTGGCAATTTCGATTTTGAAGATAACTGACTTAATATGAGCTGAATAACGTTTTCAGCGATTTCCTCTAAAGGCTGCTGAACGGTTGAAATGCCCGGCGTGTGGAGCTCGAAGGCTTCATGATCATCGTAGGCAATTACTGAAAAATCTGCTCCGATTTGCTTCTTTATTTGTTTAAGCACCTTTAAACCGCTAATGGCTAAGTAGTTGGTTGCGAATAAAACGGCATCTATCTGCTGGTCTTTGAACAAAGACTCCATCTGGCTGATGGTATCCTTTTCATCTTGATTGAAATGAATTTTTAGCACCAGACTTTCATCGTAAGGAAGGCCGTAGTCGACCAAAGCTTTTTTGTAGCCCTCTAAACGCTCTGTTATCTGCTGCACGTCGATATCGGTGGTAACAAGCGCAATTTTCTTTTTGCCTTGCTCAATAAAATTCTCGATTGATTGGTACGAAGCGCTGAAATGATTTGCACCTACGTAGTTTGTGCTTAAATCCGGAAGATTCCTATCAAAGAGAATAACAGGCTTATCATCATTTAAAAGAATCTGTATATCTTCTTCCAAACCCTTTATCGGCGAGATAATGTAGGCATCTACCTTTCTCGATTTGAACATATTGATGAGTTCCTGCGCTTTTGCTATGCTGTTTTCGGTACTCGAATAAATGATTTTGTATCCGCGTTTGTACGCTTTATCTTCTATTAAACGAGCTATCTTGGCAAAGAAAGAGTTTGAAATATCCTCTACGATGAGGCCGATAATGTTGGAATTTCCGGTACGTAAACTTCTGGCAATCTGGTTTGGCTTATAACCGCTCTCCTCTATAATCTTTTCCACCTTTTCTATAACTGCCTCACTTATGGATTTTTCTTTGGCTTTTCCATTTATGATGAAGGAAACTGTGGTTATAGAAACATTCGCTTTAACGGCGATATCTTTTATGGAGAGGGCTTTCATTTGCTTAGTTAATTCATGGTATACTAATCAAAACTAAATAAAAAAAAGATAATTTAGTATGGAGAACACTTGCAAGGAACTGATTTAACACTTAGCGTGTAAAATTTAACGTTTTAAATAGTTAATAATCAATTTAGCAGTTTTATCTGATGCACCCGGATTTCCCATTAAAGCCAGCAGTTCATTGTAACCCTTAAGCAGCGCCGCTCTCCCCTCGCCGCCCACAATTATGCCCACTTCTTTGCTAACCTGCTCTGTGGTGCAACTTTCTTGTATAAGTTCGGTTACTATCTTTTTGTTTACAATCAAATTTACAAGCGAGATGAACTTGATTTTCACCAGCATTCTTGCAATTGCGATAGAAACTGCGCCGCCCTTGTACACAACAACCTGAGGCACTTTAAACAAAGCTGTTTCTAAAGTTGCAGTACCCGAAGCCACGACTGCAGCATGCGCATTGTACAACAGGTTATAGGTATTACCGAACAATAATTTAACTTTTTTATCACCGATAAACGCCTGATAATAAGCTTCGCTGAAAGTTGGTGCCGCCGCAATTGCAAACTGATAATCGGGATAATGGGCTGTAATGCTTAACATAACAGGGAGTAACCTTTCTATCTCCTGTTTACGACTTCCGGGAAGCAGGGCTATAATTTTTGAATCGCCAAGGTCATTTTGCGCTCTGAAATTGAAATCAGGCTTAAACTGTGCCTTTTCATCCAGTAATGGATTGCCAACATAATCGACCTCCATACCCCATGTTTTGTAAAAACTGACCTCAAAAGGCAGAATACAAAACATATGGTCGACAACTTTCTTAATTTTAAGTACCCGTTTTTGGTTCCATGCCCAAACCTTCGGTGAAATGTAATAACAAACCTTTATGCCATTAGCCTTTGCAAACTCAGCTATTTTTAAATTAAAACCTGGGAAATCAATCAAAATTAGCACGTCGGGTTGCCAATCCAGCAGGTCTTTTTTGCATGCACTTAAGTTTTTGTAAATGGTACGCAGGTTTAACAGGACTTCGGTAAAACCCATAAAAGCCATATCAGCATAATGTTTCACTAACTGGCCGCCTTCTGCCTGCATCTTGTTGCCACCAAAATATCTGAACACAGCTTCGCCATCTTCAGCTTTTAGCGCTTTCATTAAATTTGCACCGTGTAAATCGCCCGATGCTTCGCCGGCGACGAGGTAATATTTCATATTTGCTTATCTTTCTCCTTCATCATTTACAAACGAAACCTTTTACAAGATAGCTTGCTTTTGAACCTGGCAATACCGCATTAACTTAAAAAACTTTATAATAGAAAAACACAAATGCACATAGAAATGTCGCTGCCAAAATGCCTCTGCCAATATTTTCTTTATAATGTTTGAAAAAATATTGCATAGTATAAGCATTAGCGGCAATACAGCCAATGTATAACAAATCGGCCTTGGCAAGATAGATTATGTGATGAATCAGGTACCAGGCCAAAGTGCAAAGCACAGCAGGCGTAAATAAACCAATGCCCAAACCAATCCAAACCGAATCTTTTAATTTATTTAACTGATGGTTCATTTGCTAACTAACCAAGGTTTAAACCATCCGGCGCTGAAATTTTTGTAGAAGAATTATCTGCTTTCTTGTTTACATCGAAACTCCAGCTGTTTAATAAAGGTATAGCATGATGCGCCGTTAAATCGAACTGAACCGGAACAATGGAAACATAGCCGTGTTCCAATGCCCAAACATCCGTATCTTCACCGCGGTCAAAGTTTTCGAAAACACCGGTTAACCAATAATAAGGTCTTTTGTAAGGGTCAGTTCTTTCATCAAACTCTTCCATCCACTTAGCATTGGCCTGACGGCAGATTTTAACGCCCTTAAGTTTATCGCCTTTCGGAAAATTAACATTTAGTAAAGTTCCTTCAGGCAAGCCATTTGCCAAAACCTGTTCGCAAATTTGCTTTATGTACTTTTTGGTGAAACTGAAATCTGCATCGGCGGCAAAATCATCCAGCGAAAAACCAACAGATGGTATTTTTTCTATAGCACCCTCAACCGCGGCAGACATGGTACCCGAATAAAGTACATTTATCGAATTGTTTAATCCGTGATTGATTCCTGAAACACATAAATCGGGTTTTTTTCCCTTAAAAATTTTGTTGACGCCAAGTTTAACGCAATCTACAGGCGTACCGCTGCATTTATACATTTCTACGCCAGGATACAAATCTACCTTATCGAAACGAATCGGTTTGCCAATTGTAATTGCATGTCCCATCCCGCTCTGCGGACTATCTGGCGCAACAACAACTACATTTCCCAGCTCCTGCATAACTTCCATCAGGTTCTTGATCCCGGTTGCAGTTATGCCATCATCATTAACAACTAAAATATTTGGTTTTGTACTTTGCTTCGTCATGATGTAAAAATACAGATTATTAAATTTAAGGCGTAATAAAGCTAAATTTTTAAGTTGCCAAGTTAATTCCTATATCTTTAGTTTGAAGAAAAAATTATTTCTTTCGATGGCTTAAAGCATATATATTTGGATAAATAACTTATTTGCTGCGATCATTCATTCACCCCTAAGTTGATGAACATCAGCAACCACAAACCAAATCCAAATAAATGAAATTCAAACTATTTACTCTTGCCTGTTTTCTGATAACCGGTACGTTTGTTAAAGCGCAAACTTATCAGTGGAAAACCGGTTCATCGGGCGGTTACACATACAAGTATGTAACAAGCGACCCTACATCAACCCGCTTCTACACGCTAAAAAACGGGTTAACTGTTATTCTTTCACCTAATAATAAAGAACCGAATATCCAGTTTCGAATGAGTGTTAGAGCGGGTAGCAACACCGACCCCAAAGCTGCAACAGGCTTAGCGCATTATTTGGAGCATTTGTTATTCAAAGGCACAGATAAATTTGGTACCGCAGATTGGGCAAAAGAAAAGCCTTATCTAGATAAAATTGATGCACTTTACGAAAAGTACAACAAAACAACCGACCCTGTTCAGCGCAAAGAAATTTACAAGGAAATTGATAAGACTTCGGGCGAAGCTTCGAACTTTTCGATAGCGAACGAGTACGACAAAATGATGTCGGGCATTGGTGGCAACTCTTCAAATGCGCACACCTGGTACGAAGAAACGGTTTACAACGAAGATTTTCCATCAAACGCTACCGATAAATTCTTAGCCATTCAGGGCGAACGTTTCCGTAAACCTATTTTCAGAATCTTCCATACAGAGCTAGAAGCTGTTTACGAAGAGAAAAACCGCGGTTTGGATAACGACCCTAATAAACTGGATGAAGCAATGATGGCTTTGTTGTTCCCTACCCATAATTATGGTCAGCAGACTACCATTGGTACAATAGAGCATTTAAAAAATCCATCTTTGGTAGAAATCAGAAATTATTACAACAAATACTATGTGCCAAATAATATGGCCGCAGTATTTACAGGCGATTTTAATCCTGATGTAATGATTAAAAAAATCGACAATACGTTTGGTTACATGGTTTCAAAACCTGTTTCACTTTACAATCCTGCTCCTGAAAAACCATTAACTAAGATTCAGCAGGTTGATGTTTACGGTCCGAGTGCCGAAATGGTAGAGATTTACTACCGCGGTTTTGCTGAAAACACGCAGAACAGCTTAATGCTTAACCTAATAAAAAGTATCTTATTTAACGGCAAAGCGGGTTTAATCGATATTAATTTAAACAAACAACAAAAAACCCAGCGAGCCAGCGCCAGTTACCAACAAATGAAAGACTATGGTGTGTTTAACCTATCGGCACAACCACGTCAGGGCCAGAGCCTGGAGCAGGCATCCAAGTTATTGTTAGAGCAAATTACAATGTTAAAAGAAGGCAAGTTCGATGATGACTTAATAAAAGCCATTGTTGCGAACCAAAAACTAAGTTTTTTACAGGCCTTTGATAGCAACAACAGCAGAGCTGAATATCTATCTAACGAGTTCATTTTAAACCGCGGTACCAAATGGGACAAAAGCTTAAGCGATATTGAGGAAACGGCAAAGATTACGAAAGCGCAGGTTATCGCATTTGCAAAAACTTATTTTAAAGATGATTACGTAATTGGTTTCAAACATAAAGGTGAGGATAAAAATATTGTAAAAGTAGAAAAGCCAACCATTACGCCAATAAATGCGAACGGAAACCTGACTTCGCCATTTGTAAAAAACATTTTGGAAGCGCCGGTAAAACCGATGGAACCAAAGTTTTTAGATTACAAAAAAGACATTGTAACTGGTAAAGTTGGCATTGCAGATGTTTTGACCACAAAAAACAGTGAAAATTCTATTTTTAGAATGACCTATCGATTTAACCATGGCGCAAACAGCTATAAATTATTGCCTTATGCGGCGAGTTATTTGCCTTTTTTAAGCACCGATAAATATAGTGCAGAAGAAATTAGCAAGGCATTTTACAACATAGCTTGTACCTACAGCTTATCCGTTGGAACAGAGAATACAACGATTAATATAAGCGGTTTGCAAGAGAACTTCGACAAAGCAGTTAGCCTGGTTGAACATATTTTTGCAAATGTAAAGCCAAATGAGAAAGCTTTATCTGATTTGAAAAGTACAATATTAAAAAGCAGAGAGAATAACAAATTAAATAAAGGCCAGATTATGGCCGGTTTAACTTCGTATGCGCAGTACGGCAGTGTAAACCCTTATAATAATGTGTTATCGAACGAAGATGTTAAGAATATGAAAGCAGATGATTTAATTTACCTGCTTAAAAACCTTACAAACTATGAGCACGTAATAACTTATTATGGGCCTAAAGATGTAAATGCTTTTACCGCTGAGATTAAAAAGCAGCACCTGTTACCGAAAGAATTTACGCCAGCTGCGCCAGCCAAAGTATATGCATATAGCGTCCAAGACAGCAACAGAGTGTATTTTGCAAATTACGACATGGTGCAATCGGAAATTCGCTGGTTTAGAAACACTGGTTTATACAACAAAACCGACAGGGCAAACATTGAAGTTTTTAACAACTATTTCGGTGGCGGTATGGGTTCTATTGTATTCCAAACCATTCGTGAATCGAAAGCATTGGCCTATTCTACCTATGCCACTTACCAAATGCCTGATAAAGCAGACAGACAATACAGCATGTTGGCCTATGTTGGCAGCCAGGCCGATAAGATGACGGATGCGGTGAATGGCATGAATGAATTGTTAAATGTTTTACCACAAAGTGATAAATCTTTCGATGGAGCTAAATCTAACGTTTTAACTTATTTAGAATCAAACAGGGTTACCAAAGATGGTATTTTTTACTACTATTTTGCGGATAAGAAACTAGGTTATGACTACGATTCGCGAATTGATTTGTACAAAGAGTTGAAGCCAATAAATTTCGCAAGCATCAAGACTTTTCACGATGAAAAAGTTGCGAATCAGCCATACACCTACTTAATAGTTGCATCTGATAAAAAGGTGAAACTGGAGGATATGCAAAAGTTTGGTAACGTTAGAACATTAACATTAGAAGAGATTTTCGGTTACTAAGTATTAGGCAACCTGAATTAAAAAGGCGATTCTCAGAAATGGGAATCGCCTTTTTTAGTTAGAGAGATTGACACACCTTTTATATCTAGTACAATTCCAGTTGCAAATAATTCACAGAGCCATTTTGGGCCGTCTCACTGTGAAACGGGCGCCTTTTGGCTTGTGTATAAGTGAATGTGGAGATTTGGGTAAAACCTCAGCAGGCAATAATGCCCGTGTTTACCGCAGCAAACTGAGTTTTATACATGGTGATATTTTAGTTGAGATAAAATACTTTGAATTGAAAAGGTAGCTCCACAAACAAACTCGTCTGCTGCGCCATAATAAATAGTTAATTCGTCGCCCTTAATCACGTGGCCATTCGTAAAAACAACCTGCCCAAAAAAGCCACATAATTCATATTCCTCAGTCGGTTTCATAATAGGCTCTTCAGTTTGGGCCAAAACCTTCGACGGGTCATTCAAGTCCATCAAAAATGCGCCCAGGCAATATTGGTGTTCATTATTTGCACCGTGGTAAATTTCGAGCCAGCCTTTGTCTGTTTTAATTGGTGCTGACCCGGCGCCAACGCGTTTACTATCCCAACTGTTCTTTCGGGTTTTAATTAAACATTTATGATTGCCCCAATGGATTCCATCCGGCGATTCCGCAAGCCAAATGTAGTTACCTCCTAAATCCACACTACTCGGCCGGTGTAGTGTGTAAAATTTGCCGTTTATCTTCTCTTCAAAAATTGCACAATCCTTATTATGAGGTGGAATTACCATCCCATGCTTTTCAAATGTTTTCCAATCTTTTGTGGTGCGCAAGCCTACACCTACACCATGGCCGGAAACAGCTGTAAAAGTCAGGTAATAAACGTCATCAATTAAGGCCACTCTGCAGTCTTCGATGCCAAAAGCTTCATCTTCACCCTCACCCTGAAGTAAAGGATAACCTTCTGGCTGGTAAAAATTGATGCCATCGTCGCTACAAACCAACCGCAAATGCGAAAGGGTAGTCAGGTAATCGGCACCCTTGTAAGTAATCACCCTCGGGTCGGTTGCAATCAAATCCGGGTCTTTTTCATTTATCGCGATAATTTCGATTCCATTATGTTTCAAAACCGGAAATGAAATTACGCCTTCTATTTGTGTAGGCCTTTCGGCAACGCGAACCAGCAACCATGTTTTATTTTGAAAGGTAAAAACGCCCGGATTTAACAGGCAGGCAATTTCTAAACCCTGACGACTTGGAACTAAATCTTTTGGAGATAAAATTGGGTTTTGTGAAAATCTTTGTGCAAAATCTGTCATAACATTTGGGAAAATAGATTTCCATAGCCAGAATTGCACTGGCATGGTCTGTAAAAAATTATCAAAACTTCTCCATCAAAAAAAACGATGTCCATGTTTTCAATTAATAACCAGCGTTTTTAGTTATTGTTCGGCCAAATTTATCTATTACGCCCTTAAGAGTTTGGTAAGCTGACCTCCCATTAGGCTTCGCGAATAAATACAAGAAATTAAAGTTTAGGCGCAATGGTTAGCCTGAATTGGCATTTAGCGCTACTTGCAAGACGAAATAAAACAATGAATTAACGAAGATTTGCCCAAAACGAAAACAGGCAACCAAATATGTTGATTGCCTGTTTCTCGTGGTTCTTTTTTGATATTATAAAGAATTAATCCATTTTACCAATTCATCACGACCTTTTCCTGTTTTCTGTTGCAGTTTGCCTAACAGTTCATCATCCTGACCATCTTCATGAGCTAAATCATCGTCTGTTAAATCGCCGTAAGCTTGTTTAACTTTGCCTTTAATCTCATTCCATTTTCCTTTTAATTCTAATTTATCCATTTTATTTATCGTTTTGTATCCTTTAATATTTGTTTTTGTTTCTAAGTAACATTTGACGGTTACATATTGTTTCAGAAGGATTTAAATACTTTTATTTGAAGAAAAACTGGATTTTTAATATTAAATATTCATACTATTTTCGTTACATTTATAATATCTACACCTACAAACAAACATTTATTAACTAAAACCTCAAATTTGATGAAAAAACTACTATTAAGTTTATTCGTATTTTTCTGTGCGTATACTTTTGTCTTTGCGCAAGACAAAGTAATCAGCGGAAAGGTTACGAGCCAAAATGCAGAGCCAATTCCTGGCGCAAGTATTTTTGTAAAGGGTTCACCCTCAACAGGCACACAAACAGATGTCGCCGGATTTTACAAACTATCGGTACCTGCCAATACGAAAACCATTGTGGTGAGCTTTGTTGGCTATAAAAGTAAAGAAGTTGGGCTAAGCGGCCAAACCGCTAATGTAAGCCTCGATGAAGAAAATACAACCTTAACGGATGTTGTTGTTGTCGGTTACGGAACACAATCAAAACGCGATTTAAAGGGTTCACAATCTTCTGTAAGTTCAAAAGACTTAGAAAATTTACCTGTAACCACCTTCGAACAAGCCTTACAAGGTAAAGCCGCAGGCGTAAGTATATCTGCTCAAAACGGTAAGTTGGGTCAGGGTATTACCGTTCGTGTGAGGGGTGCCGCTTCGGTAACGGCCGGTAGCGAACCTTTATATGTTGTAGATGGTATTCCAATTACATCTGGTGATTTTTCCAGCACTTCTGCCCCAACAAGTGCGCTGGCAGATATCAATACAAATGATATTGAATCTATTGAGATTTTAAAAGATGCATCTGCCTCTGCTATTTATGGTGCAAGAGCGTCTAATGGTGTAGTTTTAATAACTACTAAACAAGGTAAAGTTGGAAAAACGACCATCAATTTTAGTGCTTTAGGTGGTATTAGTTCTCCATCAAACCACCGGGAATTTATGAATGCTCAACAATACGTGCAAATTTTGCGCCGAGCTGGTGATGGTGCGGCAAATCAGGATTTCTTAAATGGTGATTATGCGACACTGGCTGATGCAAAAGCAGATTATGCAACACTGGTTGAGAGCAGATTAAATAGATATTCTGCAGGAAATAACGATTATCAAACGTACAAAGTAAACTCCAATTGGGAAGCAGCTGCTTTTCAGGATAATCCGGTAACGCAGCAATATGATTTGAATTTAACGGGTGGCAATGAAAAAACTAAATTTTACATTGGCGGCCAGGCCTTAGACCAGGATGGAATTATTGTTGGAAATAGCTACAAACGTTACAGCGGTAGGTTAAATTTAACAAATAAAGTAACTGATTTCATTGAAGTTGGTGTAAATATTAATTTTTCAAACAGCATAAACAACAGGCTTTCTAACGATAACGCCTTTTCCAGCCCGCTACAAGCCGTGGCACTTTCTCCAATTACGCCATTTATCGATCCGCGTTCAGGACTTGTAAGTGGAACTTTGCCAGGTGCTGCCTCAAATTTTCCTGTTTATTACAACCCGTTTATTGGCATTGAAAACGCAAGCTACAAGGCCACCGTTTACCGTACAATTGCTAAGGCATTTGCCAATATTAATATTGCAAAAGGGTTAAAGTTCAGCACTGATTTTTCAATTGATAACTTAAATCAAAATGAAGAAAGTTATTATGGTGCTTTAACTTTCAGAAATACGGGAACAGCAAATGGCGATGGCCAGAACATTTCTACTTTCGTTATCAATACAAATACAAATAATTTCTTTAGCTACGCTACAAACTTCGGTGAGAAAAGCAAATTCGACGCAGTTTTAGGTACCAGTTATCAAAAATCTACGGCTAAATATAGTACACTCGAAGGTCAGGATTTTCCAAGTGATTCTTACATCAAATTAGGTAGTGCTGCCACAAAAGTTACCGCAACATCCAACGAAAGCGCATTTAGCTTCTTGTCTTATTTCCTGAGAGCGAATTACAAATATAACGATCGTTACTTAGTTGGGTTTAGCGTGAGGGCCGATGGTTCGTCCCGTTTTGGCGCAAACCATAAATATGGTTACTTCCCTGCGGGTTCAGTAGCATGGATTGCATCAGAAGAAGATTTCTTAAAAGGCAGTTCATCAATCAGTTTATTAAAAATCCGGGCAAGTTATGGTTTAACAGGTAATGCCGAGATTGGTAACTATTCGGCTCGTGGTTTATTTAGCGGAACGGGCGCATATGGTGGTAGCGCTGGTCAGATTCCAACAAGAATTGCAAACCCTGATTTAACCTGGGAAAAAACCAAACAGCTGGATTTAGGTTTAGACTTCGGTATTCTTAAAAACAGAATCACCGGTGTTTTCGACTTCTATCAAAAAAACACTTCAGATTTGTTGCTGGATGTCCCAATTCCACAAACCACAGGTTTCTCTACTAAAACCCAAAATTTAGGCAAGCTGAAAAATACAGGTTACGAGCTTGGCATAAACACCGAAAATTTCGTCGGTGCTTTCAAATGGTCAACTGCCTTAACAGCCTCAATTAATAATAACAAGATTACCAATTTAGGTGGCCAGGTTTTAAATAGCAATGAAATTAATGCCGCAATTGCTGGTCAGCCGATTGGTGTATTTTATTTGCCAGAGTACGCAGGTGTAAATCCGGCTAATGGTGATGCCATTTACTATAAGAACACGACTGACGGCAACGGAAATTTAAACAGGGAAACAACAAACGACATTAACCAGGCCCAAAGGATATTTGCAGGCAACCCGAATCCGAAATATATTTTCGGAATTAATAATACCTTCTCTTACAAAAACTTCGATTTGGGTGTTTTCTTACAAGGTGTTAGTGGAAATAAAATTTTTAATGCCGGCGGGCAATATATGAGCGCAAATGCATCTAATGGATATGATAACCAAACGGCCGACCAAATGTCGTACTGGAATGCACCTGGCGATATCACTCAGGTTCCTGAACCGCGTTTGTTTTATGCAAATGGCACAGGTAATTCTACCAGATACATCTCAGATGGTAAATACCTTCGTTTAAAAACGCTAACGCTTGGTTATAACTTTGCGCCAGAGGTTTTAAGTAAATTAAGATTAAGCCGACTTAGAATTTATGCAACCGCACAAAATTTAGCAACAATTACAGGTTACAAAGGTTGGGATCCGGAAGTGAATGCCGATTATCAATCTACAAACATCAATCAGGGTGTAGATTTTTACTCCGCTCCGCAACCCAGAGTAATATCATTCGGTATAAACATTGGCCTATAATTTAAAGAGATTCATCATGAAAAAAACATATATATACAATTTACTATTTGCCTCGATGCTTTTGGCAGCCGCATCATCCTGCAAAAAGGCGCTCGATATTGATCCGGTTGACACCATTGAGCAAAGCCAGGCTTTGTTAACCTCAAAAGATGTTGAAGTTGCGCTCGTTGGGTCCTATTCCGCACTTGGCAACTCGAATTTTTATGGAGGCCGGCCGTTCCTAATGGCCGATTTCTTAGCCAATACCAATGCCATTGAATGGTATGGAACGTACGAAGAGCTTACGCAAACCATCAATAAACAGCTGTTAAAAACAAATACTTTTGTTGATAATGTTTGGGCAGCTGGTTACACCGCAATTAATGACGCAAATAATGTTATTGCTGCAATTAGTAAAGTTGATGCAGCGAAAAAGAATAAAGTTGAAGGCGAGGCCAAATTTATACGAGGTGCCGCTTATTTTGACCTGGTAAGGCTCTTCGGTAAAGCATACAATGATGGAAGCCCAACAACTAATCCCGGGGTGCCTATCGTATTAACGCCAACAACCACTGTTACCGATGCCAGTTATGTAACCCGGGCTTCAGTTGCAGCTGTTTACAGCCAGGCAATTGCTGATTTAACCGATGCAGAAGCAAAGTTACCTGCTACCAACGGTTTCTTTGCAACTAAGTACGCTGCAGCAGGAATGTTGGCCAGGGTATATCTGCAAATGGGAAACTATGCAGCAGCAGCGGCAGCGGCAAACAGGGTAATTGCATCAGGAAATTATACACTTACACCGGCATTTATCGATGCATTTCCAGAAATGGGATCAACTCCGGGTGTCAATTCCTCAGAAGATGTTTTTGCAATGCAGGTAACAACACTTACAGGTTTTAACGGTTATAACGAATTCTACGGATCGTCAACCTATGGCGGACGTGGTGATGCAGTAATATCACAGGATTGGATTAACAATACCTATGCAGCCAATGACGATAGAATTAACGCATTTTATGATGATGGCGATATGTACACCTCAAAATATGCAAATCCCTATGGAAATGTTTCTATAATCAGATTATCAGAAATGTATTTAATCAGAGCTGAAGCAAATGTCCGCTTAGCCCCTGCCGCACCAGTTGGTGGCAGAACACCTTTACAGGATTTGGCTGTTGTTAGAAGCAGAGCTGGGTTAACAACAACCACCGCTACTTTAGCCAACATTTTAGCGGAGCGAAAATTAGAACTTGCATTTGAAGGTTTTGCGTTGCATGATGCAAAAAGAACGCAAACTAATATTGGTTCGATACCGTGGAACTCCAATGTATTGGTTTTTCCAATTCCTCAAAGAGAAATGGATGCGAATAAAAATTTAACTCAGAACGCTGGTTATTAAAATTTCGTCGAAACAAAAAAAGCTTCCTGATTTTTTATCAGGAAGCTTTTTTTGTTTAAGAGGTTTTACATTTGCTTAGCGGCTTCGATAATTTCTTCCACAACCGCTGGGTCTAACAATGTGGATGTATCGCCGAGATTAGTCGTTTCGCCCTCGGCAATTTTGCGTAAAATCCTTCGCATAATTTTACCCGAACGAGTTTTAGGGAGGCCGGAAACAAATAAAATTTTATCGGGCTTAGCGATTGCGCCTATTACTCTGGTAACCGTTTGCAGAATGTCTTTTTTGGATAACTCTGCTTCCCCATGCATTTCCGGATAAATTACAAAAGCAAAAATACCCTGCCCTTTAACATCATGAGGATAACCGACAACCGCACTCTCTACTACTCCTGCATGCATATTAATGGCATTTTCAACTTCAGCTGTACCAATTCTATGACCTGATACATTCAGGACGTCATCAACACGACCGGTAATTCTGTAATACCCATCTTCATCACGAAGGCAACCATCACCAGTAAAATAAAGATTTTCATAGGTTGAAAAATAGGTTTGTTTACAGCGCTCGTGGTCGCCATAAGTTGTGCGCAACATGCCTGGCCAGGGAAATTTAATACAAAGATTTCCACTTACGCCATTCCCTTCAATTTCGTTACCGTTTTCATCCACCAAAATTGGCTGGACACCAGGAAGTGGCAACGTTGCAAAACTTGGCTTTGTTTGCGTAACTGATGCAATTGGCGAAATCATAATTCCACCCGTTTCCGTTTGCCACCAGGTATCAACAATCGGCGCCTTGCCATGCCCAATCTTCTCATCGAACCAATGCCACGCTTCTTCATTAATCGGTTCGCCAACCGAGCCCAGAACACGGATTGAGCTTAAATTTTTTCCGTGTAACGGTTCTTCGCCAAAACTCATCAACGAACGAATTGCAGTTGGTGCGGTGTATAAAGTGTTTACCTGATGTTTTTCTACAATGTCCCAGAAACGTGATGGACTTGGATAAGTCGGGATGCCTTCAAACAGAACGGAAGTTGCACCTTGCGAAAGCGGCCCGTACACGATGTACGAATGTCCTGTAATCCAACCGATATCTGCGGTGCAAAAATACACTTCGCCCGGCTGGTAGTTAAACACGTTGGAGAATGTATAGCCAGCATAAACCATATAGCCACCGCAGGTATGCACAACGCCTTTTGGCTTGCCAGTTGACCCAGAAGTATAAAGGATAAACAGCATATCTTCAGCGTCCATTTCTTCGGCCTCGCAAATATCGTTAACATGCTTAACCTCATCTTCCCACCAAACATCTCTGCCTTTAAGCATTGATACCGGTGTGCGAACATGGGTAAGCACAATACATTTCTCAACAGTTGGGCAACCAATTAGGGCATCATCAATAACATCCTTCAATGGAATCTGTTTGCTGCCGCGATGAGCTCCATCGGCCGTTATGACTAGTTTACATTGCGAATCATTAATTCTATCGGCAATAGATTTGGCAGAAAATCCACCAAAAATTACGGAATGCACAGCGCCAATTCTTGCGCAGGCCAAAACGGCAATGGCCAGTTCCGGAACCATAGGCATGTAGATACAAATACGATCACCTTTTTTTGCACCATTTCTCTTCAAAACATTCGCGAAACGGCAAACCCTTTCGTGCAGCATTTTGTAGGTAAGCGTTACACTTTCTTCCTCCGGATTATTTGGTTCCCAGATAATTGCCGGCTTATCGCCATTTGTAGCGAGGTGGCGGTCCAGGCAGTTTTCCGTAATGTTTAACTTCGCACCCTCGAACCACTTAATTTCAGGATCCTGAAAATTCCATGATAAAACCTTAAACCACGGTTTACGCCACTGAAAGTTTTGGGCAACCTCGCCCCAAAACTGCTCCGGATTTTCTACGCTTTTCTTATAATCTTGTTCGTATTGTTCGAATGAAGTAATTTGCATTGCTCGTGTATGTATTGTTATATCTGCTAATTTATATAAATATTGATGGATTAATCAATGATAGTTTATCAAAAACATTGCCCAGGAAATTTTCTCCATTTGCTTTAACCTAAATATTATCTTATTTTTAAAGTATGAAACCCATCAAATTAATACTCGCTGCCTTACTGTTAATCACTACTCAACAGGCTTTTTCTAAAGTGAATGGCCCATTATTAAGAACCGATACTTTACAAAAAACAAATCAATACCTGCTGTTTAGCAAGGGTGAAAACATTGATAACGTTCGTTTTACCAAAAATAAGAAATCAAAAGACGAAACTTTATTCATCAATATTGATTACGCCAAAACAAGTTCGGGTTCCGGCGTTAACCAAACAGGCGTACAAAGTCCTCGTCAGTTTGGTAATGCAGATAACCCGACAATTAGTAATGTTAGAATTATTTTAGGAAAATACACGGATATGAAAGCAGATGCGGTAACCAAAACAGCTACGCTTTACACGCTTTCCGGACTACAATTTCCGCTGCGCCTGCAGGTTTTTGTGATGGGAGAAATCATTGATTTTGAGCTTTCAGAACCAGGGAGATGGAATGTTGATTTAATTTTAAAAAAATAGCTACTCTCTCTTGCCGTTTACAATTATTATTAAGATATTTGCACACTCTTAAAAAAATTAAGCGGACGATATTAACAACTATATTTACAAGTCATGTCAAGAGTTTGTGATTTAACAGGAAAAAAAGCAATGGTAGGTAACAACGTTTCTCACTCAAACGTTAAAACCAAACGCAAATTTTACCCAAACCTACAACTTCAGAAATTTTATATTCCTGAAGAAAACCGTTGGATTACGTTGAAAGTTTCTACTTCGGCGATTAAAACCATCAACAAAGTGGGTATAAGCGAAGCGATTAACCGTTTCGTAAAAAAAGGATTTTTGTAAAAAACATTAACTGTTGAGATTAACAGTTTACAATTTATAATAAAATGGCAAAAAAAGGTAACAGAGTTCAGGTTATTTTAGAATGTACTGAACATAAAGAAAGTGGCATGCCGGGTATGTCTAGATATATTTCTACCAAAAACCGTAAAAACACTACTGAAAGATTGGAATTGAAAAAATTCAATCCGGTATTGAGAAAAGTAACCGTTCACAAAGAAATAAAATAATTGAATCATAGATTGAATGATTGAGTATATATTCAATCATCATTAAATCCACTAATTCAATCATAAAAATTTTTAGAAAACATGGCAAAGAAAGTAGTTGCAACCCTTAAAACAGGTACAGGTAAAGAATATTCGAAAGTTATCACAATGATTAAATCACCAAAAACAGGTGCTTATTCATTCAAAGAACTTATCGTACATAACGACCACGTAAAAGATGCTATCGCATCTAAATAGGTTAATATTTTTTAATATTAAAAGATATTAAAGGCCGTTCCGTTTAAACCGGAAGGGCTTTTTTTGTTATATAAAAATTTACATATGGGTTTATTCGATTTTTTCAAAAAGAAAGAAACAGCGCCTGAAGCACAGGAAGCATTGGATAAAGGCTTGGAGAAAACTAAAGATGGCTTCTTTAACAAAATAACAAAAGCTGTTGCCGGAAAATCTTCTGTTGATGATGAAGTACTTGATAATCTTGAAGAGGTTTTGGTAACCTCTGATGTAGGCGTAAGCACCACGTTAAAGATTATTAAGCGTATTGAAGAACGGGTATCTAAAGATAAATATTTAAACACTTCTGAATTAAACTACTTACTCCGTGATGAGATTCAGTTGTTATTATCTGAAAACAACAGCAATGATTTCCGTCAGTTTGAATATGGCGATCATAAGCCTTATGTGATTATGGTTGTAGGCGTAAATGGCGTTGGCAAAACGACTACCATTGGCAAACTCGCCCACAAGCTTAAAGAGGCGAATCTAAAGGTTGTTTTAGGTGCCGCAGATACATTTAGAGCCGCAGCTGTAGATCAGATTAAGTTATGGGGAGAGCGTGTTGGTGTTAGAGTTGTGGCTCAGGCAATGGGTTCAGACCCTGCGTCAGTAGCTTTCGATACCCTGCAATCTGCCGTTGCCAATGGAGAAGATGTGGTGATAATAGACACCGCGGGCCGTTTACACAACAAAGTTGGATTAATGAATGAACTTGGTAAGATAAAACAGGTGATGCAAAAGGTTGTTCCTAACGCGCCACATGAAATTTTATTAGTTCTTGATGCCTCTACCGGGCAGAATGCCTTCGAGCAATGTAAGCAATTTACAGAAGCCACAGATGTTAATGCTTTGGCCATTACAAAACTTGATGGTACGGCAAAAGGCGGCGTTGTTATTGGCATTTCAGACCAGTTTAAAATACCCGTTAAATACATTGGTGTAGGTGAAAAAATAGGCGATTTACAACTTTTTGATAAAAAGGAGTTTGTAAATAGTTTATTTAAGTAAATTTCATTGGAAAGTTAAAAACCATACACTGCCTGCTTGATTTCACAGTTTACTCAATTGCACAGATTTGAAGTAGCTATAGTGATGGAATAAATCAAAGTGTATTTAATTAACTTTTGCAATTGAAGTTGCCAAGTAACCAGATTTGTAGTTAAACTGAAAATCACTACAAATTTTTATACCAGTGTAATGATTGATTTGAAATTGACGATATAGTTTGTGCAGTCACTAGAAGTCATCCAATCTTTAAAAAGTTTAAATACCCTTGAAAAAATCTGTGGAATCAAGCTTTAAGGGAAGCGTAACCAGCAAGATATGAATACCAGAACCATAAAAAAAAATTTAACAATTAAACAACCTAAAATCAATGTGATTACATTAGGTTGTTCCAAAAATATTTACGATTCAGAAGTTTTGATGGGTCAGCTTCGCGGCAATAATTTAAATGTTGTACACGAATCCGACAAAATGGGGAAAGATGACATCGTTGTTATTAATACCTGCGGTTTTATTGATAATGCAAAGCAAGAATCCATTGATACTATTTTACAGTTTAGCGAATTAAAAGAGGCTGGCAAAATTGGCAAAGTGGTGGTTACCGGATGTTTATCTGAGCGCTACAAACCAGAACTGGAATCGGAAATTACCAATGTCGATGCTTTTTTCGGCACTAATGATTTGCAAAACATACTGCATGAGTTAGGCGCAAACTACAAACACGAACTTATTGGCGAACGCTTGCTTACTACCCCGTCTCATTTTGCCTATTTTAAAATTGCAGAGGGTTGCAACCGTCCATGTTCTTTCTGTGCAATTCCGCTTATGCGTGGGAAACACATGAGCAAGCCAATGGAAGAGTTAGTTAACGAAGCCAAAATTCTTGCCAAAAATGGTACGAAAGAACTGATATTAATCGCACAAGACTTAACCTATTATGGGCTCGACTTATATGGCGTTCGTAAACTGGATGAATTGATGCGCCGTTTATCTGACGTTCAGGGTATTGAGTGGATTCGTTTACAATATGCATATCCTTCAGGTTTCCCAATGGAAATTCTGGATGCGATGAATGAGCGTGATAACATCTGCAAGTACCTTGATATGCCTTTACAACATATTACCGATAACATGCTTAAATCCATGCGCCGTGGTACAACAAAGCAGAAAACGATCGATTTGGTAAATCAGATTAGAGATAGGGTGCCAAATATCGCAATGCGAACTACGTTAATCTGTGGCTATCCTGGAGAAACGGAACACGATTTTGAGGAGATGAAAGCGTGGGTTGCCGAAACAAAGTTCGATCGGCTTGGCTGCTTTACTTATTCGCACGAAGAAAAAACACATGCACACACACTCATTGATGACGTTTCTGATGAAATAAAACAACAACGCGTTGATGAGATAATGGAAATCCAGCAGGGTATTTCTTTTGACATTAACCAGGAAAAAGTTGGCAAAACCTTTAAGGTACTTGTTGATAAGAAAGAGGGTGATTTTTTTGTTGGAAGAACTGAGTTCGACTCGCCTGAGGTTGACAACGAGGTTTTAATTGACGCTGCCACTGGCTACGCGGCAAATGGAAGCTTCGTAAATGTTAAAATAAACCGGGCAGAAGATTTCGATTTATACGGAACGATTATTTAATAAAAAAGAAATGGCCGATTGTAAACAATCGGCCATTTTTATTAAGCACTATTTTTTCTCTACTCTTGTTTTAATCTGGCTTGGTTTTAACCAGATTTTGGCACCTTTTGAGTTCACATAGTATTTTTCATTCTTTGCGTTAATGTACACATCAGAACCATCTGGTGCCATCTTGCCTTTCCAGGTTTTATCTGCTACTTTAGAGCCACCTTTAACAGCCACCTCGGCCGTTTTGTTACCAACAGATTTAGCGCCTTTACCAATTACTTTACCTGTTTTATCCAAAGCTTTACCAACATCGGTTTTCTTTTCTTGTGCGTTTACGCTCAAACTTAAACCGCCAAATAGTGCGAGTGTTAATAATCCTATTGCAAATTTCTTTTTCATGACCGTCATATTTTATTTGATACTAAACGTTTGGTGTTTCGTTTTTGTTTTAACCGCCGTATCAATATTAATGTAATCAAAATTACTGGAACAGATACTTTCAAATGCATTAACCTGAACGCTAAACTGCCGGCTACTTAAACATCGCTAGGCGAAATCTCCTAACAGATTAATTTAACTGTTCTGCCAAAAGTTTCATCTCAATATGCGGCGATCGGTTTTCGTACAAAATATTATGAACAGCCTTACAAATTGGCATGTCTACATTATAAGCCTCATTTTTAATGTGCATACATTTCGCGGCGTAGTAACCCTCTGCCACCATATTCATTTCCAGCTGCGCTGATTTTACAGTGTAGCCCTTCCCTACCATATTCCCAAATGTTCGGTTCCTACTAAACTGAGAGTAGGCGGTTACCAGCAGATCGCCCAAATATGCCGATTCCATAATATCCCGATTGATGGGATGAACAGCATTTACAAAGCTTTTTATTTCGCGAATCGCGTTGCTGATCAACACGGCCTGGAAGTTATCTCCGTAACCGATGCCATGACAAATACCACTTGCTACGGCATATATATTTTTTAAGACCGCAGCATACTCTGTTCCATAAATATCATCAGATACATTGGTTTTAATGTACCTTGTGTTTAAAAAGGAAGCGAAAGAAGATGCCTTTTCAATATCAGTGCAGGCAATTGTTAAGTACGATAACTTTTCGAAAGCAACCTCTTCCGCATGGCAGGGTCCGCTCACAACCAGAATATCATGATAAGGAATTTGATAAACCTCGTGTAGAAATTCGCCAATAATCAGATTATCTTCTGGAACTATACCCTTAATGGCCGAGACAATTTTTTTACCTTTTAAATCGTTAGCAGTAATGTTGCTTAAACTAGCTTTTAGAAAGGCAGCAGGCACATTTAAAACAACATAATCTGCCGCCCGTATGATGCAACTTATATCGTCAGAAATATTATCAGGTGAGATTTTTATTTCGACAGAACTAATGTAATGGGGGTTATGTTTAAAGCGTTTTATGTGCTCAATGGCTTCAGCATTTCTCATCCACCAGTAAATTTCCTTTTCAGTTAAATTATCTGATAGCATTTTTACAATTGCAGTAGCCCAGCTTCCGCCGCCAATCATCGCTATTTTTGGTACCATAGTTATAAAAAACAATTTAAGGTAAAAGGTGCAAGGTTTAGGTTTGGCAAACTGCCTTAAAACCCTAAACCTTACACCTCAAACCACTGCAAGTTACTGTTTTTCTTGCGACTAATTAAACACTACTTCTTAGCGTCTTTGCTAAATAACTGGTCTTTAGATGTTTTTTCTACAACCATTCCGTCTTTAAGCTTATTTTGAATGGCTGAGTAAGGTCCCGTTACGATTTCCTGTCCGGCTTTAACACCACTTTTTACAATAATAAACTGGTCGTTCTGAATTCCTGTGGTAACTTCCGCCTGCTTAACTTTTTTGCTTGTAGCATCATAAATATAAACGAACTGTTTAACGGTTTTATCAGTAAGTTTTGATTTTTGTTTGTCGTTATTTTCCTGGTTATTCGATGAGGCGCCAGCATCTCCAGATTTATTCTTGTTATCTGTAAATACAGCTTGAATTGGCACTGCTAAACCTTTTAACGATTCACTTTCAATATCTACAGTTGCAGACATGCCCGGGCGGAAGATAGATTGTTGTTTGCCGGCAAGTTCTTCAGTAATCCTGATTTTTACAGAAAAGTTTGTAACCTGATCTACAGATGTAGAAGTTGTGGTACCCACAGCAGTTGACGAACTTGCGATTTCGGTAACCTCACCTCTAAATTTTTTATCAGAAAACGCATCCACTTCAATTGAAGCCTTGTCGCCAACTTTAACACGCGTAATGTCATTTTCATTTACATCAACATTTACTTCCATTGATGAAAGGTTTGAAATACGCATAATCTCCGTACCAGCCATTTGAGAAGTACCCAGAATACGGTCGCCCAGCTCGATGGAAAGTTTTGAAACTACACCATCTACAGGAGCGTAAATTGTTGTCTTTGCAAGGTTTGCACCAGCTTCTTTAACGTTTGCACCGGTTTGTTCGAGCGTAAATTTCGCACCTGTTACATTTTCTTTAGCACTGGCCAAATTTGCTTTTGCGGTTAAGTAAGCCGCTTTCGCTGCATCAAACTCCGAAGCTGAAATCACTTTTTTATTATACAGTTCTACGTTACGCTTATAAGTGGCTTCTGAATTAACAAAATTAGCCTGGTTTTGAATCAGCTGTTGTTGAGCTGCTGCAACACTGGCTTTTTGAGCGTTAAATGATGCTACAGTCCTTTCGTAACCCGATTGCAATACATCTGGTCTCACTTTACATAGTAATTGTCCGGCTTTTACAATATCTCCTTCTTTTACCTTTAGTTCAACCACCTCACCCGATACCTCCGAGCTTAATTTCACTTCTGTTTCGGGTTGTATTTTACCACTGGCAGTTACTGTTTCAACAACAGTCCTATCAGATGCTTTCTCTGTTGTAACCTTTTCAGTTTTGTTGCCGCCTATTACACCGGCAAGTCTTAATCCGATTAGAACAACAAGGATAACACCAATGGTAATTAAAATGTGCTTCAGTTTCATAATATTTTATTGTATTTCGTTTGTTGGTTATTAAAATGTAATCTGTTTGCCTAAATAATAGTCAATTACTTTAGCTCTAAATAACAGGTCGTATTTTGCCTGGATAAAATCAATTTCAGCTTTATTTCTGTTGGTTTGTGCCGTACTATAATCAAGCGAGTTCACTAAACCTACGTTATAACGTTGTTCTACTACATAGAAAGCATCTTTTTGCGCATTAAAAGCATTTTGTGTAGAACCATACCGACTCTGAGCGGCTTTTAAATCTGTAGTTGCCTGAAAGATAACTTTATTTAAATTGTTTTTGGCCAATTGCTCTGTTGTTAAACTGTTTTGGTAAGTTATTTTAGCTCTCCTCACTGTAGAGCGGGCACTGAAGCCATTAAAAATGGGAATTTGCAAACTCATACCAATGCTTTGGCCCAAACGCTGGTTAATTTGGTCGGTGAAAGACGATTGTGGAAATTGCCCGTTATATTTAAACTGATATGAATATGAAGTATTAAGGCCGGCACCTAAACTTAAGGATGGCGAGTAAGCCCCTTTTGCTACGGCTATCCCTTGTTTTGCTGCCTCCGAACGTAGATTCGCTAATTTTATGTCGGGAAAAATGCTTAGGGCATTATTGTAAATCTCTTCAGGACTTGCAGCTGATGGCGCCGCTTTAACATTATCGATTAAAGGAGCCTGAACCACAAAACGTTGATTTGGTTGCATCTCCATCAACTGGCCTAGGGTTAGGTAAGAAATTGACAGTGCATTTTGTGCGTTTGTTAAATTCAGTTCTGCTATGGCTACCTGCGATTTGGCTTGCGAAATATCAGCAAGGGTTTTGTTTCCGGCATCAAGCAAGGCGTTTTCTCTGGTCAGGGTTTTGTTTGCGATCTCCAGCTGCTCTTTCGAAGCCCGCTCCAGGTCAGTATTGTACAACACCTGCAGATAGGCAGTAACAACATTTAAAATCAAGTCGTTTTTAACCTTATCAACATTAGTTTGATCTGCAGCTAAAAGCAACTTATTCTGTCTAATCTGGTTTACTTTTTCAAATCCGCGAAAAAGGTCAACATTGGTGCTTAAATTTCCGCTTGTAAATAAAGATGTTTGATTGGTAACCTGGAAAGTTGTTTGATCCAAACCACGCCCAAATGTTAAGTTTGGATTGATGCTTGCGTTTAAATTTGGGTAAAGAGCGTATTTAGATTGCGTTAAATTTTCGTCGGTTATTGCAGCGCTAAACTGGGCCTGCTTTATGGTAAGATTATTATTTAGGGTATTATCAACAGCCTGTTGTATGGTAATTACTTGCTGGGCGTTAACAATTTGACTACAGCCTAAAGCAATTAACAATGTAGTGCAGGTAAAAAACTTTGTTTGGGTAAACATCTTCATAATTTGTTTCAAATCTATATAAACAACTTCAATAATTTCAATGTGTCCGGGCAATTACTAACTTTGGCGTAATGTACCTGGTAAAATCGCCGCTTCTGCTTAAATGGTATTACCCATCTTTGTTATGGAATAAATCCCGAAACGAAAAAGTTATTTATTTAACCTTTGACGATGGACCCATACCCAATGTTACAGATTTTGTTTTAAAAACTTTAAAAGTCTTCAATGCCAAAGCGACTTTTTTTTGTATTGGCGATAATATTATCAAGCATCCTGATGTCTTCAACCGACTAACAAAAGACGGTCATGCTATCGGAAATCATACTTTCAACCACCTAAAAGGCTGGATAACCGACAACGAAAGCTACATCCAAAATGCCTTAAAGTGCCAGCAGCTTACTAAAACTAATTTATTCAGGCCTCCGTACGGAAGAATAAAAAAGTCGCAAATTAAGCTTCTCAAATCTCATATCCCAAAACTAAATATCGTAATGTGGGATACACTAAGTGGCGATTTCGACCTAACCCTCGCTCCCGAAAAATGTTACAAAAACGTAATCAACAATGCCCGAAATGGTTCAATTATCGTTTTTCATGATAGCCTGAAAGCTTTCGACCGTTTAAAATACGCTTTGCCCCTCGTTTTAAAATATTTTTCCGAAAAAGGTTTTCAGTTTTCATCATTGAACGAAAGCTAAAGTAATGCCAACTAAGCGAAGAAACCTAATCGGCTAATATACAACTGGTTAATGTTTGTAACCACCCAGCTTGTGTTCGTAAATGAACAGGATAGTCCGCAATTGAACAATTGGCGAAGCGATCTATTTAGAACAATAATAAATAATACAATGATCCTCCTATGACTGTAACAGGTTCATTTTTTTTGTAAATTCGCACCTATTAGAATAGAAGTATTACCTTTTAACCAATAAATCGATGGCTTTTGATATAGACATGATTAAAAAGGTTTATGCAAACTTCGGCCCTCGTGTAGATGCGGCCCGCAAAATAGTTGGCAGACCTTTAACATTATCTGAAAAAATATTGTATGCTCACCTTTGGGACGGCGATCCTAAAAAAGCATTTTCTCGGGGAACAGATTACGTAGATTTTGCACCAGATCGCGTTGCGATGCAGGATGCGACTGCGCAGATGGCTCTTTTACAATTTATGCAAGCTGGTCGGCCTCAGGTAGCAGTGCCTTCAACAGTTCACTGCGATCACTTAATTACGGCGAAAGAAGGTGCTGCAATAGATTTGCCTCATGCAAGAACAGAAAGCGCTGAAGTATTCGACTTTTTATCTTCTGTATCAAATAAATACGGTATTGGTTTCTGGAAACCAGGCGCTGGAATCATCCACCAGGTTGTACTAGAAAATTATGCTTTCCCTGGTGGAATGATGATTGGAACCGACTCACACACGGTTAATGCAGGCGGTTTAGGTATGGTTGCGATTGGCGTTGGTGGTGCTGATGCTTGTGACGTAATGGCTGGATTGCCTTGGGAACTTAAATTTCCAAAATTAATCGGTGTAAAATTAACTGGTAAACTAAACGGCTGGACGGCTGCGAAGGATGTTATTTTAAAAGTTGCCGGTATCTTAACCGTAAAAGGTGGTACCGGTGCAATTGTAGAATATTTTGGCGATGGTGCTATTAACCTGAGCTGTACTGGTAAAGGAACTATTTGTAACATGGGTGCCGAAATTGGTGCTACTACTTCTACATTTGGTTATGATGAAAGCATGGAACGCTATTTACGTTCTACAGACCGTAACGAAGTTGCCGATGAAGCTAATAAAATCAAAGAATATTTAACAGGTGATGCAGAAGTTTATGCAGATCCTGAAAACTATTTCGATCAGGTTATCGAAATTGATTTAAATACCTTAGAACCATATTTGAACGGTCCTTTTACACCCGATTTGGCTACTCCGGTATCACAAATGAAGGTAGAGGCCGAAAAAAATGGCTGGCCTTTAAAAGTTGAGTGGGGCTTAATTGGTTCTTGTACCAACTCATCATATGAAGATTTATCGAGAGCAGCATCCATTGCTAACCAGGCCATTTCCAAAGGTTTAAAAACTAAAGCGGATTTTGGTATCAATCCTGGTTCTGAACAGGTTCGCTATACAGCCAACCGCGATGGCTATTTGAAAACTTTCGAAGATTTGAATGCGACTATTTTCACCAATGCCTGCGGACCATGTATTGGTATGTGGGACAGAACTGGTGCTGAGAAAGCAGAGAAAAACACCATCGTTCATTCATTTAACAGGAACTTTGCGAAACGTGCAGACGGTAACCCGAACACTTTCGCTTTCGTAGCTTCGCCAGAAATGGTAGCGGCAATTGCGATTGCCGGAGATTTAGGTTTTAATCCGCTAACAGATACTTTAACAAACGACAAAGGTGAGCAGGTTAAATTAGACCCACCAACGGGTGATGAATTGCCTACTAAAGGTTTTGCTGTAGAAGATGCCGGTTTCCAGGCGCCCGCTGCCGATGGTTCATCGGTTCAGGTTTTGGTTTCTCCAACTTCACACCGTTTACAATTGTTAGATCCTTTTACACCTTGGGAAGGCACAGACCTTAAGGGTTTGAAACTGCTAATTAAAGCAAAAGGAAAGTGTACAACGGATCACATCTCTATGGCTGGCCCATGGTTAAAATTCCGTGGCCACTTGGATAACATTTCTAACAACATGTTAATCGGTGCGGTAAACTACTTCAACGATAAAACTGATAATGTTAAAAACGAATTAACCGGCGAATATGGACCAGTTCCGGCAACGCAACGTGATTACAAAGCTGCAGGTGTCGGTTCTATCGTAGTTGGCGATGAAAACTACGGTGAAGGTTCATCTCGTGAACACGCAGCTATGGAACCTCGCCATTTGGGTGTTCGTGCTGTTTTGGTTAAATCTTTCGCCCGTATCCATGAAACGAACCTTAAAAAACAAGGTATGTTGGGCTTAACGTTTGCCAATAAAGAAGATTACGATAAGATTTTAGAAGATGATACAATTGATATTTTAGGCCTAACAGAATTTGCACCAGATAAACCATTAACATTGGTATTGCACCATGCAGATGGTACCGAGGAGCAATTCCCGGTTAACCACAGTTACAATGCACAGCAAATTGAATGGTTTATTGCAGGTGGTGCTCTAAATATCATCAGGAGAGAAGCTGCACTTAAAGCACAAGGCTAAGCGCAAATACTAATATGCTTACGAAATCCCGTTTTGATTAATTTCAAAACGGGCTTTTTTTAATCAGCAAAGTGTTTTTATTTTTTGGAAAATTTAGCGGCTAATAAGCTTATTTCAGTAAACCAGTGTTGCTTTTTCGGCGATACAAGCAATAGATTTCGGCGGAATGATGGTACTACAATCTGACAAAATTTGATACTTCACATTAAACGCTCTTTGCTTCTCGGTATATTCTGATACTTTTTGAAGAAAGAGCTTTGTATCAATATCAAGGGAATATAAAACGAAATGCGTTGCACCGCCACAAGGTTTTGAACCGATTGGAACGAAACGCCAGTTTGATGGATTATTACAAGATACTTCAGCCGTCAAACTTTCGATTTCATTTAGTAAGGTCTTGAGTTCTTTTTCATCAGCATTTTTAGTTGAGCTGTTTAAGTTGCCGTCTTTGCAGCTTTGAAAGGTTACTATAGCAGAAAAGAAAATCGTAACGATTATAAGGGAATAGTTGTTCATGGTGTGTTTTACTCAAAACGAAAACGTTAAAGCAAACGCTACAGCCTATCGTTTCAAAAATTCCTGCCACCAATATCCGGAATCCTTTATGGTTCGCTCCTGAGTTTTAAAATCATTGTAAATAAGTCCAAACCTTGCGGTAAAACCTTCGGCCCATTCAAAATTATCCATTAATGTCCAGGCCATGTAACCTTTAACAGGCATGCCATCGTTTTTCGCCCTCAGTAACGCTGCAAGATATAACTGAAAATACGCTATGCGCTCAACATCATTAACATGTCCATCCATTAATTTATCGTGGTAAGCAGCACCGTTCTCTGTTATAATTATATTCTTAATGCCCTGGTACGATGAAAACTGTTTAATAATGTTGTAAAAACTCTCTGCATTAATTTCCCAGCCCATAGCCGTGTGCGCTTTTTTTCGGCTTTTCGCCTTAACTTCCCAAGCCTGGATTACAGGTATAAAGGCATTGTATTTAACTGTTAGCGGAAAGTAGTTCTGCAAACCAATAAAATCGAAATCAAATTTATAGCGCTCTGTATGTCGCCACGTTCCATATTCAATCTGAAACTTTTCGAGTACGTCCCAATTTTCTGTTGGAAAGCCAAGGCCGAGACTAGGTTCTACAAAAAGTCTGTTCATCAGGCAATCGACTCTTTTCGAAGCCAAAATATCATTGTCGCTTTGCGTGTAAGGCAGAATTTCTGAACAGGAAAAAGTTGTACCAATATTTGCCTGACTAATTTCGGCACGTAAAATTTTGCCCCCTTCTGCTTGCGCCAGGGCTGTGTGGTGTACCGCAGAAAAGAAATTTGTTAAACCAGTTTTACCGGGAGCATGCACACCCAGCATGTAGCCTAAAGAAGTATATCCGAAAGGTTCGTTAATTACAATCCAGTTCTTTACTTTGTCGCCATACGCTGTAGCGCAAATGCTTACAAACGCGTTAAAAGCAGCATTGATGCTAAAGCTTGTCCAGCCGCCCTCCTCTTCTAAAGCTTGTGGCAAATCCCAGTGGTATAAGGTTATGTAGGGTATGATACCATGTTGAAGGCATTCATCAACAATGTTGTGGTAAAACCTGATGCCTTCGGGATTAATCTCTCCTTTTCCAAAAGGTAAAATCCTCGACCAGGCAATTGAAAACCTGAAAACTTTGAAACCTAGAAGCTTTACCAAAGCGATATCTTCACGAAACCGATGGTAAAAATCACAGGCAACATTGGGTTTGTGGCCTTTCTTTATCTTGCCGCTTTTGGTAGAGAATGTATCCCAAATGGATGGACCTTTTCCGTAATAATCTGACGTCCCTTCTATCTGGGCTGCCGCAGTTGCAACGCCCCATAAAAAATCATTACCAAAATCAGTTGATTTGACCATGTCCATGTATTAACGAGCCAAGATGCAAACCTAATATTAACACAACATTAATTTTATTGGCTAATCAAGTGCAAGGCCAATCTCTTTCAATAATATTGCGGCATTAAATGTGGCGCAGGGTCCGGTTTTAAGTTTGTAATCAAACCGCATGTTGCCGTCAATAATCGATATATCAAAATGAAAATTACGTAAAGCACCTTCATGTTCCGGCTGCATATCTGCCAACTGCAAATCATGCGTAGCAAACAGTGCCGCTCTTTTTAACTCCAATAGTTTTTCGATAAAAACCTTCGAACCTAAATATTTATCGCGACTATTTGTTCCCCGCAACATCTCGTCTATAAGAACAAAGGTATTTTCATTTCGTTTTACATTCATTAAAATCATTTTTAAACGATTTAATTCTGCCTTAAAAGTAGATGTACTCTCGTTTAATGAATCCTTAATTCTCATGTAAGTATTTAGAGCGAAAATCGAAAGCTTCATATCTGCGGCGCAAACGGCAGCGCCAGAGTAGGCCAAAACCATATTTATGCCGACTGTGCGAAGAAAAGTGCTTTTACCCGCCATGTTAGAGCCTGTAATGATATCGACTGTTGGAATTTTTTCACAGCTAAAATCGTTCACCACCCGAAGAGGAAGCTTAATTAAAGGGTGCCCTAACGAAGTTGCAGAAAGCGAAAAGGCCTGCTCAATTTTAGGGAATGTCCATGAAGGCGAATTATAAGTTAATGTTGCCAGGGAAATGATTTCTTCAAAATGACCCAAATTGTTTAGTGATGAGCTTACGTTTTCTGACGAACTTTTAAGCCATTTTTCAAGCTGAATGCAGCATCTGAAATCCCATAAGAACAATGCATTTAACAGACTTCCAATCATTAAATTTAAACGTGAATCAAAATTTTGGATAATTTTTGAAAGGCTATTTATTTCTTTGCTAACCGTTAAATTAATTGGCGAAAGTTCTGAAAAAAAGGCACTTTCCCAGCGCTGGCTTTCAGTCCATTTAATTGCTTTTGAATATTCGTTTAACAAGCTAGAGCTGCCACTGAAGCTATAAAAAACAAGATCTACTTTTTTGCTGAAAAAAGAATTCCAACCGATATGTGCAAAAAATAAAAAAGCAAAAAATTTCCAGAAAATCCCTCCGTAAATTATTCCGGCCGACAATAAAAAAATTGTTAAGAATGGAACCAGTGAAACATAAAACCTAAAAAAGGTATTATTTGTAAAGGTTAAGAGGCTTGCCAGTTTATTCGAGAGTTGTTCTGTAATTAACTCAATTTTTTCTGCATCATAACCTAACAGATGTGCACGGAATTCAAAAGTTTTATCTGTTATAGCTGCCATTTCCTTTATCGCATCCTGACGAAGGTTAATTTCATCAACCGTTTTTAACTGAGAAAAAACCGCAGCTAATGTTTCGTTTCCTGTTTTTGTGCTACAACGGTTCGCCAGGGCAAATAAAGAGGAGTCTCCGAAAATATCCAAATCAGAAGAATATGGATGTACATCTGACTGGAAATGCTGGCCATTATCATAACCATTTTCCAATCCGTTTGAAATGTTGAGTTCGTTTTGGAAAATCCAAAGAAGTTTTTTTTCGAAACTTAGCTTTTTGTCGAGCCGGCTCTGGCGGCGAACAATAAATACAAAACATAAAACAGGAATAGCCAAACATATTTGAATTAAAGTTCTCAGACCATTATCCGGAGAATTTAAGAGCAATACAAAAAGCAAAATTTCAACTAAAAACAAACCGATTCTAACGAGCGACAGTCGGTCGATAAGTGTTTTAGTTTCGCCAATCTGTTTCGTGGCATCATCAACTTTCTGTAGGTAATCGGCTCGTATTTGTTCGTCAGTTTGAGACATCCTGTGTATTTATTTTTGTAAAGATATTAAAGCAGATGATGATTTATTTTCTTCGTACATTTTTATCTAAGTTTGCAACTTCAAGAGAAGGATTATAACCGGTAAATAATGAAGATTAGCCTTATCGCCATTGGCAAAACAGAAGATAAATATTTAATTGAAGGAATTGATAAATATATAAGCCGTTTAAAGCACTACATCAATTTTAATTTTCTGGCGATTCCTGATGTGAAAAACGTAAAAAACCTTTCGGAAGCCCAACAAAAAACGAAGGAAGCAGAGCTGTTGCAAAAACAAATTAATAATGGTGATGTTGTTATTTTATTGGATGAGAAAGGTAAAAAGTATAGTTCTGTTGAATTTTCTGCGTACCTTAATAAACAGATGATTGGAAGCGTTCAGCACCTGATATTTATAATTGGTGGCCCTTACGGTTTTGATGATGCTATTTACAAAAGAGCAAATGGTTTAATATCCCTATCGGACATGACTTTTTCGCATCAGATGATTAGGTTATTTTTTGTTGAACAGTTATACCGGGGTTTCAGTATTTTAAAGGGAGAGCCATATCATCATGCCTAAGAAACATGATTGCTTATGGAAATAAGAATTTCTTTTCATCGTTAAATAAAAAGATTATGATTTTAGATAAATATAAACGGCAGTATAAATTTAAGAGCCGCCAGGGAAATGCAGATAAATACCTTTGGGTGAGTATTATTGGTGCGTTAGTGATCTGTGCAATTATTTATTACTTCTTTTAAGCGTAAGCCTGCAAAAAAAAGCAAAAAAAAACACCGGTTTTCACCGGTGTCTTAAATTTTATTGTCACTAAACTCCTTTTTTACTCGTCATGCTTGCTTTTTTAGCAGGCGCAGACGTTTTTGTAGTTGCTTTAGCACTTGCTGATGCCTTTGAACCTGTAGCTTTCTGCTTTTTATCAGCTGCAGCCTTTTCCTCAGCTAGTTTAACTTCAGCAGGCGAGCCTTGTGTATCAGGCGTATCTTCCGTAAACAGAGGCAAATCCTTAATAATGTTATACCAGCCGATAATTTTCTTCATATCAGAAGCGTAAACTTTATCTTCATCATGGCCCGGCGCTACTTCATTAAAGTAAGCACGTAAAGTTGCGGTATCAGCTTTGGTATCAGGAGTTGTTCCTTTTGCCGAAATTTTGGTAAAAACATCTACCAGCTTAATTTCTTCATCTTCGCCGTAAACCGTAATATCTTCCAGCGAAGCCAGTTTTGTATTTGTAATGTTGGCTACAACTTTAAGTTTCTGAGCGTCTAAACCTTCTAAAATGTAACCTACTTTATTTTGTCCAACAAGTTTAAATAAACCTGGTCTGCCGGAAACGGCAACTATTCCTCTTAAATTCATATATTTTGAGATGTGAGATTTGAACACAAAGCATGCGTAAACACCACCCTGAATTTCAAATCTATTGTCTATTTATTTAAATGAGAAAGAGATTCAAATCGGCACTAAACTATGCTGATTTGAAATCCCACATCTCGGGTTTGTACTAATCTTCGATTATTTCTACTCCTAAAATTTTATCGCCCTGGCGGATATCATCAACAAGATCAACATTTTCAACCGCTTTACCAAATACAGTATGGTTACGATCTAAATGTGCTGTGTTTGTTCTGCTGTGGCAGATAAAAAACTGAGAACCACCAGTGTTACGACCAGCATGTGCCATTGATAACACACCACGATCATGGTATTGGTTTTCGCCATCTAATTCGCAATCGATTTTATAGCCCGGACCACCTGTACCAGGCATTCCTGTTGCGCCATCTTTAGAGTTCGGGCAACCCGTTTGAACCATAAAATCAGGAATTACACGGTGAAAAGTTACGCCGTCGTAAAAGCCTTCGTTCGCCAATTTTTTGAAGTTTGCAACTGCCTTAGGAGCATCTTTTTCAAAGAACTCAACAGTCATATTACCTTTTTCAGTTTTTATTATTGCTTTACTCATATCAATATATTTTTTTACAGCCATTAAAAGTTTTCAAATTTTTTAATGAACCGCAAAAATAACAAAATTACATTACTTATAACACGATTAAATTTTTGTAAACAGACTAAATCAGGTATTTTAGTGTTTTATGTAATTATGGCGATTCGAAAAAAATATTGCATGTTGATTTTTTGTCTGCTTTTGAGCATCTGCGCCAAGGCATCATCTATTTTAGTTTTTATGGATGAAGACCAGAAAAATCACTTAAAAGCTTATGGAATTGCCTATTGGACAATAAGTAAACAACTTGAGGTAGACTGGTTGTTAAACTACCGCGGCGGGAGTTTTCTTATCAAATATAATAAAAACGTTGAGGATGAACTGAAAATCAGAGGTGTATCATACGAGGTTTTAGCAGATGGAAAAGTAGTAAATCTGTTGAATGAGATAAGCGACCCATCGGTGAACATGGAGATGGTAAAGCTGGAAAAAACGCCTAAAATCGCTGTTTATTCGCCAAAAAGCAAATTGCCCTGGGATGACGCAGTAACCCTTGTTTTAACTTATGCCGAAATACCTTACGACGTAATTTATGACGACGATATTCTGCAGGACAAACTAAGCAAATACGACTGGCTACACCTGCACCATGAAGATTTTACAGGGCAGTACGGACGTTTTTACGCTTCGTTCAGGTACGCAAACTGGTATCAGGATGACGTTAAAAACCAGGAAGCCTTAGCCAAGCGCATGGGTTATAAAAAAGTTTCGGAAATGAAACTGGCTGTGGCAAAACACATAAAAGAATATTGCGCAGGTGGCGGGTTTTTATTTGCCATGTGCTCGGGAACCGACAGTTTCGATATTGCACTTGCAGCCGATGGTGTAGACATCTGTGCCACCATGTTTGACGGAGACCCCGCAGACCCGAACGCACAATCTAAGCTTGATTTTAATAAAACGATGGCTTTCCAAAACTTTAAGCTAGATAACAACCCGATGAATTATGAATTTTCGGATATCGACGTAACAAACAGCAGGGGTTTGAACCAATCGAATGATTACTTCACCCTTTTTGATTTTTCTGCCAAATGGGATTTAGTTCCGACCATGCTTACTCAAAACCATGATAAGGTAATTAAAGGTTTTATGGGGCAAACTACTGCCTTTAAAAAAGGGCTGGTTAAAACCAGCGTAACGGTTTTGGGCGAAAATAAAGGCGCCGCAGAGGTTAGATATTTGCATGGTGAGATTGGGAAAGGTCAGTTTACATTTTACGGCGGGCACGATCCTGAGGATTATCAGCATGCCGTTGGCGATCCGCCAACGGATTTAAATCTTCACCCAAACTCGCCGGGCTACCGTTTAATACTGAATAATGTGCTGTTTCCTGCAGCTAAGAAAAAGCCTCAGAAAACATAGCTTGCTCTCTTTGATTAAGAAAACCTGTTAAAATCATTCCTGAAAACGCCACTATCCTTTAATCTATACAGCTAAAGAGATTTGATGTGGCTTACATCTGCCGGGGCTTTATACCCGAAATCAATTAAAAACACCGCTGTATATCAACGATTTAGAAAACACCAATGTAACGTAAACAATACTTTGGCACAGCTTTTGGAAAGAGGCTTGTAATTAACAAATGGCCATTGGCCGATAATTATAAACTAGATTCTTTACTTAAAAGAAAAATATTATGAAAAAGTTACTAATTGGTGCGAGCGTTCTATTATTATCAACAGGTGCATTTGCACAAACTACAATGAGCGGTTCTTCTGCAAGGTTTGGATTGAAAGCCGGTGTAAACTTATCAACTTATAGTGGAACAGGTGTAGCAGATTTAGACTACAAAAATAACGTTGGTTATAACGTTACCGCTTTCGGCGATTTTGGCATCGGAAACAATTTCTTCATTCAGCCAGGTGTTTCCTTGCAAAACAAAGGTGCTAAGTTAGAAAGCTCGGGTACCATTGCCGGAACAACAACTACCGGAACATTTAAACAAGATGTAATGGCTATTGAAGTTCCAGTTAATGCCGTGGTAAGAATCCCTACAGGTGATGCTGGTGCAATTCAGGTTAGTGCAGGACCATATGTTGGCTTCAACATTTCTGGAAAAAACAAATACTCAGGAAGTTATACTAATGCAGGAACTGCATCCTCAACTTTTACTGATAGAGATTTAAATTTCGGTAGCGAAACTTCTGATGATTTAAGCAGTATAGACTTTGGTGCAAACTTTGGTTTAGCTTACCGTACAAACTCAGGAATTTTAGTGGGCGCAAACTATGGCTTGGGTTTATCTAATTTAATTCCTTCGGATTCTAGAACAAACGACGTGAAATTAAGAAACCGTGTATTAGGTTTCTCAGTTGGATATTCATTCTAGAAAACCCTCTAATATAAAAAAAGGCGTTCTGAATTGAAATTCAGAACGCCTTTTTTTTTAATCGTAAAAGTTCCAGGTAACGCCAAATTTCAGAAGTGCATCTGGCATTGGGTATCTGTTAACGGTAAAATAGCCCGGCGAGAGCAAACCCTGATTCAGGTAATCGTATTTAACAAAAATGTTAGCCCGCTTTAAGTTTGCTTTCAAAAAGAAATCCACCACAGGAGTTGATTTCAAGACACTTTCCTCGCCTACATAAAATTGCGATAAAGCCGGCGAATAAGAATAATTTGCATAAGCGGTGTTGTACCTTACATCAAAACCGATGTTCGTTTTCAATACCTTAAAAAAAGTTATATCAAAATACACACTATTGTAGGTGTAAAACTCTGGCGTTCTTAAAACACTGCCATTATCCGTTTTTTGATATGCAAGGTAATTTTCAAGGGCAAATTTTCCGAAACGCCACTTTTTGGAAACATCCAGCCTTATTAAATTGATATCCGAACTTTCCTGAAGAGGCTTTATTCCAACATCGTTAATTCCCTTAATTGTAGTGCCAAAGTAAAGGTAGTTGCTGGTTAAAAAGTAGCTTGCGCCAGCCTGGAGCATTAGTTTATCATTAATGTAACCGAATGATAAATTGGCTACTTTAACATTTTTCAAACCTTGATCATTCCACGAGAAATGGTTGCCATTGTAGGCACCGAAGATTGCCGATGGCGATTGGTTCTGAAGGTAAGCACCAAGCTCAATTCTTCCGATGGTTTTGCCTAAAGCAATTTTACTTTTGGCTTCGTAGAGAAAATCGCCTGCATTTCTTCCCTGAAATATCTGTTGAACATCTAAATTTAAATCGATATTAGTTGTAAAGCGATAACCCAAGTTTCCTAGCAAACTGATGTTTTGGAAACTCGATGATGCATCCTCATATCTCGCTCCGCTTGATCGAAGACCAATTGTGTGGTAGTTGTAATAGTCGTGCTTAATTCCTGCATCTAACTTCAACTCATTTTTAATAACAGATGAGTTTTTCGGCCTTAAAAAGAAACTATATAGAAACTCATTTTTTATATGCTGAACATGTGATGAATCATTGGTGAACGATGCATCTACGATATTATCACTTTTTCGTAATGCCCTCGGAATTACGGTGTTGTCGTCAGATTCCTCTTTACTAAAGTCATAACTATCATTGTTGTATTCTATTGTGTAAGATATTTTGTTGGTTGGCACAACAGAGCCATTGACTGTATTGGAACTATCTATTCGCCCCACATAATATGTTTGCTTTAAGAATATGGTATTTTTACGGAAAAGGTTTCTGGCCGACCTCAGTCTGACAGCCTCGGCATCTCTGGAAATTTTATCGTAACCAGAATTAAATATAGTGGAATCTGTAGTTACCGAACCATTTTCGTATGCCCGCAACGTGTTAAAAATGGCAGAGGCCCACATGTTATACCGCTTGCTTGGCGATTGATACCAGCTAAAAACTGCGATGTTTAAATTGTCACCACGTTGCCTGCTGTAAAAACCACGTGAATCCATTCGGTTAAAATTAAAGCCTGCATTCCAGTTCTTCTTAATATTCTGACTATGGATGCCGCGAAAAAGTTGCTCTTTTTGTCCGGCGCTAATTAAATACAGGCTTGTAAAAGGCGAACGTGCCTGATAGTAGATGATCTCTTCAGGCGTTAATGCATAGTAATCGAGCGAATGAAAACCTACATCAAAACCAATCCTTTTGGAGGGTTCGTATAAAAGTGGCCTCGCAACCTGCCCCATGTTACCCGTTGTAATCGTTGGGTGTTTAGGCTGCATCAGCGGACTATAATTTTGGATATTTACCGTCGAGGTATCAAGCGGCAACAGAACAATACTGTCTTTGCTAAGCGAAAGTTTTGTAAACCGAATGTATTTTGCATTATAGACAATGGAGTCTTTTGGGCCTTCTTCTTTTTTTCTTAAAGAATCGAGTTCCTTGTTATTACCAACAGTGGTTTTTAAATCTTGGCCAAAGGCTTTATCAACACCAGAAAGTATTAAGATTAAAAGACAGATTTGAACAACTTTACCCATCTTACAGCTCAGCGATTAAGCGGATTAAAATTTCAGTCATTTTTGGTTCAGCTTTGGCGGCAGCTTCTAAAATTTCGTCTAAACTAAATGGCTGCAAGTCTTCAGGAAAACCTTCATCTGTTAAAACTGATATTGCAAAAACTGGTAAGCCGGCGTGATTGGCAACAATCACTTCAGGCACGGTACTCATCCCGACAGCATCGGCACCTATCAATCTTAAATATTTGTACTCGGCTTTTGTTTCCAAATTAGGCCCTGAAACGGCTACGTAAACACCTTTATGACATTTAACATCAACCTCTTTTGCGATTTGCAATGCTTTATGAATAATAGAACGTTTGTACGGCTGGCTCATATCCGGGAAACGCGGACCCAGGGAACTTTCAATTAAACCGCGTAAAGGATTATCAGGTTGCAAATTTATGTGGTCTTCAATAATCATTAAATCACCTTTTTTAAATTCGGGATTTAAAGAGCCTGCAGCATTAGAAACTATCAAATTCTCGATACCCAAACCTTTCATTACCCTAACCGGGAAGGTGATTTGTTGCATGCTGTAGCCTTCGTAGTAATGTAAACGACCCTGCATGGCAATAATTTTCTTTCCGTTTAAGGTTCCGAAAATTAACTTACCACTATGAAATTCTAAAGTAGATATTGGGAAATTAGGAATGTTTGAGTACATCAGTTGATGTTCTACCTCAATCTCCTTAACCAGGCCGCCTAGTCCTGTGCCTAAAATGATGCCTATTTCTGGTTTAAAGTTTTCGGTTTTGCGTTTAATGTACTCAACGGTTTCTTCTATTGCTCTTAACATAGTTTAAAATAAGTTCATCAAAGGTAATCTTATCTTGTTCAAATAAATCAACCTCGATAGGTAAAAAATATACTGGTAAATTTACCAGTAAATCTTTAAAACCCGCAGCATTTAAACGCTTACTATCCTTTTCTGTTGTGATGATGATTTTTTCTTTTTTTGTACCAGAAACAAATGCTGATTTAAACTTTTCAATATCGGCAATTTTAAATTGATAATGATCTGGAAATTCTTCGTGTTTTATTGTTTTTGTGTATTTCTCAAGCGCCTCGATAAGCGGCTCTGGATTAGCAATTCCGGTAAGCAAAAAAACCTCATAATCCTTAATGGAATCGAGTGTGCGGCTTCCATTGGCGTACAAATGCTTTAATTCGCCATACTTAATGTACGAATGAAGCACTTTTTGATTGCTATCTGGCTGTAATTCATTTATTGAAGCCTGTTGCGCCACATGCAACAGTGGCACGGGAGCTTTAGTTACCAATAAGATATCAGCTCGTTTTCTGGATGAAAAAACATCGCGTAAATTTCCTGCGGGAAGTAAAAATTGCAGCGTTCCGAGTTTTCTGAATTCGAAAAGTAAAATATTAAACCCTCCTCGCACCGCCCTGTGCTGATACGCATCGTCCAGGATAATTAAATCGTGACTATCTTTCAATTTTTCAATCCCTGCTACCCTATCTTCGCAAACCGCTACAGTTATGTTTTTAAACTTATCGTAATATTGAAGTGGTTCATCTCCGATGGTTTCGGCTGTGGCGTTATTGTCGGCCAAAATAAAACCTTTGGTTTTACGTCCATATCCTCTGCTCAAAATGGCAATCTTATAATCGCTTAGGAGCCTTACCAAATACTCGGTAGTTGGTGTTTTACCAGAACCACCAACGGCTAAATTACCCACACAAATTACAGGAAGATCAAATTTAACTGAAGCCATAACCCCCCAATCGTACAGTTTTTTGCGGAGGGTAATGGCCATACCGTAAATTAATGAGAATGGAAGAAGTAAAAGGCGTAAATAATTAATTAGCATACCGTCGTGTTTTCAAAAATAAGGATAATTTAAAAAATTCGGGCATCGCAGTTTTCTTGCCCAATAAAGCAACGTGAGAAAGATGGAAAGGTTTGTCAGAATTTTATTGTAATAATTATTTTAATTTCCTAGCTTGGCGGGTAAGCGTTACATTCAACATCAAAACACCCTAATTGTTGTCGCCATCCTTAGTTTGTACAGCCCCATTGGCTTCGAATTAATTTAGTTTAAATAGTAGCTACTATTTATGAACCTTAAAAACCACCAAATAATTTAATGTCTCCAAGGCAACGTTTAGTAATCGGTCAGGGCCAGATAAGTGGCTACATTTCTATTTTCTTAGCAGTTTTAGCTTTATTAGGAATTCTTTGTTTCCATTACCCGGAAAAATTAACGACTCCGGAATTCCGTGAGATTTACACCAAAGACAGCATGGAGGCGATGATGATTGGCGGAGTTATCGCCTCGCTCTTCTTCTCTGCATTAAGCATTGTTTTAAGCAAAAAGCTAAAATATGGCTGGCCTGGTTTTGCACTGGCTGCTTTGGCGGTAATATTGGGCGCCTTAAGTGTTGAGGGAAGAGACGTAGCCAAATCCAGCTGGCATTTTGGTTTAGATTGGATGATTTTGGATCTGCTTTTAATGGTAGCGATTTTTGTTCCGCTCGAATTGTTTTTTCCAAAGAACGATAAGCAAACAAAATTTCATGAAGAATGGCGGACAGATTTAACCTACTTCGTAATTAGCCATCTGTTTATTCAGTTTTTTGGAATTGTAACGCAAAAACCTGCAGTGCTTTTTTCGGGTGGATTGGATTAGATAAGTTACACACCTGGGTGCAGAGCTTGCCATTTATTGTGGCATTATTTTTAGCTTTTTTCAGCACGGATTTATTTCAATATTTGGCGCATCGGTTTTTCCATACCCGCGTTTCATTATGGCGCTTTCACTCCATACATCATTCTACGCAAAATATGGACTGGCTTGCCGGAAGCAGGACGCATTTTATTGATATTTTCTTTACCCGGGCAATGACATTTGTACCGTTGTACATTTTGGGTTTTTCTGCAACCGTTTTTAATGTTTATATCATTTTCATTGCCATTCATGCTGTACTTATCCACGCCAATACCAGGATAAATTTTGGCCCGCTAAAATACATTTTTACAACGCCACAATATCATCATTGGCACCACTGCGAAGATCCAAAGTATTATGGACACAACTTTGCATCGATATTCCCTTTTATTGATATGATGTTTGGCACCTATTATTTGCCTGGCAAGGAATGGCCTGCCGGAACGGGTGTACACGAGGCCGAATACCCTAAAGGCTTTGTTAAACAAACCATTTACCCCTTTACTAAAAGCCCGTTCGACACGGATTTGAAAATGGAGGAACGAAGTGACCGATAGCGGATTTGTTTGTTTTTAATGGAATTACGGAGTTAAAAGCCTTTGGCAATGAGTGGTAATCACTTTTTGATATGATGTGAATCTCGGTTGAATCTTTTCAAATCTTCATTAATATTTCTCCAAAGAAAATTTTCTGAGAAGCAATGAATTTGGTTACTAAACCCGATGGTAGCGAGCATGAAGCGCAGCGAAATAAAGCGGACAGCGGGGCGACTGTAACCGAGTGACCAGTGACTTTCATTTTCAAATTATCAGACTGATTGTTCTCGTTAATCATACTAGGCTGATTTCCGTCGGTTTTCTGTCATGCTGTCAGTAACATCAGACACTCTTTTTTACATTTTATCAGGCTTTTAGCGATAATATCTGCCAAAACCCAATTGGCACAGGCATTGTTTAATAGGATTAGAAATTATAATACTTTAAAAAGAGAAAAAGAAAAATACAATGGGAAAAATTATTGGAATAGACTTAGGAACAACAAACTCTTGCGTGAGCGTAATGGAGGGCAATGAGCCTGTAGTTATTGCGAACAGTGAGGGTAAACGTACTACACCGTCTATTGTTGCTTTTGCAGAAAACGGTGAGCGTAAAGTTGGCGAGCCTGCTAAACGTCAGGCTATAACCAACCCAACAAAAACGATATATTCGATTAAACGCTTTATGGGTAGCAGCTACGACGAAAGTGCGAAAGAAGCTGGACGTGTACCTTATAAAGTTGTTAAAGGTGATAACAACACACCTCGTGTAGAAATCGACGACAGAAAATATACTCCACAAGAGATTTCTGCGATGATTTTACAGAAAATGAAAAAAACTGCCGAAGATTTTCTTGGTCAGGAAGTTACTGAAGCGGTAATTACGGTACCTGCTTACTTTAATGATGCACAACGTCAGGCTACTAAAGAAGCTGGCGAAATTGCAGGTTTACAAGTTAAGCGTATCATCAACGAGCCAACTGCAGCTGCTTTAGCTTATGGTTTGGATAAAGCACACAAAGACATGAAAATTGTTGTTTTTGACTGTGGTGGTGGTACACATGACGTTTCTGTTTTGGAGTTAGGTGATGGCGTTTTCGAAGTAAAATCTACTGATGGTGATACACACTTAGGTGGTGATGACTTTGACCACATTATTATCGATTGGTTAACAAGCGAGTTTAAAGCTGAAAACAGCATGGATTTAGCTAAAGACCCAATGGCTTTACAACGTTTAAAAGAAGCTGCTGAGAAAGCTAAAATTGAGTTATCAAGCACAACTTCTACTGAAATTAACTTGCCTTACATTACTGCTGATGCTAGCGGCCCTAAACACTTGGTGCGTACATTATCTCGTGCTAAGTTTGAGCAATTAGCGGATAGCTTAATTAAACGTACTATCGAGCCTTGTAAATCTGCATTAAAAAATGCTGGTTTAAGCACAAGCGATATCGACGAAATTATCTTGGTAGGTGGTTCAACCCGTATTCCTGCAATTCAGGATGCAGTTAAAGCTTTCTTCGGTAAAGAGCCAAGTAAAGGTGTTAACCCTGATGAAGTTGTAGCAATTGGTGCTGCTATTCAAGGTGGTGTTTTAACTGGTGATGTAAAAGATGTATTGTTATTAGACGTTACGCCTTTATCATTAGGTATTGAAACTATGGGTGGTGTAATGACGAAATTAATCGAATCTAACACGACTATCCCAACTAAAAAATCAGAAACTTTCTCAACTGCAGCTGATAACCAGCCATCAGTAGAGATCCATATTTTACAAGGTGAACGCCCAATGGCTGGTCAAAACCGTACAATTGGTCGTTTCATTTTAGATGGTATTCCACCAGCACCTCGTGGTGTGCCTCAGGTAGAAGTATCTTTTGATATTGATGCTAACGGTATTTTACACGTAAGCGCTAAGGATAAAGCTACTGGTAAAGAGCAAAAAATCCGTATCGAAGCATCTTCAGGCTTAACCGATGCTGAGATTAAAAAAATGAAAGAAGAAGCAGAAGCTAATGCCGCTGATGATGCTAAAGCAAAAGAAGAAGCAGATAAAATTAACGGTGCTGATGCTTTAATTTTCTCTACAGAGAAACAGTTGAAAGAGTTTGGTGATAAATTATCTGCTGATAAGAAAGCACCAATCGAAGCTGGTTTAGAGAAATTGAAAGCAGCACACTTATCTCGCAACTTCGCAGATATCGATGCAGCACAAGCTGAATTGCAAAATGCATGGAATGCAGCATCTGAGGAAATGTACAAAGACGGCGGTCAGCCTCAAGGTGGTGAACAACCACAAGCTGATGGTCAGCCTCAAGGTGGCGGTGATAACGTTACTGATGTTGATTTTGAAGAAGTTAAAGAAGAAAAATAATTTTTAGTCGACAGACCGAAAGTTAAAAATAAAAGCGTTTCTGATTAAGTTCAGAGACGCTTTTTTTTGTTTGTTGAAATCAGTTGCAAAAATTGAATCGGAATGAGCATTGATGCTACGCCGTGAATGAATCAAACAATAAAAAGTTAACCGACAACAAATGATGGTGTTGTGGATAGCTCAGCGTCTAAAATTATTTAAAGGCGATTGTTTGGTTTATCAGCCTGTTTTACGTTAGCCAGGATTTAGAGTAGAAAATTATTTACGATGCCTGGTTTTTACCGGCTTAGCATGATACTCCAAATCGTGTACCTTGCCAAAAAACCTGTTTAATAATGTAATTGCAGGCCAAATTAACATCGGCGTAAACCTGCTTAACATATTCAGGCTATTTTCTGAAGGCAGGATTGAATTGATAAGTATTCCAAGTACAAATATTGCAGGGACAATAAGCGTTCGCCACCTGGCAAGTCTGCGGGTTTTTATATCATCAAATCCGTCGGAAATTCTACCACGATGCTTAATGATGTAAGCAAGCATGATATAGTTTAACAAACCTGTAAAAGCAATATTTAGAGAATAAAACCAAAAAGGCAAATTGTAAAGCGTATTATCGCTGTAATACGCGGAACTAAAGGGCATTAAAATAATGGAAAAAAGAAAAAAGAAATTTAGCCAGATTAGTTTGTCGTCGTAGTCTTTAATAAAAGAAAACATTCTGTGATGCGAGCGCCAGTAAATGGCAATTACGAAAAAGCTAATAATGAAACCGATAAACTTAGGGACTAAATTTAAGAGCTGATTAATCATTTCTGCATTTGTCATCCCATGATGGATTTCTGGCGCCTTGATTTCGATGATTAACAGGGTTATTGCAATAGCAAAAACGGCATCTGTAAAAAGAATCATCCGTTCAATCTGAAATTCCTTTTTTAGTTCGCTATGTTCTGGCATATCAAGTTTAAACTAAATTTTCTTCGATTATATCTTGTAACTCTTTTTCATTCCGCGATAGCTCTTGCAGCAACTCAAACTGATTTTTTGTTCTATCCAAATTTTGAGCGGGATAACTAATTGAATAATAATTGTTTCCGTTTAAGAAATCGGTTAGAAATCTTAATGCCTGCATGTAAACAATATACTTACCCGAGAATAAAATCAGTTCTTTTTCGGTTTCGGTAAGAATAGTTTTCATTTCTGATAAATAGCCTTTAATCATGGCCTCAAAGTATGGCAATCTGATTTTGATTTTATCTAGATCCGTTTCGTTTTCTGAAAATGCACAGAGGTAGGTTCTCATCATATCGCCCAAATCAGAAATAAATTTTCCAGGCATAATGGTATCCAAATCGATAACACAAACACCTTCGAAGCTTTGCGCATTTAATAACACGTTACTAATTTTTGTATCATGATGCATCACCCGATCCGGAAAATCCACTCTGTGCGAATACGATTTAAAATAGTCCAGTATGTACTTATGCTCTAACGCGTCGTCAATTTGTGGCTTGGCCTGACTTTGCAAACTTTCTGTCGTTGTACTTAAAGCCAGGGTAAATTGTTCAAATCTTAAGGCTAAATCATGAAAACCCGGAATGGTTGGCTTAAGTATAGAGGCGTCAAAATTGTTAAGAAGTCTGCTTAATTTACCGAACTGTTTAGCTGCTTCGTAAGCCTGCTGCGGCTCAGTTAAAACATCTAAAGAGACAGTGTTAGCCACGTAAGGCAACATTCTCCAATATTCGTTATTAACTATTGCCATTTCTTCACCATTTTGGGTGGCAATAGGTTTTACAAAAAGATAATCAGGATAGTTTTCCTTGAGATAGTCGGCGATTGCCTTTAAATTATCGGCAATGGCTTGGGGACTTTTAAATACCGAAGTATTTATATTTTGAAGAATATACTTTTTTTCTTCGGCTGGGGGCGAAAGCAAATAAGTACGGTTTATTAAACCCGTACCTATTTGTGTTATTACAATATTTTCTTTAGTGTATCCGTATGCTTTTAAAACTTCGGAGTCTAAATTTAGCTCCATAATTTTTCAGGATACGTTCCGTTTTTAACCAGCTGGTTAATGCTATCCTGAACATAAGGTTTGTCTTCTTTATAAGTTACGCCAAACCATTTGTTCGAAGTAGGAACAACTTTAAAAGTAGCTTCACCAGTTTTAACAAGGTTTTCGCCAATTAGTGGTATAAAAAATTCTGCTTTTGGTTTATCTTTATTTGCTTCTGCAAACTCTACAAAAAGCTTTTCTGTGATGTTAAAAACTGCAGGTGTGAAACCCCAGAAATTCATCGAAACAGGTGTTGCAAAATCCAAAGGGGATTCTTCACCATCTTCTTCGTAAAAAATTTTACCATCCTTTGGATAAACTTTGGTACGCTCAATAATTTCTTCAAGATTTCCTGAAGCATCTACCTTACAAACCCCGCGTGATACTGCACCAAATTCGGAAAGTGTTTTACCAACCTCATAGCCAATAATCGAAAAATTGCTGTCGGAAGCTTCCTGATCTAAAAAATCAACCATTTTCTTAAATGCATCATAACCATAATAGTCATCAGCATTGATTACACAGAATGGCTCTTTAACAACCTTTCTGGCAGAAAGAATTGCATGCGCAGTTCCCCAAGGTTTTTCCCGGTAAATTTCTTCCTCAATACCAAACTGTTTCAAATCGAAATTTTGAAAAACATAATCCGTTTCGATTCTTCCGTTTAATTTTGGCTCGAAAATCGATTTAAAATTATCTACAAATTCTTCTTTAATGATGAATACAACTTTACCGAAACCGGCTTTAATTGCATCGTAAATTGAATAATCGATGATAGTTTCTCCATTCGGGCCGAATCCATCAATCTGTTTCATGCTTCCATAACGGCTTGCCATCCCGGCGGCCAGTATTAATAGGGTAGGTTTCATAATGCTAAAATAGTAATCCCTAATCATTTTTTTGATTAGGAAAGCGTTTAATTTTCGTTAACGATTTAAATATGTGAATAATTTATAAAGATCATCGTCTTTTTTGAAGTCAATTTTATTTTCTTTGAGGTAATTATCCAGTTGCATGTCATTAATACCATATAAAGCGGTAATAGTTTTTTTATTTGGTAATATTTTAACCAGCATCTCCTCTTTAAGAGCAAAATAGCTAGAAGTTGTATTGATTAACTTATTGGTTACTGCCGAGCCATACTGTTTGCTTTCCGTTATTTCCTTTCTAATTTTTTTGAGGAGGGTAACTTTTCCCTCGGCCAGAATTTGAAAATAAGCTTCTGAACTGAAACCTTTTGTCGCTGGCAAACCGTTGATAAATCGAGCTGGATTTGAGCCTTTCACTGCTAATTCGAATCTCTTAACTGGTTCAGCAAAATGCATCAAAGCGCCATCTTCACTCTTAAATACCAGGTTATCCTCAATAACATTGTATTTCAAAGAGTCTACCAGATATTTTTTTCCATTTGTGAGTGTTACATTCCCTTTTACACAATAATCAAAAAGATAAGGGCTACCGGTTACGTCTGTATATTTAATTTCAGTTAAAGGCGTTCTCTTCACATCTCCGAAAGGAAGCACTTCGTATTGAGCGATGGCGTAGAAAGGAAGGAGAGTTAATTGCAGTATAAAGAGTCTTGGTAAGAGCATGCTATTGGTTTATAACATCGAAAAGTTTTTGCAAATCCAAATCGTTTTTGAAGTCGATTTTTTGAACCTTTAAAAAATCTAAAATTTCCTTTTCCTTGCTCGGGAAGGTACTTGCAATGCTCTTCTTCGACAAATTAATTTTCTGCAGAACGCCATCCTTTAAAACATAATAGGTAACTGATGGATTGAATAACCTTTTAGTTGACTGAGCTCCGTATCCTTTGCTCTCAATTATAGCAACATTGTATTTTTTGTAGAGTGAAGACTTTCCAGTAGCAATGATTTGTAGGAAGGTATTCTCTTTTACGTTGTCTGCCTTAGGGAGGCTATTTACGAATTTCAAGGGAACGGCGCTTTTTTCCGAATTCAACTCGAAAGCAACGATTGGCTCGGCAAAGGTCATTGAATCGCCTTGTTTGTTTAGGTATAGAAGTCTTTCGCCTGCTATGTCGTATTTTAAATTCAGATCAGAGAATGTTTTCCCTGAACCTGTTTTAACAGAGCCCTTTTCCCATTTTTCCAATAGATAGGGACTTCCGGACACGTCATCGTAGGTTGTTGACTTAATTATTTTACCTCGGGAATCGGTAAAAAGTGGACTTGTAACTTGAGCGAATGCGCCAGAGGAGACGATTAAAAAAGCGAATAATAGTACTTTCATATTTAGATTATTTTGAGGTTAATTATTAAAATCCAAAAAAACCGCCACCGCTTTTTGAACGTGTTTTCTTTCCGGTTAGCATCCCAAACAGCCCGCGAACAATTTCTTTACCAATTTGACGGGTAATTGTTGCACCCATAACCCGTTCTACTAAACTCTTTTCGCCAGGTTTTGGCTTATTCTCTAATTCGACCTGTTTTTGGGCTTCAATTTCCTGCTTTTGTTGGTCGGCCGCCGCGGTCTGCTCATTTATCCGCTTAGTTAAAATGTCGTAAGCACTCTCGGGATCTATCGGGTCTTTGTATTTCGTATACACCTGGCTTCCGGTAACTACCTTTTCAAAGTCTGCTGCAGATAAGGGCCCCATAATTGCTCTCGGTGGTGTTAGCATGGTTGCAGAAACTTCGGTAGGAATACCTTTTTCGTTCAGCACCGTTACCAATGCTTGTCCTGTACCCAAAGATGTTAGCACTTTATCGATTTCGTAAAATTCGGATTTTGGATACGTATTCACCGTTTTCTTCAGAGCATCAACGTCGTTCGGCGTAAAAGCTCTTAGCGCATGTTGCACCCGGTTACCCAACTGACCTAAAACACTTTCCGGAACATCGGTAGGAGATTGCGTGCAGAAGAAAACCCCTACCCCTTTAGAGCGGATTAGCCTTATAATCGTTTCAATCTGTTCTAAAAAAGTTTTTGAGGAATTGTTGAAGAGCAAATGTGCTTCATCGAAAAAGAAAACCAGTTTCGGTTTATCTAAATCACCAACTTCGGGCAGGGTATTAAAAAGTTCGGCAAGTAGGCTTAAGAGAAATGTAGAATACAAAACCGGCTGGTTTTGAACATCGGCAATGTTTAACAGGCTTATAACGCCCTTCCCATCTACACGTTCAAACAGATCCTCTGCATCGAAAGATTTTTCGCCAAACATCCCTGCTAATCCCTGCTGCTCAATAGCAACAATTTTCCTTAAAATAGTTCCTGATGTTGCAGTTGAAATGCTACCATAGCTTTCCTTTATTTCTTTGGCTCCTGCACCTTCCGACAAATATGAAACTAATTTTTTGAGGTCATTTAAGTCAATAATTGGCATCTTGTTATCATCAGCATATTTAAATATAACTGCCATAACGCCAGATTGAGTGTCGTTTAAATCTAAAACTTTGGACAACAAAGTTGGACCAAACTCCAGGACAGTTGCCCGCATTTGGGCACCAAGTTTTCCCGAAAGTGAATAAATTTCTATAGGAAAACCTGTTGGGGTGAAGGGTTTGTTGAGTTGTGCAGCACGCTCTTCAATTTTTGGATTTATGCTTCCTGGTTGATTAAGCCCTGACAAGTCGCCTTTCACATCAAGCATAAAAACCGGAACGCCCGCGTCTGACAGCTGCTCTGCCAGTAACTGCAGTGTACGGGTTTTGCCTGTACCTGTTGCACCGGCAATTAAACCGTGCCTGTTCATCATTTTTAATGATAAATTTACTTCAGCATCACCGTATACCTGGCCATCCAATATGCCCGCTCCAAGGTAAATATATGAGCCAGACGGCGCATACGACGCTTTAATTTTTTCGACAAATTTTGATGAGGAATCGCTCATTGCTTTAGTTTTGATGCCCCAATGTAATAACTTAAAATCAAAAAAAGGATTTTTTTATCGCAGCTTTTAGAGGCTGCGAACAGCAAAACTAATGAAGTTGCTTGTAGTAACTGATTTCGTTTTTTAGCGAGGCAATTTTATTTTGCAATAGTTCGAGCTGACCCAACAGATGTGAGACCGCATGTAGGCCTTCCAGGTTTATCTCAAGCTCTTTATATAGGCGGATATATCTTTCCAAACCAGTAAGATCATCAGCATCTATGAAAACTGCTTTATTAACCAGTTTTGTTTTTACTAACCCATATTCTTCCAGCGAAGTTACAAAGTCAGTTGCCACTTTGTAATGTCCACAAAAATCATCAACTGAAATTAAATTGGTTTCCATATTTGCTAAAGTTTGGAAAGCTGTTCAAATAATTCTTTTTGCTGAGTATTTAATTTTGTAGGTAATTTAACCTGCCATTTAACATATAAATCACCAAAAAGGTTTTCCTTTTTATAAATAGGAAACCCCTTTCCTTTGAGCCTTAAGGTGGTATCGGGTTGGGTTCCCGGGGGAATTGTAAGCTTAACTTTCCCATTTAAAGTTTCGATAATTTTTTCTCCACCTAATATTGCGGTGTACAAATCTACCTCTTCCTGTATATGAATATCGTTCCCTTTTCGTTTGAACTTAGGGTGTTCGGAAATATTAAATGAAATATACAAATCTCCTGCCGGACCATTATTGGGGCCTGGCGCTCCATAACCGGTAAGCTTTATTTTCTGTCCGTTTTCTACGCCCGCGGGTATAGTTATCCGCACCTGTTTGCCGTTTACGGTAAGTGTTTGTTTATGGGTAGTGTACGCATCGATCAAATTCAAACTTAGCTCAGAACTGTAATCCTGGCCTTTAAATGGCGAACGGCTACTGCTCCTACTTCCGCCTCCGCCAAACATCGATGAAAAGAAGTCGGAAAAATCATCGCCACCAAAACCCGAAAAACCACCTCCGCTTCTACCTCTGCCCTGCGATTGTCGTTGTTGTTGCGCATCGAACTGATCAGCATGTTGCCAGTCTTTCCCGTACCTATCGTACTTTTTCCGCTTTTCGGGGTCGCTCAGAACCTCATTCGCTTCATTTATTTGCTGGAATTTTTTATTAGCCTCTTCATTATTAGGATTTAAATCAGGATGGTATTTTCTGGCCAGTTTACGATAGGCCTTTTTAATATCATCAGTTGATGAATCTTTTTTAATTTCAAGAACTTTATAGTAATCTATGTATTCCATAAGGGTTAAACAAATATTTAATTTGAATGTTCGTGTTTGATTTTTGAAAGTGTAAAATTACTCAATATGGGCGAAGAACGCTAATTTAAACAAAAATGCCCCCCGGTTACCGGGGCATTTAAAGACAGAATAAAAAATTATTTTTTGTTCTTGACGTATTTCTCCAACCATTGGTCTTGCTCCCAAAGGGCGTGTAATATGTTTTCTTTTCCACGGTATCCGTGTGCTTCGTAAGGCAAAAACACAAAACGCACAGTACCTCCGGCACCTTTAATAGCTGCAAACAAGCGTTCACTGTTTATTGGAAATGTACCTGTATTATCATCAGAATCGCCGTGGATTAACAATAAGGGTGTTTTAATTTTATCAGCATAACTAAACGGGCTCATTTCGTAATACAATTGGGGTGCCTGCCAGTAGGTACGGTCTTCGTTTTGAAAGCCGAAAGGTGTCAATGTACGGTTGTAAGCACCACTTCTGGCAATACCTGCGGCGAAAAGGTTTGTATGCGCTAAAAGGTTTGCCGTCATAAATGCGCCGTAACTATGGCCACCAACCGCCATACGCTTTCTATCACCTACGCCTAAGTCTACCAGTTTATTAATTGCCGCTTCGGCATTTAAACTTAACTGATCCACAAAAGTATCATTCGGTTTCTTGCCATCTTTTGCTACAATTGGCATTTCTGCGTTGTCCAAAACTGCATAGCCGCGGGTTACCCAGTAAATTGGCGAACCCCAGGCAATGGTTGTAAATTTATCTTTGGATCCGCGAATCTGCGCAGCGTCTGCAGCAGAGTTAAATTCGCGTGGATAAGCCCAGATAATGGCCGGTAACGGCCCGTCTTTGTCTTTATTGTAGCCTTTCGGCAAATATAGGTCGCCGGTTAAATCAACACCATCAGCACGCTTATAAGATATTTTCTCTTTTACCACACCATCCAGGGAAGGGTAAGGATTTGCAAAATTAGTGATTGGCCTATCGGCAACACGGAGCACAAGGTTTTTGATATAATAATTTGGAACCAGTTTCTGACTTTCTTTTCGGGTTAGCAAAATCAGTTTGTCAGGGTCTATTACGTCACTTACATATTCGAAGGTTCCTTCTGCGCTTCGCCAGATGATTTCACTTTTCTTTGTGGCCAAATCGAATTTGGCCAGAAAAGGCAAATCGCCTTTTTCTGATGAACCAACAGTATTATTCATTAACAACTTTGTGCCGTTATCTACCGTATGAATTACCGAACGGCCAAACTTGTTTTTTGTTGTAACGGGCGTTCCCGGATTTCCGTAAGCATCTGTTTGATTGCGTGTGTATAACTCCTCCATTTTACCAGTAGTTGGGTTATACGTGCTTACTTTATTGGTTTGCTTACTTCTTAAACCCTCCATTACCAAGGCCAAACCAGCATTGCCCCATTGTGTGCCACGATAGCGGGTTTGCGTTTTGAAAAGTTCTTTTTCTGTGCCCGTAAATGGGGCGATTAGTGAATAGACAGCATCGTGAAACGGCACATTTTTCTTAATTAAGCCGCTGTCTAACGGTTTAGACCAGGTTACCGTAGCCGCTTCATCGTCTCTCCAATCAAAACCGCGGGGAACATTTTGAGTATTGTCATATCCAGATGGCGTTCCTTCAGATGATGGCAGCTCTGCCAGAACCTTAACGGGTTTTCCGGTTAAATCGGTCACCGTAACAGTAGATGGAAAGCCATTCGCCGTTACTAAATATGAGAACGGTTTACGGATGGTTTCGGTTAACATATAATTTTTATCGGGCGAAAGACTAACCGATGAATAAATCGCCGGTTTGCCTATTGGGGTTTCTACGCCTCCTGTATTTTTCACCAATTGCGATGTACCGAAAAACTCGAACAACTGTTCATCGAACGGAGATTTTATTAAATCCTGATAAGTTGGACTTGGTGCTGCCTTGCCTAAATTCTGTTGAACAGTTGGCCCCTTAGGCATTAACGGTTTAACCGGCGCAGCACTTGCTGGTTTGGTAACTGCCCGGTAAATTATCGTGTTATCATTTAGCCAGATTAATCCGCTTCCTAAAACAACGTTCAAAAATGACTTATTTGTTTTGGTCGCTTTCTTGGTTGCGATATCAATCACATACAAATCAACACCTTTTTGAGTGGTATTTGTAAACGCGATTTTAGTTTGCGATGGGTTCCAGCTGATGTTACTGGCATATAACGGTGCCGGCAATCCCGTAACCGGAAAAGTTTTGTCGGCTTTTATACTTTTTAAACTAAAGTTATTGATGTAAGTAATCCGGCTCGGTGAATAGTTATTGGGGTTTAACCTTAAGCCGGCAATTCGGTATTCGGGCATGGCCAGTTCTTCCACAGATGGGTACGAATTTCTTTCGCTGAACAAAATCCACTCGGCTTTATCATCCAGGCTAACGCCGGGCGTTGGCTTGGCAAGTAACAAATCAGCAATCTCCTTTGGCGGTGTTTGATAGCTTACCGCATCCTGCGCAGCAGCTTTAATTGAAAAGCAAATGCCCGCTATTAAAAAATAGAGGTGTAGTTTTTTAAGCATAATCCAGGTTTATTTATTTGACATTCAAATATTGCAAAATAAACACCTAAACCTGCAGCGTAACTGGTTATTTACAAGTTACGCAAAGTGATTTTAGGGAAAACTAAATTTTAACTGTATTGGCTTTTAAGGCTTACTATAGAATTTATAATCATCTGTTTTAAGATATCAATATTAATCTCGTCTAGTTTTTTAATGTAAACACAAGCTTTGCCGGTTTTATGTTTGCCCAAATTTGCTAAAAGCTGATCCTTATCTTCAAAATCGGCTGAGAAATAGAGTGCAAAATTATCTTTTCGCGGCGAAAAACCTGCAAGTGGTGCATCGCCCGCTGTGCCGCTCTCGTATTTGTAATGATAACTGCCAAATCCAACTATCGCATTGCCCCACATTCTGGCTTTAAAAGACGAAACATTTTCAAACAACGCAACTAAATCGAAGCTGTTTTTGCGTTTAGTTTCATCCGTAATTGTATTTATAAATGCAGTTACGCTACTGTCGTTTTCTGTTGTTTTGTTAGTTGTCATAGTTAGTTTTTAAAAACTTCCCATTTATCAACATACAATACTAAGCTGCCCGTTTGCTCTGGATCTGCATTAGAAATTGTCAATTTGCCTTGTTCGTCTCTTGAAATTTTTAGGATTGAGTTCGTGGCATCTCCGTTCTCATGTTTAATGTAGCCTTTATAAAGTGCAAAACCTTTGGTTAAATCAGCATTTAGGGTGCAATCAAACGAATCAATAATAATGTCGAATTTCGATCGTGGCTGATTTGAGATTTCTAAATCGACATTAATTAAATTAATCGGATTAACAATAATTTCAGCATTTACCTTGAACGCTTTGTTGTTCTCTTTTCCTGCTTTAATATAGTATTTGATAACGCTTTCGCAGGGTCCATCTATGTTTTTTTTCCTTGGTTCTACTTTGGCCGAAACTGACACAAATAGAACCGCCATCAGGGCAAGGAAGAGTTTCTTTTTATTAAGATAATGCATGTAGTTTTTTAATTTTCAGTTTTCAATAGAGGACAAAAATACGAAGATGAATTTGCTGATAATTAAAGCTAACGATAATGTTGAAAAAATCTGATTAAACCTTAACATTTCAATCCAAATAGTAATGGCGAATCTTCTGTAAATTATCGTCTAACTCATAAACCAATGGTGTACCTGTCGGAATTTCCAGGGCGGTTACTTCTTCAGTATCCAGGTTGTCGAGGTATTTAATTAATGCCCTTAAACTGTTACCATGTGCTGAAATAATTACTTTTTCGTTTTTACTTATTGCCGGCACAATTTCTTCATTCCAAAATGGGAGCACCCTGGCAATTGTTTGGCTCAAGTTCTCGGTTAAAGGTAGTTGCGCAGCAGTAAGTGAGTGGTAGCGCAAATCGTTACCGGGATACCGGGGGTCGGATGTAGTTATTGCGGGTGGTTCTTCATCCGGATCTCTCCGCCATTTATTTACCTGCTCTAAACCGTATTTTGCAGTCGTCTCATCTTTGTTTAGTCCCTGCAGAGCCCCATAAAAGCGTTCATTCAAATGCCAGGTTTTATGTTCAGGAATCCAAAGGTGGTCCAGTTGTTCCAAAATGATGTGAAGCGTTTTTATGGACCTTTTTAGCAGGGAAGTGAAAGCAATGTCGAAATTGTAATCGTGTTTTTTCAAAATCTCTCCAGCCTTTTTCGCTTCCAGATAACCCTGTTCAGACAAGTCTACATCTGTCCAGCCTGTAAAACGATTCTCCAAATTCCAGATGCTTTGGCCGTGTCGTATCAATACAATTTTCTTCATTTTCAGCCATTTTTTTTAAACGGGTTTTCCAAAAAAAAGGTCTAAGAAATTAACCTCAGACCCTTTTTACAAAGAATAGTCCATCTCGTTGCTTCTCGCAATTGATGAGGAATGTTATTTGAATTCTCTAAAATCCTGACCGTCTTTAATGTTTAGTAAGCTTTGGTATATTAAGCTAATTACATTATCAACGTCTTCTTTATGCACCATTTCTACAGTTGTATGCATGTAACGCAAAGGCAAAGAAATTAATGCCGATGGAACGCCGCCATTTGAGTAAGCAAAAGCGTCGGTATCGGTTCCGGTAGAACGTGATGATGCCTGGCGTTGGAATGGAATTTCATTTTTCTCTGCCGTTTTTATTAACAACTTGTTCAGGTTAGTTTGAACCGCCGGCGCATATGAAACTACCGGGCCCTTACCCGCAGCTAAATCGCCTTGAGTATTTTTGTTAATCATTGGCGTTGTGGTATCATGGGTTACATCGGTTACAATTGCAACGTTAGGTTTAATGCGCTGAGCAATCATTTCCGCCCCGCGTAAACCAATTTCTTCCTGAACCGAGTTGACGATGTATAAGCCAAAAGGCAGTTTTTTCTTGTTTTCTTTTAACAATCGTGCAACTTCGGCAATCATAAAACCACCCACCCGGTTATCGAGCGCCCTGCCTACATAGTAGCGGTCGTTCAAAACCATAAACTCATCCTCATATGTAATTACGCAGCCAACATGGATGCCTAAATTTTCCACTTCTTCTTTCGTAGTACAGCCACAATCTAAAAAGATGTTTTTTAGTTCCGGAGCCTGCTCCTTTTCACCATGGCGGGTGTGAATTGCCGGCCAGCCAAATACAGCTTTAACCAAACCTTTTTCTGTATGAATATTAACACGCTTCGATGGTGCAATTTGATGATCGGAACCACCGTTGCGGATTACATAAATCAGACCATCGTTTGTGATGTAATTTACATACCATGAAATTTCATCAGCGTGTGCTTCTATAACAACTTTATAGGCAGCTTTTGGGTTAATTACACCGACTGCTGTGCCGTAGTTATCAACAAAATGCTCGTCTATATAAGGCTTTAGGTAGTTTAACCAAAGTTTCTGTCCTTCCCATTCGTAACCTGTAGGGGCAGGATTATTTATGTATTCTTCAAGAAACTGTAACGATTTTTTAGTTACAACTGCAACGTGTTTTTTTTTGTCGTCTTCTTTTTTCTTAGCCATATTTATTTAAGGTTTCAGATTTACGATTGTGGATTACAGATAGGAAATCCTTTTCGCTAACCTAATTTTATTTGTGTTTATTATGATGATTTTTTTGGTTTTAAATTGCGGTTTGTAAACCTACAATTTAAAATTCTTTCTCCATGACTACAAAATCGTAACCATCTTTAAAAAAGGTATCTTCCGTTTCGGAGAAGCCAAATTTAAAATAAAAATCTTTTGCATTAACACGAGCATTGCACCAAAGCGCCGTTGCCCGCTGAATTTTACAAAAGTCTAAGATATATTTCATCAATTTAGTGCCGTAGCCCAGGTTTTGAGCAGCTGGTAAAACCGCAAGTTTCCTGAATTGATAAACATCGCCCTGCGAAAACAGAGACACAACACCTGTTAATTTATGATCAGCATACAAACCAAAATGCACACCGTCAAAATCATCCTTTAGCTTTACAGAATCGAAAGGCATATCGGGGTACATCGCTTCGTGCCTGATTCGCCAGGTTAGCGAGGGGAAAATTTGCTCTATTTGAACCAGTGCTTCCAAATTAAGATTTCTTGTTTCCGTAGAATTTGTAAATTAAAATATTTAGGACAATGATTGCTGCCATACCGTAGCAAAATAAACTCCAGCCGCCTTTATCCCAAAGGAATAAGCCAAGCGCTGAGCCACAACTTGCGCCAATAAAACTTACCGACATAAATATCGTATTTAGCCTGTTCCTTGCTTCCGGAATTAAGGTGTAAATTCTTGTCTGATTGGTTACGTGAATGGCCTGCTGGCCGATATCAATAAGAACGATACCAACTACGAAAAGGTATAAATGGCTGCCGGTAAAGTAAAACAGCGCAATGCTTACAATCTGTAAAATGAAACCAATCATTAGATTTTTGCGAGGATTGTTTCCATCGCTAAGTTTTCCAACTAAAGGTGCTGCCAAGGCGCCCGCTGCACCGGCAATGCCAAACAAACCAATTTGCAAAGTTTGAAAACTGAACGGAGGGTTTGCAAGAAACAATACCATGGTTGTCCAAAAGGCACTTATAATTGCGAAGGCAAGGAAATTGATGATGGAGGTTTCCCTTAATACTGGCTGTGTTTTAATGTAGCTAAACATGGAAGTCATTAACTCTTTATAACTCCCTTTAAAACCCGGGTAACTTTGTGGAAAACGTTTGGCCATTAAAGCAATTAGTAATGCACAAATGCCTGCAGCAATATAATACATTGCCCGCCAACCGAGCCAGAAGCCGATACTACCGCTCACGGCCCTTGATGCCAGAATACCAACCAGTAAACCACTCATAATCATGCCGATGTTTGCACCACGATTCTCATCAGAACTTAAATTTGCCGCCAACGGTAAAATAAGTTGAGGAACAATGGAACAAGCTCCGATTAAAACCGAAGCAATCTCGAGCAGGAAAAACGTTTTTGAAAGCGCTGCAACAAGGAGCGCCAGAATAGCAAAACCAGTTATTACTAAAATCTGTTTCTTACGCTCGAACATGTCGCCAAGAGGGACTAAAAGAAATAAACCAAAAGCATAACCAATTTGGGTTAAGTAGGTAATGCGACCGGCGTAGCTTTCTGTAAGGTTGAAATCTTTGGCAACCAAAATTACCAAAGGCTGGCAGTAATAAATATTTGCAACAATTAGGCCTGTGCAAAAGGCCATCAACAAAATATCGGCTCTTTTCAACATTTAAGTTCGAAGTAAAATTAGCGTGTGGCGGCGTAAGCAAGGCAATCCTAATCATTCATTTTCTCCTTGCTGCTTTAGCGCCATCGTTGTTACAAAGGTATATTTCCGTGTTTCTTGCGAGGACTGTTTACTACCTTATTTTCTAACATTTTAAAAGCTTTTATCAACTTTAAACGTGTCTGCGATGGCTCTATAACTTCATCGATAAAGCCACGTTCGGCAGCACGATAAGGGTTTGCGAAGATATCGGAATAAAGCTTTTCCTTTTCGAGCCATTTTTCCTGCGGATTTATGGCAGAAGTAATTTCTTTTTTAAAGATGATTTCCGCTGCACCCTTTGCACCCATTACTGCAATTTCCGCACTTGGCCAGGCATAATTCAGGTCGGCTCCAATGTGTTTACTGTTCATCACATCATATGCACCGCCGTATGCTTTGCGGGTGATAACTGTTATGCGTGGCACCGTGGCTTCGCTAAAAGCATATAGTAACTTTGCGCCATTAGTGATGATTCCGTTCCACTCCTGATCGGTTCCGGGAAGGAAACCCGGCACGTCTTCAAACACCAATAAGGGTATATTAAAGCAATCGCAAAAGCGAACAAAACGAGCCGCTTTCGTTGAGGAATTACTATCTAAAACGCCGGCCAGGTAAGCTGGTTGATTAGCAATAATGCCAATACTCCTGCCTGCCAAACGAGCAAAACCGACAACAATATTTTCAGCAAAATCTTTGTGTACCTCCAAAAAAGAATCAGGATCGGCCACCGCTGAAATTACATCTCTAATATCATAGGGTTGTGAAGCATTTTCGGGCATAAAAGTGTTAAGTTCGGGCCTGCTTTCATCACTGGGTTCGTAGGGTAAGTGCACGGCTGTTTCCTCGCAGTTTTGAGGCATGTAACTTAATAGCTTTTTCACATGTGTAATGGCTTCTATCTCATTGGCACAGGCGAAATGTGTTACACCCGATTTGGTTGCATGGGTGCTTGCGCCGCCAAGTTCTTCGGAAGTAACCTCCTCATGTGTAACGGTTTTAACCACATTAGGGCCAGTTACAAACATATAAGAGGTATTTTCTACCATTAAGATAAAATCGGTAATTGCAGGCGAATACACTGCACCACCCGCACATGGGCCCATTATTGCCGATAACTGCGGGATGACGCCCGAAGCCTGAACATTTTTATAAAAGATATCTGCATAGCCACCCAGCGATACAACACCTTCCTGAATTCGGGCGCCACCGCTATCATTAAGCCCAATTAACGGAGCGCCATTTCTCATGGCCATATCCATCAATTTGCAAATTTTTTCGGCATGCGTTTCTGATAGCGAACCCCCAAAAACCGTGAAATCCTGCGAGAAAACATAGGTTAGCCTCCCGTTTATCGTGCCGTATCCAGTTATTACACCATCTCCTAAATACTTTTCCCGTTCCATGCCAAAATCGGTACTGCGATGGGTAACGAGCATACCAATTTCCTCAAAAGAGCCTTCATCCATTAAAAAGTGAATCCGTTCTCTTGCTGTAAGTTTGCCTTTATTATGCTGACTATCTATTCTCGCCTGGCCACCGCCAAGTTGTGCCTGATTAATTTTATCTTGAAGTAAGGCTATTTTCTTATCCATATATTTGGTTGATAACAGATTTAAATTAAAATCCTGACCGGCAATTTAAGGTTTGGCCAGGCTGTTGCTAAGCACTACAATCTTTGTTGTTAAGCCTGACAGAAGCGATATCCTTTTTGGTATTGAAGCCTTCGCTACCGGTTACGAACCCAAAAAGATTTAGCAAATGGCAGGACCACTTTAACCGACAACGAACTGAACAAGTGCTTTCGAAAAAACAATTGCAAGGTATTAAAAAAAGAGATTAGCGAACGCAACAAAGTTTATATTGCAATTTTTTTACACCTTAAAGTATTGAAAAACCAATTATCCGTTTATTTTTGTATCCGACTTTAAAACACAACTAAAGAAAAAACGAATGTTTTTAAGGAAATACAAGTATTTAATCGTTGCCGCATTTATGCTCATCTTCAGTGCGAAGATGGTAATTTCTGGCGCTCCGGTTTTTTGTACCTGTATTGATAAGGAAATTATGAACGCCGTAATCATGCAAATTGAGTTAGAGCATGATGGCGGAAAGGATGCCGCCAAAGACACATCCAAGTTCACCGATTTTAAACTTGTCGAGTTAAATCATCCAATTTTTTCTTACGAGTTCTCCTCCAGTCATTTTATTTTGAAAAGCAGTTTTATTGAGCATTTCAAAAGATATGTTGAGCCATACCACCCAACGGTTCCAACACCTCCGCCTAACTTTATCTAATTTTTTCAGTTTAACAGCACTTTCTCGATTATTTTAGGATAGCACAGAATATACGCTAATTGGGTATAGCTATCAATTATTTTTTCGCTGTTAAACCACGATTTATTCGTTAAAATTTATTAGATAATTATATCGTTATGCAAAAGTTTAACCCGGCCTTTTCAGGTTCGGATGTAAAAAAATATATTCTTAAAAAGAATTTAAAGAAAGATTTACCATCAAGTATTGTGGTATTTTTAGTGGCCCTGCCATTATGTTTGGGAATTGCGCTGGCTTCGGGCGCACCATTATTTGCCGGTTTAATTACCGGGATTATTGGCGGCATCGTTGTTGCCTCCTTTAGCGGCTCGCAGCTGAGCGTAAGTGGGCCTGCTGCAGGTTTAACGGTTATTGTTTTGGGTGCAATAACCTCATTAGGCACTTACCCTACATTTCTGCTAGCCGTTGTTTTGGCAGGTGTTTTTCAATTAATTTTGGGTTTAGTCAAAGCCGGAACAATTGGCAATTACTTCCCTTCGAGCGTAATTGAAGGCATGCTGGCCGCAATTGGTTTAATCTTGATTTTAAAACAGCTTCCTCATGCTTTAGGCGTTGATACTGATTTTAGTGGTGATGAAGGATTTTTTCAGCAAGACCATGAAAATACGTTTTCGGCAATTACCGCAGCGTTAAGCCATTTTAGTTTGGCAGCAGTTGTTATAAGCCTTTTGTCCATAGCGATATTACTTATTTGGCCAAAGTTTCCTAAACTGGCAGTTGTGCCTGCACCATTGCTGGTGGTGGTTTTGGGCATAATCGGCACCATCATTTTTGCGGGTACAACATATCCACTGCGTGCCGACCAAATGGTTAAAATACCTGTTGTAAATGGTTTCGGCGAATTTATGGGCTTATTTACCATGCCCGATTTCTCTCAGCTGGCTAATAAGAACGTTTACATTGTTGCCGCAACAATTGCTGTTGTAGCGAGTTTAGAAACATTGCTAAGCATTGAAGCCGTTGACAAAATTGACCCGATTAAACGCGTTACGCCTACAAACAGAGAGCTAATGGCGCAGGGCATTGGTAACATTGCCAGCGGGATGGTTGGTGGTTTGCCAATGACGTCGGTAATTGTTCGAAGCTCGGCAAATGTAAATGCCGGAGGCAGAACAAAAATGTCGGCAATATTTCATGGCGTGTGGCTATTGCTTTCCTTGCTTTTTATTCCACAGGTAATTAATTTAATTCCATTGTCTTGTTTAGCGGCAATTTTGCTTGTTACCGGATATAAGTTAACCAGGGTGAGCTTGTTTAAACACATGTACCACAAAGGTTGGGATCAGTTTGTCCCTTTTGTGGTAACTGTTTTAGCGGTTCTGTTTACCGATTTACTGAAAGGTGTTGCGGTTGGTATGCTGGTGTCAATTTTCTATCTGCTGCGCACAAACATGCGTAATCCATTCTTTTACAGAATTACCAATGATGGCGATAAAAAGAATATCAGAATTAAACTGGCGGAAGAGGTTTCCTTTTTAAACAAAGCAGCAATACAAGTGGTTTTAACGAATATTCCTAGAGAAACAAATGTAATTATAGATGGAACAAATGCCCGATACATAGACCCTGATGTTTTGGAAACCATTTTTAATTACAAACACAATGCTTATACCAAAGGCATTATCGTAACCTTAGAAAACGTACAGAAACATTACACTGTACCAAAATTAACTAACAAAATAGTAGAAGACATTAATAAATAGAATTTATGTGCGCAAAAACAATTGAAACAAAAGATATAACATACGATAAATTATTGCAGGGAAATAAAGACTGGGTGAAAGATATGATCGATAAAGATCCTGCTTTCTTTGATAAACTTTCTGCCGGTCAGAGTCCACCGGTTTTATGGATTGGTTGCTCTGATAGCCGCGTTCCGGCGAATCAAATTACAAATACTAAACCAGGTGATATTTTTGTGCATCGCAATATTGCAAATGTTGTAGTACACACCGATATGAACATGCTTTCAGTATTGGATTATTCGGTAAACGTATTAAAAGTGAAACATGTTATTGTTTGTGGCCACTACGGCTGTGGAGGCGTTAAAGCCGCTTTAGGCAACAAACAAGTTGGCATTATCGACAACTGGTTGAGAAACATTCGCGATGTTTACCGCATGAATGAAGGCGAAATGGCGGCAATCGAAGATGCAGACCAGAGATTTGACAGGTTGGTAGAATTAAATGCCATCCAGGGAGCTTCAAATGTAATGAACACTTCGATTGTGCAAACCGCATGGTCTAAAGGCCAGGAACTGGCTGTACATGCATGGGTTTACAGTCTGCAAACAGGAATAATTAAAGATATGGAAGTTACCTGTACCTGCCTTGATGATGTTACACCTGCCTTTAAAGTAGGATAAACACAGTTTAAGTACAGCTTTTTTGTTTAATGAAATGCCCCGATTTTTACTTCGGGGCATTTTTTGTAACTGCATATTGACTGCCTGTATACTTCAATTATAGCTTGAACTAGGCCTTGCCGAAAACTATCTGTTTTTTCTAAATAAGTTACGGAGTAACAAACTAAAAGAACCCTGCATTCTATTGCCTGGATTATTGAAAATATACTGCGTTTTATTTGTTTTTAAGTAACTGAGCCGCTCTCCATTGTAACTTGGGCTTACTTTTTCTCCGGTGGCAATGTTAACCAAATTGTTTCTTAAATTTAACTCATCGGTAACCATATTGCTTAACATTGGGGTGTAATAGTAGCAATCTTTAAAAAAGTAGTGCGTAACCTGCGACCAACGACTGGAGCCTTCCTTTAGTACGGGTGAACCACCATGTAAAATGTTACTCGACCAGATTAGGGCATCGCCTTTCTTTGCATGAAACACCTTTTTTTCTAAACCGTTTACTTTTACAATCTCAGCCATAAAATCTTCGTAATCCTTATAATCTTCATAAGAAGTACTTTTTGCGCCTTCCTTTATTTGGGAGAAATTATATTCAGGCAGGCGTTGCGAACCGGGATAATAAAATAGTGGACCATTTTCTTCAGTTACATCCTCCAAAGCAACCCAAACGCCGCACATAAACTTAGCAGGAAGCGAGCTGAAATGTATCGTATCTGAATGCGCTCTTTGCTGAGAACCAACACAGAAGTTTAAAGTCTGGAATGGAAAAGATTCCCTCCCATAAAGCATGGAGAGCAAATCCAACAGGGGTTGATAAGAGGCCAACTCTTTACTCGCCGCTGATGCCTTCCAGAAATCCTGAATCCGCTGCTCATCCCGGTAGGTTTTAATCGGAAAATCTTTGTTAAAGCCAATTTCTTCTGCATCTTTTCTAACGCGGTCTATTAAATCAATCGGCAAAAAATCAGATAAGACTACATAGCCATCTCTGTTGTAATCGGTTGCAAGCTTTTTTTGTTCCTCACTGAGATTTTTTGTCTTTATGATTTCGCTAGAAAATGGTGATTCCACCCAGGGAAAGTTTGATTGTATCATGGCTAAGTGCATTATGCTAACCTTGTTCGCAAATCACGAACAACAGATTAGTCTAAAAAATTTGTCGCTAAAATAATAAAACCCCTGCTTTTTGCAGGGGTTTTATAGGTAAAAATGTGTTTAATCTTCAGCTAAAAACGGATATCGGTAATCAGTTGGCGATTCAAAAACTTCTTTAATTGTGCGTGGAGAAACCCAACGCAACAAGTTTATCATCGAGCCTGCTTTATCGTTCGTACCCGAACCTCTGGCACCACCAAAAGGCTGTTGTCCAACAACTGCGCCTGTACACTTATCGTTGATGTAAAAGTTACCTGCCGAATTGCGTAAAGCATGGCTTGCTTTATCAATAGCATAACGGTCTTGAGCTATTAATGCCCCGGTTAAGGCATATGGCGAAGTGGTATCAATTACTTCCAATATTGAATCGAAATCGTTATCAGCATAAACATATACAGTTAAAACCGGCCCGAATAACTCTTCGCACATGGTCGTATATTTTGGGTCGTTAACTACTAAAACCGTCGGTTCTACAAAATAACCTTTGCTTTTGTCGTAATTACCACCGGCAATAATTTCTACTCCTGCATCTTTCTTTGCCTGGTCTATATATTTAGCCAGCTTGTCAAATGAACGCTCATCGATAACGGCATTGATGAAGTTTGTGAAATCTTCGGTACCACCCATTTTAAAGGAAGCAATATCACGCAACATTTGTTCTTTAATTTCTGGCCAAAGGCTTTCTGCAATGTAAACACGGCTGGCGGCAGAACATTTTTGTCCTTGATATTCAAAAGCACCACGAACAATCGCTGTACTTGCAATATCTGTTTGCGCAGACGGGTGAACCAGAATAAAATCTTTTCCACCGGTTTCGCCAACAATACGAGGATAAGATTTGTATTTGTGGATGTTTGTTCCAATTGTTTTCCATATCTCCTGAAACACTTTTGTAGAACCTGTAAAATGTATACCTGCGAAATCTGGGTGATTAAAAATCACTTCGCCAGTTTCCGGCCCGTCGGCATAAACCAAATTTACAACGCCATCAGGTAAACCTGCTTCGCGAAAAATCTCCATCAAAAGGTTAGCTGCATATACCTGGGTGTCTGCAGGTTTCCAAACCACAACATTACCCATCATTGCTGCAGATGCCGGTAAATTTGCGGCGATAGCCGTAAAATTAAAAGGTGTTAAAGCGAAAACAAAGCCTTCTAACGGGCGTTGTTCTACGCGGTTCCAGCTTCCACGAGGCGAAACAGGAGGTTGTTGCTTGTAAATATCTGCCATATAACTTACGTTGAAACGCAAGAAATCAATCAGTTCACAAGCCGCATCAATTTCTGCCTGATAGGCATTTTTGCTCTGCCCCAACATTGTGGCAGCGTTTAATTTATAACGGTATTTACCAGCAATTAAATCTGCAGCTTTTAAAAATATTGCTGCTCTATGTTCCCAGGAAAGGCTTTCCCAATCTTGCTTTGCAGCCAGGGCCGCATCAATAGCCTGTGATATATGGTTTTTATCGCCAATGCTAAACTGGGCTAAAATATGTTGATGATCATGCGGTGGAACAACTTTCCCCTTTTTTTCGGTATGAATTTGCTTCCCGCCAATATACATCGGAATATCTTGTTGGTGTGAGCGAGCCTCAGCAAGTGCCTCCTTCAAAAGCGCACGTTCTTTACTGCCTGGACCATAATTTAATATAGGTTCGTTTACCGGAGCGGGTACGTTAAAAAATCCTTTAAGCATATGTTATTTTTTATGATTTGTACAAAGATAAGGCTTTTTGAGGGATGCTATTCTATTATTCTGTAAAGAAATACCAGGCATAAACTCAAATTTGCCTGCGAAAACCTAGTGCATTAAATAACCTGATTTTATTGTATCTTCAACCTAGCAAATCAAAAAAAAATGCAACTAGCAGCACAAATTATTATCGGCATAATTGCCCTCATTCACATTTATATTCTCTGGCTGGAAATGTTTGCCTGGACTACCAAAGCCCCGAAAGTTTTTAAAACCATTCCAAAAGAATTATTTGCACCAACAAAAACACTGGCTGCCAACCAAGGCTTATATAATGGCTTTTTGGCTGCAGGATTAATATGGTCTTTATGTATTGAAAATGAGCAGTGGAAATTTTATGTCGCGATATTTTTTCTGTGCTGCGTTATTATTGCCGGCATTTACGGTGCTGCAACCGCAAGCAAAAAGATTCTTTATGTACAGTCGATTCCGGCTTTGGTTGCTTTAATTTTATTGCATTTAAAGTAGTATAAATTTAAAGCATGAGATTTTTTTCAGTCCTTGCGGTACTTGCGATCTTAAGCTTTAAACAGGCTTCCAGTTATAAACTGAGCGATTCAAAAATCAAAGCCGCATTATCGTTTTGCCAAAAAAACAATATGGATACTTCGGTTTGCATCATGATCGATATGAGTATCCACTCTGGAAAGAACCGGATTTTTGTTTACAATTTTAAGCAAAAAGAAATCATCATAGCAGGACTTTGTGCCCATGGCGTGGGCGGTGGTAGTACGCCGGTAAAACCGATGTTTAGCAATAAAATTGGAAGTAACTGCACTTCTCTGGGAAAATATAAAGTAAAAGGTCGTTCTTACAGTAACTGGGGAATTAACATCCATTACAAAATGCATGGGTTAGAAGAAACCAACAATAATGCTTTTAAAAGAATTGTGGTTTTGCATTCCTACACGCCAGTTCCTGACCGGAAAATTTTCCTCAAACCTTATTCGGCCAAAGTGCGGGGTGTCCGGTTGTATCTGATGGAACGATGAAAAAGATTGACAACCTTTTAAAAACAAAGAAAAAGCCCGTATTACTTTGGATTTATATCTAAAGGCAATCCGCTCATGAGCTCATCATTCCGAAAGCCTTAACATAAAGACTGCTTTGAATTTCGGATTTTAGAAATTGAAAAACTTATAGGTTTAAAAGCCGCTCTAAATGATGATAACTAATGCCAAAGTAGTCTTTACTTTCTTTAATCTTCTGGAGAATTTCTACTTTGTTTTTTGTGTCCTTTTCTTTACCCTTAATTCCGACCACTAAAACATTTTTTGGTGTATGCGCATCAGAAATAAATTCGAATACTTTCGTTTTATAACCAAAATATTCTAAAATTAAAGCACGGATTCCATCGGTAACCATCTCCGCCTGGCGTTCTAAGAAAATACCGTACTTCGTTAAAAAGGAAACGTCATTTTTTACTTTGTTGCGCTCAATTTCTCTGCGGATTTGTTTATGGCAACAAGGGGCAACAACGATTAATTCGGCATTCGCTTTAATGCCCTTAAAAATTGCGTCGTCTGTTGCCGTATCGCAGGCGTGAAGTGCAATTAACAGATCAAGGTGCTCCGCTTCGTAGTCTTCAATTGTTCCCTGTACGAAATTTAAGTGCCCAAAGCCCGACTTTTCAGCAACCTCATTGCATAAGTTTACCATATCCTGGCGGTACTCTACACCAACAACTTCAGCATTTAACTTTAAAACCGAATGTAGATAATCATACAAAGCAAAGGTTAAATAACCCTTGCCAGAGCCCATGTCTACAACATTTTTAATCGTTCCCTCTGGTAACTCTTTTATCAGAGAACTTAAAATTTCGATGTAGTGATTTATCTGGCGGAATTTGTCCTGCGCATTTTTGAAAACTTTCCCTTCCCCATCGGTAATTTTCAATTCAGTTAAATAAGATTTCGAATCAGCTTTAATTAGCCTGCTTTTCTCTTTATCGTGGGTAGCCTTTGGAATCTCCCTAGTTGATGCCGATATTTCCCTTAATACAACCTTACCGCTATTTAACTGTTCAAGAATCAAGTCCTTGTCGGCTGTAAAGAGTGTTCCTATTTTAAATCCGGCATGCAAATGTTCAGCAACGAGCTTAATGCCCTCACTTACAGAAAAGTTTTTCACCAAATCACGTGTTTTATAGCGAAATGTGAAAGCCAGCTTATCTTCTCGTTTAATAACGACTTTTCTAACCAGAATTTGCTTCAAGCCTTCTTCATCTCCTTTATAATTTCCTAAAGAGATTTTAGCAAACTTCTCTGAAGTTAAACTAGCTTGCAAAGCGGAGATAAATTGTTCAATCTGTTCTGAAAATACCATCGTAAAATTTAAACAACAAAGATAAATCAATTTCTTCAGAGAACGCCCCATGACTAATAATGTAACACTCGGCCGACTTTTTTAAAGGCATAAACAACGTTTAGTAATGAATTGCTGCTTAAAGCGTTTCTAAGATGTAATTGCCAAGAAGCGGGCTAACCAATTAAAAAAAGTTATCAGTAATGATTCCAAAAAGGCAAATGGTTTTCGTTTAATGCAATTAAAGATTATTTTAGGATAAATTTAACAGCCAAACCAAATTAATGAGTGAATTTCAGATAAAAAAATCGCCAACTGTTTATGATGCCATTGTAGTTGGCTCTGGCGCAGGTGGCGGCATGGCAGCGTATGTACTTGCAAACGCAGGCCAAAAAGTTTTAATGCTCGAAGCGGGGCAATATTTCGACCCGAGGTTAGATTCTCATCAATTAAAATGGCCCTGGGAATCGCCCAGACGTGGTGCCGGCACCGTTCGCCCGTTTGGCGATTTTGATGCCTCTTATGGTGGATGGGAACTGGAAGGTGAGCCTTATACGCAAAAAAACAAAACGGAATTCGAGTGGTTCAGGTCGCGGATGCTCGGTGGCAGAACCAACCATTGGGGAAGAATTTCGCTACGCATGGGACCGCAGGATTTTAAACCAACAGACGGTTTAACCGCCGATTGGCCAATTACCTATGATGACGTTAAACCATTTTACGATAAGGTAGACCGCATGATTGGGATATACGGCACCGTTGAAGGTATAGAAAGTGAGCCCGACGGTATCTTTATGAAACCACCAAAGCCTAGGTTAAATGAACTCTTTATTAAAAAAGGTGCTGAGAAAGCTGGCGTTAAAGTTATTACCGGCCGCGGAGCAGTAATGACGGAAGCTATTAAGGGAAATAATGACCGTGCACCTTGTTTTTACTGCGGCCAATGTGGCAGAAGCTGTAAGGTTTATGGTGATTTCTCTGCATCGTCTTGTCTGGTTATTCCGGCCGTAAAAACAGGCAACTTAACGGTAATTACCGATGCCATGGTTCGTGAAGTAATTACAGATAAAGATGGAACGGCGAAAGGCGTTTCTTATGTAAACAGAAAGGATTTACAGGAATATCAGGTAAATGGTAAGCTTGTTATTTTAGGCGCAAGTGCCTGCGAATCGGCTCGTATCCTTTTAAACTCAAAATCTTCGGCGCATCCAGGCGGACTGGCAAACAGTAGTGGTGTTGTAGGTAAATATCTTCACGATTCTACTGGTGCAGGCGTATATGGCTTTCTCCCTCAGTTAATGGATAGGAAACGATATAACGAAGATGGCTTGGGTAGTGTACACATCTATTCGCCATGGTGGCTGGATAATAAAAAATTGAATTTTCCACGCGGTTACCACATCGAGTACGGTGGCGGTATGGGCATGCCTTCTTACGGTTTCGGTGGTGGCGTTGCCTCAATTAACGGCATGGTTCCAGATAAGAACGGGAATAAGAAAGAGGCAGGCGGCTACGGGAAATCATTAAAAGAAGATTACCGACGTTTTTACGGAACAAGTGTTGGAATGGCTGGCCGCGGAACTGCGATTGCAAGAGAAGATAACTATTGCGAAATCGATCCAAATATGGTAGATAAGTACGGCATTCCGGTACTCAGATTTAATTACACCTGGGCAAAGGAAGAAATCCTTCAGGCTAAACACATGCAGGAAACTTTTCTATCAATTATGAAGGAAATGGGTGCGGTGGTAACGTCGGAAATACATGGAGCAGATACCAATTATGGATTGTTGAACCCTGGAAAAATTATTCATGAAGTTGGAACTATCCGTATGGGAGATGATCCAAAAAAATCGGCGCTGAATAAATATTGCCAGGCACACGATTGTAAAAACTTATTTGTGGTTGATGCTGGCCCTTTCGTTCAGCAGGGCGATAAAAATGCAACCTGGACAATACTTGCCTTATCCATGAGAACTGCAGAATACATATTGGCACAAAAGAAAAAACAAAATATTTAACATGAACAGACGAGAATCCATAAAGGCGCTTGGTATAACCGCCCTAAGTACAACAGTACTGGTTGAAGCCTGTAAACAACCTCAAAACACAAGCGATAAACCAATCCCTGAAGAAGTAAAGGCTGAAACTGGCCGTGAGCAATGGGAAATTGACCGAGATAAACAGCTGAAAGCAGAAAAGTTCTTCAACGAGCATGAGATGGCAACCATTACAGTTTTGGCTGATATCATTATTCCAAAGGATGAGGTTTCTGGCAGTGCATCGGATGCGAAAGTGCCTGAATTTATAGAATTTATTGTAAAAGATCTGCCGGAGCATAAAGTACCTATGCGTGGCGGCTTGAAGTGGCTTGATATTTACAGCTTCAATAAGTTTCAGAAACCTTTCGTAGATATTTCGAAAAGTGACCAGTTATCAATTGTTGATGAAATTGCTTATCCTAAAAAAGCACGACCAGAGATGCAGGCGGGCGTAGCCTTTTTTAACAGAATGAGAGACTTAACCGCTTCGGGATTTTACACCACTGAAATTGGTGTAAAAGACATTGGCTATGTTGGAAATTCGCCTAATCAATGGGCCGGCGTGCCTGATGATGTTCTGAAACAATATGGCATGCAAAATGTGAAAATATAAAAAAAGCATTCCAGACCATTTTACTAATGAAGCCATCTTTTTCGAAGAAAGATGGCTTCGTTGTTTCCCGCTACACCAAATTTTGCTTAAAGACTATTCCAAAATTAACAGCAAACCTTTCCCTTTTTCAACTAGAATCGATTTCCCATCTGGATAACTTCCTGCAACCTGAAACTTTTCGATGGATGGAGCGGATATTTTGACGCTTTCGGCATTTAAACCTAATCTTTTCCAGTCGATGGTTAAGTTAACTTTAGTATTTTCCTCGTTCCAACTTGCAAGGGCAATCATTGTTTTGTTTTTCTGTTTATAAACCGTTGCCAAAATGTTCGGATTGTCCGTCCTTACCGCACAATTTTCACTCCAGTAACCAATCATTTCCGAACCTTTAATTCCAAAATCATCCCAGGCTTTCCATAACGGTTTTGGATCACTTTTATCAGACCAGCCCAAACGGCTCGTCATTCCATATATCATACCACGCCATGGGTTTCCATCATCCTGAAGCATTTCGCCCATTAAACCAAATGGAATGCCACTCACTTCGGTTAAAAAGAAGTCAGGATTATTTTTTTGGTAGTCGAAATATTCGCCAAACCATAAACGGTTAAGGTATGGAAAATGTTCCATGTATAAAATGGCGCTGTTGTTAAATCCATCACTTTTGTTAAACTGATTTGCAGAATGTAAATCGATAATTCCAGGATGATTATTTTGTGTTAAAACTCGCTTTATACGCTTCATCGTTACCCTGTCAAACGCAACATCATCCAGATAAACGCCATCAATGCCAACATTGTTAACCAACCAATTCATGCCCTCCACATAGTAATTGTGCCAGCGGTTCATGCCGCTGTTTATAACTGCCGCATCTTTAATTTCGGGCACAAACCATGCTGCTATGTAGTTAGAATCTAAATGTTCTTGCAACCAGCTGAAACCGCCACCCTTTCCAGGCGAGTAAACTTCAGTACCCAAACTCCTAAGTGCCGGCAACTCATACGCATGATTGGAAAGCTCGCGGACTGTATTATAAATTTTAACTTTTAACCCTTTTCCATGAGCCTCATCGATGTACTCCTTCATTTTTTTCGATTCAATAAAAGGATAATTTATCCACGGATTTATAGGCGTAGCATGATGAATATTTACAACTGTTGCACCGGTAGCCTTGATGGAATCCAGGTCACCGTATTTATGATAAAAGCGGTTGTTCCATTGAAAATCAGTATCCAACAAATGGAAAGGCGTAATCAGTAAATTAAAATTGTAATAGAGCACGTCGCCCTCTTTCATTGAATGTGGTCCAGTAAAGTTATCAGCCAACATCGAACTGCCTTTTACATTGATCTGAATTCCCCCTTTATTATCATTTCCCCACGATTTAGGGAGCAATAATGGTTTCTGCAGATAAAAATTGGTATTAAGCGGTCGAACATAATGCTCATCCCGCAAATTGTAATACAGGCCGGCATTTACGTTACCAATCCAAGCTGCATCCTGGTTTTTATTAGCTACGTCCCACTTCCATTTTACGGTATCGGGTCTTATCCCGCCTTTTTGGCCCAAGCCCATTAAGTATTTTGTAGAATTTTTTTCGAAAGGAATGTGAAAATCCACATTTGAAAAATCGACATCTTTTAATGCGGTAACTTTTACAACGTAATGAACATAGCCATCAAATTCCAATGCACCATCAACATCCATTTTGATATTTTCAGATGTATTTGAGGCTGTCCATTGTACCGTTCCATCCTCTATCTTAGTAAACTGGAAATTGCCGCTAACCAGTTTCTCCTGAGTTTTGGGCGTATTGTAAAAATGAAAGTGAATTGGCTCGTATAAAATGCGGTTTGGTTTTTTTGCATAACCGGTCATTTCTGCATTGAAGAACGTTTGAATTTGCTTCGGGAAACCGTCGGCATTAATTTCAAATGTCCTGCCTAACAACGAAATCGTGCTACCATCAACTTTCAGCCCTGTATATGGCTTAATAACTGTATTTGCCTGCGCCATGGTAGAATTAAGCCAGGTTAAGCGTGTTTGGTTAACTGGTGTTCCAACACCGGCATCTGCCAACATTTCTTTTCCAACAGTCAATTTCACATCGATTACCTTAAATTTCCCGTTAGATTTTACGGTGAATTTGCCACTGTACATCCCTGCAGCAGTTGTTTTCGGCACATCTACTGTGATCCACATGGCTTGTACGGTTCCTTTGGCAACATTTATTGTGTTCACCAGCGGCTTATTGTCGTAACTAGTGCCATTTGTATTTAAGCAGTTAATGTATTTTGTAGAAATTGTCTTTCCTGCCGATGATTTTAAGTCGCCAAAAGTAACTTTCAGATCATTCAATTCTTTTAAAGCATAAACACCAAGTTGAAAAGCGTAATGCTCACCTTTTGCAGCTGAGCCAGCGAAAGAACTGGAAATTCCTTTTTCTATCCATCTGTATGGTAAATCATTCTGCATTTTTATCGGGAAACGTCTATCCTCCCGAAAAACGATAAAGTCATCAGTTTTATGCTTCGCCCTAAGCGAGCGGGTTTCCATGGCAGTCGCAATAACTTCCATTGGATAGAAAGAGTTGAAAGCATCGATAGATTGAATTTCCAAAGCACTCGCGTTTGGGGCAACCTTATTTGTCTTTTCTAAAGGAGCACTATTGGCTTTTAAATACACGCCTTTGGGGTAATTGCTTCTCCCCTCATTTTTGTAAGGCAAATAATAAATAAAATATCGTCCTTTTCCTGGCGCTTCAAAATAGATATCGGCACTTTCGCGATTAAAATTTTCTACACCCAAAAGCGCAGCAGACTTTCCATCAGCATCCTGGATGATTAACCTTTTCAGTTCCGGATGTTCATCCCTTCTGCGCCAGTTTACCTTAACATGCGCAACCTTACCTGGCCCATTAAACAGCACAACTACCCGATGGTTACCCAACGAGTCGGGATTCCAGCCGTTTTTGCCGTCGGTATACCTAAGAATTTGAGCATCTGCAGTTAAGTGGAAACATACTGCAAAGAGCAGGAAAAGCTTAAATTTCATTACATTTTATTTTAAGCTAATTTATAGATACGTTGTCGTAAAACTGCTATGTAATGAAAATATGAGGCAAACGTTTGTTATCGTGTTTGCCTGATTGAATATTCTTGGTTAAGAATGGAAAATGATATCGTGAAATTGCCGAATGCTAATTAAAATGGGTGCATAAAAAAAGTCTTGTTCTTTCGAACAAGACTTCTAAATTTTTAATAAGCTTAATCCTCTTACGAAGATTTGGTATCAACTTACTCTCCTTTTGGAGCTTCAGTAGCAGGAGCTTCTTCAGTAGCAACTTCCGGTGCAGTTTCTTCAGCAACTTCTGCTTTCGCTTCTGCAGCTTTTGGAGCAGCAGTAGCTTTACTTCTACCACGACGAGTTGTTTTCTTCTCTTCTTTAGCTTCTACGTCTTTACCGTAAACTGTATTGTAATCTACCAATTCAATTAAAGCCATTTCAGCGTTATCACCTAAACGGTTGTTTAATTTAATGATACGAGTATAACCACCCGGACGATTTGCAACTTTCTCAGCAATTTCGCGGAATAAGATTGTTACTACTTCTTTATCTTGCAAATAAGCAAATACAGTACGACGTGAGTGTGTTGTATCACTTTTAGATTTAGTGATAATTGGCTCAACATAAGTACGTAAAGCTTTTGCTTTAGCTAAAGTTGTTGTAATTCTTTTGTGCAAAATAAGTGATGAAGCCATGTTAGCTAACATCGCCTTTCTGTGGCTTGCGGTTCTACCTAAGTGGTTTACTTTTTTACCGTGTCTCATTGTTTTTTAATTGAGTGCATACCGTCTCGTTGCAATTAAGCTGAGGGAATTATACACTATGAAAAATTAATTTATTTAAAGCATTAAGCTATAAGTTATACGCAATACGCGCAACTTAAAACTTAAACCCTTACTCTTCGTCTAATTTAAATTTAGACAGGTTCATACCAAATGACAAACCTTTTGACTTTACAAGTTCTTGAATCTCCGTTAATGATTTTTTACCGAAGTTTCTGAACTTTAACATATCAGCAACATCATAAGAAACCAAATCAGCTAAAGTGCGGATATCTGCAGCTTTTAAGCAATTTAATGCTCTAACTGATAAATCCATATCTACTAATTCAGTTTTAAGGATTTTACGCATGTGTAAAATTTCCTCATCAACTTCTTTAGTTTCTTCTTTTGCCTGCGATTCTAATACTAAGTTCTCATCAGAGAAAAGCATAAAGTGTTGGATAAGAATTTTAGCCGCTTCTTTTAATGCTTCTTCTGGGTGAATTGAACCATCAGTAGAAATATCTAATACCAATTTCTCATAATCCGTTTTCTGTTCAACACGGAAATTTTCAATTGTGTATTTTACGTTTTTCATTGGCGTGTAGATCGAATCGATAGCGATAACACCTACAACAGCATCAGCAACTTTATTTTCTTCAGCAGGTACATAACCACGTCCTTTATTGATGGTTAACTCCACCTCTAAAGTAACAGATTTATCCATGTTGCAAATAACATGCTCAGGATTTAAAACTGTAAAGTTGTTAGAGAATTTAGTGATATCACCAGCTTTGAACTGATCCTGACCGTTAACAATGATGAATACTTTTTCAGCATCACCAGAATCACCGGTTTTCTTAAAGCGAACTTGTTTTAAGTTTAAGATGATATCAGTTAAATCTTCTACAACACCTTTCATGGTAGAAAACTCATGCGAAACGCCTGAAAAACGAATAGTAGTAATAGCATAACCTTCTAATGAAGAAAGTAAAATTCTTCTTAAGGCATTACCAATTGTTACACCGAAACCGGGTTCTAAAGGACGAAATTCAAATATGCCATCGAAATCTGTTGATTTCTGCATGATCACTTTGTCTGGTTTCTGAAATGCTAAAATTGCCATTTATATTTTTTTAAATTCGTTATTGAATATATAGTAATATGAAAAAAGTTAATTACCCTTTTGAGGTAATTAACTGTATTATTTATTACTTAGAGTATAACTCGATGATTAAGTTTTCCTTAATGTTTTCAGGAATCTCGTCGCGTTGAGGATAAGTTAAAAACTTACCTGTTAACTCGCCAGCATTCCACTCTAACCAGGCAAATTTATTAATTGTTCTGCCTGCAACTGAGTTACTAATTGATTCTAAAGACTTTGACTTCTCACGAACCGCAACAACATCACCAGCCTTTAACTGATATGAAGGGATATTTACAACTTCACCATTCACGGTTACGTGTTTATGGCTAACTAACTGGCGTGCACCAGAACGGGTTGTTGCAATACCTAAACGGTAAACTGTATTATCTAAACGTGCTTCTAATAATTGAAGTAAGTTATCACCTGTGATACCTGCACGTGAAGATGCTTTTTTAAACAAGTTACTGAACTGCTTTTCTAATACACCATAAGTATATTTTACTTTTTGTTTCTCCATTAACTGGATAGCATACTCAGATTGTTTTCCTCTTCTTTTTGATGAGCCATGTTGCCCAGGAGGATAATTTTTTCTGTCTAACACCTTATCAGGACCGAAGATTGGTTCTCTGAATTTACGGGCGATTTTTGATTTTGGGCCTGTATATCTTGCCATTTTTTTTTCTGTTTTAAAGTATCATCCAACCTGTAGCTGGAGATTCTTAGCTTTAAAATTAATTAAACTCTTCTCTTTTTAGGAGGACGACATCCGTTGTGAGGAAGTGGTGTAATATCTTTAATAGATGTTACCTCGATACCTGCTACTTGCAAAGTTCTGATAGCAGATTCACGACCTGAACCCGGACCTTTTACAAATACTTCAACTTTACGTAAACCTAAATCAAACGCAACTTTACCGCAATCTGAAGCCGCTTGACCAGCTGCATAAGGCGTGTTCTTTTTAGAACCTTTAAAGCCCATTTTACCGGCAGAAGACCAAGAAATAGTCTGTCCGTTGTTGTTTGTTAAGGTAACGATAATGTTGTTGAAGGTAGCATTGATATGCGCCTGACCAACAGACTCAATTACAACGATACGTTTTTTTGTTACTTTTTTACTCTTAGCCATTTTCTTATTTATCGATTTTTGATTTACGATTTTAGATTTGGGAACTAACAATCGTAATTCGTAAATCTAACATCTGAAATCTACTTTCTATTTAGTAGCTTTTTTCTTGTTAGCAACTGTTTTTCTCTTACCCTTACGAGTACGTGAGTTGTTTTTTGTACGCTGACCACGAGAAGGTAAACCTTTTCTGTGACGTAAGCCGCGGTAACAACCAATATCCATTAAACGTTTAATGTTTAACTGAACCTCCGAGCGTAAAGCACCTTCTACTTTAATCTCATCATTAATCATTGTACGGATTGCTGATAACTCATCATCAGACCAGTCTTGTACTTTTTTGTTAAGATCGATACCTGCAGTAGTTAAAATACGTTGCGCAGTTGTTTTACCTATACCGTAGATATAAGTTAAACCAATCTCTCCTCTTTTGTTTCTTGGTAAATCAATACCTGAAATCCTTGCCATATTTATTTATGTTTTTGAGTAACTCCGAACGGCGGGCCACCGTTGTACGGTTCATTACAATATTCTTAATTACCCTTGACGTTGCTTGTATTTAGGATTTTTCTTGTTGATAACGTAAAGTTTACCTTTACGGCGAATAATCTTGCAATCAGCGCTACGCTTTTTAATTGATGATCTAACTTTCATTTTATTTGTATCTATAAGTGATGCGACCTTTTGTTAAATCATAGGGCGACATCTCCAGTTTTACTTTGTCACCAGGAAGGATTTTGATGTAGTGCATCCGCATCTTTCCTGAAATATGCGCAATAATCTCATGCCCGTTCTCGAGTTCTACTCTGAACATTGCATTTGATAATGCTTCTCTTATTACGCCGTCTTGTTCAATTGAGGCTTGTTTAGCCATATTTTGTTGATTGTTACTTAATTAGCTGCTTCTAAACAGGGTTGCAAAATTAAATAAAAAATTTTAATTATTTATTTTTTTTGTTGTAAAACTTTTTCTATTAATGAAAAGGTTGATAAAACGTCTGCTTCACCCTTTTTTATCGCCACTGTATGTTCAAAATGTGCTGAAGGTTTATTATCCTTACTCGTCACCGTCCAACCATCACTATGGAAATTTACACCGGCAACGCCTGCATTTATCATTGGCTCAATTGCGATAACCATTCCTTCTTCAAGCTTTGGGCCGCTGCCGCGTTTGCCATAATTCGGAACTTCTGGTTTTTCATGAAGCTTTACACCCACACCATGTCCTACCAATTCTCTTACCACGCCAAACCCGTTTAATTCTGCATACTGTTGAATGGCAAAGCCGATATCGCCAATACGCATTCCTGCAACTGCTTTCTCAATGCCTAAGTCCAGGCATTTTCTGGTAACTTCAACCAACCTTCGCTTTTCGTCATCCACAACGCCTATTGAAAAGGTATATGCAGAATCTCCGAAAAAGTTGTTTTTAATGACACCACAGTCAACAGATATTAAATCGCCTTCTTTAATAACATAATCACTTGGAAAACCATGAACAACCTGCTCGTTTGGCGATATGCATAAAGAGTTTGGAAAACCATTGTAGTTTAAGAATGCCGGGATCGCCCCATTATCACTTATAAACTCGTAAGCCAGTTTATCCAATTGATTTGTTGTAACCCCGGGGCCGATAATTTTAGCAACTTCAGCCAACGTTTCCGACACCAATAGAGAACTTGCTCTTATTAACTCAACCTCTTCGAGAGATTTGTAATAAATCTTAGACATTCGCTTTTAGCTTCGAACGGGTAAATTTAGATGAGTGACCACAATAAAGTAATCACTCATCCTATAATTTAAAATTCAGTAATCTAAAATTACAATGCTGCATTACTACTCGCAGCCGGTACGCCCGTTCTGCCAGTAACACGGCCGGTTTTCATTAATCCATCATAATGACGCATTAACAGATAACTTTCAATTTGCTGAAGTGTATCTAAAACAACACCCACCAAAATCAGTAAAGATGTACCTCCAAAGAAGTGTGCAAATTCTTGCTTAATGCCGAACTTAACAGCTATCGATGGCAAAACAGCAATAATTGCTAAAAATACTGCACCTGGAAAAGTGATTTTTGAAATTACATCATCTATGAAAGTTGATGTAGCTAAACCAGGTTTAACGCCCGGAATGAAACCACCGTTTTTCTTCATATCGTCACTCATTTGAGTTGGATTCACAGTAATTGCTGTATAGAAGAAAGTAAATGCAATAATTAGAAACGCAAAAGTTAAACTGTATGCTAACGATGTTGTATTACTGAACTGAATTAACCATGAACCTTGTAAAGAAGGCACAAATTGAATTAAAGCCCCTGGAATAAACATTAATGCCTGGGCAAAAATGATTGGCATTACACCAGCCGCATTTACCTTCAAAGGAATGTATTGACGTACACCACCGAATTGGCGGTTACCAACAATCTTCTTTGCATATTGAACAGGTACTTTACGTACACCTTGTACAATTAAGATGGTAAACATTACAATCGCGAATAAAGCAACAACCTCAAGTACTAATGCAACCGGACCACCACCTGTACTGGCAGCACCAACTTTATCAGAAAACTCTTGACTAATAGCTTGTGGTAAACGAGCAATAATACCAGTCATGATAATTAAAGACGTACCGTTACCAATACCTTTGTCTGTAATTTTTTCACCAAGCCACATTACGAATAGTGTACCTGCAGTTAATACAAACGTAGATACAACATAAAACATCGTTTGACTCATTACTGGCAGAATTGCCTCCTGCGGAACTTGAGTTTTAACATAGCCAACCGACTGAACAATCGTTATGGCCACCGTTAAATATCTGGTAATCTGGTTCAGTTTTTTTCTACCACTTTCACCTTCTTTCTGCATTTTTTGGAAAGTCGGAACAGCAATACCCAATAATTGCACCACAATTGATGCAGAGATATAAGGCATTACCCCTAAAGCCAAAATGGAAACACGAGAGAAAGAACCTCCGGCAAACATATCAAGCAAGCCTAAGATACCTGACTTTTCGTTAGCCCCCAAAGCGGATGGATCTACACCTGGTAAAACCACGTGAGATACGAAACGGTATACCAAAAGAATCATGACCGTAAATAATATACGCTCTTTTAATTCCTGAATTTTCCAGATATTACTTAAAGTAGTAAATAGCTTCTTCATTTAACAATTACAATTTTACAATTGAACCACCTGCTGCTTCAATAGCTTTTTGTGCGGTTGCAGAAAACGCATGTGCTGTAACTTCTAACTTTGCTTTTACTTCACCACGACCTAAAACTTTTACTAAGTCGTTTTTAGAAGCTAAACCATGCTCTTGTAAAGCAGCGAAATCAATCGTTGTTAAATTGAATTTTTCTGCTAAACCTTGTAAAACATCCAGGTTTACACCAACATATTCTGTACGGTTAATTGGTTTGAAACCAACTTTAGGCACACGACGTTGTAAAGGCATTTGACCACCTTCGAAACCAATTTTAGTAGAGTGACCAGAACGTGAACCAGCACCTTTGTGACCACGTGTTGACGTACCACCACGGCCTGAACCTGTACCACGACCAATTCTCTTACTGTTTTTTGTAGAACCTTTTGCAGGTTTTAATGTATTTAAATTCATTTTTTTGAATTTGTGCTGCCCTTCGCTTTCACTAAACAGGTACAGCGATAAATAAATAACAATTGAATTTTGAATGTTCGAATGTTAGCAATATGCGCATCCGTTCACTCAAAACTCATTTGTTCAATAATTCTCTTAAATTGCTTCGATAGCTACCAAGTGGTTCACTTTGCGAACCATACCGATAATTTGTGGTGTAGCTTCTACCTCAACACTTTGGTTCATTTTCGATAAACCTAAAGCCTGAACGGTTCTTTTTTGGCGCTCGCTTCTGTCGATAACGCTTTTTACTTGTGTTATTTTGATCTTAGCCATGATATTATCCGTTAAAAACTTTGTTTAAATCGATACCACGAGTTTGAGCTACTGTATAAGCATCACGCATTTTTGTTAATGCATCAACAGTTGCTTTCACCACGTTGTGAGGATTTGATGAACCTTTAGATTTTGCTAATACGTTATGAACGCCAGCACTCTCTAATACAGCACGCATTGCACCACCTGCAATTACACCTGTACCTACTGCAGCTGGTTTAATTAAAACAAAACCACCTGAGAATTTACCGATTTGCTCGTGAGGAACAGTACCGTTTAAAATTGGAACTTTAACTAAGTTCTTTTTAGCATCATCCACACCTTTTGCAATCGCTTCAGTTACCTCTTTCGCTTTACCTAAACCGAAACCAACAACACCGTTTTCATCTCCTACAACAACAATTGCTGAGAAGCTGAAAGTACGACCACCTTTGGTTACTTTGGCAACACGTTGTATACTAACCAAACGATCCTTTAATTCGATATCGGTGGTTTTTACTCTTTTTATATTGATAGTTGACATCTTACTTTTTCTTCAGATTAAAATACTAAACCAGCCTCGCGAGCACCTTCTGCTAACGATTTCACACGACCGTGATATAAGTAGCCATTTCTATCGAAAACAACTTCTTTAACACCAGCAGCAATTGCTTTTTCAGCAACTAGTTTACCTACTGCAACTGATTGGTCACTTTTGTTACCTGTTCCAGAAAAATCTTTTGATAAAGATGATGCTGAAGCTATTGTTGTACCGGTTACATCGTTAATTACCTGCGCATAAATCCCTTTATTGCTTCTATATACAGATAACCTTGGACGTTCTTCTGAACCGGTAAGTCTTTTTCTGATCCCTTTTTTAATACGATCTCTTCTTGATAATTTTTTACCTGCCATGATTACTATTTTTTAGATGCTGATTTACCTGCTTTTCTTCTTAACACTTCACCTACAAACTTGATACCTTTACCTTTATATGGCTCTGGTGCACGTAACGAACGGATTTTCGCTGCTACCTGTCCAATCAATTGCTTGTCAATACTTTCGAAAATAATTTTAGGTGTTTGACCTTTTTCTGATGAAGTGGTTACTTTAATCTCTTCTGGTAATTGAAATACGTAATGGTGAGAGTAACCCAAAACTAAATCTAATGTATTACCTGTGTTTGTAGCACGGTAACCAACACCTACTAATTCTTGAGTTAATTTGTAACCTTCTGTTACGCCAATAACCATATTGTTAAGCAATGAACGGTATAAACCATGTAATGCTTTGTGTTTCTTTTGCTCTGAAGGACGTTGAACTGTTAAAGTTCCGTCTTCCTGGCTTACAGTGATATCTGAATCTACTGTTTGTGTTAATTCACCTTTAGGGCCTTTTACAGTTACCACGTTATCTTTCGATACGGTAATTGTAACACCTGCAGGGATTGTAATTGGGGCTTTTCCTATTCTTGACATTGTGCTGTTCTCCTAATAATTAATAAACGTGACACAATACCTCACCACCAATATTTAATTTGGCTGCTTCTTTATCAGTCATTACACCTTTAGAAGTAGATAAGATTGCGATACCTAAACCGTTTAATACTCTTGGCATATTTTCAACACCAGCATAGTTTCTCAAACCTGGTTTACTAATTCGCATCAAAGTACGAATAGCAGGAACTTTAGTAATCGGATTGTATTTCAAAGCAATTTTAATAGTGCCTTGAACTGTAGTATCTTCAAACTTATAGTTCGCGATGTAACCTTTGTCGAAAAGAACTTTAGTAATTTCTTTTTTAAGGTTTGATGCAGGAATTTCTACAACACGGTGGTTGGCCTTAATGGCATTCCTTACTCTTGTTAAATAATCTGCTATTGGATCTGTATTCATTTTTTATTGTTTTTGATAGTGGTTTCCTTCTGCTACCCAGCTGTGGGACCTGCTACCGGTTAAAATTCTTTTAAAGCAAAAAGACTAAAGCACAAAGACCAAAGCGAAATATATCCGCTTTAGACTTTGAGCTTTACGCTTTAAACTATATTACCAAGATGCTTTTTTAATACCTGGTATTTTACCGTCTAGTGCCATTTGGCGGAACGTAACCCTTGAGATACCAAAGGTACGCATGTAACCACGTGGACGACCAGTTAACTTACAACGGTTGTGTAAACGTACCGGAGATGAGTTTTTAGGTAATTTATCTAAACCTTCGAAATCTCCTGCAGCTTTTAAAGCTGCACGTTTTTCAGCGTATCTAGCCACCAATTTTTGGCGCTTAACTTCGCGTGCTTTTACACCTTCTTTTGCCATTATTCTGCTGTTTTTTGATTTTTAAATGGTAATCCGAATTGCTTCAATAACTCTAAAGCTTCAACGTCAGATTTTGCCGAAGTTACGAAAGTTATATCCATACCTAAAATTTTATTGATTTTATCGATATTAATCTCAGGAAAGATGATTTGCTCAGTTACACCTAAAGTGTAGTTTCCTTTACCATCAAAACCTTTATCATTGATACCTTTGAAATCACGAATACGTGGTAACGCAACAGAAATCAAACGATCTAAGAACTCATACATGTTATTATCACGTAAAGTAACACGTACACCAACCGGCATACCTTTACGTAATTTAAAGTTTGAGATATCTTTTTTAGATTGTGCCGGAACCGCCTGCTGACCAGTAATGGTAGTCAACTCAACGATTGTGGTATCCATAATCTTTTTATCTGTTACAGAAAAACGACCAACACCCTGATTGATACAGATTTTTTCCAATTTAGGAACCTGCATTACAGTTTTGTACTGAAATTTTTCTTTAAGTGCACTTACAACTTCTTCTTTGTACTTGCTTTTTAATCTTGGTGTAGTAGCCATTATTTAATCTCCTCTCCTGATATTTTAGCAACTCTAACCAATTTACCATCTGCGTTAAGTTTACGACCTACGCGGCTAGCTTTACCAGATTTTGGATCAACCAACATCAGGTTAGAAATGTGAAGAGCAGCTTCTTTTTTAATAATACCACCGTTAGGATTTGCAGCATTTGGTTTAGTATGTTTCGATACTAAGTTAATGCCTTCTACAATGGCTCTGTTTTTATCTATTTGTACTGAAAGTACTTTTCCTTGCTGGCCTTTTGAATCGCCTGCAATTACTTTAACTAAATCTCCAGTGCGGATTTTAAGTTTTGATGGTGTATTTATTACTTTGTTTCCCATTTTACAATACCTCCGGTGCTAATGACACAATTTTCATGAATTGTTTTTCACGTAGTTCTCTCGCAACCGGGCCAAAGATACGTGTACCTCTTGGCTCATCCTGTGCGTTCAATAATACAGCAGCATTATCGTCAAAACGGATATAAGAACCATCTTTACGACGGATTTCTTTTTTAGTTCTTACAACAACTGCTTTAGAAACTGTACCTTTTTTAATATTACCTGACGGTAAAGCGCTTTTTACAGTAACAACCACTTTATCACCAATTGAAGCATAACGTTTGCCGGTTCCACCTAGCACACGAATTACTAATACTTCTTTAGCGCCACTGTTATCAGCAACGTTTAATCTCGATTCCTGTTGTACCATCTTATTTAGCTCTTTCTAAAATTTGTACCAATCTCCAGTTCTTGTTTTTACTCAACGGACGAGTTTCCATAATCAATACTGTATCTCCGATACCGCATTCGTTTTTCTCGTCGTGAGCCATAAATTTGGTAGTTTTCTTTACGAACTTACCATAAATCGGGTGTTTTACTTTACGTTCCACGCTCACCACAACAGATTTATCCATCTTGTTGCTTACCACTAACCCGGTTCTTGTTTTTCTTAATTGTCTTTCCATTTCGACTCTCAAATTAATTAGTTTCAGTAGCTGACTCAGCGTTTTTCACTTTAGTCAGTTCAGTGTTTAAACGGGCTATGTCTTTCCTTACTTTTGCAATGCGTGAAGGATTTTCGATAGCTGAAATAGTATGAGCGAACTTTAATTTTGACAAGTTCTCTTTTTCTTCCGCAATCTTAGCTACTAATTCTTCTTTTGAAAGCCCTGTGATTTCTGAATTTTTCATTTTTATTTTTCTTTACGGTTGAGTGTAGCGGTTATAATAAACAAGTATTTACAACATTCATCTCAACAACTTTACTATGCTTCTACGTAATCTCTACGTACTACAAATTTTGTTTGGATTGGTAATTTCTGTGCGGCTAAACGTAATGCTTCTTTAGCTACTTCTAAAGGCACACCTTCAGCTTCGAAAATTACACGTCCTGGTCTTACTACTGCAACCCAGTATTCAGGAGCACCCTTACCTTTACCCATACGTACTTCAGCAGGTTTTTTAGTTACCGGTTTATCCGGGAAAATCCTGATCCATACTTGGCCTTCACGTTTCATGAAACGAGTTACGGCGATACGGGCAGCCTCTATCTGGCGACTTGTAATCCAAGTTGCTTCTAAAGATTTGATACCGAAAGATCCGAATGCTAATTCAGCTCCACGTGAAGCTAAACCCTTCATTCTGCCTTTTTGCATCTTCCTGAACTTCGTTCTTTTTGGCTGTAACATTTTATTTTGTTCTAATCGTTAAACGATGTTAATAAATCAATTATTTACGAGGACCTCTGTTAGCGCCTGCGCCACCACCTCTATTTGCACCAGGGCCGCCTTGACCAGGGCCACGGCCACCACCTTGGTTTCCACCACGTCTGTCGTTACCACCACGTCTGTCGTTTCCGCCACGGTTATCTCTTCCACCGAAAGCTGGTTTATCTGACTGGCCTTTTGGACCGTTATTTGTTGCACCAATGTTTGGAGACAAATCACGTTTTCCATAAACCTCACCTTTACAAATCCAAACTTTAACACCTATTTTACCATAAGTTGTTAATGCTTCTGCTAAGGCATAATCAATATCAGCACGGAATGTATGCAAAGGCACTCTTCCTTCTTTGTACTGCTCAGAACGTGCCATCTCAGCACCACCTAAACGACCAGAAGTCATGATTTTAATACCTTCAGCACCCATACGCATTGTTGATGCGATAGAAGATTTCATTGCTCTACGGAATGAGATCCTTGCTTCTAATTGTTTTGCAACACCTTCTGCAACTAATTGTGCATCAAGTTCCGGGCGTTTAATTTCGAAGATGTTAATTTGAATTTCCTTTTTAGTCAATTTCTTTAACTCTTCTTTAATTTTATCAACCTCAGCACCTGCTTTACCGATTACAATACCTGGGCGGGCTGTGTGGATGGTTACCGTGATGCGTTTTAAAGTACGCTCGATAACAACTTTAGCAACACCACCTTTAGCGATACGAGCAGAAAGGTATTTTCTTATTTTCTCATCTTCAACTAATTTATCGGAGTAGTTGTTGCCACCGAACCAGTTAGAATCCCATCCTTTGATGATACCTAACCTGTTTCCTATTGGATTTGCTTTTTGTCCCATTTCCTAAAATTAGTTTTGAGTTGTTTCTGTATTTTTACTATCTACAATCAGCGTTACGTGGTTAGAACGTTTACGAATTCTATATCCACGGCCTTGAGGAGCTGGACGTAAGCGTTTAAGCTGACGGCCACCATCTACCATAATTGTTTTTACAAACAGTTGGTTTTCTTCAGGGCGAGCACCTTCATTTTTAGATTCCCAGTTTTTGATAGCAGATAATAATAATTTCTCAACTCTTATTGCTGCTTCTTTATTGGTAAACTTTAAAATGCTTAATGCTTTCTCTACACGTTCACCTCTGATAAGATCTACAACCAAACGCATCTTACGCGGTGAGGTTGGACAATTGTTTAATTTTGCTATTGCTTCCATTGTCTAATTATTTTTTCTTTTCAGCGTGTCCTCTGAATGTTCTGGTTGGAGCAAATTCTCCCAACTTGTGACCAACCATGTTTTCTGTTACGTACACAGGAATAAATTTATTACCGTTGTGTACTGCAAATGTATGATTAACGAAATCTGGTGAAATCATTGATCTACGAGACCAAGTTTTGATTACAGACTTTTTGCCTGAATCATTCATAGAGTTTACTTTTTTCTCTACGTTATGGTCAATATAAGGTCCTTTTTTTATCGAACGAGCCATTATTTCTTCCTTCTCTCTATGATGTAACGATTAGAATATTTTTTAAGTTCTCTGGTTTTGTAGCCTTTAGCTAAAACGCCATTTCTTGAACGAGGGTGACCACCTGATGATCTACCTTCACCACCACCCATTGGGTGATCGACAGGGTTCATCGCTACCGGTCTAGTTCTCGGACGACGGCCCAACCAACGTTTACGACCTGCTTTACCTAATACTTCGTTTGCGTGATCTGAGTTAGATACAGCACCGATAGTAGCAAGACAAGTAGTCAGGATTAAACGGGTTTCGCCAGAAGGCATTTTTAAAGTAGCATATTTACCATCGCGGGCAGCTAATTGTGCGTAAGCACCTGCACTACGAGCTAATTGTGCTCCTTTTCCAGGGTGAATCTCCACGTTGTGGATAATAGAACCTAATGGAATGTTCGATAATTTTAAAGTGTTACCTACTTCTGGAGCTGCAGTATCGCCCGATAATAATACCGAACCTACTTGCAATCCTTCAGGAGCAATAATGTAACGCTTCTCGCCATCTGCATAGTTTAATAATGCAATGCGGGCAGTACGGTTTGGATCGTATTCTACAGAAGCTACTGTAGCAGGAATATCGAATTTATCGCGTTTGAAGTCGATTAAACGATATGATTTTTTATGACCACCACCCATGTAGCGCATAGTCATTTTACCTGTGTTGTTACGTCCACCAGACTTTTTTGATGATACAACCAATGATTTTTCGGGCTTGGTTGCTGTAATCTCCGTAAAGCTGGCACCAACTCTAAAGCGGGTTCCCGGAGTAACTGGTTTAAATTTTCTTAAGCCCATAGTTATAATTAATAATTAAATTAAAGATTTGCGTAATAATCTATTGTTTCACCGTCTTTTAACGTTACAATTGCTTTTTTGTATTTCGGGCTACGGCCTGAAACAAAACCTGCTTTTGTGTAACGTGATTTAGCTTTACCATCTACAACCATAGTGTTGATTGAAGTAATGGTTACACCATAAAGTTTTTCGATTGCAGATTTGATTTGCAATTTATTTGCTTTGTGGTTTACGCTGAACGTAAAAACGTTTAATTTTTCAGTTAAAGCTGAAGCTTTTTCGGTTAATATTGGTTTTTTTAAAATTTCCATATTACTTGGCAAATGCCTCCTCCAAAGTTTTAACAGAATCTGCAGTTAACACAAGTACACCAGCGTTTAATACATCGTAAGTATTTAAATCTGCCGCAGTAATTACTTTAGTTTTCTCAACGTTTCTGCTTGATAAATAGATATTATTATTTTGTGAAGGTAAAACCAACAAAGTTTTTTGAGTACCTACGTTTAACGCAGCTAATAAACTTGTATAGTTTTTAGTTTTAATTGTATCGAAGTTGAAATCTTCTAAAACGACTACGCTGTTATCTTTCGCTTTATAAGCTAAAGCAGATTTACGTGCTAATGATTTTAATTTCTTGTTCAGTTTAAAACTGTAATCACGTGGTTGAGGACCGAAAACACGACCACCACCGTTAAATAACGGAGATTTAATGCTACCAGCACGTGCACCACCTGTACCTTTTTGTTTGTATAGTTTACGGGTTGAACCTGCAATCTCATTACGTTGTTTAGATTTGTGAGTACCTTGACGTTGGTTAGCCAAATACTGTTTAACATCTAAATAAATCGCGTGGTCGTTAGGCTCGATACCGAATACCGATTCAGGAAGTTGCACCTTGGCACCTGTTTCTTTACCTGAAATGTTTAATACTTTAACTTCCATCTGATTACTTGTCTAAGATTACGTAAGAACCTTTAGCTCCTGGAATGGAACCACTAACTACTAATAGGTTTTGCTCAGCATAAACTTTCAAAACCTGTAAGTTCTGAACTTTTACCCTGTCTCCACCTGTTCTTCCAGCCATGCGCATTCCTTTGAATACACGTGAAGGAAATGATGACGCTCCCAATGAACCCGGGGCACGTAAACGGTTATGCTGACCGTGAGTCTGCATACCAACACCGGCAAATCCGTGGCGTTTTACAACACCTTGAAAACCTTTACCTTTTGAGGTACCTACAACATCAACAAAATCGCCTTCTGCGAAAGAATCAACAGTTACAACATCACCTAAATTAAGTGCAGTTGTAAACGAATCAAATTCTACCAGCTTGCGTTTTGGAGTTGTGTTTGCTTTCGCGAAATGGCCTTTTAACGGTTGAGTTGTGTTTTTCTCTTTTTTCTCATCGTATCCTAACTGAATAGATGAATACCCGTCTTTTTCTTCGGTCTTCACTTGTGTAACTACACAAGGCCCAGCCTCGATTACAGTACATGGAATGTTTTTTCCGTCTGCATCGAAGATACTGGTCATTCCTACTTTTTTTCCAATAATTCCTGACATTTTATCTTTTAATTTAACACCCATCGAAGCAGTAGGGCTTCGTTCAAGGTGGTTGTTCATCCCCCGAAAGGGACGGCAAAGATAGGCAAGAATTATTAATTTTCAAATAGTTAGCTAAATATTTTTTCAAATAATTTGCTGATAGATGGGCAGTTAGCTAAAAAAGATAAACTAATGTGCTAAACCACCATTTAAACTGATGGTTATGATGGTCAATATGATAAAACCAATGAGCACATAGAGGTAATCACGCTCAATTAAAAAGCTGAAAATGGCAAAAACGATTCGGGCAATAGGCGTAAAAATCAACATTAAAATTCCAAACTGTACAATTGCATCTCCGTGGAAAGTTAAAACGCCTTTAAAAATTTCGGCGATTGATGAAAACTTCGCCAGTTCTGGTTTGAAAACTTTGTAATCTGTTGTACCGCCTTTATTGTGGATTAGAAATAGGGCACCGCCGATGAGTACAATGCTCATCGAGATAATTACACCGGCACGGAGCAAAGTTCCAAGTATAACCTGAATGTCTTTGTCGTTTAAATTTTCCTGTTTATTGGTATCCATTATAATCCACTTATACCTTTATAAATCATTTGCAAAGCCAAAAATGTTACCACTATAGCAAATACTATTTTAAGCTTGTCGGTTTTGGTTCTTAATAAAACTTTAGATCCTAGTGATGCGCCTGTTAAAACGCCTATACAAACCGGCATTGCAATACCCGGGTCTATTTGTCCGCGGTGCAAATAAACAACAGCGCTTGCGGCCGCGGTAACCCCCATCATAAAGTTACTGGTGGTTGTAGAAACCTTAAAAGGCAAACGCATTATATTATCCATCGCAATAACTTTCAAAGCGCCGCTGCCAATGCCTAGTAAGCCCGACAAGGTTCCGGCAAAAAGCATCATCAAAAAACCCCCAGGAACATTTCGAACTGCGTATTTGTGCTCTACGCCCTTATCGGGGTATGAACCGTTTAACTTAAAAAATTTTGCCCATCTATCCGAATCGTCCAAAGTGGAATGGTCTACCTTTTTCTTTAATGTCATAATCGCAGAAAAGATAAGTATGCAACCAAAAATTATAGCGATGTAATTTGCGTTTAAGTAAACCGCGACTATCGCACCGCAAACAGCACCGATGGTTGTTGCTATTTCCAGAAACATGCCAATTCGGATGTTTGTAATGCCTTCCTTAACGTACGCTGCAGCAGAGCCTGAAGAAGTTGCAATAACCGAAACGATAGAAGCGCCGATTGCGTAATGGATATCGACACCCAATGCCAGGGTTAATAGTGGGATAATAATTACGCCGCCACCCAAACCTGTTAGCGAACCCAGTAAGCCTGCTAAAAAAGCGCCCAGCAAAACAATAATGGTAAATAATAATACCGACATGCGGCAAATATAAGGCACACGTTTTGGGTAAACGAAGATTAAAAGAATAAAATAAAGTCTATATATTATATGGATGATGTAAATACGGAATGCCATTAATAGCATTTATCTCATCGCTTCTTTCTAATGACTTGGTGGGGCTATCCTTTTTTAACGATGAAATCGTAAAGCCATATTGCACTCGTTAAAAACGAGCGCAAGCTAAGCTTTAAATTTACGCTCAGTAAGCTCGCTCACACTCGTTTCTAACGAGCGGGCAAAAGGAAATCGTTTTTAACGATGAAATCGTAAAGCTACATTGCACTCGTTAAAAACGAGCGCAAGCTAATTTCGCACAAGCTAAGCTTTATATACGCTCGGTATTCATTACTTTCCTAACCTTTTAATCATTTCCGCACTCAAATCTCTGCCATCGTTCAAGCGGTTTGCAAAAAACGATTTTGCTTCCTCAAAATGTGCTTTATATCCCTTCAAATCTCCGTAACCAATTATCGATGCCCACTCGTGAACGGCGGTATGAAATTCCAGATCATCGCCGCGAATTGATTTATCATACAAAGCAGTATGAATAGATTCCTCGAGCATCGCTTCATTTTTGAAAAGGTATTCGGCAATGCCTAATCGCAATTTAAAAGGTGGCGTTTGACAAATTAAATTATCGTAAGGATTAACACCCATTTTATACCAGGCGTAAACCATGCTTAATAAGCTCAGGTGAGAATTCGGCTTCTGTTTGTGTTCAGCATCCGATAAACTAAACTCTTTCATTATATTATCGTCCAGCAGTAGAAGATTTCTGCTTTCATGGAAAACAAAATCGCGGGCAGCATAAATTTTGGACCTAAATTCAGTTTCGTTTTCACAGATCATCAGCTTATACAATTCAGATTCTGCCTGGGCATAATACTTAACTTGTTTCTGTGCGTATGGATTCAAAATTGCCAGACCTGCGTATATGTGCGATTTGTAGCTGAAAATCCGGAGTGTGGTTAAAATTTTAACATTGTCAATTCCCCCTGCATAGGCCGGATTATCCCAAGGAAAAAAGCCTGCATTTTTCCAGGCAGAACCCATGCTTTCAAAACCCATATGTGTCACGGCTTGCGTATCGGCAACTATTCTATCATGTTCCTGGTAATCATCCAACTCGATGATGTTCGACTTGAGCGACTTATACACTTCAAGAGCTTGTTTGTAAACCGCATTAGTTGCACGGTGTCTTACAACAACTAAGGTTTGTCCTTCAGGGCTAAAAGCCGGGCCGTGCAACGAGTGGCAGGTAACAATCTGGGTTTCTTTCGGAAGATATTTTTCAAAGGCAGCAATTTCAGGATGTTTAACAGAGGTTTGGCCGCCAACAATAGCACCGTATTTTGTGGATAATGCAAAAGCAGCAACCACTTTGTCAATCTTCTCGGCTTCAACACAATAAATAATGAAATCTGATTTTCGGGAAACTTCATGACCATCACTTAAAACCTCAATTCCCTTCGGACCGAGTTCATTTTTTAAATCATCGAAACGTAATGGCATATCTGCACCGCACACCGCATAACCTGCATTTGCAAATGATGTGGCGTACAATTTTCCCATATCACCCAAACCAATAATTCCTATTTGCATGAAACAAATGTAATCTATCAGAAATTAATTTATAATAAATTGTATAAAAATGTAGTTTTACATTTTAACATTACATTTAAACTATGCAGAAATTTAAACACATTCTTTTTTGTTTCGTGGCGTTGATAGTTTTGAACGTCACATTTGCTTATGCACAGCAAGACACTTCGAAAAATACTGATCCCTCGTTAAACGGCCAGTATCAGTTCATGTTAAAAAAATCGAAAAGCCTCTATGGTGCCCGCTTAATCAACCCTTCCAGGTTAACTGCAGTTTGGAAAAGTGTAAATGATACTTTACGCAAAGAGCGCAAGCAATTGCAGGAAGCAAAGCAGCAAATTAAATCTCAGGCAGAGAATATTGCAGGTTTAAAAGGGGAAGTTACCGGTAAAGAAAGTTCTTTGGCCAGCGCTACCGCTTCTGTGAATGAAATAAATTTCCTTGGCATTTCTTTTAACAAAGGCACATATAATACAATTGTTTGGGCGATTATCATTATCCTGGCCATTGCTTTAGCCATTGTGATATTACAAACCGGCAAGTTCCGGAAGGAAGCTACCTACCGCACACAACTTTATCAGGAAGTTGCAGACGAATTCCAGGCGCATAAAGTGAAAGCAAAGGATAAAGAAATGAAACTTGCGAGAGAATTACAAGACGAAAGAAATAAATGGGATGATGCCGGAAGGCGTTAACCAGCAAACGAAAAAGCCAGGCAGCAATTCGCTGCCTGGCTTTTTGATATATCAGTTAAATTATTTTTTGTTGAAACTGTATCGAAGCCCTAACTCAAATTCGCCATTGCTATAGTTTTGTAAATCGGAAGTGTTGGAGGTGTACTGCAATAGCAAACCAACTTTACGCTTATAATTTACTCCAAACGCGAGTGTAACGCTATTTGTTGAATGATAAATACCGCTAACCATTAGCTTCTCTTGTAGAAAACCAAGGTTTGCGCCAACGTCCAGTATACCCTTGTAGTTTTCTACCCCTCTAAAAACAACTTTGGGTTCAATAAAATTAAGTGTTTCTCTTTTGATTGCGATTTTGTAAGCTGCAGCGGCGAAGTAAATTGAGCGATCTACTACATTTCTAATCTGATCCCGTTTGAACAATCTTTTCAAATTCGGAAGAGCACCTTGTATGGTCAGCTTCTGGTTTCTGTAAGCGATGCCGAAATCTCCGTCGAGATATAATTTTCTATCACTGAAATTACCTAAAACTTCGTCTCCCAAATCGCCAACGGCTTTCCCTAAATCTATCCACTCGTTCATAACCCCTGCGGCAAGCCCGAAATCCACAAAGCTCGAGTCGCTATTTAGTTTTAAGTGATAAGCATAACTAAAAGTTGCACGTGTTCTGTTAATTAAGCCCGCACTTTCATTGTAAACCAATAGGCCCAGGCCAACCTTTCTACTTTTTACCGGTAAATCGGCTGTTATATATTGAATTCTTGGAGAACCCTTGATGCTTGTCCACTGTGCCTTAAATGCACCGTTTATATTTACAACAGAGTCAATTCCGGCCAAAGCCGGATTAGCTAAATACTGATTTTGGTAGTAAATACTTCCCATTGGATTAAGCTGACTGTATGCCGATGGCCCGGCAAGCACTAACAACAGCCAGATGATGTATATTTTTATCTTTTTCAAAGCTGCTATTTTTTATAAAGTACCGAGATGAAACCTTTTACCGTGCCTGCAGAATCTACATCAATTACAAAATAATAGGTATCCTCAGCAAGTGGTCGTCCATTGTAATAGCCGTCCCAGTTGTTTTGATAATTTGATGCGCTGTACACAACCCTTCCTGCCCTGTCGAAAATGGTTACTTTATTACTGAGGTATTTTTCCAAACCTTTCACCACAAAAAAGTCATTCTTCCCGTCGCCATTTGGTGTTATAAAATTATTTGCGATGACCAAATCGGCAGCATTTTGCGATATAATGATGGGTTGAAGGAAACCCTGTGTTAAACTGAGGCTATTGGTCTGGAACGTTTGCACAAGTACCATTTCACCAACTGCAAAATCATAAAATTCATTATTGATTTTACCGTATGCACTGGCTGCATTTATCACGGATGGCAAGTTGGTTGCAGGCGTTGTTTGAGCCATGGATTTCGAACCCAGGCTAATCATCATAACGCAACTACAAATCGAGTAAATCTTATTCATGATTACGATTATTGAGAAATTTTTACCCAATCCGTTCCATCGCTTTGAACGGTAATTACCTGGTTTAATACAGGTGCAGCAATTGCGGTACCATCGGGGTTTACCACAGCAGTTGCAAAGATTAATCCGCTGCCATTCATAATTACGTAAACCCTTCCCTTTACAGTAGATGCTAAGGGCAGTGTCACCGTTGCTGTTGCGCTTGTAATCCGAACAGTATGATGGCTTTCATTAAGCGTTAAACTTCCGCCAGCGGCATACCGTAAAATATTGGTACCTAAAGAACCATTGATGTTAAGTGTGCTTGCAGCTGGCGCTGATGACACAGAACCAGCCGCCAAAGTGTTATTTACAGTCAGCGTACCGCCATTTGTTGCCATCGAGCCTGAAATTAGTGGCAAGGTGGTAGCAGAATTGGCAATTATCAGCGTGTTGTCTGAGCTACCTAAAGCACCTGCCGCATCTGAACCGATGAAAATATTCCCTGCACCGCTGGTGTTATTTCTGCCCGCATTCTGCCCTATCGCAACATTACCGTTTCCGGTATTTGCCGTTAAGGCGTAGCTTCCAACAGCTGTATTGCCGGTACCTGTAATATTTGCCGACAGTACGCGGGTACCGAAAGCAGTATTATCATTACCAACCGTATTCACAGCCATTGCCATTGAACCGTAGGCGCTGTTATTGTAACCGCTGAAATTCCGGCTTAAAACCATGTGGCCAAATGCACTGTTTTCAAAACCAGAAATGTTTAATGATAATGCTTCCTTTCCAAAAACGCTGTTGAAAAATCCGGAAACGTTAGATAAAAAAGTTCTGTAGCCAAACGACAGGTTGGTATCATTCGAGTTTCCTAAGCGGCCGGCTTTTTGCCCGTTAATCAGAAAGTTAATCGCAACATCGTCTGTATTACCCAGATAGTTATTACTTAAATCGATGTTGCCAGTATTACCTTGCAAAGCCCACGAATTTGCGTTTGCAAAAAGATTTCTGCTGATAAGCTCAGGCACACCAGTTGTAGCGTTGGTAATGTAAACTTTTCCTGCATCGGAAGCACCAGCGGTTGTCAATTTGGCAACACTAACGGAAGCATTCGCAATTTGGAGTGTTCCAACAGCAGAGTCGTCTATATTTACAGTTTTAACTTCTTTATTACCAATTTTTACCGAAGTCACAGCTGCATCGGCAAGCTTGGCTGTAGTAACAGAACCGTCTGCCAGTTTTGGCGTAGTCACTCCACCATCTGCAATTTTAATGGTCGTTACCGCTCCGTTATTAATGTTCACGACAACATCTTTCAGTAAAGCCGTTGTACCGTTTGGCGTAATACTCAAGTCGGTTGATGATAATGCTCTTCCGCCGGCAATGCTGTTTACATCAAGCGTAACGGGTTTCCATTGTATGCCATCAAACAACAGCACCTGGTTGTTGGCCGGTGCCGCTGCATTTAAAGCTTTGCCCTGTAGATTTGCAATGGTAGGATTAGGATAGTTTCCGGTGAGGTCTCCTCCTGCTACGCCTGTAGATGGACCCACCGGACCCTGAACACCCTGAATCCCCGGGTCTCCTTTTGGTCCGGCAGCACCTGCCGGGCCGGTTAAACCCTGCGGACCCTGCGCTCCTGTTAAACCAGTAGGTCCGATTGGCCCTGCAGGACCCGTAGCACCGACGGCGCCCGGCGCACCCGTGGCGCCTGTAGCTCCCGTAGCACCTGTTAACCCAGTTGGGCCTATCGCCCCAGCAGGACCAGTAGCACCTTGAAGGCCTTGTGCACCCGTTGCGCCGGTTGCACCAGTAGCTCCGCTTGCGCCTGTTGCACCCGTAGGGCCGGCAGGACCTGTAGCGCCTTGTGGGCCAGCGGGCCCGGTTGCACCTGTATCGCCTTTTGCGCCAGTTGGCCCATTGGCGGAGTATAAAGCATAAGGTACGCTCAGCAGTTGGGCAGTTCCGGCCAGACTAAAATTAGAGCCGTTATCCGGATCAACTTCAACTTTTATAAATTTTAATCCGGTTCCCCATGTAACACCGGCAATTGTTCCCGAAACGGAAGTTGCACCTGCGCTACCTATTACAACACTATATAAGCCAAATGGGTTGGTTATAACATTTCGCACTTCGGTATATTGTGCTGTTCCGGTAGCGGAAGCATCGAGAATACTAATTTTTAAAGAGATGCTTTTATTTGCAAGGGGCGTTCCATTTGTGTTACGGGCTGCACCTTGATAGTTAAACTGTTGAGGCACTTGAGCCTTTACAGCACAGGCCATGCAAACCAGAAGCATGGCAACGAGTAACATTTTTTTCATTTATCGGGATATGATCGTGTTTGGCTTAAACCAGGCTAGTTATTGCGAGGCTTAACTGTCAAATCTAATAAATAGTATAAGTACAGATCTGCCGTTTACACGAAATCCAAGCCTAAAAATGAAAAAGTGACTTCATTGATAAAAAATCGAACTACTTGAAACTGGTTTTTTACACAAACAGCAGTTTTGGAGCATCTACGCTCCCTTTAATTGAAGCTATCCGCTGTTTTAGGTTTCTGACGGAAAAGATATTCCTTTAATATTTCGATATAGATCGACAGCGTATAAGTCGGTCATTCCAGACACAAAATCCAGTACGCTTTGGGTTCTTGAGTAAATATCAGATAAGTCTGTATGGTATTGTTTAGGAATTAACTTCACCAATTTTTTGTAGTAATGTGTGTCATTATGAATTAGTGCCGGAACAAACTCTTCCAGCAATCCCGCCATGATTTTATAGCCTGCAACTTCCTTCTGTATAACTGAAGAGAAGTTATAAATTCTTTCTACCGAAACTTTTTCTATTGTTCTCCAGGCAGTCAAGTACGGCTCCGGAATTAAGTCTGTAAGGCTTTTATTCAGGTTGCCCTTTAATAAAGCATCTTGCTCGGCATAGAAAATATCAGCACACAACACCGTTAAAGTGTTTATTGCTTTCGCCCGCAACAAGCCTATTTTTGCATCATCATCTTCGTAATCGTTTTGCAGCCTATCCTCGATTGTTTTCGAATTGGCAAAGGGTAACAAATAACTTCGAACTTCTTCATAAGAAAGAATTTTTAAACGATGGGCATCCTCTAAATCAATTATGCTATAACAAATATCATCAGCAGCTTCTACAAGATACACCAAAGGATGACGTTTGTAAACCAAATGTTCATTCTCTTCACGGGCCAGACCAAGCTCATCAGCTATTCTCTTAAAGCTTTCTTCTTCCGATTGAAAAAACCCATACTTTTTTCTGTGTAATATGCCTTTCTGCTTGCCTGCTATTGATGCACATGGATATTTTGCAATAGATGCGAGCGTTGAATAGGTTAAGGCATAGGCGTCGTTGCCTTTTCCTTTGAGCGGGTGCGTTAAAATACGGATGGCGTTCGCGTTACCTTCAAAGTTTATTAAATCGTGCCATTGGGCATCATTCATATCCTTTTGATAAACTTTTCCATCTCCATCAGTAAAGTACCTGGAAATTGCAGCTTCGCCGGAATGCCCGAATGCCGGGTTTCCTAAATCGTGCGCAAGGGCTGCAGCAGCAACAATATTCCCAACTTCATTAATCAAAGGTACCTCTTTAATCAGTCCGGGATTTTTGGTTTCTATTGCGTTAAGAAAGATATTAGCCATCGAACGGGCAACACTCGCAACTTCCAAACTATGAGTTAATCTATTGTGGACAAAAATACTTCCCGGCAATGGAAAAACCTGGGTTTTGTTCTGTAATCGTCTAAACGGCGATGAAAAAATTAGCCTGTCGTAATCGCGTTGAAAATCGGACCGAGCCTTATCTGAGCTCGCACCATATTGTTCCTGACCAAAACGCTTATTCGAAAGTAATTTTTTCCAATCCATCAATTTTTGCTTTTTCCGGAAGCGAAGTTAATCAAAAGCCAAAAACGACGCTCAATTATTTAACACAAAAGCTGAAAACCATTTCTTTTACCATTTGTTCTTAAAGCACTATGAAAACGAACCCGTATAATAATGAAGAACATTTGGAAGGCTACGTTGGTTCCGGAGAGGAATCGCCTTCAAAATCGGACGTGCAAAAAGCCTATGAAAAAGGCAATGAAGGAAACGAGGTAACCAGTTTCGGGCAGGAAACCGATTTAAGAATTAAGGGAAATACTGCCGCACGAGATGGTTTTGATAACTCTGGCACACAGGGAAAGGATTCTTTGAGTGATGATACCTATGGCAATAAAGATGAAAATGCAACTATAGCAAGTGCAGAAAGTAAAAGGGGTAGTTCATCAAAAGATTTTAAGGACAAGCCCAGTTCATCACAACGCAACGAAGATGACGTTCTAAATTCAGGAATATAGCTGATGCGATGAGCTTTCTAAGTAACGTTACGCTTTGACTTGCAAAAGTTTGCGCTTTTAGCTATGCTAAAAAGTAAAGAGCAAATGGTTCGTACAATTATCGTGTCAATGGGGCACTGCGGCTGGAAGTAGTCCAACGTTTAAAAATCGAATTTAGCATCCACAGTTTTACAGTTGCCTTCCACCAATACCTTTTTCCGTATCTCCCGAACTGTCAGATAAATCAGCGCCAGATAAATTAATATTCTTCAGCTGCTCTGACGATTCAACTTTCTCATCCGAAGAGCCGCTTTCGCCGTGATGACCATGTCCTTCCTGTGGCTCATTTTTGCGCTTAAATGCCGAAGCATCAGTGCTGTGACCATAGGTGTCGTTATCTAAATCTGCCTCTTCTCCACTTGCGATATTCAGATTTTTGTTCACCTCTTCATTGGTTTCCTTTTCATTAGAATTTTTACTCAAGCTCATTTCAATTTTCTTTTATAGTTAGATATATAAATCAACAATTAATGGGTTAAAAAAGTTTAAGATCATTTAATAAAAACCTTTTATTAGTTTAAAACGATTTAGTAAAAAAGTTGTGTAACTTACATCTGCTTAACTGCCTGCAACTTTGGCCATTTCTATGCGGCCACGATGATTAAATAATAGCGCTTGTAGAGTACCAAAAACGGCAAATAAATGCTGTGCCGGCAACCAAAGGCACAGTCTGTTAACGATGCTAAATCATAATGCGTATTAATACCTCAATTTGTGGTATAAACACGTGCGTTGAGACATTAAAATATTTCGATATTTGAATTTACCCTTAAATTGTTTACTAGTACTAAGATTGAAAAACGCGACCAAAGTATTACTTGCTGAAGATCACACACTTGTGCGAAATGGTATCATCGCATTGCTCGATGATGAAACCGATATAGAAATTATTGCTGACGTTAAAAATGGTGAGGAGGTTTTAGAATATCTTAAAAATGGTACCGAACCTGATGTTATCCTAACCGATATTAACATGCCCGATATGAACGGCATGGAATTAATATCTACGATTGCGGAAAATTATCCGAAGATAAAATTACTCGTTTTAACAATGCTCGACCATGAAAAATATGTTGTGCAGGCCCTGGAGGCAGGTGCGCATGGTTATTTGTTAAAGAATGTTAACATCCCAGAAATTAAGTTTGCGATAAAACAGATCACATCTGGCTATCAATACATTTGCACGAACATTGCATTGAAATTGCTTTCGCAAAGTAACAGCCGCTACGCAGCTTCGGCTACCCAGTTAAAAACAACTGCAGAAATTTCTAAACGTGAAATAGAGATTCTCAATTTAATTGCCCAGGGATTAACCAATAGTGAAATAGCAGATAAACTATTCACGAGCAAGCGCACGATTGAGGGAAACAGACAAAACCTTTTAGAAAAGACAGGGACAAAAAACACTGCGGCCCTAATAAGTTTTGTCGTGCGAAATAGAATTATCGACTAAGACTGAAACCCGCCAGCAAATTCAGCTTCAGACCTTAAGATTATTTCACGCCGTTTGTTTGATTTGGCCGACTTTCCGGTTGGGTAGTATTTTCATTTTCCGAACCATTTGTGTCTCTACTTTCTGGCGGATGATCCATCCTTGTTTCTTCCAGTTCAGAAAAATCGCCACCCTTTTGGTTTGCAACTTCGCCATGAGATGGCTTTTTGCTGTCCGCTTCCGGCTTTGCAAAATCCTGTCCTTTAACAGCCCCAGATTTATCGTTTTGTTCCTCGGTTCCCATAAATTCCTTTAAAGAATAAACTATCGGTAAAGCCTTTTGTTTTTAAGAATTTAAAAGCAAGTTAGGATAGCCCGCTAAAGTTGAAGTTCGGGATAACAAAAAAGGCCTGAATTTACATCCAGGCCTTTTTATTGCTTTAAAATCTATCACACTTTGATTTCAACTTCAACACCGCTAGGTAATTCAAGTTTCATTAAAGCATCTACCGTTTTAGAGTTAGAGCTGTAAATATCCAAAAGGCGTTTATAAGCGCATAATTGAAATTGCTCTCTAGCTTTTTTGTTTACGTGTGGAGAACGTAATACAGTAAAGATTTTTTTCTCTGTAGGAAGTGGAATTGGTCCACTAACAACTGCACCCGTAGGCTTAACAGTTTTTACGATTTTCTCAGCAGATTTATCTACTAAGTTGTAATCGTAAGATTTTAATTTAATTCTGATTCTTTGGCTCATCTTATTTTAATTATGATTTCCTGTTAGAGCTATTAACAACAGAAATCGGATTTATCTTTTTAGTATTAGTAGCAAGTATTTAGTATCGAGTATCAAGACTCAATGCAGGTCTTGATACTTGATACTTTTATCTTAATACTAATCTTCAGCTTTAATTCTGCCTTTTGATTTAGCAATTACTTCGTCTTGAACGTTTTTAGGCGCTGGTTCGTAGTGATCGAATTCCATTGTAGAAGTTGCACGACCTGAAGTGATGGTACGCAACTGAGTTACATAACCGAACATTTCTGAAAGTGGAACTAATGCTTTGATAACCTGAGATCCATTACGGGTATCCATACCTTGTAACTGACCACGACGACGGTTCATATCACCGATAACATCACCCATGTTTTCTTCAGGGGTTAAGATTTCGATTTTCATGATTGGCTCCATCAAAGTAGGTTTACATTTAGGTAAAGCCTCACGATATGCCATTTTAGCTGCAAGCTCAAATGATAAAGCATCTGAATCGACTGCGTGGAATGAACCATCAATCAAACGTACTTTCATATCAGGAAGCGGATAACCTGCCAATACACCATTAACCATTGCCGCTGCAAAGCCTTTTTCTACTGAAGGAATAAATTCACGTGGAATTGAACCACCTGTAATTTCGTTTACGAATTGTAAACCACCTTTTTCAAAATCAGCATCAATTGGAGAAATAACAACCTGGATATCCGCGAATTTACCACGACCACCCGATTGTTTTTTATACGTTTCACGGTGTTGCGTAGAACCGAAGATTGCCTCTTTGTATGCTACTTGTGGCGCACCCTGGTTAACTTCTACTTTAAATTCACGTTTTAAACGGTCAATTAAGATATCTAAGTGAAGCTCACCCATACCAGAGATTACAGTTTGACCAGTTTCTTGGTCTGTTTGAACTCTGAATGTAGGATCTTCTTCAGCTAATTTAGATAAGCCCATGCCTAATTTATCAACGTCAGCTTGAGTTTTAGGCTCAATTGCTAAACCGATAACCGGCTCAGGGAAATTCATTGATTCAAGGATGATTGGGTTTTTCTCTTCACAAAGTGTATCACCTGTTTTAATATCTTTAAATCCAACTACCGCAGCGATATCTCCGGCAGCCACATTAGGCACAGGATTTTGCTTGTTAGCATGCATTTGGAAGATACGAGAAATACGCTCTTTACTTTCTGAACGAGTGTTATAAACGTAAGAACCGGCTTCCAGGTTACCTGAATAAACACGGATGAAACATAAACGACCTACGAATGGGTCTGTTGCAATTTTAAAAGCTAAAGCTGCAAACGGCTCATTAATGCTTGGTTTTAATAAAACTTCAGCACCAGTATCTGGATTAGTACCAACAACACCTTCAGAATCAAGTGGCGAAGGCAATAACTCCATCACGTAATCTAACATGGTTTGAACACCTTTGTTTTTGAAAGATGAACCACAAACCATAGGTACAATTTTAGCATCTAAAACAGCTGCACGTAAAGCATCTAAAATTTCACGTTCAGTAATCGAGTTTGGATCTTCAAAGAATTTCTCCATTAAAGATTCATCATAATCAGCTACAGATTCTAATAATTTCTCTCTCCACTCCGCAACTTCATCAAGCATATCTTCTGGGATAGGCACTTCAGTAAAGGTCATACCTTTATCATGCTCATTCCAAACAATACCACGGTTGTTAATCAAATCAACCACACCTTTAAATCCGTCTTCAGCACCGATAGGTAATTGCAATGGAACTGCATTACTACCTAACATGTCTTTAACTTGCTTAACAACTTTTAAGAAGTCAGCTCCGGAACGGTCCATTTTGTTAACGAAACCAATACGGGCAACATTATAGTTGTTAGCTAAACGCCAGTTAGTTTCTGATTGAGGCTCAACACCATCAACTGCAGAAAACAAGAATACTAAACCATCTAATACACGTAACGAACGGTTTACCTCAACGGTAAAATCCACGTGTCCGGGTGTATCGATAATGTTCATGTGGTAAGCCTGACCTCTGTATTTCCACTCAACCGTAGTTGCGGCAGAAGTAATTGTGATACCACGCTCTTGCTCTTGCGCCATCCAGTCCATTGTTGCAGCACCTTCGTGCACTTCACCAATTTTATGACTAACACCAGCATAATAAAGGATACGCTCAGTTGTTGTAGTTTTACCTGCATCAATGTGAGCTGCGATTCCGATATTTCTTGTAAATTTTAAATCTCTTGCCATTGTTTATAATTAGCGAATGATTGAATTAGAGAATGTGAGAATGATATTAAAACCACTCGCTCATTCAAAATTCAATCATTCAATCATTTTAATATTTAGAATCTAAAGTGTGAGAACGCTTTGTTAGCCTCAGCCATTTTGTGCGTATCTTCTTTCTTTTTAACAGCAGCACCTTCACCCTTAGCAGCAGCTACAATTTCGCCAGCTAATTTCTCTTTCATGGTTTTTTCGCCACGTTTACGAGCGTATAAAATTAACCATTTCATACCTAAAGCTGTTTTACGTTCTGGTCTAACCTCAGTTGGAACCTGGAAGTTAGCACCACCAACACGACGAGATTTAACCTCTACAGCTGGCATAATGTTAGTTAAAGCACGTTTAAATATCTCTAAACCGTTTTCACCTGCTTTTTTCTCAGCAATTTCAACAGCATCGTAAAAAATAGAGTAAGCGATAGATTTCTTTCCATCGTACATCATATTGTTTACAAAACGAGTTACCTGAACATCATTAAATTTTGGATCAGGAAGAATAATTCTCTTTTTTGGTTTTGACTTTCTCATTTCTTATTTCCTCCCGATTATTTCTTTTTACCTTTTGTTGGCGCCGCAGCTACTTGTCCTGGTTTAGGACGTTTAGTACCATATTTCGAACGACGTTGGTTACGACCAGCTACTCCTGATGTATCTAATGCACCACGGATAATGTGGTAACGTACACCTGGTAAATCTTTAACACGACCACCACGGATCAACACGATTGAGTGCTCCTGTAAGTTGTGACCTTCTCCAGGGATGTATGCATTCACCTCTTTACCGTTCGTTAAACGAACACGGGCTACTTTACGCATTGCTGAGTTTGGTTTTTTAGGGGTAGTGGTGTACACACGTGTACATACACCTCTTCGCTGTGGACAGCTGTCCAACGCTGGAGACTTACTCTTGAACTCCAGTGCTACTCTACCTTTTCTAACTAATTGTTGAATGGTTGGCATTGTGCTTTTTTATGTTTTTTATTTAAAAAATTACCGCTCCCCCGGCATCTTTGCAGATAGCCCATAAAACGGACTGCAAAAGTAGAACAATTCTTTTTAAAAATCAAGGGGTTAGCACAAAAAGTTTGTACGTTTTAAGTTGTTGTGAAATGTTGGGCGTCGAGTTAGGATTTGATTTTGGATTTTAAGAACGAAGTGCTAGTCGCAACTGGCTGAACAGTTGAGAAAATTATCAGTGCAAACATGGCGGCTGTACCTAGTTTTTTGCAGCCCAACTGATGATTTAGAACTCAGTTGTTGTGATAACTTGCCGGCGTTAAAGCTTGAGATAACATGAATTTTGAAAACAAAAAAGCCCCCAAAAAGTGTTTAGCTTTTGGGGGCATTTTTGTTTTGAGACTGCTTTTTTCTATCACTTAAAGCATATCATTACCTATTTAGAAACATTGCTCTTCCTATAATTTTACGTAAGCTTCAAAGTTTGCCAAACAAGGATATGGCGTACCTTCAAGTAAAGTAATTTTAATATACCTGATTGGCGCTGACGGAGAAACCGCAAATTTTTGCTCCGTAGTTGTCGCCGGGTTAAAGTTTCTATTATCGCCAAGCTGCGTAAATATAGTTCCATCGGCGCTGCCGGATACAGAAAATTTAGTAAAACCTTGCTTAGCATCGGTGTGTGCATTTAAACCGATATAACTGAGCAGGCTTGCTTTTTTCATATCTATAATAACCCAATGTGGATAAGGGTGCAACACCTCATAATCGGCTTGCCAGAATGAAGGAATACCGGTGGCTGTAGGGCTTTTGGCAGAAATTACATCGACAACATATGCGGCCAGATTCGTTTCGTCGCCAGGAAAGTTTACTTCGCTCGATGCCGTTGCCGTCCAGCCGGCCTTGTCCAAAGCCACATCAGTAATTGCTACCCGTTCTTGCAGGCCCTTCACACTCAACTCTGCTAAAAACGTAATAGAGCCGGTTTGCGTGGCCGCTTTTTCCAATGCAGTCAATTTTACAAACCGCACATTTCTCGCCGGACTGATTGTAAAAGCTTGTTCGGTGGTTAATGCCGGATTAAAGGTAAACTCGCCAATATTTATGAAAGTAGTTCCATCAACGCTGCCTTCGAGTTTAAATTTTGTAAAGCCTTTAACGCTGTTCTGTCTTGCTGTTAAATTAACCTGGGTAATTACAATCGGCTTTTTCATGTCAACGAGCAACCAATGTGGATAAGCAGTTTGTGCGCCCGCATAATTGCTATGCCAGATGGTATTTATATCGCCGTCTAAAACCGCAGTCGCAAGACCAGTATTTTCGCCGGTTAACTGTTCGCTTGATGCTGTTATGGTCCAGGCAGATCTATCCAGAACGGTTTCTTCAAGGTTAGACGTAAGCTCAGGACTTTTATCTTTTTTGCAGGAACTGACTACACCCAATATCGAGAGTAAAATCAATAAGCCAGAGAATTTTATTGTTGTCATTTTGTTGTCTAATTAGTTGGTAAAGCAGTTAAGTTTACGGATGGTGCAATGCCTGTGGCCGTGCGGGTAAAGTTGGTGTTGTTCGGAACAAAATCGTTAAAGAATGCACCATTTTGAAGGTAAAATTTGCCGTCTTCTACACCACCTTTAAAATCCATGCGTTGCTGTGTTGTTCCGGTTGGGTCGCAGCTAAATCTGGCTGCGCTTATTTCTGCCCAAACACCAGCGGTGTTTCTTACCCACATGTTGTTGTATAAAGCCTTACGTCCGGTATAACCTAAATCGACATTAAAGTTCTCGAGGAAAGAGTTTAAGCCTGCAACATAAGTATTTGTAGCGGGCCTTTTGAAAGTGGCCATAAATTTCCATACGCCAAGTTCGGGCGCAAAAAACCAAGATGAATACAGGGTGTTACCTGCGCCATCTGGCTTTATTTGGGTTAGAAATTTATAGGTATTCCCGGCTTTCCAGTTGTAGACCAAATAGCTTTGTCCACCGGTACCTTCGCCTGCAAAATTACCATTTACAACATCTGCACCTTTGCTGGTCAATAGTGTTTTACCACCAGAATCGGCATCCCATACCGAAAATAACACCCACCGTTCAGTTGCCGACTTAACCTGGATACCAAAATATCCACCATTGAAACCATTCGACATGTAGTAAGACCCGATATTATCCTGGCCTGCCGGCACAGTTAATTCGTTATACATCCATTCGTTATTACCGGCAGGAGCGGTATAGTTTAAATGAACGGATGGCCCTCTTCTTGACCAATAAAACTGATTATCGGCACTAACACTTGCGTATTGCAGATTGCTTGAAGCAGCATTTCCGCCCACCATAATATCTGAAACTTCTGCAAATGTAACACCGTCTTTGCTGACGCCCTGTAAATCAACTTTTACATAGCCTGGAGTTGTAATATCAACGATTCCGGCTGGATATACCGCAGCTGTAGTGCCACTCAAAGTCACCTCAAACGAAGTACCGTTAACAGTTAGTTTAACTACACTTTTACCGCTAATTACAGTTCCTTTAATTGCGAGGTTTAACTTACCGGCCTGGCCAACCTTAAAATAGGTACTAATTACACTGGTGTTATTTTTCCAGTTCGACAGTGTTGAACCGATAGTTTCGGTTGCCCCGGCGACTGATTGCGTTACAAAACTATTTCCCTGAACAGGAATAGCTATACTTGTTTCAATCACGGCGGGGCGAGGCTTAAAGGTGTTCTTTTCGTTTTGTCCGCTTTTTTTGCAGGCTAACATTGCAGTAAAAAAACTTAGGGCGATTAATAGACTAAATATTCTTTTCATAATTTCTCGTATTAAGGATTTTGAGTAAGATTTTTATTATTATCAATCTCATATTGTGGAACATAGAAAATAACCCTTGCATCGGTAGGCAAAATTGTTTGGGTTATATTGGTGTTTGGTGTGTTGTTAAGTGCATGTGTTCCTGGGTAGTTTCTGCTCATTGGTTTGTTATTTCTAAACAAATCGTAAGCCCGCTGCCCTTCGAAAGCAAACTCCAGTCTGCGCTCGTCCAAAACAACATCCAGGATGGTTTTTCCTGCCAAGATAGCCGAAACCGTTAAAACCGGGATGCCGGCACGGGAACGAATGATGTTTACATCATCTAAGGCCAGTTGCACATTTCCTAATTTAGCGTTGGCCTCGGCCTTGTTTAAATACATTTCTGCCAGGCGTAGGTAAACCGGCGAACTTAAATTGGCAATCCCTTCCTGCAGATTGTATTTTGTTACGTAATACATCGGCACATTCGGCGAGATTTTAGTGTTAACCTGCTGTACGCCGTTAATTTTATAAGGTGCAATAAAACTATGCCTTAAATCTGCCGGGTTTTTATCGAGTTCGGTCACATATTGTTGCGAAGCATAAATTTCACCATAACCCGTATTTCCCTGCGCACCCGGCGTAGACAAAGCACCCGGAGTACCGCTATAGTACATTGAACCGATTGCACCAAAATCCTGATCTTCAGTTTTGGTGTAACGAATGGCAAAAATAGTTTCAGCATTTGCTTCAGGTGTTTTGGTGAAATAGCTACCATAATCTGCGCCCTGCAATAATTTATAGCGACCAGAACTGATAACCAAATCAGCGTATTTAATCGCATTAGCATTATCACCCATGTTTAAATAAACTCTGGATAATAGCGCATAAGCAACTTCTTTCGAGGCGAAAATATCTGATTTAGCTACAGACATAAGTTCTGCAGATTTCAACAAATCTGAAAGTGCTGCATCATAAACCTCCTTTACGGTATTTCTTGATGGCGAGGTCGTGTTTGTTCCCTCTTTCAAGATTGGAACGCCCGGATTAGCCCCATTTCCCTGAACATAAGGGCGCCCAAACACACGCACGAGGTTAAATTCCATCATCCCTTTAAGAAATAGGTTTTCTCCCTTTAACTGTTTTAAATCGGCAGTAGCATTATCTGGTATTGCAGCGATAATTTTATTTGCAGCCACAATAACATAGTAGGCCTGTTTCCAAAAATTGGCACCATGTGTTCCTGTCGGGATATGCGTATAACGATAACACCTCGATAAGTCATCAGAAGAAGGCTGGCCCTGAGCGATGTTATCGCCCTGATATTCTGTTAAAAAGTGTGCACTTCTTACATAAGTTGCATTTCTAAGTACTGCGTAAGTACCAATTGTAGCAGTTTCAATATCACCTGGATTTGTTAATGCAGATTGATCGTCAATCGCGGTTGATGGTTTAACCTCCTTTTTACAGCTCCCTAAACCGAAAGCGAAGACAATTGCTATTGTATATATTTTAAATTGAATCTTTTTCATTTTTTGCTCTCCTATAAACCAATGTTTACACCAAATAATACCTTTTTACTTAGTGGATACCTGAAACTAGACACTCCTGAACTTAAATTTACTTCGGGATCTGTGCCCGAAAATTTAGTGCCTGTCCAAAGGTTATCGCCGCTTACAAAAATTCTGGCGCTGCTAATTTTAATCTTACTCAGCCAGTTTTCTGGAATCTGATAGCCCAGCGTAACATTCCGCAAGCGGATGTAGCTTCCATTTTCAAGGTATCTTGTTGATTGTTGGTTTGAATCGTGATTTCCACCCAAAACCGGTTTTGGATGCGTGGCTACATCTCCGATTTTTTCCCATCTGGTCCAACCCGATTTTAATACCATCGCATTATAACTTTCGTACAAGCCATCGTTATCGAAATAAGCACGACTGTTATTATACACTTCGTTGCCGTAAACAAAATTTAGGAATGCACTTAGCGAGAAGCCTTTGTAAGAAAATGTATTGGTAAAACCGCCGGTAAATTTTGGCGAAGCAGAAGTGCCTGTATACTGGCGGGTTGCCTGTGCGTAGGTATTTGTAACGGCGATATGGCTTACACCGTCGGCATCGGTAATTACTTTCTCCCAAAGCGGATCGCCATTATTTGGATCTACACCGGCCCAGATTGGCATCTTCCAGTCGAAAATATCGCGACCAACAGCACTTGGCTGAGAACCCCCTGGATTTATAGCGTCTTTATCATTCGTTAACTTCAAAATTGTATTTCTGTTAAAAGCCATGTTTAAATTGGTTTCCCATTTAAATTCACCCGTAAAGTTTTTTGTTGTCAGGTTAAATTCTAACCCTCTGTTTTTTAAAGCGCCAACATTATCAAAATAGCCTTTATAACCTTCGGTTGAAGGAAGCGGCACAAAGAATAATAATGCATTAGAACGCTTGTCGTACAAATCGACACTTAAATCTATGCGATTCCAGAAACCAATGTCGAGACCAATATTTGCTGTTTTCTGCTTTTCCCAGGTTAAATTCGGGTTTCCCTTTTGAGATGGACTTGCGCCGGGAAGACCTCCATAACTTGCTCCGGTATCAATAGAATAAAGACCTAAAGATGGATAATCACCAATTTCCGCATTACCTGTTGTACCATAACTTGCTCTTAGTTTTAGGAAGCTAATCGCTTTAATAGATTTTAAAAACTGTTCGTTGCTAAGAATCCACGAGGCGCCCAATTGATAGAAATCGCCACCACTTTTGTTTATACCAAAACGTGATGAATTTTCATGCACAAATGATGCGATGGCAAAATATTTTCCAGCATAGTTATAATCTACCTGACTCAGGTATTTGCTGAAATTATACTCATTCGTTCCGCCAGATGGATTGCTAATAATATCGGTTGCGGTGGACATCACCGGACGACCGGCAGGCAAATTTTTTCCGTTTAGGTTGGCTTCATCGTAATATGATTTTTCGGCCTCTCCAACGGCAAGAACAGTTAGGTGGTTTTCGCCAAAACTATTTTCATATTTCAGCCTGTTAGAACTTAGCAACCTATTTTTATAGCTGGTAGAGTTGTACAAAGAACCGTTCGTTGCACCGCCTTCCTTAGTCCGTTTATCGTAGTAATCTACAGCAAATGTGTTGTAAAAAGTTGTTCTGTTATAGCTGGAGAAAGTTAGATTTTTAACAATGTTATAATCGAGATTTACATCGGCACTCAGGTTTAAACTTCTTGCATACGAAAGATTGTATTGTGTAGAATGTAAAAAGTTTTCGACGTCGCGTCCCAGCCAACTTGGGGTAATCCTTGGGTCAATGGGCGTACCATCCATGTTATACGCCGGGTCGAAAGGCAAGTTTAAATAACCATCACCCAAACTATTACTATTTGCATAGTTATCCCTCGTGAAAACTCCGTTTAGCAACAAACTTAGTTTAAGTTTTTTGGTTAACTGGCTGCTCAAGTTTGTGCGTAAGTTGTAAGCATTTTTATCGTTGTTAACCACAGTACCTTGCTCTCTATAGTAATTTCCGGCTACATAATAGCGTGTTTTCTCAGTTCCACCTGATGCCGAAACCGTATAGTTTTGCGTCATACCATCCCGCGTGGCTAAATCCCACCAATTGGTATCGGTATTTAAAACCGCCGGATTAGGATTTGAAAATTTTTTCTGGTAATCGTACAATTGCTGACTGTCCATCAGTTTGAAATTGCCTGTAGATGGTGAGTTAAAACCCACAACAGAATTAAATTCGATTTTGGCCTCGCCAGCTTTACCAGTTTTCGTAGTTACGATGATAACACCGCTACCCGCACGGGATCCATATAACCCTGTTGCCGCAGCATCTTTTAATATCGTGATAGATTCTACATCGTTTGGGCTGTATGTTGCACCCTCTGAGCCGTAAGCACCCAAAATGTTTCCATCAACAACCAATAGCGGTGCTGTACCCCCATTAATGCTACTTATACCACGAATGGTTATGTTGGGTGCTGATGTTGGATCGCCAGAAGCCGACGAAACGACCACTCCGGGGGCCTTACCCTGAATCATAGAAATTACATCGTTGGAAGCAACGCCTTTAAGCTTTTCTGCAGAAATTACAGAGACTGAACTTGATAATTCGCCCTGCTTTTTTGAAGAATAGCCAACAACAACCACATCAGATAGATTGTTGTCTTCTTCCGCCAGGGAAATATTGAAAACAGTTTTGCCCTGAATTGCGATTTCCTGGGTTTTGTAACCCATGGATTTGACAACCAAAATTCCATTAGCTGGAACTTTTATTGTGAAATTACCATCTCCATCGGTAGAAGTACCAATACCAGGGTTGGATTTTAAAGTTACAGTTGCACCCGGAACAGGCCCGGATTTATCTGTTATTTTACCTTTTATCGTTACGTCATCAGCAGGCATTGCTTTCACATAAGCGTGGCCTAGACTGGTTTTGTTACTTATTATAGTTGCTGCCTGACTTTTATTTAGCCATAACAAGCCAACTCCTCCAAGTAGTAGTAAAGATTTAATCTTCATATTGTATTTTTTAGTTAGTTGATAGGTTATTGAATTCACATTTATGGTTTAATTTCATTCATAGGCAGCTAAGGGTTGATAAGAGTTTGTTTTTCGGTTTTAAGACTTATTTGGTTAGTTTATTGCGAGGAATTACAAAACCACTGTTAAATGGTTAATCGCCTCATATAAAAACCTAATTTATAGCATTCGAATAGCACTTTTTTTTAAAATACTACGCAAACGTTTGTCAACAAAGCACATAAAAATCCTACAAGCTACATTTCGCAGATCTGAAGGATTTAGGACGTGCACCAATTTATTCTAATTAAAACCGAAAGTGCTTTTTACCCGGTTTCAAGAAGATTTAAATCGTGAAAAGAGATGAAAGGTGATTAAATAAGGAGGAATTGGCTGAGAAAAATAACGCAATTTCAAAAACAACAAACGTTTGCGTTAAGATTTATCATCCAAATCAGAACCCGAAGCATAATTATGTGCCTGCGGAGTTAAGAAATAGTGCTTTCAATGATGATTGCTGTAATTATGTTTGAATATCTGGCTGTTTTTTGCTTTGACTAAACCAAAGTCTGCGCTTTTGAAAGATAATTAAAATTGAGCGAATTAACGCTTTCACTTAAAAACGGTAGCTTTTGCTATTTGTTGAACGTAGTTAGGTATAGTTCTTCCACTTTTTTTCTGGCCCAATCCATTCTGCGTAAAAACTTTAAACTTGATTTGATACTTTGATTATTGTTAAAACAATCAATTTTAATTAACGAACCCAATTTTTCCCACCCATAATGAAGCTGTAAATCGGTTACTATCTTTTCTAAAGTAATGCCATGCAGGGGATTATTCTTTTGCTGTTCAATCATGTTTGCAAAGTTATATCAAATAATAAATTAAAGCGATTTATATTGAGCCATCCAAACAGTTGCGTTTCCACAGGCGGGATCATCAATTGTATGCGACAAGATGCTGAAATTATGCCTTTCTAACAGCAACTCGTATTCAGCGCTATCTAAAGATGCATGAAATAAATTCACTCCGCCGTTTATACCCCAAGCCTCTCCTTTTTTCGTTCCGGAGGTAAAAAGTAAAATCCCTTTTGGTTTTAAATGCTGTTCAAAAACAGCAAACATTCTTGTTTGATCTGCAGCAGGCAAATGAAAAAAACTATGCCAGGCAACCACAGCATCATATTTTTTTGGTAATGATAACTCCCGCATATCAGCTAAAATAAAAGCTGCCAATGGTAAATTTTTCTTTGCCAGCCCAAGCATTTTCTCACTTGCATCTACACCGGTTACGTTGAAACCTTTATCCTGAAAATAATTTAAAATCGGCAAACCTGTTCCGCAACCAACATCAAGGATGCTTCCATTGGTCGGGATTAAAGCGATGAGTTTATCGAGGTAGCCTTTTTCCATTAAATTTTGAGGACGGTTTTCAGCAAACCAATCTCCAATTTCATTGTAAGCTTCAAATACGTTCTGGCGATCTTCTTCCATAATGCAACCTAACCATTTGCCCCTAAAAAAACAAAAGCCATTCTGCAAACAGAATGGCTTTTGAATAAGAATTGTACCGTTAAAATTATTGAGCTGTCCAGCTATTGTTATCAGGATTTAAATCTGGCAACACTTTATTTGGATCTAAGAATACTGATGTAACTTCTTCATTTGTTGGATAACGTATAGTCCAGCTTGTGTTTTTCATCCAAACATCAACCGGAAGTTTTATGATATCCGTTTTACCACTTTTAGTTTTAACCTGAAGGATAATTGGCATTGGCATTTTTTCCAGATTATTTACCTGAATGGTATAAGCTGTAATGTTTCCGTCGGTTTTAACGGCTTGTACATTACCGATTGCCTGGTCCATTTTCCAGTTGTTTAACCACCAGCTTCTCCAAAACCAAGCTAAATCTTCACCGGCACCATTTTCCATCGAACGAAAGAAATCAAAAGGTGTTGGGTGTTTAAATGCCCAGTTCTTTATATACTGGCGGAAGGCGTAGTCAAATCTGTCTTCGCCCAATACCTGGTCTCTTAAAATATTTAAGCCCCATCCTGGTTTGCTGTAAAGGTTAATACCAATATTTCTTTCTGCCATTCCATCAGGCATAAGCATAATGTTTTCCATTGCTGGGTTACCAATTACTGCTTTACCAATACGGTTCATATCTGTCGGGCGTGGTTTATACTCGCCGTTGTTAAAACTCTGAGCTGAAATACCGTTGATGAAAGTATTAAAACCTTCGTCCATCCAGCCGTATTTACGCTCATTCGAGCCCACAATCATCGGGAACCACGAGTGTCCGAATTCATGGTCGATTACGCCCCATGCACTTGCTTTTTTAGCTTTCCAGCCGCAAAATACTATCCCGGGATATTCCATACCGCCAATATTTGTAGCTACGTTAACGGCCATTGGATAAGGATATTCGAACCATTTGGTAGAATAGTGTTCGATGGTAGATTTTACATATTCAACCCCGCGGCCATATGCATCTACTCCATTACTTTCAATCGGTTGGGCGGAAACGGCAAGGCCTTTTCTTCCACTCGGGAAATTAATACGAGCGGCGTCTAAAACAAATGATTTTGATGATGCCCAGGCAGCATCTCTGGCATTCATAATTTTGAATTTCCAGGTCAGTTTGTCTTTTGCCGGGCGGGATTTTGGATCAGTTACCTCTTCTGCAGCACGGATATGAACAGTTGCATCGCTCGCTTTAGCAGCATTCCATCTTTTTAACTGCTCGGCAGTAAACACTTCCTGCGGGTTTAACAACTCACCAGAGCCCATAACGATGTGTGTTGCAGGAGCGGTAATTGCATAGGTTATATCACCATATTCACAATAGAATTCGCCTCCGCCCCAGTATGGCAAAGTGTTCCAACCCAAAACATCATCATACACACACATACGTGGAAACCATTGTGCAATGGCAAAAATTTCACCATTCTGAGTCGTTAAATGCCCGGTTCTATCCGAACCTTCTTTAGGAACGATGTAAGAATAATCCATTTTAATGGTCACTACATCTCCATTTGCAGCCAAGGGCTGCGCTAAACGAATTTGCATTCTTGTATCTTCAACAATTGATGTGAATTTAACCGCAGCGGTTTTTTGCGAAACGCTAACATTATTAATTTTATATCCGCCATCAAATTTTTCGCCCTGCGCACCGTAACGGCTGCGGGCCGGCGTAACCTGCTGCCCGCGAGAACCCTCTTTAAAAGTATTCTGATCGAGTTGTAACCATAAATACGGTAACTTATCCGGACTATTGTTTTTATAAGTAATGGTAACTGTTCCGTTTACCATGCTTTTAGTTTCATCAAGACTTGCAGTGATGTTATAATCTACGCGATTTTGCCAGTATTTCGCACCTGGAGCACCATTTGCAGAACGAAATTCGTTACCATTTTGGGTATAAAATAGTGGCCCGAATGCTTCGGCAGGGCTATAGTTTGTTGTTGGAGGAGTGGCCGGTGTAGAAGCCTGCTGAGCCGATGCAGAAAACGCAAAAGCCAGGCAAACAAAACACGAAGTGATAAATTTGTTTAGTCTGATAGTCATAATATGTATTTATTTGGCGGCAAATATAAAAAATAAGCACAAAGTGTATTCTTTGTGCTTATAATGTTACTTTACAAGATGTTAAGGCCTGCATTGGCGGCAATTGTATTAACTGATCTTAATTTTTCAATGCTGGCAAATCCTGCATTTTTCTTTCTGCAGGCGATAACTTTAACCAGGCATGATAAGCCTGAACAATGTAGTATGAATATTTAAAAGGGCGTTCCGACTGTACTTTCAATACAGATGGACGGTAAAGAATCATAAAGTTTTTCAAGTCCTGCCCTTCCAGTTTAAGGAGATTGCTGATTGATTTTTCGTTAAAATTCCGGTCTATTTCTGCAAGATACTGCTCCCGCTCCTCAAACTCCGCTTCTTTTCGTTGCTGGCGCCGATATTTATTATAGCCCAGATTCATGCTTAAACCACCAACCTTGTCCGTCATTTTCTTGCGTTCAAGATTGCCACCAGTACCCATTAACGTGTACTTTTCTGCCATTGGATCTGGCGAGAGTATTTCTTTGTTTATTTTGGCTCCCCGAATGTTTACATCGCCCAAATTTGTATTCCGCTCAACCATGTAAATGGTTTTAGGCAACAAATTAGTTAAATATAATGTATCGGTGATGTAGCCCACCAAAGAAAATTCCAGCAAATCGCCTGTATTGGCTGCAATTGTAAACTTGCCCGAGGCGCTTGCGGATGTTATCTTTTTGCTATTCAGGTTTCTGATTGTTACGCCGGGTAATGAGTTGGATTTTTTAGAGAAATCGTAAATTGTACCCGTACTTACACTCGATTGCGCAAATACGCCAAAAGGAATGGCTAGAAATAGAAAGATAATCAGCTTATGCATAGTCAAAAGTATATTAGTTTAAATGCCCGAGTTTTGTTTTAACAAACTTTAACATTAAACAATGGTGTTAGCCAAGTGTTTCCGCATAAGTGTTATCATCAAAAGAAATTAAAATTGCATGACCATCCTTTTCGATAACCGGGCGTTTAATAGCACTGGTATTATGAATTAAATATTGAATTGCTTTTTCTTCGCTATCAATTCCAACCTGCTCTTCTTTAGTAAGCTTTTTCCAGGTTAAGCCTTTCCTGTTCAATACGGTTTCCCATCCAAATACCTTGCACCATTGACTTAATTTTTCTTCACTGATTCCCTTCTTCTTAAAATCATGGAATTCGAAGTCAATTTTATGCGCTTTTAACCAATCCAAAGATTTTTTTACAGTGTTGCAATTTGGTATTCCGTATACGGTCATTATATTCTTTTTTGTTCAAAGATAGGAATTGAATTTCGAATGAAAGGCTTTGTGGCAATTGAATGGATAACCAATGGAGAAAAGCCAGGAAGTTCCTATTCTATCAAATGCAGCTAATTCATCACATTTTTTTAATGTTCCATCACATTTTAAAAAGTTTTTTACGCTTCATTAGTAAAATTGCATCACCAAAAAAAAACAAAATGGATTTTAAAGATTTACGAAAAGTTGAGTTCTGGATATCTAGCGCACTCTATATTTTAGTTGTTATTTTACTTATTTCCGGCGCTGATGCCAGAATACGCAACGAGAATTACTACTATTTCTTAAGCGAGAAGATTACGTATTCTTACTTTTCGAATTACCTGGTACCCGAACTGTTTCGCTTTTCCATTCTTTACCTCACCTTTCTGGCAATAAACTTCCTCATTATGCCCGCATTTTTGAAAAAGCAAAATGTGCTGGCAAACAGTTTATTCCTTGCAGCCTTGTTTTTAATCGGCGGACTGGTTTTTAGCATTTGCAAAACCTATTTCGAAGCCTACACTTTATTTGATTACGATGATTTACAACATGCCTACAACAGAATCTTTTTTCGGGGCTACGTTTACAGCATGTGGTCTATCGTTATCATCTCTGCTTACTCGCTCATTAAAGCTTTCATAAAATACTTATCCGAAACTAAAGGAAAAAACGCTGATGAAGAAACCCAAATGAAGGTAGATATCGGGTTCGGACTTGGGTTTTGGTTTGTTGGCCTGCTCCTTTGGATATCGAGCAACTCTGCAATTGAACTCAGTATCTGTTGGACGCTTGTAATTTTCTCCGCCATAGGCATAGTAATCTATTCTATTTACACGCTGCTCCCTCAAAATTTTGCGAAAGAAAAGCCCTTCAAAGTGTTTTTTTGGCAAGTGTTTTTCATCTCGATTTTACTTGCAGTGCCACTCGGTTTAATTTCAACGCTGTTTATCTGGCGCATAGAAATGTTCTTCATCGTCTTTCTATTCCACATGCCAACGCAATTAATAATCAGCGCACCCTTATCGTGGTTTATTTATAAAAGGCGCCTTGCCAACAGAACAGAAATAACTTCACTAAAAACCGAGCTTGGAAAATCTGATGCAAGTTTAAGTTTTTTACAATCACAGATAAACCCGCATTTTCTTTTTAATGCTTTAAACACCCTGTTTGGAACCGCCTTGCAGGAGAATGCCGAACGCACCGGCGAAGGGATACAAAAACTTGGCGACATGATGCGTTTCATGTTACATGAAAATATGCAGGATAAAATCTCGCTTACCCGTGAGGTAGAATACCTTAATAACTACATGGACCTGCAAAAACTACGCACATCTCGCTCCGCGGATATAAAAATCGAAACCCAAATTGATGAACAGTTTAATAACCTGCAGATTACGCCCATGTTGCTGATTCCATTTGTAGAAAATGCCTTTAAACATGGTATAAGTTTGCAGCAACCATCGCACATAAAAATCACGCTTCAAACAAAAGAAAAAACCCTTTATTTCGATGTGCATAACAGCATACATTTGAAGGCCGATAACGACCCGGAGAAGTTAAAAAGTGGTATTGGTTTAGAAAATGTTAAGCAACGCTTAACCCTTCTATACTACGGCAGACACGAACTGATTATTCGTGAAAGCGCAAAAGAATTTTTTATTCATTTAACTTTACAGCTTGATTAAACCATTTTATACCCTTAATTAATGACTGCCATTGCAATCGATGATGAACCAATAGCGCTGGATATTATCAGGCTACATGCTTCGAAAGTGCCCTTTGTAGAGCTGAAAGCTTCATTTACAAATGCTTTTGAAGCAATAGCATATTTGCAGGCCAATAAAATTGATTTAATTTTCCTCGATATTAAAATGCCGGATATCAGCGGGATAGATTTTCTACGAAGCTTGAGTAACCCACCGATGGTGATTTTTACCACCGCTTATACGGAACATGCGGTGCAGAGTTTTGAACTTGATGCTGTTGATTATTTGTTAAAACCTTTTTCACTATCGCGTTTTTTAAAAGCCTGCAACAAGGCGCAGGAACTCTTTAATCTGCGGAACCAAAAGCGTGAAAGCAAATCTGCCCATATTTTTGTAAAAGATGGTTATGAACAAATTAAGGTTGAATTAGATCAAATCCTGTATGTTGAAGCTTCCGGAAATTACACACAGCTTCAGCTTAACGGCAGATTACTCAGCTCAAGAATAACAATAAATGATCTGGCAGAAATGCTTCCTAAAAGCGATTTTATCCGTTGCCACAGAGCCTTCATTGTAGCCAAAAATAAAATTACAAAGTTCGATCGAAGTCAGATTTGGATAGGCGAAAAAGCAATACCGATTGGCGCAACTTATGGCGGCATACAACTTATTTGATAAACTGACAACTTTTAAACATTAGCTGCTTTTAAATTCCATCCTTAGCCCTATCTTTGCCGCATGTCAAGTCAATTAAAAAATTTATCAGATTTTTCTCACACAACTGTACCTAATGGTGCAAACTATAAATTTGGAATTATCGTTGCCGAATGGAACGCTGAAATTACCGGCGCATTATATAACGGTGCTTTACAAACCTTGCTAAGTAACGGCGTAGCCGCAGAAAACATAACTTCGCTGGCGGTTCCGGGTAGTTTCGAATTAACGGGTGGCGCAGAGATTTTACTGAGCAAAAAAGCAGACTTAGATGCGGTAATCTGTCTTGGCTGTGTAATACAAGGTGATACTAAACACTTCGATTTTATTTGTGATGCAGTAGCGCAAGGCTTAACTAATGTTGGCATAAAATATAGTAAACCTGTTATTTTTGGTGTTTTAACAACAAATAATCTGGAGCAAGCGCAAGATCGTGCAGGCGGTAAGCACGGCAACAAAGGCGATGAGGCAGCAATAACCGCGATTAAAATGGCAGAATTTTCTGCAAATATTTAGCTTGCCTTTAATAAAAAGTTGTAACTTTAAAATTATAAAATCATATCTGATGAAGAAAGTTGCCATCTTATTATTGGCGGTGTTTTGCACCATTACTATTTTAGAATCTTGCTCTTCGAAACTATGCGCTGCATATAGTTCGTATCCTGAAGGTAAACGCAGAAGAAACTAATTTTTCTTTTCTCATTTTTAGGTCATTTGCAGAACTTTATGTTCTGCTACTTGTTAAGCCTATAAATACATACAAAAATCATGACCTGGGTTAACTTAACTTCAATTGATCAGCTTGATGAAATAAAAAACGCAAGCGGTTTCAGCCTTATTTTCAAGCACAGCACACGGTGCTCAATCAGCATGATGGCTAGGAAAAATTTCGAAATGGATTGGGATGTGATTCCTGAAGATACCAAATTGTACTTTCTTGATCTAATTGCCTACCGGGAAATCTCAAACGCAATTGCCGAAGTTTTTCAGGTAGCACATCAATCGCCGCAAATTTTATTAATCAAAGGTGGCGAATGTATTCTGGAATCATCACATAGTGATATTTCTGCGGAAGAAGTTGCAGAGGTTATTGCAGCTTAGTTTTTTCGTTTAAGGGAAAAGGGTCTGCTTTAACAGCAAATCATATAAGCCATATATTTGTAGCCACAGATCAACAGGGTTTTCTTAACTGTTAATCTGTGGCTATTTGATTTAAGCCGTTTCTATTTTCAAAACTTTCGAAGTTCTGGTTCTTGTGGCTTTGCAAAGCGCTGCGTCATCCGCCAAAGCCTTGCCATAAGTTGGTATCATTTCTTTGATTTTAGCCTGCCATTCCGGAGTTGCCAAATCTTCTTTAAAACAACGGTCCAACAAATCGAGCATGATGGAAACTGCGGTTGATGCGCCTGGTGATGCACCCAATAAAGCCGCGATAGAACCGTCGGAGGCGCTTACCACTTCTGTGCCAAATTCTAAAATTCCACCTTGCTTCTCGTCCTTTTTTATAACCTGAACGCGTTGTCCGGCATATTCAAGTTCCCAATCTTTTAACTCTGCTGTAGGCAAATATTCTTTCAAAGCCTCCAGCCTGTCTTCTGGCGATTGCCTTACCTGCTCAATTAAATATTTTGTTAAATCAAGGTTATGTAAGCCCGCCGAGAGCATTGGGCGAATGTTATTGAATTTAATTGATTTTGGTAAATCAAGGAATGACCCGTTTTTTAAAAACTTAGTAGAGAAGCCGGCATAAGGACCAAAAAGTAGTGCCTGTTTGCCATTAATCATCCTTGTATCCAAATGTGGAACCGACATTGGTGGCGCACCTACTGCCGCTTTTCCATAAACTTTAGCATGGTGTTTGGCGATAATTTCTTCGTTTGTGCATTTTAACCATTGGCCGCTAACCGGGAAACCGCCAAAACCTTTTCCTTCAGGAATATCAGATTTTTCGAGCAACGGCAATGAACCACCGCCAGCGCCGATAAAAACGAATCTCGCAACCCGTTTGCGTTTATCTCCGCTTTCTAAATCTTTCACTTTAATGCTCCAGTTATTGTCTTTGTTTTTTTTCAAATCGCGAATCTCGTGGTTGAAAAACAGACTTACATTAGGCTGGCTTTTTAGGTGGTTAAACATGTCGCGGGTTAACGAACCGAAATTTACATCCGTACCAAGATCCATTTTTGTAGCCGCCACTTTTTCACCTTTTTTACGGCCTTCCATAATTAAGGGCGCCCAGTTCTTAACCGTTTCAGTGTCTTCGGTGTACTGCATATCGCTAAACAAATCACATTTCTGTAATGCATCATAGCGTTTTTTAAGGTAATCTACATTTTTTTTGCCCCACACAAAACTCATGTGCGGAATTTTACGGATAAAATTCTCAGGACTGGAAACTAACCCTTTTTCTATAAGATATGCCCAGAACTGCTTGGAAACCTCGAAATGCTCTGCGATTTGAACAGCCTTTTTGGTTTCGACTGTACCATCTTTTTTCTCGGGCGTATAATTCAATTCGCAAAAAGCAGAATGGCCAGTACCGGCATTGTTCCATGCATCAGAACTTTCTGCGGCTGCGATATCAAGTCGCTCGTAAATTTCTATACTTAAATTAGGCTCTAATTCTTTTAATAAAACACCAAGCGTTGCACTCATTATGCCCGCTCCTATTAAAATTACATCTGCGTCAGTTTTACCAACTGTCTTTTTCTTTTTAGTCATCTTATATGAAAGGAATTACAAATTTAGAACATTTTAAATATGTCACGAATTTTTAAGCAATTAATAGTCGAAAAATTGCCGGAATATTAGATTCTGTTAATAAACTTTAACATTAGCACCAAACTTTAACATCAAAAGTATAAATCTGTGATTTTGATTCATTTTATAACTAATGATTTGATGTATTGTTTGTTTTCGATTATATTTAAAAAAATGGTCATAATCAGGAAAGTTTTAGAAAAAGACACAACAGCCTTTGTGGTTTCATCTTTGTAGTTAGGCTGCTTACGACAAGGCAACGGCAAATTGGCAAGTAATTGACTAACGGAGTTTTAGGACTGTTTCAAAATGTTGAATATTTGGAAAATTAACGCGGGTTTAACACCAGTGCATCGAAGTTGTTAGTTTTATGGTAAATTACGTTTAGAATGCGTAAAGGAACAGAAAGTGTTTGAAATTGATTTAAAGCAATATATATGAAGCCAAAGGAGATTTTAGAACTGTGGATTAAAGCATTTAATGCTGCGGATTTAGAAACATTAATTGATTTATACGATGATTCTGCCGTAAACCACCAGGTTGCGAATGAAGCTGTTGAGGGAAAATATGCAATTAAAAAAATGTTTGAAGCGGAATTTGCAAATGCAGAAATGGTTTGTAAGCCGGTAAATATTTTTGAAGATGGTGATTGGGCCATTATGGAATGGCAGGATCCAAAGGGTTTAAGAGGTTGCGGCTTTTTCAAAATTGAGCATGACAAAATTATTTTGCAGCGGGGTTACTGGGATAAACTCTCATTCCATAAACTTTACGATATTCCGCTATGATTTGATTGTTTCTACAGCATTAGCCGCCTAAACCGTATTGCAGCGGCATCCCAACATCTTTTGTTGGGGATATAGCGAAAAGACGGACCGAACCAAACCCAATAGCATTACAGCACCTTTCCAAATTTTGGTTTTAAACGTGTTATACAATATGTCCGTAATTAATGGCAAGATAAAGCTGGTGCATTATTACAACAGCCAAACATTTCAACGTTACAAGATTTCAATCCTAATCCTTAACTTTGTATCATGATTGATTTACCAGTTGTACCTGCTGTTACAGAAGTTAAACGCAAACCAGATTGGTTGCGTGTTAAATTGCCTGTTGGAAAAGAATATGCGCAAGTTCGCAGTTTGGTAGATACACATAAGTTGCATACCATTTGCGAAAGCGGAAATTGCCCTAATATGGGCGAATGCTGGGGCGCTGGTACTGCAACCTTCATGATTTTAGGAAATATCTGCACCCGTAGCTGCTCATTTTGTGCGGTTGCAACTGGCCGGCCGCTTGCTGTGGATGTTGATGAGCCAAATCGGGTTGCCAATTCGGTAAAGCTGATGGGCGTTAAACATTGCGTAATTACGTCGGTAGATCGCGATGATTTAAAAGATGGTGGTTCAATTATCTGGGCCGAAACGCTGCAGGCCATTCGCAAAGAAAGTCCTATTACCACGTTAGAAACCTTAATCCCCGATTTTAAAGGACAATGGGATAATTTATACCGCGTTTTAGAGGAACGCCCGGAAGTGGTTTCGCACAATATGGAAACCGTTAAACGTTTAACCAGACAGGTACGTATCCAGGCGAAATATGACAGAAGTTTGGAAGCCTTAAAAAGAATTTCTGAATTTGGATTGAGAACTAAAACCGGCATTATGCTTGGACTGGGCGAAACAGATGAGGATATCTTTGAAGCGATGGATGATTTAGTGGCAAATGGGGTACACATTTTAACCTTAGGGCAGTACCTGCAGCCAACCCGTAATCACCATCCGGTGGTAGATTGGATTCATCCTGATACTTTCGCAATGTATAAAGAAGTGGGCCTGGCAAAAGGTTTAAAATATGTAGAAAGCGGACCGCTTGTCCGTTCATCTTACCATGCAGAAAAACACTTATTTCCAATTGAAGGGATTGCTTAGCACCTTTGATTTGATTGTTCTTTAAAATACTTTTATAAATCGCATTCTAAACAGGAATAGCTTTATAAAACAATTTTTTGCTTTATGTGTTGAAGATTGTATCTTAGTAAACAAAGTGACTGCATTTAAAAAATTAACCCTAACCGAGCCTGAACTTGTTTTAGCACTGCAATCGAAAGATCCTGTTGTACTAAAAACATTGTACAGTATGTATTCGTCAGCTCTGTATGGCGTTATTTCCCGTATAATTACCCATACCGAATTAGCCGAAGATGTTTTGCAGGAAACGTTTGTTAAAATCTGGCAATCGGCCTCACACTATGACAATACCAAGGGCCGTTTATTCACATGGATGATGAACATAGCCCGTAATCTTTCTATCGATAAGCTTCGTTCTAAGGATTTTAAGAATTCACTCAAAAACCAAGATATAGAAAATAACGTAAGTTTCGTTGATGAACAAAACAAGGTAACTTTTAACCCGGATGTGATGGGTGTAAAGCAACTTGTAGAGAATTTAAAACCTGATTTACAGTCTGTTCTCGATTTAGTTTATTATAAAGGCTTTACACATGTAGAGGCTGCAGAAAAGTTAAATTTGCCTTTAGGAACGGTTAAAACCCGGATCAGACTGGCCATCATAGAATTGAGAAGGAGTTTTAATTGAGCGTGGAAAATTTAAAAGCATATATAGAATCTGGAGTACTTGAGCTGTACGTTTTAGGTGATTTATCACCTGAGGAAACGTTGCAGGTTGAAGAAATGGCATCCCGGCATGTTGAAGTGCGGGATGAAATAGCTGCAATTGAGCAGGCTATGGAACAATATGCATTACAAAATGCCATTCAGCCTCCTGCAGATCTAGAAATTAAGTTATTTGAGAAATTGGGTATAAGTGAGGATGATGAGCTTGAAACGGTTTCCGAAACCCAGTTTGAAGAAGAAGGCCCAAGAATTGTTCGTTTAGATGGTAGCGACGGACGGGTACGCACATTGAGGTATGCTTTAGTTGCCTGTGTTGCTTTGTTGGTAGTTAGTACCGTGGCACTGTTTATTACCTATAATAAACTGAATGATGCGCACGACCAGATTGCCAGCTTAAATTTAGATAAGCAGAAGTTTGCCGGCGTAGTTAAGCAGCTGGAGTTTGATAACAACGGACTAAATAATATGGTTGCCATGAATGACAGTAAAGAATGGGCAACTATTCGCATGGCAGGACAAGCTTTTAGTCCGAAGTCTAAAATGAATGTTTACTGGAATAAGAAAGATAAGTCGGTGTTAATTAACTACGTTGCCATGGATTTGCCCAAAGCAGATGATACACATGAATACCAACTTTGGGCGTTGGTTAACGGCAAACCGGTAAGTTTGGGCGTATTTGGTAAAACTGATTCTACTTCGAATGATGCGCTGAAAAAGATGCAAGCCATACAAGAAGCACAGGCTTTTGCGGTAACCCTGGAACCAATGGGTGGAAGCATTAACCCTACCATGGAAAAGTTAACCGTAATGGGTGGTGTTTAGGCTACTTTTAAAATAAAAAAAAGGCTCGGATTTTAGAAAATCCGAGCCTTTTGCTTTTAAGATTTTTGAACGTATTTTACTTCTTCATAAGGTTGAACCAATACCCAGCCTTCTCCAAAAAATTCCAGCTGAAAGGATTCTCCACTTCCTCTGCCAATAAAAGAACCAAAAGTTAAATTGGTTTTAATATTTGGAGAAAGGTGTTCTGACCAGGCTACCGTTGCATTTGGATCCGTATAAACGGGTTGATTAGCACTTACCTTTAACAGCAAAGGTTCGCCGTGAGTAGTTATCGCAATATAGCCAGTTCCAGATAACCTGACCTGGAAAAGCCCGCCGCTCATCATACCGGCAATGCTTTTCAGCATTTTAATTTCGTTTGTAATTGTGCCTTCTAATGCCAAAACATCATTACCGTTTACAAAAATAGATTCGTTTTGAAGTTTAATGATTTTAACTTTTTTACCTTCATCAGCCAGGTATAATTTGCCTGTTCCGGCGGCATGCATAAGGGATGTGCCTTCACCGGAAATTGCTTTCTTTAGCAAACCACCCAAACCTTTACTTAATAAGCCTTCTCGTTTGAAATCAATATTACCAACGTAGCCAACCATTGAGCCTGCTTTGGCCATTATTTTTTGATTCTTAAGATTTACTTCCAGCATAGCCGGCTTTTCAAGTTCGAAAAAATCATTTTCGCTTGGGTTTTCTGCTGATTCCTGTATCAGTTCGGTTAAAGTGTATTCTCTTTTTGTGTCCATAATTTAGTTTTTATTAGGTTTCCGCTGCCATAAAGATATTGGCTAATTCGATAATACCAAATAAACAAATTGTTAGCTTGGTGATTTGATTGAAAAAGAAAGTTTAAACTCCGGTTCAAGCCGTTTTTGAATTTGCAAGCCGTCTCATTACTAAAGGAATCTGTTTTGCAACCTCCGATGCACTTACCACGACACTTTCTCGGGCAAGCCTATCTCCTGCCCGGCCATGAAGGTTGCATGCTAAAATTGCGGCATTCAGAGCTGTATACTTTTGAGCGAGAAACGCAACGATAACGCCGGTCAGCACATCGCCCATTCCACCTTGGGCCATCGCAGGATTTCCTGTGTCATTAATAAAAACCTGCCCTGTTGGTGAACAAATGAAAGTAAATTGATTTTTTAGTACAATAACAACTTTCATGCTTCTAGCTTTATCCCTTGCCGTTTGCACCCTTAACCACCAGTTAGAATGTTCGCCAAATAATCTGTCGAACTCCTTCATATGAGGAGTTAAAATAGAATTTTCAGGCAGTTTTTTCAACAAATCCCGTCTTTCGGAAAGTATGTTCAGGCCATCGGCATCAATTACTAAAGGTTGTTTAGCAAAAATTAGTTGCTCCAGCAATTTTTCATTCTCTGCGGAAATGCCTAAGCCCGGCCCAATTGCAATAGACTGGTACTTTTCAGTATTTTCAATTCGCGTATGTTCATTTCTGAGCAACGCCATGACTTCGGGCAGCACAGTGTTTAGCGCTGTTAAGCCACTTGCAGGTATGCAAGCAGTGGTTAAACCTGCTCCCGCATGCAGGCAGGCCATGGATGTAAGCAGCGCTGCGCCCATGGTGTTCGTATTGCCAGCGATAATTAGAGCGTGGCCATAAGTTCCTTTATGGGTAAATGATTTTCTTTCCTTAAAAATTAAATTGACATCGCTTTCTTGAAGCAGATAAAAATCCGACACCTGCTTTTGGATAAAATTTTCATCCAAACCGATATCAACAACTTCATATTTTTCGGTAGCTAATACCGATTCTGGAAAAAAGAAGTTAATTTTGGGGCGCTGAAAACTTATCGTTTTGTAGGCTTTTATTCCGTTATATTCAGCAGCTAGCTCGCCTTCAGGAGGGAATCCGGTAGGGACATCAACCGAATAAATCTTTTTATTTAGCTTATTAATGAAATTAACCAAATCAGCGTAATCGCCGGTAAGCGGTTTATTTAAACCAGAACCCAGGATTGCATCTATCACAATATCAGTTTTAATAGATTTCAAATCTGCTGGTTTATCCACAATAACTTTTTTGCACTTCGATTCATCTATCCGCTGTAAATTAATCGTAAAATCAGGACTTTGTTTCTCGCTAAAATTTACAATATAAACTTTTACATTTTCGCATCCATTATTCAAAAGCAAATGAGCAATTGCTAAGCCGTCGCCTCCATTATTTCCCTTTCCACAAAAAACCGCAATGTTTTTTTTAGCATCAAATTCATCTTTCAGAAAACTTTGCACGAAGGCCCGGGCAGCTTTTTCCATTAAATCGATCGAAGCAATTGGCTTGTTGGCAATTGTAAACTCATCCGCCTTGCGCATTTGTACCGAGGTAAGCAGTGTTTGCATTTATCTAATATAAGATTATAAGGAACAATGCAAAAGAGCTGAATTTGTTTGGGTTGCATAGGCTTTATTTCGGGCATATATTTTTTTGTATCTTCCCTGTTCATCCGCGAGTACATATTTATGTAAATAATAATTGAGAACTTAGGCAATTGTTTTCTGTAGCGAATTTTTTCCTGGAGTGAAATTCACCGCAAAACAGGGCTCGAAAATAATTACAAGAACCTGAACTGAATATTTACCTGTCTTGGCGAAATGAAATTTTAAAGCATGGCTAAAAAAATCATAGGCGTAACCGATTGTAGCAAATTCGATATTTACAGCAACTGGATTTTATCATACGATGAAAATATCCAGGTAGTTAAACTTGGCTACAAACTAAATAATTTCGAAGAGATTGAAAAATGCCAGGGAATCTTACTAACAGGCGGCGAAGACGTTCATCCAAAGTTTTACAAAATGCCCGAATACTATTCGTATTGCTACGAAGATGATGTTGATGAGCAAAGGGATGAATTTGAATTCAGGGTTATGGAATACACAGAAAAAAACGGAATTCCACTGTTAGGGATTTGCCGGGGAATGCAGGTTGGAAACGTCTTCTTTGGCGGAACGCTAATTCCCGATATTGCCACTTGGGGAAAATTTGACCATTCGAAAATGCCTGATAAAAGCGACCGGTATCATGAAGTTCTGGTTAACCCAACTTCCTGGTTAAGTACAATTGTAAATACCGACAGAGGCCTGGTAAATAGTAATCATCATCAAAGCACCGATAGAACCGGAAAAGGTTTGGTGGTTAGCGCAATTTCCCCTGATGGCGTTACCGAAGCTATGGAAAGGCTTTATCCAGATGGAAAGGCTTTTCTTTTATTTGTACAATGGCACCCCGAGCGGTTAAAGGACAGGCAAAGTCCGTTTAGCAGGAACTTACATGAGGCATTTATTAACGCGGTAGAATTAAATAACAATGCGAAGATTCCTCGTTGAAACGCAAAGGACTTTAGGAAAGATAAAAATCGAAGGGAAATAAATAATGCAAAGCGATACTGAAAATAACTTAATTGAGGGCGAAATAGCCGATTATCTTTTAACTGACGAAGGTATGTTAATTGCCTACAGCAGGAGTGTTTTACGAACGGTAGAAAGCATAAGCAGAAATGTAGATTTGGTAAAAAGAATTACCAATAATAAGCCTGCTCCACTTTTAATTTACCTGAAAACCTCACCTATACCAGACAAGGAAACCCGCAGAATATCTGCAAAAAAGCTTCCTGAAATTTATACCGCAATGGCAATGGTCTCAAAACCGGGACTCGCCCAGTTCATTATGAGAATACTTTTTAAATTTCAAAACCCACCAATTCCAATGAAATCATTTACAGATGATAAGAAAGCGATGGAATGGTTAAAACGTTTTTTGTAAACACTTCTAAACCTTTTTTTATAAATTGCGGATTAATATTTATTCGGTTCATCCGCAATTATTATTTAATGAAAAAATTACTTCTGATTATTTCGTGCTGCATTTTGGCCGCCAATACTTTTGCCCAAACATTAGTAAATGAAACTGAATCCGGCGATGCCGAAACGACAATTTCGACAGCACAAATTGCGATCATTCCCGAGCCCGTTTCGTTAATGAAAAAAGCAGGGACCTTTACATTGCCTGAAAATGTGATCATTCAGGCATCAAAAAGTGCCGAACTTAAGCAATCAATCAGTTTTCTAGCCCAGAAGATTAGCACCGCGACAGGGAATGCTGTAAGTACAGTGACTAATTCGGCCCACCCAACAATTAAGCTCATTTTAAATACCCAGGAAGATGCCCAGCTCGGCAATGAAGGCTATAAGCTAAACGTTAACCCTACGCAAATTGTAATTACAGCCAACAAGCCGGCAGGCGTATTTTGGGCTGTACAATCATTAGCGCAGCTATTTCCGGTAGAAATTGAAAGCAAAGAGCCGGCAAAAAATATAAAATGGAAATTACCCTGCGTAGATGTTGTAGACTATCCGAAACTTGGTTGGAGAGGCTTGATGTTCGATGTAGCCCGCCATTTCTTTACTAAAGATGAGGTAAAGCAATTTATTGATAATATGGTTCGCTATAAGTTTAACCTTTTGCATTTTCACTTAACTGATGATGAAGGCTGGAGGATTGAAATAAAAGGTTTGCCTAAATTAACGGAAGTTGGCGCCTGGAGCGTAAAAAAAACGGGAACCTTTGGCGATTTTACGCCACCAACTGCCGACGAACCTCGCACCTACGGTGGCTTTTACACACAGGAAGATATCAAGGAACTGGTTGAATATGCCCAAGATCGTTTCGTAAACATAATGCCCGAGATTGATGTTCCAGGCCACAGTTTAGCAGCAATTGCGTCGTATCCGGAGTTATCCTGCACACCAGAGGCGATTAATTATAAAGTACGTTCGGGAGAAAAGATAATGGATTGGAGCCGTGGTGCACCTCCAACTGCATTAGTGGATAATACGCTTTGCCCGGCCAATGAGAAAGTTTATGTTTTTCTGGACTCCGTAATTACACAAGTTGCCAAACTTTTCCCTTTCGAATACATCCACATGGGTGGCGATGAAGCCCCGCATAATTTCTGGGAGAAAAATGAACAGGTTAAAGCGCTGATGCAACGCGAAGGCTTAAAAACAATTCCACAAGTACAGGCTTACTTTGAAAAACGGGTAGAGCAAATTGTGGTTTCAAAAGGTAAAAAATTTATGGGTTGGGATGAGATTTTAGAAGGCGGCGTATCGCCCACTGCTTCTGTAATGAGTTGGAGAGGAATAAAATATGGTATAGATGCATCAAAAGAAAAACATAATGTGGTGATGAGCCCGACTGATTTCGCCTATTTAGATTATATGCAGGCAGACGTAACCACAGAACCACGTGTTTACGCTTCGCTAAGACTCAACAAAGCTTACCAGTTTAACCCAATTCCTGCGGGCGCAGATCCGAAATATATTATAGGCGGACAAGCAAATCTTTGGACGGAACAGATTTTTACCTTCCGCCAGGTGCAGTATATGTTATGGCCGCGAGCTTTTGCAATTTCAGAATCGGTATGGAGTCCAATTGAAAAAAAGAACTGGACGAACTTTATTGAACGGACCGAAAATCAGTTTAAACGTTTAGATCTTGCTGAAATTAAGTATTCACCTGCCATATACGATCCGATTATTTCTGTGAAGCGTTCTCCAGATAAGCAACTGATGGTTGAGTTGACACCGGAAATTGATGGCCTGGATATATATTACAGTTTCGACAACTCTACGCCCGACCGTTTCTATCCGAAATACAATACCGCTTTAGTACCGCCTAAGGATGCCAGCATGTTACGCATTATAACTTATCGTGGAAAACAACCGATTGGCAGGCTAATCAGCATTCCCATTGCAGATTTGCAAAAAAGAACGAGGTAATGCCAAAAGAGATAGAACGTAAATTTTTGTTAAACGCCAGTGAATGGCAAAAATTAAATAAGCCGCCAGGTAAAAAGTTACGGCAGGGCTACATTTTAACCGACCCAAACAAAACGATAAGAATTCGAACCGCAGAAGATAAGGCCTGGATGACAATAAAAGGCATTTCGGTTGGTGCCACCAGGTTGGAATTTGAATACGAAATACCACAGAACGAAGCGACAGAACTTTTGGATAACTTCTCAGAAAATGAACTGGAGAAAACGAGATACGAAATAGTTCACCGGGGCAAGCTGTGGGAAGTAGATGTATTTTCGGGCGATAACGAGGGTTTAATTGTAGCCGAAATTGAGCTGGAAGCCGAGGATGAGCAATTCGAATTTCCAGACTGGATTTCAGATGAAGTGACCCATGAAAAAAAATATTACAACTCAAACCTTTGCAAAAACCCTTTTAAAAACTGGAACTGAGCATTGCTGACAACGCCCGGTTACAGATGTGAATAACTAAAGCAAAAAATTTTTAGTTCGATTACTTGCAATTGTTATATTCGCTTATCAAAAAAATCATCCTTGTTTAATTTTTGAAATTGGATATCCCTAAAAATCCTTTTTCACCATTGCAAAATTTTAAACAATTACATATACAAAAGGATGAAAACAACTAAATTTTTATTGAGTATGGTTATCGTGGCTACGCTATTTTTTGCCGGCTGTAAACCAAAAGACGCAGACATACAAGCCGCGATTCAGGCTAAACAAGCTGCAGGAATTACTGTTGCCGTAACAAAAGGCGAGGTTAATTTAACCGGGGAAGTTGCCGATGAGGCGGCAAAAGCTCAGGCTGAAGTTATTGCGAAGGCAGAAAAAGGCGCTAAGACAGTACTTAACAATTTAACAGTTAAATCAGCAGATGCGCCTGTAGTTATTGCAGAAGATTTAAGCTTAATTAAAAATGTTGCCGATGCGGCGAAAGATTTCCCAACGGTTAAAACCGAAGTAAAAAACGGCATTGTTACCTTAACCGGCGAAATCAAAAAAGCATCGCTAATCACTTTCATGCAACGTTTGAGTGTATTAAAGCCGAAAAAAATCGACAATAAATTAACTATAAAAAATTAAGCTATGTCATTACTAGAAAAATATAAGGCACTAACTGATGCTGCGACTGCGGCAGGAATAACCGATTTGGCAGTACGTGAACAAGAGGGAATTTTATATGTTGATGGAACCGCGGCAGATGGTGCGACTAAAGATCATTTGTGGGAAACTTACAATCTAATTGACCCCAATTTTGCATCGGCTGATTTGGTTTTAAATGTTAATGTAGCTGCTAACGCAGCTGTAACGCATGCCAAGGTAATTACCCAGAGCAGTAATTTAAATATTCGTAAAGGACCTGGAACAGACCAGCCTGTAGTAGGTAAAGCTGCCCACGGTGAAATTATAACACTCGTAAACAGAAGTAATGGTTTATGGTGGCTGGTTAGAACCGCAGATGGCGAAGAAGGCTACTGCTATGCACAGTATTTAGAACCGCAGCCATAGTCTTGTCTCAAATAATCAAAAGCCGCATTAATATTGCGGCTTTTGATGTTTATGCTTTCCTTAAAATCGGGCGGGAAGTTTTTCAACTTGTTTGATATCTCAAATAAAAACCTGTACTGGAACCAAGATTTAATCAGCAATTTGCCTAAGCATCGTTTGCTCACCCTGAAACCTCGCGGTTACAGTCCCATCTCTTTCTTCAGAAACTTGCCTGTTAAACTAATCGGGTTCTGTACCAACCCTTCCGGTGTGCCTTCGAATAAAATTCTGCCACCACCGGCTCCGCCTTCCTCACCTAAATCAATTACCCAGTCGGCAACTTTTACAACATCTAAATTATGTTCAATAACCAGAATAGTATTTCCTTTATCTACTAATTCCTGAAGCACACCTAAGAGTACATTGATGTCTTCGAAATGCAAACCCGTTGTCGGTTCATCCAGAATATAAAAGGTTTTTCCGGTATCTTTTTTAGAAAGTTCGGTTGCGAGTTTAACACGCTGCGCTTCTCCGCCTGATAAAGTTACCGATGATTGCCCTAAAGTGATGTAACCTAAACCAACATCTTTTAAAGTTTTGATTTTGCGATAGATGATGGGAATGTGCTCAAAATAGACACAGGCATCTTCAATACTCATATCCAGCACATCACTAATAGATTTTCCACGATACCGAACCTCAAGTGTTTCCCGGTTGTACCTTTTGCCACCGCATTCTTCGCAAGGCACCTGAACATCAGGAAGAAAATTCATCTCTATAACTTTCATTCCGCCACCCTGACAAGTTTCGCAGCGCCCGCCTTTTACATTGAAAGAAAAACGGCCAGGCTTGTAACCCCTAATTTTCGCCTCCGGTAGTTGTACAAACAGGTTCCTTATGTCTGAGAACACACCGGTATATGTTGATGGATTTGAACGTGGTGTTCTTCCAATAGGCGCCTGGTCAATTTCAATAACTTTATCAATTTCTTTCAGGCCACTAATTTTCTCGTAAGGAAGAGGTGTTTTCTTTGCTCTGAAAAAGTGATGATTTAAAATCGGATATAAAGTTTCGGTGATTAGGCTCGATTTACCACTGCCCGAAACACCCGTTACCGCAATGAATTTTCCCAAAGGAAAATCGACCGAGACTTCTTTCAAATTATGCCCTGTAGCTTTAATAATCGACAATTTGTGTCCGTTACCTTTTCTACGCGTCTTTGGCGTTTCGATACTTTTCTTCCCATTTAAATATGCGGCTGTTAAAGTATTTGATTTCAGAATCTGTTTAGCAGTTCCTTCGGCAACAACCTGTCCACCATGAATACCAGCGCCAGGGCCCACATCAATAACCCAATCGGCCTCTAAAATCATATCCTTATCGTGCTCCACAACCAAAACGGTGTTGCCCAAATCACGCAAATTCTTCAATGCGTTAATTAAGCGTTCGTTGTCCCGCTGGTGTAAACCAATGCTCGGCTCATCAAGAATGTACATTACATTCATTAACTGCGATCCAATTTGCGTTGCCAAACGAATACGCTGAGCCTCACCACCCGATAGTGTCCGGGCCGTTCTATCAAGCGTTAAATATGTTAAACCCACATCAGTTAAAAATCCAATACGGGCTTTAATTTCCTTTAAAATTTCTTTGGCAATAATATTCTGGCGTTCAGATAATCTTTCATCAACGTTTTCAAACCATTTATGCAGGTTATTTATATCCATTGAAGCCAAATCGAAAATATTCATTCCATCAACCTTGAAATGCAGACTTTCTTTCTTTAATCTTGCGCCATTACACTCCGGGCAGGTTTTAAGTTTTCGAAAGGCTTCCATATCATCCACCGCAGCCTCACTTCTTTTCTCATTTTGCTCCTCGAGCATCTTAATTATTCCATCGAAAGTGATGTTATAATTCTGAACGTTCCATTTATTATACTCAACCTCAACTTTTATCAAATCGGGAGAACCATTCAAAATGATATTAATTACTTCATCACTCAATTTCTCAATCGGCGTAGATAGAGAGAAGCTGTATTTCTTCGCCAAAGATTTCAGCACCTGAAACATCCAGGTATCGCGGTATTCTCCAAGTGGGGCCAGGCCTCCGTTTAATATACTCAATTTAGGATTCGGCATTACCGATTCCTTATCAACAACGAAAATATAACCCAAACCATCGCAACGTTCACAGGCACCATAGGGTGAGTTGAACGAAAAACTGTTCGGCTGGGGTTCATCGTAAGAAATCCCGGTTGTAGGGCACATTAAGAACTTGCTAAAGTGCGCAACATTGTTGTCTTTATCGCTAATTTTAATAACACCTTTGCCCATTTTCATGGCAGTTTGTAGCGAATCTAACAGGCGTTTCTTATCTTTTTCATCGATTATCAAACGGTCTATAACCACTTCGATATCGTGAATTTTATACCTGTCGACCTGCATTTTCGCTGTAATGTCTTTTATCTCGCCATCTACGCGAACCTTAACATAACCCTGCTTACGAACCTGTTCGAACAATTCGCGATAATGCCCCTTTCTGCCCTTTACAATCGGCGCCAGGATGTTAACTGCAGCACCATCAAACTTTTTAAAAATATTGTTAAGAATCTGGTCTTCGCTCATGCGTTCCATCTTCTCGCCCGTATTGTAGGAGTATGCATCGGCCACACGGGCGTAAAGCAGGCGCATAAAATCGTAAATCTCGGTAATTGTACCAACAGTAGAGCGGGGATTTTTACTGGTCGTTTTTTGCTCTATGGCAATAACCGGGCTCAAGCCCGAAACTTTATCCACGTCAGGACGTTCCATCCCGCCCATAAACTGGCGACTGTAAGCGCTAAAAGTTTCCATATAGCGGCGCTGGCCTTCGGCATAAATGGTATCAAAAGCCAATGAAGATTTTCCGCTTCCACTCAAACCGGTAATTACAACCAGCTGGTTTCGGGGGAAACTAACATCAATATTTTTTAAATTATGTACCCTTGCTCCGTAAACTTCAACATCTTTTTGCTCACCAAGGTCGATAGATTTATTGCTCATATTTTATTAAAAAATTGGGAGGATTTGGGCTGGAAATGAACCCGAATTCCAATCTGCAAAAATGCTAAAAATTTTATCAAAAAGAAAGTGTAATCCAATCTGTATTAAGGATTAATTGTCATAATGCCTGCTCCTGTTTCTAAGAAAACCAGACGATAAACCAAAGCGCATGTAACCATAATGATCTTTAAAATAAATGTTGTAATTATCCTCGCCATAGTAACCTGCGGCAGCCATTAAAAACACGTTATGCATAAAAGGAAAACTGTAATTAAAGCTGACTTCCGCATTTAAGCGCTTACCCGCATTCCAAATATTTTTCTCGGGAATTTTGTTTACGGCATAGCTTATTTCAGCATTTAAGCGCCAGGTTTCTTTTTCCTCTTTGTGATTATCCTTTACTTTCGATTTTTTTTCGATTTCGTCATATCTCCTAAAAGAAACATTGTACAGTATTCTTGTAAATCCGAAACCATCATCGAGCGCCGGCTCATATCGAAACCATTTATACCATTGAAAACCTACACGATGATTGAGGGAAAAGTAGCTACCATCTGAATTTATCGAACTGAAATTACCAAAGCGGTAGGATAATGTGAGGTTGTTGGCATTGAAATTCCCTGTTTTTGTGTTAATGCTTCCGTCGTCATTTCTCGGTGAAGCATCTTGACCGTTCGAGTGATGTGTAAAAGCCAGCTCTGCATATTTATAATGTTCAGGGCTTGGATTTAACCTGGCATAAAGCGCTCCGCCCAACCGATAACTTGGCGTTCGAACGGCTGCAGAAAATTCATTGCGAACACGAACTGTAAAATCCGGAATTACAGCAAAGGCAACCGGCGATTTATAACTTCCGAAAAGCATGTAAGTAGTTGTTAACCTACCGTTTATAACATATTTTGATGGCGCACCTAATTCGCCACCAGGCGAAGTGTAGGCCAGGTCTGCATTCTCCTTATATAAATGAATGTAAGCTTTATTGGCAATTTCTCGTTTTAATTCAAGCGAATCGCTATCGACAGTCTGGGCAAAAACGGCTAAGCAGGAAAGATTGATTATGATGAACGAGAGGAATTGTTTTTTCATTAACCAATAAACGTTGGTTTATGTCAGTTGGTTTTTGCAATTGTATAGAAATGGTTTTAAAGCAAATTAATAGTTTAACTAAAGTTACTTATTCCTCCACGGTTTCTGAAACGCAGAAAGCGTTCTGTTACCATTCAATCGTCGTTCCGTTTTCGGTAGGGCGGCCTGTACATACTAACACCCGGCCACGCTCCAACTCATCATCTGTAAGCACTTCATTATAATCCATGCGCACGTTGCCTTTGGTACAATTGGCTACGCAAGTGCTGCACACGCCACCGCGGCAACTGTATGGCAACTTTATTTTATGTTCAAGCGCAACATCTAATATCCTTTTAGGCCAGGGGATGTCTAAGTTGTAAGTTTCGCCCTGAAAATTCAGTATTACCGAATAGGTGTTTTTATCTACTATCTTTTCCGAGCTATCATCTTCATCAACTTCATCTTCGGGCAATACAAACGTTTCGCGTTTAATTTGGCTGATATCGAAACCCATACCTAATAAAGTTATGCGGCATAAGTCCATATAAATTACTGGTCCGCAGGAATAAAAGAGTGCTTTTTCTTTGGCGAAAACCAAATGTTCTTTTAAAATCTTCTCAATATAAAACTTGTTCAACCTGGCGGTCATCAGGTTTTTGCTGTTGCTGAAAACAAAAATGATTTTTAAGCGCTCCGGGTATTTTCTTTGCCATTCATTAAGTTCCTCATAAAACAAAGTATCTTCCAGAGAGCGATTACTGTACACCAGCGTAATTTTCGATTTAGTTTCACGCACCAGGGCTGTTTTCATAATGGCAAACAGCGGCGTGATTCCGACTCCGGCAGCAAAAAGAAAAACATCGCGTTCCAGGTTTTCTTCTGGCAAATAGCTGAATAAGCCTTGAGGCCCCTGAGCTAACAGTATGTCACCTTCGGCAGTTTTGTGATGCAACAATCTTGAAATTTCCCCGTTTTCCACTCTTTTTACCGTAATGGAAAGTGGCTCATTAACGTCGGGAGAGCTGTTGAAAGAATATGACCGGCGGATCTCTTTATGTTTTCCTTCAAATATTAAAGATATAAATTGCCCGGCAAGGTATTTTGGATAATCGGCATCAACTGGCTGCAACTGAAGCGTAATATTATCGCCGGGTTGGTTTATAATCTTATCAATTCGCAGTTTGTACATAATGCAAAGAAAGTGATTTTGTTCAAAATTTCGTTAGCGTATTAGCCGTTTGTATCCAATGGCGAACCCCATTTCGACAAAAAACACCAAAAAAAAACGTCCTGAATAGTCAGGACGTTTACCAAATGCTTGTCTTTTATTTGTTATTCGGCATTGTATGCCAGTAATTCTTTCGGTTTATCATAACCATAGCGAACAGGGTGCTCAATAATCTGTTTCATCGAAATTACTTTATAAACGTAACCACCGGTTTCACGGTTAAGTTTCATTTTGTAGTAATTATCCTGATTTTGACTATTGATCTGCTTGCGTAAACGGCCGTCGCCAACATTGTAAGCCGCAGCTACCAATGTCCAGCTTTCTAAACCTTTATACATTTCTTTAATGTATTTACATGCAGCCACAGTAGATTTACGCAGGTTATAGCGTTCATCGGTTCCGCCGCTAACTTTCAATCCGTAGGTGCGGGCGGTACCGGGCATAAATTGCCACACACCTGCTGCGCCTTTCGGAGATACGCCTGCCTGCATACCCGATTCAACTAATGCTAAATACTTGAAATCATCAGGGATGCCGTAAGCGGCCAGAATAGGCTCGATAACAGGAAACCATTCGGCAGCTTTCCGCTGTAAACGATGGGTTTGCGTATTACCATAGGTATGAGCTGCAAGGATTTTTTTCATTTTCCGTTCAACCTTTCTATCGCCAAGAGGCAAGGTTTCGTCGGCAAAATTTAGCTGAGCCATTAGAGATTTTTTCTCTTTTTTGGGTTGTTCAGCGGGTACTATTGTAGTGTTTATCTTTTTTTCTTTTAAAAGACTTTTTTGTGCTAAGGGCATTTGGTAAGCGAACACTTTTGCCAAAATAAATAGTGCTGCCACTATCGCAAATGGTACTATGTGTTTCTTTAACATCTTCCTCCTTTTTTTGGTGAACTTATAAAAAACGTTGACAAAGGTAAAAATTAATAATCAGATTACCAACTAGTTACGAAATTAAGCGCCAAAATCGAGCTTTAAAGTGCTTTAAACGTGGATTTTAAATTTTGATTTTCGGCTACTTTTCAGTATTTTAGAGGCTATTTTTCGACAAAATTTTATCGGCGCTCCTGATTGGTAATTTCAGCTATTTTACATAAATTTGCAGCCCGCATTTCAGGTGCGGCTAAAAGCGTATCATGATAAATAAAAACAACAGGAACAGTCGGGATGACAAGTCCAAACCGGGAAGCCGAAAAACCGAAGGCAGAAGCAGTGCCGGTGGTTCTGACAGAAAAAGATCAGAAGAAAAAGACAGTAAATTCAAAAAATCATCCGATTCAAATACAGGCTTCAGACCTAGAAGCACAGACAGTAAAGATTTCAAATCAAAATCCTTCGGAGACAAAAAAGATTTCAAGCCAAGGGGCGATCGTAATTTTAAATCGAGAGATGAAGAACCTAAAGGTTTCAAATTTGGAGATAGAGAATTTAAATCAAAGGACGCATCATCCAAAGGCAGCGAACGTGATTTTAAACCAAGAGAAGGCGGCTCAAGAGATTACAAACCCAGAACAGGAGACAGAGATTTCAAATCGAAAGATGGCGGCTCGAGAGACTTCAAACCAAGAACAGGAGACAGAGATTTTAAATCAAAAGAAGGTGGCACAAGAGATTATAAACCAAGAACAGGCGAACGGGATTTCAAATCTAAGGATGGAGATTCGAGAAATTTTAAACCGAGAACTGGTGAAAGGGATTTCAAAACAAAAGAAGGCGGCTACAAAGATTTTAAAGCGAGAGGCGGCAGAAATGACGACTTTAAACCAAGTGCAGGAAGCTCGAGAGATGTAAAACCGAGAGAAGGTGCAGACAGCAGACCTTTCAGAAAACGCGAAGAGCTTAAGCCAAGAGATACAGAATTTAACCGTGAGGAAAGAACTGTAATTAAGCAGGGGCGTAAAACTAATGAAGAGAAAGGCTTAATTCGCCTAAACAGATATATTTCAAATGCCGGCATTTGCTCACGCCGTAAGGCCGATGAGTTAATTGCAGCCGGTATTATCACCGTAAACGGCGAGGCAGTAACCGAGCTGGGCCACAAAGTAGACCCGGCAAAAGATATGGTGCGCTACAACGGTGAGTTGCTTAAACGCGAAAAAAAGGTTTATGTTTTATTAAATAAACCGAAAGATTACATCACTACAACAGATGACCCGCAGGAGCGACGTACGGTTATGCAGTTGGTAGATAAAGCCAGTCGCGAGCGTATTTACCCTGTTGGGCGTTTAGACCGCAACACTACGGGCTTACTATTGATGACAAATGACGGTGATTTGGCAGATAAATTATCGCACCCAAAAAACGGCATCTCAAAAATATACAATGTAGAGTTAGATAAATCTTTATCGCAGGCAGATTTAAATAAAATTCAGTTTGGTTTAGAGCTTGAAGATGGTTTGATTAAACCAGATAACATTTCTTACGTTGCCGGCGGAACTAAAAAAGAGATTGGCATTCAAATCCATAGTGGCAAAAATCGGATTGTTCGCCGTATTTTCGAGCATTTAGGCTACAATGTAGAAAAGCTAGACCGCGTAGTGTATGGTAATTTAACCAAAAAAGATTTGCCTCGTGGAAGATGGCGTTATCTTGAGGAACATGAACTCATTCAGATTAAACATCTGATAAAATAAATTTCAAAGGCAATCAACAGATTGCCTTTTTTGTTTTATGAGTATGAACCTAAGCGATAAAACTGCCGCAGTGTTTAATTATAAGTTGATGAGATGAGGAAAGCCGGCAGTAATAATATTTTCTCATATTTGTTATAAATTCAAAATTGATCCTATGAAAAGATTTAGATTACTAATGTTGTTGCTTTCATTTTCCCTAGCCAGCTTAGCACAGCAAAGCAATTACAACCTACTTATCGGCACGTATACAAACACCCCTGCAAAAAGTGAAGGCATTTACACCTACAATTTCAATACCAGCACCGGAAATACAAAATTAAAAAGTGTTGCAAAAAACGTTGCCAATCCAAGTTACATTGCAATTTCACCCGATAAAAAATTCGCTTATTCGGTAAACGAAACAGGGAAAGAGAGTAGTGTGAGCGCTTTTAAGTATAATGCTGTTACAGGTGGATTGACGTTCATCAATAAAGTTTCGAGCGAAGGGGCCGACCCATGTTACATTACCGCAGACAACGATAATGTAATTGTTGCAAACTATAGCGGCGGAAGTTTGGCTGTTTTTAAGCGAAAGACTGATGGTAGTTTAAGTAGCGCGGCACTTGTAATACAACACACCGGAAAAAGCATCGACCCGAAAGGCAGGCAGCAGAGCGCCCATGTGCACATGGTTAAGTTTACACCCGATAAGAAATTCCTCATTTGTAATGATTTAGGTGAGGATAGGATATACATTTATACCTACAACCCAAAAAGCAACAAGCAGGTGCTGGTGTTAAAAAACGTTTTAAGTACTACTGCCGGAACCGGACCAAGGCACATTGCCTTTTCCCCAAACGGAAAGTTCGCTTACCTCGCCCACGAATTTAATGGCAGCATTACAGGCTTCTACTATACCAATGGAAGCTTAAAAAAGATTCAGGAAATTGGTACTACCCCAAAGGGATTTGAAGGACGAATAGATGGAGCAGACATTCATGTTTCTGCCGATGGCAAGTTCCTGTACGAAACAAACCGCGGCGATGCAAATACCATTTCGGTGTTTTCTATTCTTTCTACAGGGATATTGCGGTTAGTAGAAACGGTAAGTACTTTAGGTAAAGGACCAAGAAATTTTTCAATAGACCCAAGTGGCCGTTTTGTACTCGTGGCTCACCAATACACTAATAATGTTGTCATTTTTAAACGCAACAAAGTAACGGGCAAACTTACAGATAGCGGAAAACGTATTGAAGTTGCCGCACCCGTAAACCTCGTGTTTACCAAATAGCTACAGCCACTTCCGGCAAAAAAAAAGACTTGCCAGGTGGCAAGTCTTTTTTTTAAGCTGGCTCAGCAACCTTCGCTACATTGCGGTATGGATAGTCACTGAATATATGTCTGCGGGCGAAACGGCCTGGAGAATCAGCATTTACCAATTTAACATAAATGGCCTTAGGCACGTCAAAATATTCGTACGCACTACCGTCGAAAAACTGGATGTTTAATACCTGTTGTTTGTATTCAAAATCGAGAATGTTCGATTTTGTAATCGTTTCAGTATAAGTTTCGATATTTTGTTCACGGGTTTCCGGCGCAATACTCACTAAAAAATGGTAAGCTTCAATAATATCTTTGCTTCTTGCTTCTGCCTCTAATTTTTCCTCTTCCTGCTGGAATTTATCAGGGTGGCAATCTTTCATCAACGTACGGTATACCGACTTAAGATCCTTTAATTCGGCATTTTTATCTACGCTTAAAAGCTTTCTGTAATCAACAATTTTTTTCATCTAACCTGTTTTCTAATTTGAAATGCGACAATTGAAACGTTTATCAAGGGTTTCAAGGGCGCAAAGGTACAACTTATAATCGTTTGATTTTGAGAAAGTTTTGTTTTAATAAATATATTTTATTGATTTCTTAAAATCGAATCGTTTTCTGAAACACTCATAATTAAATAGTTAGCGCTCAATTGTTGCTTATCTATATTTAATGAGCTTGATAAAAGTCCTTTTTAAGTATTTACCAAAAAGCTAAACCGCAAAAAATCAGGGTTATTTTAAGCAGATAATTTAGTATTTAGGTTGCAGTGAGTTTTCGATTACCTCTTTATAATAATTTACGTATGAAGGTAAAATTTTAATCAAATCGAAATCTTTTGCTCTCGTAAATGCATTCTCTTTAAAACGCTTCAGGGTTTCATCATCCTTAAGTATTTCGATCGCGTGTGCTGCCATAGAATCTACGTCGCCTACTTCACTCATGTAACCGCAAAAACCATTAACGTTTAATTCAGGAATGCCGCCGGCATTTGTTGTAATGATAGGAACTTTACAAGCCATTGCTTCCAATGCAGCCAGACCAAAACTTTCAGATTCGGATGGCATCAGGAAAAGGTCGGATACTGAAAGAATTTCTTCGACAGCATCTTGCTTGCCTAAGAAACGAACATGGTCGCAAATATTCAGCGAGCGGCACAATTGCTCGTCATATACACGCTCGGGTCCATCGCCTACCATTAAAAGTTTGGAGGGAATTACCGCCTGCACTTTTTCAAAAATACGGATAACATCTGCAGTGCGCTTTACTTTTCTAAAGTTACTGGTATGTATTAAAATGCGTTCATTATTTGGGGCAATTGCTTTCTTAAAGTGGTCTTTTGCCTGCAAACTAAAGCGGTTAAAATCAATAAAATTAGGGATTACCTTAATGTCTTTCGTGATTTCGAAATGGTTATAAGTATCGTCTTTTAAATCCTGCGAAACAGTGGTTACGCCATCGCTTTGGTTAATTGAGAATGTTACTACCGGTTTATACGTTGGATCTTTACCAACAAGGGTAATATCGGTACCGTGAAGTGTGGTAACTACAGGAATATGAATGCCATAGCTTGCCAAAATTTGCTTCGCCATAAACGCTGCAGAAGCGTGCGGAATTGCATAATGCACATGTAGAACATCCAGCTGCTCAAAACGAACAACATCTACAAGCTTACTTGCAAGCGCAGATTCGTAAGGGGCATAATCAAACAGCGGATAATCCCTTACCGAAACTTCGTGATAAAACAAGTTTGATGAAAAGAAATCGAGCCTTGCCGGCTGACTATAAGTTATAAAATGAACCTGGTGTCCTTCATTAGCAAGTGCTTTTCCAAGTTCTGTTGCAACTACGCCACTACCGCCAAAAGTAGGGTAGCAAACAATTCCTATCTTCATTATATATGTATTGTTGTTACCGCAAATGTAACCCAATTATATCTAATTTATGTGTAAGGCAATTGCAATAAAAACCCAGACAACTGTTTTGCTAAGCGGCCGCTATTTTAAACTAATATCACTTTTTTAAACTGGAGCAGTTCTGCATTGAAATTGATAATTAAACAGATTGCAGGTTTTGATAAAATCAGTTGATTAAATACATCCAAATCAGTTGATGATAACATAAAAGGGCAAGATTTAATTTCCACAATAATGCCGTCATTTACTAAAAAGTCAGCGTGGAATTTATGGTCGAGTGCCATACCATTATAATTTACGGCGTATTTTTTATCCCTTGTGTAAGGTAAACCATTATGCTGCAATACCGATTCAAATGCATTGCGATATACTAGAGCAGGCGACCCGCTACCCAATTGTTTGTGAATTTCGAATGCAAACTCAACTAATTCTAAGCATTCTTCTTTAAAAGGAAAATCTTTTGGCTTTTGGTTTTGAGTCATAATAAATTAAGCGTGGAATATTTTAGGGCTGAATGGATAATGCTGCCCGGATACATTGTTATGTTGAGCGACAATTATTTATAGAAGAAAATGACTTTAGGCGATTTATAGCCGACTTTCCGTTCCTCCCCCTGAATCTGCGTACGAATATCTTCTACCTTAGCGATTTGTTTATTGAATCGTTCCAAGGCCTTTTCTGCATCATTAGCGTCAGATTTCGCCTTTTTTGCCAGCTTATCCATGGCTTTCAAATCGAACGAACTTCCCGAAGACGTTTGGTCGCTTTGGCTGCTGGTTTTCGCAGCAGATGCCGTTGCATTGCCATTCGCCTCCAGCAACTTCAGGCGCAGTTTCTCCACAGTAGATTCCTCCGCAGATTCTTCGGTTTTTAACTCCAGAATTTTGATGGTTGCTTTTAAAATTTCGATTCTATTGTTGAGTACGCCGAGCGAATCTTTTGATACCCTGGCGCTATAGGTTTGAGCCATTAAAGGAATCGCTGATGTGCTAATCAGAAAAATGAAGACAAAGGTTTTCATAATGGAATGTTTCGAAACATAATCCAATATGCATGCCCGAATGGCAAAAGCCTATAGCACAGCATTTAACAGGCTTTTCAGGCAAGACTCAGAAAAATTTTGTTGAATTTCGAGAAAAAAATTCCCCGCAGGGAAGATTATTTAAGTTTTTTCATCTCGTCTTTTATAACAAGAAGCAGTTCATTTGGTCGCTGGGTACCAATGAAATATTCAAGACCATCCCGGTCGGTTAAAACAACAGCATCTTTACCCGAAGAGTAAAAACGAATTGTACCTTTTGTATGTAAGTTGTAAACAGGATTGTTAAAAAAATAGCGGCTGTAAGTTGCCTTGCGAACGTCCGTTATGCTATTTAAGTCGATTTTAACACGCTTGGTCGTCCAAAGGCCATCCAATATCATGCTCCCTTTATCTACTACGATTTTATACTGAATTAAGAAAAGTAACAACATGGAAACGCCGATAATCCCAAAACCAACCACCAGGAATAAATCCTGCGTATTATCTCTGTCGCGTTCGTAAACATAGGCCGCAAAACAGAATGCCGCCATAATAAGCCTAATGAAAATGCGAACATAATCACGGCCGATATACTGTTTTTCGATGTATGCGAATCTGTTTTCCACTTAGTTAATTTTCGAGCTCGAATATAACAACTTTTTTGGTTGCCTGGGTTAATTTGTAGCGGTTATCCTGTCTCATTCCGGCAATCCAGATAATTTCCCCGTTTCCATTAACCAAAATCGGGATATTTGATTTTAAATGCAAGGGCACCTTCTCATCAATAAAGAAATCGCTTATTTTTTTAAATCCTTTCATGCCCAGCGGGATAAATTTATCGCCATGTTCCCAGTTTCTCATAATCAGCGGAAACTGCAAAGCAGCTTCATCAACAAAAATTTTACTGGTATTTGCTTCGAACTTTAAATCATTAGAAAAACTAAAGCAGAAGTTATAGTTGGCAAATTTAAAAGTTAAATCCTTCGGATGGATTACTTTGTGCCGCTGCAAACCTGATTCAATTTTACTAACAATTAAGTTTTCTCTATCAATTGTGGCCTGATGGCTGCTGCTGTAAAATTTAATTCCACTTTGTTTATCTACAGCATTTATGATTTCTTCAATCACACTTTCGATAAAATTATAGGGTTTCAACAATTCAAAAAGCAAGAGCTTTTGCGGTTCTAAAAGTTTAATTTGATTTAAAGATATATAGACACCATCGGGTTTTGTGGAAATTAACTCAGCAGCAATCTTTTCGACCTGCGATTTCAGAAAAATCTCAATCTCGGCAAAGCGTTCAACGTTCTGCTCAAATGTGCGCTCCAAATTGGGGTTAATAGCCTTTAAGTGTGGAATTACTTCCAGGCGTAATTTATTTCTGGTGTAATTAGCGCTCAGGTTAGAGCTATCCTCAACAAAATCGATATTATTGTTAGCTACAATTTGATTAATTTCTTCACGGTTTAAAAAAAGAAGCGGCCGTATGAGTTTGTCGCGTTTCGGCAAAATGCCATGCATTCCGCTAATTCCGGTTCCCCTTACTAAATTAAGTAAAACCGTTTCAATGGAATCGTTCTGGTGTTGCGCCAGGGCGATAAAATCATAACCGTTTTGCTGCCTTATTTCTTCAAACCAATTGTATCGTAAAGCTCTAGCTGCCATTTGTGTGGAAATTTTATTTTCGGCAGCATATTTTTTTGTGTCAAAATGCGTTACATAGAATGGCAGATTTAAGGATTGTGTAAGCGTTTTAACAAAATGCTCATCGCGTTGCGCTTCATCTGCACGTAAATTAAAATTACAGTGTGCCACACCAATATCAATTTCATATGCTTTAAAAAGATGCAACATTAATATCGAATCTTTCCCTCCGCTAACAGCTAAAAGAATTCTGCTACCTTTTTTAAACAGCGCTTGCTCCGCAATATATTTCTGAAAATCTGACAAAGGTAACATCCACCAAAAATATTTAATTTTAACCGGTTTCCAACGTTCGGAACAAAAAACTAACTTTGTAAAGTGCAAAAAACATTTGTCTTTCTTTTTTTACTGATTTGCCCCGTGTTATTATTCGGTCAGCAGAAAGGTTCTATTATAAAAATTATTTCTTCTACGCGTATAACCGGTGATACAAAAGCAAAAGTAAGTTATTTACGCAACCCGGTTTTTCAGCAAGACAACGCAACCCTAACCTGCGATAGCGCAGTTTTTTACACCGAGCGTAACTATTTCGAAGCTTATAAAAACGTTCACATCCATCAGTTAACAACCGATATTTATTCTGACCAGCTTCAATATGATGGAAATAAGAAACATGCTCATTTAACAAATAATGTGAGAATGGTAGACCCAAAATCTACGCTTACCACGAACATTCTGGATTATGACATGGTTGCAAAAATTGGAACTTACACCAGTGGTGGCAAAATAGAAACTCAGGATGTTGTGCTGACCAGTAAAAACGGTTACTATTTTAATAACAGCAGCGATGCCTATTTTCGCTACAACGTTGTGGTGGTTACGCCGCAAAGCGTTATCAAATCGGATACGATGCGTTACAACGTTGATTCGAAGTGGACTTATTTTTACGGCCCTACAAATATTAAAGGGAAAGACGATAATTTATACACGGAAAACGGCGCTTACAACACATTGAGTGAAGATGCCTACTTCGGCAAAAAAAACCTTTATACACAGGATACAAAATCGCTAAGGGGCGATAGCTTATATTATTACGGAAAAATTGGCTACGGGAAAGCCGTTAAGAACATTGTTTTTACGGATAAAAAAGACGGCACGAAAATGTACGGAGATTTAGGCTTCTACTACAAGGCAGACCAGCGAACTCTGGTTACCAAAAAGGCCTATGTAGATTTAATATCTGGTGATTCTGTTACAGTAAATAATAAAAAACGCCCCGACACGCTTCGCCTCGGCGCAGATACCCTGGAAACCCAAATGGCTTTGCAAAAGACACTGAAACTGATTCCTAAAATTTCCATAAAAGCGGATAATGAGGTTGGGGAGGACGAAGAAGAAACACCAAAAACGGAGAAGAATTCTGGTAAAGAAAAAAATGTGCCTGCCACAAGTAAAAACCAGAAAGTAACTACGCAAAGCGGAAAAGAACCAAAAGGTAAACGCGACGATAAATTAGCTGCTAAAAAGCCCGCTGAAGTTCCGGGTAATGTGCTCGATAGCGTAAAGGCAAAGATTGATACGACTACGCTTAAAGAGAAGTTAAAAGTTGATCCTGTGTTGAAAAATGCTTCGAAAGTTGTTGACACGCTGAAGAAAAAGGCAGGCAGTTTGAATGAAGTTGTGAAAAAAACTCCGAAGGTAAACCCGGATAGTTTACTAAAAAGCATACCAAAAGCTGCAAAAGATAGCCTGAATAAGGTGACTAAAAAACTTAAAGCTGATACTGTTTTTAACCCGGCGGACACTGTTACGACGAGGGTAATCAGGGCTTATCATAACGTTAGGATTTTTAAGAGCAATATTCAGGCAAAAACCGACAGTCTGTTTTATACCAGTGCTGATTCTACGCTTCGTTGTTACGGCAATCCAATTATCTGGTCGGAAGGCTCGCAGGTTGTTGGCGATACGATTTATGTTCAGTTTAAGAAAAATAAACTCAACAATTTACAAGCCTTTAAGAATGCATTCCTGGTAAATACACCGGCAGATTCACTCCGCTTTAACCAGATTAAAGGCCGTTACATGACCGGCTTTTTCGAAGAGGGAAAACTCAAAACCCTGTATGTTGATGGCAATGCAGAGAGTATTTATTATACGCAGGATGACAGCACGAAGGTTTACAAAGAAATGAACCAAACCTTAAGCAGCCGGATAAAATTCAGATTTAAAAATAACGATATCGACGAAATTGTTTATATAAATAGCATTGAAGGTGCGCTAAACCCTGAAAATAAAGTTCCGAAAGATAATGTACTGAAAGGATTTTCCTGGAAACCTAAAGAGAGACCAAAATCTAAAAAGGAAGCGATAGGTTCGTTAGGCATAAAGAAAGCGACACCAAAAACGCCGGCAAAAAACACGGCAACGAAATCGGTTGCAGGCAAAGCACCCGCAACAATAAAACCTGCAACGACAAAACCTGCAGCAACAAAAGCCGTATCGAAAACTGATTCGTTAATAAATTTTGGAATTAAGCCGATTTTACCAAAAAAGGATTCGGTTAAAGTTGCGCCGAGAAGCGCCGTTAAGCAGTAGCTTCGTTTCTCAGAAAAGCAATCATTTTTTGAAGTGCCAAAGCCCGGTGGCTTATTTTATTTTTCTCACTCATTTCCATCTCCGCGAAAGTAATATTGTAGCCGTCTGGCTGAAAAATCGGGTCGTAACCAAAACCTTTAGCGCCTGAAAGTTCCGTTCTTATGCTGCCTGTTATAACACCTTCGAACAAATGGTTCTGGCCGTTTTGCATCAAAGAAATAACAGTTTTAAACCTCGCTTTTCTGTTTTCGACACCATTCATCTTCTGCAAAACAAGATTAATATTTTCCTGGCTATCGCGGCTACAAGAATACCTTGCCGAATAAACGCCAGGCTCATTATTTAATGCTTCAATTTCAAGTCCGCTATCATCGGCAAAACAATCGAGCCTGAAATGCTCCGCAACATAGCTGCTTTTCAAAGTTGCATTGCCCTCAAAAGTAGCGGCAGTTTCAGGAATGTCGACAAAGCAGCCGATGTCTTCAAGGTTTAAAACCTCGTACAGCCCCTCGAGAGCCATCCGTATTTCTTCAGTTTTATGCTGATTATTTGTTGCGAAAACGAGTTGTTTCATCGAAAATATGTTTCTAATTTGAAGAACTTATTTAAGCTTTTGGAGATTTCCCCACAGCGATTTTTTTGCAGATAAGTCACCATCCAGAGCATGAAGATTTGGGGCGAAAATCATTTTTGTTGTTTCGTGAAAAATGAGTTCGCCAGTCCAGCTGAGGTTTAGTTTAAGATGTTCTGCCCCTACCCCAAAGGCCAGCATTACAGCAGGTTTAAAAAACTGGTGTAATTCAACGAAATCGACATTCTGATAATTTGCATAGTTAAGTAAAGCGAAATCAGGCGTAGCCAAATCAATTGCCTTAACTATTTTACGCAACAGTTCACGACCTTGTTCGGTACTTACATCGTTGGCGGTATCATTTACTAAAATCAATACTGCCTTTTTATTTCCACCTAAAAATCTAAAGGTTTTCGGCAGCACCGGTTCATTCGTAATCGCGTGCATTTCTGCCTCTTTAATGCTGTTTTCTAACTTCGGCGAAGCATTTTCATGCACAACTTCTTCAACTTTATCAGTTGAAAGTACAGTTTTGACCTCCACAGCCTCATCACTTAAACCAGGCAGAATAGTACCTGCAGGAGCAACAGAGGCAATATTTACGGATTTATCTTCAACCAAAAAAACATCTTCAGTAAAAAATAATCGTAAAGCATTTGCATTGTTGGTAACCTGACTTTCCATTCGTATTTTTGCGGTATAATAATTTCTGTTAAAATTAGTTAAATATCTTATAATAGCCCCGCTTATTGTTACTTTTATCCTTTAAAATTTATAGAGACTTTTGTGTGAGAAAGGCATCTTGCTTGTTTGTTTTCAGTTTGTTATGGAGTTCATCGTTCGCACAAAACGTAGCCGTAATTAACAGTAAACCTGTTAGCAGCAAGGAGTTTATGTGGGCTTATAAAAAGAGCCATAACGGGAATGCATCTGCAAATTATAACGACTTGCTAAGCTACCTGAATCTTTACATCAATTTTAAATTGAAGGTTTTAGATGCAAAGGAAATGGGTTTAGATAAGAATGCTACTTACCAGGAAGAGGTTAAAACTTACGAAACTGCGCTCGAAATGCACAAAAAAGTCACCAATTCGGGTAAGGACCACGATTACCTTCTGAATGAGTACAAAGAAGGTGTTTTAATGTTCAATGTATCAGAACAAAAAATTTGGAACAAAGCGCAGGAAGACGAGCAGGGAATTGAAGAGTTTTATAATAAGAATAAACAGAATTATAATAAATCATTAAACGATGTAAGGGGTGATGTAATTGCCGATTACCAACAAAAGCTGGAAGAGAACTGGCTTAACAAGCTTAAAAATAAATATTCCGTTAAAGTTAATGAGAACGAGTTGAGAAAGTTAGCTAAACTATAACTTAGACCGGGCTTAATTAATTAATCCATTAGTATTAAATTTGCAAAATATAAATAATAGAATGAAGAAAGTTTTTTTAGTAGTAACTGCTTTAATTAGCTTGTTTTTAAACAGCTATGCCCAAAAGAATAACATCGACAAAGTTGCTGCTGTGGTAGGTAATAATATCATTTTACTATCCGATTTAAATCAACAATACACACAATATCTGTATCAGGGCCGCCCTGCCGATCCAAACATTAAATGCATGTTATTGCAGCAAACGTTAACCCAAAAATTGCTTAAGCAACAAGCCGAAATCGATTCGGTTATGGTTGATGACGCCCAGGTTGATGATGAGGTGAACAGACGTATGCGTTATAGCATGCAACGTGCAGGCGGACAAGAACGTTTAGAACAATTTTTGAATAAATCTATCCTGCAGTATAAAGATGAAATGAGGCCATCAATAAAGGATGAACTTATTGCACAAAAGATGCAATCTAAAATAACTGCAGATATTAATGTTACCCCTCTTGAGGTAGAAAAATATTTCAAAACGCTTGGAGATAGCATTCCTGAATTCGGCACTGAAGTTGAAATTGGCGAAGTGATTTTAAACCCGCAACTTACCAAAGCCGAGAAAGAAAAGTTTCATGATAAAATTGAAGCTTTGCGCTTAAGAATTAAAGGCGGTGAAGATTTTGGTGCTTTGGCGAAGGCTTACTCGGAAGACCCTGGTTCGGTGAGCGACGGTGGTGATTTAGGTTTTTTTGATAGAAGCCAGATGGCAAAAGAGTTTACCGCCTGGGCTTTTAAACTTAAAGCCGGGGAAATGTCGCCTGTATTCGAAACCGAATTTGGCTACCATATTTTACAGGTAATTGAGCGTCGTGGCGAATCCGTTCATGCGAGGCACATTTTGATTATGCCTAAGAGCACCCAAAGCAGCTTAGACCGTACCAAGCTTCATGCAGATAGTATTTACAATAATATTATGGCTAAAAAAATAAGTTTCGCTGCTGCTGCAAACCTATATTCGGATAACAAGGAAACAAAATATAATGGCGGTATGATGCTTAACGCAGAAAATGTTCAAGCCAGAAGTACTTTTATTCCGGTAGAAAAATTAGATCCTGCAGTGTTCCTTGTAATCGATACGATGAAAACTGGTGGGATTTCGAAACCAACATTATTTACTGCAGCAGATGGCAAGCAAGGTTACCGTATTTTATATTTGAAATCGAAAATCCCGCCTCACAAAGCTAATTTAGCTCAGGATTACCCAAAAATTAAAGCTGCTGCTCAGGATGACAAAACAAATCGTACATTGAGCGAGTGGTTTGAGAAACGCCGTGAAAGCACATTCATAAAAATTGATGATGAATTTCAGGATTGCGACCAATTGAAAATCTGGACTAAGAAAAAAGCGGAGACTAAATAATGCCAATGCAGTATAAGAACGAAGTAGAAGCTGTAAATGCCCTTCATCAATCTTTCAACAACATAAAAGCAGAAATAAGCAAAGTTGTAGTTGGGCAGGATGACATCATAAAATCGGTATTAATTGCCATTTTCAGCAACGGACATTGCTTATTGGTTGGCGTACCAGGCTTAGCTAAAACGTTACTTGTACAAACGGTGGCTTCGGTTTTAGATCTTGATTTCAATAGAATTCAATTTACACCCGATTTGATGCCAAGTGATATTATTGGTGCAGAGATACTGGGTGAAGACCGGCATTTTAAATTTATTAAAGGACCTGTGTTTTCAAACATTATCCTTGCTGATGAAATAAACCGTACGCCGCCAAAAACGCAGGCCGCTTTATTGGAAGCCATGCAGGAAAAGTCGGTTACCGCAGCAGGACAAACCCACGCGCTGCCAAAACCGTTCTTTGTTTTAGCAACGCAGAACCCGATAGAGCAAGAAGGTACTTACCCGCTTCCTGAGGCACAGTTAGATCGTTTCATGTTTAACATTCAGTTAAATTATCCTGCTTTTGCAGATGAGCTAACAATTGTAAAAAACACGACAAGCAACAAAACTATTCAACTGCAAAAGATTATTCATGCAGATGATATCCAGTATTTCCAAAAACTAATCCGAGATATTCCGGTAATAGATAATGTTCTGGAATATGCAGTAAAACTTGCGGCAAAAACACGGCCGCAAAGCGAATTTGCTACCGAGGCCATTAACAAATACATCAGCTGGGGCGCCGGACCGCGAGCTTCGCAATTTCTAGTTTTGGGCGCTAAGTGCCATGCCGCAATTTCAGGCAAGTATGCACCAGATATTGAAGATGTACAAGCAGTTGCAGAGCCAATTCTGCGCCACCGTATTGTGCGTAACTATCGTGCAGAAGCCGAAGGTTTATCAATTGAAAAGATAATTAAGGATTTACTCTAAACCCTTCTTAGAAATAAAAGGCAAACCTTTATTTTCTAAACTTTGTTACTATCTTTACCACACAATTACAAAGCATAAATTTTAAATCAAAATATTCGATATGTCAGCTCACGATTCACACGCACCAGTTCAGCAAACATCAGGCATTTGGGCTTTACCATTAACCGCATGGATTATTGTATTAATTCTTTGCGTTGTATTTACCAGACCAATCTTTCATCACGAAGAGGAAGGTACAACGTCTCATGAAAAAACTGAAATGCCAGCACACGAAAAAACAGAAGCTGCTCCGCATCATTAAGAGCACCATATTTAAACAAGAAATGCGCTGGTTTACCAGCGCATTTCTTGTTTAAGGTAGTTTTTATTTAATCTGACCAATAAGGTTTGGATAATCAGTAATTACACCATCTACACCAAGGCTCATTAAATATTTAACTTCTTTTACGGAGTTGATTGTCCACGGAATAATTTTTACGCCCATTTCATGGCAACGATCTACCAAGCCTTTTCCAACCAAAACAGAGTAAGGGCTATAAATTGTCGGCTTAAAACCAAGTTTTTCGATGTAATCCTCAAAAGGTTCCTTCTCATCAATTAATAACGAAGTCTGTATTTTAGGGTATTTCTCGTGCAAGTACTGCAGCGTTCTCATGTCGAAAGATTCGATAATAACCCTTTTCGAAATCTTTTTGGCATTTACAATATCCATTATCAAATCAACAAACTCTGCGGGCTCAGGGTGAAATACATTATCGCCGTTTTTAATTGTCTTCGTTTCTATGCTATAAACAGGTTTTGGAAGCCGTTTTAATTTAACATATTCTTCAACTTCATCAATCGTTTGAGATAGTAAAGGCTTGCTAACTTTAAATTTCATTTGGCCCGGAAAGCGAGAATGTATCTTGCTTCCCACATCGAACTTTTTGATTTCATCATAATCCATTTTATAAATGTTGAAATCCTTTTGGTTTTTTAAAGTAATGGCTTTTCCGTTGGGCTGAAGCGAAATTTCATTATTAAAATATGGCTCCTGAGAAAGCACCACCTGTTTGTCTTTCGAAATTACAGCGTCCATTTCCAGGGTGGTAACACCCAAATCCAAAGCCTTTAACATTCCCTGAATTGTATTCTCGGGCACAATGCCACGAGCGCCTGCCTTTCCCTGCACGTCGAACTTCCTTTTCTGGGCTGATACATTTAACAACTGAAATGTGAGGAATACAGTATATAACAGTAGTTTTTTATTCATTCAATTTATTTTAAGAGTAACGAAATTAAAGCAATTCAGGTATAAAAAAAGGGCTAACTTTTTACGGAGAGCCCTTTAAGCAAATTCACATTAAATATTATCTATCAGCAGGAACAAAGGCCTGAACAATTAAATTCCAGCTTGCATCAGCTGCTTTTTCGTATACAAAAACGTAATTAAAACTTTCTCTTAAATCGGCCTTGTAGTCAATTGTAGCAACACCATATGTGTAAGCCAAATCGCTGCCCAGTGCTTTATCAACGCCTGTTGTTTTCAGGTTTATTTTCCCTATCATCCCATTAAAAAATGAAAGAATTTTTCCTTTACCTTCAATCGCGTCATTGCCCGGGAACAATAAACGGGCGTTGTTGGTTAAGAAACCACCAAAGGCTGCAATTCCATGTGTTTTAAGAAATGTATTTAAGGTTTTCTCTGTTGTAAGAATTACATCTTTACTGGCTTTTTGCTCCTTTTCATTAAAGAACTTAGGAATAAAGCGGTCCTTTGGTTCTTCAAATCTGTTGGGCATTTTGGCAAGCGGCTTATTGCTCTCGGTGCCTAAATCTATTGCCAGTTTCCAGGTTCCGTTTTCTGCTTTCCAGATAGAAAGATACTGACCATATTTTTTTTCAGTGCCTGCAAGCTCGTATGGTCCGGTGGTGAAACCCAAATCTCCGCTGCGAGATACTTTCGCAAAATTCGGCTCCCAGGAAACTTCATTCGAGCCTTTGGTTTGCGAGGCGTAAAAAGTTTTTGCATTTACCGGATTCGGTCTGAACACAAGTGTATTGGCCGAAGAATATTCGATATAGGATTCTTTATCTCCTTTTTTTGCGATAGATTTTGCAAATTCTTTTTCTGCGTTTACCAAAGATTTCGTAGTGCCATCGCTCTTTTGTGCGAAAGCACTTAGCGCTAAAGCAACAGCAAAAGTTGTAGAGATTAATGTTTTCATTCGTTGTTCTGTTAAGGTATGGCGAATATAAAATTTTATTTTACGGCTGGTTCGAAAAGTAATTAACAATTGAACATTCTATTTTTCGCGGTAAATAGTTTCGAGTACAGTTTGGCCGGTTGCCTTCAGGGTATTTTTATCAATGTTGGCTAAATTATCGAGTTGAGTATGCCAGTTAATATAAAAACCACTGTTATCATTATAGTGAATAATATCGACTGACGGAACACCAGCTTTGTTCATCCAAAAATGGTCGTCAACAAGTTTCCCGCTCGGAATGCGCACAAAATAAGAGGAGTAACCAATTTCATTACCAATATCCCAAACCTTATTTACAATTGCCGGGGCTAACTGCCTGGAAATTTCATCTTGTGTAAACTGTGCACTGCCACCGCCAACCATATCAAGGTTTATGCCGAACAAAGCCTTGTAGCCGGTTGCAGCAGCGTTTTTAGCCCAATATTGCGAGCCTAAGCACCAGGTAGTTTCATCGGGTGTTTCATCATTTGCCTTGCCATAATCCTCCAGGTCCCATAAAACGAAGTCGACGCCAACATCGGGTTGTTTCTGATGAATCTGGCGTGCCATTTCCAGAATTACAGCAACGCCACTTCCAGCATCATTTGCTGCATCGAAAGGCTTTGTATGATTTGCAGCGTCAGCATCCTGGTCCGAAAAAGGGCGGGCATCCCAATGTGCTGCTACTAAAATCCGGTTCTTTTTCTCCGGACTAAAACTGGCAAGGATATTTTTTAACTGAAAGCTTTTCCCATCATAAGTTGTCGTTTTGGCGCCCTGCACCTTTACTTCAGCACCAAAAGATTTCAGCTTCGAAACCAGGTAGTCGGCACATTTTTGATGCGCCACGGTACCCGGAATTCTTGGACCAAAATCTACCTGTGCTTTAGTGTAAGCAAAAGCGCTGTCGGCATTAAATTCGGGCGAAACCAACTTAACTTCCTGAGGCGTAGCATTACTTTCCTCAGCAGGTTTTTTATCATTTTTACACGCCTGAAAAGTTATTAAAGCAATTACAGGCAATATTAAAAGTTTTTTATTCATTGTATTAAGCTAAAGGTGAAAGCTATACCTTACTCCAGGTTGTGCCTTCTTTGCTGTCTTTAAGTTGAATTCCTAATTCCTGCAATCCAATTCGAATCTTATCAGATGTTGCATAATCCTTATTTTCTTTGGCTTCTTTGCGCAAATCGATAACCATTTCCAAAACGCTGTTCAACTCCAGGTTGTCAGATTCCTCATCTTTTAGCCCCAAAATATCGAACACAAAATCCTGAATCAGTTGCTTAAGCTTAGCTAACTCGACAGCAGAAATTTTGGCTTTTCCATCGTAAACAGTATTAATAATCCTAACGGCTTCGAAAAGCTCGGCAATTAAAACCGGACTATTAAAATCATCATTCATAGCATTAATGCAGTTGGCTTTTAATGCATCGATATCAAAATCATTTTGCTCCGAAACAGTTAATTTTTCTAACAAATTAACAGCAGCCATTAAACGCTTAAATCCTTTTTCTGAAGCATCAAGTGCGTCGTTAGAAAAATCAAGCGTACTCCGGTAATGTGCCTGCATCATAAAGAATTTCACCGTCATCGGACTATATCCTTTCTTAAGCAAAGGATGGTCGCCGGTAAACAATTGCAAAGGCAGAAAACCATTGCCAGCCGATTTAGACATTCGTGTACCGTTTACGGTAAGCATGTTGGTGTGCATCCAAAAACGTGCAGGTTGGTGGTGGCTGCAAGCTTCTGATTGAGCAATTTCATTGGTATGGTGCGTTGCCGCCAGGTCCATGCCGCCGCCGTGAATATCAAACTCTGCGCCTAAATATTTGGCGCTCATGGCCGAACATTCAATGTGCCAGCCCGGAAAACCCATCCCCCACGGCGATTGCCATTGCATTAATGTTTCTGGCTTAGCCTTAATCCAGAGCGCAAAGTCTAACCGACCGTGTTTCTCATCCTGTCCACCCAATTCGCGGGTGTTGTTCAACATATCTTCCAGGTTACGGTTGGTTAAAATCGTATAGTTATATTCTTTGCTATATTTTTCTACATCAAAATAAACATTACCGCCAATTTCGTAAGCATATCCGTTTTCAATGATAATTTTTATCATTTCAATTTGTTCGATAATATGCCCCGTGGCTGTGGGTTCAATACTTGGCGGCAACGTATTAAACATGCGCATCACATCATGGAAACCCAGCGTGTATTTCTGCACAATTTCCATCGGCTCCAGCTGCTCCAGCTTGGCTCGTTTTGCAAATTTATCGTCACCCTCATCCCTATCGCCTTCCAAATGGCCGGCATCGGTAATGTTGCGAACATACCTAACTTTGTATCCTAAGAATTTCAGGTATCTAAAAATTAAATCGAACGACATAAATGTGCGGCAATTGCCTAAATGCACATCACTGTAAACCGTTGGGCCGCAAACGTACATCCCAACATTGGGCGCATTTAATGGCTGAAAACTTTCTTTTTTACGAGAAAGTGTATTGTAAAGCTGTAAGCCGGTATTCATAGTGCAAATGTAATATTTACCATCGTAAAGTTTCAGAATTGCTAATTGTTTAAAAGCTAAATCAACACTTTGTAAACGAAAGCTTTGTTTTTTTATTTGAAAAGGTACACCTGCATTCCAATTATCGCCTGTTCCTGCTTTACATTGCAAGTCCTCGCTGCGCTCCGGGCTTTACATTACAATCAGGTTTAAGAACCAAAATCGTGCTAAAAACAAAATGCTCAGGTCAAAAATCCAAAATAGATTCTCGCCTGAGCATATATATTTGTGTAATTAAAACTTACTTAAGCTTCGCCTTAAAAACTTTCTCCAACTTTTCCAGTTTCGGTAAAATTACCAATCTGCAATAAGGCGCATCGGCGTTGTTTTTGTAATAATTTTGGTGGTAGCTTTCTGCAACATAAAACGGTTCGGCCGCTTCAATGGCAGTTACAACTTTTTTGCCGTAAGCATTTGTAGCGTTTAATTCGGCTTTATATTTTAGAGCAAGCGCTTTCTGATCTGGCGAATGGTAAAAAATAACAGAACGGTATTGTGTTCCGCTATCGGCACCCTGGCGGTTTAACGTTGTCGGGTCGTGGCTTTTCCAAAAAACCTCCAGCAAATCTTTATAAGTAATCTGCATCGGGTTGTAGGTAATTTCCAAAACCTCTGCATGGCCTGTAAAACCAGTACATACTTCTTCGTAAGTTGGGTTGGCAACTTTACCGCCTTCATAGCCAGATTTTACCGAAACTACGCCTTTCAATTTTTGAAATATCGCTTCAGTACACCAAAAGCATCCCATACCAAAAGTCGCCTTCTCCGTTTTTTTTCCTTGCGCATTGGCCTGGTTTATGGCCAGCACAGCTAATAAGATTAAAATTATTCGTTTCATGTTTTTGTGTGTTGATTTTGTTGCAAGCTGAAATGTACTGCTTTATCATACTATATTACGAAATAAAGTTTTTTAAAGTTTCCATCCTTTTAATAATGGATTTTACATGACAATCATAAAATAGCTGTGATGCAATGGTGATGTGAATAACTTAGTATATTGATAGTTAAATTTTTAAACAGCAAATTATTACTCCTTAAGCACTTATTAACAATTCTTTTTTAAATTCGTACAACATTAAATAATAAAAATATGTCTACACCTTACATTCCATGTTTAGATTTAGGTTCGTATATCAACGGAACTGAAGAAGAGCGCAAAAAGTTTTCTGATGAGCTTGGCAGAGCTTTTAACGATTCGGGCTTCGTTACCATAACCAACCATGGTTTAAGTCAGGAATTAATTGATAAACTTTATGAAAATATCAAAGCTGCCTTCTCGCTGCCTGTAGAAACAAAAAGAAAATACGAAAAACCCGAGTTGGCAGGTCAGCGTGGTTACACAAGCGCAGGTAAAGAAACTGCAAAAGGCGCTAAAACACCAGATTTAAAAGAGTTTTGGCAAATTGGACAGGAAGTTACAGATGGCGACCCTGTTAAAAATGAATACCCGGATAACGAGGTTTTGGAAGAGTTACCCGAATTTAATAAAGTAACCGGTGCCATTTATAAAAAGCTTGAAGAGAATGGCACACACCTTTTGCGTGCGATTGCGACCTATTTAGAATTACCAATAAACTATTTCGACAAACACGTTCATAACGGAAATTCTATTTTGAGGGGTATACATTACTTTCCTATCGAAAACCCGGAAACCATCCCTGATGATGCGGTACGGGCCGGAGCGCATGAAGACATTAACTTAATAACCTTGCTAATTGGTGCAAGTGCCGACGGACTTGAAGTTTTAACGCGTAGTAATGAATGGTTACCGATTAAAGCGCACCATACCGATATTGTAGTAAATGTTGGCGATATGTTGCAGCGGTTAACAAACAATAAACTCAAATCGACTACGCACAGAGTAGTCAATCCGCCCCGCGAATTGATGAAAACGTCGCGTTTTTCGGTGCCTTTTTTCCTGCATCCCCGCAGCGATATGGATTTGACAAGTTTGCCATCAACAATCGATGCCGAACACCCAAAAGCATACAGCGACATGACCGCCGGAGAATATCTTGACGAAAGATTGAGGGAAATCGGATTGAAGAAATAGCTGCAAGTGGAATATCCTTGTTAAAATCCATATTCCAATAATAATATAGAATTAGAAAGCATCGGTAAAAAGCCGATGCTTTTTGGTTAATTTGCATTGATTAAGCAATTGCTTTTTAGCTTTTATATCAAACTAAAATAAACACTTTCATGAAAAAAATTTTTCTAATCACGCTCCTGTTTTCGGTTTGTATCGTTTCGGTTTTTGCCCAGAACCAAAGCATAAAAGATCTATACTGGGATTATACCGTAATAAGAACCACTGAAACCGAAAAACAAAAGGCAATTGAAATTGCCTTGTCGCTGATGAAACGTTCTTCAGAATTAAATGCAAAACAAGTGGCGAACGTAAGTTATCACCTGGGCCGCCTTTATGAGGAAACCAATCAAATGAACCTGGCCATTCCTTACTATGAAAAAAGTATTCAGTTAACGCCGGGTTATTATGTGCCTTATTTGGCTTTAGGAAATCATTATTTTAAAGATTGCCGGGCAATGGTTAAAAAGCTAAACGAGGTTGCAGATGCAAAGAGTGTTGCAATGCATGGTAAAATGACAGAGGATTACAATAAATTTTCGGCAAAAACGGCTGCATATCTTGAAAAAGCTTATGCCTGCGACCCAGATGATTCTACAAAGAAAATGATAAGTTATCTGTATCAATCCTCAAAAAACAACGAAGCCGAAAAAACCTTTGATGTGAGGATAAAAAAGCTCGCAGAAAATTGCGTTACCTTATTAGATGATGAGTAAAATTAGCCTGGAAGGTTTTCAAACCTTCCAGGCTTAAAAATTATTTTTTTGATTCGTCTATCGCCTTGTTTACAACATCCTGAATTCTTCCTCTGATTTTTAAGTTCGAAAGTTTGTCGCTAACTGTTGGGTTTACGCGGTTCGATAGAAAAACGTAAACCAATCCACGTGATGGATCAACCCAAATACAGGTTCCAGTATAGCCGGTATGTCCGTATGTTTGAGGTGAAGCTAAATCTGAAGGGTAATGTTTTGTCGTATCCGGATCCCAGCGATCGAAACCTAAACCACGGCGACTAACAGCCGATTGTTTAGAAGTAAACATATCAACGGTTGCCGGCTTAAAATACACTTCGCCGCCATAAGTACCGCGATTTAACAACATTTGATAAATGATGGCCAAATCGTTTGCACTCGCGAATAAACCTGCGTGGCCGGAAACACCGCCCGCAAGCGCTGCACCCTGATCATGTACATAACCAACAAGTAAAGTTTTCCTGAAAAATTTATCATCCTCTGTCGGAATAATCTGATCTGCTTTGAATCTGTTTCTAGGCAAAAAACCGGCAGTTTGCATGCCTAATGGCTTATAGAAATTTTCGTATGCATATTGGTTTAGCGGCTCTTCGCTAATGTGCTCAACAATATCTTTCATTACATACATGCTAATGTCGCTGTAAACGTATTGCCCGCGGGTCTTTATCGGCGAGTTTAACATTTTTGGCCACATAAAATCTTTAAAGAAGCCTTTTTTAATGTAGTAATTATCGGCAACTTTTGTTGGGTAAGCCGCAGATGAATCTCTACTGTAATCACCGGTTTTCACATAATCGTGAAAAGGAATGTATGGAATGAACCCGGCCTGGTGCAACATCACCTCACGAACCTGGATATTGTTCATGGGCGAAGTTCTTGCCTTCGGGATATAGGCACCTATGTTTGTATCTAATTTCAACTTATCTTCTTCGAAAAGGCGCATTACTGAGGGCGTTGTTGCAGTTACTTTGGTAACGGAAGCTAAATCAAAAATATCGGTTACTTTGTCTGGCAAGTTAGAATCGTAGGTGTGTTTGCCGTAAGCCTTGTTAAAGATAACTTTTCCATCTTTCGCGACCAGAACCACCAGCCCAGGCGTAGCTCGTTGATTAATTGCCTCAGCAGCAATCGCATCTATATCTTTAAAACTGTTCGAATTTAAGCCGGCATCTTCCGGCACGGTATATTTTAATCGTGTAGCGGTAGTTGTAAAGCCCGAGCCAGCAGTGTATTTTGCCGAAAAGGCTGTTGTTAACTTATTGGCTGCCGCAATACCTCCGAAAATATATTGAGGAACAATCGCCGCAGCATCAGCAGAATTCTGACCCGTCCAGATGATTGGTGTTTTTACATTATCAAAGCCTTTTAAGCCGGTACCATTTCCGAAATATGAAATTATTACCGTTTTACTTTTACTGATGCTATTTATAAAACTTACATACTTTGCCTTATTAATATTTTGATCATCAATAGAAATTAGAATGGTGTTGAAGTATTTTAAATCGTCTTCAAGGTCGTTCAGATTAACACTATCTTTAAAAGAATCGGCAGAGAAAGAAGTTATTTTATCATATTTATTGGCAAGACTGTCAAAAACCGAGCTGTAAGCAAAGCTTAAACTAACTGATGCAATATTCTTTTTCGCGAGCGATTTCAATGGAACAATTGTTTCCTGATTGTTCAACAACACCGTTGATTTGGATATACTGTTAGCAACAGAAAGCTTTTTCTCGTTGGCTGTATGCTCTTGTGCGCAAGCCATTAAACATAAAATATTAAAGAAACTAGCCGCTGCCAGAATAATTAATCTACTTCGCTTCATATACTTTTTCTCCGTTCAAATAGGTTTTTAATACTTTGGTTTTTAATATGTTTTGTGGTGATGATTTCAACAAATCTGTATCTAAGATCACAAAATCTGCCATTTTACCTTTTTCAAGACTGCCTTTTTCCTGTTCTTCAAAGTTTGCCTTAGCGGCCCAAATGGTCATTCCCTTTATCGCTTCTTCTGGTGTTAACGCATTTTCTATTTGAAAACCCCCTTTCGGGAAACCTTTGGCATCTTCACGCACTGTTGCAGCATAAAACGTTAATATTGGATTTATGTTTTCAACGGGAAAATCTGTACCTAAGGGAATCCAGCCGTTTTGTTTCAACAATTGTTTGTAGGCGTAGGCATCTTTAAGCCGTTTTACACCCAATCTCTGTCCAGCCCAATACATATCCGAGGTGGCGTGCGTTGGCTGCACGGAAGGAATTATGCTGGCTTTGCCAAATAAATCGAAATCGTCCGAATTAACTACCTGAGCATGCTCAATCCGCCAGCGCCTATCGTTTTTACCTTTTAAAACTTTGTTGTAAATTTTTAGCATTACGCGGTTTGCAGAGTCGCCGATTGCATGGGTACACATTTGAAAATTATGTTCGGCAATTTTTACGGCAACTTCCTCATAATGCTTAATATCACTCAATAAGAAACCCGATTTCTCCGGCATATCGGTGTAGGGTTTCAACAAACAAGCACCCCTTGAACCCAGCGCACCATCAGCATAAACTTTGAAAGCTCTAACATTCAGTCGGTCGGTTTTTATGGCGCCACGTTTAAATAAATAATCGTAATTGGGTTCTGCATCAGAAAGCATTACGTACAAACGCATTTTAAGCTTATTTTCTTTTTGCAATTTCTCAATAAAATCTACTGCTTCAAAGCCCAGGCCGCAATCATCAATAGTTGTTAAACCGGCAGCAAAACAATTTCGCTGGGCATCAGTTAAAATTTTCTCTGCAAGCTTCGCATCAGGCGAAGGGATTTTACTTTCTACCAATCCAACGGCGTTATCAATCAACACGCCTGTAAGCTTACCGTTTTTCGTAAGCATATCTCCTCCGGTTAATTTTTGCTCGCCTTTAATTCCGGCATCATCTAACGCTTTTTGGTTTGCAATAGCGGCATGGCCATCAATACGATTTAAAAAAACAGGCCGGTTTGGGAAAAGTTCAGTAAGTTTTTCATTGGTCGGAAAAGCTTTATCAGCCCAATCATTTTGGTCCCAACCGTTGCCAATTAGCCAGCCATCAGGATGAGTTTCGGCAAAAGCTGTTAATCGCTTAATTACTTCTTCCCATGATTTTGTTTCCCGCAGGTCTGCCGTTTGCAAACTTTGTCCGTAGCCAAAAAAATGTGCATGTGCATCTATAAAGCCGGGATAAACCGCCTTGCCGGCTGCATCAATTTCTTCTGATGAACTGTATTTACTTCTAATTTCCCTGGTTTTCCCAACCGCTAAAATTTTACCGTCTTTAACAGCAAAAGCCTCGGCAATATTAAAATTTTGGTCGACTGTGTAAACCTTGGCGTTATAAACAATTACATCGGCCTTTTCTTTTCCGCAAGATGAAAGAAAAAGCGCAAGAATTATTGCATAAATAAATGATTTCATAACGCTAAAGATAGATAATTGAAATCATATCACTTTGTAATTTGAGTTTTACAAAGGCGTTTTAAAAGCCGCCAGTTCTTTAAAAATCAAAGGCATATTTTATGGTTTTGCCTTAAGGAATGGAATGGCTGGTTGATAAAATAAGTTTCGATTGCCTGCAGCAAGGAAAATATTAATGATAATCAATAGAAAATTAATAACGTATAATGCGATTAACATTATCAAAACAGTTTCTGGCGGCCCAAAACTTCCAATATGAAACATTTTTTGAGCAATTAGCAAGCCATACACTGCTACCAAAGCAATGCACCAGGTCATCTGAAAGTTCAAAAGTCTTTTACCGTCGGCTTCTGTAGATTTCTCTCTCTTCAAAACCCAAATAATCAATGGAACAACAATTCCTAACAAAGGGAAAAAGATAAAACTCAATGCCGATAAATTCAAAACCGGCAGAAAGTATTTGTCCCGCTCAATAGTCTCCACAATCAAATCATTCGGTTTTAAATTAAATACTCCGGTAATTCTAATTAAAGTATCTCCTCTGGGTTCGGTTTCATCCAATTCAACCCGCTGAATAGTTCTTAAGCTTAAGCCGGCCCTCCTGGCCAATTCCTCCTGACTTAAGCCATGCTGATTTCGAAGTTCTTTTAGCTTATCTGAAAGTTTCATATTTATTGAAGCGTTTAAACAAATGTAAGTTTATAGTTCAAATTTGAGTAAGACTTGTTTACGTCATCTTTGCGACAGGCAGTTTTATGCATTTAACGACAGTCATTTACGTGTTGAGTTTTAAACAAAAGGCATTCCTTAAGCTTATTTTGCATAATTTAGCGAATTCACATTGCCTTATTACATGACTGATATTATTCACCTCTTGCCCGATGCTGTTGCCAATCAAATTGCTGCCGGAGAAGTCGTTCAACGACCTGCTTCTGCCGTAAAAGAATTGCTCGAAAATTCTATTGATGCTGGTGCAAATAAAATTCAGCTCGTGATAAAGGATGCGGGTAAGGCTTTGATTCAGATTATTGATAATGGCTGTGGCATGAGCGTTACCGATGCCAGAATGTGCTTTGAGCGCCATGCAACATCAAAGGTTAAAAAGGCCGAAGATTTATTTGCCATTCGTACAATGGGTTTCCGTGGCGAGGCAATGGCGTCAATTGCAGCCATTTCGCAAGTTGAAATGAAAACCCGCAGGCACGAGGATGAAGTTGGTACCTGCATAAGTATAGAAGGTGCTGTGGTTACTGCCCAGGAACCCGTTGCAACTTCCCCGGGAACACAAATTTCGATTAAGAATTTATTTTTTAATACGCCTGCAAGGAGAAACTTTTTGAAAAGTAATCCTGTTGAAATGCGTCATATAATCGATGAATTTACAAGAGTTGCCCTGGCCCACCCTGCCGTTTTTTTTAGCTTACACCATGATGGAACCGAGATTTTTAACTTACCAAAAGGAAATTTAAAGCAACGGATTGTTCATATTTTTGGGAACAACTATAACGAGCGTTTAGTTCCTGTAGAAGAAGATACAACGATTATTAACCTGAAAGGCTATATTGGAAAGCCAGCCTTTGCTAAAAAAACAAGGGGCGAACAGTTTTTTTTCGTTAATAACCGTTTCATAAAAGATCCGTACTTAAACCATGCGGTAAGTTCGGCTTTTGATGATTTGCTGCCCGACGACAGCTATCCGCTTTACGTATTATTTATAGAAATTGACCCGGCAAAAATTGATGTAAATGTTCATCCAACGAAAACGGAAATTAAATACCTGGATGAAAAATCCATTTACGCAATCTTAAAATCTGCCGTAAAGCGCTCAATCGGAAGGTATAATATTTCTCCAACCTTAGATTTTGATCAGGAAACAGGTTTTAGCAATATGATTTCTCCAAAAGCGGTAGAAGACATTGTGCCGCCAACCATCAATTTCAACCCTGATTTTAATCCTTTTGCAACCGAAACCAGTTCCGTTTCGGGATACGCTTCTTCCCCACGAAATTATGAAGCCAAACCAAGTGCAAAAAACTGGGGTTCGCTTTATGAAATCACTCAGGAACCGGTTATTGAACAGGCCTCTTTTTATGCTGATGAAACGATACTTGAAACCAAGCAAAAGCAATATATGCAATTGCATAACCGATACATCGTTTCGCAAATAAAATCGGGTTTAATGGTTATCGACCAGCAAATGGCACATGAGCGCATACTTTACGAACGGTTTCTAATTCATCTCGATGATAGAAAAGGTGCATCGCAGCAAAGTTTGTTTCCGCAAACGATTACCTTAAATGCTAACGATTTCGAATTGGCCAAGAGCTTGCTCGACGACATTAAAAGCTTAGGGTTCGACGTTCGGGAATTTGGTAAAAATACTTTAGTTGTTGAAGGAATTCCGGTAGATTTAGGAAGCGCAAACATTAACGAAACACAATTGTTTGAACAGCTTATTGAAGGTTTTAAAAACACGCAACAAGATTTAAAATTGACCAAACGCGACAGTTTAGCAAGAAGCTTAGCCAAAAACAGCGCCATTAAAGCTGGTACAAATTTAGGTCAGGAAGAAATGAACACATTAATTGATGAACTTTTCGCCTGCAAAACGCCTAACTTTAGCGTAAGTGGGAAACCCATTATCCAAACAATTACCTTAGGTGAGTTGGATAAGAAATTTGAAAAATAACGCAGCCGAGAGCGGGCGTTTAAAGAAACAAAAGATAAATGAACAGAATACATATACCGCCGGTAGTAAAAAATTTGCTGATTATAAATGTTATATTTTTTATCGGCACACTAGTTTTCAGGCCTAATGGCGGCTATCCTTTTGTAGATTGGTTTGCCGTTTATTATTTTGACTCTCCGGATTTTAAAATATGGCAGCCGATTACCTATATGTTCATGCATAGTCCGGTAGATTATTTTCATATAATCTTTAACATGTTCGCCCTCTATAGTTTCGGCAGCTTACTCGAAAGCAGATGGGGCGCTAAAAAATTTATAATCTTTTATTTTATAACTGGCCTGGGGGCGCTGGCGCTGCAATGGGCTGTGCAAGCATATGAAGTTTATTCGGTTGTTGGCCACGTAACTTTCGATGTAACTCAAAACTTATCTGCTCCCCAGGATAAAATAAAAATGATGGGAGAAATCTATTACGGACCGATGCTTGGCGCTTCAGGCGCAATTTTTGGCCTGCTAGTTGCTTTTGGTATGCTGTATCCAAATGCAGAATTGTTAATCATGTTTATTCCTGTTCCGGTAAAAGCGAAATACATTATTCCGGTGTATATAATTATCGAGTTAGTTTTAGGCGTTGGCAAGTTTGCAGGAGATTCCGTTGCGCATTATGCTCATTTGGGTGGCGCTTTAATTGGCTTCATTCTGGTTAAAATATGGAAGGATAAAGACACATTTTATACTTACTATGAATAACAATATTTTTAAAGACTTAAGCTTTAAAGTTTTCCGATCGGGCAATCCTTTGTTTTTTTACATCGGCATAAATACAATTATTTTTATTGTTACCGCTTTGATAGCACTGGTTGCTTTCTTAACGCGGACAAATGTTGACGTTTACGATTTGGTTAGGGAATATTTCGCCCTGCCGGCATCATTTTCAAAACTGCCAGAAAGATTTTACACCGTTTTCACCTACATGTTTTTCCATGATGGCTTTCTTCATCTACTGTTTAACATGCTTGGGTTATTTTGGTTTGGGCAGGTTTTTATGAATTTTTTAAAAAGCCGCCAGTTTCACTTTGTGTTTATCGTAGGCGGTTTAGCGGGGGCTTTGTTATTTATTGCGGGGATAAACCTGTTCCCCGTTTTCGCTGATAGCCTGGCTGGGATAACCGTAATCGGCGCCTCAGGCTGCGTAATGGCCATTATTGTCGCAACAGCTACGCTGGTTCCTAATTACGCTTTTTACCTTATGTTTTTAGGTGAGGTAAAGATAAAATACCTTGCCCTTGCTTATTTTATACTCGATATTCTGAGCCTCGGTTCAACAAACGCTGGTGGAAGTTTGGCGCACATTGGTGGCGCAATTTTAGGTTTTAGCTACATAAAAATGCTTCAGAGTGGGAATGACCTGAGTAAAATTTTCGAAAAAAAACCGAAATTACGCGTGGTAAAAAACGAGCAACCGATAAAAAAGCCTACTTTTAAAGGTGTTTCACAAAACGAAGTAGATGAAATTTTAGATAAGATATCTAAATCCGGTTATGATAACTTAACCGCAACCGAGAAAGAAAAATTGTTTAAAGCCAGTAAAGATTAAATGCCGAAGCCAAAATCTAAATATTCTTTTTTTGACAAAATCTTTTTGCCCTTAACTGTTGTTTCGGTCATCTGCCTGTTGCTTGGAACCATTGCCGGCTACATCGACCCACGCAAAAATTTCCTGATGGCATATTTTGCTTTGGCTTATCCTTACTCGCTTGTCGTTTCTTTTCTGTTTTTTATCTGGTGGAGTTTAAGAAAGCGATGGGTTTTTTCAATTATCATTATCCTTGTAATCGTAATTGGTTTTAGAACATTCCACGCTACTTTTGGCTTCGGAGGTATTGAGGGCGGAGCCGAAAAAGAAGTTGGTTCGATAAGAATGATGACTTATAACGTGCACAGCTTTAAGTTATTTGGAGAGGATAATTCTATTCCGGTAAAAGAAAAAATGCTGCAGGTTGTTAAAGACCAGAATCCTGACGTAATTTGTTTTCAGGAATTTTATACCCGAAAAAAAGGAAAGTTAAATACGATAGACAGCTTGAAAAAGTTGTTAAAAATGGATAATTATTATTTCCGTCCGGCCGGCACCGAAAATGATTTTGATGCATTCGGACTTGCTATTTTCTCCAAATTTCCGATTAAGAATAAAGGCGAAATTGTCTTCGAATCTTCCGGAGACAATATGAGTATTTTTGCCGATCTGGACATCAAAGGAAAAACGATGAGGGTCTTCAACGTTCATTTCCAGTCGATAAGTTTTCAGCCACAAGATTATCAGTTTATCGACCAGCTTACTCAAAAAACCAGAGGGAAACTTTATGCTTCCAAAAGAATTTTAAGGATGTTGAAACGGGCTTTCGTAAAACGAAGTGACCAGGTAGACATTATGAAAAAAGAAATGGCAAAGTGCCAGTGGCCATATTTAATTGCCGGCGATTTTAACGATACTCCGGCATCTTACGCAGTTAATCAGGTTACAAAGGGCCTTAACAATTCTTTTATTAAAAAAGGTTCGGGTTTTGGCAAAACGTATAATGGGAAGTTCCCAAACTTTCAAATCGACTACATTGCAACAAGCAAAGATTTCGAAATTCTCAACTATCAGATTACGAAGGCAAAACTATCTGACCATTTTCCGGTGAGAACTGATATCAGATTCATCGAAACAGTTTCAGCAGATTAATTTTACTTTGTAATTCAATAGCAATTACTTTCTTTCTTACCATACATCAACAAAGGGCCATTATACATTACAGATATTTGTTTCAAAATTGAAATTTAAATATTTGAACAATATGAATTTAATAGAAGCTTTGAACTGGCGATATGCCGTTAAGAAAATGAATGGCGAACCGGTTGAACAGGAAAAAGTAGATCAAATTATAGAGGCAGCACATTTAGCACCAACTTCATCCGGCTTACAGCCTTTTAAAGTTATTGTAGTAACCAATCAGGAGTTAAAAGAAAAAATTGCGCCGATTGCTTATAACCAATCTCAGGTTGTCGATTCGTCACACTTGTTAATTTTTGCGGCTTTTGAAAATTATACAGAAGAAGGAATTGATGCAACTTTTGCCTACATGAATGCTCAGCGTGGCTTGCCAGATTCTGCTACCGATGCTTATAAAGCACAGCTCAAAGGAACAATTTTATCTAAGACAGCCGAAGAAAATTTTAATCATGCTGCTCGTCAGGCCTACATTGGCTTTGGTGCTGCGCTTGCCCAGGCTGCTTTATTAAAAGTGGATTCTACTCCGATGGAAGGCTTTAATGCCCCCGCACTTGATGAACTTTTGGGTTTAAACAAGCAAGGCTTAAAAAGTGTAACCTTATTACCATTGGGTCATCGCGATGAAGCTAACGATTGGTTGGTGAACCTTAAAAAGGTACGTAAACCATTAAGTGAGTTTTTGATCGAGTACAAATAAGAGATTTTCCTGCTTAGGAAGATGAATGCCGGTTTTACTAATAATAAAACCGGCTTTTTTATGTAAAAAAATGTTAAAGCCATGCACAGGTTATGTGCTCTATTTTTAATTGGATATATTTACAACCTAAGTAATTAATTTCCTTTCATGAAGATTTTTAGAATTTTATTAATCGTAGTTTCTTTTTCCTTTGCTATAAACTTCTCCTCATCAGCGCAAACTGATACCGTAAGCATCAACACGATTATCACTAAAACCAATAAAGTTTTGAATGATTATCCTGCCGAAAAAATACACATTCATTTCGATAAACCTTACTACGCCGTTGCCGATACCATCTGGTTTAAAGCTTACGTAACTGAAAATCAAAATTTACTTTCCGGAATAAGCAAAATCGTTTACGTTGACGTTATTAATCAGCGAGATTCGCTCATTCAAACCGTTAAGTTACCGCTCACTGGCGGTATGGCAGAAGGAAATATTCCACTATCAATGGAACATTATCAGCAGGGAAATTATCATTTTAGAGCCTACACCAATTGGATGCTAAACAGTAACGACCCGGCATTTTTTAATAAAACATTCTACATTGGGGAAGCAATTGATAAAGAGCTTAAAACGCACATCAGCTACAAAAATTTATCTACGGATAAACAGGAAAAAATCGATGCCCGCGTACAATTTAAAGACATTAATAACAAGCCCTATGCAAATAAAAATGTGAACTGGCAGGTTGTTACAAGCTACACAACCATCGCCAGAGGAAGAGGAACAACTGATGCGAATGGCTTTTTAACGATAAACATGACCGCTAATCAAAAAGCTGAATATCAACTTCAGAAGGGCGAATTGATAACAAGTATTAACACCACCGAGAAAGAGGTTATAAACAGTACATTTCAATTAAAAAATGCAATAATCAATAAAGATTTTCAGTTTTTCGCAGAGGGCGGAAATCTCGTTTCGGGCATAACCAATAAAGTGGCTTTTAAAGCGGTAAAAAGCGACGGCTTGGGTATCAATTCGAAGGGCATTATAACCGATAACGATGGAAAGCAAGTTGCTACATTTACTTCGCAGCATTTGGGCATGGGTACATTTAACCTCTTGCCAGAAGCTGCCAAAACTTACAAAGCAACCATCACTTATTCGGATGGTTCTACGGAAACGGCGAACCTGCCTAAGGTTGCCCAATCCGGAATTGTTATTACTGCCGATAACGCTGACCCGGAAAGTATAACGCTGAAAATTCTTGCTAACGATGCTTTTTTTCAGGCCAACCAAGGCAAAAAGTTTTATTTGCTGGCGCAAAGCAAAGGCGTACTTTGTTATGGAGCGCAAGCGGTATTGTCAAATAAAGAATATTTGACAACGGTGCTCAAAAGCAAATTCCCGATGGGTATTGCGCAGTTTACTTTGATGGCCGAAAACGGCCAGCCACTAAGTGAGCGATTGGTTTTTGTACAGAATAAAAACACAATGGCTTTGGCGGTAACTAGTGCCGCTGCCAGCTACGGACCAAAGAAAAAGGTAAAAATTAACCTCGCTGCGAAGAAAGATGGCGTACCAGTTGATGGAAATTTCTCTGTTTCGGTTGTTGATGAAACAAAAGTTCCTTTTAACGAAGACGGCGCAAATACCATATTAACCAGTTTGCTGCTAAACAGCGATGTAAAAGGTTACATAGAAAGGCCAAACTACTATTTCACGACACCTGATGCAAAGAAAAATTCAGACCTTGATGTATTGCTTTTAACGCAGGGTTACAGGAGCTATGCCTACACAGACATTATCAGTGGCAAACTACCAAAAATTACCTTTTTACCCGAGCAGGGAATCGAAATTTCGGGTATTTTAAGAATGTCGAACGGTATTCCGGTAAGAAAAGGCGCTCTGCTTTTAACCATTCCCGATAAAAGATTTAATCTTGAAGGTACAACCGACCCGGTTGGAAATTTTAAATTCACAAACCTTAACCTGACTGATTCATCAAAAGTAACCATTACGGCAAAGTATAATGTAAACTATAAAAGCATGGCCATAAGTTTGAATGGCACGCCTGTACCTAGTATAAGCCGTAACTTTGGTGCTGCAGATGAAGTTTTAAATATAGACAGTACCTTAACAACCTATCTGGATAACAGTAAAAAGCAATACGCTTACCTGCATACATTAAAAGATGTGACCATTAAAGCAGCCGCAATTCCGAAGGTTAGTCATAAGGATTACCCTGCCTTAACCGGGCTGCCAGCGATAGCCGACCATGAGATTTCCGGGGATAGATTAACAGGCTGTAACCTGCTGATAAACTGTTTACAAACAATGGCGCTTGGAACTACATATATTGATAACAACTTTTACATTACCAGAGATTACAATCAGGGCAACAAAATCCCAATGGGTATTTTTATAAACGGATTGCTGATGGATGTGAATCAGCTTAACACTGTTGATGTGAAAATGATTGAGTCGGTAGAAGTGTTTTTGAAGGATGAACTTGGTTTGGTTAACAGAACAAACAATATCAACGGAATTATCGTAATCAATCAAAAGAAAATGCCAAAAGGCACCAAGATTTCTAAAAACGAATTGCTTGATATGCTTCCAAAAAATTACGAAGTTACTTTTTCACCACAAGGCTATAATAAAGAAAGGCAGTTTTACATGCCTCGCTATGATGTACCGGCAAACCTTAACAGAAATGATTTAAGAACCACCATTTACTGGAACCCAAAATTAGTTACTGATAAAACAACTGGCTTAACATCTTTCGAATTTTACAACGCCGATGGAAAAGGGCAATATAAAGTTGTTGTTGAGGGTATCGATTCGAGCGGAAATTTAGGTCGTAGTGTATTTAGATACACCGTTAAATAACACCGAAATTTTAGCGTAAATCGCGTTCAGTTGTAGGCGATTTATGCTAAACCTGATGTGGCAACTTTTCTCCCCGTAAACCGGCAATTATATTTTTTGCAACTAAATCTGCCATTGCATTTCTGGTTTCCTGCGTGGCAGAGCCAATATGTGGAAGTACGGCGACGCTTTCCATATTGAGTAAGGGATTATCTACCGACATTGGCTCGGGATTGGTTACATCTAAACCTGCACCCCAGATTAACTTGTTTTGTAACGCGGTAATTAAATCTTCTTCGTTATGAATTCCGCCCCGGGCTGTGTTGATAAAAATAGATCGTGGTTTCATTTTTTTAAAAACCGCCATATCAAATTTGCCTTTCGTTTCGGGCGTTAAGGCGGTATGAACAGAAATTACGTCGCTTTTCTCAATCAGCTCATCAAAAGATACATACTTTGCCCCAAGCACTGCTTCTGCCTGCTCATTTCTGTTCCGGTTGTGGTAAATAACCTTCATTTGATAGGCGCCAATGCACCTTTTTGCCATTTCGAGGCCTATCTTGCCCATACCAAAAATACCCAGAGTTTTACCATGCAGTTCTATCCCGAGTTCAGGCGTCGGCTCATAGTTTTGCCACTGGCCGTTAAGGATTTTTTTATGCAGGTAAAATGCCTTTCTTGACACTGCAAGCATCAGCAAAAAAGCGGTATCAGCGGTAGCGCCACTCAAAACGCCGGGTGTATTTCCAATTGGAATATTCAGGCGCCTGGCTTCCTCAACATCAACATTATCAAACCCTACCGAATGCAAAGCGATAACTTTTAAATGTTTGCACGACTGTAAAAACGAGGCGTCGAGCTTATTCGGGCCAACGCTAACCAAGGCATCAACATCCCGGCAGGCATCGATTAACTCTGATGAAGTGATTTGCCGGGCCTCCTTCCAGTTACTTACAATTATATTATTTTGTGCTAACAACTTTAAACCGCTGTCTGCGATGTTGCCACTTATAAAAACTTTCATACAAACAGTAACATAGAAGTTTTGAGGATGTTTTTGCTTAGTTAGCGTACAGTTAAATTAAGTGATTGAAAGGTATGCGCACTGAAATAACCAAGCGCATTGTTCGAGATATTTGATGTTGGATTTGCCGGTGTTGTACCTTGATTTGGACCGCGATTGGACTGCTCGCTCAGCGCAAACCAGTAATCAAATACATTCGAATCTACACACTCCATCTCTATTTTTACTTTATCACCTGTATTCAATTCATCGCTATCATTATTGTTGTTATTCGATTTGAAGAAAAGCTGAATTTGAAGTGGGTTGCCATTGGTTAGCCTATCGTTTGAAGCGTAGAAACGTTGAGAAAGGTAATCGTTTACGAACAAATCGAAATGATAGAAGTTTGTTTCCTTTATTGGGTCTACTAAATAAGCAACGGCCGTTTTCCTGTCGTTACCAAAAAAAGAATTTAAAACAATACCAATTGAATCCAGCTTAACATTATTCGGCATCCTGGAACTTGCTGTATAGTTTTTGCCTTCGGCAGTAACATCCAGATTGTAGGTAACACCACTGGCGCCACGCATTCTGTTGGTGTAAATTCCCGGCGCAGTTTCCGCAAAGATGTAATTATTGCCACGGTTATCGCTTACCTTAACCGTTGCACCAGAAACAGCCGGAAAATTCAAAGCAGCATCATAATTTATCGTTTTTGATATTTTAATTTGTTGTACTGCCAGTTTATCGGTTATCTTTCCTTCAATTACAATTTGTGGCGGCGCATTATCGGTATCAATAGAAATAATTTTCTTGCATGAAGAAAACATCAGGCTCAAAAAAGAAAAATATATAAGTAGCTTTTTCATATCATTTAAAATTTGAAGTTCCAGGTTACCGAAGGAATTAACCCAAATAACGACGTTTGTTCTGCAATGGTTTTCGTAGCGTTAGTTGGGTCAGTTTTAAATTCAATTGAATATGGGTTTTTTCTGGCAAGTACGTTGTAAATGCCGAAGTTCCAGCTCGATTCATATTTCCCCCGTTTACGCGGCTCCAAAGTTGCACTAACATCCAAACGCATGTTATAGGGCATTCTGCCGGCGTTTCGCTCTGTGTAGTAGTAGGCGGTTTGGCCACCGATAGAATATTTCCCTGCCGGAAAAGTTACCGCATTCCCTGTGCTGTAAATAAAACTTGAAGAGAACGTCCAGCGCCTGTTCATATTGTAAATGCCAACTAAAGATACATCATGTGTTCTGTCTTGCCGTGCCGGAAAATAATTTCCATTATTCAGTTGCGCAAATTTGCGTTCAGTTTTAGATAAGGTATAACCCAGCCAACCGTTCAATTTTCCAAATTTCTTTTTAAAAAACAGCTCCAATCCATATGCCCTGCCCGAACCGTAAATTAATTCTGATTCCACATTTGAGTTTGCCAGAAGCTGAGCTGCATTTTTGTAATCGATTTGATTTTGAAGCCATTTGTAATAAACCTCTGCAGAGAGTTCATAGTTATTTTCCTGGATATTTTTAAAATAACCCAAGGCAACCTGATCTGCGATTTCCGGCTTAATGTTATTGCTGCTCAGCACATACTGATCTGTTGGCGAACTCGAAGTGGCGTTTGTTAGAATATGAATATTTTGCGTATTACGGTTGTATGATGCCTTAACAGAATTTTCATCATTAAAAAGATAACTCACCGAAAACCTGGGCTCTAAATTCAGGTAGTTTTTATAAAACTTGCCGCTTTCTACCGCTTCTGTAGAATTGATGTTGCCGGCAGCATCATAAGTACTGAAATTACCCGGACCAAGTAATGAAAACGCTGCAACCCGCAGCCCGTATAAAAAGTTCAGCTTTTCCGTAGCAGCCCATTCATCAGCCACATAAACAGCACTTTCCAAACCATAACGCTTCTCTTGTGTTAGTGAATTAACCTGCGATTCTTGTGAAGTTGTAATGTCGATTGGCGAAATTCGATGATGCGTAGCATTTAACCCGAACCTGAGAATATGTTTGTTGCTGAAATATTGAAAATCCTGTTTCAGGTTAAAATCCCGTACCAATGATGTAGCCTTAAAGTTGGTAACATCATTGAGCAGGCGAACCGTATAGTTGTAATTATTGTAAATTAATGAAGTGTTTGAGAAAAGCTTATCGCTGAAAATATGGTTCAATCTCAAGGTAGTTGTTACATTTCCCCAGTTATTTTCAAATAAATCTTTAACACCAATGTTATCTTTTCCAAAATAACCTGAAAGGTAAATAGTGTTTCGATCATCGATTTTGTAGTTCGCCTTGGCATTAATGTCATAAAAATTCAAAGTGCTGCCGTTAACTGAAGAATCGGGCGAAGCCCTCAAAAACAAGTCAATATATGTCCTTCTAAAACTAACCATGAAAGAGCCTTTGTCTTTAACAATCGGCCCTTCTGCCTTTATCCTCGAAGCAATAAGGCCGATACCACCCTGAAATTTAAATTCCTTGTTGTTTCCATCGTCCATTTTAACATCTAAAACTGATGATAAACGCCCTCCATATTGTGCAGGCATTCCGCCTTTATATAAGCTAACATCTTTTATGGCATCAGCATTGAAAGTAGAGAAAAAGCCCAGCAAATGTGAGGAGTTATAAACAACAGCCTCATCTAAAATTATTAAATTCTGGTCTGCAGCGCCACCCCGAACATAAAAACCTGTGTTTCCCTCGCCGCCCGATTTAACGCCAGGCAACAATTGAATCGTTTTTAATATATCTTTTTCACCCAGCAATACCGGGATAGAATTCAACGACTTCATATCTATGCGCTCCAAACCCATTTGAGCAGTTTTTACATTTTCATTTTTACGATTTGTTGCACTTACAGTAACTTCCGATAAATCATTAGCTGTTTTGAGCTCTTCGTTAAGTTTTAAATCTTTATTTAATTTGATGGTTTTGACCACAGAAACGTAACCCGCATAGCTAACCACAACAGTGTATTCGCCTTCAGGCTGGGTTAAAGCATAATAGCCATAGTTGTTGGTAGAAGTAGCCAGATTAGTTTTTCCGCTCAGTTTTACGGTTGCGCCGATTAAAGTCTCGCCAGTATTCGCATCCCGAATGGTGCCACTTAAATTATACTTGTTTTGAGCCGAAACAGTTTGCAGTACAAAAAAGAACACAACTAACAATAGGTAAAACTTTACAGGCATATCGGCTAAATCTGATGATCGATTGATTCAAATGTACGAAATACAAGTTCTTTTCTATCAGCTGCCAGGATTTTTAACAACACCAGCAGGCTCTCAACGGCGTTTATTTTGCCGGATAGATGCCAATATGGTGCGAACGCAACATATAAGGACTAACATTTTTATTGCCCGCAGTTTGGAATGAGATTAGCTTCGACGCCTGCATTGGCATATGGCAATCGACACAGTTTGTTTTTAACACACCTTTTTTAAGTGTTTGGCTGCTATGCTTTTGTGTTTGATGACAGCTTATACATCTTTGGGAATAAATGGCCATATTCCCTTTAATGCTTTCGTGCGTATTGTGGCACGATTGGCAAGTCATTTCGCTTTTACGATAGCACATACTTCCCTGGAGCATTGCTGTTTGATTTCCGTGTACATCAGGATTAACACCACCGAAAGACACAAAATCCTGTGCATAATAATCGTTTAAATCATCGCCGGGCTGAAAATTAAACACGGATTGCACGGTGGTAAGCTTGTTACCAGAATGGCAAACACCGCATGCATCCATTTTTTGCTTGCGACTTAACGTTTTGAAGATGGTGATAAACTTTGCCGTTTTTTCGTCCGGGTTTTCGAGGTGAAAAACCGCATGCTGTTTTCCGGGTCCGTGGCAACGCTCGCAGTCAATTCCATAAAGCAAAGAGCCTTTTTCCAGTTCTTCATCCATAGCCAGTGCCGAAACCTGTTTAGTTTCCTTTTTAATGTAAGAGCTGTGGCATTCCAGGCACCTGCTCGGAATTGGCCGGTCGAAATACATGTTATTAATGGGAAAACCCGGACTATTTGCCCAGGTTTTTATTGCTGAAAAATGCGACAGCGGTAATTGATATAACTTTCTTCCTTTCCAATATGCATAGGTAAAGGCTTTTTCGCCCGAGCCGAAAGCAATGTCGAACCTTTGAATTCGGCTTTGTTTGCCATCTATGTAGGCAACCTGATAGATTCCGCTATCCCGCTTTTCAATCTTAACCTTCATGTGCGCATTAAAGGCGAAAGAATTAGAGTCTGTTTGCAGGTAGCTCTCGAGTGTTTTTTTATTGGCCGGCGCAGAGCTTTGAGCATGTGCACTATGAATAAAAGACTGCGCAACTTTCGCATGGCATTTTATACAGGTTGCTGCACCTGTAAAATTTTCACCCCTAACATCGGGCGGAATTTTATCCGCAACATTCATGCACCTTGAAAGGACTACAATGAAAATTATCATTAAACCAAGAACGAAGAATATGCGCTTGTAGCCCTTTAACACAGGAATTTTGTTATTTTATTTTACAAATTGAATATAGCTAAAATTATAACCACCTGTATCTGCAATAATTTTAATTGTCTGTTTGCCCGAGTTTAAAGCAATGTTTTTTACCTCGAAAGCGGCGAACTTTTTAGCAGCACCGGTATTTGGAATGCTGATGTCTTTCGCCAAGATTTTTCCATTTACTACAATTGAGATCTTGCCATCCGTGTTAGATGAAGCTGCGTTAATTTTCAATGTATAATTACCCTTTTTTGCAACCTGAATTGTGTACTGTAACCATTCCCCTTTTTCAATGCTGGTTACAAAATATTTTTCATACTGAGTAGAATCTTTGAATATATCAACCCCGTCATTTCTGTAAATCCGCCCGCGATTTCCGGCAGTTCTCTTGTTGGTAACCGTGTGATAATCGGCGGTATCCAAATCGAAATAAGCCTTACCATTTTTGCCTAAATCATAATCTGCTGCGTCAATAATTGTCCCACTTTTAACCAAATTAGCCTTGAAAGGCTTCGTTTCATCCGAATGTGGCTGCCGGATCATGGCGTCAATAACATCTCTGTGAATGATTGTATTTTCGAGTTTTGTGTAAATTGCCAACTCCATCATGCCACTATATACGTTGCTTTCTTTGGGCTTGTTTCCGCCATTGTTCATGTAATTTACAACCGCATTGTAGTTTGGGTTAGATTTTATCTCCATCGGGTTATTAAAGCCAACTTTCTTTAAAGGCCACCAAGCCCAGCCGATATTGTTTTTCTCAAGCAAGCTGATGGCATCAGTAAACCAGGTATTGGAATTTTCGCCGGTTTCACCCAACCAAACCGGCACATTTTGCTCGTCTCTGGCTTTTATCATGTGGGCGATCGATGCCTGATCATTATAATTCCAATATTTGTGAAAGCTTAGCGCCATATTCTTATCCCAAAGGGGAAAAATGCCATTATAATTGTTACCCCAACCATTGCCTTCGATGATAATGATGTGTTTCTTATCTACCTGCCGAATGGCATTGGTAACTTCCACCATCAACTTTCGTAAAGGCGCATTAACTTTTTCCTTCGTTCCGTTTTTATCTTCTGAAGGGTTAGAAAAACCGTAATTAGGCTCATTAATTATGTCGTAAGCACCAATCCACGGTTCGTTTTTATAGCGATCGGCAAGTTTGGCCCACAATGCAATCATTTTTTGCTGATTTGCTTCACTTTCCCAAAGCATTGGTTTGGATGGATCTCTATCCGCGATATTTGTATCGTTTCCTTGTCCGCCGGGCGTAGCATGTAAATCTAAAATAAGGTACATGTTATTCGCTTTGCACCAGGAAAGCAAGCTATCCGTTAACGCAAAGCCACGATCCAGCCATGTATTCTTCCCTGCCACCGTTTCTTTTTCAACCGGCAATGTGTAAAGGTTATAATGCATTGGTAAGCGGACTGAGTTAAAGCCCCAAGCCTTTAGTGAGTCGATGTCGATTTTGCGGGTATGGTTATTTAGCCATGCGTCGTAAAACTCCTGAGTTTGTTTAGCCCCCATTAAGTCTTCCAAACGCTCACGGATTTTATATTGCTGGCCATCTTTGTTAATTTTTAGCATGTAACCTTCCTGCAACATCCATCCGCCCAGCCCAAAGCCACGCAGCAAAACGTTTTCGCCTTTTTCATTTACTATTTTTTTCCCGTCAGCTTTTAAAAAGCCTTGTGCTGAACCACTTAAACAAATCGAACTTAAGCACAGAAAAACCAGAAAAGATTTTAATTTATTTTGAAACATTGTATTGTAAATTACCAGATGTAAGTACCAACAGCCCCTTTATCAAGCGTTGCCGGCAGAATTTTTCCATTATAACTGATGTTGAAGCTTGCCATTTCCTTGCCCGTATTGGCAACAATTAAAACCTTCTTTCCATCAGGTGTTTTAAAGGCAACATTCGATAAATTTGCGAGTTCATTTGAAGCGATGCGCACAGAACCCGGGCGAACGAATTTCGAAGCATGGGCAACCGAGTAATAAGCGATATTTCTGCTAACATTATCCTTATCGATGGTTACAGCGCCCTGGCAGGTTGGGCAACCACCCCTATCAGTAAATGGTTTGTTTTCCGGGTCTGCCGCCAAATTCCATTCCAAAACAGTTCTGCTCCAGTTGCGTGTTGCGCCTATAATTAACCGCCTAACCGGGCCTGTAATGTTTATATCTGCAGCGCCTGGGCGCTCAACAACCATTTGTTCTGAGAAGTAGATATTCTTATCAGGATGTGCATTATGTACATCTGTTAAGGCTTCAATTTTTCCGCCGTAAAGATGAAATGCGGAACCGTCGATATATTTTCTTGCCTCAGCATCATCCAAAATTGAAATTGGATAATCTGGCCGGTCGGCATTATGATCGTAAATAATAATTTTCGTTTTTAAACCTGCGCTTTGAAATGCAGGGCCAAGATGCTTTTTAACAAATAGGGCCTGATCAGGAGCAACCATTAATAAACTGGGGTTATTACCAGGATGCAATGGTTCATTTTGCACCGTAACTGCGTCAATTACAATGCCTTCCTTTTTCATCTCCTGAATGTATTTAACGAAATATCTGGCGTAAGCATCATAATATTCGGGTTTAAGCATGCCGCCGCGGGCATCGTAAGTTGTTTTCATCCATAAGGGAGGAGACCATGGCGAACCTAATATTTTAAGTTTAGGGTTTATTGCAAGGATCTCCTTCATTACCGGAATGACGTCAACTTTATCCAATCCCAGGTCGAATTTATTTTGCTCCAAATCAGTTTGTCCCTCTGGGAGGTCGTTATAAGAAAATACTTTCTCATTTAAATCTGAAGCGCCAATACTTAAACGGATGTAGCTTACACCAATGTTATTGCCATCAGTAGCGAACAGTTCTTTAAGTAATGCGGCCCGTGCTGGGGCGCTCATCCGAATAATGTGCTGCGCACTTCCCCCGGTTAGCGCATAGCCAAAGCCATCGATAGCCTGATAAGTTTCTTTATCGTTTACAGCAATTGTTTGGTTATTGTTTGAAGAGGGCGAGAACTTTAAAACATCTTGCTGTTTGGCAAATAAAACGGAGCGATCTGCTTTCGTAAGCCAGAGTGTGGCATTGGTTTGGGCCGATGAAGTTAGTCCGAAAGCAAAAATTAAAACAAAGCAATAGCTTATCGCCTGTAATTTCATAAGGGCAAATTTATTATTTGTAGAAGATTAGAAAGCTTTGAAGCACTGGATTTAGCTTCAAATTATGTAAGCAGAACGGGGCGTATAATAAAAGGGGGCAGACAAGAGTCCACCCCCAAAAATATTATTTAGTACCTCCGTATTCTTTATTTTGCAAAATCTTAGTATTGTTTAATTCTGCTTGTGGAATAGGGAAAATTTCGTTTTTATTTGCTGTAAAGCCTTTGTAAGCTAAAACTGTAGCCGCTTTACCCCATCTCACTAAATCCAGAAAACGATGACCTTCGCCTGCAAGTTCCAGTCTTCTTTCTTTCATGATGTTATCTAAAGTAACTGCAACAGGATTTAATCCAACTCTTGCTCTCACGGCGTTAAGCAATTGGTAAGCACGGCTACCAGGGCCAACAGCGCCACCGCTTTGCAAAATCGCTTCTGCTTCCAGCATATAAGTATCAGCCAAACGTATTTCGTAAGCATCCTGAGGGAAGTTTAACTCAGTTTGTCCGGTTGGAGCTTTATCAGAAACGCGGCCAATTGTTTTTTCGATAAAATAACCGGTATTTCCATAACCTTTTTCATAGGTTGCGATACCGTTTTTCTCTAAACTATCCAGGTTAGCAACAGTTGCTTTGTTACGTGGGTCGAAATGGATGAAATCGAAAAATTCTTTTGTAAAAGGCAAGAAGCTATAGCCAGAATAATAATCTGGTGCACCAGCTAAAACCGGTTTGTAGCCACGTGGACCAACAATAATATTCAATAAATTACCTTCTGAAGCACCTGCATCGCCCCAACCGCCGTTAGATGAGTTCGCATGAACAATTTCCAGAACTGATTCTGTATTGAATTTATTGCTCACTTTAAATAAATCGCCAAAATTTGTTAGCAATTTATAACCGTAAGTTGGGTTCGCCTGACCTGGAGTTGGACCATTTACAAGCGCAAACTGCTCTGCCGCCTGCGCATTTTTTCCTTGCCATAAATAAACCTTACCAAGTACAGCCTGTGCAGCGCCTTTTGTTAGCCTGCCACCTTCTGATGCAGCTGGAACGGTGTTTGGTAAACCAGGTATTGCTTCTGTTAAATCCTTTTCGATTAAAGCATAAACATCTGCAGGTGCAACCTGTAATACATCATAAATTTGTTTTGGATCTACTTCTGAAGTTAATAATGGTATATTTTTGAAAAAACGTACCAAATCAAAATAAAATAAAGCCCTTAATGCTTTTGCTTCGCCGGTAAAACGGGCTTTAAGCGTAGCATCCATATTAATCTGACCAATTTTAGAAAGAAATACGTTCGCCCTGAAAATTCCGGCATAACCTTTATTCCACAGGTAGCCTTGCGGACCAGTCGTAGGATTAAGCGTAAAATTATTTACAACCTGTAAGTCGTTAATGTCTGACGGACCACCACCACCGGCAACATGATCATCACTCGCGGCATCCATAATGGCAACTTTGTCATAAAGGCCACCGGTTTGAAATCCAAATCTATCATAAATTGAAACTAATGCTGCATAAGCATCAGCAGGGGTTTTGTAATAGTTATCCAAAAGAACACGCTCTTGTGGATTAATTTCTAAATACTTTTTACAACCTCCTAGTAGTTGCAAACCAATTAGGGTTACAACCAGATAAGTAATTTTTCTTTTCATTTTAATTTTTTAAAAATTAGCATTTAAACCAAATACAAACGAACGAGCTTGTGGATAAACTCCACGGTCAATACTAAAAGCGTTACCACTGTTGTTTGATCCTAACTCAGGATCGTAACCGCTGTAACCTGTTATGGTAAATAAGTTTTCTGATAGCGCATATACGCGGAATTTCTTAAGTCCGATTTTATCCGTTACCGATTTTGGAATTGTATATCCAATCTGGAAAGTTCTCAGTCTGAAATAATCTCCTTTTTCTAAATATAATGAAGAGAATTTAGTTAAGTTTTTATTTAAATCTGCATCTGTTAAGCGTGGTTGAGTAGTTGATGGGTTTGTTGGAGTCCATCTATCTAACCTTGTAGTTAAATAATTGGCATTCGGAATGTCCAGTCTTCTCAAACCCTGGAAGATCATATTTCCGGCAACACCGCTACCAAAAGCAATTAAATCCCAATTTTTGTACGTTAAGTTTATCGTTAAGCCATAAGTAAAATTAGGCAAGCCGTTTCCGATAAAGTCTCTATCGCTTTCATTGATGGAATTATCGCCGTTTAAGTTTGCGAATTTAACATCACCAGGTTTAGCCAAAGGTTGCAATGGCTGACCATTAGGACCAACGTATGCATTGATTTCTGCTTGCGATTGAAAGATACCCTGATTTACATAACCGTAAAATTCGTTATAAGCATGGCCAATCTGGGTACGGGTAATGTTACCTAAAGTCTGGAATGTTGCCTGGTTATCATCTATAAAGTTAACACCTGGACTTAGCTTATCAATTGTGTTTTTAATGAACGAGCCGTTACCACTAACATTTAAACCAAACTCACCGATTTTTTTGCGGTAAGAAACCTCAAATTCAAAACCTTTGTTAGACATATCTGCAATGTTTGCAGCCGGACTACCGCTACCAATATAACCTGGAACAGGAGGATTTTGTAGAATACCAACAGTTTTCTTATTATAGATATCGGCTGTTATGGTAAAATCTTTGAAAACCGTTGCATCAATACCTAAGTTGGTCGATCTTGTTTCTTCCCATTTCAAATCTGGATTTGCAGACGCGTTAGGACTGTAACCAATGTTTACATTGTTAGAATTACCAAAAGTATAGTTTCTACCACTTCCAACAGTTGGCACATAAGTAAAATCGCCAATACCATCGTTACCGGTAACACCGTAACTAGCTCTTATTTTTAAGAAATTAACGTAATCATTTTGCGGGAAGAAATCTTCTTTTGTTGGTACCCAACCAATTTGACCCGATGGGAAGTAACCATATCTGTTGTTTGCACCAAATCTTGATGAACCATCACGTCTGATTAATGCAGAAAATAAATACTTCTCGTTATAATCGTATGTTAATCTAGAGAACAAAGAGAAAATTTTGTGGTCAGTGCCTTCACTACCGTCAGATGTTCTGTTCGCAGCTACTGGCTTAAATCGCATAGAAGCCGAATAGAAATCGGTTGCAGGTACATCAAAGAAGGTTGTACTTACACTTCTGCTGAATCCATCACTATATGATCCTTGTCCTAACAATAAACTTAAATTATGATTTCCTAAACTTTTAGAATACGATAGCGTGTTTTCTAAATTGTAAGTCATTACATAATTAATATTTCTTGAAAACTGCGTTCTGGTATTAGAAGTTGATGAGTTCAAATAATAAATCGGGTTAAATCCATCGCCTCCGTAAAAAGCAAGTTTAGAACCTAAAGTAGAACGAAAACGCAAACCTTTAATTGGTTCTGCTTCTAAGAATGCGTTACCAACAATATTGTGATCCCAATCGTAGTTGCCAATCTGTCTTTTAATGCTTGCCAGCGGATTGCTAATTTCCTGAGCTACTCTTGTAGAAATTCCGTAAGGAAATCCGTTAGCATCTCTAAATACCGGTTGGTTGCTGTATGGAGGCAAACCGTAAACCGCAGGATCGGTTATGATTGCAGGCGTTAGCGGATCTAAATTTATAGCAGAACTTAACGGACCACCAAACTCACTATTTGTGTTGCCAATGCCGTTTGTTACCGAGTGACTATAACCCAAATTTTCGCCAATGGTTAACCATTTAAACAGTTTATGAGTAGTGTTAATACGAATGTTGGCCCGGTTATATTTCGAAACATCTGTAGAAACGATACCATCAACCTTAAAATAACCAAACGACAGGAAGAATGTAGATTTCTCACTACCGCCACTTATCGTTACTTCGTGGTTTTGACGGGCTGCACTGTTGTTAAAAATTAACGACTGCCAATCTGTACCTTCACCTAACGAAGCAGCATTTGGGTATGGCAATACTGGAGTTGTTCCGGTGTAATCATTAAGGTAAGATTCATTTCTTAATGTGGCATAGTCTGTAGAATTTAAAAGATCTAGCTTTTTAGCTGCACGTGCTACGCCATAATAGCCATTGTAAGTTAAATTCAAACTACCAGCCTTACCTTTTTTAGTGGTAACTAAAATTACCCCTGAAGCAGCACGAGTACCATAAATTGCAGCAGATGCACCATCTTTTAAAACCTCAATCGATTCGATATCAGATTGATTTAGATAGCCAATACCGCCATTATCTACAACTACACCATCAACAACCCAAAGTGGGTTATTTTTTGATCCGAAGGAAGTAAATCCACGCAACCTTACTGTAGATGCCGAACCCGGCTGACCTGATTGAGCAGCAATTGTTAAACCTGAAGTTCTTCCTTGTAATGCCTGTTCAAGGCGGGTTGTGGTTGGCTGGTTTTCCAAATCTGCGGCTTTAACGCTTGATATTGCTCCAGTAACAACACTTTTCTTTTGCACACCATAACCTACAACAATAACCTCACTCAAATCTTTAGAATCTGTTAATAGTGAAACGTTAATTTTTCCACCAGCTGGAACCGTTACGGTTTGCGAAACCATGCCTAGTAAGCTAATAGATAATCTAGAACCCACGGCGGCCTGAATGGTAAATACGCCGTTTGGATCTGTAGATGCGGCTCGGGATGTGCCCTCAACTTTGACTGTAACACCTGGAAGCGGAGTGCCGTCTTTCTGGTCTGTTACCTTTCCTGTTACAGCAATATCCTGCGCAAATAATGCTAAGGGAAATGCCATGATACAGTAAATGAAGAATACGAATGTAAATCTTCTTCTCATAGAAAATAATTTTAAGTTAAAATTTGGTTAGTTCACGCTATGGTTTGGTGCCATAACTCGATTCAAATCTATATACAGCGCAGAATATTGTGTAATATTCTTGTGCTACACAAACACTACAAAGCGTAATTTTCAGCGTTTAGGCACTACTTTTGGCACTACATAAGCACTACACATCAACCTTAATATGTTGATTTACAGCAATTTGAAAAATACATTGATAAAATAAGAAGAAATCGATTAACGGATGATTTTAAACGCTTTTTTGCCTCGAAATCTCCATCAGGAACTCATAAAGATTCGTTTCGGGCTTAAGATTTAGCTTTTTTCTTAGGCGGTATCGCCCTACTTCTACAGCTTTTATGGTGATGTTCATCAGCTGTGCCATTTCCTTTGATGATAAGTTCATCGAAAGATAAGCGCAAAACTTCAAATCGTTCTGACTTAAATCCGGATATAAATCTTTTAGCTTATTGAAGAATTCTGTATTAACATGGTTGAAGTGGACACTGAGGTGATCAAGCTCCTGATCTTTTTTCTCAACGTCTTTTATCAACCTGATGAGGTGGCGAAAACTTGGAGAATTTTCGGTTACATTTTCCTGATTTTTAATTACTGAAGAAATTACCTCCTTAATTTTCGCAAGTACCTTTCCGCGTTGAACCAGGTGCATAGTCATTGTAGAGAGTTCCTTGTTCTTGTAAGTTACATCAGCTTCAAGCTTTTCGTTTTGCAACCTAACTATTTCCTTTTCCGTTCTATCGAGTTCCAGCTGGTGCAAATAGCTCATTCTTTCCTGTTCCTTGATATGTTTCTTTTTTTGCCACCTAATCAAAAGCCTAATCAACAATAAAAATATCACCAGGTAAGCAAGTTTCATCCAAATGGTGCTGTACCAGGCAGGTAAAATCACAAATGTATAACTTGCCACAGCAGATTCATTTCCAACATCGGTTCTTGCTTTCACATTAAAAGTATATTCACCATGCGGCAAGTTGGTATAATCCTTTTCGCTTTTGGAAGTCCATTCAGACCAGGAATCATCAAAACCAACCAGCTGATAACTGAACCTTGTATTTTTTTCATGTTCGAAAAGTGTTGATGCAAATTCGAAATGAATGGAATTTAAGGCGTTTTTATATTCGGGAATTCTTGAAATATCCTGCTTTGGGATGGCAAGTCCGTTTTTTGTGAAGTAACCGCCAAAAACAAGGCTATCTTTTTGACCGAACAGTTTTATAGAACCAATAACAACCCGCGGTTTACTCAGGTTTTTCAAGTATTTTTTGTAGTTTACGTGGTAAGCACCTTTGTTAGCGCCTATAAAGATATTCTCATTATCAAGTGTGTAAATAGATTCGAAGCCACCAACAACTTTACCATCCAATTCTGGAAGGTAAATCATGGTGAAAGGCCTGTTTGCGGTGCTTTTTGAAAAGTCTGCAACGCCAACCTTTTTATTACTTACAAACCAAACGTTACCATCATTATCTTCCTTTAAGTACTGAATGGAAATATTGTCGAACGCATTACCAAACAGCTTAAATTTGTAGAAATGATTTTGTTTTTCATCGTACTCATAAATTCCATTCACAGTGGCAATAACAACTCTGTTTTTTATCCTGTAAACGTAATTATATAACTTTGAAGGCAGCCCGTCTTTGTCCGAAAACAAAGTTGTTTTAATCACCTTTTTCCTATCAGCTGATAGCTCAATCTTGTAGACGCCATGGTACGGATGCGAGGCCCAGATTTTGTCATCGTTGCCAACAACAATGAATCTTAAAGTTTCTGATATGCCTTGTATTTTATCGCCGTTTGTGAATACTCCATTTGCGAAATTGATGGTTTGCAAACCAGAATAAGTGCCCACGAGCACATTTTTTGCCGGATAGACATTTTGCAGCGGCTGAAACATCCAGGTTCCGGGAAGCGCATAAACTGGCTTGGCAACGTCGGCGTTAACAGTAAAGGCGCCATCCTCATGAGCCATTAACAATTGGTTATTAATCTCATCTAAACCCCAAACCTGTCCTTTGGTATTTACAACTTCGCCGAAGCCGGTAGTTGACAGGCTTAAATCTGCACTTCTGTTATCTAATTTAGAGGTATAAAGACCATTTGAAGTACCAATGTATATACGCTGGTTTATTTTTCTAAAAGCATAACTTGTTATCTGCTTGTTTCTATCCGGTGAAATATTTTTTATTGCGCTATTAATCGCTACATAAGCAATTCCATCATCCAATGCAAGCCACATATTTTTGTCGCTATCTAACAAAATTCCTCTTACATTATTGTTTTGAAGTCCTTCGCGATAATTATACCGCTGAACAAGCTCGCCTTGCTTATTTATTAAATATACGCCGCCGGATGTGGTACCAACAGCATATAGATTCTTGTTCATCTGACTCGCAAAAAAAACACGATCATTAAAAAAGACGTCATCAAGCTTTGTTTTAAACGGAACAAGCTGGTTGTTGCAAATGAGGAAAAAACCTTTCTTTAAAGTTGACACCAGCAATGTATCGCCGTTGTATGCAGAAATGGAAGTGATTGAAGATTCTTTTAAAACCGGGTGGGAACAAACCGGTTTCCATATTTCTTTATCATAAAAAAATAAGCCTGCGTTTTTTGCCTGCGCATAAATTTTGTTTCCTGCCTTTCCTAAGTATGACCACGTATCTGCCGGCTTGTAGATTTTTATTATACCGTCTTTATATTGAAGAATGGCATTTACCGAGCGAAAGAAAACCTCGTCGTTTACGATGGAAATGTCCCAGATGTCAGCAATCTTACGAAGATTTTCGGGTAGTAGTTTTACTAACGAATTGTACTTTAAAACACCCTTAGTGTCAGGAAAAAAATAACCAATTTCATCCTGTGCGCCGATAAAGATTCTGTTTTTAGAATCGATAGCGATAGAACGTACTGAAGTAAAATTTGGCAAACGGTAAATGCTCCAGTAACGGCCATTAAAAGTTAATAGGCCTTCGTTATTGCCAAAATATAAAATGCCGTTCTTGTCTTGCTGTACGTCCCAGTTTTGAACGCCGCCATTGTACTGTTCATTATTGTAATTTACAACTTGTGGAATACCCAGCAAATCTTGGGCGATTGCAGAAAAAGCAGGCAAAAACAAGCTTAAAACCAGCAAAATTTTCTTCATGGTTACCTCGGATGATAGGAAAATAAATATATGGATTTATTTTATCAGATAAGGCTTGACAGCTTTTTCCCAAATTTTATAGCCCTCAGGGTTCATGTGCAGCATATCACCCACAAATAATTCGCTTCGTGATTTACCATCCTGTAGCATTTTAGGAAAAATATCAATAAAGCTGGTGTTTTGCTCGCCGGCTAAAAATTTCTTAATCAATTCATTTGATGCTATTGCCTTTTCTCTGAATTTATCGCGACTAGGGCTTGGTTTTATGGAGATGTAAGCAATGGGCGTAGCAGGCAATTTTGCCCGTATGGCTTTATAAAGAATTATGGTTCGATTTAGAACCGTATCTGCGGTAACCTTATCGTTTACAATATCATTCTCACCTACGTAGAGTACAATTTGGCGTGGCTGATAAGGGAAAACAACATCATTCAAATAAAAAGTAATGTCGTTAATTACCGCCCCACCTATGCCACGTTTTAAGGCATTGTATTTAGCAAAAATCTGTGTTAAGTTATCCCATTTCCTTATAGATGAACTCCCAACGAAAAGCACCGGGTTAACTGGTGGCTTAAACATTTGGTCGTACTTTTTAATGGTTTGAACATCATCCCAAAATGGTGGCTTTGATTGTGCATGCGCAGTAAAAATAATTAAGTAGCAACAGGTGATGAGCAGAAGGAATTTTTTCATTTTGGTTAGGATTGATTAACTGCAAATTTGCCAATAGAAACTGATTTATCAAACTTCCATGCAGATTAATTCAAAAAAAAGGCATTTGTGTTATAGCAAACTTTAATTTGAGTATGTAGCGGCCAAAATATAATGACGGGGGTTTTCGAAAATTCTCAATCAGCGAACAGCCCTCAATGTAATTAGTGACCCCTCAGGGGTTCGAACCCTGGACCCACAGATTAAGAGTCTGTTGCTCTACCAACTGAGCTAAGGAGTCTGGTACTAAAATCAAATATAAATGAAAAAGGGCGATATAACTAAATACATCGCCCTAATAATCAATAACAAAATCTAATTCGCCTTCAAAATATCACTAATGCCCGCTGTTAGTTTTTTAATTTCGCCATAAGCCGTTTGCTGATTATCTGTTTTATCAAATCGGATACTCAAAACCCCTTCAGTTGCTGATAGCTTAAACTTTTCGCCACCCCTCAAAATCACTATCCGGTCGGTAGCCTGGCTCAAAGGCAATTTAATATTTGTGTGTTTGGCAAAGTATTCAGCTAGCCGGGCAGTCTTATTTGCAGGATATTTTGCATCATAAGTATACTTTGTATCGGTGTCTTTAACCTGAATACTCAAGTTACTGTTGTTTGTTTTACAGCCAAAGTTTAGCGAAATTATTAAAGCCAAAATGGCAAAGATTATCTTTTTCATCTTTTTGATTTGATGGTGAATACAAATTATTTATGTTTTTTTTATATAGTTCTAGTTTGGCTTTTATCCTCCAGCCCGTCCTTTTATATCCTCTGTGGCAGTATTTCTTGTTCTGGCAGATTTCACATTCTGGTTACCAAAGCCATAACTGATGCTGAAATTTGCTCGTCTGCTGGTGTAGTGATTTGTAACCTGCAAATTTACATTCTGGTAGTTAAGCGCTCCTTTCCAATAATTAGTTAATAAAATATCATCCATGTTTAGCCTTAATTTTAGTTTTTTGTTAAGCATGCTTTTCTGGATGCCGGCATTTAATGCATATTGCGGAATTGTAGTTTGCTCCACACCATAAACTTTTGGAGAATTGTACCAGAAACTCACTTCTACAGTAAAGTTATTTGGCAAAATAAATGATTGTGAGGTATTAAAATTGTAAGCTAATTTACCTGCACTGTAAGTCGCACCCGCAAGGTTTCCATCAGAAAACTTGTTGTAATATAAACTTGCATTGTTTTGCATACTCCACCATTTTGCAACCTTCACCGGGAAATACAAATTGGCCGAATAGTTTTGCGCCCGCCCAAGATTCTGCCTGATTACGCTCACAATTCTCGTTACTTCATCTTGCTGACTAATTTGCGTAATCAAATCCTTAGTGTTTGAATAGTTAACAGAAAAGGAAATTTCTTTGTAGCTATAACCAACTTCGAAATTATCTGTAAACTGTGGCTTAAGGTATGGGTTGCCCTGGTCTACCGCATATGGGTCCATGTAGAAGGCAAACGGATTAAGCTGCTGGTAGTTTGGCCTGTCTACCCGGCGACTGTAAGAGTACCTGATGTTGTTATTAGCATTAATTTTTTGATTTACAAAAGCTGTCGGAAATAATGAAAGATAATTCCGGTCTACCTCTTTATTGCTGGTAACAGAATTTCCGTTAGAGTGTGTATGTTCTGCTCTTAAGCCCAACTGTATCTGCCAAACTTTCCATTCTTTTCCGAAGTTTACATAAGCTGCATTAATGTTTTCCTTGTAAATAAAATTATTCGATTTGCCTAAATCGTTTTGCCACGCACCAGCCAAAAATTGTTCTGATAGGAAATCATTATGGGTTATAACGTAACTGCTTTTTAAACCAGCTTCGAACTTCATCGTTTTGTTAACCGGTAATGTTAAATCGGTTTTAGCCGCAAAAATATCGATGTTAGCATCGGTGTTATTTCTCAATAAGGTATTATTGGTTTGCTGCCCGGTTTGATTTAAATACCTTGCATCAAATTCCTCATTTTTTTTGTTGTTAAAATTTGAATAATCAGCATCGAAAGTGATGTTTTTGCCCGTTTTATCGAAATCGTGTTTAACATTAAAGTTTGCTGTCAAATTATTAGTGGGCGATTTTGAAAAGGCATTTTGCAGAACTGAATTATTGCTGGTGATGTTAGATTGGACTTCGCGGATGAATGTATTGCTAAAATTATCCAACCTCGTATTTACGGTGTTTGCATCCACCATTACCCCAAAAACCGTTTTTTCTGAAGCATAATAATCGGCACCCAGCTTTCCCTGCACGCCAACGCCCTTATTTTTTCTATCAAAATCTTGTGTAAAATCACTTGCCAGGCCATTTGCAAAAGTAGTACGCGTTAAGTAGGTATTGTTAAAATTTGCTTTTCTGGCCACTGTGCCATTTCCGAAAATATTCCATTTTCCTTCGCGATGATTCAAATTCAAATTCACGCCTGCACGAACCAGGTCTGTAGGCGAATCGGGCATAATTCCTTGTCCGCCGTTTACCGATACCGTTCCATTCGTACCAAATGCCTTATTTCTTTTGAGTTTTATATTGATGATACCAGCGTTTCCGGAGGCATCGTACTTTGATGAAGGATTGGTAATCAGTTCAATTGTGGCAATCTGGTCGCTACTCATGTTACTCAACAAAGTTGTCACATCGGCACCCGATAAAAAGTTAGTTTTACCATCAATCATTATGGTAACGCCCGATTTGTTATTTAGCTTTATCTGCTCACTTTGGCGGTCAACCTGTACTCCAGGTGCTTTTTCCAAAACCTCAAGAGCCGTACTACCGGAAGAAACAATGCTGTTTTCAACATTTAAAACGGTTTTATCCATTTGGTGCTCGATGTAAGGTTTCCGACCCTGAACGCTAACCTCTTTAAGCTGTTTGGCATCCCCTTCCATTACAACGTTTGCAATTTTCAGTTCGCCGCTTAGTTCAAATGAGGCAGTTTTTTTGGTTTGGTAACCCATCATCGAAATCGACAACTGGTAACTGCCATTTTTCAACTGGTCGAACATAAATTCTCCATCAACACCGGTAGAACCGCTTTTTACTACTGTTGTATCAGGAGAATTTAAAACTCTTACGATAGCGAAGGGCAAACCCTGACCTTTTTCGTCGACAACTTTCCCAGAAAGCTTTCCGATTTTTTGGGCAAAGGAAGCCCCACACACCACAAGGCATGCAATTAGCATAAATAATGTTTTCATAGATTTCTTTCTTCTGGTATTTGCCACGTCTACCCTAAACCGCAGCAATGTTTTTATCGCGGTTGGCAGAAAGCAGGCTTTTTAAGTCTTGGTTGGCTTTATTGAAACTGATTTCTTGCGGTGATAGTGGAGGTTAATGTTATTGATTTTCATCAACGTTAATACCCAACTCCTGCTTCACTTCTCTAATTCGATTCGAAACAGAATCTTGGTAAATCGTATCTGCAACTTTGCTTTTTTTCATTGCTTCCAAATCAATCAGTTCCTGATTTAACTTCTTTTTCTGTACAGCTTCTTCTTTCAATTGCGCAACACACTTCAAGCCATCGTCCGTCATTATCCAGGTACTGTAATCATTCGAATCACTTTCTTTATCGTCGCAATCCCAGGTTCCGTAATTATTAACGTAGCGGTAAGCATCTCGTTTAATAACCAACTTTGTACCCACAGGTACTTCGAGGTTTATCCAAACTTCCTGATTTCTCCAAATCGTACCCTTCCTTAACTGAAATCGTGGGTTGAAAACCAAAGAAGCATCTTTTGAGCTGTAACTATAACTAATGTTTTGTGCATTCTGCAAGGCACTACGAAAAGTTTTTCCCTGCGATTCGTACTTTTGAACAATACGGCTTACACCATTTTCACTTTTGTTGATGTTAATGCGGATGTTGTTCGGCGATACAAACGGACCATCTTCAAAATCATCAACCACAACCTGGTTTTTTTGATTTGCATCAATGTGGTAAGCGATGCTATCCTCCCGACTAAAATACTTGCTCTTATCAATATCGATAATATAAGTTGGCAGGGTTTTAAGTTCCGTAGTCTGCGTTAGTTCTGCATGCTGCTTAAATTCTGAAGAAATTTTTGCGGCCTGATAACCAACCGCGGCAGCACCTGCCAACCATATAATTAACAGTGCGAACGAAAGGGTTTTGTTTATGGCTTGTTTGCCAAAAGCAACCCTGATGGAGAACAGAACAAGGGCTAACACAGGGATGAAACAAACAATAAAAGCGCTGAACAAAATTACGCCGCGGTTACCTTCGTTAACAATAGAAAAAGGGAAGTATTCATAAATGCTTGCATCCCAAAAGCCTTGAAAAGCAGCCACGCCAACAATTAACCCCAACAAAAACAGCACGCCGAAGATGACAATTACAATGGCAATGAGCTTAAAAATAACCTGTCCTGTTCCTGATATAAAGCGGCCAAGCCATTCAACAAATTCGCCTATGAAGTTGCCTAAACGAGCAAAAACGGGTTGCGCATGTTTGTTTGCTTCAGATAATCGCTCCCTTACCGCCTGTAATTCTTCATCTAAGTTCTTCTGAAAACCCTGAAGATTTGCTGGTTCGCCTTTCATTTCCATTTTTTCGATCCTGGAAGTTGCCTTTGGCATAATAATCCATAACAAAGCATACACCAGAATACCGGTTCCTCCCAAAAAAACCGTTAAAACTGCAGCCAGCCGAATCCATTTTACATCAAAATCAAGGTAATGCGCAATACCTGCACAAACGCCCGCAATAACACGTTCGTCCATATCGCGGTAAAGTTTTTTACCGGTAGGCTGTGCCTGGAAACTTGCATTAACAACCGGCTCTTCTTCTGTCGTAGCTTCCGCGTTATCAAAATCCTGAACACGGCCCATCTGGCCAATTACAAAATTGACATTGCCTGCATCAACTACCTTTTTTTTCTGTTCTTCTAATTGTTCAGTTAACAGTTCTGCAATCCGGTTTTCGATATCTGTAACAATTTCCAAATCATCTGCATGATTGGCAAAATATTGTTTTACTTCGTTTAAATAAGCCTTCAAAAGCTCGTAGGCACTTTCCTCAATGTGGATTATCGTGTTGCCTATATTTATGATGATGGTCTTTTCCATTTCTTTGCGGTTATAATTTTTTACGAGTTGGCTCCTTTTTGTGAAATACCCACAGCATAAGCCAGCTCCTGCCAGGTTTGGTCTAATTGAGATAAAATGCCCTTACCGGCTTCAGTTAAGGTGTAGTATTTGCGGGGCGGCCCTGAGGTAGATTCTACCCAGTTGTAGCTTAATAAACCATTGTTTTTAAGCCTGGTTAATAATGGATATAGTGTGCCCTCAACCACCAAAAGCTTTGCCGACCTTAATTCAGCAATAATATCCGAGGCATAAATTTCTCCTCTTGCGATGATTGATAAAACACAGTACTCCAGAATTCCCTTCCGCATTTGTGTTTGCGTATTTTCTGCTATCATAAAACAAAGATATATGTTTTATACAATACTATGCAATACATAGTACTAAAATAATTTTACTTATTTACATAAAGTCTTATAAATCAATTGATTATTTTTTGATAAAAATTTTTGTGCTCAGGTTTTGTGCATTATTTCTCTGATTTTTTTGTAAAGCTGGTTCAGTAATTCGTCGGTTTCAGTCGTCCCGCTATCCCCCATAGTCCCGATTTTAAAAAAGAAAATCGGGTGCTATTTGGCTCTATCGGGTTTAAACTTTTCAGGTCTTTGCAAAAAACCTCCGAAGCCTGTGCTGCTAAAAAAAGTGGTTGCAATAATGGGTCTGTTTAAAAGCGTAAAAATTTCCGGGGAGTCATAATTCTGATGTACAAGAGAAGGAGCCATCACATCACACCAAAATATAACAGCGGGTAGCAGTAATATCTTCGCAAAAAATATACAAACAAGGTAGATTTAATATATTTTGATAATTTTGCGGAACCATAACTTATTTCGATGAAAAAATCAATTGCGAGCATTGTTGCAGAGGCAAATCAAAGTGGAGAAGGAACGCTGAAAAGAACCTTAGGGCCGGTAAATTTAATATTGATTGGTGTTGGCTTAACTTTAGGTGCAGGGCTATTTTCGATAACGGGACTGGCTGCAGCAAACCATTCTGGTCCTGCGGTAACGCTTTCTTTTGTAATTGCAGCGTTGGGTTGTGGGTTTGCAGCATTGTGCTATGCAGAGTTTGCATCAATGATTCCTGTCGCTGGTAGCGCTTATACCTATTCTTACGCGACAATGGGCGAGCTGTTTGCCTGGATAATCGGTTGGGATTTAGTGTTGGAATATTCTGTCGGTTGCGCAACTGTTGCAATAAGCTGGTCGCAATATTTAACACGTTTCCTCTCAAGTATGGGCATTTACCTGCCGCCGCAACTTACTTTATCGCCTTTCGAAACGGCAAAACTTGCTGACGGTTCTACCGTGAACGGAATCGTAAATATTCCAGCTGCTTTGGTGGTGGTGTTAATGACCGCCATTCTAATTCGTGGTACAAAAGGCTCTGCTATTGTAAATGGCATCATAGTATTTTTAAAGGTTGGGGTGGTGTTGGTCTTTATCGCCCTGGGTTGGCAATACATCGACCCGGCAAACTATCACCCCTACATTCCTGAAAACACGGGCACCTTTGGCCATTTCGGCTGGAGTGGAGTTCTACGTGGTGCGGGTTTAGTTTTCTTTGTGTTTATTGGCTTCGATGCTGTTGCCGCTTCTGCCCAGGAAACCAAAAATCCGTCAAGAGATTTACCCATTGGTATTATTGGGTCGTTGTTGGTTTGTACGGTATTATTTGGCTTATTTGGCCACGTGATGACCGGTTTGGCAAACTACAAGGATTTTGCGAACAGTGGCGCTCCGGTAGCCATCGCTATAGAAAAAACACCATATGGCTGGCTGAGCCAGGCCATTATACTGGCTATTTTAATTGGTTACACTTCGGTTATCTTAATCGATTTAATGGCGCAGTCGCGAATGTTTTATTCCATCAGTAAAGATGGTTTGCTGCCAAAAATATTTTCAGATGTCCACCCAAAATTCAAAACCCCATGGAAATCGAATATTATGCTCTGCATTTTTATCGGATTGTTTGCGGCGTTTGTGCCCATGAATGTGGTCGGCGAAATGACGAGTATTGGCACCCTGTTGGCGTTTCTTATGGTATGCGTAGGGATTCTCATTCTCAGAAAGACAGACCCGGAGGCTAAAAGGCCATTTAGAGTTCCATTTGTACCTTTAATTCCTATCCTTGGTATTTTAGTTTGTCTTATTATGATGGCTTTCTTGCCATGGGAGACCTGGTTAAGGCTTGGGGTATGGCTTGTTATCGGCCTTGCAATCTATTTTTGGTATGGTAAGAAGAATAGTAAATTGAAATCAGGAGGATAAATTAATGATTGGCTTCCCGTACAGAAAACAGCATTAACCTGTTTCGTTTTTCATACAACACACCTTTTTAAAGATTGAAATTAATAACGGGCAAAAGTATAAATATCAATTAGTTAACAAAGAAATACGAGTTATTAACAATTCAACATTTTAAGGAGGTTTTGGCCTGGCTTTTGTTTTATCGCAAATAACCTATAAAAACATTTGCCATGATCATTAAATTAGACACCCAAGTTTTCAAATTTACCAGGCAGAAATCACACAGTGAATCTCAATTGGGAACCCCTTTAACCAGAGCTCAATGGATTAATGCTGACAGAATAGTGATGGCAGCAATGTTCATCGCAACCATCGCAGGTTCACTTTTATTCTAAGCCTTTTTGCACTCATCATGCTTTTTGAAAACAGTCGATTTGATAAATCGGCTGTAGTAAAGTCGTTGTTCGAGCATTGTATATTTTTCCGTTAAAAAGTAAGGTTCCATATCTATCAGCCTTTTGGCCTCAACAATTTTTAGCAGTCTGAAAAACAAATACATGGATTTGAGCAACATCCACTTCCACCACTTTCCTCCTTTTTCCTTTAAAGTAAAATCTACCAACAGCCAAAGGCCATTTGGTTTTAACCTGTTATGTAGTAGGTAGAATACTTCTTCACTTCTCGATGCGTTGAAATTATCAAACAAAAACGGCGTTGAAATTACATCGAATAATTCTTCTGAATCGAATTGTTCTATAGCAAAATTCACAAATTTAACGCTGTTGCCACTTATAGCCCTTACTTTAGAGAGCGCTATCATTTTTGCGGATATCTCTACATAAGTAATTTTTATGCCTGATGGATGAATTTTTGAAATTTCTTCCAAAATCCACCCGGTACCACCGCCAACGATAAGCACTGAACCACCTTTCGGAATAAATTTTAACTGATTAATCTGGGCGTTTACCTGTGCTTTCCCATATATTAACCGGCTAAGCTTGTCGTAAATATTCGCTATTTTGTCGTAGTTGTTAAGCATTGCTAATTAAATATTTTGAAGCTGGATATCCCACTTTTGAATTCAGTTTCTAATGTAAGGTCAAATTATCTGCCGTTTTGAGTAGATAAATTGGCTATTGCACTAACTGCATACCAATAATGCCGCAAATGGCTTTAAAAAGAATCAGCCCATCAATCACCATCAGATAATACAGAATATTTTTTCTTTTGTGCATGGAATAGGCCACGTAAATGGTTAAAAGAAAAGGCAGAATATTGCAAAGAACCTGTGGCCATCCAAAACCTTTATAGCTTGCAAACACGCCTAAAGAAATTAGCCCGATTATCAACAAAGGTATAAGAATACTAAAAATTGTTTTTCGCAGTCCATAACGCACTACAAAGGTTCGCAGGTGTTTATTAGCATCCGTAGGATAATCTTTAATATCGAAAATGATCGCATTGACAGTACAAAACATCCAGTTTTTGATAAACAGCCAGGTCCATAACACAGAATCGTGATAGCCGATACCCGTTTCAATTTTTAACATTATTAGTGGTAACACATTTGCGCAGCATGCCCAAACAAATCCAATAACAAAGGCTTTTAACCAGCCGGTATTACGAAGGCTAAAGTTCAAAAATGATTTTGGCAATAAACCATAATATAAAATGCCGGCGGTTATAATCATTGCAATCGCTATCCAGTAACTCACCGGCAACCTGAAGATATTACTGAAGTTTTGATAAAGGAGATTTACCGCCAATAACATACAGATGATAAACAAAATCAGCTGACTCCAATTGATGAAGTTTTTGTGCTTGAAATACCATTTGTTTCGTGGATTTGTAGTTGCTGGGTTGGTAGAAACCTTATTGTAAGCGTAAGTGTAGTAAATGGTCGGCGCTAAAAAAAGTAATAGATAATAGTTGACCGAATTGAAAGGCAAACGTAGCTGAAATGTAGCTTCTATTGTTAAAGCAACGGCCAAAAGACCTACAAAGTAATTTCCAAAAAAAATAAAGCGGATTATTTTACCCATGTATTTATACCGCCTGCTGGCTGATTATTATTTGCCAATTTCGGATATAATATTGAATAATACCGAATAAATAAATCAAAAAGCACAGAACATTTACGACTAACTTATTGGTAAATTATCCCATCGAACTTCGGGATTATTAAAAGAAAAAAGCCTCTCAGTTTTCTGAAAGGCTTGGTGTGGGAAATGAGGGGTTCGAACCCCCGACCCCCTCGGTGTAAACGAGGTGCTCTGAACCAGCTGAGCTAATTTCCCTTTTTTAAAGGATTGCAATATTTTATAAAAAAACCCTTTAGTTAAACTAAAAGGCTTAGTGTGGGAAATGAGGGGTTCGAACCCCCGACCCCCTCGGTGTAAACGAGGTGCTCTGAACCAGCTGAGCTAATTTCCCTTTCCTTTTGGGAATGCAAATATAGCGCTATAATCTTGTTTCGCAAATCTTTTTTATTTTTTTTCAACTCAACAAAGTCTCCAGTATTTTATGAGATTGTACCTCACCAAACGAAGCGGTATGTAAGGTGTAGAAAACCAATATCTTATCCAACAGGAATCTCCTCTGTTGGTTGCTCATTTTAATTTCAGAAATCTTTTCAAGCGGTGTGTTAAACAACAACACAAAACTCATGGCATCTTCTAATTGCAGGTAATTAGAATGTATTGGAACTCTTGATACAAATTCGCCTTCCTGTAAATCAAAATAAATCTGGTCGGTTCTTCTTCGCTCATTAGGAGAAAAACCTAAAAATCGTGTCAGTTTTAAAAGGAATGACAAATGGAAATTTGGATTAAGTTCTTCACTCTCATCAAACCACGCTACTGAATTAAATATATAATCGAACAGGCTATCATCTGCAGATTGCTGCCTGATGCTTTTATACAGCACTTCGTTTAAAAAAATCACAATGCTGGTTTTTACCATATCATATGGAATACTTTTAAAAACCGGCGTCTGCCGTACTTCAGAAACCCTTTGAATATTGGTATTTACTTTGTGATAAACCACCATATCCAGCAGGTGCAGAGACTGCAGCATGTTCATTTTTATTTTTGCCTTAGGCTTTTTTACACCGTTTATGAGGTAAGATTGCATACCGAACTTATCGGTTAATACCTGAACAATTACACTGCTCTCGCTGTAACTAGTCGTTTTTAAAACAATACCCCTGACTTTGTGCAACATGCCACTAAAACAATTTTTCCAAAAGTATGTTATTTGTGCAAATTTAATTACGCAAAAAATCATTCCGATTTGTAAATAACATTAGTTTTGCCGTTATCATTATAATTTAAACTAGACTACTCATGTGGGTTAAGCTATCGAGGTTTATTCTTCAAAACCGTATTGCAATTATCGTATTTTTTGTTCTGGGTACACTTTTCATGGCTTATCAAGCCAAAAACGTTAAGCTCTCTTATACAGGGAGTAAAATCCTGCCGGTAACTGATAGCGCCTTTATTAAGTACAATAATTTCAAAAAAACGTTTGGCGAAGATGGTAGTGTGATGGTTGTTGGTATTCAATCGCCAGAAATATTTAAGAAAGATATTTACAATGACTGGGTTGAACTCTCAAATGAAATACAAAAGTTAAAAGGCATAAAAGCTGTTTTGTCATCCGGCAAAATTTTCCAATTGGAGAAGGATACCGTTGGACAAAAATTTGTACTTAAAGCAATACCTGGCGGCATGGTAAAAACCGATGCTGAAATGGATTCTATTAAGAATGTTTTATTTAACACGCCCTTTTTTGAAGGATTGGTGTACAATAAGCAAAATGCTACTTTGATGGCGATTACTTTTGATACCAAAATTTTAAATACGGCGCAACGAAATCCAATTCTAAAACAAATCGAAGAAAAAGCCCTGGCTTTCCAGGCTAAAACAAAAATACAGGTTCATATCTCTGGCCTGCCCTACATCCGTACAGCGGTTAGTAAACTCGTTAGCAACGAATTTGTGCTGTTCTTAGGCCTATCAATTTTAGTTTCTGCAATAATTTTGTTGATTTTTTTCAGGAAATTCTATGCTGTCTTCTTCCCCATTTTAGTGGTTGTGATGGGTGTTATCTGGAGCATAGGTACGCTCGTTTTATTCGGCTTCGAATTAACAATTTTGACCGGACTAATTCCGCCACTTATCGTAATTATTGGTATTCCGAATAGTATTTTATTGCTCAATAAATACCAAAACGAATTGAGGAAAGATGGTAATAAACAACGGGCGTTGAGCCTAACCATCGAAAGAATTGCGGTTACAACGCTTATTGCCAACATTACTGCCGCAATAGGATTCGGAGTTTTATACTTTACCGGCAGTGAGTTATTAATGCAGTTTGGAAGCGTTGCATCCATCAATGTAATGATTACCTGGCTAATGTGTTTATGCTTAATCCCGATTATTTTTAGCTATTTGCCTGCACCAAAGTTGCAGGCACAAAACCATGTAGAAGAAGGCTTTTTGCACAAGTTGCTGGTTAAAACCGATAACATTGTTCAGCATAAAAGCAGCCTTATTTATATTGGAACCATTATTATTTCTATAGTCGCTGTTATTGGCGTGCTAAAAATTAATGTAAATGGTTATGTAGTAGATGATTTGCCAAAAAGCTCCACAATATTAACAGACTTAAAGTTTTTTGAAAAAAATTTCGAAGGCATTTTACCGCTCGAGGTAAGTGTGGATACTAAGAAGAAGAACGGCGTATTTAACCTAACGAATTTAAAGCGCATGGAAAAGATGGAAAAAATGATTTCCGCTTATCCAGAATTTTCGCGTTCTATTTCCGTAAATATGGGTTTAAAGTATGCAACCCAGGCTTTTTACAACAACGACTCAACTTTTTTTCGCCTGCCGGATAACATGGAGAAAAATTTCATTTTAGCATACATTGCAAGTGGCGGTAAAGGAAATGCAAGTTTGTTAACCAACTTCGTTAGTAAAGACAATCAAAGCACAAGAATCAGTTTCCAAATGGCCGATGTTGGTTCAAAGCGTTTAGATGCGATTATGGCAGAACTAAAACCCCGCATTGACAGCATTTTGCCACCCGATAAGTTTGATGTTGAACTAACAGGCTCGAGTGTAATTTTTTCAAAAGGGACGGATTATATGTTAAGGCATCTGTTCGAGAGTATTGGCTTAGCAATCGTTTTGATTTCCCTGTTGCGCTTAGCACAGTTTAAAAGTTTGGGCATTATGTTTATTTCGTTATTGCCAAACATTGTACCCCTAATTATCACTGCTGGTATTATGGGCTACTTCGATATCTCGCTGAAGCCATCAACAATTTTAATTTTTACCATTGCCTTTGGATTAGCGTCTGATCAAACCATATATTTTCTTACCCGCTATCAGCAGGAAATGAACTCAACTAACTTCAGCGTTCCGAAGGTGGTTACGGATACGATAACAGAAACAGGCGTAAGTATGACGCATATTGCCTTAATTCTTTTCTTTGGTTTCGGTATTTTTACGGCATCAACTTTCGGCGGTACAGTTGTTCTTGGTCTCCTCCTCTCTATAACCTTATTTGTAGCGCTCATTTTTAACTTAACATTATTACCGGCACTGGTTTTATGGTTAGATAAAAAGAAGGTGAGAAATCTAATTTCTGATGAAGAATCGGCGAAAAATATTGGCGAATTTGACCATTAACTTTTTAGGTTAAAGGCTTGTCTGTAGCTTTTAGCTAGAGCTAACATTGCCGCAAAATATAAGGCAGTGGAGTAAAGCGCAACAAACATAACCCGCGATTTAAATCTGGTTATATGATTAGACGGTGAGTTAGACGGCTGACCAGGATTTTTCATCAAAGGCAGTTTAAAAGAAACCTAACCTACGTGTAACAGCTTAAGTTAGTTAAACCTGATGGCAGCGAACAGCAGCGAAACTTTTTATTGAGCGACTAAAGCGAACAGCAGGACTAACGTTAATCAGATTACTGCATTTGCTTTTCAAAATAATTAAATGAAAACTTCTCTGTAGAGAAATCAGGAGAGAATAACTAGCCAGGTGTAACCAGCAAATAAACTCGTATTACTCTGTTGCTGGCTTTTCTTCTTCCTCATCTACAGGAGCCTCAACAGTTGGGTCGGTAATAATCTCTGCGTTCCCGTCATCGTCTTTTTTAGCGAATAAAATGGGATACAACATCCAAAGCGCACCTACCATAACTAAAACGCCTGCTAGAATTTGAAAATAACGGGCCCAACTTACCTCATTAGCTTCCAAAACACGGTAAGCAATGTACGAAAGCACGCCAAGAATGAGAACGAACACGGCTTTTTGTAATTTGAGGAGCTTTATCATGGCGAATTTCTTTTGAGTTTGATGATATGGACTAAAACAAAAACAAGTCCAATTAGTTCGAGCAGGCCACAGAAATAAAATGCGTAAAGCACAAAATCGCGGTTGGCAGGATTAATGACAGCAAAAACTGGTAGTAAAATTATAGCAAAAATCATTACAGAAAGCCCGATATTAAATAATTTCACGTTAAAGTATTTACACCAAAACTACCAAATTTGAGCGAAAAACTTTAACTTTGCAACCTTAATTTTTTGAGGTACTTGATTGATGTATAGCGAATTTAAACAATTAGACCTTGCCAAAATAGGGCAAGAAATACTGGATTTTTGGAAAGAAGAAAACATCTTTGAAAAGAGCATTTCATCGCGTCCTAAATCCAATCCGTTTACTTTTTACGAAGGACCGCCCTCTGCTAACGGTATGCCGGGGATTCACCACGTAATGGCTCGTGCTATTAAAGATATTTTTTGTCGCTATAAAACAATTAAAGGCTACCAGGTTAAAAGGAAAGCAGGTTGGGATACCCACGGTTTGCCTGTTGAATTGGGTACCGAAAAAGAACTGGGTATTACCAAAGAAGATATTGGCAGAACAATTTCGATCGAAGATTATAATGAGGCCTGTAAAAAAACAGTAATGCGTTACACAGATGTGTGGAACGACTTGACTGAAAAAATGGGTTACTGGGTAGATATGGACGACCCGTATATTACCTACAAATCGAAATATATGGAATCGGTTTGGTGGCTTTTAAAACAAATTTACGATAAAGGATTAATTTATAAAGGTTACACCATTCAGCCTTACTCGCCAAAAGCCGGTACAGGTTTAAGCTCGCACGAGGTTAACCAACCTGGTGCCTACCGCGATGTAACCGACACCACAATTGTTGCGCAATTTAAAAGCATTGCTTCCTATTCTGGAGACATTGATGTAAATACCGTAACCAAAGCCTTTAACATCTCGCCGGAATTAACCGGGATGGATGAAGTATTTTTCCTGGCCTGGACCACCACGCCCTGGACTTTGCCATCCAATACTGCTTTAACCGTTGGACCGAAAATAGACTATGTTTTGGTTAAGACTTTTAATCAGTATACTTTTCTGCCTGCATATGTTATTTTAGCTAAAAACCTTGTTGGCAAACAGTTTGGAAAGATTTTCTTTGAAACTAATGAAGCCGGAGACTTTGCAAACTTTAAGGCTGACGATAAAAAAATACCTTACCAGATTCTTGCTGAATGTAAAGGAACTGAATTAGTTGGCATTAAATACGAGCAGCTTTTAACCTACGCATTACCATACACAAATCCTGAAAATGCTTTCAGGGTAATTGCTGGCGATTTTGTAACGACGGAAGACGGAACCGGCATTGTACATACTGCTCCTACATTTGGTGCAGATGATGCTAAAGTGTCAAAAGAAGCGGTGCCCGAAATACCACCAATGCTTGTTATGGACGATAACGACGTTCTTGTACCACTGGTAGATTTGCAGGGAAAATTTACAAAGCATGTTGGCCCTTTTGCAGGCAAATACGTTAAAAACGAATACTACAGCGCAGGCGAAGCACCAGAAAAATCGGTAGATGTGGAGCTTGCAATTTTATTAAAAGAAGAAAACAGGGCTTTCAAAGTTGAAAAATATGTACACAGCTACCCACACAGCTGGAGAACAGATGAACCGTTGCTATATTACCCATTAGATTCGTGGTTTATTAAGGTTACGGACGTTAAAGACAGAATGTTCGATCTTAATGAAACGATAAACTGGAAACCAAAATCTACAGGAGAAGGGCGTTTTGGCAATTGGCTAAAAAACGCCAACGACTGGAACTTATCACGCTCGAGGTATTGGGGAATTCCCTTGCCAATCTGGCGAACGGAAGATAAAAAAGAAGAAATTTTGATTGGTTCTGTTGAGGAGCTTTACAAGGAAATCGAAAAATCTATCGCTGCAGGTTACCAGAAAGAGAACCCGTTTAAGGGTTTTGAAATTGGTAACATGTCTGAAGAAAACTATGATTTGATTGACCTGCATAAAAATGTAGTTGATAAAATTGTTTTAGTTTCGGCGGCTGGCAAACCGATGACCAGGGAAAGCGATTTAATTGATGTTTGGTTTGATTCTGGCGCCATGCCGTACGCTCAGTGGCATTACCCTTTTGAAAATAAGGAAAGCATTGATAGCAATGAAGATTTTCCGGCAGATTTTATTGCTGAAGGTGTAGACCAAACACGTGGCTGGTTTTATACTTTACACGCAATATCTACACTTGTTTTTGATAAGGTAGCCTATAAAAATGTGGTTTCAAATGGCTTGGTGTTAGACAAAAACGGACAGAAAATGTCTAAACGTTTGGGCAATGCCGCAGATCCTTTTCAAACCATTAACGAGTACGGTGCCGATGCAACACGCTGGTACATGATTTCGAATGCAAACCCATGGGATAACCTAAAATTTGACATCGAAGGAATTGCGGAAGTTCGCCGTAAATTTTTTGGAACGCTGTATAACACTTATGCATTTTTCGCCTTATACGCAAACATCGACAAATTCGAAATCGACAAAAATAATTTAAGTAAAGTTGAAGACAGAACGGAGTTAGACCGTTGGATTTTATCCCTTCTACAAAACTTAATTAATGAAGTTGATGATGCCTACAATGCATACGAGCCAACAAAGGCAACACGCTCCATTCAGGCTTTTGTTGATGAGCATTTAAGCAACTGGTACATCAGGCTGAGCCGTCGACGCTTTTGGAAGGGTGAAATGACTGATGATAAGCGTGCTGCTTATGAAACACTCTACACCTGCCTTGAAACCCTGGCACAACTTATGAGTCCGGTTGCGCCATTTTTTGCCGATTGGTTATACAGAAATCTGAGCGTAAATGATAAAAATGCCGAGCAATCAGTGCATTTAACGCTATGGACGCCTGCAGATGAAAGCCTAATTGATAAAGATTTAAACGAGCGAATGGTTTATGCGCAAAATATATCTTCAATGGTATTATCGTTGCGTAAAAAGTCCGGCATCAATGTTCGTCAGCCTTTAGAGAAAATTTTAATTCCGTCTTTAAGTAATGATTTTGAGGAAAAGATTTCAAAAGTAGCTGATTACATTCTTTCAGAAACGAATGTTAAAAACATTGAATTTATTACCGATACGCATGGCATCGTAAAGAAGAAAGTAAAGCCAAACTTCAAAGTGCTGGGTGCAAAGGTTGGTAAAAATATGAAAGCAGTTGCAAACGCAATTAATAATTTTAGTCAGGAAAACATTTTTACGTTAGAAAATGCAGGACAAATAGCAATTGAAACTGACCCCGAATTTGGCGAAACGATTTCATATGAAGTACAGTTGACCGATGTTGAAATCATTGCAGAAGACATTCCGGGATGGCAGGTTACAAATTTAGGCAGCTTAACAGTTGCGCTGGATGTGACAATTTCTGAAGCGTTGAAACAAGAGGGAATTTCCCGTGAGTTGGTTAACAGAATTCAAAACTTACGTAAGGATTTGAACTTCGAAGTAACCGATAGGATTAAGGTAGCTTTACAAAATGATAACCTTGTAACTACCGCGGTTAATAAAAACATGGCATACATTTGCGCAGAAATTTTAGCCGATGAACTAGAATTAACGGATACTGTAACTAATGCAAACAAAATCATCATTGATGATGTTGAGTTAAGCATTTCAGTAACTAAAATATAAATCCATATATTAGAAAACTAAATTAAAAGCATGGAAAATAGTAACAAAACACGCTACTCAGACAGTGAACTTCAGGAATTTAAAGAATTAATTCAAGATAAATTACGCATAGCGAAAGAAGAGCTTAATGCACTAACGTCGTCATTAAGTAACCCAAATGCCAATGGTACGGAAGATACTTCAGGCGCCTACAAAACGCTGGAAGATGGTTCTGCAACCATGGAAAAGGAGCAAATTAACCAACTGGCTGCCCGTCAGAAAAAATTCATTGATAATCTTGAAAATGCGCTGGTACGCATCGAAAACAAAACCTATGGCATTTGCCGCGAAACTGGCAAATTAATTCAGAAAGAACGTTTACGTGCGGTTCCACACGCTACTTTGAGCATGGAAGCTAAATTAAAACAGAATTAATGAAAGGCTATACAAAACCTTTATTAGTAATCTTTTTAGTTTTACTTGCCGACCAGCTGCTTAAAACGTGGATTAAAACCCACATGTTTCTTGGCCAGGAGTTTAACATTATCGGCAAATGGTTTATAATCCATTTTACCGAAAATAATGGGATGGCGTTCGGGATGGAGTTTGGTGGTGAGTTTGGAAAATTAGCGTTATCGTTGTTTAGAATTGCTGCTGTTGCGGGTATTGGTTATGGTTTACACTACCTAATTAAACACAAATACCACCGCGGTCTGGTTTTAAATGTCGCCTTGATTTTCGCCGGCGCTTTGGGTAACATTATCGATTCTGTATTTTATGGAAAGATTTATGGATACGAAACCTGGTTTCATGGCCGGGTAGTAGATATGCTCTATTTCCCGATTGCGGAAGGACACTTTCCAAGTTGGATTCCTATTTGGGGAGGTGATGAGTTTGTGTTCTTTAGGCCGGTTTTTAACCTTGCTGATGCGGCAATTTCGGTGGGTGTAATCCTAATCCTCATTTTCCAAAAAAATTATTTTAAGGAAGATGTGAAAGATGAGGTAAGCATTAACAGTGAAATTGTTGAAGACTAAAACTTACGGCTGAATTGACATAAGATATTCACTGCCCATTTCTTTATCGAGATGGGCTTTTTTATGCTCCATTTTTTGTTAGGCACCGAAACCCAGGCTTGGTAGTGCAAGCTAAAACGGCAATAACAGCAATAAACCGGCGTTGAACACCACAGAACAGTTTTAAATTTTTCGGCAACAAGATGATACAGCAAAATATCAATTACAAATGATAAACTTCCTCGACATATCTTACTTAAAATCCGGAAATGAGAAGCAAAGAAATGCTTTTCAGGTTTTAACTTCCAATCGAATTTTAGAGAAACTGGCCGACTTTCAACCAATTTTAGTGGGTACCATTCCAATAGAAATAGATATTGAAACCAGCGATTTAGACATCGTTTGTTATGTTCAGAACAGCGAAGATTTCAAAAGAATATTAAGTAGTCACTTTCAGGATGAGCAATACTTTCTGATCTCTGAGGTCAAAAATCTTTGTGCGCTAAAAGCTAAATTAGTTATTGGTGGTTTTGAAATTGAAATTTTTGGTCAAAACATTCCCGTGGAAAAACAGGATGCTTATCGCCATATGCTTACTGAACACAAAATACTGATTGACAAAGGCGAAGATTTCAGGCAAAAAATAATAGCACTAAAAAATCAGGGATTTAAAACAGAGCCTGCTTTTGCTAAATTATTAGCGCTGAAAGGAGATGCCTATAAGGCAATGCTGGAGCTGGATGTATAATTAGCCTAGTAACCTTAGGCATGCAATTATTTGAGAAAAAATATCAACCCGCTGATTCTATTTCTTAAGCAACAGGCAGAGCAAATAACCCACAAAATAAGCAAGCAAATCGTACACACTGAAATAGGTGCCAAATACAATGCTCCAGAACCTGTTATTTTGCAAACCCAACCAATTTACATAATGGAACGCTTGCAAAATCTCAATAAGAAAAGAGAAAATCAAAACGCCTAAGGCTAGCTTTGTATAATTTGTTTTCAAAAATATCCTGAGAAAGGCATAAATCAAAACGACCACCAATACATCGCCACCAAACGGGCGGATGTAAGCATCGTGCAAATATTTCGCAATTAATATTTCAACAATAAATATTGCAAGGAAAATGAAGAGGAATTTAAGATTGAAAGTTAATTTCATGCCCAAATATATAACAGAATATCGTCATTTCGAGCGGTAGAAGAAATCCTGGAGTGTTGATGAGCAAATTTTCCCATCGGTTCGCTTTGCTTACATATCATTTACGAAAGCAAACTCAAAAAAAAAGCCTCAACTATTAGCTGAGGCTTAAATACTTTATGATAATGACGCTTACACGCCTAATAATAATCTTGCCGGGTCTTCTAACAACTGCTTAACACGAACAAGGAATCCAACAGACTCACGCCCGTCAATAATCCTGTGATCATATGATAAAGCAACATACATCATCGGACGAATTACAACTTCACCTTTTTCAGCAACAGGGCGCTCAATAATGTTGTGCATACCTAAAATAGCCGATTGTGGTGCATTGATAATCGGTGTAGACATCATTGAGCCAAAAACACCTCCATTGGTTATTGTGAAGGTTCCGCCAGTCATTTCCTCAATGGTTAATTTACCATCGCGGGCTTTCAAGGCAAGTGCCATAACAGATTTTTCAATTTCAGCCAGACTCATGCTTTCTGCATTACGAATTACAGGAACAACCAAACCTTTTGGTGCTGAAACAGCGATCGAAACATCAGCAAAATTGTTGTAAACAATCTCCTCGCCATCTATACGAGCGTTTACCGCAGGGAAATCTTTTAACGCCTCAGTAACAGCCTTTGTAAAGAAACTCATAAAACCTAAACCAACACCGTGCTTTTCTTTAAATGAATCTTTATACTTCGCACGCAAATCCATGATCGGCTTCATGTTAACCTCGTTGAATGTGGTTAACATCGCTGTTTCATTTTTAACAGCAACAAGTCTTTTAGCAACTGTTTTACGCAATGGAGACATTTTCTCACGACGCTCAGAGCGTGGGCCCGCAGGCACACTAGCAGCAACCGGAGCAGCTTTAGGCGTTTCTGCCTTAACGCTTCCAGCATCTGCTTTTACAGCGTCATCTTTAGTTATACGCCCATCAATACCGGTACCTTTTACAGCAGCGGCATCTATGCCTTTTTCAGCAAGAATTTTTCCAGCCGCCGGAGACGGAGTTCCTGTAGCATAGCTATCTCCAGATGCCTTTTCAGCAACCGGAGCCGAGGTTTTTTCTTCAACAACGGCTGCTTGTTCCGCTGCTTTCGGTGCTTCAGCTTTAGCAGGCGCTGCGCCACCATCTTCAATTTTACAAACAACTGCACCAATTGCTAAAGTATCACCTTCAGCAGCTATGGTTTTTAAAGTTCCTGCCTGTTCTGCAGTTAATTCGAATGTAGCCTTGTCTGATTCTAATTCAGCAATAACTTCATCCATTTCAACCACATCGCCGTCTTTTTTTAACCATTGTGATAAAACAACTTCCGTTATCGACTCACCAACTGGTGGAACTTTTATTTCTAAACTCATAATGTTTAATATATGTCTTTACTAGCTTCTAATTTCTGTTTTATTGCCAATGTTCCATAATCAAATTCCAATGTCACATAGACTTCAACATCGGAATTCGTTTGTCGGATACTATTTTTAATCGGCTTCTGCCAATTTTTTTGTGGCTTTTTTGGTCGCCGCTTTTACTTCTTCGGTTTTAACAGCAACTTCAAGCGCTTTAGCCAAAATGTATGCCTGTTGGTTAGCATGTTGTTTAGCAAAACCAGTTGCAGTACTGCTACTTTCTTTTCTTGAAATTACATCAATGCCTTTTAAGCCTGTTTTATACAACTTCCGGAAAAGATATGGCCATGCGCCCATGTTTTCTGGCTCTTCCTGCACCCAGAAAACCTCTTTAGCATTTTTATATTTTGCTTTTATGGCTTCCATTTGGTCAACAGGTGTTGGATATAGTTGTTCAACACGCACAATTGCAACATGTTTCACCGCATCTGCCTGTTGTTTCTCCAACAATTCGTAATAAATTTTACCGCTACAGAAAACAATCCGCGTCACATCTCCAACCTTAACGTTTACATCGTCGATAACCTCTTTAAATCCACCTTCGGTAAATTCTTCAAGTTTTGAAACACAGGCTGGGTGGCGTAATAAACTTTTTGGTGTGAAAACGATTAACGGCTTACGGAAATCGCGTTTGAACTGGCGGCGTAAAACGTGGAAAAAGTTAGCGGGTGTAGTACAATTTGCAACCTGCATATTGTAATCTGCACAAAGCTCCATAAAGCGCTCAATACGGGCCGAAGAATGTTCTGGCCCCTGCCCTTCATAGCCATGAGGCAGTAACATTACCAAGCCATTTTCACGTTGCCATTTTGTTTCAGCACTTGCGATATACTGGTCAACAACAATCTGCGCTCCGTTGAAGAAATCGCCAAACTGAGCTTCCCAAATGGTTAAAGCATTAGGGTTTGCCATTGCATAACCATATTCAAAACCTAAAACACCGTATTCTGATAAATGCGAATTGTAGATATCAAATGTTGCCTGCTGGTCTGAAATATTGGCTAAAGGCACATACTCTTCCTCGCTATCCTCTAAAGTTAGTACCGCATGGCGGTGAGAAAAGGTGCCACGCTCCACATCCTGGCCACTTAAACGAACACGTTTGCCTTCTGATAATAAAGTACCATAAGCCAGCTGCTCGCCCATTGCCCAGTCGAAAACGTTGGTTTCATTAACCATCTTAGTACGTTCAGCAAACAATTTCTCGATTTTTTTGAAGAACTTTTTATTTGATGGTAAAGTGGTAATGCGTTTACCAATTTCTAATAAAGTAGATTTTTTTACGGCCGTTACCGGAGAAGTTTCGAAATCTTTTGGAGTAGCCATACGCAAATCTGCCCAGGCGCCGCCGAATTTAACCTCCGCATTACCCGCAACATATTCTTTGGCTTCATTTAAGCGTTCCTGCAAAATACCACGAAAATCTTTTTCCAGTTCTTTTGCCAGGCCAGCCTCTAACTTACCTTCTTTCGTTAATTGGTCTATATAAATTTCCCTTGGATTAGGGTGTTTTTCAATCGTTTTGTACAACAAAGGCTGTGTGAATTTTGGTTCATCAGATTCGTTGTGCCCGAAACGGCGGTAACATAAAATATCAATAAAAACGTCGTTTTTATATTTCTGGCGATATTCCATTGCTAAATTAATAGCATAAACCAACGCTTCAGGGTCATCGCCATTTACGTGGAAAACCGGCGACAACGTTACTTTTGCAATGTCTGTACAGTAAGTGCTTGTACGTGCATCTTTATAGTTGGTGGTAAAGCCGATTTGATTGTTAATTACCAAATGTATAGTTCCTCCGGTTTTGTAACCTTCCAGGCCTGCCATTTGAATTACTTCGTAAACAATGCCCTGCCCAGCAACCGATGCGTCGCCATGAATTAAAATTGGTGCTAAACGACTATTGTCTCCGCCATATTTGAAATCAATTTTGGAACGGCTCATGCCTTCAACAACACCGTCAACAGTTTCTAAGTGAGATGGATTTGGGCAAAGGCTTAAGTGAACACTTTTACCAGCAACCGTGGTTACATCAGTTGAGTAACCTAAGTGATATTTTACATCGCCTCCGAATGGAGTTTCCGGGTTGTAACTTTTACCTTCAAATTCTGCAAAAATATCTTTGTAGGTTTTTTGCATAATGTTGGCAAGCACATTTAAGCGGCCACGATGGGCCATCCCGATAACAAATTCTTCAATGCCTAAATCGGCTCCTTTTTCAATTACCGAATCTAATGCAGGAATTAAAGCCTCTGCGCCTTCTAAAGAAAAACGTTTCTGACCCAAAAACTTGGTACCCAAAAAATTCTCAAAGCTCACCGCTTCATTTAATTTTCTAAGTATTCGTTTTTTCTCATCGATGGAAAAATTAGGCGTATTGCGGGCACTTTCCATTTTTTGCTGAATCCAGTTCAACACTTCCGGTGTACGCAAAAATTTATATTCAGCTCCAATTGAGCTTGCATAGGTTTGATTTAGAAAAGCAACGATATCTTTCAATTTTGCTGCGCCAATGCCGATCTCAACGCCAGAATTAAAAACGGTTTCTAAATCTGCATCAGATAAGCCAAAATTTGCAAGATCTAAAGTTGGCAAATGTTTGCGTCTTTCACGAACAGGATTAGTGTGCGTAAACAAATGACCACGACTGCGGTAACCATCTATTAAATTTAAAACACTAACCTCTTTTAAAAATTGCTCAGGAGTTTCAGCATTTGTTGCAGGCGTTTCGGAACCTCTTCCAAAATCAAAACCTTCAAAAAATTTCTGCCAACCAAACTCAACTGATTCAGGATCTTGCTGATACGACTGATATAAAGAATCTATATATTCGGCGTTTTCGCCGCTAAGATAAGATAAACTACCCATTATTTAATGTTTACTATAAGCCTTACAAAATTAGAATTTTACCTTATATAAATGCTAAAAAACTCGATTAAAATGAGATTTATTAAAGTATGGAAATATTATTTACAAATGATTGAATTTTGAATGTAAGATTGAGCGAATATTAAGTTAATGCAAGTAGTCAAAACTTAATCATTCCATTGTTTTTTAGGAGGCCCAGGTTAAAGCATAACTGCCTTTTGGATCCAGATTTTTAATGTTTTTATCTAAATCAAAAACGCTTTTTGACTTTTGGTCATTACCAACGCCCGCAATATTCGCCCAGTTTCCCCAATTGCTTGCAGGGTTATAATCGATAAGCTTTTCCTCAAAATACGCGGCACCTAAAACCCAGGTCACCTCTAAATTATTTATCAGGTATAAAGCTGCCGTTTGGCGTGCAATATTTGAAATGTATCCGGTTTGGTTAAGCTCGTTCATAACAGCATCCACAATGGCAAAACCGGTTTGTCCGTTCTTCCAGCTATTAAAATTCTCGTCCGTATTGGCTTCATCGGTTATACCCTGACTACCAAAGCCATCAGGCTTAAAAAAAGTATTGCCGTATTTTTTAAACATAAAACGGAAGTAATCTCTCCAAAGCAAACCCAATAAAACGTGGTTAAACATCGCCTTGGTATTTGGCATGCCTTCCATCTTTTTTATCTCCCAATACACCTTACGCGGAGATAAACAGCCCATTGCCAACCAGGCAGAAAGCTTCGAGGCCAATATTAGATTTTTAGTTGTTGCCGCCTGCTGCATGGCGATAATAACCTTCTGCAAAGTGCTGATTCCTTCAGCTTCGCCACCGATAAATTCAAAATCGGAACGGGTATCTTTTTCCTGAAGTGCCAAATTTAAATCTGCAAGCAAAGGAATATTACCCCAATCGATAACTTCAGCAACGTTGATTCTATCTGGAGCTAAAAAGCAGGGCTTGATGATTGCATCACGTTCAATTTTCTTTTTAAACTGATTAAATGCATCAGGGATATCTTTTATCGGAAAAGGCAAATCCTCTTTGTTGTAAAGGGTGTGGCCTATAAAATGTTTTAGGTTTACCCGTAACTTCCAAAGCTCGTTCTCAACCGAACTTGAAATCTGGGTTTCTTCTTCCGCTACTTCCCTATGGTGATAAACCTCATTAATTTCATATTCCTGAACAAGAACGGGTATAATTTCTTCAGGTTTTCCCTCGGCTACCAAAAGATTGCCGCCAATTTGTTTTAATGAATTCCGCAGCGCAGCAATGCTTTCTAAAGTAAACTGCGCCCTGATGCTTCCTGTTTTTAAGGTGCCGTACTTAGTCGGACCGAAAAATCTCGGATCGATGATGTAAACGGGCAAAATAGAATCCGATTTAGCAATCGCCTCGACCAGCATTTCATTATCATGCAAACGAAGGTCGTTTCTAAACCAAACAAGAATTTTTTTTGACATCTTTTTTATGGAAAAAGGGTGTTAAGAACGATTAACAAATTTATCTTATTTTTTTTTCAGGAACAAAAACGGGGATAATATTTACAAACGACCAACAATTTGTAAACTTATTATGGAAAATGATCTCGGTTATCATCTCTTCATAAATAAATCAATACACATAATAAGAAAAAATAATGAGAAAACTGCTGATTAGTTTGCTATTTCCGCTGAGCGTATTTGCACAACAACAAATTAAAACAAAAGCCATTTTGGAAAGCGTAACGGTTTATAACAACGGCGCACAACTGAGCCACAAGGGAAAGGTAAATTTACCAGCAGGAACTTCAGAAATTGTGATAAATAACATTTCTGGCAGAATTAATGAAAATTCAATTCAGGTTGGTGTATCACAAGGGGTTACTATTTTGGCAGTACAATTTAACCGGGATTTCCTTAATACCGATGCTGCGAACCCTGAAATTAAAAAACTAAACGACAGTTTGAAAACTGTTTCAGCAGAACTGACAAAAACCAAAAATGCGAAAACGATTGAAGAACAAACGTTACAGCTTTTAGATGAGAACCGAAAATCTGGCGGAACAGCCAGCGGAACCAATGTTACTGAACTGGCTAAACTCACCGAATATTATCGAACTAAAAACGCAGAAACCAGAAATGCAATTGCCGCCCTAAACCTAAGCGAAGAGAAACAGAATAACAGACTAACCGCACTGCAGCAACAAATTGCTGAGTTGAGGAATAATCCAAGTCAGCAATTAGGGCAATTGGTTTTACAATTAATGACCAAAGAAAATACTGAAGCCAACTACAATGTTTCTTACGTTACACCGAGTGCAAGTTGGCTGGCAAGTTATGATGTTAAGGCAATTAATACTTCCAATCCTTTGGCAATTGTTTACAAAGCTGCAATTGTACAAAGCACAGGTTTAGACTGGAAAAAAGTTAAGCTTTCACTATCAACAGGAAACCCAAATTATAACATTACCGCACCAAACTTAAATCCATGGTTTGTGTCTGCCTTCAATCCTGTGCCGCAAGCGTTAGCTGGAAAAATATCTGGCATTCAAATCAGAGGAATGGCCTCACCTGTTTTAAATGATGAGCAAGCCCTTAATGAAGTTGTGGCTGTTGGCTATGGAAAAGTGAATCGGAAGGCAATGAGCGCAGCAAAGGTTTCGACTGTTAACGATTACACCTCGATAAACGAAACACAACTCGGCGTGACTTTCGAAATCGACATACCTTATGATATAAACAGTGATAACAAACCACATACGGTGGCATTTAAGGAATATCAGGTACCTGCAAATTACAGGTATTTTGCCACGCCAAAATTAAGCAACGATGCGTATTTATTGGCTGATGTAATTAATTGGGAAAAGTTAAACCTCCAGGCAGGAGAGGCGAATATAATATTTGAGGGCGCTTACACCGGCAAATCTTATATAAACCCAGCCAGCATACAAGATACGATGAGCTTAAGTTTGGGACGAGATAAAAAAATCATTATTACGAAAGAGAAACAGGAAGATTTTAGCAGCACCAAATTTATTGGAAGTAACAAAAAGCAACTGTTCACCTATTTGATAAAAATAAGAAATACTAAGAAAGAAGCTATAGAAGTGTTTTTAAAAGACCAATATCCGTTGTCAACTGAAAGCGATATCGAAATCGAATTGTTGGAGAGCAGCGGTGCTGAAGTAAATAAAGAAACAGGTATGCTTTCGTGGAAGTTGAAGATTGCACCAAATGAGACTAAAACTTTGAAACTGAGCTATTCTGTGAAAGCACCAAAAAGTAAAATAATTACAGGATTATAATTGATACTCAAAACCGAGGTTAAGGGTTGGGAAAGTCTCAACCTAACCTTTAACCTTTAACTTTAAAAAAACCCTTTCGTATCTTTGTTGTTTCCAAAAGATGGCTAAAAAAATTCTTATTACAGGAGCAACGGGTTTAGTGGGTTCAGCACTTAAGAAAAGACTGCTAGGCATTGGATATGAGGTTAATACCCTATCCCGAAAACCTGAAGGTAAAAACGCATTTGGTTGGGATGTGTATAATCAAAAAATAGATGTTGCCGCGTTAAATGGCGTTGATGCAATCATTCATTTGGCTGGTGAGCCTGTAGCTGATAAGAAATGGACCGCCGAACGCAAAAAACAAATTATCGATAGTCGCGTAAAATCTGCTGTATTACTTTTTGAAGCCATCAAAAAGTCTGAAAACCACAAAATAAAGTCGTTTGTTTCGGCCTCAGCAGTAGGGTTTTATGGTGATTGTGGCGATGAAATTTTGACAGAAGATAGTCCGAATGGTTTCGGTTTTTTAGCTGAATGCTGTAAGCTTTGGGAACAAGCCGTGGATGAAGGGAAGAAACTAAGCTTAAGGATCGTAAAGCTCCGTACCGGAATCGTTTTAAGCAAAGATGGCGGCGCCTTGCCGCAGCTGGATTTGCCTGTTCGCTTGTTTGCCGGCTCGGCTATTGGCACGGGCAAACAATGGACGCCCTGGCTGCACCTTACCGACATGGTAAATATGTATGTCGAAGCTGTCGAAAATATACAAATGGAGGGTAGCTACAATGCCTGCGCACCTTTCCCGGTAACCAATAAAACTTTAACAAAAGCGATTGCAAAGCAACTGCATCGTCCTTTCTGGCCAATGAAAGTGCCTAAAGCGGCCATCGAATTATTACTTGGAGAAAGAGTTGAGGCCGTTTTAATGAGCAATAATACTTCTGCACAAAAGCTTTTAGATGCTGGTTTTAAATTTACATTTACAAACCTTGAAGAGGCATTAAAAGATATTTACAGTCCCAATACTGATCGAAAGTCTTAAAGGCAAACCTGAAAAGGCAAGATAAAATATATGCAAAATCACGCAAGCGACAACAATTCAACGTCCTCATCAGAAGATTTAGGTATAAGTATTTTCTGGTTTCGCCGGGATTTACGTTTGGAAGATAATGCCGCATTCTATCACGCCTTAAAAGGCAAACATCCTGTTCTTCCATTATTTATTTTCGACAAAAATATTTTGGATAAGCTTTCGGAAGACGATGCGAGAGTAACCTTTATTTATGAAACACTCGCTTCTATTAAACAGGACCTTCAAGCCAAGGGTTCCGATGTCTTAATTAAATATGGCAAACCTGAAGAAGTTTGGCAAGAGGTTTTAAAAGATTACGAGGTTAAAGAAGTTTACACAAATCATGATTACGAACCATATGCCCGCGAGCGTGACGATAATATGTTCGAATTTTTAAACAGTGAAAACATTGTATTTAAAACTTTTAAAGACCAGGTTATCTTTGAGAAAGGTGAAATCTTAAAATCGGATAAAACGCCTTACACTGTTTTTACCCCCTTTTATAGACAGTGGCAAGCAAAGCTAAATGATTTTTACACTAAGCCTTATCCAACCAAAAAATACATTAAAAACCTATTTCGAACTAAGAAGATCTCCTTTCCAACGCTGAAAGAAATGGGTTTTGAAAAAAGCAAGCTCGATTTCCCAAAAATAACCTATAAAACCAAGCTGGCCGAGTATGCAAAAGAACGCGATTATCCTGCTTTAGACGGTACAACACATATTGGCTTACATTTACGATTTGGAACATTGAGCATCAGGAAAGCTGTGCAAGACGCCATTGATGCTAAATCGAACGTTTGGTTATCGGAGTTAGCCTGGCGTGAATTCTACATGACGATACTCTGGCACTTTCCTTACGCTGCTTTTGATTCATTCAAAAAACAGTACGACAAAATTAAGTGGCGCAACAATGAAGAGGAGTTTAAAGCCTGGTGTAAAGGCGAAACAGGTTACCCTTTGGTTGATGCCGGTATGCGCCAGTTAAATGAAACTGGCTGGATGCACAATCGGGTAAGAATGGTTGTCGCAAGTTTCTTATCTAAACACCTTTTAATAGATTGGCGTTGGGGTGAAACCTATTTTGCTGCAAAGTTACTGGACTACGAAATGGCAAGTAATGTGGGTGGATGGCAATGGGCTGCAGGGTCAGGCAATGACGCGGCACCGTATTTTAGGGTTTTTAACCCTGAGTTGCAAACTAAAAGATTTGACCCGAAATTTGCCTACATTAAAAAATGGGTGCCAGAATTTGGCACAAAAAAATATGCCCAACCAATAGTTGAGCATACATTCGCACGAGAAAGAGTGCTTAAAGTTTTTAAGGAAGCGCTGTCTTAGTTTGTAACGCTTACAATTTGGATATCGAAATCCAAATCACTATTTGGTACTATGATTGCATCTAATCCACGTTGCGCATAGGCCAATCTTGAAGGAATAATCATCCTTAATTTTGTACCTGCTGGGAACTTTGGAATAATTACTTTCCAACCGTCAATTAATTGGCTTGCTGTTGCAAATCCTGTTGAGAAAGAGCCGTCAGAAAGTGATTGAAATACGGTTCCATTTAGTATCCGACCTGTATAATTAATTACAGCACTACTTGTCTCCTTATCTGCAAATGCAGTGCCTGTACCTAAGGTATTAACAATATAATAAATACCTGATTGATCTTTAATAGCAGAGCTCGTTAACCCTTTGGCAGCTAAAAATTTTGTGATTCTATCGTCATCCAAAAGCGCTTGCTTTTTAAATGGATATGTAGTAACTGTAACATCCAGTACCGTATTGGACGGAACATTTCCAGCACCGTTTTTTCCAAATGCCAGATAAGATGGCAACAAAATTCTGGCCGTGCCACCTGGCTTTAATGCAGAAATAGCAGCTCTAATCGCAGGAATATCATACTTCGTTTTTGACAAATCTGGCCAGTAAAATGAGTTTGAATATCCAACATAGTTTGCCAAATTTCCCGTAACAGGAGTTTGCAGATAGCCAGTACCATCTTCCAAAGATTTGATGTTAATGTTATACAAAACCGAATCTGTATTTTTGAACGTATCGCCGGTTCCGGCAGTTAAAACCTGATAGTAAAAGCCAGTTTTCTCCGGGTCCTGCACCATAACGCTGCTCAAATTATTTTTTTGAATGTAGCTCGCGATCTTGCCGTCATCTATCGTTTGGCTGGAATCATACTCCTTTTTACAGGAAGCAAACATCAGGGCAGCCAATAAAACGGTTAACAGGCTAAGTTTTGTAAAGTTCTTCATTAATTATTGTACGTTTATTAATTGTATCGTAAAATCTAAAACAGAGTTTGCAGGTACAGGTCCGGTTGCCTGAATGCCGTAAGCCAAATTAGGCGGAATAATTAACCTGATTTCGCCACCTTTTTGAATAAGCGGGATACCAATTTTCCAACCTTCTATTAGTTGATTTAAAGCAAAAGTATTCTCTTTTCCACCACCGTTATCAATTACAGTTCCATCTAACAATCTACCTTCGTATTTTATTGTGATTTGAGTATTTGCCGGATAGCCAAAAGAACCTGAACCTGGTTTAATAATTTGATAATATAGTCCTGAGGAATGTTTAACGGCACTAATATTATTCTTTTGAATAAAATCAGTAATCTGTTTATCACTGTTTTCTTCCTTTTTGCAAGAAGCAAATCCAACTGAAAGTAAAAATAAACTGCAGAAAATAAATTTTAATGTGTTAGTCATTAATTGGTAGCATTGTAAAGTGTGATGGTAAAATCGAGAGGCGAATTTGCAGGCACTACCGCTTGAGGGCCAGGTTTTGTAACGTTACCATAAGCATAATAAGATGGTATCAGTAACCTGATTTTACCTCCTTTTTGAATGTATGGAATTCCAATTTGCCACCCGGGAAGTAAATTCCCTAAAGTAAGTGATAGGGGAGTGCCGTTTGAAGAATCAAAAACAGTCCCTGATAAAAGCCGGCCCTCGTAATCTACATTGATACCTGTTGAAGCATTGTATACTAAGTTGCCACTTCCAGGTGCAATAATTTGATAGAAAACCCCATACTGTTCATTTTTAAGAACGGGGATATTATTCGCTTTAACAAAAGCTCTGATTGTGGTTGTGTCTGCCTTAAATTGCGCAACTGCATCATAATTGCCATCATTTGTTTCAAGTTTTTTACATGCAGCAAAGCACGCAACGATGCTAACCAACAATAAAAAGTGCTTAATCTTAATCATAGTCCGCAAAAATAAGCTTTTAATACGGATGCTACAATTTTTAACCAAATTTAACATTCACGTTAATAGTTGTAAGTTAGGGATTGCGAGTTAAAATTATCAACCGGTAAAATTTAATATACCGCCGTCGAATCATCAACATCCAAACCTTAACTTACAACATAAACAATAACTTAGAAAATATACTTGTTCGCCTCAATAAGTTGCTTCGCAACCCTTTGGCGGGCATCTTTAACATTAAATGGTTCAACTTTGGTAAATCTTCGCAAACCAACCAACATCATCCGTTGCTCATCACCTTCGGCGAAGGCCCAAAGTGCTTCTTTACCTGCTTTTGCGATACCGTCAACAGCTTCAACCATGTAAATTCTTAATAAATCCAGTTGGCCTGATGTTGCAGCCTCACCCTTTGTAGCCACTAATTTTTCAGTTCTTAACAATGCAGACTCGAACACATAAACATAACCAGCCATATCCGCAATATTCATTAAAATTTCCTGCTCTTTGCTCAAGGTCATCATCAGTTTCTGCACTGCGGCACCAGCAACCATTAATGTAGCTTTCTTTAAATTAGCTAAAACCTTTTTTTCCGCTGCAAATAGTGTATCGTCTTCTTCACCGAAATCAGGGATACTCATTAATTCGGCAGCAACAGCCGTGGCAGGTGTCATTAAATCGAGCTCACCTTTCATTGCTCGCTTCAACATCATATCAACGGTTAACAACCGGTTAATTTCATTTGTTCCTTCAAAAATTCTGTTGATACGGGCATCGCGATAAGCCCTATCCATTGGCGCATCGGCACTAAAACCCATTCCACCATAAATCTGCACCCCTTCATCAACAGTATAATCTAAAGCCTCAGAACCCCAGACTTTTAAAATAGCACATTCAACAGCAAATTGCTCAACAGATTTTAGTCTTGCCTTTCCAGATTCCATTCCGCCGGCAACCAGCTGGTCGTAGGTATCATCAATGTTTTGTCCGGCACGGTAATTTGCCGCATCAACAGCATAAAGTTTTGATGCAATTTCTGCGATTTTGAAACGTATTGCGCCATATTTCGAAATCGGGCGACCGAACTGACTACGCTCGTTCGAGTAATTAATTGCTGTACTTAGCGTTGCTTTTGATGCGCCAACTGCAGCAGCCGACAATTTAATACGACCAATATTTAAAATATTTACCGCGATTTTGAATCCATTCTCTCTATCGCTCAACATGTTCTCAACCGGAACAGGGCAATCGTTGAAGAAAACCTGGCGGGTAGATGAACCTTTTATACCCATTTTGTGCTCTTCAGGATTCATAGTGATGCCACCGAAATCCTTCTCAACAATAAACGCAGTTAAGTTCTTATCATCGTCAATTTTTGCGAAAACAATAAAAATATCGGCAAACCCACCGTTGGTAATCCACATTTTTTGTCCGTTGATGATGTAATGTTTACCATCTTCACTTAGCTTCGCTTTGGTTTTTCCGGAGTTAGCATCCGAACCCGAATTTGGTTCAGTTAAGCAATAAGCCGCTTTCCACTCTCCAGAACCTAATTTTGGAATATATTTGGCTTTCTGTTCCTCATTACCATAATAAAGAATTGGCAAAGTGCCGATTCCTGTATGCGCCGAAAGCGCCACCGCAAAAGAGTGTCCGGCGCCAACAACATCGGCAACCAGCATCGAAGTATTAAAGTTTTTACCAAAGCCACCATATTCTTCCGGCACAGACACGCCAAGAATTCCCAGTTCGCCCGCTTTGGTTAAAAGCGTTGGCATTAACTCCGGGTCTTCTTGTTTATCAATTTTATCTAAATTTGGATAAACCTCGGCTTCCAGAAAATCGCGACAAGTTTGTGCAATCATTTGTTGCTCTTCATCAAACTCCTCAGGGATGAATACATCCTGGTAAACGGTTTCTTTAACTAAGAATTCGCCGCCTTTAATTGTCTTTTTTTCAGTTGTTTCCATTTTTATAGTATCTAGTAGCGAGTATCAAGTATCAAGACAGGGCTCGAAAACTAGATATCTCTAAGTTTTAATATTTTTTAGGTGTTAATGCTTTTACCTAAAGAGTAAACCATTTTTTGAATCTCAGTTGTTTTTTCTATCAGATTAGCAGCAAGGCTGTCATCTAAAAGTTCAAGCCTACTTGAAATAATTAATTGTGTTTCCAACTCAAAAGCTGAACCTTGGCTAATTGTAAGAAAGTGTTTAAATTGAGCATTACTTCCTCTACCCGAACCCTCTGCAATATTCGAAGGAATTGAAACACAACATCTTTTCATTTGAGAAATCAAACCATATTTTTCATCATTTGGTAAAAATGAAGCTGCTTTATAAACTTCAACCGCTAGTTCAATCGACTTTTGCCAGACTTTTAAATCTTTAAAATTGTGCACTTGTTTTAGTATTTAGATTTGAATAAAATATTTGGGATGATTTTTTGAAGGATTTTTTTTACCTATCGCTATTCATCTTGATACTTTATACTCATATCTTGATACTAAATTAAAACAATTCAAAAATCCCGGCTGCTCCCTGCCCCGTACCTACACACATGGTTACCATACCGTATTTTTTGTTCTGTCTTTTAAGCTCATTCATCATTTGCACAGAAAGTTTTGCTCCGGTACAACCCAGCGGATGACCCAATGCAATTGCACCGCCGTTTACGTTAATAACATCCGGATTTAAATCCAATGTTCTAATAATGGCTAAAGATTGTGATGCAAAGGCCTCGTTTAATTCAATTAAATCAATATCATCCTGTTTCAAACCGGCTTGCTTTAGTGCTTTCGGAATAGCTTCAATTGGGCCAATACCCATAATTCTCGGTGGCACACCCGCAATTCCGTAACTCACCAGCCTTGCAATTGGCTCAACATTCAGTTCTTTCATTTTCTTTTCAGAAACCACTAAAACAAATGCTGCACCGTCTGACGTTTGCGATGAATTACCCGCCGTTACGCTACCAACCGCATCAAAAACAGGCTTTAATTTTGCTAGTTTTTCTAATGTCGTATCTGCACGTGGCCCCTCATCTGTATCAACTACATAAGAACGGGTCTTCTTTTTCATGTTTTCATCAAGGTAGTTTTCGTTTACCGTGATTGGCAAAACACCATCTTTCAAATGACCGTTTTTAATGGCATTAATCGCCTTTTCATGCGATTTTAACGAAAACGCATCCTGGTCTTCTCGACTTACATTGTATTCTTTTGCTACTGCTTCGGCCGTTAAACCCATTCCCCAATACCAATCAGGGTTATTTTTGGCAACCTCTGCATTTGGTACAAGCTTCCATCCGCCAAACGGCATCCCGCTCATCACCTCTACGCCGCCAGCGATGATACAATCGGCCATTCCGGCTTTAATTTTTGCAACCGCCGTGGCAATAGTATCCAAACCTGATGCACAATAACGATTTACCGTAACACCCGGAACCTTATCAGTATCCAAACCCATCAGCGAAACCATGCGGGCAATATTTAATCCCTGTTCGGCCTCTGGTGTGGCATTCCCCACAATTACATCATCTATTTGTTCTTTATCTAAATTCGGAACCGATGCCACCAAAGCTCTAATCACTTCTGCAGCCAGGTCATCGGCTCTCGTAAAACGGAATACGCCTCGGGGTGCTTTACCCACTGCTGTGCGATATCCGGCTATAATATATGCTTCCATTTTATTTAGTATCTAGTAGCTTATTAGTATTCGTTTGCGATTGTCAAATGTCAAGACCAAGCTTAAGCATGAAAATCGCCCAATGTTTTATTCTATCAATATTTAGAAAAGCAATACCTGCATTTCATCGGTTTAACCAGTCCCGCTATTCGTTTCAATCTTTTTATGATTGTCAGTTTGAGCTCGTCCAAGATCTGCAGCAAAAAGTATCTTCACTTCTATCGGGTTTAGCAAAATAGGCTCGGTTTCCAAAAGACCTCCTTCTGCCCCCTCAAGGTTTTCAAGCATTCAATTTCTGATACTCATATTTTGATACTAACCTTAATTCCTCAACGGCTTTCCTTTGGTTATAATCGACTGAATTCGCTCTAATGATTTTCGTTCTCCCGCAAGAGATAGAAAAGCTTCTCTTTCCAAATCCAGCAAGTATTGTTCACTAACTTCTGTTGGCGATGATAAATCGCCACCGCACATTACATAACCAAGTTTTTCAGAGATTTTTTTGTCGTGCTCAGAAATAAAATGACCTGCATACATGCTATTAGCTCCGGCATACACTATTCCCAACCCTTGTTTGCCCAGCACTTTAATATCTGTGCGCTGAACTGGTTTCGTATACCCTGCATCCGCCAGCTCAATCGCTTTTGCTTTAGCATCAGCCAGTAAACGATTGCGGTTCATCGAAATCGAAAACTTATCTTTTTGCAAATAACCTAACTCATAAGCCTCGTAACCGGAAGTAGAAACTTTCGCCATTCCAATGGTTAAAAAGCGATCTTTTAATGCATTCTGCACAATCTGGTCATCCTTATATTCATCAGATGCCCTAAGCGCAAACTCCTTTGTTCCGCCGCCACCCGGAATAACACCAACACCAAATTCAACCAAACCCATATAAGTTTCTGCAGAAAGCTGAACATGATCTGCATGCAAGCTAAATTCGCAACCGCCGCCTAATGTTAGGTTGTGCGGTGCAACAACTACCGGAATCGACGAATAACGAATTCGCATTGAAGTATTTTGGAACATTCTTATGGCCATGTTCAATTCATCCCACTCCTGCTCTACTGCCATCATAAAAATCATCCCCACGTTTGCGCCGGCAGAAAAGTTTGCGCCATCATTACCAATTACCAAACCACGGTAATCTTTTTCGGCCATATCAATGGCTTTGTTAATTCCAGAAATTACATCACCACCAATCGTATTCATTTTGGTGTGGAATTCAACATTCAGAATTCCGTCTCCCAAGTCGATGATCGAAACTCCGGAGTTTTTCCAAAGGGTTTTATTTTCGCGGATGTTATCCAAAATGATAAACTCATCCGTACCTGGCAAAGCCTTGTAAGATTTAGATGGAATATCATAGTACTTTTTAATGCCCGCCTCAACTTTATAAAAGGAAGTATTTCCGGCATCCAGCATTTCATGCACCCAAGCCGCAGCTTTGTTGCCATATTGTTCCATGGCCTCAATTGCTTCTTTAACACCAACGGCATCCCAAAGCTCAAAAGGCCCAAGTTCCCAACCGAAACCAGCACGCATTGCATCGTCTATGCGGTACAATTCGTCCGAAATTTCCGGAATCCTGTCTGATATATATTCAAACAAGCCAAAAGAAGAGTGACGGAATAATTCGCCCGCTTTATCTTTTCCTTTAGCAAAAATCTTCATACGCTCACGAAGGTTTTCTACCGGCTTAGTCATTTCCAGCGTGGCCGACTTAACCTTTTGCTGAGGTTTGTATTCAAGCGTTTTTAAATCTAGCGCCAGAATTTCTGTTTTGCCTTCTGCAGTTTTTGTCTTCTTATAAAAACCTTGTTTAGTTTTATCTCCGAGCCATTTTTGCTCCTCCATTTCTTTAACATATTCAGGGAGCTTGAATAGTTCGTGCGCTTTATCATCGGGGCAATTGTCATAAAGTCCTTTAGCCACTTTAATCATGGTATCTAAACCAACCACATCCGACGTGCGAAAAGTAGCCGATTTTGGTCTGCCCAAAGCCGGACCAGTAAATTTATCTACCTCTTCTACGGTTAAATCGAGCTTTTCTACTAAATGCAACAGAGCCATAATGGAATATACCCCAACGCGATTTGCAATAAAAGCAGGCGTATCTTTGCATAAAACGGTCGTTTTACCTAAAAATTTATCACCATAATGCATCAGAAAATCAACAATTTCAGGCTTGGTATAAGGCGTTGGAATAATTTCCAGTAATTTTAAATACCGTGGAGGATTGAAAAAATGGGTTCCACAGAAATGAGCCTTAAAATCTTCACTTCTTCCCTCGGCCATCAAATGAATCGGGATACCAGAGGTATTTGAAGTAATTAAAGTTCCGGGTTTGCGAAATTGCTCAACTTGTTCGAAAACTTTTTCCTTGATGTCAAGGTTTTCTACAACCACCTCAATTACCCAGTCAAAACCAGCAATCTTCGACATATCATCATCAAAGTTTCCCGTTTTAATCTTGTTTAATACTTTTTTGGAATAAACGGGAGATGGATTTGTTTTTACGGCCGTTTGTAAGGCCATATCTACAATCCGGTTTTTTACCGCTGGTTTATCTAAAGTTAATCCTTTTGCCTGCTCTTCGGGTGTCAGTTCTTTTGGCGCAATATCTAAAAGCAAAACCTCTACACCAATATTGGCGAAGTGGCATGCAATACGCGACCCCATAATTCCCGAACCTAAAACAGCAACTTTATTAATGCTTCGTTTCATCAGTCTATAGTTTTTTATTTTGTTCTGATGGAACCTGCTTTAAAATTGAGCCCTTTTTAAAACTCAGGCAAAGCAGGTTTCATTTATAGGTAATGTTTAATCAACAGTATAAGCAACTGTTATATCGTTTAGTTTTATCAACAAATTAATGAACGTTTCCTTTTCTTTCTTGGTAAAATGTTCATCAAGATACTCGTTAAATTTTCGAACTACGCCCTTTGCCAGGTGCTTTTTTTCTTTACCAAAATCGGTAAGAAAAACTTTTACAGAACGCTTATCGCCAACAGATGTTTCCCGGTAGATAAGGTTAGCTTCTTCCATGTTGTTTAACATGCGAGACAAGCTTGTCGCCTTAACCCCAAGCAGGGCGGCAAGGTTGGAAACGGCCGTTCCATCAACATCATCAATATTTATAAGCATGTAACCAATAGCCTGGGTAATACCAAAAGTAGAAGCCATTTGGTTGTACTTATTAAACATGTTCTGCCAGGCAAACTTAACATGGTAATCTAATGTCTGTAGTTGCTTCATTTGGTTAATTTTATTATGCTTGCATAACAAAGCTAATGAATGTATTTTGTTATTGCAAGTAGAAAATTCAAAATAATTGTCAAAAGATTCCTATAATAGATCAACACAAATGAAAACACGAAATATGCGGGAAATGAAAAAAATATTGCTCCTTGGCGCAATGGTATTGTCGGTTTCAACTTTGAAAGCACAGGTATCTTATTTTGGAAATGAAGCGACTAACATCGAAAAATTAAAGATTTTAAAAAACACCACAACTTTATTTACGCTTACATATAGCGACTATAGCGAACTCGCTAAGTTTGACGAAGCCATAAAAAAAACGTGGACAATTACACCTTACAAAATTATCAGGCCGGAAGAACTTGCGGTTTACGATAAATTGGAACGCTACTCTTTCTTCTACTTTGATGCCTACGCAGAAACTAGAGATACCATAACAAATGCCAATGTCGTTTATACGCTGAAACTGATTAGCCCGTCAGACAAGCCGAAGCAAAGAGATGAAAGCATTTTCGCTATGGTAACACTATTTCCGGATATTTATACCGAACAGACTGTAAAAGAAATTGGTGATAAATCTGGTGCGAGAAGAAGCATCAAGAAAGAGTTGCTGAATTCCCTCTATAATAATGCGCAGTTCATTAACTGGTCTCCAGGCTTGTTAGCCGGTTATCTTAAGCAAATAAACGATGGCTTACTCGCTCAGGAAAGCAGGGAATTAGACTACCAGTTTTACAATAAGGTTAGGTTACCAAAACTGGCGACCGAAACACTATATGTTCCGGAATACGTTCGTGAGGTTTTCTCCTTGCAGCGGATTAAACTACCAACATCTAACACAGCACAGGAACAGTATAATTACAAGTTGAAATTTTTGCCTTTTAAAGAATTAGATAGTCTGATTTTGAGTAAAACTGAAGGCATTAAGTATTTAGTTTACACACGCCGTTCGAAAGATAAAATAATAAGCATCTATGATAGCAAGGATGACAAAATCATTTATCAAAAGTTTTATTTTCAGACGCCAGAATTTGAGATGGATGATTTAAACGACATCAAAAAAGTTGTAAAATCAATTAAATAAAAAAAGGCTCCTGATTTGCATCAGGAGCCTTCGCATTTATATCTTAAAATCTACTAGTAAAGTGTAAACTCTACACGACGGTTTTGTTGACGACCAGCTGCAGTTTTATTTGTTGCAATTGGTTGAGCTTCACCGTAACCTGTAGCTTCAATTCTTGATGCATTTGCACCTTGAGAAACTAAGTATGCTTTTACAGATTCTGCTCTTGCTTTAGATAAACGTAAGTTTAAAGCATCAGAACCAGTATTATCAGTGTGACCTGCTAATTTCAAGCTAAAGTTTTTCTGTACTAATAAAGCGGCAACTCTATTTAAAGATGCATAAGATTTAGAACGGATTGTTGCTTTGTTTAAATCGAATTCTAAGTTTTTAATGGCCGCAGCTACAACTTTACGATCTTCTTCCGTTACAACTACTTTCTCAACAACTTTTTCTGGAGTTTTTAAAGGACAACCAGCACCATCAACTACAGTACCAGCTGGAGTACCCGGACATTTATCCAATTTATCTGCAACACCATCGCCATCAGTATCTTTCAGCAAATCAGCCATTTCAGCACGCAATCTTGCATTTTCAGCTTTTTGTGCATCTAAATCGCCTTTTAATGCGTTAGCTGTATTTTTTGCTGCTAAAGCTTCATCATAAGTAGCGGCAACTGGATTGTGGAAAGCCAATTGTTTTCCTTTACCTAAAGCAAATTCTAAACCAGCATAAGCATAATTATATTTGTCATTACTAGCACCTTTGTATAATCCGTCAAGGTTATCACCATCAACAAAATTTACTGTCCAGCCTAAATCGATGTTTACACCGTCTGACACTTTAAATTTTGCGCCAACGCCAACAGGAATAATTAATTCACTGATTGTTTTATCACCTGCGTATGCCGATGTACCTGCAGCTGTTGTAATCGTTGGTTTGTAACCAGCTAAACCAGCACCTGCTGAAGCATATAATTGAACTGCATTTTCTTTTCTAAACATGTCGATGTTAAACATATTTACAACTGCACTTAAGCTGGCAGAATAATTAAGTTTAGTATCGAAAGCAGAAACAGGACTGTTGTTAATATAGCCACTGTCATAAGCTTCACTGTTATCACCTTTTAACTTACCCATAACTCCGTCTAAACGAAGAGAGAAATAGTTTGTTAATTGTTTTTTCACGTATAAACCGTAACCGAAACTAGTTTTGTTATTACTGAAATCGTTTTTTCCACCTAGAGGAGAAAGTGGAGTAAGGCCACCAGCATTTACACCGATTGACCATGTTCTGAATTGAGTTGTTGGAGCAGTATCCTGAGCCATTGCCGCAGTACCTGCAAATAATCCGGCTAGCACTACCGGAAGTGATTTAAATAAATTTGCTTTCATATTTTTAAGTTTAACGTTAATAAGCGTCGCCGACTTCTTACAACTGTCATACCAAAAAAGGATTTTAGGCAAAATATTTTAAATTTTCCAAGTATTAATACCCAATTGCCTTGTCATCACCACGTGGATCTGCCCCACCCTGGTACGTATTCCACTTAGTTTTAAGGATTGCATCAACCCTACCAATTGGGCCCCGAAACTGAGTTTTATAGCCTTTAGCCTTCAATTTCTCTGTGGTAAGGCTGTCTAATGCATCTTTCTCTACAGTTACTTCATCTGGTAACCATTGGTGATGAAATTTCTTCGCAGTTACGGCAGATTGCATGGGCATTTCAAAATCTATTACGTTTATAATGGTTTGAAAAACAGACGTTATAATTGTAGAACCTCCAGGTGTACCAACAACCATAAACAGGTTGCCATTCTTTTCTACAATAGTTGGTGTCATCGAACTAAGCATTCGTTTATTTGCTGCAATTGCATTTGCTTCTCCACCAAGTAAACCGTACATATTAGGTGCGCCCGGTTTAACCGAGAAATCATCCATTTCATTGTTCAAGATAAAACCACCACCTTTTACCACAACTAGCGACCCATAGGAGCCGTTTAACGTAGTGGTTATGGAAACTGCATTCCCTTCTCTATCTACAATCGAGAAATGAGTTGTTTCTTCGTGCTCATTTTCCTTAAAAGTACCAGCCAAAACGGTGCTGCTCGGGGTTGCAGCATCCCACTTAAAATTAGCCATTCGCTGCTTATTGTAATTTCGATCGAGCAGTTTGTTTGTTGGTACCGAATAAAAATCCGGATCGCCAAGATGAGTAGCCCTATCAGCATAAACCCTTCTTTCCGCCTCAACCATAACCTGAACTGTAGAATCTGCATTATGACCCCATCTTTTTAATGGAAAAGGTTCTACACTTTGCAGCAATTGTATCAAAGCTATCCCACCACTTGATGTTGGCGGCATTGTTATAATTTTGTAACCACGATAATCGCCGGTAACAGGTTTACGCCAAATCGCGTGGTAGTTTAGCAAATCGTTCTTCGTTATCAAACCCTTGCCTTTTTGCATTTCTGCAACAATAGCATCTGCAGTAGCGCCTTCATAAAAACCGGCCCTGCCCTTCTGCTGAATCAACTTTAAGGTATTGGCCAACTCGTTTTGAATCAACAAATCATTCTCTTTCCATGTACTCTCCAGGTTAATAAATACAGCTCCGTCAGGATTATACTTCATAAAGTTTCTATGGAGACTGTTTAATTCTGCAGCTTGTTGTTTAGTTAGCCTGAAACCATTTTCAGCCAAATCGATGGCTGGCTGAACAACTGCCGACCAGCTTAATTTGCCGTATTTTTTGTGCGCTTCTACCATTCCGTCAACCGAACCCGGAACACCAACAGCCAAATGGCCATAAAGGCTTTTGCTTACAATTGGATTTCCTGCAGAATCGAGATACATGTCTCGAGAAGCAAGTGAGGCTGCCTTTTCACGAAAATCTAAAGCATTGATTTCGCCTTTTGCAGACCGATAAACCATGAAGCCACCACCGCCTAAGTTGCCGGCGTTTGGATATACCACTGCCAAAGCAAACTGAACCGCAACTGCAGCATCAACCGCGTTGCCGCCCTTCTTTAAAATTGCGATACCAACTTCCGACGATTCGGGATGTGCGGATACCACCATTCCATTTTTATATTCACCACTGTTGTTTTTGCCTAACTGACCACCAACACAGCCCGATGCAACCGATGCTGCTAAAACACAGCTGAAAAGAATTGCACTAATTTGGTGCTTTGTAGTCTTCCGCATCCTTGTAAATTTTGTCAATTAAATTATTGTTTTTCTCGTTAATTACCTTACGTTTCAAACTTAGTTTTGGTGTAAGTTCGCCTCCATCAATACTCCATTCTTTTGGCAGCAGTGCGAACCTTTTTACCTGTTCCCATTTACCAAAACCAACACTAGCAGCTTCTATCACTTCATTAAACTTCGCTAAAACCTGCTCATTTTTAATTATTTCATCATTCGATGTAAAGCTAATTCCCTTCCTTCCAGCCCAGGTTTTCAAAGTCTCAAAGTTAGGTACAATTAATGCTGACGGAAACTTTCTGTTTTCGCCCAGCACCATTATTTGTTCAATAAAAATCGATTCTTTGTACTTATTTTCGAGTATTTGTGGAGCAATATACTTCCCACCCGCTGTTTTAAACATTTCCTTTTTCCTGTCGGTAATTCGTAAGAACCGGTCATTAACAAGTTCGCCAATATCACCCGTGTGGAACCAACCATCTTTATCAATGGCTTCGGCGGTTAAATCAGGGCGGTTATAATAGCCTTTCATCACCTGATGACCTCTTGTTAAAACTTCACCATCCTGAGCAATTTTGACTTCAACACCTTTTATAACTTCACCAACCGAACCGAACATGGTGCCGCCAAAGTGGTTAACGGTTATAACAGGCGATGTTTCTGTAAGTCCGTAACCCTCGAAAACCGGCATACCCGCAGCCCAAAAAATTCTCGCTAAACGCGGATTTAAAGCTGCGCCACCAGAAACGATTACGACAATTTCTCCACCTAAGGCTTCCTGCCATTTCTTAAAAACGAGTTTGCGGGCAATGTTTAGCTTAAAGTTATACCAACTGCCCGCATCAGTTGCATACTTTTCTGCCAATGAAACCGACCAGAAGAAGATGCCTCGTTTTATACCAGTTAAAGCTTTACCCTTTTCCATTATTTTATCGTATACCTTCTCAAGCAAACGCGGCACGGTAGAAAACGAATTTGGTTTTACATGCTGAATGTCTGCAACAATGGTTTCCATACTTTCTGCATAATAAACAGAAGTGCGGTTAAACAGGTACAAATAAATGATCATCCGCTCAAAGATGTGTGATAGCGGAAGAAAGCTTAGCCCTTTCTTCACGCCTTCGGGCATAACAACCGCAGAATTTTCAAAATTTGCAACCAGGTTATTATGCGTAAGCATTACCCCTTTGGGTGTCCCTGTTGTGCCCGAGGTATATATTAGCGTAAGAATATCTTCTGGCTTAACGTTTTCCCTGTAATCATCAAGGTTGATTTGGGTGCTCGCTTTACCATCATCAACAAGGGTTTTCCAGTTTTGCGCACCAGCAACCTCACTAAATGAATAAATTTTTATTTCCGGATTTACTGCCGCTATGTTAGGTTTAACTTTGTTATATAAATCCTCATCCGCAACAAAAATTAGGGCAACTTCTGCATCTTTTAATATAAATTGAATATCATGATCAGCTAAGGTTGGGTAAAGCGGAATTTGATAGGCACCAATTTGATTGGCTGCAAAATCTGCAATGTTCCACTCTGGTCGGTTGTGCGACATTACCGCAACACGGGCACCTTTACCAATTCCCTGGTTTATTAACCCGCGACTTAAATTATCTACCGCATCGCAAAACTCTTCGGTTGAATAATTAACCCATTTTCCAGCGATTTTACCATTGATGAATTCTTGCTGAGGTTGCTCAAGGCTAAATTTTAGAAGATCAAAAACCCGTGTAATTGCTGCAGCCATAGTATTATAATATTTGGTTAAGTTAAAAAATCAAACATAAAGATCAGCGTCTTTATGTCGAAAAACAGGAAAAAAAATACCGATTCCTGAACACTTATTTGAATGCGGTTTGAAAATTTTACTAAACTTAGCAATTCCAAAATTACTATGCAAGCATTGTTTTTATCCATCTGAATTTTTACCTTAAAAACATAATCGGCATTAAAGTTGTTAGGCAGATATTAATTAGAAAACGTTAACAAATATTTAGATTATGAAAAAATTACTTTTTACTATTTTCGGATGTGCGGCCTTATTCGCAGTGAGTACTACAGAAGTTAAAGCTCAAAATTACAAAACAGGCGTGGGTTTAGGCCTCGATTTTGGTGATGGTGCAACGCTTGTTGGTCCTTCATTAAGACATCACTTCAGTAGAAAAGGTGCAGTTCAGGGTGAGGTTTTGTTTGGTGGAAACTCAACAATTATACAGGCATTTCTTCAATATAACACCCCTATTAAAGGCGCTGCAGGTTTAGATTTTTATGCCGGTGGTGGTCCGTCAATTCAATTGTATGATGGAGGTTCTAGCTTTTATCTGGTACCTATGGCTGGTTTAGATTACAAATTTAACGGTGCTCCATTAGCATTGGCTTTAGATTGGAGACCAAGATTATACATTGGCGACAATGATAGCGACTTTAACGCTGGTCGTTTTGGACTCGGCTTTAGATACACTTTTTAAGCCTCAAATAAATAAAAAAAGCCCGCCCGAAAAATTTTTCGGGCGGGCTTTTTTGTTGGCAGGCATCAATTTTGAATTAAATACCCATCCATTTTTTTAGTACAGTTTTTTGCGCAGCTGATGCATTTTCATCAATTGTGGCTTTAAGGCGAACACTAGGATTTGCTTTTAAAATCAGGTTGATTTCCTTTTCAACTCCATCGCGTTTTACCTTCAGTTTTAATGTATCGCCAATATTCTTCTTAGCTACCAATGGTAAAACTTCGAGCGAAACCATTGGCGAGCGTAATTTTATGTTACTCAAGGCATCGCTTACAGAAGTATCATCAAGCGAAATGATAACATCATTAACATTTAAGCCAGCATCCCAGGCTGCAGAAGCTCGGGTGGTAGAGGTAACTGTTAAACCATCGTTGCCGAGTTGTGCCGCTGCACCCGTTACTGGTTTATCTGGCGTAGCATTTTCAGTTGAAACATTAACGCCCGCATACCCAAAGTACTTTACATATTCTGCATCATCAACCCCGTTAACATATTTCGCCCAAAAATTTGTAAAACTGATACCAGAAATCTTCTCAACCATCGCCTTAAATTCCGCATCTGTGTAACCACGCTTAAGGGTTTTGCATTGCAAATACATGGCCTTCATCACATCATCCAAACTTTTTGCGCCTTTCGTTGCATTAATAATTTCCAGGTCCATTAAAATACCGATAACCTCGCCCTTGTTGTAGTAAGAGATTGAGTTATTTTTTGAATTTTCATTGGGGCGATAACCGATAATCCATGCATCGTAACTAGATGCTGATGCAGATTGAATTTTTGCACCAGGTGTATTCAGAACCGTTGCAATTCCGCCTGCAAGTGCATTAACAAATCCATTGGGATCACTAAAACCTGCCCTTAAAATGTATTTATTTTCATAGTACGATGTAAAACCTTCGGCAACCCAAAGATTTGTAGTGTAATTTTCGTTATCGTAGTCGAATGGGCCCAGGGCAACCGGGCGTAGGCGTTTCACATTCCAAAGGTGATGGTATTCATGCGCAACTAACCCTAAAAACCCTTTGTAACCAGCATCTGTACTATATGCATTCCTACTGGCACCCAATGTAGTTGAGTTTAAATGCTCTAAACCGCCACCACCACGAGCGAAATTATGCACGATGAATAAATAGTATTTATTTGGATTTTCGCCGTAAACTGCAGTTTCCTGTTCCACAATTTTCGCCATATCTACTTTCAGCTTTTCTTTATCGTAGTTACCGCCGCCATACATGGCAACTTCATGGCGTACGCCAGAAGCCATGAATTCAAATGTATCCTGATTGCCAACTTCGATTGGACTATCGTATAAAATATCGAAGTCGCTAGCTTTATAAGTAAAAGTTTCGCCGGCTACCAAAGGCATGCCTGTCGAAACCTTTGTCCACGATTTATATGGAATAATTTTTACGGTACTCGGAGATTTTATCATGCCAGCAGGATGCATAAAAATACCTGTTGGCGATAAAAATGCGTGAGACTCATCTATGAAAGCAGTTCGTACAGAAATTTCGAAAGCGTACACACGGTAGTTTATTTTAATATCATTTGCTTTCGCTGAGAAAACTCTCCAAATGTTTTTCCTAACTTTTTCTACCTTAAGTTTTTTTCCGGCGGCTGATGCAGTAAATCCTTCTACACTCTTTTCAAACTCACGTACAAGGTAAGAACCGGGGGTCCAAACGGGCATTTTAACATCTACATAATCTTTTGCCAATCCGGAAATATTCATTTGCACCTCGGCATAATGCGCCTGAGGTTCTTTAAAGGAAACCTCGAAACCTATTTTAACCTGCGCCTTCGCTGCCATAATGCTTGTTAGTAATACAACTAAACCTAATATCGATTTTTTAATAAACATATAATTGTGTTTTGCCACAAATTTATATTTTATCACCTTGCTTTAAAATTTTATTCGGTATGGAGGCGTAAAATAATTAATACAAGGAAGATTTTATTCATCTGGTTTACTAATTTATAAGCAACGCAAGAAAATGTGTTTGAGCAATATTTTGAGGAAACAGGCTGTAACATCCTTAATACAACAAATTTATGATTAAACTAATTGAATATTTTTACAAGCTTTTTTGGTTACATTTTAAAAATTGATGTTCCCATAAAAACGACTACACACATACAAATGAAAAAAAGATACATTATTTACATTGTTTTGGCGCTGGGCCTGGCCTATCTGGTTTATTACCGAATAAATGCAAACAAAAAATTAGAGGGTAAAGGTGGCGCCCCTGGTGCCGGAAAAGAAGGGAAAGGTGGCAAAGATGGTAAGGGCGCTCCTCCAATGGTTGTAGACGGTATTGTTGTTAAACTATCGAAATTCGATAACGACCTGGAAGTTACCGGGGCAATTGAAGCGAACGAATCTGTTGTACTTAAAAGCGAGGTTTCAGGGCTTGTTACTGGTATTTATTTTAAGGAGGGCACAAATGTATCAAAAGGAAGCGTTTTGGTTAAGGTTAACGATAGAGACATTCAGGCGCAGTTGCAAGATGCGCTAACTAAGCAAAAACTATCGGGAACTAACGAAAACCGTGCAAAACAACTTTTGGCTAAAGGTGCAATCAGTCAGGAAGAGTATGACACATCACTTGCTGATTTAAGGTCTTTTCAATCTCAAACCAATTTAACAAGGGCCCAACTTGCTAAAACAACTATCCGTGCGCCGTTTAGCGGTAGAATCGGCTTACGCAGTATTTCTGCAGGCACCTATTTAACACCGAGCACGGTTATTGCGAATCTGGTAAGCACAAATCCGGTAAAAATCACTTTCTCCGTTCCCGAAAAATATGCGGGCCAGATTAAAATCGGCTCAGAAATTTCGTTTACTACCGATGGCTCATCAAAACAAAATACGGGGAAAGTTTATGCAATTGAACCTGGAATAAATACTGCAACCAGAACATTACAAATACGTGCTTTAGCACCAAATGGCGAGAATGATTTGCTGCCTGGCTCCTTTGCTAAAATAAAACTGGCATTAAATACCTTGCAAAATGCTATCCTTATCCCAAATGAAGCTGTAATTCCGGTGTTGAAAGGGAAAATTGTATACGTACAAAAAGATGGCAAAGCACAGGAAGTTAAAGTTGAAGCAGGAACCAGGACCGATGAAAACATCGTTATCACTTCAGGCTTAAAGGCTGGCGATACCGTTTTAACCACCGGTTCTATGGCTTTGAAAAAAGATGCGCCTGTTAAAGTTCATTTGGTTAAAGAATAATTATGAGTATCTCAACCACGAGTATAAAAAGACCGGTTCTTGCCATAGTTATGAACCTGCTTATCGTCCTCTTCGGGATAATAGGGTATAATTTTTTGGGTGTTCGTGAATACCCTTCTATTGACCCAACGGTTGTTTCGGTAAGAACATCCTATCCGGGCGCAAATTCGGATATTATCGAATCGCAAATAACAGAGCCACTGGAAAAATCGATTAACTCAATTGATGGCATCAGGAACATTTCATCTTCCAGTAATCAGGGAACAAGTAACATTACAGTAGAATTTAACCTCGATAAAAATATCGAAGAAGCCACCAATGATGTTCGGGATAAAGTATCGCAAGCCGCCAGAACTTTACCAAAAGATATTGATGGTTTGCCAACAGTAAGTAAAGCCGATGCCAACTCGGATGCTATTCTATCGATGACCATCCAGAGTGATAAACGAAATACTTTGGAATTGAGTGATTTTGCGGAAAACGTAATCGCCGATAGGATTCAAACGATTCCAGGCGTAAGTAGCGTGCAGATTCAGGGACAGCGAAAGTATGCCATGCGTATTTGGATGGACCCAAACAAATTGAGTGCTTATGGATTAACCTCTCAGGATATTGTAACCGCATTGGATAATGAAAACGTGGAGTTGCCTTCGGGAAAGATTACCGGTGCTACAACAGAACTTACTGTAAAAACATTAGGAAAACTAACCAACGAAACGCAATTTAACAACCTAATTTTAAAAACAGACAGCAACCAGGTTATTAAACTAAAAGATGTTGGCTATGCAGTTTTAGGGCCTGAAAATGAAGAAACAATTTTACGGGAATCCGGCCTTCCAATGGTTGCAGTTGCTATAATACCACAACCGGGAGCAAACTACCTGGATATTAGCAAAGAGTTTTATAAGCGTTTTGATAAGCTGAAAGCAGATATCCCGAAAGATATAAAACTGAAAGTTGCTTTAGATACCACACTTTTTATCAAACGTTCTGTTACCGAAGTTGCCGAAACAATAGGTTTATCTTTGGTGCTCGTAATTTTAATTATTTATCTCTTCTTCAGAGATTGGGCAATTGCATTCCGACCGTTAATCGATATTCCGGTTTCGCTTATTTTTACCTTTTTTATAATGTACGCTTTTGGTTTCTCTATCAACGTACTGAGTTTACTGGCAATTGTATTGGCCACTGGTTTGGTGGTTGATGATGGAATCGTGGTAACTGAAAATATTTTCAAGAAGGTTGAAGAAGGCATGTCGCCATTTGAGGCAGCAATAAAAGGATCAAACGAAATTTTCTTCGCTGTAATTTCCATTTCAATAACCCTTGCTGCAGTTTTTTTACCTGTGATATTTTTACAAGGCTTTGTAGGAAGGCTGTTTAGAGAATTTGGAGTGGTAATCGGGGCTGCCGTTTTGGTTTCGGCTTTCGTATCGCTCACGCTTACACCGATGCTTAATGCCTACCTGATGAAGAAAGGCGGACATAAGCCATCGAAATTTTACAACTGGACAGAGCCCTACTTTGTGAAATTAAACGAAGCTTACGAATCAAACCTGAATAAATTTTTAGATAAGCGATGGCTATCAATCCCAATCATTGTGGTTTGTATGGGTATGATTTTTCTGTTTTGGAAAATTTTGCCGAAGGAAACAGCTCCTTACGATGACAGAAGTGCGATAAACATTAACGTAACCACACCTGAAGGTTCATCATTTACCTACACGGATAAGTTTATCATGAAAATTAATCAAATGGTAATCGATTCTGTGCCGGAAAAAAATGTGAACATCACCATTACCTCTCCGGGATTTGGAGGCGCCGGTTCAACCAATTCCGGTTTTGTTAGAATGGGATTGGTAAACCCTGAAGACAGGGAACGCTCTCAAAAGGAGATCGCCGATATGTTAACCAAAATAACTAAAAAGTATAGCGAAGGGAAAACAATCGTTAACCAGCAGCCTACAATTTCGGTTGGCCGCCGCGGGGGATTACCTATCAGCTACATTATTCAGGCACAGAACTTTGAAAAACTTCGTGAAAAAGTGCCATTGTTTATGGATGCGGTTAGTAAAGACCCAACTTTTACGGTTTCTGATGTAAATCTTAAATTTAATAAACCGGAAATTAACTTAACAATTGACAGAGACAAAGCTAAGAACCTGGGCGTTTCCATATCTGCAATTGCGCAAACATTAAATCTTGGTTTAAGCGGTCAGCGCTTTTCATATTTCTTTATGAATGGAAAGCAGTATCAGGTTATCGGCCAGTTTGATAGAAGTGACCGCAAAGACCCACTGGATTTAAGCTCGGTGTATGTTCGAAGTGATAATGGAACGCTGGTTCAATTGGATAATGTAGTTACTGCGAAAGAAGAAAGCAGTCCGCCGCAGTTATATAGAAACAACCGCTTTATTTCGGCAACCGTTTCTGCCGGCCTTGCTCCGGGCAAAAGTATCGGTGAAGGGATTGATGCGATGGACCAGATTGCAGCAAAAGTATTGGATGAAACCTTTTCGACCGATTTGAGTGGAGAATCACGGGATTTTAAAGAAAGTTCATCGAATACATTTTTCGCGTTTGGCCTGGCCTTACTATTGGTTTACCTTATCCTTTCGGCACAATTCGAAAGCTTTAAAGATCCGGTTATTATTATTCTTACTGTGCCCATGGCGGTTGCCGGCGCATTCCTTTCGCTATGGCTTTGTGGCCAAAGCTGGAATATTTTCAGCCAGATAGGTACCATTATGTTAATCGGTTTGGTTACAAAAAATGGTATTTTAATCGTCGAGTTCGCAAATCAGCTCAAAGAAAAAGGAGTTGCTATTCCGGAGGCCATAAGAGAGGCAGCAGTATCGCGTTTGCGACCAATTTTAATGACCAGTTTGGCCATCGCAATAGGCGCTTTGCCAATTGCTTTAGCACTTGGTGCTGCAGCAAAGAGCAGAATGAGTATGGGAACCGTTATCGTTGGTGGAACAATGTTCTCTCTGGTTCTAACCTTGTTCGTTATCCCGGCAATTTATTCTTACTGGGCAAAGCCGTATAAACCAAACCGAGATTTGAAGGAAGCTGAGCGTTTCGAGCATGAAGCTTTAGAAGGCGTAAAATAAATATGATGATTAAAAGAATAAACATATTTGTGTTGTTGATGGGCATTTTTTCTTTTGCCACACAAGCGCAGGAAAAATTGACCCTGCAAGAGGCTATTTCCATTGCAATGCAAAATAATTACGATATTAAAATAAGCAAGAATAACCTTAGCATCGCTAAAAACAACGCCAATATCGGCAATGCCGGTATGTTGCCCAACTTAACTGGCACTTATTCAAATGGGGGAAGCTATCAAAACACGCGGCAAACGCCTGCTACAGGACCTGATAGGGTTATCACCGGTGCTAAAAGCACAAATAATGATATTGGTGCTGATTTGAACTGGACTATTTTTGATGGTTTTACCATGTTTGCCAATTATGACCGTTTAAAAGAATTACAAAAACAGGGCGAAGTAACGTCTCGGTTAGCCATTTTAACCACCGTTTCGGATGTTATTACAGCCTATTACGATGTTGTACGAAATCAGAAACTGGTTATCGCGGCCGATAGCGCAATTGATATTTCTGTGTTTAGAGAGAACATCGCCAAAACGAAGCTCCAGTTAGGCAGAGGATCTAAACTTGATGTTTTAACGGCGCAGGTAGATTACAATACGGATACTTCAAATTATCTGCAGCAAAAAAATGCACTTCAGGTTGCTAAGGTTCGCTTAAATCAGTTAATGGTTAGAAATGTTAATCTAACTTTTTCAGTTGATAACAATATAGATATAGACCAGGCATTGGTTTACAGCCAATTGGCCGAACTGGCAGGAAAGCAAAATCCAAATGTGCAGAATGCCTTTATAAATCAAAAGGTTGCATCATTAAATCTGAAAGCGATTAAAGGCGCACGCTATCCCGTTGTAAGTTTAAATTCAGGCTATAGCAGAACCAACAGCACATCGCCAACGGGCTTTAACCAGAAATTTGCGGCCAATGGGTTTACTTATGGGTTAACAGCAAGCCTTAATCTGTTTAACGGCTTTTTACAACGTCAAAACGAACGAAACGCAAAAATCGACATAGAAAACTCAACTTTAAATCTCGACAAAACAAAACTGGATGTAAGCACGCAATTGCTTACGGCTTATCAAAATTACAGCACTTACCTCGATTTAGTAAAACTTGAGCAGAGAAATGTCGATATCGCAAGAGAAAATCTTGATATCACTTTAGCTAAGTATCGTTTAGGAAGCATTGCACCATTAGAGTTAAGAGAGGCACAGCGCAACTCAATTGATGCACAAAATCGTTTTATCGAAATGCAATACCAGGCAAAGCTCGCAGAAATTACCTTAAAAGAAATCAGCGGGAACATAAATTTGTCTAATTAATTTTTATATTTAATCTTATGATACTCGTTGCAGATAGTGGCTCATCAAAAACCGATTGGATGGGTTATCTTAATGGAGAAACCATTAAATTTAACACACAGGGAATAAATCCTTATTTCTTGAATGAACAAGATATTACCCGCATAATTTTAAAAAACGAGGTTATCGCACCATTGGCGAAAGATGTTAAAGAAATTTACTTCTTCGGCGCAGGCTGTTCTTCTCCCGATAAACATGAGGTAGTTTCTAACGGATTATCTGCTGTTTTCACCAGCGCATTTATCTCTGTTGAACATGATTTACTAGGTTCAGTTTATGCCACCTGCGGAGATACTGAAGGTTTAAACTGTATTTTAGGTACAGGTTCCAACATTTGCTATTTCGACGGGAAAAAGATTCACGATGGTCATCATGGCTTAGGCTACGTACTTGGAGATGAAGGCTCGGGTACATTTTTCGGTAAAAAAGTATTGCTCAGTTATCTTTACAAGAAAATGCCTGCTGATTTAGAGGCCGAGTTTAAAAAGACTTTTCCGGCAGAAAAAGAGCAAATTATTACAAACGTTTACCAAAAGCCATTTCCCAACATTTACCTTGCGGGTTTTAGTCGTTTTTTAGCAAATAACCACGAACACCCTTTCGTTAAAGACATTCTGAAGAAAGGATTTCAGGAATTTGTAGATACTAACGTGAAAGATTATCCAAATTACAAATCGCTTCCCTGCCACTTTGTTGGTTCGATAGCATACTATTATCAGGATATTTTGAAAGAGGTTTTGACTGAGAACGGAATAAAAACAGGCAAGATTTTACAGAAGCCAATTGAGGAGCTTTACAACTTTATTTTGCAAAAAGAAGGCATTGTTAAACAAGCCATTTAGTGCACTAAAGCGTTATTTTAAAAATTAACAAAATCTTAAAACATATTAAACATAACCACAAACATTTTGTTATAATTACAAAGCGGATAAAATGCTAAATAATATGAAGAGAATACTGGTAGTTGATGACGACATTGAGGTTTTAGAAACCATACAGTTAATACTTGAAATTGGAGGGTTTAAGGTTTCGGCGCTTAATAATGGCGAAGAAGTTTTCGATAGAATTGATAGCTTTAAACCTGATTTAATTTTATTAGACATTTCCTTAGGCCATATTGATGGCAGGGTTTTGTGTGAGCAGTTAAAATCTATAGATTCAACATCAAAAATTCCAATTCTTTTAATATCAGGCTTATACGACCCTAAAGATTTTACAACATTGAATTATGGTCAGGACGATTTTCTCTCGAAGCCATTCCAAATGGATGTGTTGCTTAAAAAAATCAGTAAAATTCTGTCGCTTGAAGAAAGTGAGCCTAGCTTTTTAATGAATTAGCTTACTTAAGAAATATAATAAAAGCCAAATGCATATTGCATTTGGCTTTTTTTTTACCCCAAACAATACTGTCAATTTGGCAAAGCGAAGGCTTTGGAACAAGCCTTGATATGCAGGGTTTAGATTAAACAATTATTAAATATGAGCATACAAGAAAAAGGAAACATCTCGATACATACCGAGAATATTTTCCCGATAATTAAGAAGTTTTTATACTCTGATAACGAGATTTTTCTTCGTGAGTTAGTTTCTAACGCAGTAGATGCAGTTCAGAAAATTAAAAGACTAGGTTCATTAGGTCAGTTTAATGGCGAAGTGGGCCAGCCTTTAGTACAGGTAGCAGTTGATAAAGAAGCAAAAACCATTACCATTAGTGATAATGGGTTGGGTATGACAGCCGAAGAAATTAAAAAATACATCAATCAGGTTGCCTTTTCTGGTGCAAGTGAATTCGTAGAGAAATTTAAAGACGCTAAAGATGCCAATGAAATTATTGGTAAATTTGGTTTAGGTTTCTACTCTGCTTTTATGGTTGCAGATTTAGTAGAAATTCAAACTTTATCGTATCAGGAAGGTGCAGAACCAGCACGCTGGGTATGCGATGGAAGCACAGAATTCGAAATTACTGAAGGTACAAAAACAACTCGCGGTACCGATATTATCCTACATATAAATAAAGATTCTGAAGAATTTTTGGAAGAATCGAAATTGCAGGAAATTCTTGATAAATATGCCAAATTCTTGCCTGTATCTATAAAATTTGGTAACAAAACAGAATCAGTTGAAGATGGTGAAGATGAAGAAGGAAAGAAAAAGTTTAAGGATGTAGAGGTTGACAACATCATTAACACCACAAATCCAATATGGACTAAAGCGCCTGCAGATTTGTCAGACGAAGATTATTTAAGTTTCTACCGCGAGCTTTATCCATTTAGTGAAGAACCATTATTCTGGATTCACTTAAACGTAGATTATCCTTTCAATTTAACCGGCGTATTGTATTTCCCTAAGTTGAAAAACGATTTCGAAATGCAACGCAACAAAATTAAGTTGTATTCCCGCCAGGTATTTATCACAGATGAGGTAAAAGACATTGTTCCAGAATTTCTGATGCTTTTACATGGCGTTATCGATTCACCGGATATTCCACTGAATGTTTCGCGTAGTTTCTTGCAGGCAGATAGCAACGTTAAAAAAATCAACAACTACATCACTAAAAAAGTTGCTGATAAATTATCGGAGTTATTTAACAAAGACCGTAAATCTTTCGAAGATAAGTGGAAAGACATAGGGTTATTCGTTAAATATGGTATGATTAGCGAAGAGAAATTCTACGATAAGGCAAAAGATTTTGCCCTTGTTGGAAATACTAAGAACGAACTTTTCACCCTAAATGAATACAAAGAAAAGGTTTCGCCCCTACAAACTGATAAAAATGGAACGGTGATTTACCTGTATTCTAACGATGCATCAAAGCAAGACGCTTTTATACAATCGGCCAATAAGAAAGATTATGATGTGTTGGTTTTAGATTCCCCGATAGATAACCACTTCATTAATCAACTTGAACAAAAGTTAGAGAAAACGTCGATAAAACGTGTTGACTCCAGCGTAGCTGACAAACTTATTGAAAAAGATGAGGTTAATGAGCACGTTTTAAGTGAAGACCAGGTAAAAGAAGTAACCACGATTTTCGAAAAAGCCATTACAAAACCAGGTATGCAGGTAGAAGTTGTTGCTTTAAACCCTGATGAATTACCTGTTACCATTACAATGGATGAATTTATGCGCCGGATGAAAGACATGGCCGCAATGGGTGGCGGAATGGGTTTTTATGGCCAAATGCCTGATAGTTATAAAGTAGCCATTAATGGCAATCACAAATTAGTTAGCAAAATTTTAAAAGCAGAAGGCGAAGAGCAAAGTAACCTGGCCAAACAGGCTGTAGATTTAGCCTTGCTTGCTCAGGGAATGTTAACAGGTGCAGAACTTACTGCCTTTGTAAGCAGAAGCGTTGAGTTAATCTAAAAAATGAGGCTCTGAGTAGTTTCAGACCCGCTTATAAAACAAAAAGTCCTGATTTTCATCAGGACTTTTTTTTATGTCTGTGCAATAATTAGCTTGCAACGTTTTGTTGTTTCACGTTAAAATAATCTTTGTGTTCTTCGAGCATTTTGGCAATGGTTGCAGCTTTAGTATTTTGAATATTGAATACAAAAAGCGGTTCCTGTTTCTTTTTGCTCCGAACCATTTTTTCAGTATAAAAACGATATTCCAAGCCATTTGTAAGCAAGCCATATTTCGCTTTCGTTTTTCTGAAATATTTCGATAAGCGGGAATCGTTAATGTCCAGGCTATCTTCGTGATGCTTACATTCTACCAGGATAGCAGGTTCGCCATCTTTCATAATTGTGTAATCAACTTTCTTACTTTTTTTAACACCGAAATCCAAAACTGCTTCCGATTGAACTTCAGAAGGGTTAAAAACATCAAAGCCTAATATCTGGATAAAAGGCATTACCAATGCATTTCTTGTTAAATCTTCGGATTGAACCTGAGGCAGCATTTTCTTAATTCTTACGGCAAATTGTCCGATCTCGTCTTTAAGTTCCATGTGTGTGTGTGTTTAAATTTTGCTTACCAGCTTGCTCTGTTTTTCCTTACGCCCAAAGTGTGTATGGCCTGATAAATTCAGGCAACACAAACTGTGGGCAGGCAGATGTTCCAATTAAAAAGATGCGATTTAAGCCGCGAAAATTTCCTTTTAATCATTCGTTTTTGGCAAACAGAAATAAAGATTAAAAAATAGCTTGAAGTTGTTAATTTTTTTACATCAACCCTGCAATATATTACATCAACCTACTAAAATGGTCGATTAAAACGCAAAAAAGATTTTTCAAACAGATATATGAAGAAATTCTTTTTTTAGCTAACTTGCATTCAAATCATTCCAAACACACTTAGTACACATCATGAACTTAAAATGCGTTGTTATTGACGATGAACAACATGCTATTGAGGTATTAACTGACCACATAGCTGAGATGCCCGGGTTAACTGTGTTTAAAACATTCACAAGTCCGGTGCAAGCCCTTACCGAAATTAGTGTTGGAGATGAAATCGATCTATTATTCATGGATATTGATATGCCAGGAATAAATGGATTAGAACTTGCTAAAAATATCAGAGAGAAAGCAAAGTACCTTATTTTTACTACAGCCCATCCAGATTACGCGTTGCAGGCATTTGATGTTCAGTCAGATCAGTATCTGCTTAAACCGATTTCGTTTGCAAAATTTGCGCTTGGGATTGATAGGATTCTTAAAAAAGAGGCAAGTAATGCAAAAAATGCTGCTAAAGAAGCCGATCAGGTTGCTGCCCTTTACATAAAAGGCGACCATAAGTATGCTTTTTCTAATATCTTAATTGATGATATTTTATACATCAGGGCTTTGCAGAATTACATTCAGATAATTACAAAAACCGAAACAAACACAACTTACCTTACGTTAAAAGAAATTGAAAAGGCTTTAGAAAATCACGCTTTTATTCGTGTTAATAAATCAAATATCGTTGCAAAGGCAGCCATTAAAAAGGTTGATGGCAATATTATACGATTGGTTAATAACGAGATGATTCAGATTGGGGAAGGCTATAAAGAAGCTTTTTTCGCCTATATACAAAGTAGCTTGTTAAAATCTGGGAGAAGCTAAACTACTTGTTGTAAATGTTTGACATAGAAGACTGTGTCATTAGGATTGTGTTAGCAGTTGGATCAGTACTAAAACCATTTTGATTTTTAATACTCTTATAAACGAATACGGTTTGCTTTCTCAAAATGCTCATATTTGGTTTTTTCATACTGCTAGTTATTAAAAAAATCTGACATTCCAAATAAGTGTAAAATTATTTGTTAAAAATGTTTGACATTGAAGATTGAGTCATTAAAATCGTATTTGCAGTTGGGTCTGTACTGAAATTATTTTGACCTTTTACATTTTTGTAAACAAATGCAGTGCTCTTTTTTAATTTGCTGATATTTTGAGTTTTCATATGATTACTTGTTGAAAATATTAGACATTGAAGATTGAGTCATTAAAATTGTATTTGCAGTTGGGTCGGTGCTAAAGTTGTTCTGGCCTTTTACATTTTTGTAAACAAATGCAGTGTTCTTTTTTAATTTGCTGATATTTTGAGCTTTCATATGATTACTTGTTGAAGATGTTAGACATTGAAGATTGAGTCATTAAAATTGTATTTGCAGTTGGGTCGGTGCTGAAGCTGTTTTGACCTTTTACATTTTTATAAACAAATGCAGTGTTCTTTTTTAATTTGCTGATATTTTGAGTTTTCATATGATTACTTGTTGAAGATGTTAGACATTGAAGATTGAGTCATTAAAATKGTATTTGCAGTTGGGTCGGTGCTGAAGTTGTTTTGACCTTTTACGTTTTTGTAAACAAATGCAGTGTTCTTTTTTAATTTGCTGATATTTTGAGTTTTCATATGATTATTTATTGAAGATGTTAGACATTGAAGATTGAGTCATTAAAATAGTATTTGCAGTTGGGTCGGTGCTGAAGTTGTTTTGACCTTTTACATTTTTATAAACAAATGCAGTATTCTTTTTTAATTTTGTTGTGTTTTGCGCTTTCATATTATATATTTTATTGCTCTATTAATTAAATTGTTGTTGTTTTGATTAACTGTTGTAAAGGTGCGGCGAAACGAAAGGCTCTGCGAAATTTTTACACAAACCCGCTATTTTAGCAGATAAAACCCCTGTTTTAGTAGATAAAACCCATTTAAATGAACATTCTTAAATTAAAAAACTGGTATAACCGCAACCATATTGACATCAAAATTTGGAGCATCTTCATCATTTATGAGGTTTTTATTACTGGTATTGCTACTGGCAGGTGGGGTTACTTCGGCAGTTATCTTTTTCACTATCTACTAAATATTGGTCTATTTTATTTTCATGCTTATGGAAGTAAAAAGATATTAGAAGGAACTTTCAGATTTAAGAATTGGCTTTTTATACCGCTACTTGTTTTTGAATTAGCCGCTTATATGCTCATTGCGTTCCCTGTTGAATTTTTAATGTTCACAACTATCTACTTCGACCCAAAAGCAGATCCGATCGTTTTTAATGAGGTATATGTTTTGAGAACAATCTGGAGAGCTTTGTACTTTATTGGCTTCAGTACGGGTTATGTATTCTTGCTAAATTCCATTAAAGAACGTCGCCGCGTTCAGAAACTTGAGCGCCAAAATCTTGTTAATACCATCGAAAAGCAGGCTTTAGAGAATGATCTGGTTCAATCTCAAAACAATTTTCTGCGAAGCCAGATTAATCCTCACTTCCTGTTTAATACGCTTAACTTTATTTATAACGATGCAAGGAAAAAAGCCCCGTTAGCGGCCGATGCCATTATGAATCTTTCAGAAATGATGCGCTATGCTTTGAAAAGACCTGAGGCATCAGAATTGGTGCCTTTAAGTGAAGAGGTTGAGCAGATAGAACACTTAATTAACCTGCATAAATTGCGTACGGCAAATACAATTAATTTCGATTTAATTATAAATGGCGACTTGTTTGGGCTTCGTTTTCCGCCGCTGATTTTGCTTACCCTGGTAGAAAACATGTTCAAACACGGAAACATTGCACACTCTACGCAACCATCAATCGTTCAAATTGATTATGACAGGAAAAGCTTAACGCTTACAACCATCAACATGATTAATGAAGTGAAAAAGAAGGAATCTGAAAGCCATCACGTTGGATTAGAAAATATTGATAAGCGACTGAATAATTTCTATAAAGATAAATACGCTTTCAAATTTTATAAAGATCCACTTAATAGATACTTTACTGAAATTAAAGTTGATATAGACAATCCGATGGCTGGCCTTAATTAGTATGTTATGCTAGCCCATTGCATTTCTTCGTTGTACATCTTTTAATAAAAAATAGTAGATAACCATTTCGTGGGTGCGCTGGTCTTTATTAAAAAGTCGGTTTACATGCATGTGCAATAAATCACTAAACAACTGCACCTTTCTACCAGCACTGCAGAGTTTTAGAATATTTGCGAATGAATTTGAGAATAACGTTAATTTTGCCAGCTGCATTTCGTTAAGTTCGACGTAGGCCCATTTACGATAAACCTGATATTGAGCATTAATCTTCTTAAAATCAGCAGGCTCAAGATTATGTTCCAAATTGAAGGAATCCGACATCATTTTAATAGTCTCTGCCAGTTCTTTATTGTCGAATATTGCAGCCTTTTGAATATTTTCAATCAGCGCTGCACAATAACTGTATCTACTTAAAGCATCCGGATTAGTTTCAAACAGAGATAACACAAACTGACTGTCAACCGAAAAATGTTCTTCCACCCGCTCAATCAGTTCATTTCCATATCGCTGAGTTTCCCGCTTGTATGTTCTAAGTTGTAAATCAGAAACCAGGCCGGCTGCTAAATCTTCTTCGAGGTAGCTTGAAAATGCTGCTGTCAACTCTTGTCCGCGACTTGCATCCACAAGCAGAATTCTTAATCTTAAATGATATCCATTTTCATTGTAACGAATGAAGAACCAAGATTTAATGTGCGATTGATAAGCATTCAAAAAATGGGCGATTGGGCCACCTAAAAGCGAATCAGACCTTTGTTGGTGGCAGTAAATCTCAAAATAAAGCCACTCGGTTCCGGGCGCAAATACCTGTTTTACAACACTTTCATGGATTTCCAGTTTGCTGTAGCCATTGTAAATTTTATCTTGATGGTAAATGTTCAAAATAAACTGGGCAAAATATGGCTTGCCCTCTTCATCAACAACTACACTTTTATCAGGAACAATTACTTCTTCCAGATACACTTTATCCTGCTTTTGCATGTACTGGATAAAAGCAGTCATATCCAGGTCTGCATTTTTATCGAAACAAAGCGTTTGGTCTGAAAGTCCTGCTTTAAAATAATTAGAAACGCCTAATTGATTCAAAAAAACCCTTAATTCATGTAAACTTAAGAATGAAACATCTGCCTTTTTAACTTGCCATTTTTGTTGAGCTAAAACGATATTTTGATATTGAAGCCTTGGATAGTAAGGCAACTCCGGATAGAGGTTTTCTAAAAAAAGTGTTAAATTCGTTTGGATATTCTGATGCTGTAGATCACACAAAAGCCTGAAAACAGACAAATCTGATCTCGAATAGTTATATGCAGAAGCCATCCTGGGAATGATGCGCCTATTCAACTTTCTAGAGCGTAAAATTACTTCCCCAGCATACACAGAAATCATAATATCATCCAGCGTAAGCGGATTTTCAGATGTATCGAAATTAAGAATAGAAAGCTGACGCTCGTAAACCAGCTTTCTCCGGTTAATGTTATCTACATTGGTTTCAACCATGTAAGCAACATCAAAAAATAACACATCAGGGTTTGCAGCCTTTTCAATTTGGCCGATGTTTTTGCAATGCTGAAAAACATTATCATTTGCGATGGTAAACCGACCACTTAATGCATTTGCGGTGCTACCGCCAGTTTGATCTACACAAATCATATCATCAGCAACTGACATAAGTATGCTGAATGAATTTGGTATTGTTGCCGGCTTATCACTTAAAGATAGACCAAGCTGCTCTAAGCGAATTGTATCTCTAGAACTAAAAGATTCATGATGAATTAATTTTTTGAAATCTTGTTTTAGTTTATCCGTTAAATCTTCCGGTTTCCTACTCTGTTTTCCATGAAACTGTGCAATAAAGTCGTCTCCCAAACCCGCTTGCTCCAATTCATCGTAACCAACGCCCATTTCGGGGTCCAAAGCAACAGATAAAGGGATTTCCTTCTGTTCAAATTTTCGCTGAAATTTATTTACGAACTGCTTTAAAGCATCACGACCATCAACAGGCAAAATTCGCTGCATCATATTGATAAGGCCCGGAACTGCATGAAACATTCGCTCATCCAAACCGCCAGAAAGCGCTTTCCGCTCAGATATCAGGTATTTTGGAGTATCGTGAGCAGACTTTACATTTATGCGTTTAAAATAATCTTCGCCAATAATGTTAGGGTCGGTGTCGCTTAACAAAAGCTGTAAAGAGAGCATGTCTTCGAGTAGAGAAAGCACCTCGTCTTTTCTTGCAGCCTCAATTCCAAGGCGCACAATTAAATCGTTCACGCTAACAGGTTTAGAACAGATTTGCAAAATTTGCACCACAAACTCGTCGGTATCAACCTCGGCCAACTCGAATAATCCATCGGTACAGGCAATGTACCTGATACTGCCATTGGTAAAATAGTAACTGCTATTTGCAAACAACATGCAATTATTGCCAAGCAATTCTGCAATTGAAAATTTGAGGCTGTTTCTAAAAGGCCAATCGATAAATTCATGAACAGTTTGCTTTTCCTCAATTGTAATCTTGTTTTCCGTTGAGCTCAAGGCACTTTTCAACATAGTAAAGCCTGCAAAAGTTCCATAGGGTGTTGACCTGAATTTAGCCCTATTGTAGTATTTCCAAATCGTGAATAGCACTTTAGAATTCAGCTTTTCAAGTTCCGCTGCTTGTACATCCTTTATTGTTTGATAAAAGGTATCAGAAGAAATTGCAATAGAAGCTTTTAACGCTTCCCAACAATCTGCCAATTCAGATTGGTAAGAAAACCTTGGTGTACGGAAAATTACGTCTTGATGGATAGCTACTTTCATGAAGGGATTTAGTGCATGAAAATTACAAACATTTTAGTGAAAGTGAGGATTAATGCAAAAATTAAAAATTAGGGTAGAACCCGAATAAGTTAGACAAACAAAAAAGCCCTGCGAATTTAAGTTCGCAGGGCTTAGGTAATTACGTTCTTACCTATTTTATGAGGTTGTACAACTCGTCTAACTTCGGCGAAAGTACAATTTCAATTCTTCGGTTTATGCTCCGTCCATCAGCACCTGTATTGGGGCCAAGTGGCTGAAATTCACCCTTACCGGTGGCAGTCATTCTCACGCTTTCTACTTTTTCAATATCTGTTAAATACCTAACAACAGAAGTAGATCTTAGCACGCTCAAATCCCAATTATCTTTAATCTGACCTAAATTGTTAACTTTCTGATTGTCGGTATGTCCTTCAACTGCAATATTAATCTCTGGCTGTTCTTTTAAAACTTTAGCTAGCTGAGCAAGTGCTTTCTTACCATTTTCATCAATTATTATACTGCCAGATGGAAACAAAAGTTTATCCATAAGGGACACATAAACCTTACCGTTTTTAATTTCTACAGTTAAACCGCTTTTAGTAAAACCAAGCAATGCCTGCTGCAATTTTTCTTTTAGCTGGTTTGTGGCTTCGTCGCGTTTTCGCAGAACTTCTTCCACTTCTTTTAAACGTTTCTCTCTGGCGGCAAGATTCTCCGACAACTTGGATATTTCGGTAGAACTATTGTTTTTCAGTTTGTTGAAACTTGCGTTCACATCATTAAATCTGGTCTGTAAATCGCGTAAATCTTCTCCCAAAAGTGACGTATCTTTCCTTAGTTTTTTGGCTTCGTCTTCCAGATTTTCAACTTTGACCTGACTTTCATTAAAGGCAGTGTATAAAGAATCTTTACTTCCTAAAAGGGCTTTATATTTTTTGGGCGATAAAATAACGCATGATGTAACCGACGTGGCAAAAAGCAAGATTGCAAAAGCAAAAAAAATATTTTTCATGTTGAAACTGAGTTTTATGAGCTAACTATGCTTCTAAAGCATTTCGTAAAAATGCAACTAATGGATTAACAGTTCTAAAAGAACTTATCAACTTATTAACGAGTGTAGGCTTAAAAAACTCTTCATCATCCAGTTGCATCGAAGCTTCAAAGCTTTTCAATTTCAAATATTCTATATTCGGATCGGCCGGATCATATCCCTTTGGGGCATTTTTCAACGCTGATGCCATTCCAAGTTTAAAGCTTTTTTTAAAATCCCTGTCATCAATAATCGCTTTAAAATCGCCAATATTGTAATCTATTTCCTGTCGGATGACTTTAACGTGGGCGGGTTCGGGCATCCAATAACCACCAGCAATAAAACTTTTACCTGGCTGGATGTGTAAATAATAACCCGGTTCATTGCCACCTTTGCTTTTAGCAGAAAACCACATTCCAAAGTTATTTTTATAAGGATCTTTATTTTTACTGAAGCGAACGTCGCGGTAAATTCGCATCAGGCATTTTTTCGGATCGAGCTCCGGAGATATTAATGGATCTATCTTTGCCAGTTCGGGAATTAATAAGGTTACAAGTTCGAGCACATCCGCCCTGGCCTCTTCATATTTATGTTTATTATCTGCAAACCATTCTCTGTTATTATTTTCAGCAACGTTTTTAATAAAAACGAGGGTGTCTTTTTTCAGCATATTTGGAATTTGTAATTTGGTGTGCGCTACCTGAGTTAAACAGATTATTTATCGTAATACGATTTATACTTGATATTGGGCGATAACACATGGAGCAATATTAGCCTCGAATACCTATAATTAATAGGATAAAACAAAAAACAGCCGGCAAAAATTACAATCAGGTAGGTCCAAAAAGTGTTGTCTTCTAATGGCCCCACAATTTGGAAGGTGATGAACGTGGCCAACAGCATTTCCAGCACGTTCATGGCATAACTTACGTACATAGCCGCGTAAAAGTAGCCAGGTTCAATTTCAACACGCTGCCCGCAGTAATTGCAAATCTCCTTTGTGTGTTGTATGTTCCACCCATACATGCTTCCTGTAAAAATATCTCCCCGACGGCAATGCGGACATTTAGCATGTAAGATTGCATAAAACTTGGAAGTTTTTCCAGGCATGCTAGTTCAAATTTATGCGATCTGATTTCATATCGAGGTGCACATTTTTTTTGCGATATTTTTTATACCAGATAATGCCAACAGCAGTTGCCAGGATGTAAGGAATGACCAAAAGATAAATTACACCAGTGTTTAAACCTGCCGCCTGAGTGTTTCCATTTTTTACCCCCTGCTCTGCATTTATGGTACACATGGCGCATTGTGCCATCACCTTTGGTGGCATAGTGAAAGCGAAAAGGAATAAAATTAAAATTAAAAATGCCTTGTTTTTCATTATAACAAATATACAGATAAACGAATGCAGACCGTTAAAAATTGTGTCATAAAAAAAGGTTCAACTTTTCTGGTGAACCTCAATTTGTAGGGTTAGTACTGGTAATAAGGCGATATCATTAAATAAACAACTACGCCGGTTATTGCCACATAAAGCCAAAGCGGAAATGTGATTCTGGCAATCTTTCTATGTTTATCAAACTTTTCTGCCAGTGCCCTAACATAGGTAACCAGCACCAATGGAATTATTATGATAGAAAGTAGAATGTGTGTAAGCAAAATAAAGAAATAGACGTATTTGATGGTGCCTTCTCCGCCGAACTTTGTTGAGGGCGTCGTCATATGATAGGCGATATACATGACCAAAAATAGTAATGAACAACCAATTGCAGCTTTCATTAAGTTCTGGTGCAATTGTACCTTCCCATTTTTTATGGCCCTAACCGCAATAACCAAAAGTATGGCCGTTATGCCATTGATCGTTGCGTAGATTGGGGGTAAAAATGGCAGCGGACTAACATCTATACCTAAATCTTTCAACTTAACCATAAATAAAACAGCAACTGCTACCGGTATAACAATCGATAAAACGATTATCCAAATGTTATATTTTTTTTCTATTGAATTATTTTCCATTACACTAAATACCTTTCAGAGTTGACTTGTTTTCTAGCTTACCTTCCGTCTTTGAGGTTTCTTAAATCCTCCGCAACCAAAACCTTAATTTCATCGTCGAGCTTAGCTAATGCATCTGCGTTTGTTGCTTCGTAATAGCCACGTATCCTATGCATATTATCAAGCAAAATGATTTGGTTTCCATAAATAAATTTCGCTTTGCCGTTCTCTTCGTGATGGATGATATCAAGCAGTAACCCTTTTCTGATAAAAGGATAAACCTGTAAAGTATCACCACTTAAAAAATCCCACTTTCCCGCTTTCGCACCGAGCGCATCTGTTAGAGCTTTTAAATTGTAAGGATAATCTTGAGGATCTACCGAGAGGCTTAAAAATCTGATTAGCGGATTTTTTTCATAGCCTTCAGCAATCTTTTTAACATTAATGTTAACTTCCTTGATAGGGCTGGCTTTATAAAATAGATTTATCACCACTATTTTGCCTTTCAAAGCAGACCAGTTCAGGGTTTCATTAACCTGATTAACAAAACTAAAATCCGGAACGGTGTGGTAAATGGTATCTGGAATTTTTTTCCCTTTTACTGAATGGAAAGTTGTGGCAACAATCTTTTCGCCAAAAATTGGAAGACTTTTATACCGGTTCTTGGCGAAGTGTGGCAATAAGTAGAAAAACAAAAATCCTGGTATAGCCAATATGCTTACCAGGATTAAAGATTTCTTTATCGAGAATGATCTCATGAATGCGTTGCCATATGCAGATGTAAAAATCCGCCTTCGATAAGCATTAATACTATAAAGTAGATGATGAAAATGAACGATACCGTTAGTGCCAATTGCAGACCTAATTTTTCAAACTTTAAGTGCATAAAATAAGCAACGATGTAAAATGCTTTAACCAATGTTAATGCAATGTAGATGTAATTGCCTATATGCTGAGGAATATGACCTCCGGGAATTGCCCATAACGCTATGATGAATTCGATACCGGTGATTAAAGATAAAATTCCAGCAACTTTCCAGATTTTAGCTTTATTCATTCCTGCATGGTCATCGTGTTCGTGACCTTCGGCTGTATGTGAATGTTCTGACATGTTAAATATTTTTATTGATTAAATTAAACTAAATAGAAGAAGGTAAATACAAATACCCAAACCAAATCCACGAAGTGCCAGTATAAACCAACTTTCTCAACCATTAGGTAATGACCTCTTCTCTCAAATGTACCATTTATCGTCATCACTAAAATGATGATATTAATCATAACACCACTAAAAACGTGGAAACCATGAAAACCAGTGATTGTAAAGAACAAATTAGCAAACTGCTGGGCCGCCACTAAAGAAACATCACCAACAAACAGATGTTTTAATTCTTCAGTACTTGGAATCTGACCCCACCAAAAACCTTCGTGGTGTAAGTGACTCCATTCTAAAGCCTGACAGCCTAAAAACATGAATCCACCGATAATAGTTGCTATCATCCAGCCAATAACTTCTTTTTTTGCACGGCGGTGACCAGCTTCTACTGCCATAACCATGGTTACAGAGCTCAAAATTAGGATAAAGGTCATAATCCCCACAAAAACCAATGGAGCGCCACTATCCTTTAATCCTGGAATTGATTGGAAAACCAAATCCGGATCAGGCCAGGCTGATTTAGAAAAGCGCTGAGCGCCATAATAGATCAACAAAGATGAAAATGTGAAAGCATCTGATAAAAGGAAAAACCACATCATGATTTTACCATATTCTACCGACCAGGGAGAACGACCACCATTCCATGGTCCGGTTTTAACTTGATCTAATTGTGATACTGAATTCATTTGGAAATAGTATAATAGTTTGTTAACAAATTTAACGGTTCAAAAGTAAAAAAACATACAGATATATCCATAATATATCTATAAAATGCCAAAAAATAGAGGTTATTTCCATACGGAACTTATTTTTTGCAATGGTAATTTTTTTGTAGCTACCAACTAAGCTGCTGGTTATAAAGCCTAACCCGGCAATAATGTGGAATAAGTGCATTAACGGAACCACATATATAAAAGAAATTGCGGCATTGTTACCTACCAGGGTTGCACCGGTTTTAACCATGCTGCCCCAAGCTACAAACTGCATAAAACCAAACCCGAATGCCAAAATGATGGTTGCCCAAAGCATTTTACGTTGCAAACTAAAATTTAGTTTTCTTAGCGCCCTAGATGCCAGTGTTAATGTTACGCTACTGGCAATTATTAATAATGTGCTATAAATAAAAGCATCGGGTAAAACCAACCCATGCCCCTTACCTTTCGATGCCGCAAAAACCAGATAGTAACTGGTAAAACCGCCAAACATAATGGTAGATGATACAACAAAAAGCCATACTATAAACTTTTTAGGCTTTGGGTCGAATATATCTTGTGTATTTTCCATTGTTAAAACCATAAATAATTATTTTGCTATAAAATCAAACATTAATACCAACTGTACTGCTGGTATGTAAAAAAAAGAGCAGAACATCACCTTTTTCGCATCGATGAGTTCGCGGTTTTTCAATAATTTAAAAGCTAACCAGCTAAATATTACACCTGCAATAATGGATAAGGCGCCTATGTAATAACCTCCAAAACCGTAAAATGTTGGAAGCAAACTAACGGGTATCAAAATCAGGGTTGCAACAAAAGTGAACAACGCTGAAGTTTTATCTTTCTTTTTTGTTGGCAATAGCCTGAAACCTGCCTTTTTATAATCATCGTCCAATACCCAGGCTATGGCCCAGAAATGTGGAAATTGCCAAACAAATTGTATCAGGAACAATATTACTGCAATTTTGTAATCAATATCTAAAAACAAATCCGACTTTAAACTGCCAAATGCAGCCAAATAACCGATTAGCGGTGGTAAAGCGCCAGGTATTGCGCCAACAAAAACAGCAATCGGTGATTTTCTTTTTAATGGCGTATATGCAAATGCATATAGCAAAATAGAGAAAACCGAAAGCAATCCTGTCTCAAGATTTAACTGTCCTAAAAGCCACGTTCCAAGAAAAGCCATAAACACGCCAAGAACCAATCCTTGCCCTGTTGTCATCCTGCCAGCTGGCATCGGCCGGTCTTTAGTTCTGGTCATCAATTTATCCAAATCGACTTCTATAATTTCATTAAAGCAGTTCGCTGCAGCCGTAACCAAAAAGCCACCCGCTATCAAAATAAGCCAATTTCCCCAATCTATTGAAGGTATGTGCCCTCTGCCAACCTGCATCTTCTGACCAATCAAAAATGAAATTGATGCAGAAAACACGACCGTAAAAGACAGCCTGAACTTAACCAGTTTAGAAAAATCTGAAAAAAAGTGTTTCAATTCTCTTATTATTATTGTCTGTATGTTCTTGTTCTGTAAACGAGCAAGTACAAGTAAAACTGTAAACTAAATAGCATTGTCGAAAATAAAATATGCAATGCCTGTGCAACCGGTGGCAAGGAAAGATAAGCCAATGCAAAGCCACTAATGAGTTGTATAAATAACGTTAGCAAAATAAATCTTGCGGTTAATAATGGGGCAGCCTTACCGCTAAATCTATCGATAACCATTTTATAAATAATACCGTTACAAATGATTACCAAAATGGCCATATCTCTGTGGTAACTAAAAACCTCGCCGATTCTTGATACCCAAGTTGCCCTGTTTCCAAAAGACAGGGACTTGGCAATCACATCAATGGCTTCCCTTACCTCCGTACCCAACACAATTTGTGCAATGCTAACGATAAGCGTAAAAAATAAAAATCCTTTCAGCCATAAAATCCGGTACATAATTACCGAAGGTTCCTTATGCAGCTGTTTAGCATAGTTATAGGTGTAAATTGAGATCACCAATATAACAAGCGCAAGGAGCATATGTACGGTTACTACCCACTGCGCTAAATTTGTTGATACAACAATAGAACCTAACCATGCCTGATAACCAACAACGAGTATATTTAAAATACTTAAAATAATTATTCTTTTGGCTGTTTTCCGATAAGTGAAAGAGGAAACTGCGGTTAACAGTAAAAATATTCCTGCTAAAACGCCCGCTAACCTATTCAAATATTCAGTCCAGGTTTTTGCAGGGTTAAACTCCTCAGGAACGGTAATGCTTTTATCGTTTCTGATACTATCTGCCAAAGCCTTTTTTCCCATACTTTCGAGGTATTGGGCAAATTTCTCATTTTTCTTAAGCCTGCTGGCAACATATTTTTGCTGGTAGCCTGGAGGCAGCTGAGATACATGAGTCGGCGGTATGTACCTGTCGAAACATTTTGGCCAATCAGGACAACCCATCCCGGAGCCTGTACTGCGAACAATACCGCCTGCAAGTATAACTAATAGCGTAACTATTATGGTTATAAGGTTAATGCTGATAAAACGTTTCTCTGATCTGCTGATCATATATCTATTAAGATGAAAAGGGTATCCGGATAAGCAGAAACTTAATCAGATACCCCTTTAAAATTTGTTAAAGCTATGTAACTAGCCCTTATTTTCTGTCACAGGATTGGCGATTTCCCAATCTTGTTGAATTTTTTCCGCTTCAGCATTTCCTTCAAAATCATGAGGCAAGTTAGAACTCATTGTTTGAGAGAAAGGAACAGTTTGTGGAATAAAGTCGGCATCATGACCTGGTTTGCTATAGTCATATGGCCATCTGTATACTGTAGGAATTTCGCCCGGCCAGTTTCCATGTAAGTGCTCAACAGGTGCAGTCCATTCCAGGGTATTCGATTCCCATGGGTTTTGCGGTGCCTTTTTCCCTTTGTAGATAGAATAAAAGAAGTTGAACAAGAATGCTACCTGCGCTAAAGCAGCCATGATGGCAGCCCAGGTTACAAACACGTTTACAGTTAACCACTTTTTCATGAATTCGAATTCAGTAAAAGCATAGTAACGACGCGGAACGCCATCCAAACCTAAAAAGTGTAATGGGAAGAAAACCAGGTAAGCGGCAATAAATGTTAGCCAAAAATGTAGATAACCTAATTTAGCGTTCATCATGCGTCCGAACATTTTAGGATACCAGTGATAAACACCGGCAAGCATTCCGAAAATCGCTGCAGAGCCCATTACCAGGTGAAAGTGAGCAACAACGAAATATGTATCGTGTAAGTTAATATCTAATGATGCGTTTCCTAAAAATATACCGGTTAAACCACCAGAAATGAAGAATGAAACTAAACCAATAGCGAACAACATAGCAGGGGTGAAACGAATGTTACCTCTCCAAAGCGTTGCCAGATAGTTAAATGTTTTCACTGCCGACGGAACTGCGATAATCAACGTCGTAATCATAAATACACCACCTAATAAAGGATTCATACCCGTTACAAACATATGGTGACCCCACACGATGAACGAAAGTACTGTAATACCAATTAAAGAGTAAACCATGGCGTGGTAACCAAAAATTGGTTTGCGGGAATTTACAGATATTACTTCTGATGAAATACCCAACGCTGGCATAATTACAATGTAAACCTCAGGGTGACCCAAGAACCAGAATAAGTGTTGCCAAAGAATCGGCGAACCACCTTCATTAGGTAAAATATTGGTACCCATTACGATATCAGACAAGTAGAAACTCGTTCCGAAACTTCTATCAAATACTAATAGAACCACGCCAGCTACCAAAACCGGGAACGATAAAATACCTAAAATAGCGGTTAAGAAGAAGGCCCAGATTGTTAAAGGCATTTTCCAAAGGTCCATACCTTTTGTACGCATATTTAAAATAGTACTCACATAGTTAATACCACCCATTAATGATGAAGCAACAAAAAGCACCATACTGATTAACCAAAGGGTCATACCCATACCAGAACCAGGAATTGCTGTTGGCAATGCCGATAACGGAGGATAAACTGTCCAACCACCAGATGCAGGACCTGTTTGGATGAAAAATGAGGCCATCATTACCACACAGGCGGTAAAGAAGAACCAGTAAGAAAGCATATTTAGAAATGGCGATGCCATATCTCGAGCTCCGATCTGCAAAGGAATCAGAAGATTACTAAAGGTACCACTCAGCCCTGCTGTCAATACGAAAAATACCATGATGGTACCGTGAATAGTAACCAATGCAAGGTAAAAGTCAGATTTAATACGACCACCTTCAGCCCATTTTCCTAAAAAGGTTTCTAAGAAAGGGAAATTTTTGTCGGGCCATGCCAGCTGGATACGGAATAAAATTGATAAACCCATTGCAATAACCGCCATAATGATACCGGTTATCAAAAATTGCTTCGCAATCATTTTGTGGTCCATGCTGAAGATGTACTTTGAAATCAAAGTCTCCTTATGGTGCCCGTGATCAGCGTGATCGTGATTGTGTTCGTCGTGTAATGCTATTGTTGACATAATTCTTTTCGCTCTTCGGTATATTATTTATTTAAAGCCATTTGGTTTGTTTTTACAGCTGCAGAATCTGTAGCTGCTGAGTCTGTTCCTGATTGTGCAGGCGCAGGTGCCACTGGCAAATTAAATTGTTTTCTTAAATCGTCGTTTAAGTAGGTTTTTTGTTCGGCTAACCAGGTTTTGTATTCTTCCATCGAAACAACCCGAACTACTTTTTGCATGTTGTAGTGACCAGAACCACAGATTTTAGCACAGTAAAAAAGATACTTAAAATTAGGATCGTTGGTTTTTTGCTGCATCTCTGCAGTTGTAATGGTTGGTGTAAACTCAAATATGGTTTGCATACCAGGTACAGTATTCAATTGTACTCTAAAGTGTGGCATGTAAAAACTGTGGATTACATCTTTACTTGTTAGTATCAATTTAACCGGCTTTCCAACAGGGATAACCATTTCATCCGCCATTTGATCATCACGAGATTTCAAATCTTTAAAGTCGATACCCAAGGTATTTGAAGCAGTTGTTAACTTGTAGTTTTTATGACCTACAACACCATCGGCTCCAGGATAACGTATAGACCATTTGAACTGCTCTGAAGTTACCTCGATTTGAATTGGCATATTTTTAGGATCATCGACTTTGAAGAATATTGATCTCCAGGTTAAGAATCCCATTAATACCAAAACTGTAAGAACCAAGGCTGGTAAAATAGTCCAGATCTTTTCTATTAAATTGTTATGAGGATAATAGTAAGCTTTTCTTTTTGCCGAATATCTGTAGATGTAAGAAAAACCGAACAATAAGATGTGTGTTACAACGAAAACGATAGTGGTAATGATTAACGTAAGGTTGAACATCTCATCGATACGCTTTCCATGCACCGAGGCTGCATCAGGCAGTAACATTGCACCGTGAACCGTGTATTCCCAATAAACACCATATAAACCTAAAACCAGGAACAAAGCAAATAGACTTGCATGTACCCTGTTCCAGTTAATGCCAACTGGTTTACCTTGTGCTTCGCGGCTTAACTCATATACCCTTATGGCTTTACCCACAATAGCAATGAATAAACATATTGCGAGAAATACCAGAATATAAAATATTACTGATTTATAAACCTCGCCCATATCAACTTTCGTTGCCGCGGCAGCACCTGCAGCTGCATCTTGTGCAAATACGCTCGTGTTTGCAAAAACAGTAAGTATTACTGCTAAAGCTGCGGTCGTTTTATTCGTGATAAACTTTCTTAAACTCATTTTCTTAAAAGTAGTACGCTGTACTTCTATAATAATAATTAAATATTTGCCTTTATAAAAACATCAATTAAAGTTGATGATGCAAACTTTCTTGTAATAAAGGGTGATTTTTCGCTATTAAAGGCTTTTTACTTAAAGCACCTAAAACGGTAAAGGTAAACAATCCTACAAAACCCGCTGCAATTCCTATTTCGATAAAGCTAAACCCATTGGTGCCTTCTTCTACCGCTCCTGGCATAATCATTTGATAATAATCTACCCAGTGACCTAACAATACAACAACAGAAACAAACAATAACCTAACATCTGTTCTCTTGTTATCTCTATCCATTAACAATAATACTGGCGCAAGGAAGTTCATTGCTAAGTTAAGGAAGAACCAAAACTTATAGTATTCGAAGCGTTTGTAGAAATAAACGGTTTCCTCAGGCATGTTAGCATAGTAAATCAGTAAGAACTGTGCAAACCATACGTAAGTCCAGAAGATAGAGAAACCAAAAATAAACTGACCTAAGTTATGTAAGTGACTATTGTTAACCCATTGCATGTAACCAGCTCTTCTTAATAAGATAATGATGATTGCAATTGTTGCTAAACTACTAACCCACATTGCTGCAAAGTTATACCAGCCAAACATTGTCGAAAACCAGTGCGCTTCTAATGACATGATTGTATCGAAGGCGAAAATCGGTGTAGTGAAACCGTAAATTACAAGGAAGATACAAGCATTCTTGAAGCTTTTTCTGTATGAATTTAAACCACCAGCCAAATCTTCATTGTATGAAAACTTAACAAACATCATTGCGAAGATACTGTAAACACCTAAGAACAATAACTGACGGCCTAAAAAGAAAGGCTTGTTTAAGAAGACAGATTTCCCTGCGATGATTGCATCGTAATGTTCAGACCCTTGTTCCGCTAAACCATGAGTTGCCCAGTGTTTATAAAGATACGGAACGCTAACGCTCTGCCCGTGTTCGATAATGGTATGTTCCATAAACAAACCAGCAGAAACAATTGCGATAAGTATTACAGCAGCAATTGGCAACGTTTTGGCCATTGCCTGCGGTACGCGTAAAATTGATGCAGACCAGCCTGCCTGTGCCACAAATTGAACAGCTAAGAAAAACATTCCCGACATACATACGCATGCAAAGTAATATCCCATAAGCAACAGGTTGGCAAAAGTGCGCTCTTGGTGGCCACTTAAAAAACCGTAAACAATTGCTGCAATACCTATTACGATACCAACTATGCTTAAAGTTTTTACTTTTCCTGTAAACTCAAATTGTTCACTAAAATTAATATTGTGAGTTCCCATTTATATTCTGCTTTACTTATTGTCCTTTTTGTAATTGTTGAACATACATCACAATTTTCCAACGATCGATTGGTAAAATTTGCGAAGCATGCGAGCCCATGTTATTTACACCATACGTAATGGTATGATAGATTTTTCCAGGAGTCAAATCTGCCATATTACCACCTCTGGATGAAGCGCCGCTTGAGTATGATGGAACACCTGTAAACTTTTCAATTTTAACCAAGTGACCTTGACCATCTCCTTTTTCACCATGACATGGTGCACAGAACACAACAAATGAATGTTTTCCCTGTTCTAGGTTAACGCTGTCAGCAGGTAATGGATTTACCATTTTTGCACCGGCTTCATTATATCCTTCTAAAGTATTAGGATAGTCATCATATTCTTCAAAACCTACTGGTTTTGTATTTGCTGGAGGTAACTGTGCAGTTTTACCATCCTTAAAGTTTTTATTTGGCTGGTCAGGGTTGTAAGCAATCGGATCATACATGTTCCTTGCATACTCTAGTCCTGTACTGCGTTTATCTCTACAAGCCGAAAAAGTAGCTGCAAAAGCGATAGCTAAAAACGCGGCATAAACAATCTTATTCTTATTCATAGCTAATGTACTTCCTTTCATTATACTTTACTTCTAAAGCACCGGCATCTTTTAATAATCCATCAATTACGGTGTGTGCTGCATTTTCGTGCGCATCTACCGCGATAACAAAACGATCATCTGTAGCACGAAGATCCATTACGCGTGGTGCTCTTCCCGGAAATAAATGCGTTGAAGCATAATAGGTTAAAACCATACCGAAAGCACAGAAAAGAACTGTTAATTCGAACATTATCGGAATAAAATCCGGCAATGCAAATGATGGTTTACCACCGATGTTTACCCGCCAATCAATAACTGCGCAAAAATAAATCAAAGCGAAAGCTGCGCAGGTACCTGTAATACCGAAGCAAAATGCTGCGATGTCTATTCTTGATCTTTTAATGCCTAATTTGGCTTCTATCCCGTGTATAGGCATCGGCGTATATACATCAAAAATACTGATGTTATTTTCCTGAAGTTTTTCGATGCCATGCATCATTTCATCAGGGTCACCAAAGCTGCCTAAAATATATTTGATATCACTCATTGTTATATTTTTGCGTATTCTTCTTGTTTAACACTATCAAATTTCTCTAAAGATTCTATGTATTCAGCTACATACTCTTTATTCTCATGTCCTTCTTTAATCTGTTTTAGCTTCGCTTGCTCACTCGCAGATTTTAACAATAATTTAACCTCTGCTATCGCGATGGATGGCAATACTCTTAAGAATAATAAGAATAAAGTAAAGAACAATCCGATTGAACCTACGAATACACTTACATCAACCCAGGTAGGATAAAACATTGCCCAACTTGATGGAATATAATCGCGGTGTAATGAAGTAACAATAATTACGAAACGTTCAAACCACATACCTACGTTTACAACAATTGATAAAATCCAGGTCGCTTTAATGCTTAAACGAATCTTTTTGAACCACAATAGCTGTGGTGAGATAACATTACAGGTCATCATCATCCAGTAAGACCACCAGTAAGGACCAGTTGATCTGTTGATGAAGGCATATTGCTCATATTCCGATCCTGAATACCATGCAATGAAGAACTCTGTTAAATAAGCTACACCAACAATTGACCCAGTTAGGATGATGATTTTATTCATCGATTCGATGTGGAACATGGTGATGTAGTTTTCCAAACCTAAAACCTTACGCGCAACCAATAATAAAGTTAATACCATCGCGAAGCCTGAGAAAATAGCACCGGCAACGAAGTAAGGAGGGAAAATAGTTGTGTGCCATCCCGGAATTACTGAAGTCGCAAAGTCCATCGATACAATTGTGTGTACCGAAAGTACCAGTGGCGTAGAAATACCTGCTAAGATTAATGATACGGCTTCGAAACGCTGCCAGGTTTTAACACTTCCACTCCATCCGAAAGAGAAGATAGAATAGATTTTTCTGCGTGTTCCAACTGCACGGTCGCGAATGGTTGCAATATCTGGCAATAAACCTGTGTACCAGAATAATAATGATACTGAGAAGTAAGTTGAGATTGCAAACATATCCCAAACCAATGGTGAGTTAAAGTTTACCCAAAGTGAACCAAACTGATTTGGTAAAGGTAAAACCCAGTATGCTAACCATGGGCGGCCCATGTGCGATACAACATATGTTGCTGCACAGATAACCGCAAAGATTGTCATTGCCTCTGCCGAACGGTTAATTGAGTTACGCCAGTTTTGACGGAAGAGTAAAAGTACCGCAGAAATAAGTGTACCTGCGTGACCAATACCAACCCACCATACGAAACCGGTGATATCCCATGCCCATCCAACTGTTTTATTTAAACCCCAAGATCCGATACCGTTCCAGAAGGTATAGCTTACTGCTACAACCCAAAGTAAGGCACCTAAAGAGGCAAAGATGAAACCAATCCACCAGGCTTTATTTGGCTTATTTTCTACCGGGCCTAAAATATCATCCGTAATTTTTGCATACGTGATGTTATCGCCGGTAATTAATGGTTCTCTAAGTATTGATTCGTTATGTCCTGACATAATTTGTATTTTCTTTATACTAAAGCTTACGCTTGTACTGTTGTATCTGTATTTCTAATTTTTGTCATATATCCGATACCCGGTTTCACGTTAATTTCCTCTAATACGTAGTATATACGCTCAGAACGTAAAGCTTTTGAAACCTCAGAATTAGGATCATTTGCATCACCAAAGATGATTGCATTTGCTGCACAAGCTTCCTGACAAGCCATTTTAATATCTCCGTCTTTTAACGGACGTTTCTCAATTTTAGCTTTCAATTTACCGCCTTGTATACGTTGGATACACATAGAGCATTTCTCCATAACACCACGTGAACGTGTAGTTACGTCAGGATTTAAAACCAATTGAGTAAACTCGTTATTTAAATAGTTATCGAAACGAGAATCGTTCCAGTAATTAAACCAGTTGAAGCGACGAACTTTATATGGGCAGTTATTTGCACAGTAACGGGTACCTACACAACGGTTATAAGCCATGTGGTTTAAACCATCAGATGAGTGTACTGTTGCCAATACCGGACAAACTGTTTCGCATGGTGCGTGGTCGCAGTGCTGACATAACATTGGCTGGTGAACAACAGAAACATGATCTAAATCTTCCAACTTAGCAATTTCTTTTTCTCTTGTTACATCACCTGTTGGTGTTTCGTAGCTATAATAACGGTCGATACGAATCCAGTGCATTTCACGACGACGGCGAACCTCATCACGACCTACAACAGGAATGTTGTTTTCTACGTTACAGGCAACAACACACGAACCGCAACCCGTACAAGCGTTTAAGTCTATGGCCATAACCCAGCTATTGCCCGGCTGCTCCCATTTATCCCAAAGGTCATAATTTTTATGGCCCTCTTCGCTTTTACCTGTACCCGCTGCAGGGTTTTTTAAATATTCTTTAAATGTAGCCTCGCGGATTACATTACGTCCTTCAAATGAATGGTGAGTTTGTGTTTGTGCCAGTTCGTAATAACCACCTGTAGGGGTAATTGTAACGTTGCTGGCGTATTGCATTGTTCCATTTACAAAAGAAATGAAAGGGAAAGCATTTTTACCTACACCATTACCCGCTTTACCAACTTTCTCACGACCGTAACCCAAAGCGATTGAAGCTGTACCTTGCGCTTGTCCTGGTTGGATAAGTACTGGTAAGTCTATCGAATATCCATTGCCGCCTTTTACAGTTACAACATCAAATTCTTTAACTTTTAATTTTTCAGCAAATTTCGGGGCTAAAGCAACATAGTTATCCCAGGTAACTTTCGACACCGGATCAGGCAATTCCTGTAAGAATGCATTATTTGCATTTTTACCATCACGCATCGGTATGTTTTCGTACACCTGAAGTTCTACCTGGTCGCCACCTTTTGCCAGCGATTTACTGCTGTTTAAAACTGATGAAGCGACTGCTGCTAAAGACAAAGAGAATGAATATGCTGCAGCTGGCTTAGCAGTAACTGTTACAACACCTTTTTCTAAAACATCATTCCATTTTAAGCCAAGTGCAGGCAACATTTTAGTTTCCCAATTGTTGCGAACAAATTGGTAATAGTCTTTAACAGGAGCATCTGCCCAGGTTAATAAACTTTCTTCTGCCTGACGGCTGTTGAAAACCGGATTAATGGTTGGCTGTACGATTGAGTAATATCCTTCGTAAGCGTTTGCATCACCCCATGATTCTAAATAGTTATGGTTAATTGCAATTGCATCACAAAGTGAAGCCGTTTCATCTGCTCTATCTGCAAATGAAATTTTTGCAGGAACTTTTGCCAATGCATCAGTAAACGCTTTCGAATTCATGAAATCGTAAACCGGATTGCTGTTTAAGAATAGAACAGCACCAACTTCTCCACGACCCATTTCAGCTACGAAGCCACTAAACTCAGCATCGTTTCCAGCGTATAAATAGCAAGGATTATCTAAATCGATAGTTGTACCATAGCTACCAAGAGCAGCGTTTATGGCATTTACCAAAATTTGAGTAGAAACATCATTAGAACCACAAACAACGAGCGATTTGCCTTTTGCCTGCACCAGTTCTTTAGCGGCTAATTTAATTACTTTATCAGCTGTGCTGTTGTTAGGCAAAGTTCCGCCCGGTAGAGATTGACCGGTTATTGCATTATATAAAGCAATTAAAGCAGGACCTTCTTCCGACAATTTAACCGGAACACGGGTATCTGCATTAGTACCTGTTAAGCTCATGCCACTTTCAAACTGAATGTGGCGACTCATTTTCTTATTTTCTAACGATTTATAGTTACGATTTGCAGTGTATTGAGCGGTGAATGTTTCCCCGCTAATCCAGGTACCTAAGAAATCGGCACCAAAACTCACAATTAAATCTGCTTTATCGAAATTATATTTAGGCAAAACCGCTTTACCAAAACTATTCTGATTGGCTTGAATAATACCTGTGTAAGAAACAGCATCATACTGAATTAATTTTGCTGCAGGATATTTTGTTATAAACTGCGCAATTACAGCGTTGGTGGATGGACTGTTTACTGTTGAAGCAACAACACGAATTTTCTTTCCACCAGCCTGTGCTTTAGCCAACTCTCCTTTAACAAAGCTGTCTATTTTTGCCCAGGTAGTTTCTTGATTTTTAAGAACAGGTGCTTTTAATTTAGATACATCGTATAAATCTAACACTGAAGCCTGCGCTCTTGCGTCTGTACCCCAATTGAATTCACCTGCATTAGGATTTGTCTCAATTTTGATAGGACGACCTTCTCTTGTTTTAACTAGAATACTCTGGCCGTTAAAGCTCGAAGTATAATAGTTAGGAATACCAGGTGTAACCTCTTCAGGTTTTACCAGGTAAGGAATAGATTTATGAACAGGCGCACTTTGACATGCTGCTAAAGTTACTGCACCTAAACCAAAACCTAACGCTTTTAAAAAGTCGCGGCGTGGGGTAACAGTGCTTAACCCTGCTTCATTTAAAACATCTTCTATTGGAAGTGGCTCGGCGAATTCGTTTTTGTTATTTTTAACAAAATCGGGTGTATTGTTATACTCCTCTAAGCCTTTCCAGTATTTTTTATTGCTTTCCATTTAAGCTATATTACTGTTTATCGAACGTTCTTACTAAAACTCTTACTATTAATAGTGGCATTTACCACACTCTAAACCACCCAATAAAGCCGGTGTGATTTTTTCTCCCTTTTTAATTTTTTCGTGCGCTTCGATTACCTTAGCGTAGAAAGCATTGTTTTTCTGCCCTGAAATATCTGTTTCTTTATGGCAGTTGATACACCATTTCATGGTAAGTGGAGAATATTGATAAATTTCTTCCATGGTGTTAACCGGACCATGACATGCAAAACATACTGGCTCTGTAGGCTGTAAACCTTTCGCTTTACGAATTGCATCTTCTGCAACAACTACGTGTTGAGAGTGATTGAAGTAAGCAAAATCCGGAAGGTTGTGAACACGAACCCACTCCATTGGTTTTTCTTTACTCTTATCGTATTTCTGCGTTTCAGGGTCGTAACCTAAAGCATTGTAAATCTTCTTGATTTCAGGAGAAATTTCACCTTCATAATTGTCTCTTGCCTGTACCGCTTTATGGCAGTTCATACAAACATTTAACGAAGGAATTGTAGCATTTTTAGATTTAAACGCACCGTTGTGGCAATACTGACAATCGATTTGATTGATACCAGCGTGCAACTCGTGAGAGAATTTAATTGGCTGCACTGGTTGGTAACCTGTATGAACACCAGTGTTCCACATGCCCATCCAGCCCCATGAACCTAAAGCGATGATTAAACACAAAATAAAGAACATCACAAATTTTTTGTTCTTGAACATTTTGCGAACACCAACCTTTAAAGGCACATCTTCTTCAATCTCGATACCTTGCTTTTGTAAAATTAAGCGTTCTAACAACTTAGAAGCACGACCTAATATTACTAATACTACGATAGCAATAGCTACAATTGCAACAATACCTGCAATTGATAAACCTGAAGTTCCTTCACTTTTAGCAGCTTCGGATGATGCAACAGTTGCATCACCTTTTGGTTTCGGCTCACCTTCTTTGATGTATGCTAAAATGCTTTTTACTTTCGCTTCATCCAATTCAGGAAAAGAAGTCATCGCAATTTTACCATTCTCATTGAAAAGCTTTACCGCAGCAGGGTCTCCCGAAGCAATTAAAGCCTGCGAATTTGGAATCCATTTTAAAAGGAACGATTCCGGGTGACGATCGCTTACGCCAGTTAAGGCAGGGCCAACCATTTTAGCATCTAACGCGTGACATGCGGTACATTTTGCCTTGAAAAGCGTTCTTCCTTCTGCAGCATCTTGCGCACTAACGGTAGAAACCGCTATAACGGAAATAGCTGAAAACACGAATAACGATTTCCAAACGCTTTTTAAAATCATCGAGATATCTCTCATAATGAACACTTTATACTTATTTAATTTACTTTTAGTTGTGAAATTGATGCCTGAGATGAAATACTCCCACCAAAACTTGAACAAAAGTATAACTTATTAATAAATCCCATGACATAATACTGACTTGAAATACAATTTATAATCATTCTAAACAAATGCGATTTCAAGCCAATCAGCTAATAAAAAAGCCCATTTTCGAAGTTTTTCTCCAATGGGCATTAAAAGAACTGTTTGGTTTTATAAAAATTTCTAATTATTGTTTTAATATCCAGGCAAACATTAAAGGCGCTACAATAGTTGCATCACTTTCTACAATAAATTTAGGCGTATGGATGTCTAATTTGCCCCAGGTAATTTTTTCGTTTGGAACTGCTCCTGAATATGAGCCGTAAGAGGTAGTGGAATCTGAAATCTGGCAGAAATAACTCCAGAACGGTATGTTTTCCATTTCCATATCCTGATAAAGCATTGGAACCACGCAAATTGGAAAATCGCCGGCTATACCACCACCAATTTGAAAGAAACCTATTCCTTTACCATCGCTGTTTGCAATATACCAATCGGCCAGCCAACCCATATATTCGATACCACTTTTCATTGTAGTTGCTTGCAATTCCTTTTTCATAACATAAGAAGCAAAAATGTTTCCCATTGTTGAATCTTCCCATCCCGGAACAACAATTGGTAAATTCTTTTCTGCCGCAGCCAGCATCCATGAATTTTTGGGATCGATTTCATAGTACTGCTCTAAATCGCCGCTTAAAAGCATTTTGTACATAAATTCATGTGGAAAATATCTTTCACCAGCCTCATCAGCATCTTTCCATATTTTATGGATGTGTTTTTGCAAACGACGGAAAGCTTCCTCTTCAGGAATACAAGTATCGGTAACGCGGTTGTAATGGTTTTCTAATAAATCCCACTCATCCTGCGGACTTAAATCTCTGTAATTTGGCACACGTTTATAATGTGAATGTGCAACCAGGTTCATTATATCTTCTTCAAGGTTGGCGCCGGTACATGAAATTATGGCTACCTTATCCTGACGAATCATTTCTGCAAGCGAAATACCCAATTCGGCCGTACTCATTGCCCCAGCCAAAGTAATCATCATTTTCCCGCCTTCATCCAAATGTGTTTCATAGCCTTTAGCTGCATCCATCATTGCCGCAGCATTAAAATGGAGGTAATTACGCTCCATAAACTGAGAAATTGGTCCTCTTGTATTGCTCATCTTGTTTTGTCTTATTTGGCGCAAAAATAGGCAAACAATCTCCAAATAGCAATAAACAGTTTACACTTATCGGTTTACATTTCAAAATCACATAATTTACACAGCCAAGGTTTGGTGTAATTTTCTTTTCTTTGCGCCATGAAAAAACTGGGACTAATACTTTCTCTATTTGCAATTTCGTTTTCAGGTTTTGCTCAAATGAAGCTGATCAAAAAGATGCTTTCGAATGAAAAAGACACCACACGAAAAGCAAGTTTTTTACCTATCCCCTCTTTCGGCTACTCACAGGAAACCGGACTGGAATTTGGAGTCGGTGCGATCTACTCCTATTATTCAGATAGGAAAGACACAATTACCAGAAGCTCCAACTTTTCAGTAAATGCTACATATTCAACAAAAAAAACATATAACATTGCGTTAAAAGGTGATGCCTGGTCGCCAGGTAACAAATATCATTTTATCGGGGATGTTCGTTTTAAAAAAATGCCATTTAACTTCTATGGAATAGGAAACAATGCCCAAAAAGCTGATGAGGACAAGCTGGTGATGAACCAGGTTAAGGCACTTTTTGATGCGGAACAGAGTTTTCTTAAAAACGCTTACACTGGTGTTTCATTAGGTTTTGAAAACTATAAATTTACCGATCAAACCCCGGGTGGAATTTTTACCAGCAACCCAAATATTTTCGATAAAGATGGCGGCTCTGTAGTGTATGTGGGCGTGAGTCAGAGTTACGATACCAGAAATTCAAATAACTATCCTTCTAAAGGTTTTTTTGGCCGTGTTACCTATCAATTTGCACCGCACTTTTTTGATGCCGAAAGTTTCACCGGAAGTCAGGTTAAAGTTGATATTCGAAACTTTTGGCCAATCGCTAAAAAACTTGTACTCGGTGTACAGGGAATTTATTATACCATACAAGGCTCAAATACGCCTTTCTATTTATTGCAGCAAATGGGTAACGACCAGATTATGCGGGGCTATTATGGCGGGCGCTATCGCGATGAAAACCTGATTGCCTCGCAGCTGGAATTAAGATATCGATTTATGAACAGATTCGGAATCGTTGCATTTGCCGGGGCAGGTAAAGTTTTTAATAACGACAATGCCAACCTAAAAAGCTTAAAACCCAATTTTGGTTTCGGCGGAAGGTATTTCTTCGATACAGCTAAAGGCCTGAGCGTGCGTGTTGATTACGGTGCAGGCGAAAAGCTTGCGAATGAAAAACGGCAAAGCGGCTTTTACATCAGTTTAGCAGAAGCTTTTTAACAAATAACTAATTGCTCCGCTTACGTTCTTCCTCGTTTCCTGTTTTTCTATCTGATTGTTTTATTTTTTCATTCCCAAAATTAAAACGAATGCTGATACGAAGCTGGCGACTATCGTAATAGTTATTGTAAGCTTGCGGAATGTTATTTACAACACTGGTGAATTGATATTTATTTGATTTGAAGACATCAGAAACGTTTAATGCAAACTGAAGTTTTTTATTTAACAGCAAAGTTTTAAGACCCAAATCGAGGTTATACTGGCTTCTATTTTTATTCAATCCATCAACGGACGGAAACTGATACCAAAAACTGAGGTCGCCTAAAATTGTTTTAGATTGATTTAATACAAATTGATTAACAGTGGAAAAATATGCTCCAAAACCCTTTAAATTACTGAGGGTTTGAGGCAAGGTCGATTTCGAGACATTATAAAAAACATCGATTTGATTTATGCTTTCCAGCCACTTTTGCCTATTATAAACAAAGGAGTTGCCGAGCTGATAACTGCTTCCCGTTACAAAATTTAGTGGTTTAGTAACCTGGATATTTGTATTTCCATCAACAAAGTTGACGTCATTATATCCATTGGTTAACCTCCCGAAAGATAAAGTTGTTGTGAAAATGCTTTTATAGGTGTGTGCAACTTCAATGTTGTTATTATAGGAAGGCTGCAAGAAAGGATTTCCTTCAGTGTAAGCATATTGATTGCTATACCAACGAAATGGATTTAGCTTTTTATAAGCCGGCCGGTTAATCCTCCGACCATAATTTGCGGAGAACAAACTATTTCCATTGGCCTTGTAAGTAATAAATAGTGTTGGAAACAGCTGGAAATATTTAGTCTTGGTAATTTGGTTAATCGATAGGCCATTTATCTGGGAATATTCACCTCTCAAGCCAGCCTGAAAATCAATCTTTTTAAATTTTCTGCTCAGATTTACATATCCCGCCTGCGTACTTTCCCGATAAATAAAGTTATTTAGCTGACTTTGATCCGGTTGATAAAGCCCGTTTTGCTTTATAAAGAAAGCAAGGTTGCTGTTACTCTGAATAAAACTAAGTTTGGCGCCGAACGAGAAATTATAGACTTTCGACGGCATATCAACATCAGCTTTCAACGTGTATAAATTTATATGCTGGGCACTTTCTGATAAATATTCTGCATAAGAAAGTGGAATAACTTCCCCGTTTTGCTTGTAACTTGTGTTATTGAAAAACCTGCTTTTATCATCCATATATTTAAACCAGTCGGCCGTAAATGTAAGCCGCTTACCCGCCGAATCTAAAGCTTGTTTAAGGTAGAAGTTTGCCGCATGAAAGTGCGATTTTATGCTGGCGTTTGCATCTGAGTTCAGGATTGAATCGATAAGTCCGGATTTGTTTAAAACATTGGTTTTAATATTTTCCTCAGACCGAAAGTTCGTCAAACTGCCATTATAAGATGCCCCAAGGATGGTTTTTTGAGAAAGTTCATAATCCAGGCCGATTTGGCCGCCTGGCACAGTTCTAAAATTCCTGTCTCTGTTAACCGTGTTCCAGGTTTGGTTTTCATAAAAAATGCTGCTCTTTTCTAGCGGAACTAATGATCCTTTCCTAATGTTGAAGTTTGTGTACAACGAGATTTTATCTTTTTTGAAACTGAGATTACCACCAGCAGCACCAGTCGCATAAGTTGCCTTCGAAAACGTCGAATTTACAGCGCCACGAAAGCCTTCGGGCATGTTCTTTTTTAGTACAATGTTGATCAGTCCGTTATTGCCTTGTGCATCATAATTTGAGGGAGGATTCGTAATTACCTCAATTTTAGAAATGTTATCGGAAGAAATCGATTTCAAGTAATTTGACAAATCATCATCCATTAATTGAATCAGCTTGTCATTAACCATAACATTTACACTACTTTTTCCTACCAACGAAAGTCTGTCATTTAACACCCGTACCCCAGGCACTTTTGCGAGCAATTCCAAGGCATCCGTCCCGATTGCTGCCGTGCTGTTTTCGGCATTAAAAACAATCCTGTCGACTTTTTTTTCGATGAGTAGTTTCTTAAAATTAACATCTACCTCTCTCAACTGTTTTGTAAAATCCTCCAGGCTTATGCGGATCGTGGTGTCGCCTTTTAACAAAACCGGGAGCTCTTTTGGTTTAAAATTTAGAGATGAAAAATGAACTTTATAGGTTCCTGCCTGTAGGTTTTTGAAAAAAAAGTAGCCTAAAGTATCGCTTTGCGTTACGCTACGAAATTTAAGTGTATTTGAAACTGATATAGTTACTCCCGAAACAGCCCTTCCGCTTTGCGAGATAGTTCCATGAATTTTAAATTGAGCATTTAAAGTTGAGGTAATGCAAATTAGAATTGCAACTGATAAAAATCTGAGCATTTCAATCGAATTGGATTAAGGCACATAGTTTGGCACTTACTTTCAAAAGGTAGCCTAGTAATTCCATGATCAAAATTTTATGATTTTGTGAAGGCCGTAAATCCGTCTAATACCAGGTTACATATTTGCCTTAAGTTTTTCTCATCGCTAAAATATGCAAGGCTTTTTTCGCTGCTAATGTTTCCTAATTCTATAACAATTGCAGGAACTTTCGATTCTCTCAACAACAGCAGACTTGCATCCTTTAATGAATCGCGTACGGACAGTCCATCGAATTGCCTTAAACTTTTTAAAACATTAAAACCGAATTTTTCTGCATCCTTAATGTTTGGGTTTTGCTTAGATACAATAACTTCTAACCCTTCGAAAGGCACATGCATATTCGGTTTTGGCGTAGAATTGTGGTGTATGGAAATGAAAGCAGTAGCACCTTCATCCGGCAAACGCTCTCTCAATGGAATCATCTTATCACGCTCACGGGTGAGGATAACTTTTATATTTCGCTTAGTCGCTTCTTCTTTCAAAATTTGCGCCGCACGTAAATTAAGGTCCTTTTCGGCAATGCCAGATGCACTTTTTGAAGCCCCATCCCTGCCGCCGTGTCCGGCATCAACAACTAAAACCAATTCCCTGCCTGTAGCTAAATGGTTAATTTCAGAAGTAACTATTTTATGTTTTGGAGCATCTTCTAAAGAAAGGTTGCGGACTGGAAAAATCGAGCCCAGTAAAGTTTGTTTTTTGCTGGAAATTGTATCAGTGGCAACAGGCTTTTTATCGGCATCCGTAGCATGCTTTGGCGAAACAACGACTGATTCTTCAACTGCTTTCGGGCGGTAATCAACTTTATTATGCTCAGCAATGAATTTCCTTATTACCACCTCCTTTTTATTTACAAAAGCCAAACAGCAAAAGGAAATAATTGGAATTGTAATTAAATAAGACATCTTTCGGACAGCAGAATCAGGCTTTTTGTACAACATAAAAATTCTGTTCTTTAGGGGAAGCCTGCTAAAAGTATTAATGACTAAATTACCAGCTGGCATGGCGAGCTTTAAAAGTAAAGTTGCATAAGAACCTTTGTCGGTAGTTTTGGTGGTGGCTTCGTCTGCTAAAAACTCGTGGTTATTATCTATTTCCCGTTTCCAGAGGTAAATAACAGGATTCAACCATAAAATACAGCTCGCGAGATTCACAACTAGCTTATCGAAGATATGAATCTGATTAACATGGATTGATTCATGCTTAATAATTAGTGCTTTTGCATGCTCCGAAAGTGATGCATCAACAACTATTTTGTTAAAAAAAGAGCAATTCTTGATTTTGGAATTGGCCGAAACAAATATTATAGAATCGCTTTCGATGATGGTATATTTTTTTAAGCGTTGCCTGATATGCACTATGGTGATAACGCATTTTAGGAGCAAAACAAAGGCAACAAAAACGTAAGCATATGCTCCAATATCAAGCCAATTGAAGTTAAAAATAGTCGAGCCTCCCTGATTCAGTTCACGCTCAACGGAATGATCGGTGCTGTAAACTATTTCGGAATTCAAAACAGGATGATGTACCGCTACTTCTCGCTTTTGCTCGATAGTTAACACCGGAATGAGGAAGCAGATTAGTAAGCCTGATAACAGATAAAGCCTGTTAAGTTTAAAAAAGGTAAGTTTCCCCAGTAAAAATTTATAAGCTGCAAAAAACACCAGCAAACAAACCGAAACCTTCAACAGATAAATTAAAATCATAGTTTGGAATTTTCATTAATGAGTTGTTTGATTTCTTCTATATCTTTTTCACTAAACTTTTCTTCTTTAACCATGAAGGATAAAAGACTGGCAGGCGAACTATCGAAATAGATCGAAAACATTTTGGAGAAAGTTGTTTTGGCGTATTCATCTTTGGAAATTGCAGGGAAATACTCGTAGGTTTTACCGTAAGCTTTATAGTTTAGGTAACCCTTTTTCTCCAGCAAGCGAACAATGGAAGAAATGGTGTTATAAGGTGGTTTAGGCTCTTCATCCAATTCGTCGATAATATCTTTAACAAAAGCCTTTTGCAGTTTCCAAAAAACGTGCATAATGCGCTCTTCTGTTTTGGTAAGTTCTTCCATACCCAAACTTATAACTTATTTTTCAGTTATACAACTATAAGTTACGTTATATAACTGAATAAACCGTTTTTAAATTTAAGTATTTGATAAACAGTAAGATAAGATTATAGAAAAGTTATTTACTTAAGCCGGCCAGTGCATTAATTGTTAACGCAACAATAACGGTATTAAAGATAAAGGAGATTATACTATGTAGCAGAGTAAGCCTTCTAATCCGTCTTGAGGAGATTTCGACATCAGAAACCTGAAAAGTCATTCCGATTACAAAAGAGAAGTAGGCAAAATCTATAAAATCGGGTTCCTCATTTCCCGGAAAATCGAGTCCGCCATTTTTACTGTTGCTATTACCATAAAATAAGTGCGCATAACGCATGGTAAATGTGGTGTGAACCAGCCCCCAGGATAAAAACATCCCGGAAATTGCGGTAACCAAATCAAGTGTTTTAATTTCCTTATCTAACAGCAGAAGAATAACCGCTAGTAAGCCTGCGAAGGTAGATACCACAACTATTGCAAATATTTCTCCTCTGGTTTCATCCTGCATTTTTGCTTTTAAGTGTGTTTGTACTGCAGAGGTATGGTAAAACATATACCAATGAAGGCCAATTAAAGAAACACAAAAAAAATCCCAGCCGAGCATTAAATGGGTTAGCAGAGTGGTGTGAATAAATAATGAACCTAAGTACGCTAAAACGCCGGCAAGAAAACTAAGCAGCAAAACATATAAGGCTGTTAACTTCTGGATTCCGTTTAATTTAGGTTCGATTTTCATTATTGTTTAAATTTAAGTTTGAAGTGTTCTTTTGCCTGGCCTTTTTTAAAATAAACCAATCCGATCCAAAACAAATCTATAGTAACAGTTACATCAGGATGGCTTTTAATTTGCTTCCAGGCTTCCTTCATCCCCTGGCTCCAGTAAATATCATCAAAAATGAGTAAAGAATTTTCGGTAACTTTTGGCAGGCACCATTTAAAATAATTTAAGGTAGCATCTTTTCGGTGGTTGCCATCAATGTAAACAAAATCGAGGGTTGGTTGCCTTGAAATAATATCAGGAAGAATTTCATCGAAATTTCCTACATGCAATTCTATATTATCTGAATCTAGATCTTTGAAGTTTTTTCTGGCTACATTAGCTGTTTCAGGGCAGCCTTCTATGGTAATTATGTGAGCTTCCGGACTAGCTTTTGAAAGGTATGCAGTTGTAATGCCCAAACAGGTACCAAGCTCTATGGCTGTTCTGGGCTTCGTATTTTGTGCTAAACGATAAATAAGCTTAGCCAAACGCGGACTTTTCAGCGCATTTTTAGCAATCTGACTAACTTTCTTTGTTCGGTTCTTGTTTAGCTGAGAGCCCGCTCCCAGGTCGGTGACAGTAATTACAGAATCGTCATTAAAAAGTTTTTTTCGCTGAGCTTCAATATTTTTGTATTCAAATTTGTCGCTAAAATCGTAAATTACCTCGTCTGCTAGCTTGTAAACGAATGGCGAGTGCGTTCCATGTCTGGTTTTAGCAGTTAAACGGTGTTTAAGGTAATCGGTAATAAATTGAATTATCATAACTGTTGCAAAAGTAATTAAACCCCGCAAACGTATGTATGTTTTATGGAAAATAACACAGAGATAAGCGCTTTAGTAAAATTGCTTGATGATCCTGATGAAGAAGTTTATCAGCATGTAGAGCAAAGACTACTTGAATATGGTGGAGAGGTAATTCATTTTCTTGAAAATGCATGGGAGCAGTCTTTTGATGGCCTACTTCAGGAACGTATTGAAAATATTGTTCACCAAATTCAGTTCAAAACCGTTAAGGAAGATCTAAACCTATGGTATTTAAGCGGTGCCTTCGATTTGCTTCAGGGCGCTTTAATCATTAACAGATACCAATACCCTGATTTAGACGAGCAAAAAGTTATCAATCAGCTCGAGGAAATTAAGCGTGAAATCTGGCTGGGTCTTCAATATGAGATGAGTTCGGTAGAGAAAGTGAAACTGATAAACCATGTTTTATACCAACAATTCGGTTTTGGCGGCAACACTAAAAACCATCACGATCCGCAGAATTCTTACTTAAATCAGGTTTTAGAAAGTAAAAAAGGAAACCAGATTTCTCTGGCAATCATATATTCTACGCTGGCTCAAAAACTAGATATGCCAATTTATGGAATCAATTTACCCCAGCATTTCATATTAGGCTTTATTGATGAAAGTAAGCAGGAAGGCACAGAATACGGTGTTTTGTTTTACATAAATGCATTTAACAAAGGCAACATCTTTGGAAAACACGATGTAGATCAGTTTCTGAGACAGCTAAATCTGGAGGCTTTACCAGAATATTACAGGCCTTGCAGTAATACTGACATTATCCGCCGGGTGATTAGAAATTTGATTTCTGCATATGAAAATGCCGGCGCTACGGAAAAAGTCGCCGAACTTAACGAACTTCAAAAAATTATTTCAGAACAAGATACATCCCAATAGCTAATGCCTGAGTCATCATTCCGAACGAACAACTTTTATAGAGTAGCCGCAGTAATCTTGCTTTCTATCTTTTGTGGATTAACTTCAAATGCACAGCAAAAATATAAGCCTAACGTTATTGCCTATTATACCGGCGGCGGAGGCACCCTTATAGATAGTTTTCCGATTGAAAAAATAAGCCATTTAATTTACAGTTTCGGACATCTGAAAGGCGACAGCATGAACATTCATTCTGCTAAAGATTCGGCGTTGATTTTAAAAATGGTCGATTTAAAAAAGCGAAACCCAGATTTAAAAGTGATGATGGCAATGGGTGGCTGGAGTGCATGCGCAAATTGTTCGGAAGTATTTAGCCGGGCCGATGGCCGTAAAACTTTTGCAAAAACAACAAAAGAATTACTCAATTTTTTTAAGGCTGATGGTATTGATATCGATTGGGAATATCCGGCGGTGGCCGGCTTTCCGGGACACCGCTACACCGAAGACGACAAACATAATTTTACCCTGTTAATTAAAGAACTGCGGAAAAAGCTAGGCAAAAAAGCGGACATAAGTTTTGCTGCCGGTGGAACAAAAAACTGTATCGATTCTTGCTTCGAATGGAATGAAATTATGCCATTGGTTGACCGTGTTAACCTGATGACTTATGATTTAGTTAGCGGTTACGCAACAGTAAGCGGTCATCATACACCGCTTTACTCAACTACACAACTGCCACTCTCCGGAGATTATGCAGTTTCAGAGCTAATTAAAATGGGCGTACCTGCTCATAAAATCGCTTTAGGGGCTGCGTTTTATGCAAGGATTTTCGAGAACTCCACCGATGCTAACCAGGGATTATACCAACCAACAAAATTTGTTAATGGTGTATCGTTCAAAAACTTTAGCAAAGAGTTTTCAGTAGATAAAGGCTACAAATATTACTGGGACGAAATTGCAAAAGCGCCATATTATTACAATGCCGAAACCAAAAGGCTTGCAACATTTGATGACCCGAAATCAATTTCACTGAAAACGAAATACGTTATCAATAAAAAACTTAATGGAATTATGTTTTGGGAATTAACAGACGATGCCTATACGGATGGTTTGTTAAGTGTAATTGATAAAACCATTAAGGAGCAATAGTTTCCTCTAGAATTTCTCTTCTTTTAACCAGGCCGAAAGTAAATTAAACCAGTCAACATCTGAAGTCTTATTTACCAGGCCAAAGCCGTGGCCGCCATTTTCGTAAAGATAAATTTCTGAATCGACGCCGTTTTGATGCAACGCCTCGTTTAAAAGAATGCTGTTTGCTACCGGAACAGTTTTATCGTCTTTCGCATGAACCAAAAACACAGGCGAAGTTTTCTTGGTTACATTTTTATTTGCTGAAAAATATTGTTTCAAATTTTCCGGAGGATTGGGCCCGAGCAGGTTTTTCATTGTACCGGTGTGCACAGACTCTTCGAAACTGATTACTGGATAAATCAACGCAGCAAAAGCTGGCTTTAAACTTAATTTTTCCCGATTAGAAATCTTCAAATCGTTATAATGTACCAATAACGTTGATGCTAAGTGGCCGCCCGCAGAAAATCCCATTATCCCAATTTTGTTCGGTTTGATGTTGTATTTTTTCGCGTCTTTTCTTACCAGGTACATGGCCTGCTCAATATCCTGCAACAGGGCATAAGTCTTATCAGTCATTATCTCATCACTGGGCAACCTGTACTTTAAAACAAAAGCCGTTATTCCGATTGCGTTAAAACGTTTTGCAACATCAGTGCCTTCGTGACTAAAAGCCAGCGCAGCATACCCTCCACCCGGACAAATAATCACCGCAGTTCCGTTGGCAATATCTTTTGGTGCTTCAAAAACCGTTAGCGTTGGTATCGAAACCTTTGTGATGCTCAGTGTACCGTTGGCACGAACCTCTGTATTTTCAACGTATGTGGCAGGTGTTGGCTTCGCTCCGTGAACCGAGTCGGCATATAATGGCACAACCTGCTGTGCGTTCGATGAATATGTTGCCATAGAAAGTGCGATTAAGAGAAAAAACGATTTTACCATAAGTATTCAATTAAAATTCCATTAAGTATGCCTTCAAAAATTCGTCAATATCTCCATCAAGTACAGCCTGAGGATTGGATGTTTGGTAGTTTGTACGATGATCCTTAACTCTTCTATCATCTAAAACGTAACTCCTGATTTGCGAGCCCCACTCAATTTTCTTTTTCGAACCTTCGATTGCAGCAATTTCTTCATTACGCTTACGCTGTTCAATTTCATAAAGCTGAGATTTCAGAAGCCTTAAGGCGTTTTCTTTGTTTTGAAGCTGCGACCTTGATTCCTGGTTTTTAATGATTATACCTGACGGTTTGTGGTACAAGCGAACAGCAGTTTCCACTTTGTTTACATTTTGTCCACCGGCACCACCCGCCCTGAATGTTTCAAACTCAACATCAGCAGGATTAATGTAAATCTCGATGGTTTCATCAACCAGCGGGTATACGTAAACAGAAGCAAAAGATGTGTGGCGGCGTGCATTAGAATCAAAAGGAGATATGCGCACCAAACGATGGACACCATTTTCACCTTTCAGATAGCCGTAAGAAAAATCACCGTCAAACTGAAGCGTAACCGATTTAATGCCCGCAATATCACCCTCCTGGCTATCCTGTTCGGTGATTTTGTAGCCATTTTTTTCTCCCCACATCATGTACATACGCATAAGCATGTAGGCCCAGTCGCAACTCTCGGTACCCCCGGCACCTGCGGTAATTTGCATCACTGCAGAAAGCTGATCTTCTTTATTGCGGAGCATATTTTTTAACTCCAAATCTGCAACGGCTTGTTTACTGGTATCGAATTGCTCTTGTAATTCTTCTTCCGAAGCATCTCCAGATTGAAAAAAATCAAACATCACCGCGGCATCTTCTACAGCGTTATGTGTTTTCTCAAAACCATCTGTCCACTTTTTTTTGGAACTTATTTCGGCAAGAATTTTTTCTGCTTTTTTAGGGTCGTCCCAGAAATTGGGAGCCATCGTTAATTTTTCCTCTTCGCGAATAGCGTAAAGTAGCTCATCAACGTCAAAGATGCCTCCTCAGAGATGTTACTCTATCTCTTAAATCCTGTATTTGTTCTTTGGTCATAATGGCAAATGTAGTTAATTAAAAATTTTTTGCCTTTTAATTTATTCGTTTGTCCATTTTTTTTGATGTGCAGTCTACTTTTTTATGGCCATGTAATCCAACGTTAAATTAGCCAACAGCTTTACACCTAAAACAAATCCACTTTCATCCAGGTAAAAATCAGGTGTATGGTGTGATGGCGCTTTCATGGGGTCTTTTCCCTTTGGCATGCCACCCAAAAACACGAATAAACCCGGCACTTTCTCCTGGAAGAAAGAAAAATCTTCGGCACCGGTAACTGGCGGCCTTAACTTTACATGGGCGGCGCCTGCTGTGGCCTGCATGCTCGGTAACATCTTCTCTGTTAAGGCAACATTGTTATAAGTTACCGGATAATGGTTACTGTAAGGAATTTTAACCTCGGCTTTTCCACCCCCAGCCTCTGCGGTTTTTGTCGCAATTGTTTTTATCCGTTCGATAAACATAGCTTCATCTTCCTTACTAAAATTACGAACGGTTCCAAGCATTTCTACTTTTTCGGGGATGATGTTTGAGCGAACACCGCCATTAACGGCACCAATGGTTACCACACCAGGGTTCTCCGTAACATTCAAATTGCGGCTAACTATAGTTTGAAGGTTGTTAATGATTTGGGCAGAAATAACAATCGGGTCTATACTGCTCCACGGATATGCGCCATGCGCCTGCCGGCCTGTAACCGTAATTTTCATATCATTTACGGCTGCCATTGTTCCTCCGGGTTTGTAAGTTACATCGCCTACTTCAGTTTGCGAGTTAATGTGCAAACCGAAAATTACATCCACCTTGGGGCTTTCGAGTACACCTTCCTTAATCATCAAGGCAGCACCACCCTCTTCCCCTGCAGAAACGCCTTCTTCTGCGGGTTGAAAAATGAATTTCACCGTGCCTGAAATATCTTTTTGCATGGAAGCCAGAACCTCTGCCACGCCCATTAGAATTGCAACGTGGCTATCATGTCCGCAGGCATGCATAACCCCAACCTCTTGCCCGTTATATTGTGCCTTAACCTTCGAAGCGAAAGGCACATCAACCCTTTCGGTAACTGGCAAGCCATCCATATCTGCCCTTAACGCTACAACTGGACCAGGTTTACCGCCTTTTAAAATGCCAACTACGCCTGTTTTAGCAACGCCGGTAGTTACCTTAATCCCTAAAGCCGCTAAGTGCTTCGCGATTATACCTGCAGTCCGAATTTCGTTATTCCCTAATTCCGGATGCTCATGAAAGTCGCGACGCCAGGTGATAACTTTTTGTTCGATAGCGTCAGCTTTTTTGGAAACTGCAACATTCAAAACTGATTTTTGAGCAAAAGCACCAGAACAAATCGTTAGCAAAAACAGAATGTAGATTTTTTTCATACAGGGATTAAATTTACTTATTAATAAAAAAGGCTTTATGCGTAACATAAAGCCTTATAAAGTTTAGTTAAACAAGCCTCTCAGCTTATCCATAATGCCACCAGAAGCGGTTGTTCCACCGGCCTGTGCCTGGCCGCCTCCGTTAAACATGCCAATAACATCGCTTACATCAAATTTGCCATCGGCACCGCCAGCTAAACTCCCCAATATGTCTTTTATATTGAAAGCACTATTGTTTGGATCTGCGGTTTTCTGCGTAAGCTTACTTAAGATTGTCGGAATTATTGTGGCAGCCAGTCCTTTTGCAGTCTCCGCATTTATACCTAATCCGGCTAACTTATCGGTAAAACTGCCAGCGGCTTGTTGGGTTACAGCAGAACCTTCAGCATTGCCCGAGTTGAAAATTTCTGCCAAACCGCTAACATTGCCTGAAGTAAGCTGATCTTTCAAGCTATCAAAAATAGAACCCGATGCAGCCTGAATAACGGCTTCGTTGTGTTCATTTGGTACATTGTTATTGTTAACAACGCTCTCCTGTACGTTCTCACGCACTAATTCATTTAAGTTTTCTAACATAATGTTTGTGTTTAATGAATACAAAATAGGATGTATTGAAACACACGGGATATACCTCTAAGTTACTTGTTTAAAATAAATAATGAAATGTAATTTTTGAACATTAAAAAGACTGTTTTAAATATTTGCTTTATTACTTTTACAAAAAGAAAGAATTATGTTACCGAAAATAAACTTTACAGAAACCGCAGCTTATAAGTACCTGGCTGATCATTTCATAGACATCAATCAAAAAAGCATTAAAGATCTTTTTGCTGAGGATGCCAGTCGTTTCGAAAAATTTTCTGTTTTTTTTGAAAACATTTTACTGGATTACAGTAAAAACCGAATTAATGATGAAACTTTGGCTTTGCTGATGCAACTGGCCCGCGAATGCAAATTGGATGAAGCAATAAAGTCCATGTATGCCGGCGATAAAATCAATGAGACTGAAGATCGCTCGGTGTTACACATCGCCTTACGCAACCTAAGCAATACGCCAATTTTGGTTGATGGCAAAGATGTAATGCCGGAAGTTAATGCTGTTTTAGCCAAAATGGAAAAATTCAGCAACAGCATTATCAGCGGAGAATGGAAAGGATATACCGGAAAAGCACTAACAGACATTGTAAACATTGGCATCGGCGGATCCGATTTAGGTCCGGTGATGGTAACTGAGGCGCTAAAACACTATAAAAATCACGTCAATATACATTTCGTTTCAAACATTGACGGAACACATATTGCAGAAACTTTAGCCGCTTTAAATGCAGAAACAACCTTGTTTCTTGTGGCTTCTAAAACATTTACCACACAAGAAACTATGACGAATGCGCATTCTGCACGTTCGTGGTTCTTAGAAAAAGGTGGTAAAGAGAACGATATTGCGAAGCATTTTGCAGCACTTTCAACAAATGCGAAAGATGTATCTGCTTTCGGAATTGATACCGAGAACATGTTTGAGTTTTGGGATTGGGTTGGCGGACGCTATTCCCTTTGGAGCGCAATTGGTCTTTCGATTTCATTAAGTATCGGTTTCGATAACTTTAAGGAGTTATTAGCAGGGGCCCACGCTACCGATAACCATTTCAAAACAGCCGAATTTGAAAGTAATTTGCCCGTTATTTTAGGTTTGCTTGGCGTTTGGTACATCAATTTCTATAACGCAGAAACGCAGGTTATTTTACCTTACGATCAATATATGCATCGCTTTGCAGCCTATTTTCAACAAGGCGATATGGAAAGCAATGGAAAGCATGTAGATAGAAACGGCAATGAAGTTGACTATGAAACAGGCCCGATAATTTGGGGAGAACCAGGTACAAATGGTCAACACGCATTCTATCAGCTAATTCATCAGGGTACCCGAATTATTCCGGCAGATTTTATTGCTCCTGCGCAAAGTTTAAATCCTTTGGGCGAGCATCACCCGATTCTTTTATCGAACTTCTTTGCACAAACTGAAGCTTTAATGAATGGTAAAACACTTGCTGAGGTTTCGGCTGAACTGGAAAAGGATGGCAAATCGGAAGAAGAGATTTCCAAACTTGCTCCTTTCAAAGTTTTTGAAGGCAACAGACCAACGAATTCTATTTTACTGAAAAAAGTTACACCATATACGCTTGGAAGCTTGGTTGCGATGTATGAGCATAAAATATTTGTTCAGGGCGTAATCTGGAATATTTTTAGTTTCGACCAGTGGGGCGTGGAACTGGGTAAGCAACTGGCCAAAAAGATTTTACCAGAATTAGAAGGCGATGGAAAAGTTTCAAGCCATGATAGTTCTACAAATGGTCTCATTAACCAATACAAAAACTGGAGATAGTTAAATCATTTGAAAAAAGCGGGTAATCACTCGCTTTTTTTGTTTGAAATATATATTTTAGCAAACCCCTAGTTGTTTAGTTACAACCAAAACCAAATTAACTTATTATTAAAAAAATTGAAGTCGGTATTTGTTAACTGATTCAAAACAAACAAATTATCTAATGAAAAAAAGAATTATTTTTGCTCTGGCCATTTCCGGTCTGTGCTTGAGTGTGTCTGCTCAAAAAGTGCAGTTTACCGAATTTGATTTAGACAATGGTCTCCATGTTATTCTACACCAGGATAAAACGGCGCCTGTTGTTGCGGTTTCAGTTATGTATCACGTGGGTTCTAAAGATGAAGATACAACGCGTACCGGATTTGCTCACTTTTTTGAGCATTTACTTTTTGAAGGCTCCAAAAACATAAAGAAGGGAGAATTTATGAAGCTGGTTAGCAGTAATGGTGGCCAGAATAACGCAAATACTTCCCAAGATCGTACTTTTTATTACGAAGTTTTTCCCTCAAACCAGTTAGAATTAGGTTTGTGGCTGGAAAGCGAACGCATGCTTCACCCTGTGATAAATGAACAAGGCGTAAAAACACAGAATGAAGTTGTAAAAGAAGAAAAGCGTTTACGAATCGATAATTCTCCTTACGGTAAATTTACCGAGAAAATATTTTCGCACCTTTTCGACGGGCATCCTTACCGCTGGCAGCCGATTGGTTCTCTGGCACATTTAGATGCGGCCAGGCTTGATGAATTTATCGCCTTCAACAAAAAATATTACGTTCCTAATAATGCCGTTTTAACCATTGCCGGCGATATCGACGTGGAGAAAACGAGAGGTTTGGTTAAAGCATATTTCGCAGAAGTTGCGAAAGGAAAAGACGTGGTTAGAAAGGACTATAAGCTACCGGAAATTACAAAAGAAATTATTGATACGGCTTACGATGCAAACATCCAGATTCCGGCAATTTTTGCTGCATACCGCGTACCTGGCATGAAAAGCAGAGAAAGTAAAGTGTTGGGTATGATTAGCTCCATTTTATCAGCCGGCGGCAGTTCTAGGCTTAGCACTAAAATGGTTGATGAAAAGAAAACTGCATTACAAGTTGCGGCTTTCAATTACTCATTGGAAGATTATGGAGCATACATTACCCTTGCCTTACCAAATAAAAACACACCACTTAACGATTTATTGAAAGATATTGATGAAGAAGTTTTACGTCTGCAAACAGAGTTAATCAGCGAAAGCGATTACAAAAAACTTCAAAACCAATTCGAAAACAGTTATGTAAGTGCAAACAGCAGAATGCTTGGTGTTGCAGAAAACCTGGCTAATGGTTACACCTTTCACAATAAGGATACAAACGATATTAACGAAGAGTTGAATGTTATTAAATCGATAACCCGTGAAGAAATCAGGGATGTAGCGAAAAAATACCTCAACAAAAATCAAAGAGTTGTTTTGTACTATTTACCAAAAAAATAACCGCTTTTCATTTTACAATATTTAGAAAACATGAAGAAAATATTCATTATAGCTGCAATTTCCTTATTGGCTCAAGGTATTTCGGCACAAACAATAGATCGTAGTAAAAAACCAAAACCAGGACCAGCGCCTGTAATTACCGTTGCCGACCCTGTTATTTATAAGTTAGCCAATGGAATTACCGTGCTGGTTGTAGAAAACCATAAATTGCCAAAGGTATCGGCGAGTTACAGTATTGATGCTGGTCCGATTACGGAAGGCGCAAAAGCTGGCGTTATTAGTTTAATGGGCAGTATGTTAAACGAAGGCACCACCACAAAAACAAAGGCACAGTTCGACGAGGCTGTTGACCAGCTTGGTGCAGATGTAAATGCCGGCGCATCTGGCGGAACGGTTTCTGCGCTAACCCGCTACTTTGAACCGGCATTTATGCTAATGGCCGAAAGTTTGCGTCAACCGGCATTTCCTGTTGCTTCATTCGAGAAAATTAAATCGCAAACCCTAACAGGCTTAAAATCCAACGAAAAGAGCGCTAAAGCGATATCTGCCCGCGTTGTAAATGCCTTGGCTTACGGAAAATCAAACCCATATGGAGAATTTACAACTGAAGCATCCATCAACGGACTTACTTTAGATGACGTTAAAACAGCTTATAAAAAGTACGTTACGCCATCAAGGGGTTACCTCACTTTTGTGGGCGACATAAAACCTGAAGCAGCAAAAGCATTAGCAGAAAAGGCCTTTGGCGATTGGAAAGGTAACCCATTAACGCTCCCTGTTTTGGCAAAAGTAAGCAACCCGGCTAAAACCGAAGTTGACGTGGTTAATGTTAGTAATGCCGTTCAATCTGAAATTACAGTAACCAATCTTTTAGATTTACCTTTAAGCAGCCCTGATTATTTCGCTGTGCTTTTGGCAAATCAGATTTTGGGCGGTGGTGCAGAATCCAGGTTATTTATGAACTTGCGGGAGAAACACGGTTTCACATACGGTGCGTATGCAAGCACAGGCTCGGGCCGTTTTCAATCGAAATTTTCGGCAACTGCAGCTGTTCGAAACGAAAAAGTAGATAGCGCTGTTGTAGAATTTTTAAGAGAAATAAATACAATTCGTACTGTAAAAGTATCAGCAGAAGAACTACAGAATGCAAAAAACCTTTACAATGGTTCGTTTGCACTGGGTTTAGAAAACCCGGCACGCACGGCTGGCTTTGCGAGTAGCATTCTAATAAACAACTTACCAAAGGATTTTTATCGTACTTATCTGCAAAAGTTAAATGCCGTAACAACTGATGATATTTTACGGGTTTCGAAAAAATATTTTAATCACGATAATACGCGTGTAGTCGTTGTTGGTAAAACAGATGCTTTTGTACCGGGCTTAACCAAAGCTGGTTTCGCTGTGAAGCAATTTGACAACTATGCCTCACCCGTTAAGGCAGAAACTACCGCAGCGGCAGGCGCTGGGTCTAAGTCGCCTAAAGAAATAATAAGCAACTACATTAATGCAATTGGCGGGGAAGCTGCGTTAAAAAAGGTAACAGCTTACCAACAGACTGGCGAGATGGAGATGCAAGGCAGTAAGTTGGGCGTAACTTTTAAAAAAATGGCACCGAATTTAAATACAATGGAAATTGCGATGATGGGCCAAACGGTTATGAAACAAGCTTTTAATGGAACCACAGGCTACGCGATGCAAATGGGCAAAAAAGCCGAAATGAGTGCCGAAGAACTTGCTGAGGCAAAGGCGGATAAAAGTTTGTTTAATCAGCTAACTTATGCTACCGACGGCAGCAAAATGGAACTTGCCGGAACAGAAAAAGTTGGCGCCGCCAACGCTTATAAACTTGTGGTAACTTCAGCCACGGGCAAAAAGAAAACCGAATATTACGATGTAAACTCCGGTTTGCTGTTGAAAGAAGAAAATACATTAACCAAAAACGGCACCAATATAACGCAGATAACAGAATATGCCGATTATAAAAAAGTTGGTGATGTACTATTTCCTCACACATTGATGCAAACTGTTCAATCGCCGCAAGGCAGTCAGGAATTTAATATTTCTATAAAAGAGATTAAAGTTAATCCTGCTCTGCAAACAACCGATTTTAACTAAACCAATCTTATTTCTTTTTAACCGCTTCGTATTAATTTACGAAGCGGTTTTTTTTTGCGCTCTAATTTTTTTCTACTGCAAAGCAACCCAAAAGGTTTAGCATCCGTAATGATTATGATTTTCGAAAGAAAAGAGATTAATACCTCATCAAAGCACCCCCTTTAATGGATGGGTTGGCTCGTGAGGTTTAGTTAAACTAAAAATCATCCTCACAATGACCAAACTAAAACAACTCGGCTATTTACTTTTCGGTATAGCAATTGCTTCCGCACCGTTTTCATCCAAAGCACAAAATTACATCGCCAGCAATATACAAGCTAATCTTTTCTCATCTACACCGGTAGAAGATATTAAGGCGCAAAGCAATAAAACCAATGGCGTTATTGTTTCGAAAACCGGAGAAGTTGCCTTTCAAATTCCAATAAAAAGTTTCGAATTCGGAAAGAAATTGATGCAGGAACACTTTAATGAAAATTACCTGGAAAGCGATAAATATCCTGTTGCGACCTTTAAAGGCAATATTGAACCAAACATCAACTGGGCTAAAGACGGCGAATACACCGTGAATGTTAAAGGAACCTTAACCGTTCATGGGGAAAGTAAGGCCAGAACCATAGCTGGTAAAATCACATTGAAAAATGGTAAGGCTTCCGTTTACACAAGTTTCGATGTTGCCTGCGCAGACCATAATATTGAGATACCAACGCTCGTGTTCACCAAAATAGCGAAGGTTATTAATGTAAAGATAAGTGGAACGCTAAGCCCTAAAAACTAAATATATGATGAAAATAGCTACTATTATTACTTTATCTGTTCTGGTTACCAGCCTTGCGCAGGCCCAATCTGCAGATTCGCTGATGAAAACACTGACAGATACTGCGAGGATTCGCTCAGTAAATCCAACTTTTAAATCGACACACATTGTACTCTCGCACTCTACTGAAACCCAAAAAAAGCATGATTTAGATTTACGAATAAGACATCACTTCGGCGACATTGGTGGCGAGTTCGGCAGTGCACATACTTTATATGGACTTGATGTGGCAACTGACCTTTTTATCGGTCTGGATTATGGAATTACAGATAAATTAACCGTTAGCATTGGCAGAAGTAAACATGATGAGTTATTTAACGGCTATTTAAAGTATAAACTTATTGAACAGGGCGGCGGCAAAAACGGCAACATGCCGTTAAACATTACGGTTTTAGGGCAAATGGGATGGATTGCCAGACAACCGTTCACAACCACTGAATTTGCAACTTACGCAAACCGCTTCAGCTATTTTCTGCAACCCATTTTTTCGAGGAAGTTTTCGCAGCGATTATCCCTACAGGTAGCACCGGCGGTTCTCTTCCGAAAAAATGTGGTTGATGTTCGTGATCCTGACAACCTGCTTAGCATCGGCTTTGCCGGAAGATTTAAGTTAAGCAAACGTTTATCATTTATTGCCGATTATACCTTAATTAATGGCCTGAACAGGCCAACAGATTTACCGCAGCAGTTTTACAACCCACTCGGGGTTGGTTTAGAAATTGAAACCGGCGGCCATGTTTTTTCTTTAAATTTTATGAATTCGGAATATATAGCAGAAAACAGCTTTGTTGCCGATACGCAAAAATCATGGAAACACGGCGGCGTTCGTTTCGGCTTCACCATTTCCCGCAACTTCACACTTTTCAAATCAAAAAATAAAGATATCCAAACCAAAATTTATTAAACTAAACATCAAAGATTATGGAACGTAACGATTTTATCAAGTCATTAGGATTGGGAATTGCGCTTGTTTGCACAGGTTCCTGCTTATCAGGCTGCGGAAGTAAAGGCAGCGACCCTCAACCGAATAATCCGGCAGGCGGTGGTCCACCTACCGGAACTACGGCAAGCGTTGATTTAAACAGCCAGCTATTATCGGTGGGCGCAGCAACTACGGTTAATGGTATTTTGTTTATCCGCACAGCAGCTGGCAACAGCGCAAGTTCATTTGCAGCCACCCAGGCGGTTTGCCCACATCAGGGCGGTGCCTTAAACTGGATTCAGGCAAGTAATTACATTCAATGTGGATTGCATGCATCAAGATATACTTCTTCTGGAGCCATTTTAGCACAGCCAAATGATGGTGGCACCACGTCAGCATTAAAAGTTTACACACCTACAGTTTCTGGAAACACACTGTCAGTTACGGTTTAAATCATTTTTTTGAGTAGGGTTGGCGGCACCAATAATTGGTGCCGCTTTTTAATGTTCATTATTGGTTATATTTATGTATTCTTTTTGAAATATCAATTTGGTTTATGGAATTACCTAAACTTCAACATCTTTTAATTGTTATACATTCAAAAAACACACAAAATGAAACATTTAAAACTTTTGAGCATTTTGTTCTTTGCTTCAATTGCTCAAGCATTTGCACAAACAGATAAACAAACCACCGCAAGCTTAATGGCTGATAAAAATTATGTTTTTATGGCCAATACGGCGATACCATTGTCTAATCAGGACATTAGTCAGGTATTGCGGAGCATGCCTGGCTCGCAAGGCGGGGGCACAATTAACCTTACCGGTTCATCTTACGATTTCACAGTTACGCCAGATAGCATTGTTGCATATTTACCCTATTACGGACGGGCATATTCTGCACCATATAATCCAACTGAGGGAGGGATTAAATTTAAATCGAAGAATTTTAGTTACGTACAGAGCAGGAACAAAAAAGGGTCTTACTCAATTAGCATCAAAACAAAAGATTTGAAATCCGAAAACTACCAAATGATGTTAACTGTGTCGGAAAAAGGTTATGCTACGCTGATGGTAAACAGCAATAACAAACAGCCAATTAATTTTAATGGTGTTTTGAGCGAACCGAAAGCAAAATAAGCAATAATGGGTATTTTGATAAAGTTGGAACTTTAAAAACGGCCATAGATTAGACCTGTTGTTTGACGTGACAGACAGTCAATCTATGGCTTAGTTATTTTTCTGAATTTTGATCTCGTAAATAAATGGCCATTTTTTTCCGGTAACGAAAAGTCGCTTGGTTTGTTTGTCGTAAGCTATTCCATTTAATACGTTGTTGGATTTATCCCAGTCGGTTTTAAAGTTATCTGATGAATACAGACCCGTTAAATCTATCTTCCCTTCAATAGCGCCCGTTTTTGGGTTAATGATGATGATGTTGTTGGTAAGGTAAACGTTGGCGTAAATTTTACCGTCTATATATTCGAGTTCATTGATATTATCTCTCGCACCTTTATCATCAAAGACGTCTATAGAACCCGTTTTCTGGTAGGTACTTTTATCTAAAAAATAAATGGTATTTGTGCCATCAGAAGCATAAATTTGTTCCCCGTCGAAGGTCATTCCCCAACCGTCTCTTGCATAAGGAAGTTCTGCCAGTTGTTTAAAAGTTTTTTTATCGTACACAAAAGCTTTTTTATCCTGCCAGGTTAGTTGAAGAATTTTGTTGTCGATAAGTGCTATTCCTTCTCCAAATAAAGCCGTGTCTAATTTCGCTCTTTGTAAAACTTTTCCAGTTTGAACATCCACTTTTCTTAAATCCGACTTACCTTTTTCTCCGGTTCCCTCGTAGAAGAAACCATCGTTGTATTCAAGCCCTTCTACGTAAGCCGCCGTATCGTGCGGCAGTTTGGTAACAACCCTGTAGCCGTACAAATCTGGTGATTTAGAAGCCAGAATAATAATGTTGGACGTTATCTCATCAGGCTTATCACCGCCAAAGATTTTTGCCGTAATTAGATGGTTTCCAAGTTTTATGCCGTCGGTTTTAATCTTTATCGAAAGCGTATCTTTAGCTAGAGCAACCTGTGTAGAATCTAACAAATACACAACAGAATCGATTTTCTTGCCTTTTGCAAAATCTATTTTCAACTGCAAAGGAGTGCCGGATGAGACAGTCGCACCCGCGGCCGGCGCTACGAAAGTGCTATAACCTGATGCCGGATCATCTTTACAAGAACTGGCGAAACTTATTGCGGCAGCAATAAATAGAGGAAATTGAATGCGGTTAATCTTCAGGCCAAAAAGCATCTTCTATGTGTTTTAATTTGTAAGTGTTATCTTTTTTAAATACTATAGCAATGATATCAAAGCGGATGTCGTTCTGATGGTTCATGATCTCAATATACTGAAGCGAAGCCAGTTCCATCTGTTTTTGTTTTGCCTTTTGAACAAATTCTTCGGGCATGCCAAAGGCTGTGGATGTACGGGTTTTAACTTCTACAAATACCATTATCCCATCCCTGTAGGCAATTAAATCGACTTCAGCCTTACCATAAACCCAGTTTTCATCGAGAATCTCGTAACCATTTTCTTCAAGATAAATTTTGGCAATTCCCTCACCTTTAACACCTAAATCATTATGGAGCGCCATTGATGGATTTTTTTAATTGGTTTTTTATTACAGCCTTCAAATTTGAAGACCTCGGAACACAACTGTTAAGGTTGAACATAACAAACTTTTAGCAAGTCTATATCTATTTCACAATTACAGAGCCCAGGAATTTTGATATTTCTCTTTCAACCCCTTTTATCACACCATAACGTTGCATCAAAATCATTTGATTATCGCTATCCTTTTCATCTTTTATTTCTTTCAGAAGATTTGTGAGGATTCTATCAACCTTGCGTTTTTTAAGGTGAAAAATTCCGCCAAGAATGGTTGCTTTCAAATGCATCGTTTCGTCTTTAACGTAAATTTGATGCTTGTTAAGCCAGTTTTCGCTCAAAGCATACTCCGAGGTAGACAGTGTAATTGCTAAATCCGCAATATCCCGGTCCTGGTGCTTAATAAAGTGATTTGCCGTTGGCAATCTACCATTGTCAATTTCTGATTTATAGTAATCAACGATTCTTTTACAAAGTGGGTTTTCGAATTCAACATCGGCTAAATTCTGCATCACAAAGGAGCCAATAACCATGTCGTCGATGTTATCCCAGTTTACAAACTCATGTCCGTAGGCCAATAGCAGGCGAATAATTTCCTTTTCCTGGTGCTCATCGTTTTCCGCTTGTTGTATTGTCGAACCGGCGTTATCGTCCCATAAATCAGCCGGTGGACCAAGTGGTTCCGGTGGCCCGGAAGAATAAGGATTTTGATTTAAGTTAGCAGTTCTTTGATTGCTTTCGAACGATTTTTTACTCTTGGCCGAGCGCATTTTATTCAGTTCGGAAAGTAGAATCCGCTCTTCAATTTCTAACAAACTACTGCTCTCTCTAATGAAGACAGAAGCCTTTATCGGATCTGGAATTTTCGCAATACTTTCGACAATGTCACGAATGATTCCGGCACGCTTTATGGGGTCATCACCAGCATCTTTTAATAATACGTTGGCTTTGTAGAGGATAAAATCTTTTCTGTTGTTTTCTAAATACGTTTTGAAAGCACCGGCGCCAACGTGATGCATGTACGAATCTGGGTCGTGCCCATCCGGGAAAGAAACTATTTTAACATTTAAGCCTTCCTCCAGAATCATATCCAAACCACGTAAAGAGGCCTTGATACCTGCTGCATCGCCATCAAAAAGAATGGTTACATTTTGGGTGAATCGCCCGATAAGTTTTATTTGTTCTACGGTTAACGAAGTACCGGATGATGCGACAACATTCTCTATACCGGCCTGATGAACGGAAAGAACATCGGCGTAGCCTTCGGCAAGATAGCAGTTATCTAAATCTCTAATTGCTTTTTTGGCATGAAACAAACCATAAAGCACATTGGATTTATGGTAAATTTCACTCTCCGGCGAGTTTACATATTTAGGAACATTTTTATCGGTTTTTAAAGTACGGCCGCCAAAGCCGATAATTCTACCAGTAAAATTATGAATTGGAAACATTACACGGCCGCGGAAACGGTCGTAGATTTTGCCATTGTCATTTTTAATCGACAAGCCTGTTTGCTCCAGAAACTCGAGTTTATGACCAGCGTTTATAGCGCTTTGAGTCATGGCATCCCAAACATCGGGCGAGTAACCCACCTCGAATTTCTTTAAGATATCCTCTCTAAAACCACGCTCTTTAAAATAACTCAAACCAATTCCGCGGCCTTCATCAGTTTCCCAGAGTTGTTTAACGAAAAAAGCAGCTGCAAACTGAGAAACGATGTATAAACTTTCCTTTGCATTTTGAGCTTCGGTATCCTGTGGCGTCAGCTCGGTTTCCTCAACCTCAATGTTGTATTTGTTTGCTAAAAATTTTAACGCTTCAGGGTAATTATACTTTTCATGGTCCATTATAAAACGAACCGAATCGCCGCCTTTACCACATCCAAAGCATTTATAGATTCCTTTGGTTACAGAAACGTGAAATGAAGGTGTTTTTTCGCCATGAAAGGGGCAATTTCCGATTAAACTTGTTCCGCGTTTTTTTAATTGCACAAAATCCCCTACTACCTCCTCAATGCGGGCGGTATCCATTATCTTATCTATCGTTTCGCGGTTTATCATTTTGATTGCACTGTAAGTTATCGCTTAAAGGTTTATCACCCAAAACTTATAACCTTCATCTTTTTAACTTTATTTTATTGTGCTCTTAAATTTTGAAACCTGCAGCCCAAAACATGCAACCTGTAACAGTTTATCTCACCAGTGGCAATAATTGATCGGCAACAAGCTTGTTCCCGGTTACGTTCAGGTGAACGCGGTCTACAGTCAAAATCCCTTTTTCTTTGTCTTCAGGATTGTTTTTCGCTTCGTAATCAGCGAAGATTTTCCGTAAATCGCAAACAGGCAAGTTGTTTTTAGCCGCCAACTTTCTAATTCCTTCGGCATACTTATTTAAATCGGCATCAAGTTCATTAGTTCCGTCTTTTTTCTCGCCAACTACCGACGGGGTTACCAACACAACCTTGCTCCCAACACCCTGAATTTTATTAATTAATGCCTGATAAAACTTTAAATATTTGTCGTAATCTGTTCCCGTATGAGAAGATTGTTTATGCCAAACATCGTTGATGCCAACGTAAATAACTACTAAGTCGGGTTTCTTATTTAAAACATCATCTTCTAAACGCAGGTATAAATCATATACTTTGTTACCGCCAATTCCTGCGCCCATTACGGTGTATTTGGTAGAATCTAACGCTTTTTTTATCAACGTGACGTAACCGTTGGCTGATACTCCTTGTTGTGTAATCGAATCGCCAAAAAAGATAATTCGTTTCGGTTTAAATGTCATTGAAGTTAAAAATAGAATACAAACTGAAAAAAGCAGGGTGATTTTTAATGTAGTTTTCATGGTATTATTTTATCGTTTTCTTAAAGTCTAAATCCTGAAAGTCGAAACTAAAATCTGTTAAAGGTGAGATTGCCGACATTTTAAATCCATTCGCGGTTGCGGTATTATCTAATGTAAAACTCACGAAAGCATCTGCATCTAAGCTTCTGTCGTACCATTTTACAATAAAAGTGTTCCCTTTATAAAAAGTCATGTCGCCACGCAACTTCGGGGCATTTTTAGCCTCGAAATGCATTTTTCCATTTGCTTCGCTAATGTTTACTTCGCCGAACCAGGCATCGTTAAAAGTACCAAGATAATTTTTAAGGTTAGGTGTTACGGCGCTGTTTTTTTGTTGTGCATCAATGTCTGTCCACACCTTTTTTACCAATTCATCGGCCTGGCTTTCGTTTCTTAACCTGTTATCGTTATAGGCTTTAATCCGGTTCTGGCCCTTAATGCCCAAATAACCATCTTTTATAGAATTGGTAATGGCGTTAAAAGCAGCACCAGATTGCTGATTGGTTAAAACGATAATGCCAAGCTTTAAATCAGGTAAAATGGTAACCTGCGTAACTATGCCTGATAAACCTCCGGTATGTGTAGCCTGGAAATTTCCGTTAACATTGCTTAAAAACCAACCTAAACCGTAACTGCTAAAACTTGCAGGGTTGCCGCCCGCTATAATGGTTTGGGGCGTCCACAACTCTTTATGAACTGCCGGACTGAACAACTTACTACTCAAATTTTCGCCGTATTTCCCGCCGTTGATCATGGCAGTTACCCACTTACTCATATCCGTAACGCTCGAATAAATTCCGCCTGCAGCATTTGCAACTTCTCCAAAGCTTAACCCAACCGGAAGCAATTTCCCCTGGTATGGTGCATGCCCATCGATAACGTTCGATTTATCTTTCAAGCGGTACCAGGAAGCAGCAGTTTTAGTCATTCCGAGTGGCTTGAAAAATCTCGTCTCAATAAAATCTTCATATTTTTCACCAGAAACCCTTGCAACTACATCACCAGCCACAATATACATCAGGTTGTCGTAATCGTATTTTGTACGGAACGAAGAAACTGGCTTTAAAAACCGAAGGTTATGAATCAGTTGTTTCTTATCAACTGTTGATGAATCCGGCCAAATCATTAAGTCGCCGGCACCCAAACCCAAACCACTGCGGTGGGTTAACAAATCCCGAATTGTAAATTCTGAGGTTACATAGGCATCGTACATTTTAAACTCCGGGATAACATCAGTTACTTTGGTATCCCAGGTAATTTTCTTCTCATCCACAAGCATGCCTAGCGCAGCTGCAGTAAATGCTTTGGTGTTTGAGGCAACGCCGAAAAGCGTGTTTTCATCAACCTTTTTATTCGTTTTTATCGAACGGACGCCATATCCTTTGAGGTGCACAACCTTACCATCCTTTATAACCGAAACCGCAATTCCGGGCACATTAAAGGTGCTTAAGGTTTTTTCTACAACGCTGTCAATTTGCTTCGACGTTAAAACCTGAGCCTGTAAAGCAAACGCAGAAAAGAATAAGGAGAGGAAAAGTAGTTTGAATTTAGCTGAAAAAATTGGTTGCATTATATCGGTTATTTTAAAGGCTAAAGATACTAAATCTTTTGATCCGATAGATGCAGTTACTTACCCTTTTCCAGCTTGTAATCTTTGTGGAGAATTAAAAAACTTGCCCGTTCCTCTTTTTTAAAAGGGTAATCCCAGTTACCCTGATAGGTAATTTTTGTAGGTAATTTATCGTCGCCGAAATAGCCCATTTCAATATTCATCTGAACATCAAAATCGAAAAGCATGTTGCTGTATTTCATATCAACATAACGACCTAAAATATTGAAATTCCGCTTATCAAAAATGGTTACAAGGTCTTTTATCATCAGCCCGTCTTTGGTCCAACTACTTAAATCAGGCTTAACGGAAACCTTAAATCGATAAACTGGAATTGAATCGAGGTAGGTTCCGCTGCTAAAAGCATAATCATAATACTGGCGCATATTTGCCGAAAATATTTCAGTTTTACTGCCAATAAAAGGAACCTTAACAGGCCTTCCGGGGTTAAAAATGAGCGTTTTTAATTTCGTTTTATAGCTTTCATTTGTACCGCCTTTACCGTCTCCGGCAGGTGCGTTTGGCATAAAATCAGTATTGTAAGCATTCATAAAAATGTAATCGAACATTTCTACAGTATACAGTTGATATTTGCCATTCTTTTTGTACATATTTCCCTCATCTTCTTTAACGAGGTATTCCATTTTGTATGGTCCGCTGTTATTGTGTCTTATTTTCCGGTAAATTTTACCATCTACTTTATTTTTCTTATCGTAACTGTAAATGCGGTTTTCGGCAATAAAACTGTAACGTTTCATATCGCGGAACGATTGGTAAAACGAAGTATCATTCATCACTGCTTTAATAAATGTTTCTACGTTTAATCTTTCTGCTTTAATATTTACCGAAGAATCCAGGGTAATTGTTTTAACCGTGTCGGGATTGAAACGGTCGATAATCTGGCTATAGCCTTCGAAGAAAAATAGTGAAAGTATTGCTAAAAGAAGTATTTTTTTCATGTAATGCTTTATATTCAAAAATGATGCCCTTTTGCCAGATGAGTAAATGAGCAACGGACATTGCATCATTTAATTCAGGTGATCTGAATGTTAATTACCCAGCTGCTTAACGGCAATGTATGCCATCAAGCCTGTGGACAGTTTCAAGGCATCTTCGTCAATATCGAATCTTGGCGTATGTACAGAATAACAGGTATCCTTTTCGGCATTGCCGGTTCCCAAACGATAAAAACAAGCATCAGTAACCTGAGAATAGAATGAAAAGTCTTCTGCGGCCATCCAGATGTCTAAATCGACTACGTTTTCCTTTCCTAAAAAATCTTCGGCGAAAGCCCTTGCATTGGCCGTTAACTTTTCTTCGTTAATTAAAAAAGGATAGCCTCTGTGGATGTCGAAATTGCAGCTACCGCCCATACTTTCTGCTATTCCTTCGGCCATTTTCTTCATTCTTTTATGTGCCTCATTTCTCCAGTCTTCATCCAAAGTTCTAAATGTGCCTTCAATTTTAACTTCGTTAGGAATGATGTTTGTTGCTCCATTTGCAATCACTTTGCCAAATGATAGTACGGATGGCAGACGAGGATCGGCATTTCGACTAACAATTTGTTGTAAGGCAATGATGATATGAGATGCAATTAGAACCGGATCTATATTTTGATGTGGCTGAGCACCGTGACCGCCCTTGCCTGTTACTGTTACATAAAGTTCGTCGGTTGATGCCATGTAAATACCCGAGCGAAATCCTACCTTACCAGCTTCTATTAAAGGCATAACATGCTGACCAACAATAGCCTGAGGTTTTGGGTTTTCGAGCACGCCTTCTTTAATCATAATGCTGGCACCGCCAGGAAGCAATTCTTCTGCAGGTTGAAAAATTAATTTTATTGTGCCACCAAAATCATCTTTTAACTGATTTAAAATAAATGCCGTGCCTAGTAAAGATGACGTATGCACATCATGACCACATGCATGCATTACGCCATGGTTTTTTGAAATATAGGGCTTATCATTTGCTTCATGAATAGGCAAAGCATCCATATCGCCCCTTAAGGCAATCACATTTTCGGAAGGAAGATTACCTTTAATCAGCCCGACAACACCCGTATTGGCACAATCGGTAAACTCAATTCCCCATTTGCTAAGCTTTTCTTTAATGAATAAGGAGGTTTCGAATTCTTTAAAGGATAACTCCGGGTTAGCGTGTATATGGCGACGATAGCCTACAACATCGTTAAAAATATGCCCGGCTAAATCTTTAATTTTATCTTTGATCATCAGTGGTCGTTTCTAAAATTGGTGCGTTAATTTTCTCCCTGAAAATAAATAATGTTGGGAAAGTTGCCCTAAGTTCGCTCATCAAGCGCTGGGCTTCGAGTCTTGTTCTAAAATCACCTACGCGTAAGTAATAGTTTGGTTCCTTATAAACAATGTAGGTGTTTATTTTCGGGTAGCTGCTTTTAAACCGGGCTTGCTGGTTAAACATTTCCCGCCGGTCTGAGCCGTAAAAAACCTGTACCCGGTATCCATAGTCGGATACCACAGGCTTGTTTGGCTTCAGGGTCACATCGCCCGTAGAGCGGTAAACCTCCATTCTTTTCGCTATCAAGCTATCAATCAGCGGATCCTTTATAACCGTTACCTCACCTTTCTGTGCAAAAGAAATTTTAAATAACATGAGCAGGAAGGCAAAGATGTAAATTGGTTTCATATAATTAAATGCAAATAGGCTTAAAAACAAGAATGCCGAATTCCTGGCAAAATTCGGCATTCTTTATGGGTTGTGCAAATCCATTAATTTAACGATAAATTGAAGTGCAGATTTATCGCCAGATGTTTTGGTACAGAATGAAACTACAGTCCCTCACCGTATTTAAAATTTGGTAAAATGCTAACCGGCAACTTACCACTTGGCACCAAACGGTTATTAATTACAGCAGCTGCTGAAATTTGCATATAATCTTCTTTCTGGTATCCAATTACTAAGCCTTTGCTGTTTTCCAGTCCAGGTAAACCTGCAAGATTGTAGGGATTTGCAAACAAGGCAAAAACAGCGTTCTTACCACTAAGTTCTTTAACAAAATTTTTAACGCCCGCATTAAGTGGAATGTTATTTCCCGGCCTCGAGCGGCTATCATGTATGCCGACAATGACCTGATCAAACGCACCAATTTCTCGTGCTACATTGGAAATTTGCGTAGCAGAGGCATCCTTGTCTAAAACATAATAAACAGAGTTGTAAAATCCTTTCGAAACTTCTTTTTGGAATTTAGTTACCGTTGGCACGCCGATGCTAATAATCGCGGTTCTTCTTATCGGAACAAGGTTTTTAATGTACTCCTTACCCTTTAATAAAGTAACCGAAGCATTGGCCAATTCTTGTACTAACGCATTGCTGGCGTTCCTGTTTACGCCCGCAACAATGCCCTGCGTAACAACTGTATCTTTTCGATTTAGGCCGGCCCAGTATTTAGCAGTAAGAATTTTACGCACACTAACATCAACATCTGCCATATTAATTCTTCCTTGCCTAATGGCTTTTCTAATCAGTTTCACCGCTCTGTCGCTGTTCTCTGATAGCTCTAAAATATCGTTACCGGCAACAATACCCAAAACATCTGCTTCGCCATTTTTAAAAAATTTAACTACGCCTTTCATATCCATCGCATCAGAAATTACCAAACCCTTAAAGCCAAGTTTATCTTTCAAAATTCCGGTAACAATTGGTTTAGATAAGGTAGAAGGTAAATTCGGCGTGTTATCCAAAGCCGGAATGTTCATGTGGGCGATCATAATTCCCGAAGCACCTTGTTTAATTAATTCTTTAAAAGGGTACATCTCTAAACTATCCAGCCTGGCCGCACTAAAGGTAAGTTGTGGTAAATCATAATGCGAATCTACGTCTGTATCGCCGTGGCCGGGAAAGTGTTTTAATGTCGTTAACAATCCTCCATCCTGCATTCCTTTCATATAAGTGGCTGTTTTCGTGGCCACATTATATTTGTTTTCTCCAAACGAACGGTAGTTGATAACAGGATTCTTTGCATTGTTATTAATATCAGCATCGGGCGCCAGATTCATTTGCATGCCCATGCGTTTAAAATCTTTGGCAACTTCCTGCCCCATTCTATAAATTAAATCTTTGTTTTGGATGGCTCCCAAAGTCATCTGGTAAGGATAAGCTATTGTGCTATCCAAACGCATACCCAAACCCCATTCGCCATCATTTGCAATAATTAAGGGCACACGACTTACCTTTTGATAAGCGTTTGTTGCTCTTGCCTGCCTTACCGGGCCGCCCTGAAAGAAAATCACCCCGCCCAGTTGTTCTTTTTTTATCACCAGCTCCACCGAGTCAATATATTTCTGACCCAAATTTGTGTGCGCCCTAACAAAAAACATCTGCGCAATTTTTTCCCTCCGATTCAATTTCTTGAAGACCGAATCAACCCATTTTGGTTGATTGACTAACATGTCGAGATAAGCTTGTTTTTGGGCGTTTGCAGTAAAAACCGCAGCGCAAAATAAGATAATGAAGAATAAATTTTTTTTCACTTTGTTTTGTTGTAATCCGTTTCGGCTAAATTAATAAGTAATAACCGAATTAAACAAAAACCAATCCAAGTAATCGATTTAATACAAAAAGTTGTAGATGATTTAATAAGGAAACATTATATAAATATTTTTTGGAAATGTACAGTCAGTAACATTTGGATAGTGTAGCCCCACTGTTCGCTGTAGCCGTTCCCGATTAAAAATATCGGAAACGGGCTGCCGCTGCCATTGGGTTTATAAGAAAAGGTACTACACAAACCTTTTCCAAACGCAGGTTAAAGGCATTAAAAAAATAAAAACATAATTGCTTGTCATCCGTTATTATTACAACGCTTTCTTATCATGTTAAACTAAAAATTTTTACCTATGAAAAATGTAAGCACACCGAAGAATAACCCTACAGGACAGGGAAGTTCTATAGCAGACAGAGCAAACCACGATGTGAAAGTCGACAAGAAGATGCAAGGCATTACAAATGGTGGCGGTCAGCGTTCAGACCAAACGTCTAACAAAGATAACCAACGCAAAGTTGACAATAAAAAGTAAGTTATTAAGATGATGTTTAATGTTGGAAGATACAAACCAACATTAAACATCTTCTTTTTTTTCGGTTAATCCCAACTTCGAAAACATCATTTGCAGGGCTAAACCGGCTCGTTAGCCAACGCAATAATCTCTTTTCCCTCCAAAGTCTTTCTTTCGTTATTGTGGCTTAACGTATTAATCATCGCTTGGGCAAGTTCAGTCATTTTACAAAAACCATTTGGAAACAAAGAGCGCCCAATCGGAAACATCCAATTGATGTAGTTATAAAATTTATGCGCAAATTTCTGCTCCTTCATTGGCTTAATAAAGCCCGGCCTAAAGTTGAACACCTGTTCAAAAGGTAGCTTCATTAAATCATTTTCAGTTTTCCCCTTTACCTTCTGCCAGTTTAAACGCCCGTTTTCGTTCGTGCCACTACCAGAAACATAACAGAACGTCATGTTTTCATTCAGCCTACTTAAAGTTTGAGCCACATGCATGGTAAGTGTGTAGGTCATTTTGTAATAAACCTCATCACTGGCACCAACTGAAGTTATCCCCAAACAAAAAAAACAGGCATTATAACCAGTTAATTCGTTCTCGATTTTTGAGAAGTCAAAAAAATCCTGATGGATTATCTCTTTAAGTTTTGGGTGAGTGTAACCGCAGGTTTTACGGTTTATAACCAAAATAGAATCAATTTCCGGGCTGTTTAAACATTGTATCAATACCCCTTCGCCAACCATTCCCGTAGTTCCGGTTATGATTACATTGATTGCCGGCCTTTTCTTTCCCATAGTAAAATCTTAAACACTAAATTTTCAGTTAAAGTTAATCTTTGTTTGGTTTAATAAACAAACTGTAACTCCTTTTTACATACATGAGGATTTGATAATCGTTCATCTTTCTAATTTCAGCAGCAGTTGGTCGGTATTTTCGAATAAAAGCTTGCAGAGAATCGCCTTCCAACTTCGTTATAACTGCAATCTTTTCGGCGTCAAAACGGTGGTTAACATAATTATTTTCTTCTTCCTTTAACTGTACTTTTTGCAATTTCGATATTGAAGATTTATTTTTTGTAAGTAAGCCAATGGTTTTTAAAACATCCAGACTAATAATTGAAGAGGTTGAGTTTGATACTAAGTTAGACCCAAAAGTTGGATAGCGCAATCCTTTTTTAACAAGCATATCTTTCGCACTTGGTGCCTTGTAGGCAAAAACATTGGCATAATCCTGTCGCATTTTTAAAGAATCAGCAAGGTAATCCCGCTTAGGCAACACCAGCACGTCATTCAAATTTATAGCAATTGGTTTCAGGTAAATGGTTAGGTCTTTGAAGTTATTTTTTAAATTTAAGCGGTAGTTTTCGTAACCCAATTTATTTAGCTGAACAGTTTCGTCTGAACCATTTCGTTGAAAAGAAAACTTACCCGTAGCCGTGGTTATGATGGTTTGCTTTCCATAGGTTATAACCACATTATCCACAGGTAATTTCGATGTATAATCCAGAACTTGCCCGTTTATTTGCTGCGCCTGGGTTTTTCCAAGAATAAACAGGAGTATTAAGGTGGTAAAGAATTTCATGGGATGATTAGCTTATCGCTAAAATAGCCTTTTCAATCTTGCTTCATTAAAATTTAACACAACTTAACCATTATCCTCTCTTAATTACAAAAAAGGCCCCGATTTTACATCGAGACCTTTCTGAACAATTTAACGAATTACCGCATCGTTGGAGGCTTCATTTGGTAATCGTATGGCGGCTGAACGCCAAGTAAATTTTGAACAAAATAGTCCCATCTTCTTCGCATCATATAAGGCGAATAAGCGCCGTAACCATGTGCACTATTTGGAAAAATAACTAAATCGAAAGATTTATTTGCTTTCTCGAGTGCTTCTACAACCAATAAAGTGTTGTATGGTGGCACGTTATCATCCATCATTCCATGTACAAGCATCAATTTCCCTTTTAGGTTTTTAGCATAGTTTTGATTAGCCTGTGCATCGTAATTTGCATTTTCTACCAAACCATTGTAGCGTTCGCCCCAATCATCCTCATAATTTCTGTTTTCATGGTTACCTGATTCTGAAATGCCAACTTTGAAAAAATCCGGGTAGCGAAACATTGCTGCGGCAGTTGCAAAACCGCCGCCAGAGTGGCCCCAAATACCAACTTTTGTGGTATCAATTGGATATTTTGTGGCAAGCTGCCTAATGGAAGTGATTTGATCAGGAAGCGTATTTTCTGCCATGTTGCCGTAGTTCATGTCGTGAAAACTTTTAGAACGGTCTGGATTGCTCGTACCTTCCATCACCACTACAATAAAGCCCAATTCTGCGAGGCATTGGTTATCACCACGTGATGCTGCAAAAAACCAGCTGCCAACACTTCCGCCCTGCGGCCCGGGATAAATGTAATCGATTACAGGATATTTTTTGCTCGCATCCATTTTGGTTGGAGTAAAAACCAATCCATAGATGTCAGTTTTACCATCAGCAGCCTTAACCGATACCGGTGTTGGTGCTTTCCAGCCTGTAGCCACCAGCCGCGAAACATCGGTTTTTTCCAATTCTGTAATTAGCTTTCCATCCACACTACGGAAAACACTAACAGCAGGAACATCGGGTTGAGAATAGGTATCAATAAAATAATTGCCCGAAGGTGATATTGAAACCATGTGGTTTCCAACTTCTGGCGTTAAGTCGACCAGTTTTTTACCGTCGAAACCAATTTTGTAGAAATGCCCGAAATATGGGTTCTTTTTGTCCTGACCGTTGGCAATAAAATATAACGTACGCGTTTTTTCGTCTACTTTTAACAAGCGGGTAACTACCCAGTCTCCTTTGGTTATCTGGTTTTTTACCTTTCCTGAAGTTGCATCATACAAATATAAATGCCCCCAGTTATCACGCTCCGAATACCATAAGATTTCTTTGCTTGCAGGCAAATATCTCCAGTTAATGGCGCCCTGGCCAGACTCAAACTGCGTTTTAACAGTTTCTTCAAATACTTCGCGTACTGCGCCGGTTTGTGCATTTGCAATACGGAATTTTTCATTTTTATGATCGCGGGATGTTGATACGAATGCAACTTCAGAACCATCTGCTTTCCAATCTATATCGTCAAAAGTGCCACTGCTAGAAATGTCGTCACTTAAAGTTGCACGGTGCGGATCTGGCGGAACATTTAGCGAAATAACCTTTGGTGTTTCCACATCTATAATAACCCTTCTTATGGTTGCAATCTCTTTATCGCCAGGCAAGGGATACTTCCAGGCGCTAAGTTTTGGAGCGCCAACATTTGTCGATACCAGGTACATATCTTTAGAGTTGCGTTGGTCTTGCTGAAAGGTTGCAATTTTTTTTGAGTCTGGCGACCAACGCAGAATTGCACCATCGCTATGCTTCCAGCCCGCATTGTCTGTTGCATAGCCGTAATCTTTAACGCCGTCTGTAGTTAACTGCGTTAGTCTTCCAGATGCGATATCCTTCACAAAAAGATTGTAATCCTTAATTAGGATGGATTTTTTCCCATCTGGAGAAACAACTTCTCCGCGGCCACCGCGACGAACGTTTTGCGCCCCACTTCCTCCGCTCTTAAATTCGGTAGTTAACGTTTTACTTTTTTTCAAAGGATCAACTAAAAATGTTTGCTCTCCATCAGCAGTCCTTGTGGTATACCAGAATTTATCTCCCTCAAGCCAATTTGGCTGCGAAAAACTGTGGTCGATGTATTTTGCAGTGTTGTAACTCAGAAAACTTTCGGCATGCTCATAGTCTTTAGCAGTTAGGGGGCTACCCTGCTGGGCATTTGCTGTAGCCGCAACTATGCATACGGTTACAGAAAGTAAATATTTATTCATATTAAGGTTTGTTCTTGCGATAAAATTAATACTGTTTTCGATTTCGAAATTAATTTATCAATAATAATACAAAGAGAAAATGAACGCAACTAATAAAAGTTGGTTAAAATGAGGCAGGTTGAACGATTTAGATTTATGAAGTTGCCAGTATGCTTATGATAAAAAGCGGAGAGGGCGGGATTCGAACCCGCGGTACCTTGCAGTACACACGCTTTCCAAGCGTGCTCGATCGACCACTCTGACACCTCTCCGTGTGGGATTGCAAAATTATATTTTTTATTGATAAAAAAAATGCTCCGGAAATTATTCCGGAGCATTTTTTCATCGAAAGTTTAAAACTTAATCGATAACAGTAATTTTTAGCATATTGGTTTTACCTTTTGCCTCCATAGGGATAGCGGCAGTGTTAATAACAATATCACCTTGTTTAACCAGTTTTTTGCTTTTCAAGAATTCGTTAACTTCAATAATTGTGTTATCGGTGCTCTCCCATTTATCGTAATAGAAGCCTCTTACACCCCAAAGTAAACTTACAGCGTTTAGCAAAGCCCTGTTGCTTGTAAAAATAAAAGTTAATGCTTCCGGGCGGTGACTCGAAATTTCGAAAGCAGTGTAACCGCTTAACGTCATAGAAACGATGCCTACTGCATTTGTTTGTTTAGCTAGAAAACATGCTGAATCACAAATTGCATCACTTAAAAAAGAAGCAGATTTTGGTTTCAAGAACTTATCAGGATTAAACGGATAATTGTTTTCTTCTATGTTTTGAATAATTTTCTGCATCGTTTCGATAACGATTAAAGGAAATTCACCAACCGAAGTTTCGCCACTTAGCATCACTGCATCAGCACCATCCAATACAGAGTTTGCAACGTCGTTTACCTCAGCACGTGTAGGCCTAGGGGTTGTAATCATGCTTTCGAGCATTTGCGTTGCTACGATAACAGGTTTAGATGCAGCTCTACATTTTGCAACAATCATTTTTTGCAATAACGGAACTTCCTCCATCGGACACTCAACACCCAAATCTCCACGAGCAACCATAATACCATCGGTAACGGCTATAATTTCATCGATGTTGGCAATGGCTTCAGGTTTTTCAATTTTTGCAATTACGCGGGCAGTTTTACCACGCTCAGCGATTATTTTTTTAAGCTCGATAATATCTTCCGCCTTACGAACAAAAGATAAGCCGATCCATTCAACATCGTTTTCAAGAACAAATTCCAGGTTTTCGCGGTCTTCCGGCGTTAATGATGGAATAGAAACCTTTGTATTTGGAAGGTTTACACCCTTTCTTGATGTTAAAATCCCGCCATGAACAATTTCGCACACAACTTCATCTTTCAAGTTGGTCGAAATAACTTTCATCTGAAGTTTTCCGTCATCTAATAAGATAATCTCTCCAGCCTGAACATCCTGAGGAAAGTTTTGATACGTAATGTAAATGCGTTCTTCGTTACCGATACATTCATTTGTAGTAATTACGGTGGTTGCGCCATTGATAAGGTTAATACCACCTTCTTTAACCAAACCGATACGAATTTTCGGTCCTTGTAAATCGGCTAAAATACCAACGTTGTAATCATATTTTTTATTCAGTTCGCGAATGGTGTCCAAAACCGCCTGATGATCTGCCTGAGAACCGTGAGAGAAATTTAAACGACAAACATCTAAACCGGCATTAAACATACTATATAATACATCTGGTTTAGCTGAAGCGGGGCCGAGTGTGGCTACAATTTTTGTTCTGGAATGAAAAGGTTTCATTTAATATTTGATTTAGCAATGCTGTTTGTTGTCTCAATTAATTAGTTAAAATTAATTAAACCGCATTAAATTTTATATTTATTTTGTTTTGTACAGTGTTTTATAACCCTCAAATATAGTGTATTTAATACACCAAGTATATAATTTTTATATTACCAAATTCTCTTTCGATTTCAATTTAGTGGGTTCGATTTTTGCAGCTACCTGTATATCAGGCAGTTTGTTTAATCCGTTTATCAGATAATTTAAATCTTCTTTATCAATAAATTCTTTTATTATGATGAAAAAATCTACATTACTCATTTCCGGAACCAACACGCCATCACTGCTTTTATTACTAATCAGGTAATACTCAACCTCCCCCTGTTCTACAAAAAAGTAGTATTTAGAGAAAGACCAGGCCGGCTCATCAACGTTGAAAAAAATTTCATGATCTTCAACTTTAACAAAGTGTGTGTTTAAACGCGTATTAATTTTGTGGCACAAAACATAATCTTTAAGCGGCGCAGTTATTGCAATCAGTATGAAATCAAGGTCTAAGGTTAATTTTAGATAAGTTTTATTCAAAGCGAAATAAATTATTTACAGAACGAAATTAAAAAACTAATTCTATATTCGCTTGTTATTTGAGAGCCAAAATTTCGGTTCGAAATAAAAACATTTGAAAATTGTAAGAATTTATTTTTCTTTGCACAGAATTATTTAACCATTAAATTATAAAATTATGTCTGATATTGCTTCAAGAGTTAAGGCTATTATCGTAGAAAAACTAGGTGTTGACGAAAGCGAAGTTACGCCAGAGGCTTCATTCACCAACGATTTGGGTGCAGATTCTTTAGATACCGTAGAATTAATTATGGAATTTGAAAAAGAATTTAATGTAGCTATTCCTGATGATCAGGCTGAAACCATCGGTACAGTTGGTCAAGCGATTGCTTATTTGGAAAAAAACGTTAAATAGAATTACGCTTTTTCAGTATAAATGGAATTAAAAAGAGTAGTAGTAACAGGGTTGGGTGCGCTCACTCCTATAGGCAATAATGTTCCTGATTTTTGGGAAGGATTGACTAATGGGGTGAGTGGCGCTGCTCCTATTGTAGGTTTTGACACTGAAAAGTTTAAAACCAAATTCGCTTGTGAGGTTAAAAACTTTAATCCTGAAGATTTTCTGGAGAAAAAAGAAGCCCGCAAATTAGATCCGTTTGTACAATATGCTCTTGTAGCAACAGATGAGGCTGTTAAAGATGGTGGTTTCGAATTTGAGAAATTAGATACCAACAGAATCGGCGTTATCTGGGGTGCAGGCATAGGTGGATTGAAAACTTTTTTGGATGAAATTTCTAATTTCGCCAAAGGAGATGGTACGCCAAGATACAATCCATTTTTTATCCCTAAAATGATTATTGATATTGCTCCAGGGCATATCTCTATCAAATATGGCTTGCGTGGGCCAAATTTTGCAACTGTTTCGGCATGTGCTTCTTCTACAAACGCAATGATTGATGCATTTAACTATATCCGTTTGGGTATGGCAGATGTTATCATCAGCGGCGGCTCTGAAGCAATTATTAACGAAGCGGGAATGGGTGGTTTTAACGCCATGCATGCATTGTCTACACGTAATGATGATCCTCAAACAGCTTCCCGCCCTTTCGATAAGGACAGAGATGGTTTTGTTGCAGGTGAAGGCGCAGGTACAATTATTCTGGAAGAACTTGAACATGCAAAAGCAAGAGGTGCAAAAATTTATGCAGAACTTGTTGGCGGTGGTATGAGTGCGGATGCTAATCACATTACAGCGCCACACCCCGAAGGTTTAGGTGCCAGGATGGTGATGACAAACGCTTTAAGAGATGCCGGTTTAACAACTGCCGACATAGATTATATCAATGTGCATGGAACTTCTACACCACTTGGTGATATTAGCGAAACCAAAGCCATTGCTGATTTGTTCGGGGAAGATGCCTATCGCTTAAACATTAGCTCAACAAAATCAATGACTGGGCACCTTTTAGGTGCAGCCGGAGCCATCGAAGCAATCGCTGCAATTCTTGCTGTTAAGAATGACATTGTTCCTCCAACAATTAACCACTTTACAGATGATCCTGCATTCGATCCTAAATTGAATTTTACTTTTAATAAAGCGCAAAAACGTGAAGTTAGAGCCGCTTTAAGTAATACATTCGGTTTTGGAGGTCACAATGCTTCAGTAATTTTCAAGAAATACGAAGATTAACAAAAACCCCTGCTATATAATTTTGTATGCTAATTAAAAATAGATAACTTAGTTAAATATGCTGATTAGCCGTTAATTGTGTTATTTATTTAATGCCGATATTAAAATTATATAAACTTTACCTTTCTCCCCAGAAGGAGTTTGTAAAAAAGCTTAAGAACATTCTTGGCTTTATTCCGGGAAATGTAACGCTCTACCAAATGGCGTTCAGACACCGATCTGTGGCTAAAGTTTTAAAGAACGGCACACGCAGCAGCAACGAACGCTTAGAATTTCTTGGTGATGCCGTGCTGGGTTCAGTTATAGCCGAATTGCTTTTTAAACATTATCCGTATAAAGAGGAAGGTTTTTTAACGGAAATGCGTTCTAAAATTGTTAACCGGGCCAATTTAAATCAGTTGGCAAAAAAGATGGGCTTTGATAAGTTAATTCAGTTCGACCAACGTTCGGTTAGCATTCAAACTAAGCATAATTCCATGCTCGGCGATGCCTTCGAAGCCATTATCGGCGCCATTTACATGGATAAAGGCTACAATTTTACTAAAGAATTCCTCTTGCGGAGAATTGTTAAACCGCACATCGACATCCATACACTGGAACTTACTGAAACGAATTTTAAAAGTAAGCTAATTGAATGGTGCCAACGCCATGGCAAAGATGTTTTATTCGAACTCGCTGAAAACGGCGAGGGAGAAAGCACAAAGCTTTTTACGATTAGCGCAATGGTTGAAGGTGAAAAAGTTGGAACAGGCAGAGATTACAATAAGAAAAATGCGGAAAAACTTGCTGCCGAAAAGGCATGCGAAGCGCTTGCTATCTAATTTCTGATTCACGCATTGAGCTAACGAAATATTCGATCACTCCAAAAAAATCTACAAAGCTACTTTCCTTTTCCAAGTGTATCGGTAAACTTTTTCGACGATTCCTTTATGTATTTGATGTAATCGTAACTGTTCCAATGTTGTGCTTTTTGGAAATCAGGCCGGTAATTTATCATATAGTTTTCAAGGGTATCGCCACGTAATGTTGTATTATTTTTTATGATACTTGGATTAAAGTATACATCAATCTGCGATTGTTTTATTTCATTATCAGCATAGCGACTAAAGCGCCGGGCGTTTTTAGGATCTTTACCAACCAGGTTGTATAAACCATTTAAAGGGTTAAATACTGCCGACAGAAACGAAGATTTACCACCATTGTAAACACCTTTGTTCTGAAATTCTCTTTTAATATCGGCTAAGTCTTGCTTTTTCGTGTTACCAATAATGGTTACTTCATTTAGCATTGTGCTGCTTCTAACCAGGTAGATAAGAATATCCTGCGTACCATGCACAATAATCCGCTGATCATTGAGATAAGTTTTTGCAATTAATAAGGTATCTCCAACAGCCGCTTTTATTTGGAACATACCTAAATCGTTACTCGTAACACCAATTTTAGTGCGCTGGTTTTGAATGTTCGCTAACGCAACCCGGGCATTTGCACCCTTTTCAAAAACTACTCCTTTCAAAATAAATTCCTGAGCATTAACAGAAAATGAAGCAGCTGAAATGCAAAGGATAATTAATAAAAGGCGATAGCGAAACTTCATTGCGTGAACTTATTTTTTTGTAAAATTAACAATTGTTAACCATGTAAACTGTTAAAGGAACGTTAATAACTACAGAATGTTTGTATTTCTGCACCAATAAATGTATCGCTTTAGCCACCTTAATGCTTTAGCACGCACGATTACTGAACAACCGCCTGCCAACCGTAAATTTATTTTTTCTATCTTTGCGCATGATAAAATCCATGACAGGATACGGCTTAGCAACAGCCGATTATGCAAATGCAAAATATAGTGTCGAAATCAAATCGCTCAACAGCAAATTTCTGGAGCTAAATTTAAAATATCCAAAAGCTTTTTCTGATAAAGAACTGATTCTCCGAAACGTTTGCAGCAAAGATATTGAACGTGGAAAAGTTAGTTTAAGCATCACCGTAGAACGTAATTCGGGCGAAATTACTGGCGCAACCATTAATACAGCTTTGCTTGCGCATTATTACAATCAATTAATATCGGTAAACGAAGAATTAAAGGCAAATAGCTCAAACTTATTGCAAACTGCTTTAACTTTCCCTGAAGTTATCAGCTATAAGGAAGAAAGCGTTAGCGAAGATGAATGGAATCAGTTGTACAAAATTTTCACCGAAGCCTTAACGAATTTCAACAGTTTTAGAGCAGATGAAGGTGCTGTTTTAAAAGCGGACCTCGAACTGAGAATCAAAAATATTCTTTCTTACTTCAAATCTGTTGAGGAATTAGAACCGAAAAGACTTTCAGCCATCCGCGATAAATTTACGCAGTTTTTGGATGATGCCGTTGGCAAAGTTAATATCGACCAAAACCGTTTCGAGCAAGAGTTGATTTATTACATCGATAAGATTGACATTACCGAAGAAAAAACGCGATTGAAAAGTCACTGCGATTACTTTGTTCAAACCTTATCAAGTAAAGAGGCAAATGGAAAAAAACTTGGTTTTATCTCGCAGGAAATCGGCAGGGAAATAAACACCATGGGTGCTAAAGCAAACGATGCTCAAATGCAGCAGTTTGTTGTTGGCATGAAAGAAGAATTGGAAAAGATAAAAGAACAGTTATTAAACGTATTATAGAATTCTAAAAGCTAAAAATCAAAGCTTAAACTTTCGATTTTTAGCCTTTAGTTTTTAGTCGAAAAAAATGAAGCAAGGCAAATTAATCATATTTTCAGCGCCTTCAGGAGCAGGAAAAACCACAATCGTACACCATTTATTAAGTAAGTTTCCTGAACTGAGCTTTTCTATTTCTGCCACAACCCGCGAACTTCGTGGTGCTGAACAGCATGAAAACGACTATTATTTCATCACAAAAGAAGAGTTTTTGCACAAAGTTGCCCGCCAGGAATTTGTTGAGTTTGAAGAAGTTTATAATGGGACTTTTTATGGAACATTACGTTCCGAAATTGAGCGGATCTGGAACGAAGGCAAGCACGTAATTTTTGATATTGATGTAGAAGGTGGCATTCGTTTGAAAAGAAAATACGAAGAAGATGCTTTAGCAATTTTCGTTCAGCCACCATCGTTAGAGGTACTTAAACAGCGCTTAAGTGGCCGTGGAACGGATAGTGCAGAGAAATTGCAGGAACGTTTTATTAAGGCTGAAAAGGAATTGCTTTATGCAGATAAATTTGATGTGATTTTGAAAAATTACGACCTCACAACCGCTTGTACAGAAGCAGAAAAATTGGTTGGAGATTTTTTAAATGGTTAGCAAAAACTAAATTGAAAACTGGTTTATTCTTCGGCTCGTATAACCCGATTCATACCGGGCACTTAATTATTGCCAATTATATGGCTAACCATACGCAACTCGATGAAGTTTGGCTGGTGGTTTCTCCACATAATCCTCTAAAAGATAAAAGCGGACTAACCAACATGTACGACCGCCTGGAGATGGCGAAGACTGCAACTGAGCATGCCGAAAATATTCGCGTAAGCGACATAGAATTTGCCCTGCCGCAACCCTCATACACCATTGATACCTTAACTTATCTCCATGAGAAATATCCTGAGAAAGAGTTTGTTTTGATTATGGGCGCTGATAATTTAGTTTCTTTTAAGAAATGGAAAAATTATGAGGTCTTGCTAAAAAGTTATCAAATATATGTTTACCCCCGCCCCGGTGCCGATGTTTCGGAATGGGAAAATCATCCATCAATAACTTTTACAAACACGCCTTTGATGGAAATTTCATCAACATTTATCCGCAAAGCGATAAAGGAAAAGAAGAATGTACAGTTTTTTTTACCCGATAAAGTCGTCGATTTTATAGACGGAAAAGGGATGTACAGGTAGCAAAGCCAGACTAATCAATAACTTCTTGTACATCTTTATATTTAAATAAAGCACCATCAGGATTTTCCTATATCGTTAATTCTAAACCTTTTAACTCTGCTCCTGAATAGCCTATACCTTTGCTTTCTTTAATTTTACTAAGCCTCGCCCAGTTATCTACTAATACAACGGCAGTCGAATTATAATCGGTTCCACGAATGTTAATTTCTACGAATTCCTGATTATCCATTACTTTGTATTTACTGAAGGAATATATCAATGTGCCGTCGTCCGCCTTTATCTTTTTTGCAAGGTTATTTTTGTATTCTTTGGAATCACGATTCTTTGTAAAAGTCGAACTGTTTTCCTTAGCATTTTTACATGATGAAAATGCAATCACAAGGATTAAAGCAAATTTCACAAATCGGTTTCTCATGATCTTAGATTTGAATATTAAGATAAAACTTCAAACTGTAAAGTTCTAAAATATATAGTTGACGACTATTTGCTTGAACGAACTTTAGGTTAACACCTAATACAACAAAAATATTGTTGGTTTTTTGTGCAGGTCTATTTCTTCTTTACGCCAATTGTAGATGCTTTGGGTTTTGATAAACTCATCTGCTCCGGTCAAATTACTTGCAATGCAAAGTTGCGTATTTGGTTTACAACTCTTTAAAACTTCTTCAAGCATCTGGTTATTGCGGAAAGGAGTTTCGATAAAAATCTGTGTTTGCTTGTAGCGGCTGGCCGACAAATCCAAGTCTTTTATACGCTTAGTGCGTTGTTCCTTATCAATAGGTAAATAACCCCAAAAGGCGAAACTTTGTCCGTTAAAGCCTGATGCCATTAACGCTAACAGGATCGAACTTGGCCCAACCAATGGAACCACTGTAATGCCACGTTTGTGCGCTTCGGCCACAATATCGGCACCAGGATCTGCAATACCGGGGCACCCGGCTTCACTCATTAAACCAACATTTTTGCCAGCTTTAAGTTCGGTAAAAAATTGGCCTAAATCTGTACGGTTGTGTTTGCCATAGTCATGAACAATCAAATCTTTCTGAGGTGTTTTTAAACCGGCCTCTTTCAAAAATCTTCTGGCAGTTTTACTGTTTTCTACAATGTAGGTATCTATTTGATTTATAGTATCGACAAGATAAGGCGTAAAAGTTTTGTGAGCGACCTCCTCGGCCAGAGGAACAGGAATAAGATATAATGTACCGTTTTGCATGATGCAAAAATACTCACAATAAATAGAATTTAAGTTTTAAAGTTTTCGCATTGTACAATATAATGTCTGCCCGAACACGTGGTGTAGCAAATTTTATTTCTAACTGACTTATTTTCTGCACAATTATACCATGTTTAAAACGTTAAATAATAGTTAAATATGCCCTGCAACGCAATATATCGAAGAAAAAATAAAAACTATGCTTGCATATTAAACCAATAACGTTTTTGGTTCTCTAATTGATACACACACATTAGGTTATTAAAATATAAACACACAAATGAAAACACTGAAAACTACGGCACTTGTGCTGGGGCTGTTTGCGCTCCTTGCCGGAACCACCACCCTCGCCAGGGCACAGGGCTACGAAGAAAGTTACCAGGATGATGGTTACAGCACTGGTAATGTTTCGCTTCAAACGTTTTACGACGAATTGTCTCCTTACGGAACCTGGATTCAAGACCCACAGTATGGTTATGTGTGGCGCCCTGATGTAGATCAAAACGAATTTCGCCCTTATTACACAAACGGGCGTTGGGCGATGACAGAATATGGCAACACATGGGTTTCCAATTACGATTGGGGCTGGGCGCCTTTCCACTATGGCCGTTGGGTAATTAATAGCTACAGACAATGGATTTGGTTGCCAGATACCAACTGGGGACCTGCATGGGTTGATTGGAGAAGCGGAGAAGGTTACTATGGATGGGCACCAATGGCACCGAGCATCAATATAAATTTAAGCTTTGGCCGCCGATACAGTGTACCTGAATTCTGCTGGAATTTTATTCCTCAGGCAAACATATACATCAACACTTTTCCAAGGTATGATTACGGACGCAACAATGTTTACATCCGCAACACCACAATTATTAATAACACTTATGTTTACAACAGAAGAAGTTATTATGGTGGACCAAGACTGGAAGATATCAGACGTGCAACAAACAGAAATGTAACCGTTTACAGATACGCACAAAGCAACAGACCCGGCGCCAGCAGGATAGACAACAGATCGGTTTCTATTTACAGACCAAGACCAGAGCGTGGAGGAGTTGACAACCGAAGTGCTGCGCCAAGGAAATTTGAGCAAGGAAATGCAGGTTTCAGCAGAAATGGAAGAAACGACAACAATTACTCAAATCGCGATCAGCGAGGTGGAAATAATAACGACAACCGGTTTGGGCAGCGCAATGATAATAGAATGTCTCAACCTAATCGTGGGGAAAACGGAAATTTAGATAATCGCAGAGATAATAATAACCAGCAAAATAACAGAGCTGGTGTTTATAATCGCGATGCGAATGGAAGAACTGAACGTGCGAATCAGGATTTTGGTAATGCAGAGCAACGAAACAGGCAATCTGCCGACCGTACGCAGGCACAAGGAAACCGCGATCAGCAACGCATCCAGCAGATGCAACAAAGAAATCAGCAGGATAGAATGAATCAGGATCAGCAACGTGGTCAGCGGGATGTGCAAATGCAACAACGTAATGCGCAGATGCAACAACAACGTTCTCAGCAGGCAGATCAGCAAAGGGCGCAACGTGATCAGCAAATGCAACAACGAAATGAGCAGATGCAGCAGCAACGTTCTCAACAGGCAGAGCAACAAAGAGCGCAACGCGATCAGCAAATGCAACAACGCAATGAGCAGATGCAACAGCAACGTTCTCAGCAGGCAGAGCAACAAAGAGCGCAACGTAATGAGCAAATGCAACAACAGCGTTCTCAGCAGGCAGAGCAACAAAGGGCGCAACGCGATCAGCAAATGCAACAACGAAATGAGCAAATGCAACAGCAACGTTCTCAGCAGGCAGAGCAACAAAGAGCGCAACGCGATCAGCAAATGCAACAACGAAATGAGCAAATGCAACAACAGCGCCAACAGCAAGCTCAACCGCAACAGCAAAGTCGCGGGGGTGGTGAAAGAGGCTCAGAAGGCGGAAGGCCTGGCAGAGGTGGAAGAGGATAAAATTTTGAAAGCCCCGATGAGCAATCGGGGCTTTTTTTTTGCAAGGCTTAGCTATGCTTGCCCCGCTGCTTCGTGGAGATTACTAAAATCAGTTCCTCTAAAAGTGGTTTTCGCATCTGGATGCAGATTTTCGGGATCTAGTAAAAATGTTGTTAACCCCAATTCCAAACCAAACCTGATTTCAGAATCAGCGTCATCGCCAATCACCATAATATCATTAGTGTTAAGGTTGTGTTTGCGAATTAAAGCTTCGAAAGCATCTTTTTTAGTCTGATCAGAAGTGGTGACATCAACAACATACACCTCTTCAAAATCATCGGCTATACCAAGCATTTTCACCTTTGTAGTTTGTTTCTTGTAAAAGCCAGCTGTAACTATGAATTTTCTGCCTTTAAGCGATTTTATAAAATGATAATCTTCACCCGGTGTTAATGGGGATGTCACTTCACCGTTCACCAGGTATTTAATTGCATTATCAATAGCCTCTTTCTTAAATCCGAATTTCCGCGCTACCTTTTGAAATGGTACCCTAAGCATTTCTTTCTTTGCCCGCTGATATTCTTCATCAGACACACCTAAATCCTGCTCCTCCAACACCTTATACAAGCCGCTCATCAACTGTTCTTCGTTGGGTTTGGTAAAATAAATTGTATTGTCCAGATCGATAAAAAATATGCTTTTCATTGTGGTTTGGTTTTTGCGTTGTTAAAAAAATAAAAACAGCAAGAGCTAATTTATGTTTAATAATTAAAGAACTACAATTATGACAAAGGAAACAAAAATTATAGTAGGCGTTTTAGCCGGCGCAGCATTAGGTGCAACAATCGCATTAGCATTATCATCTGATTCTTCAGACGAATTGAAAGGAAAAGTATCTGATTGGTTTAGCGATTTATTGGATTCATCAAAAGATAAACTCGCAGGCCTGGCTGACAAGGCATCGGGTGTAGCGGATAAGGTTAAAGATAAAATAGCTGATATAAAAGCTTAAATAATTGGAGATGCCGGATAATTCCGGCATTTTTATTCAATTATAATTTCTAACCATAAACAATGAAAATAACTTTTCATGGTGCTGCACGTACAGTTACGGGCAGTAAGCACCTAATTACGCTTAAAAATAACACGCAAATACTATTAGATTGCGGCCTTTTTCAAGGCATGGGCGAAGTTACCGATAAACTTAATGGCTACTTCGGTTTCGACCCAAAAAAAATCACATATCTTATTCTTTCGCATGCACATATCGACCATTGTGGTTTGTTACCGCGATTGGTGGGCGAAGGATTCGAAGGAAAAATTTTCTGCACATCGGCTACAATGGATTTAGCCAGAATATTAATGATGGATTCTGCAAAAATCCAAACGCAGGATGCTGAATTTGCCAACCGACATTTAAAACCGGGGCAGGAAAAAGAACAACCATTGTACACAGAAGATGATGTGGTGAAAACTGTAGGCAATATGAAGATTGTTGAATATGAGGAAGATTTCGAGATTGAGCCGGGTATTCGCCTGAAATTTACCGACGCTGGCCATATTCTGGGAAGTGCCGCAGTTCACTTAACAATTTCCGAAGATGGAAAATCAACAAGGATAACCTTTAGCGGTGATGTAGGCCGCTATGGCGACTTACTTTTAAAAAGCCCGCAGCAGTTCGATCAGGCAGATTTTATTTTAATGGAATCTACCTATGGCGACTCTTTACATAAAGATTTAGAGCCAATAGAAACTATGCTGCTTGAGGTTATAAATAATACCTGCAATATAAAAAAAGGGAAAGTTATCATTCCTGCATTCAGTGTAGGGCGTACGCAGGAATTGCTTTATGCCTTAAACGGACTGGAGTTAAAAGGCAAACTACCAGATGTTCCTTATTATGTTGATAGTCCACTATCGTCAAAGGCAACAGAGATTTTAAAAAATCATCCTGAAGTTTACAATAACGGTGTTAAAGAAACACTGAAAATTGACCACGATATTTTTGGTTTTAAAGGGCTCCGGTTTATTGAGTCTGTTGAGGAATCTAAGGCGCTGAATCAAGATCCTCGGCCTTGTGTAATCATATCAGCATCAGGCATGGCCGAAGCTGGCAGAGTAAAACATCACATCAGAAACAACATAGGCAACCAAAAAAATACAATTTTAATGGTTGGATATTGTGAACCGTCATCGCTAGGTGGCCGGTTAATTGCCGGACAAAAAGTTGTAGACATTTTTCATGATGATTACGAGGTTCGGGCCGAAGTTCGTTCAATTAAATCTATGAGTGCCCATGGGGATTATGAAGATTTATTGAAATTTTTATCCGGTCAGGACCCCGAAAAGGTAAAACAACTTTTTTTAGTACATGGCGAATACGAAGTGCAGCAAAATTTTGCAACGAGATTGAGAGAACACGGATTTAAACATGTTGCAATTCCTGATTACCATCAGGAGTTTGAACTTGAATAAGTATCCGGAGATATAAATCAAAATTTTTGCAGGCGGATAAATTTCGAAGCTTTACTAACGAAAGCTTCAAAATTTGTCCGCTTTTTTATGGTTTTCGCTTCTTAAGCTTTCTGGTTATCTTTGCTGCATGGATGTTTTTGGTAAAGCGCTAACAGATTTTTACAAAACCGGCAAAGCCGATGTGCTTTGGCTTCACAACTCTTACGATGAACCGGAAGAAATGCCCATAGATTTTTTCTTTCGCAATGATGAGGAAATGCCGGTTATGGAACTTCAGGCATTACAAATGTGCAGGGGAAGGGTTTTAGATATCGGCGCCGGCGTGGGCAGTCATGCCCTGGTTTTACAAGCTTTCAATATTGATGTAACCGCGATTGATATATCCGAAGCAGCAGTGCGCATTATGGAAGAACGCGGGGTAAAAAACCCGCTGTTGCAAGATGTATTCAGTTACGAAGAAAAATTCGATACACTTTTAATGCTTATGAACGGCATCGGATTAACAGGAACATTAATAGGTTTTAAAAATTTTCTAATGAAGTTGAAAAGCCTGCTTAATCCGGGCGGACAAGTGCTTTTCGACACCTCAGATATTGCTTACCTCTACGAAGATGCAGCCAAACCTGAAAACCAATATTACGGAGAGGTTTCTTACCAATACGAATATCAGGGAGAAAAAGGCAGCTGGTTTAACTGGCTCTATATCGACCCTAAAACGGCAGTGTTAATTGCCGAAGAAACGGGCTGGTTGAGTGAAATTATTTTCGATGATGGCGAAGACCAGTACCTAATTAAACTAACACTGCCTGGATAAGCTGAAATTTATTATTGAAGCCGTTTAAATTTGTGTGTTGCAGTTTAAATTTAAAGAGCGCACAAGAAGTTACAATGGCTAAAATAAAATCCTCCTCCATATTGCTGGAGAAGGATTAGGAGCATTTAAGATCACTTAGCGTAAATCGTTATAATTTATAATTTTCACGTCAGGGTTTTTAGCTAAAATTTCTTCCATCCAGGTTCTGTGCGCTGCTCCTACCCCAACCACAACTCGTTTTGCGTTTTTTATTCTGGCCTGGTTTATAATGTTTTTGCACATACCTGCATTTCTGTTTGTCCATTCTGCCACCATTTCTTTCAGCGCTTCAGTCGGGAAACCCTGGTATCCGTAAAACTTACGTCCGCCGTAAAAATTCCACGCTTCAATTAAGTCGCCATATTTTGAACTATTCATGCCGGCATATTCGTCGGCGTTAAATTGTTTTGCCTCAGCAGGTGCATAAGTCCAGTATTTCTCTATTGCGGTCATTGTTTTTGCTTCGGGCGATAAGGAATCTGCTTTGGCTTTCGAGGCCATTATTTTATACAGGGAATCTGTTTTTCCCCATGCAATGCCCCAGGGTTTATCATATGTCTGGCAATCCATATTGTAAATCTGGTTTTGGCCAAGTTGGAAAATCAGCGGAAAATAAATCTTGTTGTACTCGCTTCCTGGCCTGATAACACCCAATTTCTTTAAAGAATCTATACTGCCGAACATTTTTGAGTATTCAGCCAATTCTTCCTTACCAAATTTAGGTTTCATATAATTTTCCAGCACAAACATCTGGTAATCGAAGTTTCCCCTATCCCACATTTTAGAATATTCTACAGCCAAATTCATTCTGGTTTTGTGGTAATAAGGAAAGGAAGCCAGTGCCTTTTGATTTCGTGATATTTCTTTGGCAATGTTTTTCGGTGTTTTAGGGTTAAGCTTATTAATGTAATCTACTTTTTTCGCAAATGCTTTTTTTGCCCAGTTATCGTCTTCCAGTTTTCCATAGTCTTCGGCAGGCAAATATTCTCCAAAAACCATATCTGGTTTAAAGTTTTTTAGCTTATCAATAACGGCTGTAAAGTTTTGAACTGATTTTGAATTATCGTGACTGGATGCAACTACAACAATTTCAATTTGATTTTGAGCATTTGATTTGAATGCAGTTGCTATTAGAATTAACAATGCAAGGCTGATTTTCTGTATCTTTTTCATGATGAATTTGGTTTTGATTTGTTGATTCAAAGATGCGCACAGAATAGAAAGCGGCATATTTTATTATCCCAAAAGGTTAAAACTTTATCCAAATCGGGAAAAAGCTGAAAACGTATTTCATAACGAAAAAAAGGTAACTCGAATTGGGTTTGGGTAAGTTCGTCCAAAAAATCAGTTGTTAAGTATGATTTTGTTGAAGTTTACTATCAACCTAAACAAATCATTATACTCAGTTAGTGGCAAAGTTTCAGGTTTATCAAATACATCATGGTACGCTGCGATTCCGCCTTGCGTGTAAAAGAAAAAAGCAGGAACGCCTTTTTCGGTAAAAAAATAATGGTCGCTATTTGCCGCTTTTCCTCTCGAATTTATTTTTGAAATCAAGCCGCTTTCCTGGTTAACCTGATTTAAAATTGAAAAGGCTTTCGGATAAATGCTTGCATTAACAACGGTCATTCCACTTTCTCCCGTTCCCACCAAATCAAGGTTAATAAGAAATTTTATTTTACCCAGGAAGATGAGCGGATTTTCTGTGAAATACCTGGAACCTAACAAACCTGCTTCCTCACCAGCAAAACAGATAAAACCAATGGAATAAGGTTGCGGATTTTCCGCATAATATTTAGCAAGGCTTAATAAAGTGGCCACACCCGCAGCATTATCATTTGCGCCCGGGAAAAAAGTTTCCGCTCCCATGCCACCCAAATGATCGTAATGGGCAGTTATCATCAGTATCGAATCGGGGTGTTTCGTTCCCTTTACATAGCCGATAACATTCGCTGCTTTAAAATTCGAAACAAATTTATGCTCAATATCTACCTTAATGGAATCAGGTTTTTCTTTAAAAAATTTTCTGCTAATCTCGATTCTTGTTGTCGGAGAAACCTCCGATGCAACCGACCAGGTTAACTTGTCTTTTAAAACAACCTGTAAGTTCGGGCCTCCATCATATAAAACCGAGTCAATTTTTCTCAGCTTTATGCGCTTATTTAGGGATGGACTTTCATTATTTACGATAAAATCTTTTCCGGGCAATAGTTTTTTACCGTTAACTTCTACAAACATTTTACCAGGAAAAGTATTAACGGGATAGGTAAATTCCTGCTTATAGTTTTTGCCGATGGGCAGCAAGCCAATTTTTTCGTACTCAGCAGCCAAAAAATCTGAGGCCTTTCCCATGCCATCTTTAGTGTAACCCCTGCCCCAAAACTTTTTTGAGGTTAATTGATTAATGGTTTTACGCACATAAGCCGAATCCTGACTATAACCCTTGGCAAAAGTGAACAAAAAAAATAGTATGAAAAGATGCTTCAACGTAGAATATTTCATGCTGGCAATTTAAACATTGTAAACAATTCAATAGTAGAATAAATAGAAAAGGCAGCTAAATTTCTAGCTGCCTTTTCGGAAATATATAAGTTAAACTAATTTACAAGATATGCTTGCAATGCCGCTTTAACTTTTTCTTTATTCTGATTTGCTGACCATTTTTCTTTAATCGATTGGTCGCCGAGGGTAAACAGCGTTTCGTAAAGTAATTTCCCGTTGGCCATCGTTTTCACTTTAAACGTATCGCTGCTGCCGATAATGTCGGCCCAAACGCTCCGAACATCTTCCCAATAGTTTTGCTGAATCTGCCACCACTTCTTCGCATAGTCGAACTTTTTCGGGTCTGTTTTAGTAAATTCTTCATAACCTTTTTCCACAGCCAGAAGTTTATCTCCATTCGGTGTACGGAGCAATTTCTTATTGTCCTGCTCAAACATCCAACCCTCTTTGGTAATGGTAATTCTACTACCGCGATTTAATACATTGTAATCTTTTCGGACCGTCGATTCTCTTCTGGGAAGTGGAGAATCGGTTTCGCTAGACCAGGAATCATGGCCACCAACATGGCTCCAGGTTCCGTAACCCTGGTACCGCGGGCTATCATCAACCTGATAAACTTTTTGAGTCCATTTTCCTTTAACATCTGCAGCAGTTAAATTCCCTTTTTTCCATGCATTATCTTGCGTGTATAGCATAATGTTGGTGTCTTCATAAGTCCAATCTTGCCGCCAATGCTTAATTACTGTGCTGTCATCAATGGCTAACATATGTTGGATAACGATTCTTTTAGGCTCATCAACAATAATTTCAGCCCATTCGTTACCATGACTTCGGTAAGGTTTACTAAATGTGTAATCCGGATTTGGAGAAGTTACTTCGCCGTAATTGAAGTTCACTTTGTAAAAACCTGCTAAAGATTTAATCGCCTTTCTGTCTTGCTCTAATTTCTCCTGAGCGTTAGCACCGGCTGTTAAAAGTACGGTAAGTAAAAGGAACAGATTTAAGATCTTCATAACGGTTTATTTGATTGTTGTGTTCATTTTCTTCTTTTTCTTGTTTCTTCCTATCCAGATTAAAACACCTGTAATTGGCATGCTTGCCGCAATCAGGCTTGCGAAGAAAGCAATTATCTTACCTGGCAAACCAGCTATTGAGCCAACGTGTATATCATAGTTCATGCGGTAAATTTTGTCGGCAGCACTTATATTTTTAAATTTCCCAAAAGCATGCTTAACTTCAATTTCTTTGAAAGTATGCTGATCAAAATACCTGTAATCTGTTTTCCAATACGTTTCAGCATCAGGGTTTTTGGCAACCTCTATGGAAGCCTTTTCATTTTCAGGCACATGAACATCAAGGCTTCCCTGAAATTTTGGGTCGGCTTTTACATACGATTCCCAAATTTTATCGGCCGCCGGTGCATTAACTTTTAAACTGGAATTTTTTGTGGTATCAGAAAAGGCTTCGCTAAATTCGGTTAAAGATTTCCCGCCGGAGGTTACAAAATACACCGATTTTGAAAACCATTGAAAACCCATTACCATTCCGGTTAAGGCGATAAAAATTATTATCCAGGTGATGTAAAAACCCAGTACGTTATGAAAATCGTAATTTACGCGGCGCCACTTTGCATTCCATTTAACTGTAAAACGTTGTTTTGATGCTGCTTTATTTTTGGGCCACCAAAGAATTAATCCCGATATCAACAGCAAAACAAAAATTAAGGTTGCGCTGGTTAAAATTGGCTGCCCAATGTTCGGCGGCAGCCATAAATAGTAATGGCCCATGATAACAATCCTAAAAAAATCATCATCCATGTTCTTCACCTTTAGCACTTTACCCGTGTATTGATTAACAAAAACGATGTAATAGTATTCGGGGTCGAAATTGTAGTAAACAACCTGAGCGCTATTTCCAGGCTGATAATTAATGCTGTGCGCATGTTTACCAGGTAAGGCCTTATCTGCAATTTCCTTCAGTTTTGTTGGTGGCAACAAAGCTTTGTTTTGCACTTCGAGCTTTCGGTAAGGCTGACTAACGTTTTCAATTTCCCTTTCGAAAGCAAGAATACATCCCGTAATCCCTAAAAAGCAAACAAATAGCCCGGATGTTAATCCGAGCCAAAGGTGGATTCTGCCCACCCAATATTTAAAGGTTTTATTTTTCTTTTTTTCAGACATCGACGCTGATTAAAATTTATAAGCAACACTTACTCGGTAATTTCTAGGTGCTTCTGCTTGATAGTAATAAGCGTTTAAATACTGGTAATACGAGCCGCTAAACAAATATTTGTTCAGGATATTAAAGGCATTACCTGTAATTTTGAATTTCGAATGTTCGTAAAACAATCCGCCATCAAGCTTAAAATAGTTTGGCAGCTTTTGAAGCCCGACACTCCACGTGTCTGTTGCGCGGCCGGCCAGGTAGGTAAATCCTGCAGAAACGCCAGAGCCTTTGAGTGCACCATTTTGAAGCGTGTAAGTTAGCCAGGCATTAGATACATGTTTGGCGAAACCCGGGATAACATCGCCAACATTAATTCCTGTAACGCCCGGCGTAACTTCGGTAACTTTCGAATCTGTATAAGCATAGTTTGCAATCAACGTTAAACCATCTGTAATTTTACCTCTTAAATCAAACTCAATACCCTGCGATTTTTTTTCACCTAAAACTACGCTGAAATTTTGCCCTGGCGAGTTTGTTGGGTCGGCAGTTAATTCATTTTGTTTAAGTATTCTGTAAGCTGATAAAGTTGTGTTCCACTTTCCATCGAACCAGTCTTTCTTAATTCCGACTTCATTATTCGTTCCGGTAATTGGCTCAACTTTGCCGCCATTGCGGATTAAGCCGCTTTGAGGTGTAAAGGCTTCATCATGAACTGCATAAATTGCGGTGTTTTTATCTACCGAGAAACTTAAACCAACACGTGGCGTAACTTTTTTAGCTTTATCTGGCGCAGCTCCCCAAGCCGACTGACTTACAAAAGTATAGCGACCGGCTAAAGTTAAACGCAGTCTATTATCAAAAAAGCCTAATTCATCCTGAGCATAAGCACTCAAATACTTCGAATCCATTAAGCCGCCGGCGTTAATTGCCCGCTGTTGTAAAGATGTAATTCTGTCGAAATTCGGAAAACCATTTGCCGGGAAACCGAAATCTGGATTATTCAAATCAAAAGGCGAAGAAGGCAGGTCTAAATCATGAGACTGACCCCAATCGGCCATATAATTTTTCTTACCCCCATCAAATCCAGCCAAAATTCTGTGGTTTACACCGCCTGTTTTAACCTGGCCATTAATAAATAGTTGGGCCAGTTTCATGCTGCTGGCCGCATCCCAGATGGCAACGTTCCTGATAATTGTTCCATTTGCGTTAACCGCAGATGGCCAGGAACTGTAACCTACCTGGCTATAGTTGAAATACGCAGCCTGAGCCGTTAATTTCCAGTTTTCGTCGAAATTATGTTGCAGGTTTAAAAATAAGCTTTGGTCGTTAATACGTGTTGGAGGCAAGTCGGGCTGGGTCATGGTTGCCTCACGGGGATAAGTTGCATATCCCTTCGGAGAAAAAATATAGTACGAACCAACTTCAGTCATCTTTGCATTTTGAAAAGTATATTCTGCAGTAATTTTGGTTTTATCTGTAAGCTGATAACTTAACACAGGTGCAACACTGTAACGGTCATTTTGCTCATAAGGGCGGAAAGAACCTTTATTTTGCACCGCGGTATTTAGCCTGAACAATAATTTTCCATCACTGGTTAATTTATGATCAAAATCTACAGTTGTTCTGTATAAATCGAAGCTGCCAAGCGTAAAAGACACTTCGCCTCTGTTAAATCCGGTTGGCTTTTTTGTTACTACGTTATATAAACCGCTTGGGTCGCCGTTACCAAGCATAAAACCAGCAGGCCCTTTAACAAATTCAATATGGTCTACAAAACTCATATCTTCGGTAAGCGGGCCCCAAAACGAGGAGACAACGTTAAATCCGTTGCGCATTGCCTGAATTTGAGAACCACGCATTGTAATATTTGTATACATATCGCCCCAATGTTCTACCCGAACGGCGCCGCTAACATTTCTAATTAAACCATCGCTCATACTAATAATCTGCTGGTCTTTTATTACCTGATCACTTACTGTTTGAATGTTTTGAGGCGCTTCGAGCAGTGGCTCGTTTAAGCGCAGCGATGCCGATGGCAGACTAATTTTATATCGGTTATTTTTTCCCGCGATTGTAACCTCTTCCAAAGCCTGGTCGTTTTCAGATAATACAAAGTCGATGGTTTTAGTTTCACCGGCCGCAACGGTTACTGGTTTCTCCGAAGCATTTATGCCAACCGCCGAAGCCTTAATGGTGTAGCTTCCTGCCTTAACCCGATGAATCATAAACTTACCGTTATCATCAGTTAATGTACCATTTCCATTTCCTTTCAAACCGACCGAAATGTAGGCTGCCGGCTTGCCGTTAGCAGTTGTAATGGTACCCTTTATGTTCGAAAATTGCTGTGCAAAAGCGCCGAGGCTGAGAAACGAAATAAAAACTGAGAAACTGAATAGTCTAATTGTATACATCTTAAATTTATTTGGATTAATTCTAAACAGTCGCAAAATAACGGCAGAAAATTTTATTATCCAAATTATTTTGAATAATTCTAAATAAGAGTGTGTAATTGATACAATAAGCCTGGCTTAATACATCTGTATTTTAGAACTATACGAGATTTTAAATGAGTTTTTGTATTTCAAATTATTGCTTTGTATAATTTTCGACATAAAAAAAAGGTTGCCTTATTGTAAGGCAACCGCAAAATATTGTTGTTTATGGTGGAGAAATCAGGCTATTTCACAGCTAAAACCTGTAAGTTCAAACTTCTTTCAGTATCGTTTGCAGGTGTAATCAACCCTCCACAAATAACATCATAATAAGTTCCTGCCGAAAAAGTTGCATCGGTTTTAGTTGTTCTAACTATTCCGGAGGCGGTTTCTTTAGCATCCAATGAGTAAGTACCCGGGGCTACTTCTACAAAACTGCCCGCAGTTTTGAAGGCTTTGTTTGCGCCATAAGAAGTGGTAGTTCCGGTTTTTATCAGGTCTAACGCCGGTGCATCGGCCGACAGATTAATAAACCTGATGTAGGCTTTATCCGCAGAGCCACCATTAAGGGACTCATTAATCAGAAAGCCGTCCAGTTGCCCGGGTTTATTGATTAAATAGTATGAATAACTTGCACCGGCATTCATTGAAATGTCTTTGCTAAGCAAACTTTCTATCGAACTTCCACTGGTAAATTTTAAATTATAAGTGCCGGCCGGCCTGGAAACGTAAGAAATTGAACCTGCAAATGGTAGAGCTGCCGAATTGAGTGCGTTACCACTTAAATAAACGTTGTAGGTTGCTAAGGATGGAGATTCGTTTATAATTCTTAAATACGACATTGTGATATCGGCATTTTCCGTTTTGCCGCACGAGGCTAATGCAGCCGCTGCTGAGCATATTAAAAGTACACGAAAAGAGATTGCTTTGAGATAACTGAAAGTAGAAGTCTTCATAAATTTAGGGATTGAATTAAGTTTCTATTAAAACGGATGTGCTCATATATTCGCTACAGCCGAACAAATATCAGTGTTAAATACCAAATGAGAATGTTAAATCTTGTTAAGCACATGTTAAAATATATTAAGGATTTTCTTCCCCGAAAAACAAAACAAACAATTGCCTGTTCATATAAAGTTTACTTAATCGTTCACTAACCTTAATGTTAAATAACGATTATAATTTTATTTTTGCCAAACCACTTAACCATTTAAAAATGATAAAAAACATCTCAACACTAGCACTTATTTGTACAGCAGTAATTGCAATTTCATCGTGCAGCAGTTCAACAAAAGACAAACCAGCTGATACTACAATTACTAAAACGGAAACAACTGTAACCGTACCGGCTAAATCGGAAAATGCGCCAGAAACTGTTGATTATTCAGTAATGCCAGACAGTGCAATTTTAGGCAAAGCAAGAGAAGCGCTGGTAAAAGTTACTTCAGCATCATCAATGGAGTTGAAAGATGCAGAAGGCAAAGCGACCGGTTCTGAACTTACATTAAACTTACAGGTAACCAACAAGAGCACATTAGAGGCTAAAAAGTTTTTCTCGGTATCGAGTTCAGACGCTAGATTGGAGTTAGATAACGGAACTTCAATTACCGGAAGAGAAAGCTCAGGAAACACAAATCCGGAGCCAGAAGCATCATCGCAAGCAGTTTGGTCTTTCCAGCTGCCACCAAACGCGAGCCCTAAAAAGTTAAATTTCTTCTTAGATGGAACTAGGGTCTCAGTTGGCCTTTCCAAAAAATAAAAAGAAAAAGCCCCGGAAATTTCGGGGCTTTTTCTTTTATTAAAATTATAAAAAATGTAAAAAAGTTAAAAAATATTGTGTAACTCAATTATTATTTAAACCTTTGCACCTCAATAGAGTTAAAGCCGTTTAAATACGCGAGAAATGATTAAAATATTTTTACATAAACTTTCTGTTATTACAGCGCAATTAGCGCTCGGAAAGACTATGTTTATTAATCAGTTTCAGCCCGTATTTCACTATCCCAGCAGCCGGCAAAATTTCACTCCACGTATTTAGTACTCAACTAAACGTAATGAGGAATTGATCCTCTCTAAAAACCCAATTAACAAGAATACTTATAATTTTTCGTTAGAAAACGAATGGATATTAACGAATTTATAGTGCAGGTTGCACTTCCTGAACATCGTGTATTTGCAGAACAAATCGTAACCGAGATGGCCGAATCTGCGAAAGCACGCGGCACGGGTATTGCAAAACGTTCTCCTGACTATGTTGCAAATAAAATGCAGGAAGGCAAAGCGGTTATTGCATTCCATAACGATGGACGATGGGCCGGCTTTTGCTACATCGAAACCTGGAGCCACGGGCAATTTGTAGCCAACTCTGGCTTAATCGTTTCTCCCGAATTTAGAAAAGCCGGGTTAGCGCATGCCATTAAAGAAAAGGTTTTCGAACTTTCCAGAACGCTGTACCCAAAGGCGAAGATTTTTGGCTTGACCACGGGTTTGGCCGTAATGAAAATAAATTCTGATCTAGGTTACGAGCCCGTTACCTACTCCGAATTGACACAGGATGAGGAATTTTGGAAAGGCTGCCAAAGTTGTGTAAACTTCGAAATTTTGAAAATGAAGGAGCGTAAAAACTGTATGTGTACAGCTATGCTTTACGATCCGGCAACTCAAAAACATGATGCTGCCAAGAAATTTGCCGAAGAGTTACAGAAAAAACCCAAATTATACGAGCGCTTTATGCGCATTAAACAGCGTTTAGTTGTAAAGCCGAAGCCAAAATCAGGCTTTAAAGTATTGATGTTTTTATTTACCCTTTTATTTAATAAGTAGTGATGAGTTGCTTGTGGATAGCTTAAGAAAAATTGGCAACCCGCAAGCTTAACCCCTTACATTAAAATTAATTATAACTCAGATGAACAAAGTAGTTTTAGCTTTTAGCGGAGGTCTTGATACCTCATTTTGTTGTATTTATCTTGCTCAGGACCGTGGACTGGAAGTTCACTCGGTAATTGTGAATACCGGTGGTTTTTCTGACGAAGAGTTACAGGAAATTGAAAAAAGAGCCTATGCTTTAGGTGTGAAATCTCACGCCGTAGTAGATGAAACTAAAAGTTATTACGATGAATGCATTAAATATTTAATTTTTGGTAATGTATTAAAAAACGCGACCTACCCACTTTCCGTTAGTGCAGAACGTGTTAGTCAGGCCACTGCAATTGCAAACTACGTGAAAAAAATCGGTGCTGATTATGTAGCTCATGGCAGTACAGGTGCAGGCAACGACCAGGTACGATTTGACATGATTTTCAATATTCTGATACCGGAAGTTGAAATTATTACCCCGATTAGAGATCTGAAATTATCCCGCGAAGCGGAAATAGAATACTTAGCCGAACATGGTGTTGAATACAGTGCTGCAAAAGCACAATATTCCATTAACAAAGGTTTATGGGGAACATCGGTTGGTGGAAAAGAAACGCTAACATCAAACGAAACTTTGCCTGAAAGTGCCTGGCCAACCCAGGTTACAGAAACTGAATCGCGTAAGCTAGAGTTAACCTTTGAAAAAGGAGAACTTGTTGCCATTGATGGGGAAACTTTAGAGCCAGTTAGGGCGATTCAAAAATTGCAAGCCATTGCACAGCCTTTTGGTATTGGTCGCGATATCCATGTTGGCGATACCATTATTGGTATTAAAGGGCGTGTTGGTTTCGAGGCAGCCGGACCTATTATCATTATCAAAGCACACCACACTTTAGAGAAACACACATTAACCAAATGGCAGTTAAGCTGGAAGGAACAACTATCATCTTTCTACGGAAACTGGTTGCACGAAGGTCAATTCCACGACCCGATAATGCGGAACATAGAAGCTTTCCTAAGCGATACGCAAAAGGTTGTGAGCGGTAAAGTGTTTGTAGAGTTGATGCCTTACCGGTTCCAAATTATTGGTATCGAATCTAACCATGATTTGATGAGCAATAAATTCGGTAGCTACGGCGAAATGAACAATGCCTGGAGTGGCGAAGATGTTAAAGGTTTCTCTAAAATATTCGGCAACCAGGTAATGATTTGGCACAAAGTGAATTCAGGAGAAGCGTAGAGAAGTTGAAAAATTAGAGTTGAAAGCATCTTCGCATCCTCTCGACAATGCGCTGAGGTACGACGATGCAAGCTCATTAAAGTAGGCAGTTCGAATTTGTCCGGATGACTAAAGATTATACCAATGGCTGAAATACTATCAAAAGAAAACTGTATAAGTCACTACAAGTGGGGCGATAACTGCGATGGATGGAATTTTGTGAGCAAAGCTGATGTTGCAATTAAGCAAGAACTGATGCCAACACAAACTGCAGAAAAATTGCACTTCCATAGTTATGCAGAACAGTTTTTCTACATTTTGAAAGGAAAAGCAACATTTTTAGTAGAGGGTGAAACCTTTTCAGTTGATGCTAATAAGGGTCTGCAAATTGAAGCAGGCAAAAAACATAAAATCATAAACAACGGTGTTGATGATTTAGAATTTATTCTTTTTTCATATCCATCTACAGAAAATGATAGAAAAGATTGTGAATAATAAAATTAAAGCAGGAATTATTGGTGGTGCCGGGTACACAGGTGGCGAAATGCTCCGTATTCTGGTTAATCACCCAAACGTAGAAATCGCTTTCGTAAATAGTACGAGCAATGCAGGAAATTTAATTTCTGATGTGCATACAGACTTATTCGGCGAAACTGATTTAAAGTTTGTAAGTGATGTTCCACAAGATATTGATGTACTTTTTCTTTGCGTTGGGCACGGCGATGCGAAGAAGTTTTTAGCTGCCAATTCAGTTAACGAGAACATTAAAATCATCGATTTGTCACAGGACTTTAGGTTAACTGCGAATGGTAAATTTGAAAGCCGTGACTTTATTTATGGTTTGCCGGAGTTAAATCGCGATAAAATAAAATCAGCACAAAATATTGCTAATCCAGGATGTTTCGCAACCTGTATTCAGTTGGGGTTGTTGCCTTTGGCTGCAAAAGGCTTAATTAAAAGTGAGGTTCACATCAATGCAACAACGGGTTCGACCGGAGCCGGACAAAGCCTCGCAGCAACTTCACATTTTAGCTGGAGAAACAACAACCTTTCCATTTACAAGGCCTTTGAACATCAACACTTGAATGAAATTGGAGAAAGTTTATTGCAGCTGCAACCGAGTCTTTCAGATTCACTGAGTTTCATCCCGCAACGCGGCGCTTTTACCCGCGGGATTCTGGCTGCAATGTATTTAGAAAGTGAATTAACGCTTGAAGAGGCACAAAACCTTTACCAGGATTACTACAGCACACACCCGTTCACACACGTTAGCGGGAAAAATATCGATTTAAAGCAAGTTGTAAACACCAATAAAGCATTGGTTCATTTAGAAAAACACGGAAACAAATTGTTCATTATCAGCATTATAGACAACCTTTTAAAAGGTGCCAGCGGCCAGGCCGTGCAAAATATGAACTTAATATTTGGTCTTGAAGAAACAGCAGGCTTGAAGTTGAAAGCAGCTAATTTTTAGTGGTACGTTATAAGTTTTAAGTAATAAGTGTATGCAGAATTTCAAAGAGTTAAAAGTGTGGGAAAAAGCCCATCAAATTACACTTAGTATTTATAAAGCTAGTGCCAGGTTTCCAAAAGAAGAAATTTACAGTTTAACAAATCAACTGCGGCGAGCTGCTTCATCAATACCAGCTAACATTGCAGAAGGATGTGGTAAAAATACCCAGGCAGATTTAGCTAATTTTTTAAATATATCTTTAGGTTCAGCTAATGAACAGAATATTTTTTGATTTTATCTAAAGATTTAGATTATTTAACAGAAGAACAGTTTTCAATTTTATCAAACAGTATTAATGAAGTTAAGGCAATGCTTATCAGCTTGATTGGAAGAGTGAGAAGTAAATATGCATCCAAACCTACAACTTAAAACGTACTACTTATAACTTAAATACAATGCAATTATTCGACGTTTATCCTCTTAACGATATAGAAATTACAAAAGCATCTGGCAGCAATGTTTGGGATGCGAACGAACAAAAATACTTAGATTTATATGGCGGTCATGCGGTAATTTCTATCGGCCACACCAATCCGCATTATGTAAATCGCTTAACGGATCAATTAAACAAAGTAGGTTTTTATTCCAACTCTGTTAAAATTCCTCTTCAAACCCAATTGGCAGAGAAATTGGGTCAGGTTTCCGGTAAAAAAGATTTCCAATTATTTTTGGTTAACTCTGGTGCAGAAGCCAACGAAAACGCATTAAAACTTGCCTCGTTTTACAATGGCAGAAAAAAAGTAATTGCTTTTACAGGGGCTTTCCACGGCAGAACTTCTTTAGCTGTTGCGGTAACCGACAACCCCAAAATTGTCGCTCCCGTAAATCAAAATGAGCATGTAATATTCCTGCCTTTTAACAATGAAGTAGCTTTGGAAGATACCTTCAAGGCACAAGGAAACGAAATTTCGGCTGTAATTATTGAGGGTATTCAGGGCGTGGGCGGAATTAAGGAAGCGTCGAAGAGCTTTTTGCAGAAAATCCGCTCTCTTTGTGATGAATATAATTCGGTATACATCGCCGATTCGGTTCAATGCGGCTACGGAAGAACAGGGCTGTTTTACTCACACGACTATTCGGGCGTTGAGGCTGATGTTTATACCATGGCGAAAGGAATGGGTAATGGCTTTCCTGTTGCAGGAATTTCAATAGCGCCTAAATTTAAACCGTGGCATGGCGAATTAGGAACCACTTTCGGCGGTAACCATTTGGCATGCGCTGCCGCTCTGGCGGTTTTGGAAGTTATGGAAAACGATAACCTGATGAAAAATGCAGAAGAAATTGGCGAGTATTTAATCACTGAGCTGAAGAAATTTGAGCAGGTAATCGAAGTTCGCGGACGTGGATTGATGATTGGAATTGAATTGCCAGCGGAGCTTGCTCATGTTAAAAAAGAACTGTTATTTACGCATCACATTTTTACTGGCGAAGCAAAGCCGAACGTTATTCGTTTATTGCCGGCTTTAAATTTAACCAAGGCGCATGCTGATGAATTTCTGGCGGCCTTTGGGGAGTTGGTAAAATAATACACTCGTCATTGCGAGGCACGAAGTTAGAGCAATGCTAATTGCTTTTTTGAAATTTTTAAGAGGTGGTGCAGGAAAACCTTAAACCCTACACCTCAAACCTTAAACCCTAAAACTATGAAGTTATTCACTTCCGTACACGATGTTTCGAGCATCAAAGAATTTGTAAAAGATGCGCTCGATTTAAAGGCGAATCCTTATTCACATCAAAGTTTGGGTAAAAACAAAACCTTGGGTTTAGTTTTTATGAATCCGAGTTTACGCACCCGTTTAAGCACTCAAAAAGCAGCCTTAAACTTAGGTATGAATGTAATGGTAATGAATTTGGATAAAGAAGGTTGGGCCCTGGAAACGCAGGATGGCGTAGTAATGAACGGCTCTACCGTTGAACACATCCGCGAAGCGGCGGCGGTGATGGGCCAGTATTGTGATATTTTGGGCTTACGTTCTTTTCCAAAATTAAACAACCGGGAGGAAGATTACTCGGAAGATTTCTTTAAAAAATTTGTGAAATACTGCGCTGTGCCTGTAGTAAGTTTGGAAAGCGCAACACGCCATCCGTTGCAAAGTTTTGCTGATATTATTACCATCCACGAAACATGGACGAAACATCCTGACGGCAAAAAGCCGAAAGTAGTTTTGGCCTGGGCGCCACACGTAAAAGCTCTACCGCAAGCGGTTCCAAATTCATTTGCTGAGTGGATGTGTAAGGCACAGGCAGAAGGAATGATCGATTTTACAATTGCGCAACCTGAAGGTTACGAACTTGCCGAAGAATTTACACCAGGCGCAAACATTCAATACAATATAGAAGAGGCTTTGGCAGGCGCTGATTATGTTTACGTAAAAAACTGGAGCAGTTATAAAGAGTATGGCAAGGTTTTAACCTATCCTGATGGCTGGATGATGAACAACCAGAAACTGAAGCTTACCAACGACGCTAAAGTAATGCACTGTTTGCCTGTTCGCCGCGATTTGGAATTATCTTCGGAAATTCTGGACGGACCAAATTCGCTGGTCATTCATGAAGCTGGAAACCGTTTATGGGCGGCGCAGGCGGTAATTAAAGCAATGTTGGAGGAAATGTAAAATAACTACTTCATCATTAAGAGTACGAAGCACCAATCTTACGACGATTTTTCCAAATATATAAGACGCAATTGCCGAGAAGAAACGTGTGAAAAGCGGCAATAAGAAACGAAAAAAAGAATTGATCAGGAATAAAATCCTGCTTGGCTAGATTTGTTTGAAACTTTGATTAGTTTAATATAGCTGGGGCATTAAGATTGCTTCGTGCCCCGCAATGACGATACTCAAAAAATTATGAAGCAACTTACAATTATAAAAATTGGTGGAAACGTAATCGACAACTCTGAGAATTTACATCAGTTTTTGCTGGATTTTACGGCTTTACCCGGCGATAAGATTTTGGTTCATGGCGGTGGTAAAATTGCAACTGAACTTGGCGAAAGCTTGGGCATTGAAGCAAAAATGGTTGAAGGGCGCCGCATTACTGATATCGAAACTTTGCGGATTGTGACCATGGTTTACGCAGGTTTGATTAACAAAAACATGGTTGCCCAGTTACAAGCGAAAGGAAGCAATGCCATTGGTTTAACTGGTGCTGATGGAAATATTATCAGGGCTAAAAAACGTCCGGTTCAAAAAGTGCTGTCTGCCCGAAAAGATTTAGGCGAGACAATTGATTATGGCTTTGTAGGTGATTTAGATGAAAATTCGGTTTCTACAGAAACTTTAGATAAGTTGCTAAATGCGGGTTTAGTGCCCGTTTTATGCGCAATTACGCACGATGGCGATACACAGTTGCTAAACACAAATGCAGATACAATTGCTTCATCAGTCGCGGTAGCCATGGCTGCTAAATATGAAACGCGTTTGGTATATTGCTTTGAAAAAAAAGGTGTTTTAAAGGATGTTAACGACGATGATTCGGTGGTTAGGGAAATTAAAGCCGATGAATTCGATGCATTAAAAGCGGATGGAACCGTTCAGGGTGGAATGATTCCTAAATTGCATAACGCTTTTGAGGCAATTAAGAAAGGTGTTTCTGCAGTATATATTGGCAAAGCAAACGAACTTGGCGAACTTGCCAATGGCAGTTTCGGAACTAAGATGCTAAAATAAGGCGAAAGCTTCTAAGGTACTTATATTGGCAGTGAGCGAATTGGCTGTGGTATAAGGCTTTTCTTTTAGGTACAGTTTGAAGTTAGCTAAACCTGATAGAAACGGAAATACTTTTTTTAGCAGCAACCCTTAATTGACGGTGATGCTGAGGCACGAAGCATTTGCAGCCGAAGAAATAGTTGTTTCGTACCTGAGCATAGCAAGCAGTTTAAAAAGATTGCAGTGCATAGCAGGACTAACATTAACTGGAATGCTGCAATTGCTTTTCAAAGAAATTGACGAATCAAAATCGGTATTATTAACCCGAAGAAAATATAATTAACATGAAAAAAATTGCCATAATTGGAAGCGGGAATATTGGTTTATCTTTAGCAAAAGGCTTAGTGAAAGCAGATTTTGCCAGCGCGGGCGATATTACGCTAACGCGAAGAAACATTAGCCACCTTAACGCTTTCGCAGCGGCCGGATTTATGGTGACCAATGATAATAAACAGGCCATTACGGATGCAGATGTTGTAATTCTTGCGGTTTTGCCCCAACAATTAAATACGGTTTTGGAGGAAATAAGCAGCTCGATTAACGCAGCAAAACATCTGGTTATTTCGGTAATTTCTGGTGTAAGTTGCGCCGCGGTTCGGGCAAAATTAGGCGATGATGTTGAGGTGGTACGCGTGATGCCAAACACGGCGATTGCGATTGGCCAATCGATGACTTGCATGGCGAGCGATAATGCATCTGCAGAAAATATGGCCGAAGTGACTAAAATGTTTGAAACGGTAGGCTCGGTTGTAAAAATAAATGAAGACTTGATGACCTCAGCAACGGCGCTTTGTGCCTGTGGTATCGCATTTTTTTTACGGGCGATAAGGGCAGCGTCGCAGGGCGGTGTAGAAATCGGTTTCCATGCAGATGAAGCCTTAAAAATGGCGGTACAAACCGCAAAAGGAGCGGCAGATTTGCTTTTATTGCATGGCACACACCCGGAATCAGAAATAGATAAGGTAACTTCGCCGAAAGGCTGTACCATTGCTGGTTTAAACGAAATGGAACACAATGGTTTTAGCTCATCATTGATAAAAGGCATTAAATTATCAGCCTTAAAGGCAGGAAACTTATACACAAAAGAAGGTTAAAGGTATAAGGGAATAATTTAGTTATAGGCACAAATTGTTCCCTGATACAACTACTCGATACTATGTTATTAGAAAATATACAAAAAGAAAGTTTGGATTTGTTGCGGCAGCTTATCCGCATCCAGTCTTTTAGCAAAGAAGAAGACAGAACAGCAAATTTAATTGCCCAGTTTTTAGAAGAGCGGGGAATTAAAACGCAGCGCAAAATGAATAATGTTTGGGCTTACAACAAACATTTCGACGCCAGCAAACCAACCGTTTTATTAAACTCGCACCACGATACGGTTAAGCCGAATTCTGGTTATACCCGCGACCCATATGATGCAGCCATTGAGGGCGATAAGCTATTCGGCCTGGGCAGTAACGATGCCGGTGGCTGTTTGGTTTCCTTAATTGGTACATTTTTGTATTACTACGAACAGGAAAATTTACAATATAATATTTGCCTTGCAGCAACTGCGGAAGAAGAAATTTCTGGCAATAATGGCTTGGAGTTAGTTTTACCGGATTTAGGTGCGCTTGAATTTGGTATTGTTGGCGAACCAACAGAAATGAATCTCGCCATTGCCGAACGTGGATTGCTCGTTTTGGATTGTGTTTCGCGTGGTAAAGCGGGCCACGCAGCACGCGAAGAAGGTGAAAATGCGATCTACAAAGCACTTAAAGATATCGAGTGGTTCAGGAATTATCAGTTTCCAAAGGTATCAGAAGTTTTCGGGCCACTTAAAATGACGGTTACGATTATAAATGCCGGTTCGCAACACAATGTTGTACCCGCAAACTGTACTTTTACCGTTGATGTTCGGGTTACTGACGCATACTCTAACGAGGAAGTTTTAGAGATTATCAGGGCAAATGTAGACTGTGATGTTACTCCACGTTCGATTCGTTTAAAGCCATCATCAATTGATAAAAACCATCCGGTTGTGCAGGCTGGTGTTGCATTGGGTAAAACAACTTATGGCTCACCAACCACATCAGACCAGGCTTTACTAGATATTCCATCGGTGAAATGTGGACCAGGATTTTCTGGTCGCTCGCACATGGCCGACGAATTTTTGTACGTAAGAGAGGTTGCAGAAGGTGTTGAAGGTTACGTGAACATGTTGAAACCGGTGATAAGTTAGACTGAAATAACGGCTATCGCGAAGCATGAAGCAATTAATTTGCAAATGTTGCGCTTTGCATTTTGAAAACCAAAGAGGATTGCTTCGCTCCTCGAAACTGACGAAGTTTAGATATGAAAATTTGGCAAAAAAATATAGATGTAAACAAATTTGTAGAATCGTTTACCGTTGGTAAAGACCGCGAACTTGATTTACAAATGGCAAAATTTGATGTGCTGGGTTCTTTAGCACATACTCAAATGCTTGAAACCATTAATTTGCTTACTGCTGATGAACTAAAAAATATTCAGCAAGAGCTTAAAAATATTTATGTTGAAATTGAAGCAGGAAATTTCACAATTGAGAACACTGTTGAAGACGTGCATTCTCAGGTGGAATGGTTGCTTACCAAGCGTATTGGCGAGGCTGGCAAAAAAATTCACAGCGGCCGTTCCCGTAACGACCAGGTTCTGGTTGATTTGAAACTCTTCTTCCGGGCCTGTATCGAGGATATGGTGAACCAAACATCTACTTTGTTTACTCAGCTCATCGATTTAAGCAATACCCATAAAGAGAAATTAATGCCGGGCTACACCCATTTGCAGATTGCAATGCCATCGTCTTTCGGGCTATGGTTTGGTGCCTACGCCGAAAGTCTTGCCGATGATATGGAACTGATGCTTGCCGCATGGAAAATTACTAATAAGAATCCTTTAGGTTCTGCCGCAGGTTATGGTTCATCATTTCCTTTAAACAGAACACTAACCACCGAATTACTTGGCTTCGAAAGTTTAAATTACAATGTGGTTTATGCACAAATGGGCCGTGGTAAAACAGAAAGGATTTTAGCGCAGGCAATGAGTGCTGTTGCGGCAACTTTAGCCAAAATGGCGATGGATGTTTGCCTGTTTATCAATCAAAATTTCGGCTTTATCAGCTTCCCGCCAGAATTAACAACAGGTTCGAGCATTATGCCCCATAAAAAGAACCCGGATGTTTTCGAGCTGATTCGTTCGCGTTGCAATAAAATTCAGGCTTTGCCAAATGAAATTGCAATGATGATAACGAACCTTCCTTCAGGCTACCACCGCGATTTACAGCTATTAAAAGAAAACCTTTTTCCGGCAATAACTTCATTAAACGAATGCCTTGAAATTGCAAGTTTTATGTTCCAGAACATTACCATAAAGGAGCAGATTTTGGAAGACAAAAAGTACGATTATTTATTTAGCGTTGAGGTAGTTAATGATTTAGCCCTGCAAGGCGTTCCGTTTAGAGAGGCTTACAAAATTGTTGGAGAACAGATAGAAAATGGTACTTTTGCACCATCGGGCCAAATACATCATACACACGAGGGGAGCATTGGCAACCTTTGTAACGAGCAAATTTCTGCATCAATGCAGGCTGTTTTGTCTCAGTTCGGTTTCGAAAAAGTAAATAAAGCAATTGAAAAATTAGTAAGCTAGGCCGTTACTGCAAGAAATGGGCAATCTGGAAGCATGTGCTTCACAGTTGCCAAGCTTTTAAGTAGTATAACTTTGCAATTACATTTAAGGCAAAAAAATAATTATGAAGGTTTCCGTATTAGCCAGTGCATTAATTGGCTCAGAAATTATAAAAATTGGTAATGAAGTTAACGAAATGAAGCGGAAAGGTGCATCAATCGCTAACTTAACCATTGGCGATTTCGATGCTAACATCTATCCTATTCCAACAGAGTTAAAAGCAGGAATTGTTGAAGCATACCATGCAAATCAAACTAATTATCCACCTGCTGATGGCGTGTTACAACTAAGGGAAACAGTTTCCGAATTATTGAAAGACAGATTCGGCTTAGATTATAATGCCAGCAGTATTTTGGTTTCCGGTGGATCACGGCCCTTAATTTACGCAACTTACCTTGCCTTAATTGACCCGGGAGATACGGTTGTATTCCCTGCCCCATCCTGGAATAATAACCACTATTGCCATTTAACTTCGGCTAAAGCAATTGCCGTAGAAACCGATGCGGCTCATAATTTTATGCCTACCGCTGCGCAATTAAAGCCGCATTTAAAAGGCGCAACTTTACTGGCACTATGTTCGCCGTTAAACCCAACGGGAACCATGTTTGATGCGGATTCTTTAGCTGAAATCTGCGATGTGGTTCTGGAAGAAAACGCCAGTCGCGGTGCGGATGAAAAGCCATTGTACCTGATGTACGATCAGATTTATTCGCTTTTAACTTTTGGTAAGGAACACGTAAATCCGGTTTCTTTACGCCCGGCAATGCGGGAGTTTACCGTTTTTGTTGATGGAAGTTCTAAATGCCTTGCTGCAACGGGTGTACGTGTGGGATGGGGTTTTGGACCAGAAGATATCGTAAACAGAATGAAAGCGTTAGTAGGCCACATGGGCGCCTGGGCCCCGAAAGCTGAACAAGTCGCGATGTCGAACTATTTCAACAATAAAGGGCAGGTTGATACTTTCTTAACGAACTTTAAAGGCCAGATTCAGGAAAGTTTAAATGCACTTTACAATGGTTTTAACGATTTGAAAAACGAAGGATTTAACGTTGATGCAGTTGAACCAATGGGCGCTATTTACTTAACCATCAAAATAGATTATATAGGAAAAAGTACCCCGGACGGTAAAATTCTGAAGGATAGTGCTGATGTGAACTTTTATCTAATTAACGAGGCTGGAGCAGCATTGGTGCCGTTTTCTGCATTCGGAAATGAACACAATATGCCTTGGTTCAGGGCATCAGTTGGTGCCTGTACCTTGCAGGACATTAAAGATATGTTGCCGAGAATTAAGGCCGCTTTAAGTAAGCTGAAATAATAGCATAAGCGCAGAGCTGTTAAAAGTATTTCAGCTCTGCTTGCTTAAATTTATCAAGTCTAGAAAAACCTCACAGCGCTCTTTTGCTAGCATTCTTTTAACTCCGCAATCCAAAAAAAAACTTAACATTCCAGAATAGTTTTTGGTTCAAAAAATGCGGCTATGTCATTTGATTAAACGTTTTATTAAAATATTTTCAGTTAATTTTAGAAATTGTTTGCAATTAAGAAAAATATTCTGCTACTTTACGGTGTACAAAATACACCTAGTCAAATGATTTTTAATACTTCAATTATTACAACAATTATTATTACCACGGGATAAACCACGGGGCTAATTTGTTGTAAATTGAATTAAGATACAAAACACAGAAAGCGTCCCGACAAAAATCGGGACGCTTTTTTTTTAAACCCAAACTGAATGAATTTGCCAGGGCTGAAGACTACACAATTTTGTAAAAGCGAAGGCAATATTTCGGTTAAAATAAAATAGACTAATGAAAGTATTAAAATTCGGCGGCACATCCGTAGGTTCGGCCGAGAACATTAAAACGCTACTCACGATAGTGGCCAAAGAAAAATTAGAAAGCAATCCGGTAGTTGTATTATCGGCAATGAGTGGCGTAACCAATTTGTTAACCGATATGGCCGAAAGGGCCGAGCGTGGCGAAGATTACGACTCAAGTTTAAAAGAAATTGAGGCTAAACATTTTGCAGTTATCCGTTCACTCCTACCAGCAGCTGCGCAAAATCCGGTGTTTACCCGCTTAAAAATCTTCTTTAACGAATTAGAAGATCTGTTGCAGGCAGTCACAAATCTTCGGGAACTGAGCATGCAAACCAAAGACCAGATCTTGAGCTATGGTGAACGCTGCTCATCTTTTATGATTGCGCACATCGCAGCGCAACAATTTGCAGAAGCACTTTATGTAAATGGATCGGAATTAATTAAAACCGACAATAATTTCGGGCAGGCAAAAGTTGAAACTGAACTAACGGAAATGCTTATCAATGATTTCTATCAGACTAACCAGAGCAAGGTTTTGTTTGTAAACGGTTTCATCGCCAGCAATGCCGATGGTAGAATAACGACCTTAGGTCGGGGCGGCTCTGATTACACCGCAGCAGTTTGGGGCGCAGCTTTAAATGCAGAAGAAATCGAAATCTGGACGGATGTAAATGGTATGATGACCGCTGATCCACGCATCGTAAAAAAGGCTTTTTCACTGCCAGAGTTGAGTTATACAGAGGCAATGGAGTTGAGCTATTTTGGGGCGAAAGTGATTTATCCGCCCACGATGATTCCAGCTTTTATGAAGAAAATTCCAATCGTAATTAAGAATACTTTCGAACCGGACTTTTCAGGAACATACATAAAAAGCGATGTCAAAACATCAAACCTGCCAATTAAAGGCATCTCATCAATCGATCGCCTTAGCATTATAAACCTTACCGGAAGCGGCATGGTGGGCAAAGCCGGTTTTAGCGGAAGATTATTTTCGCTGCTATCGCGTGAGCAGATAAATGTGGTGCTGATTACGCAATCTTCATCTGAGCACAGCATTACATTTGCTGTTAAACCTACCGATGCAGGCCAGGCAATTGCTTTGATTAAAAAAGAGTTTGAACTGGAACTTGATGCAAATAAACTGGCTTTACCAGAAATTGAAAATGACTTAGCGGTGCTGGCAATTGTGGGCGAAAACATGAAACGTACGCCAGGCATGAGTGGAAGACTATTTAACGCCTTGGGTAGGAACGGAATCAATGTTCGGGCAATCGCTCAGGGTTCATCAGAATACAATATTTCGGTAATTATAAGCGCAGCTGATTTGTCTAAAGCCGTAAATGCAGTTCATGATGCTTTCTTTACCGATTTAAAACGTACGCTGAATATTTTTTGCCTGGGTACAGGAAATATCGGCAAAACACTTTTTAACCAACTCAAAGAACAGATGCCTTTTCTGGCAGCAAATAATGATTTGCAAGTTAAGGTCACCGGAATAAGCAACACCCGCAAAATGGTGTTCAATGCTGACGGTCTATCGCTTGAAGATTGGGAAACAGAGTTGAATTTAAACGGGGAAAGTGCAGATTTGGCTAGTTTTGTAGCACACATGAAATCGCTTAATTTACCGAACTGCGTTTTTGTAGATAACACAGCCTCAGAATCGCCTATTGAATTTTATCAGGGCATCTTTGAAAGCAGCATTTCGGTAGTTACCTGCAATAAAAAAGGCAATTCGGCAGATTTCGTGCAATACAAATCATTTAAAGATACTGCCCGTAAGTTCGGCGTGGATTTTTATTATGAAACCAATGTTGGAGCAGGCTTGCCCATTATCCGCACCCTAAGGGAACTGATGATGAGTGGCGATAAAGTTGCCAGGATTGAAGCTATTTTATCCGGAACAATTTCTTACATCTTCAATAACTTTAAAGGCGATGCCGGTTTTTACGAAACGGTAAAAGAAGCGCAGGATTTAGGCTATACCGAACCCGACCCACGCGATGATTTGAATGGAAAGGATTTTATGCGTAAGATGTTAATCCTCGCCCGCGATGCTGGTTATCCATTAGAGGCCGCTGATGTAAAAATAGACAATATCTTACCAGAAGCATGTTTAAATGCAACATCCGTAGAAGACTTCTACTCAGAACTTCAAAAAAATGCGGCCTATTTTGAAGATTTAAAAAATCAGGCAGCAAAGGATGGTAAGGTGTTGCGATATATTGGTAAGCTGGAGGATGGAAATGTAGAAATTAGTTTGCAAATGGTTGATGACAGTCATCCGTTTTACATGCTTTCTGGAAGTGATAACATTATTTCTTTCACTACAGACAGATATAAATCTCGCCCTTTAGTAGTAAAAGGACCTGGCGCCGGTGCCGAAGTTACCGCGGCTGGTGTTTTTGCCGATATTATAAATGTTGGTAGTTTAAGCTAAATAGCGAAGAGATTAAGCTAAAGCAAGAAACCATTAAATAATTAATAGCACCACCGGATTTTTATCCCGGGAAATATAAAATTACAATGCCAAATAACGATTTAAACTTTGCGGATAAGGTAGAGATAGCTGCTAACAACACGAAAGCCCCCTTAAACGGGTTGAGGGTAATTCGCGTTTTTGCTCCTGCAACCGTTGCTAATGTAGTTTGCGGTTTCGATGTATTAGGTTTCGCCGTGAACGAGCCTGGCGATGAGGTTGAAATGCGTTTGACGGAGACGCCCGGAGTAGTTATTAAAAGCATCTCGGGCGATGATGGCCGCTTACCTTTGGATGCCGCTAAAAATACTGTAAGTGCGAGTGTTCAGCATTATTTACAACACATTAACCGCTTAGATGTCGGCGTGGAAATAAAACTGCATAAGAAAATGCCAATCGGCAGCGGCCTGGGTTCAAGTTCGGCCAGTACTGTTGCTGGTTTATTCGCCATCAATAAGTTAATGGGCGATTTATTATCACCAAAAGAACTGGTTCCTTTCGCAATGAAAGGTGAAGAACTGGCATGCGGTTACGGACATGCAGATAACGTGGCACCGGCAATTTTGGGCGGCTTTGTTTTGGTGAGAAGCTACGACCCTTTAGACGTAATTTCCCTGCCAACACCTGCCGGAATGTATGCAGCAATTGTTTATCCTGAAGTTGATGTACCTACAAAAGATGCCCGCCAAATGATTAGAAGTAAGGTTTTGTTAAAGGATGCCGTTACGCAATGGGGAAATGTGGCGGGCTTGGTGAGTGGTTTATTTATGAACGACCTCGATCTCATCGGCCGGAGCATGAAAGACGTTCTTGTTGAACCGACACGCTCAATCCTGATACCTGGCTTTGAAGAAATGAGGACCATTGCTATGGAAAATGGCGCTATCGGTTTTGGAATATCCGGGTCGGGCCCTTCTGTTTTCGCCCTGGCAAAGGATGAAGAAACCGCGAGAAAAATAACTAAAGCCCAGCAACAACATTTGCATAAAATTAATATCAACAGCAAAGCGTATGTGTCTTCCGTTAATGCCCAGGGACCAATCGTAATCGAGTAAATATTATTTGACAACAGCTGATGTAATCTTATCAGGTAGAACTTAAACATGAAACTATATTCAACCAATAATAAAGATTTACGTGTTTCTTTTAAAGAGGCCGTTTTTAACAGTATGCCACAGGATAAAGGCTTATACATGCCTGTGGATATTCCACAAATAGACGCAGACTTCATCGAAAATATCCACCAATATTCTCTGCCAGAAATTGCTTACAGAATAGCCTCCACGCTGTTAAAAGATGAAATCCCTGCTCAGGATTTAAAAACGCTTGTTGAAGATGCCATCAACTTTGAAGCCCCGGCTGTAAAATTAGATGACAATACTTTTGTGTTGGAGCTTTTCCACGGTCCATCATTGGCTTTTAAAGATTTTGGCGCTCGTTTTATGAGCAGAGTAATGGCTTACTTTTTAAAAGATGGTGAGCAGTTGTTGGATGTTCTGGTAGCAACTTCGGGCGATACCGGCGGTGCAGTGGCGCTTGGCTTTTTAGGCGTACCGAACACACGGGTAACAATACTGTATCCAGAGGGAAAAGTTAGTCCGATACAAGAATTGCAATTAACCACAAACGGTAAAAATATTAGGGCTATCGAGATAAAGGGTACTTTTGATGATTGCCAGGCGCTAGTTAAACAGGCTTTCGCTGATGAGGAACTGAACGCAAAATTCCGCCTTACATCTGCCAATTCTATCAATATATCGAGGTTAATTCCGCAGACATTTTACTATTTTAACACGTACGCACAACTAAAAAAACAAGGCTTTAAAGAAGTTGTATTTTCAGTTCCAAGTGGAAACTTTGGCAATATCGGCGCTGGCTTACTTGCCTGTAAATTAGGTTTGCCAGTTAAACAATTTATCGCCGCAACCAATGTAAACGATACGGTACCAAGATTTCTGGAGACAGGCGTATATGAAACGAGGCCATCTACACAAACGTTCTCAAACGCGATGGACGTTGGTGCGCCAAGCAACTGGATACGCATCATGGATTTATTTGCGGGTGATGTTCAGAACCTCAAAAAACTGGTAACTTCTTATCGGTTTACGGATGATGAAACGTTAGCTGGCATCGAAGAAATAGATTCGAAATATGATTATGTGGCTTGCCCGCATACTGCAATTGCCTACTTAGCGATTGAAAAGTTTAGAGCAGAAAATCCCCAGGATAAAAGTGCGGCGGTATTTTTATCTACGGCTCACGCCTGCAAATTCCCTGATATCTTCCCCGAAAATATCGCTGCAAAGATCGAAATCCCAGAGCAAGTTAAAGCTTTGGAAACCCTGCCGAAATATGCAGATAAGCTTGGCGCAGATTTTAAAGGCTTTAAAAGCTACCTGATGGATAAGGCCTAGATTTTCAGATATTTAACATATTTATATTTCGTTCTGAGTAAAAAAAAATATAGATTTGAATGTCGCCTTCTATTGAAATAATTTTCGAGCTATGGTGAACACTTTTGTAATCCCTAATCGCTCTAAAAATGACGACAGTTGATAGAAGATACGATCTTTCTCACCAGGAATTCATCGAAAAATATCAGAACACTGGCACTCCGGTAATCCTCGAAAACGCGACAGATGCATGGGGCAGAGACAAAATGTTTACGCCCGATTTTTTTAGAAAAAACTTTGGAGATAGGACAACAACTTTTGCTACCGAGCAATACTCTATTTCCGAGATTCTCGACTTAACGGAAAAAAGCACACTGGAAAACCCAGCTCCATACCCTGTTAAGTTTAATATTCTAAAACAGTTGCCAGAATTGTTATCTTACTTCGACCCGCTGCACATGAATTTGTGTACGCCAAACTGGTTAAAAGCTAAAGCATTAAAGAACAAACTTTCCAACGGAATGGACTTACACATTGGTGGAGTTGGAAATGCTTACGAAATTCATAAAGACACCTACCACGTTCATGCGTGGCTTATTCAGCTTTACGGTGAAAAGGAAATTATTGTTTTCCCGAGAGAACAGCAAGAGCTGATGTATCCGGGAAAAAGTGGTTTACTGGCCTCGAGGTCTCCAATAAACATCATGAATCCTGATTATGAAAAGTACCCAAATTTCAAGAATGCGACACCAATTAAATCAATTATAAAAGCGGGCGAGGTTTTCTACATACCCAGCGGTGTTTGGCATACAACCAAGGCATATGGCCAAAACATTTCAACGATAATGGACCAGATGAATTCCACAAACTTTAAGGCTTGGCGAAACGATGTTTACAGCTACAAGGCTTACTACGATAAAAAAAGGGCAATGATTGATTATCTGGCCGCAAGCTGCATTTGCGCCGGTTGTAAAATTGCAGATAAAATTGGTATCAAAATAGAATAATGCTTTAAGCTTACTTTTTATTGAAATGCCGGTTGAGCTGAATTATTTCGCTTTAGCTTTCAAAAATCACTTATTTTCAAATTCTTTTAACACATCCTCAATCCGTACCTCACTCTCATTACCCGTCCTATCTACCGCGGTGACGGCTATCGATTGTAAATTTTGCTTAATTAATTTAGCTTGGTCTGCAAAGATTGATTTTTGAACAAGCAAAAACCTGCTCTTGTAATTAAGAATGGTGTAGTTCCACTTTCCGCCATAATTAGTGTATACGATGTATTTAAAGTCATCACTTTTATTAGCAGGTTTCCATTTAATGTATAAGTCTGCTTCCCTGTTTTCAACCTCTACTTTAGGTGATATAGGCTTTTCGCTATCCAGCCAGGGTGAAGCCGGAACCAAAGCCTCCTCCTTGTAAGGACCTTTTAGCAAATCATTTCTTAAACTTTCGTGTGTGAGCAATGCGGCAATACTCCAGTGTGCAGCACCAGGTGATTTCGGTAAAATACCCCTCGTAATCATAATCTGATTTATAATTTCATCGCTGTTTTTTTCACCACCGCCAATGCCGCTGTTCATTCCGGGCCAAAGATGCCGCTGTTTTGTATTTTCAGACTGCCACCAGCCCAGCAAAACGGGAAAACTTTGTGGAATATTATTGACCTGCCAATAGAGTTGCGGCATAAAATAGTCAATCCAACCTTCGTTAAGCCAAAGTTTTGCATCAGCATAGAGTTTGTCATACTGGTCGAAACCTTTTATAGATGCTGGGAAGCCTGGCCGCCAGATACCGAACGGACTAACGCCGAATTTCACATATTTCTTTTCTTCTTTTATCGTTTTGTAAATTCTTTGAATAAATAGGTTTACCTGCTCACGGCGCCAGTCGCCACGTGCCAGCTTACCACCGGCCGCCTGGTATTCGGCATAACTTTCAGCATCCGGAAAATCTTCACCGCCATTATATTCCGCATATGGATAAAAATAATCATCGAAATGAACTCCATCTATATCATAGCGCCGCACAATATCTTTAACCACCGCTGCAGATAAATCTTGCGTTCCTTTTTTCGATGGATCAAGCCACCAATAACCTTGTTTAAGTTTATAAACGAGTTCGGGGTGTTTTTTTACCACTGAAAATTCTGATGGTTCGCCGCCGGATATGTGATGTGCACGGTAAGGATTTAACCAAACATGCAGTTCTAAGCCTCTTTCGTGTGCTGCCTCTACCCAAAATTGTAACGGATCATAACACGGTTTCGGAGCCTGCCCTTGCACGCCGGTTAAGAAATACGACCAGGGTTCTAAATTACTCTTATACAAGGCATCTGCTTGTGGTCTAACCTGAAAAATAACAGCATTGAAATTATTTTTCTTCAGCATGTCCAGTAAGGCAATTGCTTCGTCTTGCTGTTGCTGAGTAGACAAGCCAGGCTTACTCGGCCAGTTTATATTGGCAACTGATGCAACCCAGGCAGCACGAAATTCTCGCTGTGGCTTCGGTATTTCTGGTTGAACGATCTGTTGACCTGTTGAACGAAGTGCAAAACAGATCAATACAAGTAAAAAGACTAAATTATTTCTCATAACAAATAAAGGAAAATAAACCTAAGTCAATTATTTCGCTTTGAATGTAACAATTTATTTGTTTTTGAAATAAAAAAGGCCGGAATTTGATGTTCCGGCCTCATAATCAGCTTAAAATTTACCTGGTATTTTTTTCTTTTAAAGCATTCAGCTCTCGCTTCAGCTGTTCAATTTGCACTTGCTGTTCTTTTATGCTACCAACCAAAAGCGGTATTAAGCTTTCATAATCTACAGTTGAAACTGTGGCAGTTCTGAAAGCATTTTTTCCAACTGTGTAATCTTTAGCTTGCCTTTTAACCAGTTCTGGAAAAATTTTTTGAACGTCTGCCGCTACAAACCCGTAATATTCTTTATCGGGTATTGCCAGCTTGCCTACCCATTTCGCATCGTAATTGAAACTTACCGGTTGTAGCTTAGAAACCAAAGAAATCGAATTATTTATGGGCTGGATATTGGTTTGCGCAACTTCTTGTGCGCCGACTTTTATAGATGCGGAAATTAAAAATACCGCAAAATAGAATGAAATTGCTCGTTTCATATCTTCAGAATTTATTAAAATGAAAAAATGGATAATTAACTTCCTTTAACAGAAGTATGATTTTTTAACTAAACGGGGCGGACGGCGGAGGGGTTAATACCTCTGGAAAATAGGCTAGTTTATTAAAATATTGGGGGATATTTATTCGCTTTGTATTTGCCGCAACCGCTGCAATATTTTCAACCGTGAAGAAGTTGTGATTAACACATTCTAATTCCACCTTCTTTTCTTCCTTCTCAGTTGCATCGTCTGTGGAAGATGTATTTTCAATAGGAGCACCAGAAAATTTCAGGCAGGATGAGAGATTGCCGGCCTTGATAAAAATGGCGAGCGTGACAACAAAAATCAATAATAATTTAAGTTTAATCGACTTCATGCTAACAAAGATAGTCTATAACACTTGGTAAACAGCTAAGCCTTGGTTAAAGTTCTGTAAGAAAATATAAACGAGACGCACAAAATTTTTGCAACGTCATACTTGCGTTGCAACGCTATATTAAAAAATAGCTTTTGCAATTCTTTTCGTCTGCTCAGGTTTACCCATAGTGTAAAAATGCAACACGGGTACTCCAAAATCCATAAGTTCTTTACATTGTTTAATCATAGCTTCTGTACCAATTTCCTTAGCCTCCGCATTACTTTTCGCATGACTCAAAGCATCAGTTAAGTCTTCCGGTAAATCGATGTGAAATATTTTAGGCAGAACATTAAGTTGGCTGAGTGTACTAATAGGCTTTAAACCCGGTATAATTGGCACATTAATATCGTTTTCCCTGCATTTCTTCACAAAATCGAAATACTTTTGGTTATCAAAAAACATCTGAGTTACAATAAACTCTGCACCCATATCTACCTTTTTCTTCAGAAACCTGAAATCTGTATTTAGGTTTGGCGCTTCAAAATGTTTTTCAGGGTAACCGGCAACGCCGATGCAAAAATCACTCTTAAAAGTTTCTACATCCTCATGGAGAAATTTGCCGTCGTTATGGTTTTTGATGTGTTCAATTAAATCTGTTGCATAGCAATGGCCTCCTTTTGTTGGTATAAATGCCGAGTCTGCCGCACGTGCATCGCCTCGTAGCGCCAAAACATTATCTATGCCTAAAAACTGCAAATCAATTAATGCATTTTCCGTTTCTTCTCTCGTAAAACCACCACAAATTAAATGCGGCACAGCATCGATTTTATATTTATGAATTATTGCTGCGCAAATTGCAATTGTACCAGGGCGTTTTCTGTAAGAAACTTTTTGCAATAAACCGTTATCCTGTTCTTTGTAAATGTAATCTTCTCTTAAAGAGGTAACATCAATAAAAGGTGGATCAAACTCTAACAAGGGGTCTATCGCATCATAAATCCACTGAATACTTTGCCCTTTTATTGGTGGTAAAAGTTCGAAAGAGAACAAGGTTTTACCTTTTGCATTTTTTATATGTTCTGTAATTTTCAATTTGGTAAAAGGTTTTGGGTTAAAAGTCTGGATGATTATTTAGCCAACTTTTGATAATAATTTATAAATCCATTAAGTAATTTTCTAATCATTGCAGGTTAGAGCGTCAATTTTATATTCACATCATTCAAAAAACCTAACTAAAACAATGGTGTAATTCCGTTTCAATTTCGTAAATAATGCCTGTTTCGATATAAAAAGATGGTATAGCCATTCTCTATTCGCAGTTTAACTTATAACCTTTAAAGCACAACTTGTAAACTAATAAGCTAAATTAGGCGAGAGCCATCGCTCTGCTTCCTCAATAGTCATCCCTTTTCTGGTTGCATAATCATCCACCTGGTCTTTCGTAATCTTACCCAGGCCGAAATACCTCGATTCGGGACTTGCGAAATAAAAACCACTTACCGCGGCAGTAGGGTACATGGCGTAGCTTTCGGTTAGGCGCAGGCCAATCTGGTTTTCAGCATCAAGCAAAGCAAATAAAGTTCCCTTTTCGGTGTGCTCCGGACATGCCGGGTAACCTGGCGCCGGACGAATGCCAGCATATTCCTCTTTAATTAATTCCTGATTACTTAGATTTTCATCCTGAGCGTAGCCCCAGAATTCTTTTCGCACACGTTCGTGCATGCGCTCGGCAAAAGCTTCAGCTAACCTGTCAGCAAGGGCTTTTGCCATGATACTGTTGTAATCGTCATGGTTATCCTCAAACGCTTTCACAAGTTCATCTATACCGATACCAGTAGTTACCGCAAAGCAACCAAAATAATCCTGAATGCCGGATTCTTTTGGCGCAATGAAATCCGACAAGGCGTAATAAGGCTGTCCGTCGACTTTTTCGGCCTGCTGACGGAGGGTATGTATTTTAACCGATTGCCCTTCGTTACCAGAAATTTGCTGGCCTTGCGCATCGTAATCGGACACCCGCAGCTCGATATCATCTCCTACCGCATTTGCCGGCCAAAAACCGATTACGCCCCTTGCGGTTAGCAATTTTTCATCTAAAATCCGTTTCAGCAAAAGCTGCGCATCATCAAAAAGCTTTCTAGCTTCGTCGCCAACATTCTTATCCTCAAAAATCTTTGGGTAGCTGCCCCGAAGTTCCCAAGTGTGGAAAAATGGTGTCCAATCGATATACGGAACCAGTTCTTCCAATGAATAGTTATCAAAAACTCTCGTGCCAATAAATTCAGGCACGGGTAAGTCTGGCTTAAAGTCTATCTTAAATTTATTAGTTCTCGCTTCTTCCAAGGTTTTAAAGCGTTTATCAGAACGCTTATTCAAATGCGCTTCGCGTGCTTTTTCATACTCAGCTTTAATGCCGGCAACATAATCATTTTTTGTCTCAGGATTCATTAAAGTGCTGCAAACCGTTACGCTACGAGATGCATCTAAAACGTGTATCGCCGGACCAGAATAATTAGGAGCAACCTTAACGGCCGCATGTATACGCGATGTGGTCGCCCCACCAATTATCAATGGAATCGTAAATCCCTCCCGCTCCATTTCTTTCGCAAAATGAACCATTTCATCTAAAGAAGGTGTAATTAAGCCACTAAGGCCAATAATGTCTGCATTTATTTCTTTGGCTTTTTTGATGATTTCCTGTGCCGGAACCATTACGCCCATATCTACAATTTCAAAATTATTACAGGCGAGCACAACGCCCACAATATTTTTCCCAATATCATGAACATCACCTTTAACAGTTGCCATCAAAACTCTTCCTGCTGATGAATTCTGATCTTGATCAGGATTATCTAGCTTCTCCTGCTCAATGAAGGGCAGCAGGTAAGCCACCGCTTTTTTCATTACCCGGGCCGACTTTACAACCTGAGGCAGGAACATTTTTCCAGCTCCGAACAAGTCGCCGACAATGTTCATTCCATCCATCAGCGGACCTTCAATAACCTGAATTGGCCGGGGATATTTCTGACGTGCCTCTTCAACATCATCATCCAGATATTCAACAATACCTTTAACCAAGGCATGGGATAATCTTTCCTCTACCGGAGCCTTTCGCCACTCTTCATCTTTAACTATTTCTTTTCCTTTGGATTTTACCGTCTCGGCGTACTCAACCAATCGTTCGGTTGCATCTTCCCTGCGATTTAAAAGCACATCTTCTACACGTTCTAAAAGTTCTGGCGGAATCTCCTGGTAAACTTCGAGCATACCGGCATTTACAATGCCCATATCTAAACCCGCCTGGATGGCATGGTAAAGAAATGCGGAGTGCATCGCCTCGCGTACAACATTGTTACCTCTAAAAGAAAACGAAATATTTGAAACGCCACCACTTACTTTAGCGTGAGGGAGGTTTTCTTTTATCCATCGGGTTGCATTTATGAAATCGACAGCGTAGTTATTATGCTCCTCTAAACCTGTTGCTACAGTTAATATGTTCGGGTCAAAAATAATATCCTCTGCAGGGAAGCCAATTTCGTATACCAAAATATCGTAACTTCTTTTGCAAATTTCTTTTCTGCGCTCGTAATTGTCGGCCTGGCCCTGCTCATCGAAAGCCATTACAACAACGGCAGCACCATATTGCATAATTTTGCGGGCACTTTCGCGAAATTTATCTTCGCCCTCCTTTAATGAAATGGAATTTACAATTCCTTTGCCCTGCAGGCACTTTAACCCATTCTCAATTACCGACCATTTAGACGAATCGACCATAATAGGCAGCTTTGCAATATCAGGTTCGGAAGCAATTAGGTTCAGGAATTTAGTCATCGCGGCTTCCGAGTCGAGCATTCCCTCATCCATGTTTACGTCGATAACCTGGGCACCACCTTCAACCTGCTGCAAGGCAACAGCAAGGGCGGCCTCATAATCGCCACCTAAAATCAGTTTCGAGAATTTTGGCGAACCTGTTATGTTTGTTCTTTCGCCGATGTTTACAAAAATACTTTCAGGTGTTATGGTAACGGGCTCCAAACCGCTTAAACGCATAAAAGGCTCAATTTTGGGTATTTTCCTTGGCGATGCCTTTCGGGCATTTGCAGCAATACAGCCAATATGGTCTGGCGTGGTGCCGCAGCAACCGCCGACAATGTTCACAAATCCAGAGGCTATAAAATCATCAACAAGATGGGCAGTTTCATGGGGTTGTTCATCGTAAGCACCAAACTCGTTTGGCAAGCCGGCATTTGGATAAGCCGATACATAACATCCTGCCTTAGCAGCCAGTTCTTCAATATGGGGGCGCATTTCTTTGGCCCCAAGTGCGCAGTTGAAACCAATACTTAAGGGTTTTGCATGCATTACAGAGTTTAAAAAAGCTTCAGCTGTTTGTCCGGAAAGTGTTCTCCCTGACGCGTCGGTAATGGTCCCCGAAATCATAATTTCGAGTTTTCGACCAATTACCTCTTCGTATTTTTTAATGGCAACTATAGCCACCTTAGCATTTAGGGTATCGAAAATGGTTTCAATTAGCAGCACATCAGAACCGCCATCTACCAAACCGCGAACCTGCTCGTAATAGGCAGCTTCCAATTCGTCGAAATAAACAGCTCTAAAACCAGGGTCGTTTACATTTGGCGACATAGAAAGGGTGCGGTTAGTTGGGCCAATTGCACCAGCAACAAAGCATTTCCTGTCCGGGTTTGCTGCCATAAACTCTTCGACCGCCTGTTTAGCGACACGAGCACCCTCGAAACTCATTTCGTAGGATAGATCTTCCATCTGGTAATCGGCCATGGAAATGCGTTGCGTACTAAAGGTGTTTGTTTCGATAATATCTGCGCCAGCATTGAGGTACTCTAAATGTATGGCTTTAATAATATCTGGGCGGGTAATGTTAAGCAAATCGTTGTTGCCCTTTACATCACAGGGATGGTTTTTAAACCGTTCGCCCCGAAAATCTTCTTCGGTTAAAGTATAGCGCTGAATCATAGTGCCCATCGCACCATCAATCACCAAAATACGCTTTTCTAATTCTTCTCTAATGCTCATACTAGTATTTAGTAGTTAGTATCGAGTATCAATACATTCGACACGAGATGTAACTACGTTTCGACCCAATATGCAATCTGGAATTTATCGAAAAATACCCTAGATTATATACTAAGTACCAAAAAAAGCTTATTTAAAAAGTTGGCAATTAATTACCTTCCAAAACTTATCTTCTCTCGCTACTGCTGAGATTAGAATTTAGCACCTTGTTGGCACAGGTTGCTAAGACATCGTTGGGTCTAATCCCTCCGTCTTTCTTAATAAGCGTACAAAAATGCAACAAAGCAACATCAATTCCAAAAATTATCGTTTAGCAACCAAATAAAATTACAAAGGCCACGCAAAGTTGCATGGCCTAAAGAATATTGTTTTGTGTTAGACTTATTTTCTACTTCCAAAAATGCGAAGTAAGAAAAGGAATATGTTCAAGAAATCAAGGTATAAAGACAATGCGGCTACGATTGCCATTTTTTTCGATTCTACAGCCAATACTTGTTCGCCACTAGCCTCAATTCCTTCGCCAATACGCTTAATTTTTTGAACATCATAAGCAGTTAAAGCAGTAAAGATTGCTATACCAATGAAAGCCATTATCAAACTAAACTGCTCGCTTTGAATAAACATGTTTACCACGCTTGCTATTACCAAGCCAATTACGCCCACCATCAAAATGGGACCGAACTTACTCAAATCGATGTTTGTAGTGTAGCCCATTATCGCCATAATACCAAAAATACCCGCTGCACCTGCGAAACAGCTCACAACCGACCCTGAAGTATATGCAAGCAAAATAAAGCTTAAGCTTATACCTGTTAGCACTGAATAAAGTACGAAAACACCTACTAAAGCCGGTAAAGATAGTCTGCTTAAACCAAAGCCCATTAGTAAAACCAACCCAAGCGGTGCAAACATGGCAGCGTAGCCGAAGATGGACATTCCAACCTTTCCGGTTTCTGGATTGATAGTCATTAGGTACTGCATTAACTGTTCGTTAGTGCCGAAAAGATAAGCAGCCACAGTTGATAAACTCAACGCTACAAACATCCATAAAAAGACATTTGCAAAGAATTTTTTGGAAACAGAGCCTTCTTGTACGAAAACACTGTTGTCCTGATATTGATAATTTTGTTGATCCATTTTTGTTTTTTGTATTTAAATTATATAAAAATAAATATTTTAATTCAATCTTTTTGTCAGGAATTCTTCAACTTTTTTAAAGAATTGAAGTGGCTTTAAAGTGCGCCAGGGCATATTATCGAAAGCACCGCCAAAGTTAATGTAATAATCGATACTGTTTTCCTTAAACTCTCTTATTACATGTTCCTGAAAATTTACCCCAACAATCCAGCCGTCTTCAACTTCCTGAAACCATTCTTCGTAATAGCTATCATCTGAAGCGTGGAAGTTTAAAATATTTTCACCTATCAGGATAAATTTATTGATACCTTCATCCATCATCAGTTCCAGAATGTCCCGCTTCAAAAGCATTATATCGTTGTTAATGGCGTCGTTCCATTCCCCTATAAATTCGATAACAGCATAGCTCCTGTCGTAATCGGCGAAAAGCACTTTCATGTAAAGTGTATTAGAGCCAAATTCATCCCACTGCGGATGTAACAAAAAATTATATATCTGTTTATCGAAATATAATTCAGAATACTCGGTATTGTAGAAAGGTGAACGATCGTCTTCTGCCGAAATGTATTCATCTCTCCACTGGTAATAAGGCTCTATTTCGTGCATTTTCTATCTTTATTGAATAAGTGATTTTTGCATGAAAAAGTTTTAATTGAGCGAATCGTATTCACAACCGGCCAATAAAATTCAGGCTTACGTGCGTACACTTATTGAACAATTTTTTAACCCAATCATTAAGAATTTATCACCTAATCTTTCCCTAATAAGGTTACTTTTGCCCCGCTTCTACCGCTTTGCGAACGCTTCCATAACGGTTAAGTAAATCTGCAGCATTTTCATATTCAATGTTCAATTCATCGGCTACCATTTGCGTTCCGCGATCTACAAGCTTATTATTGGTTAACTGCATATCAACCATTTTATTGCCAACCACACGGCCCAGCTGAACCATAACTGTGGTACTCAGCATATTTAAAACTAATTTTTGCGCTGTTCCTGATTTCATTCTGGTAGAGCCGGTAATAAACTCCGGGCCAACTACAACTTCAACAGGGAAATCAGATTCTGCCGCTATCGGCCCACCGGTATTACAAACAATGCAGCCGGTTAAAACGCCAATTTTGCGGGCCGTATTTAAGCCGCCAATTACGTACGGTGTTGTGCCTGAAGCCGCTAAGCCAACCAGGCAGTCTTTTTCATTAATGTTGAATTCCTGCAAATCTTTCCAGGCTTGTTCGGGATCATCTTCTGCAAATTCTACGGCTTTTCTAATCGCTGTATCTCCACCCGCAATAATACCCACAACCCAATCGAAAGGAACTCCATAAGTTGGCGGACATTCAGATGCATCGACAACGCCTAAACGGCCGCTGGTACCCGCACCAATATAAAACAAACGCCCACCTTTTTTCATTCTTTCAGCAACTGCCGATGTAAGTTTTTCAATCTGAGGCAAACATTTTTCAACTGCAAAAGCAACAGTTTTATCTTCATTATTTATGCCTTGCAGCACTTCCAAAACAGACATTTTCTCTATGTTGTTATAATTGGATTCGTGCTCGGTAACTCTGTCCATAATTTTAATTTTGATAAAATTCGGTAATTTCTTTTTAAAATCTACCCTAAAAATCCAAAAATATCGATACCTGAATTTTGATGCGTTAATAATTGTTAAATATTAGAAACAAAAGACGATAAAAAGCAGTTAAAAAATTAATCAACCCGCTAATTTTCATAAATTTGCACAACGTCGATGAAAAAAAATACCCGCAATAACATCCTGATTGCTTTGAGCTATTCATTAATTTTGATAGTCGGGATGTTTTTGGGCATAAAATTTATTAAAGACCAGGGATTTGGCGTTGAGAGAAGTCCGGCCTTAACTGCAAAAAATTCTGACAAACTCGACGAAATTCTTCATATTATCAATGGCAACTACGTAGATGATATCAATACTGATTCGTTACAAAATCTGCCTATAGACAGTGTTCTGCATCAGCTGGATCCGCACAGCGTTTACCTCCCGCCGGCTAATGCTCAAGACATGCAAAATGATTTGGAGGGTAACTTTGAAGGTGTAGGCATTGAATATTATATGCTAAACGATACCATGATGGTTACCGGCGTTATTAAAGACGGACCTGCTTATCAGGCTGGTATAAAACTCGGCGATAAAATTTTAAGTATTGATACAGCAGTTGTTAGTGGCCGCAAATTACCTAAAGATCAACTCAGCGGCCGTTTTAGAGGTAAAGCAGGCAGCGGTGTAAACGTACTTTTAATGCACAGCGGAAGCCAGTTGCCTAACCGCGTAATGGTAACCAGGGGCAAAGTAAATATTAGCAGTATCGATGCCGCTTACATGATTAATACAGAAACCGGCTATGTACGCATCAGCAAATTTGGCGCAAATACCGACAGCGATTTTTCTGCTGCTGCCGCAAGCTTGAAGGCAAAAGGAATGAAAAAACTTATCCTCGATTTACGGGATAACGGCGGAGGTTACTTTAGTGCCGCTACAGGCCTCGCCGATCAGTTTTTGCCAGAAAACAAACTCATTGTTTACACGCAGGGTAAGCACGAACCGCGTACAGATTATTTCTCGACCGGCACCGGAGCCTTTCAACAAGGCAAACTTGCTATTTTAATAAATGAAAACACAGCTTCGGCAAGCGAAATTGTTGCCGGTGCAATACAGGATTTAGGTCGCGGAATAATTGTTGGCCGCCGTTCTTTTGGTAAAGGGCTTGTGCAGGAACAATTCTCTTTTGAAGATGGTTCTGCCTTAAACTTAACAATTGCCAGATATTATACTCCATCCGGAAAAAGCATCCAAAAATCTTATAAAAAAGGTTACGATGCGTACAAACATGAATTAGATGAAAGAATGACAGACGGAGAACTAACCGGCGACTTAACATCTTTCAGAGATTCTGTCGAAAAAAATGGGGGTATAAATTTGTCGCAGCCCAGAAAACCTAAAACGAGTGGTGGCATACAGCCCGATGTTTTTGTGAAGCTGGATACAACGGGTTACAACAAATTTTACAGTTCATTAGTTAGTAAAAGAGTCCTTTCCGATTACGTGTTCAATGTGCTCACAAGTAAATATACTGGTGCTTACATCGAACAAAATATTAATGTATTTAACTTAAACGACACGGACTTTAAAGATTTTATCGGCTTTCTGCAACGGAAAAATGTGCCGATAGACCGCTTTCAGCTGTATAATTCCAAAATAGTGATACTTAATGACTTGAAAGCACTTCTATGCAGATACTACCTTGGCGATGTTGGTTATTACCGTGCCGCCAACCAGAATGACAATGCGGTAAAGCAAGCACTTGCAAACCTACAGTAATTGCTGATTTGCAGTAATTTTAGCTCTTATTAATTCAACCTGCGGTATTTGGAAACTCGAAAATCTATCCTCCCAAATTCGAACTTAAACATGATAGAAACGGAAAGACTCATACTTCACCCGCTTACACACAACCAACTTTTAAAATACATTGCTAATGATAATTCGCTCGAGCAAGAATTGCAATTGCTTCCTTCTGAAAAGAAAATTTCTAATGAATTGAAAGAGGCTTTGGAGCAAACAATTTTACCCAATGTGCACAATAAGGATAAAAACTACCTATACAATACTTTGTGGGCATTGATTTCAAAAGCGGATAGAAAACTGATTGGCGATTTATGTTTTGTTGGCGAACCGGATGCGAACGGTGAAATAGAAATTGGTTACGGCACCTATGAAGCGTTTAGGGGAAAAGGATTTATGACCGAAGCAGTTGCCAGAATAATTGAATGGGCGAAGCAACAAGAAGGCGTGAAAATAATTACAGCATCAACAGCGGTCGATAATGTGGCATCGTACGCTATATTGGAAAAAAATAATTTTGTGAAAATTGCTGAAGGTGAGGGTATGTTTACCTGGAAATTAGACCTTCAATAATTAAACTTCGATTTCAAACAGACTTAAACTTATGCCTTCATAATGTTTTGGCAGACCTTCTGTTTTTTCCATAACAGCAACACCAACATAGTTAAAACCGCAGCCAGTATAATATTCTAATAACTTTTCATTGTCGGCCCAGGTATCCATTCTGATAAACTTAATGCCATTTTTAAGGGAAAATGCTTTTGCCCATTTAATAATCTCCTTTACAAAAGCAAAACCTCGAAATTTTGAATGTGTTACAATACGATGGATGTAAATTGAATCCTGATCTTTGTTGCCCCAAATCAGTTTATCGTTGAAAGTGACTGCAAAGATACAGGCCGTGGCACCATCTACCAGAATTTTATACTGCCTGTTCTCTGAAATTTCTGTTTCAATTAATGCCCTGCTGAAACCTTGCCAATGCTTATTAAAAACTTTTTTTTGATGAGCAACTGCGATATCGTAAAACTCGAAAATGAGTTCCATATCTGAAATTTGGCTGTTTTTAACCTCGATTTGCATTGTGCGAAGATAAGGATTACGATTTTAAATTATTTAAACCTGATTGAAGCGGAAATACTTTTTGATGAAGTTTGCAACGGGTTCACACTGACAAATCGCAAAAAGATTTTAGCAAAAAGCAGGGCTGCTTTCTCCGATGGAATGCGAACCCTGCTTTTCTGAATATTATAAATTTTAATCCGGCTTACTTCTGTCTGAAATAAATCTGAATCGGCGCACCCGAGAAATCAAAATTCTCTCTAAGCTTATTTTCTATGAAACGCTTATATGGATCCTTAATGTACTGAGGCAAGTTGCAGAAAAACGCGAACATTGGCGAAGTAGCATTAATTTGGGTGATGTATTTTATTTTGATGTGCTTACCTTTTAATGCCGGCGGTGGAAATTTCTCAATTAAAGGCAACATCACGTCGTTTAATTTTGACGTAGGTATTTTCTTGCTACGGTTCTTATAAACCTCGAGCGCAGCCTCAATAGCTTTAAAAATCCGCTGTTTGTTTAAAACCGAAGTAAAAACAATCGGTACATCGGTAAAAGGGCGAATACGTTCCTGAATCTGCTCTTCGAAAGCCTTCATGGTTTGCGTATTCTTCTCAATCAAATCCCACTTATTTACCAAAATAACAATACCTTTTTTGTTTTTTTCGGCAAGGTGGAAAATATTTATATCCTGGCTTTCGATACCTTCCTGCGCATCAATCATCAAAACAACAACATCGGCTTCTTCTAAAGCCTTTATGGTACGCATTACCGAATAAAATTCAAGGTTTTCTTTAACCTTGGTTTTCTTACGCAGCCCGGCTGTATCAATTAACATAAATTCATGCCCAAACTGGTTGTAATGAATTTTAATCGAATCGCGGGTTGTGCCAGCATTTGCCGTTACAATATTGCGCTCTTTACCAATTAAGGCATTAACTAAAGATGATTTACCAACATTCGGCCTTCCAGCAATGGTTATTTTTGGCAACTGGTTTTCTTCTTCCGGAATATCTTCGAAATGTTTAACTATTTCGTCAAGTAATTCGCCAGTTCCGGAGCCAGTCATTGATGAAAGTGGGAAAACCTCACCTAAGCCAAATCCGTAAAAAGTACTTATTTCGCTATGTAACGCTGTATTATCAACTTTATTTGCGGTAACAAACACTGGTTTATTGCTTTTGCGAAGAACCTGCGCAATGTCATCATCTAAATCGGTAATGCCGGTAGTTACATCAACCATAAAAATAAGCACGCTGGCTTCTTCTATGGCAATCATTACCTGCTCCCTGATTGCCGCTTCATAAACATCTTCAGAATTTGCAACATAGCCACCCGTATCAATCACGGTAAACTGCCTGTCGGTCCATTCGGCTGTACCGTAATGCCTGTCGCGGGTTACGCCACTTAAGTCATCTACAATAGCTTTACGGCTTTCGGTTAATCTGTTAAAAAGTGTGCTCTTGCCTACGTTTGGCCTGCCTACGATGGCTATAATGTTACTCATGGTATGTCTTAATTGATAGTTAATGGCTTATAGTTAACGGTCTGGATGTTCAGCAAGCTGCTTAAACTAATTAGGCTATCAGCCATTGACTATCAACTACTAACCGATTTATTTCGGGCTGCAAAGGTACGGTTAATTATCGTAACCAAAACTTTTTAGGTAGTTCTTTTTACTTCTCCAATCGGGAATTACTTTTACAAACATTTCGAGAAACACTTTTGTATCTAAAAACTTCTCGATTTCGATACGTGCTTCTGTACCAACTTTTTTAAGCATGCTGCCGCCAGTACCAATTAAAATATTTTTTTGCGAATCTCTTTCTACAACAATTTCTGCGGTAATGCGAACCATAGCCCCTTTACCATTTTTCATTTCTTCTTCTTTGAAACTCTTAACGATAACTTCGGTACTGTAAGGAATTTCTTTTTGATAGTTAAGAAAAATTTTCTCGCGAATAATCTCTGAAACGAAGAATCGCTCTGAGCGATCCGTCAAATCTTCTTTATCGTAGTACGGTGGGTGTTCGGGCAGCATTTCCAAAACCCTGTCCAGCAAACCATCAACATTATGGTTGTGTAGCGCCGAAATTGCATAAATAGCAACCGGATTTAATTTTTCCTGCCAAAAGGCTATCTTCTCATCAACCTGCTCTTGCAGGGCTTTGTCTATCTTGTTTATCAGAACAATAGTTGGGATGTTTCTATTAAGAATTTTCTCCAAAACATCTTCTTCATCGTAAGCTTCATTAATGTCGGTTACAAATAAAAGTACGTCTGCATCGGTCAAAGATCCGTTCACAAAACTCATCATACTCTCTTGTAAACTGTATTTTGGCTTGATAATTCCTGGAGTATCTGAGAAAACTATCTGATATTCTGCTTCATTTACGATACCTAAAATACGGTGTCTTGTGGTTTGAGCTTTAGGTGTAATAATGCTAAGTCGCTCGCCTACAAGCACATTCATGAGGGTTGATTTACCTACATTTGGTTTACCTATTATACTTACAAAACCTGCTTTATGCGCCATTAAAATATTTTTTAAAAAAAATTTGCAGTACAAAGAAACGAATTATATCTTTGCATTCCAATTCGGAAACAGAGTTAAGGATTTAATTGAATTGAAAAAACGAGTTGTATAAAGTGCGGGGTGGAGCAGTTGGTAGCTCGTCGGGCTCATAACCCGAAGGTCGCACGTTCGAGTCGTGTCCCCGCTACCAAATTGAGTGACGATTTTAGATTGACGATTTGAGATTTTTTAAATCATAATTCTAAAATTTCAAATCGTAAATCAAATGGCCCGTTCGTCTAGGGGTGAGGACGCCAGATTTTCATTCTGGAAACAGGGGTTCGATTCCCCTACGGGCTACGAAACCGCTTGACAAAAGTTTAGCGGTTTTTTTATCAAAAAAGGTTGGTATATCCTTAAAAATACAATAGAATGCGGGGTGGAGCAGTTGGTAGCTCGTCGGGCTCATAACCCGAAGGTCGCACGTTCGAGTCGTGTCCCCGCTACCAAATTGAGTGACGATTTTAGATTTTAGATTTTTTTTTAAATCGTACTTCTAAAATCGTAAATCAAATGGCCCGTTCGTCTAGGGGTGAGGACGCCAGATTTTCATTCTGGAAACAGGGGTTCGATTCCCCTACGGGCTACGAAAAAGCATTAACCTTGGGGTTGATGCTTTTTTTATATATAATCATTTCTAAAGATTTTCCTCCATTTTTCCTGGTTGCAAGTTGCCATAAATTTAGGTGACTATAATTTTAAACCGAATCGATTTCCCTTGCTAGATGCCTTCGAATTCGGCTTCTGTTACCGTTTTATAAAATATTTACAAAGTTTACATCTTTATTTACAATCCAAAATGTATTGCAGAAAAGCTATCAACGTAGATTTGTTCTATAAATACTGAAGGATATGAAAATTCAAAAAACTGTAATCTAGGCGCTGATTGTATCAATGGTGATAATAAGCGGACTTGTGTTTGCCAATCGTGAAATTAAGGGAGTAGACAGGCCTTTATCTGATAGTTCTAACAACGCCAGCTTGAATGAACGCAAAAGATGGGAAGCATCGCCAGACGGTATAAAATATAAAAAATGGGACGCATCGCCCGAAGGCAAGAAAGTACACGCCAGCAACGATAGAATAAAGCACTATTTAAAAAATTTTGAAAACATGGAGGCCGTGGTAAAGTCTGTTACTTTTTCGCGTCAGGGTGCCAAATCATCTTCACCAAAATGGCTCATTGTTGAGATTGATGGCGCAACATATATGATGCAATTTACCCTGAAAGAGTTTCGGCAATTTAGTAGTTTGAAAGTTGACGACAAAATAATTGTACGCAGCCACAGTGCCGGCTTTTCGCCCAATCATCCATACCTAATCGTATCGGGCGACTATATTGAGCAAAATAAAAAAGTGATTTTTAAACGCGACTTTAATAAAAATAATGGCTGTTAAGCTCTTTATTAACTGGTATTTGCAAAGGTCTTGGAACACTTTTCATAAGCGTCGCCCCTACTTGTTGCAGCGAAAAGCATTAATCTTTTGGTTGATGCTTTTTGCTAAATGCCACCATTTTTTACAACAGCGACAGTTACCATTAACTGACCCACATGACGCATTGTGTGTTCCGCCCCATGCACCAGTAAACCTATAACTGTAGATGGCAAACCTGCACGGCCAATGCCCCTGAAATCGCCGAAGGTGGATTCATCGGTAACCTTAATTTGCGCTAATGCCACATCAACCTGTTTGTTAAACCTTCCAACTAAATCTGAAACCGTATAGCCGATTGCCGAATCATTACCTTCTTCTGCAAGCTGCTCAAATTGAAATTCGGAAAGTTTTTCATTCCTTGCATAAGTAAAAACCCGGTCTAAAACTCCACTTAAATGCTGCAAATGAAAACCGGTAGAAGCCATACCGGCAGGACGATGCCAAAGCAATTCAACAGGAAAAGCAAACATATATTCATTAACCTCTTCTCTTGCCTGCAATAATGCATGGGCAATTGGCTGTAAAACCGGTAATATATCGGGCAATGGACCACGCTGCCAAACTTCTAATTTCTGAGCCATTTTAATTCTAAATTTTTGCTACCCAAATATTAGCGTTATGGAAAGAATAAAAATTAGCCATAGCGACAAAATTGCGACAAAATAAGGTTTTGTCAAGGCTTTATTCTTCTTTGCCCCCGCCACAGAGGTTACTCCGAAAAAAAATTCTAAAACTAATTCGATCATAACAATTTTTAAACTAAGATACTAAAAATGAAAATGTTGTTACAAAAATTGTCATTTTTAATTGTCTCATTCTATCCCTTAGTTTGTCTTAAGCTAACCGATCGTAACTTAGGTTTATCAATTAGCTTTGTTTCTAGTCTAGAATATATGAAAACCATACTAAACAAAGAAAATAGAGCAGAAATATTAAACAGAATTTCAAGCTTAAATGAAAACAACGAACCACTCTGGGGGAAAATGAACGTTTACCAAATGCTTAAACATTGTGTTCTTGCGGAAGAAATGTATTTAGGAAAAACACGGTATAAAAGAACATTTTTAGGTTTGCTCCTTGGCAAAATGATGTTAAAAAAGATGCTTAAAGATGGTCCAATGGAGAAAAACGCACCGACTAGCGCTCACTTTGTAATTCGAGAAACTGAAGGCGTTGCAGATACCGAGAAACAGAACTGGATTTCGTTGATTAAAGAATATGAATTTCTGCCGGACGATAACCTCAATCACTGGTTTTTTGGTAAAATGACTAAAGAACAAATAGGATACTTTGTATATAAACATGCTGATCATCACCTTCGTCAGTTTAACAACTAAAATAAAACCTTATCCATGAACAGGTTAACCTACAAAATAATTATTTTTATGCTAGTAGAATCACTCTTATTTTTATGGTCTACGCCTTTAAGTGCGCAGAACACTGCCGAGATGAAACAATCGATGAGTGCAGGTTATGCCCCTGTAAACGGAATAAAAATGTACTATGAGGTTTACGGGGAAGGCAATATCCCTCTGATATTAATTCATGGCGGCGGCTCGACAATCGAAACCTCTTTTGGAAACTTATTGCCTTTGCTTCACGACTATGGAAAAATTATAGCTGTAGAGTTGCAGGCACATGGCCGCACCACTGACCGTAATAAGCCGGAAACCTTTGAGCAGGACGCAGATGATGTGGCCGCTTTAATTAAATTTTTAAAACTGGAAAAAGTAAATATTTTAGGTTTCAGCAATGGTGGTACCACCACATTACAAATCGCAATCAGGCACCCCGAAGTGGTAAATAAAATTGTTGCGATCTCAGCCAGCTACAAACGCGATGGATTAATAAGTGGTTTCTTCGACGGCATGAAAAATGCCAGTTTGGACAACATGCCAGCACCCTTAAAAAAAGGATTTTTAGACGTAAATCCGAGCCAAAAAGGATTGCAGACAATGTTTGAAAAAGACAAAAACCGGATGATTAACTTCAAAGATTATGATGACGAAGCAATAAAATTTGTTAAAGCTAAAGCATTATTTATTGTTGCTGATAATGATGTAATCACCATCGAACACACGGTAAAAATGTCGCGTATGGTTTCAGGGTCGCAGCTTGCAGTTTTACCAGGAGTTCATGGCTCGTGTATTGGCGAAGTTTGTGTGAACATTGAAGGAAGCAAAATACCAGAAGCGACCTCACTCCTGATAAAAGAATTTCTAAATGAGCAACATTAACCGGCAGGCAAGTTAATATGATAACGTTATCGGAAAAAATAAGATATCTGGGCTTCCTAAAAGCATTAGCCGAATTACTGAATTTTAACAGCTTTGACTAAATAACCATTGCTCCTGTTATTTGGATCATGAACTACGGTAGCATCTATTAAAACTTTTGCGGCGTATTGAGGGTCTGATTGAAATTTGGGCGCTAATGCCAATACCTCTTCTAACTGTTTCTTCACTAAATCGTTATCAGCCCTTAGTACGTAGCTTCCATAAAAAAATGTTTGCTTATCAAGGCGTAATGCCAAACCTGTTGAGAAAAGCCTGTTGCTCTTCAATGAAATATTAAATGGTTCGTTCCCTGAATAAATTTCCTTATTAAGCACTTTCACAAACTTATACCACCTGCTTGGGCCATCCATTGGTGCAACATCGGGTATGTAAATTTCGGCGCTCACCTTGTAAGTATAGCCCAGTTCGCGTTCGTCAAATCCCTCCAGATAAGTATCAACAGGCGTTTTTGCCGGCAAATTAAAAATCATTTGTGCATCTGCGGTAGCATAATGGTCAACAAATAATTCGACGACCTTACCGTTTTCAGAATTCTTTTTGCACCCGATGGATAGCAACACTAAAAGTACAAGAGGAAGATAGCGCATAACTTATTTTTTTGACTGTAACGTTAGAAGATTTAAAAACGCTACTTCGAACATACATATTTTTTTCCAAGCCGTTGTGCACAATTTAGAATCTTCACCATCAAAAAGTTACGCGACTAACAAGTTGTTAATGATGGTTTAAATTATATTTGTTTGGCAAAACAAAATTTTACCCAGGTTTTGGTTTGCATCCTTAAACCAAATCTATTCCCATATGATTAAAAAACTTTACGCATTAGCGATGCTTGCACCACTATTTGTTTGCGAAACTACGTACGCACAAATTGCCCCTGCAGGTGCAAGAACGCAAACAGTAGCGCCCGCAACAAGCATTTCTGCCTTTACCAAAGATTTCAAAAAACAGGAAGGGTATTTTAATTTCTATTACGATGAAAAATCTGGAAAAGTGTTTCTGGAAATTTCTGCCTTTGATAAAGATTTCTTGTACTTCAGTTCGTTAACGGATGGAGCCGGAAGAAATGCGGAGCGTGGTGGGGCATCTACAGATGTTGCCCGTTTCATAAGGGTTGGTCCTAAAGTTTTTTTGCTTGAACCTAATCTGGCTTACCGTGCAGGGAATGGCAATCCTGATGAAGTAAAAACTGTTGAAGGATCGTTTGCGAAATCAGTTATTTGGGGCTTTGCGCCTGTTGCAATAGAAGGCGAGAAGGTTTTAGTTGATTTAACGCCGTTCATCATTCGTGATAGTCAGAATATTGGCGGTACCATTGGTGCGCCTGCTTCTTCTGGTGGTGCAGGCGGAAGAGGCGCAGCAAGTGGCGGCGGAACGTATCGTGTAGACGAAACACGCTCGGCAGTATATCTACCTAATACAAAAAACTTCCCAAAAAATACAGAGTTTGAGGCCATGCTCACTTTCACGGGTGGCGCACCGAGCGGAAGAGGCAACATAGCGCCCGACGCAAACGCGGTAACTGTCAGAATGCATCAATCTTTCGTCGAACTACCTGACAACAACTTCAAACAACGGAAATTTGATCCCCGTTCCAGTTACCAGCTTTTCAGTTACACTGATTTTTCTGCGCCAATGTCCGAACCGCTTGTTAAGCGCTTTACCAGAAGACATCGCCTGGAAAAAAAAGACCCGAATGCTAAAATGAGTGAGGCGGTTAAGCCAATTGTTTATTATATTGATAGAGGTGCGCCGGCGCCGATAAAGAAAGCATTAATTGAGGGTGGTGCCTTTTGGAATGAAGCTTTTGAAGCCGCTGGTTATAAAAATGCTTTTCAGGTAAAAGAATTACCTGAAGGTGCTGACCCAATGGATATCCGTTACAATGTTGTAAACTGGATTACCAGGGCCGGAAGCCCGAGGGCCTTCTCCTACGGTTCTTCTTATAGCGACCCAAGAACAGGTGAGATTATTAAAGGTGTGGTAACTTTGGGTTCCGACCGCCACCGCCAGGATTATTTAATTGCCGAAGGTTTATTGCAACCTTACGCAGATGGTAAACCCGTAAGCAAAGCGATGGAAGAGATGGCAATTGCCCGGATCAGACAATTATCAGCGCATGAAATCGGCCATACACTTGGTTTAAACCACAATTTTGCAGCGAGCCCGAAAGAGCGGGCCTCGGTAATGGATTACCCGTTTCCGCGTATCAAACAAAAAGCTGATGGTAGCATTGATTTATCTGATGCTTATGCAAAGGAAATTGGGAGCTGGGATAAAAGGGCAATAATTTGGGGTTACAGCGATTTCCCGAAAGGGGCAGATGAAAATGTCGAACTGGATAAAATTATGAACGAAACCTTAAAACAGGGGTTTCAGTACATTCCCGATATCGGTGGCTACACGCATCCAAATGCAAACCAATGGGAAGACGGCGAAAATACCATTACCGAACTGAACAGGTTAATGAAAATTCGCAGACAGGTTTTAGATAACTTTTCGGAGAAAGCTATTGTTAAAGACGCACCGATGGCTACACTACAAGAGGTTCTAGTGCCAATTTATTTATTGCACCGCTACGAAATTGAAGCTGTAGCAAAAAACATTGGCGGCTTATACTTTACGCATGCCGTAAAAAACGATGGACAAAAACCCACAAAAATGGTAGACCCTGCGCAACAATGGGCTGCTTTTGATGCATTGCTTGCAACTGTTAGCCCAGAGGCCTTAGCGCTACCTGAAAGCCTTATACAAAAAATTCCACCCCGCCCTTCCGGCTATCCCGCATCTGCTGAAACCTTTAGCGGCTACACGGGCCCAACATTCGACCCGATTGCTACCGCAGAGGCTGCGGCGAATGAGACCATTTCGTCGTTGTTAAATCCGGAGCGGGCATCACGTTTAGTCGAATATAATTCACGCGATTCAGAACAACCTGGCTTAATTGCCGTTGTCGAAAAATTACTATCAAAAACCTGGAGAGCCGAGCTTTTACCGGGCTATAAAGGCCAGTTGCAAGTTATGGTAAATAACCTTACGCTTAAATATTTGCTCCAGCTCGCTGCCAACAGTCGTGCTTCAGAAAGTGTTAGAGGCGAAGCGCTTCTGGAAATATCCGAACTAAAATCCTGGATGAACGGAAAACTAAGTGCTGCTGAGCCAAAGCGGAAGGCAAATATTCTATATGGCCTGTCGCAAATTAGGGCGTTTGAAGAGTCGCCCGCCAAATTTCAGCCAGAACCAGCACAGGTAATGCCGCCGGGTGCGCCAATTGGTATGGGTAGCATGGATTTTACCGAAGATTGGAAATAGCAAAAATACTAATGAAAGCATCAATCAGAAATGCCTGATGCTTTCATATTTTAGGTAATCATCCAATCATCCGTGGCTGATATGCCCCCCTCTGTCCAGATCCATTCTATTTTTTGATAGGAGAATGACACCTCTTCATACTCGTTAAATTTTGCAAGTTCAGGGTCTTTAACGTTAGGCATAACAAACCGAATGTTGCTAACTCTCGCATTTGTAAGGATTACCGTGTATTTCTGTATTTCGTTTCCAGCGCCGGCAACTTCAGCAGATGGCCCCCAGAACTCCAGTTTCCACTCTGTTATGTTTTCATTGGTCGCCAAAGCATTATACAAAAGAGGAGAAGATCTATCGAGCTCCTTAGTGATAACAAAAGGGGAATGAATTTTCCGCCCAACCGCCACAGCGCTTGCCAAACTTGTTGGCGTACTTAATTGATGGCTGGCTGCAATAACCAAAATCTTATCTTCTCTGCCTTTGATGGTCACCGATCCTTTTATCAGGCCAGACCTTTTACCTTTAATTGTTAAAAATGCGTTGAGCGCCATAATGCCATTGTTAGCGTGAACATAGAAGTTAACCAAATAAATATACTGATTATTAATGCTTTGCACAAAATAACTTATTGCAAATCCTGCGATTAGAGCCTTTCTAAATTAGAATGAAATTATGTTAGCACAAGCTATTGTTCTAAGTTTGCAGGTAAAACAAAACATAATTATGTCCAAAACAAAACTTACAATTAACAATAACGGTTCGGTTAAAATAGAGGGCGATTTCGAAATCGTAGATAGAAATGGCAACGAATACGGCTTGCAAGGCAGAACCATTGTTTCGATTTGCAGATGCGGACTATCCAAAAATAAACCCTTTTGCGATGGTGCACACAACGGCCATTTTGAGCATGAGGCCATTGCTTTTGACCTTCCTCCAAAAAAAGTTTAAAAAGAATTAAGTCGTCATTTCGGCCGCCGCTGCGAAGTGTTTTCACGTTGAAAATTTTGCGATGTGACGAAGATTTCGCTCAGAGATTAGAAACTGAGTGCCAACCGAAATGACGACTATTTATGCCTTAATGAAAGTTCCTGGGGGCATTATTTATTCCGCATCGTAGATAATTACTTTTTCGAATAAGCTGCGGAACTCATCTAAAAATGCTTTGTGTATTTCGTGAACCTGGTAAACATCGTGTGCAGCCAAATCTTCAAAAAACAAAACCAAACTGAAAGAATAAGTGCTATCTACAACTGCACGCTCAATTGGTGCAGGTATGCCAATATGGAATGTTTTTACAACTTCAATATTTTCCAGACTTTCTAAACCTTTGCGAAAAGCGGCTTTTTGTTCATTACTTGTATCGGCTTTAAGCCAGAATAAAACGTGATGTGCTATCATAAATATATTTTTTTCAAATATAATGATAAGCCAGATTTAAAAGCGTTTTAAGTCGAACTACCTTCCAAAATGCAAATTTTCCAATTTTTCATATTCCAGTTTAAGGTTTGGATAACGCCGAATTGCCTGTTTTCTCGTTTCGTAATTAGCGCAATGATTAAGCTCATCTATTTCTCCGGAACCTTTATTAGTGTTTTGCTGTTAAGATGTTAGTTAACCTAAAAATCAGAAATAATGGCTAAAGAAAAAAAGAAAACAGGCAAGAAAAAAGGTGGCAAGAAGAAGGATAAGAAAAAGAAGAAAGGCGTTAAAAAAAATAAGCTGGGTGTGAAAAATTCACTTGTCAACAATATCAACGCCCGCAAGAAAAAAGGGAAATCGCGATCGAAAAAGAAATCCAAAGTTAGTAAGAAAGCTTATGAAAAGATGCAGAAAGGCTGGAAGAAATAATCTCCAGCCCTTTCTCTGCGAAAAATCTTTTAAATGTCAATAAATTCTATCGGATAAAAATTAGCATAAATTATGTGTTATATTTGTAAGGTAAACTTATAAGTTTTACTTACAACTATGAGCATAGAAAAGAGCATAAAAATTGCGTCAGAACTTCGGCCTGTACTCGCGAGGCTAAATCGAAAACTGCGCAAATTATCTCCGTCTAATACCGCTTTGTCTCAAACCGAACGTTCAGTTTTAGTTTTGCTGGAACAGCATGAATATCTGCTTTCTGCGGAACTCGCTGTGTTGGAAAAAATCACACCGCAGAGCATGGGTGCTTTGTTAAATCACCTTGCCGAACTTAAGCTGATTTCTAAAACTGCATCTGAAAACGATAAGCGGAAAATACACATTTCGTTATCTGCCAGTGGAAAAGAAATGCTTGAACAGGTTAGGCATGAACGCGATGAATGGTTGGGTAAAACCATTGCAGAAGTTTGCACAGAAAATGAACAATTAATTTTAAAAGAAGCTATAGGTCCTTTAACAAAGCTGGTTAATTTTTAATCAAACGGCCTTGAATTATGAAAATAAGTACATTTAATGCTTTTAAAAGTAGAAATTATCGCCTCTATTTTGGCGGACAATCCGTTTCGTTAATCGGAACCTGGATGCAAAAAACCGCCGTAAGCTGGGTAGTTTACGAGCAAACGCATTCCAATTTTATGCTAGGGCTAACGCTGTTTGCAAGTTTATTTCCCTCGTTTATTTTTTCATTCATCGGTGGTGTCGCGTCAGACAGGTACAACAGGTATAAACTCTTATTGATAACGCAAATCGCATCAATGGTGCAGGCCATTTTAATGACGATATTAATTTTCTCCAAACACTATGAAATGTGGCAAATTATTGCACTAAGCGCATTTTTGGGAATGATAAATGCTTTTGATGTTCCGGCAAGACAATCGTTGGTTTACGAAATGGTTGATAATAAAGAGGATTTACCAAATGCTTTAGCCCTCAATTCATCAATGGTAAACCTATCAAGGCTCATCGGCCCCGGTCTAGCGGGTTTAGCATTAGAGAAACTTGGGGACGACGTGTGTTTTGGCTTAAACGCAGTGAGTTTCATCGCAGTTATTGGCTCATTACTGATGATGAGGTTACCAAAATATGTTGAAAAACCACACACCAAAAATATTATCGGTGAACTTAAGGAGGGTTTTGCCTACATCAAACAAACCCCTTCCATTGCTCATGTTTTAACCATGCTTGCGCTGATAAGTTTATTTGTTTTACCATTTAGCACACTCATTCCGGTTTATGCTAAAGATATTTTCCGTGGAACAGCTTCAACATTTGGTGTAATAGATAGCGTAATCGGATTGGGAGCCTTTACGGGCGCTATATTTCTCGCTTCGCTTAAACCCGGCCGAAACCTTCGAAAAATACTGGCCATAAACACTTTAATTTTTGGAGCGGGCTTAGCCTTGTTTTCGCACACTACCTTGTATCCGGTAGCTTTAATCTTTGCAGCCATTTCAGGTTTCGGTATGATGTCGCAAATTACAATTAGCAATACTTTAATTCAAACCACGGTTGATCCAGATATGCGTGGCAGAGTTATCAGCTTTTATGCAATGGCTTTTTTCGGTATGCAACCACTGGGCGGTTTGTTAATTGGTAGTGTATCCCAATTGGTGGGCACACAAAATACAGTGCTGTTTCAAGGCGCAATTGCTTTTCTAATCGGCATCATATCTTACAGGAAATTATATAAAGGAGAAATTAAAAACCTAAAGCCCGTTAAGCCAGTAAGCGAACTCGTTTTGGAAAAAGTATAAACGATAGCTCAAAAAAATTGCGCCATCGCCTGGAGTGGTTTTGAACTAAGCTAAACTAAGCCAAAAACTAATTATCGCTAAGTACTTTTGTGTTTATGTTGTTTTTCTAATTAAGCGTAGCTAGTTTTACTATCAAAAAGATACTACTTTCCAAAAGGATAGCGGTATCGTTTCGGAAAGCCATTAACTTTGAGTATGCCTTTTAAAAAAGAACAACACAGTAAAGAAAGTTGCAATACCCACCTAAATGCCGTTAAAGACGCTTTATATGTTTTGAACGGAAAATGGAAACTTCCTTTGATTTTAGCCCTGCAAAACGGCCCGCTCCGTTTCAACGAAATACAAAAATCACTCGGGGAGATTACACCGAAAATTTTATCGAAGGAATTAAAAGATTTGGAGTTAAATGAGTTTTTAAACCGCAAAGTTTTTTCTACAACACCAGTTACCGTTACATACGAATTGACAGCATACAGCGCCAGCTTAGAACGGGTAATTGACGAACTCAGAATTTGGGGAACGCAACACCGTGAAAGATTGGTGAACCATAGAAAAACCGACTACCGTATGCAAGAGGTGGCAACCTAAATAGCGGGCAGTCAGACTTTATTGCCAGGAAAAGATTGGCAAACAAAAGGTTTTGGGCCACCAGGATAAAAGTTTAAATCTGGTATTTACATGATTATCTGTAATATCGGTTATCTTTGTTCAAAATTTTAACAATGGCGGTATTACATAGAAAAGAAGAAAAAATTCAGGCAGTGTTGGGCAGGTTGCCTAAAAAATATACAGACGAACAATTTGTTGAGCAGTTTATTAAACTTTACTCTAAAGATTGGGGAAAAATTAAATCGGCTTACATTAAACAATCGCAGGATAAAGAACCTGGAACGGTGATTAACATGCCTAAGCCAGAAGTTTATCTGAAACAGGTTTTGGCTAATTATTTGCAACAAGCCGATGCGCCTAAAGCTGCTGAATTGAATGAGGAAGTTGTAGCAGAGCAGCCAGCTGTAGAGTTGAAAAAGGCCAAAGCGCCTGCAAAGAAAAAAGAGGTTGTTGCAGAAGCCATTACTGCTGAACCTAAAAAGAAAGCGCCCGCTAAAAAGAAAGTAGAAGCTGTTGAAGAACTTGTTACTGAAGTTAAAAAAACTAAAGCACCAGCAAAGAAAAAAGCCGAAGTTGTTGAAGAAGTTCCTGCTGTTGAGAAAAAACCAAAAGCCGCAGCAAAAAAACCTGCAGCAAAAAAATAAAAAAATTCGATACGATATAATAAATCTGCTTTTTGGTTGTTTATATATCTGAGAGCGTTAATTTAGATGACGGGGATAGGTCGGTATGATTTATCCCCGTTCCTTTTTTTAGGCTTTACCTAAACACACACTCAAGCGCATAAAAAAAGCCGCCAATTACTTGGCGACTTAACAATTAAACTAACCTAAAGTCTATTTATCGATCATTTTATAATATCGAACGTAATCAACTTCCATTGCTTGTGGCCAGATGGAATCATCTACACCTTGAGCGCCACCCCAATCGCCACCAACAGCAACATTTAACAACAGGTGAAATTTTTTATCAAATGGCCAGGCTTTATAACCTGTTCCTTCATTTGCAAATTCGAAAACCTTAACATCGTCATAGTAGCCCCGCACTGCGTAAGGCGTCCAATCAACCCGGTAGAGGTGAAAAGCTGAACTCGCCCCATCGATTTTTCTAGTGATGGTTTTCTGAGTATTAATTTTAAAATAATAGGCTTCGGTGTGTGTACTGAAGTGAACATTATCCTGGTCGTAACCTACGTGCTCCATAATGTCGATCTCACCAGACTTTGGCCAGTCGCCGTAAGCTCGTTCTGTTGGCAGCATCCAGATCGCCGGCCAGGTTCCTTTACCAAGTGGTAGTTTAGCTTTAATTTCAAAGCGACCATATAGCGCATCCAACTTACCTCTGGTAACCATACGTGATGATGTATAACGCATACCACCCATGCTTTCCTTTTTTGCGGTGATGGTTAAGAGTCCGTTAGCTACGCTCGCATTATTTGTTGTGCCGGTATAATACTCAAGTTCGTTATTACCCCAGCCGCCTCCACCAGTATCGTAATCCCAGTTAGTTGACAATGGTGCGCCACTATTTGTAAATTCGTCTGCCCAGGCAGGAGTGGTTTCAAAACTCCAGCTTTTATCTACGGGTGTAACCACAACTGGCGGCACATAAACTGGCCCGCCAGCATCTGTCCCTTTAGAACATCCGCTTATTCCAACCACTACAATCGCAAAAGCTGAAACAATTTCTTTCTTTAAGTACTTCACTGAATCCCTCATTTTTAAAAATTTAAACAGCAGTTTGCAGGTATGGCAAACTGCTGGTGTTTAGCACTATTTAAATTCAAAATCGTCAATATAGAATATACCTGGGTTTGGATGCCCTTCGCCGCCTAACTGTACAACAATTTTATCGTATAATGTTTGGCTGGCAGAGGCTGAATAATCAAATTCTAACTGCACCCACGTATTATATTGCGCTGCCGCTATAGTTTTAACAATTTCAATTTGCGTAGTGTAAGCATTTGCCCCCAATAATGAGTTCTGCAACTTAACAGAAACAGTTGGCGCAACTTTAGTAAAATCATTTCCTCCCGGGATGAATACCTTTAACCTAATCTTATTTTTCGCGGTTAAATCGAAACGGTAAGGCATGGTAATATTAATGTTTCCATACTGGCCATCGTTACCTGTTCTTTTCTCGTAGTAAGCTACTTTTGATGAAGTATTTACAGGGAATCTTGCAGGGTTATCATAACTTCTGTTGAAATCCATGTTTTCGGCCAGCCAGGCCATGCCTGTTGCCGCCTGGAAATCATCTGATAGATTGGCCGCCTGTATTGGTTTTTGTACCGGTGGCACGATTGGCCTCACGTAGCCTTTTCTAATTAACTTCAGATACCAGGCATTTCCTGCATTAGATTTATCTCCACACCTTAACCACATTTCATCCGCGGTAAGCGATAAAATCTGATAAGAAGAAACGCCAAGATAATATGAAATGAATCCGTTGTTACTTAAATTGATGTATTTCACACCATTTACATCATTTAAAATCCATGTTAAATTTGTCGGGACCGTATAATTAACCGTCGGGTCGTTACTTCCTGTTGGGCCGCCAATGCCCGGCGCATTTGATGCGTTGGCAAAAGTGGTTCCATTATTAGCGTAAGTGTATTTTAACGAAGATGCGCCCATGGCAAAAGTCATTTCGTCATCGTAAAAACCTAATCCGGCTTTCTCATTTGGCCCAGCCTGGTACCAATCGGGCGTTTGCGAAGTTATCGGACCAACGCCCAGGTGGCCAGGTTGCGTTTGGTCTATAACCCAGGTTTTACCGGCCGCATTCGATAAGCCACCAGAGAGCAGCGTATAAGCAGGATCGCTTAACATGCTTGTATTGGTTGTTGCAATGGTAATGGTTTTGGTTGTTGAAACCGAACCACCATCTGCCAAAACAGTTAACTTTACAGTGTAGGTACCCGCAATTGGGTACGATGACTGAACATCATTTCCGTCAGCGCTTGCGCCGTTTCCGAAATCCCAATGTGCGTTGATTCCATTGTATGCACTTTTGAAACTAACAATATTCGGGTTGGTAGCCGTTGGCGTAGAAGTGAACTGAATCTCTGCCGCGGTTGGCGGAATACCAATGTCTTTGGTGGTTTCGCTCTTTTTGCAGGAAACCATAATGCTAAGCACTAAACCCAGACTAAGCAGGATTGTTGCTTGTATTTTATCTTTAAATAATTTCATGTCAAATGCTGATTAATTATAACCTGGATTTTGTTTAATACCACCTTTAGTTACTTCAATTTCGTTTAGTGGAATTGGAAGGTACTCGCTTTTACCAGCCTTAAAGCCTTGCGAACCTAGCACTGCTACGGCTTTACCTGTTCTAACTAAATCGAAGAACCGGTGACCTTCAGTAGCTAATTCTAATCTGCGTTCTGCATAAACATTATCAAGCGTAGCCGGAATTGATGCTAATCCTACTCGTGCTCTTACTGCATCCAGCAACTCTTTTGCACGGCTTGCGCTACCGCCACTTCTTAATAAGGCCTCGGCCTGCATTAAATAAGTATCTGCCAAACGAATCTCAATTTCATCAATCGGCCAGTTTTGCTCTGCAACACCGCTTGCCGAACGGAACGCTTTTAATGGTGCATATTTTTTGATGAAATAATCTGTATTCTGATAACGGCCGTTGTAGGTTGCACCGGCTGCTTTTAATGCAGCACCGTCGATAATCGTTGCCGCAAAGCGAGGGTCATTTTTCATTACGCCAACCAAATCAAGTGTTACCGGACAAAAGCCCCATCCGCTCGAATATGTGTCGCCGTTATAGCTATCCATACCCACAAATTGGGTACCCACATTCCCTTCACCACCATTTATGTAACCCCAATCAGACCAGGCTGCATTATTTGAGTGTGGAATTTCCAGAATTGCCTCTGCATTAAACTTATTAGCCGGATTAAAGATATCAGCATAGTTCGGCAGTAACGAGTAGCCATACGGATTTCCGACGCGGTTTACGTCTTCAAATAAAGTAGCGGCTTCAGTCATTTTCGCATTGTCATTTTGATACAATAAAACCTTACCCAACTGCGCTTTTGCCGCACCCTGAGAAATTCTTCCCTTCTCGCCCGCCGAAATGGTGGCTGGCAATCCTGGAATTGCATCCCTTAAATCTTTCTCAATTTGAGCGTAAATTTGAGCCGGTGTAGATTGAACCTGCGTATAAAGTTCGCTGGTTTCTAAAACTTTGGTAATTAAAGGAACATTACCAAACCATCTTACCAAATCAAAATAAAAATAAGCCCTCAAAAACTTCGTTTCTGCAGTAACACGGGTTTTAAAAGCGGCACTTAGTGTTGTAGCCTTCTCAATTTTGCTCAAAATAACATTTGCCCGGTTTATACCACTGTAGTTTTTATTCCATAAACCAACCTGCGGACCAACACTCGAGTTCATGTTAAAATTATCATACGCAACCCAGTTCGGCTGGTCGGAAGCATTACTTCCGCCTGCAAAGCAATCGTCAGATGCGGCACTTAACAAAGGCATTTTCATGGTGTAGCCACCTGTTGTACCCCACTGCGTAACATCATACACAGCAATTACGCCCTGCATAACCTCAGTTTCATTTTTATAAAAGTTATCTTCAAGAGCTGTGCCGCGTGGCGTTAGCTCCAAATAATCCTTCTTACACGAAACAAAAACAACCATAACAGCAACTATTGCCATCAGGCTTTTAATATTTTTATTGTTCATCTTTTCCAATAATTAAAAACCAACATTTAAACCGGCAAAGAAGGTTCTTGCCTGCGGATAGAAACCGCGGTCAACACCATAACTTCCACCACCAATTTCCGGATCGTAACCTGTGTATTTTGTAAATGTTACCAGGTTATTCGCCATTACATAAAATCTTACTTTATCTAAACCAGCCTTAGCAACCAACTTTTTAGGCAGCGAATAACCTACCTGCAAAGTTTTGATTCGGAAATAAGAACCACTTTCAAGGAAAATACTCGAAACGCGACTGTAGTTTTGGTTCGTATCATCCAAAGTTACCCTTGGTATGGTATTGCTCGTTCCCTCACCTGTCCACCTGTTTAAGATTGCAGTGGTATAGTTTGCAGTTGGTAAATCGAATCTTCTTAATGCATTAAAAATCTGATTACCAGCTACGCCCTGCCCAAGAACGATTAAATCGAAACCTTTGTAAGCAAGGTTAAATGTCATTCCATAAGTAAAATCAGGTGTTGGGTCGCCAATAATCTGGCGGTCATCGTTATTGATCTGACCATCACCGTTTAGGTCGATAAACTTAATATCACCAGGTTTTGCATTTGGTTGAATAAGGGCACCACTCTGGCTTTTATAGTTATTAATTTGCGATTGATTTTGGAATAAACCATCGCTTTTATAGCCGTAAAACGAACCAATTGCATTCCCAACTTTGGTACGTGTAATTTCCAATGCCTGAGGTGTAACTGTTTGGCCGCCTAAGTATTCTTTATCATCACCTAAAAAGTCGATGTTGTTTTTAACGAATGCCCCATTTGCATTAACCTTTAAAGAAAATTCGCCAATTCTTTTTGTGTAACCAAGTTCCAGTTCGAAACCTCTGTTGGATAAATCAGCGATGTTGCCGATAGGACCAGCATTACCTACATAACCCGGTACGGCAATTTGAAGCAACATACCTGTGGTTTTTTTCTTGTACCAATCTGCTGTTAAGGTAAAATTGCCAAAGAGGCTCATGTCAACACCGATATCGGTTGATGAAGTTTGCTCCCATTTCAAATCAGGGTTTGAAAGTGCGTCAGGACTTACACCATTATTTAAACCGGCAGATGTACCTAAAGTAAAGTTCCTACCACCGCTAACGGTGGATAAATACCTGAAATCTCCAATATTATCATTACCCACAACTCCGTAAGAACCTCTGAATTTTACAAATGTTACGTAATCGTTTTTAGGAAAGAAGTCTTCTCTACTGGCCACCCAACCAACCGAAGCCGAAGGGAAATAACCAAACTTATTATTCGGTCCGAAACGCGAAGAACCATCTCTACGGATAATACCTGTTAAAAGATATTTCTCATCATAGTTGTAAGTTAAACGTGCGAAAGCCGAGTTCAAAGTGTTTAAATATTCACCACCGTAAAAAACATCATTAGCCCTTGATACCGGAAATTGTAGTGAAGCGTCTTTAATGTTATTTACCGGAATGCCATCTTTTGTTCCGCCCTGGGTTTCACCTCTGTTTTTTTGGAACGAGTAACCAATTAAACCGGTAACATTGTGTTTAGCAATTTGCTTGTTATAGCTAATTGTATTCTCCAACGAATAAAAAAGGCCGCGGTTTGATGACCTGTTGTATGAAGTTATTGTTGTTTGGTTAATCGAGTTTAGGTAGTAAATTGGCGTAAAACCTTCACTGCCATAAAAGGCTAAATCTACACCGCCTTGCGACCTTACTTTTAAACCTTTAATAATTTCGGCCTCAACAAAAGCGTTAGCAACCACTTTATCCGACCACCCGTTGCCTTGTGCAACTTGTAAAGCCGCAACAGGATTTAAAATTTCCGATTGTGCATATTGTGAAATTCCATAAGGAAAACCGGCTTCGTTTCTAACTACAGGATTGCCAATATAAGGCGCTGCACCATATTTAGCGGGGTCTGTTTCTACAATTGGCGTAATAGGATCGATGTTAATTGCCCTGTTTAACGGAGAACCATATTCGGTATTTGTACCAACGCCTACCGAGTTTGTGCGGGTATAGCCGATAGTTTGTCCAAATTTTATTGCCTTGGTTAACTGGTGTTCAGAGTTAAAACGTGCTGTAAATCGTTTATACTTAGAGTTACTTGTTGCAACAATACCTTCCTGATCGAAATAACCAAAAGAACTGTAATAGGTAGATTTTTCACCACCACCGCTAATGCTTAACTCGTGATTTTGAATCCTTGCATCATTATTAAAAACAGCAGCCTGCCAATCTGTTCCAACACCATACTGTGAAGGATTTGAAAATCTTGGTGTTGCTAAACCTGGTGTCTTTGCATACTCAGCCTCGTTATAAATAGTAGCATACTGCGTAGCATTTAACAAATCTAATTTTCTTGATGGTGCTTGTGTTCCTAAATAAGTATTGTAGTTAACAGCCATTCTGCCGTTCCTGCTACCTTTTTTAGTTGTAATAATGATTACACCGTTGGCAGCCCTGGCACCGTAAATTGCGCCAGATGCAGCGTCTTTTAAAACTTCGATAGATTCAATATCGGCCTGGTTAAGGTAGTCGATACCACCACCAACCTGCACACCGTCTACAATATACAAAGCCTCGCTGTTATTAATTGAAGTTGTACCACGAATACGCAGGGTTGCGCCTTCACCTGGCTGACCAGACGATGTTGTAATCGTTAAACCCGAAGTACGGCCTTGCAACGATTGCTCTACACGTACAACTGGCATATTCTCTAAATCGGTGCCTTTAACCTGCGAAATTGCTCCCGTAACCACGCTCTTCTTTTGCGTACCGTAACCAATAACAACAGCATCGGCAAGTATGCCGGCTTGCGGCGCCAGTTGGATATTTAAATCCCTTCCTGATGTTGCCGCAACTTCTTTATTCTCATACCCGATGTAAGAAACAACAATAATTGCGTTTTCTTCAACCGTTTTTAATATAAAACTACCGTTTACATCTGTAATTGTTCCCTGGTTAGAGCCCTTAACTTTAACACTTGCACCAATTAACGGCGCACCGGTTTCGTCTACAACTTTACCTCTTACATCTGCATAAGCACGGAGCAACAATGGCGAGCCATCTATTGCCTTTTTGTGTATAATAATGGTGTTGTTTTTTATCGTATAGCCGAGTGGCTGCTCGTTAAAAATTTGCCTCAGCGCTTCTTTTATATCCGTATTTCTTATATCAATAGTTACCAGTTTAGCTTCTTTTAAAAGTTCGGTATTGTATAAAAAGCTGTAGCCAACGCTTTTATTCAGTTTTCGGAAAACACTTAGTAAGCTTGTATTTTTTTCTGAAAGTGTTACGTTTTGAGCTTTCGCAGCGTAACTTATTTGAAGAAACGTAGTGATTAATAAGACAAAAGTCAATTTCATAATCAACAATAATTTAGATAGCCTGCCCTTAGGGTTGGGCAGCCATTCAGTATAAAAATTCATATATTTGGTTATTAGGTTTAGAATAGTTGTATCTCACAATTTTACGATTAAACAAAAGCCCTAATTTATGCCGGGAGCGTTGCCGCGCTTCCGGTTTTTAGTTATACTTCCGCCTAAATAATCGTCGTAACCGATAATAGAAAGTATAGGTTAAGGCATAACTAAAATCCTCCTTCCTTCAATTTTAAAATGAACATCGCCGGTTGTCTGCAGGGTTTCTAAAACTTCGTTGACACTGTTAAATCTCGAAATTCGTCCGCCAAAAAGCTTATCCATTTTTGCACCGCGATATGATATTTCTACATCATACCAGCGGGAAATTTTATTCATAATTGTTTGTAAATTTTCATCGTTAAAACTAAAAAAGCCGTCTTTCCAGGTTACTGCATCTTCTGCATCTACATTGCGCACCAATACCGCCGGCGTGGATGCTGCAATTACAGATTGCTGCCCAGGTTTTAAAATGTTCGATGTGGATGAGCTAAGGTTTACAGTACGCACTTTACCTTCCAGCAAAGTTGTTTTATTATTCGGCTCGTCTTTATAGGCGTTAATGTTAAAATGCGTTCCAATAACTTCCACCTGCTGCTTTCTTCCTTCTCCAACCTCGCTGTTCACCTTAAAAGGAACACGCCTGCCTTTTTTATCGTTCAGTTTTGCAACTTCAAAATAAGCTTCTCCGGTTAATTCAACCCGTCTTTCTTCGCTGTTAAATGCAGCCGGGTAACGTAAAGATGATTCTGCGTTGAGCCAAACTTTTGTACCATCAGGCAAATTAATTTGATATTGGCCACCGCGGGGCGTTTCAATGGTATTAAATAAGTTTTCCTTTTTAGCCGAATTTGTAGAAACGATAGAATAGACAAGCTCGCCATTTTTTGTTTTGGTAATGTTTATCCCGGCTTGCTTGGCAATAACACCGTTGTTGGCATCCGTTAATGATATTTTGGAGCCGTCAGCTAACGTTAAAGTTGCTTTATTGCTCCCTGGTTTTATTGCTTCGGTATTGTTGCTGCCCAAAGTTTGGCTGGCAAACTGTTTTTTAAATTGATTATTAATTATGAAACCGATAAAAAACAATACCACTGCCGCAGCGGCAACTTTTAACCAGGCCACACGTTTTAAAGCTGGTTTTATTTCAGTTCGTTCTTCAATAGCCTGCCAAATTTGGTTTTTGGCTTCAATTATATCTTCGTGCTTTAAATCAGATTGTTTTTCCGAAAGCGCTGCAAGGTGCCACGATTCTACCAAAGCTTTTTCCTGCGCGGTACAACGTCCATCCCTGTATTTTTCTAAAAGTTTTTCAACTTCTGGGTTATTCATCACTATAATATATTTGGCTAATTAAATACAAGTAGGTTAACAAACACCCAGGTAGTAGAACATTGAAAAATAAATTTCAATTGCCGCAAAAAGCGAGCTTAACTGGTCGGTGCTAAACTGCTGCTTCTTATTTTTTTGGAGCGCAAGGCTTTTGCGTTTAACAAAGCTGGTTCCCGTTTTTCGCTTTACTCCGCAAAACAGCCGAAATGGCTGTTGCTACGTGTTCGCTGCAACCGAGGCTAATTTGCAAAGACGGTGTTCCATTTTAATGGTTTGCAATGCGCAAAACCCTTCGTTTATAAACCTGATAGAGCGGAATAGCCCGCAGCGCAGCGAGGACTATAAGCGATAGCAGGACTGATGGCTGCCAAAAGCACTGCCTTTCATTTCCAAACCATCTTTAAAATGATAATTAAATGAATCTGAAAATTTAATAAAAAAGCTGCTGTTTCTTATTTTTTTTGGAGCGCAAGGCTTTTGCAATTAACAAAGCTGGTTCCCGTTTTACGCTTACTCCGCAAAAACAGCCGAAATGGCTGTTGCTACGTGTTCGCTGCAACCGGGGCTAATTTGCAAAGACGGTGTTCCATTTTAATGGTTTGCAATGCGCAAAACCCTTCGTTTATAAACCTGATAGAGCGGAATAGCCCGCAGCGTAGCGAGGACTATAAGCGATAGCAGGACTGATGGCTGCCAAAAGCACTGCCTTTCATTTCCATAATCCTTTGAAGCATTCCAAATTAAAAACTTAAAGGAAAGCTTCCCGGTGTTTAAAAAACGAAAGAATTTTTATCGAATAAACAAAATAAAGGCAATTGAGATAAAAGAGGTAAGCTTTAAGCGAAGAACCTTAAGGGCGTTGCTCATTTGCTTTTTTACAGTCTTATCTGACAGATGAAGAATTTCTGCAATTTGTTTTTGCGAAAGATGTTGCTGCCTGCTCATTTCGAAAATTTGCCGCATTTTGGGTGGTAATAAACTCACCTCTTTCTCTATTATTGATGCGAACTCTTTCTCCCGGATATAATGATCAGTTATGCAATAGCCACGTTCTGCAAAGTTTTCCAGTGAGCGCAAATAGTTTGATTTCGACTTATTTTTATCGAGCCAGTCGAACACCTTGTAACGTACCGCTGTGTATAAATAAGCAGATAACTGAGCTTTGATTTTTATACCCGGATTGCTCCACAAATAAACAAAAATTTCCTGCACAATATCTCTCGCGTCTTCCTTATCAGTAACCAGTTTGCAGGCATAAATGTACAGCAAACCATTAAAGCGCTCGTATATTTCTTCGAAAGCAAACTTATCTCCAGCCTGCGTAAGTTCGAAAAGTTCGTTGTCTGTTAATGGTTTATAGTGAAACATCTGGTTAGAATGATTAAACGAATGTAAGAATTAGTTTAAGTTAAATCCTAACAAAATTTTGCATCGCGTATTTATTTAAAACGTTTTAACAACGTTTATCAGCAACTTTCACACAGGTTTGTAATCTTAAATTTAATATTGGTATATCGGGAAAAGCCGATATATATTTGCATCATGGATCAGGTAGAAATATTTAAGGCTTTATCAAATAAAACCCGCTTGCAGATTTTAAATTGGTTAAAAGATCCGGCTTTAAATTTTCCTGAGCAACCAAACGCCGATTTTGAAAATGTTGGTGTTTGCGTTGGGCAAATTCAAATTAAAGCCGGCTTATCTCAGAGTACAATTTCCGAATACCTTGCCATTTTACAGCGGGCAGATTTGGTTTCAGCAACCCGTGTTGGCCAGTGGACTTATTACAAGCGCAACCAGGAAGGCATAGCGCAATTAAGCAAAATCATTAACTCAGAATTATAAATTTTAACAATATGAACACAGATAGTTTATTCAGACCATTTAATCTGAAAACATTAAATACAAAAAACAGAATCGTAATGGCGCCAATGACGCGTTCGTTCTCGCCAGATGGTATACCAACAGCCGATGTTGCAACTTACTATGCAAAACGGGCAGCGGCCGAGGTTGGCTTAATTTTGTCGGAAGGTACTGTGATAAACAGGACATCATCGTCTGCAGACCCAAACATTCCACATTTTTATGGTGAAAAGGCATTGTCAGCCTGGCAAGATGTAATCAATGGTGTGCATGCAGAAGGCGGCCAAATGGGCCCTCAAATCTGGCACCAGGGCATACATGCAAACCACCCATCGGGCTGGTTGCCGGGCACACCTTTCGAAGGCCCATCAACCTTTAACAGCCCGGGTTTTGAAAACGGCGTGGCCATGACGGATGCTGCAATTGCAGATACGATTGCCGCATTTGGTCAGGCTGCTGCAGATGCAAAGGCTCTGGGTTTTGATACAGTTGAAATTCATGGAGCGCACCAATATCTGATAGATCAGTTTTTTTGGGATGCTACCAATAACCGCACAGATATTTGGGGTGGTAAAACACTTGGCGAACGCACCCGGTTTGCTGTCGAAGTCATAAAAGAAGTTCGTAAAAGAGTTGGCGAAGATTTCGCTCTAATCATCAGACTGTCGCAATTTAAACCTTCGGCTTACGATTATAAACTGGCTAAGAATGAAAGCGAAATGGAGCAATGGTTAGCACCGATGGTTGATGCCGGAATAGATATTTTTCACTGTTCGCAACGTCGTTTTTGGGAACCGGAATTTGAGGGCTCGGACTTAAACTTTGCTGGCTGGGCTAAGAAAATTACCGGTAAAGCAACAATTTCTGTAGGTTCAGTTGGGTTAGACGGTGATTTCTTTGGTGCATTTGCCGGCCAGAGTTCTCAGCCTAGCTCTTTAGATGAGTTGGTACGCAGAATGGATAGGGGCGACTTTGATTTGGTTGCCGTTGGCCGCCCATTATTGGCTGACCCACAATGGGTAGAAAAAATTAAAGCGAACAGAACCGACGAACTTCAAGGCTTTACTAAAGAGGCTTTAGCACAATTGGTTTAAATAGTTAAACATTATAAAGGCATCTCCGCTGGGGATGCCTTTTTTTTGTGCCTTAAACAACGTGTGCGGGCGAGGCTTGCAACTAAGCTTTCAAGTTTTTGCAATAACGGGTTTTAAACTTTTTACTTAAATTCACAGCATCAAACAAAAAACGATATGTCGAACATTAAACTGATTATAGATGAACGCCCGGCTAACATTGGCAATTTTATGGTTGGCAGATTGCTGCCATTCAGAGAAAAAAGAATGGTTGGCCCTTTTTCCTTTATAGACCATATGGGTCCGGCGGCTATGAGCGACCACGAAAATCTGGATGTTCCGCCACATCCACACATCGGCCTGTCTACCTTAACCTTTTTGTTTGAAGGCGAAATTACACACAAAGATTCTTTGGGAAATAATGTGGTTATTAAACCCGGCCAGGTAAACTGGATGACCTCGGGTAGTGGAATTGTTCACTCAGAAAGAACACCTGAGCATTTAAGGCATACAGATAAAATGCTTCATGGTTTACAAATCTGGGTTGCGTTGCCGAAAGCTTTAGAACAGATGGAACCTGAGTTTTTTCATGTTGAAGAAAAAGACATCCCACATTGGGAAGAAAACGGCTTACAGTTTAAGTTAATTGCTGGCGAAGCCTTCGGGAAAAAATCTGCCGTTCCGGTTTATTGTCCGCTTTATTTTATCGAGATTAAAAGTACAGCGAGGCAAAAAGTTAACATCGGCGAACACCTTTTCGGCGAAAGCGCTTTATACATTTTAGAAGGCGCCATAGCAAGCGAAGGAAATGTTTTCGAGCCAAAACACATCCTTATTGCCAACGATGCGAAGTTGTGTGAATTCGAAATGCTCGAAAACTCAACAATTTACATTTTTGGCGGCGAACCTTTCCCTGAAGAACGTTTTATGCACTGGAACTTTGTAGCTACCGACAGGGCTTTAATTGAGGAAGCCAAAACCAAATGGCTTAACCAAAGTTACAAACCTGTACCCGGCGAAACAGATTTTGTGCCTTTACCTACACAAAGCATGCGTTAAGCTAATTCGCTTTTTTGAACAAATTCATATTTACCGAAACCGCAACACCTGTTGATGACAACTTTGAGTTTCCATAACCAATATCAGTTAACGGAATTTTTATAAATGGTCGTGCACTAATGCTGAACTTGTTGTTTATTTTATGCTGTATGGCTACGCCCAAATTCGCAATTCCTAAATAGTGCTGGTTTTGGTTTCTAACTTCGTAATCTGCCGGACCCGGATAAGTTGAATTATAGGTATAACTGTATTTTTCCTTAAGCATCAGGTAACTGGATAAACCTGTACTAACAGCTATCGAATTTCTTTTACCCTCAAACACTTTAAAATTAAGATTTAGGGGAATATCCAGCACATCGCAATTTGCCCGCACATTTGTGGGCTGTGTTCTAAAAACGTAAGTAGAATTAGGATTATACAAGCTGAAATCAGACTCGTAAATCTTTTTAGCATAAGCTGCACCAGTTGTTATGCTCAATCTTTTTGTTAACGAAAAAGTAAGTTCGGCGCCAATGCTTCCGCTCAAATTGCTTCTTCCTGATGATTGCACAGAAGTTAAATCGGGAGCCGCCAAGATGCTCAAAACAAACCTTTGCCTGTTCCCCGTGCTTTTAAAAACCACTTTATCTTTGGGCTTACCAAAATCAGCAGGAAATCTTTTACTGCCGTCTAACGAAACAATCTTAGTCGGCGCCTCAGCTAAAACGGAACTGTTTAAAGCCACCGTATGCGCTAACCGGTTGCCACTCATTATGCCCGCTTCAAAATCTGTGTTTGCTAAAGTTACCGGCTGGCTAAAGCCAACTGCTTTTGAAACCGCTAAATTTCGATTGCCATCAGCAAATAAAGGCTTATTTTTACTAACCATACGCTCTGGCGCTTTCTTGCTCAACTTATCTTGCAGCCCTAGTCCATTCCTGCTGTTGCTCTTCTCCGCATTTACATCCTTTACTTTTGTTTTAACCACGGCGTTCGTGTTTAAGCGTTCTTTTTTAGGTTCCATTAAAAAAAATACGATCACCAAAGCGGCGGCGATACCGCTAAATGCTGTAAACCAGATTACCGGGGCAATTCTACGCTTTGGTTTTGGATGCAGCCGCTCCTCCATCGCCTGCCAGTGCGCATCATTAAAAGGAATTTCGGGCTCCTCTAATCCTTCTTTAAAAAATTTATCTATGTCGTTCCCGTTTTTCATTTCGTGTTTGTGTTAAAATTCACCCGCACATTATTTCTGTCAAAAGCCACCATTTTGCGCTCATAACCATTTGTTTGAGGCGGCGCAAGCATTTCCTGTAGTTTTTGCCTTGCCTTAAACAGATTAGATTTTGATGTTCCGACAGAAATAGAAAGTATCTCTGAAATTTCCTCGTGCGAGTAACCGTCTATAGCAAAAAGGTTAAAAACCGTTCTGTATGCTGGCGTTAATTTTTGTACAAGAGCCAGTAAATCTTCATAGGCTAACTTCGAATAAACAGATTGTTGCTGCGAAACTTCATCATGATCAGAAATGTCGTCATGGTCTGCAAATTTTAAATTCGACCGGTAATAATCAATTGCAGTATTGGTGATGATCCGGCCTAGCCAAGCCTTAAAAGACTTATCCTTTTCGTATTTCGCGATATTCCTGAAAACCTTAAAAAACCCTTCATTTAGTATCCCGGCAGCATCAAGCCGATTATTTGCATAACGCAAACAAATGCCCATGGCAAAGCCATAGAAATGTTTGTAAAGCGCCTGCTGCGCTTCGCGTTCATATCTAATGCAGCCGTTAATGGTACTTTCTAAAGCATTTTCATTGTTGCGATTAGGGATCACTAATTCTCCTTTCTAAATCATCATACGGATAAAAAAATAAAAGGTTGCCTGAAATAAATATTTTTCTCATTTTCTAAAAAGTTGGCCTCCGGTTTAATTAATTAATCAACCAGGCAACCTTTTAGCTTCCGCAAGCGTAACAGGATTATCTTACACATTAAACAAAATCGTTATGCTAATCTACTTAAAAAAATCACTACTTGCGGTGTTATGCATTACCCTGGTAATTGCTTCATCTTGTAAAAAAAGTACAGATAATCCAGTCGCAAAGAAGGGTATTCAGCTGACTACAGATGCAAAGTTTGGCACAATACTTACCGATAACGCCGGCAAAACCCTTTATATGTTTTCCAGTGATGTTGCCGGCTTGCCAACTTGTACGGGTGGTTGCGAAACCGTTTGGCCACCATATTATGCCGCAGATGCCAGTACCGACCTGAAACTTAACGCGGCAGATGTTGGCGAAATTGCCAGAGCCGACGGGCGCAAGCAAAACACCTACAAAGGCTACCCGCTTTATTATTATCAAAATGATGTAGCCACGGGCGATGTGAAAGGCGATGGTGTGGGTGGGATATGGTTTGTTGCCAAACCAGACTATTCTTTGATGCTGGCAAATGCACAAATGATTGGTTTAAACGGAAAACTTTATACCAGCACCTATGCCGAAGGTAGTGGATTAACAAGATACTTTACTGATGCATCGGGAAGAGCACTTTATTCTTTTTCTCCTGATAAAAACAATAAAAATACATTTACTAAAGCCGATTTAAGTAACAATACCATCTGGCCTGTATATGAAGCCGAATTGAAAAGCCTGCCTTCAATTATCACTAAGGATATGATTTCTACAATTGATGTTTTTGGAAAAAAGCAGATGACCTATAAAGGATGGCCACTATATTATTTCGGACAGGATACAAAGCGAGGAGATAATAAGGGTTCGAGCGTTGGCCCGGCGCCAGGCTTTTGGCCAATGTTAAACGCAACAACGGCTGTTGCACCTGCCGCTGCACCATAAAACCAGGTAAACGATGAAATGAGTCGGCTTATGAATTTAAAGCCGACTCATTCGTTAAGCTTCTAACAAAGCGTGTTTTATTTTTTCTGCAGCTTCTGCAAGTTCTTCCTGACTTGGCGATAATTTTTCTTTGCTGAAATTCATGTCGCTAACATTGTTCATCGGGATAAGATGGATGTGTGCATGCGGCACTTCAAGTCCGATTACCGAAACACCAACTTTTTTACATGGAAAAGCGGCCTTAACACCCTTGGCAACAATCTTCGCGAACATCCACAGACCAACATAAAGGTCTTCTTCCATATCGAAAATGTAGTCTACATCAACTTTCGGAATGACCAGAACGTGGCCGGCCGTTAGTGGCTGCACATCTAAAAAAGCTAAATATTCTACAGTTTCTGCAACAACATGAGCAGGAATTTCTCCGGCAACAATTTTTGAAAAGATAGTCATAGTTCGGTTGTTTGTTAGGTTACAAGTTAGGGTTTGCTATTTTAATAACCCATAACTCACAACATTTTTATCTCGAGATTTCTAAAACTTCGAACTGCATTTTACCTGCAGGCACTTCAATTTCGGCAAATTCGCCAACAGATTTACCCAATAAACCTTGTGCTATAGGCGATTTAACGGAAATTTTTCCGGTTTTCAAATCTGCTTCACTTTCTGCTACAAGCTGGTAGGTCATGGTAGCTCCGTTTTTAACATTTTTGATTTTAACTATCGATAAAGCTAAAACTTTAGATAAATCCAGTTTAGATTCATCAATTAAACGGGCATTAGCTAATGTATTTTTTAATTTCGAGATTTTCGCCTCATGCAAACCCTGTGCTTCTTTTGCTGCATCGTATTCCGCATTTTCCGATAAATCCCCTTTATCTCTCGCCTCAGCAATTGCTTTAGATATTAGCTGACGCCCTGTTGTTGTTAGATAATGAACTTCCTCTTTTAGTTTATCTAACCCCTCTTGTGTGTAGTACGTTACCTCTGTCATTGCTCTATTAATTTTTGTTCAAACGCTATAAAAAACAAACAAGACTACATAGTTGGTTTCCTACATAGTCTTGCTTCAATTATAACGAAGATAAAATGTGGAAATTACAAAAGCAAATAAAAGAACAGGATTTTTGTGATTCGAGCCTGAGATCTTAGTGCCATATCAATATATACCGTTTTAAATAGTCGTTATTATTGGGCAAACCGGCCAGGAAATTATACCCATTCCCTTCATTCTAAATTCATTCATTATTTTTAGATTAGCCGAAATTATTCAGAAAAATGAAAAAGTTAATATCTCTGGCCGTTTTGGCTGCTCTGGCAAGTTCTGCAGTTTCTGCGCAAGAACTTTACATGCCCAGAAACATAAAAGCGGCCTATGCAAATGGTACCCGTTCTGCTAACGGTGCGCCAGGCCCAAATTATTGGCAAAACCATGGTAAATACAATATGGATATTAAGGTGGATGCCGTTACAAAGGTGGTGAGCGGAAGCGAGGAAATTGTTTACAGCAACAACAGCACCGATACCCTTAAAACGCTCGCTATACGCTTCGTGAACAATTTACACAAGCCTGCATCACCAAGAAATGGTAGCGTTAGTGATGATTTTTTAAGCTCAGGTTTAAACATTTCTGCCTTTTCCGTTGATGGGGAAACCATAGCTGTGAATGCGAAATACTGGGGCACTGTTGGTAACGTGCGACTGAAAAAACCACTTCCGCCTAAATCAAAAATCACCGTTAAAATTGATTGGGATTATCCTTTATCAAAGGAAAGTGGTCGCGAGGGGCAAATTGACCCCACAACTTTATATGTTGCCTACAGTTACCCAAGAATTTCCGTGTACGATGATTACAACGGCTGGGACCGGATTCCGCATACCGACAGAGGCGAGTTTTACAACGATTTTAACGATTACACTTTCTCGGTTAAAGCACCAAAAAACTACGTGGTTTATGCTACCGGCGATTTGTTAAATCCTGATGAGGTTTTACAACCAGAAATTGCTTCAAGGTTAAAAAAATCTTATTTAACAGATGAAATCCAACACATTGCGAACGAACAGGAGTTAAAAGATGGAAAGGTTACTTTACAAAAAGACTGGAATACCTGGAAGTTTAAAGCAAACCACATTACCGATGTATGTTTTGGTTTAAGCAGCACCTACCTTTGGGATGCAGCAAGTGTAATTGTTGATGCAAAAGCAAACAGGCGGGTAAGCACACAGGCAGCCTATAATGTAAAATCCAAAGATTTTCCAAACTCAGTTAAAAATAATTTATTTGCACTTAACTGGTTCTCTAACAATTGGCCGGGCGTACCTTACCCATTCTCTAAGATGACCGCTTTTCAGGGTTTTGCAGATATGGAATATCCAATGATGGTTAACGATTCTGACAGCGGCGACCCGGTTTTTGCGCAATTGGTTCAGGATCATGAAGTGGCGCACACGTACTTCCCGTTCTATATGGGCATTAATGAAACCCGTTATGCATACATGGACGAAGGTTGGGCAACCACCTTAGAATATTTAATCGGCATTGCCGAGCATGGCAAAGAAGCTGCTGATAAATTTTATAAGTCATTCAGGGTTCAGCGCTACATTAACGATAAATCTGCCGAAGAAGACCAGCCAATAATTTCAATGTCTGATCAGGTTTCAGGTGCTGGTTATGGTAACAATTCTTATGGCAAGGCTTCGCTTTCTTACCTAGCATTAAAAGATATGCTGGGCGATGACTTGTTTAAAAAAGCACTTCACCACTACATGAATAATTGGAATGGGAAACATCCAATTCCATGGGATTACTTTAATTCGATGAACACAGGCTCTGGTCAGAATTTAAACTGGTTTTTCCAAAACTGGTTTTTTACCAATAACTACATCGATTTGGCGATAAACAAAGCGCAGATTTCGAGTGGCAAGGCAACATTCGTAATTAAAAATGAAGGCGGTTTTGCAATTCCGTTTGATATTCTGGTAACAGATACTGAAGGCAAAACAGAAACAATCCACAAAACGCCCTCTGTTTGGAAAGTTAACCAAAAGGAATTCACCATGACGGTTAATACAAATCGTAAAATAAAATCGATTAAACTGGATGGGGGCATTTTTATGGATGCCACACCTGCAGATAATGTTTATGAGGTGAAATAATTTGCAATACCTGAAATTTATCACATTGAGCTTGCCAAAGTTTTTGCATTAAATTGCTTTGACTGCTCAATGTGCTAATTAAACGCCAACAAAATTACACCTGTTTATCAGCTGTTTTCTGCCTTGCAACTCGCTTCATGCCTCACCGGAAAATTGAGCGAATTCGCGATGAAACACATTTTGTTCGCTTCCTGATGAAGCGATTCTGCAAGCTCAAAATGCGCCTTGTCTGCTATTAAAACCTGCGGATGCAGGGTCACCTCTCTAAATTTACCACTTCCATCTGCCGATTCTTCCATTGTGCCAACGGCTTCATCTTTATAATCTATAACAACGATTTCGTTTTTAGAACATAAGTGCAAATACCACAACATGTGGCAGCTCGAAATTGAGGCCAGCAATAAATCTTCAGGGTTGTATTTCGATTTATCGCCCAGAAATGCAGAATCAGACGAACCCGAAATATTAGCTTTGCCCGTTACAGAAATTAAATAATCGCGATCGTAGGAGCGGTAGTCCATTGTGCCCGAGCCTTTATTGCCCGTCCAGGTTACCGTAGTTTTGTATTGATGATCTTTCGGCATGATGTAAATGGTTAGAATTGTATTGCCAATTTAAGAAATTAAGATTGATTTATTTAGGAAAGGTTGTGGAAGAAGTTTTTTTGCTGAGGTATAAATAATTATCTTCCTTCGAATAAAAATTCCCTGAATTATGCTCAGCCCCACTACCCACCTCACCTCAATACAAAAAAGCCAGATTTCCAGACTCTGGAATAATGAGTATCCAAAATCTTTAAACTTTGCTGATGCAACTGGTTTTGATAATTACCTGGCTGGTTTATCGGACCCAGTTCACTATTTACTGGAAGCTGAAAATGGCAAAATATTAGCCTGGGCTTGCAAATTCATCAGAGCTGAAGAAAAATGGTTTGCGATAATTCTTGACGAAGAAATTCAGGGGCAAGGGAAAGGAAGAGCAATGTTAAATGCCTTGAAAAAAGATGAACATGTGTTAACCGCCTGGGTCATAGATAAAGAAGATGCGCTGAAATTAAACGGCGAAACCTATAATTCGCCGCTAAACTTTTATTTAAAAAATGATTTTATCACTATTCCGGAAATTAGACTGGAGAATGAAAAAATGTCGGCCATAAAAATTACTTGGACTAAGGCATCCGCCTCTCTCTAAAGTGTCGCGTTCAACTTACATACCCGGAAGTCCAACTTGCTTACAACAAAGTTTAACCTGTTTACGGTAACCTCATAACGGCTTTAAGCAATAATGAACTAAGTCAGGTTTCGCAGTTTCTCAGCTAAAACTTCTGATATTTTTCGGTATGAATCGAATGTCCAGCCGCCAACGTGTGGTGTCAAGATAACCTTCGCATTACCTTTCAATTCTTCATACCAGCTTTGTTCGCTCAGTGCAGGAAATTTTTCAGTCTCTAAAACATCTAAGCCTGCACCCAAAACTTTGCCTGATTTAAGGCTATTCAACACCGCTTGGGTATTCACAATTTCGCCCCTGGCCGTGTTAATGAAGAAGATTGGCTTTTTAAAATGGAAAAAATACTCATCATCAACTAGCTGCTTAGTTTCTGTTGTAAGCGGTATATGTAAACTCAGTACATCACTGTGTTTAACAATTTCTTCCATACTCACCTCGCGGGCAAAAGCATCGCTAAAACCTGTTTTATACTTATCATAAGCCATAACATCAACTTCAAAGCCAGCAAGTTTTCTTGCGAAACTTTGTCCCATAAAGCCATAACCGATGATGCCAACTTTTTTACCTTTCAGTTCGTAACCACGGTTGCCTTCCCTATCCCAAACGCCATTTCTAATTTCCATATCCGCCCTGCGGAAGTTATTCATCAGCGATAAAAGCAAACCCGTCGCATGCTCGCCGACAGCATCACAATTGCCTTCAGGGGCGTTAATCAGCTTTATGTTGCGCTCAAGAGCAATTTTCTCATCAATATTATCCAAACCGGCGCCGGCACGTGCAACAAATTTTAACTTCGCCGCAGCAGAAAATATTTCAGCATCTATTCGGAATTTCGTTCTAACCGCAATGCCATCATAACCGGCAATCCTCTCCAAGGTTTCCTGGCGGGTAATTTTCGGCTCATCATCAACTTCATAGCCCAAACTTATGGCCTGTTCTTTAAACGCCGGATGCAAATCATCAACAATTAATATTTTTTTACTCATGATAACAAAAGTAACATTTTAAGATTTTTAGTGGGGCACTAATTGCTGTTAGAAAGCAATAATTCACCCATAGAAGTGAACCTGGTTTAACGCTTCAAAACAACAAAAATATTACTGTAAAGTAGCTGTAATAAAATAGTTACGGCACTTATTTTAAACTTCCTTGCCGTTTCTTTGTCACTCTTTACGAAAACTACTAAAACTTTTATAATTTAATGAGACTTTTACATTCAAAAACGATAAAAATTGCCACTTTCTTTTTGCTACTTTCTTTCAGTTTATTTGCTCAAACAGGTAACAAAGCCAAAATTTCTGGTGTGCTTAAAGATGCTAAAACGCAGGAGACCATCCCTTTTGCTACAGCTGTATTAATTAATAAGGAAACAAAGGCAAATGTTAAAGTTGCGCAAACCGATATCAACGGCGCCTTTACCATGGCCGATTTACCTACCGGAACCTTTACTTTTAAAATAAGTTTTGTAGGCTACCAAACCATGGTAAGAGATAATGTTTCAATTACTGCTGCAACAGGCACACTAAATTTTGGTGACATAAAAATGAACCCTGCCGCTGGTAATGTACTGAAAGACGTTACGGTTACAGCGCAGAAGGCGGCCATTCAAATGGGTATTGATAAGAAGGTTTTCTCTGTTGATCAGAGTTTGGTGAGCGAAGGTGGTTCTGCCGGCGATTTATTACAAAACGTACCTTCAGTATCTACCGATATGGATGGAAACGTGAGTTTACGTGGCTCTACAGGTGTAAAAGTTTTAATCGATGGTAAACCCTCTTTAATAGCGGGCGGAAACGTTGCCCAGATTTTGCAATCTATTCCTGCAAGTTCCATTGAAAGTGTTGAAGTTATTACAAACCCTTCGGCAAAGTATGATGCTGAGGGCCAGTCGGGTATTATTAACATCGTTCTAAAGAAAAATACGAAACTTGGCTTTAACGGGTCGGTGGCTTTAACGGCCGGTAACCGCGATAACTACAATGCAAATACCAATTTGAGTTTTCAAAATAGCAAAGTTAATGTTTACGGAAACTACAGCTACCGTTACGGAAACCGTATTGGTGGTGGTTTTCAGGATATTACCTACAAGAATTCGCCAAGTTCAACGGTATTTGCGAACCAGAACACGGTTTCTTCATCGTTAGATAAAGGGCATAATGCTAAAGCGGGCATTGATTATTATGTTGCGCCAAAGAGTGTTTTGAGTTTATCAGGAGGATTTAATGCCCGTGATAACGACCGCAACGAGGCCATTAATATCAGGCAATTGGGCGCTTCTTTAAACCCTGTTTTATTAAGCAACAGAAATAACGTAACAAGCGGCACCGGAAATAGCTACGATTTAAATCTTGATTACAGTCAGAAATTTAAAAGACCAAAGGAGGAACTAACCTTTAACTTTGGTTATTCTTATGGCACAAATGATAACGACCAGACTTACAACACCAACGTTACGAATTTAAACGGCGCAGCAATAAACCTTAACCGAAGCCTTCAGCGTACTTTTAATACCGGCGATAATACCAATTACAACATCCAGGCTGATTATAGTTTGCCTGTTGGCAAAGCCGGAAAAATTGAAGCAGGTTATCGCAGCCAAATCCGCCTTGGCGATAATGGCCAGTACGCCGATTCAATATTAAATGCAACGAATATTTATGTTCAAAACAACAGACTAATTAACAATTTCGATAGCAAGGATCAGGTGCATGCACTCTATTTAAATTATCAGAATCAAATTAAAGATTTTGGATATCAATTGGGTTTAAGAGCCGAAGATGCCCGTTTGGATACCCATCTGGAAGGTTATACAAATAACGTGCTCACAAGCAGCGCCGGAAACATTCATTACAAAAGGTTATACCCAAGTGTATTTTTAACACAAAAACTTAAGGGCGATAATACCATCCAATTAAGTTATACCCGCCGGGTTAATCGTCCGAGGCCTTGGGATACAAACCCATTTTTAGACGTTTCTGACCCGCTAAACTACAGAGCTGGTAACCCAAATTTATTACCTGAAGATGTGCATTCATTTGAGTTAGGCTACAGTAAATATTTTAAAAAGGTAACTTTAACATCTAGCTTATATTATCGTCAAACCAATGATGTTATCCAAAGGGTTAGGAGTACGCCTGATATTAACGGAATTATTACCTCGACACCTCAAAACCTTTCCCGCCAGATTAATAGCGGTTTAGAGTTAATTGGCCGTTTCGATTTAATTAAAGCACTAAACTTTACCACAAACGTAAATCTGTACCAAAGCAAATTTTTTGGCGATGACCGCTTTAATATTGCAACAACAAGCGGCTTTAGCTGGAATGCAAACATTACCGGAAACCTAACAGTTGTTAAAAATTTATCATTGCAGGTTCGTGGCGATTACAGAGCCCCGGAAGTGATGGCGCAGGGTAAACGTAATGCCATGTACGGCATTGATGGTGGTGCGAAATACGATTTCCCGAACAAAAAAGCTTCGCTTAGTTTCAACGTTAGAGATGTATTTAACACCCGTAGATGGAGCATGACCACAGAAGATGCCGCAACCATCGTTGATTTTCAACGCCAGATGCAAGGTACAATGGGTAACATAACATTCTCTTACCGTTTCGGGAAAACATTGTTTAACAACACTAAAAAACCTAAAAAGGACGACCAACAGGAAAACAGACCTGACGAAGGTTCATTCTAAAACATCTTAAAGCGCTTTAAAGAAATTTAAAGCGCTTTTTTTATATAAACCGGCAAAGTCGATTGAAAAGCCACCAATTTTCTATCTTGCAATATGGAAGAAATTAATCCCTGGAAAACCCTGGAAAGCGAAGTTAAATATGATAATAACTGGATTAGAATTACTGAACATCAGGTAATCAACCCATCCGGTGGCGAAGGAATTTATGGCGAAGTGCATTTTAAAAATTTCGCTATCGGTATTTTGCCCTTGGATGAAGAATACAATACCTGGCTGGTTGGGCAATATCGTTTTCCGTTAAAAGCTTACAGCTGGGAAATACCGGAAGGCGGTGGCCCGTTAAACGGAGAACCTATCGACAGCGCCAGGAGAGAATTGCTTGAAGAAACCGGAATGAGTGCAAAACAGTGGAAAGAGATTCAGCGAATGCATTTGTCAAATTCGGTAAGTGATGAGTTAAGCATTATTTATATTGCTACAGGATTAATCCACGGCATTGCAATGCCTGAAGAAACAGAACAACTGGTTGTTAAAAAATTGCCTTTCGAAGAGGCTTATCAAATGGTATTAAAGGGAGAAATTACAGATTCGATGAGTGTAGCCGCAATTTTAAAAGCAAAGCTGATGATGATAAACAACGAATTGTAAAACCTCGGAAAAACGCCATTTGCAAAGAACTTTTGAAAGAAAATATCTTCATTGTTAAAGGCTTTTGAGCTTGAATATGATGACAGGCTCTTATTACACTTCCCGAATAATCTAATTCATTTGATTTTATTGCGACACACAATATTTCTATCTTTGCTACAGTTAAACTAACCACATGAGCAAATTTTTCGGCTACATATTAACCCCTTTATTTTATTTTTCCTTTGGATTAAGCCTCTGCATTTTTCATCCGATACAATGGATTTGCATTAAGTTTTTTGGCTACAAGGCCCATAAAATTTCAGTTGATGCGCTAAATTTTTTCCTTACCTACTCGCAAATCTTTCTTTTAAATTCGATTTCGTTTAAAAATGAATTCAATTTGCCTACAGACCGACCAATAATATTTGCTGCCAATCATCAAAGCATGTACGATATTCCATCGTTAATATGGTTTTTACGGAGGCATCATGCAAAGTTCATTTCCAAAATCGAGCTCACAAAAGGTATTCCTTCAATTTCCATAAACCTACGCGTTGGCGGTGGTGCAAATATCGATCGTAAAGATAATAAGCAGGCAATATCAGAAATTATTAAGCTGGGCCGGAGAATGAAAGAAAATAATTGGAGCACGGTAATATTTCCGGAAGGCACCAGGGCTAAAGACGGGCAGGTAAAAACCTTTCAGTTTGGCGGCATTGCAACGTTATTAAAAGCGGTTCCAAATGCCTTGGTGGTACCAGTTGCGATAGAAAACTCATGGAAAATTGTTCGCTTCGGGATGTACCCGCTTACAACAGGTAACGCTTTACGGTGGACGGTTTTAAAACCTATTGAACCTGCCGATAAAACACCAAATGAAATTACCCTAGAGGTTGAAACCGAAATTAGAAAAGTCCTCGGGCAGGCTACCAGCCAGGTTTCTTAAATATTTTTATTGCCGATTACTTTAAAAAACTCATCGCGATAGGTATCTCCGACAGGAATTATTTTCTTGTTAATCGTAATTCGGCTACGTTCTATACTTTCAATTTTGTCGACCGCAACAATGTAAGATTTATGAACCCTTATGAACTGACTTTGAGGTAACGCTTCTTCCATTTTCTTCATGCTCTGCAGCGTAATGATCCGCTCATCCTTTGTAAAAATAGAAATGTAATCCTTTAATCCTTCGATATATAAAATGTCGTGCAGATAAATCTTTTGGATTTTGTGTTCTGTTTTAACAAAAATAAAATCCTGGACCGGGTTCGGACTACCCGAGAACGGGGCTGCAGTTACCAACGGCTGTATAGGCGGTGGCCCTACATCTGCAGGTTTTGCCTGATTATGTACTTTCTCTACAGCTTTATAAAAGCGATCGAATGCTATCGGTTTCAAAAGATAATCAGAAACGTTTAGGTCGTAACTTTCCAAGGCATACTGCGGGTAAGCCGTGGTTAAAATATAATGGCATTTGTTGCCGGCAATTTTTAGAAACTGGATGCCGGTAAGCTCTGGCATCTGGATATCTAAAAAAACAAGATCTACACCGCCACCCTGAACAATTTGTAAAGCTTCAATCGGGTTTTCGCATCTTTTAACCATTGTTAAAAAAGGTACTTTGGATATATAATCTTCCAAAATATCAAGCGCTAACGGCTCATCATCAACAACAATACAGTTTAAGTTCATTTTTAGTAGCAGCTATAATTTAGTAAAACAGACAGGTAAATTTAGTTAGTTGGTTCGAAACTTAAATATCAATCATCAACTCACAAGTATAATGAGTAGCCGAATTTACAACATTTAATTTATATCTGTCAGGATAAATCAACTGAAGACGGCGTTCTACATTCGTTAAACCCACCCCACCCTGAGCATCTTTATTTTGGTTATTTTTCTTGTTGATAACGCTGAAATGCAAAATTTTCTGATTTGCGATAATGTCAATTTTAACGGGTTCCTGCGGGTCGGTAACCACGCCATGTTTAAATGCATTCTCAACAAAAGAGATTAACATCAGTGGAACAATTTTCTGATCATCAATTTCGCCGTTTAATGTCATTTCCACGAAGGCGCCATCTTTAAATCTGATTTTTTGTAACTCAATGTAATTTTTAAGGTAATCCACCTCTTTACTTAAAGAAACCGTTGGCGTATTGCTTTCATAAATCATGTAGCGCATAATCTCAGAAAGTTTCATAATGGCATCGGCCGTTTTATCCGATTTCTGATAAGCTAAAGAGTATATGTTGTTTAGTGAATTAAATAAAAAGTGTGGGTTTAACTGCGATTTCAAAAACTGAAGTTCCATTTCACGGCGCTCGCTTTCCAGATTACGCTGTACCCGCTGACTGGAGAACCAATCGATAATAAAACTAATTATTGAACTGCTAACCAGGAAAAAACCCGCAACTAACAATTTGGCAATTACATATTCATTTACGGTATACTCAGCCTTTTTGCCTTCCACTTGAAAACTCATCATATCTGAAGGATTCAAAACCGCAATGGTTGTCTTAACAAGTGCCGAAGCAACAATAAGTAAAAAGAAGGCAAAAACGTACAGCCAATACTTTTTCCTTTTTTTAATTAATTCAGGAATTAAAAAAATATAGTTGATATAGAACAGCGAAACGTTTAAGATTCCGAATCCTCCATATGAAATGAATTGTCTTTTCATGGTTGGATGTTCGTTGCCATTTATCATGAAAAACGCTGCAATGATTAGTACGAAACTCCAAAAAAAACAGTGTAAAATTAAAGGCCCTTTGCTTTTCTTCATATTTAAAATTATAGGAATGTAGGTTATCAGTCCTACAAAAAATGATGCAACCAAAATAAATAAAGAAAGTTGCATTTAACTACACAATCTACCAACTGGCTTTTTTTTTCTACCAACGGCCCAATGGCCAAAATTTATCGACAAACGCCAAAAATGCCAGTTTATCTATAATCTTTAACACTTGGTATAATAGATTTTAGCAGCGTTATTTTCTTGTGTTTCTTTGAATCATCAAAACGAAACAATTATGAAAACGTCAGCAGTAAACACATCAAAAAATCAACTATCAATTACCGCTGAACGTTTCACCGCTCTTAAACTAAATGAACCAATTATGAAAAAGTTAGCCAACACCTCGCCATTTTTACTTTTATTATTGCCAGTATTTATGTTAATGGTTTTCTCACTTACTATCAATACAAACCAAAATGCAACTGGTGAAATAGTAGTTAAGCCTGCTAAAACTTCAACATCTGTTGTAAAACAAGCAACTGCTATTTTTAAATAGTATGAGCAATTTCGCAATCGAAACTGTTGGCTTAACCTATAACTTCGGTAACCAAACCGTTGTTAAAGATTTGTCCTTACAAGTGCCAAACGGCAGTATATATGGTTTTCTGGGGCCGAATGGTGCCGGCAAAACCACAACAATAAAAATATTATTAAATCTGCTTCAGTCGCCAGCTGACCAGGTTTTTATTTTTGGAAAAGAAATTAACCGCAACCGGATTGCAACCTTAAAACGAGTGGGCGCATTGGTAGAACAACCTGCCATTTACGGCCATTTAAGTGGTAAAGAAAATTTAATTAACCGTTGCATTTTATTAGGCATTAAAAAAAGCAAAGCAGATGACATGCTGGCGCTTGTAGGTTTAACAGAAGCTGCGAATAAAAAATCCAGTAAATACTCCTTAGGCATGAAACAGCGACTTGGAATCGCACTGGCACTGGTTTCCGATCCCGAACTGCTTTTATTAGATGAACCCACAAACGGCTTAGACCCTAATGGTATTATTGAGGTTCGTAACCTGATGATAGATTTAGCCACCAAACACAATAAAACAATACTTGTATCCAGTCATTTACTAGCAGAAATAGAACGCACCGCAACGCATGTTGGCATCATTAACAAAGGTTCCTTATTATTTCAGGGCACCATTAACGAGTTGCATCTGCTCAGCAAACCAATGCTCGAAATCGAAGTAGATCAGATAGAAAGTGCCGCAAAACTTTTATCGGCTTCAGGCTTCGAAGTTTTAGAATCAACACTTAAAAAAATTATTGTTCCATTCGCTTCGCCTAAAAATAGCGGCGAAATAAATACGCTCCTTGTGCAAAATGGCTTTACGGTTTCCAGCCTTTATCAGCAAAGAAAAGATTTAGAAAACTTGTTTCTAGACATCACAAAAAATAATTAACATGCGCTCATTATACATTTCTATCTTTTCAGAATTCTACAAATCGAGAAAAACACTCGCCTTCTGGGCTGCAATCCTGCTTCCTGTTGTAATTTGTAGTCTGGTAACTTTCGGCTTCTATTCCAATTCAGATAAAATACTAAAAATGGGTTACCCGGGCCTAATGCTATGGGCTAGATACAGCGGCGCAACCCTTAACGTTATGGGTATGTTGATAATGCCCTTCTACGTAATCTTTATGGCATTTTCTGTAAACAATATAGAACACAAAAACGACACCTGGAAAACCCTGTTCGCTCAGCCATTAAATAAATTTTCTATCTATGCCGCCAAATATTTATATGCAGTATTGCTTATATTCATTTGTCTGGCGTTGTTTGCTGCATTAACATTTGGCCTCGGTTATTTACTTCAGGCGCTGGTACCAAAATATACCTTTAATCAGTATAACCCATCAACAGTCTTAATTAATTCTTACACCAAACTTTTTCTTTCATCGCTGGGTATTTTATCCCTCCAATTTATTTTGAGTTTAATTTGGGCCGATTTTTTAAAACCGATGGGCGTAGGCTTTATCGGAACCATTATGGGCATCGTTACAGCAAGTTTAAACTGGAAATATGCATATTTAATTCCTTACAGTTTGCCTGCACTTGCCTTACAAATAACGAAAGTAAAACCTGGTGGCGACCCGTTGGCTTTTGAGATTTTTACAAAAGAAATTTATACCAGTTTAATATATGCGCTTGTACTTTTTATTATCGGCTACTTTATTGTGTCCAAAAAAAGCATAAAATAGCAGGAGTTTCTTTTGAAAAGCAATTGTTTTGCTAAAACTTAAGCACGTCCTTCTTTCCTCTCCAAGTCCGCTCCCGATGAAGAACCGGGATTGCGGGCTTTTCGTTTCAATAAGGTTTAAATTACCACGGTTTTTGCTACTATGAAAGGATAAAAACCTAAACGCCAGCAAAATCTTGTAAAAATCTCATGGTAAAAGCATTTAATTTATAATTAAAGTTATTTTTAGATGAAAATAAATCAAACCTAACTAAAAATGATAAAAAGATTTACAACCACAGCATTTGCTTTGGGCTTATGCCTGTATGCTTTTGCACAGGAAACTCCTGATGCCGCAATTGTATCAAAAATTAGAAAAGAAGGCTTAGAAAACTCAAAGGTAATGGACATTTCATTCAACCTTACCGATGCAAACGGCCCACGCCTTTCTAATTCACCAGGCTTAAAGAGAGCGCAGGAATGGGCAATGAAACAACTAACCGACTGGGGCCTAAAAAACGCACATCTAGAAGCCTGGGGCACTTTTGGCAAAGGCTGGCAGGTAGATAAATATTATGCCGCTACCACCCTTCCATACTATCATGCAATTATTGCCTCACCAAAAGCATGGACACCGGGAACAAACGGCCCTATCAAATCGGGTGTGATTTTAATTAAGGCCGATAGTGTTGCAGATTTAGCTAAATATAAAGGCAAACTTAGCGGTAAAATTGTTATGATGGATGCGGGCGCTCCGTTGCAAAGTGGCATCAGAGCTGATTTCTCTCGTTATGCAGACACAACTTTGGCAAAAATGGCTGAAGCTAAACCTCCCGTAGCCAGTGCTGCAAGAGGCCCTCGCCCTGGTGGTGCTAATAACATGATGGCGCAAATGATGAAGATGCGTGAAGTTCGTGCGGCCATGAGCGCAATGCTGGTAGAAGAAAAAGTAGGCTTAATTTTAACATACGCACGTGGCGGCCAAGGCACATTTTTTACCAGTAATGGTGCTTCTTACGCTTTGGATGCTAAACCAGTTTCACCCGAGTTGGAGGTAGCAGCTGAAGATTATCTGCACATTTTACGCTTACTCCGTGCGGGCAAACCTGTAGAGTTAGAGGCAGATATTAAAACATCATTTTACGACCAGGATCCTCAGGGCTACAACGTAATTGCCGAAATTCCGGGAACTGACAAGAAACTTAAAGATGAGTTGGTGATGATTGGCGGTCACTTCGATTCGTGGCATGCAGGCACAGGTGCTACCGATAACGCTGCCGGTTCTGCAGTAATGATGGAAGCAATGCGCATTTTAAAAACCATCGACTTCAAACCAAAACGCACAATCAGAATTGCACTTTGGAGTTCTGAAGAACAAGGGTTGTTTGGCTCACGAGGGTATGTTGCAAAGCATTTCGGCGACCCAAAAACGATGGTTTTAACACCAGATCAGAAAAAAATCTCGGCTTACTATAATCTTGATAACGGTACAGGTAAAATCAGAGGCGTTTATTTGCAAGGTAATGTTGCAGCAGGCCCGATTTTTAAAAGCTGGCTAACCCCTTTTGCAGATTTAGGCGCAACTACAATTACAGCCAGCAATACCGGCGGTACAGATCACCAGGCCTTTGATGCCGTAGGCATACCAGGTTTTCAGTTTATTCAAGACCCGATGGATTACAACACACGTACGCACCACAGTAATATGGATACCTACGACAGACTTGTTGAAGATGATTTGAAACAGGCCGCGACGATTGTTGCATCATTTGTTTATAACACTTCACAACGCGACGCACAAATACCTAGAAAAGAATTGCCTGCTGCGCCAGCAGCAGCCGCTACAGGAACGGCTACACCAGCACGTAACTAGCTCTAAAAAATGGATTTAAATAAGATAGGTCCCGATTTGCATCGGGACCTTTTCTTTGGATTGTTTTTCATAAATCCTAAAACAGCTAAAAATTTGAGAGACTGAACCTGTTATTTCTGAGGTATCAACGTTATTTTAGGGCTTTATCTTTATCTGCCTTTCCATCATATTAATGGCTACTGAGAGCGCTCAAATTACACAAGTACCAGCTACATCAGAGTCATCAATTAATTGATGACCTGATAAGCTGTTTAAACTAAGGTATTTGAGAGTCGTGCTGAAACAGCAATATTTTTTGTTAAATTTTTAATAGGAAAGTTTGTTTCAAAGGTGCTGCATAGGTTATTCTCTGGCATTAAAAGGCTTGGTTCAATTGAACCAGTTATTTATGCAGGCTAGAATATCATACTATTTATTTGTTTTGGTTATCCAAATTTATCATCAAACCCAAAATAGTATCAGGATGGAATCACCCTTTTTTACAGGGTATTTTTACGGTATTTAAACAGGGCGATTTAACGGTTGATAAACTGGGTAATTATCCCCAATTTTAACTTATATACATCCCAAACAAATCATGATCAAAAATCCCCGTACAAGAGATGGTGTAAACAACACTATTCCTGTTGACATAGCAAAAAAAATGACTGCCGCTTTCCGGGAAAGTCAGCAGGGTGATAAAGGAAGTTTTACAGAAGCCGCCTGGTTTCCGGCAAAGCAGATTGCCCAATTGGCAGAAAAAGTAGCAAAGTTTGATGGCGATGGAGTACGCATTTATTTTGGGAGATACACGCGTGAAATAATCGAGTCTATCAATAAATTAGAATATGGCGATAAGGTGCCGGATAGCTATGCAGAAATGAATACGTTGCTTTTTGTGGTAACAAAAGTTATTGATGGCAAAGCCAGAACAGATTACTTCGCAGAAAAAGTAGGCCATGGTCATGGGAATGGGCATAAGATTGCCTTAATATCGGCAAAACCTAGATACGGTAGCGAACCAATTCCAACCGACCCCGGTAACAGAGCAGATTTATGTCCGGCAATGTGCGACGATGGAAGCGAATTGATGAAACCATGAACAGTATTATTTAATAGAGGAAAATATGCTTAAACTATTTTCCGTGAATTCACTAATTGAATTCGCTTGTCTAATATTTGCCCTTATTTTTCTAATCAGAGACAAGAGTATCTTTTGGCGAATAACGCTGGCTTACATTTTCATTGTCGTTTTTACAGAAACCTTTGCTAGATACATCGGTAAAGTATACCACAGCAATTTAATTGTTTATAATATATTTACATTTGTAGAACTAACCTATATAACATTTGCCTTTTACTGTTTCCTAAAAGACTTTTTAGACATTAAGAAAATAATCATCCCAGTATATCTTATTCTATTATCGATATACATTGTGTTTTCTATAAACAACAACATGATATTGGTTTATAACGCAATTACCATAAGCGTAATGTCAGTTGTTTTCGTCATTTATGGTTTAATGTATTTCTTTCTGCTTTTGAAAGACGAAAAATACATCGACTTAAAATTTCACCCGGCATTTTGGTGGGTTGGCGGGGCCATAATATTTTATTTTGGCGGCACCTTAGCTAACTTTTTTGATGACATCATACAGCAAAAGTTTCTGGGTAAATTCATTCCCCGATATATTATATACACAACCCTTAACTTGTTTTTATACGGTTTTTGGTCTTACTCATTTATATGCAGAGCTCGTCAACGGAAAATATGTCGATAATCTTATTGGCATCATTAGTTTTTCTTTTGATGCCAATTGGGCTGTTGGTTTACATTCGATCTTACAACCGCCACAAAAAAAATCACTTTTTTGAGAAAGAAAGTATGCGTCAAAAATTTGAGTCTGAAATTTTAAAAACTCATATCGAAGTTCAGGAACAAACCATGCAAACAATCGCCGCCGAGCTTCATGACAACATCGGGCAGCTATTAAGCTTAACCACGCTAACGCTGAATTCGATAAATGTTACTGAAAATGAAAAGGCATCAGAAAAGATCGCAAACTCGCTTTCGCTGGTCAATAAATCAATTAAAGAAATAAGGGAACTGGCGAAAATTCTGCATGGTGAACAAATTGTTGAATCTGGAATTGGCAATGCCATTGAGCAGGAATTAAGCTGGCTCAGAAAAGTTGGTACTTATCAGCTTCAGGTAAATAACGGCCTGCTCGATTTAAAGAATGCTTCGGCAGATAAGGACCTGATTATTCTCCGCCTGTTGCAGGAAATCATCAATAACATTATTAAACATGCGCAGGCAACATTTATTCAAATCGATACTTATTTAAAAGGTGACACACTCTTTTTAACGGTTAAAGAAGACGGCATAGGTTTTAATTACGACGAAGCCATGGTTAACAAAACCGGAATGGGTTTGGCGTCGGTGGAGAAAAGAGTAAAATTAATCAAAGGAAAAATTGAAGTAAATTCTGTTCCCGAAAAAGGTACATCAATTTTTATCGAAATCCCCTATCCTTAACTTATGCAAACAGAACCTCTTTTAATTGGAATAGTAGATGACCACACACTTTTTCGCTCGGGCCTGGCAAACCTCTTAGCCGAATTTGCAGAAATAAACGTCTTATTTCAGGCAACTAACGGCGTAGATATGCAAAAAAAAATTGCACAACACCCGGAAGTTCAGATTATTCTAATGGACATCAATATGCCGGTTATGGATGGCTATGCGGCTACAAAATATGTAAAAAAAACTCATCCATCGGTAAATGTTCTTGCATTAAGCATGCATGAGGATGAAAACGCAATAATCGGAATGCTTAAAGCAGGTGCAGGCGGCTACATTTTAAAAGGTTCTACACCTACAGATTTGGTTATCGCCATCAAAGCCGTAAAAGAAAAAGGATTTTACATCAACGAAATGGTTTCCGGCCGACTACTTTTTTCTTTGAAACAAGACGAGCCAAAACCACTGATTACCGAAAAAGAACACATATTTCTTCAGCATTGTAGTACCGAACTTACCTACAAAGAGATAGCAGATTTAATGAACATCAGCCCCAGAACAGTTGATAACTACCGCGAATCACTTTTTGCCAAGCTCAACATAAAAACCCGAACCGGTTTGGTGGTTTATGGAATTAAGCACAACCTCATAAAAATATAGCTAAAAACAACCCAAAAATATTCGCCCAAAAATTTGCTTAACTAACAAATTAGTTTTAACTTTAATATTACAGACGTATAACGTCCTTTCCTATAATTTAAAATAAAATGGATATTAAAGATTTAACCAAAGCCGAAGAACAGATAATGCAAGTTTTGTGGCAGTTGGAAAAAGCATTTGTAAAAGAGGTGATTGACGAGTTACCGATTCCAAAGCCTGCTTATAACACCGTATCTACCATCATTAGAATCCTCGAAACCAAAGGATTCATCGGCCATGAAGCTTTTGGAAAAGCACACCAGTACCATCCCTTAATTAGTAAAGAAGAATATAAGCGCCATGCTACTGAAAAGTTGCTCGGCAATTATTTTGAAAACTCCGTAGAAAGTATGTTCTCATTTTTCGTTAAGGAAGAAAAGCTGGATTTAAGTGATGTGGATGAAATTTTAAAGATGATTAATAAAATTAAACACAAACCAAGATGAGTTTTGCCCATTACCTTCTGCAGGTAAACTTATATCTGATTGTTTTTTATGGCTTCTATAAATTGCTATTAGATAAAGAAACCTACTTTACATTAAATCGTGTTTATCTGGTTGCTGCCGGCATATTGTCGCTTAGCATACCATTTATCCGTTTAGAATGGCTTACTGAGCAAAAAGCAGCACAGCAGGTTTACACAACAGTTAAATGGGACGCCGTTTTGCAACAGGCAACCATTGTAACTGATGTGCATGAAGGTTTTAATTGGGCTAACTTAATTGTTTACATTTATTGTGGTGGCATTTTATTTTTTCTTTGCAGGTTAATTTTTAATCTTTTTGCGGTTAATAAATTGATTAAAAATGCTGAAAGAGGTTCTGCATTTTCATTCTTTGGCAAAAAGGTTATTGATAAAGAATTGCCACAGCGAAATGTTATTGACAGCCATGAGGAGGCGCACATTAAACAGTGGCATACACTTGATGTGCTTTTTTTCGAGCTAATTGGAATCATAACCTGGCTTAACCCGGTCATTTATCTCTATAAAAAAGCAATTAAAAACATCCATGAATTTTTAGCAGATGATCACGCCGCTAAATTTCAGGGCGATAAGGCGGAATATGCAATGTTGATTTTGAGCAAATCGTTTGGAATCAGTCCAACGGCCTTAACAAGCAATTTTTTCGATAAATCTTTGATTAAAAAGCGCATTTATATGCTGCACAAAGAGCGATCAAAGAAAACTGCGGTACTAAAATATGGGATATCGATACCTTTGTTTGCGATCTTCATCGTATTCTCATCGGCCACTATTCGCAAAAACGAAAAGTTACTTGCACTTTCCGACCAGATTCCGTTAGAAAAACCTGTTGAGCTCGTTCAGGAAATGGTAACTAAACCAATCCAGTTTACGTACGCAGCAAAGCAACCCGTAAAAGTTGTTGTAGAAAACGTACCTGTTGAACGGGATTGGAAAGACTTTTATCAGTTCATGAGCAAAACAATTGTATATCCTAAAGATGCCCAGGAAAGCGATTTACAAGGAAATGCACTTGTTAAATTTACTTTGAGAAATGGGAAAGTAAGCGATTTAAGCACCAACACCGACCTGGGTAAAGGTTGTGATGAAGAAGTGATGAAGGCCATTTTATCTTATAAAGGATTTAAAGAGGTCGAGAATGGAAAATATGCTTTAAAGGTAGCTTTCCGTTTGGATGGCTCTGATGCTGAAATTCAAAACGAAGCCACGGGTGATATTAAAGACCATAAAGAACTGGCGCAACTAAGTGTTGTGGGTTTTGCCCCTGCCACAGAAACTACAGAGACAGAAAGCATTAATAGTGGAAAAGTTTACGATTTTGTAAGCATAGAGAAGGTTCCGCAATTTGAGGGGGGAATGAAAAAGTTCTACGAATTTCTGGGTAAGAACATGAAATATCCGAAGGAGGCGCAGGAGGACAACGTTCAAGGCAAAGTGTATCTTTCTTTCACGGTTGAAAAAGATGGTGCGCTGAGCGACATCCAGATAACAAGAGGATTGGGCAGCGGAACAGATGAAGAAGCCATACGGGTGTTGGAAAAATCGCCAAAATGGCTCCCCGGCATCCAGAACGGCAAACCAGTGCGGGTAAAATATAATATTAACATTAATTTTAGCTTAGAAAATTCTGAAAGTAAAGCTTTTGTAACGAAGCCAATTCAGGAAAGTGGTAGAATTACCCTGAGAGGGATAGGTGATGCAGACGGCATTAACGGCCCCATGGTTATATTAGACGGCATAGCGCAAGAAAAAAATGCATTGAAATTCATTGCGCCGGAAACGATAGAATCAATTTCAGTTTTAAAAGACGCAAGCGCAATATCCATCTACGGCCCTAAAGGGAAAAATGGTGTGTTGATAATTACATCCAGAAAGCATAAAAACGACATCTTTAGAAGACCGGCAATTTCCGAACTCACAATTGATAAGTCTGCCAATCATTATTTTTCTAAACCAGAACTTTAGTCACTATGAAAGCAATATTCTTAGTATTGGCGTTGATAACTGGTGGCATCGGCAGCGTAAATGCACAAGTTTACGATAGCCTGTTTAGTAAGTCGCCTTTGTTGAAAGTTAAAGGAATACGGAAGCCAATTTACATCATCGATGGCGTAAAACAGCTTGATTCAGACCTTGCGCATGGCAATTTAATTCCAGATTCTATTGCAGAAATTAAAATTGTAAAAAATGAAGCCGCGATAAAATCATTTGGACTTGAAGCCGCTGATGGTGTAATTTTTATCACAACAAAATCCGGAAGAAAAAATGCCCGCTATCCTGATTTTGACAAATCAGTAAGCTCCGAAGGTATAACTAAAATAAGCGATTTAAAATTTTATCCAAAACCAGCTGAGACAAATTCGATAACAACTGTTGATGAAGCGTCTAAATCTTTGGTGCCGGCTTCTAAGCGTTTGCCAAACCGGATAACCGATGCAGTTTATATTCTTGATGGGCAGAAAATTGAAAAAGACGAAATGCACTGGATTAGTCCCGACAGCATACAAAGCATCTCAATACTAAAAAAAGACAGCGCAATTGCTAAGTACGGCCCGCAAGCAAGCAATGGTGTTGTTATAATTACAACCAAACCCGGCAAAATTTTAAAAGGGCAGCCGAAACCCGCAGACAAGAACTAACAAAATTTTAGCGCCAAGGGTCGATTTTTCATTTTAAATGAAGAGATGGAAGCGTTTTGCAAAAAATTAAAGTCAATTATCATAAAATATAAATCTTATCCCTATGAAAAAACTAATGATCTTATTAATGTTGTCAGCAATAATGCTTGCAGGCAGCGCAGAAAGCTACGCTCAAAAAGTGTACGATTTTGTTTCGGTAGATAAAACACCACAATATCCGGGTGGAATGGCAAAATTTTACCAGTATCTTGGAGCTAATATCAAATATCCGGCAGAAGCCAAGGCAAATAAAACATCAGGCAAAGTATTCCTTTCTTTTATTGTTGAAGAATCAGGTAAGCTAAGCAATATTCAGGTTATAAGGGGCTTGAGTAAAGAAACGAACGCGGAGGCCATAAGAGTTCTTCAAGCCTCACCGAAATGGAACCCGGGCATGGTAAACGGAAAACCTGTTCAGGTGAAGTATAATTTGAGCATCAACTTCGACGCCAATGGTTCCGCAAATTCTAAAAAATCTGCTTTGGGTAATAATAAAATTAAAAGCCCGGTATTTCCTGGAGGGCAGCCGAAACTTTTCAGTTATTTAGCCAAGACCTTGAAGTACCCAACGATTGCGAAGAAAAACAATGTCCAGGGGAAAGTATTGATTTCTTTTGTTGTTGAAATAGACGGCTCATTATCCAATATTCAGGTGGCGAAAGGCTTATCTAAAGAAACTGATGCTGAAGCTTTAAGAGCGGTAAAAAATTCACCTAAATGGGTTCCGGCATTTGACGAATCAGGAAAACCATTTAGGGCAAAGTGCGACCTGCCTGTAAATTTTAAACTCTCGTAAACCTGCATCAAATTAATATCCCTCAAAAACACAAAGCCCCGACAAACTGCCGGGGTTTTATGTTTTCTCTCCTGTCTCGGAACAATAAATTTATAAAATCTTTAATGTATATACAAATTTTACAGAATAAAATTTTTAATCATGCAAATAATTGATATGCTAACATAGAGTTTTTATGATTTTTGCAAATTATAGTTTGTTTCACTTTCTACCCAATTTGGTTTCGAATGTTTTTGTTTACCTTTTATGATTTACAGTACACTAGTTATTAAACGAAAAAGCCCCGAACAAGTTCGAGGCTAAAGCTTCCGGAATTAACCGGAATGCACAGTATATTTTTTAAATCGTTTCTTCTGAAATAAACTTCGCTGAAGCGAAATCGCGGTTCATACGGGCGATGTTTTCTAATGAAATACCTTTAGGGCATTCTGCCTCGCATGCACCTGTATTGGTACAGTTACCAAAGCCTTCAGCATCCATTTGCGCTACCATACTTTGCACGCGGCGATAACGCTCTGGCTGCCCTTGAGGTAACAAGGCCAACTGAGATATCTTGGCAGATACGAATAACATTGCTGAGGCATTTTTACAGGTAGCAACACATGCGCCGCAACCAATACATGCAGCCGCTTCAAAAGCAGCATCAGCATGCATTTTCGGAATCGGAAGGTTATTGGCATCTTGCGCATTACCAGTATTTACCGAAATAAAACCACCAGCGGCAATAACTCTATCGAATGCTGACCGATCTACGGTTAAATCTTTAACCACTGGAAATGCAGCAGCTCTCCAAGGCTCCACAACAATTGTATCTCCGTCTTTAAACGAGCGCATATGCAGTTGGCATGTTGTAACCAAATCTTTAGGCCCGTGTGGCCGGCCGTTGATAAACATTGAGCACATCCCGCAAATACCTTCACGGCAATCGTGATCGAATACCACAGGCTCTTCGCCTTTGTTAATAAGATCTTCGTTTAAAACATCGAACATCTCCAAAAATGACATATCCGGAGAAATGCCAGACAGTTTATAATCGACCAAAGCACCTTTGGTGTTGTTATTTTTCTGACGCCAAACTTTTAGCGTTAAGTTCATATTTCCTGTACTCATGATATTGAGATTTTAGGTAGTTAGTACTTAGTAGTTAGCAGGTAGATGTCATCTAGATACTTACTACTAATCGCTAAATACTATTTATAACTTCTTTGTGCTACTTTAATATTTTCAAACTTCAACTCTTCTTTGTGCAGTTCGAATTGTACGCCTTCTTTAAACTCCCATGCAGCAACGTAGGCATAATTAACATCATCGCGTAATGCCTCACCTTCTTCAGTCTGGTACTCCTCACGGAAGTGACCGCCACAACTTTCATTCCGGTCGAGTGCATCAATACACATTAGTTCACCGAGTTCGATAAAGTCTGCAACACGTCCGGCTTTTTCCAATTCAGGATTTAATTCGTTCACGGTACCCGGAACACGAACATTACTCCAGAATTCGGCACGCAAAGCTCTGATATCGCGAATGGCTTCGTTTAAACCTTCTGCATTACGGGCCATACCACATTTTTCCCACATAATGTGGCCCAAACGTTTGTGGAAATGATCTACCGATTTCGTTCCTTTGATATTAACCAGTTTATTTAATATGCCAACTGCCCTTTCCTCAGCCTCTACAAAGGCAGGGTGATCGGTTGGGATTGCTTTTACTGAAATCTCTTTCGATAAATAAGCGCCAATTGTGTATGGAAGTACAAAGTAACCATCTGCCAAACCCTGCATTAAGGCTGATGCACCAAGCCGGTTAGCACCATGGTCTGAAAAGTTAGCTTCACCTGTGCAATATAAACCAGGAACAGATGTCATCAAGTTATAATCAACCCATAAACCGCCCATTGTATAGTGAACCGCAGGATAGATACGCATCGGTGTTTCGTAAGGATTTTCACCGGTTATTTGTGCATACATGTCGAACAGGTTACCATATTTTTCTTTGATTACAGCTGTTCCTAAACGCATGCAGGTTTCTTTGTCAGGATTGTGAATACCAGCTTTCGAGGCTTCGATTCTACCGTAACGCTCTGTGTTTGCTTTGAAATCAAGGTAAACGGCAAGTTTAGATGCACCTACGCCATAACCGGCATCGCAACGCTCTTTTGCAGCACGCGATGCAACATCACGAGGAACTAGGTTACCGAAAGCAGGATAACGACGCTCTAAATAATAATCTCTTTCATCTTCAGGAATTTCAGAAGCCTTGCGGGTATCATCTTTTTTCTTAGGAACCCAAATCCGGCCATCATTACGTAATGATTCGGACATCAGGGTTAGTTTCGACTGGTGATCGCCTGAAACCGGGATGCAGGTTGGGTGGATTTGCGTGTAGCAAGGATTTGCAAAATAAGCACCTTGCTTGTGTGCTTTCCAGGCCGCTGTAACATTACTTCCCATTGCATTTGTAGAAAGATAGAATACGTTACCGTAACCACCCGTTCCTAAAACCACCGCATGACCGAAGTGACGTTCGATTTCGCCTGTTATTAAATTTCTTGCAATTATACCACGTGCTTTACCATCTATTTTAACAACTTCAAGCATTTCATGGCGGGTATACATTTCTACTTTTCCCATACCAATCTGGCGTTCTAAAGCAGAATATGCACCTAGTAATAATTGCTGACCAGTTTGGCCTGCAGCATAAAAAGTACGTTGAACCTGTGTACCACCAAAAGATCGGTTATCCAACAAGCCGCCGTATTCGCGGGCCAGAGGAACACCCTGCGCCACGCATTGGTCGATAATGTTAGCGCTAACTTCAGCCAAACGATGAACATTTGCTTCGCGGGCTCGGTAATCACCTCCTTTAATTGTATCGTAGAAAAGACGGTAAGTGCTGTCACCATCATTCTGATAGTTTTTCGCTGCATTTATACCACCCTGAGCTGCAATTGAGTGCGCCCGGCGGGGAGAATCCTGAAAGCAGAAACATTTAACTTTGTAACCCATTTCGGCTAAAGTTGCTGCCGCAGAAGCACCAGCCAATCCTGAACCAACAATAATTACTTCAATCGTTCTCTTGTTCGATGGGTTAACCAAAGGCACAGAAGACTTGTATTTTGTCCATTTATTGGTTAATTCTCCTTCTGGAATATTTGAATTAATATCTGACATATCTCTTTTGTGCTAAAATTAATTGATTAAATGTGTGTAAACCGCAATCGGCATCAATGCGAAAACAACCGAAATGATGATTGCATACCAAACGCTTACCCTTTTAATTATCCCATTATATTTAGAATGATTCCAACCCATAGTTTGAAATGCAGATGCAAAACCGTGTAATAAATGGTAACATAAAGAAATCATTAAAAGTACGTAGGCAATAACCCGAACCGGATCCTGAAATTTCTCCCTCATTACCGCATACAAATCTTCATTGCCATTTGCATCTACCGTCGGGATGCCTGTAAAACGAGAAACTACCCAGAAATCTTTCAGGTGAATAACCAGAAAAATAAGTAAAAGCGTACCTAACAAGCCCATTGAGCGGCTATACCATTTACTGTTCGCATTACCATTGTATGCAGCATAACCTTCCGGACGGGCTTTTCTGTTTTGAATAGTCAGGTTAACCGCCTGGTAAATGTGTACCAGCAAACCCAAAAACAAAATGTACTCTCCAGCCCTGATGATCCAGTTGGTGGCCATAAAATGTGCACCAATGTTAAACTTCAACCCGCTATCGTCAAGAAAAATTAGCGAATTGATACCAGCATGTACAATTAAAAAAAGTATCAGGAATATACCTGTAATACCCATCACGTATTTTCTTCCTATTGATGAAGAAAGTGCATTTCCGAAACCACTCATTTGATTAGGATTTATATCTAAATTTCTTGCAAAAGTATCTAATTATGAGTTTAATTTATAAACGATTATGACAAATCAGCGATAAAACATTTATTTAGAAACATTCTAAGGCGATTTATTCTCCCGACAGGAAATTCCAAATCGATTAGGCATAAAAGATTTATGCCACCAGACAGCTTGAGCTTAAATTTGAGGTTTTTTGTAGCGAATTTTTAATTAAAAATGCATTTCCACAATGAATTAACAGTCGCAACTGCAAACGAATATTTGGAACTTTTGTATAACTAAGTTTTTCGTTATATTGCAGTATTAAATTAATTTTATGATGAAATTACTCATAAGTTCGGCTCTGTTTATGTGTTTGCTATCCGGATGCATTAACAGGCAGGCCACATTTAATGTGACAACTAAAAATTTTCCGAGAAATTCGGTTATCAGTATTTATAGTCCTGAGAACGGCGTTACATACCTTGTCGAAAACATTACCAATAAAAAACAGACTTTTAAAGTAAACTTTAAGAAAAAGGGCTACGTCGCCTTGAAGGTCTCCATTGGCCCAACCGATAGAGAGTTTTGGTTTTACATCAACAGTGGAACGTTCGAAGCAGTTTTAAATGCCAATGACGATAAAGTCTACCCCTTCGTCACGGCGCCAAACGAAGAAACCGAGCAGTTTAGAGCATTTTATAAATTGAAACGGTTGATGGGCAAAAAAGTAATGGATAGTGTGAGCAGCGCAACCCTTGCATTGGATAAGTCTACCTCCGCAAATGTTGAACAAAGGGCAAGAAATTTAGACTTTTGGATGGAAAAAAGAAGCTCTAACGAATTAAATATGATCGAAACCTTCGCAAAAAAATATCCCTCTTCTCTCCACACTTTATTTTTGCTTGATCAACTTGGCCAAATAGATACAAATACCGGACGTTACGTTGCAATATTTAATAGTTTGGATAAAACGGTAAAAGAAAGTGAGGCTGGGAAAAATTTTGTTGAGCAGGTAACACGTAAGACGAGAATGATGGCCGGAAATATTATGCCTGAAATTGAAGGCCAAAATCCACAGGGCGCTAATTTTGAAAAGAAAATTCTCAAAAAAGTTAACCTTGTTATTGTTTGGACTTCCTATAACACAAAAATACGAGAGAATACAAAATTGTTAACCGATATGTACAAAAGCTTTGAAGGGAAAGACGTGGAATTTATCGGCATTTCTCTTGATAAACGTAAAGATTGGTGGCTAAATGTAATCGCTGATGATAAATTAAGCTGGCCACAGTATTCAGATTTAAAGGGCGCTAAATCGCCGAATGCGAAAAACCTGAGCGATTATAACATCCCTTACTTCTTTATAATCGATAAGAACGCAAAGATATTGATGAATAACGACCTCAGACCTGAGTTTATCAGACAGGAAATCGAAAAACGACTGTAGGGTAATATTGAGATAAAGTTTGATAATGATACTATACAGCTGCTTGCAACCGGCATTCTGAAAAATCTTGCCCATAAAAAAAGTCCCGATTTTTATCGGGACTTTTTACGATTTATGTGTTCGAGTTTTCTTAAGCTACTTTAACATTTACCGCGTTTAGGCCTTTTCTACCTTCTTCTACATCGTAGTTTACGGTATCATTCTCACGAATGTTGTCAATTAAGCCTGAAGCATGAACAAAAATTTCGGCATCGCCATTAGATGGAGTGATAAATCCGAAACCTTTAGTTTCATTAAAAAATTTTACTGTTCCTTGTTGCATTATATTGTATTTTAATTTGCATCAAAGATATGGTTAAATACCTATTAATCAATTTTTTATTTTTTTTATTTTAATTATTTACCAATATACCGCTTAATTTGCCCTTAAAGCTAATTTTGCGATGCATTATCAACCTCTCCAATTCGCTTAAGCAGTGAGTTTTCGCATATTCCGGGACCTAAAAGCCCACTTCCTCTAAATTGGTTGATAAGCTAAAACAGCGAAACAGCTTATTTAACTATACACCATTTCTTGCCGCTGTTCGTAATTTATTTTCAAATCGCTCGTCACTTTCACCATAAAAGGCCTGTTAAAGTTGCTTTCGATATCGTAACTCAAAATCAATAAATCGCCAACAATTTCGTGTAGAACCAGCCGCTTACTGGTATAAGTTAATGAAACCACGTGGTTTGCCTTGTTCAATAAATCCGAAGAATAAATGTGAAGTTCCGCCAAATCGAAAAGTATCGGCCTACTATCTGTGTCATTTAAAACGGGGATTTTGCTTTCCAGGGCATCAATGCTAGTCATAACCGAATACTGGAGTTTTTGGTGTAAAACCTTTGCCTTCTCATTCGCCGATAGCATTTCTGAAAATGTATGCAAATTTTCATTACAACTGAACGGCCTTGATTTTTTTTGGAATTCGCGGTAAGTATCGTGGAAAACCCTGCGTTCAAAATTTGTGCTGCACATGAAATTGAAATATTGTTTAGCGCAAAGGTTAATGTAAGCTAAAGGCATAATATTCAGGTTGTTGCTAATTCAAATATGATTAAAACTGCTTTGCATATCGGTAAATATTCAAACGATATCCAATTCTTATATGCGAAACTAAAATCCTTTTATGAATTTAAAATGAACAAGTTTCATATACAAAACGACCTAATTCTTAAAATCGCTTCACTGCAGGCAAATAAAATTGATTTGGAAAGCAGATTTCTGCACTTTTTCGGCTACGATAGTCCTGCCAACCGCTTTATTCAGCCGAAAGAAAAACTCGGCTTTCATGCCCGCTCATGTCAGGTTTATAAATTAAAGCCATTACAAGAAACTAAAAACAAGGTGCCAAAGAGTTTCTCAAAGTTGGATATGCTCCTTTGCTTTTGCCGAGTAAAACCAGGTAAGTTTTCTAAAGCTATAGTCAATCCCGAAGCACAAAGCATTCTAAACCGTCAGTTTTTAACCATTCACCCTGAAACAAAAAAAGGGCTTGATTAAAAACCAAGCCCTTTTTGTAAAATATTAAACTTTCAATTACTGTGCAGGGAAACTAAAATTAAAGGTACCCTGGGCACTTACCCCAGACATATAAATCATGTTATTTCGGGTTTGTGGTAATGCTTTTTGAACGTCGGCAACCGAATTTACCGGCTGACCATTTACTTTTGTAATGATCAAGCCTTTTTCAACACCAATATTGTCGAAAGCTTTTCCTGTAACTACAGAGTTTACAACAACGCCACTATTAACGCCGTATTTCGATTTCTGTGCTTGTGTTGCAGGCACGAAAGTTGCACCCAGCTTTGAAACCTCTACACTCTTGGTCGTTGCAAGGTTGGTGTTCACGCCAACGCTAGATTCTCCCTTTAAAGTTACGGTGAAATCTTTTAATGAACCATCTCTTAAAACAGTCAATTTTACTTTATCACCTGGGTTTAAACGACCAATTCTTTCTTGCAAATCAGGCGAATCATTAATTACAACGCCATCTACCTTTTTAATCACGTCTCCAGATTTTAATCCGGCTACAGCACCGCCACCACCTGGAACAACCTCATTAACGTATAGTCCGCTAACCTCATTTGATTTAATTTCAGCCGGGTTATCTGCACTTAATGGAACAAAACTTACTCCAATATAACCACGTTTTACTGAACCATATTTCATAAAATCATCAACGATTTTACGAGCCAAATTTACAGGAATGGCAAAGCCATAACCTTGATTATAACCACTTTGAGAAGCAATTGCAGAATTAATACCAACCAGTTCGCCATTCGCATTTACTAAAGCACCACCGCTATTACCCGGGTTAATTGCCGCATCTGTTTGAATAAAAGATTCGATGCTTGTATTTGCAGGGCGATCTGGTCTTTTACCCGTACGCTGATACTCTCTGTATTCTTCCTCAGTGATTTCACCACCTTCCTGCTCACGACCGATAATACCGATACTTCTGTTTTTTGCACTTACGATACCTGCGGTTACCGTTGTATTTAAATCTAACGGGAAACCAACAGCCAATACCCATTCGCCAACCTGAACATTATCAGAGTTACCAAATTTAACAACTGGCAAATTGGTTGCATTTACTTTGATAAGTGCCAAATCCGTATTCGGGTCTCTACCGATAACTTTTGCTTCAACTTTACGTCTGTCGGTTAAAATTACTTCAACTTTTTCCGCATTTTCAACTACGTGGTTATTGGTAACAATGTAGCCATCCTGACTAATGATCACACCCGAACCCGATGCAGCTCTTGGCTGGCGTTGCATCTGCCTTCCGCCACCGCCAAAGAAATCCTCGAACATATCCATAGGAGATGAACCGCTTCTACCGCCGCTTTTAGAAGCATAAGTTGTTTTAATGTGAACTACGCCTGGCGCAACTGCTGCCGCTGCCTGCGTAAAATCTGCAGTACCAGCTGATGATACCTTAAGTGGATTATTGGCAAAGTATAAATTCTGTTTTTCAGAAATTGTACTGCCAGTTTGGTTACTTTCAAATAGCTTGTAACCTCCAATTGCTGCTGCCCCACCTATAAAAGCAGCCAACACTGTAATTCCTAGTATTTTTTTCATGTGTTTGTATAATTTTTTTTTAATCCCCTGATATTACAAGCATTATCGCTAGCTAATTGTTTGCCTATAATATTTAAGTTTGTTAATTTATAAAGGTTCGCGAGAGCATCAATTCACTTTGATTTAAGCAGAATGCTCAGGCAGTTTTTATCTGCTCAAATTTTCTTTCGTAACTATCTTCAAATTTAATACCATATAAACGATATTTGTAACTGCAAAGCACCTAAAGCTGTGTTAAAAAATGTTAAATTAAATATTAAATGCACACAATTGGCTTTTGCAACTCAAATATTGCAGTAAATAATGAAGAAAAAATGAAAATGAATTTCTTTAAATATCAGGGCGCTGGAAACGACTTTATTCTGATCGACCACAGGATGAGTTCGCTAAATAGTGTCGATAATGCCTTAATAGAGCAGCTTTGTCACCGCAGATTTGGCATTGGAGCCGATGGATTGATGTTTTTAACGAGCCATGATGACTACGATTTTGAGATGCATTATTTCAACGCTGATGGCAAGTTGGGGAGTATGTGTGGTAATGGTGGGCGTTGCATTGTTGCTTTTGCGAAATACCTTGGCGTTATAGAGAAAGAGACTAACTTTTTGGCAGTTGATGGCGCTCATTATGCCAGAATTTCAGACGATGGTAACTGGGTTGATTTACAAATGATTGATGTTGAATCGATAACCAATGATGGTGAAGCATTTGTGTTAAATACAGGCTCTCCACATTATGTAGCGCTAAAAAATAATCTGGATAGTTTTGATGTTTTTACTAACGGAAAAAACATCAGGTATAATTCTACTTATAATGAAAAAGGCATAAACGTTAATTTTGTTGAAGATAAAGGCGACCACTTATTTGTTCGTACCTATGAGCGTGGCGTTGAGGATGAAACCTACGCTTGCGGAACAGGTGTAACTGCGGTTGCAATGGCGATGGCAAAATACAAAGATCAAACCGGACATATTAAAACCAATATTAAGGTGCTGGGCGGAGATATTAAAATAGAATTTGATTATGATGGAATCAAATTCACAAACGTTTTCTTGTGTGGCCCTGCAAAACTTGTTTTTGAAGGCGACATCAGTTAGAAGGCAAACGCTGATTGTGTTTAATATTTGCTAAATTTTTTGTACTACTGCGCTGCAACTTAGAAAATTCTATTTCGAGTGATCACATAAGCGTGTACTTTAAACACTAACCAAAGGGAAAATTGCCTGATTTTGAACACATTTATCGTTTTTAAAACACTACAATTCAGCTTTAATTAACAGTATTTAACCTCTGTCGCAATTTATTTACACATCAAATTTAAGGCAAAAAACCGTTATAAAATACTTTAGAACAGCTATTTAAACCGTGTAGCCATCTTTTTCATTATCAAAATAAATCAATCGATTGATTAAATGACAGAATTTGGACAGACTTATTTTTTTTTAGGCTCTATTTTTGGGCACAAATTGCGAAACTCAAAGCATCGACTTTGACAACGCTTTTGATCCGGAGATAATTTTAAACAACACACAATAATAGTCCATGAGAAAAGTAACAACTCTCTTTTTCAGTATCAGCATTGCTATGGTTTTAGCATCATGCGGCGGTAATGACGATGCTAAAAAAGCTGCAGCCGCAGCGGCTGCAGGTCCGCAAGCCTACCCGGTTTTTACCGTTAACGCACAAACAACAGAATTAAATTCAGATTATCCTGCAACTATCGAAGGGATTCAGAACATCGATATCCGCCCAAAAGTAGATGGTTTTATTCAAAAGATATTTGTAGATGAAGGTACCGTTGTAAAGAAAGGACAATTGCTTTTTACCATTATGGCGCCACAATACGAACAAGAAGTTAGAACGGCGAGAGCTGCCATCAGCAGTGCCGAAGCAGACGTAAATGCAGCCCAGCTTCAGGTTAATAAAACAAAGCCACTTGTAGAGAAAGACATCATCAGCAAATACGATTTAGATGCCGCACAACTTACACTTCAAAGCAGAAAAGCTGCGCTTGCGCAGGCAAGAGCAACCTTGGCAAATGCACGGGTAAATTTAGGCTATACTTCCATTACAAGTCCGGTTGATGGAATTGTAGGCAGTATCCCTTTCCGTACCGGAAGTTTGGTAAGCAGTTCGAGCACAGAGCCGTTAACAACCGTTTCAAATACATCCAAAGTTTATGCTTACTTCTCCTTAAACGAGAAGCAACTTTTAGACTTTTCGAAAACTTATAAAGGCAACACGCTTTCGCAACAAATGAAGAATATTCCGCCTGTTAGTCTGGTACTGGCCGACGGAACCGTGTATGCTCAAAACGGTAAAATAGAGTCGATAAATAGTCAGATAAATACAAATACTGGTTCCGCTAGTTTAAGAGCTACGTTTCCAAATCCAATTGCCTTGCTAAAATCCGGCGGAAGTGCTTCCGTTAGAATTCCACAGAAAGTTGAAAATGCAATTTTAGTTCCTCAAACATCAACAGTTGATTTACAGGGCAAAAAATTTGTTTATGTTTTGGGCGATTCAGCGAAAGTTACCAGTACTGAAATTCAGATTATGGATCTGGCAAAGGATAAATTTTATGTGGTAACAAAAGGTTTAAAAGTTGGCGACAAAATCGTGCTGGAAGGCTTCCAGTCGTTAAAAGATGGCACTAAAATAAAACCCGAAGAAAGAAGTGCCGACTCAGTTTACGCTGACATTAAAAAATAAACGGTTTCGTAAACCGTATAGCAACAATCGTAATTCAAAATTATGTTTAAGAAATTTATAGAAAGGCCGGTTCTATCAACGGTTATATCCATCATCATCGTAATTCTCGGTGTTTTAGGTTTGGCCACTTTGCCGGTTTCACAGTACCCGGAAATTGCGCCGCCAACGGTACAGGTTTCTACCGCTTACCAGGGTGCCAATGCCGATGTGGTTATGAATAGTGTGGTAGTTCCGTTGGAAGAACAAATTAACGGAGTGGAAGACATGACTTACATGACTTCTTCTGCGAGTAACGATGGTACAGCAACCATTACAGTAAACTTTAAGTTAGGAACAAACCCAGATTTGGCGGCCGTTAACGTTCAAAACCGCGTGGCCCGTGCAACCAGTTTATTACCTGCAGAGGTAACTAAATCTGGTGTTATCACCGCAAAAAGACAAGCTAGTAACGTATTGATTTTCGGCTTGTACAGCGACGACCCATCTTATGACCAGAAGTTTCTTCAGAATTATGCGAACATTAACATCATTCCTCAAATTAAGCGTATTAATGGTGTTGGTGATGCAAGTGCATTCGGAACTTTAGATTATACCATGCGCCTTTGGTTAAAGCCAGACATTATGGCAACCTATGGTTTGGTGCCAAGTGATGTTAATGCGGCGCTGGCCGATCAAAACGTTGAGGCTGCGCCGGGCCAGTTTGGCGAACAGGGCGACCAGGCATTTCAATATACCTTAAAATATACGGGCAGGCTGAAAGACGAAGCCCAATTTGGAAACATCATTATCAAATCTGATGCGAACGGGCAAATTCTTCGCTTAAAAGACATTGCAAGAATAGAATTAGGTGCTCAAAGCTACGCAAGTTCTGTAAAATTTAATGGCAAGCAGGCTTTAGGTATCGCAATTAATCAAACGGCAGGTTCTAATGCCAAAGAAGTTATCGAGAATTCGATTAAAACATTAGATGAAGCGCAAAAAACGTTTCCGAAAGGCGTTCATTATTCAACGCTTGTTAACGTAAACGATTTCCTCGATGCATCAATTGAGAAGGTAATACACACATTAATTGAGGCCTTTATTTTGGTGTTCCTTGTTGTATTTATCTTTCTGCAGGATTTCCGTTCAACATTAATACCGGCGATAAGTGTTCCGGTAGCAATTATTGGTACGTTTTTCTTTTTAAGTTTATTCGGGTTTACCATAAACCTGCTCACACTATTTGCACTTGTGCTTGCCATCGGTATTGTGGTAGATGATGCGATTGTGGTTGTAGAGGCGGTACACGCCAAACTAGATGAAGGTTACACAGATGCCAAAAAAGCAACGATTGATGCGATGGACGACATCAGTGGTGCAATTATTTCCATCACTTTGGTAATGGCGGCGGTGTTTATCCCGGTGAGTTTTATTCAGGGCTCGTCTGGTGTATTTTACAAACAATTCGGTTTAACGCTTGCAATTTCAATCATTTTATCAGCAATTAACGCGTTAACTTTAAGTCCGGCGTTGTGTGCATTATTTTTAAAACCACATACTGAAGACCACGAGAAAAAGAAAAATTTCTTACAGCGTTTTTATGGTGCATTTAATACATCATTTGATGCAGTTACCGGAAAATACAAGAAATCTGTCGGTTTTCTTTCCCATAACAAATGGATGGTTGGTTTAGGCATCGCTTTCTTTACCATTATTTTGGTTTGGACAATGAATACGACACCGAAAGGATTCGTACCGAATGAAGATTTGGGCACAATTATGTCCGACATTTCACTTCCGGCAGGAACATCTCAGGAAGAAACCAATGTTGTTATCGCAAAAATTGATAGTATTGCCCATGGTATTCCGGAAATTAAAAATACGTTGCGGGTTGTTGGCCGGAGTTTGATTAGTGGTTCGGGAAGTTCATACGGTATGGTAATTTCGCGATTATCGCCATGGGATGAGCGTAAAGGCCGTGATGTGAAAACGATTATTGGTGAATTATTTGCCAAAACCGCTAACATTAAGGGCGCTAAAATCATTTTCTTTGCGCCACCAACCATTCAGGGTTTTGGTACAAGTGGAGGTTTCGAATTCCAGCTACAGGATAAAACCGGTGGCGACATTAAAAAATTCAACGAAATTGGGAACGGGTTTTTGGCGGCACTAAGTAAACGTCCGGAAATTCAATATGCATCAACTTCTTTTAATCCTAACTTTCCTCAATACCAAATTGATGTTAACGTGGCAAAGGTAAAGCAAGCCGGTTTAACAGTAGCCGATGTTTTGGGCGTTATGCAAGGGTATTACGGTGGTGTTTACGCATCAAACTTTAATAAATTTGGCAAGCAGTTTAGGGTAATGTATCAGGCTGATGCTCAATACCGTGCCAATGAACAAACTTTAACCAGAATCTTTGTGAGAAACAGTTCCGGTCAAATGGCTCCGGTTTCCGAATTTATCACCTTATCGAAAGTTTACGGCCCACAAGCAATTTCGCGTTTCAATTTATTTACCTCAATCTCAGTAACGGGTAACCCAAATGCAGGTTATAGTTCTGGTGATGCATTGAAAGCCGTTCAGGAAGTAGCTGCACAAAGCTTACCAGCTGGATATGGTTATGAATTCTCAGGCTTATCTCGTGAGGAAATAAGTGGCGGTAGCCAAACGGTATTCATCTTTTTACTTTGTATAATTTTCGTTTATTTCTTGTTGGCTGCGCAGTACGAAAGCTATATTTTACCCTTAGCAGTATTAATCTCTTTACCAATTGGTTTATCAGGCGTATTCGTTTTCGATAAAATATTTGGCGTAGATAATAACATCTACACCCAGATTACACTGATTATGCTTGTTGGTTTACTAGCCAAAAACGCAATTTTAATTGTAGAATATGCGGTAGACAGACGCAGAAAAGGAATGAGCATTATTAATGCTGCCATCGATGGTGCAACTGCCCGTTTACGCCCGATTTTAATGACGTCTTTTGCCTTTATTCTCGGGTTGTTGCCGCTAATGTTGTCATCAGGTGTAGGTGCTTCGGGTAACAAATCGATCGGAACGGGTGCTGTAGGCGGTATGCTTATTGGTACATTGTTTGGCGTATTCGTTATACCTGCATTGTTTATTATTTTCCAAAGTTTACAGGAGAGAATCAGCAACAAATCACCCTTCGAAGAAGGAATTGAAAAGGAACAAACGCCCGAAGAGTACGAGTTAGCAACCGCTAAAAGTAAACACTAATTTTAACAAGAAAATGAAATTTAGATATAAGTATTCCATCTTAATCGGTAGCATAATACTCACTTTAAGTGCCTGCGTAACCAAAAAATATGAGCGCCCGCAACTTACAAGTGTTGGCCTATACCGTGATAATAATACAACTGATACAACAACCATGGCCGATTTGCCTTGGAAGAGTCTGTTTTCCGATACCACATTACAATCTTTAATTCAGCAGGGCATAAATCAGAATTTAGATTTAAAACAAGCCATTGAGCGGATTAAAATTTCGGAAGCAACTTTACGCCAAAGCCGTGCGGCTTTTTTACCAAGTTTGCAGGCCGATGTTTCAGTTACGGATAACAAAGCTTCTGCGTCAGCACAAAATTTCCCTGCTGGCATTAACATTAATTTAGAAACGCAAACCTATCGTGCGCAATTAAGCACTGCCTGGGAAGCTGATATTTGGGGGAAACTCAGCAGCGCTAAACGTGCTGCTTTTGCCACACTACTTCAGAGCGACGCCGCAAAAAGGGCTGTGCAAACACAACTTATTGCATCAATTGCCAACAGCTATTATACCCTACTTGCTTTGGATAAACAACTGGCAATTACCGAGCAAACCATAGCCATCAGAACTAAAGATGTTGAAACGATGAAAGCGTTGAAAGAAGGCGCAATTGTTAATGGTGCTGCTGTTGTGCAAAGCGAGGCGAATTTGTATGCGGCACAGGTTACGCTGCCTGATTTAAGGCGTAGTGTTAAGGAAGCGGAAAACGCCCTTAGTATTGTTTTGGCAAGAGCACCTGGTGCAATTGACCGCACAACTTTAGACCAACAGGTTCCATACAGCAACCTGCAAACCGGTATTTCGGCCCAGCTTTTACAAAACAGGCCAGATGTGATTGCTGCAGAATTTGGTTTCAGATCAGCATTTGAAAATACCAACGTTGCCAAAACTTACTTCTACCCTGCGTTAACCTTAACTGCATCAGGCGGCTTAACGAGCTTGCAATTGAGCAACTTTTTCGATAACTCGATATTTTACAGTTTAGTGGGTGGTTTAACACAGCCCATTTTTGCGAAAGGTGCAAACAAAGCACGCTTAACCACCGCACAGGCCAATCAGCAGATTGCATTTTACAACTTTCAGCAAACGCTTTTAACCGGCGGGCAGGAAGTATCAAATGCTTTGTATGCATATCAAACCGCTAGTGAAAAGGAAGAAACGAGAGCAAAGCAAATTGCTTCACTTACAAAAGCGGTAGATTTTACCAAAGAATTATTGCGCTATAGCTCCGCAACAAATTATACCGACGTTTTAACATCGGAGCAAAGTTTGCTAACGGCCCAGCTTAATGGCATTAACGATAGACTACAAAAACTACAATCGGTGGTTAATTTGTATCGTGCCCTCGGTGGTGGCTGGAAATAGAACATAAGTAATAAACAAGCAAAAAGCATTCTGGAAACCAGGATGCTTTTTTGTTTAGTGCAATCGACATAGCCACATAATTTTTAATCCTATTTCATTTCGTTTTTTTGATGTGCCACGAAATTATTGTAAGTTTAAAGTTTTTCAAGCGGGTAGCTTTTAAAAAAAAATCAATCCAATAAATGTTACGCGTAGATAGCTCTAAAAACTGTAAAGTTGTGTACTCCTTGTGCAAACATGAGTATTTGGGCTATTTAATTGAACCTCATGTTGTTCAACTAAATCCACAGGGTGATTTTTCTTTTACTTACCAGAGGATTTTTACACACACTGCCCAGGAATTTAATGCTTGTTTAAGTGAAATTGATTACAAACTGATAAAAGTTCTGGATGATATTGAACAGGATTCGCTCATTAAAAAACATTACAAAAAATTAATCCGGCCGACTGAATTTTTCACGAAAGTATTTGATGATAAGTTTTATGAGAGTGTGCGGCCTAAGATTGAAAAAAAGCTTGCAGAAGCGCTGGAACTTTTAAAGGTTAAGGATGAACTTTACTTAATGGATAAAGATGGCTGGCCGGTAGAACGCAAGATTGAGTTTGCATCAGAACCTGCATCTATTTTGTTCCATTTTCGAAGAAATGAAACGGAGACACGCTATTTCCCGACCATAAAATATCAGAATCTGCGCATCGAGTTTATGTTCAAAGAGGCGCAAATTATCAGCAATAAACCAGCATGGTTGCTATTAAATGATGTTTTATACTTTTTTGACCAAGATATCGAAGGTAAAAAATTACAACCCTTTTTAGCGAAGAGATATATCGCCATTCCTAAATCAACTGAAGCCACTTACTTCGAAAAGTTTGTTGCGCCTTTAATTGAAAAGCACCACGTTTATGCAGAAGGTTTCGAAATTAGAACAGAGCAATTCGAAGCTAAGCCTATTTTAAAAGTTTTTTATGTTGATGGCGGCTTATCGCAAATACAGCTTTATTTTAGATATGGAGAATATGTTTTTCCTGTAGAAAATGCACACAAAGTAACCGTTCGGCTAGAGAAAACTGATGATAACTATATCTTTCACCGCATTAAACGTTCCGCTGATTGGGAGAAAAAACAACTTAATCTGCTATTATCGCTCGGATTAAAAAAAACCAGCGCTTTATTCAGTAATCTGGAAGTGGTTGCTGCGGAAGACAATCCGAGTTACGCCGCCATAAATTGGGTGAACGAACACATTGAGTTGCTGGAATCTTCAGGCTTTGAAATCGAACAGGCAACTGGTCAAAAACGTTTTGTTCTTGGTGCCAGTAAAATTGATCTGGAAGTGAAAGAAGGCAACGACTGGTTCGATATTAACGCCGTGGTTTGGTTTGGCAAATATCAGATCCCATTCTTATCTTTAAAACAACATATCTTACATAAAAGGAGAGAATTTATTTTGCCGGATGGTGAAGTTGCAATTATTCCTGATAGATGGTTTACGCAATATGGCAGCTTGTTTAGTCTGGCCGATACTGGTAAAACGCTAAAATTAAAGAAACACCACATTGGCCTGCTTAATGATTTAGCCGAAGATAGCTTAGCAAATATAACGCTGGAGCGCAAACTGCAACGCTTAAGCGATTTCGAAGACATTGCAGACATACAGATGCCGGTTCATTTTAAGGGAAACCTGAGGGACTACCAGAAAGCTGGTTACAATTGGTTCAGTTTCTTGCGTGAGTACAATTTTGGTGGCTGTTTAGCTGATGACATGGGTTTGGGGAAAACCATCCAGACACTGGCGATGCTTCAAAAAAGTAAGGAAGATGATCAGCTTGCATCAACGCAAACTACTTCCTTAATTATTATGCCAACCTCGCTTATCTACAACTGGCTAACGGAAGCAAAGAAATTTACACCGAAGCTAAAAATCCTTGCGCACACAGGCACCAACAGGAATAAGGATGTTGCAAATTTTGCCAATTACGATATTGTAATTACAACTTATGGCGTTACAAGGGTCGACATTGATGAGTTGAAGAACTTTTATTTCAATTATGTTATCCTGGATGAGAGCCAGAACATAAAAAATCCTTCATCCAAATCGTTTAAAGCAGTTCGGGCATTAAAATCCCGACACAGATTAATATTGAGTGGTACGCCGGTAGAAAACTCTGTGGGCGATTTATGGTCGCAGTTAACGTTTTTAAACCCCGGCCTCCTCGGCACACAGGCTTTTTTTTATGAAGAATATGTACAGGCAATCGAGAAGAAAAAAGACGAGGAAAAAGCCCGCAAACTTCAATCAATAATAAAACCGTTCGTGCTTCGCCGAACAAAAGAGCAGGTTGCTTCGGAATTGCCTCCAAAAACAGAGCAGGTTATTTACTGCGATATGAGTGAGGACCAGGCTACCTATTATGAAAAGACTAAATCGGCTTATCGCAACGATCTGTTGCAAAGCATGGATGATGGAACCTTTGCGCAAAAGCAAGTGCAGCTTTTACAGGGATTAACAGCCCTGCGCCAGCTTGCCAACCACCCGGTTATGATTGATACCGAATACATGTCTGACTCGGGTAAGTTTGAAAACGTTATTCACACCCTGGATAATGTTTTAAAAGGTGGCCATAAAGTGCTGGTTTTTTCTCAGTTTGTTAAACACCTTGATATTTTCAGAAAACATTTCGAAAAAGAAAATATTCCCTTTGCCTATCTGGATGGGGCGACAAGAAACCGCGGAGAAATTGTTTCTGAATTTCAACAGAATGAAGATTTGAAGGTTTTCTTAATCTCTATCAAAGCCGGCGGTGTTGGCTTAAATTTAACGCAGGCCGACTATGTGTTTATTTTAGACCCATGGTGGAATCCGGCAGTAGAACAACAAGCCATAGATAGGACCCATCGTATTGGGCAGGATAAGAAGGTTTTTATCTATAAGTTTATCGCCAAAGATACGGTGGAAGAGAAAATTCTTGCTCTGCAAAGGCGCAAAAAATCGCTAGCCAATTCACTGATAACAACTGAAGAGAGTTTCTTCAAATCGTTGAGTAAAGAGGATATTAGGGATATTTTAAATTAAAACCACCAAACTGCCGCCGAATATTTGATTTGAATGTAGCATGATATCAGGCTTAAACTTCGAAATTTTGCCACAGAAAGGCGGATGATAGGGTATTTTTGATCAGTTTGCCAAAGGAACACAGAACGCACAGAAGGTTGGAGTTTCTTTAGACCCGTATATTTTTAGCCGTGAATTCAATTTGTTTGCCACAGAAGCGCAGAAGGCACAGAAAAATGGAGTTTCTTTAGAACCTAGTTTTGCTGAGGATGAATATTGTGCCATAAAAACACAGAAGGCACAGAAAATTGGAGTTGCTTTAGATTCTCAAAGTTTAGCTGTGAATCCAATAAGTTTGCCACAGAAACACAAAAGGCACAGAAAAATTGGAATCTTAAGAATCTTATAGTTTTTATCTTCGAATTTGATTATCTTGACACAGAAGCACTGAAAGCAGAAGTTGTAATCCCTATTAAATATAACATCCCAGATTATTTTTAAATAGGTTGTTTATGGCTATTGAAGACGCAAGTTTTCCTTTGAAAACGGAAACGAATATGATTATCAATGCTGCAATAGATGTTCACAGACATTTAGGTTGTGGTTTTTTTGAGATTGTTTATAAAGATGCACTCTGCATTGAGTTAGAAAGACGAGGGTATCATTACGAAAGGGAAAAATATTATCCCATCTATTATAAATCGATTTTACTTCCCCATAGTTTTTATGCCGATTTTATCATATTTGATTCGGTAATCCTCGAGGTGAAATCAAAAAGTGCAGTCGCAAATGAAGACCTCGCCCAAGCCATGAACTATTTGAAATGTTCCTCTTGTAAAGTTGGTTTAATTCTAAATTTTGGAAAGCCAACATTAGAAATTAAACGTGTAATTCTATAAAATTAGTTCTGTGTTAATCTGTGTTTCTGTGGCTAATCATTAACTAAAACAAAATTCAACAAAGCAATTCTGTATTAGTCTGTGTTTCTGTGGCTATTCACTAACCAAAACAACTTCCACAAAATAATTCTGTGTAAATCTGTGTTTCTGTGGCTATTTATTAACCAAAACAACTTCCACAAAATAATTCTGTGTAAATCTTGTTTCTGTGGCTAATCATTAACCAAAATAAAATTCAACAAGGCAATTCTATGTTAATCTGTGTTTCTGTGGCTAAGATGCAACCAAAAGGAATAAAATTAATTCAAAAATTATTCCTGTGATGAACCGTCTTTCATTGTATATCGCGTAATTTCTGTGGCGTTTCTGTATTCAATCAAAACTGATTTACCTTCTGCTTGTTATATGATAGAAAATTTAAAACTACCATCATGACAAACGAAGATTTAAACACCACGATAAACAACATTAAAGAAGCCTGGAAATATCCAGAATTATACAATAACGTATCCAGTTCTGAACGTTGGCTTTCTGGTGCCGCCGGGACCTACCTAATTTATAAGGGAATTAGCGGCCTGTTTTCTCATCCTATCCTGGGTTTAACTGGGGCCGCAATTGGCGCAAGTTTACTTTATAGAGGCGTTACAGGTTACTGCCCGATGCGTGATATTGCTGAGCAGAAAAAAGAAAGCATCGCACCTGATGAAATCGTAGTGACCGAAACTTACATCACAGACGATTTGGCGTAATAAATTGAATACTTTATTTCCACTTATTAATAAATCGGTTAACTTTAAAGCGTTAATCTGTAATTATGAGCAAATACGCATTATTATTTATTCCGGCATTCTTTTCAATGCAGGCTATGGCGCAAGATAAAAAAATAGATCCGGCCAGAGACCCAAAAACAACAGAAGTTTGGGAACCGGTTCCTAAAACGGTTACGCCAGGCAATTTACCTCAGGATGCGCCTTCTGACGCAATCATTCTATTTAATGGCAGAAATCTGGATGCATGGCACTCTGTTAAAGATGCTACTAAACCTGCCGCGTGGACAATAGACGATGGATTTTTCACCGTAAAAAAAGGTACGGGAAACATTGAAACCAACAAAAAGTTTACAGATTACCAGTTGCACATGGAGTGGAAAATCCCTGCTAATATTACTGGAGAAGGCCAGGCTCGTGGCAACAGCGGTGTATTTTTAGCATCAACAGGTGGCGGAGACGACGGCTACGAAATCCAGATTATGGATTTGTACAACAACAAAACCTATGTTAACGGACAAACAGGAAGCGTTTATAAGCAGGCAATTCCTCTTGCAAATGCAAATAAAAAACCTGGCGAGTGGCAGTATTATGATATCATTTGGAATGCTCCACGCTTTAATGAAGATGGAAGTCTGTTGAAGCCGGCATCAGTAACATTGTTTTTAAATGGTGTACTGCTGCAAAATGGCTACGTTCTAAAAGGCGAAACAAGATACATTGGAGCGCCACAATACAAAAAGCACGGTCCTTCCTCAATCAAGCTGCAAGATCACGGCGACCCTTCTCCGGCAATCAGCTTTAGAAACATTTGGGTTAGAGAACTCTAAAATTAAAACTAATAACAAAAATCCTGCAATGTAAAAATTGCAGGATTTTTTGTTTTAAGAATAAATTGCTGCATAATTGCATCTTAAAAGGAAAACTGCATTATGAACAAAGGAAGGTTGGAAGCATTTAGCGATGGTGTTTTCGCAATTATAATAACCATTATGGTTCTGGAAATCAAGGCTCCCGAAGGTGAAAGCCTAATGACCTTGAAGCCTCTAATTCCTAAATTTATCAGCTATGTGCTCAGTTTTACCTATGTAGGGATTTATTGGAACAACCACCACCATTTAATGCATGCTGTTAAGAAAATTAGCGGCCAAATGATGTGGGCAAATCTAAATCTGCTTTTCTGGTTATCACTATTTCCCGTTACCGCCGGTTGGATGGGCGAGAATCACTTTGCGCTGTGGCCGGTTGTTGTTTATGGGATCGTTTTATTTTTGGCCGCCCTGGCTTACCTCTTGTTAGTTATCGTTATTAAAAAAACAGAAGGTGCGCATTCTTTAATTGTACATGCAATTGGTGGAGACAGCAAAGGCAAACTCTCTTTAGTTTTTTACCTTTTAGGAGCAGGGTTGGCCTTCGTAAACCCATGGCTGGGGGCAAGTATGTACGTCATTGTTGCCTTCATCTGGTTCATTCCTGATAGACGAATTGAACGTGCAATTCATCAGACATTGGAAAACGAAAGCTAAGTACGCTCCGAGTTTATGAACTTCATAAAGGTATCTCGCTGAATCATTACAGCACCCAAACTCATCAAATGGTCATTCGGTAACTGGCAATCAATTAAATCAATATCAGTTTTGCTTAAAAAAATCAGCGCTGCTTTGGAGGCATTGCTTACGAGACTGAACATGCTTTCGCCGCAAAAAACACGATTGATTTTTACACCATAAAGGCCGCCAACCAGGCGCTCGTTTTTCCATACCTCCACACTGTGGGCGAAACCCTCTTTGTGCAGATTAATATATGCTTCCTGCATTTCATTTGTTATCCAGGTGCCGTTCTGTCCATCGCGAGGCGTTGCTGCGCAATTTTTGATTACATCAACAAAAGCTTTATCCATCGTTATTTGAAAGGTTTCATCTTTAAGTACCTTCCTCATGCTCTTGCTGATTTTTATCTCACCGGGATAAATTACACATCGCTGATGCGGCGAATACCAAAGAATTGGGTCACCCTCGCTAAACCACGGAAAAATGCCATTTGAATAGGCAAAAAGCAATCGCTTTAAACTTAAATCGCCACCTATCGCCAGTAATCCATCGTCGTCTGCCAGGGCAGGATTTGGAAAACTAAGGTCATCATCAAGCAATTGAAAAAACATATGTAAAAGTAAGAAATGAAACAAAGATTAAACCACCACGTTCTAATTAAGTCATAGTATTAAAGTTATTATTATGAGTGCGAAAGATAATTTTTTCAAAGTAAAACATCTTTACAACAGAGCGGGCTTTGGTATCGCTTATACCGACCTGCACAAACTGAGTAAAAAAAACATCGGCAAAGTTATCGATAACCTCTTAAAGCAACCACAAGAGGCAGATGACCTGACACTCATCGATTCGGTTGTATCCAAACAGCAGCTTTTAATGCAGGCAGGCTTATATGCAAAAAAAGACTTGACCGACGAGGAGAAAAAGCAGCGCCAAGAAATTGTCAGGATGCAGAACGAAAAAAGTCGTGATTTAAACATTGCCTGGGTTGAGAAGATGATTAACACGCCAACGCCCCTGCGTGAGAAGATGACTTTGTTTTGGCATGGCCACTTCGCCTGCAGAAGCAACAACCCAATGTTTGCCCAGCAGCTTAACAACATTCAACGTGCAAATAGTTTGGGCAGCTTTAAAACTCTACTTGTTGAGGTTTCTAAATCGCCTGCAATGTTGCAATATCTAAACAATCAACAGAACAGAAAAGGCAAGCCTAACGAAAACTTTGCCCGGGAGCTGATGGAATTGTTCACCCTGGGACGAGGAAATTACACCGAACAAGACATAAAAGAATCTGCCCGCTCCTTTACCGGATGGATGTATGATAAAGACGGTTCATTCATATTTCGCCCCAATCTCCACGATACCGCAACAAAAACCTTCTTCGGAAAAGTTGGCAACTTTGATGGCGAAAACATCATCGACATCATTTTGGATAAGCCTGAAACTGCCGAGTTTATTTCGCGAAAGGTTTATAAATTTTTCGTTAACGATAAGCCAAATGAGCTCCATGTTAAAGAATTGGCTACTGCATTTTTCGAATCTAAATATGACATTGCCCAGCTGATGAAAAAAATGTTTACTGCAGATTGGTTTTACGCTCCCGAAAATGTAGGCTCCAAAATAAAATCACCGGCCGAATTTTTAGTGGGATTAAGTCGTGAGTTCTACGTTACCTACAATAAGCCGCAGGTTTTAATTCAGCTGCAAAGCAGTTTAGGGCAGTACCTTTTTAACCCACCGAATGTTGCCGGCTGGCCTGGCGGACAAAGCTGGATAGACAGCTCTTCGTTAATGTTGAGGATGCGGATTCCATCACTTGTACTTAATGATGGGCAGATTGATTTTAGTGGAAAGGCAGATCCGGAGGATGAGGCTGTGATTGCCCAAAGTAGAACGGCCACAGCGAACGCTAACATAAAGATTAAACCAAAATCTTTTGTAGATGCAAAAGCAGACTGGCCTAAGTTTTTGGGCACCCTGCCAAAAGGAATTAAGCCGGTAGAGCTCGCAGAGTTTTTGCTTCAGCCAAAATTAACAGATAAAATAGCGGCAATGGTTGGCAACAATGCCGGATTGAGAAATACATCTGTAGAAATTGCAAGCATGCCTGAATATCAACTCTGTTAAGGAAAAATACTGTTGGCGATGGGTTAATAGCTTAAATGTTCAAATCAAAACATTAGGCTTAGTGGATTCAAACCGACTTGTAACTATAAACTATTAACCATTAATGATAACAAAATGGATAGAAGAGGTTTTTTAAGAAATACAGGTTTTGTAGCGGCAGGTGCTCTTTTCGTTCCTACTTTCATGAAACCTTTGGAAGCAATGGCGCTCGACGAGTTAAGCCTATACAAAAACTTGGTTGTTGTGCAGCTTTCTGGCGGTAATGATGGCCTGAATACTGTTATTCCTTATGGCAACGATATTTACTACCAAAAGAGAAAAGGTATTGCAATTAAACCCGAAGAGGTAATTAAGCTGACGGATATGCAGGGCTTAAATCCGAATATGGCAGCATTGCAGGAAATTCATGACCAGGGATGGATGACGATTATAAATGACGTTGGTTATCCAAATCCGGATCGTTCGCACTTCCGTTCGATGGACATATGGCAAACAGGCAGTGAGAGCAACCAGTTTCTTTCTACCGGATGGATTGGCCGTTACCTGGATAGCAATTGCCAAACCTGTAAATTCCCATATACGGCGATCGAAGTTGATGACTCACTTTCGTTGGCCATGAAAGGCCAGACTAAAAAAGGCATTGCTTTAAAAGACCCCGCAGCATTATTCCGCAATACCAATGATCCGTTTTTTAAAGCAATATTGCAAAATGATAAGGAACACTTGGATGAAGATAATTTAGGCTATCTATATAAAACAATGATCGAAACCTCTTCTTCGGCAAGCTACATACAAAACACCTCGAAAGTTTATCAAAGTAAAGCTACCTATCCTCAATCCGGATTTGCAAATCAATTGAAAACGGTGTCTAAATTTATTTCATCAGGCTTAAAAACCAGGGTTTATTACGTATCCCTAAGCGGCTTTGATACCCACGTAAACCAGGTCCAACAGCAGGGAAATCTGCTTAAACAATATAGTGAAGGCATGGCTGCGTTTTTAAAAGATTTAAAAACGAACAACAAACTTGAAGATACCCTGGTGGTAACATTTTCTGAATTTGGACGGAGAGTTGAACAGAACGCCAGCAATGGCACAGACCACGGAACGGCAAATAACATGTTTGTTTTTGGCGGGCGTTTAAAAAAGCAGGGTATTTTTAACGATGCACCAAACCTGAGCGATTTAGACACCGGCGACTTGAAATATCAGCTTGATTTTAGGCAGGTATACGGCACAATTCTAGATAAATGGCTCGACGTTAACAATGCAGATATTTTGAACAAGAAATTTAATACCCTGGATTTTATTTAATGTCTGATTAGTCCTCAAATTTGAACTTGCATGGCTAATGCCCGTTTCTGCACAATAGGAATAGCTTAACCGAATTTTACCGTAGTTTGCCTGGCTTAGAACCATTAATTGCATAAAATTAAAACAATCTTATTGCAAAACAGATTAATAATAAAAAGGAAAACTATGAAAAAGACATTTTTAATTTTATTTGCAATAGCTTCCATCGCAGCTACAGCTTGTAACGGTAAAAAAGCAGATAAAGAGAATGCAGATAGCATGTACAAATATACCGACACCAATGTTCGCGATTCGCTGAAAACCGATACAACGTCCGATTCCACAACTAATGCCCCTGCAGACGCAAATAATTAGTTTACAAAAGCTTTCAAAGTGCCCATCCTAAAAGGAATGGGTACTTTTCTCCTCATCGATGAAAGGGATTTTCGAGCTTCAAACGCTGACCCTGTAACAATCGTTTCTTTAATTCATCTTACCTAAAAAAGCAATAATGAATTTTTTAGGCAACATCATTTGGATTATTTTTGGCGGAATTTTTATATTCTTTGAATACATTATCGGTGGATTAATTCTTTGCCTAACTATTGTTGGCATTCCTTTCGGCATACAATGCTTTAAATTTGCTATTGTGGGGTTAGCGCCATTTGGTGTCAAAATTACAGATAGCTCATCAAATACGGGCTGTCTCTCTACAATTATGAATATCATTTGGATTTGTTGCGGGGGACTATGGATAGCCCTGACGCATTTCCTTTTCGGCATTTTGCTTTGCCTAACGGTTGTAGGTATCCCTTTTGGCCGTCAGCATTTTAAGTTGATGAACCTAGCCTTTACGCCATTTGGCAAGTCGATAAGTTAACTTATTAGCCCGATGGCTTTTGAATGTTCAATGGCTTCGTTACTGTGGTTAAAAAGACAGGTGTGAATCTGATTCACTTCCATTTTTTTGAGTAGCTCCCTTGTTTCACCTTCTTTTTCTTTGCGGATATTTCTGATGTAGATTGCCTCGATATTTTTAGGATATTTTTCTGCTATTGAGGTGTATATTTCCGGATCCTGTTGCGAGTTGTCTCCAAAAAAAATAAACTTTTGATTCGGAAAAGCGTCTAAAATGCGCATTACGCGAAGTAGTTTTCCTTCATGCCCCGTTTTGCCGGTTTTCACTAAATCCTTCCACCTTTTTAAGGTATTCAGTAAAAAAGCACCATCTGGCAATTTGTTAAATTTAAAAGTTTCGAGGAGATAATCATACAAATTCCATTCACTGCTGCTCACATAAAAAAACGGGTTGGGTTGTGTTGCTTCGGTGTGTGCCAGCGCCAGTTGCTGATAGTGTTTTGCAGCATCGGGAAAAGTTTTCCGTGTGTGTGGATTTTTGATAAAAAGTTCTCTCAATCGCCGGCTTATTGTTGCCGAGTGGGAAATCATAACCGTATCATCCACATCAGAAATGAAGGCGTACTGCGTAATGTGCGGAACATAAATTTCACCTTCACCAACGCCTAAAACAGCGCCATCCTCGCCCGTTGCCTCAACCCTTACTGCGTGCCAACCCGCGGCAACATCCAGCAAGGCTTCAAATTCGAACTTGAAAAAACCATCGGCTTCAGCTTTGTTGTAAATAATTTGGTTAGCGAAGCAAAGCCTTAACTGAACGAATGGATAAGGCTTTAGAATAAAAAGCTTTAATAAATGAACAATATTTACGAATAGGTTATTGCTGTAAACCTGCGTGGTTTTTGCTTTATGTTTAAAAACATGACCATAAACGACCAAATTGTGGGTGTGACCATAACCACGATATACTTTTACGCTAACCGATTTATTCATTATAATTAAAACAGAGTTTACAATAAGTTGTTTTGATGTTACCAAAAGAGGTTCATCCACCATGAAATTACTGTTCATCATCAACCCGGGTTCGGGTAGTCACAACATCAATCTCAAAGAAGTAATTTCTAATCATTTCGAGACAAAACAAATCGAAACTGAACTTTTCGAGTTACCGGAAGATTGTTCAATCGAAAAAATAAAGCAAAAAATAATTAGTGCACATCCCGATAAGGTGGTAGCTGTTGGCGGTGATGGGACGCTAAAACTTGTTGCAGAATGCCTGTTAAATTCGGAGACGCCGATAGGCATAATTCCGGCAGGTTCTGCAAATGGAATGGCCAAAGAATTAGGCATACCGACAGACATTACAGAAGCACTGGATTTTCTTGAAACAGGTACCCCTAAAAAAATTCATGTGGTTAAAATTAATGAGGAGATTTGCATCCATCTGGCAGATTTAGGCTTTAACGCCTACCTTGTAAATAAATTTGACACCTTACCCGAACGCGGCATGTGGGGTTATGCAAAGGCCACCTGGCATGCATTGTGGAACCACAAAAGGATGGATGTTGAGTTAAAACTTAAAGATGAAACAGTAAAATCGAAGGCAGCAATGGTTGCCATTGCCAACGCAACGATGTATGGAACAGGTTTAAAAATAAATCCCGACGGGAAACTGGATGATGAATTATTCGAAATAATTTTAGTAAAGGATTATTCCTACATGGAAATTCTTAAGATCTGGATAACAAAATTGCCATTTAACCCCAAAAAAATTGAGGTCTTTCAAACTTCATCCGTAAAAATATTTTCAAAGCATAAAGCACATTTTCAGGTAGATGGAGAATACATTGGCAAATTAAACAATGTTGAAGCGAAAATTTTACCCGCCGCAATTTCGGTTATCATTTAGAATGTTTTTCGATGTATCTGAATGCTGAAATATAGCCTGAAGAATTCGGCAATAAAGCACAATTTAAATAAAACGTCGAACCAGGTCTGGCTTAGATTTAACAGCTCTGGAAGTAGGGTTATAAACCCGATGGAAAACACCCACACCACTAAGCGAAATGGGAATTGAATGTAATATGCTATAAATCCGAATTTTTTAAAAAGCATTAGCCCAATTGCAGAGACGAAAAGCGACACAAACATGGGTAACGTTAGGATAACCCTGGCTTGCGATAACACCTGATCTGGAATTTCTTTTAAATGCGTAACGATTTCGAAAAATGGCTTGGCAAGCAGAAAAATACTTATAATATCAAGAAGGGCAAAAATTCGAATTACTAAACGCATTATTTACAATATTTGGCAAGATAATCATCTGCTTTGTCGCTTCCCAAATTTTTAACAAGATTAAAATCTTCGCAGGCTCCTTGCCTATCACCTTGTTTTACTTTTTTTAAGCCGGTTTTTATTACCCCGTCCAAATATTCATCATCAATACCAAGCTGCGTTTTTATGGCCAATATCTGCGCCTCCTGACCAGGTTTTGCCTGATCCTTATTTTTATAAAAATTTATTACCGCATTTGTTAAGCCTTCTTCAGCTTCATAAGCAATAATTGATGCTTTTATTTCTGCTTTACTTTTCCCTTCGCAATCATACCCGGACAACTTAAAATTAACTGGCACAACAACAGAAATGGTGGTATCGTAACCGGCCGGAACCTGCCATTTACCGCTACTCATCCTCACTAGTCGAAGGGCTTCATCATCTAAATCAGAAATTATTCCACGTGTTATTTTGGACGAATATACTTTGCCGCCCTTATCTAATTTGAAACTTACATTTACTGTTCCCTGAATACAGTTTTGTTTAGAAAATTGTGGGTAGATGGTATTGTTTTTTAGAAAAGTAGCAAAACCTGATGGCCCGCTCTTAAACTGCACCTGCGCCATTGCCAGGCTGCCAAACAAAACAAAACCGACAATTATTAAGTTTTTCATCACTCTAATTTACTAAAATAAGCTGAAAGCGAGCCTAGATTAATAAAACGAATATTCGAGGATTAAGTTTGGATCGGGGCAGTTCGACAGATACTTTTCCCGCTCGCTAAATTTGCAAACGCCGGGATAATCTCCTTTAAAATGTTCCAGGTCTAAAATAATCTGAAAGTGAAGGTGCGGCGGCCAGTATCCATTTTCTTCTTTGTTACCAAATTCAGCAAATTTTTCTCCGGCAGCGATAACAGTGCCTTCCTGTAAACCATTTAGTGAGGCAAGGCTTAAATGGCCATAGAGTGCATAGAATTCAAAACCATCGATGTTGTAAGCGAGAATTATTGTTGCGCCGTAGTCTCCAAAATTGTTGTTGTTGGCAAAGCTATGAACCTTTGCATGGTAGAAATTATAAACAGGTGTAAAAACCGGCCCCCAAATATCTACGCCAAGGTGCAATCGGCGAGGCTCTGCTTCGCTATCGAAATGAGCACTCCTCGAATAAATTGTTCTATGTTCGTTATACCCCCCAATACCATAACGGGCGCCCACGGATGCAAGCTTTTCATCTACCCAGGCGGAAAATAAATTCGTGTTATCAAGAATCTGATCAGTTAATTCACAATTTTTGGAGGTAAAATCAAGTGGTAAAAGTTTATCGGCGTTTTTATCAAAATCGACAACCTTTTGTATAAAAAAAGCGTTGCCCCTGATTACTTCTTCGAAAGTTTTCATTAATTATCTTAAAGTAATATGAAGCTATTCTTCGGTGTCGTCTTCTTTTTGTCTAGGTTCTTTAGCAATCTTTTCAAAAAGGCTATCCATGCGTTCAACATATTCATTTGTATCATCTACAAAGAATGTAAGTTCGGGTACAACCCTTACCTGGTGGCGTATTCTGGAACCTAACTTATACCTGATTTCGCCACTGTGGGCATTTACAGTATTAATAGAAAGCGTCGTGTTGTTCGTATTGAAAAAGCTTAAATACACCTTTGCAACTGCCAAATCTGGCGACACCCGCACACGGGTTATCGTAACCAGTGTATTTGGTAAAAACGATGCACCTTCGCGTTGAAAAACCTGTGCCAATTCTTCCTGTAGTACTCCTGCAAATTTCTGCTGACGTTTACTTTCCATAATATTTTATTTCGCCAATTGCCTGCTAGCCTGCAACGACGTTAATTAGCTAATATAACAAATTACTATCATACGGATATCTCGCCACGTGTGCAGCCTTTACCTTATCGTACAATAATGTTTTAAACTCCTCTATATTTTCACGCTCCGTGGCCGAAATGAACAAAACCGGTACTTTGCCGTGACTCATCCAGCTTTTTTTAAAATCTTCGATGGTGAGTTTTCCATCGCCGTCTTCATCTTCAACCTCCGGCGAAACATAAGCATCAATTTTATTAAACACTAAAATCATGTCTTTATCAATTGCGCCAATGTCTTTTAAGGTTTCGTTTACGATATGAATCTGATCTTCAAAGTTTGGATGCGAAACATCAACAACGTGGATCAGGATATCGGCTTCACGAACCTCATCCAGCGTAGATTTGAAACATTCTACAAGATGATGAGGTAATTTTCGAATGAAACCAACCGTATCAGACAAAAGGAACGGCAGATTTTCAATCACCACTTTACGAACAGTAGTATCGAGCGTAGCAAAAAGCTTATTTTCAGCAAACACTTCCGATTTCGAGAGCATGTTCATAATAGTCGATTTGCCAACGTTCGTATAGCCTACAAGTGCTACACGAATTAATTCGCCTCGATTTTTACGTTGCGTTTCGTTCTGCTTGTCGATATTTCTGAGGCGCTCTTTTAACAAAGAGATTTTATTTAAAATTATCCGTCTATCACTTTCAATCTGCGTTTCACCTGGTCCACGCATACCAATACCACCCTTCTGACGTTCCAAGTGCGTCCACATACCCGTTAATCGCGGCAAAACATATTGCAGTTGAGCCAATTCAACTTGCGTTTTAGCCTGTGCAGTTTGGGCTCTGCTGGCAAAAATATCCAGAATTAAATTGCTTCTGTCTAAAACCTTAACACCGAGCTCTCTATCTATATTTCTAAGCTGCGAGGGCGACAATTCATCATCAAACACAACGGTATCAATCTCTTCCGATTTCACATAAGCCTTTATTTCTTCAAGCTTTCCTGTACCCACAAAAGTTGCACGTTCCGGCTTCAGCATTTTTTGAGTAAAGTTTTTTTCAACCATCCCACCAGCTGTTTCAACCAAAAAGGCTAACTCATCTAAATATTCCTTAGTTTGCTCTTCCTTTTCACCAGGTGTAATTACACCCACCAAAATGGCCCGCTCCTGCTTTATCGCAGTATCATAAAATTTTTGTTTTCCCATGTAATTAAAGCAAATATACGAAATTTGCGAATGTGTAATTCCATTTACAAACCATGCTCGTGTAATAAAAGTTTCGCTTGACTAAGCCGAAATGTAAGAGATGCAATTATTAAAGCACGGTTTTTACACAAAGCCCGCCACTAAACAAAGTTCTCAATAAGTAAATAATAATGCTTTACAAATAATGGTAAGTTCGATTACTCTTTTGTTTCTGAAACAAAGCAATTTTGATCGAACGGTTCTGAGAAGAAGCCTTCCCAAGCCCACTTGATTCCCGGTCCTTCCGTATTTCTATGTCAAACAAACTTCAACCAGAAATAAAAAACTCATAAACAAGCCTTCTCAAGCCCATCTGATTTCTGTGTTTCTGTGGCAAACAAACCTCAACAATCGAAATAAAAACTTATAAACAAGCCTTCCCAAACCCACCTGATTTCTGTGTTTCTTTGGCAAACAAACCTCAACAATCGAAATAAAAGTTCACCTACCGGATTTTTCTAGTTCTGCGGCAAAAAACCTGTCGCAAAAAGGAACTCTAAAGCGCTCTTACAAAATCTTCCATTGCAGCCCCTGGATTCGCTGTTTTCATGAAGTTTTCGCCAATAAGAAAGCCATTAAAACTTGCAGCTTTCAATTCCTTAATGGTTTTAGGATTACTAATCGCACTCTCCGAGATTTTCAAAAACTCATCTGGAATTCTGTCAACCAAATCAAATGATGTTTGAATGTTAACGGTAAAATCACCGAGATTTCTGTTATTCACACCAATGGCATCTAAATTCGGACAAATACTCCTTTCAAGCTCCTCAAGATTATGCACTTCGAGCAATACATTTAAGCCAAGGCTTTGCGCAAACTTTCCGAAATCTTTTATTTGTTGTGGCGTTAAAATCGAGGCAATTAATAAAATAATATCAGCACCCCAAGCTTTAGCTTCCAGAATCTGGTATTCATCAATCATAAAATCTTTACGAAGAATGGGGATGTTATTTGACGCTCTCGCACCAAGAATATCATCCGTTTTGCCACCGAAAAAATCTATGTCAGTTAAAACAGAAAGTGCAGATGCACCAGCGTTATTGTAGGCCTGTGTAACCTCGGCAACATCGGCCACGCCGTTAATTAATCCTTTAGAAGGCGAACGACGCTTAAATTCGGCAATAATTCCGGTTCTATCATCAGCTAGCAAAAATTCTTTAAAAGAATATGGTTTCCTCTGAAAGTAGATAGATTCCTCCAAATCCTTAACTGAAACTAATGCCTTTGCATCTGCAACTTCTTGCTGCTTGCGCAGTACGATTTTATCTAAGATATTCATAGTTAATAATTACTAACCACAGTGAAAGTTCGAAGCAATCCGTTCGTTAGAAAGACGCTTTTTTTTTCCACAGTGATGTTTTTTTTAAGAGCTTAACCAATTCTCCATCATTTGTTTTCCAAACTCGGTTAGCACACTCTCCGGGTGAAATTGCACCCCGCGAACATCAAGCGTTTCGTGTCGCAGTGCCATAATTTCGTTTTTGTGGTCTCTGGCTGTAATTTTTAAGCAACTTGGAAAATTATCTTTACTAACTACCCAGCTATGGTACCTGCCAACGTTTATTGTTTGCGGGCATTCCCAAAATAAAAACTCATCGCCATCTACTACGGTTACGGGCGTTGCAATGCCATGCATCGGCCGACCAAGATTTAAAAGCGTCCCGCCAAAAACCTCTGCAATTGCCTGCTGACCCAAACATACCCCGAAAATACTCTTTGTAGGCGCATAAGTTTTAATAACATCAAGTAGCAATCCGGCCTCTTCGGGTATTCCTGGTCCGGGAGAAAGTAAAATCTTATCATATTGCGCAACATCGGCAAGTTCGAATTTATCGTTTCTCCATACTTCAGCTTCATAACCAACTTCATTAATTAAATGAACCAGGTTGTAAGTGAAGCTATCGTAATTATCGATTACGAGAACCGTTTTCTTATTATCAATCATTATAAATCGTAATTCGTAAATTAAATCTTAAATACCCTTCGCCATTTCAATTGCCTTGCGTAAGGCGGCGATCTTATTATTAACTTCCTGCATTTCCATTTCAGGAACAGAATCTGCAACAATTCCAGCACCCGCCCGGTAATGCAGCTCATTATTCTTGCTCATAAAAGTTCTAATCATAATTGCGTGATTAAAATCTTCATTAAAACCCATAAAACCAATAGCACCAGCATAAAAATTCCGCCCGAGCTTTTCATTTTCATCAATCAACTGCATGGCTTTATACTTTGGTGCGCCACTTAAAGTTCCTGCAGGATAAGTGTCTGCCACCACCTTAAATGCACTAACATCCTCTTGTAAATGCCCGCTCACCTTACTTACCAAATGAATTAAATGCGAATAATATTGCACTTCTTTAAAAGATTTAACTTCAACGCGGTTGCAATGCCTGCTTAAATCGTTTCTGGCCAAATCCACAAGCATTACATGCTCCGCACTTTCTTTCGGATCTTGTTCCAGTTTCCTGGCTTGCTCGGCGTCTTCAACATCATTACCGCTACGTTTAAAGGTTCCCGCAATAGGAAAAATATTTGCTGTATTGTTCTTAATCGTAATCTGTGCTTCTGGCGATGAGCCAAAAAGCTTAAAGTTCCCGTAATCAAAATAGAACAAATACGGCGAAGGATTTATCGATCGCAGGCAACGGTAAACATTAAACTCATCGCCCGTAAAGGCCTGTTTAAAAGCCCTGGATGGTACAATCTGGAATACATCACCTCTGTAAATGTGTTTCTGAAGGCGCTCTACCAGTTGAATAAAACCTTCATCAGTTAAATTTGATGATTCTTCCCCTTTTATCTGAAACTTGTATTCTGGATAGTTTTTATTTTGAATCAGGTATTCCATTTTTTCAAGTCCACCTTTTTCTTCACCGTCGAAAGCGTTTTCGAACAAGGTTATCTCATTCTTAAAATGATCGATAGCAATGATGTAACGGTACAAATGGTACTGCATTTCAGGTATTTCCTCACCTTCGGGCGTTTCGGAAGTAAATTTAATATCTTCAAAATGCTGTACGGCATTCCAGGTAAAGTACCCGAATAAACCACTTGTTATAAATTTAATTTCAGGAATTTCTGTTTCCTTAAATTTATCTTTAAAGGCAGAAATCTGCTCCGTTAAATCCTCACTTTCAGTAATTTCCACTGAGCCATCAGGAAAATAACTTTCAAGCCGCGAGCCCCGTAAAATAATGCCCGCAACCGGATCTGCGCAAACAAAACTCATCGAATTTTCGCGACTGTGGTAGTCAGAACTTTCGAGTAAAATGCTGTTTGGGTAAACATCGCGTAAGCGTAAATAAATGCTTACCGGTGTTGTAGTATCGGCGAGTAATTTTTTATAGGTGGTATTAATTTTAAACATTACTATTCGTATTTTGGGGGATAACCGACCACCTGTCCCGGCGGTTCAGGTAAACAATTTCTCCTTTTGTTAAATCATGATAAATAAAAAGCCCGGCGTGTGGTTCTACGCCGGGCTTTAATGGTTCTTTAAGGTTTAGGTTGATAAAAATATTTCCTCATACGCAGCCGGCGCAATTCTTTTTTGAATTACCTTGCCAAAGCCATGTATGTATATTGTTGATCATTGAGTGACAAAAATATAAAGAATTTCGAAAAACGAAAATATTTTAAAAAATAGTTTTCCGATAGTTTAAATATTTACGAAACGCCGAAAAAACTTCTTCCCGGCACATCTTTAATCATAAGTAAAATTGTTACGATTATTAAAATTAAAGCCAGGCCGAAAAATACCGAGATGGTTCTGTGTTTTGCTACGGCTTCTACTGCCTTTTTTGATTTTGAATTTCCAATCGTAATCAGGATAATGGCTAAAATCATCATGCTGATGTGTTCCATTTTCCAGTAACGGCCTACGGCATTACTGCTATCTGCTTTATACCAATCGCCAATAAAATACAATGCCAAACCAATTAGTAATTGAATATGGGCACTAATTAAAGTGAATACATTCAATTTTCTATCGCCCTCTGTGTAAGTTTTATTTCCTAACCAACCAGATAAAGCCTTAATTACTGCAATAACCAGCAGGATTAAAACCAGGTAACGCCATCCTGAGTGTGCACTTTTTAAAATTTGATACATAATGATAATTTTTTGTCTACCAAAAGTAACGATTAATTGTAAAAAATAGGTTAATAAGCAATATAGACCGTAATTTATATTAGTTTTAAACAAAATAAACCCCCTAAACATATTATGAAGAAAATTTTACTCGCCTTTGCGCTGGTATTTTCCTCTACAATTTTGTTTGCTCAGCAAAACACCTATCCTGTTAATGGTTCTTATGATACCAGGCCGGGAATGTTTGCATTCACCAACGCAACAATTGTAGTAAATGCCAATCAAACGCTAACAAATGCAACGCTATTGGTAAAAGGTTCTACAATACAGGCCGTAGGTGCTGGCTTAGCCGTTCCTAAAGGTTATGTTGTTGTAGATTTAAAAGGAAAATTTGTTTATCCATCCCTCGTTGATGCCTTTACAAGTTATGGAGTACCTGAAGCGACTGTTCAGGGCCGTGGTTTTGGAGGTGGCGGTGGCCAGCGCCAGTCCATTTTCGTTTCAACTAAAAAAGGCGCTTATGGCTGGAATGAGTCTATCAGACCAGAAACCTACGTTAAAAGTATTTTCACGGTAGATAGCAAGAAGGCTGATGAATTACGCAAGGCCGGTTTTGGTAGCGTGAATACGATAAGTCGCGATGGTATTGCTCGTGGTGTTTCTGCAGCAGTAACGTTGAATGAGGGTTCTGACAATAACGTTTTTTTGAAAGATCAAACCGCAGCTAACTACTCATTTAATAAAGGAACTTCCTCAAACGATTACCCAACTTCCTTAATGGGGTCTATCGCTTTGCTTCGCCAAACCTATTATGATTCGCAATGGTACGGCAAACAAAAAGAGGAATACAACATCTCATTAGAAGAATTTGGAAAGCAACAGGCTATGCCTCAAATTTTTGAAGTTGATGGCTGGGCAAATGTGCTTCGTGCCGGCAAACTTGGAAAAGAATTTGGTAAGCAATACATCATCAAATCTACAGGCGATGAGTATCAGCGCATTAATGAGGTAAAAGCGACAGGCGCCAGCTTAATCGTACCTATATCTTTCCCGAAGGCTTTCGATGTTGAAGACCCTGCAGAAGCAAGAAACATTACCTTATCGCAGATGAAAGGCTGGGAATTGGCGCCAACAAACCCTGCGGCACTTCAAAAAGCCGGAATTAAGTTCGCCTTAACAGCATTTGGTTTAGAGAATACCCGCGATTTCTGGGCTAATATCCGTACCGCTATTGATAATGGTTTAACCGAAAAACAAGCCTTACAGTCTGTTACCGAAATTCCAGCTTCGCTTTTAGGTGTTGCCGATAAAGTTGGCTCCCTGGAAAAAGGTAAAGTGGCCAACTTTTTAATTTCGTCTGATAACCTTTTCAAGAAGGAAAATATCATTTTCGAAAACTGGGTTCAGGGCAAACGCTATATCATCAATAAAATGGATGTTTCTGATGTTCGTGGAAATTACAACCTGAATGTTGATGGCATTGGTGGCAGCTTGTTATTGAAAATTACCGGAACTTCTGGCGGTTCTACCGCAGCTATTGAAAGAAGTGGAGTTGACAGTGTAAAAACTACAGCAACGTTTTCCAGAAATGGCGATTGGGTTAGTATTAATTTTAACCTGAAGAAAAATCCTAAAGGAGATGTCCGTTTAAGTGGCTATTTAACATCGGCAAATCCGCTAACGTTTAAAGGCGAAGTGGCGCTGCCAGATGGAACATTCGGCAAATTTACAGCAACTTATAAAGAAGCAGGCAAGGAAATGCCAAAACGCGACGAGCCAAAACCGGCTTTGGCTGTTGGACCAATGCTATATCCATTTGGCGCCTTTGGTAATGCCGAATTGCCTAAGCAAGAAACTGTTTTAATTAAAAATGCAACCGTTTGGACAAATGAAAAAGAAGGTGTTCTTCAGAATGCTGATGTGTTGTTAGAAAATGGCAAAATTAAAGCAGTTGGTAAAAATTTATCTGCAGGAAGTGCAAAAGTAATTGATGGAACAGGCAAACATGTAACCGCTGGTATTATTGATGAGCACTCGCACATAGCCGGTAGCGGCGGTATAAACGAAGGTGCGCAATCTGTTTCGGCAGAGGTTCGCATTGCCGATATTATCAACTCAGAGGATGTAAATATTTATCGCCAGCTTGCTGGTGGGGTTACAACTTCACATATTTTACACGGTTCTGCAAATCCAATTGGCGGCCAGTCTCAACTTATTAAACTGCGTTGGGGTAAAGCACCAGAGGAGTTAAAATTTGCTGGCGCAGATGGCTTTATCAAATTCGCTCTGGGCGAAAACGTTAAACAAAGTAATTTTGGTACAGGCGCCCGTTTCCCGGTTACGCGTATGGGCGTTGAGCAAACCTTTGTTGATGAGTTTACGCGTGCAAAAGAGTACGAAAAAGCGATGAAGGTAAAAGGCAACAGTGTTCGCAGGGATTTGGAATTGGATGCGATTGTTGAAATTTTAAACAACAAGCGCTTTATAACCTGCCACTCATATGTTCAAAGTGAAATTAATATGCTCATCCACGTAGCGGATAGCTTAGGCTTCAAAATAAACACATTTACACACATTTTGGAAGGTTATAAAGTAGCCGATAAGATGAAAGCACATGGTATTGCAGGTTCTACCTTCTCAGATTGGTGGGCATACAAAAACGAAGTTGCTGAGGCAATTCCTTACAACGGAAAAATTATGCACAACGTAGGCGTTACTACTGCTTTCAACTCGGATGATGCAGAAATGGCCAGACACCTGAATCAGGAAGCTGGTAAATCCGTTCTTTATGGCGGCGTACCGGAAGAAGATGCCTTGAAATTTGTAACGCTGAACCCGGCAAGAATGCTTCATATTGATGATAAAGTTGGCAGTTTAAAGCCAGGTAAAGATGCAGATGTTGTGGTATGGTCAGCAAACCCTTTATCCATTTATGCAAAAGCAGAAAAAACGTTTGTTGATGGCGTTGCGTATTGGGATATTGATAAAGATGCCCAAACGATTAAAACACAACAGGCCGAGAAAGCTCGTTTAATTCAAAAGATGTTGGATAGTAAAAGCAGCGGCGTACGTACTCAACGTCCGTTTGGGAATGCACCACGCCTTTACAATTGCGAAACATTGGAAGATTATTCAGCAGAATTAAATGAAAAAGAACATGCACAGTAACCTAAAATATTTATTAAGTCTGGCGTTATCGGCATCCAGCCTGATGTGCTTTGCGCAAGCCAATATATCACCTGCCAAAAAGCAAACAAAAACCATCGCCATTACAGGCGCAACGGTACATGTGGGCAACGGAACAGTTATCGAAAACGGAACTATTTTGTTCTCTAACGGCAAAATTGTGTCGGTTACGGCCGGTGGACAAGTTCCACAGGATGACGTATTACGTATTAATGCCGTCGGAAAGCATATCTATCCAGGTATGATTGCAGCAACAACAAACCTTGGTCTGGCAGAAACTGAATCAATAAAAGCAACTTTGGATTACCAGGAAATTGGCGATTACAATTCGCACATTCGCTCTATTGTGGCTTACAATACAGACTCTAAAGTGCCTGCAACTTTGCGTAGCAATGGCGTTTTAATGGCCCAGCCAACCCCTCAGGGCGGCACGGTTTCCGGAAGCTCTTCAGTTGTGCAGCTAGACGCCTGGAACTGGGAAGATGCAGCCATTAGAATTGATGATGCCATGCACATGACCTGGCCGGTAACGCCACGCTTTAGGGGCGGCTTTGGTGGTTTTGGAAGAGGACCTGCAGCTTCACCGGAATCATTAAATGAACGCACACAAGCTGCAATCAGTCAGTTAACCTCTTTCTTTGCAGAAGCAAAAGCTTACGCCGAGATGGGAAAACCTGAGGTAATAAATACTCGTTTTGAAGCGATGAAAAAAGTGTTTTCCGGTGCGGAAAAACTATTTATTGCAGCAGAAACTCAAAAAGACCTTGTTGCGGCAGTAAACTTTGCCAAAAAGTTCGGCATCACGCCGGTTATCACCGGTGCCGACGAGGCTTACTTAGTTATTGATTTCCTTAAAGAGAACAATATTTCTGTGGTGGTAAAACAACCTCATGCGTTGCCTAATAATAATGATGATGATGTGAACATGCCTTATAAAAATGCGGCTATTTTAGCAAACGCGGGCTTAAATGTGGTTTTGAGTATTGATGGTTACTGGCAACAGCGCAACCTTCCATTTATGGCCGGCACGGTTACCGCCTGGGGTTTGGATAAAGAAAAAGCATTATCAACCATTACGCTTAATGCTGCTAAAGCTATGGGTGTAGATAAAACCACCGGAAGTATCGAAGCAGGTAAAGACGCTACGTTATTTATTTCTGCGGGCGATGCTTTAGATATGAGGACCAATAAAGTTGAACAAGCTTTTATTCAGGGCAGAGACATTAACCTGGATAATTTGCACAAACAGCTTGATAAAAAATTCAGCGATAAATATACTGCTGAGAAAAAGTAGAATCAAGCAAGGCTTTTTTATAAACCCTCCGTCGATTAATTTTGGCGGAGGGTTTTTTTGGCTTTGGTAGCATGTAACGCAGCAGGCCAACGCTTTATTTTATGAAAAAAGGTAATTTTATTTTAACATTCAGCAAGCAAATAAACAATTTGCAAACCATTTCTTAATCTAAACTGAAATTTGAGTTAACACTGCTACTGCAACTTTGCACCATAAAATCAAAAACTAATTATGGTCAAAAATTTACTATTCGCAGTATTATTGCTGTGTTTTTGTGTTTCAAATTCTTTGAGAGCACAAACCACACAGGCATCCATTTCCGGTATTGTTACCGATGAACAAAAGAAGCCTATTCCAGGCGCTTCGGTTCAGGTTAAAAACAATTCTACAGGCTTCACCACAAGAACTTCTACAAATGCACAAGGTGAGTATACATTTAAAGAACTCCCTTTAGGTGGTCCTTATTCTGTAAAAGCTTTATATGTTGGCTTTGGCGAACAAACCAGAAGTGGCTACATGCTAAATCTTGGCGATGTGGTTAAAGTTTCCATATCAATGCAGGAAGCTGCTCAAAATCTGGAAGCAGTGCAAGTGGTGGCTTCAGGTTTAAAAAATAAAGTTCAAAACTTTGGTGCATCGACGGAAATCTCCGCCAAAACCATGAACCAGTTACCGGTAAATGGTCGTAACTTCTCTAACTTAATGGATTTATCACCTTTAAGTCGTGGTGGAGGGATTTCAGGTCAATTGGGTTCATCAACAAACTATACAATTGACGGTATGAATGCTAAAAATCCAACATCAGCAGGGAGTACAACAAGCCGTAGTGGTGCGCCATACTCAATTTCAATCGAAGCGGTTCGCGAGTTTAAAGTGGTAACCAACCAATATGATGTTACTTATGGAAGAGCTGGTGGAGGCTCTGTTACAGCCGTAACCAAATCTGGTACAAACACCACAAGCGGAAGCGCATTTATGTATGGCAGAGCAGATTGGCTGGCTAGTCCTTACGATATCAGAGGTATAAAACGCGATAATGATTTCTCAACTTATCAATATGGATTTACTTTAGGTGGTGCGATCATCAAAGATAAATTGCATTATTTTGTTGGTTTAGATCACCAGAAAGATTCCCGTCCGTTAATTATTGCAGATGTGAACGGCCCTGCTGATGAAGCAAGGTTTAGAATAACCAATTCTACCCTGGCAGATTTCTTAAGTATTGCCAGAGCAAAATATGGTGTTTCAAACGATCCTCAATATGGAACATTCGACAAAAAGCGTGGTTCGGATGCTGCATTTGCCCGTTTAGACTGGCAAATAAACGACCGAAACTTGCTAACGATTCGTGATAATTATACGAACGATAGAAATCCACTTGGTTTAGCGGATAATACTGCAATTAACTTTTTCGAGAGTTATGGTAATGATAAAAACGTAGATAACAGCTTATTGGCAACATTACGCTCAACAATTAATAGCAAAGTAACCAACGAGTTAAAAGTTCAGCATCTTTATACCTATCAGGCAAGTACGCAAAACGACCAGTTGCAGTTCGCAATACCTAGAGCAGTTGTCGGAAACGTTCAATCTACCCTATCTGATGGTTCTGCGGCAAACACAGCAATTCAAATCGGCGGTCACCGTTTTGGCCAGGAAGGCTTTACAAACAACGTTTTCCAGTTGGTTGATAACTTCTACTACAACACCGATAAAATCAAATATACATTCGGTGTTGATGTAATGTATACCGATGCAAAATCACTTTATGGCAGTGAGGTTAACGGACGTTTCGAATATACAAACTCAACAGCAGGCTCATCATTACAAAATTTTAACAACTTAATTCCGAATAGATTTTACCGTGAAGTACCTTTAGTTGCCGACCCGACAGTTAAAGCCGGTATTTGGAATGCCGCAGCTTATGGCCAAATGCAGACTAAACTTGCAAAAGGTTTAGAGTTTATTGGTGGTATTCGTCTTGATTACAGCGCTTATCCAAAATCTCCGCTTAACCAGACTTTGCTGAGCGCTGTTGGCGTTAGAACAGATAACGAACTGAAACAATTTTTGGTTCAGCCACGTATTCAGTTTAACTGGGATATTAACGAGAACAGAACTGACTTTGTTCGCTTCGGTGCCGGTATCTTCGGATCGGACGTTAATAACTATGTGACCATTAATAACTTAACGTTTGATGGAACACATTTGGCAACCCTTGATGTAACTGGTGCCAACGTACCAACTCCAAATTTTGTTGGTTACCGTAATGGCACTGTCGCAACTCCATCTTTACCGGCCCTGCAAGTGCCTACAATTAACACTTACGCCGAAGACGCAAAAATTCCAGTAGTTTATAAAGCAAACTTATCATACAGTAAACTAATTACCGATAAATTAAAAGTTGGTATTACGGGTTATGCTACTTTAGGTCGCCATAATTATATGTACGTGGATAGAAATATGGCTGCAAACCCTTACTTTACATTACCAAATGAGGCAAACAGAGGCGTTTTTGTGCCTACAATTCCAAGTAATGGTGCGCCCGACTGGAAGACTGGCCGTATCAGCAATACATTTGGCCGTGTGCTTGAGTTAAACAGTAAAGGTAGAGTTAATCAGTTTGCGGTTGTCTTAGATGCAACCTGGAACTACTTTAAAGATGGAGAAATTTCTGCAAGTTTCACCTGGAATGATACGAAAGACAACACATCATACAACGGAAACGTTGCGAACTCGGCAACTTTATCGCTGCCTGTAAAAGATGACCCGAGAGACCTAAGTAACATGAGCTACTCAGATAATCAATTCAGAAATAAGGTTGTAATTTACGGTACTCTACCAACTTTTTGGGGTGTTACAGTAGGTGTTCGTTATTCAGGTATCGGCGGAACACGTTATAGTTTACTATCAGGTGCAAATAATAATGGTGATTTCGTAGCTACAAATGATTTAGCTTACATTTTTGACCCAAATAATACTAGTGTTCCACAAAATGTTCGCACAGGATTGCAAACACTTTTAAATAACCCAGATGCAAGCCAGAGTTTGAAAGATTATATCACTAAATATGCTGGCCAGATTGCACAAAGAAATGGTGGTATTAACGATTTCTTCGGTGTTGTAGATTTAAGGGTTAGCAAAAAAATCAGACTGTACAAAACGCATACACTTGAAGTTTCCGGAGATATTTTCAACTTCGCCAACTTATTAAATAAAAAGTGGGGTGTAAATGAATCATTAGGTAGCCAGGCTTTGTACGCACTTAACGGAACAGCTGCAACAGCTACTGCACCAGCGGTTCCGAATTACGATTCGGCAGCGAGAGCATTTAATTATCGTGTAAACAATTCGGGGATTGTTACGCCTTCGGGAAATCCATACCAGTTCCAAATTGGTTTGAGATATGGATTTTAACCGCTAACATTTGCGGTATCTTATCACAGCGTCATAAAAAAAGGGAATGGATTTTTATCCGTTCCCTTTTTTTATGTTTGCACTTACAAACAACAAAACTTAATGGGATTATTAATCGACTACCTGAAAAACCACAAATGGATTGTGGCTTTAGCATTATTGCTTGCAGGTGTAAATATTGGCTTTTCTTTAATGGATCCTTACTTTACCGGTAGGATTTTAGATTTATACATCAACAAACGCTCATCATTTACCAGCAAAAGCACGTACATATGGGGTGCACTCGGCTTTATTGGCCTGGCTATTGGTGCGGCAATGGTTTCACGTATTGCGAAAAACTTTCAGGATTATTTCACCAGCGTTATTGTACAAAAAGTTGGCGCAAAAATGTATGCTGATGGCTTGCAGCACTCACTTAAATTGCCATATCAGGTTTTTGAAGATCAGCGTAGCGGAGAAACTTTAGGTGTTTTGCAAAAAGTTAGACTCGATTCTGAAAAGTTTATCACTTCTTTTATCAGCGTATTGTTCGTAAGCTTAATCGGGATGGTTTTCGTAATTGTGTATTCCGTATCGATAAGTTACAAAGTAACGCTGGTCTATTTTGCCGCGATTCCAATTATCAGCTTTGTAAGTTGGTTTTTAAGTCGTAAAATAAAAACCATCCAACGATCGATAGTTGGCGAAACAACAGCGCTTGCGGGTTCTACTACAGAATCTTTAAGAAACATTGAATTGGTAAAAAGTTTAGGTCTGGCCGATCAGGAAATCGAAAGGTTAAACAAAACGACTTACAAAATCTTAGGCCTGGAACTTAAAAAAGTGAAATATGTGAGAAGCATGAGCTTTGTTCAGGGCACAACTGTTAACCTGGTAAGGAGTTCAATGATTGTTGTATTGTTGCTGTTAATTTTCGATAACACCATTTCTCCAGGACAATATTTCTCGTTCTTATTCTACTCATTTTTCCTTTTCGGACCGTTGCAGGAACTTGGTAATGTAATTTTAGCCTGGCGTGAGGCTGAGGTTTCACTGGGCAACTTTAAAAAGATTTTGAGTACACCTGTTGATAAAAAACCTGTTAATCCGATATCTATTAAGAAGATTACGGAACTGGCTTTCAAGGCTGTGAGTTTTAAGCACCTTACCGCAAACAGGAACGCTTTAGAAAACATTTCTTTCGATACTCATAATGGGCAAACCATCGCTTTCGTTGGCCCATCGGGCTCAGGAAAATCTACCCTGGTTAAACTTTTGGTTGGCTTGTATCCGGCTAAAGACGGCGAAATTTTATATAATGGTAATCCGAGTAACGACATTGATTTAGATGCTTTAAGAGAAAAAATTGGCTTTGTAACTCAGGATACACAGCTTTTTTCGGGCACAATACGAGAGAATTTATTATTCGTAAACCCTACCGCAACCGATGAGGAGTGCTACAAAGTTTTGAAGCAGGCAGCCTGCCAAACGTTATTGGCCAGGGCAGATAAAGGTTTGGATTCATTAATTGGTGAAGGTGGCGTAAAGGTGTCAGGTGGCGAAAAACAGCGCCTATCTATTGCCAGAGCATTATTGCGCCAGCCAGACATTTTGGTTTTTGACGAGGCAACATCTTCGCTGGATTCGATTACTGAGGAGGAAATAACAAAAACCATCAGATCGGTATCTGATTTAACGGACCACATTACCATCTTAATCGCACACCGGTTATCCACAATAAAACATGCTGATGTTATTTACGTTTTGGAGAAAGGCCACATTATTGAACAAGGAACGCATGAGAGCCTGATTGCACAAAATGGCTTATATCAGGCAATGTGGCGCCAACAAATCGGCGAAAGAATTGTTGAAGCTTAATAGAAAATTCTTTTTATGTTACTTCAGGCAAACGTTAACAGCAACCATATTGCGCTATTCATTATTATTCCGGCTGTTTTATGGCTTGTTTTAATCCTGGTTGCACTTTATCACATTTCGAGAAATAGCCAGATGAGTTTCGGCGTTAAAGCTCTGTGGTTTATTATCATTATCCTGGCACCTTTTTTAGGTTCAATCATCTATCTTATCTGGGGTAAGAATAAACAGTTTTAGCGATTTGTCTCGGAGATCGCTTGTATTCTGTTGAGATTCGGTGTTTTTTCTTTAACGAGTTAATATCCAACATTCTGCGGAAATCTGCAATTATCTGCGGGAAGAAATTTTTTTAATTAATATCATTATCGCTCCCGCGGATTTCGGTGATTTGCGCAGAAAAACTTCCATCACGCATAAATAGAGTAGCTTTAATATTCTGCGGAAATCTGTGTGCATCTGCGGGAAGAAACTTTTCTAGTTAACATCATTGTCTCTCCCGCGGATTTCGGTGATTTGCGCAGAGAAATTTTCATCACGCATAACTAGTATAATTTTAATATTCTGCGGAAATCTGTGTGCATCTGCGGGAAAAAACTTTTCTAGTTAACGTCATTGTCTCTCCCGCGGATTACGTTGATTTGCATATTGAAAAATTACCATTCGTATGAAAGTAAATCGATAGAAAACAAACATCGAACTAAAGCTTGCTTGTCTGTTCGTTAATATCCTGCAGGCTTAGTTTCGTTAATGATTTCGTTTTTAACCACGTAACAAAGGCGATTCCAATCGTCATACTGCCACCGAAAACCACTGCCGGAACTAAAGTTAATAGCTTTGCCGAGAGACCAGATTCGAACTCTCCGATTTCATTAGAAGACCCGATAAACATGCTGTTAACAGCCGAAACCCTCCCTCGCATTTCATCAGGCGTGAGCAACTGCATAATTGTTTGCCTGATAATGACACTTACGCTATCGAAAGAGCCTTCCAGGAATAAGAAAAAAAGCGTGAGATAGAAGTTTTTAGACAATCCATAGCAGATAATACTCAGTCCAAAGCCGGTAACTGCTATCAGCAAATTTCGCCACGGTTTTCCCATAGGCGAAAAGCGGGTCATGGCTAACATCGTGATTACAGCGCCTGAAGAAGCAGCACCACGCATCATCCCTAAACCAAAAGAACCTAGATGGAAAACATCCTTCGCAAACATGGGTAGCAAAGCAACCGCGCCACCAAAAAACACAGAAAACAAATCAAGACTCATTGCCCAAACCATCATTTTGGTTTTAAAAACGAAATTAATGCCTTCCTTTAGGCTGTGGAAAATATTTTCTTTCGGAATATAGGTTGATGGATGTTTCTTAAAAGTGAAAATGCAAATCAGAGAGATGGACACCAGTAAAACGATAACGCTGTAGGCTGCAGTAATTCCCCAAAGCCAATTCACCAGGCCGCCGGTTAAAGGGCCGATAATTGTGGCCAGTTGCCAGCTGCTACTGTTCCAAGTACTCGAATTAGGATACAACTCTTTAGGAACAATCTTCGCCATTAACGAAAAAGTTGCTGGTCCGAAAAAGCCCCGGGCTAAACCAATACAAAAAACCAGCCCGTACATAATCAGTACGATAAGGTCTTCCTTAAGGTGGAGGTATTTGCTGGTAATAACCAACATCAAAACAGAGGCCAGCCATACGCCTGAAAAAATCTTAATTAACAAACCTCGCTTCTCACTTTTATCGGCAATGTAACCACCATATAAAGCGATGCCAATTGCGGGTATAGCCTCACAAAGTCCAACAAGGCCAAGTTTCAAAGGATCGTGGGTTAAATCATAAATATGATATCCAATTACGACCGCCTGCATTTGGTAAGCGAGCGTAAAAAAGAAACGCATCCCTAAAAAAGAACGAAATTCTTTATAACGCAATGCAGCGAAAGGATCTGGTTTTAAAACAGCTGGGTCCGGATTTAAATCTGCCAATGGAATGATATATTTTTTTACAAAATTAAGGTTTGGAAAATAAAAATTGGCATAGAATATTTCCTTTGGAAACAAACCTTACTACGAAATGATATTAGGAAATTTTATCAAAAGATATCCCTCTTTCTAACCTTTGCAAGTGAGCTTTGAGCAATGCATGTTCAGGCTTCTCCAGCTGTGAATCGGTTTCGAACATTTCGATTACGGTATTTCTCGCTTCTGAAAGAATAACCTGATCTTTCGCTAAATCGGCAAGTTTTAAATCGAGCACACCACTTTGCTGCGTACCTGTAATGTCTCCCGGGCCGCGAAGTTGTAAATCAATTTCCGATATCTCAAAGCCATTATTGGTTCTAACCATCGTTTCTAAACGAACTTTCCCTTCCTTACTTAGTTTATTACCGCTCATTAAAATGCAAAAAGAATGGTCGGAACCCCGGCCTACCCTGCCCCTTAACTGGTGTAATTGTGATAAGCCAAAACGCTCTGCATTTTCGATTACCATAACTGATGCATTTGGCACATTCACGCCAACCTCTATCACCGTTGTCGCAACCATAATCTGGCTCTTGCCCTCAATAAATTGTTGCATTTCGAACTGTTTATCGGCGTTTGGCATTTGCCCATGAACAATGCTAATCTGATAGTCTGGACGGGGAAACTGATAACTCAACTGCTCTACGCCGGCTTCCAGGTGAAGCAAATCAAGCTTTTCACTTTCCTTAATTAATGGATACACAATATAAACCTGCCTACCCTTTGCAATTTCCTGCTTCATAAAACCGAACATCCGTAGGCGTTGGCCTTCAAACAGGTGTCTGGTATCAATAGGTTTTCTTCCAGCCGGGAGCTCGTCAATTATCGAAACATCCAAATCTCCATACAAAGTCATTGCAAGTGTACGGGGAATTGGCGTTGCCGTCATCACCAGAATATGTGGCGGAATGATATTTTTTCGCCATAATTTTGCTCTTTGCTCAACCCCGAAACGGTGTTGCTCGTCAATTACCACCAGACCCAGGTTTTTAAACTGTACTTTATCTTCTATCAAAGCATGAGTTCCGATTAAAATATCGATCTCGCCATTTTCGAGCTGCTCATGCAAAATTATTCTGTCTTTCTTTTTCGTATTTCCGGTTAAGATGGCAACTTTAACTAAATCATCCGTAACCAATTCGGTAACCGAAGCAAAGTGCTGCCTAGCCAAAATTTCCGTTGGCGCCATCATACAAGCCTGATAACCATTATCGTTAGCTAAAAGCATGCTCATTAACGCAACCGCTGTTTTCCCACTACCTACGTCGCCCTGCACAAGCCGGTTCATTTGCACACCACGTTGCGTATCAATCCTGATTTCTTTAACAACACGCTTTTGCGCATTGGTTAACTCAAAAGGCAAAAATTCTTTATAAAAGCGATTCACTTTCTGGCCAACCTTCTCAAACTTTACCCCTTTAAACTTCAATTGCCTTAACTGCTTGTTGTGCAATAGCTGAAGCTGAATAAAAAACAACTCTTCAAATTTCAATCGTCGTTGAGCGGCATTTAAATCGCTTTGATTTTTTGGGAAGTGGATATTTAGTAAGGCCGTTCTTTTATCCGGCAGCTGGTACTTATCTAGGATATACGGCGGTAAGTTTTCAGGAACCTGAGCAATCACCCGATCCAGTAGTCCCGCTATCAATCTTTCTATACCCTTAGAATCGAGCGTAAACTTTTTTAACTTTTCTGTAGAATTGTAAACGGGCTGTAAGGTGAGATTACCCCGCCCAACTAACTTATTCTGGTAAAGTTCCATTTCTGGGTGAGAAATGCTAAACGTTCCGTTAAATAACGTTGGCTTGCCAAAAGCGACATAAGCAACGCCAACGGTGATGTTATCTTCCACCCATTTTAAACTTTGAAACCAAACCATTTCCATTGTCCCTGTGTCATCTTTAAACACCGCAACAATTCTCTTGGTACGCTTCTCTCCAATTACTTTTTTACTTATAACCCGGCCGATTATCTGAATGTATTGAGCATCGGGGTTGATTTGATTTATTTTAAAATACTTTGTTCTGTCGATATACCGAAAGGGATAATGCGAAAGCATATCACGGAAGGTGAAAAGTCCGAGGTCTTTCTTAAAAACATCGGCACGACTAGGGCCTACGCCTTTAATAAATTCTATAGGCGTGTCTAAAACCGAATTAAACACAATATCTACCGTTTCTTGTAAACAACATTTTTTAACAATTGCACGTTAAAAATAAGTATCGATAAAAGCAAAAGCAAGTATGCAAATAGCTGATGAATATCTATTTCTTCTTTAAAATAGAAAAATGCAACTGCAAAAGCAACAATTGGGTTAAGGTAAATCAAAATTCCGAGTGCCGAAGATGGCATGCCCAGCAAAGCATATGCATTCAAAAATAAAGGAATGATGGTAAACACGATTGCGATTAGCAGGATATGGCTCCAAAAAAAGCCGTCTGCAGGAAAAGGATGAGCTTTTATAAGATACATTGGCAGCATAATTAAACCCGCAAGAATTAACTGTATACCCAGAAAGTTAAACTTATCAACGTTTTGAATTACCTTAACCACTATTACGTATAAGGCATAAAATGATGCAATTACAACTGCCCATATCACTTCATACATTGACCCTGTAGCAAGCAGCAAAATGCTTACAAACGCAAGCATAAGTGCGAATACTTTAATTTTACTAAGTCGCTCTTTAAGAATAATGAACCCACCGAGCGCTGTTACGAGCGGGCAAACCATGTATGCAAAAGCTGCAGCCTTTAAGCTAACACTATTTACTGCATAGATATAAGTAAACCAATTACCGGTTATTAAAAAAGCAGAAAGAAGTGTGAGGAATAAGAGTTTGCGTTGCTCTGGCGGATTTAGGGCTTTCACATAATCCAGATCTTTTTTTAATGCTTGCCGCCTAAATAACGCAATGGTTACCCAAACCATTACAATAGAAACGAAAATCCTGTAATATAAAATCTCCTGCGGTGGATAGTGTTTTATATTTCTCAGCGGGATAGACATCGTTCCCCATATAATATAAGGAATAATGCCGGCAAGGAAATATTTACTTTTACCTGCCGCTGCCAAAATTACGCTACTATGGCAATAACCGAAATTTCTACATTAACATTTTTTGGCAAAACAGATACCTGAACAGTTTCCCTTGCCGGGAAGTCTGCTGAAAAATATTGTCCATAAATTTCGTTCACCTGAGTAAAAGTACCCATATCGCTTAAAAAGATTGTTGATTTAACTACGTTATCGAACGTTAAACCCGCCTCGAGCAAAACGGCCTTTAGGTTGCGCATCACCTGATGAGTTTCTTCTTCAATACTGCCAATGTTTAATTCGCCGTTTTCAGGGTTAATAGCCACCTGACCCGATACAAACAAAAAGTTGCCAGCTTGCACTGCCTGGCTATACGGCCCGATTGGTGCAGGCGCATTTGTTGTAGTAATTATCTTTTTCATTAATGTAGATTATTTTGCAAGCCACTGAATGAGCTTGTAGATGATACCTGCAAGGAAAACGGAAATGGCCAGCGCATTAATAAAATGCATAATTCTCAAGTTGATGTTATTTGGCCGGTTTGGATCTTTTTTCCTGAAGAAATACATAGTACAAACTTAGCTAAAAAGGCTTAGATCAAAAATTAAAAGGCATAAAAAAAGTCCCGATTTGCATCGGGACTTTCCTTTAAACTTTATATTGAAATACTAGTTTCTAGCAGTTTCAACACGACGGTTTTGGATACGACCTTCTTCAGTATCGTTAGAAGCAATTGGGTTAGCTTCACCATTACCTTTAGTAGCAACTTGACTAGCGTTAACACCAGAGTTTACTAAGTAAGTTTTAACAGAATTTGCTCTGTCTTTAGATAATTTCAAGTTATATGCAGCAGTACCTTCGCTTGAAGCGTAACCGTTTACAGTTACTTTACCACCGTTTTCACGTAACACTGAAGATAATTTATCTAAAGTAGGATAAGATTCAGTTTTTAATACTGATGAGTTAAAATCAAAACCGATTTTTTCGAAACCTGTTACATTTGATACTGAATCAACTGCAGCTGGTTTTGGAAGTGGACATCCTGAACCATCAACAGCAGTACCTGCAGGAGTTCCTGGGCATTTGTCGAATTGGTCAGCAACACCGTCACCATCAGTATCTTTTTTCAAATCTTCAACAGATTTTTCAACAGCAGATACGCGGTTTTTCAAAGCTTCAACTTCTTGACGTAAAGTTGGATCTTTTAAATCATCATACATTGTAGCTAATGGGTTAGTCCATTCTAAGCTAGGTTTAGCAGAAGAACCTAAAGAGAATTCTAAACCAGCATAACCGTAAGAGAATTTATCTTTAGTAGTACCTTGAGCGTAGATTCCGTCAAAGTTATCAGCATCGATAAAGTTCATAGTGTAACCTAAGTTGAAGTTAACACGCTCAGAAACTTTAAATTTAACACCAACACCTACTGGAATGTACATTCCTTTTACGTAGTCTTTAGCCTCGTGTGGATCTCCAACAGGACCAGTAGCTTTACCTTTCCAGTCGATAACTGTACCATTGTTGTAAGTTACTTTTGGAGCATAAGCCATATAACCAGCACCAGCAGTAACGAAGAAACCTACAGAGTTTTCACGACGTAAGAAATCGATAGAACCAACGTTAACAACACCACGTAAATCTACAGCATATTGTAATTGAGTTTCGAATTCTTTAGCAGTTGAACTACCTGGAGCGATTGGACCGTTTGTAGAAACGTTAGAACCAGATACTTTACCACGTAAACCGTTTAATTCTAAAGCGAAAGAGTGACCTAGTTGTTTACGGATATTTAAACCGTAACCTAAGTTAACATCCCATGAGTTAAAATCGTTAGAACCGCCAATAGCAACAACTGGAGCTAAAACACCTCCGTTAACGCCGATTGACCAAGTTCTGTACTGTCCTCTTCCACCAAACACTTTGGTAGAAGAAGTTGTTGCAGGAGCATCCTGAGCAACAGCAAGAGTAGCAACTCCTGTTAATGCTACTAAGGAAAGCGCAACACTTTTCTTTAAAGTAGAATAATTCATAATCTTTTTTTCTTTTTTAAGGGTTAAACAATTTAATTGATTAATTTTTTAGTAACTGCAAAATTAATCAAAATATTAAATTTTCAAACTTTTATACAAACTCCGTTCCAAACTTCACTATAATTAATCATTTTCTTACTTTTGGCCACCACCTACTTTTAAATTAATTAGTTATGAAATACCCTAAAATCAATCAGGAATTATTTATTTTAAACAGAAAAAATTTCTCTAAACAGTTAAAATCCAACTCCTTAGCAATATTTCAAGCTAATGATGAGTTTCCTCGTAGTGGCGACCAAAGCTTTATCTTTAAGCAAAACCCTGATTTATTTTATTTATCAGGTATAGACCAGGAACAAACAATTTTACTCCTATATCCCGATTGTCCTAATCCTCTGTACAGACAAGTCCTGTTTTTAAGACAGACAAATGATTACATTAAAGTTTGGGAAGGCTATAAATATACTAAGGAAGAGGCCAAGGAAACTTCTGGTATCGATTCAATATTCTGGCTTGAAGATTTTGATAATATTTTGCACAGCATTGTTAACTATGCAGATAATATATACTTAAACACAAACGAAAACGACCGTTACGCACATACGGTGCCATATCGCGACATCCGGTTTATTGCCCAGATGCAATCTAAATATCCACTTCATCATTATGAACGTGCAGCCCCCATAATGCGTGAGCTCAGGGCAATAAAATCAGAAATTGAAATCGAATTGACGAAAAAAGCCTGCGGAATGACACGTGATGCCTTTATAAGGGTGTTGAAGTTTGTAAAACCTGGCGTGAAAGAGTATGAAATTGAAGCAGAAATTATTCATGAATTTATTCGTCAGGGCGGAACCGGACATGCCTACACGCCAATTATTGCTTCGGGCCATAACGCTAACATTTTGCATTACAACGACAACAACCAGGAGTGCAAGGATGGCGATGTAATTCTCTTTGATTTTGGCGGCGAGTATGCAAATTACAATGCAGACATGAGTCGTTCGATACCTGTAAACGGAAAGTTTACGAAACGACAAAAAGAGGTTTACAATGCAGTGCTGCATGTAATGAAGGCAGCCACCAGGTTGCTTGTTACCGGTACCGTGTGGAATGAATACCACGAAGAAGTGGGAGAAATTATGACAGAGCAGTTAATTGGCTTAGGATTATTGACTACCACTGAAGTGAAGAATCAAAATCCGGCCTGGCCAGCATATAAGAAATACTTTATGCATGGCACTTCACATCATTTAGGAATTGACGTTCACGATTTTGCCAGCAGGTATACGCCATTTGCAGCTGGAAATATTTTAACGGTAGAACCCGGCATCTACATTCCTGAAGAAGGTTTAGGTATCCGTTTGGAAAACAATATCTTGATTACAAACAGTGGAAATATCGACCTGATGGCTGATATACCTCTTGAGGCAGATGAAATCGAAGACATTATGAATTAAATTTATCGGCAAAACGATAAATGTTAAAGTTATCTGTTTTCAAAGCTTCGTGAATTTCTTCGCGAAGCTTTTTTTTATCAACCGTTTTCATTTTTTTATGCTGAATAATTCTCCATGCTTTTTCAGCAAAAAGAAATGCTCTCTTTTCGCTTTGATTCCCCGCAGCGGGTTCGGCAATCCATTCAGCTAATTCCTCAATGCCCTGGTTTTTATCGGCTACTGTTTTTAAAATCGGGATAACCTTATTTCCCTGATGGACTATTTTTTTGAGATTATTGGCAAAAGTGGCGGCACCATCCCTGTCGGCCTTATTTATTACAAAACAATCCGCAATCTCCATCAAACCCGATTTGATATTCTGTATTTCATCGCCGGATTCTGGCACCAAAACAACCACGGTTTTATCGGCCAAACCTGCAATTTCTACTTCCGATTGGCCTACTCCAACGGTTTCAACCATTATTAAATCAAAATTTGCTGCTTTTAAAACATCAACCATTTCAATGGTTTTAGCAGAAATACCGCCCAAAGCACCCCGTGTTGCAAGAGACCGGATAAATACGTTTGGATTGTTAAACTGAGCTGCCATCCTAATCCTATCGCCAAGCAGCGAGCCATAATTAAAAGGCGAAGTGGGATCAATAGCCAATATCGCAATGCGCATACCCCTGGCTAAAAAGTGATTTGTTATTGCATTTACCATTGTGCTTTTCCCTGCGCCCGGCGGCCCGGTTATGCCTAATACAATTGCTTTCGAATCACTCTGCAAATCTCTCAAAAGCAAATCTGCGGGCTGTATATCGTTCTCAACCAAAGTTAATACTCTGGCCAAAACCTTATAATTGCCTAGCTTAATTTCGCTTAAAAGAGTTCGATGGGTATTCATCAATAAAACTATATTTGTACAAATAAACAAAATTATCAAGCGGATATAAGCTTAATTCATAAGGAAATTTAATGAAAGTAACCGGATTTACCTTTATCAGAAATGCAATTACCAACGACTACCCGATAAAGGAAGCAATACTTTCAGTTTTACCCCTCTGTGATGATTTCATTGTTGCCCTAGGAAACTCTTCCGATGAAACTTCGGCCCTGGTGAAAAGTATTTCGCCAGAAAAAATAAAAACAATTGATACCATTTGGAATGAAAGCCTGAGAGAAGGCGGTTTTGTATTTGCTGATGAAACGAATAAGGCCATTGCAGCGGTGGCAAATGACACCGATTGGCTGGTGTATATTCAGGGAGATGAAGCCATACATGAAGACTTTTTGCCTTTAATTGAGCAGGAAATGAAAGCTGAGCTTAACAACAAAAATGTTGAAGCTTTGCTTTTAAAGTACAAACATTTTTACGCTTCTTATGATTATGTAGCCGAATCGAGACGATGGTATAGAAGGGAAGTTAGAATATTGAAAAATTTACCCGGGATACATTCTTATAAAGATGCACAAGGCTTTAGAATAAACGGGCGGAAGCTGAAAGTTAAATTAATTGACGCCTATATTTACCATTATGGTTGGGTTAAACCACCAGAAGGCTTACAGGGAAAGGTTCGTAATTTTAATAAATATTACCAAACAGAAGAATGGATAGCGGAAAACTATCCCGTTCAAAACAGTTTTGATATGCATAATGCAGACAGGCTGGTTCATTTTACGGGCAGCCATCCAAAAGTTTTGCAAGCAAGAATTGAAGCCGCAAACTGGAAATTTGAAAAAGATTTAACTAAGGAAACGCCCAAAATGAATTTCAGAAGGAGATTTTTGCAGAAAGTAGAAGATTTAACGGGCTTGCGTTTATTTGAATACAGAAACTATAAAATTGTTAAATAAATGCAAAAAAGCGTTTCTATCGTAATACCCAATTATAACGGCAGGCACTTGCTCGAGCGATATTTACCATCTGTATTCGAAGCAGCAGAAAATGCGGACACCGATTTTGAAGTGATTGTAATAGACGATGGCTCGAAAGATGAAAGCATAAGTTTTATTCGACAGCAATATAAGAGCATAAAACTCCTTATAAATAATAAAAACAGAGGCTTCTCGTATACTTGCAACCACGGCATTCGCGAGGCTAAGTACGAGCTGATTTTGCTTTTAAATTCGGATGTTAAACTCACTCCTGACTATTTTAAGCAACAATGGAAGTATTTCAACAAACCAGATACTTTTGGTGTAATGGGCAGGATAATGAGTTTCGATGAACAAAAAATAGAAGATGCCGCCAGATTGCTCTATTACAGTGGATGCAGAATTAAAGCCAACAAGTTTTACTATAGTGAAAACCCGCAAGATGAGCACGTTTTTACAGCCTATCTTTCTGGAGCCAACGCTCTGGTTGATGCAAAAAAGTTAAAGGAACTTGGTGGTTTTGATGAGATTTTTTCTCCTTTTTCCTCAGAAGATTTTGATTTGAGCCTTCGGGCGTGGCAATTGGGCTGGAAATGTTATTATGAACATCAATCGGTTTGTTTTCACCACATTAGCGGGAGCACTAAAACTCAAATTAAATCGAATTTTATTAAAAAGATATATTACCGAAACCGGTTCCTGCTCCAAAGAATTCAGTTGCAAGGCAATCGGTTATTTTTGTTGCCATTTCACCTAATTTTCGCCGAGGTGATTCCGAAATTGCTCACGGGTAAATTTTGGATTTGGAACGCCTATGAGGATTATTTATCAGCAATGGCCAGCGTAAACCAAAGCCGGGAGCGCCTGCAAACACTAAAGTTAAAATACAATTCAACATTAAACGTTTCTGAGGTGATTGGGATAATTAATAAATCAATTGAAGGAAAAAGCATTACCCGTTTGTAATTTTACTTGCCACAAATAAGCTAAACTTAAAGCTTTGTTTGAAAACCGTACATTTGCCAAGTTTTAATTAGATTTTTTTGGAAGCGTTTTGGCGCATCATCCATCATACATATTCCATTTTTTATAAAATGAAAACTTATTTCCGTTTATTATCTTTTGCTAAGCCTATAGAAAAATTTGCAATTCCTTATGTTATTGCAACGTTGTTATCAATCTTGTTCGGCACCTTAAACTTAGCTTTACTTTCGCCTTTATTTGAAACACTGCTAAATAAGAACGGCGCTAAAACTGAATCACTAACCGACAAGGCTGCTTCTGCATTTAACATACTTGGTACCTTTAGGAAATTTGTTAATGACTCTATTTTATTAAACGGACCCGACAAAACACTGCAGTATGTCTGTATCGTAATTGTAATTTCTGTTTTACTGTCAAACCTTTTCAGATATATTTCCCAGCGTTATATGGAAGATCTAAGGGTTCACACGCTATTAAATTTTAGAAAGAGAGTATTTGATAATGTAATGAATTTACATGTCGGTTTCTTTAACAATGAACGCAAAGGCGATATTATTTCAAAAGTGGCATCTGATGTGCAGGTGGTACAATTTACCGTTACAAATACGCTCCAGGTCGTTTTTAAAGAGCCGGTAACGCTAATTGTTTACATAGTTTTACTTTTTAACATCTCTGCAAAGCTTACTTTTTTTTCCCTGCTTGTTATCCCAATTTCGGCATTTATAATAAGCAAGATTGTTAAAAGATTGAAACAGCAGGCCAAAGAATCGCATGAATCTTTCGCGAAAATGATTGGATTTCTTGATGAATCACTTAGCGGCATTAAAATTATAAAAGCCTTCAATGCATCTGAACGCGTTAAAAACAAGTTTAATCAGGAGAATATTTTTTATTCTAACCTTATGAGAAAAATGGTTAGAAGACAGCAATTAGGCTCACCAGTTTCTGAATTTTTGGGCGTATTGATGATATCAATTATTGTTTGGTACGGTGGAACGCTTATTTTACATCAGGACAAGACTGCTCTAACCGCCTCGGATTTTATCGCTTACATTGCAATCTTTTCGCAGGTTATGCGTCCGGCAAAGGCGCTAACAGATTCTTTTAGCGGAATTCACTCGGGCATTGCCGCCGGCGAACGCGTGCTTGAATTAATCGATACAAAACCAGAATTAATAAACAAAGCTGATGCAGAAAACTTGGGCAGCTTTGGTAAAGCACTGGTTTTTGAAAACGTGGCGTTCAGTTATGGCGATAAACAAGTTTTAAAAAGTATTAATCTGAATATTGAAAAAGGGCAGACCGTGGCATTAGTTGGTCCTTCCGGAGGTGGAAAAAGTACCTTAATGGATTTAATTCCCCGTTTCCACGATCCCAAATCGGGAACAATTAAAATTGACGGCCATGATTACCGTGATTTAACTGTTGAAAGCATACGCAGCCAGATGGGAACTGTAAATCAGGAGTCGTTTTTGTTTAATGATAGTATTTTCAATAACATCGCGTTCGGAAAACCCGAGGCGAGCGAAGAAGAAGTAATTGCCGCGGCTAAAATTGCAAATGCACACGAATTTATCCTTAATACGGAGGAAGGTTACCAAACTTTTGTAGGCGATAGAGGAAACAGGCTCTCGGGCGGACAAAGGCAAAGGGTTTGCATTGCCAGAGCCGTTTTAGCCAACCCACCGATTATGTTGCTTGATGAAGCGACATCAGCCCTGGATACCGAATCGGAAAAGTTAGTTCAGGATGCGTTGAATAATTTGATGAAAAACAGAACTTCGATCGTGATTGCGCACCGATTGAGTACCATTCAACATGCCGATAAAATTGTTGTGATTGATAAAGGCCAGGTCATCGAAACGGGAAATCATCAGGAGTTGATGTCGCAAAATGGTTTATATAAACGTTTAATAGATATGCAGGCGTTTAACGATTAGATAAAAATGAGTAACCATCCCTTAGTTTCGATAGCTATTTGTACATACAATGGAGCTCTTCACTTAGAAGAACAATTAGAATCGATAATTAATCAATCTTATAAAAATTTAGAAATTATCATTGTTGATGATGTTTCTTCAGACGAAACCTTATCGATTTCAAATAAATTTTCCGCTGCTGATAAGCGGATTACGGTTTACCCCAACAAGGTAAACCTTGGTTATGTTAAAAACTTTGAAAGCGCTATTTCACTCTGTAGTGGCGATTTTATCGCACTTTGTGATCAGGATGATATCTGGCAACTGGATAAAATTCAACTACAGGTAGACGCTATCGGAAATGCGGCACTCGTTTACCACGATTCTGAATTTGTATCAGAAGAAGGCATCTCTTTAAATTCTAAAATATCCGATATTTTAAACATGTATCAGGGAAATTCTTCATTGCCGTTTCTTTTTTACAACTGTATTTCCGGGCACAGTTTAATGATGCGAACCAGTCTTCGAGATAAATTTATCCCGTTGGATAAAAAATATTACCACGATTGGGCAATAGCTTTCGCTGCTGCTGAGAATGGTGGAATCAAATACATAGATAAGGCTTTGGTAAAATACCGCCAACACGCCGATTCTAACACAGATATACTGAGGATTAAAAAAGAAAAACTTAAGAAAAGTAAAATAAAGTTTAACGAGATTCAGCCGGAGTGGCTAAGAAGCTGTTATAATAAAACCATCTTGCACAAGCGCTACATCGCAGATATTCTGTCGTGTTTTACGGATGATAGAAAAATAAAAAACGATTCACGGTTCAGGCTTTTTTCATTGCTTGTTAAAAACTTTAACTTGTTATTTTACCTGAAAAAGAAAAACTTCTTTAGTAAACTCAATTATATCCGAAAAATGTGTTTTAGACTGGACTAGGCATAAACCGCCATGTTTTTAACTTTTATTTACAATACTGCAATAAAACTGTTATAAACCATTAACCTTTCAGTTTAATGATGTAGATTAATTTTTAATAGCTTTGCCCATTAATCTACCATTATATTTGATATGTCTGTTGACTTAAAAAAAGAAAAGGCAAATTACGATTTTATTGATTCTCTGCGTTTCATTGCCATAATAACCATTGTAATAGAACACAGCTACATGTGGCCAAAATCGCTTTATTTTAACACCTTAAGCGAACAATGGATACAAACATTAACCATGCAGATTTTTAAGTTCGGAACCGTAACTTTTTACATTCTTGCAGGTTTTCTTATTGGCGATAAAATAAAAACAACAACCTCGCTGGCCTATTTAAAACGAAGGTTCGACGGCACTTTTAAACCCTGGTTATTTTGGCTTAGCCTTTTTTTAATACTAATCTATGCCGATTTAATGGTTATCTATTTTAAAGGTGGAGATTTTCCTGGCGGAGACAAGCCATGGACATTTCTGGGCGACAAGCTATACTACATTGTTTTCGACACCAGTTTCTGGTTTATTTTAAATTTCCTTGGCAGCATTTCAATTTTGCTAATATTCAGAAAGTATCTTTACAGCTACAAGCTGGGTGTTTTTCTGGCCATTTGTTCATTCTTTTATTCGATAAACCTTTATTATGAATGGATTCCAAGCAGGCACACCACGGCAGTTTTAGGTTTCGTATTTTACTTGTGGCTGGGTGTTATTATGCATAAATATTACGATTTATTTAACGCCTGGATAAAGAAAAGAAGTTTGGTTTTACTATGGACCTTAACAATAATTACCTTCGTAATTTCATGCCTGGAAAGTATTTATTTGATGAATTCTGGAATAGAACATGCCGGCATTCGCGTAGACCCTTATAATACTTTGAGGTTTACAAACATTGTTTATTCGCTGGTTACATTTTTACTGTTGTATAAAATTGGCAACCTTAAATTTATTAAAAACCTAAATCCGCGGAGCACTACCTACGGCATCCACCTAATTCACTTTATCATTATTGCACAGATACTTCCACTTATCTTTCGCCCATTAAATATTTCTGGCGAAGGCATGTCATCCCTCGATCTGATATTCATTCAATATGGACGTTTTCTGTTCACCTATCTCGTAAGTTATTTACTCGTTTACATCATTAACAAAATCGATAAAATAAAGTGGATTGTTGGCCAGTAAAATGCTTCTAAGTTATTACGTTGTCAATTCATAACAGCCTAAAAAAGGTCCTAAAGAATAAATCTTCAGGACCTTTATATTTTGAAAGCTTAGCAATTACAATTTCCTTGCAACTTCTACCTGTTCGTAGGCTTCTACAATATCGCCAACTTCGATGTTGTTGAAATTTTGAATGTTTAAACCACATTCGTAACCTTTTACAACCTCTTTAACGTCGTCTTTGAAGCGTTTTAACGATGCAAGTTCACCAGTGTAAACGACTACACCATCTCTAACGATACGGATTTTACTGTTACGGGTAATTTTACCATCTAATACCATACAACCTGCAATGGTACCCACTTTTGTAATTTTGAAAGTCTCACGGATTTCAACATTCGCCACAATTTTCTCTTCAAATTCTGGATCCAACATACCTTCCATTGCCGATTTAATCTCATTGATTGCATCGTAGATGATAGAATATAAACGGATATCGATTTGCTCTGCTTCAGCAAGTTTACGTGCACCTGTAGATGGACGAACCTGGAAACCAATTATAATCGCATCAGAAGCAGAGGCTAACAATACATCAGATTCTGAAATCTGACCAACACCTTTGCTGATAATATTGATTTGAATCTGCTCAGTCGATAGTTTTAATAACGAATCAGCTAGAGCTTCGATAGAACCATCCACGTCACCTTTAACGATGATGTTGAGTTCTTTAAAGTTACCGATTGCCAAACGACGACCAATCTCATCCAAAGTGATGTGTTTCTGCGTACGCAAACCTTGCTCACGTTGCAACTGCATACGTTTGTTTGCAATATCACGTGCTTCAGTTTCGCTTTCTAATGCATTAAATCTATCGCCCGCTGTTGGCGCTCCCTGCATACCCAAAACCTGTACGGGTTGCGATGGGCCTGCAGATTCTACCTTAGCACCCCGTTCATTGGTTAGCGCTTTCACACGTCCGCTGTAACTACCTGCTAAAATCGGGTCTCCAACTCTTAATGTACCAGCCTGAACCAAAACTGTGGTTACAATTCCACGGCCTTTATCCAATGCCGACTCAATTACTGTACCTGTAGCACGCTTATTCGGATTGGCTTTAAGCTCAAGTAATTCTGCTTCTAATAAAACTTTATCTAAAAGTAAATCTACGTTTAAGCCACTTTTGCTTGAGATTTCCTGAGATTGATATTTACCACCCCAATCTTCAACCAAAATGTTCATTACCGATAACTGCTCACGAACTTTGTCTGCGTTAGCGCCTGGCTTATCTACTTTTGTAAAAGCAAATACCAATGGTACACCAGCAGCCTGTGCATGATTAATAGCCTCTTTTGTTTGAGGCATTACCGCATCATCCGCAGCAATAACGATAATTGCAATATCTGCTGCCTTAGCACCACGAGCACGCATCGCTGTAAAGGCTTCGTGACCCGGTGTATCTAAGAAAGTTACTTTTTTACCGGTTGGCGTGGTTACCATGTAAGCACCAATGTGCTGGGTAATACCACCTGCTTCACCTGCAACTACGTTCGCTTTACGAATATAATCCAGCAATGAAGTTTTACCGTGATCGACGTGACCCATAATCGTAACAACCGGAGCTCTTTCGATTAAATCTGCCTCGTTATCTTCTTCTTCAATTACATTTTCCTCATCTTCATCAGGTTTAACAAATTGAATTTCATAACCAAACTCATCAGCAACGATTGTTAAAGTTTCAGCATCTAAACGCTGATTAATGGAAACGAACATGCCCAGACTCATACAAGTACCAATAATTTTGGTAACCGGTACATCCATCATGCTCGCCAACTCGTTTGCCGTAACAAATTCCGTTACTTTTAATATTTTCGATTGCGATTCAAGCTCATTTGCTGCCTCTTCTGCATTGTACGCCACGTCATCACGTTTTTGACGACGCAATTTAGCACGCTGTGCAAATTTACCAGACTTACCAGCACCGCTTAAACGGGCCAGTGTTGCTTTAATCTGATCTTGAATTTCTTTTTCAGTAGGCTCTTCTTTAGGTCCGCTTGGTGTAGCATTTCTATTTTGAAAACCTGGTCTGTTATTGTTGTTATTTCTATTTCCCTGATAAGGTGTTCCGCCCTGCCCTGCAGGTCTGTTACCTTGATAAGGCGTACCACCACCTGGCCTGTTGCCCTGGTACGGTTGACGTGGCTGACCTGGCGCACTACCCTGGCCTGCAGGATTTTGCCCTGGCTGGCCCTGGCCATGTTGTCCCGGCTGACCTGGCGCTCCTGGAGTTTTCTTACGTTTGCGTTTGCGTTTTGCCGCTTCGCTATCGCTAGAAGATGCAACCGGACCATTTCTCCTGTCGGGAGTAGTTGGCAACACGATTTTACCAATAATGTTGGGCCCTGTTAATTTTACCGTACGGGCTTTAATAACCTCAGGCTCGTTGTTTGCTGGTTCCGGTTTAACTTCGGCAGGTTTTGGTGCCTCTGCTTTTGGCTGTTCAACAACCGGCTTTGGCGTTTCCTCAACTTTCGGCGCCGGAGTAACAGCAGCCTCTTCTTTTTTAACCTCAACCGGTTTTGGGGCTTCAGCTTTCGGTTGTTCGGCCACCGGTTTCGGTGCTTCTTCAACTTTAGCCGCTGGTGTTTCTTCCTTTTTAACCGGTCTTGTTTGAGAATTAAGATTATTTAAATCAATTTTCCCAACAACTTTAATACCAGGCAGGTTTCCTTCATCTGCTTTCTCTTCTGCCTTAGTTTCCTTTACAGGTTCGGCAGGAGCCACAGGTGGAGTTTCAGCTTTTGGTGCTTCTACTTTAGGTTTTTCTACCGGAGGTGTAAACGTTTGAGCATTTTTTATCAAAATCTCTTCGTTTTTCTCGAAGTCGGTATTTTTTTTCGGTGCTTCAGCTGGCTTTTCAGTCTCAGGCTCGTCACGACGTATTTTACCAATCACTATTTGTTTGGCTTCTTCTCTTACGATCTTATCTCCCTGATACTCTTTTAATAAGGCATCATACATATCGCCCGAAAGTTTAAACATAGGGCTTTTCTCGGCTGAGAATCCCTTTTTGTTTAAAAACTCTACGGCCGTACCCATGCCAATATTAAGTTCTTTAATAGCTTTAATTAAAATGATTGGTTTGTCGTCTGACATTTAGCTCCTGTTATTTTTTTATTTTAATACAAAAGTAGTGTTTATTTGGCAATTACACCACTTATTCAAATTCTGACTTCAAAATTTGAACCACTTCTTTAATGGTTTCTTCTTCAAGGTCGGTGCGTTTTACCAAATCTTCTACTGTAAGTGCTAAAACACTCTTAGCAGTATCGCAACCGATAGCCTTTAATTCGTCGATAATCCAGCTATCAATCTCATCTGAGAATTCTTCCAAATCAACGTCTTCATCACTTTCTTCACCGGCTTCACGGTAAACATCAATTTCGTAACCGGTCAATTTGCCGGCCAGTTTAATGTTGTGTCCGCCACGGCCAATTGCTAACGATACCTGATCAGGTTTTAAATAAACAGATGCATGTTTAGTATCATCATCTAATTTGATAGATGTAATTTTGGCCGGACTTAAAGCACGGGTAATATATAGTGAAATGTTATTTGTGAAATTAATCACATCAATGTTTTCATTTTTCAGTTCGCGAACGATACCATGAATACGGGATCCTTTCATACCCACACATGCACCAACCGGGTCAATGCGATCATCGTAAGATTCTACAGCAACTTTAGCACGTTCTCCAGGTTCACGAACGATTTTTTTAATCGTAATCAAACCATCAAAAATTTCGGGAACTTCCTGTTCAAATAAACGTTGTAAAAACTCTGGTGCCGTTCTGGAAATTATAATTTTTGGATTTGCATTAATCATTTCAACTTTAGAAATCACTGCCCTTACAGAATCACCTTTTTTGAAATAATCTGCAGGAATTTGTTCAGTTTTGGGCATTAAAAGCTCATTGCCTTCATCGTCTAAAACTAAAGTTTCTTTTTTCCAAACCTGATAAACCTCGCCTGTGATAATCTCACCAACGCGGTCTTTGTATTTTTTAAAGATTTCGTCTTTTTCTAATTCCAACACTTTAGAAACCAAAGTCTGGCGAGCCGCTAAAATCGCCCTGCGACCAAAACTTTCTAAGGTAATCTGCTCAATGTAATCATCACCAACCTCTAAACTTGGGTCAATTTGAGTCACTTCAGCAAGTTCAATTTCTAAATCATCATCTTCAGAAAACCCATCTTCCATCACCTTTCTCGTTCTCCAAATCTCTAAATCTCCGTTATCCGGGTTTACAATCACATCACAATTTTCGTCTGTTCCGTATTTTTTACGCAACATACTACGAAAAACTTCTTCCAACACACTAATCACCGTTGGGCGATCTATATTTTTGAAATCTTTAAACTCCTGAAAAGAGTCGATTAAATTAATTGTTGTAGTACTCATTTTTACTTAAATGAAATTAACACACTTGTTTCTAATATATCATTAAACGGAACAGTTGTTTCAACCGCTACCGCTTTTTTTCCTTTTTCTTTAACTGATTCTTCAATCAGAATACTGCTTTCTGCAACTTCCAGAAGCTTACCTTCCTTCTTTTGCCCACCCATTAGTTTTACACTAACAGAACGCCCAATATTTTTGTTATACTGGCGGATGAGCTTTAAAGGCTCACCAACTCCAGGCGAAGAAACCTCTAAATTATAAGCCTGTTCTATCGTATTTTCTTCTTCTAAATGAAAACCGACATGCCTGCTTATTGCCACACAATCCTGTATGCTTATGCCTTCATCACCATCAACATGAATAATTAATTTGTTGTTTGGCAACATTTTTACTTCTACCAGAAAAAGCTCTGGTCTATCGGCAATTTTCTCTTCTACGAGCGCTATAACTCTCTTTTCTACCTGCATATTTTAATCCGATTTCATAGAAAAAGGGGACATTGTCCCCTTCACTTTTCTTCGATTACGATGCAAATGTACAAAATTTTTAGAAATAATCAAACTCTGATACAGGAATTTACATCGTAGACTATCTTAAAAGCATCTGTGTTTGAGGTTCGAGGTTATGTTTTATAGTGCCTTTAAATAACTTGCTTTTATCAGCAAACTTCACGCCGATGTAGCTTTCAACCAGGTAAGTTTTTCCTTTAACAAAACTGTTCGCTGGCGTAAAAATTACCGAATCTCCTGCCAAAACGGCTTTTCCAGAAATATCTTTTTCATCCTGCAAACTATCCTGCGCTCCCGGTGTTACTAAAACCGAAATTAATTTAATTGAATCGGGATTAACCTGGTACGTTTTTTTAATTTCAAACAAACTCGCCTGGTCGATATTTTTGATTACAATTGATGAACTATCTGCAGAAAAAGTAATGATTGGCTTATCATTCCTTTGCGAGCACGCAGTAAATTGAAACAAAATTACAAACAGCAACAAATATTTAACTGACTTAAACATTTTACTAAATTAAACATTATGAGACTAATTATCGAAATCCTTTTAATGGGATTGGCCTTTTTTATCGGCGCCAAGCTGGTTCCGGGCGTAAGTATTGACGGTTACGGAAGTGCGATTATTGCGGCAATTCTGGTTGCGCTAGCTAATGCTACCATTGGATTTATCTTACGGTTATTAACCTTCCCGGTAAACTTTCTTACGTTGGGGTTAATGTCATTCATCATCACCGTATTAATGATTTTATTGGTTGATAACATGATGACCAGCTTTAACACCACAGGTTTTTTAGCAGCAGCATTTTTAGCAATTGTTGTGGCTTTGATTAAAGCAGTTTTTGGAGCAATAGCCGGAGAAAAGGAATAACTAAACCGAGGGCAAAATGGCGGAAGTTTGCGGTTATTACGCCAACTTCTGCCATAAATATAACTATCTGATAACTTCTCTCGAGATTACCATTTTCTGTATTTCTGAAGTTCCTTCGTAGATTTGAGTAATTTTTGCATCACGCATTAGTCGCTCCACATGGTACTCTTTAACGAAACCATATCCGCCGTGCACCTGCACCGCCTCAATGGTAACATCCATAGCAACTTTCGATGCAAATAGTTTGGCCATAGAGCCTGCCTGAGTATATGGTAAACCCTGGTCTTTTAACCAAGCTGCCTTGTAAACTAAAAGCCTCGCTGCCTCTATTTGCGTGGCCATATCTGCCAGTTTAAATGCAATTGCCTGATGTTCTGATATGGGTTTGCCGAATGATTTACGCTCTTTAGCATATTGAGTAGCCAATTCGAAGGCGCCTTGAGCAATACCCAGGGCTTGCGCTGCAATGCCAATTCTTCCACCTTCGAGGGTTTTCATTGCAAATTTAAATCCGAAACCGTCTTCGCCAATCCTGTTTTCTTTGGGCACCTTAACATCATTAAACATCAGAGAATGCGTATCCGAACCGCGAATGCCTAATTTATTTTCCTTCGGACCAATGGTAAAACCTTCCATTCCTTTTTCAACAATGAAAACGTTAATGCCTTTATGCCTTAATTCTGGATGTGTTTGCGCAATAACCAAATATGTTGAAGCTGTACTGCCATTTGTAATCCAGTTTTTGGTTCCGTTCAGCAAGTAATAATCGCCCTTATCTTCGGCTGTTGTTCTTTGCGAAGTCGCATCAGAACCCGCTTCTGGCTCCGACAAACAAAAGGCACCGATTTTTTCTCCGGAAGCCAGAGGTTTTAAGTATTTTTCTTTTTGAGCTTCATTTGCATAGGCTTCAAGGCCGTAACAAACCAAAGAATTATTTACAGAAACAACTACTGATGCAGAGGCGTCAATTTTAGAAAGCTCTTCCATAACAAGAACATAAGAAATTGCATCTAAGCCGCTTCCGTTATATTTTTCGGAAACCATCATACCTAAAAATCCGAGTTCGCCGAGTTTTTTTACTTGTTCTGCCGGAAATTTTTGATGCTCATCTCGCTCAATAACGCCAGGTTTTAGTTCTTGATTAGCAAAATCACGGGCTGCCTGCTGAATCATTACTTGTTCTTCACTTAATTCAAAATGCATAACAATTATGTATAAAAGGTTAGTGCTTCAAATGTAGTATTTATAGATTGAAAATACTATGGCGGCATAGTATTTATTTTTCGAGGGGTATTTGCAGTTACTTTACAGCAGATTTGTTTGCTAACACAAACAATAAGCTTAAAGCGCCAAGCATCAGCGTTAATAAAATTTGTGAAGAATGAATAATCGTTGCGTAAGCCAGTGCATCTTTGAAAGGAATTAAATATAGAACCAGTGCCTGGGCAACCATCCAATGGAAAACACCTATACCGCCCTGTACGGGTGCAACCATTGCAAAACTCGAAAAAATGAGCGCTGTAAAAGCGGCATTTAAACCCAAACCCGACGTTATCTGTATTGCAGAAAAGGCAAGATACATGGAAAGCCAGTAGAAAAACCAGATGCCTGAAGTATAAAGCATAAACAGCGGTTTCCTTTTTAGACTTTTGTAAGATTGGAAGCCTTGCTTTAGGCCAACTAAGATTCTTAAAAATTTCTTGCTTAGCCGCTTCCTCAAGAAAATAATCAATCTTGCTCCAAGTACTAAAACAAAAACAATTAAACCGACAAGCCAATAAAGATTTAGCGCCTGAATTTTGTTCGCGAGATTTAAATAAATGGTATTGTAGAGAAAATCGGAAACTAAATGATATTGGAAGACTAATAAAAGCAACGCCAAAATTAGCAGCACAAAAACATCGAATAATCTTTCGGTTATTACAGTGCCTATCGAAGAGAACACTGGTACTTTATCGGTTTTAAAAATAACGGAACACCGGCCAATTTCACCAAAGCGTGGCAAGGCTAAGTTGGCTAGATAACCTATAATTACTGCATGGTAGGTGTGCCAAAAACCAACATTATAATTAATAGATTGATAAAGCATCCGCCAACGCATTGCCCTTAAAACATGTGCCAGCCATATGGATGCTGCTGAGAGTAATATCCACAGCACATCAGCGTTTTTTATTTCCCGCCAAATTCTGTCTAAATCCTGCCCCTTAAATGCCAAGTATAGAATCCCTATTCCTATCAGAAACAAGAAAATGTACTTGAGGACGGATCTAAAATCGAATGTCACAAAATTATTTTAGCAAATGGTTATTGTCATCAGGAAATACCAGTATCGGATTATATTTCTTTGCTTCGTCTATAGGCAAAGACCCATAAGACATGATAATGAGTACATCACCTAATTGCGCCAAACGGGCTGTTGCGCCATTTAAGCAAATTGTTCCCGTGCCCCGCTCGCCCTTAATTACGTAAGTTTCGAAACGTGCACCGTTATTGTTATTTACAATCTGCACCTTCTCATTAGCTATAATGTTGGCCGCATCCATTAAATCCTCATCAATCGTAATACTGCCAACGTAGTTTAATTCGGCCTGTGTTACCTTAACACGGTGTATCTTCGATTTTAAAATTGTGATAATCATTTTGCAAAGTTAGCAATAAAAAGATTGATGATAAAAAGGTTGATGGTAAAAGGACTTAACACAGGAAGATTAGTTGCTAAATGAATAAAACATAAACACCGAAGGACCGAATATCATCAAATGAATTGATTATCAAGGCATAGCATCTTATTAGCTTTTAAAATTTATAGTTAACTACCAACGCTTGATATCGAATACCCGATACTTAAAGCAACAATTTTATGCTATTTAATAATCATATTATCAATTAGTCGGGTTGAGCCAACTTTCGCCGCAACCAGCGCAACCAGGTTAGGCGCCTCTTTATACTTTGCGTTTTCTAGAGTATTGCCATTGGCGATTGTAAAATAATCCAGCTCTACACCATCTAAATTTTTATAAAATGATTTAGCTTTTGTTTCAAGTTCTTCAACCGTGTAATTATCAAAATTGTCAAGTACAAACTGTAGCGACTTGCTTAAAACCAATGCGTTTTTTCTGTCAGTTTTCGACAAATGAATGTTTCGGCTACTCATAGCCAGGCCATCATCTTCCCGAATAATGGGGCAGGTAACAATTGTTATCGGAAGATTAAAATGGGAGAGCATATTCTTAATCATCAAAACCTGCTGAAAATCTTTTTGTCCAAACATTGCGACATCCGGCTCCACAGCATCGAAAAGTTTCTTTACTATTTGGGTTACGCCCTGATAATGACCTTTCCGAAATTGGCCCTCAAGCAAAAACTCAGCCTTTCCCAAATCAATATGCCAGTCTTCATCAGCGCCTGATGGATACATTTCGTTTACATCGGGCATGAACACACCATTGCAGCCAGCAGCATCTAACATAGCTAAATCATGTTCAATCGGCCTCGGGTATTTTTCGAGGTCTTTTGGATCAGTAAACTGCGTAGGATTTACGAAAATGCTACAGATAATTACATCTGCACGGCCTTGCGCCAATTTAATTAGCGAAATATGACCGTTGTGCAATGCGCCCATGGTAGGTACTAAAGCAACTTTTTTACCCAACGCCCTTAATGGCTTTAAATAAGCCCTAAGCGCTTCTTTTGTTTTAAATACTTCCAAGATAGAAAATATGAGTTAAAGCCGTAAAGGTGTAAATTAATCTAAATGAAACCAAACAAATGCTTGCTATATTGATAAATAGTATTATTATTCTTATCTTTGCAGCTCATTATCTTTTATTTAACTTAATATTTTCTTAGAATATGGAGATGGCAAAAACGAAGCTGCTGATTGTTACACACGAGATGTCGCCTTTCCTCGAGCTTACTAAAATTTCTGAAATTACTCGCCAGTTACCACAGGCTATGCAAGAGAAAGGATTCGAAATCCGTATCCTCATGCCTAAATTTGGTAACATTAACGAGAGAAGAAATCGTTTACACGAAGTAATACGCTTATCCGGAATGAACATCATTATTGATGACAACGATAATCCACTAATTATTAAAGTAGCTTCCATCCCGGCTGCACGTATGCAGGTTTATTTCTTGGATAATGAAGAATACTTCCAACGCAAGCAAGTATTTGCTGATGCAAGCGGAAAATTCTTTGACGACAATGATGAGCGCACAATCTTCTTCTGCAAAGGCGCATTGGAAACTGTAAAAAAATTGGGTTGGGCACCGGATATTGTACACTGCCATGGCTGGATGAGTTCATTAGTGCCTGCTTACATTAAAACAACCTACAAAAACGACCCAACATTTAAAAATTCAAGGGTAGTTTATTCAATCTATGAAGGTGGTTTTACAGAGAAGTTAAATGCAAACTTTTCGAAAAAAGCTGTAATGGCGAACATGACCGAAAATGACACAAAAGCATATGAAGGGGCAGATGTAAATAGCTTGCATATTGGGGCTGTAAGCCATTCAGACGCAGTTGTTTTAGCCGATGAAAACCTTGATGCCGCTGTGTTAAAATATGTTAAAGATTCAAATAAGCCAACATTAGCTTATAACTTAACCGAAAATTTTGAAAACTTCTACACCTTTTACGAAGAAATTTCAAATGAAGAACTGGTTTCTGTTGCTTAATTAGGTATTATTATTTTTAAATATGAAATTTATAAAACAAGACTTATTAACCCTGTTGATAGGTCTTTTTCTTTTTGCTTCCTGTAAAAACCCTACCAGTGTAGGCTTAGATGTTGATCCGAATTCTGCAATTCAGGGAACTTTAGTGAGCGACCAACCGGTTAGCTCGCAAACTGTTCAGGAACCAGACGTTAATACAGCTAACCTTCTACGTTACCCGTTGGGCTATATGACGGATCCTGTATTTGGTAAAACCGAAGCAAGTGTAGCCATGACTGTTTATCCATCGGAGCTTAGTATCGACTTCGGAACTTCTTCCATTTTAGATTCTGCAGTGCTTGTTCTGGATTTGGGCACCCAGTTTTATGGTGACACCACAAGTTCCAGGTACAGTATAGATGTTTATCAGTTGGCAAACACAATTACCAAATACAAATCTTCTGATGTGCAGGCGCATAACACTGCCCTGTTAGGTAATTTTAACAGCAAAATTTATCCTAACACGCCGATAAAAGTTACAGAGATTGTAACAGGCGCAAAAGATACCTTGCGAACTCTTCCGGCACAGCTGCGTATCCCGCTGAATAAAGCATTTATTCAGAGTTCTATACTTAGCCTGGCAACGACCTCTACCAGCAGCAATTTAAAGTTTGCAGATATTTTTAAAGGCTTATATGCTGAAGTTAATAAAACTTCGTCTACCGGTACCGGTGGCATTGCTTTTCTAGACTTTTCAACTACAAACTCTTATTTACAACTGGTTTACAGAAAAACCAATGCTTCAAACGGAATAGATACTTTATCTAAAAAGTTCCCGATTACGAATTCTACCATTGGCCAGATAGTTACTGCAAACATAAAGCATGACTATACCGGCACACCTGTAAAAACGCAATTAGATAATCCGGCAACTCAATATACTGTTACTTATTTACAGGCAGTGGCGGGTTTAAAAACGAAAATTTCTTTCCCTAATTTAAAGAACTTTACAAGCGTTTACGGTAAAGCACTGATTAATAAAGCAGAGCTGGTGGTAGATTTAAGTGCGGGGAGCTACGCATACCCGTTTAATGCGCCGCAAAGGTTATCACTTTATCGTTGGGATATTGCCCAGCAGCCGGTTAACGTTCCGGATCACGATCAGCCCGCAACAAATTATGCCGGCGACCGCAGAGCACTTAGCGACGCAGTTTTTGGAGGCTATTACGATGCTTTAAAAAACCGTTACGTTTTTAATGTTACCTCTTACGTTCAGGATTTAATTGATAGCAAAAAGCTAGATTATGGCACCTTTATCGCACCAACATCCTTAAACGAATTTGAAGTGACACCTTCGGCATCATCTGCAGCAAGAGCAGTTATAGGTTCATTTGGTAACACAACAAATCGTTTAAAACTGAATATTTATTACACTAAAATAAATTAACAAAATTTCTTGTCATAAAAAACCCCGTTTGTTAATTCAGGCGGGGTTTTTATTTTATAAAGCGTATTGTAAAAACGTTAAAATCAACCGTGCATATTAAAGCAAACGTTTGTTTGTTATATTTGCCAAAAAACATTTATAAAAACATGTGTGGAATTGTAGGTTATATAGGATATAGAGACGCCTGGCCAATTGTATTAAAAGGTCTTAAAAGATTAGAGTATCGCGGTTATGATAGTGCGGGCATTGCACTAATGAACGATGGCGGCCGACACATCTACAAAAAAGTTGGAAAAGTTGCGGCCTTAGAGGCGTTTTCTGCAGATAAAGATAAAACCGGCAATATAGCCATGGGCCACACAAGATGGGCAACACATGGTGTTCCATCTGATAGAAACTCTCACCCACACACCTCAAATAATGATAAGCTTTCTATTATCCATAACGGCATCATAGAAAATTACGCCACCATAAAAGAAGAATTATTATCTCGCGGACATGAGTTTAAAAGTGATACAGACACCGAAGTACTCATACATCTGATCGAAGAAATTCAAAAGATAGAACAGATTGATTTATTTGAAGCTGTTCGTTTAGCGCTGCAAGAGGTTAACGGTGCTTATGCTATCGTTATCATGGATAAGGAAAATCCAGACCGTTTAATTGCAGCAAGAAAGGGAAGTCCGATGGTTATCGGCGTAGGCAAAGGCGAGTATTTTATCGCTTCTGATGCGACGCCAATCATCGAATACACCAAAAATGTAATCTACTTAAATGATAACGAAATCGCCCTTATTACCAAAGATGATCTTCTAGTTAAGAGATTAGATAATATCGTTCAAACGCCTTTAATTCAGGAATTGGAATTAAAGCTGGAAATGCTTGAAAAAGGAGGCTTCGATCACTTCATGCTTAAAGAAATCTACGAGCAGCCCCGATCAATAAGGGATTGTATGCGTGGCCGAATTTACCCTGAAGAGGGAAAAGTACAGCTTGGCGGAATTAAGGAATTTGTAGAGAAACTTAAAAACATTGATAGAATTATCATTGTTGCTTGTGGTACATCATGGCATGCCGGCTTAGTTGGTGAATATTTAATAGAGGAATACGCAAGAATTCCCGTGGAAGTTGAATATGCTTCGGAATTTCGTTACAGAAACCCGATTATAACAGAAAAAGATGTTGTAATAGCCATATCTCAATCTGGCGAAACCGCCGATACCATGGCTGCGATAGAGATGGCAAAAGAACGTGGAGCAACTATTTTTGGAATTTGTAACGTAGCTGGCGCATCTATTCCACGATTGAGCCACGCAGGCGTATACACCCATGCAGGTCCTGAAATAGGCGTTGCATCTACCAAAGCCTTTACCGCACAGGTTACGGTTTTAACGTTGATGGCTTTTTACATGGCCCAACAAAAGGGAACAATTACACAATCGAAACTAATTGGCCTGTTAACCGAGTTAGATAATATCCCCGAAAAAATCCAACTGGCTTTAGAGTCTAATGAACTTATAAAGGAAGTTGCGTCAAAAATAAAAGATTCGAGGAACTGTTTATTTTTAGGCCGTGGAAGCGGATTCCCTGTAGCGTTGGAAGGTGCTTTAAAGCTTAAAGAGATATCGTACATTCATGCAGAGGGCTACCCTGCGGCAGAAATGAAACATGGCCCAATCGCATTAATCGATGAAGAAATGCCGGTTGTGTTTATCGCAACTCAAAATTCATCATATGAAAAAGTGATTAGCAACATTCAGGAGGTAAAAGCCAGAAAAGGTAAAGTTATAGCTATCGTGACTCAAGGCGATACAGAGGTGCAGAAAATGGCAGATTATTGTATTGAAATTCCGGATTCGGATGAAGCTTTTTTACCACTTCTGGCAACAATTCCATTGCAACTTTTATCGTACCATATTGCTGTAATGCGAGGCTGTAATGTAGATCAGCCCCGAAATTTAGCTAAATCGGTTACTGTAGAATAGATTAAACAACAAAGCCACGATTTAAAAACCGTGGCTTTGTTGTTTACAATCAACTAATTTTAAAAGGGTAAATCCCCATTTTCATCATTTGGTTGTATCGTAAATTCATCTTCAATTTTGGATTCATTATTTTGAACATGATTAACGGGCTGTCCGGGTTCAAAATCACTTTTTCTACCCAGCATCGTAAAGTTTTCAGCCACAATTTCAGTAACATATTTTTTTACTTTTTCTTTATCTTCAAAAGAACGGGTTCTCAATTTGCCTTCTATGTAAACCAGTTTGCCCTTTTGCAGGTATTTTGATGCCACTTCAGCTAATCCACGCCACAACACTATATTATGCCACTCCGTTTGCTCCACTCTTTTGCCATCTTTGTTATAAGTTTCTGATGTTGCTAAAGGAAAGCTGGCGACAGTAACGCCTCCATCTAAATGCCGCACTTCGGGGTCTTTACCCAAGTGGCCGACTAAAATAACTTTGTTAATCCCGGACATAAAATATTTATTTTGGTTAGTTTTTACCCTTAAAATGATTACCAGTTTAATAAAGGTTAGTTACGCCTTTATCAATACCAAATTTTTCGGTAATGAAATTTCTTATTACGTTAGGTTGTGGTAACTCATCTAATTTATTAAAAGAAACCCAATTAAGTTCCTTTTGTTTATTAAAGTTAAATATATAATTTTTTACAGCAAAAAAACGCACATGTATAATTTGGTGCGTTAATACATGCTTTGTCGCCGTTAATAATGTGAGTTGAGCCTCATTGCCGAAATTTTCCTTAACTGTTGATAAAAGTATTTGATCTGATTGCTGAGAAAATTCTCCAGTTTCCACGCAGGGAAAATCATTTAGATGCTGCCAGATATCGCCTGCCTGCCGTTCTTTAACAAGGATTTTATCGGCATTAATCAAAACCAGGTAGCTGAAATACCGATGTTTTTTCTCCGCTTTGGCTAACTTAACCGGTAAGTGTTTTACTAAATTATTGTTGTATGCGAAACAATCGATATTCAGCGGGCATAGCTCGCAGGCAGGAGATTTGGGTTTACATTGAATAGCGCCAAACTCCATAATGGCCTGGTTGTATAAAGCAGGTTCCGCCACATACAATAATTCATTAGCCAGTTTAAAAAACTGCTTTTTCCCTTCCGGACCATTAATTGGCTTATCAATTCCGTAATATCTTGCTAAAACGCGAAATACATTTCCATCTACCACTGCCCTGGCCTCGCCAGAAGAAAAAGAAGAAATAGCGGCGGCCGTGTAATCGCCAATGCCCTTAAGTTTAATTAAATCATCGTGAAGTGTTGGAAAAATACCGTTAAAATCGTTCATTATGGTTTTTGCCGTTGCATGCATGTTGCGCCCGCGGGAATAGTAGCCCAAACCCTGCCACAATTTGAGTACCTTTGCTTCAGTTGCAGCGGCAAAATCTGCCACCGTTGGAAAATGCTCCAGAAACTTCACAAAATATGGCAATCCTTGTTCAACTCTGGTTTGCTGTAAAATAATTTCAGAAAGCCAAATGGTATACGCATCATTTGTGTGGCGCCAGGGAAGATCTCTTTTGTGAATCAGGTACCAGTTTATAAGCTCGTTTTGGAATGTCATCGCTGCAAATAACGGGCTAATTATTTGTTTTTAAAAAAACTTGCATTGAGGTGATAGGACAGCGTATAAAAAAATCATCTTTTATTTCCCTATCTCATTAAAAAGCAATACTTTTGCAACCCCAAAACACTGATAATTTTAAAATACACAATATATAATAAATAATAAAATATGACTAAGGCAGATATTATTTCAGAAATATCAACAAAAACCGGAATTGAGAAGGTTGATGTGCAGGAAACAGTTGAGGCATTCTTCAAGGTTATCAAAACCAGCATGATTGGCGGTGAAAATGTTTACGTTAGAGGCTTCGGAAGCTTTGTTGTTAAAAAGAGAGCTCAAAAAACAGCTAGAAATATCTCTAAAAACACTGCAATAATCATCCCTGAACATTTCGTTCCAAGCTTTAAACCAGCAAAAGTATTTGTTGATAAAGTGAAAAACAATTCTAAAAAAATTCAAGTAGAAGCTTAACCTTAGTCACGTGAACAGTAGCATCAGATTAAAACAGACCATTATTGTTGGAGCGATTTTATTGCTTGTTGCTTTCTTGTTTACGAGAGACATTAAAGGTTTGGTAAAACCAACTGAAGAGAACGGCAAGATGCCATCCTCAGGCCAGATGTCTGAATCGGCTGCGGTTTCTTCCGGTTTAAACATCCAAACAACATCTGAAGCTGCTAAAAATGTAATAAACAAAAATTTAGCAACGGATATTACAAACTTAGAAAACAGTTATAAAGGTGCAACAGGCGCCGAAAAAGTAGAACTTGCTGCGCAACTTGCTCAGAAATGGGATGATGTTGAACAGCTTACACCTTCGGCACTGTACCTGGAAATTGTTGCAGAAGCGAAACCATCAGCAACGAATTGGTTAGCATCAGGCAATAAATTTCTAAAGGCTTTTGAAAGTACTCAGGATAGTTTGGCACAACCTGCTTTATTGCAGAAAGCCAATACATCTTTTACAAAAGCTTTAGCTTTAGATAAAGAGAATATAGATGCCAAGACTGGCTTAGGCGTAACAATTGTAAACGGTTTAGGTGCTCCAATGCAAGGTATTGCGATGTTGCTCGAAGTTGTTGCAAAAGACCCTAAAAACATCAAGGCAAACATGAATCTTGGTCTATTCTCAATCAAATCAGGTCAGTTTGACAAAGCAATTCCTCGTTTCAACACAGTTATTGCAGCGGCACCAACACCTGAGGCCTATTTTTACTTAGCTACGGCTTTAGAGAACTTAGACCGAAACAAAGAGGCCGTTGAGGCTTATTTGAACAGCAAAAAATTAGCAGCAAATCCAACTCTATCGTCATTTATTGATAAGAAAGTTGTTGAGCTAAAGAATAAAAATTAATTAACGGATTAATAAAAACATTTAAAACTTAAAATTATGCCAAGCGGTAAAAAAAGAAAAAGACATAAAATGGCTACGCACAAACGTAAAAAACGTTTAAGAAAAAACAGACATAAGAAAAAATAGTTTCTTATTTTGATTTAGCCCATTAAACCTCATAGTTCAACGCTATGAGGTTTAAGATGTTTATGTGATTTTTCTATCGTATAATCCGTGCTACATCATTGTTTCTACTTACTATCCATTTGTTAATAGGCGAAAGCCTTAAATCTGTAGCTGTTGGTAAAAGAATTAATTATCAATTCGACTCCTGCCGGAGTTACCATAGCTTTGATTGAAGACAAACAACTTGTTGAGCTTCATAAAGAACAAATCAATAATAACTACGCCGTAGGCGATATTTATTTAGGCCGCATTAAAAAAATTATGCCCGGCCTGAATGCTGCTTTCGTAGATGTTGGTTATGAAAAAGATGCCTTTTTGCATTATTTTGATTTAGGCCCTCAGGTACAATCTTTAATTAAGCTAACGAAGATCAAGCGTAATGGCTCGGTTACAGGCACATTATTAGATAATTTAAAGCTCGAAGCCGATATAAACAAGGCAGGCAAAATTTCTGATGTGCTAAGTAAAAACATGCTCCTACCCGTACAAATTGCTAAAGAGCCAATTTCTACCAAAGGACCACGTTTAAGTTCCGACCTATCTATTGCCGGCAGGTATGTGGTACTGGTGCCATTCTCCAATACCATATCCATATCAAAAAAAATAAAAAGTAATACCGAACGTAATCGTTTAAAAAAGATTATTGAAAGTATTAAACCCCAAAATTTTGGGGTAATTATCAGAACCGTTTCCGAAGGAAGAGGTGTTGCCGAAATGCAAAAAGATCTATTGGATTTAGTTGCAAAATGGGAAAACTTTATAAAAAAACTTCCTACAGCCGAACCTTCGAAAAGGGTTTGGGGCGAAATGGACAGGTCGTCTACGTTAATTCGTGATATCCTGAACCCTGATTTTACAAACGTTTATGTGAGCACACCAGAGTTGTTCGACGATATTCGTTCTTATGTACATGATATTTCGCCTGAGATGGAGAAAATTGTTAAACTGTACAAACAAAAGGAGCCAATATTTGACCATTTTGGAATCGAAAAGCAAATTAAAAATGCTTTCGGCAAAACAGTAAACCTACCAGGCGGTGCCTATTTAGTGGTAGAACACACTGAAGCGTTGCATGTTGTTGATGTTAATAGCGGTAACCGTACGGCCAGTAAAGAAAATCAGGAAGAGAATGCTTTACAGGTAAATAAAGAAGCGGCAAAAGAAATTGCCCGTCAGTTGCGTTTACGCGATATGGGCGGTATTGTGGTAATCGATTTTATCGATATGCACAAACCAACAAACCGCAAAATTTTGTTCGACTATTTGCGTGAACTGATGTTGCTGGACCGTGCTAAGCATACAATTTTGCCACCAAGTAAATTCGGGTTGGTACAAATAACCAGACAACGTGTTCGCCCCGAAATGAACATTGTTACGGTAGAAAAATGCCCTGCCTGTGATGGAACAGGAGAAATTAAGGCCAGTATTGTGCTCATGGACGATATTGAAAACAACCTGAATTATATTTTACGGGAGCAAAATGAAAAAGGCATTACACTTTGTGTTCACCCTTACATTGAAGCTTATATAATTAAAGGGATTTTTAACCTGCAACGCCGTTGGTTTTTTAAATATGGCCAGTGGATTAAAGTTAAAGCGCAATCTGCTTACCACTTAACAGAGTTTCATTTTATCTCATCAAAGGATGAAGAAATAAAACTTTAATAAGGTCAAAAAACAAAAAACGCCTGAAGCTTCAATAGCATCAGGCGTTTTTTTGTGCAAAAATGGTTTAGCTTTTACGGCAAGTAAGCTCTAAATTCGTATCTATAAATTTAAAATCAATTGGCGAAAACAAAAACTGCATATTTCTGCCAGAGTTGCGGATACGAATCTGCTAAATGGCTCGGAAAATGTCCTTCCTGCAATCAGTGGAATACCTTTGTAGAAGAAATTGTTGAAAAAAGTTCTACGGCAGTACCCACCTGGAAAAACGATTCAGCACCGGCAAGAAAACTTAGTAAACCGAGTAAAGTTAGCGAAATACTAAGTTCGCCAGAACGACGGATGCTAACAGGAGACAAAGAGCTCGACCGCGTGCTGGGCGGCGGACTTGTTGAAGGTTCTTTGATTTTAATCGGTGGTGAACCTGGCATCGGTAAATCGACATTAATGTTGCAGCTCGCTCTGAATTTAAAGGGCAAAAAGCTCTTATACGTATCGGGAGAAGAAAGCGAACAACAGATTAAAATGAGGGCAGAAAGAATTACGGAGGCGCCTTCTGCAGATTGCTACATTTTAACCGAAACCTCCACCCAGAACATCTTCAAACAGATAGAAACACTTGAACCAGAAATTGTTGTTATAGATTCGATTCAAACACTGCATTCGGCACATATCGAATCTACACCAGGCAGCGTTTCTCAGGTACGTGAATGCACAGCAGAGCTTTTGCGTTTTGCCAAAGAAACAGGAACACCTGTATTTTTGATTGGGCACATTACGAAGGATGGTGCCATAGCTGGTCCCAAAATTTTAGAACACATGGTAGATACCGTTCTGCAGTTTGAAGGCGACAGGCACCATGTTTACCGCATTTTGCGCTCAATAAAGAACCGTTTTGGTGCAGCAGCCGAATTGGGAATTTATGAAATGCAGGGAAGCGGCTTGAGAGAGGTCTCAAATCCATCTGAAATATTATTAACTCAACGCGAAGAAGAACTGAGCGGCATCGCTATTGCAGCTATGCTGGAAGGGGCCAGACCAATGTTAATAGAAACGCAGGCGCTGGTTAGTGCTGCAGCATACGGTACGCCACAAAGATCGGCCACCGGGTTTGATACCAAAAGAATGAATATGCTGCTTGCAGTTTTAGAAAAAAGATGCGGCTTTAGATTAAGTACCCAGGATGTGTTTTTAAATATTGCGGGCGGCCTGCGGGTGGAGGACCCGGCAATTGACTTAGCAGTGCTGATTGCGATTATTTCTTCACATCAGGATATCGCTGTCTCATCTAAAAACTGTTTTGCAGCGGAGGTTGGCTTATCTGGCGAAATCAGGGCGGTAAACAGGATTGAACAAAGAATAGCCGAAGCAGATAAACTAGGTTTCGAAACGATATACATTTCGAAATATAACCTCAAAGGAATAAATATTGAAAAATATAACATTGAAATTAAGGCGGTAAGTAAAATTGAAGAAGTATTCGGTCTTATTTTCGGATAAAAGCGGTAAACAAACGGGGAATACTATCAACAAATTTCCGCGGTTAGAAGATATATTTCCCCAATTCCCCAAACGAGAATTATTTGGCACGACAAGATTTATTTTATAACTTATAGATAATGAGTAATTTACAAACCAATAGTGCAGTCAGCAAGCTTTGGATTAACATTTGCCTAATAGATTATGTTGTACATCATGGGATGTGATCTATAACAATAGGGATGATTTTCCTCGTTAGTGAGAGCTAACGAGGATTTTTTTTGTCTTAACTATTTTGAGAAATTTTAAATAACTTTGAATCAGATAAATAACAGGAACTAAATAACTTGAAACGACAATAAAAACGACATTATGAAAAGAATTCTTTTGAGTTTGGGATTTTGCTTAATTACTGCAATCACATTTGCACAAACCGAACTTAGCGGCCAAAAATTTGGCGAAGCGGTAAGCCCTGGAAACATTAAGCCTGTAGCTAAAATGGAAGCCGCAATGGGCACCAAAACAACCGCGGATATGAAAATTGAAGGCAAAGTTGTGGATGTTTGTAAAAAGAAAGGCTGCTGGATGACTTTGGAAACAGCGAACGGTGAACCGATGCGTGTTACCTTTAAAGACTATGCCTTTTTTATGCCAATGGATATCGTAGGCAAAAAAGTTGTTTTAGATGGTATTGCAAAAAAGCAGACAATTTCTGTTGAAACGCTTCGCCATTATGCTGAAGACGCAAAAAAATCGCCAGCAGAGGTTGCTAAAATTACGGATCCCAAGAAAGAGCTGGCTTTCGAAGCAAAAGGTGTTGTCATCCTTGACAAGTAAACCTATTACTCAGATAACTAAAAATAAAAATGCCCCAGATTTGTTTAAAATCTGGGGCATTCTTGTATCATTAGAACTAATTACAAAATCCAGTTCCAACCAAATTCATCAGTAGCTAAACCATAGCGGATATTGTTCAATTTTTTGGCAATACCGTTAGATATTTTTCGGGTTGAAGGATCGGTTAGTTTGTAATTTTTGCCTAAGTAGCCTATTTCACCAATGTGGGTAACGGTTGCCGCTGTACCTGCAGCAAAAGCTTCGGTTAAACTTCCGTTTTCTATTCCCTCAATTACTTCTTTTACCGAAACTCTGCGCTCCTCCACTTCAATACCATCGGCGGTAGCCAGTTTAATAATTGTATCGCGGGTAACGCCATCCAAAACAGTACTTCTAACTGATGGGGTAACTAATTTGCCATTTATAACAAAAATCAGGTTGGCGGTTCCTGCTTCTTCAATAAACTCATGATTAACAGAATCTGTCCAGATTAATTGGTCGAAGCCTTCTTTTTTAGCCTGTTCGAAAGGATAAAGCGAGCGGGCATAATTACCAGCAGTTTTGGCAAAACCTACGCCGCCTTCATCGGCCCTTGTAAACTCTGTTTCAATCTTAACTTTTAAAGCATTGCTGTAATAAGGACCCGTTGGTGTGGTAAGTAAGGCAAACTTGTATGTGTCAGACGCTTTTACACCCAGGTAAGGATCAGTAGCAAACATAACCGGGCGCACATAAAGTGCATAATCATCTTGAGATGGCACCCATTTTTCGTCGATGCTGATTAGCGCAGCCAGCCCTTGCATAAAAATCTCCTCAGGTATTGTGGGCATAGACATTCTCGCGGCAGACTTGTTAAAACGTTCAAAATTTTTGTCAGCACGGAAAACGCTTATTTTTCCATCAGGCTGGCGGTAAGCTTTCAAACCTTCAAAAATGGCCTGGCCATAGTGAAGTGCTGAAATTGCCGGACTCATAGGGATAGGCCCGTAAGGTAAAATTTGTAAGTTTTTCCACTCACCGTTCTCAAAGTCGGCAGTGAACATATGGTCGGTAAAAACTTTACCAAAAGGCAATTGTGAAAAATCGGTAACTGATAAACGGGTGTTATCAACTTTCTCAATTTTTATATCTAATGTATCAGTCATATTGTTAAATTTTGAAATGATTGGAGCTTTCATGACCGGATTAGTTGCAGCCTGCAAATTTTCACATTCAATCAATGAGTAGTTCAATCGTAATTTTAATTGCGCAAATTAAGAAAAAACGAGGTATATTAATAGTTTTTCAACATATTAATCTTTGTTCTTTAGTGTTTTAAGCACACTAAGCACCCAGCCTTTGCCCCATTCTTCCATCTGTTCATCTGTCCATAAAAACGGATAAAATATTCTTTTTTGAAAACGTGGAGGCAAATATTTTTGCCAGTTTGTTCCGCCGGTTGCGGCTACATCAACAGGGTCTTTTTCAAGGTAGCGTACGGCAGATTTGTAATGCGCCAGCGGCCATTCTACATTTACATATATATCGAGCTTGCGCAGTTCTTCTGCCAAAGCCGAAACATCGCTACCATTTACCTGGAGCTGCTGGTATAAGGCAGAAAAATTTGTGAGTGTTCTTTCTTTTGCGAGCTGTAGAAATTGTGCCGAATACTTTCGAATAAACTGTTTTAACGTTAAGGTTTCTTTGCCTGAAGAAAGTTCTGTTGCACCAAATTTCCAGTAAATATTTTCAAACTGCTCTTCCAGTGTTGCGGTACTTAACTCTACTCTTTTGCTTTTATCAACTAAACGAATAAAATCAGTGGCACAAATTTCAATCATTCTGTATTGCCCGGACTGAAACCCACTTGCTGGCAGCAGCGACATTCGGAATTTCAGGAACTGTTCCCGTTCCATACCCTCAACCATAACTTCGAAGGAAGTTGTTAGAGCATTGAAATAAGCATTAATTCTTTTCACCCGGGCGGTAAAAAAATCGACTGTTAAATTCTCATGAGTGGCGATCTGCCTGCATTCGTGCAAGGTTAGTTTAAAGTACAACTCCGTTATCTGGTGATACATGATGAAAATCTCTTCATCAGGAAACGGCGTTTTCGGACTTTGTAAACTCAACAAAGTATCCAAATGGATGTAATCCCAATAGGTCAGGAAATCTGCATACAACAAACCATCAAGGTATGAGGCCATATCCTGCCCCATCGCCGTATATTTTTCCTGAAGCTGGTTGAGTTTATCTTTTATGTCTGGTGTAAATTCCATGGCACAAAGTTAATATTCCAAAATTGATAAACATATTTTGCGCTAAATAGGAAATTTTATACATTTGAACCATGGCGATGGGGTACCGCCAAAACCGCCAACAGGCTGATGACTCCTACGATTTTACTTAAAATTGATTTATAATGCCTGTTAAAAACTTAACGGAAGGTAATCTTTCGTACTTACATCGTTTCCAAAAATTAGAATTTGGGCTATTGTTAGCAAATAGCTTAAAATGGTTATCTTTCTCTGCGTTACTTGGAGGAATTGTAGGGTCCGCATCTGCACTGTTTTTAGTCGCTTTAAATTTAGTAACCGATTATCGTGAACAAAATCAATGGATAACTATTTTTTTACCCTCGGCTGGTTTACTCATTGGCTTGGCCTATCACTATTGGGGAAAAAAAGTTGTAAAAGGAAATAATCTTTTGATTGAAGAACTTCAAAGCCCGAAGAATATTATTCCAATAATTATGGCTCCTCTTATTTTTGCAGGAACAATAATTACCCATTTATTCGGTGGCTCTGCCGGGCGTGAAGGAACAGCTGTTCAAATTGGGGGCGCATTTGCCGATCAGTTTACAAAAGTATTTAAGCTTAAGCCCCGCGACCGAAAAATCATTTTAATTTGTGGTATTAGTGCAGGCTTTGCTTCAGTTTTTGGAACACCGTTGGCGGGCGCAGTTTTCGGAATAGAAGTTTTTGTTATTGGAAGCCTACTGTACACAGCCATTTTACCATCATTTGTTACAGCGATAATTGCCGATTATGTTTGTAAAGCTTGGGGTGTTGGACATACTCATTATGCTATTCCAATCGTGCCACAAATGGACATGATTAATCTGCTATTATCGCTAGGCACTGGTATAATTTTCGGGTTGGCCGCAAGAAGTTTTTCTACGTTAAATCATGGTTTATCTCAACTTTTTGCGAAAATTAAATATCCACCTTTGCGGCCTTTTGTTGGTGGTTTTATTTTGATTGGATTGATTTATTTACTTGGCACAACACGGTATATTGGCTTAGGAATTCCCGTTATTTCTGAATCATTTACACAACAAGAACCTTATTATACATTTGCTATAAAGCTATTTTTAACTGCTCTAACTTTAAGTGCTGGTTTTAAAGGTGGCGAGGTAACACCACTATTTTTTATTGGAGCTACTTTAGGTAGCTTTCTTAGCATTTTTGTTCCATTACCTGTTGGATTGTTGGCAGGTATGGGTTTTGTAGCAGTTTTCTCAGGCGCAGCCAATACACCACTTGCCTGTATTTTTATGGGTATAGAATTATTTGGAGCAGAGTGTGGCGTGTATATAGCGCTTGCTTGTGTTACGGCCTATGTATTTTCAGGCCATACAGGTATTTATCGTTCACAAAATATTGGTAGTCCTAAACATTTGCTACTAAAAAGACATCAGTTTTTAAGTTAGGAATGTTCTGGAATGAGTTATTGTGTAGTGTAGCTTTGACTATAATGTACATTTAGCTTTGACAAATTTTAATAAGTTGTCAAAGCTGTAAAGTATAAAAATCACTTATCTAATAAAGAACTCTAAACTTTATGGTATGTTCGATTTTCTTGAGTGCCTTGAATAACTGCTTATCGTACTCTGTGTTGATGTCCGTTATTGCATAGCCAATCTCGGGGTTTGTCATTAAAAACTGCCCTACAATATTAATGTTATGCTTTGCAAAAACAGTATTAATTTGCGCCATTATGCCCGGTACATTTTTGTGAATATGAATTAAGCGGTGCGATTTATCAATTTTTGGCAACTGCAGGTTAGGGTAATTTGCACTTAGGTAAGTTGCACCTGTGTTCATAAAATCAATCATTCTCTTCGGAATAAAATCGGAGTTACGCGGGTTTGATTTTACATCGTCGAAAATAACAATACCCATTTTAGTACAAAGCGCCGTATCGATTTTGCCTTTAGCATTACCTAAATAACCTATTGTTTTAAGTTTAACTGCATTTTTAAGTTGTTCACTTTCTATTTTTTCTCCGTCGGCCAAAAGGATTACACCAACATCTTTAACGTATTTTTCCTCGAACGAAGTTTTGTGTCTAATAGATAAACCATCGTTTTTGAGTAGCGCAATGCTATGGGCATCTACATCACCAATAATTAAACAAAGTATTCTGTTTTTTGGATAAGATATCGCCCTTGGCAGGTTGTTAACATATAAAAATTCATCGAAGCTTGGCGTAATGTGGTCAGCTTTTTCAATGATAGTTTGGCGGGCAATGTTTTCTGTAAAGGCAAAAAACTTATTAATCATCCCGCTTTCGCGAAGCTGAAAATCAGAGTAACCGTCGCCAATGCCGAAAAGTTCCCCTTCCAGTTTCAAATGCTGAAGAAGTTTAACTTTGCCACCTTCTTCACTTAGTGGATTGGCATGGTCGTAATCTATAATTTTACCATCACCTGTGGTTACAAAAGTATTGGCATAAATATTCTCCTTTTTTATATGGTACTGACTTACAACAGGCGTTATAAACTCTTTAAAACCGCCAGAAACAATTAACACCTCATCGGCATGTTTTTTAAAAAACTCGGCGTTACGGGAGAAAGAAGTAGAAACCTTTTTTTTGAGGTGTTTAATCAGTTGCTTTAAATGATCTTCATTTGCCTCTAATAACTTAACGCGTTGGGCCAAACTTTCTGAAAATGAAAGTTTACCTTCCATTGCCTGGTTTGTATAATCTTCAATTTTTTGGAAGATTGATTCCTTTTCAGGGTGTTTTTTTAGCGATATTCTGGCAAGTTCGTCCAGGGCTTCAACCTGCGTAAAGGTACTGTCGAAATCTATAATGTAATAGGCTTTTTTCTGCATTGCAAACTGTTAATCGGAGCTATAAACTGTCGAGCTGAAATTATATATTTGTTTCTAATATGCACAAAGATAATAATCATGAGGTGAATACCTGCCCTTCCTGTAAAACTAAGTTCGAAGGTAAATTTTGCCACAACTGCGGTGAAAAAGCATTTCATGAAAAAGACTATACTATCAAGAAATTTATAGAACAAACTGTAGATATTTTTACGCATTTTGATGGCAAGTTTGTCCGTTCGATAAAGTACATTTTTACGAAACCAGGTTTCCTGGCTCAGCAAAATATGCAAGGCATCAGGGTTAAATATGCCAAGCCCATGCAAATATTTTTGCTAGCCAACGTTTTGTTTTTCTTTATTACGCATATAGTTGGCGTAACGGATTACACACCGAATATTGGCGACGAGAAATTTGGGGGAATTAGCGGTTATTTCATTTTTAAGTGGCTAAGCCCTTTGGATGACTGGATTGTGAAACAGATAGGTATCTTAACAGATGCTAAATTAGAACATTTTGGTATAAGTGTTAATGAATTTACAAACAGATTTTGGCTCAATAGCTACATCTATAGTAAATCATTTATCGTATTGCTAATTCCTTTTTCTGGAACAGCAATCTATCTTTTTTTCAAGAAAAGGTTCAGGTATTTCTCAAATGCGCTGGCCTTTACCGCTCATTTCGTATCGTTTCAACTAATTGTCTTTTCAATAATATCGATTTTTAGGTACAGATATGGAATCGATGTTTTTCAGCCATTTACCTGGTTATTGTATCGTGAAGAAGTAAGGCCAATTACCCAATTTTTCACTGGCTCGAGATTTGAATTAATACATATGCTCTATTGGATACCATATCTATTTATTGCTTTTAAACGAGTTTTCCCAGATGAAAGTAGACTGGTTATCTTTATTAAAACCTACTTTATAGCAAGAATACTTTTTTTTATAACCTTCGTTTTTTATAAAAAATTGCTAATTGTTTTAACGCTTTTACTCATGCATTAGATCAGCGAAGCTGTAATCTCCTGTATACTTTGTTCAATCGGCTTAAACTGCATTCCTGTTGCTTCAATCACTTTTTCGTTACTGTAATAACTTAATGCTAAACTGCTTGTTGCAGTATCTTTTGTAACTGAGGGCTGTGCGCCTGTAAAAAGCGAAAAGAATTTTAGTGCCCGCCATGCAATTCCAAGCATCCAGGCCTTCGCTTCTTTTTTTGGTGGTTCAACCTTAAAACCTTTGGCAATTGCAGAGAATAAATCTTTATAATGAATATTGTCTGAAGAAATGATATATCGTTCTGCGCTGGTAGAAGCTTCCATCAAAAGTATCATCACTTTTGCAACGTCTTCCACGTCGACAAAGCCAGAAGCACCAGCGGTATAAAAAGGAAAACCACCTTTTATTAATTTAAAAATGGCACCACTCCCCTCAAAACCTGCGTTTTTTCCAATGATTATTGACGGATTTACAATTACGGCATCTAAACCCTCGGTAATGCCACGCCAAACCTCCATTTCCGACTCATATTTAGACAAACCGTAGGCGTGTGCTTTCGAATCGTATTCCCAGAAATCTTTCTCGGTAATTTGCCTACCCTTTTTTGCCTCACCCAATGCAGCAACCGAGCTTACATGTAACAAGCGGCAATTGTACTCTATACATAGGTTTACGATGTTGGATGTACCATCGATATTTACATGAAATAGTTGCTTTTTGTCTTTAGAATTAAGTGAAACAAATGCTGCGCAGTGAAAAACTTTTGTAATGCCAATAAATGCCTCTTCCAGTGTGGCGGGTTCATTAATATCGGCTTCAAACCAATCAAGGAGTTTATTGTTCTGAATAATCGGGGGGATTTTGGAATTTTTTCTCCTTAAAGCCCGAACTGCTAAACCGTTATCAGTTAATTGTTTTATTAATTCAGATCCTAAAAATCCCGTTCCACCTGTTACGAGTATCATTATTTTTTTTGGGCTATAGATGAAAATACGCATTCAAAAATAGATATTTGGGGCGATAGTTTTAAATATATGTCATTAACCGATTTCTTTTCTCCATTAAATGTTGAACAGTTTACACCAAAAGATGGATTTTACACCAGTCAGCTAGGTTTGAAAACCCAATTCTACACGGAATCTTTTCCTGATTTGGAAGAAACAAAATTCGACATTGCAATTTTCGGTGTATTGGATGGCAGAAGCGCAATCAATAATGAAGGTTGCGGAATTGGTCCGGACTATTTCAGGGAAAAATTTTATAAGTTAAACGAAGGCGCATTTACCAGCCGGTTAGTTGATTTGGGAAATATATTGCCTGGCGCAACCATTGCCGATACCTATGTTGCGGTGAAAATGGTTGTATCAGAGTTAATTAAAAACGACATAATTCCGGTGATTATTGGCGGCGGACAGGACTTGACTTACGCCCAATATCTGGGTTACGAAGATTTGGAACAAAAGGTAGATTTGGTAATTGTAGACAATCAATTCGATATAGACGATGACAACAATGATGGTATCGCAACGCGTTCTGATTGCTATCTGAATAAAATATTCCTTCATCAACCCAATTATCTTTTCAACTTTAGTAATATTGGCTACCAAACTTATTTTGTAAACCAGGAAAGCCTGAGCGTTATGGACAAGCTTTATTTTGATGTTCATCGCCTCGGCGAATTTGCGCAGGATATTACTTTAACTGAGCCAATTATTCGTAATGCAAACATGCTTAGCTTTGATATTGGAGCCATTCGTTCTGCCGATGCTGTGGCAAATGCAAACACTACGCCCAATGGTTTCGATGGAGAAAAAGCGTGCAGAATTGCACGTTATGCGGGCATGAACGACAAACTTACTTCGATAGGATTTTATGAGTTTAACCCAGCCTACGATAGCAACGGACAAACGGCCTTTTTACTTGCACAAATGGTTTGGTATTTTATTGATGGCTTTTATGCCCGCAAAAAAGACTTCCCACTTACGCCAAAATCTCAATTTATAATATACAGAACCAGCTTAAAAGATGGTTCGGGCGAAATGACTTTTGTGAAAAGTAAAAAATCAGATCGTTGGTGGATGCAGGTTCCTTACCCAACCGGCATCTCAAAAAATGAAAGATACCACCTCGTACCTTGTCGATATGATGACTACCAAACGGCTATAAATGGAGATATGCCAGACCTATGGTGGCGAACCTATCAAAAGCTATCATAATTTTACACAAGTAGTTACGTTAGAAATTTACAAATATTTATCTTTACAAAAAGACGATTAAATTAGAACCATGAAAAGAATACTCTTATCTGCAATGGCACTTTTGCCGCTGGCAGCATTAGCTCAAAAGCCATTTACCATTAAGGGTGATGCAAAAGCTTTGAAAACAGGCGACAAAGTATATTTTGTTTATGCGGCAAATAGTGAACGCAAAACCGATTCGGCCGTTGTTGCAAATGGTAAATTTGAATTCAAGGGCACCGCAGCCGATCCGGTTATGGGAAACTTGTTTAAAAATATTAATCCTTACGTTAAAGGAACTAACACCCGCAACATGGATTACGCAAGTTTATATGTTGAACCGGGAAATATTATGGTGAGTTCAGTAGATTCCTTAAAATCTATAAAAGTTACCGGAACGCCTGCAAATGATGATAACACAAAGCTAAAGGCAAGCTTAAAGCCATCTACCGATAAAATTGATGCAATTAATGCAGAATACGCAAAACTAAGCGCAGAGCAAAAGAAAGATAAAGCTGTAATGGCAAGCATTAGTGAAAGATACGATAAGGCAGCTGGCGAAGCTACCCCGATTTACATTTCGTTCGCCAAAAGCAACCCAAAATCTTATGTAAGTTTAATTTCGTTAGCACAGTTAGCAAGCGATCCTGACCAGCTTGCGCAAGTTGAAGCGATTTATCCGACTTTAAGTGCCGAGTTGAAAGCTACAAAGACTGGAACCACCCTGGCAAAAACTTTAGAAGCCTCTAAAAAAACTGCTGTTGGTGTAATGGCGATGGACTTTACGCAAAATGACCCTGACGGGAAACCTGTTAAATTATCTGATTTTAAAGGTAAATATGTCCTTGTAGATTTTTGGGCATCATGGTGCGGACCTTGCCGCCAGGAAAACCCTAACGTTGTTGTGGCGTATAACAAGTTTAAGGACAAAGGTTTTACAGTATTAGGGGTGTCTTTAGATCAGCCGGGCAAAAAAGATGCCTGGTTAAAGGCTATTGCAGATGATAAGCTAACCTGGACCCATGTTTCTGACCTGAAATTTTGGGACAATGAAGTAGCGGTAATGTATGGCATTCGCTCTATTCCTGCTAATTTTTTAATTGACCCAACGGGTAAAATTATTGCAAAAGGGTTACGGGAAGAAGCTTTGCAGAATAAACTTCAGGAACTTTTAGGCAGCAAAACTAAATAATCATTTATTAAGTTAAAACGTTAAAAAATCACATAAAATTAAAGCCCCGGTTTAGTCGGGGCTTTGTTTTTTTATACGATTTCTTTTAAGCTGATTTTAAGAAATCGAGTGCGTTGATAAAGTAATTTTCCATGCCCTCGTATGGGTCTGCACCTGGTATCCACGAAGCAAATTTCCAGTATTCCCAATCACCATTTTCTGATAGCGGCGGAACAAGGAGGAAATATTGCTCTTCATTTCTGCCACCAACCACAATACTCCTTGCCAGCTTAATGGCAACATCCAAAAGCTCATCGTTACTAATCCAAATCTCTATTAAATGCGGATCGATGTCTTTTAGAAAACCAACACTATCAGTTGGCTCAAACGATGGCTCAATATTTTCATTTGGCGTGCTAAAGCCATTGGTAATCGATAAAAACAGCTTATAATCTTTGGGCAAAACGATGTCCAACCGTTCTTCCAACCGCTTTATTTCATCTGAAGAAGCAGGTAAATTGCCCAACCACGCAGATTCGATCTGTCCGTTAGTAAATGTAAATTCAGCTTGTTTAATTGCCGTTTCCGAAATCTTTTTAAGTATCTTTTTCAATTTGAAGCCTTTAAAATTATATTAAATCGAAACCTATATCTTCTCTAAAATACTTGCCGTCGAAATAAATTCTACCGGCGTCGGCTGTTGCAGATTGTAATGCGGTGAACATATCCTTCTGTAAACTGGTAATCGCAATAACGCGGCCACCATTGGTTTTAACAACATCATTATCAAGCAAAGTACCCGCATGGAAAGCAGTAGAGTGACGAAGGTTTTCGATACCTGAAATTGCTTTTCCTTTTAAATACTCGCCCGGATAACCACCGGCAACAATCATTACAGTTGCCGCAGTTTGCTCAGAAATGACCAAGTTAACCTGATTCAATTGCTTATTTGCTGTTGCCATAAACAGTTCTACCAGGTCATTTTCAATCCTCGGAATCACGCTTTCTGTCTCCGGATCGCCCATTCGTGCATTGTACTCAATTACATATGGCTCTTCGCCAACCTTTATCAAACCAAAAAATATAAAGCCTGTATAATCGATATTATCCGCTTTCAAACCCTTTACTGTAGGTTTAATAATTCGTTCTTCAACTTTAGCCAGAAATTCGGTGGTGGCAAATGGCACCGGAGAAACCGAACCCATACCACCAGTGTTCAGGCCGGTATCGTTCTGGCCGATTCTTTTATAATCTTTAGCAGATGGAAGGGTTAGGTAGTTTTCACCATCGGTTAAAATAAACACCGAAAGTTCTATACCACTTAAAAACTCTTCAATAACCACGGTAGCACCCGCAGCACCAAATTTACCTCCAAGCATTAACTTTAATTCTTCCTGGGCTTCAATCGTTTCCGTGCAAATTAAAACACCTTTGCCAGCCGCTAAGCCATCGGCCTTTAAAACAACGGGAAGTGCATGCGTTTGCAGGTAGGCCAGGCCATCATCCAGGGTTTCGGGGGTAAAAGATTTTGAAGCTGCCGTTGGAATACCATGGCGTTGCATAAATTGTTTGGAAAAATCTTTGCTTCCCTCTAAAATTGCTCCTTCTTTTTTCGGCCCGATTACAGGGACGTGTGAAATGGCATCGTCGGCAAGAAAAAAATCATGGATACCATTTACTAAAGGCTCTTCCGGACCAACAATGACCAACTCAATCTTTTCGGTAAGCACTATTTTTTTTATAGAATCAAAATCATTTACACTGATATTGATATTTGTACCAAAAGCACCTGTGCCGCCGTTTCCTGGCGCAATGATTAGCTTATCACAATGTGAAGACTGGCTTATTTTCCAGGCGAACGCACTTTCTCTGCCACCTGAACCTAATAGTAAGATATTCATACTGGCAAAGATAATATTTTAGCATCAAGTAGCGAGTACGAAGTAAGAAGACATGGACTAGCTACCTTTGGCGCTTCTTGTCATCTGCTCAAGCATATCCCACATTTCATTCGGAATTGCTTCTAGACCGTTCATTTGTCCGGCACCCTGTAGCCATTCGCCGCCATCTATGGTAACAGTTTCTCCGTTAATGTATCCGGAAAAGTCGCTAACCAAAAACGCAGCAAGGTTTGCCAGTTCCTGATGTTCGCCAACCCTTTTTAAGGGAACACGATTTTTAAAATCGAATTTTTTAGCCAAATCGCCGGGCAACAATCGTTCCCAGGCACCCTTTGTAGGGAATGGGCCGGGTGCTATTGCATTTGTACGTATGCCATACTTACCCCATTCTACCGCAAGTGAACGGGTTAAAGCCAGTACGCCTCCTTTTGCACAGGCAGATGGAACAACATATGCAGAGCCGGTAAACGCATAGGTAGTAACTATATTTAAAACTGTAGCCGTTTGTTTTTCCTTTATCCAATGTTTCCCAAAGGTAAGCGTACAATTTACTGTGCCCTTTAAAACGATATCAATAATTGATGAAAATGCATTTGCAGATAACCGCTCCGTTGGCGATATAAAATTCCCGGCAGCATTATTTAATAGCACATCTACCTGTCCAAACTTTTCGATTGTTTTTGCCAGCATATTTTCAACTTGTTCAACCTCCCGTACGTCGCAGGCAACAGCCAGAACTTTTCCGCCTGTTTTTTCTTCCATTTCATCAGCCGTTTTTTGCAGTACATCCTGCTTCCGGCTCGTGATTACCAGATTGGCGCCTAACTTTAAAAAGTAAATACCCATGGCTTTCCCTAAGCCTGTGCCGCCGCCGGTAATAACGATGGTTTTGCCTTCCAGGGCACCGTCTCTAAGCATTGGTTGGTTATATGCAAACATAATTCTGGTTATTAAGAAATGGTTAGTTGGTTAATTGTTAATTGAATGGCTTTTATACTTAATTACTTGCGCTGGAGGTTTTCCAGAATGGTTTTTAAGATATGGCGTGTTGCAGGCGACCACCACTGCTCGAGCATTTTTGCCAGGGTTGCGGATTGGTCTGCATTCATCGAAGCAATCAATTCCTCGCGGATGTTTTGTTTGCTTTGCGACCAGGTATTGCTTTCCAATTCCATAAACTTTTTAATTTTTCTTTCTGCTGTGGTAAGCAATGTTTCACCTTTAACAACATCATCAACTAAACCAACTTTTAATGCCTCCTCCGGATTATATAATTTGCCGGTGAGTAAACTTCTGGATGCCTCGGCCTTGCCAATCCAAAAAGAATAAAGCTGAAAAATACTGTTCGGAACAATTATCCCGACAGGAACTTCATTTAAACCAATAATGTATTGCCCTTCAGCCATAACACGGTAATCGCATGCTAATGCCATTACACAGCCACCTGCGGGGCTATGGCCACTTATTGCGGCAACCATAGGCTTTTTAAAAGATACCATGTTCGCTGCAAAATCGAAAAACAAGGTAAAGAATGATTTTGCCTCGTCTTCATTGTAGTTGAAAAGTTCCACTAAATCTAAGCCTGCAGAAAAGAACGGAGCAGAACCAGTTAAAATTACACCACCAATATTATCATCTGACGAGATGTTTTTAAGCATGTCATCAAGCTCCGTAACCAACTCGCGGTTTAGCGCATTCGATTTACCTCTGGCCAGCGTTATTGTAGCAAGGCGGTCTTTTACACTTACTTTAATCGTATTCATAGTAAACGGCTTTCAATGTGATTTTCAGCACACAAATAATTATGCATGCATACTAATTCAAATTTATTTAATTTTTCCTATTTAACACTATATGTGTAAACCTTTCTTGCTAAATGGCCAGATACATCAATCCCTTCCATTATCATTCTATAATCACCAGGCTCATTTGCATTATAAAATTCAAATCGTCCTTTTCCGTTTTCGTCCGTTATCACCTCCGGATTCCAATAAACCGTACTCCTCGTGTCGTTGATGTCTAATTCCTTTGGTTTATCGTACTGAGGGGAATAAAAAGTTTTTGAAATGGTTATTCCCTTTGGATTAACGCTGATAACGCCTTCTGCCTGATATTTGGTGCTCATGCCTTTTCGGGTAGTAATTACAATAACTCCGCCGCTTCCCTGCATCCCGTAAATTGTGGTTAATGCAACAGTTTTCAGCAATTCTACACTTTCAATATCAGCAGGAATTAACCCATCCAGCGTTCCGGGATAAATTCCGTCTACAACGTAAAGCATCGCCGCACCTTTAAGCGTAGATGAACCGAACTGACCCCTGATTAACACCGGACTGTCGAGCTTGCCTACGAGCACTCCCGGAAGTTGCCTCCAAACACATCCCCATGTAGCGCAACCTTTAATTTTATCGCCGGGTAAAACATAGTCTGCCACGCCCGCCCCGTTGTAGTTTGAAGAATTTGGCGCAAGGCTTTTCTTTCCTTCGATTGTCACCTCATTCAGTTTGATACCCTTATCCATTAAACCGAGGCGTCTCATTTCGTCAAAAAAGGTGTCGTTGGCTTTAATGTATTGCATTAAAACCTCGTTAACATTCACTTCCACATCGGCAGCATTTTTATTTTTGGTAACGATTTGATTGGGAATCCTATCCAGAATTATGGTTACCTTTTTGTCGTTATCTTTTGTGCGGGCCTGAACAATAAACTTCGTACTATCTTTAAATAAAAGATTTTGGAACCGGAAACGCCCGGTTGCATCTGTTACCGTATCGAGCACGAACCCTTTCGATTCTTTTGCCATTAGCAAAACCTTACCGCCCACCACAGGCTTGTTACCTTTTTTTATTTGTCCGCTAATAATACTCGAATACTCGGGCACATAAGTGATGTTTGGGAAAACGTCATTTATAACATCTTTCCAAACAAAACGGCTCCAGCCTTGTGTAAGCATGAGGTTATCCAGGTCACGATTAGTTTTAGCATCATTATTTAAGAAATAATAGTTGGGTTCTTCTATGTATCCCGCCAAATCTGATGAGAGCAATAAATTGCTGAAAATATTGCTTTCATTATTTTCATCAGCCTTTAATTTGGTTGTGTTGGCAATTGAAATCGAAAAACTGCCCACCGCAGGTTTATCATCAGCCAATGCCCTGAAGTTAAAAACCGACTTATTTTTTTTGCCTGAAGCAACGGAATCTATATTCAAGTCAATTTTAAACTGATCAGTTTGTTGCTTCGAAAATATCAATCGCTCGGCTATGGGCTGGTTATCGCCAGAAAACAACGTTATTTGATTAATGCCCGGCGAAAGTTTATCCCTGCCAAGCGAGGTAACTACTAACTGCTTTGTAATTTTCGCTTTTATTACGTGGGCTATGGAGCCGTTTTGCTGCACGACCAATTTAACTTCCTCGCCATTTACAGCATTTGCAGACGACAATATTTTTAACTTCAACGTTTCAGCATCTGTTTCATCCACTGCTAAAGCATGCCCAATCTTTTGTGTTTCGGGAAATTTAAACTCCTTTTCAGAACCATCTTTAAACTTAATTAAAGCTGTGTAAGCCTGGTTTGGCTGCACATTAGTAATAAAGCTGCCCATGCCTAAATGTGAGGTTTGAAATGTGTTTACAACCTTGCCGTTGCCATCTAAAATAACGCCGACAACGTCTTCACCTCTACCCGAAGAGTTTACAGCTTTTACGGCTATTCTTTGAGGCAAATCTTCTAAAAGCACGCCACTTTCTGGCAAAAACTGAACATCGACCTGATTTGAAGTAGCGCGGATTGGGATGGATTTTACAACTTTATTTCTGTTGGGTAGGTTTAACGTTGTTAAAATGTAGCCCTGCGTATTTGCGTGATTTTTAGTGAAATGAACTTCTGCATTGCCGTCTAAATCTGTTTTTGATTTCCCTGCCGTTTTCGTTTTATCGTCAAACTGAATCTCATAACTAATTTCATTTTCGCGGTAGGGCAAACCGTTTTTATCTTCAAAGTGAATGGTTGCATCTACATTATTTAAATTATTTTCTTTACTAAACTTATAACTCGTTTTTGTGAAGACTTTATTGGAAATGCTGTTGCCAATTTTTATCGTTTTATCGTAAAAGAAGTCGGTTCCAAAATTCCGCATGTAATTAGTATATGCCCGGATTCTGTAATTTCCTTCAGCTAAGGTGTCGGCAATTTTTATATTGCCCCAACTTACACCATTCATCAAGGGGAGTTTCAACTGAATTTTTAGGGAGTCTTTTTCATCAATCAATTCAACATAAACTATCTTGCTTATTAATGATAATCCTTTGGCGTTCGAATTTGTTGCGTACGCTTTAAACCATACATCATCTCCCACAGCGTAGTATGGCTTATCAAGATGCAGGTATAGCTTTTCGTGGGGATACTTTGTACTGTAAGCAACAAGCTTTTTGAGTATCGCATTAAAAGGGTCATCATCGCCTTTAAATGCGATAAGCGCTAAAAACAGGAAAGAGAAGGCGAGTAAACGGTAAAGTAGATTTTTCATTAGGGTTGCATAAAAAAATATGCCTCAAGTTAATAAACCTGAAGCACATCCTCTAAAAATCCGACTAACGTTTTAGTTACGTTTTGTTACTTTATGTCGTACGTGTAAACCTTTCTGGCTAAATGGCCTTCTGCATCTATGCCCTCAATTACAATACGATAAGTCCCCGCTTCATCAGCATTGTAAAAATCGAATTTTGCATTACCCTGATCGGCAGCAACTACCTGAGGGTTCCAATAAATTGTACTTCGGTAATCTTGTTTGCTACCGGTTGTTTGCGAATCGTATTTAGGCGCATAAAATTCTCTGGATGCAGAATATCCTTTCTGATTGACAATTACCACACCAGGTGCATAGTTATTGTAATTAGCAACACCACCCCCGCGTTTTGTTGTAATTATTAAAACGCCACCACCGCCGTTGATTCCATAGATTGCCGTATTACCCGCCGACCTCAAAACCTCAATTGTTTCAATATCGGGCGCATTAAGATTATCAAGAAATTCTGGTTCAACCTGCATGCCATCAACGATAATAGACATTGGGGTGTTCGGACTTCGCGTAGAATACGGTATACCTCCTCTAAAGGTTACAAACGGAATGCGCCCGTTTAAACATTGCGAAAGCTGAACGCAAGTTGAAAGGTCTTTCTCTGTAAGTACATAATCGGCGTTACCTGCTCCGTTTAGGTTCGAAGAATTTTTTGCGACGTTTCGTTTCTCGGTAACCACAACTTCATCAAGTTTAATGGTTCTTTCCAGCAGTCCCAAACGGGTCATTTCGTTAAAATAGTTATCGCTTTCTTTGATGTATTTCATCAGCGAATTATTAACATTAACATCAATATCAGCGCTATTTTTATTTTTGGTTACAATTTGATAAGGTACGGCATCTACTTTAATGTCTACAAACTTTCTATCGGCTTTTGTTCTGGCCTGAACTACAAATTTTGTGCTGTCGCTAAACATCAGGTTATCGAAATTAAATTTTCCTTCGGCATTTGTTACCGTATCTAGCACAAAAAAACCACCTTTGGTAGACATTAACATCACCTTACCATTCGGCACTGGTTTACCGCCTTTTGTAACTGTTCCACTAATTGAAGTAGATTGCTCGGGCTTGAACGTAATGTTGGGCGCCGCACCGGCAATCACGTTTTTCCATAAAAATCTTCGCCAGCCTTGCGTCAGCAATAAGTTATCGAGCTCTCGTGCAGTTTTCAAATCATCTTTAAGAAAATAATGATTTGGCTTTTCTACATGACCGGCCAAATCTGATGTCAACCATAAATTAGCGAAAATATTGCTCTCATTATCCTCATCTGGCGTTACTTTGCTTGCGTTTGTTACGGAAACAGAAAAACTCCCCACAACCGGTTTCCCAACATTCGATGCTTTAAATGTAAAATTCGACAAGCCTTTTTTCGAATCTGATTGTGCGGCAGAATTTAAGTCTATATCGATAACATCAGATTTGCTTTTATTGAAAATCAATCGTTCCGCGATTGGCTCATTATTAGCAGAAAATAAGGTAAACTGAATAATGCCTGATGGCAATTTGCTTTTAGGTATGTTGGCGAGCAGCACTTGTTTATCAACCTTAGCTTTCGAAACGTAGTAAACATTTCCAGCTTGCTGGGCAACAATCTTTAACTCATCGCCGTTGGTTAGGTTGGCACTTGCCATAAGTTTAACCATAACCTTCGCTGTGTCTATATTATTTATAGATAAAGCATAACCACTTTTTTGGGCCAGCGGAAGTTTAAAGTCCTTTTCCGAGCCATCTTTAAATTTAATTTTTGCGGTATAGTTTTTACCTGGAAGTGCGTTCAGCGTAAAATTGCCCATACCAAGGTAATTGGTCTCAATTTTTGCAAGTTCAACGCCGGTATCGTCTACAACCCTACCCGAAATATCTTCGCCATTGCCTGAACCGTTCAATGCTTTAACAGCAATCTTTTGAGGAAGCTCTTCTACAAATGTTCCTCCTTCCGGCAAAAACTGCACATCAACATCATTACTCGTGGCGGTAATTGGAATCGATTTAACAATTTTTTGTTTGTTATCGAGCGTAATGGTGGCAACAATTTTACCTTTTTTATTCAAAAAAGACTGGCTGTTCGTAAAACTGATTACAGCATCGCCCTTCAGGTTGGTTTTGGTTTTACCTTTTGCAACACTTCGAAAATCAAGTTGTGCCTCGTAGCTCACTTCGTTTTCCTTGTAAGCAACGCCATTTTTATCTTCAAAATGAATGGTGGCAGTAACGGTTTCGGCACTATTTTCTTTCGAAAATTTATATTCGGTAAATGTAAAAACCTTATTTGCCCAGCTGTTGCCAATTTTTATGGTTTTATCGAAAAAGAAATCGGTGCCAAAATTGCGCATATAATTGGTGTAAGCCCTAATCCGGTAGTTGCCTTCACCCAAAGAATCGGTTAGTTTGAAATCGCCCCAGGAAATGCCACCCATGATGGGAAGCTTGATTAACTTTTTTAACGAATCCTTTTCATTAATTAATTCTACATAAAGTATTTTACTAATGTTGGAAGGCGTTTGTGTTTTGCCGTTAACGACATAGGCTTTAAACCAAATATCGTCTCCAATGGCATAATACGGCTTATCTAAATGAAGGTAAACCTTTTCCTGTTGATATTTTGTGGTGTAGTCATCAAGCTTTTTAAGAAGCTGGGTAAACGGGTCATCGTCGATTTTAAAGGCAACAAAACCTATAAGCACAGCGAAGAAGCCCAAAGCGAGCGAAATTTTGATTTTCATTTGGTGTGTGGTAAATTAAATATGCCTCAAGTTACAAAACCCGAGGCATATTTTAATGAAGATCAGATGAATATTTAATTCTAAAAGCTGTTCTTCCACATCATACTTTCTACCGGCTTAGTCGTTTTATTATTGTATTTAGCGTTACCCTTGGTGTTGTACATGGTTTCGATATTTCCTTCTACAACGAAATATATTAGCTGGCCGATGGGCATGCCTGCATAAATTTTCACAGGCTGGGCCACAGAAATCTCAAGCGTCCATGTATTGCAGAAACCAACATCGCCTTTTCCGGCAGTGGCATGAATATCGATACCTAATCTTCCGGTACTGCTTTTTCCTTCTAAAAAAGGAACATGACTATGTGTTTCGGTGTATTCTAAGGTTACTCCAAGGTATAATGTACCTGGCTGAAGTACGAATCCATCTTTAGGAATTTCGAAATGGTCAATTTCATTATGCTTTTTTGCATCTAATACGCGGCTTTTATAGGTTGCAAGGTATTTTCCAAGATGTACATCGTAAGAGTTGGTGCCCAAACAAGTTCTGTCAAAAGGCTCTATAATTATTGTTCCCTTTTCAATTTCCTCTAAAATCCTTTTATCTGATAATATCATTTTTATGCGTATTTTTGGCCTAAATTATCATTTATTTAAGATAGTTTTGCATGCAAATTTCAATTTTATAAATGCCTATAGTTTATAATAAAAACATTGATGAACATTCGGTTTTGGCAATCTGGAAAATTGAAGAAACTGAAGCTGAACTGCTTGCCGGCTTACAACTTAAGCAGCATGAGTGGGATATCATTGCATCATTTAACAATGGAAAAAGGCTGCTTCATTGGTTAAGTACAAGGCTTTTACTTAGAACCCTGCTCAACACTAAAGAATATATCGACTGTCAGTTCGATGAAGATGGAAAACCATACCTTACCAATTCTGATTATAAAATATCATTGAGTCATTCTTACGATTATGCCGCCGTAATGATTAGCAAAGATTTTGCTGTTGGCGTTGATATTGAATTGATTAAACATAAAATTAAAAGCATTAAACACAAGTTTTTGAACGATGTAGAATTGGCTCAAAAGCAAATTGGAGACAATACCGAAGGCCTTTATGTTTGCTGGTGCGCCAAGGAAGCCATTTATAAGTGGCATGGCAAAAAAGGTTTGGAGTTTAAAAAGCACATCCATATTAAACCGTTTAAGCTTAAAAGCGAGGGAAGCCTAAATGCTATCGTGGAATTACCGGACAGTACGAGAGCGCTAACTGTTCATTATTTTAAAACGAAAGACGGCTACATGTTAGGCTATGTACAGGCGCCGGCGTAAACAGAGAAAGGCCAGAAATGAATAACGATAAGCAAAACCAGGTTACTGAAAAACAGGATATCGCTGTAAGTGATTTACAAAACCGTGCTACAAAGTTTATTGATTGGGGCCTGACCGACTACCAGGAAGCCTGGGATAAACAAGAAAGTTTACTGAACGAAACTGTTGCCATTAAGACTGAAAACAGGGTTAACGGAACCCGGTTACCAACCCCAAACTACTTAATTTTTAACGAGCACCCACATGTTTATACGTTGGGAAAAAGCGGGCATGCCGAAAATTTATTGTTAGATGAGCAGGGGCTTAAAGATAAGCAGGCAACTTACTATAAAATAAATAGAGGTGGCGACATTACTTATCACGGCCCTGGGCAAATTGTTGGCTACCCTATTTTAGATTTAGATAACTTTTTTACAGATATACATTTATACCTGAGAACGCTGGAAGAGGCCGTTATCCTAACCTTAAAGGATTATGGAATTGAAGCTGGCCGCTACCCGGGTTATACTGGCGTTTGGCTTGATGCAGATAATGAAAAGGCCCGCAAAATCTGCGCAATGGGCGTTCGCTGCAGCAGATGGGTAACCATGCATGGCTTCGCATTCAACGTAAATGTAGATTTGGACTATTTCAAAAATATTGTTCCATGCGGCATTGATGACAAGGCCGTAACCTCATTACAAAAAGAGCTTGGCCATAAACTTGATATTGAAGAAGTAAAGTACAAGCTTAAAAATCATATTGCGGGCTTATTTAAAATGGATTTGGTTTAAAATCTAACCACAACCCTTTTGCGTAAATTAGGCTATGAAACTTTTATCCGGCTTTGCCTTATTTTGTTTGCTATCTTCGGGCTGCACTAAAGAAAATGACATGTCTGTTGCTGCCCCAGCCGATACAAACTTTATTAATCCTAATGCCGTTGGCAATTACACATATCTTGCCTTGGGAGATTCTTACACAATCGGCGAATCCGTAACGCAGGCAGAATCTTTCCCTTATCAGCTTCAGGCTAACTTAAAAAAGAATGGCCGAAATGTAGAAGACCCGAAAATTATCGCTGTAACAGGGTGGACAACAGATGAGCTTCAGGGTGCAATAGCACAGGCAAAACTTACACAGAAATTCGATTTTGTTACCTTATTAATCGGGGTTAACAATCAATACAGGGGTTACCCTATAGAAACATATAAAAAAGAGTTTTCGGCATTGCTGCAAACTGCAATCGATTTTTCTGGTGGAAGAAAAGCAAGGGTTTTTGTAATATCTATTCCCGATTGGGGCGTAACGCCATATGCTAAAACGTTTTCAAAAAGCGCTCAAACCATTGCATCAGAAATTGATACTTTTAATGCTGCTGCGGAAAAAATTACACTGGCTGCGGGGGTAAGTTTCACAAACATAACGCCCGATTCCAGAATGGCTGCGAATGATGTGTCTTTAATTGCAGGCGATGGACTGCATCCGAGTGGGAAAATGTACACCAATTGGGTTAATGCGCTGGCGCCTAAAATTATGGATGTTATTAAATAATGTAATCTAACTGTTACTCCATTATTAATCAAAAAGTTATAATTTAGTTTAACTATCTAATCATTAAACTAAAAACTTTTATTAATTATGGATGACTATCAATCTGCTGCAGGTTCTGGCGCTCTTGCCGCATTTATTGGAGCCTATTTCTTTTTTATTCTTATCGTTTGGGTTATTTCCGTTGCAGGAATGTGGAAAACCTTCGAAAAAGCGGGCAAGCCGGGTTGGGCTGCTATTATTCCAATTTACAACATTATCATAATGTTAGAAATTGTTGGCAAACCGATGATTTGGATACTTTGGCTGCTTTTACCTTGCACAAATATTGTATTTGGTGTTTGGTTGCTAAACCTAATGAGCAAAAGTTATGGTAAATCAGAAGGATTTACGCTTGGCTTACTTTTTCTGTCGTTTATTTTCTGGCCGATTTTAGGCTTTGGAGATGCCAGATATTTAGGTCCGTCAGCCGCGGAAGCACAGAATCGTGGTTTTGGAAATAACCCGTTCAATAACCCGAACAACCCATTCGGTAATCAAAACACGCCATTCAACAACCCTAACGACACGCCACCGCCTGTAGTTTAAATGGTTTTAACATTATCATACCAAATATTTTGCAGCCCGGTTAATTTATTTAACTGGCTGCAAAATCATTTATTACCATGCCCTTTCAAAAGTTTAACAAGCTTTGATTGCCCGGGCTGTGGCTTTCAGCGGGCATTTATATGTCTTACCAAAGGAAACTTAAGCGAAAGCTGGCAACTGTATCCGCCAACAATCCCAATAATCAGCTTGCTTCTATTTGCCGCAATATCTTATTTCGCTGGTTTCAAAACCCGCTCTAAAGCAATTAATATTTTCTCGATATTGGTTGGAAATTTTATTCTGCTATCCTATTTTTACAAAATGGCAATGCATTAGTATGCTGTATTAGCCGTTAAATAGCTATAATCTTTTAAAATGGTTTCTAAAAACTGAAGTTCATTCATGCCGGCAGGCATTGCAGGATTGATGTGTTCTTTTACTTTGCCAGCCATTGCGTAAATTAATTGAGGGTTTCCGGTTTGGTAAAAACCGGTTAACACTTCATAAATGAGCTCCACATCACGATCATTCAAAAAAAAAGCTTCTTTAAAAGTTGGCTGGTAATCTTCCGGTAATGAAGAAATGAAGGCGACGTTATCGATCTGAGTACGCGGCACTGTTTTAATAAGTGTTGTTTTTGCAAGCATATCGCCCACACGCTGATGATTTTTGGAAATCGCGACAGCAATTAAGGCAACAACGCCCCAGCCAAAGAAAAAGCCAAAATCAACAATCCTGAATACCCACCGCATAAGGTATTGCCCAAAACTTGGCTGGCCGCCATCCAAACTAATTACCTTAATTTTCATGACTTTCTTCCCGAAGGTTTGGCCATCCATAAATGTTTCGCAAACTAAATCGTAGAATAGAAAAATGAGGCCAAAAAGCACCAATAAGACAACGATTAACATTTCAGACCGGCTGATTGATGCCACAAGCATTAAGATTACAGCAACAATATAAAGTATGGCAAAGCCTGCCAAATCAATTAGCCTTGCCGCAATTCTTTCACCCAAGCCTGCAACTTCATAATCAATATCAACATTTTGAGCAGTGCTAATTCTGATGGTTTCCATATTTCAAACATAATTTTTTTTTTAACAAAAGCGCTTAACCACAATCAAAAATTTATGGCCAAAGTTTTAGTTCCTATTTTTTGTAGCTAAGAAAAATTAGCCTATTTTAACCAAAGATTTATCAAATCGATGAGAGAAGCCTTATTTGTAAAACAAAACACGGAAAAGTGGAAACGCTTCGATGAAATGCCATTGGCAAATTCTGATGAGCTTGCCGATCGTTTTACAGAGATAACAAATGATTTGGCTTATTCAAAAACATTTTATCCCAACTCAAAAACAACGGCTTACCTTAATGGCCTGGCTTCAAAACTGCATCAATCGGTATACAAAAACAAGAAAGAAAAATCTAACCGGTTTGTTTATTTCTGGAAAACCGAATTGCCTTTGCTTTTTTTCGAGCATAAGAAGCAAATCATATATGCATTCGCTTTTTTTTTGGTTTCATGTATTTTAGGTGCCATTTCAGCAAAATACGACGATACTTTTATACGCTTAATTTTGGGCGACGGGTATGTAAATATGACCAATGATAATATTGCCAAAGGCGATCCTTTTGGCGTTTATAAACAAGCAAACCCGCTTTTGATGTTTATCCAGATTGGGGCAAACAATATTTTTGTTTCTCTTTTAACTTTTGTGCTGGGCATCATCTTTTCTTTTGGAGCAATCGTTTCAATCTTCAGGAACGGAATTATGCTTGGTTCATTTCAATACTTCTTTTTTAGTAAAGGCTTAGGTTTACAATCCGTTTTGGTAATATGGATACACGGAACGCTGGAAATTTCGGCCCTGGTTTTAGCAGGTGCGGCAGGCCTGATTCTGGGAAACAGCATGTTATTCCCGAAAACTTATACAAGAAAGGCCTCGATTTTAAAAGGGGCGAAAGATGGCTTAAAAATAGTTTTCGGTTTAGTTCCAATTTTTGTAGTGGCTGCTTTTTTTGAAAGTTTTGTTACCCGTCACACCGAAATGCCGGCGTTTTTAAGTGCCCTTATTTTATCGGTTTCGGCCATATTTATTGTTTGGTATGTAATTATTTACCCAAAACGCATTAGCAAAAGAACACTCATCTAACATTATGCTTTCAATTATTGAATTTAAAAAACGAAGAGATTTTGGTCAGCTTATCAACGACACGTTCACCTTCATCAGGCAGAATTTTAAATCGTTGTTTACAACTTACTTCATTTTTTGTGGCCTTTTTGTTTTAGCAGGAATGCTCTCTATGCTTTTACAGCAATACAAAGCGGTGCATACTTTTAACAATATGGATGTAAATACGCCAAGACGTAATTTAAGTTTTGGTGGGCAATTGGGATGGGAATACTGGCTCGCCATTTTATTTACGATGGCAGGCTATGCAAGTAGCACGATTACGATACTTTCGTACATTGCAATTTACGTTCAAAAAGGGAATAAAACGCCCACCACCGACGAAGTTTGGGGTTATTTCAAATATTACTTTTTTAAAGTTTTCGGCAGCACTTTATTACTGACCCTATTAATGGGTTTTGGGCTGCTCTTTTGCGTTTTACCTGGCTTGTGGCTGTTTCCATTCATCTCCATTGTGTTTCCAATCATGATTATAGAAAATGGCACATTTAGTTATTCATTTAGCCGAAGCTTTAAACTTGTGAAAGATAATTTTTGGTTAACTTTTGGGTCGCTCGTAATCATTTGGATAATCGTTTATGCCTGTATGACGCTTGTGGTTTTGCCGACTACAATCGTTAGTATGATTGGTCTTTTCTCTTCCACAAAACCCGAAATGTCTCTTGTTTTTACCATGTTAACTACTGTGCTCCAATACCTTTGCCAGGTATTTATGACCTTTCCACTCATTACTGTGGCTTTAATTTATTTTAATCTGGTAGAAGAAAAAGAAAGCCTTGGTTTAATGGAGCGGATTTCAAATTTCGGCGCAGCCGATAAACCAATTGACAGCCGACCGGAAGAATATTAACATGTCAAATTTCGCACTCAAATTTCTCGTTGTACTGTGTTTGCTTTTTGCATCAGCAAATGCCTATGCTCAAAATTCCAAGCCATCGGTAAATCACAGCATAAAAACGGATAGCACAAATTTAAAACCCGCAAAGTTTGATAAAGAGGCTTTAGAAACCTTTGCCGATCAGACAGCATTTCAGTACGATGGCGACTTGGTAAGGGATATTTCTCTTTGGGATAGGTTCTGGATGTGGTTTTGGCGACTCTTTAACGAGCTAGCAGGTAGCGCCGCCTCGAATCCGCTTTCCAGATATTTTTTCATTGGTTTGGGTGTTGCAATTTTGTTATATATCGTGATAAAAATTGTTGGTACCGAAAACATCTTCAGTAAGAAATCAAAAGAGACCATTTTGCCTTATGATATTATAAATGAAAATATTCATCAAATTGATTACGAAAAGGAGATTCAAAAGCTAATCGACCAAAAAAAATACCGCCTTGCAATTCGATTGCTGTATTTAAGAACACTGAAAAAACTGAGCGACGCCGAAATTATAAACTGGCAACCTGAAAAAACCAATTACAATTACTTTACCGAAATTTCTAAACCCGAAATTCAAAACGAATTTGGCGTGCTAACCCACCAGTTTGATTATGTCTGGTATGGTGATTTTCCTGTTGATGCACAAAAGTTTGAGCCAATTAACCAATCATTTAATCATTTCAACGCCCGGATTTAATGAAAGGATACAAAATTTATTTCGGCATTGGCATCATCCTGATATTAATTTACCTCGTAGCGCAGTTTAACAAACCAACCCCTACAGATTGGTCGCCCACCTACGTTAAGAAAGATAAAATTCCTTATGGCACCTATATCTTTTACAATCGAATTAAAGATATTTTTCCAAAAGCTAGTGTGAAAACATCAGGCTTACCCATTTACAATACCATTAAAAGTAGCAACTACCGCAACAGCACCTATATAATTATTGCCCCTGAGATAAAGATTGAGCTGGCGGATTTAGCACAATTAAAAAAGTATATGTCTGCCGGAAACGATGTTTTCATTGCCAGTTACAACCTCGGAGAAAAGGCAGAGAAAGCATTAAAACTAAAGATCTCTTCATCTTTTTCTCAAAGTGGTAGTTCTTTAAACTTTACCAATCCAAACCTGAAAACAGTTGTAAACTATGGTTTCGAAAAAGGAATAGGCGATCAATATTTCAGCAGAATAGATACCTCAAGTGCGGTTGTTTTGGGTGTTGATGCAAAAAATCGCCCTAATTATGTAAAATATAACTTTGGTAAAGGTTCGCTTTATTTAATTGCCGGCCCGGGATTTTACAGCAATTTTAACCTTCTGGACAAATATGGTGCAGAGTACGCGGAGAAAACTTTGAGCTACATACAGAGCGCAACAACAGTTATCTACGACGAGTATTTTACCGTTCCGAAAACTGGAGAACAAGGTTTAATGAGGGTTTTCTTTAAGCATCCGGAATTGAAAAACGCCTATTACCTGTGCATTTTTAGTTTACTGCTTTTCGTTTTTTACGAAATTAAACGCCGGCAGCGGGTTATTCCTATCGCAGATGCTTACACAAATACGTCAGTAGAATTTGCTAACGTGGTTGGCAGTGTATATTACCACCAGCGAAATAACCTGGATATTGCGCAAAAGAAAATCAGCTTTTTGATGGAACATTTGCGAAGCAGATATTACCTGAAAACAAACGAAATACAAGCAGATTTTGCAGAAACTCTGCGATTAAGAACTGGTATTAACGAAACGTTGGCTAAAACTTTAACAAGGTATTTTATGCAGGTACCTACGCTCGATCATTTTAGCGATACAGAATTGATTGGCCTTAATAGTATAATTGAAGAATTTTATAAAAAAACAAAACCTAATGGAGCAGGAACAAGAGCAATTTAGCCAGCGAACCGATTTAAGTGTGCTGAATGACGCGGTAGCACAAATTCGTAGCGTGTTGAGCAACATCATAATTGGCCAGAAACAGGTAATCGATTTTTTAATAGTAGGCTTGCTTGCCGACGGACATATTTTGATAGAGGGCGTACCCGGTGTAGCAAAAACCTTAAGTGCCAAACTCTTGGCAAAATCAATTGCTGCGCAATTTTCAAGGGTGCAGTTTACACCAGATCTTATGCCGTCTGACGTATTAGGGACTCCAATATTTAATACCAAAACCGGCGATTTCGAATTTCGGAAAGGGCCAATATTCGGCAACATTATCCTTGTAGATGAGATTAACCGGGCACCGGCAAAAACACAGTCGGCCTTGTTTGAAGTGATGGAAGAGCGCCAGGTTACAATTGATGGAACAACTTATCAAATGGAGGAGCCATTTCTTGTTTTGGCTACCCAAAACCCAATTGAGCAGGAAGGCACCTATAGGTTACCCGAGGCACAATTAGACAGGTTTTTATTTAAGATTGAAGTGAAGTATCCCACACTTGAAGAAGAAACTCAAATCCTTACAGCACAACATTCTTTGGTTAATAAAACGATGCTTGATAACGTAAAACCTGTGTTATCAATAGAGCAAATTAAGGCCGCCCGTGGCATTATCCGTAACCTATTTGTAGAGCCAAAATTGCTGGAATTTATTGCGAAAATTGTTTTCGAAACCCGCAACAATCCGTCGCTGTACTTAGGCGCCTCACCAAGAGCTTCACTCGCAATTGTACACAGCGCAAAGGCGCTGGCAGCCATACGTAACCGGGATTTTGTAACGCCAGATGATATTATTGCAGTGGCCACACCGGTGTTGGCCCACCGGATATTATTAACACCCGAAAAGGAAATGGAAGGCATAACCACAACTGATATCGTAAACCAAATTATCAAAAAACTGGAAATACCCAGGTAGGCACCAATTATCATTTTAAAAAAAATTCCTTGAAAAAAATCTTTCAGCAGTACTACATAAATCTTTTTTTAACCGACCGCCTTTTTGGGGCATTGGCTCTTTGTGTATTGCTCTTTGTTTTAAAATTCTTTTTTAGATGGCTGGGAGAAATTCCGGAAATTGCCACAGGCCTGGTTTTTACCTTATTTGCTTTAGATATTATAATCTTATACCGGAATAAAGGTGGAATTGATGCACACAGGCGGACAGCAAAGCGATTAAGCAACGGCGACGAAAACCCGATACAAATAGAGGTAAAAAACAGCTACGGCTTTAGGGTCAATATTCGAGTTATTGATGAAGTGCCTTTTCAGTTTCAGCTTCGCGATAAAGACTTTGAATTAAGCCTTAAGCCTGGTGATGTAAAATCCATTCATTACAATTTGAGGCCAACCAAACGTGGCGAATACGACTTTGGATTTATCAGGATTTACACCGGAACCTTAATCGGTTTGGTAAACAGGCGATATAATTTTGATGGAGCACGGATACTTCCTGTATATCCGTCGTTTATCAATTTAGGTCAGCACGAATTAATGGCCGTTTCCAATCATTTAACCGAATTTGGCATAAAAAAAATAAGAAAAGTTGGCCAAAGTTCGGAGTTTGATCAGATAAAGAATTATGTGGGCGGCGACGATATCCGAACGATAAACTGGAAGGCTACTGCAAGAAAGGGTGGCTTAATGGTAAATACCTACAGCGATGAGCGTTCGCAGAATGTTTATTCTATTATTGATAAATCAAGGGTTATGAGAATGCCTTTTGAGGGTTTGAGTTTGCTTGATTATGCCATAAATGCAAGTGTTGCGCTATCGAAAGTGGCAATGCTAAAGCAAGATAAAGCGGGAATTATAACGCTATCAGAAACCATTGGGGCTGTTGTGCCTGCAGAACGAAAAGCTGCACAGCTTGGGCACATTATGCAGGTTTTATACAAAGAAAAAACGAGGTATCTGGAAAGCAACATGGACGCACTGTATGCGACCATCCGCTCTGTAATTAAACAACGAAGCCTGATCGTTTTTTTTACAAACTTTGAAAGTTTATCGGCCCTGCAAAGGCAATTGCCATACCTTAAACGGATTTCAAAATACCACCTACTTGTCGTTGTCTTTTTCGAAAACACAGAATTGAAAACCTTGAGCACTGAACCTGCAAAAGACGTTGAAGGAATTTACCATAAAACCATTGCAGAAAAATTTATTTACGAGAAAAAACTGATGGCGTTAGAACTAAACAAGCATGGCATACTTTCAATTTTAACACCGCCTCAAAAATTAACTGTAAACGTAATTAATCGTTACATGGCGTTAAAAGCACAGCAAAAAATTTAGCAATTATTCTTCGTCTCTAAAATAAACCTTATAGTAATTCAGCGATTTATCGTCATCATAGCCCTTTTCAATCATATCCTTATTTCCATGGATGTAAATATGAAAATTCTTATCAAGCTTTAGTACGCTTTTGTATGCCCTTGCCTGTTTTTTTACGGCAGATTCTGCAATTTCAAATGAATCTGCAATGGGCGATTCATACTCCTGCTCGTAATTTTTCTTATAATTTTTAAACGATTCAATGCCTTCTGCGTTCCCGATTACTTCATTGCTAAATTCATCGATATCGAAGGTTTCTTTTTCCTTAAAATATTTCATCGAGCGGTTAAGCAAATCAATTTTATCTGCCTTGCTTATCTCGTATTCATCATCCATTTTTTGTGTTACAAAATTTTTGTACACACCTAAAACATTATTTGTCTGGTTGTAACTATCATTGCGGATTTTGAGTTTCAAAAATTCGTCTTTCCAGTAAACGGCGCTGTCGTTACTACTTTTTGCCTGGTCCAAAACCACTACTTTATAGCCTTCCTCCCTATCAACATTAAAAATTAAACAACCTTTATCAAGCTTATTGATGCTGATTGCTTCCTGTTCGTAACTCATTCCAAAACCGTCCTGCTCAGGATAAACTTTTAAATAAGTGTCTTTTGTTTCTGATTTAAAAATGCCAATAACATCAAGTTGTTCCCCTTCAATTTGCACCTTCTCAAAATAGCCAACATAAAGTTCTCCTGATTTTATTTTTGGATGATTAGCCACATCATACAAATGTTTTGCGAGTTGCTGCGAATCTTCATGAAAGTGCTCGATGTTCTCAAAAATCTCTGTAGCGAAATGAAAAACCTCGTTAAGTTGCAGGTTATCATTAGGATGATAAAAGCGATAAACCTCGTTAACTTTTTCGAAGGGCTTAAGAAAGAATTGCATTAACAAATTGCCCAGCATTTCATCCTCAATTTTTAAGGGCGCATCAGATAGTTTGTAATATTCCTCAACTAATTTGTTGCCGGTGTGGTGAATGGAGAGTTGCTTAAGCGAAGCCTCGAAAAATGAAATCATAGCGGCAAAAGTAATGAATAATCAAATCATTGCGCAGCAGTTTACAAGCTTTAATCGTTGCTTTCTATTAGCTTGTTTATAAAGGAAATAAACTTTTTATCGGCATAATTTGCCACTCCTTCATGTTTAAAAGATATTCTACCCTGTTTATCAAAAATTATGGTTGTTGGCAGCGGCCCCGAAAAAATCTGCTCCGGAACATTTCCATCAACTTTAAAAACCGGCATAGCAAACCCTCTGTCAGACATGTATTTCGTCGATTTTGCAAAATCTCCATCAGCATCTGCAAAAATAAATGTTATGTTAGGATTATTCCGAAATTCTGAATGTTGTTTGTTTAGTGAAGGCATTTCTGCACGGCAGGGCGGGCACCAGGTTGCCCAGAAATTTAGAAAAACAACTTTACCTCTTAAGTCTCCTAAATCTATTGTATTTCCTTTACTATCGCTAAACCTAATTCCTTTAAGGCCTGGCGATTCTGTTGCCGTCTCTTCAATTTTCGGACTATAAAAACCAATTTCCATCAAGCCCTTTAACAAAAAAGCCTTTGCATCTGGCACAAAAATCACGATCAATAATAGCGCAATAAAGAGGGTGTTGAAAATGTTTTTCTTAATGAGTTTCATTCATTTAAGTCAGCTGGTTTTCTATATATAACTGCACGCATTATAAACCATAAATTTACAATTGGAATAGCTAGAATTTTACCTGGAAGCAGAAGCAACTGACTCCACAACAACATTCTGTTGATATCGTCAGTATAACTGGAAGGGTTATCTATAAAGCCAAAGAAACCAACATTATTTAAGGCTGGTTTTGGGTAAATATAATACGCCAATGCCAGGTAAGCTACAATTGAAAGGGATATTAACGTGCCATTAACTGCGTTGTAGTAGTGGAACCGATTAAAAGCCAACACGTAAATAACAACACCCAAAACAAACAAGGCACAAAAGCCAACGATGATTATCCAAATTCTTGGCCAGGCTAAATGATAATGACCCCGGTCAAAGTTTCCTGTTGGCCCGGGATTGTTTTTTTCAAAAAACCATTCGAATAACGACATATCTTCTTTGTAAGCGATGTTGTAAACTAACTAAACTTTTTGGAACGCATACCGCGATAACACTATCAAAGCAATGTTACCTTTCAAAGATATATAATTGAATACTATTTGTTACTTTTGGCGCATTGAAAAAGCACAGGCAAAACATCAATCGTTTTCTATCAGCATTAATGTTGATGGTTTTTGCCATTGCCTTAACGCCGTGGAACCTACTTCACCATCACCAGCCTGTTCCGGTGGTAACAAAAGAAATTAACTGTAAACATTTAAGTCACGTTCAGGCACATGCCGATAATTGCCTGATATGTAATGCTGGTTTCGAAAAAAATTACGTTCACACACACCACATCTATAAAATATACCTTTCGGCCAAAATTTTTAGTCAGGCAGCACCTGTACTTAAAAGTTTCTACGCAGAGCTGAAGCGAACCAGTTTACGAGGACCGCCCTCAGCCTAATTTTTTCAGCTTGGAACACGTTTAAGTGTTAAACAAATTTTTATTTATAGGATATTAAGACATCATGCTTATTGCTGTTGTCTTGGCTATCCGTAACGATTAAAAAACATGCACATCATGAAAAAATTACAGCTTTTAGGCCTTGTAATTCTATATACATTATTAAGTACCTCCGTTTTTGCAAACGTTTTAAAAGATATTAAAGGTAAAGTTACCGATGCTACTACAAAAGAAACACTTCCCGGGGCTACCATCTTCATCCCTGATTTAAAGGTTACGGCACAAACGAATAACGATGGTGAATTTACTTTAAATAACCTCCCTGCAAAAGGAGTTTATTTGGTAGAAGTTCATTATGTAGGCTATAAAACTTCTACCCGAGTTATAAATTTAGCTAGCGTAGCTTCGCTGGATTTCGCTTTGCAATCTACCGCAATAGAAACCAAAGAGGTTGTTATCACCGGAAGCTTAATTAGCAGTACCAGCAAACGAAATAGTGCTTCGGCGGCCGTTTTAGGTAAAGATCAGCTGCTGCAACCATCAACGAATTTAATTGATGCGCTAACTAAAATTCCGGGGGTTTCGCAAATCACTACTGGCCCGTCGATATCTAAACCTGTTATAAGAGGTTTAGGCTACAACAGAATCGTGACTTTGGATGATGGAATTAAACAGCAAGGGCAACAATGGGGCGACGAACATGGCATTGAAATAGACCAATTTAAATCTGACAGGGTTGAAGTGCTACGCGGTGCCGCATCCTTAATGTACGGCTCAGATGCTTTAGGTGGTGTTATCAATTTATTAGAGCCAAGTTCGGCGCCTGATGGCCAGGTTAAAGGCGAATTTATTACGAATTATTCTACAAACAATGGTTTAACAGCAAATTCCCTGATGTTAAACGGCAATGAAAACGGCTTTGTTTGGAGAGCCCGCGGAACCTATAAAAATGCATACTCCTTTAAAACGCCCACAGGTTATTTCCCAAATTCGGGTTTTAATGAAACCGATTTAAGCGGTATGGTTGGCTTAAATAAAAGTTGGGGATATACACATTTAAATGTATCCAGCTTCCGCAACAACATTGGTTTTTATGAACCAACTTTGGATGCCGCTGGTAATTTTGTGAAAGAAAACGGCGATCCGTTTGCTAATGCAGATTTCAAAAGCAGAGATTTAGACTATCCCCGTCAGGACATCAGGCATTTTAAAATTGCTTTAAATAACAACTTTATAATCGGCGACGGAAACCTGAAAGCTGACTTCGGATACCAGCAAAATCAACGCCGCGAGCTAGAAGACGGACCAGATCCATCCTTATTTTTCGACCTGAAAACGTATAACGCCGATTTAAAATACTACATACATCAAACCAGTAACGGCTGGCAGCCAGTATTCGGTTTTAGTGCCGATGCAGGTAAAAGCCAGAATAAAGGCGTTGAATTTTTAGTGCCCGCTTACAATACTTACGGAATTGGTGTTTTTGCTTATGCAAAAAAGAATTGGGAAAACAGTACGTTTAGCCTGGGTGCCCGTTACGATTTCCGAAAAAACACCGGCGAGCAGTTATTTGTTGATGGAGATGAACAATTTGCTCCTTTCGTAAATAAATCGTCGAACGTTAGTGGCGCCTTAGGCTTTACCCACCAGTTTAACGAAGAATGGAACTTTAAAGCTAATGCAGGTTCTGCCTTCAGAGCGCCAAATCCAGCAGAGTTAGGTTCGAACGGTGTGCATGAAGGTACTTTCAGGTATGAGATTGGAAACCCGAATTTAAGTCCCGAGCGCAGCTACCAGGTTGATGCAGCATTAGAGTATGAAGGCAAAATTGTAAGCGCCAGTGCAAGCATTTACAATAATTACGTACACAACTTTATTTATGCTTCCAATAATGGCGAAACCATTACTGCTGAAGGCGATGAATATCCTGTGTACCGTTATGGGCAGGTGAATGCCAATCTTTATGGTGCAGAGGCGAGTGTAACCATCCATCCGGTTTCTTTTATCCATTTCGAAAACACATTTGGTTATGTACATGCGCAAAACAGTACTCTAAGCAGGCCATTGGCTTTTATTCCAGCAGGAACACTGAGAAATGAGTTACGTTTCGAGCCAAAACTGAAAGGCACAAACGGTGCATACCTGTCAGTCGGCATACAATCCGCATTTAAACAAACACGTGTTGATGATGTGTTCGAAACGCCTACAAGTGGTTATACCCTGTTAAATGCCGGAGTTGGCGCTACGTTTAACTTAGGCAAACAGCCCGTAAAACTTTCCGTATCGGCGAATAATTTATTAAACCAAAAATATTACGATGCTCTGAGCAGATTTAAGCCTGGCCGTTTCGATTATGAAAATCCAAATCTTGGTGTTTATAATACAGGAAGAAACATCACTTTTGGTTTATATATTCCTTTTACTTTAGCTAAGTAAGCCAAGGCGCAAATTGAGCGAATTAACCGACAGTTAGAATTATAAATCAGTTTAAACAGAAAATCCGGCTAATGACCGGATTTTCTGTTTATCGTATATTACAATTTTATTTTTTAAACGTTTCTCGTTTTGCTCTAACGTATTGATTTGGCCATTCCGTTTCATCGTCCAAAATCTGAGCTGCATGGGTTGGAAAATAAGCATCTCGTAACGATTCTCTGGCGATGAAAATTAGATCTGCTTTACCTTGTTCTAAAATTTCCTCGGCTTGGTGCGCTTCTACAATTACGCCAACGGCGCCCGTGTATATTCCAATTTCATTCCTGATTTTTTCAGCAAACGGAACTTGGTAATTCGGACCTGAAGGGATAAAAGCATCCGGAACATTTCCGCCCGATGAAGCATCAATCAAATCTACACCCCTATCTTTCAGTACAGCCGCAAGTTGAATAGAATCATTCTCGTTTCATCCACCTTCGGTCCAGTCTGTTGCAGAAATGCGCACAAATAAGGGCAGGTTGTCTGGCCATACAGATTGAACAGCTTCAACAACATCAATGGTTAGCCGAATGCGGTTTTCGAAACTGCCACCGTAAACATCTGTGCGTTTATTGCTCAGCGGACTAAAAAATTCATGTAATAAATAGCCATGAGCAGCATGTATTTCAACTACTTTGTAACCTGCATCCAAAGCTCTCTTTGCCGCAGCCCGAAATGCGAAAACAATATCCTGAATTTCGTTAATAGATAACTCATGAGGGCTTTGCTGCCCAGCCTTAAACGGAATAGCCGATGGACCAACTGGAAGCCAGCTATTTTCCCCTTCAGTAAGCTGTTCGCCACCGTTCCAGGGCAAATCACAACTTGCTTTTCTGCCTGCGTGTGCAAGTTGAATGCCTGCAATAGCGCCATTACCATGAATGAAGGAAACAATTTGTTTTAGCTTTTCTACATGTTCATCCTTCCAGATGCCTAAATCGGCATGGGTGATTCTTCCTTCGGGCACAACGGCAGAGGCTTCCTGAATAATTAAACCGGCACCGCCAACTGCTCTGCTCCCAAGGTGAACCAAATGCCAGTCGTTGGCAAAACCATCAACAGCAGAATACTGACACATTGGAGAAATTACAATTCTATTTTTTAAGGTAACGTCCTTAAGTTTTAAAGGTGAGAATAATTGAGACATAATATTTTGTAAGAGATAAACCTAATGGATAAAAACTGGATAACCTTTCTGTAGTTTAATTGATTGTTTGCTAAACCTTCAACAGAAACCAAAAAAGCCTGTTATCATACAAACATACAACTCCAACATTAAGGATGTTTTATCATATCCGTATTAAAATCTACATTTTACACAAGCCTTATAAAATTGCCCGCAAATAAAATAAATGCAAAATTATTTGGCAGTTATAAAAATAGAACATACTTTAGTGTATTATTTAACTAATACAGTAGAGATGATAAAAATAAGTAATCTGGATTTTGGCTACAGCAAGCATAAGCCACTATTTAAAAATATGAGCATGCAGTTAAGCAATGGCCATATTTATGGTTTGCTTGGAAAAAATGGCGCCGGAAAATCGAGTTTGTTAAAGAATTTAGCTGGTTTGGTTTATGCGCAAGGTGGCTCTTTAGAGGTGATGGGCTTCAATCCTGCAAAGCGACAACCGGCCTTGCTGGAGCAAATTTGCTTCATACCGGAAGAATTTTATTTGCCGCCGGTTAAAATTGATTCTTATATTAAAGCGAATGCCCCATTTTACAAAAACTTTAACCATTCTTATTTTGCTGAGTTACTGAAGGAATTTGATATTCCGGCCAGCAACAAACTCATCAACATGAGTTACGGCCAGAAGAAGAAGTTTATAATAGCCTTCGGCCTTGCAACAGAAGCAAAGTTGGTTATCATGGATGAGCCAACAAACGGCCTGGATATTCCTTCGAAAGCACAGTTTAGGAAAATCATGGCATCAGCATTAACAGATGAACGTTGCATCATCATTTCAACTCACCAGGTTAGAGATTTAGACAACCTGATAGATACCGTAATTATGCTTGATGAAAATGATGTGGCATTAAAAGCATCAGTTGAACAAATCACAGAAAAATTGACATTTAAAAAGGTGAAGGAACTTGATGAAAGCATCATTTATGCGGAACCATCTTTATCTGGCTACAATGCAGTTATGCCAAATTATCATAATGAGGAAAGCAAACTCGATATGGAGCTTTTGTTTAATGCAATACTCGCAGAAAAAACCAAATTTAAACCCCTATTCAACTAAGCCATGAACAACACATTTAACATAAACAGATTTGGCTTATTGCTTAAAAGACAATGGCTGGATTTTGGAAAGATATATTTGATTAGCCTTCTGGTAATTCTTGGCGTCGTAATCGGATTTTACGCATGGAATAGTCCTTCTCCATTAAAACTTAACAACTATGATGGTGATGGTAACCTTGATATGCGCTTCAGATATGGCTTGTTCTTAATACTGGGCTTTATCTTCATCAGCGTGGTTGCAAGCAGTTATTACGCTTTACTCGGACAAAAACCGCGGGCAATTTTAGAGCTAATGACGCCGGCATCGACCTTTGAGAAATTTTTGGCCGGCGTGTTTTACACCGCAGTTTTAAGTTTAGCAACTTACTTAATCTTGTATTACCTGGTAGATCTATCTTTTGTAAAATACATAAACGCCCACCTTTCCGAATTTAAAGTAGATGGCGCAAAACAAAGCTCAATGAAGCCCGTCGAAAGTATAAGCGCTCAGATTTTTAGTGACGAAAATTACAGGCATTATTTCCTGCATTTCATTTCAGTTCCGTTTTTAATCACCAGCGTCTTCCTTCTCGGGTCAGTCTATTTCAATCGGTTTCACTATATAAAAACAGCAATTTCAGTTATGATTTTTACAGGTGCAGCAAGCTATCTCATTTTTAAATCAGTAAATCTTTTAACAAGAAACATGGTAAATGTAAGCCATGGTGGCCATCGTAACAATGAGCAACTTGCATTTTTACTGATATTCTTGATAACAGCTGCCTTAACATTAATTTTCTGGGCGATAACCTATATCCGTCTAAAAGAAAAAGAGGTTTAATTTTAATTGCTATAAACATGGAATTTAGAGATAATAAGGCGATATACCTTCAAATAGCAGATTACGTTTGCGAACACATTTTGCTGGGAAAGTGGAAAGCCGATGAAAAAGTGCCCTCAGTTAGGGAGCTTGCCATAGAAATGGAAGTAAACCCAAACACCGTGATGCGCACATATGAACTTTTACAGAACAAAAACATCATAAACAATAAAAGAGGCATTGGTTTCTTTGTTGATGAAAGCGCAACTGAAAATGTAAAAAGCTACCGAAAAGTGCAGTTTATAGATGATGAATTGCCTGTAGTATTTAGAAACATTTACTTGCTAAATATCGGTTTTGACGAACTCAAAACCAAATACGAATCATTTGTTAAAGAAAATTTTAACGCTTAAAAACATGAAAACAAGTAACAAAATATTAATTGCATTGGCGGTTGCGCTCATCATTATCCCGATTATTGTGGTCGCGATAACGGTAAAATTAAATTATGCTGACCAGAAATCTGCCGTAGCAGAAAACAAAACAATTGAGCACTTTGCTACACCAACAGCCGGCTTTGTTAGTTCAGAAATAAATAAACCGTTTACCAGAATACAGGTGACGGACGCGAAAGGATTATTTTTAAACATACAACTAATTAAAGACTCAAAATCAGGGATAAAAATTTCCGAAAACGATAAGAGCCTGATAAACTTTGAGACAGATGGGAACGGCGTGCTGCAAATTACTATCAAAGACACCGGAAATAACAAAGGCAATTACTCGTCGATAGTCATTTATTCTCCAAACTTTACAGCGCTAAGTATGGCAAAAGGGCGTGGATTATCGCTGACCGCAAATGTAGATTCGCTGCAGTTAGATGCAGGCGAACTAGATGATGTTTCCATTGGTTCGGAAACAAAAATGAAAACGCTAACTGCGACGCTAAATAAGGTTGGTAGATTAAATTTCGATAACAATCTTAAAGTTGATGTTATAAGTCTCAACCTCAAAAATTCCAATTTCGAATCTGAAAGCACTTCTTGTAAATCGCTGACAGTAAATGCATATGGCAATTCTGACATAGCCATCTCCGGGGAAAACAACAGTTCTAAGAAATTTCAAATTGAGAACCTCTATATCAAGACTACAGGTAAATCAAACTTGAAAGTTGAAGATATTATCGTAAATAAATCATCAGGAAGTCTATCTGATTCAACAACCGTTAACATGTCTGCGGCAATTTTGAAAACAATGTTTAACAAATAGAAACGCTTAAAACAGTAAGCTTTATGCCTTCAAAATTGCGCATAAAGCTTACTTATATTCAATGTCACCAGAAGTTTCTGGGGTGCGCAATTCGCCACAGCTCCGTTCTATTTGTAGAAATCTGCATTATATCAAATGATTGAAATGATGGGTTATGCGGTTGCTAGCTGAAAACCAGTAGCATAACGAGTGTTGGGCAGACCAGGCAACAACACTATCAACCAAAATATGCTCAAAAACTAAAATTATTTCGTGTTTTCGTTGGCCGGTTTAAAAACGGGCATGGTTTTTAAGCTATCCATTAAGCTTGAAATTATTCCTATTTTAGGCTGAAAGTGAATTGTATTGCCACCAAACATTTAAACATGAAAAATTTTTTTCTCCTGATTGCGATTTCCTTATTTACAATGAATACTTATGCGCAAAAGGTTGACACCCTTTCCATAACATTAGAAAACATTAAATATCCGTATCCTGTTAAATTTTTGCCACTTTCAGTTGAGGGACAGGATATTAGAATGGCTTACATGGATGTAGCACCAACCACCACCGCAAATGGCAGAAGTGTTATGCTTTTCCATGGTAAAAATTTTGGCGGTTATTATTGGAGCCATGTAATCAGGGCTTTGGCAAGTAACGGATTTCGGGTTATCGTTCCAGATCAAATTGGCTTTGGCCGCTCATCTAAACCTATAATAAATTACAGTTTTACACAACTTGCAACCTGGAGTAAAAAATTACTGGATACACTTGGCGTGCAAAAAACCTCAATATTAGGCCACAGCATGGGCGGAATGCTTGCTACCCGGTTTGCGCTAATGTTTCCTGAAAGAATGGATAAACTTTTGCTCGAAAACCCAATCGGGCTTGAAGATTATAAAACTTTTGTTCCTGTTTCTACTGTTGAAGAGCAGTATCAACGGGAATTGAAAAATACACCCGAAAGTATTCGCCAATACTACAAAAGCTATTTTACGGTTTGGAAACCTGATTATGAAATGCTGGTAAACGCTGGTGCGGGCATTATTTTTAGCGCCGAATACCCAAGGTATGCTAAGGTGGCGGCATTAACATACAACATGATTTATAATGAACCCGTTGTTGATGATTTTCCAAAGCTGAAGGTACCAACCATTTTATTTATTGGTAAAGAAGACAGAACCATCATTGGCAAAGCGTTACTAAGCGACGACCAAAAAGTTATACATGGTCAGTACAAATTTTTAGGAAAAAATACCGCAGTAAAAATACCTGGCGCTAAAATAGTAGAATTCGAAGCTTGTGGCCACATTCCTCACATCGAGATTATGACCGAGTTTTTGGTTGCATTAACAGGAAGCCTATAGGAAGTTAATTGATTTCTTTGCCGGTTATTTTGTTAATGCCTTCCATATCGAAATCAATATCCTGATTTACAGCTTTCATTTTACCGTACAATTCTATGCGGGTATGACTGCTTAAAATTACGCCTGTTCTTATGTCTATCTGAGCATCGCCAACATTCATGCCTTTTAAGTCTGTTTGCATTTTACTACCCATACTGTCAAAATCGCCTTTCGAAACCAAATTTCCTTTAATGCTTAGAGTAGCAACATTGTCTTTCACCTCCTTTAAGGTATAGGTAGTTGCCGTTTCAATGGGCATGGTAATTTGCACCTTTGTGTTTACAATCCAGCTTTCGCCTATTTTAACAGGCTTGTCAGCAAACATTCTGAATGATGATTCCATGGTCTGTCTAATCACCTCTGCATTAAACTGCTTTTCTAACGAAAGTTTTATTTGCTTCAATTGTGTGGTATCTTTTGTCATTTTTGAGGCAATGCTATCAACCATTTTATCGGTTCCGGAAACAGATTTGATGGCACCGTTAGGTGCCAGAACCATGCTAAAACTCGCATTTCTAAGACCGGAAAACGGATTCATTTTTCCAACTTCATCTTTGTCCGAATCGAGAATAAGTTCGTTACCCATGCCAACTGATTTTATTGTTAGGCGCCTATAGGTTACTTTAATATTTTTGTCGACCCCTTTTAAAGCAGCTATATCAAAAATGTAATCCGTACCCACGTTTTGGATGTAGCTAAGTTCCTTACCATCAACTTTTTGATTAATTATCTGATCAGAACTTATTGTATAGCTGTACTTTTTTCCTGGCGGATAATCTTGTTTTAGCAGATACGCTTTTTGTGCAAAAGCGTTAAAAGACGAAATTAGGATTACGAAAAAAATAAGCTTTTTAAACTGTTTCATTATTAATAATTTATTTTACTATCCAGCCGGCTGTTGGGCAAAAATCCGGCTGAGCTGATGGTACAAATCAGGGTGTTTTTCTTTTAAAAGTTCAGGCTTTTCGAAGAAATACTCAGACACGACTGCAAAAAACTCTGCCTGATTTGTAATGGCATATGGATTTATATCTGATTTATTGTCCCCGATACGTTCCATTTCTTCATGCATCATTTTCACCCATGGTAAGGTATATTCGTGTCCTATCAGGTTTTCAGGAATGCCATCCGTTGCACCGTCAGATTTATCTAAAAGATGTACAAATTCGTGAATTGCAGTGTTTTCTTTGCCCGCACTTTTCGAAAAACCATGCCTTAAAGCAGAGCGTGACAAAATCATTTGTCCGTTCATATAACCACTTCCAACCATGCCCATAATGTTTCTTTCGCCGCCCTCAAACTCAAAATCTTTGTTGAAAGTATCAGGATAAAGCAAAACGCTTGTAAGATTTTTATATTGCCAATCGGTAAAACCAAAGATGGGAATTACGGCACTGGAAGCAATTAATAACTCATCGAGCGTTGTCATTTCTACACCAACACCTTCAATTTTAACCGTGCTAAAAAATTCGGCAATTTTTTGTTCAAACCTCAACTTATCGGTAGAATCCAAATGGTGATAATAACCAACATAATCGTTTAAGATTTGTCTATCTGTTTCAGTCAAGGGTTCTACAGCAGGCTTTTTTTTCCGGAGAATAAAATATAAAGCGAGGAGGAATATGGGTATTAAGTACGCAAAAGGTAAAGAGTTCATAATTTTAAAACGATTAACTTTCGATGATTTCCAATTGAACCAACACGTCTTGCCTGGTAACCGGGTAAGGTTTGTTTTGAGTTAAGCTATCATAAACCGCATCAAATAGTGGCAGGTAACTTCCAATCTCTGAAGGTATTAGCGTTTCAGTTTTATTCCCGTCTTCATCAATGGTGGTTAGTAAACCTTCTTTACCTTTCGGTTCAATGCCATAACCTTCATCAGTAAGTTTCATACCAGCAAGTAGCTGTTCTTCCTGTATATCCGCTCTTTGCTTGATAAAACTTCCATAAACACCGTGCAGCACAAAAGCTGCCTGAGGGTTAACCACAAGCATGCTCGAAGTTACAAATACATTAACGCTATCAGGATAGCTGAGTTGAATAGAGAAGTAATCATCAACCAAAGTATCTTTCCTGTTTTTCCCTAAAATTTTGTGGTAACTAAGGGGTTTGCCAAATAAACTAATTATCTGGTCGAGCAGATGCGGACCTAAATCATACAACAAGCCGCTCGCTTCGATGGCTTTTTCTTTGAAAGCTTTCGGCCCGATCACATTTCTGTATCTATCGTAGCGGAAATGCATCTCATTCAATTTACCCAGTTTTCCGCTTGCTAAAACCTTTTTTATCGATGCAAAATCACTATCCCAACGGCGGTTTTGATAGAAAAAAATCTGCTTGCCTACATTATCGGCTAAATTGAACAATTCTACAGCCTGCGCTGTTGTTGCAGTAAAAGGCTTCTCTACAAGAATATGTTTACCCTGTTCTAATGCGGCTTTAGCATGTTCGTAATGGAGGTTATTTGGAGTATTAACGATTACTAACTCAATTTCTTCGTCTGCTAAAAGTTCGTCAACGCTATTGTAACTTACCACATTTGAGTAATCTCTTTCAGCGTTTTTATTGCTGCGCTCAACTACAGCTTTTAAACTGAATCCATTGTGTGCATTTAGAAACGGTGCGTGGAAAACTTTACCCGACATGCCGTAAGCCAATAATCCTGCCGTAATTGTTTTATTTGAATCAGTGCTCATAGGTTATAAATGTAACCAAAAAAATATTTCAGTGCGCAAGGAAATCCTTAAACGTTTTATTTTTACTTTTTAAAGTCAAAAATTTTGGCTTTTGCGTACAGTTTTTGACCTTACTTCATTTTAAACTTATCTTTGTAAATATGAAACCAGCGGAGATTAACAGCAAGTGGAAAATTTTACAGGAGAGAATATCAAAAGAATTCGACTCAGACTTCCCTGATTTAAAAGTGATGCTGTTTTTAATCGGAGTACAGGAGTTGGGCAAAGGCCCGAAAAAATACAGCAAGCGCCAGAAAGAAGAATTAATGCACATTGCAACGTGCCGTTTGTTAAGCGAAATGGGTTTTTACGAGCTGGAAGGACTTGATCAGGACGGATGGCCACATTGGAAATTAGTCAAAGCGATTCCGCCCTATACCATGCTGGAGCAGGAATTGCTGATGAAATCTTTGGTGGTAAGCTATTTTGAAGATATCTATTCGTAGCACAGTTCTCCAATTCTGAACAGTTAACAATCTTTGCCGACGGATTTACTAATTCGGAACTCGCAATAGAGTTGGATTAAAAACAAAAAACCCCGATGTTTTTGCACCGGGGTTGGATATATAATGACCTCATAGGTAGAGGGAATTGTAGTATTATCCTTGAGTTTTTGCTGTGTTTTTCAATGCATCGTTTGCAACGATTACAATTTCTACACGACGGTTAGCAGCACGACCAGCTTCAGTTTCATTATCTGCAATTGGTTCTGCAAAGCCTTTACCAATGGTAACTAACCTTGACGAAGGAACGCCTTGAGAAACAGCATAAGCTTTAACCGCAGCAGCTCTTCTTTCTGATAAGCCCATGTTGTATTGCTCAGTACCTTTGCTATCTGTATGGCCGATAATTTTAATATCGGTATCAGGATATTGATTTAATGAAGCTGCAAGGCTCTGTACATTTGTTTTAGCTGCATCTTTTAATGCTGTTTTATCGAAATCGAATAAAATTCCGCTATCAAATTTTACGATGATACCTTCACCCTCACGGATAACTTCTGCATTAGGAATTGCTTTTTGTATTTCTGCTGCCTGTCTATCCATTCTACGACCGATGAAAGCACCCGCAGTACCACCAATAGCACCACCAATTAATGCACCAACCGCTGTATTACCAGCTTTTTTGCCAATTAATGCACCAACTACACCACCCGCAGCCGCACCAATACCAGCACCTTTCTGTGTTTTAGTTAAACTATCACAGCTTTGAAATGCCATCGAACCAACTGCTAATCCTATACTTAATGTTGCTATTTTTACTTTTGAAATATTCATAATAATTTAGGTTTAATTTCCTTCGAATCCTTATTCAAACACAATGCCAAAAATCATTTGCTCGAAATATTAAATAGATTAAGCAACAATAGAGCTGAAAAGAATAATTTTCTACAACAAAAAAAAGCTTCAATATCTTGAAGCTTTTTGAATGTATTATTATTAGTACAAAACTTTAAGCAGAAAAGTAGCTTTCCAATTCTTTCAAAGTATTTTCGTCTGTTTTAAAGTCTTTGATTACCCTTCCTTTTTCTACTAAAATGATTCTGTTACAAACATCGGTAACGTGGTTTAAATCATGACTTGAAATAAAAGTTGTCATGCTTCCGCTTTGTGCTTTAAGCAAATTCTTCAAACGAATTTGAGTTGTTGGATCCAGGTTAGCGAACGGCTCATCGAGAATTAAAATTTCAGGCTTTTGCATTAGGGCAGCAGCAATACCAACTTTAACTTGGTTTCCTTTACTAAAATCGCGGATGTATTTTCCGCTGTTTAATATCTCGCCGTTAAAAAATTCTCCATATTGATTAAGGTAGGCCGAAACGTCTGCCACACTTAAATCGTGCAAACTTCCGATAAAAATAAAATACTCTTCGGGCGTGAGATAATCTATCAGGAAACCCTCATCAAGAAAGGACGCGGTGTAATTTTTCCAGTTATCATTCTGCATTACATTTTCACCTTTCGATAAAACTTCTCCTGCTGTTGGCCGGATTAAATCTAACAACATCCTAAAAAACGTTGTTTTTCCGGCGCCGTTATTACCTACCAAACCTACGGTTTCGCCAGCTTCGATATGCAAATCTTCGATGTTTACAACGGTTTTATCGCCATAAACTTTCTGTAAATTCTTAACTTCTAAAATCATAATTATTCTCTAAAGCCTTCGGCTATTTTATAACGTTGTAATTCTAATCTTTTTGCAATGTAATTAACCCAGAATCCACGCATCAAAAGCATGGCCAGGCCAAAAATGGAAACGGCAATTAAGCCCCAGTAAGGCATATCAAGCGCACCGAAAGGAACATAAATTAATATCGGCGTAAGTGCGTAAGGAAACATTAATAACCATTGGGTTGCACCCGTACCCTGATAATTAAAACTTGCCGCTTTGGTAATGTCTAACCGTTTATAATTTAAAGTTGCCAGATAAAGCACCACAACAGTTCCAAAGCCTATGTTGTAAAGGTAAGCGGCGACATGAAGCAATAAGAGTTTAGGACTTAAAAAGCCGTAAAAACTGGCAAGCAAAGTAATCACGGTACAGCCAATTGTAAAAAGCAAAAACTTGGCTTTTATATAATCTTTAAAATTGATTTTGTTGGCAAGGATTCCATCGAAGTGGGCACTTTGCCAGGCAAACATAAACTGGCCATAAATAATTATGGAAATGCCTGTCATAAAAATTGCCCCGAACATCATTTGCCCGAACGCATCTCTGTCTATCGCTTTTTCTTTGTAGAAGATAAATCCGTAGAAGAGGAAGAAAAACCCCATAATAACCGAAGAACGGGGCCTTTTGTGGCGAAGAATTAACTTTAGCTCAAGGGCGGCAAGTTCACCTACTTTGCCAAAACGGTTTAAGAATGCATAATCTGTACTCGCCTTTTTCTCCTGTTTGCTGCTTAACTCCTCAGTATACAAGTTTTTACGAAGGAAGGTAGCGTTTATGTAGAAAATGGCAATGGCTGCCAACGTAAAAATGAAACCGATGTAAGGTTTTGCCGCAATAGTTTTAAAAACGTAATCAGAAGCGGCCATTACCGAAATCACTTTGTAATATTCAAGTGCCGCAAGGGCAGCGAAAATTACCAGGCCAACAAGTGTATAAAGTACATTGCTAATAGATTTACGCTTAATGTAAAGGGCCAGGTAATTGTTAAAAACAGATAACGAAAGGATGGTAACAATATACATTAACGTTGGGAAAGCGCCATAAGTTGGCGCAATTTTCATGAAGCAAAATGGCCAGAACAGAAAAAATGGCCAAAGGTTAAAAGCCGAAAAAAGTGCCTTAACATTAAGAAAATTGATGATTTTGCTTCTCGAAATTTTTAAATGGAGGTAGGGAATAATGCTTAAAGTTGGTAGCTCCTGAAGTTGCAGCCGCATAATAAAATCGAGCGCAAAATAGTACAAAATTAAGCCATTAAAGCTCTTTATCACATCTTGATTGGGGAATATTTTAGGCAAAATGAATTGCATTCCAAAACCTGCACCGAGGGCAAGCACAAGAAAATAAAGCATAAAAAAGCCGAGAACAATTTGCCCGGCAATACTACTGCCCCGATTCCTCGAACGCCAGAATGATTTCCATTGATGGCTTAAAAAAGTATTCAACATATATAGTTTAGGTATTAGTTCTGTTAATTAGTATTTGTTTTGGCTTAAATGTTACAGCTAATAGTTGTATTTATCTTTCCAGTTTTGCTTTAATTTTTCACGAAGCTTTTCTTCTGCCGGATTTTTGCCTGGATCGTACAGTTTAGTGCCGCTTATTTCATCAGGCAAATATTCCTGTGGTTCGAAATTTCCTTCATAGCTATGCGAATATTTATAATCTTTCCCATATCCAATGTTTTTCATAAGCTTGGTAGGTGCGTTACGGATATAAAGGGGAACGGGTAGGTTGCCGGTTTGCTTTACCAGGGCCTGTGCCTGATTTATGGCCTCGTAAGATGCGTTGCTTTTTGCCGAGCTGGCCAGGTAAGTTACACACTGCGACAGAATAATTCTTGCTTCAGGATAGCCAATAACGTTAACCGCCGTAAAGCAGTTATTTGCCAGTAACAAAGCATTGGGATTTGCGTTTCCGATATCTTCCGAAGAAAGAATCAATAATCTTCTCGCGATAAATAATGGGTCTTCACCGCCTTCAATCATTCTTGCTAACCAATAAACTGCAGCATTTGGATCGCTTCCGCGGATAGATTTTATAAAAGCGGAAATGATATCGTAATGTTGCTCGCCCGCTTTATCATAGAGGGCCAGATTTTGTTGCGCATGTGCAAGTACACTTTCATTGGTTAAAGTTATTTTATCTCCACCAATACCGTTCACTGCAATTTCTAGTACGTTTAAAAGCTTTCGGGCATCTCCCCCGCTTAAGCGGATTAGGGCCTCATGTTCCTTAATGGTGATGCTTTTTTTTGCAAGAACCGCGTCTTTCTTTATGGCAGTTTCGAGTAAACCAGCAAGTTCATCCTCTGTTAACGATTTTAAAATATAAACCTGACAACGGGATAGCAAAGCTGATATCACCTCGAAAGAAGGGTTTTCTGTTGTTGCACCAATTAAGGTAACCAAGCCACGTTCTACAGCACCAAGTAAACTGTCTTGCTGCGATTTACTAAACCGATGAATCTCATCAATAAACAGGATCGGCAAACCCAGGAAACTATCTTTTAAGGCAGCTGCTTTGTCAATTACCTCGCGAATATCTTTTACACCACTATTAATTGCGCTGAGGTTGAAAAATGGCCTGTCTAACGCTTGTGAAATAATATAGGCCAGTGTTGTTTTGCCAACACCGGGTGGCCCCCAAAAAATCATCGATGGTAACTGGCTGCTTTCAATAGCCTTACGCAAAACAGCGCCAGCGCCCACCAGATGCTTCTGCCCAACGTATTCATCTAAGTTTTGCGGGCGCATTCTTTCTGCTAACGGAGCTTGGTTTTGCATAATGGTAAATATATAAAAAATGCTCCTTGTAGCATACTCTTGCAAGTCCGAATCGCTAAAACTGCCTTAGTTGGTGGAGCTGTTTGTGTAAAAACTACAGAACTTATTGCTCGCAAAATGGAATTCTAATTCTGCGGGTAATATCCCTAAATCGTAGTAGCAGATTCTACTCCTGTTAATATTTGATGTTTGGAAAATCAGTTCTGGCTTTGTTAAATTGATTTTCCATTTCTGTTGTCCAGCCAAAAGCTATTGTTGCTTGCGATTTAAGATTTACGCCTGCAGCACCACTCCAGAAGTGAACAAACTCTCCAAAGTTCATATCCCTGGTATATTCAGTACCCCTTGCGGGGAAGTTTTGAGACAACAAAACGAAAAATTTGTTTAAGGCCGCTGTCCCTCCATTGTTTGAATAAATTGGGTAAAACCAGTTCTTAAACCATTGCGTATTTGCTTTCGGAAAGTTATCGCTTGTGGCCATGCATTTGTTGTACCAGCGTTCGGCATCGGCTGCCATACCAAGGTTTTTATAAACATCATACTGATAAATTTCCATCCATTTACTATCGCCCCAAATTTTAAACGCGGGTGAATTATGTTTCCCTTTAGAAGCGAATTCGACGATGTGGCCTACTTCGTGTGTAACGATGTCAATCTCGCCAGCGGTAAATCCTTCCCAGGCTTTCGGATCGAGGAGGCCAATGTCGATAACATTTCTATTGTCATGACTGGCTTCCAAATAATTAGATGGATGCCCGCCTGAATACTTTGCGGTATGAAAGATGGCATACAATTGTTTATCTGCACCGAAGTTGCCGTAAACCGTTTTTGTATACTTCCAAACTTTGGTTAAATAATCATTCGGCCATTTTACGGATTTATTAACATCATTATCATAAAAAACCTTCAAATCATCGTTAGAAAAAACATTAGTAAGCAATTGATTGTGTTCAAACCAATGCTCTTGCCAGGTTTCCTGCTTATCTGTTCCCTGGGTAACGGTGTTGTTTTTTTTACAAGCTGAAAGTGTCAAAAAAAAGCATACCATGCAGGCAATAGTTTGATAGTGTTTCATAACATATTATTTTGGTTCTTTTTATTAACGATTTATTTCGCCTAAATGTTTTATGCACAGATTGTAACATAGACTGTAAAGCGACAAACATTTTTTTACATCTTTGCGTTGATGAAATTACCTGCCATAAAAGGTTTTGATGAAGAAGCATTTAACAAGTATCTAAAAAATACAGGCTGGTTAATGTTTGGAAAGGTACTAAGCTTAATCGTCGGGCTATTCATCGCGAGGTATTTAGGCCCTGATCTGTTTGGCGATCTAAATTTCGGCCTTTCACTGGTGGCCATTTTAGCTGCAGTTGGGGCGTTAGGTCTCGATACCTTTATCATACGAGAAATTATCAAAGAACCTGCTAAAAGAGATGAAATTTTAGGCACCTCGCTTTGGCTGAGAATAGTTACAAACGCCGCCGCCATTCCGTTGGCAATGGCTATTTACTATTTTAGCCATAAGTTATCTTCAAGCCCCGGTGCACCATTAACGGTAATGGTAGGCTTGCTTGCACTGGCTTCCTTTTTTAAATCATTTAACGTTATTGATGCTTATTTTCAATCGCAGGTTCAATCTAAATACGTTGTTCAGGTTCAAAATATTTGTTTAATTATTTCGGCAGCCGTAAAATTAATTTTAATCTACTTCGGTTTGCCATTAATATACATTGTATGCGCTCTGGTATTTGACGGATTTATTCTGGCACTCGGCTTAATTATCGTTTATCATAAAAGAGGTTTTGATATCTTTAAGTGGAATTTTGATTCCGGCAGGGCAAAATCACTCCTGAGACAATCTTCACCTTTAATTTTATCTGCAGTAATGGTTTCCATTTATATGAAAATCGACGTAGTAATGCTTAAGGGAGTTGGCAGCAAGGCGGTTGGCATTTACAGTGCCGCAGCAAACCTAAGCGAAGCATGGTATTTTATTCCCGTTGCTATAGTAACTTCAGTATTTCCGGCCTTGGTTAATGCCAGGAAAACCGATTTGGAACGCTACCATAAAAGGTTAGGCAATTTATACGATTTACTGGTTTACATCTGCCTTCCGGTTGGCATCTTTATTAGTTTTACAGCTAATTTCATCATTCATTTGCTATATTCTAACAAATACGAAGGCGCCGGCGCAATGCTTTCCATTCATATCTGGTCTGGAATATTTGTGTTTTTAGGCAGTGCAAGTTCGCAGTATTTAATTGCCGAAGGCTACACAAAAATTGCGTTTTACCGTACAGCCGCCGGGGCCTTGGTAAACGTTTTGCTTAACCTCTGGTTAATTCCGAAATATGCAGGCATTGGCGCATCAATTGCTACACTAATAGCTTGCTTTGTTTCTACCTTTTTTATCTTGTTAATTCCAAAAACTCGTCAACAAGGCATAATGATGTTAAAATCATTATTTTTGGTCACCGCATTTCAAAAAATATCAACACGTTGAGTACTCTAAAAGCATTAACAACACTAATCGCTAAGCCAAACAGGCTTAAAGCATTACTATCTTACGGCCATAAAGGCTATTTAAACAGCATTGGCTGGTTCACCGCTTTTGATAAAAGGCAAGCTGTAGATGGAGCGGGAAACGCTCTGCCATGGGTAACTTATTCTTTTATTGATTTTATAAAAGAAAGAATCAACAAGTCGCAACATATTTTTGAATATGGCTCAGGCAGCTCGACTATTTTCTATGCGGAAAGAGCCGGCTCGGTTACCTCTGTTGAACACGATAAAGGCTGGTTCGACAATGTGAAAAACAACAGTCCGGCTAATGCGGAAATGATTTTTTGCCATCTAGAACGCGACGGCGAATATGCGAAGAAAGCCACCTCGCTTGGAAAGAAGTTCGACATAATCATTGTTGATGGCCGGGACCGGGTAAATTGCTGCAAATATAGCATCGAGGCTTTGTCATCAAACGGTGTGTTGGTTTTAGACGACAGCGAACGTAAAGTTTACGATGCGGCGAGAGTTTTATTGAAAGGTCAGGGTTTTAAAGAAATCAGTTTCAGCGGGATTTCTCCGGGTTTATTTTACGAAAAAGCAACCTCTGTTTTTTATAAAGCGGACAACTGTTTGGGCATTTAATCTTCAAACTTTAACATATGATTAGTGAAGAAGTAAAAACAGCGTACGATAATTTTTATACAAACAGCGATGTTGCCTGGCGTATGCTTGGCGCAAAATATAAAGCCCAAAACATTATTGATGTTTGTAAAGGCATTAAACCGAAAAAGGTTTTAGAAGTTGGGGCAGGCGACGGAAGTATTCTTCATTTTTTAAACGAATGGAGATTTGCACCCGAATTATATGCACTCGAGATTGCGCAAAGCGGTGTTGATATAATTATGGAAAGAAAGCTTTCTTTCTTAAAAGATGCCCAAACCTTCGACGGCTATAAAATTCCTTATGAAGATGATGCTTTCGATTTGGTGATTCTAGCCCATGTTTTGGAACATGTAGAACATGAAAGAATCTTGCTTAGAGAGTTAAAAAGAGTTGCCAAACATATCGTTGTTGAGGTGCCAAAAGATTACCGTTTTGGTGTGGATAACAGAATGAAACACTTTTTAGATTATGGCCATATAAACATGTATACGCCAACATCGTTACGTTTTTTGTTGCAGAGTGAGGGACTGGAAATTTTAGAAGATAAAGTTTCTATGACCGCCCCTGAAACCGTTAAGTTTAATGAATTTGTTAACAAAAAGGCACCTAAAACATTTACCAAAAACTTAAAAATCGAATTGGAATATCGCATTAAAAAGACTTTGGGGAATTTCCTTGGCAGAAAGAAACAGGAACAATTTGCTAATGCTTATACGGTTTTAACGCAAAAGTCAGATTCGAACCTGCATATTTTTTAGTTGGGGAGAACATTATCGCACAACTTTTAACCTGGATGAAACTATTAAATCAGCCGATGGGTTTAATGATAAATTTAAATTCAAATCATATCTTCGAGGAAGGTTAAAAACCGCTGCAAATGAATTACGCGAGCGAATTTTTTAAAATATTGCCTTAACCGGAACCTACATTCCTTAAATGGTGAAAGACTAACAACAATGCAAAACCCCGCCCCGATAGCACTTTTCGTCTACAACCGCCCACAACACACGGAGCGGACTTTAAAATTTTTGCAACAAAACGAACTGGCTGCCGAAAGCCGGCTTTACATCTTTTCTGACGGCGCTAAAACCAAACAAGAGGAAGATAAAGTGGCAGAGGTTAGGTCAATAATTAACAATGTTGATGGTTTTAAATCTGTTAAAGTTATCGAACGAAAATCGAACGCGGGTTTAGCCAATTCCATTATAGCCGGAGTTACACAACTGATAAATGATTATGGCAAGGTCATCGTTTTTGAAGACGATTTGATAACTTCCCCACATACACTTACTTATTTTAATGATGGTTTAACCCGCTATAAAGAAGAGGAAAAAGTGATGCACATTGGTGCTTACATGTACCCCATTAAAGCTGAAAGTTTACCTCAGTCGTTTTTTTACAGGGCGGCAACAAGCTGGGGATGGGCAACATGGGCAAGAGCGTGGAAACACTTCGAACCAAATATCGACACGTTATTAAGCCAGTTCGACAGCAAAAAGAAATCAGCATTTTCCATTGATAATACTATGAATTTCTGGAAGCAAATGCAGGAATTCAAAAATGGTAAAAATAATAGCTGGGCAATCCGATGGTATGCCTCTATATTCTTAAAGGGCGGCCTAACGTTAAATCCATCGCAATCGTTGGTAAATAATATTGGTCACGATGGTAGCGGGGTTCACTCTGGTATAAATGACATTTACAATGTTATCATTAACCCGAAACCAATTGTTGAGTTTCCGGAGGTTATTGAAGAAAATGAACAGGCTTATCAGGTAATAAAATTGTTTTTAGCCAACAGAAAGGGAAGTTTATGGGACAGGATTAAACGGTTCTTGGTAGAAAAAATCAATAAATAACAACCATTGCAATTAATCTGACCATCTTTAAGTTTTTAAATTTTGCTTTATGAAATGGATAACAATACTACTTCTTTCAGTTTCGATACTGGTAAAGGCACAGAATGCGCCAAAGCCTTATGGAGCTTTACCGTCTAAAAGGCAGCTTGCCTGGCACGACATTGAAGTTTATGGTTTGATTCATTTTACGCCAACTACATTCGAAAACAAGGAATGGGGATTTGGAGACGCCGATCCCAAAACTTTTAACCCAACAGACTTTAATGCAGAACAAATCATTAAAGCTGCGAAAGCCGGCGGTTTAAGGGGAATTATTCTGGTGGCAAAACATCACGACGGTTTCGCTCTTTGGCCAACAAAAACCACAGCTTATAATATTATGCAAAGTCCATTCAGAGGTGGAAAAGGCGACCTCGTTAAAGAGATTGAGCAGGCTGTTAGAAAAAACGGCTTAAGTTTCGGTGTTTATTGTTCTCCATGGGATAGAAATAATGCCAAATACGGTACTCCGGAATATTTAGCTATTTACCAGGCGCAACTTAAAGAACTTTACAGCAACTATGGCTCTCTTTTTATGAGCTGGCATGATGGCGCAAACGGTGGCGATGGCTATTACGGTGGCGCAAAAGAAAAACGCTCTATCGATAATACAACTTACTACGACTGGAATAATACCTGGGCAATTACCAGAAAAATGCAGCCAATGGCAAATATATTTAGCGATATTGGCCTTGATATCCGTTGGGTTGGCAATGAAGATGGCAACGCGGCAGAGACGAGTTGGGAAACCTTTACGCCGCTTCCGCCCGAGGGCAAAAACGTGGCTGTTCCGGGTCAGGCAAATTATCCGCAAAGCCCGATGGGTATTAGAAACGGCAAGTTCTGGATGCCGGCCGAATGTGATGTACCACTTAGAAAAGGATGGTTCTATCATCCGACAGAAAAGCCAAAAACACCAGAGACTTTGTTTGATTTATACCTGAAAAGTGTTGGCCGGGGTGCTGGATTAGATTTGGGTTTAGCACCCGATACACGCGGCCAGTTGCATGAAGATGATGTTGCGGCGCTAAAAGCTTTTGGAGATATGGTTGCACACACTTTTGCAAATAACCTGGCTAAAACTGCACAAATTACGGCCAGCAATAGCAGAGGGAAAACTTATGGGGTTTCGAAAATTTTAGACGCAAATAGAAACAGCTATTGGGCAACTAAAGATGATGTTCGTACCGCAAGTATAGAAATCGACTTAAAAGCGACCAAAACTTTCGACATCATCAGCCTGCAGGAGTACATACCGCTTGGCCAAAGAATTGAAGCATACAACATTGAAATTTTTGAGAACAATAGCTGGAAAAAAGTTTTTGACGGAACGAGTATCGGGGCAAAAAGATTAATCAAACTGGAAACACCGGTTAGCACAACCAAAGTGAGAGTAAATATTACCAAATCGCCGGTTTGTATTACTTTAAGTGAGTTTGGGATTTATAAAAAAAGAGACTAATTTATTTTCTGGCTTGTAAAATAATGTATGGCGATAAGCCTTGGCTTTCGAAGGGAATAAGTTTTGTGAAGATTTTCCCGCTAACCCAAACCATTTTTTTAAATAAACGAACGCCTGCTGATTTTTGAGACTCATCTTCGAGCCACACACTAAACCGACCAAAATAGCCTGCTTTAACATCCTTTAAACCCGCTGTTTCGCAAATCGATTTTAGCAATTCCGGATTCATGCTATCGATATTGTGCTTATCGTAATTTTCCTTGTCGAAGTTTTTTTGAAACCAGCCATTTACTGCTTTGAAATTCGGCAGCGTGATAAACAGCGTTCCGCCGGGCTTTACAAAAGCGATATGCCGATTTATGATGTCTGCAGTATCATTAAAATGTTCGATTAAACCACAACTAAGTACTAAATCATATTGCTGTTCGGGTTCGTAATTAAATAAATCGGTTTCAATAATATGAATGTCTTTAGCACTTAAATCATTCTTTTGTAGTAACTCATTAACCACAGGCGGATGTACGAAATAATCGAGAAGCGTTACATCCAGTTTAAAATATTTTTTTAAAAAAACGGCATAATAACCTGGAAAACCACCAAGTTCGATTGCAGTTTTTACGTTATGCTTCTCTATAACATCTGCCAGTTGGCGATGAAACAGATAATTTGATGGTAGCTGTACCGCAAGTCCTTTTTTACGCTCCCAATAATTTACCCAAAAAGCTCTGTCGGTTAATAAATTTGCCATGTTAAATAATTCCAAAGGCCAAAGAAACGGAAAAATTTGAAGATCCAGGCTAATACAATTACATCAAGGAAAGCTTTGGGAAATTCTTCTGGAGTATTAACCAGCCAAACCATATTTCTTCAGCTCCGGCTTGCCAGTTCTCCTTTAGGATTTACTGTAATTCAGCTATCATTTTATGAGCTTTTTTGAATGCAAGAGGCGCTGATTTCCTCGAATGTTTTAAATCATAAAGGATTTGGTACCATTACTTTAAATCATTTAAAATTTCTGCCACGGCTTTTTCTAATTGTGGATCTTTATCCGCAAGCCTGTCTTCGAAACTGTTATTTACATAGATATCTGGCTTTACGCCTTCTTTTTCAATGTTTTTGCCATCCATTGTATAACAGCCCCATGAAGGTAAGCGGTAAGAAGAACCATCAACCAAACCTTTAGCCGAGGTAAAAATAATCCATCGGTAAGTTTCAGTTCCAATAATTTTACCCAATTTCAATTGCTTAAAACCCGCGGCGGTCATTTCCGCATCACTTAACGATTGTTCGTTAACCAGCAAAACAATAGGCTTTGCCGCCGGACCAAAATTGCTTTGTGGCGCCATTTTTCCGCCACGGTACTTCCACTTTAAATATGGTTTCTGAGAAAGGAATTTTAGTACTGCATCATGAACATTTCCACCGGTGTTGTAGCGCAAATCTAGTATGATGGCGTCTTTTTGCTCCTCCTGCTCTACCATATCTAACAAAAACCTCTCTAACTCTCCCGCACCCATATTTTTCATGTAAGAATAGGCAATGCGATTGTTGCCCCATTTATCTACATTTTGACGGTTTTTTGCAATCCATTCATCATATAGATTGTTTTTTAACGCAGCAGAACCCTGCGGATGGATGTTTACGAAGACATTTTTTCCGCCACGCGAAAAGGTTAAGGTTATCTCCTTATCCAAGGATGGTTTGCTAAAATAGAAATCGCGGTCAGTTTTCTCATCAACCTGAGTTCCATTTACAGCCGTTAAAACATCGCCTGGAAGAATGTTTACACCATTGTACGATGCATTACTTTTAGCAATGATTCGCTCCACTTTATATGGATTTTCGTTGTCAAACATAATCCCCGTTTGGTTGGTAATGTAATTCAGGTTCTTGCGTTCTTCGGCGCCTGTGCTATTAAAGCCCATATGCGAAGAGTTTAATTCGCCCAACATATCGTTCAGCAGCAACCTCAAATCACTCCGATTATTAACGTATGGCAGATAAGCTGCGTAACGGGTTTTCATCTTCTCCCAATCTACACCATGGAAATTTTCATCATAAAAGTTTTCGTCCAAACCAACCCAGGTTTCATAAAACATCTGGTTAAATTCAGCATTAAGATTTCTTGCAAATTTATACGCATGGTCAATCTTATCCAGTTTATTGCCGTCGAGGTTGTATTTATTAATAACGCCTCCAGCTAGTGTAAAAAACTTATCGGCAACCTGGATAATGCTGATGTCATCACCATCGCCAACCTTTTCCGTTTTATTCGCTTCAAATGGCTCAATTGTGGTACGATATAAGCCTGTTTTCCCGCCCTCGTGGTTAGAAGAATAAAAAACATAAGTTTTATCGCCCTTAGCAAAAACATCTGTGCCAAACTGGCTGCCAAAACCCGGACTAACCAGTTCTACCCTATCCAGAATATTTTGGGTGTTTATGGTGATGATGTTCGCAGGTTTCGGTGCTGCTTTGACTTCGGTCTTCTTTTTAGCGGTATCGATAGTTTTAGCGCTTTTTTTATCTGTAACGGCAGGCTTTACATCTTTAGGTTCAGGAGCAGTTTCTTTAAATAAATCATCAAATTTATCTGAACGGAAAGGTGCATCGTAATTGTTGAGCGCCATGCGATAAATGTGAACATTTTCACTTCCGGAAGGGTAAAAAGGATCGGTTCTGGCGCTGGTAAAATAAATGTATTTCCCATCTGGCGACCAAGCCGGAGCGGTTTCTGTAACACCAGTATTTGTAAGGTTGATGGTTTTATTGCCTTTGATGTTATGAACTAAAATATCTTGTTCAAAATTGCGATAGGCGGTAAAAAGCACGTATTCATCATTTGGAGAAAAACTTGGTGTCGAATTTTGAATCGCCCAAAACTCGTCTGTAACCAACGTTTTGCTTTCAAATGTTTTTAAATCCAAAAGCTTCAACTCATTTCTGCCGCTTAAATAAACGCCCATTGTCCGGGTTTTATTCAGGGTTATATCGCGGTCGTTTGCTTTATCTTTTGTTAGCTGTTTAGGCGTTCCTTTGCCATCACCGGTTATAGTAAACCAGTTTTGGTAGCCGTTCCACGTTTGGCAAAACAGAATCGTTTTATTATCTGCAAGCCACTTACACTGCATTGCCCGTTCGCCGCTGTTGGTGATTTTACGGATAAATTTTCCTTCGGCATCGCTAACGAAAAGCTCTCCACGAGAAACAAAGGCTATTTTTTTACCATCGGGAGCAACATCAAACCCCGAAATATTTCCTTTAACATCATACTCCTGCGCCTTAGTTAAAATCTGATTCCGTGACGTGCTGATGTTTACTTTCTCCGTTTTTTTAGTTGCAACATCATAGATATAAAGCTGATAATCTTTTTCAAAAACAACTGTTGTTCCGTTAGCTGATACAAAGGGGCGTTTAATCGATGTATCAAAATTGGTAAGTGCAGTCTTTTTTCCGCCTAAAAATGTATATAGATTGTATTCTTCATTGCCCTCATCAGAAACGAAATAGACGTTTCCTCTAGCATCAACGCTTGTCCAAAAGTCCTTACCAATATAATTTGTGTATTGTTTATATGTTTTGGTTTTTAAATTATAAGATTGTATATCAGGATTATAGGCCCCTTTATAATGCTTTCGATTGGCGAAACGATAACTTTCCCACGTATCGCTAAAAAACAACTCACCATCAGGAGCCTCTGCAACATGATGAGTGGTGTTGAAATAGTTTTCGAACAAGCGAAGTGCAGTTCCTCCGCCTATGCCAACTTTATAACTTGAAAAAGAATTGAACCTGCCCGAGGTGAAATAAATTGTTTTAGAATCCCAACTCCAGTTATCAACCTCGTCAGCAGCATCATTAAAAGTTAACTGTTTAATGTCGCCACCAGCTAAAGGCATTATGTAAACATCATAATTTCCATACTGATTGGAAGAAAAAGCCATCCATTTACCATCAGGGGAAACTTTCGGGTTTATTTCTTCACCTTGCATTGCGGTAATTCTTGAAGCAAGACCACCTTTCGCAGGCACTTTCCAGATGTCGCCATCATAGCTGAATACTATTGTTTGCGCATCGGGCGTTAAAGCAGGAAATGCAGCGAAATAAGTTTGGTTTTGAGCAAACGCGTGTAAAGGCAACAAAAATACTATTGCAACTAGCGATTTTAGTATGATTTTAATCATGATATTGTTTGTTTGGCTTTGGAAAGTTGAAAATACGCAACAGATTTTATATTCGTAAACAATAAAATGTATTTTTGAATTGATTTGAAGATTTTACACCTAAATACTTACGATGGAAATGGCGGCGCAGGAAGAGCCTGTTTACGCCTTAGCGACGCCCTGAAAGCAAATGGAATCGATTCGAAAGTTTTAGTGTATTATAAATTCGGCCAAAATCCAGTTGTTGATACTTTTAGTAAATCGCCGTTTCAAAAAGCCAAAGCTGTTTTTAACATCCTGTCCGAAAGATATTATGCAAAATGGCTCAGCAAATCGGTTAAAACGCCTTTTAGTTTACAATGGTTTGGCCGTTCGATAAAGAATCATCCGGAGGTGAAAAGTGCCGATGTTATTCACCTTCATTGGATAAATCATGGCTTTTTAACCCCAAAATTTTTGGCGGAACTTGATGAGCTGGAAAAGCCAATTGTGTGGACCTTTCATGATAGTAACGCTTTTACCGGTGGCTGCCATGTTCGTTATGGTTGCGAAAATTTCCATCAACAATGTGGTAACTGCCCTATCTTAAAGCTCAGCAATAAAGATGATATTTCGCATAAAACCTGGCTGAGGAAACAAAAAGCCTACACCGCTTTAAATTTTCATATTGTTGCACCAAGCAACTGGATGGCTAAATCGGTAAAGTTTAGCAGTTTGTTGGGTACCCGGAAAACATCAGTAATTCCAAACACGATAGAAACCAAAATTTTTAAGCCATACGTCAAAACAGAGGCGAAAAAAATCCTGAAAATTAATCCGGATAAATTTGTGTTGATGAGTGGTTTTATGCCTTCGAAAAATGATAAACATAAAGGGACACCTTATCTGGTTGAAGCGCTCGAAATTTTATCAAGAAGAAAAGGAATTGATAAACACACAATTGAGCTGGTTATATTCGGTAACAAAGAAAACGCCGAGATGCCCGAATTCCCGTTTAAAACTACGTTTTTGGGCACCATAAATAAAGATGAGCACCTGGCAAAATGTTACTCTGCAGCCGATGCTTTTATAACCCCATCGCTTGAGGATAATTTGCCAAATACCGTAATGGAAAGCCTTTCTTGCGCTACGCCGGTAATTGCTTTCACAACTGGAGGTATTCCTGATATGGTTAAACACCAAAAAAATGGCTACCTCGCAGCATATCAAAGCGCAGAAGATTTAGCTAACGGAATTGAGTGGCTTTATCATCACCCAAATAAAGAGGAAATTCAAAAAGCAGCCAGGCTGACTATTCTGACCAAATTTTCGGAAGAAGTTATCGCCGCCGAACACATTCATTTGTATGAAACACTGATTGATTTGCAACCGAAATAAATGAAAAAACTTAAGAGCCAAACCAACAATAACATGGCGCTTAAAGCGGCAAGTTTTCAGCAATGTTATCCCGCTTCTACGCTCTCTGACAAAAATTAATGGAATAGCATGCCTGCATTAACCGTAATCACCATCGTGTATAATAACGTTCGAGATATTGAGCGAACGATAAAATCTGTTTTAAATCAAACGCATAAAAATCTAGAATACATAATAATTGATGGGAAATCGACCGATGGTACGATGGCAGTTATCGACAAATACAGAACACAGATTTCAAAGGTTGTTTCAGAACCCGACAAAGGCATTTATGATGCGATGAACAAAGGGCTGGCGATGGCAAAAGGAGACTATATTCTGTTCATGAATTCTGGTGACGAAATTTACGATGAACATACTGTTGAAGAGGTATTCGCTTCTACTCCCGGAGCGGATATTTACTATGGTGAAACGGAAATGTATAATGATAATTGGGAAAGTTTAGGCCGGCGCAGACATGAAGCGCCTGAACAATTCGATTGGACAAGTTTCAAATACGGGATGAACATCAGTCACCAGGCTATTTATATTAAAAAAAGTATAACCGAACCTTACGATTTAAAATACAAGTATAGTGCCGATATCGACTGGATAATTAAAGCAGCCAAAAAATCATCGAGCATTGTAAATGTGCACCGTTACGTAGCCAAATATCTTGTTGGTGGAATGAGCAAGAAAAAACATCGCGAAAGCCTTAAAGAGCGTTTTAAAATCTTCACCAAATATTATGGATTGATTCCGAATATTTTAAACCATATTATTATTGCAGGCAACCTGGTATTTTATTTTGCGAAACATCGTAGAACGAACGACTAACAGATTACTTTATTAAAATTGATCATAACCGCCAAGCGTTGGCTGCGGTTTTTTCCGATGCTTTGCTCAAATTGACGTTTATTCGAGAGTTTCGAATTGAGTGTGCCTTTAGCAATTATCCAAATTTTGAAAACAATATATTCATTTGCCTTGTCTTAAATACATTATCTATTAAAATTTAAGATTATGGGACAATTAAGTAACCGCACAATTGCTGTACTTTCAGAAAGCGGATTTGAAGAAGTTGAATTAACCGAACCAGTAAAAAGGTTAAAAGAAGAAGGGGCTACTGTTCACGTTATCTCTTCAAAAAGCGGAAAAATCAAAGCCTGGGATCAGGATCACTGGTCGATAGAAGTTGATGTGGATAAGACAATAGCAGAAGCCAGTGCCGATGACTATAATGGTTTGCTTTTGCCAGGTGGCGTTATCAATCCAGATCAGTTACGTGTAAACGAAGATGCCATTAAATTTGTAAAATCTTTCTTTGAGGCTGGCAAACCTGTTGCCGCAATTTGCCATGGGCCACAAACTTTAATAAATGCCGATGTGGTTAAGGGTAGAAAAATGACCTCGGTAAAGAATATTTCGCAAGATTTGATTAATGCTGGCGCAGAGTGGTCTGATGAGGAAGTGGTTGTAGACCAGGGTTTGGTTACAAGTCGTACGCCGAAAGATTTGCCTGCATTTAACGATAAAATTGTTGAGGAATTTGCAGAAGGTGTACATGAAGGCCAACATGCCTAAAACGCTTTGAACGTTCTCCTAAATTACTCAAAAGACGGCTGGTTAAATTAACCGGCCGTTTTTATTTTAAAGCTTAACCTGCCTGATGATGTTCTTAATATTGAGCTCAATGATATCTGTCATTGTCTGGCATCTCAAATAGTTATTATCCTTAAAATAGTTGGCCATGGATTGCTTGAGCAGTGCGATATTTTCTGCCGTTGTCAGTTCATCTTTGTTAGATACATCACGCAAATCTGTAAGTCTGTGGCGCTCGCTTCTAACCCGATGAACAATTGATGAGCGTTCTTCCTGTTGGTATTGCAAAACCGTTTTTTCAGTTAGTTGTTCCATACTCATTTTTACATAAGGCAAATTTTCCTTAAAAAACTGAGGTAAATAAACTTTTAAGTTTCCTTCATAAAACTGCTGGTCGAAATCTATCGCCCTGATCCGAAACTGAATATCGTCGAAATCTGGCGTTATTTGCACTACGAAATTATAGGCTCTCATATCACCCAAAAGCATAATTAAACATCGTTCGTTAAATTTTACAAACTCCTTTGCAATACGTGTCGGGTTAAATTCGGGTGAGTAAAGCTGTCCTTTCGTAAACACATCGCCAGGTATTCCGGCAATATGTTCTTCAACTAAGGTATCGCCATCCACAAGGTAATTTACCTGATTTGGGGATAAAATTTCTTCGAGCTCTAATCCATAAATTCTCGAAGCATCAGCCTTTTTTATGTAAAAATAATCGTAAACATCGTTAAGGCGATTTACAATTCTTATTCGAAACGGGTGTGTATTTCCGAAGGTGCAATATTCGATTTTGTCGATATATTTATGTTCAACAATCCGGAGGTTGCCTGATGCCTTTAAATTCGCATAGATTTCTTTCAGTCCGTTATGAAGATTTTCGATTAAATCCTGTGCATAAATTGGTCCTTCCCAAAGGGAATCTTTGCCAAGCTTATCCATCAACGGGAAAGCTTCATTAAACTGCATTAAATCATTGTAGCCAATGGGTAATTTCGCCTCTCGCTGATAGGTGCGCAGGTATTTCTGCAAAGCCATGGTAACCGGAAAAATCGGCTTCTTTTTAAGGATTTTTACATCTTCGTTTTCCATTGATAAGCAATGTAGCGTTTTAATTTTTTTACTACAAAAGCGATGCAGAAAAACAGGCAAAGAAAACCCTAACACATTGGCTGGTGCATAAGCTCTCTATTCAGCTTTCGGATAGCGAAATGGCAAGCCGGCCAAATAGCGGCTTATCTTTCTATACGGATAATTGCCTGCGCCTTTTTCGGCGAACTGAACGATGATGGTATTTGTTTTGGGGTCTACGTAAAGCCGCTGGCCAAGCATTCCCTCTGCCGCATAATCGCCATGCTCGCCTTCCTGCGGAATCCACCAGAGATGATGATGAGCAGATTTTTGCCAGCCTTTTGCGGATGAGGGCTTTTCATTTCCGAGTTGAGTAGATTCCCTTACCCATTCTTCCGGTATAATTTGTTTAGCATTGTATCGGCCTAAATTCAAATACAGGCGACCAACTTTGGCTAAATCAACCGCCGTTACCTGAAAACGACTTGCTGTATTTGCCAATCCATTTACATGATCCAAGCCCCAGCTTGCATTGTGTTCTGTACCTATTTTTTTCCAGATATTTTTCTCGAAATACTGGGCAACCGTTTGCCCGGTTGCCTGCTCCAAAACCCAACCCAGTAAAATCGGGTCGATACTTTTGTATTTCCACACCGTTCCTGGCGCATTTACGAGCTTAACTTTCATCAGCTCGGCCTTCATATCATGGGTATAGTAGTATTTTGCTTCATCAGAAAAAAATGCCTGAACAATTCCGCCGAGCGCATCCTGAAACTCGAGACCAGACTTCATATCCAGCAGGTTTTTTATGGTAATATGTTTAAAAGCTGAATTTGCCTTTAATTCGGGAATGTACGTTGTTACCCTCTCATTTAAACTTTTTATTTTTCCGTCTGCCAATGCTTTGCCCAATAGAATAGATACCATACTTTTTGCACCAGAGAAAATAGAGGTTAATGTACTATCTGAGTAGCCAGCACTATATTTTTCATACAAAACGCTATCATTTCTAATAACCAGAAAAGCATTTAAATTTCCTTTCGTAAAATAATCTTCGAATGGAACAAGTCGATTTTCGCCATCCTGAACTTTCAATGTATCCAGATCATTTCTCATGTTTTTAGCACGATGAAAATGAAAAACGGAATCACTTTTTCGCACTAAAGCCTGAGGGAATTCTTTATACGTTGCAGCATCTGGCGTTCGGTATTTTAAAACCCTAAATAAATAAGGTTGCCAGGCAAACAAGGCGCCAAAAACAATAATGATTAGCAGAAAAAGAGAGAAGACGATTTTTTTAAAGACTTTCATTGGCATTCAATACAACGGCAAATATAAGCCTTTCTTAAGCAGGCTTACTAATCGGCAGTTGTCGTTAGCGTTGCCTTGGGCTGGTATTTCCAACGCCTGTGGCTCCAAAGCCAATAAGCCGGCTCATTTCTAATTAATTCTTCCAAAAACCTGGTATGCAATTCGGTAATTTCATATTTAGCCGTCGCGGCTGGGTTTAGGCACAACGGAACGCAATCTACCTCATAATAGCCTCTTTTTACGCAACTCAGTTTCAGGTAAAAAATTGGCTGATTAGTTTTTTTTGCAATCTTTTCAATGCCCAACTGTATCGATGTTTGCTGGTGCATAAAGCTAGTCCAGTAATGGGATTCGTCTTTTGATGGCGCCTGATCGTTACCAAAACTGAACATACTAGGCCGGATCTTACTGGCTTGCAATGCCCTCAAAGTTTGTCGCATTGCAATTAATTTATTCCCGAACCGACTCCTTACTTTTTTAAACCATTGGTCGAAAACAGGGTTATTTAATGGCTTGTAAATTGGATAATGATCTGCAGAAAAGTTAAGGCCAATACCCAGGGTACCCCATTCCCAGTTACCGTAATGTGCCGAACAAATTAACACACTTTTTCCTTCGGCGAAGTAATTTTCTATCTGTTCTTTGTTATGAAATACAAATCGTTTCCTTATTTCGGCTTTCGAAATATTGTTCATTTTCAAAATTTCAAAAATCAAATCAGAGAGAAACCTATAAAATCGTTTTTCGATGATTATGATTTCGTCAAGGCTTTTCTCAGGCAGCGCCTTTAGAAGATTGGAACGTACTATTTTTCTGCGGTAGCTAAATACGTAGTAAAGCAGGATGAAAACTCCGTTTGAGATGAGATACAAAACGGATAAAGGCAGTGTTGACAATACGCCCAAAAAAAATATTCCTATGTGAGAAAAGCCCTTCTTAATCATATCACCAGGTACTTACAAACAAAATTACTACAAAACCATGTAGTCAGAAAGTTTTTCGGGTGGTTAATTGAAATTATGAAAGACTTAAAAGCGACTCGTTACTTAAGTCGCCGAATTGAATTTTTGGCAACTTAACTTCTGGTTTATACTTCCACCTTCTGTGACTCCAGAGCCAGTACGCCGGCTGGTTTTTAATCATCTCTTCGAGAAAATGCGTATGTGCTTCAGTTATTTCGAACTCAGAAACTGCTTTTGGATTTAAACAGATTGGAACGCAATCAACCTCGTAGTAGCCCCGTTTCAGGTAATTAATTTTTAAGTAAAATATTGGCCTGTTTGTTTTTTTCGCTATTTTCTCGATACCAAGCTGCACAGAAGTTTCCTGATTTAGAAACTTTGTCCAGTAGATGGATTCTTCTTTTGATGGAGCCTGGTCGCTACCGAAAGTAAACATGCTTGCCGTATTTTTGCTAGCCTGAATAGCACGCAGGGTTTGGCGCATGGCTACCATATTATTACCAAACTTGCTTCTCATGGTTAAAAACCAATTATCAAATTTTTCGCTACTGAGTGGTTTGTAAATTGGATAATGCTGACCCGAAAAATTTAAGCCAATGGCCATGCAAACCCATTCGTAATTACCGTAATGGGAAGAGCAAAAAAGCACACTTTCGTTATTTTGGAGATAGGCTTCAACTAAATCAGCATTTTTAAATTTCACCCGCTTTTGAAGTTCTTTTTTTGAAATGCTTTTCATTTTAATGATTTCGATAAACAAGGAGGAAAGGAACTTATAGTATTCTTTTTCTATAACGTTCAGTTCTGCCGACGTTTTCTCAGGAAATGCATTGTATAAATTCTCCTTCACCACTTTTCTGCGATATTTAACGACGTAGAAAATCAATAAATAAAAAGCATCAGCTAATCTATAAAGCAGAGAAAGTGGCAAAAGAGAAAGTGCGTTTAATAAAAATATCCCCACAAAGGATAGGCTCTTATTAATCATAATAGGGTGATTAGTTTGTTGCAAGCAAAATTAAATGTCCGTTTAAACCCGACTGCCATGGAAATGTTAGTTTTTTACTCTTAAAAGTTTTATGAAAAATCACTGACAGAAAATCAATCGATTGATTAAGAATTTCGCGTTTCTAAAGTTGTTGACAAGAAATAGTTCGTTCGTTCTAATTGCGGAAAGCACCAGGAAGTTGGTAAGGCTTGCTGTTAAAAGGATGGAATTGAGTACTTTCCTGCCAGCTAGGATTTGGTGCGGGGTTTTGAGAAACTTCGTTTAGAAATTAGCTAAACAAAAAAAGCCCCGATTTACATCGGGGCTTTTGAAATTATTTTGAAGGGCTTAAGCGAATTGCTTTCCTTTAACCTTACGTTCTTGTTCTGTTAAGAAAATTTTACGTAAACGCATACTTGCAGGTGTAACCTCAATATATTCATCAGCCTGGATGTACTCCATTGCTTCTTCTAATGAGAATTTAATTGCCGGTGCGATACGCGTGTTGTCATCTGTACCAGAAGCACGCATGTTAGTTAATGCTTTTCCTTTAACAACGTTTACCACTAAATCATTATCACGAATGTGCTCACCCATAATCTGACCTTCGTAAACATCCGTTCCCGGATCAACAAAGAAACGACCTCTATCTTGTAATTTATCAATCGAATATGCAGTTGTCTGTCCTTTTTCCATTGAAACTAAAACGCCGTTTAAACGACCAGGAATTGTTCCTTTCCAAGGCTCGTAAGCTTTGAAACGGTGTGCCATAATCGCCTCGCCTGCAGTAGCAGTTAGTACGTTGTTACGTAAACCGATGATACCACGAGATGGAATTTCAAATTCTAAGTGTTGTAAATCGCCTTTTGGCTCCATAATTAACAACTCACCTTTACGCTGAGTAACCAATTCGATAACCTTACCAGAAACTTCACCCGGTACATCTACGATTAATGTTTCAATCGGCTCATGTTTTTTACCATCGATTTCTTTAACGATAACCTGTGGCTGACCAACCTGAATTTCATAACCCTCGCGACGCATGGTTTCGATTAAAACCGATAAATGGAGAATACCACGACCGTAAACCAACCATGAATCCGGAGATGCAGTTTCGATAACTTTTAAAGCTAAGTTCTTCTCCATCTCTTTGTACAAACGTTCTTTAATACGTTGAGACGTTACTAATTTACCTTCTTTACCAAAAAACGGAGAGTTGTTAATGGTAAACAACATGTTCATTGTCGGCTCATCAATGCTGATTACAGGCAATTGTTCTGGTGCCTCGAAATCAGCGATGGTATCACCAATATCAAAACCGTCAATACCTACAACAGCACAAATATCACCAGAGGCTACCTCAGTAGTACGGATTTTCCCTAAACCTTCGAAAGTATAAAGTTCTTTTACTCTTGATTTAACAATTTTGCCATCGCGTTTAATTAAAGTAACCGGTTGGTTTTCTTTAATTGTTCCACGGTGAACACGGCCAATTGCAATACGACCCACGAAAGATGAATAATCTAACGAAGTAATTTGCATTTGTAAAGTACCATCATTAATTGGTGCAGGCGGAATGTTAGCCACAACAGCATCTAATAATGCGAAAATATCAGTTGTTGGTTTCTGCCAGTCAGTACTCATCCATCCTTGTTTAGATGAACCGTAAATAACAGGGAAATCCAATTGTTCTTCAGTTGCTTCGAGGTTAAAGAATAATTCGAAAATTTGCTCGTAAACCTCTTCAGGGCGACAGTTTTCTTTATCCACTTTATTTACAACCACAATCGGTTTTAAACCAAGTGCCAAGGCTTTTTGCGTTACGAAACGCGTTTGAGGCATTGCACCTTCAAAAGCATCGCAAAGTAAAAGTACACCATCGGCCATTTTTAAAACACGCTCTACTTCGCCGCCAAAATCCGCGTGACCAGGAGTGTCAATAATGTTAATTTTTACGTCTTTGTATTGAACAGATACGTTTTTCGACACGATTGTGATGCCACGCTCACGTTCTAAATCGTTGTTATCCAATATCAAATCTCCTGTTTGTTCGTTGTCACGAAAAATAGAACAAGAATGTAAAATCTTATCAACCAACGTGGTTTTACCGTGGTCAACGTGTGCTATAATAGCTATATTTCTAATCTTTTGCATAAAATGCGCCTCAAATTTGGCGCAAAGATAGTGTTTAGAAATGGATTTTCTACTATATCGCCCACTATTTAATAGGATGATAATGTTGTAATTGTCTCATTTTTAACAACAAAACCAATCTGTTCAATCCATGATGTTGTTGCCAAATGCCCCAGTGAAATACGAACCGTTATGATGGGCATGAAGTATAAACTTAAAATGGCCGGAAATTGACCTGCTTTTACCAAAAGATTGCTATTTCCGCGAAGCCCTAAAACCCTGCTTAACCAAATGAGGAACAACGCTTTATAATGAAAATAAAATTGTAACTTCAATAAACCCTAATTCTAAATTAATTATGAAAAAAACCATTATTACTTCAGGTGTTATCATGATGGCAGTAGGTGCGCTATCTCTGCAAAGCTGCAACAGCGAAAAAAAGGCAGATACAACTGACACGGTTGTTACAACCACAACGGTTGATACTACAATTGTTGACAGCACGAGTTCAATGTCGAAAAAGATGACAGACACAACAGACACTGGCGGCAGAGCCGGACAAGCGCCCCCTGCTGTTAAAAATTAATTTTTTAACATAGAGTTTTCAGCCGTTTTCGATTTCTGATCCAGGTATATCATCCACGTCTTTCTTTAGTAATGCCTGGCGGTTTAACAAATGTTGTTCTCTGATTTTAGTTAACTTATTTATTAACCAATGCTCAACGCGATGGTGCGTTGGGGTTAATAGCGATGCAATAATAACGAAAACAATAATCTCTATTATTGGCGAATGATGAGATTTTTCAGCCACAAAGGGATGAATGAACAACGTTAGGTATTCAAATAGCATCAGCAAAGAAACAACCCCTGAAAACTCTATAACTCTTTTAGGCACTTTTCTCCGGCTTAAAAAAATACTCACAAAAAATAAAATTGGTATAAATATACCAATGGCAAGTAGCTGTAATTTTTGTTTTCTATCTTCGGCTTCCTTAATCTTCGCCTCCTCTATTTCCTTTTGCCGAAACTCTTCAGCAATTGTAATGCTCTGCACTTCTTTAGCTCTTTCTTTGCTGTCAATAGAATCTGATAGGTTGACAGTTAATTCCTGATAAGCGAATGCACTGTCAATTTTATTGTCTTCTTTATACAACTTCGACAGAAATGTACCAGCATCTACCGCCCTGGCAAAAAACTCATTTTTTATTGCCAAATCGTAAACATTTTTAGCAAAGTAGATTGCCGAATCTTGCTTTCCCTGCGCTTTATAAACTCTTGCCAAACCCAAATTACACTCAGCCAAAGTATTTAAATCGCTCACATTTTCTAAGATAGGAACACTTTTTTTATAATAATTTAAGGCATTTGCGTAATCCTTTCTTTTAAAATAGATGTTTCCAAGATTGTTGAGTGAGGTACCGGTTATGAGGTCGTTTTTTTGGAGCAGAGAAAGTTCATAAGCGCTGTGGGTATAAAGCATTGCCGGCGAGAGCTGGTTTGATTTCTCGTAAATATCTCCAATGTTAAGTTTTGAATACAGGATAAGATCAGCAAAGCGATTTTTCTTTGCAATATCCTCGGCCTTAAACGCATAAGCCAGCGCCTTGCTATACTCTTCTTCGCTGCTATAAACCAGTGCCATACTAATATAAGTGTTTGCCATGTTTTTCGGCTTTCCCCTTTTCTCATGAATTTTAAGTTCTTCAATAAAATATTCGATGGCCCTGGGGTAATTATGCAGGGAATGAAAAGCGTTTGCCAAACCATTCAACGCCCAGGATTCACCTTTTAAAAATTTACTCTTTTTAGCCAGTTTATAAGCCTGCTGCGCTAAAATTAAGGCAGAATCGGGTTTCGACTTATGATAAGAATAACTTAAATCGTACAAAATACTTACCCGTCCGGTGTCTGTTTTTTGGGCAGCCAAATCTTTATATAAACTATCCAAAACTTGCTTTTGAGAAAAACACGAAATTGAGATAAAAAAAAACAGTGAGAACAGCGCTATTAATTTCATTTTTAGGGAATTATGTATTAAATTTAATATAATATTTAGAGTTAGCCCTATAATTCTTTCGCATATTTTCCGGTCGTAATCTTTTACCTTCCCCCGAGCTTTTTTACACGCGATCCATCTAATTTTAATCATCCCAAAATGAAAATATTTCTGCATTTATTCCTGTTGTTGCCTTCCTGTTTATCGGGCTTTGCCCAAAATAAATATGCAGTAATTGTTGGCATAAATGAGTATTACGATAAGCCCGGTGTAAAGAGTGCCAAATACAGTTTAAAAGGCTGCGTAAATGATGCCATAAGCATGAAATCGCTTTTAATAAACCGTTTTTCTTTCCCGAAAGAAAATGTAAAAACATTACTTAATGCGCAAGCGACTCAGAAAACATTTATAGATGCAATGGAGAATATCCTCGAAAAAAGTAAACCTGGGGATGTTGCGGTTTTCTTTTTTTGCGGGCACGGCATTTATACTATCAACCCCGGAAATAAATTAGATTTTGTAAAGCAAGGTTATAATCAGGCCATTTGCATGAGCGATTTATATACACCCAACTATGAATGCCTGGTTAGAGATAACACGCTCAAACTGCTTTTTAACCGTTTCGTACAAAACAAAGTAACGCTCACCTCAATTCTGGATTGTTGTTACAGCGAAAATATGTCTATGGCGCCTCCACCGCCTGTTTATCATAATCCTTACCGCAAAGTAGATGTTGTTACAAACAAAACGGTTCCGGTTGGCGTAATTGATTTAAGGTCTTACAAACTTAACCAAACGCTTACAGTAAATGATCAAGCAGTAATAGCTCGCCCCTCAGAAACACGGAATTCCCGTTTCGCAAACTTGGCTGCCTGCTCCTGGGCCCAAAAAGCCGTAGAAATTTGGGATGAAGGCGGCAAACCGCATGGCGCTTTTACGAAAGCAGTTATAAATGTTTTTGAGAAGAGCAATGTCGATCTAACGCTTGCAGAAGTTATTGCAAGGATAAAAAATGATATCGATGTTGTGCAGAATTTACAGCAAAGGCCTGGGTTTCGGTACGATACATTATCGCGGGATAAATTAAATTTTATAGGCTTACCCGTTCAGAAAACAATTCCGGTACTTCAAACGAGGGTAATTAACGCCCGGCCTGGCAAATTGACTGTAGATGTTGGTGCTAAAGACGACGTTATGGTTGGAAACATTTTTACAACGAAAAATAAGGCAATACGTTTTACAATCTCAAAAGTGTATCCTGATAGCGCTACGGGATTCATTTCCCCAAAAGTTAAAATTGAAAATGGCGACACCTTATTTATGTCAGACAGGTACCGAACATCCAAACCGATAATAAAAATTTACATACCTGCATCAACGCTAAAATCGGCAGCGTATATGGATTTGTTTAACAAGCAGGTTTTGCCCTTTACAAAAAAAAAAACTTATCAGGACTATTTTAACTTCAACGACAACCGAGCCGCAGCGACTTTCTTATTCAATAATCAGAAAAATTCAGGCCTGGAAATTTCGAAGATTGTAAAACAAAACGAATTTTTTGTATTGATGGCTTTGCCATCAGATATTGCGAACGTAGTTAAATTTAACCTCAGTAAGGAACAGAGCATCAAACTCGTAAACACTCCCGGCGAGGCAGATTTTGCGTTATACGTTAATTATGCAACAAAATCAGTTGATAATAACAACCCAAAATTTGTTTTCAGTTTCAGGAAGCCTTTACCTGCAGATGTTAACGTAAAAAAGAACGCAGACGTAATTTTTTGGGCAGATAAAATAACCTTTTCCAGTTTGCGACTAAGTAAACCACAGTTGGCCTTGCTCGGCAAAAGCATACAGCAATTAAGTTATGCCGCAATTCGCAGCAGAGGAACGCAATGGATAAACACCTATCCGAAACGGTGAAGATTTAAAAAGCTTACACCTCGAAAGCATAATCTAAAAAGGCTGGCATCGCAGTTTCCCAGGTTGGAACATCATGCTTTCCGCCAACCTTTTCATAATAAAAAATGTTTTCGGGACGTTTGTAGCCTTTCTTCAAAAGTAATTTTACAACATCAATCGTATCGTCTATCGAATCGATAATTAAATTTTTATTACGATCTGCTTTTTCATCTTCTGTGCCTGTCATCAGCCAGAATTTCATATCTGGTTTTGTAGTACTGGAATCAATCATCGAATGTAAAATCCGGTCAGCATCGGTGTAGCCATTAGCCAGGTCTTTTTTTCGCCACCAGAAGGCTCCTGAAAAAACTCCAATAACATCAAAAACTGATGGATTTTTCCAGGCCACATCAAAAGCAGACAAACCGCCTAAAGAAAACCCTGCAAAACCAACTTTTCCGCTTATTGGCATTGCAATTTTTTTCTTCACAAAAGGTAAAAGTTCTTTAACAACAAAATCTGCATACAGATCGGCTTTTGCGCCTCGACCTTTAAAATCGGGCTCATTAGCAATACCATATTCCATTAAACGATCTGTAGAGGCGCTAATCGCGACTACAATTAACCGGTGGTTACGCTTATTGTGGTGAGCTTCTTCCAAAACCTTCGTAAAGTTCATTTTGGCAACATCCTGGCCATCATTTAGAAAAAGAAGCTCTATTTTTTCGTTGCCTAAAATTCCTTCAGGCGCATAAATATCTATCTCTACTTCACGCTTTAAATAAGCAGAAGGCACTTTAAATTTACTGATGTTAACTTTTACTGATAAAATTGTAGTGTACATAATATTCTAATCCCATATCACCCGGCAACGCCTTACTATTTGTGCAAAGGTACAAATCTTGATAAACTATCAATTATCAGCAATCAATTTTTACACTACGCTCCATTTTAAAACATTTAACATTCATTTTGTAGAATTAATTATCTATCTTAAAACATTCAATTTTTTTGTATGGTTAAAGAAGAACATAAAAAGTGGTACAGCCCAAATCTAAGTGCTGAAATCGACATGCTCATCTTTGGTCACGGCGGTATCCCTATTCTGCTGTTCCCGACGAGTATGGGCCGATATTTCGAAAACAAAGACTTTAAATTAATAGATTCTGTTGAAGGATTTATCAACGAAGGAAAAATTAAGATTTATTGTCCGGATGGCATAGACAAATTAAGCTGGTACAACAAAAGCATACATCCCGCCGATAGAGTAAAAAATCACATTTGGTACGATAAGTATCTACTGGAGGAAGTAGCACCTTTGGCCAGGCATGAAACCGGACATAACAAACTTATAACTGCCGGCTGTAGTTTTGGCGGTTATCACGCTGCAAATTTCGCATTTCGGCACCCGTGGTTGGTTAGCCATATGTTTAGCATGAGTGGCGCATTCGACATTACCGGCCAGTTAGATGGCTTTTATAACGACGATGTGTATTTTAACAACCCGGTAGATAACCTGATGAACAACAGCAACCCGGAATTACATTACATGAAAATTGTTTTGGGCACAACCGATAGAGATATGTGCAGGCCAGACAATGAAAGACTATCGGGAATTTTGACTCAAAAAGGTATAAACCATTGGTTAGACATTCGCCAGAATGCCGACCACGATTGGCCGGTTTGGCGTGAAATGTTCCCGAATTACATCGCACAACTTTAAAAAAATTCGACATAAAATTAACCGCGTTGGTTTTCAAAACAATTAACCAATAAAGCAGTTACACATTTAAACTTAAAACAGTACCAATGAAAAAAATAGGGATTTTATTTGGCCAGGAACGTTCTTTTCCTGAAGCCGTTGTAGAGAGAATTAATCAAAAAGCAGAAAAAGGAATTACAGCAGAACCTGTTAAAATAGAGAAGATATTGCAAAATACGCCGCTCGATTACGCAGTTATCATCGATCGCATCTCGCAGGATGTTCCATTTTACCGTGCATCGTTAAAAAATGCAGCCATTACAGGCACAGCCGTAATTAACAATCCTTTTTGGTGGAGCGCCGATGAAAAGTTTTTTAACAATGCCCTTGCAGAACAAATTGGTGTTCCTGTACCGAAAACAGCGCTAATCCCTTCTCGCCAACACCCAACAGGCACTTCAGGAGAATCGTTTTCGAACCTAACCATGCCACTTAACTGGGATGCAATTTTCGATTATGTAGGTTTTCCAGCTTATATGAAACCTTATGACGGTGGCGGATGGAGAGATGTTTATAAGCTTCACGATAAAGAAGACTTTTTTGATAAACATGGTGGAACCGAACAATTGGTAATGCTATTACAGGAAGAAATTATTTTTGATGATTATTTCAGGTGTTATTGCATAGGTGGAAAGCACGTGCGCATTATGCAGTACGAGCCTCGTAACCCGCATCATTTACGTTATGCGGTTGATGGAAAAACACCAGATCCGAAGTTGTTAAAAACAGTAGAAGAATATACTTTAAAACTGTGTCAATACCTGGGTTACGATTTTAATACCGTTGAGTTCGCGGTGCGGGATGGCGTGCCGATTGCTATCGATTTCTGCAACCCGGCGCCTGATGCCGACATTAAGAGTGTTGGCCAGGAAAACTTTGACTGGGTGGTAGAAACCACAGCGAACTACGCAATTGAAAGAGCAAAAGCACAAAAACCCGGACAGGATAACCTAACCTGGGGCGAATACATTAAAACTTCTGTTGCAGGCAAGCCGTTAGTGGCAAAAGCTGCTACACCAAAAATTGATGCGCCAAAAGCCAAAGCAGCGCCAGCAACTGCGAAGGCAAAGGCTGCACCTAAAGCAGAAACAAAACCAGTGGCAAAGAAAAAGCCAATAAAATAAAAGGGATTATAACCAAATATTACTAAAATGAACGAATTCACGCTTGGCATTGAGGAAGAGTACATGGTAGTTGATCCCGTTACCAGGGAACTTACCTCACATGACCAAAAAATTGTAGAAGCAGCACAAAAAATTCACAAAGACCAAGTGAAGGCAGAAATGCATCAGGCAGTTGTAGAGGTTGGCACCGGAATTTGTAAAACTACAGAAGAAGCCCGTAAAGAAATTTCTCAGTTGAGGTATACGGTTTCACAACTGGCGGGCGAACAAGGGCTAAGAATAGGAGCTGCAGGTACACACCCATTTTCACATTGGGAAAAACAATTGATTACGGAACATCCCCGCTATAATGAAATTGTGAATGAGCTGCAGGAAGCTGCCCGCTCAAATCTAATTTTTGGATTGCACGTCCACGTAGGTTTTCAATCCCGGGAGTTAGCCATACACATTGCAAATCAGGTAAGGTATTTTCTACCACACGTGTTTGCATTGTCAACCAATTCTCCTTTTTGGGAATCTAGGAATACTGGCTACAAATCCTTCAGGACTAAAATTTTCGACAAATTTCCACGTACCGGCATTCCCGACATTTTTAACAGTATAGAAGATTACGATAACTATGTAAAGCTCCTGATTAAGACTAATTGCATGGATAATGCGAAGAAAATCTGGTGGGATATACGGGTGCATCCCTTTTTCGATACCGTTGAGTTCCGCATTTGTGATTGTCCTATGTTAATTGACGAAACAATGGCTTTTACAGCCTTATTTCAGGCTTTATGTGCTAAACTGTACAAACTTCGTTTGCAAAACATGGAGTTCATCAGTTATTCACGAGCATTAATTAACGAAAATAAATGGCGTGCTGCCCGGTACGGCATTGACGGAAATTTAATTGATTTTGGCAAAGAAATGGAAGTGAATTGCCGTAATCTGGTGTTAGAACTGCTCGATTTTGTGGATGATGTTGTGGATGATTTAGGCTGTAGAAACGACCTGGAATACGTTCATAAAATACTTGAGCACGGCACCGGTGCTGATAGACAGTTGGCAGTTTACCAACAAACTGGTAACTTTGAATCGGTAGTAGATTATATTACTACTCAAACACTTATAGGCGCAAAGTAATTTTTATCATGGATAAAAGAGATTTAAAGGTCGCCGTTATTGACATGAATAACGGCGCACCTAATCAGGGTATGCGGGGAATTCAGGAAATTTTATCCCGATTTAGACACGAAAATAATATTAACCTCACTTTCGATATTTTCGATTTGAGGCAAAAAGGAGAAATTCCGGGAATCGACTATGACACTTACATTTCGAGCGGAGGGCCCGGCAGCCCACTTGAAAGTAAGGGTGAAAAATGGGAAAACGACTTTTTTAACCTGTTAGATGAAATAGAAGCTTTCAATGCTTCAAGCGAGGAACAAAAGAAATATGCATTTTTAATTTGCCATTCTTTTCAACTGGCATGTAGAAAATTCGGATTGGGAAATGTTACCGAAAGACGCTCGAATGCCTTTGGAATATTCCCCATCACTTTAACTGAGGATGGTGAGCAGGATGAAATTTTCGATGGCATCACAAATCCTTTCTTTTCTGTTGATAGCAGAGACTGGCAGGTTATTGAACCAGACTTTGCTGCTTTTGAAGCAAAAAAGGCAAAGCTCCTGGCGATAGAAAAAGAACGAAAACATGTCGATTTGGAAAGATGCATGATGTCTATCCGTTTTTCTGATGAAATTATTGGCACACAATTCCATCCGGAAGCAGACCCTGTTGGAATGAAAATGTACTTACTGCAAGAGGAAATAAAGCAAGCGATTATCGGCCTGCATGGCGAGCAAAAGTATCTTGACATGCTTAACAGTCTTGATGATCCGGCCAGGATTGTATTGACACAGCGTGTTATTTTACCAAATTTTTTAAACAAGGCAATAGGAAATTTGCAGGAAGCATAAGTCATATAACAGATTAATCTAGTTTTCAGCAAGCACTCTTTGCGAAATCAAAACAATAAATAATGATACCTGCACAACGCCAAAAATACAACCAGCAGTTTACAGAAAAAAAATACAAAAACTTCATAACAGAATTGGAGAGTGGTTTCTTGGAAATACCTTTTCGCGTTGCTGAAACGCCCATTTTCGTTCCGAAGGCACTTAAAGAAAAGCTGATTGCGGCGGGCGAAGAGATTATATCATTAATTAAACAGCCAAATTTCAAGGAGCTTACTGAAAAGGCAATTCCGAAAGATTGGAAAGTGCCAAATGAAAATAAGCAGCCTCATTTCTTAACTTTTGATTTTGGCATTTGTAAAGACGAAACCGGCCAGCTCGTGCCAATGCTGATTGAAATGCAAGGTTTTCCTTCGCTTTATGGTTTTCAAGTTCATTTAGCAAACACGTTCCGAAAATGTTTTGACATTGATGGTTCAACAAGTCATTTTCTAAATGGCTATGATGAGGAAAAATATATTAACCTTTTCAGGGAAGTTATTATAGGCAAGCACCAACCGCACGAAGTTGCCATAATGGATGTTGATGCTACAAACCAGAAAACGGCAATTGATTTTTTTGTAACCCAAAAAATGCTGGGTATTAAAATCCTGGCGTTAGAAGACATTAAAAAAATTGGAAAGCAACTGTTTTACGAGGAAGATGGCAGGAAAATTCAGCTAAAAAGAATCTACAATCGATTAATATTTGATGAGGTAGCAGAAAATGCGGATGTATTTAAACAAAGTTTCGATCCGAGGGAGGAATTGGATATTGAGTGGGTAACGCACCCAAACTGGTTTTATAGGATAAGTAAGTACACCATGCCGTTTTTAAACAGCAAGTTTGTGCCCGAAACCCGTTTTTTGAATCAGGTTGAAAGTATACCAAAAGACTTGGAAAATTATGTGCTGAAACCACTGTTTTCGTTCGCAGGAATGGGTGTAATAATTGATGTGTCAGGAGCTGACATTAGCAACATAACTGACCCCGAAAACTGGATTCTTCAAAGAAAAGTAATCTACCAACCTGTTGTCCAGTCGCCCGACGGGGGTGTAAAAGCCGAAATTAGGATGATGTATTTATGGCCCGACGATGGAGAACCGCAACTTTGCACTAACCTGGGTCGCTTAAGTAGAGGTAAAATGATAGGTGTGCGCTACAATGCAGACTTCGACTGGGTAGGTGGCACAATCGGATTTATGGAGAAATAACCTTTTTACATTAACCTGAGTTCTAAATACCAAAATCGGGTTATATTTGTTCTATGAATACTCAAACGATTTTAGTTTTTGTACTTTTTGCGGTTGCATTGGTGTATGTTGGCCGTTTGGTTTACAAATCTTTACAGGTTAAAAAAGACGGATGTGGTGGAAATTGCAAATGTGGCGTAGATTTTTCTGACATTAAGCCTGCGAAAAAGTAACTTCCGCCGTTTATGACTGATCAGTTTAAAAATTATCTTAAGGAAAAAATCCAAATAACTGATGAGCAATTCGACAGTATTTCTGAGGGTTTAAAAATAAAAAAGTTTGATAAGAACGAAATAATTCAATATACCGGCGACATTAGCAAGCACGGCTTCTTTGTTTGCAAGGGTTTGCTGCGTGCCTATTCAATAGATTCAAAAGGAAAAGAGCACATTCTTCAGTTTGCCCCCGAAAACTGGTTAATCTCCGATAGGAATAACATGAACAACGAGCCTTCTGTGTTTTTTATCGATGCTATTGAGGCAACCGAAGTTGTGATAATGCCGAATGATTTTATGGAACAGGCGGCCATAAAAGTTCCTTGCTTGCAACCTATGCACACCAGATTATTGAATAATTCTATCCGTTTTATGCAAAAAAGGATTAACATGTTGTTAAGTGCAACTGCAGAAGAACGTTACCTCGATTTTATAAAACTATATCCAAACTTAACGCTCCGGGTTCCACAATGGATGATAGCTTCATACCTTGGTATAACACCAGAATCGCTGAGCCGGGTGAGAAAAGAGTTAGCCAATAAACATTTCAGGCCATCATAAGCATTCGAAAGGCAAATTTGCACTTGTTGAATGACCAACTGAAAAATTCTTTTGTTCACCGAAATCAACCTGTAATTCGTTGATTTACTTATCATACATCAATTTCTAGCTAAACTGCTTGCTGTACATTTGTGTTGTAAATAATAACAATTCAAAAACAAAAAGATATGGCAACTACAAAATGGACTTTAGATCCAACCCACAGCGAATTACAATTTAAAGTAAAACATTTAATGATTACTACTGTAACTGGTAGTTTAAAATCTTTCACGGCAGATTTAACATCTGAAGGTGATGAGTTTGAAAACGGCGAAATTTCGTTTAAAGGTGATATCAGTTCGATTGACACCGGAAACACAGACCGCGATAATCATTTAAAAAGTGGTGATTTTTTTGACGCTGAAAATTTTGCACACATTGAATTCAAATCTACATCAATAGAAAAAGATGGCAGCGATTACCTGGTTAAAGGCGATTTAAGCATCAAAGGCGAAACTAAACCTGTAAAGTTAACTGCTGAATTTGGTGGTATAGCTACAGATCCATGGGGAAATACAAAAGCTGGCTTTACTTTGAGTGGAAAAATTAACCGTTCAGATTTCGGTTTAACCTGGAATGCAGCTCTTGAAACTGGTGGCGTTATGGTGAGTGAAGAAGTACGCATTTTAGGCGAGCTACAATTTGTGAAGCAAGCTTAATTACGATCTAAATATACAGCCTGCAGTTTGCAGGCTGAACTTAAATTTTCCATGGAGGTATGATGGAAATAAAAATCAAAGAAGTAGCAGATGTACTAAAAGCCCCGGCACCACATATGGTTGGCGATGGTTTCAGGGTACATAATTTTTTTCCAAGTGGCTATAAAATAGATATGAGTCCGTTTTTTCTGATGGATTACGGCTCTAAAATCGAATTTTCAGCAAGAAAGGAGCCTCGAGGCGTGGGTGTCCATCCGCATAGAGGTTTTGAAACCGTAACCATTGCTTATCATGGTGCGGTTGCGCATCACGACAGCTCGGGTAACAGTGGCGTTATTTACCCCGGCGACGTGCAATGGATGACAGCTGCCAGTGGAATTTTGCACAAGGAATATCATGAAGAGGCCTACAGCCTACAAGGCGGGCCATTCCAAATGGTGCAGCTTTGGGTTAATTTGCCGGCAGAATTTAAAATGACCAGACCAAAATATCAGGCTGTTAAACAAGCTGATATGGCCGCTTTTACACTGCCTGAAAATGGCGGCAAAATCGAAATAATTGCGGGCACTTATAAAGGCATTCAAGGTAACGCAACAACATTTACCCCTATTGAGTTGTATAATGCCAGGTTGAATGAAGGTGGGAAGGCGAGTTTCAGTTTCCCGGCTAACTACAATACAGGTTTTATGGTTATTGAAGGCGCTGTAAAAATTAACGGAAAAACTACTGCAAGCACCGATAATTTTGTCCATTTCAGCAATGAGGGAACAGAAATTACTATTGAAGCGTTAGGGAAAACTGTAATTTTAATATTAAGCGGCGAACCCATTGATGAGCCGATTAGCCAGTATGGCCCGTTTTTAATGAATACTGAAGAAGAAATAGCAGAGGCTTTATCGGATTATAATCAAGGCAAATTCGGGTATTTAGAAGAATAAAACAGGTTTATAATTTATATTTTGAGCTGGCATATTTGAGAGAAATGCCGGCTTTTTTGTGTATTTTTAATTTCATAACGCCACTCATTCCACATCGCAGCCGCTTTACACCCGACCAACAATTTCATACAATCTTCACATTGTTTCATCACATTTGTTAAATAAATCAGACCAGAAAAATGTCCGGAAAACAAATATTTCAAACTGAAACAAAGAAACGTTGGCATGCCTTTACCTGGGTTAGCCGCACTTTTTTTTTAGCATTCGTAATCGCAATTATTTGCGTTGCCTTTACCCTATCTTCGGTTCAATCTCCGAATCTACCTTACTTAAATACGAATGGACCGCTAACCCAGAAGCAACTTGAAAAGTTAAAAAAATCACAGCAATACAAAAACTTTTCTATCGAAAAATCAACATTACAGAAGATAAAGCAAGATCGCGAACGAAGAATTTTGTCGAGGCATGGTGATAATAAAAGGATTAACATGGCTTTCTATGTTAGTTGGGCTGGTACAGTTGCTAAATCACTTCCCGATCTGAAAAGAAATATTGGTCATCTTGACGTCGTGGCTACAGAATCTTTTTTCTTAAATGGTGATTCAATTGTGGATAAAGCCGATACCGCTGCTTTGAGGGTAATTAATGGCGCCAAAAAGTCGGCGCTTGCAGTGGTTTCAAACTACAATAAGGATCATTGGGACGGGGCTGCCGTGAGACGACTTTTGAACGACATGCCAGCACAGCAGAAGCTGATTTATAACCTAATCAGCATCACCAAAAAATATGGTTATAAAGGCATTAATATAGATTTTGAGGAATTAAACTTAGAAAACAGGGATGGCTTTAACGCTTTCATGAAAAATCTATACACTCAGTTTCATGCAGAGAAATTGATCGTTTCGCAAGATATCTCCCCTGAAAATGATGATTACAGCGCTGAAATTTTACAGCATTACAATGATTATATTGTGTTGATGGCTTACGATCAGCATACTGAAGATAGTAATGCCGGGGATATTTCCAACCAGGAATGGGTAGAGGAAAAGCTCGACGATATTTGCAGTAAAATGGATGCCAATAAGGTTATTTTAGCCTTGGCCTGTTATGGTTACGATTGGCCAAAAGGAAGTGTTGGTAAACCGGTCACTTATGAAGACGCCATGACGGTGGCTGTAAATTATCAAAGTAGAATAAATTTCGATCCTATATCTGCAAACCTAAATTTCAGCTATAAAGACGGCAGCGGAATTGGCCATAAAGTTTATTTTACAGATGCTTCTACGTACTTTAATTTAATAAGGAAGGCTGATGATTGGGACATCGCGGGCATTGCACTTTGGCGCTTAGGTTCAGAAGATAAGAGATTATGGCAGTTTATTTCCCGCGATTTGAGTTTGGATTCATTAAAGAAAAAACCAATAGACTTACGCAAAATTTCTCCGCTAACTATAGGTGGCGTTGCTTACATTGGCGATGGCGAGATTTTGGATCTGGTTTCTACGCCGAACCCTGGAGCTGTTAGGTTTACGCTAAACAAAGATGATTTTACAATCGCAAATCAGCAGTACATGCGCTTACCAACGCAGTATGTTATAAAAAGATTTGGTGAGGCTGATAAAAAGATTGCCCTTACTTTTGATGATGGTCCCGATCCGGTTTATACACCTCAGGTTTTAAGCATCTTAAAAAAGGAAAATGTTCCAGGCTGTTTTTTCGTTGTCGGTATTATGGCGGAGAAGAATATCGGACTTTTAAAACAGCAGTTTGATGAAGGTTATGAAATTGGAAACCATACTTTTTTCCACCCGGATATGTCATCTGTTGGGCCAAGGCGTGTTAAGTTCGAACTAAATGCAACACGCAGGTTAATTGAGGCGGTTACCGGGCACAGTACAATTTTATTCCGTGCGCCATTTAATGCCGATGCCGAACCTGAAAACACAGCAGAGATATTACCGGTAGCACAAAGCAGAAAAGAAAATTACATTAATATAGGTGAATCTATAGATCCGGAAGACTGGGAACCTGGCAAAACTGCCGACCAGATTTTTAATGAAGTTGTTAAACAGCAGGAAAATGGTAACATTATTTTGTTGCACGATGCGGGAGGAAACCGCGAAGCAACAGTTGCTGCCTTACCAAGGATTATAAAATATTTTAAACAAAAAGGTTATAAATTTACTACTGTCGGCGATTTGATGGGCAAAAAGCGATCTGAATTGATGCCCGCCGTAAAATCAAACGCAAATAGCGGGTTTCTCGGTTCTGGCGACTATCTTTTTATCAACTTTTTCTACTACGGGAACCTAATATTGAACATAATCTTTAGCGTCGCAATTGTTTTGGCCATTTTAAGAACGATTTTTATCGCCTATTTAGCCGTCAGACAACGCAAGAGAGCCAGGCGCAATGCTTATAAATTAATAGAAAATCCTTTTGAAAAAGTAAGTATAATAATTCCGGCATATAATGAAGAGATAACTGCTGTACAAACCATAAATAGCCTGCTAAAAACAACTTATCCAAATTTCGAATTGATTTTTGTTGATGACGGCTCGAAAGACAAAACTTTTGAAATTATTCATCAGCATTTTGGAAATCATCCGCAAGTTAAAGTTTACCGTAAAGAAAATGGAGGAAAAGCTTCAGCACTTAATTTTGGTATTACCAAAGCGAGTGCAGAGTTTATCATCTGTATAGATGCAGATACACAGCTAAAAACTGATGCGGTAACCGAACTTATGCGTTACTTTTATAGTCCAAAAATTGCTGCTGTTGCAGGTACGGTTAAGGTTGGAAACGCATATAACATCATTACAAAATGGCAATCTATAGAGTACATTACCGCTCAAAATATGGATCGGCGGGCATTTGATTTGCTGAATACCATTACGGTTGTGCCTGGTGCAATTGGTGCTTTCCGTAAACATGTTGTGCTGGAAGTTGGCGCCTTCACCATCGATACACTTGCAGAAGATTGCGACCTTACCATGCGTATTTTAAAAGCGGGCTATAAAGTAAAAAACTGTGATACCGCGATTGCTTACACCGAAGCACCCGAAACGGTAAATATGCTTTTGAAACAACGGTTTCGCTGGAGTTTTGGTGTTATGCAAAGTTTCTGGAAAAACCGAAAGACGTTATTAAACAAAAAATATGGTTATTTCGGTATGGTTGGGATGCCAAATATTCTGATTTATCAGATCATTTTACCTCTATTTTCGCCTTTAGCCGATCTATTTATGTTGATATCGCTGATAAGCGGATTGTTTTCATTAAGCGCCATTAACAACCTAACATTAACAGGCTTTTCTGGAATCTTGAGCTTACACAATGGTTTTGGCCAGGTTCTGTTCTACTACCTGATTTTTATCTTTGTAGACATGATTTTTGCCGCAATCGCGTTTAAGATGGAAAAGGAAAAATTTAAAAACCTGCTGTACATCTTTCCACAACGTTTTTTTTGGAGGCAACTGATGTATTTGGTTTTGTTCCGCTCATTTCGCAAGGCGATAAAAGGAGAACTCGAAACCTGGGGAACACTCAAAAGAACAGGCAACGTAAAAGAAGCCACAGTATAATCTTCGTCCCGGTGGATGAAAATCGCCGGGCTTTAATTTATCTGAAAACCTTAAATACGCTCAATTAAACAAACTGCGTATGCAACCACACCTTCCTCTCTACCCACGAAACCCATCATTTCGTTCGTTGTTGCTTTAATTGATATTTCTTCGACAGATATTCCAATGGCTTCCGCAATGTTGGCCTGCATTGCGGGAATATGAGGGTTTATTTTTGGTGCCTCTAAACAAAGCATTGCATCAATGTTGCCTACCTGCCACCCTTTTGCGGTTAGCAATTTAACCGTTTCTTTCAGTAAAATTACACTACTTATTCCCTTCCACCTATCGTCTGTATTTTTAAAATGGAAACCAATATCGCGTAGATTCGCCGCACCTAAAAGTGCGTCGCAAATGGCATGCAACAAAACATCTGCATCTGAATGGCCGAAAGCGCCTTTATGGTATTCTAAAGTAACACCACCCACAACAAATGGATGCTGGTCTTTTAACTGATGGACGTCAAATCCAAAACCTACTCTTATTTTCATAAAATTAAATGTAAAGGTATTGGCACGAAATTGCCAAAATAATCTGGTTCGACCTTTATTTTAGTCCTTTTTTATCACCGAAGTTAAATAAAAGGCTGAAACGTAGAGTATTTGCCAGCGGACTGCTTTGCGCATTTGCGATAAGGTAGGCAAAATCAATATTAAAAACATTGTATTTTAAACCCGCCCCCAATGTAAAGTAACGGCTGTCGCCTTTTTGTGGACTTTGATAATTATAACCCCCGCGAATGGCAAACTGCTGATTGTACCAATATTCGAACCCTGTAGAGATGCCAACCTCTTTCAGCTCCTCGCTAAAACCTCCGGGTGCATCAGAAAACGAACCAAAAATCGCCGCAGGAACTGAGCGGTTTGGATCTTTACCACTCACAATATTGTTGTTCGAATCGTAAATTGGTTGTGTTGGGACAAGCAATTTGTTAAAATCTACGGCGAAAGTAAATGTATTAAAATCATCAATTGAAATTGTACCAGCTCCACCGAGTTTGAAGTTTGTTGGCAGAAAATAACTTTGTCCGCCATCAGAGTAACTCATCTTCGTGCCAATATTTGAAATATTTGCACCAGCAGAAAGAACAGCATTTTTCGCAAAAAGCGTGGTCGATGTTTTATATAAACCAGCAACATCTACTGCAAGCGCATTACCGCCACGAACTTGTCCGGTTGATGAGAATTGGCCGGAAGCAAGATTGGAATAAATATATCGTAACGAACTACCTAATGAGAACTCCTTACCAAAGTTCCGGGCAAAAGTAACATCCAAGGCAAGCTCATTCGGGTTTGAAATGCCCAAATCTTGTTGATTGATATCTGTCAACTGAATTTGTCCTAAAGAAAAATACCTCAGCGATGCACCAATCGTGTTTCTATCATCGAGTTTATAAAAACCGCCTAAATAAGCGAGGTTAATATCTGGAACGAGACTTTTTAGCCAGGGACTGTAAGAAATTGCAAAACCGTAAGGCTTATCCAAAAAAGCAAGCTTTGCCGGATTAATGCTCGCAGAATTAACATCTCCAGGTACCGCAACACCTGCATCGCCCATGGCACCTGCCCTTGCATCTGGGGTTATTAATAAAAAAGGAACTGCAGTAACAACATTATTAGATTCACTACCATTGGTTTGGGTACCAGAAATAGTAGCCTGTCCGTTTGCTTTTCCAAAAACCAAAGCAAAAGACAGCGCCGAGAAAGCAAGTTTACCGATGTACTTGAAGTTCATTCTTAAAGGTAAGTAATTTAAGATTTTTGGTAAGTTAATATTTTTGCGGAATATATTTATCAAACGAAAAAGCTTGTGTTATATTTTACAGTAAACTTACGAATTTTGCAATGTTTACTAACTAAACATACGATTTTAATCGTTGATTTAAAGCGGTGTTGGAAACGTGCCGCACTTGGTTCTCGAAGAGAATATTCTAATTTTTTTTCTTAAACAAATTGTTCAATTTATCTGCAATGGCATCTTTAACCTTTTCAGTTGCTTTCGCGGTTACGGTGTCAATTTTAGCTTGCGCTTTGGCTTGTAGCGCTGCTTTTTTTTCTAAAATTACGTTACTCACAGCTTGCTTCGCTGTGCCGGTTGCATCGCTAGGGCCATATTTCAGCTTTATGGTCGGCTTTAAAAAAGTACCGCCTAAAACTGCGTTAACTCTAATAGTTTCACTTATCGCAACGTTAGTACCGGCTTTATTATTGAGCTTTGCCAGCATTGCGTTGGCCGTTTCATTAGCCTTTGCTCCGAGCATTGCCCTTGGCAAATTCAGTCCCAAATTATAATCCATTGTTTGGTCCAGACCGTTCGAACCCTGAACATTCATTAAAATTCCATCCTTTTTGATGTCAAACGGTGCCACATTTAATCTTCCATCTTTAATTTTGAACCTGGTGATAAGATTGTTCAATTCCAGTTTTTTAAACTTATCTGAATTTAATGAGGACGCCAGTTTGTTAAGTGGTTCAAAACCATCCAAAACTGCCTGAATAATATTCGTTAAACCTTCGGCATTAATTGTGGAGTAAACCGGCATCATGTGTTCATCAAGCTTAGAATCGAATTTTAGGTTTGTTGAAAATGTGCCTTTGGTATATTTGGCAACAGGCGCAAGCAATTTAACAGTGTTGAAAGCTTGAAAAGCCATTTGGATGTCCATCTTTTCGATATCAAAATCCACATCAATTTTTGGTTTTTTGGGCTCCATTGTAGCGTATGAACCATTCATTTTTACTAAGCCATCCAACATATTCATACTCATTTCTTTGAAAGTGATGGTTTTGCTTTTTACCAATAATGCACCTTTTGCATTGGTAATATCGTATGAATCGTACAGTACTTTGCCTGCTTTTGCTGCAATTTCGAAATCAACATTACCCGGAACTTCAAACACTGAAAGTTTGGTAGCTGATTGTTTAACGGCAGGTTCTGTAGCTGCTTTCGGTCCCATTAATTCGTTCACATCAACCAAAGTAGATGATACGTTGAAATTGCCCTGAAGCGCCTCGTTCTTCCTGAAAAAATATCTTAAGTAGTTATTTAATGAGCCATTCGCTGCAAAACTGACCTTTGTCTATCGATGATTTTTTTCCGGCAGCCTGAATATCGGCATCCAAAATACCACTCAATAACATATCTTTCATCGGAAAAATGGTTGTCAATTGTTTGAGGTCTAATTTTCCTTTCAAAGCCATATCCAGGAAAGGATCGCTTGCCGGGTTTTTTAACAACAATCTGTCATCAACAGGAACACTTCCAAATTCGAGGTGAAAGGACGGCACATTAACAGTTGTGTGATCAATAAGACCATCAGGATTGCTGACCTGCGCCTCTACCCGAATGTTATTTATCGCAGAAGGCAAAGAAGGATATTTGATTTTACCATGCTCTATGGCAAGGTTTGCATTGAACGAGGGCAGTGATTTTTCATTGTAAATTCCTTTCGCTGTTCCGCTCATCGCAAAACTTCCCGACGCTTCCATATCTTTGAAATTAGAAACATAAATTGCCGGTATTAAGGATAGAAAATTTTTAAGTTCAGATTGTTTTGCATCAAATTTAAAATCCATTGCAATGTCGCTACTATTTGGCATCGCCAGGTAACCAACAGCAGAGAGTATAAGTTCATTCAACTGGATTTTATTCTCTGCAAAAGTAAATTTCATAGCCTTCGTGTCAATATCCAACGGCAAATCTGCAACGAGTTTAACTTTATTCAGGTATGGTATCCCGCCGTACTTAACAGTTACCTTTTTAATATCAGACTGGGTTTTCAATGTAAAAAGATCTTGTGTAAAATCTCCTTTCCCGGTGTGCTCCAGGCTATCAAGTTCCATAAAAAAACCTAACGTCGCATCGTCATAAATCACCTTACCATTTTCAATAGTGTATTTTTGTAAAGCAACCTTGAAACCCGTTTTTGAAGTATCAGTTTTAATTGTCGCCGAATCTACCTTCATTATATCCCAGCTTGCTTTACCACTTTTTAAAACCTGAGCAAAAATTTTGGGTTGGTTTAAGTAAACAGATTTAATTTCATACTTATCGCCACTAATAACACTTAATAAATTAACATTTAATTTCAATTGATTAACATTTGCCAGTGTATCTTTGGCAAAACTATCAACACCTATTATGGTTAAACTGTTGATTTCAATACCCAGATTGGGGAACGAGGTAATTAAACTTAAATCGATATCTTTAAAATCTACTTTCGCATTTAAATTACCATTAATTGCAGATTTGATTTTTGTTTCGATTTCTTTTTTGAAAAACTTTGGTAGAACCGCTGCAGCAGCGAGAAGGATGATAATTAATGCAGCAATTATAATAGCAACTTTCTTAAGCATAACTTTAACTTTCAAGATGAATTTGTTTGTAACCCTGTAACAGGCAATAAATACACCAAATTAAAGTCGAATTAGCATTAACATCGGTTTTTGAAAGTATATTTATACATACACAATACATTGAGGTTTAATACGTTTTGCTTAAAAATATTATTCAAATATTTATTAACACAAATTTTACTAAATCATATAAATTTCCGTAAATTTATCGGTTGAATAAGCCCTACTTCAAGTTACATAGCATTTTATGAAAAAACGATTACTATATTCTTTTTCTTGTTTTGCCCTTGCCGCGTTACTTTCTTCTTGTGGAGGTAACAAAGGTGGCGCTTCCAGTAAGACAGGGATTCCGTATGCTGATAAGAATAATAAAACTTACAGCAGTTTCGCAGTAGCCAGTAAATACAAGCGGGCGCCCGGACCAGGTTTAATTCCTATAGAGGGTGGTGTGCTTGTGGTTGGTGGTAGCGCAATTGAGGTTGCGGGTGTTGAGCCAAACATTTACAACTATAAAAGACAGGTTACGGTTCCGTCTTTCTACATGGATGAAACGGAGGTATCCAATACGGATTGGCTGGAATATTTACATTGGATAAGAACGAGTTATCCTGAGGATCGTGAGTATTATTACAACGAACTTCCTGATACATTGGTTTGGCGCCGTGCATTATCATACAATGAGCCTTACGTTGATAACTATTTGAGACATCCGGCTTACAGAGATTATCCTGTGGTTGGTGTAAGCTGGGAGCAGGCTTCGCGTTTTTGCGAATGGAGAACTTCTCAGGCAAACGAATATATTTTACGCCAGAAAGGTATTTTAACGGATTACAAAACGTTGGCCGCCAGCAATAAAACAGGCGGGGGAAATACAACAACTGGCGCTACGGCAGCTGCCAGACCAGATAAACCTTTTAACACGGATGCATACCTTAATGGTCAATATGATGATAAAGGTAAAAATGCGCCTAAAGATTATAATGCAAAAGCTGGCGCTTCAGTTGGAGCTGCAGGCGGCCGTGGCGGAAACGCAACGCCAACAAGAAACGCAACTCTGGAAGATGGAGTAATCATGCAGCCTTATCGTTTACCAACAGAGGCGGAGTGGGAATATGCGGCTCTTGGCTTAATTGGCAACACTGAATATGAGAATATCAGCCAAAATAAAATTTACCCTTGGAACGGGTTGGGCGTAAGCTCGGCTGCAAAAAAAACCAGAGGTTTGGTTCAAGCTAACTTTAAAAGAGCACCCGGCGATTACATGGGTGTAGGTGGTTCATTGAATGATAAAGCCGATTTAACAGCACCTGTTCAGTACTATGCGCCAAATGATTTCGGTTTGTATAACATGGCAGGTAATGTGAACGAATGGGTAAATGATGTTTATCGTACCGGTACTTTTACCGACGCGGAAGCCTTTAACCCATACCGTGGTAACCAGTTTCAGGATAAACAGCTTGCTGATGCGGCCAATGGCAAAATTGCCTTGGATAAATATGGTAAGCCAATTAAAGAAAATGCTTATTCTGGCAAAAAACTTACATGGGCAGAAAAACAAGCCCTTGCGAAAAGAGCCGATTCGATTTCTAAATCTCCAGATCCTAAGGCAATGGTAACTTCTTACCAGGCGGATGAGCGTGGTTACAGAGACAGGCAAAACAAACTACTGAACGAAGAAGGTGTATCTCTGGTTAATGATAAATCAAGGGTTTACAAAGGCGGCTCATGGAATGATATGGCTTACTGGTTAAACCCAGCAACCCGTCGTTTCCTGCAGCAGGATGAGGCATCTGCCGAGGTTGGCTTCCGTTGTGCCATGACAATGCTTGGCGCTCCTGAAATTAGCACGGCCGGCAAAAGAAATTTCAAACAGGTGAAAGCAAAACCTTTCAATCCGAAAAGATAAAACAATAAAAAAGGTCGTGATGAAAATCAGGACCTTTTTTATTTATGACCATTTCCTTTACTTAAATTGAATCAGGATTTGATTCTTTTCCACCTTATCGCCTTGCTTCACTAAAACTTTTTTAATAACGCCATCTGTTGAAGACTTAAGAATGTTCTCCATTTTCATCGCTTCTAATATCAACAGGTTATCGCCTTTTTTAATCTCATCGCCCTCAGCAACCTTAACACCTAGCACCAAACCTGGCATCGGCGCTTTAACTTCAGCAACTTTGTTAGCGGCCAGGTTATCAAGTCCGAGTTGTTTAAGCAACTGGTCGAACTGGTCTTCAACGTCAACCTTGTAAAGGTTTCCGTTTACCTTAATTGAACAAAATTTCTCCTGCCTGTTAAGCTCAACAACTTCAGTATTAAAAGATTTATTCTTGTAAATCACACTGGCGAGGTTGTTAGCCAAATCGCTTATATCAATATTTAAAGGTTCATTATTCAAAATAACATCATTGCCTTTAGTTTCCATTTCGAAATGAAACTTATCATTAACTTTTACCTTGTACATATTTATTGAGTTAAAGCATATTGAACTAAGTTAGCGCCCATTTTAAGTGCTTTTGAGCGGGTTTCCTGTTTATCCTCAGGATATGTTCCAAAATCTTCCCAACCGTTACCTAAATCGCACTCAAATGTATAATAACAAACAACTCTGCCTTTATAAATTAAAGCAAAGCCTTGAGGGCGTTTATTATCATGTTCGTGAATTTTGGGCAAACCGTTCGGAAATTTGAACTTTTGATTGTATAAAATATGGTTGGCTGGCAATTCCACGAAGCTTAGCTCCGGAAACACCTTTTTCATTTGTGGCCTGATAAATTTGTCAAGCCCATAATTATCATCTATGTGCAGAAAACCGCCGCCTGTTAAGTATTGCCTTAAGTTTTTTACTTCCTGGTCGCTAAAAATAACATTTCCATGCCCCGTCATATAAACGAAAGGATAATTGAACAGTTCTTTTGAGCCAACTTCTACGATACTTTCTTCTGGATAAAAATTTGTTTTCAGATTTGAATTGCAAAAAGCAATCAGGTTTGGAAGTGCGGTTCTGTCTGCATACCAGTCTCCGCCACCATTGTATTTCAATTTTGCCATGCGGTAAGTTGGAACAATGCTAAAAGCATAAAGACAAAGCACTATAGCGACAAGACTGAAGCCGAGCAGCAGCCTCATTTTTGAAAACGGGAAATTTACAACTGAAAATTTCAAACGATTTATCGGTTAAGGTAATTGATTTCAAAACAAGTTGCCAGCGCAGCGGTTTCGGTACGCAACCTGTTTTCTCCTAAAGTTAAAGCTTTAAAGCCTTTATTCAAAGCTAAATTAACTTCGTCAGGTGTAAAATCTCCCTCGGGGCCAATAAGAATTAAATATCTTTCACGTGGTCGTACTAAATCAGAAATGTATTTTTTTTCAACGTTATCGATGCAGTGTGCAATTAACTTATCTCCATCAAAAGGGATTTTTAGAAATGAATCATAGGAGATTGCATCATTCAGTTTTGGGTGATAAGCTTTAATGGATTGCTTAACTGCAGCAGTAATAACCTTATTTAACCTGTCTTCTTTAACAATTCTGCGCTCAGATCTATCAGAAATTATTGGTGTGATTTCGTCAATGCCGAGTTCGGTGGCCTTTTCTAAAAACCACTCTATTCTGTCGATATTCTTTGTTGGTGCTACAGCAATGTGCAGGTAATGATTGCGTTTTTGATACGCTTCTTCGACATTTAAAACAGTTAAGCTTACCTTTTTCGGATTGTCAGATGTAATCTCAGCCGTGTAAAATCCACCTTTACCATCTACGAGATTTACCAGCGAACCAACCGGAAGCCGCAACACCCGGACGCAATGTTTACTTTCTTCTTCGTTAAGGGTATAGGTGTTTTGGGTTATATCTGGAGTATAAAAAATATGCATAGTTGAAATTAGTGATTATCAACCATATCCCCTTTATTGATGACCAATTCTAATTTAATTGTTTCGATATTCTGCTCGGTTTTTTTAAGAATGGTGAACAGATAGCCGTAAGATTCATTGCTTTCTCCAACTTCAGGAATGCGCTCGAATACGTGAGAAACCAAGCCGCCAATCGTATCGAAATCTTCATCTTCAGGTAAATCGTGTGGTAAATGCTCATTTACATCATAAACGGTTGCAAATGCATTTACGATAAATTCATTGTCTGATATTTTCTCTACAAGTGGTTTTTCTTCGTCGTATTCATCCTGAATTTCACCAACAAGTTCTTCCACAATATCTTCGAGTGTAACCATACCTGCTGTACCGCCAAACTCATCTAAAACAATTGCAATTTGAATGCGGTTACTTTGCAGCTCGCTCATCAAATCGTTGATCTTTTTTGTTTCAGTTACGAAATATGGTTTTCGGATGATGTCTTTTAAAGTCCAATGCTGGTTGCCAGCGGCAACTAATGGCAGGATATCTTTGGCATGAATAATACCAACAATTTTATCCATAATCTCATCATAAACGGGAAGGCGGGAATAACCTTCTTTTATAATGGTATCAATAACTTCCTCTTTGGCTGAAGTTAATTCGATTCCAGAAATTTTGGTTCTTGGAACCATGATGTTTTTGACAACACGCTCATTAAAATCGAAAACATTCTTAATTAATTCGTGCTCGTTATTGTCTAAAGCACCACTTTCTTTACCCTGATCCAACAGATACTGAAGTTCCTCGGTACTGTGTAAAGATTCGTGGCCACCGGAAGTATCAATGCCGAATGGTTTCAAAATAATGGCTGCGAGGCTATTTAATGTCCAGATGAACGGCTTAAATACAACATAAAATATTTGCAATGGGACAGACACAAACAGAGTTGTAGCCACAGGCCTTTGTATTGCAAATGATTTTGGCGCCAGTTCTCCGAACACGATATGCATAATCGTAATTACCGAAAATGCAACCACCGTTGATGCAGAATGGATAAAGGCATCGCTAAAACCCCAATGCAGGCTATCGAAAAGATTTTTAAAAATGGTATGCATAACGCCTTCACCAACCCAACCTAAACCAAGTGATGCAAGCGTTATACCAAGCTGTGTAGCGGCAAGGTATCCATCTAAGTTATGGATAATGCCTTTTGCCATTTTACCAACACGGCTGCCAGATTTTGCTTTTATTTCTATTTGTGAGGCACGAACCTTTACAATTGCAAACTCTGCTGCAACGAAAAATCCATTCAATAATACCAGAAAGAGTGCCAGGAATAGTCGCCAACCAACGCTTGCGGTATCAGGTTCTTGCAGGGCAACTAAAACTACATTTGTTGGCAGTATTGTACTTAATTCGAAATTAAAAAACAAACAGACCGTGGGTAAATCCATTAAGCTAATTCTCTAAATGTGGTATTATAAAGTTCTATGCTTTCTTTAATTACTTTATGAGCATAACGAACACCGAGTAAATGTTCGATGGTAACGTTTTTCTCCTCTAATGCTTTGTAATCTTGAAAGAAACGAACAATTTCTTTCATTTGATGTGGAGGTAATTCGTCCAAATCATTAATGTAATTTACGGACATATCGTGTGCCGCAACGGCGATGATTTTATCATCTTGTTCACCATTATCAACCATGTGCATTACGCCAACAACTTTTGCTTCAATCAAAGTCATCGGGAAAACGTCTACTGAACAAAGTACCAAAATATCTAAGGGATCTTTATCATCACAATAAGTTTGTGGAATGAAACCATAGTTAGCTGGATACATAACGGATGAGAAAAGAACCCTGTCTAATTTAATTAAACCAGATTCTTTGTCTATTTCATATTTGGCTTTTGAGCCTTTTGGAATTTCAATAATTGCGTTTACAATTTCTGGTACATTTTTACCAGGAGATACGCTATGCCATGCGTGGTGATCGTCTTTTGCCATTTTTAATTTAAATCTGTCTTTTCCTCTTCGGGGCTTTTTACTTTGCTTTTTACAAAGGTAATCAATAAAGGGATAGTTGTGATAAGTATAAACCCAATAATAATATATAATAAGTACTCGTTTATCTGTTTTTCAAACCGCCGGCCCAAAAAATAGCCTAATAAAGTGAGCGAACAAATCCAAAGTACTCCCCCTACAACATTGTAAAAAGCAAATCGTTTGAAATCTAATTTCACTACACCCGCAAAAATTGGTGCAAAAGTTCTAACTATCGGCACAAACCTGCCCATAATCAAGGCGAACGCACCTTGCTTATTGTAATATTCTTCGGCGGCTTTTAAATATTTCTTTTTAAAGAAGAAACTATCTTTTCTGGTATACAATAAAGGACCGGTTCTACGGCCAAACCAATAGCCGGTAAAGTTTCCAGAAATTGCCGCAACGCAAAGGCCCGCTAATAGTACTGCGATATTTACATCAAGTTTGCCTGTTGCCACGAACATCCCCGCTAAAAACAATAAATAGTCGCCTGGAAGAAAAAAGCCAAAGAACAGACCCGTTTCTGCATAGATTACAAATACGACAAGATAGAAACCGCCCTCCCTCAATAATTTCTCGGGATCAATTAGGTGATGCAGGTTATTCCAAAAATCTTGCATATTCGATTATTCGTAAAACTACAAATAATTATCTAAGAAGTGCATACCTAGATAAGGTTTAAAATGATTGCAGGATAGATACCCAAAATCAATGTAATTGCTACGGAAACAGCCAGAACCACTTTGTATTGAGCAGGTGCAGAAAGTTCTGTTTCGGCGCCATCTTTAAACCAAACGGCCACGATTACCTTAAAATAATAGTAAAAACCTACCAACGCATTTAAAATTGCAAATGCGACTAAGATGGTATGGTACTCACCCATCACGTTCAGAAACATTAAATATTTACCGATAAAACCAGCAGTTAGCGGAATACCAGCTAATGATAGCATTGCAATTGTTAACGACAATGCGACTAAAGGATTTTTCTTTCCTAAACCGTTGAAACTTTCAAAGCTGTCGTTTCCGGTTTTCTGTTTAACCAGAATTAAAACCGCGAACGCGATGATTGAAGCAAAAGTGTAAGCAGCTGCATAAACTAATACATTATTTTGAGAGTTTGCGCCTATTACAACCAATGAGAACAGCAGGTACCCGGCGTGAGAAATACTCGAATAAGCCAGCATCCTTTTGAAGTTCTTTTGAAACAACGCGGTGACGTTGCCAATAAACAGGGTTAGGCAAACAATAACAATCAGCGGCGTAACCCAAAAATCGTGAAGTGGCTCGAAGGCCCCGGCGAAAAGCCTCAAAAATGCAGCAAAGCCCGCAGTTTTTACTACAGTACTCATGAACGTCGTGATTAACGTTGGAGCACCTTCGTACACATCCGGGGTCCAGAAATGGAATGGCGCAGCACCAACCTTAAAGCACAAACCAATCATCATCAGGATTACACCCGGGTAAAAAATTGGTGAGATCGATTTACTGTTATCTATTAAGTAAGCCTGGATTTTTGCCAAGTCAAAAGAACCTGTAGCGCCATAAATTAGAGTAATTCCGAACAAAAGGAAACCTGTTGAAAAAGCGCCCATCAAAAAATACTTTAAGGATGCCTCGTTTGAAGCGAAATCCTTTTTACGGATACCTGCAAGAATATACAAGCTTACCGACATAATTTCCAGCCCAACAAACAACATCGCCATGTTTTTGTAAGATACCATCATAATCATTCCCGCCAGGGCGAAAAGAATTAATGTATAGTATTCTGCAATGTTATCGCTTTTTGCGTGGAAATAGTTTTGAGTTAACAGGAAGATCAAAAGCGTTCCGACAATACAAACAGCCGAAAATGCCAGCGCAAAATTGTCAGTTTGCATCATACCGAAATGAATGGCATTACCATTCCATGCTGTGGCCGTAAAGCCTAGAGCGGTAAGTAAGCCAACAACAGTAAGCGGCAATAATGCTTTCTTTGCTTTAAACAAACCTGCATAAAGTACAATAAAAGCTGTTATACTAATGGTTATTATAATATTCATTGCTTATTTTACTGATGTTAATTTTTGACTTACCTGTTCTAAAAGATGTTGTACAGATGCCTCTGTTAAATACAATAATGGTTTTGGGTATACCCCCAAAATGATGATTAAGGCGCAAATGATATAAAGCACCAATTTCTCAGTTCCCTGAATATCGGTAAAGGTAATCGTTACCTCGTTCGTTTTGCCAAGCATTACGTTTTGGTACATACGCAACATATACACTGCGCCGAAGATAATGGTTAAGCCGGCGATTGCTGCAGCCCATATGCCGTAGTTGTAAACGCCCATTAACAATAAAAACTCACCGATAAAACCATTTGTACCAGGTAAAGCCACTGTTCCTAAAACGATAATCAGAAAGGCGATTGCAAGTTGTGGGGCAACTTTGGCAATGCCGCCCAATTCTTCGATTTTGTTGGTTTTAGTACGTGAAAATATGATGTCTAAAACGAAGAATAAGCCAACTACATTAATCCCGTGACTTAACATTTGCACCATCGCACCCTGTAAGCCTTGTTGGTTTAATGCAAATATGCCTGCTGAGATTAACCCAACGTGAGCAATAGAGGAATAAGCCACCAAACGTTTCGCATCCTTCTGAGTAAATGCGATAAGTGATGCATATACAATTCCAATGATAGAGAGAACCATGGCTAATGCAGACCAGTCCTGAACACCCGTTGGAACAATAGGCAACAACCATCTGATAACACCATAAATACCCATTTTTAACATGATACCCGACAACAACATTGTTCCTTGAGTTGGTGCTGCTGTATAGGTATCAGGCTGCCAGGTGTGGAAAGGAAAAATCGGCATCTTAATCGCGAAAGCAATGAAGAAAGCCCAAAAAATCCAGCCTTGTTGTGCGCTATCTAAATTTAAAGCATAAAATGCCTGAATATCAAAATTATGGGCAGGATTCTGCAGGTACAAATAAATTATGCCCATTAACATAAACAACGAACCTGCAATCGTGTAAACGAAGAATTTCATGTTGATGCGAATTCTGTCTTTTCCACCCCAAAATGCGCAAATGAAATATATTGGAATTAACGCAGCTTCCCAACCTATGTAGAACAGGAATGCATCCATAGCTGTAAAAACCAGTAACAAGCCTGCCTGCATAAATAATATTAGTGCGTAAAAAGCTGCCGGGTTTTTATATTCGTGTTTATAGCTCGATAAAATTATAATTGGAATAAGCAAATTAGTTAGCAGAACCACGAGCATGCTTATACCATCTATACCTGCGTGGAAACGTATGCCTAAATCGGCAATCCATGGTAAGTTTGCCTCGAATTGTGTGCTGGCGTTTGGAATAAAAGAGCCGGCTATAAATAAAGCCAATCCTAATGAAATTACCGAAAATACGGTTGAGACGATTTTAGCCGACTTGCCCGCAAACGCTGTAATTATAGCACCTGCAAGTGGAAGAAATATGAGTAGTAAAAGTTGTTCCATTATTTATTTTTGAACCCTTTTTAGATGTAATAAAATGTATAAGCAAGCAATGCGATGATACCGGCGACCATCATAAATATATAGAAACCTACGTTTCCACTTTGTAATAAACGAACACCCTTACTTGCCTCGTTTGTACTCCAACCTAAACCATTCACTATTCCATCGATGAATTTAGTGTCGATAATTCTGTAGAAGAATCTCGAAAAGGCATCTAAAGGTTTAGTGATGATGAAATCGTAAATTTCATCCAGATAGAATTTATTGTATGATAATTTCGCGAGTGCAGAACGATTTGCCTCATCCGCTACAGGCACACGGGCGCCTTTCACATATCTGGCGTAAGCATAAAGCAACGCTATAATAGCGGCCACAACGGAAACGCCCATTAACGTAAATTCTGTTGAATGACTTAGGGCCAATTCGTGTTGTGCAACGCCAGCACCGGTTAACCAATGCGCCAACCATTCATTTCCACCAAAAACGTGGGGAATATTGATGGCTCCGCCAATTGCAGCCAAAATTGCTAAAATTATTAATGGAATGGTCATCGCTTTTGGCGATTCATGTACGTGACTTTCTGCATGATGTGTTCCCCTATACTTACCTGAGAAAGTTAGGAACATCATTCTAAACATATAAAAAGAGGTTAAAAATGCTGTGAAAACGCCGATACCCCAAAGAATAGGACTGTATTGAAATGCATTTGCCAAAATCTCGTCTTTTGAGAAAAATCCTGAAAAGGGAGGTAAACCTGCAATTGCAATCGTACCAATCATCATGGTTAAAAAAGTTACCGGAAGTTTTTTCCTCAACCCGCCCATGTGGCGCATATCTTGCTCATGGTGCATGGCATGAATAACCGAGCCTGCGCCCAAGAATAATAAGGCTTTAAAGAATGCGTGTGTTAATACGTGGAAGAATGAACCAGTATAAGCGCCAACACCAAGGCCTAAAAACATATATCCTAATTGAGATACCGTTGAATAAGCCAATACCTTTTTAATATCAGTCTGTGTTAATGCAATAATAGCCGCAACTAACGCAGTGGTAATACCTACAATTGCAATAATATGCTGGGTTAGAGGCGCTAAATCGAATAACACGCTGGAACGGGCAATCATATAAATTCCTGCCGTTACCATTGTTGCCGCGTGAATTAACGCTGAAACCGGTGTTGGCCCGGCCATCGCATCAGGCAGCCAGGTAAATAATGGCAATTGTGCTGATTTACCGCAGGCACCTATAAATAATAAGATGGTAATTAATACAAGCGTACTGTTACCGGGTAGCATATTTGCCGCCTGAGGAAAGATTTTAGAGAACTCTACACTTCCGAAGAAATTAAAAATTAAGAACACGCCTAGCAAAAAACCTAAATCGCCGATACGATTCATTACGAAAGCCTTTTTTGCCGCCGAGGCGTATGCAGTATTAGTGTACCAAAAGCCAATTAATAAGTACGAGCATAAACCTACACCTTCCCAACCGATAAACATGACGATGTAGTTTGAACCCAGAACTAACAATAGCATAAAGAACACGAACAGGTTTAGGTAGGAAAAGAATTTCCCGAATCCTTCATCATCGTGCATATAACTGGTAGAATATAAATGAATCAGGAAACCTATTCCAGTAATAATCAGTAGCATGATTGCGCTGAGTGGATCGACCAGGAATGATAAAGGAATGTGCAATGTACCTGCGCTAATCCAATCAAATAAAAATACCTCGTGAGATTTTTGTGTATCGCCTTGTAAACTAAAGAAAATAACTACGCTGATTATGAAAGAGGCTAATATTACGCCACTTCCAATGATGCCAACAAGTCCTTTAGATAAAGATTTTCTGCCCAGTCCGTTAATTACAAAACCTAAAAAAGGGAGTAAAGGAACCAACCAAATCAATTGTTCTATTGTCATTCTTAATATATATTTACCACTTAAGGCGATTTAAAACATTAATATCTATCGATTTTGTATTTCTGTATACCATAACAATAATCGCCAAACCAACCGCAACTTCTGCAGCGGCAAGGGCCATAATAAAGAATACAAAAACCTGCCCTGATGGGTCATTACTGTGCACGGAGAAAGCGGTTAAAAGCAGGTTAACTGCATTCAACATTAACTCTACCGACATAAAAATTACGATTGCATTTCTGCGGGTTAATACGCCGATTACACCAATTGTGAAAATTATTGCACATAAATAGATGTAGTGATTTAGCGGAACGCCTGCCATTTGTGTAGTTAGATTTTCCATTATACTTCTACCTCATCTCTTTTAGATAATAAAACGGCTCCTACCATTGCTGCCAACAGTAACAGAGATGATAATTCGAATGGTAATAAGAATGGCCCAAAAAGTTCTTTACCCAGGTTTTCTACCAGACCTAAGCCCGGGTTTTTTAAAATTAACGGACTGGTAATGGTTGCTGCTTTGAAAGAACCCACCAAGGTTACCACTAAACAACAGCCTGCAATTACCCCCACAATTTTAATTAATGGTGATTTTACCGGCTCAGTTTCCTTATTTAAGTTTAGGAGCATGAGCACAAATAAAAATAAAACCATAATGGCACCCATGTAAACAATGAAGTTTACCACAGCTAAAAATTGCGCATTTAACAGTACGTAATGAACTGTAAATGTGAAGAAAGTAAGGATTAAGTACAAAACGCTGTGGATCGGATTTTTTGCAAAAATCACCATCAGCGAAAAGATGATACTTAATGTGGCTACGAAATAGAATACTTGTGTACTCATTAATTTAATATTTGTTTGTATGCCAGCAATTGCAAGGCAAGAAGCAAGCTTATTTATTTAACGTCTATCGCATTAGGATTGCTTCGTTCCCCGCAATGACGATGGTTAACTTCATTTGTAATTCATTTGTGAAAATACAAATGAGGCTTTATTTTTTCATCCCCAACGGCGCTTCCACTAATTTATCTTTACCGTAAATAAAATCCTTACGTAAATAATCGGCCGGTACAATTGGCCCGTCTAAATAAATTGCTTCTTTCGGACAAGCCTCTTCGCATAAGCCACAGAAAATGCAACGCAACATATTGATTTCGTAAGTTGCTGCATATTTCTCTTCGCGATATAAATCTTTCTCCTCCGGCTTGCGTTCTGCTGCAATCATTGTAATGGCTTCAGCAGGGCAAGATAAGGCGCATAAACCACAGGCCGTACAACGCTCTTTTCCATTCTCATCACGTTTAAGTGAGTGCATACCTCTAAAATTTGCAGAGAATTCTCTTTCAACTTCCGGGTATCTTACTGTAGCCTCCTTTTTGAATAAGTGGCTGATGGTAATGCCCATTCCCTTTGCAATTGCAGGAAGGTACATACGCTCCATAAAGCTTAAAGGCTTTTGTTCCAGTACTTTTTTCTTATTACTTAATGATTCCATAGTTAAAACTTCTCAATAATCGCAATCACAACCCCAGTTATTATAATATTAGCAATTGCCAAAGGTATTAAACCTTTCCAACCTAAGTTCATCAATTGGTCGTAGCGGAAACGAGGTATTGTCCACCGTACCCACATAAAGAAAAAGATGAAGAAGAATATTTTAGCAAACAAAATAGCCGTTCCAAATAAAGGTGCCCAGGTTGGCCCAAGTAAAGTAGCCATATAATCCATACCTGGGTAGTTATAACCACCAAAGTATAAGGTTGCCATAACTGCTGATGAAACAAACATGTTGATGTATTCGGCAAAAAGGTAAAAGCCTAATTTCATTGATGAATACTCCGTATGATAACCACCAATTAGCTCTGTTTCACATTCTGGCAAATCGAACGGTGCACGGTTGGTTTCAGCAAAAGAACAAACCATGAAGATTAAAAACCCTAAGGGTTGATAAAGCACATTCCAATGCCAGCCATGTTGTTGCTCAACAATTGTTTTTAAGCTTAAGGTGTTTGTCATTAAAAGCAAAGCGATGATGGATAATCCCATTGCGATTTCATAACTAATATTTTGTGATGCCGCACGAATAGCACTTAATAATGAATACTTATTATTTGAAGCCCAGCCGCCAATCATTACACCATAAACACCTAACGAAACTACACCAAAAATGTACAAAACACCTACGTTAATATCGGAAACCTGTAATGGAACAACTTTATCGCCAATAACCATCGGGCTGCCCCATGGAATAACCGCTGTACCGATACAGGCACAAAGTAAAGCTAAACCTGGCCCAACAATAAATAACCATTTGTTCGATGTGGTCGGAATAATTTCTTCTTTCATGAACATTTTGACTCCATCAGCCAGTGGTTGTAAAATACCAAAAGGCCCAGCTCTATCCGGACCTAAACGATCCTGAAGATATGCTGCAACCTTACGTTCTGCGTAGGTAGAATACATGGCAATTACCAGACTGATACCGAAAATTACCGCTACCAGAATAAATTTTTCTATGATAAAAGCTATATCCATTAGTATTTTACTGTTTTATGTAACTCAATTTCGTTGGCTGCCTGCAAAGCTGCGTTTGGCTTTATTACAGGAAGTGGCTTTAATGTTTCGTAATGGTTCGATGCAATCACCGACGTATCATCAATGTGCGTTGGATGTTCAATTGTCCAATCTGAAGTTGCTTTCTTATCAAAACGGCAGGTGTTACAAATAAATTCTTCTACCTCGCCAAATTGGTCTTTACGAGCGGTGACGCGGAGTACATTCTCCCCTTTATACCAAAGCGTAACCTTTCCATTGCACTTTTCATGGTCGCAGTTGCGATGAGCATCAACCGGCTTTGTAAACCAAACGCGGTTTTTGAAACGGAACGTTTTATCCGTTAAAGCGCCAACCGGACAAACATCAATTACATTCCCTGAGAAATCGTTATCAACAGCTTGTTGGATGTAAGTTGAAATCTCAGAATGATCGCCACGATTTAAAATGCCATGAACACGTTTGTTAGTAATCTGATCGGCAGTGAAAACGCAACGGTAACACAAAATACAGCGATTCATGTGCAACTGGATTTTATCACCTATATCAATTCGATCAAACGTACGGCGTTCAAACTCATAACGCGTTTTCTGCAAACCGTGTTCATAACCTAAATTTTGCAAATCACATTCTCCTGCCTGGTCGCAAACAGGACAATCCAACGGGTGGTTAATCAATAGAATTTCAACTACCCCTGCACGCGCCTCCAAAACTTCGGGCGAAGTAATGTTAAGCACTTCCATACCATCCATTACTGTTGTACGGCAAGAAGCAACCAATTTTGGCATTGGCCTCGGGTCTTTTTCCGAACCTTTTGTTACCTTAACAATACAGGTACGGCACTTTCCACCACTGCCTTCTAACTTAGAATAATAGCACATGGCCGGCGGAACGATATCGCCTCCAATTTGCCTCGCAGCATTTAGGATCGTTGTTCCGTTATCAACGTCTACTGTTATCCCATCTATCGTAACCTTAACTTTTTCACTCATGGTTATTGATAATCTTATTTTTTATGCTCTTGCCGTCATTGCGAGGCAAGAAGCCTGCCTACCGCAGGCAATCTCAATACTATTTTTTCTGTTTCGAAATCTTGTAGCCAATTTCCTTCGTTGGCTGCGCTTTCTGTTCCAGTAGCTGATCAAAATACCTAAATATCACTTCGATGTTTTTATTCTGATTATCCACCTTCTTTTTTATCTTTTCTACTTCTAATCTTATTTCTGTATTGCTTAAAACCATTTTCCTAAGTTCAACAAACACATCTATAATTTTAATACTAACTTCTATCGCCCGTTTACTTTTCAAAACGTTTGACAATTGCAAAACACCATGTTCGCTAAAAGCGAAAGGCAGGTATTTTGAGTATTTTCCCTGTTCTAAGATCACAATTTGTGATCTTAGAACCTCGTTTTCCTCTTTAGTTAACTCAAACATAAAAGTTTCCTGGAAAACGCTCTATATTTCGTTTAACTTGCTGTTTTAAGTGTCTAGTCTCAACACCAAAGAGTTCAGCCAAATCAGAATCCAACATCACCTTTACTCCTCTAAAAAGATATATTTTTTTAACTATTACTTCGTTGGGGATAATTTCAGGTGATATCAGTTTATTCATTTACATATACTCGTTGCTTTAATTTTTACTTTTCAATTTGAAATCTTTGAACTTTTATTTCTCTTCTGTTACCGGAGCCTTTTCTATCGGATTAGCATAATATGCTAAGCCGTAGTTTTGTTGCTGGCTTTTAACCGGCTCTTTAATGTGCCACTCAAACTCATCTCTAAAGTGACGAATTGCACTCGCAACCGGCCATGCAGCCGCATCGCCTAAGGGGCAAATTGTATTTCCTTCGATTTTACGTTGAATATCCCAAAGCAAATCTACATCTTCCATAGAGCCGTGTCCATGCTCGATTTTGTGCAACACCTTTTCCATCCATCCGGTTCCTTCGCGGCAAGGCGAACATTGTCCGCAACTTTCGTGATGATAGAAACGAGAGAAATTCCAGGTATTGCGCACAATACATTGGTCTTCATCGAAAGCGATAAAACCGCCAGAACCCATCATCGTTCCGGTAGCGAAACCACCTTCAGATAAAGATTCGTAACTCATTAAACGGGGTTCGCCATTGGCTAGTTTCAAAGTTAGATTTGCTGGCAAAACCGGAACCGAAGAACCGCCTGCCACCGTTGCTTTTAAACGTTTTCCGTTTGCAATACCTCCGCAGTATTCGTCAGAATAAATGAATTCTTCAACCGGCAAGCCTAATTCAATTTCATAAACGCCTGGCTTCACTAAATTTCCAGAAGCTGATATTAATTTAGTACCTGTGCTTCTGCCGATGCCAATTTTAGCGTACTCTTCGCCACCATCATTAATAATCGGCACAACCGCCGCAATAGACTCTACGTTATTTACCACTGTTGGGCAACCATATAAGCCAGCAATTGCAGGGAACGGAGGTTTAATCCTTGGATTACCTCTTTTACCTTCAAGCGATTCTAACAGGGCGGTTTCTTCGCCACAAATATAGGCGCCGCCTCCCGGCTGAACATAGAGCTCCAAATCGTAACCTGTTCCCAAAATATTTTTGCCCAGCCATCCGGCAGCTTTTGCCTCTGCAATTGCTTTCTCCAGAATACGGATTTGAGGCATCATCTCTCCACGAACGTAGATATACGAAACTTTTGCGCCCAAAGCGAAACTCGAAACAATCATTCCCTCAATCAATGCATGGGGAATGTAAGTCATCAAATAACGGTCTTTGAAAGTGCCCGGTTCCGATTCGTCGGCATTACAAACCAGATAGCGTGCAACACCCTCTGGTTTAGCCAAAAAACTCCATTTCATCCCCGTTGGGAAACCCGCACCACCGCGGCCACGTAGGCCCGATTTCTTAACTTCTTCAACAATCTCTTCAGGTGTTAAAGTTTTAAGCGCTTTTTCCACGGCACGATAACCACCTTTTTGGCGATAGACATCAAGTGTGTTGATGCCTGGTACGTTTATATGCTCAAGTAATAATTTGCGGCTCATTTATTTTTAGATATGAGATGTGAGCAATAAGATGTACGGCAATCGCCCAATCTCAACGCTCAAATCTGGTTTCTCAAATCTTATTTGTTTTTCAAATCTTCAATCAATTTATCTACACTTTCTGTAGTTAGGTTTTCGTAAAAAGTATAGTCGGGGCTAATTTGTAAAACCGGACCAAAGCCGCAGGCGGCTAAACATTCAACTCCTCTAAAGCTGAATAATCCATCGGCCGTAACTTCGCCTTCTTTAACACCTAGTTTACTTTCCAAGTGGTCTAATATTTTTTCGGCACCAACCAGGCAACAAGGGCCTGTTCTACAAACTTCAAGAGCATATTTCCCCTGAGGTTTTAAAAAGTACATTGTGTAAAAAGTTGCTACTTCATAAACTTCAATGGGCTGGATATTTAAATATTCAGCAACTCTATCCATTGCATGTGTACTTACCCAAAGATATTCTGCCTGTACCAGGTGTAATAATGGCAACAGTGCTGATTTATGTTTGCCTTCGGGATAACGGCTTTTAACATCATCAAATTTGGCAAGCAATTCTGATGAGAACACTACAGGTGTTTGTTCTTCTACTTTAAGCATCTAATTCTCCTGCAATAATATTCATACTACTCATGTTTATAATGGCATCAGACAGCAACATGCCTTCGCTCATTGGTGCAAACATTTGGTAATTTACAAAACTTGGCCTGCGGAAGTGCAAACGATAAGGCGTACGGCCACCATCATTGATTAGATAGAAGCCTAATTCTCCGTTTCCACCTTCCACAGCATGATAAACTTCTGCTTTGGGCGCATCAATTTCACCCATCACAATTTTAAAGTGGTAAATTAAAGCTTCCATGTTATTGTAAACTTCTTGTTTTGGAGGAAGATAAAACTCAGGCACATCGGCATGGAAAATGCCTTTTGGCTCTGTTTTTAACTTTACTATAGCTTGTTCGATAATGCGCAAACTTTGCCACATTTCCTCGTTGCGCACTAAATATCTGTCATAAATATCGCCACTTGTGCCAACCGGAACCTCAAAATCAAAATCTTGGTAAGATGAGTATGGGTCGCTTACACGTACATCATAATCGATACCCGTAGCACGCAACAATGGTCCAGTCCAGCTGTATTCTAAAGCAGCTTCCTGACTAACTTCTGCAACGCCAGCTGTTCTGTCAATGAATATACGGTTACGCGTTAAAAGGTTTTCAAACTCTTTTAAAGCTACCGGAAATTCTTTTAAAAATTTTTCAATTTTCGCGAAGGCAATCTCATTGAAATCTCTTTCAAAACCGCCGATACGACCAATATTTGTAGTTAGGCGGGCACCGCAAACCTCCTCAAATATTTCGTAAATATGTTCACGAAACTGAAAAAGGTAAAGGAATGTTGTTGTTGCCCCGGTATCCTGACCAATAATCGTATTGCAGATAATGTGGTCGGCTATTCGTGAAAGCTCCATTACAATAACGCGAAGGTAGTCTACACGTTTTGGCATCTGGATATTCAACAATTTTTCAACCGTCATGTGCCAGCCCATATTATTTATAGGCGACGAACAATAGTTTAAACGGTCGGTTAATGGGGTAATCTGATAAAAAGGGCGGTGCTCGGCAATTTTTTCAAAAGCTCTGTGGATATACCCAATGGTAGAAACGCCGCTTACAATACGCTCGCCATCTAGTTGCAAAACGTTTTGAAAAACGCCGTGGGTTGCAGGGTGTGTCGGACCTAAATTTAAGGTTACCAGCTCACTTTGCGGGTCGTTATCTGTAAATACCGGATGGTTATGATTCATATAAATTACCTTCCAAAAAATTCGTCTTTTTTATCAACTCTGTTCGGGTCTTCCAATGGATATTGTTTCAACATCGGGTGCACTCCTAAATCATCCATATTTAAAATACGGCGCAAATCTGGGTGACCTTCAAATTTAACTCCAAACAAATCATAGGTTTCACGCTCCATCCAGTTTGCACCTTTCCAAACCACGGTAGCCGTTGGTATGGTTGGGTTTTGTTCAGAAATGAAAACCTTTATTCTAATTCTTACCTTTTCTACCATGTTATGCAGATGGTAAACCACAGCAATACCATGTTCTTTACCCGGATAGTGAACTGCTGTTATATCAGTAAGGAAGTTGAACTTTAATTCTTCTTTTAGATGTGAAAGCACATTTACAATAACATCTTTATAGGTTACGAAGGTTAGCAAACCATAAGGTTCAGAAACGGCGGTAACTTTTTCGCCAAACTTTTCTGTCAGTTTAACGTGTATGGTGTTATTCAGCGTTGTTTCTTCCATTATTTAATGCCGTATTGCCCTAAAAGGTCTCTATAATAATCTGAATTCCGTCTCCTGCCAGATTCGTTTTTAACCAAATCCTGAATGCGTTGAAAACCATCCAGAATCGCTTCTGGTCTCGGCGGGCAACCCGGAACGTAAACATCTACAGGAATAACTTCATCAATGCCTTGCAAAACAGAGTAAGTATCAAAAATACCTCCACTACTTGCACAGGCGCCAACTGCCATTACCCAACGCGGCTCGGCCATCTGGATATAAACTTGTTTTAATACGGGTGCCATTTTTTTAGCAATGGTGCCCATTACCATTAAAACATCTGCCTGACGGGGAGAAAAACTTAAGCGTTCGGCTCCAAAACGACCTAAATCGTAGTGAGAACCCATGGTTGCCATAAACTCAATTCCACAACAAGAAGTAGCGAACGGCAGCGGCCATAATGAATTTGAACGAGCCAAACCAATCACTTTATCTAATGAAGTGGCAAAGTACCCAGGACCTTCGGTTCCTGGAGGCGCATCAACTATATTAATTTCACTCATGTTTATAAACAAAAAATGCTCATCCCTTTGCAGAATGAGCAACAAATTTACAATATTTTAAAGGCAATTAAAGTAGCTTAACCTGATTTAGAACCTTTCTAAATTACACGCAGTTTTGGAATCTAAGCTGCAGGTTTACCCACCAAAAACCACAGTGTGAATATTTTAGTGTTACAGAGAGTTAGTTCCAGTCTAATACTTTTTTCTTGATAACATAGATAAAGCCAAGTAGTAATGTTCCCATAAAAATGAACATTTCAATCATGCCATCCATTTTTAATGCCCTGAAATTAACTGCCCAGGGGTACATGAAAATAACTTCAACATCAAATAATACAAACAAGATGGCTACCACGAAATATTTAATTGAAAAAGGCTGGCGGGCGTTACCGACCGATTTAACTCCGGCCTCAAACGTTTCAAGCTTATCTAATGTTTTGCGCTTAGGGCCTAAAAAGTGTGTTGCAACCAAGGTGGTTACCACAAAACCTAGTGCAACGATAACCTGGAAAATAATGGGTAAAAAATCTATTGATGTACTTTGTGTCTGCATAATCTGTAATTTCTGATGCAAAAGTAAAAGAAAAAGGCAGAGTAACAAAACTCTGCCTTTTCTAAATTATTTAACCTTAGCGATTATTTACCTTTTCCTTTTGGAGCTGGTGCAGCTAATTCTTTCAATTTTGCAGCAGCAAACGTTCCGCTTGGATATACCGCTACACTTTTATCAAAATAATCTTTAGCTTTTGCTTTATCACTGTTGAAGTAATATCCACCTAAGTTATCATATGCTTCTGATAATTTTTTTGCATTAGCAGTAACTAACTCAGGCTTTTCAGTTACTTTCTGAACGAAAGTTTCGAAAAATGGAATGGCTAGACCTTTAGGCGCTTTATCATCATCTAAAAGGTTATTTATCCTTGCTCTGTATAAGTACGCATCAGTAGTTTCAGGAGCCAATTGAGCAACCTTCGCAATTGAAGAATCTGCTTTTACCAATAAATCTTTTGAAGGATTCTTTTTTGCTGAATATTGTGTAGCATATTCAAAGTAATAGGCTAAACCATCATAAAAATAGCTATATAAAACACCTTTACCGTTCGGACTAGCAGCGATAACTTTATCGTAAATAGCAGCAGATTTAGCATACTTTTTAGCATCGAAGAATGTTTTCGCAACTTCTGCTAATGCATCAGTGTTCGATGAATCTTTAGCTACTGCTTTGGTAATGTTAATTAAAGCTAAGCTATCCTGACCAGCTTTTAATTGTGCTTTACCTAAATACAGGTAATCGAAACCTAAAAGTTGAGTAGTATCTTTTTGTTTAGCAAAATATTCAGTCATGTTGGTTAATGCCTGAGGATAGTTTTTATTCTCATAGGCAGACCAACCTTTCAACCTTGAAACGATAGGTGCTTTAGGGTTGTTTGCTGGAACCTGAATAGATGATGCAACTTGTTCTAAAGCCGGGAAATCCTTTGCATAGAATAAAAACTGCATGTAACGCAACTGAGATTCTAAAGACTTATCAGTTAGATCAAGGTATTTTTTATAAAACTCAACACCTTTAGCTGCCTTTTCTTTATCTGTTCCGAAGCTACTCCACTGTAAATATAGCTCACCTAATTCGCGGTAAGCAGGCCCATAATTTGGGTCAGCGGCGATAACTTTCTTCAACTCATCTTCACCTTCTTGGAATGCACGCGATTCTTTATACATCTTACCAACCTGAGTTGTTGCTCTTCTGTTTGTTGGATCTATATCACCAACACGGAAATAAGGACCGATGGCTTCAGAATTTTTCTTTTGTAATGCGTATGCATCGCCAAGACCAATAAACACTTCAGCATCTTTATCCTTAGCGTCTAATTCGTCCGCTTTAGTCAAGTTTGCAATTGCATTCGCAAAGTCTGGTTTCGAAGCTACATCGCCAGGTTTGTCTTGAGCTAAGTAGGCTTTACCAATTGCTAAATAAGTTTTATAGTCTTTCGGGGCAGCTGCAACAGCCTTATCGAAATTGGTTTTAGCTGATGTAGGGTTGTTAGACAACAAATCTGCCTCGCCTAAACCAGCATAATTTGATGCATTCTTTGCATCTGCTGCTACACCTTTATTAAAAACGACTCTAGCTGAATCGATGTAACCGGTTTTTAAATAAACCAAGCCAAGGTTATAAAAATTATCACCATTAGACGCTTGGGAGGTTGTTAATGTTTTAAGCATAGATGATGCTTTTTGATATTGTTCAGCATCAATCGCTTTTTTCGCGTCGGTTAAACTTTGAGCAAAAACTGCAGAACCCATCAACACTAAACCTACATTTAAGGTTATTGCTTTCTTTGAAATTTTCATAGTTCTTTAATATGTTTTTTTAATGGTTATAAAGTTTACATAAGCCATGCAACCTTCATCTGATTTTCTTGTTTTTTGTAATTGATTGCTGTTCGCAATCGTGGTTCAATTTATTATTTTTTAGTTATATTCAATTCTCTCGGCATTAATTTATGAGGGGCCAATGCAGATTTCAGTACGATGAGTTGTCCACGCTGACTCCTTAACCATACTGCAAACCCCGTGCCTAAACCATCTCTTCCCTCGCAATCGATGATATTTATGTTCCTTAAAAACGGATAGTCACCATTAATCAGGTTTGTTTGAGTTGGCTGGTAATATTTGTCATCACCAGGCTTTCCTTTAACATTTTTAACGCCTAATACTGTAATTTTGTCCTGATATTTGAGCAGTTCCGGGTTTTTGTCAGAAATCCAATTTACGCCTAAAATACCTATAAAGTTTTTATCTTGCGCAATAAGTTTTATAACTTCATTGCTAGAGTTCTTCGAAAAAACATCTTTTGCAGGAAATTGACTGATATTAGCCAATTGCTTAAAATACTGAAATGTGCTAGAATAAGCGTTATCAAAAACCAACTGTTTCCCCGTTCCTTTTCCCTGTAATATATCAACAACATCTTTAACGTTGATTGTGCTGTCAATATTGCCTTTATTTGTAATTAAAGCGATACCATCAACAGCAAATCTGGATGTGTTGATCTTAATGTTTCTTTGTTTATAATATTTCTCTTCTGCTTTGGTAAGCATTCTTGGAAGCACAATTACCCTCGCCGTATCGTTTAAAAAAGCAGGCAATAGTTTTAGCTCAGGTTTAAACGTAGTTAAAAATGTAGCCTTAGGATAATCGATTTTGAAGATGTCAATCTCTTGTTGTACAATAGGCCCAACGCTTTCATCCACCAAAATCTTGAGGGTTCCGCTGGTTCGGGTTTCTTCGATACCATCTTTTTTCTCCTTGCGTTTGCAGGAGAAAATTGACAATGCAATAAATAACAAAAGGATGTTTCTCATTAATAATTAATCACGCCTACCCAGGCTTAGTAATCTAACAAAAGCATAAATAATTAAAAATATTCCAATGCCTATCTTGTAAGGCCGGCCAATGTTTAGCGGCAGCTCTGCCCAGAAAATACAGGCCAGGCCAATTGCCAAATAGAAAACAAACATGATAAGGCCTAAAATGAGCAAAAACCGCTGTTTAGGCGATTTTTGCTTAAAAATATCAAAATTTAACATTTTACTATTGTAGTGCAAAGTTAATGTTGATGTTGTATTTAACACGAACTGGTTTACCATTTTGAATACCTGGAACCCAACGCGGACTAGCTTTTAGTACACGTTTTGCTTCCTCGTCGGTACCGCTACCTAAACCGCGGGTCACCACGATATCGGTAAGTTCGCCATTACGCTCCACAACGAAAGATAAATAAACTTTACCCTGAACGTTATTTTCCTGAGCCATTGGCGGATATTTCATTGTTTTCTGCAAAAACGAATAAAACTTAGCCATACCGCCCGGAAATTCCGGAACCTTTTCAATACTAACAAAATCATAAACTTTGTTATCATCTACTGCAACAGCAGCTTCTTTCTTAGGTCCTTCACCAACTGGTTCAGCGATAACGATATCAGCCGTTGGGTCACCTTTGATATCTTTTTGTCCTGGATCTGCCTCTTTCAATTTTTCAACTGTAGGTGGTTCATCCTGAACTTCGATATCCGGTTTTACAATCGGAGGTGGCATTTTTACCTGATCCACTTTTGGTGGCGGTGGCTCTACCGGTGGTGGCGGAGGTGTTTTCGGATCAACAGGTGGTGGCGTGTTCAACACAACCTCCTGCGCCTTTAACTGTTCCTCCTCCGGAATAGCGCCTTTAATAAGACTGTAGATTTTTGGTGAGAAGAACAAAACCAAGAATACAATGGAGCCATATAAAAGGGCCTTTGTTGTATTGCCAGCACTACCTTTACGCAATTGGTAAGCACCGTAAGCTTTATTTTTATCAGCAAAAACGACTTCCAGCCATTCTTTTCTAAATATATCTAACTTCGACATAGTTCCTGATTTGATTAATTATAAAATTCCTTGTTCCTTCATGAAAGCCTTTTCGTTATCAAGGATGTTGTCATCATCGATTTGACGAGAGTTAACTTTCATGATCTCTAGTTCATCCATCATATCAACAAAATTTTGGAAAGTAGAACCAGTAGTAGGTTTTACAAGAACTGTAAACTCTCCGGCAACGCCAGAATTATTTGCTTTAGTTCTATTTTCCGCAATAGTTTTTTCGATATCTGAAAATGATTCGATTACCGGCGAACTTTTACCTGCTTCACCCATGTACCACGCTATTTTATTGTTTTTACCCAATAATACAGTCATAGTTTTGGTTGCCTTTAGTTCAAGTCTGTTTTCCGGCAGTTTTTCGTTTTTATCTGGTTTTGTAATATCCATCGCTTGTGGCGTAGAGATTACAGTAGTTAAGATAAAGAATGTTACTAAAAGAAACATTAAATCAACCATTGGAGTCATATCGACTCTTGGCGTGGCTTTCTTCCCGCCTGTGTTTAATTCTGCCATTTCTTATTTCTTCTTTTTAGCTTCAGCGTTTGTTACCAACAAAAATTTATTAACTTTTTGTTTCTGAAGTACATCAATAACTTTTTTCACAACAGGATATTCTTCCTTAGCATCGCCCTTGATACTAATACGCATATCCTGGTTATTTAGTTCTTTTGTTGCTTTACGAGCATTAAGAACCCATGAATCTAACTGGTTATCTAAAGAATCTGCTGGAATACCAGTTTGAACACCAGGTTTCATACGGTCAGCACTGTTCATGGCAATTAACGATTTCAGGTTTTGAATCGGAACACCGAAACTCGCAAGACCTGAAAATCTATTAACTTCCTCCGGGGTGAACGTTAACTTGTACTGTTCGCCCATTAATTGCAATGTTCTTGCTCTTACTTTTTGTCCTGCTACTTCGAAGAACACCTTACCTTGTCCAATTGTTAAAATTGCGTTGTTTTCTACTGGCACCTTAAACTCATACGTAGATGAGGGTGTTGCAACAGCTAAAGGTTCTGGTTGTCTTGCCGTAGCAGTCAAAATGAAGAAAGTAAGTAACAATGATGCCACATCACACATGGCAGTCATGTCTGTTACTGTACTTGTTCTTTTAACTTTTATTCTAGGCATAATATTTTACTAGTTTTTTAATAATGATGATCTTTTTTCCGGTTTTCCATAAAGCCGGTAAAAATTTTTTCAAAATTCTTATTTATGAGAACTAGCGTATGTTTGAACGATGCTAAAACCAGCTTCGTCGATTGCATAAGTTAACTTGTCAATTTTAGAAGTTAATACGTTGTACATGATAATTGCCAAAGTAGATACAGCAATACCAGTCATCGTGTTAATTAATGCCTCAGAGATACCTACCGCTAATGCTGATTGATCTGGGGCACCAGAGTTAGCTAAACCGGCGAATGCACGAATCATACCTGTTACTGTACCTAATAAACCGATTAATGTACCGATTGATACTAAAGTTGCAATTACAGTTAGGTTTTGCTCTAACATTGGCATTTCTAAAGCAGTTGCTTCTTCAACTTCTTTTTGGATAGCAACGATTGATTGCTCAACATCCATATTCGTGTCTGCTTCAACTTCGCTATATTTTTTTAAACCTGATTTTATTACAGCTGCAACAGAACCTTGTTGTTTATCGCATTCTGCTTTTGCAGCTTCGATGTTACCTGAGTTTAAGAAACCTTTAACTTTAACGATAAAAGTATCTAAGCTTGATTTACCGCTTGCTTTACCAATAACGATTAAACGTTCGATAGAGAATACGATTACAACTAGCATTAAGCCAATTAAGATTGCTACAATCGGACCACCTTTGTAAGCTGTTCCAGGGTAGTTGTTAGGTAATGGTAAATTGTTGTTGTCTCCTCCGATAAAGTTATCAGAAGCACCTAATACGAATCTCCAGATAATAAATCCGATAATAATACAAATAGGAATAACAAATGTTGCAAATACATTTGATGCACTTGAAGAGCTTTCAGTTTTAACAGTTGTTGGTTTTGGTGCGTTTGCCATTTTTTTAATTTTTAGTTTTAGTTCTTGTTTTAATTTTTAGCTGTTTTTTTCTTTTGTAATACACACAACGTAAGTTTATCTGATTTTGTTGCGAAAACAAATTTATAAATTGATTTTAAATTACAAATTAATAAATCAATAAACAATTAAATCGTTACTTAACTTTTTAGTTTTCCGCTTATCACTTGGGTATATAACAAAAAAATTGCCTCAGCCGGAGGCAATTCTTTCACAATAAAAACTAAAAAAAAATCGAATTGCAAATTTTTCGACTAAAAAATGCATTTAAACCTACATTTAACACATTTTTAACGCTTCTTCCCCAACATTAGGCATTTTCTCCGCTTCAAATTGTTTGAAATTTTGGATGAAGGCTTCATTGAGTTCGTAGGCTTTTAAAAAGTATTCTTCCGGGTTGCTCCATGTTTTAGAAGGGTCTAAAATATCGTTCGGAACATTAGGGCAATGTAAAGGCATCATTAACTTAAATACATGATGCTGTTTATAATTGCGGTGTTCTAAACCGCCGTTTAGTGCCGCGGTAATCATTGCCCTGGTATAGTCCAGCTTCATCCGTTTACCTATACCATATGGTCCGCCTGTCCAACCGGTATTTACCAGCCATACATTAACGTTGTTTTCCTTTATCTTTTTACCGAGCAGGTTCGCATATTTTGATGGATGCAAAGGCATAAACGCTTTACCAAAGCAGGCCGAAAAGGTTAATTGCGGCTCGGTAATACCAGCTTCGGTGCCGGCCACTTTAGCGGTATAGCCACTCATAAAATGAAACATGGCTTGCTCTGGCGTTAATTTCGATATTGGCGGAAGCACACCAAAGGCATCGGCAGTTAAAAAGAATATATTTTTTGGGTTTGAAGCAATGGAAGGAATAACTGAATTCTCAATATACTCTAAAGGATAAGCTACCCGGGTGTTTTCAGTTTTTTCGACATTGGTAAAATCTACGTTCTGAGTTCCAGGATAGAAGTTTATATTTTCCAATAAGGAGCCGAATTTTATGGCTTTGTAAATCTGAGGCTCTTTTTCGAGCGTTAAATCAATACACTTCGCATAGCAACCTCCTTCAAAATTGAACACAGAATCATCGCCCCAACCGTGCTCATCATCTCCAATTAGTGCCCGTTGCGAATCAGCTGAAAGCGTGGTTTTTCCTGTGCCCGAAAGCCCAAAGAAAATTGCCGTGTCGCCATCTACCCCAAGGTTTGCAGCGCAATGCATTGGAAGTGTATCTTTATAGGTGGGTAACAGAAAATTCAGGACTGAAAAAATGCCTTTCTTAATTTCGCCTGTATAGCCTGTTCCGCCAATCAAAATCATCTTTTTTGTGAAATTGATAATTGAAAAGTTTTCCTGCCTTGTGCCGTCTACAATCGGATTTGCAAAGAATCCTGGTGCGGCAATAATCGTCCATTCGGGAGTTTGGCCTAAATTTTCCTGCTCCGGTCTGAGGAAGAGATTATTCGCGAAAAGATTTTGATAAGCTGTTTCTGTGATAACCCTTATTGAAATGGAAAAATCCGGATTTGCACAAGCATTTGCGTCTCTAACGTACATTACCTTATCCCGAAGATAAGATGTCATTTTAGTTTGTAGCTTATTGAAATCCTCCGTATCGAATTTGATGTTTATATCGCCCCACCAAACGCTACTTGCTGTTTCTGCATCGCAAACAATGAACCGATCTTTAGGTGAACGTCCGGTAAATTTCCCGGTATCAACAGCCAGCGCACCAGAAGAAGCTAAAACGCCTTCATTATTTTGAAGTGCTTCTTTTACAAGTTCGGCTGCAGACAGCTGATATTTTACGCATAAACTATCCTGTAGATTTAAGTAGCTTAAATCCGGAGATTGCAGTTCCATTTTGCTCATAACAATAAGTTAGTTAGTTGAGCAAAGGTAAATACATTTTTATCGAAGAAAGAAATTTTTTAAACGCTTTTTTTACATATTGTAGCTTGTACACTATGATTCAAAAGGCTTCTAATCAGATATTTAAATAAAATAAAATAGCACTAAAAAATATTAAAAAATACACTAAGTAAGCGTTTACCCGCCTGCCTTTTTTGCTTTAAAACCATCTTTCTGGAGAATCAGCATAACCTTATCTCTAACATCACCCTGAATGAGGATTTCGCCATCTTTAACCGAACCCCCTACGCCACATTTATTTTTCAGCATTTTGCCGAGTTTTTCCAAATCTTCATTTTTACCCTTAAAACCGGTAATTAGTGTTACAGCCTTACCTCCACGGTTTTTTTTATCCATCATTACCCTTAAATCCTGCTGTTGGTTGGGTGCGGTAACCGTATTATCAACTTCTTGTTCATATTCAAATTCGGGATTTGTAGAATACATAATTCCACCTAAATCGCTCAGATTATTTTTTTTTGACTTCATACTTTAGGGTGTTTTTTAAGGGACGATTACTTCTAAGGAAAGCGGATTAATACTGATTTCGATTTCCTTGCCCATTTTTAACGGCTCGCCGTCAACATGTACAGGACCATCTTTCGTTCTCGAAATTGTAATTTTTTGTCCGCGGATAATCTCAATCATATCAGAACTTTCGGCAGTTCCTTTTAACATAACATAACTTAAAACAGGCAGTTTTAGTATCGAAAAGGGCTTTATAATGCAGACATCCAGCAGGCCATCTTTAACTGAGGCATCTGGTGCAATGTAAACATTATTGCCATATTGTGATGAGTTTGCCACGGTAACCGCGAAAGCTTTCCGGTTATAATCTGCACCATCAATATTTATGTTGTAAACTTCGTCTTTATAACTAAACACCTCTTTAAGGCTCTGCTTAATGTAACCGGCTAAACCACGCTTCTTATCTTTCGAAAATGCAGAGCTTAAATGGGCATCAAAACCAACTCCCGCAAGGTTAAAAAAAAACTTATGGTTAAAAGTGGCCGAGTCAATCCGATCAGTTTTCATTTTATTAATCAAGAGAATGGCCTCCTTCAAATTTTGTGGTATGTTTAGGAACCTGGCCAGGCCGTTACCCGAACCTAAGGGTAAAATACCCAAAATTTTTCCATGTTCTACAACCTTCGAGGCTACTTCATTTATAGTTCCATCGCCGCCGGCAGCCACAATAACATCGAAATTTTTCGCAATCGCCTCTTCCACAATTTCTGTGGCATGGCCAGAATATTCTGTCAACAAAAAATTTGCATTAAACCTTTCCTTGTCCAAATACTTATCAATAAGCGTCGGGATTCGCAATTTTGCCTTTCCTCCTGATATCGGGTTAATTACGAATAAAATATTTGTTTTGACTTGCAAAGCTTGAGTATGAGGACACAAAATAATCTATAATTTTTGAAATAAAGAAAATATGCTAATTTTGCATCGTTAAAAGTGGATTGATTTGCGATGTTTCTTTTTAGGAAACGGGATTGCAACCACTCAAAAAAAAGTGCTAATACCTTCCTTTTACAAGCAAAACCTGTTTTCAGGGACTGTTAGCGCTTATTAAATGTTTATTTTCATCATTAATTTATTTAATAAATGTCGTATTTATTTACATCAGAATCTGTATCTGAAGGCCACCCTGATAAAATTGCCGATCAAATTTCGGATGCTTTAATTGATAACTTCCTTGCTTTCGATGCAGAATCGAAGGTTGCCTGTGAAACTTTAGTAACTACAGGGCAAGTTATTTTAGCTGGAGAGGTAAAATCAAAAACCTATTTAGATGTGCAACAAATCGCCCGCGATGTGATCAGGAAAATTGGTTACACGAAAAGCGAATACATGTTTGAAGCCAATTCTTGCGGTATTTTATCTGCAATTCATGAGCAATCTCAAGACATTAATCAAGGTGTTGATAGAACGACAAAAGAAGAACAAGGTGCCGGCGACCAGGGAATGATGTTTGGTTACGCAACAAACGAGACGGAAAATTACATGCCACTGGCTTTAGATTTATCTCATGCTTTGTTAATTGAACTCGCAAACCTGAGAAGAGAAAATGCCGAAATTACCTACTTGCGCCCGGATGCAAAATCGCAGGTTACTTTAGAATATTCTGACGACAATAAGCCACAACGAATTGATGCGATTGTAATTTCAACCCAACACGATGACTTTGATGAGGAAGCTACCATGCTCGCCAAAATTAAATCAGATTTGATATCGATATTAATTCCGAGAATTAAGGCAAAATACCCTCAATATGCGCATCTTTTTAACGACCAGATTACCTATCACATCAACCCAACAGGAAAGTTTGTTATCGGCGGACCGCATGGAGATACCGGCCTAACCGGACGAAAAATAATTGTTGATACTTACGGTGGTAAAGGCGCCCATGGTGGTGGTGCATTTTCTGGTAAAGACCCAAGTAAGGTAGATAGAAGTGCTGCTTATGCAACACGCCACATTGCCAAAAATTTAGTTGCAGCTGGCATTGCCGATGAGATTTTGGTTCAGGTGAGCTATGCAATTGGTGTGGCTAAGCCAACATCGATTAACGTGGTTACTTACGGTACATCTAAAGTTGGTTTAACCGATGGCGAAATCAGTAAAAAAGTAGAAGCGATTTTTGATATGCGCCCTTACTTTATCGAACAGCGTTTAAAATTAAGAAATCCAATTTATAGCGAAACTGCAGCTTACGGACACATGGGCCGCAAGCCTGAAACTGTTTCAAAAACCTTCAGAACACCGAATGGTGAAGAAAAAACTGTTTCAGTTGAACTATTTACCTGGGAAAAATTAGATTTCGTTGATAAGGTTAAAGAAGCATTTAGCCTTTAATAATTTGAAATTATAGAAAGCCCCGAAAAAAATCGGGGCTTTCTATTTTATAAACCTTTCGCACTCATGAAAGCGCTTTCTTTCGCCGAAATATTCTCATCATCAATTGCGTAAGATTTTACATCTGCTATCTTCATCTCGTCAATTACATCGATAAAATCTTTATAAGTCGCGGCTTTGGTTGGTTTTATAATCACGATCATAAATTTTTCCGGCCTGTTAGCATGCGCTCTGGCCACAGCTAATTTACTTTCTGCAACCCTTTTTTCAAGTTCAGACAGATTGCAAACCTGTAACATCGCCTTTTCCATTTCGCCCATATAATAAGCGGCCTGCTCATTTTTACCGAGTAAAATCGTCATTGTTCTGAAGCTGGATAAGGCGTATTTACATCCGCTGGAATTGGTTTAGATACATCCGCTGCCTTCGATTCTGCTAACGTTGTTGTTAACATGAAAAACGTAGTTAAGAGAAACATAAGGTCGACCATTGCGGTTAAATCCACCTTTGGAGATTCCTTTCTTCTCCCGTTGGTTGATTTGATAGTTTTAGTGCTTTCTAGATTTGCCATAATTTTAGGTTTTTAAACAGGATGCTTCTTAGCCTGATTTTACATAAATTAAAATATTGCATTTCGATTCTTTGCACATCAAAACATCACTTTAACCATCTGCGTTATGCCAGCACAAAAAAAATGACTAAAACCATTTTAAGTGCAACGTGTTTAAATAGTACTAAAAATCTTATAACTATGGAACGGCCAATTGCAATGAATACTTTAAGTCAGATTTTAGAGAAATTGAGACTTAAAGGAAAAGATAACGAGTTAAAAATGACAGACCACGGCAAAATGCAGAGCCAAACCGGTAAAATTTACAAGCCCGAAGACTTAACAATTGTTAAAACCTACCGCTTTGAAGGAGACTCAGACCCTGCAGATAACTCCGTTCTTTACCTAACTGAAGACAGTGATAAAGAAATAGGTTATATTTTAGATGCCTACGGAATTTACTCAGACAATATCGGCTCGTCTTTTGATGATTTCCTGAAGAAAATTCCTACGGAAAACAGAGACGAACAAGAATTATTTTGTTAAACACTAAATCGAGAAAAAGCGGCATTGCTACAGCAATGTCGCTTTTGTTGTTTATCAGGATTTTTTAAACCAGCTACAATGATTTCAGACACCGCAAAAATTGTAAAACGTTTTAAAATAGTTTTTCAGCCTTACAATCAGCTTTTCGACAGTGCTGAAAACCTGCTACCGCTTATTTAAAAAAATTCGATTATTCATGGGTTTTTAGCAACGATTTCTCGCTCTATATGCTGCACCCATTTGCTTTCGCGTTCTACCAAACTAAATATATAAGCCGACGTAATGAACACCAACATTGCAATAAGAAATGTTACCATTATTTTATTTGTCGCCTCAATTTGCGTATTCGTTCTTCCCTGACTCATGATGATTAATTTAGTGAGCCCAGGCAAATTTGAAAGCGCTAATTTGCTTAACTCAGGTCTAAAAACACGGGTATCAGAATTTTGTTTTTCAGCATTTAGCTAAAGTCGATAAACGGTAAAAAAAAGTAGATAACCAGCTAAAAGTTATCTAAAAATACATTAAGCTATGATTTTTTTGAAGAAGACTTCTTATCCTCATTATATTTTTTGAAGATGAGACCAAGGTCTTTAAAGCCTAGGTATTTCGATTGGAATTGTTTAATCAACACCGGATTATCAGCGAAAGCTTTACTCAAAATATCGATATAATTTTTCTTTGTAAGTTCGTAAGTCGTGTTACCTTCTTCGTAAAGGTAAGTCTCATCAACTCCGGTTACACCCGATGTACTTGAAAAAGAATTTGCGTTACTATAAATGCCCCTTCCAGAAGAGGCGGTCATTGTTGGTGCGGCGCTCATGCTCATACTTTGCGAGCCTGCGGTAGTATAAACGCTGTATTTGCAGAAAAAATTTCTGCCGGGCGTTGAGGCGACCTGTGTTGCAAGGTACTTTTTACTCGCTTTATTATCCTGGGTTTTTACCACCAGGCTATCGTTGTTTCCTGCGAGCACAACGCTGCTTACATTATCCAAGCTAATGATTTCTTTCGGGGTTTCATTGTCTTGTTTAAAAACCAATGAAGTTAAGTTAGGTGGGCAGTACAAAAACCCAGAAATTTTTTCGCCTTTTAGGTTGTAGTAGTGGCCAAATTTAAAATCTTTCGAACTTTGGGCTTTGGCATTGATGCATAGGAACACCAGAACAGATAAAATAATTGAATTGCGCATATTAATGTAGATGATTAGATGAACCAAATTAATTAAAATTTTGATGGAGAAAAAGCTAAATGGTTATTAGATTTAGTTTATAGGAACAAAATGAGCTGCATAGCCCCCATCCTTAACCATATCAATATTGATTTTATCGCCAGCTTTGATTTTCATGGTTAACCGCTTAAAATCCATCGCCTGAAAATCAGCATTAACACCATCTTTAATGATGGTAAGTTGATAAGTTTTATTCTTGGGCAAAAAATCAGTGTCGATAATTAATTTACGTTCTGTACTATTGGTCATAGCCCCTAAAAACCATTCCTGGCCTTTTCTTTTTGCCGTAACAATATATTGTCCAACTTCTGCCTTTAAAACTTTTGTTTCATCCCATGTTACCGGTACACTTGTTATAAAGGAAGTGGTTTCAGGTTCGCGAAGGTAATTAAAAGGGTTATCGGCCAGCATTTGAAATCCACTCTCGAATACAATATACATGGCAAGTTGATGTGCCCTCGTGCCAATACTCATCACATTTATCCAATTCGGCTTGTAATCTTTTGGGTGCCCGGACCGCATAGCACCGGGCGTATAATCCATCGGCCCAACTGCATTTCTTAAAAATGGCAGGTAAAGGTTGTTGTTTGGCGTTGCCAGTCCGCCACCAATATTTTGCTCCATACCAATTACACCTTCGTAAGAAAGCACGTTTGGATAGGCAACTTCAAGCCCGGCAGGCTTAAATGCACCGTGAAAATCGATTAGAATATGGTGTTTGGCAGCCTCTTTTGCTACCCTGGTATAATAATTTACCATCCATTGGTCGCTGCGATCCATAAAATCTACTTTCATACCAGCAATTCCCCACTCTTCCAGTTTTTTAAATACGTCGGGGTTTTGCTCCACTGCCAGCCAGGTAAACCATAAAATTATTTTTACATTTTTTTGCTTACCGTAGGCAATTAACTCCTGGAGATTAATTGTTGGATTGGGTTCGTAAGGATTTAAAGTTGTTTTTGCCCAACCTTCGTCCATAATGATGTAGGGAATCTTAAACTTTGAGGCAAAATCGATGTAATATTTATAGGTATCCTGATTGTAGCCAGACTTAAAATCGACACCATAAACATACGCGTTGTGCCACCACTCCCAGGTAACTTGCCCGGGTTTAATCCACGAGGTTTCCTTTAGCTGGTTCGGGGTTGACAGTTTATAAACCATCTCATTTTCCGGTAAAGCTTCATCCTTCTCAGAAATAACCATAAATCGCCACGGGTAAGAGCGCCTGCCCAAGGTTTTTGCGATGTAATTGTGCTCCTTTACAATTTTCATATTTCTGTCGCCGTTTGGCGCATACAATTCCGGCACCTTCGGAAAAACGGCGTCGATGGCATTATTTCCTTTTGCTTTTACGAACATTGCGGGGTAATCATACAAATCCGCCTCCGACAGTAAAATTTTATACTTTTTATCGTTAAACAAAATTGGCAATACGCTCATCTTTTGCGCATCAACCTCTCTTAAATTTTTATTTTGATACAAGATTTCATAAGCGGTCATAAAACTCTTGGTTTCGAGATATGAAGCATTTACATCGTTCGCAAAGGCAACGTAAACCTTTTCATCTTCAACGATAACCGAATCTTTTTTACTGGTGATGAAACGGTAGGCAATACCATCATTATACGCTCGAAATTCTACGCTAAAATTATTCTTAAAATTTAGACGAAGCAGCCCATATTTATTTTCTACACTGCTGTTTTTTAAAGGCACAACGGGTTTTGAAACATCAACATGCGCAGAAATTATTTTATTTAACAATTTTGGATTTTCGCCCAGAGTTTCGCCGGCGAGATTTAATTGCAGAAACGAATTTGAAAGTACATTTTCGCCGCTAACAGCTACAGAATAAAAAATTTTCTTTGAAAGATTTACTGTGACTTTCACTTTCTTATCTGGAGAAAAAAGTTCGATCGGTGCGCTATAAAGCTTAAATGATAGACAAATGGCTACGACTAAGAGTAATTTCGACTTCATGAAATTGAAAGGTTAGCTAAGGATTTAAATTCGGTTATCAAACCAAATATATATAAAAACAATGTGATTTTTAACATTCTAAAACGTTTTATCATACTTTTAATGGGCAACAAAAAACAAGATCTAAACATTCTCAAAAACTTTATTTAGTTGAAAAGGTTATCTGAGACAATCATTAATAATTTAACTTCAAATATTTGAAAAACTATAAACACATTGCCATTTTAGGTGGCGGGCCAAGCGGACTTTTCATGTTTAAGCGATTGGTAGATTTAAACGAACCTGAAATCAGCATCGCTATTTTTGAGAAAAGTGCACAACTCGGTGCAGGCATGCCTTACAGTAAAGCCGGTGCAAACGACGAGCATATAACAAACGTTTCCGGCAACGAAATTCCGGAACTCGTAACCTCGGTTGAAGAATGGATTCAAACTTTACCGCAAAATATACTCGAACGTTTTAACATAAAGCCTGATAAGTTTAACGACTACAAAGTAATGCCGCGTTTGCTTTTTGGAATGTATTTAACAGCGCAATTTGAGCTGTTGCAAAAGCAGGCCGAGGAAAAAGTAATTCCTGTAAAAATTCACCTCAACAATGAAGTTGTCGACATTATTGATCGGCCCGAAGACAACAAAGTTCAAGTTAAGCTTGCGGAAGGTCAGGTTTTTGAATTCGACAACGTTGTTGTTTGCACAGGTCATAGATGGCCAAAAAAGTCTGAAGGCAAAATTCCCGGCTATTTCGATTCACCATATCCACCGGCAAAATTAGAATTTAAAGTAAATCATGCTGTGGCCGTAAAAGGATCATCGCTCACCGCCATAGATGCGATACGCACTTTAGCACGCCATAATGGTCATTTCAAAGATTCTGACAACAATAAATTTACCTTTGAACTAGCAGAAGGGAGCGAAAAGTTTAAAATTATTATGCACTCCAGAAACGGCATGCTCCCTGCTATACGTTTTCACCTGGAAGATCCTCATTTACTAAAAGATTCGATTCTGAGTGAGGAAGAAGTAGAAAAAAACAAGGCTGATAATGGCGGGTTTTTATCCCTTGATTATGTTTTCGACAGAAACTTTAAGGAGATGTTTAAGGAAAAAAGGCCCGAGTTCTACGAAATTATTCAAAACCTTTCTATGGAAGATTTTGTAACCGTGGTAATGAATAAACGGGAACACAAAGCCGCTTTCGACCTTTTTAAAGCGGAGTATTTAGAGGCAGAAGAATCAATAGAAAAAGAAGAATCTGTTTACTGGAAAGAAATGCTTGCCGTTTTAAGCTTCGCGATGAATTATCCGGCAAAATACTTTTCAGCCGAAGATATGTTGCGTTTGCAGAAAACATTAATGCCACTAATTTCAATTGTAATTGCCTTTGTGCCCCAAAGCTCTGTTGTGGAAATGATGGCTTTACACGAAGCTGGAATTCTGGAAATAACAGCAGTTGGTGATGATAGCGAAGAGGAACCTCAGGAAAATGGTGGAGCCATCTATCGTTTTACTGATGAGAGCGGTACAAAGCAGGAGCAATATTACGAAACATTTGTAGATTGCGTGGGGCAGCCTCATTTATCGTATCGCGACTTGCCTTATAAAAGCCTGGTCGATATGAAAACCGTTGCGCAGGCCAAAATCAAATTTAGAAGAGAAGAGAAAGCCCGCAAAGCCTTAGAAACTAATGATAAGGTAGAAGCAGGGAATGACGGTAATTATTACCTGAATGTTCCCGGTATTGCCATAAACGATAATTTTCAGGTTATGAACAGCCTCGATGCAGTAAATGAAAGGATTTACATGATGGCCGTTCCTTACATCGGCGGCTATAATCCCGATTATTCTGGCCTCGACTTTTGCGAAGCGGCCTCCGAGCGAATTGTAAAATCGCTTTTGCCAAACTGATTTGAGCTGACTTTGTTAAGTATGGAGGCAAATAAAAATTTACGCTAAATGACCGAAAACGAACAACCGACACCGAAACTATTTTTGCTGCTGCTTGGCTCAAAAGCCCCTAAAAGAAATGTAGAACAGCACGATTATTTTTTCGGTATTGCAAATACATTAAAGGAACTTGTTCCACAGATTAAAGCATTTTGGCCTGAAGCAGGGAATTCCATTCATTTGGATGGATGGCGATTGGTTACCAATGTTGATGGTTACGAAATCAAGGTAATGCCAAGAACAGGTTTAACGCCACCATCTGAGCGAAAACTCTTTTTTATTAACCTTGGTGGCTACCAGCCCAACAAACTCGAAGAGCAACACTATACCGTTTTAACGGTGCAGGAAAACCGGGCTAGTGCTGTTCAGGATGCCAAAAAAACTGCATTTTTTAAGGCCAATTCTATCAAAGGTGCAAATTCGCACATCGATGAGAAATATGGAATTGATGTTGACGATATTTACAGAGTTGAAGATATTTTAGACCCGCAGCAAAAAGAAAAATATCACATCGTTATCGAGCCGGGCAGTGATTTAACAGCAGACCACATTCACCTTGGATATTTCAAGCTGGATAAACTATAAGAAAAATCAATTCTTATAGTTTATCTCGTCATTTTTGGAAAATAAACGCATTAATTAAGGCACTCTTCCACTACGGCGAGTACGTGGTCAAAATCGAAGGGCTTTGCCAGGTAAGCATTGGCGCCGGCAGCGGCTGCAATTTCTGCGCCGTCTCTGCTTGCCGACATCACAATTACAGGAAGATTCATCGTTTTTGGATTACTTCTAATCATCTTCAGAATCTGGTCTCCTGAAATAACCGGCATCCATAAATCAAGGATGAGCAAATCCGGCTCTTTATTCTCGATGAGGGCTTTTACATTTAAACTTTTAAGTTCGGGGATAACGATATGTCCGGTGTCTTCAAGCATCAATTCGAGTACATCAACGATTCCCGCATCATCATCACATATTATTATTTTCTTACTTGCCATCTTTTCCGGTTGATTTTTTAGGGATCGTAAAATTAAATGTCGAACCTTTTCCGATTTCGCTCTCTACCCATAGGGTGCCACCATGGTTTTTAATAATCTGGTCGCAGATGTACAAGCCGATGCCCATGCCCGGAAATTTCTTCTGAATATCGCCACCACGGTAAAATCGCTCAAAAACCCTTTTCTTATCTTCCGAACTCATTCCAAGGCCAAAATCCTTTACCGAAACTTTTACATATTCACTTACACTTGCAATGTTGACCTCAATTTTTTTAGAATCCGGTGCATATTTTATTGCATTCGATAAGAGGTTATTTATGACCTGAATAATGTGCGATTCATCGGCCGTAACCTTGGCGCCGGTATTTCCGGTTAAACTAATCTCATGGTCATGCGCTGAAGCTCTGATGCCCTCAATTGCTTCTTCAATCATCGCATCAAAGTCGAAACTTGATTTATGCAATTCCATATTGCCGGTCTGAATTCTTGACATATCAAGCAGTTCGGCAATGAGGTTATTAAGTCTATCAACGTAAACGGCAACCTTTGATAAGGTTTTACTAAACTTTTCTGAAACATTGCCTGGAACACTTCTTTCCAGCACCTGAATATAGCCTTTGATGGTTGTAAGCGGTGTTTTCAATTCATGACTGGCAATCGATAAAAAGTCGTCTTTCCGGCGTTCAATTTCTTTCCGTTCGGTAATATCCTCTATGGCAAGCAAAATCTGATCTTTAAACTGGCCCTCAAGCTCAATGCGGTAAGCATTTAATAACATAAGTTTCCTGCCAATGTGCGGAAAATCATGTTCCACTTCAAAGTCTACCACAGGGTTGTTAGTTGGCAATATTTTAATTAACAGCTCTTTCAACTGCGGAATATCCCATTGGTGGTTACCAAGCTCATATAACGGCTTGCCAACAGTTTCTTCTGCAGATACTTTAAAAGTACGCAAGAAGTGATAATTAGCACTTAAAACATTAAACTCAGGGTCTAAAACCAGCAAGCCCTCGCGAACGGTTTCAATTATGCTGGATAGAAAGGCTTCACTTTCGCGAAGTTCCCGCGTGCGGTCTTCTACCTTTTTTTCCATCATTGATTTTTGTACACGTAAATCCTGTTCAGCCTTTTTCCTTAAGGTAACGTCATTTTGCACACCAATGAAATGTGTTATTACACCAGCAGAATTTTTAACCGGCGACATATATAGTTCATTCCAGAAAAGATCTCCATTTTTCCGGTAGTTTCTAATTTCTACCCTGCACTCCTTACCTTTCTTTACCGCCTCAGACAAAATCGCACGTTCTGCCTGACTTCGGTCATCTCCCTGAAGAAACCTACAGTTATGGCCAATAATTTCGGCCCGTGGATAGCCAGAAATTAATTCGAAGGCTTTATTGCAAAATACAATCGGGTTATCTGGCTCGCGATGGTCGGTAATAATAATTCCTGAAATTGAAGCGTCAAGCGCCTGGGTTAATAGCTCAAAGTTATCAGTAATCGAATCGCCTGAGACGTTGAACTTACCGTTTTGAAAAGTGTTCAATTAACTTGGGTTTTATTAAAAAGTGAATGATTTGTTTTTTAGTCAAAGATATCAAACATGAAAATAATATAAATGTTTCAAACCGATATATTTTTCAGTTACGTATTTTGGTGAGCGAAGGTTTTGGAAAACAACACTAAGGCAAATCGATGAAGTAATTCCACGAAAACAACAAAGCCTCAACTTTTTCAAGTTAAGGCTTTGTTTGCGGAATGGACGGGACTCGAACCCGCGACCTCCTGCGTGACAGGCAGGCATTCTAACCAGCTGAACTACCACTCCGTTTTGTTTACTTTTTAAAAGTTTAAACCTCTTTCCCCTTTCGAGGTTGCAAATATAGAGACAATATCGTTATTAGCAAACTTTTTTTTAAAATATTTATAAGTCGTTAGCTTACAGCACCTTCTTGCATCTTCTCTGCATTCTCTGCAAACTGAAGTGCGTCAATAATCTCCTGGATGTCGCCATCCATGATGCTTGGCAGGTTATACATCGTTAAACCGATGCGATGTTCGGTAACACGGCCTTGCGGATAATTATAGGTTCTAATCTTCGCCGAGCGGTCGCCGGTTGATACCATTGTTTTACGTTTAGCTGCGATATCGCCATTTTTTTTCTGCAATTCGATGTCGTACAATTTACTGCGAAGCATCTCCATCGCAATAACGCGGTTACCCAGCTGCGAGCGCTCCTGCTGGCAAACCACAACAATACCCGATGGTTTGTGGGTTAACTGCACCTTAGTTTCCACTTTATTTACGTTCTGTCCGCCTGCACCACCAGAACGCGAGGTTTGCAGTTCAATATCCGCGGGGTTTATATACAAATCAATTTCTTCAGCCTCAGGCAAAACTGCAACAGAGGCCGCCGATGTATGCACGCGGCCCTGCGTTTCTGTATCCGGCACACGTTGAACGCGGTGTACACCACTTTCATATTTTAACTGCCCGTAAACATCATCGCCACTTACTTTTAAAATAACCTCTTTGTAACCGCCGGCAGTTCCTTCGGTAACATCAACCGTTTCAACACGCCAGCCTTTAGTTTCAAAATAGCGGGTGTACATGCGGTACAAATCGCCGGCAAATAAAGCCGCTTCATCGCCACCTGTGCCGCCACGAATCTCAAAAACAGCATTTTTAGCATCTTCCGGGTCTTTCGGAATCAACATCAACCTGATATTGCTTTCCATCTCTTCTTGCTGTTTTAAAAGCAAATCCAACTCCTCTTTCGCCATATCACGCATTTCTGCGTCTTTTTCTACCGTCAAAATCTCTTTGTTGGCATCAATATTACTCATCACATTCTTGTAGATTTTGTACTCATCTACAATTTTGCCTAAATCTTTATATTCTTTGTTTAAAGCCGCAAAACGTTTCATGTCCTGAATCACATCCGGGTTACTCAGCTGCTCCTCTACATCCTCCCAACGCTGCTTAATCGCTTCTAATTTATCTAACATAGTATTATTAAAATTGAATTCCTTAGCTTTTGTTTAGCAAAAAATTAAGGAAATGCAAAAATAAGTAAAAAAGCTGAATTAGTTTGGCAGGGCGAAAATCAAAGAGAAATGATTTTTTGGAAATGATTGTCGCCGGCAACTGGCGGCCCGTAGTCCCGCTAACGTTGCAAGCACCGTAAAAAACGGTGGCTTTACACTTATATCGGGTTTAGAACGAAGGTAACCTGCTTCGTAAATAAGCATGTAGCCATTTGGGGTTGAACCTTAATAGCAGCAGAACCTTGCGTAATTAAACGGGATTGAAATGGCAGCTCCCGATTTTTTCTAATCGGGACTATAATGAAAAGCCCGGCGTACATTAATTGTAACTACTACCCTTGCTTTTCAAATACTTAAATACATTGAATACCATGCAAAAGAACAATATCTACAAGGTTATTTAAAATATTCGAGCGTTAAATTCGAACCATCAAACACTGCATAAGAGGAATATTTCAGCCATTCGCCGGTGTTTATGTAGCGGCTGCCATTGCCTAAATCTAAATCTAAAGGCAAATGCCTGTGTCCGTAAATAAAAAAGTCGAAGTGTTCTTTTTGGAGTATTTCTTTCGAATAAATGGCCAGCCACTCGTGGTTAACTCCGAAGAATACTTCTTCAGGATTACTTGCTGCACGGCTACTTTTGCTCCATCCGGTAGCAATGCCAATGCCCAAATTTGGGTGTAAACGGGCAAAAAGCCACTGGCAAAGCGGACTTCTAAATATCTTTCTTAAGAATTTATATTTCTTATCGCCCGGCCCAAGGCCATCTCCATGGTGCAGATAAAACTTTTTTCCGCCACGTTCCATAACCATCTCGTCGCTTATAATCTGCATCCCGATTTCTTCGGTAAAGTAATTGCGTACCCACATATCGTGGTTGCCCTTAAAAAAGTAAATCTTAATTCCTGAATCGGCCATTGATGCAAGCTTACCCTGCAACCGGATAAAACCTTTAGGAATTACTTTTTCGTACTCAAACCAAAAGTCAAAAATATCGCCCATTAAAAATAGCTCACCACAGTTGGGCTCAATAAAATTAAGCCACTTTACAATCCGCTCTTCGCGGCTACGGCTTTCGGCATAGTTTGGAGTGCCTAAATGAAAATCAGAAGCGAAATAGATGTTTTTACTCATGTGCGATTTCAAAGGTAACGCAAAAAGCTGAAAGACTAAAGGCCAAAGCTAAAAGCCGCGAAAGCCAGCTTGGTAACCGTTAAAAAACTGCTGTCGCATAACATTCTATCTTACCAGTATTAATGAAAAACATAAATTGGTAAATAATTAAATGCGGTAAAAAAAAAGCCAATCCTATTAGCCTTATTTGTATTAAAATTGGCCTGTAAATAGCATAAGAATATAACGCAGTATTTTAATGAAATATCCGGAAACTAAAAAAGATTCGACAACCGACAACTACTTTGGCGCTGTAATAGCCGACCCATATCGTTGGTTAGAAGATGACACATCAGTAGAAACAGAACACTGGGTTGATGCTCAGAACAGCCTGACAGAAAACTACTTAATTAAAATTCCATATCGGGCAGACCTTAAAAAGCGTTTAACGGAAATCTGGAATTACCCAAAAGAAACTGCGCCATTTAAGGTGGGCGAACATTATTTTTTCACCAGAAATGATGGCTTGCAAAATCAAAATATTTGGTTTATAAAGCAAGGTTTAAACGGATGCGCAGAGTTATTTTTAGATCCAAACACCTTAACGGCTGATGGCACGGCTTCGGTTTCGTTACTCGGTTTCTCTAAAAACAAAAAATATTTAGCCTATGCCGTGGCGCAATCTGGTTCTGACTGGAGCAATATTTACGTAATGGAAATTGCAACAAAGAAGCAACTTGCCGATGAATTAGCGTGGACTAAATTCTCTGGTGCAGCCTGGTATGGTGATGGCTTTTACTACAGCAAATATGATGAACCAGTAAAAGGTACGGAATTTTCTGAAGCAAATCAGTTTCAAAAAGTGTATTACCACAAGCTTGGAGATGCGCAAGTTGCTGATAAATTAATTTTTGAAGACAATACAAATCCTAACTTATATTTTGGGGCAGAGGTTACGGAAGATGAGCATTTCCTGGTTTTGTATGCAAGTGCAGGCACCTCAGGTAACGCCATATACGTAAAGGATTTACAAGACCCTGAAAGCGACATTGCGTTATTGGTAAAAGGGTTTGAGCATAACCATAGCGTTGTAACCAATGTTGGCGATAAACTTTTACTAAGCACAGATTTAAATGCAGAAAATACGCAGGTAGTTCTGGTTGATCCGAAGATGGCCGAGCCGAAACACTGGCAGAAGATTATTCCTGAATCGAACCTGGCATTAGAAAGCGTTCGGTCGGGCGGCGGATTCTTATGGGCATCTTATTTAAAAAATGCGAGTACGCATATCATTCAATTTGACCTGAAAGGAAAGGAAATTGCGGTAGTAAAGTTACCTGCAATTGGCACTGCGAGCGGCTTTGGTGCTTTTAAAGACGATAAAGATTTTTTTTACTCTTTTACCAATTTTACCAGCCCGGGCACCACTTACCATTACGATATTGAAAGTGGCAAATCGACGCTTTACAGAAAATCTGCACTTAAGTTTGATACCGAAGATTACCAAACTGAACAGGTATTTTATCCATCAAAAGATGGCACGAAAGTTCCAATGTTCATTGTTTATAAAAAGGGGATAAAACTTGACGGCAATAATCCATTGCTTTTGTATGCATACGGTGGATTCCAGGTTTCGCTAACACCGGCTTTTAGTTTATCGAGGATGCTGTTTCTGGAACATGGAGGCATATATGCGCAGCCGAGCTTACGCGGTGGAAGCGAATATGGCGAAGCGTGGCACAAAGCGGGAATGCTGGATAAAAAGCAAAACGTTTTTGATGATTTTATAGCCGCCGCAGAATACCTGGTTAAAGAGCAGTATACAAAGCCCTCGAAAATCGCGATCTCGGGTGGCTCAAATGGCGGCCTTTTGGTTGGCGCCTGCATAACGCAACGCCCCGAGTTATTTAAGGTTGCCTTACCAGCTGTTGGCGTTTTGGATATGCTGCGCTACCAGAAATTTACAGTTGGGTGGGGCTGGGTAGTAGAATACGGCAGCAGTGATAAAAAAGAGGATTACAATTACCTGATTAAATATTCACCATTACACAATGTTGAAGATGGCGTAAATTACCCGGCAACCTTAATCACAACTGCCGATCATGACGACCGTGTTGTACCCGCCCATTCATTTAAATTCGCAGCCACTCTTCAGGAAAAACATAAAGGAGAAAACCCGGTTTTAATTAGAATTGAGAGAAATGCAGGTCATGGTGCAGGCAAACCAACCGGAAAACTTATTGCTGAGGCTACCGATGTCTGGAGTTTTGTTTTTCAAAATTTAGGCATAAATTGGTAAATCGTACAACTACTAAATCTATAGACCAATTATAATTCGCTTTAAACGGCTTAAAACTGTTAACTTTTGCTTTTTATTCATGATGAGCATACAAAATACTGAATATAACGGGTTTACAAAATTATCTGGAATATTTCTAAATAAGAATATTGATAATAGTTTATTTCGTAACTTTGCGTCAAATTTTTTTGCATGATTTCTACTGATATAGCTGTAATAGGCGCTGGTCCGGTTGGTTTATTTGCCATTTTTGAAGCCGGCTTGTTAAAAATGCGTTGCCATTTAATAGATTACCTCCCACAGGTTGGTGGTCAGCTTTCTGAAATTTACCCTAAAAAACCAATATACGACATACCTGGTTATCCATCGGTATTGGCTCAGGAGCTTATAGATAACCTGATGGAGCAGGCAAAACCTTTTCACCCAACATTTACTCTGGGCGAACGTATTGAAGGTTTAGAGAAACGGGGAGAAGCAGATTTCGTTTTAACAACGAACATGGGTACTGTTATCGAAGCTAAGGTTATCGTTATTGCTGGTGGTTTGGGCTGTTTTGAACCCCGTAAACCGGCTGTAGAAAATCTTGAAAACTTTGAAAACGGTAAAGGTGTAAATTACATGATTCTCGATCCGGAGAAATATCGTGATCAAAAAATGGTTATTGCCGGCGGCGGCGATTCAGCGCTCGACTGGACAATCTATCTTGCCGAAGTTTGCTCTGAATTAACTTTGGTACACAGAAGCGAAAGTTTCCGTGGTGCTCCTGATTCTGTTGCAAAAGTTATGGCACTGGCCGAAAGCGGAAAAATTAACCTTGTTTTAAATAGCAATTTGCATGCTGTTCATGGTACTGATAAGTTAGAGCAGGTAGAAATTGTACAAAACCGCACCATGGAAAAATCCATTGTAGAAGCCGATCATTTAATACCATTGTTTGGTTTAAGTCCGAAATTAGGGCCTATTGAAGAATGGAATTTAAACATCAGTAAAAGTGCTATCGAGGTAAATACCGACGATTACTCTACAAATATTCCTGGAATTTACGCCATTGGCGATATTAATACGTACACAAACAAACTGAAACTAATTCTTTGTGGTTTCCATGAGGCAGCGTTAATGAGCCACAGCGCATATTCGTATATGAACCCTGGGGTTAAATACACGATGAAATACACAACCGTGAACGGAGTTTCAGAATTTTAAGTAGTTTATTTTATATTTGCAGTCGATATTAAACGAGCAAATGGAAAATAACATTACGATATATATGCAGGAGCCGGATGGTTCTGTTACGCCCCACGAAGCCCCAACAGATATGGGTCTGAGTTTGATGGAGTTTTTGAAAGCATCTGAGTACGATATTCTGGCTACATGTGGCGGTATGGCGTTGTGCGCAACTTGTTGCGTGGATGTTTTAGAAGGCGAAGAAAAGCTTAACGAAATGAGCGATGACGAATATGCGATGCTGGATACCTTGCCAGATTTATTGCCGAACTCCCGCCTGGCCTGCCAGTTGCAGTTAAACAACAATATGGACGGTTTGAAGGTTAAACTTCATGGTGCAGGTTAACTAAAATGATAAAAAACAAAAAGCGATGCAAATGCATCGCTTTTTTGTTTTTGCGCTGTTATTGTTATTGCCAGCGAATCGCAATCTATTAAATCAATTAACTTCTATCCTCGTTTTTTCTACATTCCAGCCGTAAACTTCGACAGCTGTTTTTTGATTTCCGTGATATTCTACTGTTACGGTTTTGCTTTCGCCCGGAAGAATGCTAATGTAATTATCATCATAAAAAGCTGGTAAAATCCGCTTCCCTGATGCAGCATCAATCAATGCTATCCGGTTAAAAAATGCAACTGGGTTCCCGGCGCTGTTCGTTAATGTTACCAAAACTTTTCCTTTAAAGTTTTGCGTGGCTTTTACCTCTGGAGCAACAGATTTCATTTTCTGCAAGCCTTTATATTCGCCGTCTTTAGCGGGTAACCAATATAAATTTTCACTCAAAACCTTCTGGCTTTCGTCCAGGATGCGTAGTGAAACGAAAACGCCATCTTTTTTATCGAGCTTTTTTAAGTAATCATTTAAGGGGAAAAACCTTCTTACAGACGACGGCCCAATCGAATTAAAGACCTGAGAGTAAAAATAATCCTTTCCATCCATATCATAAACCTTGGCCTGCACCATCAAATTATCACGGGTTAGAAAACCGTTATTTACTACGGTAACCATGCTATCCAGCGGATTCATCATCACATGCAGCGGCTCACTTCCTTTTCTTAAACCATACAAACAGGCATTTGGGTCGAGGTAGTAATCGTACATTTGTCCACGCATGGCCGTCCACGGATTTTGGGTTTTCCAAATAATAGAACCCGTATACCACTCCCACATGTGAGAGGAAAAGCCTTCCATCAGAGCACGGTATTGGTCGTAATTAACCAATTGTGCTTTCATTGCAAAATCTTTGGCATCTTTTGCTTTTCCATAAGGATTAATGTATTCATCGTAGCCAATATATTTGTGGTAATCCCAAACAGAGTCTGGTTTTTCTTTAAACTGCGGGGCTAGCAAATTTTCCTTTGGAATAAATCTTTCCAACGATTCAAAATCGCCAACGCCAACGGAGCCCACTTCAGAATTGTATGGGAATGTTTTGTTCGCCCAAAAACTTGTCGGATTTTGAATGCCATAAGGTCCGTCGCCGTTTCCTCCTAAAGAATTGAATGACATCTCATCGCTGTTTGAAAAATCAAAGAGTATGCGTGTTCCATCCAAACGTGGAAGGATATCATCCTTCATTGGCTGTAAAATATCTGCTGGTGGCGTAATCTCATTACCACCGCACCAAAAAGCCAGTGAAGCGTGGTTTCGAATCATTTTCACCTGATCTTCAATCGCCGTTAAAACCAAATTATGATTGTCGGGATACTTTCTTCTCGTCCACTGGTCGTCTTTCTTCATCGGATCTACCCAACGCCCGTTACAATCTCCACTAAACCAAAAATCCTGGAAAACCAACAAACCGTATTTGTCGCAAGCATTATAAAACTCTGGTCGCTCGAGAATTGCACCGCCCCAAATCCGAATCAGATTCAAGTTCATATCCTTATGGTAACGCACTTCAGCATCATACCTGGCATCGCTAAAACGAAGCATTGCATCAGAAATAATCCAGTTGCCACCCTTTATAAATATTTTCTGCCCGTTTACATAAGCCCCCATACTCCGGGTTTGCTCGTTCCACAGGTTATCAATTTGCCGAACGCCAACTTTCAGATTCTCCTGATCTAACGTTTGCGCATTGCTGATAAATTTAATGTTCGCATCATACAGATATTGCTCGCCGTAGCCATTTGGCCACCATAACTTTGGGTTCTGAAGAACCAAATCGGGAAATGAAACCTCTATGTTCTGGTTTGCTTTGATGCTGATTTGTTTCTGAATGGTTTGGCCGCCGAACTGGTACTGTAAAAGGCCGGAAATAACTTTTTCTGTCGGATTTTCTACCTCTACAGACATCTTTACCGTTGCCGGCTTTTGTTTCCCTTCAGGCAGACGCTTACCCGGAACCATGGTAATTACATGTGGATTTTTGAGGTTAATTCCTACTGTTTTTTCGATGGTCACTTTATCCCAAATGCCGGTATTTCTATCGCGAATTGGCTGAATCCAGTCCCAGCCTGCTGTATATTGTGTGGTTAAACCTTTGGCAATCGTTCCATCGCCGCCCTGGCCCCCGTTCGGGTTTCCAACAACATCTGGTGGATGAACGATAACTGCTAATCTATTTTTACCGTTTTCAGCAAGCAGTTTGGTAATGTTGAAGTGAGAGCGCAAATGCATCCCCTCAATAACATTCTGGTTCACTTTTTTGCCGTTTAAATAAACATCAGCCTTATAATTTATGCCCCGGAACTGAAGCCAGATTTGTTCGCTACCTAAAGCTTTTTGTTCGAAATCTTTTACAAACCAGTAGGTATAATAATCATTTCCGGTTCTATAAACGTCAGCTATCTTTTCATTGTTCATGCCATAAAATGGATCAGGAACCTTGTTGTTGTTTAAAAGGCTTGTCAGAACTGTACCCGGCACAGTTGCCTTCATCCAGTTACTTGTTGAAAAACGCTGGTTGGAAACTTCAACACCTGTTAAATTAACATCTTTAACATTAGCACAAAGCCAGCCAGTGTTTAATTCATAACGTTGTTGGGCATTGGCGAAAAAGCCAAGGCACAGAAATAATACTATAAAGATTTTTCTCATTTTAAACGGTAAAGAGCACAAAGAAAGTAAAATATTGCAAAAACGTTTTACTTTTCTGCCTGAAACTTAAGAAATGCAGAGGCTAGTTTGCAACGTCCAACACAACAACATTATCAATTTCAGTATTAGAAAAACCCGTTGTTATAGCTGCCGAACCATTTTTTAAGCTGTACTTTACAGCTGATTTATCTTTCAGTAAATAAGCTTTTGTTATTTTTTTGAAAGGGAATTTATCGAATAAAACTGATGCGTTTTTAGGGTCTAAAATGTGTATATAAACTTTATTGCCTTTTTGCGTTACACTACCCCACGATTGAGGCTTTACAAATCCGGCTGTAGTGCCGTAAATACTTTCGCCATAAGTTTTAAGCCATTCGCCCATTCCGTTTAAGCGCTCTATAAATTCAGGTTGGATTTCACCATTAGGCATTGGCCCGATGTTAAGCAATAAATTAGCGCCCAAGCTGCTCGATTTAACCAATGTGCGGATTAACGCGGGCTTGCTTTTGTAGCTCGTATCGGTTAAATTGAAACCCCATGAGCCATTTATGGTAATACAAGCTTCTAATGGTAAATGCGCACTGGCTTGCTGGAAACTGAGGCCTGATTTATTCTCACCGGGCAAATCCTGCTCAAACATTTGAAAATCTTCACCTGCAAATGGTGTCATATGGTGGTTGTTGCCAATCATACACTGTGGCTGAAGCCGATGTATCAAACCATAAATTTCGTTGTATTTCCAATCAATACGCGAACTTCGGTCTGCAGCACCTTCCGGAGCGGTCTGGTCCCAATGTCCATCAAACCAAATTCCACCAATTTCACCATAATTAGTAAGCAGTTCCGTGAGCTGGTTTTTCATAAACTGGAGGTAGGTAGCGTAATCGCCATGACCTTTCCGCCCGCTGAACTGGCCGGTTTTACCGGTTTCATGCGGATAATCTTCGCGGCGCCAATCTAGCAACGAATAATAGAGATAGAGTTTAATGCCTTGCTTATGACACTCATCGGCCATCATTTTAACTATATCTTTCTTGTAGGGCGTATTCATGATGTTAAAATCCGAATATTTCGTATCCCACATACTGAAGCCATCGTGATGACGGGTGATTAAGGTGATGTATTTCATCCCTGCATTTTTTGCAGTGCTAACCCATTTCTCCGCATCAAAATCAATCGGATTGAAAAATTTTTCCAGACGGCTATAGTTTTCCACCGTGACTTTCCGCTCGTTCATTACCCACTCGCCGGCGCCGGGAATACTGAAAGGCCCCCAGTGAATAAACATGCCAAAACGGGCATCGTTAAACCATTCCCTTTGTTTTAAATTTGCTGCAGAGGGCTTGTACTCCTGTGCGTTCAATCTGGCAAGGCACAAAAGCGCAATGCAAACCAGAGATAATTTTTTCATAGCATGTTGTTTAACTACTTAATCGATGCTTGTCGTTTCTTTAGCAGGCTTGCCAATAACCTTATAGTTGCCATCGCCTTTTAAAATAGCAAGCATTTGCTGTTGATTATTGAAGACCGCTTTTGCCGCCGCAAGTTCTTTATCGTATTGGAAACTTTGTTCAATCCTTCCCTTTTCATAAAAATAGCGACTAACAATTTGTGTTTCCAGTACTCTTTTTATTTCTGCTTTGTGATTGGCCAAGTCGGCTTTCTTTGCAGAGATTAGCTTGTTCTTCAAATTTTCTAAATCTGCTTTCACCTCTGCCGTTTTATTCTCCTTATCGGCCTCGTACCGCAATTCAGTTAATAACCGCTCGGTTCTGCTTTGGTAGCTTAAATCTTTATCGGCCAGCGAATTTGCAAATGCCGCATAATCAGCATCTGTAATTTGAAATGTTTTGGCTGATGCAACTTCAGGCTTTTCCCTTTTATAAAGGTTTGCATAGTTAAAAAACATGCTTTTATTAATCATTGTAATCGTAATCGGACTTAATTTTGCTGCCTCTACAACAACATCTGGATATACGCCATTGCCACTATAAACATTTCTGCCGGCTTTGGTTTGATACATGGCTATAGTAGAATCAGCAAAACGTTCTGCAATGCCATCTGCGTTTCTGTGGGCATAATCCAACTTTTGGATGCACCGGCCAGACGGCGTATAATATTTAGCTACCGTTACTTTTACCAAACTATTATAAGGAAGATTAAACGTTTGCTGCACCAATCCTTTTCCGTAACTGCGCTGTCCGATAACAATTGCCCTGTCTAAATCCTGTAGCGAACCGGCAACAATTTCGGAGGCTGAAGCTGAATTAGTATTGACCAAAACCACCAAAGGCACCGAAGGGGAAACTGGTGGAACCTGAGTTTTGTAGCTTATTGTTTTCTCTGCATTTTTACCCTTCTGGGTAACCACAAGCTGATCTCTGTTTACGAAAAGGTTTACAATCTTTACAGCTTCCTGTAAAATACCGCCACCATTGTTCCTCAAATCCAACACAATTCCCTTGGGGTTTTCCTTATTTAAACTTAGCAAAGCATCTCTAACCTCCTGACCAGAATTTTCGAGAAATTTATCCAGGCGAATGTAACCTACGCCATCGCCAACCATTCCGTAATAGGAAACATTGGGTTGTTTTATCTCTTCACGGGTAATTTTTTTTATGATTTCCTTACCCTCCCGAATTATCGTCAAATCGACCGGAGTTCCCTTCGGCCCACGGAGTAACTGACTTATTTGCGCTCTATCTTTTCCTTTAATTTCAATGTTATTGATTTTGGTAACCTGATCGCCTGCCTTGACGTCTGCCTTATTAGCCGCATAGCCTTCGCTTACTTCATTAACAAAAAGCTTTCCATCGATGATAACCGTTCCGGCGCCGATACCACCGTATTGCGTACTAACATATTTCAACTTGTAGTCTTCAATTTCCGACTCTGGCACATACTCGGTATATGGGTCGAGACTTTCGAGCATTGCATCAATACCAGTTTTCATCAATTCCGGCGCACTGGTTTCATCAACATAATTTATGTTAATTTCCTTGTAGAGGGAAGCAAAAATATCGAGGTTTTTTGAAACAAGAAATAAATCTTCTTTAAACGAAAAGGATAAAATTGCAATGGCTGAAACAGTTGCAATGACCAGGTATTTAATTTTCTTCATCCTTTATTGTTTTTAATGCTAAGCGCAGCCGAAGTAAACTTATGTCTAAATCAACCAATTCCGTACTGTAAATGTACAAAAAGAGACAAAGATTAAAAAGAAGGTAGATGGCTAAACGGGTAACTTAATCGTTAGCGTTTAACAAAAAATACGAAGTAAAAATTTATAGTCTGTTGCCTTTTGTATCGGCAAGGGCTTTTTGAAGCGTAAATTCAACGTAGGTACGATCGCGTTTAACCAGACGCATTATGTCGGCAACTAGCTTATCTTCGTTACCAGGGGTAAAATCCAACGGCTCGGCTACAAGATCGCGATACTTTCTTAAAAACTTAATTTTAACTTTTTCTGCGTTATCTGCCGTGAGTTGAAAGTTTGCCATTTTAATTTGATTTGCTACAAAAGTAAAAATATTATTGTTTGATTGACATGTTTTTAAATCAAAAACACAAAAAAATGCGCCTGTGTTTATTTTAGCATGATAATTGTGTTAAAAGTGCGTTATAAACGAAAATAACCCTTAAACTTAAACACAATGAAAAAATTTATCTTCTCTATTGTATTCTTAACCGTTGGTTGGGCAACGGCGCAGGCGCAGACCTTTAATTTAGGAATTAAGGCAGGCGTAAATCTTGCTAAAATAAACGCCGATTTCGCCAGCGAAGAAAACCGTTTAGGTTACCAGGTAGGTGCATGGGCACGCATTGGTGGCGCCAGTTTTTATGTACAACCCGAAGCTTATATTGGTAGCAAAGGCAATAAATTTATCAGCTTTACAAACAACAGTAACACCGAAATTGCTGCAGAAGGAAAGGTGAAATTCACAACTTTAGATATCCCTGTATTATTGGGAACTAAGTTTGGCAGCAAAAACCTAAACGTAAGGGTAATGGCTGGCCCTGTACTCTCGCTGATTTTAGATGACAGTTCTACTTTCAGTTCCGCTTACCAACAGGCTACAGATTTTGACAACTACAAAAACCAAGCTTTTGGCATACAAGCCGGAGCAGGCGTAGATGTTGGCGCAATTTCTGTTGATTTACGTTACGAAGCTGGTTTAACAAACATTAGCAAAAGCGAAAAATATAAGCAAACACCAAACTTATTCCAGTTAAGTCTAGGATTTAAGATTTTGTAAAGAAATTTAATCAATATGAAAGGCGGCCAATTGGCCGCCTTTTTTTGTTTCAGAATAATTGTTTGCTTATGTGTGATTAGCTATGTTTATATGCTCTATCGATAACGCTAATGACTAAACACTCTAAAATTATTTTTAAGCTTGCATTAATTTCTTTGCTCACATCGTTGAGGATCGTATCGGGTGCACAAGAAAATATAGTAGACAAGCTTCTTGCTTATAAAAAAATCCTCGATAAAAACCCTATTGAGAAAATTCACATTCATACAAACCAGCCATTTTACATGGCATACGACACGCTGTGGTTTAAAGCATATGCATTGAATGCAAATCTTAATCGCCCTTCAACGGCATCAAAAAGCTTAACTGTAGATTTGATCGATCCTGATGGAAAAATAATCAGGCAAGCAAAAGTCAAACTTAATGTAGGTTTGGCGGATGGCTATCTAACCTTATCAGATTCTTTAAAAACAGGAAATTACATTTTAAGGGCATATACCAATTTGATGAGAAATTATGGCTCAAATTTCTATTATCGACGAAGTTTTAGAATTAAAAACAGACCTGACGAAACACAGAGGCTATCAAAACAAACTACCAGCCTGACTTGCTTCCCCGAAGGCGGAGACTTGGTAACAGGCCTAAAATCTAGAGTTGCATTTAAAGCGATTGGCGCAAACGGACTAGGCGTAAATGTAAGCGGAACAATTATAGATGATAAGGGTAAAACCGTTTCTACGATTACTTCTGAGCATTTGGGAATGGGCCGTTTTGAATTTATCCCTGAACCGGGAAGAAGATATTTTGCAGAAATTTTTGAAAATCAGAAGCAACGCTTTCAATTACCCGATTCAAAGCCTAATGGTTATATAATGGAGGTGAATTCCTCGACTGATAGTTTGCAGTTAAGAATAACCTGGAGCCCTGAACTATCAAATGAAAGTCTGCTAACTTTGATAGGTGCACAGGATGGAATTACACGTTATGTAGCGAAAGTAAATCCATCGGAAAATGTATTTATCACATCGATACCGAAAACCAAATTTTATACGGGAATTGTCCAATTTACTTTGTTCGGCGCCGATGGTTTGCCCGTTGCAGAGCGATTAAGCTTTTGCAACAATCACGATTTACTCAAAATTGAGGCTGAAATTAAATCAGCATACAATAAAAAAGACCCCGTCACATTCCCGGTCAATTTAAAAAACACCGATGGAAAAGCGGATATCGGAAGTCTATCAATTTCAGTTTACAATGAATCAATTTACGCTTCGGATGATGATGACGAAACCTCGATCTACAGTGATTTATTGCTGACCACAGATTTGAGAGGTTATATTGAAAAGCCAGGCTATTATTTCGGAAAGGCAGATGAAAAAAATAGAGCCAGAAATTTGGATAATCTGCTCCTTACCCAAGGCTGGAGAAGATTTTCCTGGCGGGATAAACTCTCGAAAAATTTGCCTGGGATATCAAATACAGAAACTATTGATAATGAAACAATGGGAAAAGTAACGTTGGCAAGCGGTAAACCATATGTAAACGGCGATGTAACGCTATTTCAATCGGGCTTAACAAAAAACATATTGCAAACCAAAACCGATACAGCAGGCAACTTTATATTCAAAGAATTAAATATTATCGACACGGCAAACTTTGTTATCTCTACAAACACTGCAAAGGAAAAGAAGAACTACAAAATTCAGGTTTTTGGTTTAGAAGATAATCAGGAAGAAATAACGAGACCCGATCAGCGTCAAGAAGTTAACATAATGACCGATTCTTTATCAGCTGAAAACAAAAAACTCGATGACTTATATCTCAAATCAAAAGGTATTAGCCTTGCTCAGATAAACATTATTGCAAAAAAAGCAACACCTGTTAAAGAATCGGCAAATTTGAACGGACCCGATAAAGCAGACGCAATTGTTTTAGCGAAAGATTTGGAGACAACCCACGATTTGAGTACTTATTTAATAAACAACATAAATGGCCTCAAAACATTTGAAGGAAAAATATATTCCAGAGAATTTCCCGATCCAGGACAAAAGATACCTCCACCACCATTGCCAATGATGGTAATCTTTGATGGAATATCGGTTGATCAGGAAAGTTTTAGCATCAGCGACATTAACCCTAACGACGTTCAGAGTGTAGAGGTGTTGAAAGGCACATCATCCGCTTTGTATAATACTGCTTATGGAGTCTTGATTATCACGTCCAAAAAAGGCAAAAATCACTCAAACGATGCATTAAGTAAAACAACTAAAGGTATTTATCCCTTTAGCGTTTTAGGTTATCAGACTTGGAAGGAGTTTTATTCACCTGCTTACGATGTGAAAAACATTAGTAATAAAGATCTTAGGAAAGCTGTTTATTGGAACCCGCATGTAATTACCTCAACTGATAAAAAGACAGAAATCAGCTTTTTCAATTCTGATTATACGGGGAAATATAAAATTGTAATCGAGGGCATTAACGCTGACGGGCAAATCGGCCGGGCTGTTTATAATTTTGAAGTTAAATAAATTACTTCAAAATCGTTAAGCTTCCGCTCAATTTACCACAATCATTTTTTAGATCTATTAAGTAATAGTAAACGCCAACGTTAAGTGGTTTCCCATTATCTGTCCCGTCAAATTCTTTAGCATAGCCTTTGGAATAGAAGATTTTATCGCCGTTTCGGTTAAATATCGAAAATTCTCCCGCCGGGTAATTTGTTGCGCCTGCAATTTTCCAGGTATCATTTATGCCATCTCCATTTGGTGTAATTGAGTTCGGCACCTGCAAAACACTATTTTGGAGTTGGGTAAAGTCTATACTTTCGGTGCTAACCACACAGCTGAATTTATCTGTTACCATCAGAGTATATTTGCCTGGCTTCACGCCCTGTATATTTAAACCCTGGTAAACGTGTTCGCCGCTTGTATTCATCCAGCTGAACGCGTAAGGCGCCGTATTTCCAACAATCTCAATTCCTGTAGCGCTTACAGTTTTGCCATCGCAACTAATAGATTGCTGCATTTTACCAAGGTTGATTATCGGTAGCTCGGTGAGGCCAACCGTGAAAGTTCCGGCAATATTGGTACAGCCATTGCCATTAGAAGCGATTAATGTGTAGTTGCCCGCAAAAACATTGCTGAGGTTTTCAGAATTGCCAACAATGTTTCCGTTTTCATCAGTCCAGCTAAAGTTTGTTGGCTTTTCTGTTTCATAGCTTATGATTGAGATGGCGCCATTTTTTTCGTTGCAGCTTGCAGGCAAAGTATTACTGGTTTTAACTTTATAACTGATGTTAATATTTTTAATGGTGTAATTTGCTGATAAAACATCGCAACCTCCGGGCTGGCTGGCTTTTAAATAATAGATCCCAGCCGGAACATTTACTAAATCCTTTGCATTGCCAACTTGTTCGTTGGCGGCGTTGTACCAATTAAAAACACTCGCGTCGCTAATGGTTAAATTTGTGATACTACCGTTTGAAGCACCACAGAATACATCGAATATTTTCTTAGATGCTTCTGAGATAAGTGGTTTAGAAAATCCAGAAGTTGCACCATCAGGATTGGTTCCGGTGCTGGTTAAACCTCCGCTTAACGGTCCATTATATTGCCATGCTCCATTTGCATCTGTTTGTAAAGTTGCAACCCAATTTTTACCTTGGCAATCCGGACATTCATCATCATAAAATAATTCTATTATGGAATTTGGGAGGTAAACGCCAGACGCCGAATTAGCGGTGATTAAATCGATTTTCGATTGTGAAATGGTTTTTCCATCTGGCAAGTCTTTAAATTCTATAGCAGATTTTTTGTTACAATAAACGCTGTTCTTTAATATTGAAACGGGATAAGAAAAATCGACTTGTATGGCCTGTTCATTGTATGCAATTATATTTTGGTCGGAAATTAAACTACCACCAACCACTCCTGCGCCACAGTTATAAAGCTCTATTCCAAACTTGTTGTTGCCAAAGTTTTGGCTAGATAAAGCAGTACCAATATTGTTCCGCTTTATTTGATAGCCACTTTTTACATTATCAAGCATAATTCCTTTTTGTTGAGATGCAATGCAATTATCGGCAATAATAATCTTTGCATTCTGCCCGTTTGCAAAAATACCGGTAGCAAGTTCTGCTGGAAAACTCTTTGTTTTTGTAGCATCCAAGCCAATTATATTGAAAGAAACGTTTATGTTACCGCTTAAGCCGCCGAGCGATACTGCGTTTATATTGCCGCTAACTAAGTTTCCAAAACTGGCATTTGGCCCGCCAATCATGGAGTTTTTCAGGTAACTCAAATCAATGCCTACAACATTGCCTACAATTGTTAAACCTGTTGGATCTAAACCGATAATGTTTGCTGAAACTGTAATGTCGTCTAAATTGCTTGGTGTGGTTGGAGAAATAATTGACGTATAGTTTCCGCCAAAACAATTCTGCCTGTTTGGTGCACCAATAATGATGTGCATTGCATTCTTAAGAAATATGCCTGCTTTACGCTCATCGGCCGGAATGCCGGTTTGTGAAATAAAATTGCTGAAGTATATACCGTAGACCTCTACATTTTCTATGCCATCGATGACTAAACCGCTGTAAAAAGCGCTCGATGCTCTTACTAGTTTAATCTTAATACTTGCATTGCCGAAAAATGATGAGGGCTGGGTTGTTGCATCAATAACTAAGTTGGAACTCAACACAGGAAGCTCTTCGGTTAAACTGATTGTTACATCATCAGCGATTACTCCAGTTATATTAAAAATAATGTTATCTGTTCCGGCTGTTCCATTTGCATTTGCATCTAAGATTGCCTGGCGCAAAGACCCCATACCAGCATTTGAGTTGTTTAAAACTGTAAAAGTTGCTGCTTTAATTTTAAGGCAAAATGAAATGGAAATAAAGCAAATCCAAACAAATTTCATCATACAACAAGATACAAATATTTAAAATTCGTTTAAATAAAAAAGTCCCGATTTGCATCGGGACTTTAAATCATTTGCCTGCCAAATTACTGGTTAGCTGTATTATCAAGCAATGGCCTGTTAGCAGCCGTTGCCGATGTTATTGTCAGGTCGCCACGAGCACCAACGGTATTGGTTCGTCCGCCGAAAAAACTTACAACTCCGTTTGTTGTTCCATTTCTAGAGATAATATTAGTAGAAGAGCCAGGATATCTTACATATAGTTCATAGCTTCCAATTGGCACAGCAACAAACGCTGACCCGGTTTTATAAGCAACATTTGTAGCAACTACAGTTTCAACCGCTGTAATTGAGTTCTTTATAACCAGATTCAGAGGAGCAGTACCATTAGGAATTGCATTTACAAAGCGCACATATGAAACCATATTGCTTGCAGAGGTCGGCGGTAATACATCTTCCAATACAAACGACTCAGCAGTTTTAGTGGTTGCATTGTAAATTCCACTTGTGTAAAAAGAATAGTATTTGCCGTTAGCTAAAACTGGGCTAATTTCTGATATAGAAACGTTCGCATTTGCGGAAGCTGTTGATGGAATAATACCATTGATTTTATATGTACCACCTGCTATTGCGCTGTAGTTAGAAGCAGGATATACTGCTCCATAACCTGTACCAGCGGTATTTTCAGCGCCTGTAGCACTTAAAATGCCAGATACTTTAACACCATTTGCATAAAAGTTTACTGAAGGTGCTCCGGCAGCAAAATTGAAATACTTAATCCTTGCATTATTTGCAGCATCTAAAGGCAAATCAATCACTTGTATGGAATTGTCTTTCTTACAAGAAAAACTAAATACTGATGCCAGTGTTACGGCCAGTATACCTAAATATTTTATTTTCATAACGAGCTAATTAAGGTTGAACGATCCAGGTTGGTTTAGTATGATAATCGGTTGCTAAACCCCCAATAACGCCTAAGGCTGTGCGGTTCCAAACATATTCAGAATTGTAACGCGGACGAATTCTGTATGCCGGTTTACCCGCATTATCTGAATATAATGTTGTTGGAAATACATAACCCAGATAAACCTGTTTACCGGTTGCCGGGTCTGCATCCGTATAATGGTATCTTCTCATGTCCATCCAAGTTTCCAGATGGCCCCAACCCCACTGGGCAATATATTTCTGACACATAATCTGCGTTAAAGTTAAATCGGCAGAGCTTGTAGGGATAATTAACGGCGAACTCAAATAAGCTGTTTTTTCTGCGCTCGTAATCTGCGTTGGCGATTGGTTATCTTCAATATTTCTCGCGTTAACAAAATCGATGTGGCTAGATACACCAGCTGTATATGCGCCTAAGGCTGTTGCTTTATCGCCTTTTCTGAATGCAGCTTCTGCTTTAATAAATTGTAGCTGAGAATAAGTCATTACCGGCAGTTTACATTTATCAGAGAAAATATATCTTCCCTGTGTATTGGCTGGCGGAGCTGAGATAGAAGCTAAATTCCAAAAGTTATTCGGTAACTGACTTGCAGCAAACGATGCGTTTCCTGCGGCAGTAACAATACCTCTGTACACGCCATCTGGTGCTGGTGCAAGCATACGGCTCATGCGAGGATCTGTAACGCCAGTGAATTGCGTTCCATTCATCAAATTAACTATAAATGATGTTTGTCTGTAAGTTTGCATATTGCCCCTGGTTGGACCTAAGAAGTTTCTGTCATCATTACCAGTTACACCAGGATAAGCCATTAGCGCATCATCTGCATTACTGGTGAAAGACTTATCGACCGCAGCAATAACATCATCAGGTTTATAAGTCGATTTATTGCTATAGTGGTTTAAATTTAAAGCCAGCATTGCGTATGCAAGTTTTAACCACTTAGACCGGTCGCCTTTATAAATTAAATCTGTTTTTCCTAAAAAAGCGGCATCTACGGCTCCGTCAGTCCTTTGCAAATTTGCGATGGCAGCGTTCAACAAACGCTGAACTTCCTGGTAAGCAAATTCCTGTGTATCATAATCGAATACATATTTGGTTGGATCGATTGCCTGTTTAACAATAATTTCCCCATGAACATCGGTTAGAGATTGCCATCCCCAAGCTTTAATTACCTGACCAACACCTAATAAATCCCATCGTTGTTCTGCTTCGGCCTTGGTGTTCATATCAACCAAATTCTGGCCTAAACTCCAATAAACATCTCTCCAAAGTTCGGCGCCATTATCCGAAACCGGATCGTAACCCTGTAAATCCCAGGTTGTACCGGCTGAAGTTGATGTCCAGTTTTGGGTATATCTGCCAATAAACCTTCCATCGTACTGTGGAGCAGTTACCATCCAGTGTATCATCGGCGACAGGTATAAGTTAGCTGTTACCGTTTGTGGTGCATTTGGATTGGTATTTACATCCAGATATTTCTTACAACTGCTAACAGTGAACAGAAGTCCGGTTAGCAATATTAAATATATTTTTTTCATAATCTTTTCTATTATAATCCGATCTTAATTCCAAAGTTTAAACCAATCGGCATCGGGAAGTTACCATAATCGATACCAGCTGCCCCTGAACCACCAACTGCTGCTGTATTACCATTAACAACCGGGTCTAAACCTGTGTAGTTTGTAATCAAAAACAAATCGGTACCAGTTACGAAGACACTTGCACTTTTAACGAATTTTTGTTTGCTAAGCAAGGTTTGTGGAAGTCTGTAATTAAAGGTAACATCACGCAATCTTATCCAGTTAATATCTTTTTCGATAAATAATTCCTCACTTACTGATGAATAAAAACCGTTTTGGTAGTAAGGAACGAAAGAAATGTTATTTACCGTTGGATTAGCGCTGTTTTCTCTTCCATCCTGTAATACTCCAGGAATAATTCTTGGCGTCATTCTATCAAGCGTATTGGTGCTTAAGCCTAAAGTGGTTAGGAAGTGTTGTGTTGCATTCAATACATCGCCACCTTTTCTAATGTCCAACAAGAAAGAGAGCGACATATTTTTGTAAGTGAAAGTATTGGTTAATCCAATCGAGAAATCTGGCTGTCTGTCATAACCGCCTTCAAGGAAAGTTGTTGAACGAACAGGAATACCTGAGGTTGGATTTATCAACAATTGACCCTGGTTATTACGTAGGTAGAAAAGCCCTGTTAATGATCTGGTTGAGAAGCCCGGCGTATTACCGTTACGCACGTTTGCATATAACCAGGTGTCAGACACGTAAGATTCTGGCAAATCATTAGGTAAAGATAAAACTTTTCCTTTTGCCGATTCAAAGTTCGCTAACACATCCCAGTTGAAGTTTTTAGTCTTAACAGGCGTTCCACGCAAGGTAATTTCAACACCCTGGTTTCTGGTAGAACCACCATTAAGGTTTAACAGAATAAAACCGGTTGCATAACTGCTTCTGATGTCGTTTACAATCTGATCTGTAGTTTCTTTACGGTAAGCAGTTACATCCAAACCTAAACGATTATTGAAGAAGCCAAACTCAGCACCAAACTCGTAAGATTCCGCGAATTCTGGTTTTAACCCAGGGTTTGGTCCTGTAAAACCGTATCCGTAACCACCACCTGCAGTTGTTTTGTTTTCTAAGGTCGGCACATAAGCATATGGTCTGGCATCCTTACCAACATTTGCATAAGCTGCTCTTAACTTACCGTACGAAAATACGTTTTTCAACGCCTTAAATGCAGGCACATCTGTGAATACAAAACTACCTTGAACTGATGGATACCAGAAAGAATATCTGTCAATTGGAATGGTTGATGTACGGTCATTTCTGATTGTTCCTGTTAAAAATAAATAGTTTCTGAAATCGAACGTGGCTCTACCAAAGAAACTTACCAAACGGCGCTGGCTGATTGAAGTTCTAACCAATTTGGTTGCAACGTTGTTTAACGAGTTGAAATTTGGATCAAGAAACCCTTCTCCATAACCTGCATCTACATTCGACTTTAGATTTTGCAATGAGTTACCTAAAGTAGCATCAAATGAAATATCTTCAGTAAGCTTTTGTTTCTCAAAATTAATTAAGTTTTGCAAATTGATGTTTCTGGTAATGTCATTCGCAACATCTATTGTTCCACCGCGGCTAAATGCTGAAGCGCTTTCCGGGTGACGAACGATTAAGTTTTGATTCGTATATGAATCGATACCTACATTAGATTTAATGTTAACCCAGCTGAAAGGTGTAATAGTTAAACCCAGGTTGGAAATAATTCTATTCGTTTTTGAATTGATGATATTTTTATTAACGTTAAAATAAGGATTATCTATTTCAGCGTTCCCGGCAGAACCGAATGCCAATAATCTTCTTGTACCAGCGGCGGTTATGTAATTTGTTGCATCATCCGTTTGTGGCCAAACTAATAATCCTAACAATGGGCCAATACTACCTTTTAAAGGCTGGTCGTTAACAGAATAGCTATAATTCATTGATAAATCGGTTTTTAACCAACTGTTTACAATGCCTTGAGATGCACCTGTTAAATTTATCCGTTGATAAGCTGAATTAGGAACTACACCACCCTGATCTGTGTAAGATGTTGAAATACGGTAGTTAACTTTTTCTGAACCACCTTCAAATGATAAATTGTGCTTTTGAGTAAAACCTGTTTGAAAAAAGTCTTTAACGTTATCATAAAACTGCGTTCCGGGCGCATAGGCAGGCCCAAAATACTGATAGATATTGTTAAGGGTTGAAACAGAGTTTGGTATACCCTGGCCACCCAAGCCATATTCTTTCTGTAACTCAGGATATTTTCTTGTTGTTTCTACTCTGAAACTGTTGCTGTAATTAATTGCGCCTGCACCTGCTTTTGCTCTTTTTGTAGTAATAACGATAGCACCATTTGCCGCATCAATACCATAAAGTGCTGCTGCCTCCGGACCTTTTAAAACCACCAAACTTTCAATATCTTCAGGGTTAATATCTGCCGATCGGTTTGTAAAATCTACGCCTCGATTGCTAAAGGCAGTGTTAGAACTCGCGTCAGAAACAAATGCCGAAGTGTTTAATGTCTTGTTATCAATTGGCAAACCATCAACAATCATTAAAGGCTGGTTGCTTCCGCTGATAGAACTTACACCACGAATTGTAATTGAAGATGATGCTCCCGGTACACCAGAAGAACTTGTAACCTCAACCCCGGCAACGCGGCCTTGTAAAGCGTTAACGAAGTTTTCGCGTTGAGTTTCGGCAATTGCAGCGCCCGAAACCGTTTGTTGAGAAGTACCCAACTCGCGTTTCTTAACCGTATTACCCAAAGCTGTGATCACAACCTCGTCTAAACCTTTTGCGTCCGACTGTAGCGCAACGTTAATTGTTGTATTGGATCCAACTGTTCTTTCAACTGTTGCAAAACCAATATAAGAAAATGTTAAAACATCTGTTCTGGATGCCTTAATTGAGTAAGTACCATCTCCACTGGTTTGAGTAACCACCGTGGTACCTTTAACTTTAATGGAAACACCCGGTATCGGTCCGTCAGGCGACGTAACCCTACCGGTAACGGTTATTTGTTGCGCTATGGCATGAGCCAGCAACAAAAACGTACCGATAAAAATTAAGAGTAGCTTTTTTTTCATAAACTGCCAATAAGGTTAGTAAAATGTTTAGTTGTTTGTAGTTAGTTTGTTTTGCCAAAAACACGCACAATACCGCACGTTTTTCAATATTAAGCTAATATCATAAATGTTTTTCAATAAAAGAACAAACAACTAACATTTTTATTTACAACTTACAGTATTTAATTGCAGAAAACCGCAAAAACACGCACGTATTTGAAAATTATTTTTACATTCGTGTAAACCAAACGCTATATGCTCAAAAAGGAACGCCATGACTTCATCATGCGCCAGATCAATCTGCACAACCGGGTACTTACTTCTGATTTAGTTCATTTACTTAACGTTTCGGAAGATACGATACGCAGGGATTTACAGGAACTTGTTGATCAGGGCCTGCTTTTTAAGGTTCATGGCGGTGCATTGTCTAAGTCTTACCATTCTTCTTTTGATGACAGCACGGTTTATGCCCGGGAAAGCAAAATCATCATCGCCAAAAAAGCAACCACTCTGGTTAAAGATGGTATGGTTGTTTTAACCGGCGGGGGAACGACCATTCTTGAATTTGTTAAACAATTACCAGAAAACCTTGCCGCTACTTTTTTTACGATAAGTCCGTTGGTTGCCGTAGAACTTGCTAAATACAGCAACATAGAAGTTATTTTGATTGGCGGCTTATTCTCAAAAAATTCGCAAATAACCTACGGTGGACATGTTATTAATCAACTTTCGGAAATTAAAGTTGATTTATGCCTGATGGGAACCAGTGCTATACATCCGGAAGAAGGTTTAACAGATACCGACTGGGAAATTAACCAGCTAAAAAAAGCAATGCTTGCGGCTTCGAAAAAATCGGCGGTTTTGTGTATATCAGAGAAACTCGATATTTCTTTGCGACTAAAAGTTTGTTCGATGGAAAGTATAAGTTACCTGATCACCGAATTGGACGCGGACCATGATTCGATATCGAGGTATGTTGTAAAAAATTTGAATATCCTATAATTAGCAAAAAAGGTTCCGGTTTTATACCGGAACCTTTTTGCTTAAAATGATGGATCTGCAGGTGTGTTTGAATTATTATCACGCTCCTGAAACGGATATGGGAAGAAATTACGCTTCCTTTCTGATGTTGGCCTTGCGAATCTTCTCATATCTTCCAGTTTTAAACCAGACATGTACAATTCGATACAGCGGTTTTGATAGATTAAATCCAATAATTGCTGCTGGCTATAACTTCCTGTCAAAGCAGGCAAAGCTGCACCAACGCCGAACGGATCGCCCGCAGCAGTTTTGGTTATTATTTTATTCAACTCTGTTAAAGCATTAGGTAAATCTGGTTGCCTGGCGTAAACTTCAGCCTTTATTAAAGTTATCTCACCCGGAAGGTAAATCGGGAAGGCTGTTGAGGCCGCTGCGCCAAAACCACTTATGCGCACAGCAGGTGCAATTACCGCGGTTGAAGTGTAGAATGGAATACGTTTATCAGCCGGATCTGGAGTAAACGAACCGGTTAAACCTAAATTTGCATTTGTTGGCTGAAAAACATTATTCGTTGATGTAGCCACTTCAAAAATTGGATTTAAGGTGATGGCATCAAAGTTAAATGCCGATCTTTTCGTTAAATCTACCTGGTTAGCGGCAGCCAAGGCCAGCGGATAATTTCCGGCAAAAAGAGCATAACGGGCTTTCAACGCATACAGGGTATTCGTAATATCTAAACCTGCCGGAATTTGCGCTAAAAATGTAGCACTCACAGGGTTTGCCGCAATTACAGAAATTGCATTATCTATTACAGAAATCGCTTTGTTAAAACCTTCAACGCGGGTGATGAAGGTAACGTTTGAGCCGATTCCAGAAGGCACCTTTTCCCAAAACTGAGACATATTTCCAATCGCAAGCGCTTTAAAAATACTCGAGTAAGCAATTAACCCAGCTGCGTAGTTTTTATCTGCAAGATTTGCAGCATTGGTTATCACGTTATCAGAATCGTAAACAATTTTGTTTGCATTAGCCCACAAGTTTAGCAGAATCGAATTTGTACCATCTACTGCGCTTCCTCCGGTGCTTAATTGCAGTTCGGGGATATTTCCCGAATTTAGAAGAAACACTTCATTAGTTACAAAGCCGTTCGCGGCAATCGAATTGAAAAGCAAACCCGGCCTGCTAACGGTATAAACTCTCTGCAGGCCAACAGAAACGCCGGTTAAACCTTTTGATGAAGCCAATACATCGGCAGCAATTGCCCCGTTTGGGTCTTTATATTCTTTTTTGCATGAAAACAGCATCGATGAGGCCGTAACCATTACTAAAAAAGCTGAATATTTTATGTTGATAGTTTTCATAATGATTTAGTGTTGGAATTAAAATTTAGCCTGTAAGCCCAATGAAAAAGTACGTGGAATTGGCACCGAACCAAAATCAATATTTCTTAAAATAGTTGATTGTCCGCCGGAGTTTAACTCCGGATCATAGCCTTTGTAATTATCCCAGCTAAATAAATTTCTACCACTTACGTTTACAGTAAGATCTTTTACGAAAGAAACTTTACCCAAGTTGTAGCTTAAAGATATTTCCCTTAGTTTAACAAAAGATCCGTCGTCAATACGCCATTCTTCGGTAGCATACACACCAGCGATATAACCGCGAGGTAACAGACCTAAATCTTCCTGTTCTGCAACTTTACCATTTCCAACACCTTGTCTGGTACGCCAATCAGCATTCCAAACTTCACCGCCCTGTACTGCATCCAGCTGAACATGCAAACTCAGTTTTTTATAAGTAAAATCATTAACAAATGATGCGGTATAATCCGGATTTGGATCGCCTAAAACCTTGCGCAAAGTAGTTCCTGTTGGTAGGCCATTTGCATCACGCTGTGGTGAAAATGTTGTTGCTGATGTTTGGGTACCTCTTTCCAGCTGAGGAATTCCGGCAGCATTGGTAAGCAGGCTTCCATCGGCCTTACGGGCAAAGAAAGTTCCGTAAAATACACCGATTGGCTGGCCGTCAATAATTGCAACTGGCGCTCCGGGATTTGTAGATAATAATCTCAATCCACCTGTTCCAACTGCTTTATTGCGGTTTCTGTTAAAAATAACGGTACTATTCCAGCTGAAATCTTTTGTTTTTAAAGGTACGCCGCTTACCATTAACTCGAAACCACGGTTGCGGATGGAGCCAGCGTTATCCAGTAAACTCGAAAAACCAGTTGTCGGTGCTACCACTACCGGAATAAGTAAATCTTTTACGTTTTTGTTATACCAGCTAAAAGTCAAACTCAAACGGTTATTAAAAAAAGCCATGTCTGTACCTATTTCAAGCTCTTTCTGGCGCTCTGGCTTAACACTTGTATTGGCAAGCTGACCGCTTGATACCAATGAAATTTTCCCGATGTAAGAACTCGAACTGTACTCGTTAAAACGATCGTAAGGACCAATACCCGTTAAGTTACCCGATTCGCCATAAGCAGCCCGAACTTTAAAGGCATTCCACCATGAGCTTACCCCAAAATCTTTCCAGTAATCGGCAGATGAAGGCACGTAGCTGATGTTACCTTTTAAGTAATATTGCGTACGGTTATCTTCACCAAAAACAGTCGATTGATCAACACGTACCGCTCCGGTTACGAACAAATGATCTTTGTATTTAAAGTTCTGTTGAAGATAAGCTCCGGAAATTGAAAATTCCGACCTCCTGTCGTTATTTGGCAGAATTGAACTTGCTCCGTTCACAGTTTCAACAAATGGCGCTAAACCTCGTCCGTTAAGCAGGCTGTACAAGTCTTTTTGATACTGGTAAGAACCGCCCAACTGGGTAGTAGAACTTAACAGTGATGTTAATTTCGCATCATAGGTAAAGTTCAGTTCGTTATTAAATAAGGTTGTGGTTGCATTTGCCGCACTTGCATAACCGTTTAAAGATGGGTCTAAGCCCGCACCGCCACCATAAAAACCTGTGCTTACGTTATACGCGAAGGGCGGGATAAAAGTTGTGCCGTTTTGAATCGTATTATCAACGCCCATTGTATAATCGACAGTTAAGTTTTTAACCGGATTTAATTTTAGGCCTGTATTTGCAATAATGCGGTTTGAAAACTGTCGCTGCTTTATGTCTTCAATAACCGATACCGGATTTACACGGCCACGCTCGCCAACAGCCAGCAAATTGCCAAGGGCATCCCTTTTAAATATGTCATGAAAATTACCAATAATGGTTACAGAGTTCATCGGAGAGAAGAACGAGTTACCATCCGGTTTTTCATTAGCATCACTATGTACATAATTGAAACCAGCTGTCATCCTGGCCCAGTTATTAATTTTCTGATCTAAATTTGCCTTAAAATTATACCTTGTAAAATCAGTATTCTTAATAATGCCCTGGTTTTTAAAGTAACCGGCAGATGTGTAGAACTTTGTATTATCATTACCACCAGAAACCGATACAGAATTATCTGTACCTACACCGGTTTGGAAAATATAATCCTGATAATTGTATCGTGTAACCGGCGTTGTATTCGTAAGCAAAGCTGGTGGCGTGCCTACCGTTTGAATAATATCCTGAGTAAAAGCATCTACCGAGCCACCAAATTTTAGCGGCGCCTGGTTAACTTCAATTTGTTTGCGCAGTTCGCTAATGGTTAGGCTGGTATTGAACGTAACCTGAGTAGCGCCACTTTTGCCACGTTTGGTAAAAATCTGAATCACACCCGCATTTGCACGCGAACCGTAAATTGCCGCAGCGGCTGCGCCATTTAAAACTTCAATGTGATCAATATCGGATGGGCTGATATCAACCATCCTGTTTTGGCCAATGGAACCCACAAAGTTATTTCCATCGTAATTACCAGAGGTATTGGTTACCCGGGTTGTAGAGTTATTGGCAATTACGCCATCAATTATATAAAGTGGCTCTGATGAAGAATAAACAGAACTTATACCACGTAATCTAACCGACATTCCGCCGGCTGGGTCGCCATTGTTCTGACTAATTTGTGCACCAGGCGTTTTGCCCTGCAAAGCTGTTAGAACATTTCCGCTTGGCGCTTTATTTAAATCGTCGCCCTTTACCGTGCTCACATAACTTCCCAATTGTTTTCTCGTAGTTCCTTGTGATGTTCCGGTAACGATAACCTCATCGAGGCCCACCGCATCTGTTGCTAAACTCCCATTAAGCTGCACCTGATCTCCGGCGCCTAAATCTGCCGTTTGCGTTAAGGTTTTAAAACCAACATATGACATTTGAACCTGGTACTTTCCGGCCGGCAAATCGACAGCAAAAGTGTAAGTTCCATTTGCGGCGGTACTTGTGGCTAAGGTTGTATTTAAAATTTTTACAACTGCGCCAGGAATTGGCTCTTTCGTTGTTGCTTCAGTTACCTTTCCGCTAATAGTATAGCGCTTTGTTTGAGCGCCTGCCACCTCTGTAAATAAGAGTAGCAGCAATGGGGCCATCAAAATTGTAAAAAACCTTGGCGACCATTTAAGGTAAAATTTTTCCATAAATTAGGATTTAGTAAGGATTAGGATAAAAACAAATTTAATAAAATTGCGTGCAAACAAAATTTTTTATTCAGGAAGACTGATTTTACCCATACAAATGGAAGGTACGCCCTGTCTTCTACCAAAATTTATTGGGCTTCCGCACAATGTTTCGTTAGCAAGAACTGCAAATAAAACGGCTTCCTTTGCATCGGGATTAATGCCTAAATCTTCTGTGCTCCTAAATACAGATTGAGGCAGTTTAGCTTTAAGCAAATTAACGAGTAATGGATTATGCATTCCACCGCCACTCATAAAAACATTTGCAGCAGCAGCATCTCCAAAGCATTTTTTTACTGAGTTTGAAATCGTTTCGGCAGAGAAATGGCAAAGTGTTGCCATAACATCCTCCTTGTTAATGTTTTCTGTGGATGAGGCTTTTTGCGCTGACGCCAAATAATTAAGATTGAACAATTCAGGGCCTGTCGTTTTCGGGAATTCACCATCAAAAAACCTACAGTTAAGTAATGCCAAAAATAATTTTTCATTTAATTTTCCTGATGATGCGATCACGGCATTTTTATCATAGAAAACATCATAGTATTTTTGCACGTATTGGTCCATCATGGTGTTCCCCGGACCAACATCTGTAGAAAAGATTTCGCTGGCGTTCAGGTTTCCGGGCAAATAGGTAAAATTTGCAATCCCACCTATATTAAGCATTATCCTGTCTTCGTCTTTCTTCGAAAAAATCAGGTAATCGCCATATACCGCCAACGGAGCACCCTCACCGCCCGCAGCCAAATGCTTTTGCCTGAAATCTGATAAAGTGATAATGCCCGTTTTTACAGCAATGTGATCGCCATCGCCAATTTGCAGAGTTCCGTTTGGGTAATCGTGTAATTGGTGTTGTGCCTTCGGCGCATGAAATATCGTTTGCCCATGGCTTGCAATAAAATCAATTTCGGCGGCAGTGTAACCCCAACGCTTCAATGCATCGTTTATTAACTCGGCATGAGTGTTTGCTATATGCTCGTTCATGAGGCAAACCAATTCTAAATCAACCTGCTTTTTAGAAAAGATAGCTTTTATTTTTTGCCTGAAATCATCTGTAAAATCACCAGTTTCAAATTCGAGTATTCGTATCTGGGTTTCTGCACCATTTCCCTTAACACTGCAAAGCGCAATATCTAAACCATCCATCGAGGTACCACTCATTAAGCCAATAATTAAGCGTTCATCTTTGCCTGCGTTTTTATAGAGTCTTTCTAACTGTAGATTCATAATTGCTTGATTTATTGCGAGAACGATCAAACGTTTGTTTGTGCCTCTAAGCCAATTTTAAGGAAATAGTTGCAATAAAAGTAAATAACCTTTGTTAAAAACCGACCATATCTTTCTATATTTACTGCTCCGTACATTAAAATCCATACAAAAAAAATGGCAAGATTAAATCTACTGGAGGAGACGCGCTTCGAGAAACTACCGGTAAGCGTGTTCGAAAATCCTAAAATTGCTTCTGTAAATGTTGCACATCGCATCGCAGATCTCATCAAAAGAAAACAAGCATCCAACACACCTGCAGTACTGGGCTTAGCAACAGGTGTTACGCCGATTGCGGTTTATGCCGAGCTGGTTAGACTGCATAAAGAGGAAGGCTTAAGTTTTAAAAACGTAATAACTTTTAACCTGGATGAATATTATCCGATGCTCCCAAATGCGGCGCAAAGTTACGTTACGTTTATGAACGAAAATCTTTTCGACCATATCGATATCGATAAAAATAATGTACACATTCCGGATGGAACCCTGGCGTTGGAAGACATTCCTGCCTTTTGTTTGGATTATGAAAAGAAAATCGGAGATTTAGGTGGCCTCGACATTCAGATTTTGGGTATCGGCCGTACTGGTCACATCGGTTTCAATGAGCCAGGCTCTGCGCCAAACTCCGGAACGCGTTTGGTAACATTGGACGATTTAACACGAAGAGATGCTGCCCGTGATTTTGGTGGGAAAAGTTTTGTTCCTACAAAAGCCATCACCATGGGTATAGGAACTATTTTTAAAGCTCGCGAGATTATTTTAATGGCTTGGAGCCGTAAAAAAGCTTCAATTATTAAAAAAGCCGTAGAAGGTGAAATTTCTGGCGAAGTTCCGGCAACGTATCTTCAACTTTCTGATAATGTAGAGTTCATTTTAGATGCTCCGGCAGCCTCTAATTTGACCAGATTTGACACCCCTTGGTTGGTTAAGGATTGTGTTTGGACCGACGCATTAATTCGTAAAGCAGTTATCTGGCTTGCAAATACCCTAAAAAAACCGATATTAAAACTAACTGAAGATGATTATAACAATAATGGCATGGCACAACTTGCCACCGAAAAAGGGCCTGTTTATAACATCAACATCCATATTTTTAACAAATTACAGCATACCATTACAGGTTGGCCCGGCGGTAAACCAAATGCAGACGACTCGCAACGCCCCGAGCGGGCAGAGCCTGCGAAAAAGCGTGTCATAATATTTTCTCCTCATCCTGATGATGACGTAATTTCTATGGGCGGAACGTTCATCCGTTTAGTCGATCAGAAACATGATGTACACGTAGCTTATCAAACCTCGGGTAACACGGCAGTTTGGGACGACGACGCTTTGAGATTTGTGGAATTTAATGTTGATTTTACCGAGAAGATGGGCATGGATAATACCCATTTACAAGAACTCTATCATAAAATGAGGGCTTTTATCGAGCAGAAAAAGCCAAACCAGGTGGATACTCCGGAAATTCAGACTGTTAAAGGCTTAATCAGGAAAGGTGAAGCGATTGCCGGTGCCCGGTATTGTGGCCTTGAAGATGACCACATTCATTTTCAGGCGCTTCCTTTTTATGAAAGTGGCAAAAACCAAAAAAAACCGGTAACAAATGCTGATGTACAGTTAACGATTGAGCTTTTACAACAAGTGAAACCGCAGCAAATATTTGCAGCCGGTGATTTTGAAGACCCACATGGCACCCATTTGGTTTGCTTTAATATTATTTTAGCTGCTTTAACTGAATTACGTAAAACAGAAGAATGGGCAAACGATTGCTGGTTATGGATGTACCGTGGCGCATGGCATGAGTTCGAAACCCATGAGATCGAAATGGCGGTGCCAATTAGTCCGCAGGAACTTGAGCGCAAAAAATACGCGATTTTTAAACACCAAAGTCAGAAAGACAGAGCTGTTTTTCCAGGTGACGATGCAAGGGAATTCTGGCAGAGAGCCGAAGACCGCAATCGCGATACTGCAAAAGCTTATGATGCTTTAGGTTTAGCGGAGTATGAAGCGATGGAAGCTTTTGTTCGCTGGAAGTTTTAGCAGTAAGTAAACTGTTTCAATAGAAAAATCCTGCATTGTGAATTCAATGCAGGATTTTTTTTGTCTGAACCATTCTGAACTTATTTTTTCAATATTTCAATTTATTAAAACAATACTCTAAATTAGTTTCAAAATCTAACCCAGCCTAAAAATGACCCAGCCAAAACAACGTTTATTATCACTCGATTTTTTAAGAGGATTAACAGTTGCAGCTATGATTTTAGTTAATAACCCGGGCAGTTGGGCACACATTTATGCACCACTTGAGCATGCCGAATGGAATGGTTGCACACCAACCGATTTAGTTTTCCCTTTTTTTCTGTGGATTGTAGGCGTCTCCATCGCTTTTGCAATGAGCAGTAGCAAAGCAGATCCTTCTTCGCATAAAAAAACAATAATTAAGGCCGTAAAAAGAGGCCTGATCCTTTATTTTTTGGGGTTCTTTTTAGCAATTTTCGGAAAACTGCTTAATGACCCTGCTCATGCGTTTCAAACCGTAAGACTGTTGGGTGTTCTTCAGCGCATCGGCATCGTGTTCATCATCAGCAGCATCATATTTTTAAAAGCATCGCAGAAAACAATTTTCAAAACATTAATTGTAATTCTTGCGGTTTATTGGGCATTGATGACATTTGTTCCTGTGCCCGGTGTTGGTTATCCCAATATGGAAAAAGAAACCAATTTAGCAGCTTGGATAGACAGAGGTATTTTAACAGAATCCCATACCTGGGCTTCATCAAAAACCTGGGACCCGGAAGGTGTTTTAAGTACCTTGCCGGCAATAGGAACCTGTTTGTTCGGTATTCTGGTTGGCATTTGGATGCGAAGAAAAGATGTTGATAACGCTACAAAAGTAGCGTGGCTGTTTAGTGCCGGTATAGCAGCTGTTGTTTTAGGTTTGCTTTGGGATTTGCAATTTCCAATTAACAAAGCCCTCTGGACAAGCTCTTATGTATTGTACGCCGGCGGATTGGCCTCTGTAGCTTTGGCACTTTGCTACTGGGTAATCGACGTTCAGGGATATAAAAAGTTTACCACCCCATTCGTTGTTTATGGAGTTAATGCGATAACAGTATTTTTCCTTGCCGGCCTAATGCCGCGAGTACTTAACTTACTTCAGGTAACGAAGCCCGATGGCGAAAAAACCGGTATCCTGGTACGTTTTTATGAAACCTGCTACTTACCGTTTTTTTCGCCGATAAATGCCTCCTTAGTTTGGGCGATAACTTATGTACTGGGGTTTTATGTTTTACTTTATTTCATGTACAAAAAGAATATCATTATTAAAGTTTAACTATTCTTTTGCCAAAGGAATTTCTACGCCAACTGGCCCGCTGGGTTCGCTTTCATTTTTTAACCTGTCCAATGCGGTAACTAAATAGCTGTATCGCTTTCCGCTTTCTACTGTAGTATCTATAAAAGAAAGGTAGTCTTCGAAACTAATTTTTAAGATGTTTTTGGGGTCGAGGGTGGAGATTTTTTCACCTTCCGCAAAGCGATAAATCACAAAGCCTGATGCTGTTTCGCCATCCCGGGCTTTCAAAGGCATTAACCACTTTAAATGCACGCCATCCTTCAATGCGTCTGCTGTTAACAACTGCGGTTGATTTGGCGGTGTTTCATCCAACCATGGCATTTGTGGTGGTAAAGCTGGGTATTTGTATAAATCGGTTTTTAAAGAATCTCCAAAAGCCCTTGCCACCGTACTTAACGATTTCGAAGAGAAGTAAACGCTGCCTTGAATACGGTTATTCTCCCGGAGTGCCCTAATTTGACTTGGCAGTTCGGTCGGATTACGCCAGGCCATTTCTGCTCTGGAATTTACAAGATAAGCCGCATGGCCAACATAAACGTGCCGCCCGTAAGCATTGTTGCTCCACCAATCTAACAACACACCATATGGAGCAACTTTTTTACTGAAACTAAAGTATATCTGAGGGTTGATGTAATCTACCCAGCCTTCTTTAATCCATTTACGACTGTCAGCGTAAAGTTCTGCGTAATTTGAAAGGCCATTACTCGCAGATCCTTCCTGATCTTCGTATTTGTTTCGCCAGATACCGAAGGGACTTATCCCGAATTTTACATATTTTTTGTAGTGGTGCACACTGTCATCAACCATTTTTATTAGCAGATCAACATTATTTCTCCGCCAATCTTTGATATTAGAAAAGTTGTTTGGGTATTTATAGAAGGTGTTACCATCATCAATCCTCTGGCCGGCAATTGGATAAGGGTAAAAGTAATCGTCGAAGTGGATGCCATCTATGTCATAGTTTTTTACCACATCTAAAATTACCTGCGTAATGTATTCTCTAACTTCAGGTATTCCCGGGTCGAATTGTCTTTTCCCCCCATAATTAAAGAACCAATCCGGATGCGCCTTTGTTACGTGGTCGGCACTTAAAGCTGTTGACATATTCATACTAGCTCTGTAAGGATTAAACCAGGCATGCAATTCCATCCCCCTAAAATGAGCTTCTTTTATGGCAAACTCCAAAGGATCGTAACCCGGCGCAGGTGCTAAGCCTTGTTTCCCTGTTAGCCACTGGCTCCACGGCTCCCTGCCTTTAGCATAAAAGGCATCTGCGGCAGGCCTAACCTGTAAAAGGATTGCATTTAAACCTTGTGATTTGTGTTTTTCAAGGATTCCAATCAATTCTTGCTTTTGCTGATCGACCGTTAATCCTGGCCTTGATGGCCAATCTATGTTGGTTACTGTGGCTACCCAAACGCCCCTAAACTCTCTTTTTGGTGCAATTTTTGATGTTGGTTGTGCATTTAATATATAAGGTAGTATAGTTAAAGATAAAAGTGCGTATAGAAAGTTTTTAAGCATTATTATGTATGTTTTTTTATTCAGGATGAGTGTGTGTTCGAAAATAAGATAGTTTTCGAACCCTGGCAATTAAACGATTTTTTTTAAAAACTCATATAATTTTATGAAAAATTTTAATTTGCGCCACCTTTTACAAACCTTAGTTGTGTTACCATTTACCTATGAAGACATCAATTATATTAAACTGAAACGAAATGAGCATTATTAAGAATGGAACCACAAAACGTTAATAAAGGCGATAGAAACAAAATTTACTTTCTGATAATTGTAATTGCCGCATTAATTGGCACTAATGGTTACCTTTTTTTTAAAGATCGGCAACAAGGCGAACGCCTGGTTACGGTAAGTACCGAAAAAGATAAACTGCGCTTAGAGGTAGAGAAAATCGAAGTTGAGCTTGACAAAGTAAATGCACTTAATCTTGATTTGAATGAAAAACTTGTTGGGGAGCAGCAACTGGCCAGAGAAAAAATTGCAGAATTAAAAATTTCCCTCGAGAAAGGCAAAATTACGCAGGCAGAATTGGATAAGGCACAAACTCAGATTGATGAGCTGAAAATTTTTATTAAAAACTACAATGACCAGGTCATCCAGCTGCAGAAGGAAAATATATTCTTAAAATCAACGAAAGATAGTCTGGAAAATTCGGTTAAGGTGGCGAATGACAAAGCCAACAGCCTGGCAAACGAAAATTCTAACTTAAATGCGAAAGTTAAAACGGCCGCAGCATTAAAAGTTCAGAAAGCGGAAATTATCGCATTCAGAACAAAGTCTAGCGGAAAAAAAATTGAAGTTAGCAAGTCATCAACGACCGAAAAACTGAGTGTACGTTTCAACGTAATCCCAAATGAGCTTGCCGAAAAAGGGCATCACAACGTTTTTTTAAGGGTTTTTGACCCTGCCGGAAATTTATTAGCCGACGAGAGCAACCGCTTTGAAGCAGACGGACAAGAGATGCAATATACGCACTCCGTTTACATCGACTATAATAACGACAATAGCACCTACACTATTGATTGGGCAAATCCTAAGCCTTACATTAAAGGTATTTACACCGTAATCCTTTACACTGATGGCGCTACAATGGGTAAAGCCCAGCTGGAATTGCGTTAATTAAACCAAAGGGAAGTTTAAGTAAAATGTTGTTCCTTTACCTATCACCGAAGTAAAACTGATATTTCCTCCTGCATTTTCAATAGCCTGCTTAACAAATGCTAATCCTAAGCCTGTACCCGAAGTTTTGGTTGTAAAATTTGGAACAAAAATCTTATCATGTAAGCCTGCAGGAATGCCTTTACCATTATCTTTTATTTCGATATATGCGTTCCTGTTATCATTATAAATTAACACATTTATTTCGCACTCCAAATCACCATCGTTTGCTTCGATGGCGTTTTTAAACAGGTTATTGAAAGAGCGCAGCAACTGATCTTTATCAGCCTGAATGTAAACATTAATTGTAGCCCTATTGGTGATGTTTATATCTACAAATTCTGCGGTTCTGAAAACTTCCCTGGCTTGTTCTATCACAGAAAGTACCGCTGTCTGCTCAAGTTTGGTATCGGGCATCCTGGCAAAATTGGAGAATTCAGAAGCTATTTTTGAAAGACTATCTATCTGTTCAATAAAAGATTTACTGAACTTATTGAATTTGAGTTCAAAGTTCGGGTCTTTCTCTCTCCAGGATTTCTCCAGTAACTGAACGCCTAGTTTTAATGGCGTAAGCGGGTTTTTAATCTCGTGGGCAACTTGTTTTGCCATTTCCCTCCAGGCACTTTCTCTTTCAGATCGGGCAAGTTTAATGGCACTATCTTCCAGTGCGCCAATCATATTGTTGTATTCTTTAATAAGTGCCCCAATCTCGTCATGACGCCGCCAAACAATTGGCTCGTTCTTCTGCCCAATTTTTGTGCGGCTAAAGCTTTCTTGTAAAAAAGTAAGTGGACTAGTAATCTGATTCGCAAGGAAAACTGCCAGCACCCCAATTGCCACAAAGACGAGCGCATATAAATTTATCAGGTTACTTACAAAGAGTGCTATCTTATCTTTGTATTCATCCTCATTAGAATAATTCGGCAAACCAATATATGCGATTGTTTTATTTTGAGCGTTCCTAATCGGGGCATAAGCCGCTGCATAGGTCAAATTGCCAATTTTCTCTTCCTGGTTTATAAATTCTGAGCGTTGAAGGCCTCCTAAATTTAAAAACGCTTTAGTACCCATCTTACGCCCAATTATTTTAAAATTATAGAGCTTTGGATAGGTCGTCATAATTACATCCCCTTTGGTATCATAAAGCGTCAAGTCCGCATTGTTTACATCGGCAAAATTATTGAAATCGGCTATGGCGTTTTCATCAGTACTAATCTTACCTTCGTTAAAAACCTGCTTTTCAAAGTTCTGCTGAACTTTTCTAATTTTATCTTTTATTAAAATATCTTGCTGCCCGCGGTACTCATTATTCATGTACCAATAGGTTGTCCAACCTACAACCATTAGCGTGGCCACAACCGTTAAAACTATCGTTACCTGGATTCTCGTTTTATATAAAATTTTGTTGGCATTAATCATTAACGAACGGTTAATGCTAAACCACCCTACCCTGTCATCATCAAGGTTTTTAATGAGCCATACAAGACCATAGAGTAAAATGCAAAAAATAATAAAAACCAGAAAAAAGAATGAAAGAGCCGCCAGTCTTTCAACATAACCAACTTTTTCTTTGCTGATTACAACCATTTTAGAGTTGCTCGGCTTGAAGATTAGGTTGCTGTAGTGCAAATTATCATCATTTGAAATCACAAAATCGTTTAATTTACCTTTGTAAATACTGCCGTCTAATGGATAAGTATAGGTACCAGATTGGTTTAATAGCTTGTTGTTGCTGTAAAGGGCAATCGAATAATTCTTAAACTCTTCATCCTTATTGTATTTCTGGTCGGCAAGCAAATCGGGCAGACGATTACTGTAATTGTAAGGCTTAGAGCGTAACTCGATAATTAAAGTACCAAGAAGGTTGTTATTTTTCACTACCGGAATAATCCCGAAATAATCCTGATAGCCAAAAGTGTTGTTTACCTGATAAAAAAAGTTGGAGGCTTCGGTTTTTACTGAGCCGGATTCTACCAAACGCTTATACTTTTCTATAGGCTGTGCCTCTGCATTATTTATAGCCGTTTCAAACTTATTGTAGTCGAAAATATTATAATCGTATCGGGTTAGGTATCCATCTAAATAACCTCTGATGTGGTTCTTCAAAACCGCAAAATTGGCGGTTTGATTATTAGTAAAATACTTAACCAAAAACTCATCTTCGAGCAGTTGCCTTTCCAGCTTACTTAAAGCAATTATTGCATTTGGATCTTCTGATGATTGAACTTTCCTCGCCAGGAGTTCTCTTTCGCTGCGTTCTTTAATGTCTTTGTATTTGATGTATTTTATGGATGTATTAAAGGCCAGACAGAAAAATAAAACGGAAAGCAATCCAACAGAAAAATACTTTTCTTTAACATAAGTTATCCTCCCAATAATAAAAAGAACCAATGCAAATACGATGAAAAATGCAGTAAAATCAGTTGCCAGCTTGTAAACAAAAATACCTGCAAAACCTGTTAAAAATAAGATTAAACGTTCCTTGTTGGTAACGTTTAGCTGTTTAGTTACTTCGATAGAAACTACAGTTATCAGGTAAATCTGAAACCAGGCCAGGCATAAAATTACGATACTAACCCAACTGTTTCCGCTCAGTTTTAAAATATTGATGATATCGAAATTTATCTTTGAATTATTAATAAGCCCAAAAAACAAATCATCAACAAAGAAGGCGATAAGCGAAATGTGAATTAGAAAAACAACGTGAATAATTAACCCAAAGGCCTTATTTTTCCTTATCCACTCTGGAAATTTATATTGTTCTTTATGGTTGTAAACAAACAGTAACCACCATGTTCCGGCGAAAACATTCATTAAAAAATCGCCGAGCGATGGCATAAGATCATTTGCCGCGTAAATTTTTGGATCGAATAACTCTAAAGGGAAATGATGATTAAACCACCCGAAACTGATATCTGTTAAACGCCCTGTTACAAAAAAAGCCAAAAACAAAATACTTGCCAAAACCAAATGGCCGCGTCTGGCAATGAACGAGCAGAGCGAATTAAAGAACATACAAATGCACAAAATGCCTGCTATAAAGAGCCAAACCTGTGTTTCTGAATAGTAATTATCAGTGTAGCCCGGTTTTATTTTTAATGAAAAGAGAAAGGTGTTATCGTTGCTCCTTATCGAATAAACATCGGCATCATTATATTCGGATAAAGTAATTATTTTTGAGTCGGATAATTGAGGATCCATCTCATTTTTAAAATACCTGTTTTCAGGAACCGCATATTTAGATTGAATGGATATTAAAAATACGAAAACAAAATCGCCGTCAGTTTTCTTGATAACCTCGTAAAATCCGTTAGAAAAATACAGAACTGATTTACCTTCCTTTATTGTTTTTGGGTTTATATCCAGCACTTTAATGCTGCTCCAATACTTTAAATTATTGTTTTGAAACGTTTGAAGGTTAATCCCGGCGGTGCGGTATAAATCTAAAAAGTTGAGGGCATTTTTTGTATCAACATGATATCGCTTAGCTTTGGCTAACTCTTTTTTGTTGGATAAGAATCTATCAACAATATCTTCTTTTGAACGAAGGTTTTCCTGAATTTTTTTTGCTTCACGCTCGAGCAAAACTTTTTTAGTGGTAAAGCGATTTAATGAAATTGATGTTGCAATAAGACAGCATCCCAGAACAAACAACAGAAATCTTATTTTTACACCAAAGCTCAATTTCATCGATTTTGATAAAGATATTAAATATTATAAAAAAGAACGCCATAAACGGCTGGGTTTATGGCGTTGAATAATAGATTTACTTATTGCTTAACTTAAGGTTGCACTACTTGTGGCAACCTCTCTACTTACCTTTTTAACCAAGCCCTGAAGTACATTTCCTGGCCCAACCTCTACGAATTCGCTAACGCCATCTTCAAGCATATTTGTAACAGTTTGGGTCCAGCGCACTGCTCCGGTTAACTGTTTAATTAAGTTTTGTTTAATCTGATCCGGGTCGGTGTAAGGCTTGGCATCTACATTTTGATAAACCGGGCAAACTGGCACCGAGATGTTTGTAGCTTCTATTGCCGCTTGCAACTCAATTTTTGCAGGCTCCATTAATGGTGAGTGAAATGCGCCACCCACATTCAATTTCAAAGCCCTTTTGGCGCCTGCTTCGGTAAGCTTTGCGCAAGCCAAATCTATTCCTTCAATACTGCCAGAAATAACCAGTTGCCCTGGGCAATTGTAATTTGCCGGAACAACTACTGCGTCGATTTCTTCGCAAATCTTTTCAACCACATCATCTGCCAAACCCAATATTGCCGCCATTGTTGATGGTTGCGCTTCACAAGCTTTTTGCATTGCATTCGCCCTGGCAATAACCAACCGCAAGCCATCTTCAAAACTTAAAGCATTTGCAGCTACTAAAGCTGAAAACTCTCCAAGAGAATGACCGGCAACCACATCAGGCTTAAAATTATCTCCTAAAACTTTCGCTAAAATAACCGAGTGCAGAAATATTGCAGGCTGTGTTACATTGGTTTGTTTCAGCTCTTCATCAGTGCCACCAAACATAATGTCGCTAATTCTAAAACCAATAATTTCATTGGCCTTTTCAAATAATGCCGCAGCTGTGGCGTTTTCATAAAGGTCTTTACCCATGCCCACAAACTGTGCTCCCTGACCAGGGAAAATATATGCTTTCATTATCTTTCTTTTAAAAAATGAGCTTCCACTCAATATTGGTACTTGTACCTTTTCAATTGAGCAATTAATCTAAACTTGCAGTAATTAACCTCAAAAATTCTGCTCTTGTTTTATCGTTACTTAAAAATGTGCCGGTAAAAGCCGATGTAGTGGTAACTGAATTTTGCTTTTGTACTCCACGCATAGCCATGCACAAATGTTTACACTCTATAACTACCGCAACACCCATTGGGCTCAAAGTATTTTGTATGCAATCTCTTATTTCGTTTGTCAGCCGCTCCTGAACCTGCAGGCGGCGGGCAAAGGCATCGACCACGCGAGGTATTTTACTTAAGCCAACAATGTGTCCGTTTGGAATGTAGGCAATATGTGCCTTGCCAAAAAACGGTAACATATGGTGTTCACACATCGAATAAACCTCTATGTCTTTAACAACAACCATCTGACTGTAATCTTCCTCAAACATTGCTGACCGCAATATTTCATCAGGCTTTAAATCGTAGCCATGCGTTAAATATTGAAGCGCTTTTGCAACACGTTCAGGTGTTTTCACTAAGCCTTCACGTTCCGGGTTTTCACCTAACTGACCTAAAATATCTTTATAATGCGCAGCAACAGCGTCGATTTTCGATTCATCATATCGATCGATTTTTACATAACCGTCTATTGATTCTTCTTTCAAAATATCTTTCTTTTCCATTAAGGCTTAACCAAAATATTCAACGTAATTATTTTCAGTTTCGTAAATTTTAACGGCATGCAAAATTGCACCGGCTTCGGCAATTGGATTTACTAATTGATCCCAAACTGCAATTGCCAGATTTTCTGTAGAAGCCAGTTTGCCTTTCATAAAGTCTACATCGAGGTTTAAATTTTTATGATCTACCTTATCTACAACACAAGTGTTCATCACATCTTTTAACCATTTAAGGTCTACAAGAAAACCTGTTTCCGGGTTGACCTCACCTTTTACGGTTACATAAAGCCAATAATTATGACCATGCCAGTTAGGATTGGCACATTTGCCGTACACTTCAGCATTTTTTTCATCATCCCAATCGGTTCGGGCCAGCTTATGCGCTGCATTAAATGATGCTTTTCTCGTTATATAAATCATTATTATAATTAAACCACAAATATACTCATAATGCTTTAAGCCTAAACACGAAAGGCTAAAGAAAGATATTTTAATGAAAAGAATGCGCTAAATTTACTTCATGAAAACATTAGTTGTAGCCGCTACAAAAGCCGAACTTACCTTTCTGTATCAGCATTTCAATCTGCAGGAAGGGGATTTTATTGAAGAAAGAAATTTCGACATTTTAATTACTGGTGTGGGTATGGTTGCAACGGCCTATGCATTAGGCAAGCATTTATCATACAAGTACAACCTCGTTTTAAATTTAGGCATAGCTGGATGTTTCGACAGGCAAATGGAACTTGGCAGCCTGGTAAACATTACCCATGATACCTTTGCCGAACTTGGGGCAGAAGACGGAGAAAACTTTTTACCAATAACCGATTTAGGCTTCGGCGAAAACACCTTTACATCTGAAAGCAGGGTTGAAGTTAATTTACCAAAGGTTTACGGCGTTACGGTAAACCGGGTGAGCGGCAATGAAAAAAATATAAGAAACTTGCTGGAGCGCTTAAATCCGAAAACCGAAAGTATGGAAGGCGCTGCCGTTTTATTTGCCTGCCAGCAGGAAAAAATAGATTGTTTACAAATCAGAAGCATATCCAACTATGTTGAGCCACGCAACAAAGACAAGTGGAAAATCGGTTTAGCGATTAAAAATTTAAACGACTGGGCAATCGCTTTTCTATCAGATATGAATTGATTATGACGAACTAATTTATTTCATAGCTTAATTTTGAACTATGAAACTTACACTCGGCTTCTCGCCTTGCCCTAATGATACTTTTATCTTTGATGCCTTAATTCACCATAAAATTGATACTGAGGGTTTGGAGTTTGAAGTTTTATTTGATGATGTTGAAACGCTAAATCAAAAGGCATTAAAGGGCGAATTAGACATTACAAAATTGAGTTTTCATGCCTTTGCATATGTTGCCGACCAATATGCATTGCTTGATGCCGGCAGCGCTCTGGGCTTTGGCGTTGGCCCTTTGCTCATCAGTAAAAAAGATTTTAGCGGCGGCCTGGATGCAAATTTGAAAGTCGGCATCCCCGGAAAATACACTACCGCAAATTTCCTTTTGGGTATTGCCTACCCTCAGCTACAGAATAAAGAGTTGATGGTATTTTCTGAAATTGAAGCTGCTTTGCTCGAAGAACAAATAGATCTGGGATTAATTATTCACGAAAATCGTTTCACCTATCAGGATAAAGGCTTAAATAAAATTGTTGATTTAGGCGATTATTGGGAAAAGCTAACGGGTTGTGCCATACCATTAGGTGGAATTGTAATTAACAGAAATTTAGATAAGGAAATTCAGTTAAAAGTTAACCGTTTAATTCGGCAATCGGTTGAATATGCTTTTGCGCATCCAAAATCCTGTATCGAATTTATAAAACAACATGCACAGGAAATGGACGAAGCTGTGATGTACAAGCATATCGACTTGTATGTGAATAAATATAGCATTAACCTGGGCGAAGAAGGTAGAAAAGCGGTTGATACTTTGTTTAAACTTGCGCAGGAACGAAATTTGATTCCTGCGGTTCAGCAAAACCTCTATATTTAATTAGCTTACCAGCAGTTTGTAGCCTTTTCCGTGTACGTTTATAATTTCAACAGCAGGGTCTTCTCTTAAATATTTCCGCAGTTTACTTAAAAACACATCCATACTTCTGCCGTTAAAGTAATTATCATCGTGCCAGATGGTTAGCAATGCTTCCTCGCGGGTTAGTACCGTATTTTTTTTAAGGCATAGCAACCGCAGAAGTTCTGCCTCTTTGGTTGATAATTTCTGAACCTGATCTTCGCGTGTTATAATTTGAGTGGTATAATCGAAATTGTACTTTCCAATAGAAAACTGGCTTTCTGTAGGTTCATCGCTATTTCCATTCTTACCCGCAACGCGTTTAAACATGGCGTTTATGCGAAGCAAAAGTTCTTCAATGCGAAAAGGTTTTGTAATGTAATCATCTCCGCCCAAATCATACGCAGCAGATTTATCCTCAAGCATTGTTTTAGCGGTTGCAAAAATCATCGGTACCTGAGCATTTATCTTTCTAATGTCTTTCCCCAGACTAAAACCATCTTTTTTTGGCATCATTACATCCAAAATGCAAAGGTCGAAATTTTGTTTGTTAAACGCCCTCAAGCCTTCTTCTCCATCGGTACATAGCACAACATCAAACTTACCCTTCAACTGTAGATAATCTTGCAATAGCAAGCCCAAATTTGGATCGTCTTCTACCAAAAGTATTTTTTTCATTTTTTTCTGTTTAGTGATCTATGCAGTATGACTACGCTAAAGGTTTGATTCTGATTTTGCATTACGGTTTAATTGCACTTATAGGTAAATTAATTATTCCTCCCTTTAAGCTCAATTATAGCCACTGTTTCGCAACTTATTAATGAAGTAGCTTAATGTAACGGCGGCTAACCCGCCTTATTATAAAGGTAAAGATATTTCGAAGGTTGTTCCCCTATCTTTTTCGCTACTTACCTTAATTGTTCCGTTAAGTTTCCTGATAATATCCTGCACGTAATTTAAGCCCAAACCAAAACCTTTAACATCATGCAGGTTTCCAGTAGGCACTCTGTAAAACTGGTCAAATATGCGTTTAGAATGTTCTTTACTCATTCCAATTCCATTGTCGGCGATTTCGATAATTAGGTTTTTACCGGCGTTTTTTGTGGTTATTGTTATTTCGGGCACATCCTTGCTGTACTTGTTAGCATTATCAATTAGGTTGTAAAGCACATTTGAGAGATGCAGTTCATCGCCAAAAACGGTAGCATGCTCCGCATCAGTATGTACGTTTATAATGGCATTTTTCTTTTGTAACTGGAGGCTCATACTGTCCAGAACAATCACGATTAAATCGTTCATGTCTACCTCTGTATTTTCCAGTTTAAGCTCACCTTTTTCTAACCGGGCGATACTCAAAACCCGCTCAATGTGACTTCCCAGCCGAACATTCTCGTCGTAAATTATTCCTGCCAGCCGTTTCAACCTTGCCTTATCCGCTGTAACTTCCGGGTCTTTCAGCGCCTCGCTCGCAATCATAATTGTAGCAACGGGCGTTTTAAATTCATGGGTCATGTTATTGATAAAATCTGTCTTCATTTCAGAGATTTTCTTCTGCTTTAAAATAGCATAAAGCGTATAACTGAAAATGAAAACCAGCACCAATAATAAACCCACTGAGGAGGCCAGCGTTGCACTTAGATTACCAAGAATAGCTGTATTCTTATTCGGAAAATTGATTTCCAGAACTCCGGGGTCGCGATACAAATCGTTACCGAAAAGTGTTGTGCGGTATGTATTTTTAGGCAAAAATGTTTGCTGCGGATATGAAGCCTGTAAATATAGAACCGAGTCTTTCTGAGCCAGTTTTACCCTAAAATTGTAATCCTGCGTAATGTTATGGTCTAAAAATGATTTTTTGAGCGTCTCCTGAAGCGAAGTAAAATTGATTCGTTTGCTTAAAGGAACATTTTTTTCGTTCATTTCTTTTGCCACATCCTCAAGTAAATTGTATCCGCGTTTATACGCCAGAGAATCTTTGCCTAAAGCCGCAATCTGCAATTCAAGTTTTCGTTTCGCCAGGTTATCTTCCCGCTTAAATTTCCGCACCAAATCGTCAGATATCTTCGGTAAATTCACGAACCACGGAAAACCACGTGCATCAAATACCTGATAACGAATGGTATCCGGCAAAGATTGGACTGTTCTGAAGTTAAAGGTTTTTGCCGCCGAAATTGGCTTCGAACGCATGCTGTAACCTTTAATTGTGTAGTTTTTAAGGTCTACAAATGCATCCATCTGCAAATCTAATTTTGCAGAACCTCCCGGAGATAAAGACACAAACTCATTCTCGGTAATTACCTTCGGAGCCAGATAGGAGGCCCGGATAATGCTATCCTGCTGATTCAGGTATTTTTCGATCTCGCTTTCTCGTTCTGCTTGTCTTAAATCTGCTGCCTCGGCGAATTGCTGGCGCAAATCTTTAATATCAAGCTGCCGCTGCCTCAAATCCTGGCTGCGCTTTATTCTATTCTCAATGTCTTTTCTATTGATTCGATCGGCAGCGCTTCTCCTTTGTATTTTGTTTACTACGGCTGTTAAAGTTTGGTTTACTTGTTCATCAAATAGCTGCGATTTTAGGTTATACGCCTCCCTGATGTAATACAACTGCATTACAAAAACCCCAAGTAAAGCTACCGTCATTAAACCGGTAATTAACCAAAAACTTCTTTTTCTCATTAACCTTTTGCCTGCCTAAAGTGGCGATTAACATTACAATCACCCTCAAAAACCAATAGAACGTAAAATTACTTAATAACGGCTTGATGTGTATGCTTTTAACATAATTTAACACGAGAAAACCCTAATCATGACTGCGTTTTACAAAAATCAGGGACACAAAAAAATGCCGGAAAATTTCCGGCATTAGTTCAAAATTGTTTGCTTAAAAAAGAATCTTTATTTAGAAAGGCAAGTCATCATCTTCGCCTGGTGCATTACTTACATCAGCAGGGGCTGCGTAAGCCGGAGTTGATGCCGCAGGTGCGCCAGCTGCAATTGCATTAATTCTCCAAATAACCAAACTATTAAAATATGATGTTTTTCCTGTTTTATCTGTCCAAGGGCGTCCACGTAAATTAAAAAATACTTCAACCTCATCGCCTGCTTTAAAACTATCTAATAATGCAGCTTTATCTTGCAAAGCCTCGAAACGAATATATTCCGGGTATGTTGGGTTTTCTGCGTATTCTACTATTAAATCGCGTTTTTTAAACGTTTCACTTACTTGTTGTGTGGCACCTACTTCGTGTACTTTTCCTTTAATTTCCATATCTAATACTACTTAAATGTACTATAAAGATCAAATCTCTATAATTTTATTGATAACTTCGCATACAATATGATGCAAGTTTTCCACAATAAAAGCAAGGTAATTATTACCTGCAACAAGCGCCTTTCGCCCTATTTACAAGAAGAAGTTATCGCCCTGGGCTATACCATAGAAAGAGCTTTTGCAACCGGTGTAGAGTTAAACATAACCCTAACTGAGTGCATTAAGCTTAATTTAAACCTGCGTTGTGCAAGTCAGATTTTATATTCAATAAAAAGCTTCAAGGCAATTACGCCAGATGATCTTTACCGGGAAATATCTGCCATAGAATGGGAAGAACTCATCGATTTTACAGGTTATTTCTCTGTAACATCTAACGTGGATAATCCAAACATTACCACTCCGCTCTTTGCTAATCTTAAAGTAAAAGACGCAATTGTAGACAGGCTAAAAGAAAAGAAAGGAATTCGTCCAAACTCAGGTTCTGATGCCAATAGAACCGTTGTTCATTTGTATTGGAAAGATGCAGAAGCGGATGTTTTTATGGACACTTCCGGAGAAACGCTGGCAAAACATGGTTATCGAAAAATACCGGGCAAAGCACCAATGCTGGAAGCACTTGCATCGGGCGTTATTTTTGCTACCCAATGGGATATAAAATCGCCATTTGTGAACCCAATGTGCGGGTCAGGAACCTTGGCAATAGAAGCTGCGCTGATTGCGACGAACCGTGCCCCGGGATTGTATAGAATGAATTATGGCTTTATGCACATTATGGGTTACAACGAGGAGGTTTTCTTTGCTGAACGCAGAATTTTAAAAGATCAAGTATTAAAGAATGTCGACCTTAAAATTATTGCCTCCGATATTTCTGAAGATGCTGTTGAAGTTACCCGCAGAAACGCTAAAACCGCTGGCGTAGATACGTTAATTGATTTTCAGGTTTGTGATTTCGAAGCAACTCCTGTACCTGAAGATGGAAAAGGCGTTGTGGTTTTCAATCCGGAATATGGCGAACGACTCGGCGTTCACAGTAAGCTCGAATTAACCTACAAACGCATGGGCGATTTCATGAAAAAGGAATGCAAAGGTTACACAGGCTATATTTTCACGGGAAATCCTGATTTGGCGAAGAAAATCGGCTTGCGGGCCTCTAAAAAAGTTGAATTTTATAATGGTAAATTAGATTGCCGTTTGCTCGAATATGAGCTTTATGATGGCAGTAGAAGAGAACCATTAGACCCGCTTGATACAGCAGTAAGCAGTTAGTATCCTGTCTCTTAATGTTTCCTAAAGGTTATGCAACTGTCTTTAAACAGTTTAGCTGTGCATGCCCTGAATTTTTCAGATGTAAGCTTATCATTTAGGCGTTAAAAAGCGCTTTTATGTTAAAAATCAAACATTTCGAGATCCTCTTCGGAACAATTTTCGTTTATATTGGTATTAGATATTAAAAAACATCCTTACCTATGGAAGATCTATTGGCTTTAAAGACGAAGAATGTAGCCGGGAACATTAGAAAAATTAGAGAATATAGAGATTACACTCAAGATTATCTGGCTGCAAAACTAAAAATATCGCAGAATGCTTACAGCAAAATTGAACTTGGCTACAGCAAACTTACAATCGAACGTCTATTTCAGATTGCTTCAATTTTAAATGTTGAAGTAACAAATCTTCTTACGCTCGATCATAAAGAATTAATAAAAAACATTTCCCTTGAGGAAGAGACAGCTTCTGTAAAATAGATGTTTCCATCCTCAAAAAATCGAAAACTAATTTTCATCCTGCATTAATTAAGATAACTTTAAAAAAATTTTATCGTATGCAGGATGTAATAAGTTCCACAATTGATTTCGTAAAAAAAACGCTTGAAAATGCAGAGGCTGGTCACGACTGGTTCCACATTGAACGCGTTTATAAAACAGCTTTAACAATTAACGAAACCGAAAACGGACATCCGTTAGTTGTTGCTTTTGCGGCTTTATTGCATGACATTGCAGACCCAAAATTTAATAATGGCGATGAAGAACTTGGACCAAACATTGCCGAAAAGTTTTTAAGCTCGATTTCGGTTGATGCAGAAACGATAACTCATGTTAAGCTGATTATAAAAAACATGTCGTTCAAAAATAGTTTCGACGAAAGTGGTTTTTCATCCAGGGAAATGCAAATTGTACAAGATGCCGACAGGCTCGACGCTATAGGAGCAATTGGAATTGCCCGTGCTTTCACCTATGGTGGTTTTAAAAACAGAGTGCTTTATGACCCGGAAATAAAGCCTGAACAACATCAAAGCAAAGACAGTTATAAAAACACTACTGCGCCAACCATCAATCATTTTTATGAGAAATTGCTATTACTAAAAGATATGATGAACACCGAAGCAGGCAAAAAAATAGCGTTGGAACGTCATAATTTCATGTTAACATACCTTGAGCAGTTTTACAAGGAATGGGATGGTAGTTAGTACTTAGCAGGGTAAAATTACCTTTTAAAAATACCCAAAAGGAGGTATTTGAAAAGCTTCCCATTGGCGCTACATTTAATAAACTTTAACGCCATGCAAAGCTTTCAATTAAACTATCACAAAAATACCACCCTGATGGTTTTTATGCTCGCAGTTCCAGCAGCCATAGCAGCAGTAACCTTATTGGTTTTATTAAACCTTTCCACGCAACTTTCAGAATATATTTTTATATCAATAACGGCCAATTCATTATTGCTGATGACGATAGTTTTACGCTGGCTAATCAATCAAAAGATTATTATCTCTGCGGACATAAGTCTGAGTCATGAAGGCTTGTTCTTTAAACTGAATAAACCGACATTTATTTACCAGACAAAAGATTTTTTCGCCACCTGGAAGAACGTTAAAAATGTTAGTGAGATTTTCTGTTCAAAAACCGGCATGTATTTTTATCGAATCAATTTTATCGACCCATATTTTACAGCGAATTTTAGTGCAATTAAAAATGAGCGGGACGAAGCCGAAAAGTTTTTTAGCGAACTTACTTATTACCATGAAACTTATTCAAAGGTAGCGAAGAAGAGCAGGCAGGGAGCGCCAGATGGCCTGAGCCGGGCATAACCAATTACTCTAAAAAGGAATGTTTTTTTACTAATTTTATTAGCTTTTTAAAGCTATTTTTGTTAGTAAAATTAAGCCTATGTCTTTTGATCGAATTCGCGAAAAACTGAATATTCTTGCTGACGCTGCCAAATATGATGTTTCTTGTTCATCGAGCGGTGGTACGAGAAAAAACGACAATAAAGGTCTCGGCGACAGCCACAGTTCAGGAATATGCCATACTTATACCGAAGATGGCCGCTGCGTGTCCTTACTTAAAATTCTTTTAACGAATCACTGCATATATGATTGCCTTTTCTGCGTTTCGAGGAAAAGCAACGATGTAAAACGAGCCGCATTTACGGTAGATGAGGTGGTTGAATTAACGATGAACTTTTATCGTAGAAATTACATAGAGGGTTTGTTTTTAAGTTCGGGTATCTTTAAGAATGCCGATTTCACAATGGAACGCTTGCTGCTGGTATGTAAAAAGCTTCGGTTGGAACAAAAGTATAATGGCTATATTCATCTTAAAACAATTCCGGGAGCCAGTGATGAGCTGATAAAAGAGGCTGGTTTATATGCAGACCGCATGAGTATAAATCTGGAAATGCCAACTGAAGCAGGATTGAAACTTTTGGCGCCCGAAAAAAGCCATCAGGATGTGATAAAACCACTGGCTTTTGTTCAGCAAAATATTACCCAGTTTGCTGCCGATAAAAAATTAATTAAGCATGTGCCTAAGTTTGTTCCTGCGGGGCAAAGCACGCAAATGGTTATTGGTGCTACGCCTGAAAGCGACAAAGACATTATGTACACCGCAAATGCCTTTTACAAAAATTTTTCTTTAAAACGCGTTTACTATTCGGGATATGTGCCTATAAGTAACGATTCCAGAATGCCGGTATTGGGAACGCAACCACCTTTGCTTCGCGAAAACCGACTTTATCAAACAGATTGGTTAATGCGGTTTTATGGTTTTAAGGTTCAGGAAATATTAAATGATGCCAATCCCAATCTGGATGTGGATATCGACCCCAAATTGAGTTGGGCCATTAGGAACATGCAACATTTTCCAGTCGACATAAATAAAGCAGACTACAAAATGATTCTTCGCATTCCCGGCATTGGGGTTATGTCTGCGCAAAAAATTGTTCAGGCCAGAAAATTCGGAAAATTACGGATAGACCAACTTAAAAAGATTGGTGTGGCTTATAATCGTGCTAAACATTTTATAACCTGTGCTGATAGTCCGTACCAGTTAAGAGATTACCAGGGCACTCAGATTAAAGCTTTTATCCTTGCCGAAAGCCAGAGTAAATATTTGAAGACCGACAGCAATCAATTGATTTTATTTTAACCCGCCTGGAATAATAAAACATTAAATGACCTACATTTTCGACGGCTCCTTACCTGGGTTACTTACAGCGGTTTTCGAGTGGTTCGAACGCAAACCCGGTACGGTTTCACTTAAATCGATTGAAACATTTCAACCGGAAGCATTTTCAGAAAGTTTTACGGTTGTTACCAATTCGGATAAGGCAGATCGCGTTTGGAAAGGTTTGCAAGGCAAGCTGAAGAAAGATTGGCTAAGAAAGTTTTACTGTGCCTACTTGTCAGAAATTCCCGAGGCTTTTGATCATCTTTTTCAGTTTACCATCTACGTTTTTCAAAACGAAAAGGGCGCTGAAAATAATTACGGTAATGCGCATGTAATCGCGTTAGCAAAATATGCCAAGAGTGTTGAGCGGGAAAAGCATCGAATGGAAGCCTTTATTCGTTTTCAGCACACCGCAGACGGAATTTTTTACACCGGTGTGGACCCAGATTTTAATGTGTTACCTTTAATCTCCAATCATTTCAAAAACCGTTATGCCGACCAGCAATGGATTATTTATGACTTGAAGCGAAAATATGGTTTACATTACAACCTGTCTACAGTAGAAGAAATTACGATAGATTTCGCAGTTGGCGTTAATAGTAAAAATCCCGAAGCAATTTTATTGAATGAAAAGGAAGAACTTTATTCCGTTTTATGGAAAGACTACTTCAAAAGCGCAAATATCGTTGCCCGTAAAAATACAAAGCTTCATATAAGGCATGTTCCGAAAAGGTACTGGAAATATTTAACTGAAAAGCAATTGAGTTAAAAAACTTTTTTAAATTTATTAAAAAAGAAACGCGATGAAACTCAGATTTATTTTCACTTTTTTAATATTGCTATCGGCACATATATCCTTCAGTCAGATAAGCGGCACCTACATCTATTCTGCAGGTATGGATGCAGGTACCAGAACTTTGACTTTTAATGGATCTAATTTTACAGATAAATCTATCGGGCACCTGAACGAAATATTTGGCGAAGGCTCGTTTAAGCTGGAAAACAACCTATTAACGCTCAACTATTTCAAACTTAACGATAAAGATTCTTCAATTTATAAAATTGATTCGGGCAAAGCACTTTATGGATATTCAAGCATTTTCGTCAAGGTATTTGCTGGTAAACTTCCCTTGAATGGCGCCTCGGTTGTGTTGAGCGATAATACATTTGAACGATTGTTTTCCGTATCAACACTTGCTGACGGTTCTGCATCTTTTACTGTTTTTAAGAATGAAAAGATAAAATACTTGACAATAGATTATCTCGGATATAAAAGGATTATTATTCCATTTGATAATCTAAAAGGTAGAAACAATGATATTTTTGCAGAGCTTAAAGAAGATAATCTTGTTATTGAGCCCCCACACGCCGAGGTTTACCGTGTAAAAGAGAAAAATGATAACTTTTTAAAGCTTGTTGATTCGGGTAAGACTGAATTAGTCTTCAAGAAAACTGGAAAGTAACAACTGAGCTTAACAATCATTTAATATAAAACTGGTAAATTGCAGCATGAAATTAAGTGTGCTAGTTCTATTTACTGCCCTCGCCGTGGCCCTCTCTATCGGCATGGTAAACTTTTATTTTCAGCACAGCTGGTATTACCTTGCCATTTCTTTTGGGGTTTCTTTCCTCAGTAGTTTTCTCGTTTTCTATTACCTGCTGGAGAAATACATTTACACGAAAATTAAATTGATTTATAAGCTAATCCATAACCTTAAACTTGGTAAAGACTTAAAAGATGCACTTGGCGAATATGTAAGTTCTGACCCGATAAACGATGTAGAACAAGAAGTTAAAGAATGGGCCGGGGCTAAAAAGAAGGAAATTGACTTGCTTAAAAAACAGGAGCAGTTTCGCCGGGAGTTTCTTTCTAACGTTTCGCACGAATTTAAAACACCCCTTTTTGCCATTCAGGGTTATATTGAAACCTTACAGGATTGCATTGAAGATGACCCGGAAATGGCAGCAAAATTTTTGAAAAAAGCGGAAAACAATGTAGAACGTTTAAGTTATTTAATTAACGATTTGGATGCCATTGCAAAACTTGAAACAGGAGAATCGCCAATTAATTATCAAAAATTCGATTTTGTGCAGCTTGCAAAAGAGGTAATGGAAAACCTGGAAGACCGTGCTAAAGGAAAACACATTAAACTCTTTTTTAAGGATAAATACACTGCCGTTACCACAGTTAACGCCGATAGAGAAAAAATTCGGCAGGTGCTGATTAACCTAATGGTGAACAGCATTAAATATGGTATTGAAGATGGCGAAACAGCAATTAAGATATTCGAACTCCACGACCAGGTTTTAATTGAGGTAACCGATAATGGTATTGGTATTGAAGAAAAACATTTATTTCGCTTATTTGAACGTTTTTACCGCATTGACACCCACCGGGCCCGCGAGGTTGGCGGAACCGGATTAGGACTGGCAATCGTTAAACATATTTTGGAGGCCCACCAGCAAACAATCTCAGTGCGAAGTACCCCAGGAATTGGAACAACCTTCGCTTTCACGTTGCAGAAAGCTGGCTAAGATTGCTAACCTCGGAGAACGATAAGGCAGAACGCAGTGAACGCTGACTGGTTTAACGGATAAATCATCGGGCGACAGAGCAGCAAATTTGTAAACCCAATGGTTTCCTAATAACGTTTTACTAACGTTCTTAAACCCGATATAAGCGGCAGCCCCGAATTTTTTATGAGGGCTACAGCGTTTAGCGGGACTGAAGTTACAGAAGCGTTTGAAACGGTCATTTCCAAAGCCCATCCACCAAGCAGACCACTATAGAATTACTTAACCATGTGTGTGGCAAGCTGATTGCTTAATATAATTACGAACTTAACATTAACTTAACATTGAGCTTGTAGCTTTGCAACATATTAAAAATTAACATGAACAATATTTTCAAGTTCTTTACGCCTCAAGACAGAAAGTTTCATCCTCTTTTTGAGCAAGCCGGTAGCAACGCTTTAAAGATTGCTGAAACGCTTTTAGAAATGGTTAGCACAGGTGATGCTGAAGCTAGAAAAACCATTTTTAAAGAAATTGAGCGCTTAGAACACGTTGGGGACGACATTACGCATTCAATTTTCTTAGAATTAAGCAGAAATTTTATCACCCCGTTTGATAGAGAGGATATACACCAATTGGCTACGGCAGTTGATGATGTTGCCGATTATATTTATGGCACTGCAAACCGCATGCAGATGTACAACATGAATACCATAAACGAACCAATTGTAAAGATTGCAGAGCTTTTGGTAGAAATGTGTACCGATATTGATAAAGCAATTAAAGAATTGCGCAGTTTCAAAAACATACGCGTTATTGCCGATGCTTGTATCCGCATTAATAGCGGAGAAAACCAGGCTGATTATGTTTTTACATTAGCAGTTGCCCGTTTATTCGAGTATGAAACCAATGCAATTGAATTAATTAAACAAAAAGAGGTTTTACAAACGATAGAAAAAGCGACAGATAAGTGTGAGGATGTGGCGAATGTACTGGAAACTATCTTGGTTAAAAACGCTTAATAAAAACAAACATGGTAACTACCTTATTGGTTGTTGTTGTAATTCTGGCCATTGCTTTCGATTACATTAACGGCTTCCACGATGCCGCTAACTCGATTGCAACGGTTGTTTCTACAAAAGTTCTTACGCCTTTTCAGGCGGTTTTGTGGGCTGCACTTTTTAATTTCGCAGCTTACTTTTATTTTACCGACCATAAAGTGGCCAACACGGTTGCCAAAACGGTAATCGAAAATTACATTACGTTAGAAGTTATTTTAGCTGGCCTGATTGCCGCTATCATCTGGAATCTTTTAACCTGGTGGTATGGTATTCCGTCAAGCTCATCGCATACCTTAATTGGTGGTTTCGCAGGGGCAGGTATGACACATGCTTTACTTACAGGCGCCAGTCCGCTTGATGCAGTAAATATGGGTTATGTTGTTAAAATTGTATCGTTTATTGTATTAGCTCCAATAATTGGTATGGTAATATCGGTGGTTTTAACCCTGATCATCATCAATATTTGTCGCTATGCCAAACCTGCAACTGCAGAAAAATGGTTTAAACGGTTACAACTTTTATCATCAGCAGCATTGAGTTTCTTCCACGGCGGTAACGATGCACAAAAAGTAATGGGTATTATTGCAACGGCTTTAATTGCTGCAAAGGTTATCCCAACTTTTGAAGCCATGCCTGCTTGGGTGCCAATTTGTTGTTATTCGGCAATTTCACTCGGTACAATGAGCGGTGGCTGGAAGATTGTGAAAACAATGGGTTCGAAAATTACCAAAGTTACAGCGCTGGAAGGTGTTGCAGCTGAAGGTGCCGGTGCCATTACATTAGGCATTACCGAACACTTTGGTATTCCTGTTTCTACCACGCACACCATTACAGGCTCTATTGTGGGTGTAGGTGTTGTAAAAAGCGTTTCGGCTGTACGATGGGGTGTAACAATTAACTTAATCTGGGCATGGATTTTAACCATCCCTGTTTCGGCTACACTGGCCGCAATTATATATGGAATAATTTATTACTTCAAATAGATTCAAAATACTTTTAGATATTTTCAGGAAGACTAAGGCAATTGCTTTAGTCTTTTTTCTTTTAAATGGGTATGCACATTTTTCCAACGGAGATAAGCAGAACTCGAGAATTTCCTCTTGATTATTAGGTGTATAATTGGGGATGATACATGATTTCGGCTTGTCGTCATTGCAAGACACTAAGCAATTTTACCACGATTGGTTAGTTAATATGAACGAAACCATTAAGACTGCTTCGTGCCTCACAATGACGGGTTTTTCGTATGTAGTGCAACAAAATAATATTCCCGAAATCGTTCGACTTCTAATCCGTTGGTTTAATCCTAAAACTTAACACTCATTTCTACCACATCATTTCCATTCTTAGGCAACACCCAATCAGGGCCGGTTTCAATTAGCCTTTTGGCTTCAGCATCAGCCTTTTTGTTTAACGATTTTAAAACAGACACATTGGTAGGTCGCCCGTTCTTTTTAACTTTAAAGCTCAAAACAACATATTGTGCGGGTCCTTTCGAATTATAAAGCTTGTTGTTGCTCTCTAAATACTGCTCGTAATTTATGGTAGATACCGGCACAGGTTTCGTAATTTCACCTTTAACGCCATCCAGATTTTCAACAGCTTTTAAAACAATTTTCTGCGGAACTATGGTTTCTTTCTTTCGCCCGTTAGAACCTGTAATTAACGCGATTTCATTTAGCGATCTATCACCTGATAAAGCCGTCCGAATGGCTTCCGGATTGGTAACCAAAGCCCTGTCATTAAAACCCGGGGCCTTAATTAATATTTCCTTATTCTTATCAATACTATCAACGGGCAAAGTGAAGAAACCGGCTGCATTTGTCGCGGTTACCGCCTTCGAATTTTCAAGTTTTACAACAGCACCCTGAACTGGCTGCCCGGTTTGAGAAACAACATTACCACTGTAAATCAGTTCGCTGCCAGAACTTGCAGGCGCAGCAGAAACCGTTACTTCATCCATAGCGCTGCCAACCTTCATGCGCTGCATAGCCATTGGCGCTGTCTTTGCCATTTTCTCCTCCGAATATGCTGAACCAACAATTGCTGGTTTGGCTCCAACTTCTGCATTTTTGATGGAAGGCAAAGCCTTTGTATTTTTAGCTAAATCGCCGGTTTTCGAATCAACAATTGCCTTATCAATTAAAGCAGTTTTCGAAGCTTCAGTTGCCATTATAGCAGTATCTTCAGCCTTAGGCTTAGTTAAAGCTACTGCGTTCATCGAATCTAAATTAACAATAACACCAGTCGATTTTCGGGCAGCAATTTCTGCATTTTTACGGTTTGTTTCACGCATAAAAAACAAAATGCTTACCGCAATAAAAGCAACAGTAGCCGTTGCAGCAATGCTTAAACGCTGCGTAGTAATGCCCCACATCTTACGTTTAACGGGTTTTCCAGAAACCCGGTCGTAAAGCTGTTTTTGTAAAATAGAAAGTGTGTGCTTGCGTTTTGGCGATTGGCGCAAACCTTCGAGCGCTTCGGCAACGAAAGGATCATCTAAAGCCTGCCTTTCTACAAAGTGCATACCTTTAGCATCAAGCTTACCGTCCAGGTAATCTTCCAGCACATCAATATCCAACCAATCGTTATTCACCGCTATTTTTCTCTATACAAATCTTTAAATTCCGCTTACCGTTTTGAATGTAACTTTTCACCTTAAGCATATCGTAGCCAGTAATATCGGCTACTTCTTTATAACATTTCTCCTGTAAATAAAATAAATCTACGCTTTTTCGCTGTTCTTCTGTTAAGGTTTCCATGCACTTTTCCATAATGGTAAGCTGGGTTTCCTTTGTGTTGTCAATATCCAGATGCACAAATTCCGTATTTTCCACAAATGTATCATCCAACGAAACGTTATTTTGTTTCGACGATTTCCGGAGCGCCATTAAGCAATGGTTTCTTGTGAGAACGTGCAACCAGCTCTTAAAATTTTGCACCTCATGTATTTTGAGTTTCGTTACCAGTTCCTCAAAAATCTGCATAACGGCATCCTTGCTTAGCTCTTCGTCTTTAAAATAATTTAGACAAACTCCAAAAACAAGGTGCATGTACTTATTGTAAAGCGTACCCAACGAGTCTAAATTGCCGGTATTTTTATACTCGGCAATCAAGTCAGCATCTTCTTTCTGGTTGTTTCCAGCTGTATTTTTTATAAACTTCAAAAAATTGGGAGCTAATACAAATTATCCTTCAAGTATAAAAAATATTTCTGAGTGATTGTCGAATTAACTGAATATATAGGTTTTCGATTATTTATGCGGAAAGCGAGGTTCGGTGCGTATTAGGCTAGGTCCTGCCCCGCTTTTTGCTGCAATCTTTTTAAACGCGGTAACTTGCAAAACGAAGATATATTTTATTGGCTAAACCTGCTTGATAATTAATGGTGTTGCAAAAAAAGTATTTCCGCGGCAATCGGGTTTACAACACGCAGGTAATTACAGGAGATCGCGGCTGCAAAGCGCAGAGAAAGTTCTTGTTTTAAAAATCTGGTAAAGCCTGCGCTTGAAACATTTCCTACTGTAATAACTTTTTGTGGCAGTGGTTTTGCTTAGCAGAAACTAAACACACACAAAATGAAAAAATTTAATATTCTACCCGCAGTTCTGGCATTGATATTATTTTCGAACCTGAATGTAAGCGCACAAGTTAAATTGAGCGATATCTTTAAAAAAATTACAGAAAAAACCAACTCAACAAGTGTAAGTGGTACGCCCTCCAGCTTAGAAATTGGTCAGGGAATTAAAGAAGCGCTACAGATTGGTGTTTTGGCCGGGGCAGACAGGCTTTCGGTAAAGGATGGCTTTTTGGGTAATTTGGCCGTTAAAATCCTAATGCCACCCGAAGCCCAGAAAGTTGAAAGAACTTTAAGAAGTATTGGCTTGAATAAACTTTGCGATAATGTTATTGTAAGTTTAAACCGGGCCGCCGAAGATGCAGCAACAGAAGCTAAACCAATCTTCATTTCGGCAATTAAGCAGATGACGCTAACAGACGCAACTAATATACTTTTAGGCAACAAAACTGCAGCGACAGAATATTTTAAACGCGTTACAACATCGCAACTCATGCAAAAATTCAGTCCGATTGTAACCACGAGCTTAAACAAAGTAAATGCAACCAAGTATTATACCGACTTAACTTCGCAATACAATCGTTTGCCGTTGGTAAAACCGGTAAACACAAACTTAACCGAATATGTAACCGAAAAGGCAATTGATGGCTTATTTCTGGAAGTTGCCAAAGAGGAGCTAAAAATAAGAGACAACTTTAGCGCACGAAGCACCACTTTATTACAAAAAGTATTTGGCTATGCCGACAAGAAAAAAAGTTAAGTCGTTGTAAAATCATAAAAGAAAAGATTTGGGCCTGTAGCGTGCCCAAATCTTTTTTGTTTAAAAACAATTTGTAAAATTGTAAATGACTAAAATCAGCGGCAAAATTATTTCCCTTTTTATTCCTTTTTTTGCAACAGTTTCTTCCTGTAACAACGATAATGCAGGCGAAGGAAGCAAAAAGGCTGTTTTGGATACCATTTCTTTAAGCAATAAAAGTTTCGCACTGGCTTACCAGGATGGCAACAAAATTGTAGCAACCAGTATTGATACGATGAAGCAGATATCATTTGGTGGTGCTACTGAACCGGCAATTTCGCCTGATGGAAATAAACTGGCTTATACAGTTCAAGATACCGCAGGCCACAAATCCATATGGGTTGCTGATATGGAAAATAAGAGCCAGTTGCAGTTACAGGTAAATGGTGCTAATCATTACGATGCAATTTGGTCGCCAGACGGAACCGCCCTGGCTTTCAGCATTATCAATGAGAAAAACATTAATAAGGTTGGCCTGATAAAAACTGACAACACCGGCTATACCATGTTTGATGGTGCTTCTAGCACAAATTTTTACGCCCCGACCTGGAAAAACGAAAAAGAAATTGTTGCACAGGATTTAATTAACCTTTACATTTTTGACCTTACCGGGAAGGTAATCGACAAAAAACCCATTGAAACTTTGATTGGAAAACAATTTAATATAGCAAATACCAACCGTTTCTTTTATTCAAAAGATGGGCAAAAACTGATTTTTAATGCCGGCAATTCGGATAAATTACCTGGACTGAACGCACAGGCTCAGGCGGTTTATGTTTTAGATTTAACTTCTAAAAAAGTAGAGCGGATTTCGGCAGACGGCATGAATGTGCCATATGTTTTTTTAACCGCCGATGACAGGATTTTTTATAGTGGCTCGGAGAAGCCGTTTACCCAGAGTAAAATTTATGTTTCTGATTTAAAGGGAAACAGTAAACTGGTTGTTGATAAGGGAACCAATCCAACAGGAACATTGAAGTAAAACTATACACCGGAGCAATTTCCGACCGGATTAATCTTCCAAAATATTGCTAGTAATGTTGCGGTTGCAATGCGGGTTTTTTGCACAGTTTTGTGTTAATTAAACCTGATTGCAATGTAAAGCCCGCAAGCGAGGTACGAGTGCGGAATTGAAATGAAAAGCAGGGCCAATTTTGCCAAGCACCACTGCCTTTCATTTTCTAAAAAAAAATGCCTTGCGACCGTTTCTTCAACAAAACTTGATTGTTCAATAAAAAATTTAGCAAATTTTAAAGTAATATTGATTTTCATCCGTCTACGGAGTTATCAAACAAAAAGTTTTGCCAACAAACGAATCCCAAAATGTAATTTCTACGGTTGCCAATTACGGTAAACGCTTATTCAGTTTTATCCGCGGGCGGGTGAACACGGATGAGGATGCGGAAGATATTTTGCAGGATGTATGGTTTCAGTTGAGCAACCAGCCCGAGGCTGGAACGATCGAGCAGATTAGTGGCTGGCTTTATCGGGTGGCCAGAAATAAAATTACCGACAAGTACCGTAAGCAAAAAGATGTACTTATAGATGATTTGAGCTATGAGGATGAGGACGGAGAAATCAATTTCAGAGAGATATTGCTGGCAGAATCTTTCTCTCCTGAAGAGGAAAGTTTAAAAAAACTTTTTTGGGATCAGTTGTTTTTAGCTTTGGAAGAATTGCCGGAAAACCAGCGTTATGTGTTCGTTCAGAATGAGCTTGAAGACAGGACATTTCAGGAATTAGCGGATGAAACCGGCGAAAATATTAAAACTTTAATATCGAGAAAAGGCTACGCGGTGAAGCATTTACGTTCCCGATTACAAAATTTATATCAAGAATTTATTAACTATTAATTGAGCAGAAAATGATGAACAGAAAGTTTAGTAAAGGGAAGAAATTCATTTTCTTTTTACCGGTTGTGGCACTTATTGCCGCTGCTTTGGGTTACATTGTTATGTATTTATGGAATTGGATTTTACCGGATGTTGTGCATGCAGGGCGGTTAAATTTTTGGCAGGCGCTGGGCCTGCTGGTATTATGCCGGTTGCTTTTTGGCAATTTTAATAAAGGCGGTGGTAATAACAATCGCTTTAAGCAAAAAGCGATGGGCATGCGCTCAAAATGGCAGAACATGAACGATGAAGAACGGGCAAAGTTTAGAGAAGAATATAAAAGGAGATGCGCCGGATGGGGGCATCGCAACAAAGACTAATTTTAGCCAGCTTTTTAGCTGGCTTTTTTTTTGTACCATGATTCGCCAAGCCTACATTTCTGATTCATTCTTTTCTTACTTCGTGCAGTAAAATACTGCTTTTCAGGTCTTTTCCAACGCTGGGATTTTAGGGTTTAAAAACTTTTTTCTTTTTTTTTAAAGTAAAAGCAAGACTCTACCGTCTACCCTTTTAAATAACAAAATTTTAAAATGAAACAGATATTAAAATCAATAGGCTTCGGGATTGTGCTTGGCGCAGCCGCCTTCTTCATACCCTTTTTATTCAAATTTATCTTTGCTGTATTGTTAATCGGCTTAGTGTTTAGGTTGATTTTCAAACGCAGAATTTATCGCCATTTTACCAATAAATATGAGCGATTTGGCCATTACTATTCGCCAATAGTTCCGATAGATAACCAATGGTACAAACCTGCAATTCAAGGAAATGGTACAGTTCATAACGTTAACATAAATTATTAACCGATGAAAGCAATTAGAATATTATTAGCAATAGCTGCTGCAGGAGCAACATTTTATAGCCTCAACGCATTTGCAGTAAAGAATGGTTACCCCGATAGATTGGATTTTAGAAACAGGGATAATCTGGAAGATTGCAACCATCGGCCATCTAGAACCCATCTGTTAAGGCCGCACTACAGAGGAACGGTTGATACCTCAGTTAAAGCGACAGATAGCGTAAACCTTAATAAATAAGCCGATGTCTCTAGTTCTATTTTTAAGTGCGCCATTTGAAAGCGATGTTCAGCCAAACCTCGGTTTAGCCAGCGAGCTAATAACGCGTGGCGAAAAGGTAACATTTTTTAGCTCTGATGAATTTAAACAGCCTATTGAAGAAATCGGTGCAGATTTTAAAGCATACAATAAAGATTTAGATGTTTTTGGCAAGGTAAAAGACACAGGGAAACCGAAACCCGGTTTAATTACCGCGTTGTTAGAACCAATGAAATTTATCGATGACATTGTGGTGCAGATTCGGGGTTTAAAATTTGATTATGCGGTTTTTTCACCCTCTTATCCATACGCCAATATCATTTCACAGCTATTGGGAATTCCGCAAACAGCGCTTGGGGTTTCCAATTAAAATATTGGCTCTTCGCCAATGAATTAACAAACTAATAACAATTAAAATTAACAACATGTATAACGAAAATAGATGCCGTACAGGCAAAATGAATAGCCGTTGGGACAGAAACTTTGGCCACCATCACCATGGGAAATTTGCCCGCCATGCAGAAAAAATGTTTGGCGACAGACTAAGACGCGTACCTGCAAACATCGAAGAAACTGACGACAGCTTTATAATTCATCTTTTTGCGCCGGCCCTGGTTAAAGAAAATTTAAAGGTGATTACTAAAGATGATGTCCTTACCGTCTCTTACGCCCCGAAAGAGGAAGATGCCGGCGCAGAAAAGTTTAGCAGAAGAGAATACAGTAACGGTGCTTTCGAAAGGGCATTTGCACTAAACGGAAAAGTGTTAAGCGAAAATATCGCTGCAAAATATGCCGATGGAATTCTGAAAATTACCCTTCCTAAAAACCCCGAAACCAATATACCTGCAAAAGATATTGCAGTAAACTAAGTTTCGTCTATTATAATTTCTGAAGCCCCGCTTGTTTTACAATCGGGGCTTTTTTTTCTGCTGGAATTGGTTTCCAAATCATTTAACAAATCAAGTTTTAAGTCTTGTTTGCTATTCGCCGTATTTTAAGGTACTTTTGCTAAAATATATAAACATAACAGATTGAATTTTAACGACTTTAATTTTAACCCCGACTTATACGAAGGCCTGATGGCCATGGGGTATAAAAGCGCTACTCCGATACAAGAACAAGCCATTCCGGTAATTTTAGATAATCACGACCTTATTGCCTGCGCCCAAACCGGCACAGGAAAAACAGCCAGCTATCTTTTGCCGGTAATGGACAAGATTATGAGGGCGAAGGACAGGCACAACAATACTTTAATTTTAGCGCCGACCCGCGAGCTTGCCCAACAGATTGATTTACAAGTAGAAGCACTTGCATACTTTACCAATATTAGTTCGCTGGCGGTATATGGTGGTGGCGATGGAATTGCATACGAACAGCAAAAACGCTCGATGCGTGACGGTGTTGACGTAATTATAGCGACCCCGGGCCGATTAATGGCGCATCTATCTTCAGGTGTATTGAAGCTTGAACATTTACAACATCTTATTTTAGACGAGGCAGACAGGATGCTGGACATGGGCTTTTATGATGATATTATTCGGATTATAAGCTACCTGCCAAAAAAACGTCAGACGTTGCTTTTTTCTGCTACAATGGCGCCAAAAATCAGGACGATGGCCGGCAAAATTTTGCATGAACCGCAACAAATTACCATTTCCATTGCTAAGCCGGCAGAGGGCATTAATCAGCAAGCCTACTTCATTCACGACCAGCAGAAGCAAGCTTTATTAACTGATATTTTTAAAGATGGAACGTACAAGAGTGCGATCATTTTCGCATCTACAAAAGATAAAGTAAAGGCTTTATACAAAACTTTTAAAGGATTGGGCATTAAAGCGGATGCTTTCCACTCAGATTTAGGTCAGAAAGAACGCGAAGATATTTTGCTTTCGTTTAAAAATAAGAGATTACCAATAATTATCGGTACCGATGTCCTCTCTCGCGGGATTGATGTTGAAGGCGTTGATTTGGTAATTAATTACGATGTACCTGGCGACCCAGCCGATTATGTACACCGAATCGGTAGAACTGCAAGGGCTTCGACAAAAGGAACTGCAATTACGCTGGTTAACGGACGAGATAAACGAAAATTCGATAACATCGAAAAGTTAATTGAAAAAGAAGTGCCGAAAATGACTTTACCCGAGCATGTTGCTACTATGGAAATTACCCATGTAGAAGAGAAAAGACCACATCAAAACAAAGGAAACAAAAAGGTTTGGCACAAGAAAAAACCTAAGCCAACAAGTTAAACTTTATTTAGCATAAGCATGATATAGACTTTCTTGTTTCACAACTATTAAGGGTAAGTTAGTACATCAAAATAGAGAAAACATGAAAACAAATATCGGAATTTCCGCCGAAAACAGACAGGCTGTTTCAGAGCAGTTGGCTAAGTTGCTTGCTGATGAATACGTTTTGTATACCAAAACACGAAATGCCCATTGGAACGTTGAAGGTGCTGATTTTTTATCAAAACATAAATTTTTTGAAGAGCAATACCGTTTGCTAGAGGGATTTATCGACAGCGTGGCAGAACGAATTCGTAAAATTGGCCATTATGCACCGGCAACGCTTAAAAACTTTTTAGCTTTAACACATTTAACAGAGTATAGCGAACGGAAAAACGATAGTTTAGGCTACATTAAAGATCTTTTAGCAGACCATGAAACCGTTATTGAATTTATCAGAGGCAATATTAATCCGATTGCTGATGAATACGGAGATGCTGGAACGAGCGATTACTTAACCGGTTTAATGGAAGAGCATGAAGAAATGGCCTGGATTTTAAGAGCTCATTTATAGAATAAATATTTTAAGAAACGCGGATAAGAGAAATTTATCCGCGTTTCTCTTTTTCGTTATCTTTGCCACACTCAATGGCAAATTTCATTTTAATCGGCATATGCATCATCGCAGGAATACTTTTTCGCAAAAGCAAGACCTTGCCAAAAGACGCTCATAAAGGGATAAATGCCTGGATTATCTATGTCGCTTTGCCAGCCGTTTCCTTTAAATATCTTCCCCAGATAACCTGGACGAATGAACTGCTTTTTCCCGCCTTCGCTCCGGTTTGCGTTTGGCTGTTAGGCTGGGTTTTCATTACACTATACACTAGGTTTAGCAAAATTAGCAGGGCTACTTCGGGTGGCTTAAAACTGGTGAGTTCATTAAGCAACACCTCATTTATCGGCTTTCCATTAATTATTGCCTACTTTAGTGAAAAGGAACTGGCCATTGCCATAATCTGCGATCAGGTTACGTTTACTTTGCTATCAACAATTGGAATAGTGGTAGCCATTCGTTCCGCTCAGAAACAGACCCTAAGCCCAAAACTCGTTATTAAGAAAGTGCTGACTTTTCCGCCATTAATTGGCTGCATTTTGGCTTTAACCCTTCCCAAATTCATCAATCTATCGAGCCTTGATGTCCTTTTCGATAAACTGGCCGGAACTGTGGGCCCACTGGCATTGTTTTCTATTGGCCTGCAGCTGAAGTTTGGCGGTTGGTTTAGTGAAATTAAACACATCAGCGCCGCTTTATGCTATAAATTAATTTTAGCGCCTCTTGCGGTATCGCTTATCGCCTTACTTTTAGGCATGGCTGGAGTAATAACCAAAATAACAATTTTCGAAATGGCAATGCCAACGTTATTAACCGCGGCCGTTGTAGCAGACCAATATAATTTGAACCCGAAAGTATCGAATCTGGTGGTTGGAATCGGGATTTTGCTTTCGTTTATCACAACCGCGATTTGGTGGTTGGTGCTAAACTATTCTGGTTTAATTTAGTATATCAAAAGCCGTATCGTTTTCTGACATGAAGGAAAATGGTTATAACTAAAAGTGTTTAACACTCAGGCAAACTGATTGGAATGTTTGTCGCCAGGCCGCCGTCAGAAGTTTCTTTGTATTTGGCATTCATATCTAACGCGGTCTCCCACATCGTATTTACAACAGCGTCTAAACTCACCTTCGCCTTATCAGGATTACTTTGAAGCGCTAACTGGCTTGCTGTAATGGCTTTAATGGCACCCATGGTATTTCTTTCAATGCATGGGATCTGTACCAGGCCACCAATCGGGTCGCAGGTTAAACCAAGGTGATGTTCCATTGCGATTTCTGCGGCCATAAGTACCTGCCGCTGCGAACCGCCCAAACATTCTGTTAAGGCCGCAGCAGCCATAGCAGACGAAACACCGATTTCGGCCTGACAGCCACCCATTGCAGCTGAGATGGTTGCCCCTTTTTTAAAAATGCTTCCAATTTCGGAGGCACAGGCAATAAACTGAATTATTTTATCTTCCGAATAGCCATCGCAAAAAGTGATATAATATTGTAGAACAGCAGGAATTACCCCCGCAGCACCATTGGTAGGGGCGGTAACCACACGCCCGAAAGAGGCATTTTCTTCATTTACGGCAAGTGCAAAACAACTCACCCAATCTAAAATATAGTTAAATCCATTTCCGCCTTTTTTAATGGCTTCAACCCACGAATTGTAGTCGTGATATTCACTTTTCCCAATCAGTCGCCTGTTCAACGGAAAAGCCCTTCTCGCAACATCAAGGCCGCCTGGCAAAAAGCCGGTGGTATGGCAACCACGATAGATGCAATCTCTCATTACCGAAAAATGCTGAAGAATACCCGCCTTGGTAACCGATTCCGGACGCCAGGAAAGTTCATTTTCCATAACGATTTCACTCACCTTTAGCCCTGTAGATAAACACCAGTGAAGAAGCTCCTTCGCTTTTTCAACTGGAAAAGGTAAATCTACCTGAGGTTTTTGGCTGTTATCTTCACCTTCTTTTACTACAAAACCGCCACCTATTGAATAGTAGGTTTCGGAGAAAGCCTTTCCATTATTTAAAAATGCCTGAAATGTTACCGCATTGGGATGAAAAGGAAGACTCTCGGCAAAAAGGAAAAGCAGGTCGTTCTCGAAATCAAAGTCGATGGTGACATTACCTGCTAAGTTTAACTTTTTGTCCGTTTGGATTTTTTCAAACGTTGGCGTAACGGCATCAACATCAAAAGTTACTGGATCGGCACCCGTTAAGCCTAACAGTATTGCAACATCAGTTCCATGGCCTTTACCTGTTTTTGCAAGCGAACCATAAAGCAAGATTTTTACCATCTCCACAGTTTCTAAAAGACCATTTTCTTTTAAGGAAGCGGTAAATTGCTGGGCAGCCCGCCATGGCCCAAGCGTATGAGAACTGGAGGGGCCAATGCCTATTTTAAAAATATCGAAAACTGAGATTTGTTCCTTACTCATGAATTTAGCTAGTTATACAAAGCTAAGATTTGTTTTACGATTTAGCGTGAATTAATTTGTGTGTGATGCGTAAAAAATTTATCTTGCTTTGAATCTAAATAACGCTCAAAAATGGATTTTAACATACATACCTACGATCAGGTTGATTACCGGTACTGTCGGGCATCATCCGGCTTAAGGCTTGCAAATTACCTTATTGATGTAATTTTTATTTACATCCTAATGTTTGCACTGGGCTTCATCATTGCATTTATCGATCCTGGCATTATCGATTTTATTGATGATGGAATTACCGGACGCATTTTTAAAATGGTGTTTTATGGCGTCATCATGTCGTTTACTGAAGCAATGTTGAATGGAAAATCTATCGGAAAACTGATTACCAGAACCAGAGCTGTAAATTTAGATGGTAGCGACCTTTCGCTGGAAAAATCATTTACCAGAAATTTAATAAGAATTGTACCCTTTGATGGGATTACTGCTTTAGCAACGCCATCCGTTCCATGGCATGATAAGTGGTCAGACACAATGGTTGTTGTAGACAAGAAGGTTGCGCTGCAGCAAAGACACCTGGATTTAATTGAACCTTTTAAAAATCAAATTCAATAATTTCACCATCTTTCAGCATTTTCTCTACAAATTTTTTATGGTTTTTAGGTGTGCCGGTTGCCACCCAATTCCCGGTGATTACATTGTTAACCAGCTGGTGTTTTCCACGCTGTGGCTTTAGCTTATTTTCTTTAAAAACTTCTTCATAGCTTTCCAGATCGCCATGGGCATGCTGTTTTTTAACAATTCGATAGATGCGCTTGGTAAAACGGCGGTCGCCTATTTCTTCGATGAAGGGGAAAATAATTAGCGCTAAAAGTACCACACCCGTTACACCGATTGCCTGTTCGTAATAACCGGAACCCACGGCCATGCCTATTGCTGCAACAATCCAGATTATACATGCTGTAGTTAAACCCTTTACACGATTTTCTTCCTTAAAAATTACACCAGCGCCTAAAAAACCTATTCCGGTAACAATATTTGACGCAATTCTATCCTGACTTGTTGGGCCTATTTTGATGGAAAGAATGGTGAAAAGCGTAGCGCCCAAACCAATCATCATCATGGTTTTTAAACCTGCCGATTTACTTCGATATTCTCTTTCGGCACCAATCAGGCCACAAAGCAAGGTAGCGAGCAGAAACTTGTTGACTTCGCTTTGCGTAATGAAATGGCTGTTATCTAAGATATTGTTCATGGCCTTTAGGTTAACCAAGGCAAATTAGTAAAAATCGTAACATCTAAGGCCATTCGCCCTTCCATAATTTGTACTGTTCGACCAGTATTTTTCGTAGCCTAAACCAATTTCGGAAGTTCCACCGGTGTTGGTATAATTAATTTTTGAGGTGGTGGCGTCATGACTGATGCCAATCCTGAATTTCTCCCCGTTAGTTCTCCTGTTAAAAATATCAAAAATTACCGAGAACACGATTGCGTCGTTTCCGTTTGAGTTTCCATCATTTCTATACCAAATTCCTGCATTAATGCCCGCATATTTAAACTGGGTACCAAAACTAAAAGAAGTTACATTTTGCTGTTTATAGGCAACGATTGAAGGAATGAGGTAAGTTCCATCCCGATCGTACTGATCGGGAATTAAGGCAAGCTTATAGCTTAAATTACCCGAAATACGCATGGGTAACTTTGCCTGAAAACCTGCTAAAGATTCGTCGGGGCGATTTAAATGGTGCAACCCTACGCCGACCATAAAATTTTTGTAAACCAGATTTGTACCGGCGGCAGCATCAAAATAGAATCTGCTATCTATGTTTGGCCGTTCGGCACCAGAAATAACACCCGGTATAATGCCCGCAGTGCCATCAATTTGGTCGCCAAATACCAGTTTATCCCAATTCAGTTTTTGATTGGTTATTCCACCTTGCAAGCCGAACGAAAGGGTAAAATCATCTCCGCCAATAATATAAGAATAACTAAGGGCAATATTATTTTTCTGCAAATAAGCGGTTCCTTCGCTGCTTCGGTTAAAAATTAAACCAACACCACTATTTAGTTTTTGCAAGTTTAAATCTGCCGAGGCACTCATGTAAGAGAAATCGCCCGAAAGGCCCGTCCACTGGTTTCGATATAAAGCATTGAATCTGATATCGCCTTCAAACTGACCGGTTAGCGCAGGGTTTAAATAAACCGGCGCATTGTAAAATTGAGAATAAATGTGGTCCTGCCCTATTGTAATTAAAGGCACTACCATTATCAACAGCAATAAATTAATCCACCTGCTCATCATCTTATTAAATATATATTACCTGTTTTCTTTGGGGCCGACGAATCATATGTCATTCCTTTCCATTCGCCGCCATTTATAAACTTCACTTCAATTTTCCAATAATAAACCCCTTGTGGCTGCTCCTGACCATTATATCGGCCATCCCATCCTTCCAGCGGAGCACCGTCGTCTAGTTTTGTTGTTTCCCATAAAACCTGGCCCCATTTATTAAAAATCGTCATCGTCCAATTGTCAATGCCTCTGCCTTTGGCTTTAAAAGTCTGGAGTTCGTTTTTCTGGCTTGCCGGCATAAAGGAGTTTGGCACGTATAGAAAGCCCGGAACGCCTATTATGCGAACAGTTTGCGATGATGATGCCGAACAACCCTCTTTATTTAACACTTTAAGGGTAACCACATAATCTCCGGTGTTGGCGTAGGTGTGGCTTGGGTTTTGAAGTGTAGATTTTGTTCCATCGCCGAAGTTCCACTCCCAGCTTCCGGCACCATTTAAACTTGCGTCTCTGAAACTGAATGTAAAATTCGGAATGGATAACTCATTTCCGGGTAATACAGAGAAAATAGATTGAGGTGGCGGAACTAAGTTTATATAGTTTGGAATTACTGAAGTGTTGCTGCAGCCCTGAAGGTTATATGCAGTTAAGGTAACCGTATAATTTGTGGCGGCTCCAACAAAGGCGTGCTCCGGCTCAAAGGCTGTTGAGGTGGTCCCATCGCCGAAATCCCAAAGATAATTAACCGCATTTTTACTGTTGTTTTTAAATTTGATAACAGTTCCGCTACAGCCAATTGTTTTATCGGATGTAAATGCTACTGTTGGTTGGTCGAGCACAACAATTGTTTCTGTTGTAGAGGCATTCGAGCAATCGTTCGAGGCGTATAAGGTAACCACGTACGAGCCCGGTTTTGTAAAGGTGTGCGCAATCATTTCCGGCGCTGTATTGGTAAGTGCAGAACTACCATCTCCGAAATCATAATAGAATGTACTTCCACCCTTGGTGTTATTAAAGAAATTAACAGTAAGCGGTGCGCAGCCTCTTAGCTCGGGGGCGTTTACAACAAGTTCGGGCACGATGTTGTTTGGTGAAACCCTAACAGTATATTGTGATTCACTAACGCCGCAGTCATTTCTGGCAGTCATTTTAACTACGTAATCTTTAACAACAATTGTGGTATAAGTATGCGTAACACTATTTTTATCATTTGTAGTTAAGGTTGTTCCATCGCCAAAATCATAAGTAAAACTCGTGTAGTTGCCCGGCGAGGTGTTACTAAAGGTTGTGGTAAAAGGCGAACAGCCTGAAGTCTTATCGGGTGAGAAGGCCGAAATGGGCAATGCTTTCACCAAAATCGTTGATGTTTTCGTTATCGTTCCGCAAGGGGTGGTCGCATCCAAAGTTATGGTATAGGTAATGTCTTTCCCCAAGGGATCTGGTTGATAAATAACAGTAGGCGGAGTAGCGAGATTTGAGGTTACGCCATTACCAAAATCCCATTTAAATGTGGCATCAGTAAGCGAGCTGGAAGTGTTGACCGCAATCAAACTAAGTGGCCCGCAGCCATCTGTAACGTTTTGCGTAAAGTTGGGCGTTACCGTTTTAAAGGTGGAGAAAGTATGAGTGGCTTCGTCATTTCCACAACCTGAAGCCGTGGTTACTGCTAATTTTATAACTACGCTTGCATTACCGGCAGTTATGGTATAGTCAGGAAAAGTTGCCCCTGTTCCAATCTGAACATTATTTGCAAACCAGGTATAGGTTGCATTCTGGGGATAATTTCCTGCCTTTATATTAGCGGTTGTTAACAAAAATGGCGCACAAGCTATATCTGTGGTAAAAATAATTTCTGCCTTTGCTGGCTGGTTAACGGTAATGGTAACCGTATTGCTAATATTTTGTGAACCACCAGGGCATGCGCCGCTCGACACCAACCTGCGGTAACGAATGGTAACGGTTGGCTGCGGAGGCAGGAAATCTTTAGCAGTTGCGGCGGTAATGTCGGCCCAGGTTGTGCCGTCCAAACTTTGTTGCCATTGATAACTAAAGTTAGAGCCATCTGCCCCTGTTGGCAGCGTACCGGTTAACGATGAAACGACATCGCCGATGCAAATGGTTTGATTTGCCAAAATGGTGTTATTGGCAATTGCCGGCAATGCATTAATTGTGATGCGATTGCTTTCTGAAATACAAACGCCGCTGGTTACCATTCTTCTGAAATAAGTTAGCGCCGTTACAGTAGCGGTTAAGTTTTGCAATGTACCACCCGGCGTAACATTTAACCAATTGACATTATCGCTGCTTTTTTGCCATTGATAAGCATAAATCCCGGTGCCGCCGGTCGGTAAATCTCCTGTTAAAACAATGGTTTGGCCCGAGCAAACAGTAGATGATGGCGTGTTAATGGTATTCGCAATAGGTTTGGGATAAGTAATTGTGACCTCATCATAACTACCTGGACATGCGCCTCCATTAATCGTCCACCGGAAAGTATAAGACTTTTCAGGAGCAATACCAGTAACCGTTGTGTTCCACTGGTTTGGCGCATCAATAGACACCGTCGGACCAGAAATCTGTGTCCAGGTACCGGGTATATCGCTATTACCGGCCAATGTGGCTGTATTTCCGCTACAAATGCTTTTCTGATCTTCTCCTGCATTTGCGCCCTGAACAATTACGGTTTGTGGTGCCGATACGACCGGACCGCAGGTGCCTGTTGTAACGCTTAGTGTTATGGTGTATGTACCCGCTGTGGTGAAGTTGAAGATTGGATCTTTACTGGTTGCCGATGTATTACCAGCGAAGGAAACGGCGGGAGTTACCGTCCATAAATAAGCACTAACTGCGCTGCAAGTAATATCAGTAATTGAAGAATTTACAGGAGCCAGGTTATATGGCGCACACACTGTAGTTACTGGCAGTGTAAAAATTGGCGTTGGTGGGTTTTGAATACAGATTTCCTGTTCAACCGGGTCGGCATCGCAGGCGCCCGAACTTACGGAGGTTAATCTGATGGTGTGGCGCCCGTTTGTTAAAAATTTGTACACCAAATTATAAGAACGGGGTTTATTCTGTTGAACTAACACCCCATCAACAAACCAGTTATAGGTTACGGTATTTGGAGAACATGCTGCAGATGTTGTATTCGGGTTTTCGCCTAAAAGCGATGTATTTATAAAAGTGATATCAGTATTGCTACAGGCCGGGGTATCGAACTGGAACCTGTTTTCGGGTTTTACCACAACCTTTGCGTAAGCCAGCAGTGGCGAACCAAGGTTACCGCAAAAATCGTTGGCAACCCTAATGGTAACATCGAACGCATTGTAAACCGTTCCGCTACTTGTATTCGATGCCCGCCCGCAAGAAGACCTCGTGTAATTGTGGCTAACCCTGCCCGCCGCTTGCTGAATCTCACAATAGGTGTAAGAAGTTGAGCTTCCGTCGCCCCAGTTTATCACGTATCTATCTCCAGGGAAGTTATTTAAAATTCCGCTTTGCGTTAAATCAACAGCAAACTGGTAATTGGCCAATGGCAGGCATACGGGTGTGTTGTTTAAAGTTGCAAAAGCAGTAATGGCCTGATTGTTTATTATTAGATAGGCTTTGGTACCAACAGTTCCATCAGGCATCGTAGCCTTGGTAAAAACGGTATAGTGTGCAAGCTGAGCAGTAAATGTTTTAGGCGCATCGAGATTTAAAACAGTATTCGTTTTTGAAATCTCATTGGTAATGCTTGCTGTAACTGTGGCTGCGGAAGTCGACCCGTTATTTAAATTCAGCGTGTAATTATCACGCGTGGTACAAGTACCGAAGGTTTCGGCATTTGTAGCCAATAATTGCGATGACGTTATCTTTGCAGCAACAGCTGCTCCTGCTTTTATTTCGAAGGGAGCGGAAACTGTGCCAACAAGTGCCGGTGCTGTCGATTTTACGCGTACCTGGTAGTTTGTGCCTGCGGGCGTTCCGGGCGGAATGATGCCGTTTACATAGGTGCTGTAAAAACCGGTGTAGGAACCGATTAACTTCTCACCAACAAAATTTCCATTTTGATCAGATAGATAGAGCTCGAACACATTACCTTGGGTGATACACGAATTCGCTGCTATGGTAAAAGTTGCAGCAATTGTACTGCCCGGTGTGTAAGGCCCAGGGTCTACTGCGTTAGTGGTCAGCGCTTGCGAATAAGCAAAACTTACGGAACACAAAAAAGTTAGGAAAACAACAATAATACGCGTAATCTTTCTACACCAGGTCTTCATAAATCGTTAACAATAGGGAATTGCCTTAATAGAAGAAGTTTGCGAAGAAAAATAACCCTGCCATTTGCGAGGATATCGTAAGTGGCAACAAAAACGTTAATTTGCTTGGTAAATATTTATCGATATGACTTTCTTCCAATTATACAATTGCGAAACTACCGAAATGAAGGAAACCTATTTAAAATTTTACACGAATGCGGACTTTCGAAAACATCAATTTCGTGAAAAGACGCTTTTTTAGGGTTTTTTTCAACAAAAAATCCCCCAAAACTTTAGTTTTGAGGGATTTATTTTTACACGTAAATTTATTTGTCGTACGGATTACATCATGCCACCCATGCCACCGCCACCCATTGGAGGATGTGCTGAAGCACCTGCTTCTTCAGGCTCGTCTGCTAAAACAACTTCAGTTGTTAATAACATCGCTGCAATAGAAGCTGCATTTTCTAATGCCACACGAGAAACTTTAGTCGGGTCGATAACACCGGCACCAATTAAGTTTTCGTAAACATCAGTACGGGCATTGTAACCGAAATCTGCTGTACCTTCTTTAACTCTTTGTACAACGATAGAACCTTCAATACCTGCGTTTTCGCAAATCTGACGTAATGGTTCTTCAATTGCACGGCGAATAATTTGAATACCTGTATTCTCATCTTCGTTAGCACCTTTCAAATCAGCTAACGCGGCAACCGCACGGATGAAAGCAACACCACCACCAGCAACGATACCTTCTTCTACAGCTGCACGAGTTGCATGTAAAGCATCATCAACACGATCTTTTTTCTCTTTCATTTCAACTTCAGAGGCTGCACCAACATAAAGAACTGCAACACCGCCAGCTAATTTAGCCAAACGCTCTTGTAATTTTTCTTTATCGTAATCAGACGTAGTAGTTTCAATTTGCGCTTTAATCTGGCTAACGCGAGATTTAATATCATCTGAATTACCAGCACCATTAATAACGGTTGTGTTGTCTTTATCAACAACAACTTTCTCAGCAGAACCAAGGTAAGTTAAATCAGCATTTTCTAATTTATAACCTCTTTCTTCTGATACAACGATACCGCCTGTTAAAATTGCGATGTCTTCTAACATTGCTTTTCTTCTATCGCCAAAACCTGGTGCTTTAACAGCAACAACTTTTAATGAACCGCGGATTTTGTTAACCACTAATGTAGCTAAAGCTTCACCATCTAAATCTTCAGCAATGATAACCAATGGTTTACCAGTTTGAACAGTTTTTTCTAAAACCGGCAACAATTCTTTCATGTTGCTGATTTTCTTGTCGTAGATTAAAATGTAAGGATTATCTAATTCCGCTTCCATTTTATCTGCATTGGTAACGAAGTATGGAGATAAATAACCTCTGTCAAACTGCATACCTTCCACAGTTTTAACTTCAGTTTCTGTTCCTTTTGCTTCTTCAACAGTAATAACACCATCTTTACCAACTTTACCCATTGCCTCAGCAATCAGGGCGCCGATAACCTCATCATTGTTAGCTGAGATAGATGCTACTTGTTTAATTTTGTTATTGTCTTCACCAACAGTTTGCGATTGAGCTTTCAGGTTCTCTACAACTGCTGCAACAGCTTTATCAATACCACGTTTTAAATCCATTGGATTTGCACCCGCAGCTACGTTTTTAATACCTGTAGTAATAATTGCCTGAGCTAAAACGGTAGCAGTTGTCGTTCCATCACCCGCGATATCTGCAGTTTTAGATGCTACTTCTTTAACCATTTGAGCACCCATGTTTTCAACCGCATCTTTCAATTCGATTTCTTTAGCAACCGTTACACCATCTTTGGTGATGGCCGGAGAACCAAATTTTTTATCGATAATTACATTACGGCCTTTCGGACCTAAGGTTACCTTTACTGCGTTTGCTAAGATATCTACACCACGTTTCAGGGCGTCGCGAGCTTCTACGTTATATTTTACTTGTTTTGACATTTTGATTTAAGATTTTAGAATTACGATTTACGATTTTTAAATCGCCTCATCTTATAAATTTAACTTTCTACTATTACTTATAATTATCCAACTACCGCGTAGATATCAGTTTCACGCATAATCAGGTAGTCTTTACCTTCATAAGGGAATTCGGTACCGCCATATTTACCATAAATTACAACATCGCCAACTTTTACGCTAGCTTTTTTACCGTCTGCATCCTCTTCAGAAACGGAAACTACAGTTCCTTTAGATGGTTTTTCTTTCGCAGTATCAGGGATATACAAACCCGATGCAGTTTTTTCTTCTGCCGCAGCCGGTTCAACGATAACTCTGTTCGAACTGCCAGCAATTGGTTTAAGGTTTAACGCCATAACTTTTTATTATTTTTTATTTTGATTTAAGTTTTTAACTAAGCATACAATTAACACTTTTTATGCCAATAGCATTTCAGGGACAAATTTGCACCTGTACTGTCAAATTTTTAAACAAATAGAGAATATAGCAAAAATTTGGGTGTCAGCTTGGCAGAGGAAATTTGCTTGTGTTGACAATATTTATTGCTATAAAATACCCTTAACAACAAAAAAGCTTTCCCTTTTGAGGAAAGCTTTTCAAGCTGATATTAGCTTAATTATTTTTTTGTAGTATCTGCAGTTGCAGGTTTTGCAGGCGCAGGCGTATTTGTTGCACCGCCACCAAGTGGAGAAGGCGAAGGCATTTTGTTTAAACGATCCTGAATTTCAGTATTGCCAGTTGCAGCAGCGCCGCCGTTAGTTTTGGCAATTGTGGTAATTGATAACGTTAAAACAACGATAACAGCTAACAAAACCCACGATCCTTTTTCCAAAACATCGCCAGTACGTTGCACACCAAACATATTGCTGGTACCACCGCCAGTTGCCAAACCACCACCTTTAGGATTTTGTACCAATACAAATAAGCCTAAAGCAACACAAGCAACAATTAATAAAATGATTAAAAGGGTTATCATGATAAAATATATTTTATAATTTCTTTTCTATAGATTGGATAAGGTCGGCAAAGTAACCACTTTTTTCTGGATATTTCAAACTTAATTTTTTATAAGTATCTATGGCTTTGTGGTAAAGCATTTGCTCTATGTAAATCTTCGCTAATGTTTCCGAAACAAGGTCGTAATGGTCTTCTGCGCTTTTTTTAGCTTTATTCTCATTATCTATCTGCTCTGGTTTCGGTGGTTTTATTGTTGGGTCTTCTTTTAAAAACCGTTCAATAATCTCTGCGCCTTTGGCATCTTTAACTTCTGCCGCCGGGTATTCAGCCAAATGGTCGGCTACTTCAAAAGGCGTTTGGATGTGAAAAATGTGCTCCACATATTGCTGCTGAAATTCTGCCTGTTGCTGATTTTGCTGTTGTGGCGCCCTGGCCAGTTCAGGCTTTGGTTGCGCATAAGGCTGAAAAATTTGTTCGTGTTCTTTACGCGTTTTCGCCAGCCACCATAAAAAGGTGTAGGGAAGCTGGTCATCATCGTACTTAGAAACAAAGCTATGCTCAGGTTCATCCGGTACAACGGTTTCAATTTCAGGCACTACAGTAACATCGGTACTCGCCTGCTGTTCGAAAGCGAAGAAATCAGTTGAGGCAACACTTTCTATAAAATTTTCTTCATCTGCCGGTAAGTCCATTAAATGGCTATCAATGCCCGGTAAGTTGTTTGGCGTTTCTATATGTATGGCATCTGCAACAAGAGGCTTTGCGTCTTCGCTACTTTCAATCGGTTCATCGAAAACCTTCACTTCATCAATGATGTTCTCCTCATCAGTTTCTGCAGAGTCAGTTTCTAAAATTTTTGCTTCCAAAGCCCCATCATCCGCAATTTCCTGCTCATTAACAGCTTCCATTTGTAGCAAATTATACAAAACTGTTCCATTGCTATATAACGATGCACCAGGAATGTACGCATCATCTGCTTTTGCCAACAACAACCGAATTGGCTGTGCATACGGATATTGCGCAAGCATTTCCTTTAGCATAGGTACATGCTCTTGCTTAACCTTTCCGGGTTGCGCCAATAAATTTGCAAGTAGCTGTTTGTTATCCATTGCCTTGGTTTGCTGCTAAGATAAATAATGCATGCGGTTTTTAAAATTTTATAGTCCTTTTTGCGTGTTTTAGTCCGTATTCCAGTATTTAGTTCTCTTCTAATTTTAAGAAGCGCAGGCTTTGTGAATAAAATTAAATTCGTTCCCGTTTTACGCTTTACTCCGCTAAACAGCCGAAAAGGCTGTTGCTACGTGTTCGCTTCAACCGGGGCTAATTTGCAAAAACGGTGTTCTATTTTAATGGTTTGCAAGGCGCAAAAACCCTGGTTTATAAACCTGATAGAGCGGATAGCCCGCAATCCCGATTTTTCATCGGGAGAGGACTAAAGCGATAGCAGGACTACAGGCCGCCAAAAGTACAGCAACATAATTTTTCAAATCACTTCAAACTATTTTATGCCAGGCACATATAAAATCTTTGCGTTTAACACCATTTACAAAAACAAATTTTTATGCTATTAGCTAATTCCGGCCAGCCGAAAACTACCATTGAGCAAAAGCCCTGTTAAAAATATCTTCGGTAAGTTGCTTATTTATCGACTCAATTGCCTGTGCCTGCAGCCCTTGTATGGAACCGCCAACCGGGAAATCGTAAAAACGGGTAAAGCTTTCTTCAAAACTTTCCTTTTCGTGGTCTTTAATGTTGTTAATATATTTTACCGCAATTGTAATGGTTAACCTGTTGTTGGAAGCCGTTGGCGTAGCACTCGAAGTTAAGGCAACCGGCCTGATTTCGTAGCCGGTAATATTGCCCTGAAAAATTGCATCGCCTTCATTTGGGGTTATGCTTAGCTTTGTTTGACTGCGGATACGGGATTTTAAGGCCTCCGTAAATTGCTGACTCAAAGTAGGGACAACGAGCTGTGCATTGTTTTCGAAAAAGCGCACCGTTACCGTTTTCAACCCCTCTGTAGATGCGCCACTAAAAGTATAGGCACAAGAACTTAGTGTTGCGATTAAAAGGATTGGAAATATTTTGATTTTCATAAAATGACCTATAAACTTAATTCTTTAATCTTTCTGTAAAGTGTGCGTTCGGAAATGCCCAATTCCTGAGCTGCAAACTTGCGTTTGCCTTTATGTTTTTTAAGCGCTTTCTTTATTAAATCAGATTCTTTGTCAATCAACGATAATGATTCTTCTACTTCTTCCGCATCATGCGCAAAATTGTAGTCGGCATTGTTATTGCCATTATTATTGTTTGGCGTTGGTTGCTGAATGGTAAAACCATGTTCCTGGCCCGCAGGCAATTCAACATCTCTGTAAAGTTGGTTTATGTATTGAGGATTATCTGCCAAAACCGTAGCCGTATTGCCGCCATGCTGAATAATTTCAGCAACCAGCTTTTTAAGCTCAACCATATCTTTCTTCATATCGAAAAGCACTTTGTACAAAATATCTCTTTCTGTAAAATCCTCTTTCGATTGCGAATTAATGGTCATCGGTAAATTGTTCCCAGCTTCGTTCGGGATGTAGTTTAAAATGGCCTGCCCCGTTACATTCCTGTCTTTCTCGAGCACACAAATTTGTTCGGCAATATTTTTTAACTGCCTAACGTTGCCCGGCCAGCTGTAATTGGTTAAAATGTTTACAGCTTCTGGTTCCAGGTGCAAACCCGGACTACGGTATTTATCGCTAAAATCAGCGGCAAATTTTCTAAAAAGCAGGTAAATATCTTCTTTACGCTCGTGCAGGGCTGGAATACGAAGCGGAACCGTGTTTAACCGGTAATATAAATCTTCACGGAATTTGCCGTTTTTAACCCTATTATAAACATCTACATTTGTTGCTGCAATAATGCGCACATCAGTTTTTTGAACTTTCGATGAGCCAACGCGTAGATATTCGCCACTTTCTAAAATCCGCAACAAGCGGGCCTGCGTTCCGAGGGGAAGTTCTGCAACCTCATCCAAAAAAATTGTTCCGCCATTGGCAACTTCAAAATAACCTTTCCTGGCTTCATGTGCACCAGTAAAAGAGCCTTTCTCATGGCCAAACAGCTCCGAATCTATTGTTCCTTCCGGTATGGCGCCGCAGTTAACAGCAATGAAAGCGCCGTGTTTACGTGCGCTCATCTGGTGGATAATCTGCGAAAAAACCTCTTTACCACTTCCACTTTCGCCGGTAATAAGCACCGACATATCTGTTGGCGCAACCTGACTAGCAATATCTATAGCACGATTAAGTAGTGGCGAATTGCCTATAATACCGAACCGTTGTTTAATATTTTGTGTATCCATTCTTTAAGGTTGAAAGTTAAAGTTTAAAAGTTGACAGCCTGTAGGCGCATACAACACTTCAAAACCCAACTATAATCAATAACTTTTTTATTTTGTATAAGTTTTGAACCCGCACCGGCCGCCTTGTTAATTTGCTGTTTCCGACCCTAAAAACCAGAATTGACAACATGGAACTAACTAAACTATCTTTCCAATCAGCGTTGCTGATGTACATCTCTCAATGTAAACATTTGCATACTGGCCAGGTTTTACGCCTTCAATAGCAGGAAAAATTGCCATAGCGCCGCTATCGCCCCTGCCGCAGTAATCGAGGTCAGACTTTTTCGAAGTACCCTCAATTAACACCCGAATTGTTTTACCAACCCATTCTTGTAAACGCATTAAAGAGTGCGCTTGTTGTTTGGCTAAAATTTCTGCAAGTCTGCGTTTTTTAACTTCTTCAGGAATATCATCTGCCAATTTACGGGCAGCTAAAGTTCCAGGCCGTTCAGAATATGTGAAGTTATAAGCAAAATCATACTCTACATAGTCCATCATGCTTAATGTTTCCTGGTGCTCCTCTTCAGTTTCGGTACAAAAACCCGCAATAATATCTGTAGAAATGGCGCAACCCGGAATAATCTTTTTAATGGCATCAATACGATTGATGTACCACTCGCGGGTATAGGTTCTGTTCATCAATTCCAAAACACGTGTATTGCCAGATTGAACCGGCAAGTGGATGTAATTGCAGATGTTATCGTATTTAGCAATTGTATGTAAAACCTCGTCGGTAATGTCTTTAGGATGCGAAGTAGAGAATCGAACTCTTAAATCAGGATTAACCAAAGCAGTTTGCTCCAAAAGCTGCGCAAAATTCACCGTTTCGGTACCGTCTTCTGAAGTCCACGTGTAGGAATCTACGTTTTGGCCCAGTAATGTAACCTCGCGGTAACCGGCATCGAATAAACTTTGTGCTTCTGCAACAATAGAGTGTGCATCCCTGCTGCGCTCACGACCGCGGGTAAACGGCACCACACAGAACGAGCACATATTATTACAGCCACGCGTAATCGATATAAAAGCAGTAATTCCGTTGCTGTTTAAGCGCACCGGACTAATATCTGCATAGGTTTCCTCGCGGGATAAAAGAACATTAACTGCCTTATGGCCACTTTCCACCTGCTCAATTAAGTTTGGCAAATCGCGGTAAGCATCCGGACCAACAACTACATCAACCAAACGCTCTTCTTCTAAAAATTTAGATTTTAAACGCTCTGCCATACAGCCTAAAACACCAACAATCAGCTTCGGATTGCGGCGTTTTTCTACACCAAATTGCGATAAGCGGTTTCTAACCCTTGTTTCGGCATTCTCACGAATAGAACATGTATTTATAAAAATTACATCCGCCTGGTGGTAATCGCCCGTGGTTTCAAATCCTGTTTCTGAAAGTATTGAAGCAACAATTTCGCTATCTGCAAAATTCATTGCACAACCATAACTCTCGATGTATAATTTACGGGCATCGGCTGTAACCGGTGTTTCTAAAACCAGCGCCTCACCTTGCCTTGCTTCATCATGCGTCTTATCCTGTACTTGTAAATCAATCATTATTTAAAAACTTTTGGGGATTGCAAAAATACATAAATAAAATTAAAAGTGACAAATTGACATATTTAGTTTGAATATTTACAAACCAATTATTAACAGCCATTGCTTTAAAGTAAAGGTAATGAGCCTTTGGCCGTAAATACATTACTTCGAACTGATTTTGGTTAACAAAACCCTGATATTATTAAAGCATTGGCGAAATCTCTTATCGCCCCTAAAGTATCGCCGCCGACTTTAGCCGGGCGATTTTGGCGCTGCAAACCTTTCCGTCATCAATCTGTTAGTAAGCTATAAATCATCGGGATGAGAGCGCAAAACAAAAATAGATTCTGGCTATGGGTAGCAGGCATTTTAGGCGGATTAATTTTAATCTTGTCTTTTGCGGCAATGTTCATCAGCGCACGATGGAAACCCATTTTAACCGAGAAAATAAAGGCTGCTGTTTACGATGGCTCACACCATCTTTATAGAATAGATTTTAAAAGTATTAATCTAAATGTGGTTACAGGAAGCCTCGCCCTCCGCGATGTTACGCTAATGCCTGATACATTAGTTTTCGATAGCTTAAAAAAACAGCGGCTTGCACCTGTACATACTTTTGAGCTTAAATTAAAGAAACTGCAGATTAGCCGCGTTGGGATTTTAACTGCTTACTTTAAAAAACGTGTCGATGTCAAGGAAATCCGGCTGGATAAGCCATCAATTAACATGATTTTTAATAATGTACCTAAAGAAAGAGATACCGTAAAGCCGGAGAAAACACTATACGAGCAAATCTCGAAAAGCTTTAAATCTATAGAGGTTCAATCGGTAAAAATTGTTGATGCAGATTTTGACTACATCAATAAAAGTGGGCCTAAGAAAACGAAAAACTCAATTAAACACCTGGATATCACCGTAAAAAACTTTTTACTCGATTCGCTTTCAGGAAAAGATACCACCCGCTTTTATTATACTAAAGACATCTCATTTCAGCTTGCTGGTTACAAATCGACAACAAAAGATAAAATGTATTTAATGAAAGTTGACACCATTGCAGGTTCTTCGGCTTCAAAAAAAATTACTGTTAAAGGCTTAAAACTTACGCCACTGTACCCAGAATTAACCTTTGCAAGAAAATATAAAACCCAGAAAGACCAGTACAATTTGGCTTTCGATAAGATTGAATTTAATGGTGTTGACTTTGTTGGCTTAAACAAATATGAAAAACTTCATGCAAAATCACTTAAAATTGGGCCGGCAAAAGTTGAAGTCTTTATGAGTCGCGAATCGGCTCCACCTGCAGGTTTCGACAAAGGTCGAAATTATCCGCATTTGGCTTTGAGAAGATTAAACATCCCGACGATTATTGATACCGTCAGGTTAAAAAATGTTGATTTAAAATACTCGGAATACAACCCTGCGAGTAAAAAAACCGGCGCTGTAGAATTTAAATCGTTAACCGGAAATATACTTAATGTTACAAACGACAGTTTGCGACTTGCCAAAAACAGCAACGCTAAGGCGGATTTTAATTCACTTTTAATGGGTAGCGGAAAACTCAACGTTAAAATCGATTTTAATTTAACCGATAAAAACGGTGCATTCTCTTACAGTGGGAGCTTAGGAAAATTTGATCTTAGAAACTTAAATTCACTCTCAAAAAATCTTGGTCTTGTCGAAATTGTAAGTGGAAACGTACAACATATCGATTTTAAGGCAAACGGAAATTTACGCACGGCGTCAGGTTCTTTAAATATGCTGTACAGCAACCTGAAAGTACAATTGCTCTCAGATAATATTGACGGGGAAGGAACTAAACAAAAAGGTCTTTTGTCTTTCCTGGCAAACACGATATTGATTAAAGACGAAAATCCTAAAAAGGGTGAGGCACCGAGAACCGCCACAATGAATAACACCAGAATTAACTCAGCATCGTTTTTTAACCTGATGTGGAAAACAGTTTTTGTTGGTATAAAGGATATAGTGGGCGTTGGTATTGTACCAGAAAAAAATCCGGTGAAACAACAAAAAGTAATCGCTAAAAAGATAAGGGAACAAAAACGTGAAGACAGGCGGGAGGCAAGAAAAGCGAAACGAGCGAAAAACTGATCGTACATTTTAAACAAATGCGTTTTAAATGTATATTGCTGCTAAAAACCAGCCCTTTGTTTAAATGCCCGATACAAAAAAGCGACGTTATAAAATCTTAAAGTGGACTACAGGTATCTTAGTAAGTCTTTTTTTAATACTTGGAGGGATTGCCTGGCTGTTGAACGTAAAATCACGTCCGATATTAACCGATAGAATTAAAACGCTTTTATACAAATCTACAGACAGTTTATATACCATCAGCTTTACAAAAGTTTCTACGAACATTTTAACGGGTAGTGCTACCTTACAAAATGTAAAAATCTCGGCAGATACCAACCGGTATAAGAAACTGGTTTCGTTAAAAAGAGCACCAAACAATCTCTATACCGTTACTTTGAAAAAACTGGTGGTTAAAAATTTCCACCCGCTAACGCTGTACAGGGAGAAGAAACTTCAAATCGGGGAAATTTTATTCGACAAACCAGAGGTATACATGGTAAACCGCCAGTTGGATTTTAACGAAAACCGGGCTCCAAGACCGATCCAATCGCCTTACACCTTCATATCAAAAAGCCTGAAGGAATTTAGCATCAAAAAAATCCTTTTTAGAGATGCGAGTTTCAACTATGTTAACAAAAACGTTAACCAGTTTAAAGTATTTTCGATAGATGATTTAAACATAACCCTTGTTGATTTACTTGTAGACTCCACATCCTGGGAAGATTCTTCAAGATTGTACCTGCTGAAAGATGTTCTAATCAACCTTAAAAATTACAGCTACAAAACGCCTGATAGCATGTATAACATTAAGCTCGACCAGCTTGATTTTAAGGCTTCGACAGGACTTTTAAATGTTAGCAAATTTGCTTTGGAGCCTCGCTACGATGAGATGAAGTTCGGGGAAGTTGCCGGTTTTGCCAGAGACAGGTTTAACATTGCGATGAATAACATTTCGCTTAAAGGCATAAATTTGCCGCTCTACATCTCCAAACAGGAATTGCGTGCTAAAGAAATGGCTATAGCAAATGGCTTTGTAGCCGTTTTCAATAATAACAGCTTGCCAAAAAAGGAAAAGGAAAACAGAATTGGAAAATATCCCCACCAGCTTTTACAAAAACTTGGTGCGCCGATTTTAATCGATAAAATTCGCCTTAAAGACATCAATATAAATTATGCACTTTACAATAAAGAGAGTGAGCAAAGGGGAAAAATATCTTTTGAGCATACCTCGGGTACGGTAAGCAATGCCACAAATATTGAAAAAGTAAAAGCGACCAAGCCAGTAATGGAAGCCAATTTAACCACTTATTTAATGGGACAGGGGAAATTAGATGTCGATTTTAAATTTAATCTGGCCGCAAACACAGGCGACTTTTCTTACCGGGGCGAACTGCAGAATTTTAATGCAAGAGTGCTAAATCAGATCACAAAACCACTCGGCTTAGTTAGAATAAACAGAGGAAATGTAGACAAACTTCAATTCGACTTCAAAGCCGACGACTTTGGTTCTAAAGGAACAGTAAACTTCTCCTATTTCGACTTATCGGTGGCATTAATGAAAAACGACCCAACGAAAGACCATTTGGTAAAACGTGGCCTGATTTCTTTTTTGGCAAATGCTTTAATAATCAATTCTGAAAACCCTGGTCCAGATGGTAAATTCCTTTCTGCAAAAGTAAATTACGTTCGTCCGGAAAACACATCCTTTTTTAATATGATATGGAAAACACTTTTTATTGGCGTTAAATATAGTGTAGGTATAACGGAAGAAAAACAGACGGAAATAAAAGAACATATTGCCAAATTTAAAGCCATGCGTGATAGTCACAACCTGCGTAAAAAGAAAAGATTAGAGCGAAGGCAAAGGAAAGAGTTAAAAGAAAAAAAGGAACGGCGTTAGCTCAAACCTGTAACCTTTTAATATATTTATGTTCTAATTAAAAAAATCTTAATTTATGTTCGCACTTATCATAATCGGCGTATTATTAGTTATTGCCATTTTCTTTTACAATTCGCTTGTTGGCAAAAAGAACCAGGTCACAAATGCTTTTTCGGCGATAGACGTTATGCTTAAAAAGCGCTTCGATTTAATTCCAAACCTAGTAGAAGTTGTAAAACAGTATACAAATTATGAGCAGGCAACATTAAGCAAAATCGTAGAGCTTCGTTCAAAAGCTGTTTCAGGAAACATCAGCGATAGCGAAAAAGCTTCGATTGATGCCCAGTTAAGCGGCAGCATTAAAGGCTTGATGGTTAACGTTGAAAACTATCCGGATTTAAAAGCCAACACCAATTTCATAAATCTACAAAGTACCTGGACAGAAAGCGAGGAGCAAATTGCCGCTGCAAGAAGAACATACAATTCCGCTGTTACCGATTACAACAATGCTATAATGATGTTTCCGGGCAACATGTTTGCGGGTATTCTAAACTTTCAGCCAATGGTAGTTTTAACTACCGCTGAAGAGGAGCGAAAAAATGTTAGTGCCAAAGATCTTTTCAACAGTTAATGAATGATTGAAGGCAATATTGAGTTACAAACTGTACTTGCCAAATTAGAACTTAATAGGCAAAAAATTGCTGCGACACAAAAGAAAGGCTATTTGTTTATTGCTTTAGGCATCGCGGTGGTTATAGCTGGCTTTGTTATGGGCCTACCCGTACCAGCGGCTGTTGCTGGCCTGGCCAGTCTAATTTACGGTGGCGTTGTTTTGTATAAAATTTCTGATGAGTTAAAAGCATACAAAGAAGCCTTTAAGATAGAGGTAATTGGTGCCGCTTTAAGATCGCTTGATAAAAGCCTGACTATCGAACCCTATAAAGGTATTTTAGAGTATGAATTTGAAAATACTCAGCTATTTAACCAAACTGCTGATCGGTATAACACAGAAGATTTGGTAAGTGGAACAGCAGGCGCCACCGGATTTTACTTTGCGGAAATACATGCGGAGTATAAAACCGAAGTACAGACAAAAAACGGCACAAATACAGAGTGGCATGATATTTTTAAAGGCATAATGTTCGCGGCCGATTTTAACAAAAACTTTAAAGGCGTAACGATTTTACAACCAAAAGATTTATTCAGTACAATGGGTGCCTGGTTTTCTAAAAATCTTTTTTCTTTTAGCAATAAGGATGTTATCTCCCTGGAAAACACAGCGTTTAGCAAAACATTTATCACGCATTCTACAAATCAGGTAGAAGCTCGCTACATCCTTACGCCCGCGATGATGGAAAGAATTTTAAATTTGAACCATTACACTAAAAGCACCATCTCACTTTCGTTTATAAACAGCAAAATCTATATCGCTTTCCCGCTAAGCAGAAACTACTTCGAAGCTCCGGTGTTTAAAACGCTTAGCAATCCCGACCTTTTAAACGATGATGTTGCTGTGATTAAATTTATGTATGAGATAATTAGAGAACTGGATTTAAACACCCGAATCTGGGGGAAGACTTAACTCAGGTGTTTTCTAACAATATCTTCTAAGGCGGCAATATCAAATGGTTTCGACAAATAGCTATCTGCGCCGGCTTCATCAGCCAAAGCAGAAATATCATTATTTGCCGAAAAATATATTACCGGAATGTGTTTCAAATCAGGATGGTTTTTTATCGCCTTCGTAGCCTGAATACCGCCCAGATCTGGCAGCCAGTTATCCATAAAGATAAGATCAGGCATAAATTCAGCTACCTGGTTTTCTATATCATTTGCACTTTCAGAGGTCTTTATTTCGTAACCTGCATCTTCCAGAATGAAAGTACACAAATCCAAAATATCCCTGTTATCATCGAAAACAAATACTTTTTTTGTTTCAGCCATAAAATCTATCTCCCGAAGGCAATCAAATTATTATTTAACCAGTTTATTAATAAAAGCAGCCATATCACCGGCATCTAAAACCACAGCACTTCTAACCTCGTTAACTGCTTGCTGGGGCATATACGGAATTATCGCCGTTTTCGGATTCTGCACAACCACTAAGCCGCCAAGCTTTTTCACTGTTTTGAGCCCTTCAACGCCATCTGCATTAGAGCCTGAAAGCAAAATGCATACCAACCCATCTTTATAAACCTCAGCAGCCGATTGAAAAGTAACGTCTATTGATGGTCTGGAATAGTTTACTTTCTCCGAATAATCTAAAGAAATAGTTTCATTTTCTTCGATTAACAGATGATAATCTGCAGGTGCAATGTAGACATTTCCGGGTAAAAGCCGATCTTTTTCTTCGGCTTCGTTCACCTTTAAACGCGTTCGGCTGGTTAAAAGATCTGTTAAAAGTGCATCATTTCCAGATTTCCGATGGGTGACCAAAATAATCGGGAAACTCATGTTTTCGCTTAAAGATGGAAACAGCTCGAGCAATACATCCAGGCTTCCTGCCGAACCTCCAATAACCAAAGCCTTGCAATTGTTTCTTAAAGTTTCCGCCATATCTTTTCAGTCTTTACGCGTTTGTATTCCCTGGCTCTACTCCAAAAGTCCAGACTTTCTTTACTTCCCAAAGCCAGATAGCCCAGTTTTTCAAGGCTATTATCAAACAGCTGAAAAACCTTGTGTTGCAAATCTTTATCGAAGTAAATTAAAACGTTGCGGCACAAAATCAGTTGAAACTCGTTAAAAGAATGGTCTGAAACAAGATTATGCGTGGAGAAAATCATTTTGCTGTTTAATGATTCATCGAACTTTGCGAGCGAGTAGTTTGCAGTATAGTATGATGAAAAATCTTTAGTACCACCAGATTGAACATAATTTTCCGAATAAGCCTTAATGTAATTTAAAGGAAACATTCCTTTTTTTGCCTTTTCTAAAACGGAAGGATTAATATCAGTTGCATAAATAAGCGATTTCTGCAAGAGATTGAGTTCTTTTAAAACGATGGCTAAGGAATAAGCTTCTTCACCAGTAGAACAGCCGGCAACCCATATTCTTATAAACGGATAGGTGCCCAAAACAGGCAAAACGTCATTTCTTAATGCCCTGTAAAACCCGGGATCGCGAAACATTTCGGTAACGTTAACCGTAATTTCTTCTAAAAATCTTTTGAAATATTGTTTATCTGTTTTAACGGTATACCTAAATTCCGCAAAACTAACAAAGTTATCGAGCGCATATAAACGAATAATCCGCCTTTTTATAGATGCATGCGAATATTCAAGAAAATCGTAACCATGTGCTTCCAACACATCGCTAAGCAGCATTTCTATCTGTTCATTATCTATAGCTTCGCTAATCACTTTTATTTTGTAACTTCTTGTATTTGAAACATTAATTCATCAACATTAATTGGCTTAGACACATACCCAGATGCTCCAGCGGTTAGGCAACGTTCTTTGTCGCCAACCATGGCCTGTGCTGTAACGGCCAGAACGGGGATATCACGCATTTTCTCCGATTTTTTCATCGTTGCTATTGCCTGATAGCCATCCATATCGGGCATCATCATATCCATTAAAACAACAGATATTTTTTCGTTTTCGGCAATAATATCAAATCCTTCCTGTGCGCTCGGAGCTGAAAGTGTTCCAAATCCTTTGGCTCTTAGAACAGCTTTAAGGGCAAAAATGTTTCGATTATCATCGTCGATAATGAGAATTAACTTTTGGGGCATACTATTTAAAAAGGGATTAAGATTTATGGTGATTTTCGTAAAGCCAGACACGCAAAAGCGAAACCAGCTGGTCCATGTCTACAGGTTTGCTTATGTAATCGGAGGCGCCGGCAGCAATGCATTTTTCCCTGTCGCCCATCATCGCCTTCGCAGTAACGGCCAGGATTGGCAAATTCCGGTATTTAAAATTCTGCCTGATGGCGGTGGTTGTTTCATAGCCATCAAGTTCCGGCATCATCATATCCATTAAAACAACGTCAACGGTAGGGTTTTCCTCTAAGAGTTTTAACGCTTCTTTACCATCTGTAGCAGCCAAAACCTTCATTTGGTGCTGCTCGAGCATTTTTGTTAAAGAAAAAATATTCCTAACATCATCATCCGCAACCAGTACAGTTTTACCTTTTAAAACATCCTGTAACTCAGAGAATTTTTTAGGCGTTTTTGCTTTCCCTTTACTTTTTTCTTCTACAAGGTGAAGGAATAAACCTGCCTCATCTAAAATGCGCTGGTAAGAGTGGGCTGTTTTAACAACGATAGAATCTGCATATTGTTTAATTCTGTTTTCCTCCCCTTTCGATAGGTTTTTGCCGGTGAAGATGATAATCGGCAGGTTTTCCAGACCTGGTGTTTTTTTAACAACTTCCAGCGTTTCATAGGCGTGCTTATCCGGAATACCCATGTCTAAAATAACGCAGTTAACATCTGATTTATGCAGCGCAGAAACACTATCGCCAACCTGGTTTACGATTTCGGTTTGAATATTAAAATTGCTCAAGAAATAACTTAAAGCCTTTGCATGTTGCTCGTTTTCTTCTACAATTAAAACTTTTTTAGGATGGCGGCTCAACGCATGCTCCAGCTTTTGGAAAATCTCCTGCATATGTTCGAATGCAAAAGGCTTATTGATAAAATCGACAGCGCCTTTTAATAAACTTTCTTTTTTTACCTGCAATGAGGACATAATGTGAACAGGAATAGGACGCGTTGCCGGATCAGATTTAAGTTCTTCCATAACCTGCCAGCCATCTTTTACAGGTAGTTGAATATCCAACAGGATGGCAAGCGGTTTATAAGCCTTGGCCATCTCGATACCAACATCTCCACGAACGGCAACCAGACCTTTATAATCCCTTTTCCGCGTAAAATCCAACAATGTCTTAGCAAATGGAGTGTCGTCTTCCACAATTAATATCACTTTATCATCCAGCAGGATATTGTCTCTATCATCTTCAATATCTTGAGGAATGTTAGTAACCGTTAAGTTAGTTACTCTGCTAGTCGGAGTTTCCATTGCAGCAGCAGGCTTTTCAGTTGTTTCTTTAACATCGTGCAAACCCTTATTTTTATCTAAAGGAAGCGTTAAAGTGAATACACTGCCTTCGTCCTCTTTGCTTTCCAAATTGATGTATCCACCCAGAAGTTTAGCCAGTTCTCTGCTAATCGAAAGCCCCAAACCTGTGCCGCCAAACTTGCGCCTGGTTGAACCATCAGCTTGCTGAAACGCTTCAAATACCAGCGCTTGTTTCTCCTCTGCTATGCCTATACCCGTATCCGTAACACTGAAAACAAGTGCGTTTAACGCTTCGTCTTTTTTAACATCAAGCGTAACAGCGCCTTCAGTTGTAAATTTGATCGCGTTTGAAAGAAGGTTTTTAAGAATCTGCTCTAAGCGCATTTTATCTGTGTGCAAAAACTCGGGCACGTCATCAAATTTGTTAATGGCAAACTTTAGCGTTTTTTCATTGGCCAAAGGGTTAAACAGCGACCTCATATTGTTTACCACATCATCAACTCTGATATTCGCCCTGTCGAGTTCCATTTTACCGGCCTCGATTTTCGATAAATCAAGAATTTCATCGATAAGGCTTAGCAGGCCTTGTCCTGAGCTTTGAATTACCTCCGCATATTCCTGGTGTTCGCGGTCCATATCTTCATTTTCGGCCATTAAACGCGATAGCAACAAAATTGAATTTAATGGTGTACGCAACTCGTGCGACATATTTGCAAGGAATTCAGACTTGTATCTTGTACTAAGTTCTAAAGCCTCTGCTTTTTGCTGAATTTCTGCATTCCGTTCTTCAATAAGCTCATTTTTTTCTTCCAGCAAACTGCTCCGCTCTTCAAGTTCCTGATTACTTTGAAGTAGTTCTTCCTGCTGAACACGAAGTTCTTCTTCTGATGCCTGCAGCTTCTGTGCCTGAGCTTCCAATTCCGCATTCATGCCTTCAAGCTCGTTATGCTGAACCTGCAATTCTTCAGATTGTGCTTGCGTTTCTTCCAGCAGAAGTTGTAATTTCTGCCTGTTTTGCGCACCTAACAATGCGGTACCCACATCAGACAGCACAAGGTTTAAAAAGTGCAGTTGCAAATCACTAAAGGCACCAACATTTCCGAGTTCCACGGCACCAATTGTAATGCTGTTTCTTATAATTGGAAGAACCAGGAGCTGCGCTGGCTTAATGTTCCCGGTGGCATAACTGATGGTTAATTCGCCCTGCGGAACATCTTCGAGTAGTATGGATTTACCAGAGCGTACCGCCTGACCGATGAGGCCTTCGCCAACCTCTAAAACAGGTGCCAGATTTTGCCCTTTTAATGCGTACTGGCCTTTAAGGTGTAAATAACCGTCATCTTTAAATAAATAAATGGCACCGACCTGGCTTTTTGTGTAAGCACACAAAAATTCGATGATGTCATCAGCAAGGTGAAAAACATCTTTTTCGCCAACCATTTTAACGTTTAAGTTAGCAACGCCGGTTTGCAGCCATTCGTTTTCGGCTAAGGTATCAAAAGATTTTTTTAACGATTGCGACATGGAATTTAGCGAGCCTGATAGCTCTCCAATATCATCTTGCGCTTGATTATCGAGGTTTACGCCATAGTTACCCATCGAAATCTGGCGTGCAATTTCTTTGATGGCAACGATACGTTTTTCCATCTCATATTTTTTATCTTCGATTTCTTTTTGAAGCTTAACGCGTTCATCAAAATCTACTGATACTTTTCTATAAAAGAATAAAGTGATGAGTATTGCTAAAACCGCTGCAATTAAAATCAGAATTGGTGTGTACGAAGTAAGTTTATTTAACTCTACCGTTCTGGCTTCTAACAAACGTTTTTCTTCATTCACCATTCTATGAACCACTGCCCTGGCCTGGTCCATATACACTTTACCCTGAAACAAAACAGTTGGATCTACTTGTCCGCCCAATGATTTTATTTCGATCGTAGATTTGATAATATCCAGCCTGCGAACCATAATGTCTTTTAGTTCGGCGATGCTTTTTTGCTGTGCAGGATTATCTTTGGTATGCTCGGCAATCTTGTTTAGTGCGGCAAGCGCTGTATCAGTTGCGCCATTATAAGGTGCAAGAAAAATTTTATTGCCAGTTAAAAGGTAGCCCCGTTGACCGGTTTCAGCGTCTTTTAAAGTCGATATTACACCTTCAACATTTAAAATTACTTCATCACTGTGTTTAACCAGCTCAGTACTTTTAATTAAATTACCTATGCTAACATATGATGCCAGAGAGCTGATAAACAGAATAATAAGCGATAGGCCGAGACCCAATCGTAAATTATTTTTAAGCGTTGTTTCCATTAAAATATAAGGGTTGTTATTGCTGTAATAGGTTGAGGCTAACTTTTATTTTGTGCTATCAGGTATTGTTTCCTGAGATTTTGATATCGTTTCTTCATCGATTGGAATAATGAAATAAAACTCAGAACCTTCATCCGGTACGCTGTTTACACCAACTTTACCACCATGGCGGTTAATAATTTCCGAACAGATGTACAGGCCGATGCCCAGGCCATTAAATCGGTTGCTGTTTTCTTCTACGCGGTAAAATTTATCAAATATTTTGTGTTGCTGCTCCTTCGGAATTCCGATTCCGAAATCCTTAACGGCCAGGTAAAGCTTGCCATCTTTGATGTTTATGGTAATATTTACCTGATTTGTGCCAGGGGCATATTTTATAGCGTTGCTGATAAAGTTTATTACAACCTGCTCCAACCTCATCTCATCACCATAAATCATTTCTTCAGTTTTGCCAAGCTTATTTATGATAAAACCGGGGTTCGATTGTTGCATCATTTCTATGGCATTTGTTACCATATTATCTGCACAGAAATGTTTCATGTTAAATTTGAGCTTGCCGCTTTCTATTTTGGAAATGTCGAGCAAATCAACAATAAGTTCATTGAGTTTTTCCAGCTGAATGCTGGCCTTATCGAGGTGACTTTGAGCAAGCGACTTGTCATCTTTATTAAGACTACGTTGCAGCAGTTGCATATAACCCTTAACACTGGTTAGTGGCGTTTTTAACTCGTGGCTGGCAATGCTGATAAATTCATCCTTTTTATTTTCCGCCTGTTTGCGAAATTCAATCTCTTCTAAAAGCTTCTCCTGCATTTCGCTCAATTTTCTGTTTTGCTCATAAATGCGATAAAAGGTTTTTATCTTAAGCAATAAGATATTGATGTCGACTGGTTTGGTTATATAATCCAGGCCACCGCTTTCGTAGCCTTTAGTTATGAACCGAAGCTCCGTATTTACGGCAGAAAGAAAGATGATTGCGGTATCTTTTGCCTTACTAAAGCCCGAAATTGCTTCAGCAACCTCAAAGCCATCCATTTCAGGCATTTGAACATCCAGTATAATCAGGACGTAATTATTTTTGAGAACTTTTTTAAGTGCTTCTTCTCCAGAAGGCGCTGTATCAACTTCAAAATTATGAGCCTGCAGTACTTTCTGTAGAGATATTAGGTTTTCAGGCCTGTCATCAACAATAAGGATCATCTTTTATAAAACATTAAGGAAGCCTGTTTAAATCTGTTTGGTTTATGGGAAAACCCCTGTAACTGTAAACAAACAGCGTTGTTTTTAAAATGTTTTAAAATTTCTATCTTTTATAACTCATTTGAATTGAAGGTGTCGCCTTTGGTCATGTCTCCTGTTTGGAAGCCTTTTTTAAACCAGTACATGCGTTGTTGAGAGCTTCCATGTGTAAAAGAATCGGGTGTAACTTCGCCCGTAGCCTGCTTTTGCAATTTATCATCGCCAATGGCATTTGCGGCAGTTAAAGCTTCCTCAATATCACCCTCATCTAATTTAAAATCTTTAAGGTTTTGCGCATTGTGCGCCCATAAACCCGCAAAAAAATCGGCTTGCAGTTCGAGTTTAACTGATAAACGATTGTATTCTTTTTCGCTAACCCGGCCACGGGCTTCCTGCAATTTATCTGAAATACCTAAGAGATTCTGCACATGATGACCAACTTCATGCGCAATAACATAAGCCTGTGCAAAATCGCCGGCAGCACCAAAACGATTTTTTAATTCATCGTAGAAAGTTAAATCAATGTACACTTTATGGTCGCCAGGGCAATAAAATGGGCCAACCGCAGCGCTCGCGCTTCCACATGCTGTTTGTACACCATCACTAAAGAGCACCATTTTTGGGTGCTCATAGGTTTTGCCCATAGCTTCAAATTCCTTATCCCAAACTTGTTCTGTTGATTCTAAAACTCCGGATACGAACTGTGCCTGAGCATCGTTTGCAGGAACACCTTGTTTTACCTCGGTGGTGCCGCCTTGCGGCAGCTGACTAACAACGCCGGTTAAATCTTTACCAAAGATTAAACCTAAAACAACTATTATTATGCCAATGCCGCCGCCTAAGGCCGTTTTACCGCCACCGCCACCTCTGCCGTCTTCAACATTGTTACTTCCTTTACCAAACCACTGCATAGCTTATATTTTTTCTTGTTAAACCAATATTGATTGAAATTGTTATACTAAAGTATAAATTTTTTTTCTTGATTAACTGCTTGGATATTCTTTTAAAGAATAAAAAAAGCCTGAAATTTAAGGTTTTCAGGCTTTCAGCTTTATGTATTGTTTAAGTTTTAACTGTTAAATACCGCGATAGCCTTTGCAATTCTTGATTGAGTTTCTGCTGCACCAAGTAAAATCGCAATATCAAAAACACCAGGACCAAATTTACCACCAACAAGCATAATACGAAAAGGCAGCATCAGTTCTCCGGGTTTAAAACCTTTAGCTTCGGCCAGCGTTTTAAAATTCGCTTCGGCATCTATTACATTAGTTAAATTAATATTTTCGGCATATGCTTCAAAGAAAGCTGCCTTTTCATTCGTCCATTTTGGTTTTACAGACGCAGAATCGTATTCTGCAGGCGCAGCAAAAAAATAACCGCTCTGCGCAACGAAATCCGGCAAAAGCGTGCAACGGTCTTTTATCAGTTCGATTACTGTGTTAAGAAAGGTTTCATCGTTAACTTCAATTCCAGCTTTTAATAATTCGTTTTTAACGGGCTTTTGCAACGTTTCTGCGGTAGATTGTTTAATCCACTCATGGTTATACCACTTTGCTTTTTCAAAATCGAACTTTGCTCCGGCTTTACTTATGCGCTCGATGGCAAATTTAGCTTCGAGTTCGGCAAGGGTAAAAATTTCCTGCTCGCTACCGTCATTCCAACCCAAAAGTGCAAGCATATTAATAAACGCTTCCGGCATAAAGCCCAGCTCCTTAAATCCTTTCGTCAAATCGCCGGTTTTAGGGTCTGTCCAGTTCATTGCATAAACCGGAAACCCTAAACGATCTCCATCCCGTTTGCTTAATTTCCCATGGCCGTCGGGTTTTAGTATTAGCGGCAAATGTGCCCATGCAGGCATATCAGCTTCCCATCCCAAATACTTCCAAAGTAAGATGTGAACAGGCGCCGAGGGCAACCACTCTTCACCACGAAAAGCATGCGAAATTTCCATCGCCTTATCATCAACCACAACAGCCAAATGATAAGTTGGCATTCCGTCTGCCTTTAATAGAACTTTATCGTCAACAATGGCTGTTTCAAAACTTACATCGCCACGAATCAAATCATTAAAATGGACAATTTCATCTTCCGGAACTTTAATTCTGATTACATGAGGCGTTTTGGCTGCCAGTAGTTCTTCAACTTCACTAATTGTTAATGTTAAGGAGTTTCGCATTTGCATACGAGTCGCCTGGCCGTACTGAAAGTTTGGAATCTCTTTACGTTTAGCATCTAACTCTTCTGGCGTATCGAAAGCATAATAAGCGTAACCATCGCTAATTAACTGTTCTGCAAATTTTCGGTAGCTAGGTTTACGTTCACTTTGGCGGTACGGGCCATAGTTACCAGGCTTCGCCGGACTCTCATCCGGCGTGATGCCGCACCAATCTAAGCAATTAACAATATAAGCTTCAGCACCCTCTACAAAGCGGTTTTGGTCGGTATCCTCAACACGTAAAACAAATGTGCCGTTGTGTTTTCTGGCAAATAAATAATTAAATAAGGCCGTGCGAACACCACCTAAATGCAAGCCGCCGGTTGGGCTTGGCGCAAATCTTACTCTAACTTTTTTATTCATGATTGATTTGTTGAGCGGAAAACGTTAGTTGCCAAACGGTTAAAAAGCGCAGGCAATAACGCAAATCGCAAGACAAGGCAAAGATAGGTTTTTCATTCATTTATCTGGTTTTGATATCCAATGAAGCGGTTAAGATTCAAGAATTATTGCTTTTGGCTTTTTATAAAAGCATAATGGTTTGATGTTTTTTTCGTTTTGTTATTGTAATTTGGCTACCCAAAGCATGAATCCATACGAAAAGAAACGCCGCTGGAAGTTCTTCCTTCTCATTTTTGCCATCTTAATAGGCATTGCATCAGTATTTTACACCGATTCTTTCGTTAAAAAAATGGAACGTGAGGAGGCAAACCAATTTCAGCTTTGGGTTAAGGTGCAGGAACGTTCTATGCTTTTGATGGACAATGATTTGCTAGTTGGTTTGGTTGAAACGGTACGACAGAATACTAAGATGCCCGTAATTTTAACTAATAAAGAAGGTTTAATCATTTCATCTACGGGCTTAGACAGTACCAAGACCTGGTATCCGGATAATGAAAAACTGGTGTATGACAGTTTGTATTTTGTTAACCAGCTGGCTACAATGAAAATGCAGCATAAGCCTTCTACCATGAATGTTTTTGGCGATGAATTTAAAGCGTACTATAAAGATTCATTTATACTAACCCAGCTGCGTTATTTCCCATATATTCAAATGGGGGTTATTTTTCTGTTTCTTTTAACTGCCTATGCCGCATTTAGTTCTGCCAGGCGAGATGAGCAAGACCACGTTTGGGTGGGTTTAGCTAAAGAAACCGCACATCAACTTGGCACGCCAATATCTTCGCTTATGGCCTGGGTAGAACTCATGAAATCTAAATTTGATGCCGAAGATGACCCTTTGATTGCTGAAATGGAAAACGACATCAAACGATTGGAAATTATAACAGACAGGTTCTCGAAAATTGGTTCGAAACCGATACTCGAAGATCATGTTGTTTACCTGGTGATTAATAATTTTATTGATTATTTTAAGGTACGAACATCGGATAAAGTGAAGTTTACAATCACCGGCGATGAACAGGTTCGAGCCATGTTAAATGTTCCGCTTTTTGATTGGGTTACAGAAAATTTACTTAAAAATGCTGCCAATGCAATTGAAAATGAAGGTTCTATTTCGGTAAACATTATCGAGAATTTAGCTAAAGAACAAGTTTTTATAGACATTACAGATAGCGGAAAAGGAATCCCAAGATCGAAATTCGATGCCGTGTTTCAACCGGGTTACACCACAAGAAAACGTGGTTGGGGTTTAGGCTTGTCGCTAACAAAACGTATTGTTGAAAATTACCACAGCGGCGAAATCTTCGTTAAAGATTCAGAAATTGGGAAAGGCACAACATTTAGAATAATTTTAAAAAGCAGCTTAAAATATGAACCGACCACTGCCTAACGACTATCCCGCCTGGGGCGAAACCTATATTACCAAGGTTAATGGCGATATTATTGAAATCCTCGAAGAGCAGGTTTTCAGTATCCCCACATTGTTTGAATCTAATAAGGAGAAAGAAAACTTTGCTTATGCAGAAGGCAAATGGACGCTTAAAGAAATGCTTGGCCATATTATAGATTGCGAACGGATTTTCGTTTACCGGATGACCTGTTTCGCAAGAAACGAACCACAGCATTTGCCTGGGTTTGAGGAAGATGATTATGTTGCTAATGCCCGTTTCCACCAGCGCAACTATGAAGACATGATTGAGGAATTTGCAGCTTTACGCAAAGCGAATCTTTATTTTTTCAAAAGCCTGAATGAAGAAGAGTTAAGCAGAAAGGGTGTCGCTTCCAGCCGCGAAATATCTGTAAAAGCAATTTTATTTATCGCAGCCGGCCACATCATCCATCACGCTGGTGTACTAAAAGAACGTTACGATGTGGTTTAAAAACTTTTCAATTGATGATTTAAACAATCGCCCGAAGAATCATCTTGGTGGTTTACTCGATATTAGATTTACCGAAATTGGAGAAGATTTTGTAGTTGCAACCATGCCTGTTGATGAGCGAACCCACCAGCCGGCCGGGATTTTACATGGAGGCGCATCTGTAGTGTTAGCCGAAACGCTGGGGAGCATTGCATCTTATATGTGTATAGACCCAGAGAAATACGTTGCTGTTGGATTAGAAGTTAACGCCAACCACCTTCGACCTGTAAAAAGCGGCTTGGTGAAAGGCATTTGTAAGCCATTGCATGTTGGCGCAAAAACACAGGTTTGGGAAATCAAAATTTACGATGAACGCGGCAAAATGAATTGTATCAGTCGTTTAACCGTTGCCATCATAAACAAACCTCAATAAAATTTAAAACGCACTGGTTTCAAAGGCTTAGCAGCCGTTGAAACCAGTATTTCAAGTGCTTATTGATCGATAGCTTTCTTTTCGACCAAGAAGGAGGTGATTAGACCTAAGCCGCCGAAAATGCCAAGACAACCGAAATAAATTGCCACCGACTGGCTTTCTTCGCTCCGTGTCATATCCGGGCCGAATAAGCCTCTAACCGTAAATAGCGCAACTAACAAACCAATGCCCAAGCCAACTAATAACAAGCCAAATTTTAAACTGAGGTATGGACGTGGCGTAGATTTTCCGATACCGGGGTCGATACCGCGTTCTATCATTGCCATTTTTTCTTTATTTGATAAATAGCGTATTCCAAATACCATTGCGAATGCGCCTAAAAAAAGTGAGATTGGGACTAATATGCCTTCCATGATTGTAATTTTTTATGTGTTAAATTTTGTTTTTTTATTTTTGTTGAACCGTGTTCTGTGCTCTATGACTACATGGTTTTTAATCAGGTTACAGGCATTGACGCAAAAAATTTAATTTACCAGCCGAAGCCTGAAATTATAAGTATTTAAACATTTCTACCTTTGCAACATGAACTGGATTATATTGATTATAGCAGGCCTTTTTGAAGTTGGCTTTACAACCTGTTTAAAACTGTCGAACAATTTTAGCAATCTGAAGTGGAGCATTGGTTTTTTCATCTGTATTGCTTTGAGTTTTGTTTTGTTAAATAAGGCTTCGCAAACATTACCTATGGGCACAGCCTACGCAGTTTGGACGGGTATTGGCGCCGTTGGTACCGTTATAATCGGGATTGTATATTTTAATGAGCCCGCAACTTTTTGGCGCATATTTTTTATTTGTACGCTAATTGGTTCAATTGCCGGTTTAAAATTTTTCGCTTCGCATTAGGAACTTTCTTAGCGGTATGCAGGCATGCAGAAACTTGTGTTAATAAACCTGATGGTAACGATAGCCCGAGCTTTTTCTGCGAGGCTAAAGTGTACAGCAGGGCTGCATATTGCGAAGGGACACTGACCGTTCGTTTTCAAAGAAATAAAATCTTGGTGCTTTAACAAGCCAATTGCATTTGGTGTGTAACCTGTTTCACTGTTAGGTAGTCTTAGTATTAAGTATGAAGCAAGAGTTAACAGATTTACAGCTGATTCAAAACGTGTTAACCGGCGAAACCGGGCAGTACGCTTTGTTGGTGAAACGCCATCAGCGCTTTGTTTTTACACTTGCTTTAAGGTTTGCCAAAAATCGTGAGGACGCTGAAGAGATTGCGCAGGATTGTTTTGTAAAGGCCTATAAAGCGTTGGGTTCTTTTAAACAGACCGCTAAGTTTAGCACCTGGCTTTACACCATAACTTATACAACGGCCATGACTTTTTTGCGCAAAAAACGTTTAGATACATCATCTATTAGTGATGAGGAAACGTTTTTACAACTGGAAAACCATACTTCTGCCTTTAATGCCAATGTTTATGAGCAACAAAACAGTCATGCTTTTTTAAACCAGGCCATAGGAGATTTGCTACCGGATGATGCCGCGATTATTACCATGTTTTACAAAGGTGAACAGAGCCTGGAAGAAATTGGTGAGGCTTTAAACATGGAGGCGAACACGATAAAAGTAAAGCTACATCGTGCAAGACAAAGGCTTAAAGAAAAATTACAATATTTGTTAAAAGATGAGGTAAAGGAGTTACTATGAACACAATAGAGCAACAACTTTGGGATTATATTGATGGAAATTTGGATGAAACCCAACAAAAAGCCATCGAAGGAAAAATTGAAACTGATGTTTCGGTTAGGCGACAGTATGAAGAGTTACTAAGTTTAAATGCAACCTTTTCAGCAATGGAACTCGATGAACCTTCAATGTCTTTCACAAGGAATGTGATGGAAGATGTTGCGCTTCAACCGGCGCCGATTGCTTTAAAAACCAAGGTAGATAACCGGATTATTTTTACCATTGCTGCTTTTTTTGTGCTTTCTATTTTAGGCATATTAGGATACGTTTTGTACAATACAACGTTTACAATGCCTGATTTCAGCAAATATTTTACGTTAAACCTGAATATTGAAAAGGTTTTAAACCCAACAGCGTTATATGTGTTTATCGGAGTAGATTTGATTTTGGGATTGGTATTTGTAGATTACCTTTTAAGGAAGAAGTTGTTTGATAAAGACCAAAGTTTTACCAAAGGTGTCAAAGATTAAGCTTTAAAAACCCTTTGCAAAATTTTACTCAAATTCTTTTAAAATAGCCAGTCCCTCTTTCCATTCACCAAAGCCGGAAGTGGCGTTAATGTGGCCGGCTTCGCCGATATTGATGAGTTGACTACCCCAACTTTCTGCAAAGAATTTAGCTCGCTCCATACTCATCCATTCATCGTTAGAGCTGGCCACCAAAATGGTTTTGAAATCTATTCTTTCTACCGGCATCTGTTTAAAACCAACAGTATCAAAAGTATATTTTGGTGCTTCGACATCGCTCGGTGCAACTAATAACGCACCTTTTATTTTCATTTTATAGGCTTTTGCCCAATTGGCAATGGCTACACAGCCCAAACTGTGACCAATCAGCACAACCGTTTCCGGTTCGAAGCCAGAAATAGCTTCACTAATATTTTTAACCCAATCTTCGCATTTTGGTGTATCCCATTCTTCCTGCTCTATACGTTTAAAGTTAGGTGCCGATTGTTTGAAATAGCTTTGCCAATGTCCTTCACCAGAATTTCCCAAACCGGGAACAATGAAATAGTTTATCATATAATATTGATTAAACCGAATGGATTAAAACCAAAAAAGCCCCGATCTGCGACCAGGGCTTCATTGTAAATATGATAGTTAATTAAATTACTTTCACATTAACGGCATTTAAGCCTTTTTTACCGTTAGCAACTTCGTACTGAACTTTGTCGTTTTCACGGATTTCGTCGATAAGACCTGTTGAATGAACAAAAATTTCGCTATCGCCGTTTGCAGGGATGATAAAGCCAAAACCTTTAGTTACATTGAAGAATTTTACTGTGCCTTCTTGCATTGTATTAAATATTAAAATTAAGTCTGCAAGGTAAGTTTTAATTTTTAAAATCAAAATAAATTTTAACATTTTTTTAACGTTAAAATTTTGTAAACAGCAGATTACTAAGGCCTTTTAATTGCTTTTCCAATAATCATCATCGTAATTTGGCTATTGTGCGGAATTCCGAGGCTCGTTCCTGGCAGTACATCAAAAAGGTTTCTGATGTAAATATCGGCCACAGCCTGCATATTCTTTTTCTTTGAATCAGCGTTCTCGGGCAATACGCCATAAACGTCTTTAACGTGTATACCACCCTGAAAATCTACTACAGCAGAGATTTGGTAAGCAAAATCTTTATATGCCCTATCGATAATGATTTTATACTGCGGAAACATATAATCGTAAGCCGCCGTTCGTCCCTCCAGCTTACTCGCCGTAACCAACTTTTCCACCGTAACAATTTTACTTTTCGGTATAAACTGAACCGGCTCTGTCGCGGCGAAAGCACTGTCGCTATTTGCATTAACGCTAACGGCTCTTTTTATGATAAAAGCAGTATCTGCTTTACTTGGTTTCTGCAACTTTTCGGCCGTCGTTTTAAGTTTATTTTTGATATAGCTTTGGGCGTAAAAAGTCATGTTAACATCCGACCGAAAATCGGCAAGTACGTTTTTACCATTAACCTGTACCCGCTGTAATACGAGGCTATCATTAGTCATGGCTTTAACCTTAAACCATTCTTCGGCAAAATTGTAAAGATTACCATGATCATACTGGAGGAAAAACTTTTGCATAATTTGTTTCTGCGGACTCCAGGCCATCATCGTATCTTCTTTGGCAACCTCTATAATCCACGATGGCTTTTGCATAAAGCCTTCCATATTAAATGATAAGCCGTTTTTGAATCTTCTACGAACTTCCTGGTAGCGGATGCCTTTTACCGATTCCCAGGTGTAATCCCGCAGTTTTGGATTGGTCTTTTTTGAAGCAAAATCGCAGGATGAACACAGAATAATAACATAAAAAAGGAGGCAGAAATTTTTTATCATATGTATATAACGCAGCAGGCGCAAAGTTCGGCTAAAATAATTTATTTTTTCTTAACCAGAATTACGTTGGCTACTTTCCGCTGACCCTCGTGATCCCATTTTTTGTTGTCCGTTGGGTAATTGATAACACCCGTGTCGCCATCTCCGTTAACCCAAAGCGTGGTAGAACCGCCGCCATCAAAATTAATTGCACTTGTACAGCCAAGCCAACGCATAATTTTTGTCAGTTCAAACAAACTCATTCCAGCAGAATTATCATTTCTTCCATCTACCGTTAGTAAAATGGCCCGGCCATTTGGCTTTAAACCCACACACGTACGTGGATGACGTAAACGATTAAAAGCCGCAGTATCAAGCCGCTCTTCCTGGTTATTGAATACCAATAAAGGCCCGTTCAACAATACATCTCCGTCTGTTACATTTTTTTCCCAGTCAGCGCTTCCATCCCACTTCACAATTTCGATTTTGCCCTTACGAATTACAACTGCAGCCTTTTGATGAAACGCACGGGATCCGCTCTTTTCAAGCCGGTTTGTATTAATAACTTCTCCGTTTACTTTTACAAAATCAACAGAACCTCCATTTTTTACGTCGAAAAAATTACCGTTTATGGCGGCAATTGCAGTATCTCTAATGCCAAAACCGCTCGTGGTTATTAATTGCTGCGCCTCTGCATCAATTGCAAAAACGGCTTTTCTGCCAGAATTTTTTACCTCCAAAAAAGAAATATTCTGGTTGGCAGAAAAGAGATTCTTCTGGTCGAAATGATGTTTAAAAAGCTTTACCTGCCTAGCTACTCTCGTTTTTATCCAATGAGTTTTTACTAAAGTAATCGAATCCTGGTTTTGCGCAAAGCAAGTTAAGCTTACTACAAACAGCGTAAAAAAAATTGCGGCCTTCTTAATCATTATCTAAGATTTTGATACCTGCGAATTTAAAGCCTGATAAGTTAGTTATGAGCTTGTAACCTTAAAATTACCTGTAAAATCAAATTCTTCGTTCGAGGTGAACCACTTTAAAAAAGGTTTTATTGTCTCTGTAAATCTCGAGAATTACGCTTTTATTTGCACCCGATTTGAAAAGTTCTGAGAGCTCATTAAGCGAATAAACGTTCATAGGCCTGAAATTAACGCCTATTATTTCATCATCCGGACAAAGGCCAGACTTTTCTGCCGGCGAGTTTTCGTCAATTTCCCCAATCAGGAATCGTTTGTATTCTTTTTGGTCAAGATATACAACCATTCCAATCATATCATGCTCAAAAGGTGTTTTGAAATTTCCGTTAGGCTTTACGTACATAAAACCCTCCTGATAGTTAAACTGGATGTTAAACTTTCTTAGCAAATCGGCGCCAACGTTACCGTTCCGGGTTTTTAAATCTATTTTTTGTGAGATAACCCGATAATCGGGAAAACCAGATATTACATCTTTAAAGTCATACCCTCCGATAGAGAAGCCTTTAATTCGTCCGAGATAACCTTTAATTTGTCCGCTAATGCTCATGCCCAGATTTGCCTTTATTTTAGAATAAGGCAAGGGAAACATTTCTCCATTATACATTTCCATAGATAAAGCATGACTGGCACCGGTATCCATAAGCAATTTAGCAGAAATCTTTTCATTATCTGATGTGGCAACATCTGCGTAAACGTATGGTTTCATGCTCTCAATCACAATTGGAATTTTGCTGCCTCTGTATTTAACCTTAGCGCCCGGCGCTGTGAAGATGAGCCTGCTTTCTGCATAGCGGATATCTACAATAAAACTGTTGAAAAAATTGAATCCGATTAATCCATAAATTTTTATCCCTAAATGCCCTGATAAATTAAACAAATCTTCTTTCAAAATGGCGGTAGGGATATGCTGAGCTTCAGCCCTGCCTACGGTAGCCTTTATATTTTGCGATACAAATGCCTCCACGGTTTCCAGCCCTAAACCCGAAACTTTAATTTTACGCATGGTTGTGAAATTCAGGGAATCGATAATGGATGGCTCTGTGATGATTAGTGGCCCTACGCCCGTATCTAAAACGAAATCAAAAGGCCCTTTTTCGTTGATGTAAACAGGAATAATGATTAGGTTTTTTATGGATTTGAACTGTAAGGATTGCCGTTGCTGATTACCTGAAAAATGGAATTCCTGAGCTTCACAGTTGTAAAAAAAAAGTATAAAAAGTCCTACGCAAATAATAATCAATTTGCGGCTCATAGCAAACTTTGCAAACTTATATTTGGTTAACATTTGATTAAATTTAATAATTTAGTTTGTATTATTTCCTATAACTTTAAAAGATGATTTTTCGCCAACTTTTTAAAGCCCCGGTGCTTCCCTTAGCTTTGTTAATTTATTTGTTGTCAGGCTGTTCTGCCGACAAAATGATGGCCCATAAGGTTTCTAAAGAATTCAGGAAGTCAGAAATTATAAAGCAATACATGGTCGGCTTTTCACTATTTAATTTACAGGCGAAAACCACGGTGTTTGAGAAAGATGGCGATAAGCAATTTACGCCGGCATCGAACACTAAATTATATACTTTTTACGCATCGTTAAAAATGATTCCGGAGCGGATGCCAGCCTTAAGATACATCGAAACAAATGATTCGTTAATTTTTTGGGGAACGGGCGATCCATCTTTTCTGCAGTCAGAACTAAAAGATAAATCTGCCTACAATTTTCTCGCCGGAAGCACAAAAAAACTCTTCTACTCGCCTGGCAGATATACTGGGAATTTTTTCGGTGCCGGCTGGGCCTGGGATGACTACAACGATTATTACCAGGCAGAAATAAATGATTTGCCCCTGCTCGACAATACGGTTTGGGTAAAGGGAACACAAAACGGGAATTTCTCTGTGAGCCCAAAAAGCTTTAGCTCATGTTTCGTAAAAGACAGCACGCAGACCGCAGGCGATTTCCTGGTGAAACGAAATTTCAACAACAATGAATTTGCCTACAACGCCGTTGCTGTCAAACCGAATTTTGTTCAGCAAATCCCTTTTAAATTAAGCAACGCCACAACGGTGGGCCTGCTTGCCGATACTTTACATAAACCCATTGGATTGATAGACAGGAATATGCCTGCCAACGCCAAGACCTTGTATGGCGCCAGCCGCGATTCAGTTTTAAAAGCGATGCTTTTACCCAGCGATAACTTTCTGGCCGAGCAACTGTTGCTTGTTTGTGGCGATAAGCTTAGCGATACATTAAATACAGAAAAAACCATTCAGTATGTTTTAAAGAACCATTTACAAGGTTTACCCCAAAAGCCACGATGGGTTGATGGTTCCGGACTTTCCCGAATGAACTTATTTACCCCCAATGATATGATTGCGGTTTTAAACCTGATTTATACAGAAGTAAACAACCCTGAAAAACTGTTTGATATGTTGCCTGCGGGCGGCAAAAGCGGCACCTTAAAAAACGCCTATCCAAAAACAGACAAGCCTTTTGTTTTTGGGAAAACCGGTTCGCTTACCGGGATTCATAACCAAAGCGGTTACATTTTAACAAAAAAAGGTAAAATCTACATCTATTCCTTTATGAACAACAACTTCATCAATCCAACCGCAGCGGTAAGAAATGAGATGGTTAGGATAGTTACCTACATTCATGACAACTTTTAATTTACAAACATGAAATGCTTAAAACTGATTTCGATTTGCCTCTTGTTTTTTCTTACTACAAATGCACAGCAGCAAATTATCTTCAAATCGAAAAACCTACCACAAGCAGACACGACATGGGTTTTTACCCCAAAAAACTTAAAGAATAATAAAAAAGTTCCGGCGATAATTCTGCTTCACGGTTACAGCGGTAACTACAAACAATGGAACAACATAATGGATGCTCAAAAGTATGCTGATGAATACGGGTATATTTTAATTGCTCCGGATGGGCTCTACAAATCCTGGTATTTAAACAGTCCGGCGAAGGCGGACTGGCAATATGAAAATTTCTTTTTTGAAGAATTCTTACCTAAAATTAAGAACGATTACCCCATTGATACGGCGAACATTTTTATTACAGGCTTAAGTATGGGCGGACACGGCGCTTTATGGTTATTTTTGAAACATCCGGATATGTTTAAGAGTGCGGGCAGCACAAGTGGAGGCATAAATCTTCGCGATGCGATTGGAAAATTCGGCGTCCCGGAACTTCTCGGTAATCCCGACAAAGATAGCGACATCTGGCTAAAATATTCTGTTATACAACAAATTGATAAGCTAGCCGGAAGCCCAAAGGAAATCATCTTCGATTGTGGCGCCGATGATTTTTTCTACCAATCGAACAATGCCATGAAGAAGAAATGTGATAGTTTGAAAATCAAGGCGACCTATATTTCCCAACCCGGTAACCATAATGCTGCGTACTGGAAAAAATCCATTAAACAACAATTTGAGTTTTTTAGCAAACAGGTTTCAAAATAAAATTGATGAATCGCGGACTAAAATCCATAACAAAACCATTTTCCAACAAGATAAATATCGGTGGTAGAGATTATCTGTACTTCGGCGGAACTGCGTATCTGGGCATCCCGCAAAATGATAATTTTTTAGAATTATACATGGAAGGCCTCAGGAAATATGGCTTAAATAATGGAACCAGCCGAACAAACAACATACAACTTGGTATTTACGATGATGCAGAAAAAGTAGCCTCCGTCCGATTCAAAGCAGAAGATGCTTTAATCACGTCAAGCGGTTACCTGGCTGCACAGCTTACTGTTCATGCGTTATCAAAACTGGGAGAAGTAATTTATGCGCCGTCAACACATCCTGCGCTTTGGTTAACAAAGCAAAGCTTTAATTCTAGCTCGTTCACGGCCTGGTGTAAACAGATAGTTGAAGTTATCAACAGCTCCGAACAACAGGATTGGGTTTTAATAAGCAATTCGATGAATAATCTTTTCCCCGAAATTTATGACTTTGATTTTGTGGAGGAAATAAACCCGGCTAAGAAAGTAACTTTCATTTTAGACGACTCTCATGGAATTGGCATTAACAATAAAGGTTTAGGTTGCTTCGGTAGTTTGCCGAAAAAACCAAACATCGAGTGGGTTGTCGTGGCCTCGATGGCGAAAGCACTGGGAGTTGATGCCGGTTTGGTTTTAGGCTCAGCGGCAATTATCGGGAAACTTAAGCAAACAAATATTTTCGTGGGTGCATCTCCGCCCGCAGCCGCAGGCTTATATGCGTTTATGCATGCAGAAACCATTTACAATTCGGCCTGGAATAAACTGCAAACCAACATCGAGTTGTTTTCATCGCAACTTAATCCATCCTGGAAGTTCGAAACAAGCTTTCCGGCATTTTTTTTAGACGACGTTGATTTGGCAGACCGGCTGCTGGAACATGAAATCCTGATCTCATCTTTCCCTTATCCAAACACAACAAGCGAGCCCATAAATCGAATCGTTTTAAGCAGTTGGCACAATTTTGATGATGTAGAACGTTTGCTGTCGTTTATTCGATAGAATGCCCCGGCGCTTTTTCATTTAGAGATGATTTCTGCAAACCGATAATTTTTTCAATATTTATAGCTTTAAAACTGCCTCTAATGAAAAAGCTTTTAATATTTCTTTCCGTCATTTTTCTGTTTTTCAACCTCGCAAAAGCACAAACTACTGAAATTTGGATAGTTCGCCATGCGGAAAAAGACAGGTCTGATCCACAGGAAAAAAATCCGGATTTATCGGAAGAAGGAAAAGTTAGAGCCGGCGACCTGGCCAAATACCTGAAAAAAGAAAATATAGATGTGGCTTTTAGTACTCCTTACAAAAGAACGCGTCAAACGCTGGATTCGCTTGTAATTCCTAAAGTTATAAACTACACGGATATCAAAGCTCTGGTTGATACGATTAAAACCAGTTACGCTGGCAAAAAAATCATCATCGCCGGGCATTCGAATACCGTGCTTGAAATTATTGAAGCATTTGGTGGAAAACGCCCCCGTGAAGAATTAACTGATGATGATTATGATTTCATCTTTCATTTAAACGTTAAAGGTGATAAAGCCAGGGTGAAAATGGATCAGTATGGCATACCGCACCACTTGTAATTGGCTTTTAGGTAACAAGCCAAGCTGAAAACAATTGTTGCAGAAACGAGCACTTAAAGTTTTTCAAAAGGAATATCGAGCAGCGCATAATTTTGCCAGCCTTGAAAATCGTAATGCCACCACTCATTCTCCAGTACATTTAGCTTATACTTTTTCATTATGGCGATAAAAAAATCCCGGTTCTTTTTGACTTGCGGTGATACCTTAGCATAATTTGCTGCTGCAGCTGCCGAAAAGCTATCATAAGGCGTTGGCATGGCAATTTCTTTTCCTGTTTTTAAATCTACAATGGTTAAATCTACCGCACAGCCGCGATTGTGTTTAGAACCTTGCTTCGGGTTTGCTACGAAATTTTTATCGCTCGCCTTTTGGTAGAACGCAACTGTTATGGCGTAAGGCCTGTAACCATCAAATATTTTCAAGCCTAAACCTTTTTTAAACAACTCCGCCTGCACTTTTTTAAGCGACTCTACAACAGGTTTGCGGGCAAAAGCACGTGCCTGCCCATACATAACCTGTTTCATAAAATTATTTTTGGTTGCGTAACGAATGTCTAACCTAATTGTCGGAATAGCCTTCTTTATTTCTACAAGTTGATTGTTCGAATTTTCTTTTACCGAAGCCAGGTATTGCTGATAAGAACTTATTATGAAAAGTTTTTTAGGCGTTGCAGGTTTAATTTGGGCAAGTGCCGAAACGGATGCGAATAAAAATAAAATGAAGGTATTTAGTTTCATAATTTGAAATTAGCTTAAGCTGGCCGTTGCAAAGAAATTCTTCTTACCGAATTGAACACCTTTAGTTTAAAAAAGCCTTAAGTTCCGCTCCAATAATAAAAAGCAAGTTTACTGATTGGAGACAACTAATAATTCCAAATCTTTAAAGGGTAAATTAAACATATCGGCTAAATCCTTATTGGTCACGTTGCCCTGATAAATATATAAGGCTTCGCGAATTCCGGGGTTGTTCCAAACCATATTCATTAAGCCACCAAATTCACCGATATCGAGCAAGATAGGTGCAAAAATATTGGTTAACGCATATGATGCGGTACGCGGAACCCTCGATGCGATGTTGGGAACACAATAATGGATTACATCGTATTTTCTGAAAACCGGATTGGTATGGTTTGTTACCTCAGAGGTTTCAAAACAGCCACCCTGGTCGATACTTACATCAATAACAACCGAATGTGGTTTCATTCGGGCAACCGTTTCTTCCATAACAATACATGGACTACGGCCGTGGCTCGCACGAATCGCCCCGATTACAACATCGCAGGTAACAATTGCCTTATTTAAAACAATTGGCTGCATTACAGAAGTAAACACGCGGCTGTTTCCTAAATTATTCTGAAGCCTGCGCAAGCGGTAAATCGAGCTGTCGAAAACTTTTACTTCAGCCCCTAAAGCTAAAGCAGTTCTTGCCGCATACTCGCCAACTGTTCCGGCACCTAATATTACAATTTCTGTAGGCGGAACCCCGGTAAAACCACCGAGCATCAATCCTTTGCCGCCGGTTACGTTACTTAGATATTCTGCAGCGATTAGTATAGATGTAGAACCTACAATCTCGCTCATCGCCCGCACTACGCTTAGAACGTTTCCTTCATCACGCAAGTTCTCAAAACATAGGGCATTAATCTTTTTTTGCATTAAGGCTTTCAGATATTCTTGCTTTAAAGTTCCGGTTTGAAGTGAAGAAATAAGCGTTTGGCCTTTATGCATCAGCGCAATTTCCTCCAACATTGGCGGGGCAATTTTAACCAGAATGTCGCAATCGAAAACTTCCTTTTTATCGTAGGCGATTTTAGCACCCTGTTCTGCATATTCAGAATCTGAAAAATTAGCAGCAATGCCTGCCCCGCTTTCCAAAATAACGCGATGACCGTTATTGACCAATAACGCAGCAGATAATGGTGTTAAAGCGATTCTATTTTCCTGGAAAGAGATTTCTTTCGGGATGCCAATATTGAGATTATTCTTTTTATTTCTGGTTTCCAGCGTCGCCTCTTGTGTTTGCAATAAGCCTTGGCGAGCTATATCGGCCATTCCTTCGCGTAATCCTGTAGCCATGATGTTATTAAAAAATGTTTTGGGTTTAAAGGTTTATGAAGGTACGGAAATTCTGTTAAATTACTGATAACAAAATACATCTGAACATTAGGTTTTTGTAAACTCAAATGCTCTGCCGCTCTCGTTTAAAACCGAAATTTCGACCTTCACATAATGTGCCGGCAACAACTCTTCAATTCGTTCCGGCCACTCGATAAGGCAAATTCCACCACCATAAAAATATTCTTCGTAGCCTAAATCATAGGCTTCCTGAATATTCTTTATTCGGTAAAAATCAAAGTGGTAAACGGCATTTGCAGCACCCAAGTATTCATTTACAATGGAATAAGTAGGGCTCGAAACTACTTCATTAACGCCCAATGTTTTACAGAAATTTTTTATAAAGGTCGTTTTGCCTGCGCCCATTTCTCCGTCAAAAAGAAATATCTTCTCATCTGCGGCAAACGCCGCAAGCTTTTCGGCAACTTCTGGCAAATCCGCTAAACCGTTAATATGAATCTTCATCGTTATAAAAGATAAAAGGCAAAAGTAATACATATTTGCATCGCTTTTGCCTTTCAATATTTTGCCCGCTAAATGTGGCTAAAATTTACCTTGGCGAATAAGTTACCACCGGAATTATCATTTCCTCTAAAGAAATGCCACCATGCTGAAAGGTTTCGTTATAATAATTTACAAATTGATTGTAATTATTGGGATAAACAAAATAGCTGTCTTCTCTGGCAAATATGTAGCTGCTGCTGATGTTGATTTTAGGCAACAATGCATCGTGAGGATTTTTAATTGCAAAAACTTCCTTTGCATTGAAGTTTAGGTTTCTTCCCTGTTTATAACGAAGATTGGTATTTGTACTTCTATCGCCAATAACCTTAACCGGTTTTTTAACACGAATGGTTCCGTGGTCGGTAGTTATAATCACTTTAACCTGTTTCTGTGAAATCTTTTTCAACAAATCGAATAAAGGAGAATGCTCGAACCATGATAATGTTAACGAGCGGTAGGCCGCATCATCGTTAGCCAGCTCGCGAATCATTTGCATGTCTGTTCTGGCATGGCTCAGCATATCAACAAAATTGAAAACAATAGCATTGAAATCATTTTTCAACAGGTTATTGGTTTGTTCAACCAGTTCTTTCCCTTGCTCAAAAGTTAAAATTTTGTTGTAGCTGAATTTACAATCCTTGCGTAAAGTGCGTTTAATGTTATCGGCCAGGAAAGCTTCTTCGTGCAAATTTTTACCACCTTCATCATCATCGTTTTGCCATAAGCCCGGAAAACGTTTTTCCATTTCCAGCGGCATTAAGCCCGAGAAAATTGCGTTTCTGGCATACTGCGTTGCAGTTGGCAAAATACTGGTATACATATCTTCCTCATCAATTCTGAAATATTCAGAAATAAGAGGATTTATAATTTTCCACTGGTCGTAACGGAGGTTATCAACCAGAATAAAAAACACCGGGGTTGTATCATTTACATGCGGAAAAGCCTTCTTTTTCAATAATTCATTAGAAAGCAATGGCGCCCTGTCTTTATCTTTAATCCAATCGAGATAGTGTTCTTCGATAAATTTCGAAAACTGTGTATTGGCTTCCTGCTTCTGCATGGTTAAAATTTCGTGCATTTGCGGGTCGTCTAATTTCTCGAGCTCAAGCTCCCAGAAGACTATTTTTTTATAAACATCTACCCATTCGTCATAACTCAGGCGATCGCCAAGTGTCATGCCGAGTCTTCTAAAATCCTGCTGGTAAGCCATTGATGTTTTTTCGCTTACAAGAAGTTTTTTATCAATCAGTTTTTTTATGGTTAAAAGAACCTGTTTTGGGTTAACCGGTTTAATTAAATAATCATCTATTTTACTCCCTATGGCATCTTCCATAAGGTTTTCTTCCTCACTTTTCGTAATCAAAACTACGGGAACATCAGGATTTAGGTTTTTTATGGCCGAAAGCGTTTCGATACCGCTCATACCAGGCATGTTTTCATCTAGAAAAACCAAATCAAAATGGCTTTTCCCAAAAGCCTCAAGGGCGTCGTTTCCGTTTGTAAAAGTTGTTACATTATAACCTTTATCGTTAAGTAAAAGTATATGAGGCTTTAGCAAGTCGATTTCATCATCGGCCCACAATATTTTAGTTTCTTGCATTTTTTTGTAAAAATAGGTCTGTATTGCCCCTTATATTCCGGCAGGTAATTAAACTATAAATAAAAATAGCAATTTTTGTACCGTATCTGTCTATTTAACTATTTTTAACGATTGAACAAGAAGAAAATAATAAATGATCCGGTGTACGGATTCATCAGCATTCCATCAGAATTGATTTATGATGTAATTTCGCATCCGTATTTTCAGCGTTTGCGCTACATCAAACAACTTGGAATGACCCATCTTGTTTATCCTGGCGCACTCCATACCCGTTTTCACCATGCTTTAGGGGCCATGCATTTAATGAGCCTGGCTATAGGTTTGCTCCGTAGCAAAGAACATACAATTAGCGATGCTGAAGAAGAATCGGCAATATTGGCCATTTTACTGCACGATATTGGGCATGGGCCGTTTTCACATGCGCTCGAACATTCTTTAGTAACCGGCATAAAGCACGAAGATATTTCAGCAAAGCTGATGCAGGATTTGAACAAACATTTTGATGGAAAACTCAGCCTTGCAATCGAAATTTTTAACGGCACATACCCAAAAAAATTCCTCAACCAGTTAATTTCTGGTCAACTGGATTTAGATAGAATGGACTATCTGAATCGCGACAGCTTTTTTACCGGCGTTAGTGAAGGTGTAATTAGCTTCGACAGGATTATTAAAATGTTCAACGTTGTGGAGGATGATTTGGTTATCGAAGAAAAAGGAATTTACTCCATTGAAAAGTTTCTGATTGCCCGCAGATTGATGTATTGGCAAGTTTATTTGCATAAAACTGTAATTGCTGGCGAAATGATTCTGGTTAAATTGTTGGAAAGGGCTAAAGAATTGGCCATAGCAGGTATTGATTTATTTGCGGCTCCATCTTTAAGTTATTTCCTCAATAACAACATCAATGAGGAAACATTTTTTACCCATGAAAACCTGGAGCATTTTACAAATCTTGATGATCAGGATATTTACGCTGCAGTAAAAGTTTGGGCTCAACATCCCGATAAAATTTTATCTACATTATGTAAAATGCTTACTTCTAGGAATTTATACAAGGTAGAAATGAGTAACGAACTGGCAGATAAGGAGCGTGTTGAGTTTTTGCAGAATGCCACTATCGATTTGCTGGGCATTGCCGCCGAAGAAGTAAAATACTTTGTTTTTACAGATTCGATACAAAACAGAGCTTACAACGCCGGCGTGGGGAATATTAAAATTCTGATGAAAAATAACGATATTGTAGATATTGCCAAAGCTTCGGATTTATCTAATTTAGAGTCGCTGCAAAAAACAGTAGAAAAGTATATTCTTTGTTATCCCCGCGGGATTTAAGTTTTTTTAACAAAATATTTAGGTTTTGGTGCCGTTTTAAGTCTTATTATTGTGTAAAATATACACTATTTAACCTTTATAGGTTTTTTTGTTCATATCAATTTAACATTTACCTTTGTACGATGCAATTTACTGCCAAGCAGATAAGCGAGTTTTTAAACGGTTCCATTGATGGTAACCCCGATGTAGCTGTAACAGAACTCTCTAAGATAGAAGATGGTAAGGCAGGCTCATTGTCTTTTCTTTCCAATCCGAAGTACGAAAACTTTTTATATTCTACCGAGGCCTCTGTCGTAATTGTATCTAAAGATTTTAACCCTACACAAAATTATACCAGCACGTTAATTCGGGTAGAAAACCCATATAGTTCTTTTACCGTTTTGCTCGATAAATATAACGAGGCAGTAAATGCCAGGGCGGCGCAATCCGGTATCGATAAGCTGGCTTTTGTGCACCCTACCGCGAAAATTGGTGAGGGCGTTTTTATTGGTGCTTTCGCATACATTGCCGAGCATGCAGAAATCGCTTCGGGTACAAAAGTAAATGCCCAGGTTTATGTTGGTGCCAACACAAAAATCGGCGAAAACAGCACGTTTTTTCCCGGCGTTAAAATTTACCATAATTCTGTTATTGGCGACAGGGTTATTATTCATTCGAACACCGTAATTGGCAGTGATGGTTTTGGATTTGCGCCACAAAAAGATGGTACGTATAACAAGATACCACAAATTGGGAATGTAATTATTGAGAGCGACGTAGAAATTGGTGCAAATACAACTGTCGACAGAGCCACAATGGGTTCTACAATTATTAAAAAGGGTGCTAAAATCGACAATCTGATTCAGATTGCGCACAATGCCGAAATAGGGGAAAATACTGTTCTTGCGGCGCAATCCGGCATTTCGGGCAGCACTAAAGTTGGGCCAAACAGCGTTATAGGTGGACAGGTTGGTATTGCCGGACACTTAACTTTGGCCAAAGGAACTCAAATCGGTGCTCAGGCCGGAATCAATTTTAACATAACAGAAGAAAATAAACAGTGGCACGGAAGTCCGGCGCAGCCTTTGAGGAACTGGATGCGTGCTTCGGTAATATTTAAGCACTTGCCAGATGTAGAAAAGCGGATTAATGTGCTTGAAGAAACGCTGAAAAAACTTACAGCAGAACTGGAAAAGAACACAATAAACAATGAACGTTAGACAAAAAACGATTAAAAAAGAGATATCTGCATCTGGTGTTGGTTTACACACCGGAGCTAATGTTACTTTAACTTTTTGCCCTGCACCAGAAAATCACGGTTTTAAATTTCAACGAGTTGATTTAGATGGTCATCCCATTATCGATGCAGATGCAGACAATGTAACCGATACATCCCGCGGAACAACGATTACCCAAAACGGCGCAAGCGTGAGTACTGTTGAACACGTTATGGCATCGCTTGTTGGCATGGATTTAGATAATGTTCTAATAAAACTCGACGGTCCGGAAACCCCGATTATGGATGGCAGCTCCATCCAGTTTATCGATTTGCTGGAAGAAGTTGGTGCGATAGAACAAAACGCAGACCGCGAATATTTTACCATTCCTCATAACATTACTTATACAGAAGCAGACAGAAAAGTTGAAATTGTAGCCATGCCTTTGGATGACTACCGTTTTACTTGTATGATAGATTATAACTCACCGGTTTTAGGCAGCCAACACGCAGGCATAAACACCATCGCAGAGTTTAAAAAAGAAATTGCGTCTTGCCGTACCTTTTGTTTCCTTCACGAACTGGAATATCAGCTATCTCATAACCTGATTAAGGGTGGCGACTTAAATAACGCCATCGTTATTGTTGATAAAGAAGTAACAAAAGATGAGTTGAGCCATTTGGCAAAACTTTTTAACCGTGCGGATATTGATGTTGCGCCACAAGGTATTTTAAATAATATGGAGCTCAGGTACCAAAATGAACCTGCCCGTCATAAATTATTGGATATGATTGGCGATTTAGCTTTGGTAGGTATGCACCTAAAAGGGCACATTATGGCCGCTCGCCCAGGGCACGCCGCAAACGTTGCATTTGCTAAGAAAATTAAAGCAGCGATTAAAAAAGAAAAAAACAAGAAAATACAAAAGGTGTACGATCCAAGCGCTAAGCCATTATATGACGTTGTTCAGATTATGGACATTTTGCCTCATCGTCAGCCGTTTTTATTTGTAGATAAAATTCTGGAACTTTCTAAAAACCATGTTGTGGGCGTTAAAAACGTAACCATGAATGAGGAATTTTTTAAAGGACATTTCCCTGGCGCACCGGTTTTTCCTGGTGTAATTCAGATTGAGGCAATGGCACAGGTTGGTGGAATCTTAGTTTTAAGTACTGTACCCGATCCAAGAAATTATTTAACGTACTTTTTAAAAATTGATAATGTTCGCTTTAGGGCTCAGGTTCTTCCCGGCGACACCATCGTTTTCCGCTGTGATTTGCTGGAACCAATCAGACGAGGAATTGCTCAAATGAAAGGTGTTGGCATGGTTGGCGAAAAAATTGTTGTCGAAGCCGAAATGATGGCTCAAATATCCAAAATTAAACAACCAGAACCAGTTCAATAATGATACAACCTCTAGCATACATACATCCTCAGGCAAAAATTGCCGAAAACGTGGTAATTGAACCTTTTGTGGTGATTCATAAAGACGTTGTAATTGGCGAGGGAACCTGGATTGGTTCAAATGTAACCATTATGGATGGCGCCCGGATTGGTAAAAACTGCCGCATCTTTCCTGGGGCGGTAATTTCTGGCGAACCACAGGATTTAAAATTTGCAGGTGAAGTAACTACCGCAGAAATTGGCGATAATACAACTATTCGCGAGTGCGTTACGATAAACCGCGGCACCAAAGATAAATGGAGAACAGTAATTGGCAGCAATTGCTTAATTCAGGCCTACTCTCACATAGCACACGATTGCGAGGTGGGTAACAACTGTATCTTTTCGAACAGCACAACTTTAGCCGGCCACATTACCATCGGCAATAATGTTGTTTTGGCTGGCTTGGTTGCCATTCACCAATTTGTAAAAGTGGGTTCTTATGCATTTGTAACCGGCGGTTCTTTGGTTCGTAAAGATGTTCCACCTTATGTTAAGGCTGCAAGAGAGCCGCTTTCTTACGCAGGTATAAATTCGGTTGGTTTGCGCAGAAGAGGCTTTACCAATGAGCAGATTGATGAAATACAGGAAATTTACCGTGTGCTGTTTGTAAAACACAACAATGTAACCAAAGCCTTAGATATAATTGAAGCTGAATTTAAACCGACGGAAATTCGCGATGAGATTGTTGATTTCATCCGAAACTCTAACCGTGGGGTAATGAAAGGTTTCGGAATGGGTAGCTAAATTTTAGGTGAAATTGTTTCCATGTAAAGTAAAGATAATACCTAAACAGTGAAGCCGTTAATCCTAAATATTTAAGTTACCCTGGTGAACATTTAATAACCTTATGAGTGATTTAACGCTAATCAGAACGAATTCGAACAATGCCGATTTTATACAATTGGTTGCATTGCTGGATAAGGATTTAGCCGTTAGAGATGGTGATGAGCATGCTTTTTATGCGCAGTTTAATAAAGTAGATTCCATTAAACGGGTTGTTGTTGCATACCAAAATGGAATGCCCGTTGCCTGCGGTGCAATAAAACCATTATCTGAAACCGCAGCAGAGGTTAAGCGAATGTTTGTGCACCCGGATTATAGAAAAAAAGGTATTGCAGCTAAAATTTTAACTGAACTTGAGGCTTGGGCTACCGAGCTCACTTTCGAAGAGTGTGTTCTGGAAACGGGTAGAAAGCAACCTGAGGCAATTGCATTATATCAAAAGGTTGGCTACCTGGTAACGCCAAATTATGGTCAGTACATCGGCGTAGATAATAGCGTTTGCATGGCGAAACCGCTTCCCAATTCAACTAGCAAATGAAAATAGCCTTAAAGAATGTTGGCAGAAGGTTTAACAAAGAATGGATTTTCAGAAACCTGAGCACAGAGTTCATCTCCGGAAATAGTTACGCTATTTTGGGGCCTAACGGCTCTGGGAAATCCACCTTATTAAGTGTTTTAACCGGAAGTTTAACACCATCTGAAGGAGAAATTGCGTTTGCTGATACAAAGGATATTTCCGTTGAGCAAATTTATAAACATATCAGTTTAGCGGCACCGTATTTAGAACTTGTAGAAACTTTCACTTTAAAAGAGCTAATCAACTTTCATTTTAAGTTCAAAAATTTCGCTTCGGGTATTGATGCGCAATCGTTAGTTTCTATTCTGGGTTTGGAAAAATCTGCAAATAAGGAAATTAAGTATTTTTCGTCGGGAATGAAGCAACGAACCAAACTTGGTTTGGCCTGTTGTTCTGATTCACCAATTTTATTTTTAGACGAGCCTACGAGTAATTTAGACGTTCAAGGCATTGACTGGTACCGGGAATTAATCGAAAACTTTACTAAAGATAGGCTCACAATCATTGGCTCCAATCAAATCCAGGAGTATGAATTTTGCAGCAATCGCTTGCAAATAGCTGACTTTAAGTAGATTAAATTGACTTTCGATTTGTGCTCATTCTATGATTTTGTCATTTTATTGTATTAAATAATTATTTTGAAAAAAATATTTTGAAAACAATAAATTGTTCTTACCTTTGCACCACCAAAAATAGAAACAATTATTTATTTACCTCTTTAGGAAATGATAATATCTTCCGTTTATCGGACACAAAATATATCGCTGTAAAAAGCAAAAAAATTTTTCATAGTTTAGTTTGAGGTTTAGGTTGATTATGCCTTTGGAGTGGTTCCCAAAGGCATTTCTTTTATACGGATATTTTTTAACGATTTAAGATTTCTTAACCTTGTCCGCTTCGCTCTGATTATACAGAAATTCTGCCCCACAATCGCAAAAAAGCGCTGAAGCTGTGGCGGGTTCTATGCAAAAGCTTATCTTCCTAAACCCGATTGATACGAAAATCCTTTTTATTAGCAGCAATCGCAAATGAGCCGTTATGCTGAGGCACGAAGCATCTGCAACCGATGAAACTCTTGCTTCGTTTTACGGATAGCAGCTGTTTTAAAAAGATTGGAGTAAAAAGCGGGACTATCGCGGCCGATTAATCCAGGTTTTGCTTTCCAAATCAAAATTCATTTTTTTAACTTTGATGTTCAGAAAACAGCAAACAAGTTTAAAATACAATGGCAAAGGCATCAGAAGTAAAAAGCGGAAATGTGCTTCGGTTTAACGGAGAACTGGTTAGTGTAGAGGAATATATTCACCGTACGCCTGGCAACTTAAGGGCGTTTTATCAGGCTCGTATGCGCAATGTTAAAACCGGTAAAATTGTTGAGTATCGTTTCCGGACGGATGAAGAAGTAACCATTTGTAGGGTAGAAACCAATGATTACCAATATTTGTACGAGGATGGCGACTATTTAGTGGTGATGGATAATAATTCTTTTGAGCAATACAACATTCCAAAATTACTTTTTGGTGCTTCGATTAAGTTTTTAAAAGAGGGCATGAATGTTACCATTGCCTTTGAGAGTGAAGAACCGATTGTAGCGCAATTACCGAACAGTGTTGAACTCGAAATTACCTATACGGAGCCTGCCGTAAAAGGCGATACCTCTACAAGTGCCCAGAAGTACGCCACAGTAGAAACCGGTGCTGAAATTAGAGTTCCGTTATTTATAAACCAGGGCGATAAAGTGAAAGTAGATACAAAAACCGGGGATTATATGGAGCGTGTTAAGTAGTGTATAACCGCTTTTTAAGATATGTTAAGCGCCAAAGGTTTATAGGTTTTTATTAAAATAATTTTACCTTTGCCGTCAACAAAAAAGGAAATATAAATCCACATAGGATAACATCATATGGCTAAAGCATCAGAAATTAAAACAGGTAACATCCTGCGTGTAAACAACGAGTTGGTTACTGTTGACGAATGGAATCACCGTACACCAGGCAAAGGCGGCGCTTTTTACACTGGTAAATTTCGTAACATTAAATCGGGTAGAATTGTTGAAGCCCGTATGAATACCGATGAGGCAGTTGAAATTTGCCGCGTTGAAACTAACGATTATCAATATTTGTACGAAGATGGCGATTACCTGGTGGTGATGGACAACAACAGCTACGAACAATATAACGTAGAAAAAACTTTGTTCGGCTCGGCCATTAAGTTTTTGAAAGAAGGCATGAGCGTTATCGTTTCTATGGAAAGCGACGAAGCCATTATGGGTCAGCTGCCTAACTTTGCAGAATTCGAAATTACTTATTCGGAGCCAGCAGTAAAAGGCGATACCTCGACAAATGCATTGAAAGCAGCAACACTTGAAAACGGTGTAGAAGTTAAAGTGCCTATGTTTGTAAACCAGGGCGATAAAATTAAAGTTGATACGCGTACAGGTGAGTATGTGGAACGCGTAAAATAATTAATAAAAATCTATTGAAGCCCTTGGAAATTATTCAAGGGCTTTTTTTTTGAAACCCACCATAAAACGCAGGCACATTAACACTCAATGTATTTGCATGTTTTGGTGGCAATGTTTTTAAAAACCGCGTTCAGGAGATGTTAAAATCAACAATCAGACAACAAGCTTTAAAAGACAGGTTAGCAATAAGTGAACTGGAATTTGAATTGCTTAATAACCGTTTGTTAAAGCAATTTACAACGGTGGATTTTACAAGGGTAAAGACATTGCACATTTTTTTGCCCATCCTGGAAAAAAGAGAACCCAATACATTTTTACTAATCGAATGGCTGTCAGAAAAACATCCTGAAATTAAAATAATTGTTCCTAAAGCTGATTTTGGAACCGCTTTAATGACAAATCACGAATATTTAGGTCCAAACGATTTAAAGAAAAACCTTTACAATATTTTAGAGCCACAACAAGGCGTTATCCACAATGGGGATGTTGACTTGGTTATGGTTCCGTTGTTAGCTTTTGATAAAAGAGGCTACCGGGTGGGTTACGGAAAAGGTTTCTACGACCGATTTCTCGAAAATTTAAATGCTCAAAAAATAGGCTTATCTTTGCTGCCTGCAATTGATAAAATTGATGATGTGACAGAACGGGACATCAGGTTAGATTTTTGCATTACACCAACAGAAATTATTAAATTCTAAGCTTTGCATCATGGCGCACGAAATCGTAATTAAAACTGAAAAACAATACGAAGAGAACATGATCGCCGTGTTTGAATTGCAGGAAAAGGAAGAACTTACTGCCGAAGATTTGAAGCAAATAGAATTAATGCTGAAGGCCGGTGAAAAATACGAGGCAGAGCATTTATAGTTTATCAATCCATTTCCAGCAACACCGGACAATGATCTGAGTGGATTGCATCGGGTAAAATCCTTACATTCCTAAGTCTTTTCTCCATCGGCTTTGTTGCCAGATGATAATCAATTCGCCAACCCAGATTTTTGCCTCTTGCGCCTGCACGGTAACTCCACCAGGTATAGTGATGCGGATCCTTGTTAAAATGCCTGAAGGCATCTATAAAACCGTTCTCTAAAAATAACTGCATCCACTCTCTTTCCTCTGGCAAAAATCCCGAAGAGTTTGCGTTTGATTTTGGGTTGTGAATATCCATCGCTGTGTGGCAAATGTTGTAATCGCCACTCACAATTAAATTAGGTATTTCTTTACGCAGCTCGCCAATATATGAATCAAAAAACCGCATAAATTCGTACTTTTTACTTTGTCGCTCATCACCACTGGAACCCGATGGCATGTACAAACTCATCAGGGAGAAATCATTAAAATCTGCCCGCAAAATTCTACCTTCTTTATCAATCCACTCCTCGCCACAGCCGTATTCGACGTGGTTTGGCTTTATCTTACTCAAAATTGCGACACCGCTGTATCCTTTTTTCTCTGCCGGAAACCAATAATGATGGTAGCCAAGTTGTTCAATTAAGCCAATGATTTCGGAAATTTGATCAGGCATCGCTTTAACTTCCTGCAAACAAACCATATCGGCATTAGTAGCCTGTAACCACCCGAAAAAATTCTTAGCACTCGCTGCCCTAATTCCATTAACATTGTAAGAGATGATCTTCATATTAAACTAGTGCGTTAAAACCGTCGACTTATTTTCAACGAAACCCTGAGCCAACTGTTTCTCGAGTTTTCTTGCTTCCCGTTTTTTCAAAATCGTAATGTCCATCTTCACATCTTGTTTAGGGCGATTATTCTTATCGGTCGGCAATACAGCAATCTTATCAACCATGTCCAAACCCAAAACAATTTCGCCATAAACGGTGTAATTTCTGTCTAAATGAGGCACTCCGCCTAAAGTTTTATAAACCTGCCTTTGGTATTCAGGAATTTTAAACTTAAGTCTTTTTTCTTCTAACGTATTTAACTGTTCATCGGTAAAAACTTTTCCCTGCACCAAATAAAACTGACTTCCGCTTGATGCCTTTTCTGGATTATTATCTCTCGCTGCAGCCAAAACGCCTTTTTTGTGAAACAAGCTGTCTCGAAATTCTGCTGGAATGGTGTACTTGGGTCCACCCTCTCCAAGCAGCGAATCAGGTTTAGCATTTCTCGAATCAGGGTCGCCGCCCTGAATCATAAAATCTTTTATTACCCTGTGAAACAAGGTGCCATTGTAATAGCCTTCCTTAGTTAATTTTAAGAAGTTATCCCTGTGGAGGGGCGTTTCATTATACAGCTTAACAATGCACTCTCCAAATTCAGTTTTTATTCTGATGTATTGATTTTTCGGTTTCGCCGCAAAGGCAGAAATCATAGAAAAGGTACAGACAAGTAATAACAATCTCTTCATTTCATTCGTGTTTGAAGCTAAATTAAACTAAAAAATGAAATTCAATAAATAAAATGGCCTGTTATTCGATTAATTTTGCTTTACCTTTGCACTAATGAAGTTCAAACAAAAAATAGCACTGTATTTGGCCGCACTCTATGTGGTTAGTGTTATGGGTTTGGCTTTGAGTTTGCATTTCTGCGGTGGTAAACTCGAGAATGTAAAGCTGTTCAGCAATGTTGTTTCTTGCAAGTTTTGTGCAGATATACCTTCTGAAAGGATAAAGGATGATGGTTGTTGCAAAAACACACAAGTAACAGTTAAGGTAAAAGATAGCCACCAAACGGCTGCCAAGGTTGAAATGCCGAAATTGTTTTCCGTTCAGCTTTTCTTACATCCACCTGTGCTTGATTTTTTGAGCAACATTACCCCCGCTTTTTTAAACAAAATCAGCAATAAGGCGCCCCCACTTTCCTCGCAGGTTGCGCTACATATTTTCAATTGTATTTTTAGGAATTAGGATTATCCATTTCCCTTTGATGCGCCAGCATTTCGATGGGACAATGCAACATTTTCTTAAATTCTAATTTCAAAAGCAATGAAAACTATAAAAATTTTTAGCATTATTATGCTATTCCTGGCCGTTGAGGCTTCGGCACAACAGATTACTAAAGTAGATTTACAGGTAACTGGTTTAACTTGTTCAATGTGTTCAAATGCCACACAAAAATCTTTGGAAACATTGGGCTTTATCAATTCGGTAAAACCAGATTTAAATAAAAATATCTTCGTTTTAACGTTCAAAAAAGGCGCCGACATCAACCTGGATATGGTGCGCAAAAAGGTGCAGGATGCTGGCTTTTCTGTTGGCGGCTTAACTGCAGATTTTTCTTTTAACCAGGTAAAAGTCGATGATAAAGGCCAGGCAATTGTTGACGGCAATGTGTATCGATTCATCAACGCGAAAAACAAAACATTAAACGGCCCGGTAAAAGCCTCAGTTATCGATAAGAATTTTATCTCGAGTTCAGCATTTAAAAAACAAGCTGCAACAGTAAATTCTGATGCCTACGCAAATGGCACTGCTATAGTTAACGGAAAGAAAATCCGTGTTTATCATTTGGTTCTTTCTTAAGATGAGAAGGTTTTTATTAATGCCGCTGATTCTTTTTGGCGCCTTTAACATCGCTTTTGGGCAGGAATTATATGTATTTACAGAACCTGCCAGCAATATGCCAACCAAATCTATAGGTTTAAGGCTAACCAATGAGGGGATGAACAACCCTGAATTTATGATCAGAACTATACCAGAGGTGATGGTTGGTTTCAATAAAAACCTGATGATGCATGCCCAGGGCTTTTTATCTGATATGGATGGAAAATATCGATTGGAAGGCGGAAGTTTGTATGCAAAATACCGATTTTTGTCCATTGATGAAACGCATAGTCATTTCAGGGCTGCCGCTTTCGGAAGAATAAGCACGAGTAAAAGGCCAACCTTTACCCGGGATATTAACCTGGAAGGCGACAACAGCGGCACGCAGGGCGGTTTAATTTTCACGCAGCTTTTACACAAACTTGCGCTATCGGCCACGCTGGGTTATGCGCACGCGTTCAAGGATGCCGGCAAACAAATAGCAGGAATGCCGAGTCCGGGCAACATGTTCTCATACAGTTTATCCTCAGGCTACCTGGTTTTGCCGCTCGTTTATAAAAATTACAAGGAGCCAAACTTTAATCTGTATTTCGAAATGCTGGGCAAAACAGACCCAAGTTCTGGAGAATCGTATTTGGATTTAGCGCCCGCCGTTCAGGTTATTTTGAATAGCACCACCCGAATAGATTTAGGTTACCGCTTTCAGGCTACCGGAAATATGGCGAACCGGTATACCAAAAACATGTATTTGCTAAGAGCAGAATTTAATTTTTTTAATGTTTTAAAGTAATCAGAATGAAAAAGATTATCACAATGATGGCGATAATAGCCATTTCAAGTACTAAAATACTTTTCGCACAAAGTAAAACCGATGCGTCTTTCAATCAGTTATTATCGACTTATTACGAGGTGAAAAATGCCCTTGCTGCCGATAAAAAAGAACTCGCAGTGCAGAAAGCTAAAACACTTTCAGCTAAAGTAGATGCTGTTCCGCATAAGGATTTACCTGCAACACAGCATACCCTGTGGATGGAACAGGCTAAAATTGTTAAAGCTAAAGCCACAGAATTAGCTAGCGGAAAAGATATCAAGGCCCAGAGAAAAGCGTTTGAAGGTATCTCTTATGCCATGATTAAAACGATTAGAAATATCAAATTCAATAATACCACAGTTTATATCCAGCATTGCCCAATGGCGAAAGCGAGTTGGTTAAATGAAAAAGAGGCCATCGAAAATCCGTATTATGGGAGCATGATGTTTGATTGCGGCGACGTTACCGAAACCATAAAAGCAAAATAAATGAATCTCCATATAAAAAATATGGTGTGCAACCGCTGCAAAATGGTGGTTAAAACCGAGCTGGAAAAGCTTGGTTTTAACCCCGTTTCGGTTGAGCTGGGTGAAGTCGTATTAGCGGATGCGGTGACTGAAAATGATAAGACCTTAATTGCCGAAAGGCTAAATTATTTTGGTTTTGAATTGCTGGAGGATAGAAAAACTCAAATTGCCGAACAGGTTAAAACGACGATTATCGATCTTGTACATTATACCAAAGAGCCCCTCAAAGCTAACCTTTCTTCTTATTTAAGCGGGCAGCTACACCTGGAGTATGCGCAGTTAAGCGCTGTTTTTTCGGAGGTTGAAAATCAAACCATAGAGAAATATTTCATTGCACAAAAGATAGAAAAAGCGAAAGAAATGCTCACCTATGGCGAACTTACTTTGAGTGAAATTGCTTATCAACTTAGTTACAGCAGCGTTGCACATCTTTCTGCGCAGTTTAAAAAAGTTAGCGGACTAACTCCATCCGCCTATAAAAAGCAAACATCCGGTAAAAGAAAAACGCTCGATGAGATTTAAACAAACGTTGTAAAGTTTAATCGGAAACGGTTTGGCTTTTCTTAACTTACATCAAGCGCAGTAGATAAAATATTGACGTAATTTATAAAAAATACAATTATGCCAACTTTGTCACAATTCAGAAACTTCACTCAGCGTTTGCCAAAAACGGATCTTATGCCAACCATTTTCATCGGTCATGGCTCGCCAATGAATGGCATTGAAAACAATGAGTATAGCCAGACTTGGAGTGCTTTGGCGAAAAACATCCCCGTTCCAACAGCGGTATTGGTTGTATCGGCACACTGGTACACGCACGGAACTTTTGTTACAGCAATGGATTTTCCATCAACTATCCATGATTTTGGAGGATTTCCTCAAGCGCTTTTTGATGTACAGTACCCGGCACCCGGCGATGCGAAGCTCGCTGCAGAAATTCCAGGCTTGGTTACAAGCACCCAGGTTGGTTTAGATCATGATTGGGGTTTAGACCATGGCACCTGGACGGTGGTGAGACATATGTACCCGGATGCTAATATTCCTATTCTCCAATTAAGCATTGATTATACTAAATCCCCGGAACAACATTACGAACTTGCCCGGGAAATTTATGCGCTTCGAAAAAAAGGTGTTTTGATACTTGGCAGCGGAAATATGGTACATAACCTCCGCATGTTAAGCTGGGAAATGATTGATGGCGGCGGCTATGATTGGGCTCTGGAAATGAACGATAAGTTTAAAAACCTAATCTCAAATGGCGACCACAAGCCGTTGATTAACTACCAAAAGCTAGGTGCCGACGCAATGCTGGCCATCCCTACACCAGAACACTACTTGCCCTTAATATATAACCTGGGGTTAAAAAACGAAAAGGAAGATGTTTCTTTTTTTAACGATAAGGCTGTTGGCGGCTCGTTAACAATGACATCTGTTTTTGTGGGTTAACACCGCAGAAGCCACACCGCTATTTTGTGCCAAGAACAATGTCTTCGTTTATAAACCCGATTGGATGAATGCCGCCGCTTTGCCAAATAACCAGCAGAGGAAGAACTGCGGCAGAAAGGAAAGCGGGGCTGCTTTCGCCGATGGAATACTCAACAAACCTTTCCAAAAAAACAGATTTGCATAATATTGTTTCATGGAAGCCTGGCTCATATTCTATAATTTGTTAAGAAAATTCTATAACATTTTTTGTTTATTCTGTAACTGTTCTGGCTTACTTAAAAGTTAAATTTGTATAAAAAATTTATCATGACACATACTTATCAACTTACCGGCATGACCTGTGGTGGTTGCGAAAATAAAGTTAAAAGCAACCTGTTGGTTCTGCCTGAAATAACAGCTGTCGAAGTTTCCAAAGAAAGCAATTCAGCGACGATTAGCATGGCCAAACACCTTAATATAGATGCGTTGCAGCAGGCTTTGGGTGGCCCACAAAGTAAATATCAAATCTCTGCAATGGCGCAGAGCGAAATCGAGGAAGAGGCAAAATCGTGGGTTGAAACTTACAAACCAATCTTGTTGATTTTTGGCTATGTTACGGCAATTTCCTTGATCGCAGCCTGGCAAAACAGCAGCATAAACGTTATGGTTTTTATGCGGGTGTTCATGGCTGGCTTCTTTTTAACATTCTCTTTTTTTAAAATGCTCGGTTTAAAATCGTTCGCCGAGAGCTATGCGATGTACGACATTGTAGCCAAAAAGTTTAGTGGCTGGGGCTATGTTTATGCATTTATCGAATTAGCGCTGGGCTTAAGTTTCGCTATAAATTTATCGCCGGTGGTTGTAAACTGGTTTACGCTGATTGTAATGACAGTGAGCATTTTTGGTGTTTTAGAAAGTGTGCTGAACAAGAAAAAGATTCAATGTGCATGCCTTGGAGCCGTTTTCAATTTGCCGATGAGTACGGTTACGATTGTAGAAGATGCAATTATGATTGCGATGAGCGCTGCGATGTTGGTACTAATGTAGATTAGAATTTTACCATGAATGCTGGCGCCTGCTTGTAAAAGCTAACCCCTGTGAATGGTGGTTTTAATGTGCGCCAAATGGTGTTTTCCATGCCAGGCGTACATGCCTAACATGTGAGCTAAAGTGAATTTTTTGCCCTGAGCCGGATGAATATACCGGCGTTGATAATCCTCCATCTTCAACGTTTTTAAAAATGAAATCAATCGTTGATGCACAGCTTTTAGAAGTAGTACAGACATTTCTATGTCGCCATTTTTAGCCTCTTCAGTTTCGGCCCAAAGTTCTTCATGATATGGCCTGATGACGGGAACTTCTTCGGTAATCGCTAGTTTAAAACGAATGTAAGCATTCATATGGCTATCCGGAAGATGATGAATTACCTGTTTCACGGTCCAGCCGCCAGGGCGATAAGTTTCGTTTAAGAGTTCAGCATTTATATTTTCAGTTGCATTTCTGACCTGTTCAGGTAGCGCCTCGATTTCTGAAATCCAAATTTTCGATTGCTTTTCATCGAAAACCTCTGGCATGGTGAATTGCCCGATTGGATATTTGAGTTGTTCCAAATCCATGCAACCAAATTAGCAATTTAATTATAATTGACTAAGAATATGCGGAACTATTTACTAAAGTGTTTGATAGATTGAGGTTCGAAGTCTACAGCCGTAGGCCAGTATTACATTAACTTTTTTAACCACTTTAGCAGTCCCATTTTTTCCCTGTAGGGAGGATAAATCATTTTTGTCATGCCGAATTTGGATTGGAAGAAGACCGCCTTTTCGTGCGAGAAGTTTTTAAAGCCAAAAATCCCGTGGCAGCTTCCAATTCCGCTACTATTTACTCCGCCGAAGGGCAAATTTGGATTGCTGATATGAACCAAAACATCATTAATGCAGGTTCCGCCAGAAGCAGTTTCCCTAATTATTTTTTTCTGCGTTTCCCGGCGATCAGAAAAAATGTAAAGTGCTAATGGTTTATCTTTTGCGTTAACAAAATCGATGGCTTGCTGCAAATCTTTGTAGGTTAACACAGGTAAAACCGGACCAAAGATTTCTTCCTTCATTAGTGCATTATCAAGATTAACCGAAGTAAAAATTGTTGGATTAATTGTAAGGTTTTCTTCGTTTATCTCGCCGCCAAATTCCAACGTTGCGCCACCCTCTGCAGCATTTTTAATTAATTTGCTTAACCTATCAAAATGCTTTTTATTGATGATTTTGCCATAAACACTGTTGTCAATCTCACCGTTTAAATAAAACATCTTTTGCGTTGCAGCTTTATAATGCCTTATAAATTCGGCTTCAAGTTGCTCATCAATTAAGACATAATCAGGAGCGATACAGGTTTGTCCGGCGTTAACCAGTTTACCCCACGAAATTTTCTCTGCAGCTTTTTTTATGTTTACGGTATTATCAATTATCACCGGTGATTTACCCCCTAATTCCAAAGTAACGGAGCTTAGGTTTTTGGCTGCAGCTGCCATTACCAATTTTCCAATTTCGGTACTTCCGGTAAAGAAAATATGGTCGAAAGGAAGTTTAAGCAATGCCGAAGAAAGTTCTGCATCGCCCTCAAAACAAGCGATTTCGTGAATATCAAACGTTGCAGATATAATTTTATTAACAACAGACGAGGTGGCGGCGCTTAATTCTGATGGTTTGACAATTGCACAATTCCCTGCTGAAATTGCCGAAATAAGTGGGCTCATAATAAGCTGAAGCGGATAATTCCATGGCGCAATAATCAGGCAAACACCCTTTGGTTCGTAATAAATTCTATTCGTAGCAAAGAGATTACTCCAAGTTTTATTAACCGATTTCGGCTTCATCCAGCTTGCGAGATTTTTAATTGCATGATCTATCTCGGCATAAGTGAAAAATAATTCTGTAACAGCAGTTTCAAATCTGTTTTTCCGTAAATCCGTCTGCAAAGCGAGGTAAATTTCTTCTTCAGAATCTACCAAAGCCCGCTTCAATAGCTTTAATTTGGAAATACGTAGCTTTGCATCAGGTTTCATCAATTCGAGCTTATGCTTTTGTTGTAATCCGAAAATTGAATTTATTTTTTCTTCCATATTACTGTTGTTTTCCTGAGCCATTAGAAAGATATATAAAGCTTTCGAAAAAGTTAAAATCACCTCTTGCTCAGCACTAAATTTAGCGAAAATCATGTCATTTCATTAAAAATTCATTCATTTAAAGCATATTGCGAATAATTAAAATTCCCGCTAATGAAAAAATTGTTTTGTGTTTTTGCGTTCTTGATTCCGCTGATTATCCATGCCCAAACCACTAAAACGGATGTTCTGATCTTGGGTAACAGCAATGCTGCCTTCGCAGCCGGAGTTCAAGCGTCACAATCGGGAGCAAGCACTACAATTTTAACACAGCGTGATGGTTTTAACTTAACTGATTTTAAAAGCTGGCCATTAGGAGGCGTGAAACAAGCATTTGAGAAAAACGCAAGAAAATCCTCAAAACTTGCAGATGATGTTGCTTTGCCAGAATTTACGAAACAAATGGTAAACGCCATTATTAAAAAGTGGGCGGACAGTTCCAAGTTTTTAAGTGTAATTAATAATCTCCAGTACTACGAAGTTAAACGCTCTGGAAATGGCTGGGAGTTAAAGCTAACCCCAGAAAAAAGCATAAAGGCTAAGGTTTTAATCGTAACAGATAACATCGACAAAATTCTTCCTTCACTAAAAATCCAGACCTTAAACCCTTCTGAGACAGCTAAGATTAATTATGCAGAGAACCTGTACAAAACCACGGTGGCTGGTATAAGCGGTAGTGCCAAATTTCTTCCTCTTCAAAATTTGCTCATCGAAAACCAGGAAAATATGCTATACATCAGAGCGGATAATTTTGAAATTGGGCAAACGGCTGGCGTAACGGCTGCAAAAACTGTGCTTTTGAAAAGCAAAACCAGTCTGTCTAATCTGAAAGGAATTCAAAAAGAATTATTGAGCAATAAGCTTCCGCTGATGCCTTTTGAAGATGTGAAAATAACCGATTCTAATTGGCTTGCAATACAGAAAATCGGTATAACAGGGATTTTGAAAGCAGTTCTTAAGGATGATAAATGTTTGTTCAACGCTGAAAAGAATGTTACATACGATGAAATAAAACAGCCGCTTAAAGATTATTACTACAAAGCGCAAATTTGGTTCGATGACCATCAAAATGTTCATATTGACCTGGAAAACACAATTTCTTTGGCTTGTTATGTTGGCAATAAATCTGTTGAAGCCACAAAAATTGAATTGCAAAACAAGTGGAATAAATCTTACAAGTTTCAGTCTAAATATGACCTTAAAAGAATCTTAACCCGCAGGGAATTTTCAGTTATTGTAAACGACTATCTAAAGCCGTTCGATGACGTCAACGTCGACAGGTCTGGGCGTGTGATAAGGTAGGCTTCCTTACTGAATTATTCGTTAACTCGAATTCGGCATTTCCGTTTTGCACAAAAACTTGGAATACACGGAAACAATGGGTATTCCTTTCTCTGTGCCCTCCGTGCTTCTGTGGCAAAATATTTGAGGCCATTAATAGTCCCTTTCTATGCCACAGAAACACAGAATACACTGAAAAATCTTTATACCTTTTCTCTGTACGCTCTGTGCTTCTGTGGCAAAAATATTTTAGGGTGTTAATAGTTCCTGTTTTTGCCCCAGAAACACGGAATACACGGAAACAATCTATATTCCTTTCTCTGTGTATCCGAGCCTCTGTGGCAAAAATATGTTAGGGCGTTATAGTTTCTGTTTTGCCACAGAAACACAGAATACACGGAAACAATCTGTATACTGCTGTGTAACGGCGGTCTTTTGTACTAAAAATTCAATCGTTTTCGTTAAGGGTATAACTTTTTTTATTGGTGGCCAAACTAAGCGTTGTAACATTTCCATTTCCTTGCCACTTTAGCAGCCGCATTCTCTAAATTGCAGCATCCAAACAAAAACTTATGAAGAAATATTTACTTTTCGTTTTGCTTTGTGCAGGCGAATATACATTTGCGCAACAAATCGGTCCGCTAACGGTCGAAAAAATTATGCGAGACCCGAAATGGATGGGAATAGCACCAACGAATTTCCGGTGGACAGCAGATAGCAAAACTTTATATTTCAACTGGAATCCTGAAAATAAAGCAAAGGAGGATCTATATAAAATTTCGACTTCGGCCGGCAAGCCCATCAAAGCAATTGATAAAGAAGATGAAAAACTACTTAGCCAAACATACACCTACAACAAAGACAAATCGCTCGGACTCACAGAGAAAAGCGGAGATCTTTATCTGCAGAATCTGAAAACGAAGAAAGAAACAAGGTTAACAAACACCATGGAAAGAGAAAGCAGCCCTGTTTTTTTGAAAAATGGCGATGTTGTTTATCAATTGGGAGATAACCTGTTCCAACTTAATCTGAAAACGGCTGAAACCAAACAAATAACCAATTTTGTTAAAGGCAAGGCTGTGGGGAGAACGCCGGCAAAACTGGCGACGGAACAGGATACTTGGCTGAAAACGCAGCAAATAGAATTATTTGACATTATTAAAAAGAGAAATGCAGAGAACCGTGGCGGCGGGAGTCGCGGGGGCAGAGGTCGGTTTGGAGCTTTATCTGCAGATAACAAATCTTTGAAACCACTTTACACAGATGAAAGATTTTTAAACGGGGTTGTCGTTAGTCCGGATGGACATTTTGTAACTTACAAACTAACGGCGCCAGCTCAAAACAACCGCAACACTATCGTTCCGAACTATGTTACCGCATCAGGTTACACAGAAGATATAACTGGTAGAACCAAAGTTGGAGAAAGCGAAAGTGTTTCTCAGGGCTTTATTTACGATACGCAAAAGGATTCTGTTTACGCCATTCAGACAGCAACCATTCCGGGTGTGAAAGACATACCCGATTTCTATAAAGAATATCCAAAAGTACTGGACTCGCTTAAAAAGAAAAATGAAGATAGACTGGTTAATTTATTCGGGCCATCGTGGAATGAAAGCGGAAGCATGGCGATAATGGTGGCCACTTCTACCGACAATAAAGACCGTTGGATTTTGAAATTGGATGCCTCTACAGGAAAATTTAACCTCATCGACCGCCAGCATGATGAGGCCTGGATTGGTGGTCCGGGCATCAGTGGTTTTTTTCAGGGCAGTACCGGATGGATCGACGACAATCGCTTTTACTATCAAAGTGAAGCAACGGGATATTCACATTTGTATGTGGTAAATGTTTCTACCGGCGATAAAAAACAAATAACTTCCGGGAAATGGGAAGTGCAATCCGTTCAGTTATCAAAAGATAAAAGTACCTTTTATTTCGAAGCGAATAAAGAGCATCCGGGCGTTACAAATTTCTTTAAAATTGGCGTAAACGGTGGCGAACCGGTTCAAATCACCACGATGAAAGGTTTAAATGATATTACCCTTTCGCCTGATGAAAAATACCTGGCCATCAATTATTCTTACATGAATAAGCCTGGGGAGTTGTACATCCAGGCGAATAAGGCTGGTGCAAAAGCACTAAAAATTACGCAATCTACTTCAGCAGAATTTAATTCTTACAAATGGCGGGAGCCGGATATGGTTTCTTTTAATAATCGTTACGGAGCAGCTGTTTATGCAAGGGTCTATAAAAGTGATAATCCGAACCCAAACCATCCTGCTGTGGTTTTTGTCCACGGTGCAGGCTATTTGCAGAACGTACATTTTGGCTGGAGCACCTATTTCCGCGAATTTATGTTTAATAATTTGCTGGCAGATAATGGCTATACCGTAATTGATATCGATTATACCGGTAGCTCGGGCTATGGCCGCGACCATAGAACAGGCATTTATCGCCATATGGGTGGAAAAGACTTGACTGACCAGGTGGACGGCGTTAAATTTTTAGTCGACAAATATGGCGTAAATCCTAAACATGTGGGTTTGTATGGTGGCTCATATGGTGGATTCATCACATTAATGGCCATGTTTAACGAATCGGATGTTTTCGCAAGCGGAGCCGCCTTGCGTTCGGTAACAGATTGGGCACACTACAACCATGGTTACACCTCAAACATTTTGAATGAGCCATTTAACGACCCAATTGCATACAAACAAAGTTCTCCAATTTACTTTGCCGATAAGTTAAAAGGAAACTTACTGATGGCGCATGGAATGGTGGATGTGAATGTCCATTTCCAAGATATTGTCCGCATCTCTCAGCGCTTCATCGAGCTTGGGAAGAACAATTGGGAGTTGGCTGTTTATCCTGTTGAAGACCATGGATTTATTGAGCCAAGCAGTTGGACAGATGAGTACAAAAGGATATTTAAGTTGTACGAGAACACATTGAAGAAATAACGTCCAATCCCTCTTGATTTAGGTTGAGAGGGATTCTTATTCCGTCGACAGAAGTACGACGGCAATGAAATCAAGGAATGAGTGCTTAAAAACGGCAACTAACTAAGCTCAAAATCATCATCGAATTGAATCCAAAATATCAATAGTAAACAATTATACTTCATAAAAAGATTATAGTTTTTAACTATAACGTCATCAATAAATACAATTAACAAATAATAATTCCGGGTTGATTAGGAGATGTTTTCGCCGTACCTTTGCGCTATAAAATTAAAGACAAAAAGATTATGGCAATAGTAGGTAAAAAATTTCCGAGTGTTAGTATTGATGCGATGTCAGACATGGGTGATGACTTGAAAATCAACGTATTTGAAGAGGCTGTAAACAAAAATAGTAAAGTGTTATTATTCTGGTATCCAAAAGATTTTACTTTTGTTTGCCCTACAGAATTACACGCTTTCCAAGCTGCTTTACCTGAGTTTGAAAAAAGAAATACAATTGTAATTGGTGCATCTTGCGATACTAACGAAGTTCATTTCGCATGGTTAAATACACCGAAAGATAACGGTGGTATTGAAGGTGTTACTTACCCCATTTTAGCTGATACGCACAGACAATTATCTGGAATTTTAGATATTCTGGATCAAGAAGTTAGCTATGACGAAGAAGGAAATGAATCTTTTTCAGGTTCAAATGTTTCCTTCAGAGCAACATACTTAATTGACGAAACTGGTAAGGTTTTCCACGAGAGCGTTAACGATATGCCATTGGGCAGAAATGTTAAAGAATATTTACGTTTAATTGATGCTTACGCTCACGTTCAAAAACATGGCGAGGTTTGTCCTGCAAACTGGGAAGAAGGAAAAGAAGCAATGAACGCAAACAGAAGCGGCGTTGCTGAATATTTAGCAGCTAACTAATAAAACAAAACGTTATGTTTTTAGAATTAACAGAAGACAATCTTCAACAATATTTAGCCGATAACCCGAAAGTTATGGTTCAGTATGCTGCCTCATGGTGCGGCAATTGCAGAATCATGAAGCCGAAATTTAAAAAGCTGGCTGCTGAAAATGAAGACGTAGCTTTCTTAATTGTTGATGCCGAGAAACTTCCAAACTCACGCAAATTTGCGAACGTTGATAACTTACCAACTTTCGCGGCTTTTAACGGTGGTAATTTGGTAGACCAGGTGCAGACTAACAAAGCAGAAGGTTTGATTGAATTATTTAATAAAATAAAATAATGAAAATTCCAGTTATAAGACAATTATTTCAAAATACAACTCCTGCTCAACTGGAGACAACTTTAGAGGTTTTAGAAGCTTTCTGCGAATTTAGAGGCGTTAGCGAACATGAAGTTGACGTTGCCGGCGAAATGATTACGAATATCTGTGGTGCACTTGAAGTACATCAAATGGTTGGCGACGGTGCAGCTGAAAAGGATGCACTAAATGCTTTTGGCCAAAAAGTTATGGGGTCAATTGATAGATAAATTTTTCTAATCAGACTCTTAAATAAAAAAACCCTTTGCAGAACAAATCTGCAAAGGGTTTTTTTTATTTCTATTTATCGAAATTCTAAAAAGTTTTCCTTGGATAGAAAGGGATTGCGTCTGTTAGAAATGACTCATAAAAAATGCTAAGCCAAATTTCTTCCTGCATTTACGATTCCAAAAACCGTTCTGACGGCCAACTTCTCTAAAGCCGCCTGGTCTTTTTCATTTTGATTGTGTTGCAATTTCTCTAAGGCGAAATGCTGTATAAGCACCAGGGGCAAAATAATTTTTTCCCGCGTAGCGATAGATTTCTTATCAACAGGATAATTTGCCATCAGCGTTTCCTGCCCCGAAAGTTTCAAAAGCATCTCTTTCGTTAACTCGAATTCGTTATGTAGTTGCGTCCAAAAAGCACCGAACTCTTTGTCGTTTGCCAAATGCGCAGTAATTACAAAATCTGATTTGCTCATGCTCATCATGCAATTATCAACGATTGTTTTCAGGTAATCAGAAGCTTCGTAAACCTTAACCACCTTATCCCAGTTGCCCGCATTTTCCTGGTTCTTCATTGCGGTGCCCATGCCGTAAAATCCGGGTACATTTTGCTTCAACATGCTCCAGGCGGTTACAAAACTAATTGCTCGCAAATCTTCAAGTTTCATGGCGCCGCCACCATTTCGTTTTACCGGGCGAGAACTAATATTTGCCTGAGAAAGTAACTTTAATGGCGAAAGCTTTTCGAGATAGCTTACAAAAAGCGAATGTTCCCGCAGGTCGACAAAGGCTTTATAACCATCTTCGGCCATTGCATCGAGCAATTGCTTGTTTTCTGGATCTAAAAGTACATTGTGCTTTTCTTTCAAGCCTGAAGAAATTCCTGCATTGATTAACTGTTCAATATTAAACTCTGCGCTTTCAATAGAACCGTATTGAGAACTTATCGTTTGTCCCTGTACTGTTAACTGGATGTTTTTATTGGCTATTTCTTTGCCCATTGATGCGTAGAAACGATGGGTTTTTCCACCACCCCGAGACGGCGGACCGCCGCGGCCATCGAAAAATGCCAGTTGAATGTTGTGTTTTTTTGAAATCTCCGAAAGTGATGTCTTCCCATTAAAAATAGACCAGTTAGCCATTAAATAACCGCCATCTTTTGTACTGTCAGAATAACCAAGCATAATATCTTGCTTGTTGCCACGACTAGCCAGGTGTGCTTTGTAAAAAGGATTGCTGTACAGCGTATCCATAATTGCTGCAGCCCCTTTTAAGTCGTTAACGGTTTCAAAAAGCGGCACAAAATCTATGGTTAAACCGTCTTTGCTCCATCCATTCCAAAGGAAAAGCTCAATCAGTTGCAGTATGTCGCTTGCCTGCTGGCAGTTACTAATAATGAACCTGTGACAGGCTTTTTCGCCGTTACGTTTCTGAATACCCTTTATTTCCTTTATGGTCTGAATCGTATCTTCAATCAGGGCATCGGCGTCTGTAACATAAACCGGGGTAGCCTCTTTAAACGATATCAGGCTCAATTTTTCAGCTTCAGATAATTTGTCATAATCTTCAGGATACAATGAAGAAATAGGTTTATTCTGACGACAATAAGCATGAACACTTCTTAACACTCTGCTATCCTGGCGGATATCCAAGGAGGCAAAATAGTTTCCGTATAAATCAATTTTGCGAATCAAATCATTCACCAAATCAACGAATAAACCGTCATGTTCTTTTAATAGCGTTTCTTTAATCTGATTCAGATTTTCACGCAATTCATCAGAAATGTCGTGCAGTTCGCAAGTTTGGTCGAAAGCGTTTTTATAGAGTACATCATGCAAAAGGCTAATATTTTCCTCCACGCCCCTGAATGTAATTCTTCGTTTTATAACCCTGAAATCTCGATAATAGCACCGGAAAAGGATTTGACGCAGCATTTTCGAAACTTCAAGCGTGGTGTCGGCATGAATATTTGGATTGCCATCTCTATCACCACCCGGCCAAAATCCCAACTCTAAAATTTTCTTTGTTTCCAGGTTATACTCATCAAGATTCTGATCTATTTCTTCCTGAATATTAGCCGCAGCGAAGTAAAACGTATTTTCTAAAAACCAGGCAAGGTTTAATGCCTCGTCTACAGGCGTAGGCGATTTTTTATTGAAAAACGGCGTTTTGCCCAACTGCTGCAACAAAGAGTTCATTGATGTTATATCATTATCTCTAATCGCTTTTGTTAAATCGGTAATTATCGCAAGTACGCTGCCAGGATAAAACTGAGTTGGGTGTGCAGTTAAAACCAAACGCAATGAAAGCTCGTCAATCAATTTCTCGATTTTCGCCAGCATTGGCTTATTATCCGCATTCTTTTTAAGGATAAACGCAAGGGTACTCTGCTCGTCGGTCGTATTTAATTTAGTGAAAGATGCATCTTCAACAGCATCGAATAATACAACCTGCCGCTCTATATATTGGATAAACCGAAAAAGTAAATCGATGATGTCTTTACGTTCAGTGTAGCTTGTATATTTAGTAAAAAATTCTTCGATAATTTGAGCAGGCTTTTGCCCATTCTGAATTCCTTCTTCACAACTTTTAAAAAATAAGGGCAACAATGTGCCTGTATCCTTAATCTTATAAAATGGAAGTGTTAAAAACAGGCTGTTAAAAAGCTCAAATTTCGAAATGACTTCGTTATTGAAAATGGATTCTCGCTGTGATGTTAAACGGAGTTTCGGCATAGCTTAAGCAATAGTTTTGTATACTGTAATACTACAAAAAATGCTTAAGGTATTAAAATTCTAAGGATTACAATTTGGAAAATTGCAGAATAAATTTTAATTTTAAAATCTTATTTGGCTACTCGATAGCTAAGTAAGAACATTTGCAATGTTTAAGGGCATTGCATTGATTGTTAATTTTTTGGGTTAAAACAGCCGATGTAATAAAATACACCGGCTGTTTTTAGTTTATGGTATTATTTTTAATAATTTGTTACAAATTTTAGTGTGCATCAGTCACAATATTTGCATTTTTCTTAAATTTTTGCAGATACAATAGCGGTATTGAAAACAACATAATTAATCCTGCAACCCAGTACGCATCGTTGTAAGTTAAGAGCATGGTTTGCTTAATTACCGAGCCTTCAATGGCTTTCATTGCCATTAATTTTGCATCCATAAAAGAAGATCCTCTGGCCATAAAATTATGTACCAAACCATTCAGTTTCTGCGTAAAAGCCGGGTTGTAGTCGTTTATATTGCTTAACAAATTACTCCTGTGGAAACCTGCACGCACGTGAATAAGCGTTGTTAGTGCTGCAATTCCAAAAGAACCGCCCAACTGCCTGCTCATGTTATTTAAACCTGAGCCCTGGCCAATTTCTGGTCCTGATAAATCCTGCATGGCCAGCGTTGTTAACGGAACGAACAACAGCGCCATACCAAAACCCCTGATAACTAAAGGCCAGAAGAAATCGCCCGTTCCTGATGCCAACGTCGATTTGCTCAACATCCAGCAGAAAACGAAAAATAAAAACATGCCGCCCGTAGCCATAAACTGTGCCGGTACGCCTTTTTTTAGCATAATACCAATAAATGGCATCATAGAAATGGTACAAATACCGCCGGCAATAAATAGTTTCCCGGTTTGCAAAGGCGTAAAGCCTAAAAGATTTTGTGCAAAGACTGGAAAAACGAACACAGAACCGTACAAGCCAAACCCCAAAATAAATGAGGTAAACATCCCGATTGAGAAACTGCGCTTCTTCATTATCTTAAGGTTTACAATTGGGAATTCGGTACTCGTTTCCCGCCAGATAAAAAGTAGCAAACCAAAAACCGATAATACTGCCAGTGCAACAATGTAAGGCGTAGAGAACCAATCTTCGCTCTCGCCTTTTTCCAACAGCGTTTGTAAACTTCCTACCGCAACAGCTAATAACCCAATTCCCCACCAATCAACAGGTTTACCCTGCCCATCTTTGGGCGTCTCTCGAATAAAGGTTATCGTACAGTATGCGGCGAGTATCCCGACGGGAATATTTACGTAAAATATCCACGGCCAATCTGCTATTTCCAAAATGTAGCCACCTATTGTTGGGCCCACCGTTGGACCAACAACAGCGCCCAAACCGAACAATGCTGTTGCAATACCAACATCTTCACGTGGCCAGGTTTCAATTAAAATAGCTTGCGCTGTTGATATTAAACCGCCTCCTGCCAAGCCCTGTACAATCCTGAACAAAATAAGTTCGTTTAAAGATGTTGCGTTACCGCATAAAAACGAAACCAGGGTAAAGACAATAATAGAGGTTAAGAAATAATTTTTACGCCCGAAACGACTTCCCAGCCAACCCGACATCGGGAGGATGATAACATTCGCAACGGCATAACCAGTAGATAACCAGGCCACATCTTCAAGCGTTGCGCCCAGGTTTCCCTGTATTTGAGGAATTGCCACGTTTACAATGGTTGTATCAATCAACTCCAATAACGAAGCCGTGATAACCGTAAAGGTGATAATCCACTTTTTTAAACCTACTTCGGCCATTTTAATATTAGTTTGTAGAAACGGAAGCTTTAACGCTCATTCCGGGGCGCAATTTTGCCAACATTTCTTTAGATGGATGAATTTTAATTTTAACCGGAATACGTTGAACCACTTTAACAAAGTTACCCGTAGCATTATCAGGAGGCAATAAAGAGCCTTTAGCACCAGTAATTGGAGAGAAATTATAAACTTCTCCTTCAATTTTTTGGTCTGGATAAGCATCAACTTCAATTTCTACTTTCGAACCCGACTTAATTTTCTCGAGCTGAGTTTCTTTAAAATTAGCCGTTACGTAAATGCTTCCATCGTTAACCACAGAAAACAAAGCCTGGCCTGCCTGAACCAGTTGTCCTTTTTGAACATTCTTTTTAGAAACAATGCCCGAAGCAGGTGCCTTAATATCAGTATACGATAACTGCAGTTTAGCAAAATCGATATCACTTTGGCGCTGGCTGATTACGTTACTGCTAACCGCCAGTTGCGATTGCGTTGTACCAACTTGTTTTACTGCTGCATTATATTGATCCTGAGCCGCCTGATAAGCCGCTTGTGCAGATTCCTGAGTGGCTTTGGCCTGGTCGAAAGCTTGTTGCGTAATAGAACCATCTTTAACCAGATTTGCATAACGTGCATAATCTTTATTTGCAAGATTTAATTTAACCCTCGCAGCTGCAACGTTTGCCCTTGCAGTGCTTGTGTTTGCTTCAGTTGCAATAATTTGCGATTGAGCAACACCAACACCTGCGCTAGCACCCTTTTGGCCCGATTGTGCCTGCTCCAGCTTAACCTTATAATCATTATCGTCGAGCTTAACTAAAATCTGGCCTTCATTGACATGCGTGTTTTCTTCAAAATTGATATCCTTCACATAACCGCCAACACGAGCAACAACAGGACTTATGTCTCCATCAATTTGCGCATCATCCGTATCAACATGCTTGCTGTAATAATTCCATTCTACGATACCAAAAACGATACCTATTATTAGTAAAACACCTAAAATGATGGGCACTACTATATTCTTCTTTTTCTTTTCAGTTGTCATTGCTGTATTTATTGCGTTATTTTTCCTGTTGATTTTAGTAAGGTATAATATGCTAAGCCGGCATCAGCTTTAGCAATTTCTAAGTTTATTTTAGCTTGATATAATAAGGTTTCCGCATCAATTCTATCAGTTACAGATGCTACATTATTTTTGTATTTTGATGCCAGTAATTTATCATTCTCTGTTGCCTGGGCAATTGAAGTTTCTAAAACCTGAATTTTATTTATTGCCACCTGATAGTTTTGAAAATTCCTGTTGATGTCTGTTTTTACATTATCAGATAAAACATCTTTTTGAAGCGTAATTTCACTTTGCTGAATTTTAGCTTCGCTTACTTTATTTCTGTTTGTCCACAAGCTGGCGATATTCCAGCTAACCGTAGCGCCTAAAGTAACCGGCATTAAATATTGATTTGCCGGCGGAATGAAGTTCCCGCTTGGATTGATGTAATATAGATTTGCGCCAACGCCTACAGTTGGTAATGTATTTGCTTTAACGGTTTTTACATTGTAATCTGCAATCTTGTTCTGCACGTCAAGTTGCTTCAATTCCTGGCGGTTTGCCATGGCTAAACCAATATACTCGCCCAAAGAACCTGCGGCTTTTAAGCCTGCACTTGGGTCGGTAATTTTTACTTCCGTATCTTCTGGTAAGCCCAAAAGAATATCGAGGTTGTAATTCACTATTTTACGGTTGCTTTCTATATCAAGCTGCGTAAGGGTAACATTTGCCTGTTGCAACTGAAAGCGTAAAACATCGTTTTTAGTAACAATTCCTTGTTCGAAAAACCTTTGAGACTGCTTTATTTGTGCCGCAATCGATTCTAAGTTCTGATCGATAACTTTTCTGCTCTGCTCAACCTTATATAAATTGTAATAGGTATTTATTACAGCGTAAGTTATTTCCTCCTTGCTTTTATCAGCATCCAACCGGGCAACATCAGCCAATAACCTGGTCGATTCTTTTGCATACTTTAATTTTCCGCCACCATAAACCAATTCCTGAACCGCTGCAGTACCCACAAAAGCATCTGCTCTTTTCGGCAATTGCAAGGAAGAACCACCTCCGGGTAAAGTAAAAGTAGTAGTCGGGATTTCTGCGTGGTTATAAAGGAAACTCGCATTTGCAGTTGGCAAGGCGTTATCTTTTACAACCTCTAACTGTGCAACAGCCTGATCTATTTTGTTTTGAGAGAGTTTTAAGTTTTTACTATTGGCTATGCCAAGTTCAATTGCCTGGTTTATATTTAATTCTTTAGTGCTTTGTGCAAATAAAGCCGCCGGAATTAATGATGCCGCAAGCATTAATCTAATCGATTTGGGTATCATTTTTTTGCTGTTAAATAAACTGTTGTTAAATCCTGCAGGTGTGCAATAACGCGTTCCTTTATAATTTTTTTATCTTTTGGGTTATTCAAATCAAAGTTGGAACACGGCACAACCTTATTTGGTGCGATAACAATATTGGTAATGGTGCCCATAATGGTAGCAATTACCATCCTTACATCCACTTTATTAAAGCTGCCATCTTCTATTCCGTCCGTTATAATCCTGTCGATAAGGAGCATATTCTGGCCCATCGCATCTTTGATTTTATCATACATTTCAGGTCTTTGAGTTAAAGACAACTCCCTGTGCATCATTTTATGAAAAGCTGTATTTGCAAGTATTCTGTTCGTATAACCTTCAATAACTTTGTGCAGTTTTTCTAATGATGAGATTTTGTCTTCGTTGATGATCCTTAACTGAGAAGCAAAACCGGCAATGCGGTTGTTCATAATCTCAATAAAAACACCTTCTTTAGAACCGAAATAATAATTAATCATTGCCATATTAGCCCCAGATTCTTTCGCTATCTGGCGGGTAGAAGTGCCTTCATAACCTGTTTCGCAAAACAGTTTTTCGGCAGCCTCAAGTATGGCTTGTTTTTTATCTATTTTTTCTGTCTTCATTTCTTTATAATGACACAAAATTAATCAAACGATTGATTAACTTCCAAATGTTTTGTTACATCTTTTACAATTCCTTGATAAAACACTAATTTTAGGTATAAATTCCTGTTCAGTATGAAAGTTTTAGGCGCATGTTTTGGTATAACTCTTGCCATTACGTTGTTTTGTTTCGCAAAAAACAGCAACGATAAACAGCAAAGCTGGATAAGAATCAATCTGCTTGGCTATACGCCCGCCTCCATTAAAGTTGCCGTTTGGGGCAGTAAAACAAATGAGGTTCCTGCTTATTTTGAAATCATCGAAAAAGAAACAAACCGTGTTGTTTATAAATCATCGAACATTAAAACTTTTAACGCATATGGTCCGTTCAGTAAAACTGCGAGGTTAAACTTTTCTGACTTTAAGGCTAGCGGAAGTTTCTTTTTGAAGGCCAACGGCATTACATCGCCATTAGTTTTAATTAATGACAGCGTTTACAAAGGTGCTGCAGATTTTTGCCTTCGATACATGCGCCAGCAAAGAAGTGGCTTTAATCCTTATTTAAAAGATAGTTGCCACACGCATGACGGTTTTGCGCTTTATGGCGCAAAGGCAGGAATTAAAGACAGCACTCATTTCAATGCTTCTGGTGGTTGGCACGATGCCAGTGATTATTTGCAGTATTCTACAACCTCGGCAAATGCCACCTACCATTTATTAATGGCTTACCGGGATTTTCCTTCGGTTTTTGAAGATGAGAAAAAGGCAGATGGTTTAGATGGAAAAAACGCAAAGCCCGATATTTTAGACGAAGCAAAGTGGGGTTTGGATTGGTTGTTAAAAATGCATCCTAAAGCAGATATCATGTTTAATCAGCTTGCAGATGATCGCGACCACATGGTAATGCGAATTCCGAAAGAAGACAGCCAGTATGGTAAAGGCTTCGAGCGACCGCTTTACTTTATGAATGGCGAACCGCAACAACGCGGAAAGTTTCTAAACGCCACGACAGGAACAAGTTCTACGGCTGCAAAATTTAGTAGCGCTTTTAGCTTGGGTGCCACTATTTTTAAATCCCAAGATAACATTTATGCGGAGTTGTTAGCTAAAAAAGCTAAAACAGCTTATCGGTTTGCGCTAAAGAAACCCGGCGTAACACAAACTGCATCCGTAAAATCGCCTTATATATATGCAGAAGATAATTGGGTTGATGACATGGAGCTTGCAGCAGCTGCATTAAATTTTGGAAAAAAGAAATTAGATCAGCAAGCGATTGCGAATGCGCTTAGCTATGCGGAAAAAGAAAAAATTACGCCCTGGATGCAGAAAGATACCGCAGCACATTATCAATATTATCCGTTTATAAATATTGGGCATAATGAACTGGCAAAACAGCTTACCGGAAATGATAAAGCTAACATTACCGGCTATTACAAAGCAGGTATAAACCAGGTTTGGAACCGTGCAAAAGAGAATGCTTTTTACCGGGGCATCCCCTTTATATGGTGCAGCAACAATTTAACGGTATCGTTCGCCATTCAATGTGGCTGGTACAAAGATTTAACAGGCGATGAAACTTTTGATGCGTTGGAACAGGCAAATTTCGATTGGCTTTTCGGTTGCAACCCTTGGGGTACAAGCATGGTTTATGGCCTACCAAACGGCGCAGATACCCCCGAAGACCCCCACTCTGCCTTTACACATTTGAAAAATTATCCAATAGATGGCGGTTTAGTTGACGGCCCTGTTTATACAAACATCTACAAAGGCCTTATTGGAATTACATTGGCAAATGAAGATGAGTATGAAGATTTCCAAAGCAATTTAGCGGTTTACCACGATGATTACGGCGATTATAGCACCAATGAACCAACCATGGACGGAACCGCATCATTAATTTACTTACTCGCAGCAAAGGAGGCGCAGGCAAGGCCAAAAAAGTTGGTGCCTCTGCAGCCAGAGGCGAAACCAAGTTTTTAGGCGCAACAGTTCGTGGCGATTCCAGCATCAAGAAATTAGCCCTGGTATTTACCGGTGATGAGTTTGCGGATGGAGGCGAAATCATTAGAAAAAGTTTAAATGACGATAATGTAAAAGCATCATTTTTCCTCACGGGAAATTTTTATAGGAACCCAGCTTACAAGGCGTTAATTGAAAGCCTTAAACGAGATGGGCATTATCTTGGGCCACATTCTGACAAACATTTGCTTTACTGCGACTGGACTAAAAGAGATAGCTTACTGGTTACGAAAGAACAATTTGAGAAAGATTTGGACGCAAACTACGTCGAACTGGCTCGATTTGGGATTAGTAAAGGTGACGCTCCGTTCTTTTTGCCGCCTTACGAATGGTACAATAAGAAGATAGCCGACTGGACAAAAGAGCAGGGCTCGAGTTTATTAAATTTTTCTCCAGGAACCCGTTCTAATGCAGATTACACCTATCCGCAATTAGGAAAAAGTTATAAAACTTCAGAAGAGATTTTTAGGTCGATTACGAGCTATAACGAATCCCATCCCAACGGATTAAATGGTTTCATTCTGCTGTTACATATTGGTACCGACCCTCAGCGAACTGATAAATTTTATGAAAAACTGCCACTGCTGATTAAATATTTAAAGAATAATGGTTATGAATTAAAAAAAATTGATGATTTATTAAGCCAATAGGTATTTATCACGAAACAAGTTTTAAAATAAATATTAACTTTGCCTCAAATAATTTAGAAAATGAGTACACAAGAAAATAGCAACAATAACTTCAACTGGCTTTATTATGCTTTAGGTTTGTTTTTCGGTATGCTAACAGGAGCCGTAATTACACAAAGCTATATTTTCGCTTTATTAGGTGGTGTTTTAGGTTTGCTAACCGCAGGCTTATTCTTAAATGCCATTGTAAAAGGTAGAAAATACTAGTCTTTGGTCGCTCAAAACATCCTATTTAGGCTTTAATAATTCAAATGAGCGTATTTGATTTAGAAATCACGTTTGCTCATTACTGATGAAAACAAACCATCTACAAATGAAAAATATCTTCATTGTTGTTTTCGTTCTTTTATGTTTTGGTAGCAAAGCACAAGAGGCAAACGGTGCCGATGTAAAATTTGCTCCTGCAGACCCTAGTCCGGCAGATATTGTTTACTTTCCTTTAAACGCAGCGAAAGTTAAAGCCGAAGATGCAACTAAACCGGTAATACGTGTTATTTACTCACGTCCACAAAAGAAGGGGCGGGAAATTTTTGGCGTACTGGAACAATTTGGAAAAGTCTGGCGTTTCGGCGCAAATGAAAGTACAGAAATTCAGTTCTTTAAAAAGGTAACCATAAGCGGAAAAAAAATTAAGCCGGGTGTATACAGCTTATTTGCAATTCCAAATAAAGATACCTGGACAATTATTATCAACTCGCAAACTGACCGATGGGGCGCTTTTACTTACGACCAGGGAAAAGATATTGTGCGGCTGAACGTCCCGGTAAAAACTTTAACAAAACCAATAGAATACTTTTCGATAACGTTTACACCACTAACAGGCGGCGCAACTTTAATTGCAGCCTGGGATAAAACACAAGTCGAGCTGCCAATTGCTTTTTAAGCTTTTAAAAATATTAAACAAAAAATGCTTCAGAATTCTGAAGCATTTTTTGTTTATGGTAGTTCTTAGAAAACAGTTCTAATTAAGCTTTTCCCTTTTAAGCTAAAGCGCCGCCCATGTAAGGGTCGGTTACGGTAACTTGTCCAGTCTCAATTTTTCCCGCGTAGCGATGTTTAAAGCCATTGTTTCCAATTTGGGAGATGGTAAAGTCGTACCAGTTAAAATTTTTTGTCAGGTTTAAAATCAAATTTTTGGTTGTTTTCGATTTCAACACAAAGCTTTGAGTTTCAGCTTTATATTTATTGTCAACAATCTGAATCTCTACCGGCACCGTGCCGTTATTCTCAATAATAAAACTAAGATTACCAGTTAAATTTTTAACAACGAGGCCACGCTGTTCCGCCACGGCTTTTATATTAATTGAAGGATTTTTTTTACTCCCGGTAAAATGCCTGTAAAATCCATTTGGTCCGGTAATTCTAAAATCATAAACTTCGTTGTCAAAATCTTCAAGGCTTATTTTTTCTGTTATTGTATCGCCAGCCTTAACGGCGTAGGCCCAAACTTTGCCTTTTACGCCTTTAAAATTTGCATTGGTGTTCATGTTAAAAGGTGCGCCCACGGTTTCAATTGCTTCACCAAATAATGTTTTTGCCGATTGAAAAGTAAGCTCAATTTCGTTCGCTCTTAAATTAGCATCAACAGCAAGTTGGTAAGGAAGCGCACAGGCAGGCTTTGTACCCTGCTCCTGCTTCGGCGCATAGGCAGATGTTTGGCTCGAAAAAGACTCGAACTTGTTAATTTTAGCGATTTCTGTTTTATTTAATGCAGTTGGGCCAACTTGCGCCGGCTTATTCTTTGCATTGCTGATGTTTGTTACAACAGTTTCACGTTTCAGTGGTGCCGGCGATGTAATATCACCGCCATTGTAAGGGCGAAAAACAGAGGTTAAATCGCCACAAATATTTCGCCGCCAATCGCTGATGTTATTGCTCCTGATATTTTTACCGGTTTTTTTGCTCAGCCATTTCTCCAGAAACATCAATGATGAAGTATGATCGAAAACCTGCGAATTTACAAATCCACCTTTGCTCCAGGGCGACGCCACAACCATGGGTACGCGGTATCCCAGACCAATCGGACTGCCTTTTTTAGCTTCAAAATCTTGCGCATAATTTATCCCTGCAGAGACCTTGCCGCTCGATGGATCATCAGGGTTAGCCACAACAAACGGTGGCTGATGATCGAAATAACCATCATTTTCATCGTACGTTAAAATGAAAATTGTTTTCTTCCAAACCTCCGGGTTTTTGGTTAAAATATCTAAAGCCTCACTTACATACCAGGTACCATAAAGCGGAGAACTGGTATGGTCAGAAAAACGTTGCGGCGCCACCAGCCAGGAAACTGCCGGAAGTTTGCCGGCATCGACATCTTTTCTAAACTGATGAAAGATATCGCCTTTAGGAATGTTAACGGTTTCAGATTTTTCCTCATCATTGGTAAACGTAAATGGCGCCAGCTCGAGGTAATTCTGTTCATTAATGTTCGTTTGAAAAGCTTTATCAATCAGGTTTTTCTCCCGCTGTGATAATTTATCATATTTGGCCTGAACCTCTGCCGCAGATAAAGCCGGTTTTACGGTGTTGTCGCCATTTTTTCTAAAATAGGCAGACAATTTAACGTTATGCCTTTTTACATATTCAACAGGGTTATCGCCATAGTTGCCTAACCAGTCGTCAATTTCTCCCTCCGGAAGCTTTGATGTCCACAGTTCGTTCTGATAAATGCGCCAATCGATGCCATTATCTTCCAGGGTTTCCTGGAAAGTAGGCCAATCTACAAAGACATTGTTCTGGGATTCGGCCTGGTCGTTATTTACAACCGCAACCCGGTTTGCACTCTTTTCTCCACGTACAGTCCCTGTAAAAAAGAATAGTCTGTTGGGCGTAGTTCCTGTTAAGGATGAGCAGAAATGTTGGTCGCACACGGTAAAGGCATCCGCAAGTGCGTAATAAAAAGGAATATCATTTCTATCGTAATAAGATAGCGTCATGGCCGATTTTACCGGAAACCACTTGTCGTATCTTCCTCCATTCCTGGCGGCAACCTGGTCATTCCAGGAATGTGGCAAACCACCCTGCCAGGTAATTTTAGTTTTGTTAATGTCGACATGGAACGGAGCGTAAGTATAGCCCTGTCCATCCTTCTGCAGCCAAACTTTGTTTCCATCTGGCTGAATGTGAGGATGAGGATCGTTAAATCCGCGAACGCCTTTCAATTTGCCAAACATATGGTCGAAAGAGCGGTTCTCCTGCATCAAAAATACAATATGCTCTGCATCTTGAAAAGTAGTGCCGGGCTCGGCATTTATAGCCATTGCTTTCAAAACCGAACCGGGCAAGGCACTAGCCAGGCCCGTACCGCCAGCAAAAAGTGCTGCCTTTTTCAGAAATTCTCTACGTGAATCCATTTGCCATAAAATTATTGACCAATGCAAATGGGCAAGGACAAAGCAGCAGTGCTGTTAGTCCGTTCCTCATCTTTACTTTTGGTAAACCCGTACATAATCAACTTTCATTGTCGCCGGAAAGATGGCGTCATCAACACCCTTTTTTCCGCCCCAACCGCCGCCGACAGCGATATTTAAAATGAGGTGGAAGTTTTGGTCGAAAGGCCATTCAGGAGCACCTTTACCTGTATTTTTGAAAGTTAAATATTTTTCGTCGTCTACAAAAAAGTCCATTCTATCTTCATACCATTCAATGGCATAAATGTGGTACGCATCATAAGGATTTTCTTTTACCCCTTTGCCAACCTGAGTGTGTATTACGTGGTTAAATTTCTCTGTATGCACAGTTCCATAAACACTGTCTGGCTCATAACCCACGTGCTCCATGATATCGATTTCGCCGCTTTTTGGCCATTTTCCATACTTCCAATCGGTAGGTAACGCCCAAATTGCCGGCCATAAACCTCTACCCTTAGGCAACATAGCCCTTACTTCTACTCTACCATACTTAAAATCGAATTTGTTTTTGGTTGCCAACCGTGCCGACGTATAGTGATTTTTATCTTTATCAGCTTTTATAGCTGTAAGAAGCAGATTTCCTTTAACAATTTTGGCATTCGCAGAATCTGATTCCGTATAGTATTGAAGCTCGTTGTTTCCCCAGCCATTTCCACCAACATCGTAACTCCAGTTTTTCGCTAAAGGCAATCCTTTATCATCAAACTCATCTGCCCATTTGAGTTTCCAGCCAGCCGCAACCGGTGTTTTCTTCAATTCTTCAAAAAGCAATTCTGGCTCATTTGTAGTTATAAATTCTACTTTGTGTGCTAAAAGCCATTGCATTTCAGGTACGGTATTTACGGTCCACGCATTAACCGTTAAGCCTACCCGATGTGCGTTTTCTATCCACCCGTCTTTCTGGTAAATGCTGTAATGATAATCTACACCAGGCATCTTGTCGTTTTTCACCTGTTCAGCACCAATGTCTCCTTTCAAATACGCAACTTTAGCTTTCGGCAGCACTTCTAATATGCGCTTGCAGTAATCGTAATCAAAACTGATGTATTCTGTCCAATCTAAAACGCCAATCTTTTTAACCATTTCAATACATTTGTTGGTTACGTCGATGCCGCGTTCTTTACTGATTAACGAAGGCTTTATTTCCAGGATGAGTTTAGTGGTTTTTTGCTTTTTGCCCTCTTTCAGGTAGGCTTCAAGCGTAGGGATTTTCTCACCGTTACTCATCGTTTTAGTTAAAAGCTCATCGTATTTTACCTTTTCGATGGTTAAACCCTGAAATTCCGGGTCGTGATTAATGACGAGCACATTATCTGCCGTCATCCACACATCAAATTCAGAACCATAGCAACCTAATTTTACAGCTTCTTTTAAAGATGCGATAGAATTTTGAGGAAAGCTATTCTTCTTCCATGCACCACGATGCGCAATTACCTGGTTTTTATTCCAGTTAAATTTTTGGGCGAAAGAAACCGTGAAAATGAATAACATTAATGTCGAAATAAGTGCTCGTTTCATATTTGGGGTGATTATACAAAAAATCAAAAGTAGATTTTTCTAATAAAACTAGTTTAAAATCTATGTAACCTTTGTATTAACTATTAACAAGATAGAAATTTTAATCATCCATATGAAACCCCTAAGGTTTAATTTATCGCCTCCAGATAAACTAATTGAAATAAACACGTTACCTTAAAGAGGTTTCTTTTAATTGATACGAACAATTTTTACATTTACGTTGATATGGTGAGCAGTAATTACAACGATTTGTTGAGGAAGATAGATGAGTTTATCCGTAAATTTTATTTGAATAAGATTTTGCGGGGTGCCATTTATTCGGCCACAATATTGCTCGCACTATACCTGCTGGTGTTTTTGAGTTTGTATTATTTCAATCCAACGGCCGGGTATAAAACCTTTATATTTTTTGCTTACTTGTTGCTCGGCGTGGTATTGGTTGGTTTGCTGATTATAAAGCCACTGCTTTCGATGCTCAAATTAGGCAAACATTTATCTTTTGATGAAGCTTCGATCATAATCGGAGATCATTTTTCTGACATAAAGGATAAGCTTTTGAATACGCTACAGCTGCACAAACTTGCTGAAAATGCACCAGGTAATCAGCTTATTTTAGCCAGTATCGATCAGAAAATTCTCGACCTGAAACCGGTTCCTTTTTACACCGCCATTCGAATAACCGACAATCGGAAATATTTAAAATTCCTCTTTATTCCAAGTTCGATAATTTTATTAATCGCCTTTATTGCGCCATCTATTTTGCGGGATGGAACCAATAGTTTCTTCAAATATGATGAATACATTGCTCCCAAAGCGCCATTCAGTTTTACGGTTTTAAACAAAAACCTGGTTGTTACACAGGGCAATGACCTTACCATTAATTTGAAACTTGCCGGCGATGAGCTCCCTGCAGAGGTTTACGTAGAAAATGGAAAAAACACCTATAAACTCGATAAGAAAACCATCAGCCAATTTAATTACACGGTTAAAAATATTCAGACCGATAAGAAATTGATTTTTAAAGGCGGTGGCTTTAGTTCGGCCGCTTTTACGATTAGCGTGAAACCACGCCCGGAATTGTTGAATGCTACAGCAACATTAACCTACCCTGCTTACTTAGCTAAAAAGCAAGAAGTTATTGCAAATGTTGGCGATATTCTTTTACCTGAAGGAACCCGCGTAACCTGGAATTTTAAAACAGGCAAAAGCAATTCGCTTCTGTTTATTTTAAACGGAAAACAAAACATTTTAAAAGTTGATGATGATGAATCTGCATTTAATGCTACGATTCGTAATAATTCTAAATATAGTGTCTCACCAAAAAATGAATTTGTAACCCTAAGCGATTCTTTAACACACCAAATTAACGTAATTAAAGATCAATCACCGGCAATCCGGGTTGAAGAAAAACCAGACTCTGTTAATACTAAAGCAGTTTATTTTAGCGGTCAGGTTAGCGATGATTATGGTTTCAGCAGGCTAAGTTTTAAATACAACGTTAAAGAAAACAATAAAACTGTTCGTTCCTTCAGCAAGAATATCAGCGTTAATGCAAAGGCAACCCAAAATGCATTTTTCTACTTCTGGGATGTGAAAACGGCATCAGCAAAACCCGGACAAGAAATTGAATACTATTTTGAAGTGGCTGATAACGATGGCGTAAATGGGGCAAAAGTAACTCGCTCTGACGTAAAAACATTTAAGCAGCCGACCAAAAAAGAAGCTGCCGAGCAAGTAAACGCAAATAGCCAGGCGCTAAAGCAAAAAGTGCAGTCTGCCATCCGGCTGGCTAATACCATCGAAAAGGAAAGCAAAAAAGTAGCTGAAAGCCTTATTGATAAAAAACAGATCTCCTTTGAAGATAAAAAGCAGATTGAAGCATTACTTGATAAGCAAAAACAACTGGACCAGGCGGTTAAAGAAATTAAGGAGCAAAATGATAAAAACATTCTGCAGCAGGAAGACCAAAAGCAAACCGAAGAACTTATAGAAAAGCAAAAACAGATTAAAGATTTGTTTGATAATGTGCTCGATGAGAAAACCAAAGAGCTTTTGCAGAAATTGCAAAATTTGATGAACGAGAAAAATAAGGACCAAACGCAGAACGAACTTTCTAAAATGCAACTGGACAACAAAACGCTCAAAAATGAACTGGATAGAATCTTAGAACTTTATAAGCAGCTGGAATTTGAACAAAATCTCCAAAACGATATCGATAGATTAAATGAACTGGCTAAAGCACAGAAAGAACTGAGTAAACAAACTGCAGATAAAAAACCAGATAATGAATCGCTGAAACAAAAACAGGATGCGTTAAACAAGGAGATGAAAGATTTGAAGGATGATTTGAAAAAACTGGAAGAAAAAAACCAAACCTTGGAAAAACCAAATCCATTTGAAAACCCGGAAAAAGATATTCAGGAGATTCAAAAAGAGCAACAGGATGTTAAGGATGCATTAGATAAAAAAGACTCAAAAAACGCAAGCCAGAAACAACAGAAAGCCGGAGAACAGATGGAAAAGCTTTCGAAGAAAATGAGCGAAATGCAGCAACAGGGTGAGGAAATGGAAAATAATTTGAATGCTAAAGAATTGCGAAAACTGCTCGAAAATCTCCTCAACACATCTTTTGAACAGGAAAAAGTAATGTTAGCACTGAAAAGAATGACTTCAGCAGATCCATCTTACACGACCAATGTGCAAAAACAGCGTAGCATTAAAGACAATTTAAAAACTATTTCCGATAGTTTATATGCTTTAAGTAAGCGTGTGCCTCAAATTGAATCAACGGTTAATGAGGAAATGAATAAAATAAATTTCAACCTCGATAAAAGCTTGGAAAGTTTAGGCGACAGGAGAACGCCTGAAGCTAATCGTTATCAGCAATTTACAATGACTTCTATTAACAATTTAAGTTTGATGTTGAGTGAGGCGCTGAATCAGTTGCAGAATATGCAGAAAAATTCAAAACCTGGAAGCGGCAAAAAGCAAAAGCAAGGCATGAAGCAGCTTTCTCAAATGCAGGAACAACTGAACAAGAGTATGCAAAAGGCCCGTGAGCAAATGCAAAAATCTGAAGGGAACTCTGGAACTATTGGTAAAGGGCAGATGAGCCAGGAGTTTGGAAAGATGGCACAACAACAGCAAATGATTCGCCAGGCATTGGAAAAAATCAATCGTGAGGAAAATAAAGATGGTTCAGGGAAAATGGGCAACCTAAACGAAGCCATCAAAGAGATGAAGCAAACGGAAAGTGATTTGGTGAATAAACGTTTGCAGCAAGAAACGCTAAACAGACAAAAAGAACTGTTAACCAAGCTTTTAGAAGCAGAAAAAGCAGAACGCGAACAAGAGGAAGATTCTAAACGTGAAAGTAAAGCAGCCAAAGAATTTCCTCCGACTTACCAGAAAATGATTGAACAATTTAAAAAAGAGCAAAAGAACGGAAACGATTTGCTACAAAAGCTGCCACCAAGCTTAAACTATTATTACAAAAATAAGATTGCCGAATATTTAAAATCACTAAATGTAGAACGCTAGTTCTTAAAGCTTATAATATCTGAATTCTTCATATAAGCTTAGTGAAGGCACCATTTGCAACATGAGAAAGTGGTGCTATATTTTCTTAAATTTGCAGTCTTAAATCATTTATATGCCTGCAATTTCCTTTTTCACAGAATCTGTAACTTATAACCTTCCTCAAAAAATAAAGGTTAGAAAGTGGATTAAATCAACCATCGAAAAAGAGGGTTTTAAATTGCAGGAACTTAATTTTATATTTTGCAGCGATGAATACTTGCTCGGCATTAATCAGCAATATTTAAACCACAATACATACACAGACATCATCACCTTCGACAACTCTGACGTAGAGAAAATGATTGTAAGTGACATTTTTATTAGTATTGAGCGTGTAAAAGAGAATGCAGAAACATATAAAACAACCGTTTTTGATGAAGTTTGCCGCATTATGATACACGGTACTTTGCACCTGCTCGGTTATAAAGACAAGGGTAAGGCTGCAAAAACCCTTATGACGCAAAAAGAAAACGAATACTTAAGTTATAGAACCGAAGCGGGTATGGCTTAAACTTTACTAATTCGTCTCGGTTCTAATCATAACCATTATCGTCGCTTGATTTGAGTAACCTTCGGCTATCACTCAACCCAACTGGAATCATCCATTCTTTGTTGTAAAAACTGAATTTGGTCAAAGCTTCCATCTAAATCATGTTGTTTCATCCTGTTCGTCTAATAGTTCTTGGCGTTGGTCGATAATTTCGCTATGCTGGTATATTAACGCAAATCTGCGTGCAACTTTTCTGCTGGCTTGCAGTCTTATATTCGAAAACAACAACAAAAAGATTTAAAAATATCAAGATATACAGTTATGAAAAACTCTATTAAAACATTATTCGCAGCAGCCTTAACAACAATCATTTTAGGTACAGCAAGCGTTTCGGCAATGGCCACCGAAAAAAACAACAATTACACAAACCTAACATCGGTAAAAAACATCAGTAAAATTAAAATCAGCGGAAACGTTAAATTAATTTTAGTGCAGGATGCTAAAGAAAGCGTTGAAGTATACGACAATTACTTCGCAAAAAACGCACTGGTGCAACAACAAAACGGTGAGCTTAGAATAAGCTCTTTCACAGCAACACCATTGTTGGTTATTGCGCACGTAAATAACCTGTCAGCAATCGAAGCCTCAAATACTTCCACAATTAAAACCGCTGGAAATTTTAATCTATTGAATTTGAGCATTGTTTTAAATGATGCAGCAGTTGCGAACATTAATGCAAATACAGTTAATTTAAATACAAATGTTGGGGGTGCTTCTAAATTAACTTTAAGTGGCGCAACAGACAGTTACACTTCTATCCTCGGTTCTACTGCAAAAGTTAACATGAATGATTTTGTTGCCGCAGATACCAATGTGAGCGCTGCACCAATTTTTGCTGCTTACAACGCCAGCAGATACCAAGATATTAAAGTTGACGTTCTGGAATCTATTTTCTAGACATCACATCAAGATAAAGTTTAGTTTTAGTTAATGATTGAAGCAGCGGCGGAGCGATTCCGGCCGCTGTTTTCTTTTTTAGATGTACATCATAAAGAAACATTATTCGATTTGAAAGTTATTTTCCAGTTTAATCTTAAAACGAATTCTTTGTATATCAATATTTTGCCATTTTAATTACTTGTAGATTCGCTTTTGAGGCATCACTGTGGACTGCCAAATATTTTATACTTACTTTTGCACTAATTTTCCTTTATAAATCCGAAATACAAATAAATTGAGCACATTAATTGCGGCAGAAAGCTTAGGACATGGTTACCATGACGAATGGCTGTTTAAAAATTTAACCTTAGGCATTAACTCTGGTCAGCGTGTGGCGTTGGTTGGAATTAATGGTGCTGGTAAAAGTACACTTTTGAAACTACTGGCTGAACGATTCCCTCCGCTTGAAGGTAAAATCGTAAAAAACAAAGCAGTGAAAATCGGCTTTTTGGATCAGGAACCTCAATTCACCGAGGGCTTTTCAATAAGCGACCACATATTTTCTTTGGAAAATAAGCAACAACAATTAATAAAGGAGTATGAGGAACTAATTGAAGATCCGAATCCAGATGAAAAAACGCTTAATCGTTTGTATGAAGAGTTAAGCGAGCATAATGCCTGGGAGTACGAGCATGAGATTAAAACCATTTTGAATAGAATGGGGATCACGCACCTTCAGCAAAAAATATCAACACTATCTGGCGGACAAAAAAAACGTTTGGCTTTAGCGAAGTTACTAATTGAAGATCCGGAAATTTTAGTACTGGACGAGCCAACCAATCACCTGGATATTGATACCATTGAGTGGTTAGAAAAACTTTTAACAACAGGACAGAAAACGATCTTGTTAGTTACTCACGACAGGTATTTTCTCGATAACGTTTGTAACACAATAGTAGAATTAGATAGAGGCAAAATTTTCAACTATAATGGCAATTACGCTTATTACCTCGAAAAGAAATCAGAAAGGGAGGCATTAGACGCTACAGTTCAACACAAGAACCAGCAATTGCTCAAAAAAGAACTGGAGTGGATGAGGCGCATGCCCCAAGCTCGTGGGACGAAATCAAATGCGAGAATTAATGCATTTTACGACTTAGAAGAGAAAACGAAGAAAAAGGCTGATAATCAAACCATTAGCCTTCAAATGAAGATGTCTCGTCAGGGTGGCAAAATTGTTGAAATTGAACACGTTGCGAAGTCTTTTGATGGCCGTGCAATTATAAATGACTTCAGCTATACTTTTAAAAAAGGTGACAGGATTGGCCTGGCTGGTAAAAATGGTACAGGAAAATCAACATTGTTAAATATTATCACCAGTCAGCTAGCGCCAGATACTGGCACTGTGGACACGGGAGATACAACGGTTTTTGGTTATTATAAGCAAGGTGGTTTAACCTTCGATCCTAAAGAAAGGGTTATTGACATCGTTAAGTCTGACGCCGAATATATTAAGATGGCTGATGGTTCGATTATTACTGCCTCTGCCCTATTAACACTATTCTTATTCCCACCAAAGAAGCAACATGGCATGGTGGAGAAGTTAAGTGGTGGTGAAAAAAAACGCCTTAATCTAATGAAGGTATTGATGCAGAATCCGAACTTTTTGATTCTTGATGAGCCGACAAATGATTTAGATATTGATACGTTAAATGTACTTGAGGAATTTCTTGAAAATTTTCCTGGTATATTAATGTTGGTTTCACATGATAGATACTTATTAGATAAGATGAGTGACCAACTATTCATCATGGAGCGCGAAGGCGTAGTAAAAATCTATAATGGAAATTACTCTGAATATAGACTAAGTTTAGAGCAACCTAAAGTGAAGGCTGAAGCGAAAAAACCGAATCCGGTTGTTGATCAGCCCGTTGTAAAATCAGCGAAGAAGTTAAGTTTCAAAGAACAAAAAGAACTTGAAGAAAGTGAGAAAGGAATGGCAGAAGCCGAAATGAAAATCGCTGAGTTAACAAAACGCCTACAGGAAATAGACGCTTCTAATTACATAAAAATACAAGAAGTGTCTGATGAAATTGAAGTGTTTAAGGAGAAGTTGGACGAGCATACTATGCGCTGGCTAGAGCTTTCCGAGTAACTAAAACAATTTCAAAGAAATGAAACCGTTATTGTTCCACGTGGAACAATATGAAATATAATAGTGAATGTTTCACGTGAAACATAAATAATAAGTTAAGATGTTTTCAAAATACGATTTGATTGTGGTTGGTGCAGGACATGCAGGCTGTGAAGCTGCTGCTGCTGCTGCTAACTTAGGATCATCTGTTATACTAATAACAATGAATATGGGCACCATTGCTCAAATGAGTTGTAATCCGGCCATGGGCGGTGTTGCTAAAGGACAAATTGTCCGAGAGGTTGATGCAATGGGCGGATATTCTGGAATAATTTCAGACAAGTCGACTATTCAATTTAGGATGCTTAATAAGTCCAAAGGTCCGGCAATGTGGAGTCCCAGAGCACAGATTGATAGGATGCGTTTCGCGGAAGAATGGCGTTTGGCTTTAGAAAGAACACCTAATTTAGACATGTGGCAGGACAGCGTTGTTGGCCTTTTAGTGAAGGATAATACAGTCTATGGCGTTAAAACTTCTTTAGGCATCGAAATAGAAAGTAAAGCCGTTGTATTGACCAACGGAACCTTTTTGAACGGCGTGATGCACATTGGTGAAAAGAAGTTTGGTGGTGGTAGAACAGCGGAACGGGCATCGACCGGGATAACCGAGCAATTAGTTGAGCTTGGCATGGAAGCTGGCCGCATGAAGACTGGTACCCCACCCCGGGTAGACGGCCGTAGTTTAGATTATTCTAAAATGGAAGAGCAATGGGGAGATGAAAATCCTAATAAATTCTCTTTTACTGATACCAATGTTTCGACTGACCAACGCTGCTGCTGGATTACTTATACCAATAATGAAGTTCATGAAACATTGAAAGAAGGCTTTGAAAAATCTCCAATGTTTACCGGCAGAATAAAAGGATTAGGTCCGAGATATTGTCCTTCAATCGAAGACAAAATTAATCGTTTTGCAGAGCGAGACAGACATCAGATTTTTGTTGAACCTGAAGGATGGAATACCTGCGAAATTTATGTAAATGGTTTTTCAACTTCACTTCCCGAGGATGTTCAGTTTAAAGCGCTACGCTTAATACCAGGATTTGAGAACGCAAAAATGTTTAGACCTGGTTACGCGATTGAGTATGATTTCTTCCCCCCTACGCAACTATCCTTAACTTTGGAAACAAAGATAATTAACAATCTCTTCTTAGCTGGCCAGATAAATGGAACTACTGGTTACGAGGAAGCAGCTTGTCAGGGATTTATGGCAGGCATAAATGCGCATCAAAAAATTAATGATAAACATGAATTGATCATGAAAAGGTCAGACAGTTATATTGGTGTTTTGATAGATGACCTTGTAACCAAGGGAACGGAGGAGCCCTATCGCATGTTTACTTCCAGAGCAGAACATCGCTTGTTGTTGCGCCAAGATAATGCAGATATTCGCCTCTCACCTATCGGTCATGAATTGGGCTTGATATCTGATGAACGTTTAGAAAAAGTAAATCGTAAAGTAGCTGCTGCAGACGCTTTGGTAAAGTTTACGCGTAGTCAAGGAATCGAAATGGCTGACGCAAATCCAATGTTGGAAAGCCTTGGCTCAAGCGCACTAAATCAGAACGTGAAAATTCACAGTCTTGTTGGTCGACCTCATGTGGGCTTGCAAGACATTATTAAAGTGAGCAAGCCTTTGGCTGAGGCAACGAAAAATCTGGACAATGAAACCATCGAGCAGGCAGAAATTAAAATTAAGTACGAAAGCTATTTCGAGAAGGAAAATGAGATAGTTGCTAAAATGCTGAAGATGGAAGACAAAGAAATTAGAACAGACTTCGACTATAATACCATCGTATCCATCTCGAAAGAAGCCCGTGAAAAATTATTTAAGATAAAACCGCGTACCTTAGGTCAGGCTTCGCGAATTTCAGGTGTGTCTCCATCTGATATTTCGGTTTTAATGGTCTATATTAATAAGTAGCTGAATATCAAGTATTTAAATAAAATTTTATTGACTTAAAATTAAGCGATATAAAGAACTAAAATGATTTTTTAATCATAGTTATTCAAAAACTATATAAATTCGTCAGAACGTTTAAAATATGCCAAATTTAAAAACACAGTTTTTTAACTTAAAAAGTTTAGGAGTGCTAACCTTCTTGCTTATATTTTTTGGCTGTGCAAGTATTCAAACACCACAAGGCGGACCAAAAGATAACAAAGCACCTAAGGTTGTTAGCATGATTCCAAAAAATCAAACGAGAAATTTCAACGCAAAAAAAATCCTTATTCAGTTCGACGAGTTTTTTAAAATCCAAAATGAAACCAAAGAATTTTCAATTTCACCGGAATTGGAAAAAGCACCAATATTGAAGATTAAGAAAAAGGTGTTGGAAATTACAATGCCGGATACTTTAGAAAAAAACACAACCTATACTTTAAACTTCGGTAAAGCCATTGCCGATATTAATGAAAGTAATGTGATTAAAAATCTGTCTTATGTTTTTTCTACCGGAAATGAAATCGATTCTTTAAGCTTAAGCGGAAAGGTTACCAATGCATTAAACGGCGAATTTGAAAAGGAGGTTACTGTTTTAATTTTGCCGATTGAAAGAGATACCTTGTTCGGTAAAAAACGTGCATCAATTTATACACTTACAGATAGTTCTGGAAATTATAAATTAAATAACCTAAGGAAAGGAACCTACAAAGTTTATGCATTAAAAGAATCAACTGGTGGTGCAGATAAGATTTACCAGCAAAGTTCTGATGAGGTTGGTTACATTAAAGAACCTTTGGTAATCGATAAAAATGTAGACAATGTAAACTTACAGGTTTTTAAAGAACTGGCACCAAATTTCAGGGTTCTGGAGAGAAAAATAAACGCTGATGGAAGCATATCGTTAAGTTTTACTCAACAACTTAAAAAACCGAAATTAACAATTACAGAACCGGCTGCCCTTGATGTTTCAAAATTAGTGAGGTTTAATAACACCAACGATTCGGTAAAGGTATGGTTGAATGATATGAGCTTTGATTCTGTTAAAGTAGCTATCCAGGACCAGGGTAAATTGCTGCAGGTAGTTAATCTGTCAAGGGGAAAAAAAGATACTTATACCCGCGATATTACCCCGGCAGACAATGCCGGAGCCGGTAAACTGACCCCTTACCAACGCTATACCTTAAATTTCCCGTCTCCAATAGTATCTGCTGATGCATCCAAAATTATATTACTCGACGATTCTATAAAACGAACAAACTTCGAATTGGTGAAAGACAGCGTTGATTTCCTCAAATATTACTTAACTTTTCCCTGGAAAGCAAAACGTAAATATGATATTAAATTTACGGCTGGAGCATTTACGGGTCTGTTCAATACAAAAAATAAAGAATTCATTAAACGGTTTACCCTGGATGTACCTGAAAATTATGGCAGCCAGTTCGTTCTAAATGTTTCTGTGCCAGATACAACTTCAAGTTACATCGTAGAGATATTAAATGAGAAAAAAGCCGTGGTAAGGTCGTATCCTATTAAATTAAATACGAAACTAAGCTTTAATCACTATCCGGTGGCAAAATATCTAATCAGGGTAGTTTATGATCAAAACCGCAATGGAATCTGGGACACCGGAAATATCAAGGCCGGCAGCCAACCAGAAAAGGTTTGGTATTCCAAAGAAGAAATTACGCTTCGTCCAAACTGGGATATAGAAAACAATTTGATTATTCCACTCCCACCTAAAGAATAATTAAGGATTAGTAAACCAGTCAGAATACATAATGTAATTATCTGGTAATTTGTTCAGTAAAGCCCTTTGCTCTTCGGTAATGGGCTTTATTTTTTTGGCTGGCGTTCCTGCGTATAAGTATCCACGTTCGCAAACGGTATTTTCCAAAACAACCGAGCCGGCTGCGATGATGCAATACTGCTCAACAACAGCGTGATCCATTACTATTGCACCCATGCCAATTAAAACATTATCTTCAATAGTGCAACTATGAACAATTGCATTGTGCCCTACAGATACCCGGTTACCAATATGAGTTGAAGCCTTGAGGTATGTTGCATGTATTACGGCACCATCCTGGATGTTAGACTCATTTCCAATCGTAATGGCATTTACATCGCCTCTAACAACCGCATTAAACCAAACCGAACAGTTATTGCCAATTTTAACATCGCCAACAATTGTGGCGTTCTCTGCAATGAAGTTATCTTTTCCTATTTCAGGATATTTATCTTTTACCGGAAGTATTAAAGGCATGTTATGGTTATGGTTTATGTAGTTTTATTAATATGAGATCAGAGAATTATAAGCATGGCGACTGCTAAAAAACCGTATCCACTAATTGCTCTGCATGTTCAGGATAATCTGTTGTGAAATGTAAGCCGCGGCTTTCTTTTCGCTGCATTGCCGATTTTATAACCAAATAAGCAGTTTGTATAACATTTCTCAACTCGCAAAGCTTAACCGAAACCTTATTTTTTTTATAGAATTCTTCAGTTTCCTGGTAGATTAGAAATAGCCTGCGGTGTGCCCGTTCCAAACGAAAATCTGAACGGACAATGCCAACATAATCGCCCATAACCTTCTGTAATTCTCTCAAATTATGCGTCACCAATACATCTTCATTAGTTTGTGTAACCCCTTTAGAGTCCCACTCCGGAATGTTATCAGGTATTACATTATTTTTAAAGTTTTCGATTGCATCCTGATAGATTCGGTGCGCAAATACGGTAGCTTCCAATAAAGAATTAGATGCTAAACGATTAGCACCATGTAACCCCGTAGATGAACATTCCCCACAGGCATAAAGGTTTTTAATGGACGAGCGACCATACTCATCTACCAAAATACCACCGCACATGTAGTGAGAGGCAGGCGTAACGGGAATAAAATCCTTGGTCATGTCGATACCAATAGATAAACACTTGGCATATATATTAGGAAAGTGCTTTAAAATATCTGCTTTCTTGCGCATGGTGATGTCGAGATAAACAAATTCATCACCCGATTTTTTCATCTCATTATCAACTGCCCGGGCTACGATATCACGGGGTGCGAGCGATTTTCGGTCATCATATTCCTGCATAAATTCTTCGCCGTTTTTGCGTCGAAGAACACCGCCAAAACCCCGAACCGCTTCAGAAATTAAAAAGGAAGGGTACTCTCCAGGATGGTATAACGCAGTTGGATGGAACTGAATAAACTCCATATTCCGCACTTTACCTTTAGCCCGGTAAACCATTGCCATTCCGTCGCCCGTGGCAATTACGGGATTGGTGGTGGCAGAATACACATGTCCGGCACCACCCGAAGCCATTACGGTAACGTTTGCCACAATCTTTTCCACATCGTTAAGCTCTGTGTTAAAGGCATATATACCGTAACAGTTAATATCTTCAGTACGTTTATCAACAAATTCACCAAGGTGATGCTGGGTGATTAACTCGAGGGCAAAGTAGTGTGTTAATATCTCTATGTTCGGATTCTCATGAATTTCGTTCAACAGTACCCGTTCAATTTCATATCCGGTGATGTCTTTATAGTGCAAAACACGGTGTTCGGAATGGCCCCCTTCTTTTGCCAAATCGTAGAAACCAGCGTTGTCTTTATCGAAATTTATGCCATAGTCAATAATCTCCTGAATGCGCTGAGGACCCTCTTTTACAACGATTTCCACAATCTTTTCATCACACAATCCATCGCCTGCAATCAAAGTATCCTGAATATGTTTTTCAAAAGAATCGCCTTCATCCACAACAACTGCAACACCGCCCTGTGCATACTTGGTGTTCGATTCATCTTCATTTGATTTGGTTACGATTAAAACCTTGCCAAACCTGGCAGCCTTTAATGCAAAACTTAAACCCGCTATACCTGAACCAATTACTAGGAAATCTACTTTTCTCATCTAAAAAACATTTACTTTATCAACGATGTTAACAACTATAGAGGAAGTGTTAACTCAGTGTCTAAATTCTACTAACAAATAAATTTGAATGTTTAAAGCTACTGTAAAAAGACAATTTGCCACAATCTTTTACTCAATTTTTAAGCACCTTTGTACAAGTAATTAACTTTTCACACACTTGTAAACAATTAACATTCCAATATTGATAAAATTTAAGTCGTTTTTCGATAGTGCTGTAAATCAATCTTATCATATTACAAAAATGTAATCTGAATGTTAGTAAACGATTAACAAGTTATCTGAAAGAATTATTTTTTGAAACTTGCCAACATTACCAACACACTAATAAACAAACAAGATCTATTTATTTAAAATAACTTATTAATTATTGAGACGTGGAAAGCTTTATCTTTGACCAACGTCTAAATTCAAAAAGGAAAATTAATAATGAACATCGATGTCTTAGAAGAAATTAACAAAAAGGGATTTGTAGATGAAGCGATAGATCCAACGCTCGACCTTTTTGTTGAAATCGAAAAACTAAAAAAAGAAAAAAATGCGATAATATTAGCGCATTACTATCAAGAACCTGATATTCAGGATATTGCAGATTATATCGGTGATAGTTTAGGTTTATCGCAGGAAGCTGCAAAAACGGATGCCGACGTAATCGTTTTTGCTGGTGTACATTTTATGGCAGAAACTGCAAAGATTTTATCGCCAGGTAAAAAAGTTTTGTTACCAGATGTGAAGGCGGGTTGTTCTCTGGCAGACAGCTGTCCGCCACATTTATTTAAAAAGTTTAAAGAAAAATACCCCGATCATCTGGTAATTACTTATGTAAATTGTACTGCAGAGCTGAAGGCGCTTAGTGATATTGTTTGTACCTCTACCAATGCGGTACAAATTGTAGAAAGTTTACCAAAAGACCAGAAAATTATTTTTGGTCCGGATAGAAATCTTGGCGCCTACGTGGCTAAAAAGACCGGGCGGGATTTAGTGTTGTGGAATGGCGCCTGCATGGTGCATGAAATTTTTTCTCAGGAAAAGATTATTAAATTGAAAGAACGTCATCCGGAGGCAAAGTTTATCGCGCACCCGGAGTGTGAGGAAGTTGTTTTGGAAATGGCCGATTATATTGGCTCAACAACAGGTTTGTTGAAATACACAATTGCTAACCCCGCAAAGGAATTTATTGTGGCAACCGAAAGCGGAATCATACACCAGATGGAGAAAGCTTGTCCGGATAAGACATTTATCCCAGCGCCCCCAAATAATAGCTGTGCCTGTAATGATTGCCCTTACATGAAACGGAATACGCTTGAAAAACTCTATTTATGTTTAAAGAATGGTTTACCAGAAGTAACTGTTCCTGAACATATTATAGAAAAAGCAAGGAAACCAATTCAAAGAATGCTAGATATTTCTGCAGAACTGGGATTGTAAGAATTGAGTTTCGCTGGTGATGAAAATAAAATAACTGATGAAAGCAAACAACATTTTAAAAAACTACGCTGGCTTATTGTGGCTTTTAGCAGGAATAACTGCGGGAAGCATAGTTGGTTTAATTTTTGGAAAAAGTGTTGAAAGTATTAAACCGCTTGGTGATATATTCCTAAACCTGTTGTTTACAGCGGTAATTCCACTGGTATTTTTCGCTGTTTCATCGGCCATTGCGAATATAGACAGAAGCAAAAAATTAGGAAAATTATTAACTGTAATGGTGTTGGTTTTTTTGTCGACCATCTTAATCTCAGCACTTTTAACGCTTTTTGCAACCTGGGTTTTTCCAATTCACCAGCAATTAGGCGGCAGTACAATACCTTTGGAAAATGAAAAAATGCTATCGTTTGGCGAACAAATGACGCAACTTTTAACCGTTGGCGAATTTTTCGAAATTGGAAGCAGAAAAAATATGCTGGCACTAATTATCTTTTCGGTATTGGTTGGTTTTTCTACACTATATGCCGGAAAAGATGGTGACGGTTTCAAAAATTTTCTGGTTTCGGGAAATGAGGTGATGAAGAAGCTAATCATCCTGATTATGAAGCTTGGACCAATCGGTTTAGGCGCTTATTTTGCTTATCAGGTTGGTGTCTTTGGTCCGCATTTATTTGGTACTTATGCAAAAGCACTCGGTTTATACTATGGCGTTGGGGCTTTTTATTTTATTGTTTTTTTTACGCTTTATGCTTTTGTAGCCGGGGGCTTTAAAGCCATAAAAGTATTTTGGAAGCATAATATTGTTCCCGCCTTAACTTCCATCGGCACTTGTAGCAGCATAGCAACAATACCTGCAAATTTAGAAGGAACATCAAAAATGGGTGTACCCGCTTACATTGCAAATGTTACCATTCCTTTGGGTTCAACGCTACATAAAGACGGTTCGAGCATTAGTTCAATTGTAAAAATAGCGGTTGTTTTTGCAATTTTTGGTAAGGATTTGGTACATGTCGACACCATAATTTTAGCTTTAGGTATTACCGTTTTGGTTAGTATTGTGGAGGGTGGAATACCAAACGGAGGTTATATTGGCGAACTGTTAATGATTTCTGCTTACCAGTTACCGCCAGAAGCCTTACCACCAGCAATGATTATTGGCACTTTGGTAGACCCAATGGCCACCTTGTTGAATGCGACCGGAGATAACGTTGCAGCAATGTTGATTGCAAGATTTACAGAAGGTAAAAACTGGATGGAGCAAAACGAATTTTTGTAAATTCATTTGATATATTTTTTCTAAAAATCGGGGGCTTCGCCCCTTTTATTAATAGTATTTGAAATTAAATGCCTGTAACAGGTTGACATATGTTTGAAAATAAAGAGCGCACAGATATAAACGAACTAGGGGAATTTGGCTTAATAAAACACCTAACCTCTAACTTTAAAATTAGGAACGATTATTCGGTAAAAGGCGTTGGCGACGACGCCGCAGTTTTGGATGCAAAAGGAAAACAGACTTTAGTTTCAACGGATTTACTTTTAGAAGGAATTCATTTCGATTTAGCTTATGTGCCTTTGATGCATTTGGGTTACAAAGCTGTGCAGGTTAATTTGAGCGATATTTATGCGATGAATGGTACTGCAAGTCAGATTACTGTTTCTTTGGGTTTATCCAGTAAGTTTCCACTCGAAGCGGTTGAAGAAATTTACAAAGGAATTGAACTGGCTTGTAATAAGTTCAATATTGATTTAATTGGCGGCGATACCTCATCGAGTAAACAAGGCTTGGTAATTAGCATTACGAGCATAGGTTATGCGGATGCTGATAAAGTGACTTACAGAAATGGCGCTCAGGAGCATGATTTGCTTTGTGTTTCAGGAGATTTGGGCGGCGCTTACGTCGGACTTCAAATTTTGGAGCGGGAGAAATTGATTTACCTGGAAAACCCACAAATTCAACCAGATTTAGAAGGGAAAGATTACATTATAGAACGCCAGTTAAAGCCCGAAGCAAGAATGGATATTGTTGCGCTTTTAGATGAAATGAACATTAAGCCAACGTCTATGATCGATGTTTCTGATGGTTTAGCTTCAGAAATTTTGCATTTGGCTGAACAGTCTGATAAAGGGATTACGATTTACGAAGAGAAAATTCCCTTAGATCCGATGACATATGAAACAGCCCGCGAACTCGGCATCGACCCTACAGTTTGTGCCTTAAGTGGTGGCGAAGATTATGAATTGTTGTTTACTATCAGTCAGGAAGATTATAAAAAGCTTAAACACGATGTTGACATTACAGTTATTGGACATGTTACGGACAAAAACTCAGGCTGCAAAATGGTTTCAAAATCGAATAACGTGCACGAGTTGAAAGCACAGGGATGGAACGCATTTAACAAATAATCGTAATAATCTTCATCGCTTCGTTGCATTAGCAAACGAAGCGATTACTCATCCTCCAGATATTTAATATCGATCTGCTTGGTCGTTTTTGCACCGAGCTTTTTGATTTTTTCGGATGTGTTAGTCAGGTTTCCTGAACCTGAAGAAAGTTTGTTGACTGCTTTATCATAAGCATCCTGTCCATTTTTTAAATGCTTTCCGATGTTTTCCATATCAGTAACAAATCCAACAAATTTATCATACATGCTACCGCTCAAACGGGCAATTTCCATTACATTTCTGTTTTGTCTTTCCTGTTTCCACATGCTGGCAATGGTGCGTAGAGTTGCCAGCAAAGTTGATGGACTAACGATTACCACCCGCCTATCCCAGGCAAAATTGAAAAGTTCTGCATCTTTTTGAACCGCAACACTAAATGAAGATTCAATCGGCACAAAAAGCAAGACAAAATCCGGAGAATTTATTTTATACAAATCCTGGTAGTTTTTTGATGACAACTCCTGGATGTGGTTTTTAATAGAGGCTAAATGCGCCTTTACAAAGCCCTCACGCTCTTCATCTGTTTCTGCAGATATCGAGCGCTCGTAGGCAAGCAAACTCACCTTAGCATCAACAACAAGGTGCTTATCATCGGGCAAATCTATAACCACATCGGGTTGGAACCGACCGCCTTCGGCGGATGTATGCGAGGCCTGAATGCGATATTCCTGATCTTTGACCAAACCTGATCGTTCTAAAACCTTCTCCAAAATTATTTCGCCCCAGTTTCCCTGTTTCTTACTGTCGCCTTTCAGCGCTTTAGTTAAGTTGTTAGCATCTTCCTGAATCATTTTGCTCTGAACCTGAAGTTCAGAAATTACCCCTTTTAAAATGTTCCGCTCATCTGATTCTGCCTTATAAACCTTTTCTACTTTCTCTTCAAAGGCTTTAATGTTTTCTTTCAGTGGATTTAAGATCAAATCTAAATTTGTTCTGTTTTGCTCTACAAATCGTGTCGATTTCTCCTCCAGAATTTTGTTGGCAATCAACTCAAAATCCTTATTTAATTTCTCGTGCGATTGCTCATAGCTTTGCTTCTGCTCTGCTAATTTTTCTTTCTCTGCCAGGTAAAAAGACCGCGTGCCTTCCAGCTCCCGGTTTGCGTCAGCCAGGCGATCGCGTTCTGCCTGCAATTCGTCAATTAAGCGCTGTTGCTCTTGTTTCAGAAGTGCCGTAATGTGTTCTTTCTCCGATATCAAATTTAGAACCCGTTCATCAGCTTTGGCTAAGCTTATTTTTAAAGATTCATTTTCAGCTTTTATATTTTCAAATTCTTCGATAGAGAACAACGCAACGGCAGCTTGTGGCTTTTTAAAAAAAAGCAGTACCAAAACAATTAAAATAACAACTAACAAAGCAACAGCCGCGATTTCCATAATGATAAAAATTTTAGTAAAAATCGAGATTTAAAACTGCTTTACCAAAATATTTTGCTTTTCTGGTCGGGCATTTTACGATGCTTATCATATTTTCTGATAATCTGTGATTTACTTTCATTATCATTGATTTTCTATATACAGATGAACGAATTAACGATACTCATTTCTTGTCAGGATAAAGTTGGCCTGGTTACTGATATTACACGTGTTTTGTCCGAACACCATTTAAATATTGTTGCGATGCGGGAGTTTGTTGATGAAACAAAAAAGGCATTCTTTACGCGTATTGCCTGCACGGGGATTTTAAACGAAACCGATAAACTTCAGACAAAACTTCTCGAAAATTTACCTGCCGATGCAGTGGTAAACCTCGTTACGCAAGCTGGAAAACGAATAGCTGTTCTGGTTACTAAAGAATACCATTGCCTTGCAGAAATTTTAGTAAAAAATCAGTTCGAAACCCTTGGCGCTGATGTTAGGTGTATAATCGGCAATTACGAAACACTACAAAATTTTACAGAAAAAATGGGCATACCTTATTTTTGTGTGAGCCATGCTGATAAAGATAAGCATGAATTTGAAGCAGAACTGAAAGATATTATCAATAGACATGAGGTAGACTACATTGTTCTGGCCAAATTTATGCGCATCCTTTCAGCCGATTTCGTAAAGGATTATGCCGGAAAAATAGTAAACATTCATCATTCATTTTTACCCGCATTCATTGGAGCGAACCCCTACAGGCAGGCTTTTGAACGTGGTGTAAAAATTATTGGCGCAACGGCTCATTTCGTAACGGATAACTTAGATGAAGGGCCAATTATAACTCAGCACACCACACATGTCGATCATAATTTTGGGGTTAAGGAAATGGTTAGGGCCGGAAAAGAAATAGAGAAAAAAGTATTGCTGGAGGCGCTAGCGTTAATTTTCGAAGATCGTGTTTTTGTAAGCGGCAATAAAACGGTTGTATTTAAGTAAGATGTATCTTAATCATAAACTTTTTAAAACCAATTCTGCTACGTCTTCGCCGGTTTGGCTGCCCATCGCAACACCCATACCGTTACACCTAACGGCACAGTAAACTTTCGGGCGAGCCTCTTTTACAATCGGTTCCAATTCCTTTCCAAAAGCCATAATTCCACTCCAGCGCTGGTCGATTTCGAAATCAGTTTCAGGAAGTATAACTTCGCTTAAAAGTCTTTCTAAAGCATCCTGAACGGTCGCTGTTAAACCGAAAGCTGCAGTCTCTTCTCCTTTGAAATCCAGATTTCTACCACCACCTAATAAAACTCTGTTATTAATGTTTCGGAAATAATAGTAGCCTTTGTCGTAATGGAAACTACCTTCTATTTTAAGATTTTTAATCGGTTTTGTAATTAACACTTGTCCGCGGCCAGGTTTAACATCTAAACCGGCAATTAGCTTGTTTACGAAAGCATTTGTTGTTATAATAACGCTTTTAGCGCTAAATGAGCCGTTTTTGCTTTTTATAATTAACTTCTTTCCTTCCAGAATTTCCTCAACATCGCAGTTATTAAAAACCATACAACCTAGGTGCTGTGCGTATTGTATCAGCGCAAGCATCATTTTTCCGGTATCTATTTGTGCCTCATGCCGGTTTGCTATCAAACCCGTTATCCCTTTGAAACCAGATTTTAAAATTTTGTTGTCATCAATGCAGAAACTGTATGAACCTGTAACAAACTTCAGCAGCTGGTTATAATGTTCAATTTTCGCTACACAAGTTTCGTAAAGCGGAACGTCATTGCTTTTAAATAATTCGTATCCACCCAGTTGTTGATAATCCACCGCTTTATCGCCCAGTATGGTTCTTAATTTCAGCAAACCTTTCCAACGCTTTTCAACCAAAGCCGCCAGCTTTTCCGAACCACTTGTACGCTCTTGTTCCATCAGTTCAGAAATGCTTCCAAAACAGGCAAAACCTGCATTTTTGGTGCTTGCGCCAGCCGGTAAAAAGCCTCTTTCCAATATTGCTACTTTTAAACCTGGTGCCGTTTTTTTTAGGTGAATAGCGGCACTTAAACCAACAATTCCGCTCCCGATAATGACTGTGTCGAAATTAAAAAAAGAGGTTGTTTCCCAGTAAGATAGTTGCTTGGCCATGCATTAAAAATATAACAAATATGTTGGTTTTTAATATAGGATCGCTTTTTGATATACCGTTAAACGAAAAACATACACAAAAGAAAATGGGAGTTTATTTAATTTTAATCATCCCGGTATTATTGCTGAGCATGTTTGTACAATGGCGCTTTAGGAATAAATTTTCTAAATACGCAGAAATGCAATTAAGCTCGGGCTTATCGGGTAAGGAAGTGGCAGAACGAATGCTGCATGATAACGGCATATTCGATGTGAAGGTGATGAGTACCGAAGGGCAACTTACAGATCATTACAATCCGACAGATAGAACCGTAAATTTAAGTACAGATGTATATTATAGCCGAAGTGTAGCTGCGGCAGCCGTGGCAGCACATGAGTGTGGGCACGCTGTTCAGCATGCAAAATCTTACAGCTGGCTAAATTTAAGGAGTACGATGGTTCCGGTGGTAAGCATATCTTCAAATTTGCTGCAATGGGTTTTGTTAATTGGCGTAATGTTGCTAATTGTTAACGTAACGCCTATTGTGTTAGCAATCGGTGTTGTAGGCCTGGCTCTGGTAACGGTGTTTAGCATTGTTACTTTACCGGTAGAATTCGACGCCAGCAACAGAGCATTGGCATGGTTAAAAAACAACCAGGGCGTAATGCAAACGCAGGAAGAAAATATTCAGGCTAAAGATGCATTGTGGTGGGCCGCTATGACCTATGTTGTCGCAGCCGTGGGAGCATTGGCAAACTTACTTTATTACGCATCTATGCTTTTCGGGCGTAGCCGTGACTAAGATATTTTCATCTACTTATGAAAGACAATAAGCGGTTCGGGATTAATTTCTCGGCCGCTTTTGGTTTTAAATAAGTTTTGATTTACCTTGTCGAGGCGAACCAAACTTTGTGATTTTAAGCGTGAGAAATTTAATTTTTTTGAAGCGCTAGAGCAGCAATACTGCAATCTTTTGGCCATGGTTTGCAGGATTATGAAAGTACCAGCAACCAAAAGTATTTCCATTTATGTCGGTGCTATTTAACAAAGTATTGCGTAGCCTGCCCTAATTCTTGATCCATTTTGCATTTAATTTTATGGTTTGTGTAACAAACTTTGTTTCTAAACCCGATAGAGCCAGGTAGCCCGCAGCGAGGTACGAGCAAGGCTACAGGCGATAGCGGGACTACAAGCCGCCATGATCGCAGAACCTTTCATTTCCAAAAATCTTGATCAATTATTTTAATGGCGAGAAATGATTTTTTGAAGCGCTAAGTCAGTAATTCTTCGCTTGGTTCTGTCCCGCCAATACTGCAATCTTTTGGCGATAGTTTCCCGGATTATGAAAGTACCTGCAACCAAAAGGATTTCCGTTTATGTCGGGGCTATTTAATAAAGTCTTGCTTAGCCTGCGCTATTTTTAACTCCATTTTGCGTTTAATTTTATGGTCTGGGGAACCAAACTTTGTTTATAAACCCGATAGAGCCAGGTAGCCCGCAGCGAGGTACGAGCAAGGCTACAGGCGATAGCGGGGCTACAGGCCGCCATGATCGCAGAACCTTTCATTTCCAAAAAATCTTTGTGCATTATCAATGCGAGAAATGATTTTTTGAAGCGTTAAGCCAGTAATTCTTCGCTTGGTTCTGTCCCGCCAATACTGCAATCTTTTGGCGATAGTTTGCAGTATTATGAAAGTACCAGCAACCAAAAGGATTTCCGTTTATGTCGGGGCTATTTAACAAAGTATTGCTAAGTGAACAGAAGACGTCTGTAAAAACAGAGCCTCAATTTCCAAAAACCTTATGAATTATAATTTAAAACGAGAATTAATTTTTCTTACACAAGCAAATCAACCATCAATACAGATTTGAAAGCGCAGGCATAGAATTAGTTTCGATTATGGAAGGCTGAAGAGTGTTAATTTAATTTATAGGGCGCTACGAGCTGAAATTCGGGTATATCAACCTCGAATTCGGCATCATCTACCAGGCGGGTCATCAGGTATTTACCTTGCATGCTGCCCATATCGGTTTTTAAGTTGCAACCTGAAACGTAAACATGACTTTCACCAGGCTCTATTACCGGCTGCAGGCCAACAACGCCCTCGCCTTCAACTTCCCTGCGGCTGCTGTTTGAGTCGAAAATAAACCACTGACGGCGCATTAATTGCACCGGATAATCAGATAAATTGGAAATTTCTACGCGGTAGGCGAACATAAAATGTTCGTTAGCAGGATTTGAATATTCCGGCTGATAAATAGTTTCTACTGAAACTTTAACCCCATCTGTAATTGCTGTAACCATGATGATTTAACGAATGTACAAAAAGCAATTCAAAAATCAAGCCATTTGGCTGGCCGGATCGTAGTTGGCAAACTTTTCTGCCACTTCGTCTAAAATGCTGTAAATGTTGCTGATATCACCCTCCGAAACCAGGCGCATACGGTAAGGCTTGAAGTCGGGTAAGCCCTTGAAATAATTTGCATAATGGCGGCGCATTTCAAATACACCGGTTTTTGGGCCTTTCCACTCGATTGATTTTTCGAGGTGGGTTCTGCAAACCGTAATCCGCTCGTCGATAGTTGGGCCGGCGAGGTGTTCGCCTGTTTTAAAGAAGTGCTTAATTTCCCGGAAAATCCATGGATAGCCAATTGCAGCACGGCCAATCATAATTCCATCCACCTCATATTCCATCCGCCAATCTGCTGCTTTTTCAGGACTATCCACATCACCGTTTCCAAAAATGGGAATTTTTATTCTGGGGTTGCGTTTAATTTCACGAATCAGCGACCAATCTGCCTGGCCTTTATAAAGCTGAGCCCTTGTTCTGCCGTGAATGGTTAAGGCCTGGATGCCAACATCCTGAAGTCGCTCTGCAACCTCGTAAACATTTTTTGTATTGTCGTCCCAGCCGAGACGGGTTTTAACCGTTACCGGTAAATGCGATGCCTTAACTACAGCATCTGTCATTCTAACCATCTTATCGATATCCTGAAGCAAGCTCGAGCCCGCCCCTTTACAAACTACATTTTTTACCGGGCAGCCGTAATTAATATCAACCAAATCGGGGCCTGCAGCCGATGCAATTTCTGATGCTTCACGCATGTGTTCAATATCGCCACCAAAAATCTGAATGCCGATAGGCCGTTCGTATTCAAAAATGTCGAGTTTTTGAAGGCTCTTTGCGGCATCACGAATCAATCCTTCTGATGAAATAAATTCGGTGTACATCATGTCTGCGCCATTTTGCTTACAAACAAAACGAAACGGCGGGTCGCTAACATCCTCCATCGGAGCCAGCAATAACGGGAACTCACCTAAATCTATATTTCCTATCTTAACAGACATTTTCTATCTTCATCGATTAATAAAACATACAAAGGTACAAATAATGAATGTTGTAACGCCAAATCAGGAAGAAATGAATCCTTTCCTGCAATTACTTTTACTTTTATTTTACGCAATAGTTGGCGCAATTTTATTCACAATTATCTCATGCTTAATCATTTTGGCTATTTATGGCCTTGGCATAGTTAAAGATATTAGTTTAATTACCGCAGGAGATCCAAGATTTACTGACGCACTTAAAATACTTCAGATTGGCACCTCGATAGGGATGTTTGTTGCTCCGCCGTTAGCGCTTGCCTATACAAATAGAAAGAAACCTTCAAATTTTTATGCTTTCGGGAAGCCCAAAGCCGTATTATTAATTTTGGTGCTTATTATCATGATTGCTTCGATGCCGTTTATGGAATGGGTTGCGGTTACCAATCAGAAAATGGTTTTGCCATCGGGTTTGAAGTGGCTGGAAGATTGGATGAAGGAGAGTGAGGAAGCGGCAATGAAAATGACCATCCAACTTTTAACCATGCGGAATAACTGGGATTTTATCGTAAACCTGGTTATGATAGCGGTTTTACCGGCCATTGGTGAAGAACTGATGTTTCGTGGTGGCGTACAAAGGTCGTTAAATAAGGCCTTTAATAACCCGCATGCAGCAATTTGGTTATCAGCCATAATTTTTAGCGCCATCCATATGCAGTTTTATGGTTTTGTGCCCAGGCTGCTGCTTGGCGCCGGATTTGGTTATTTATATTATTTTAGCGGAAGCATTTGGTACGCCATGTTGGGCCACTTTATAAATAATGGTTATGCAGTTTGTGTAGCTTTTTACATGCAGAAGCACAATATGCCACTTGATAAAGCAGAAGACCCGATTGGATTTCCATGGTACGGCTATTTAATTAGTGCAATATTAACCATAGCTTTGTTTAAACTTTTTAATGATACAGCACACCGTGAGCGAAAATTGGGTTAAAGTATACACAACAGGCGATGCATTTGCCGCCGAGGTTTTAAAACAAGGTTTAATTGAAGAAGATATTCCTGCCGTTGTAATAAATAAGCAGTTATCGGCTTACAATTTTGGCGAAATTAATGTTTTGGTAAATAAAGCAGATTTCGATAAGGCCATTGAATATATTGTTAAAAATGAAATCGAATAGCACGGTAAATCCCGACTGTTTTACCCTTTCAATTTTTAGATTTTAACCATGAAAACCAGAGCAATAACTGCCTTCTTTTTTACCATTGTGATGTTAGGCTCCGTGTTTTTAGGAAGCTATGTTTTCACGGCATTCTACCTTATTCTAAGCATTCTTTCGCTTTTCGAGTTTTATAAGCTGATAAAGAATTCGGGCATTCGGCCGCATAGAAATATTGGCTTGGCTGCGGGTTCGGTAATCTTTTTAATGGCTGCCGGTTTGCATTACTTAAAATATGATGTTAAGTACCTTTTGCTTTGCATCCCACTAATTTTTTCGGTATTTATTACGGAGTTATACAAGAAGAACAAAATTCCTTTTGCCAACATATCTTACACTTTTGTGGGCTTTGTTTACGTAACCTTTCCCTTCTGCTTTTTCCATGCGCTGGGGTTTCTAAGGGATTGGAATGCTTACAATTTTCATTTTCCGCTGGCATTTTTACTAATGCTTTGGGCAAACGATACCGGAGCATACCTGTTTGGTGTAAAGTATGGAAAGCGGAAATTATTTGAGCGGCATTCGCCCAAAAAGAGCTGGGAAGGTTTTTTTGGCGGTATGTTTACGAGCGCAATAGTTGCCTATGGCTTATCTTTCTTATTTAAAGAAACAACACCAACGGTATGGGTAGGCATGGCCATATTAATTGCATCTTTCGGTACCCTTGGCGATTTAGTGGAATCGATGCTAAAGCGCAGTTTAGACACAAAAGACAGCGGTGGTCTGCTTCCTGGTCATGGCGGTTTGCTCGATCGTTTCGATGGTTTGTTGCTTGCTGCTCCGGTTGTTTACGCTTATCTCTATTTAATTTTGTATTAATATTTCTTCGAAGATTGTGTTGGTTTGGCTTTAATTAAAACCTAACTGTAACAAATTTACAGCAAGCATATTAACCTCGGCTTTCTGTTATATATTTGGTATTAACCAACCAAACTTTCCCGAAAATGATAAAAATCTACTTTAAGAGGTTATGTTTTGCCTTTTTAATGTTGAGTTGTGCAACTGCTTTTGCACAGGAAGTTCCGACCCCAAAATCGCACTTCGGTTTCGACATCGGCGACGATTACCAGCTCGCAAACTACACACAAACAGAAGCTTACTTCAAAAAACTTTCAGAGACATCGAAACGGGTTAAACTTGTCGATATCGGGAAAACCGAAGAAGGCCGGAGCCAGTACATGCTTATCGTTTCTTCGCCAGAAAACCTGAAAAAACTAGAAAGGTATAAAGAGATATCGCAGCAACTGGCGCACGCCGAACTCAGTACCGAGCAGGCCAAAGCTTTGGCGCAAGAAGGTAAAGCAGTGGTTTGGATAGATGGTGGCTTGCACGCAAATGAGGTTGTTGGCGCACATCAGTTAATTCAAACTGCGTACGAGTTTGCATCTAAAACAGATCCGGAAACGTTAAAGATTTTAGATAACGTGATTATCCTGTTCACGCATGCCAATCCTGACGGGCAGGAGCTGGTAAGCAACTGGTACATGAGGGATAAAGATCCGAAGAAAGGAACTTTGTCGGGCTTACCAAGACTTTATGAAAAATACGCTGGGCATGATAATAACCGCGATTTTTTTATGCTAAACCTCAAAGAAACGCAAAATATGGGCAGGCAGCTTTTTGTAGAGTGGTTGCCCCAAATTATGTACAACCACCACCAGGCAGGCCCAGCCGGAACGGTAGTTGCAGGTCCGCCTTACCGAGACCCGTTTAACTATGTGTTTGACCCAACAATTTTAACAAGTTTAGATGCTGTTGGTGCCGCAATGCACAACAGAATGAACGTTGAAAATAAGCCTGGTTATACACAAAGAGGCGGTTCAGTTTATTCAACCTGGTATAATGGCGGGTTAAGAACGACAACATATTTCCACAATATGGTTGGTTTGTTAACTGAGATTATTGGCAGCCCCACACCTTCTGACATTCCACTTGTTCCGTCGAGGTTGTTGCCAAGCGGTGACTCGCCAAACCCAATTACACCCAGAAAGTGGTATTTTAAAAATTCGATAGACTACTCAGTTTCGTTAAATTATGCTGTTTTAGGTTATGCCCAGCGCTATCGCGATGAATTGCTGTACAACATTTACCAAATGGGCAAAAACTCTATCGACAGAGGAAAAAAAGATACCTGGTCTTTTTCGCCTAAAAAAATCGATGCAATAAATGCTGCGGCCAAAACACCAGCTTCAACGGGTGCCGGCGAATCAGGTAGGGGAAGAGGTTTAATGAGCATGAAAGCCTATGATACGGTGATGAAGGCGCCGTTAAATCGCGACGCCAGAGGTTACATTTTATCTGCAGATCAGCCCGATTTCAACTCAGCGATTAAATTTCTTAATGCTTTAATAAGAACAGGAATTTTGGTGCAAAAAGCAACCGCGGCCTTTACCGTTGCGGGCAAAAACTATCCGGCAGGAAGCTATGTGGTAAAAACCGATCAGGCTTTCAGGCCACACGTTCTGGATATGTTTGAACCACAAGACCACCCAAATGATTTTAAATATGAAGGTAGTGCGCCAATACCACCTTACGATGCGGCCGGTTGGACCCTAGCTTACATGATGGATGTGAAGTTTGATAGATTGCTTGATGATTTCTCGGGCCCTTTTGAGCGGGTTCCTTTCGGACAATTGTTAAAGCCGGAGAACAAGTTAGATGCAGGGCCGGGCTATGTGTTGGCTTCCGCACAAAACGACTCTTACACGGCAGTAAATGACTTGTTAAAGGCTAAAGTTGAGGTCTATCGCTCCGCAGAAAATGGAGACTTTTATGTTCCGGCTTCCGGCAACGCCAAAAATATTTTAGAAAAAGCAAATGTTAAGCTGAAATCTGCAAGTGCGCCAAAAAATAAAATTAAGGTTACTGCTGGAAGAATTGCCCTTTGGGATACTTATGGTGGCTCGATGGCTTCCGGCTGGGTACGCTGGATGATGGAGCAATACCACTACAATGCAACGGTAATTTATCCGCAAGATATCGACGCTGGAGATTTGAAATCAAAATACGATGTAATTGTGTTTGTGGGGGGCGCCATACCGGCATTGCCTACTGCGGGCGCTATTGCACGGGGCGGGGGTGGTTTTGGTGCGCCAAATGCGCAGGACGTACCCGACGAGTTTAAAAAACAAACCGGAAGAATAACGCCTGACAAATCAATTCCTCAGCTAAAGAAATTTCTTGAAGATGGCGGTAAGATCGTAACAATTGGTTCGAGCACCAACTTGGCTTACCATTTACAGTTACCTGTTCGCAATGCAATGGTTGAAATTGTAAATGGAACAGAAAAAAGACTTCCTGATGAAAAATATTATGTTCCGGGGAGCGTGCTCAATGTAGAAGTTGATAATAAGCAGCAAGCAAATTGGGGCATGGAGCATGAAGCCGACGTTTATTTTGACAACAGCCCGGTTTTTAAATTAACGGGAGATGCCATTGCATCAGGGAAAATAAAACCGTTAATGTGGTTTAACTCTGCAACACCATTGCGAAGCGGATGGGCCTGGGGACAAGCATATTTACAAGATGGCGTAACAGCTTTTGAAGCCAATGTAGGCAAAGGAAAACTTTACGCTTTTGGTCCGGAGATTGCGTTTAGGGCACAGACGCATGGAACGTTTAAATTGATATTTAATCAGTTGTATAAATAGATTTTCTTGTAAATAAAAACGGCCGCTTCAATTGAAGCGGCCATTTTTGTTAGACTTGTGTGGGTCTATTTTGAATAAGGAAAGTTTCTCGAAACCTTTCGCATCATGTGTTCAACCAAATCATCGGTAGATGTTGTGATGCTATCGTTCATCGTTTTAAAAAATCTCCAGAGTAAATCACCAGAAGTGCCGCTATTCAGCGTAAGTGTAAGCGTTCCGGTACCGGTTTTGCCGCCAAAACCGCCAAACAACACGGCTGATGCGATGGCTCCTGCTTCGGTTTTTGTTTGCTCCGTTTCAAAACTGCCGCCTAAAACCGCATCAACACCAAGAATTTTCGCAACTTCATCTTTCGTCATTTCATCTAATTTATCAGCAATACCAGCTTTTTTTAACAAGATATTTGTTTTATCTACATCCTGAAATTCTACCGTATAGTCGCCCGCTTTGCGGAGCAAAAATGTATACATACTCGATTGAATGGATTTAGACATCGTTTTTTCCTGATCTCTATTTGCCTCTGCATTAAAGTTTTTTGGCATTTTCTTATAAGAAATCTTGGTAGCAAAAGGAAGAATTGCTACGAGCTTGTGAGTGGCTTTTTCCGATTTAAGTTTCGGGCTTTCAAAAATCTGCTTTGAACCTTCAAGCTGGGCTTTGGCTGCAAAAGAAGTAGCAACCACTAAGAGCGATAATAGAATTTTTTTCATCATTAAATAATTTGTTTAACCAAACATAAAGAATAAAAGCAAATCCTGAGCATCAAAACTAACTTTACAGTTTTTACTTTCTGTTTACGCGGCTCAATTCCGGATTGAGTAGTTTTACACCATGAAAGTAGAAATCTGGTCGGATGTAATGTGTCCGTTTTGCTATATCGGGAAGCGTCATTTTGAAAAGGCGATGGAAGTTTTACCGTTTAAAAACGAAATCGATGTTGAATGGAAAAGCTACCAGCTAAACCCGGAGTACCACAACACAAGCAATGAAACGGTTTACGATTATCTTTCGAGAAGTAAAGGAATGCCGGTTGAACAGGCCAAACAGATGACAAAGCAGGTTTCGGACATGGCGGCTGATGCTGGTTTAACAATAAACTTCGATAAAAATATCCCCGCAAACACCTTTGATGCGCACCGGTTGATTCATTTGGCGGCGAAACACAATCTTCAGGATTTGGCCGAAGAAAAACTTTTTGAAGCACACTTTGTACGAGGCCTGAATATCGGTGAACATGCAGTATTGTTGCAACTGGCGCAAGAGATGGGATTAGACAGGGAAGAATCATCAGCGGTTTTACAGGGTGCGCAATTTGCCGAGGCTGTTCGATACGATGTTTACGAAAGCCAGAATTTGGGAATTCGCGGCGTTCCGTATTTCGTAATGGATAGAAAATACGGCGTTTCTGGCGCCCAGCCTGTTCAAGCATTTACCGATGCCCTGACCAAAAGCTTCGCCGAATGGAAATCTGCTCAGCCTAAAACAAATCTAACTTCACTAAATCAAAATGATGGTGCGACATGTGATGAAAAAGGCTGTGCGTTAGAATAATTCTCTTGGCTTACATCACTCATTTTCTAGATCTTCCTTCCGTGCACTCTAGGTTTCTTTGGCAACAATGAAACACCACGGGCAATGAAACAAAACAACTGAATAATTTCTCTGTCTTACTTCGCTCTGCTTCCGTGAATTCCGTGTTTCTGTGGCAATAATTAAACCAGGCAACAAAAAAAAATAACTGTGAACTAAAACAATTTTTTTGTCTTATTTCACTCTGTTTTCTACACTATACTTCCATGAACTTCTTGATTATCAGGTAATAATAAAACACCATACTAACTAAACAACACAACCGACAGCAAGAATATTCTCCAAAAATTTCTGTGTGCTCAGAAAAATTATACTCCCAGCCGCACAACTTCCCGCATTAAGTTATTTTCCCTTTAGTGGCGTCAAAAGGTATTCCAATCCATTAACCCGAATTTCAAACATAGTTGCCATTAAGTCGCCCAGTTTGCCTTTTGGAAACCCCTTATCTTTATACCAAAGCAGATAACTTTCGGGAATATTGCAAATTAAATAACCTTTGTATTTGCCATATGGCATTTGCATTTTAACCAAATCAAGCAATAGTGTTGGGTCTAGCATTTTAATCAATCAGTTCTAAAGTTTGAATAGCTTCTTCAACCGTTTTCACGTTATCAAAAGCGATGCGCAAAGTATTTTTAACCTCCTTTAAATTGCACATCCGTGGATGATTTTGCGCAAAACTTAAAATCTTTGTAAAAGTCTCTGAATCAAAGTATTTCGATTGCTTATCACTTAAGAAATAACCACGTAAACTATTTTTCTTGAAACTGATTTTCTCGAAACCCAGTTTTTTGCCTAACCATTGCAGCCTTACAACGCTCAACATGGTTTTAACCTGCGGTGGAACAGGACCAAACCTATCCGCTAAATGCTTTTCGAAAACAGCAAGTTCTGTTTCATTATCAAGTTTAGATAATTCGGTATATAAATTGTAACGTTCGGTAATGTTGGTTATGTAAGCATCCGGAATGTATAATTCCAAATCAGTATCTACCTGCGTAAAACCGACATAAGGACGGGCGGGTTCGTTTTCAAACAATCCTTTAAATTCTGCTTCTTTAAGTTCCTGAATCGCCTCATCTAAAATTTTATGATACATTTCGAAACCAATTTCGGCAATAAAGCCACTTTGTTCCGCACCGAGTAAATTGCCACTTCCACGGATGTCCAAATCACGCATTGCAACATTAAAGCCACTGCCCAAATCAGAAAACTCTTCTATTGCACTCAGGCGTTTTCTTGCTTCGGATGTTAAGGTAGATAAAGGCGGAGAAAGCAAATAACAAAACGCTTTCTTATTGCTGCGGCCAACGCGGCCACGCATTTGGTGCAAATCGCTCAGCCCAAACATGTGCGCATGGTTGATGATTATTGTGTTGGCATTTGGAATGTCTAATCCGGCCTCAATAATTGTGGTGGCCACTAAAACGTCTTTTTCTCCGTTGATAAAATCGAGCATTACATCTTCAAGCGCATCGCCATCCAACTGCCCATGTGCAATGCCAATTCTTGCTTTTGGAACGAGTTTCTGAATTAAGCCCCCCAATTGCATCAAATCGTTTACGCGGTTGTGTATAAAGAAAACCTGACCGCCTCTATCCAATTCAAACTGCACCGCTTCCTGAATTAGCTTATCATTAAAAACATGCAATTCGGTACTAACCGGCTGGCGGTTTGGCGGTGGCGTGCTAATTATCGATAAATCCCTGGCGCCCATTAAAGAAAAGTGTAAAGTACGGGGAATAGGCGTTGCCGTGAGCGTTAAGGTGTCAACGTTTACGCGAACAGCTTTAAGCCGCTCTTTGGCGGTAACGCCAAACTTTTGCTCCTCATCAATAATCATAATGCCGAGGTCTTTAAACTTAACATCCTTACTTAGTAAACGATGTGTACCGATTAGTATGTCAACTTTTCCTGCTGCGGCTTCTGCAAGCGTATCCTTAATTTGTTTGTTGGTTTTAAAACGGTTTATGTAATCTACCGTAACCGGGAAATCTTTTAGTCTTGATGAGAAAGTTTTGAAATGCTGTAGCGCTAAAATCGTTGTCGGAACTAAAATTGCAGCCTGTTTGCCTTCGGCAACGGCTTTAAATGCCGCACGAACGGCAATTTCTGTTTTACCAAAACCAACATCACCGCACACCAGGCGGTCCATTGGATGTGGAGATTCCATGTCTTTCTTAACATCCTGAGTGGCCTTCAACTGGTCGGGTGTATCCTCGTAAATGAAGGACGCCTCTAATTCAGTCTGAAGATAGCCATCGGGTGAAAACGCGGTTCCGGCCTGCGTTTTACGTAAAGCGTAAAGCTTAATTAAATCGCGGGCAATGTCTTTAACTTTTTTTTTTGTGGTTTTTTTCAGTTTATCCCAGGCATCGGTACCCAGTTTATTCATTTTCGGAACGCCACTTTCTTTGCCGCTATATTTTGCGATTCGATTTAGCGAATTGATATTAACATAAAGCAAATCGTTATCCGCATAAATTAAACGAATCATCTCCTGGGTTTTGCCATTAACTTCAACCTTTTCCAAACCGGCATATTTTCCAATACCGTGATCTATATGTGTAACGTAATCGCCGGATTTTAGCTCCCTGAGATCTTTAAGCGTAATGGCCTGACTTTTCTGATAACCCTTTTTAAGCTTATACTTGTAGTAGCGGTCAAAAATCTGGTGGTCGGTGTAAAAGGCAGTTTGAATTTGCGCATCAACAAAGCCTTCCCTTAGCATGCTGTTAATTGGTGTGAACTTTGCAGTCTTATCAATATCTTCCAAAATGGCATACAAACGTTCAATTTGTTTGGGCGAATCGGTAAAGATAAAATTCACGATACCGGCTTTCTCATTCTCTTTTAAATTGTGAATAAGGAGGTTGAAATCTTTATTAAATGATGGCTGCGGTCGGGTTTCGAATTCGAAACGATTTTCGGTCTGGTAAAAAAACTGCTTTCCGAACTCTATAATCGGGAAATCCTGAAGGTGATCGCCAAGTAATTTTTCATCAGTAAAAGCGAATTTAGGGTCAATCCATTCGGGGTTTTGCGTCTTATCGGCAAGCGATAAAGCTTTCCAAAGTTCTACTGCCTTTTTAAAGCCAGCTTTAACAATGTCTAACGTAAACTCAACATCTTTAAACCAAAGCTGGGTGTCGCCATCAATGTAATCTAAAATGCTGATGTTGCTTTCCGTTAAAAACTTTGCCTGCACATTTGGCACAATTGTAAGCGACTTAACATCAGCTACAGAAAGCTGACTTTCAATTTCGAAGCTTCTGATGCTTTCCACTTCATCGCCAAAAAACTCGATGCGGTAAGGCAAATCAGAAGAAAAAGAAAAAATATCTACAATACCCCCACGGATGGAAAACTGCCCGGGTTCATAAACAAAATCCCTCCGGTCAAAATCATAATCTATTAAAAACTCATTTATAAAATCGATACCGAGCTTAGCGCCTAAACTAATTTCCAGCGTGTTTTTCTCTAACGCAGACCGGTCAATTACCTTTTCTGCAATGGCTTCAGGGTAAGAAACAACAATTTTTCCGTATTCAGAATCGTGGTTAAGCTCATTCAAAACTTCGGCACGGGCCAAAACATTTGCTGTATCAACCTGTGTAAAATCGAAAGATTTCCGGTAGGATGACGGAAAAAGTAAAACCTGTTTATCCAGAACACTCTCTAAATCAGATTGGAAATAAGCCGCCTCCTCCCTATCAGGCAAAACAAAAAGCAGAGGCTTATGCAAAATGAAGTAAGATGACAGGGCAACAAATGCATCTGCAGAGCCCACTAATCCTTTCAATTGGATTTTTGGATTTTTAGAAGTATTCAACGCTTTGGTAAATTGCGTTACCCTATCGTCGGTTTTGTATCTGTTTATTAAATCGCGAATATTCAAGGCACAAAAATAAGCTTATCTTTTATATTTAACCGTAAACTTCTGTAAAGGTTTTTTAAGTTTGCAGCTACATTTTTGTTAAATGCAAAATATTTCTTCGAACCGGTAAAGCACTTGGTCGTTTAATTTTTAGCGTTGGTCGAATTAATGCCTCTTTCTGTAACAAAACTTTTTCCTTTACTTCTAAACAATATAAAAAGCGAAACATGAAACACTTAAAAAGCTTGCCTTTAGAACTTTTTTTCTGGGTAACAGCGTTAGTGTTAATGGCCGCAACAAATGCAAACGAGCATCACTTTACACTTTGTCCGCTGGCTAATTTAGGCCTTGCAGATTGGTGCCCGGGGTGTGGATTGGGAAGGTCGATAAGCCATATTTTACACGGCGAATTTACAAAAAGCTTTTACGAGCATTGGTTAGGTTTTCCCGCTTTAATAATTATAGTGTACAGAATAATAACATTGATAAAACACAAAACGAGCAAAAAATATTTAACAACAAACACATAGAAATCATGGATATATATCAATCACCTCTAATGTCGTTACCAGGTATAACACCAGAGGAATATTCTTACTTACAACAAGCAACTACCGGCTTAACCGAACAACAATTGCGTAATTTCCTGATGGTTTACAGCAGCAAAAGGAAAAACCCTTCAGATATGTTAATTTTTTGTTTAATCGGCTTATTTGTGGTGCCAGGTTTACAAAGATTCATCGTTGGCCAAATTGGAATGGGCGTTTTATACCTTTTAACCATCGGTTTATGCTTCATTGGGTCTATTGTAGACATTATAAACCACAAAACGCTGGCTTTTGAACACAACCAGAAAATGGTTTTCGAAAGTTTGCAAATGGTTAGAATGGGCGGATTTCAATAATTCTCCTAATTTTTAGAAAAGCAGGGGCAGCAGCAATTTTTAATGTTAGTCCCGCCATACACTACAAGTCCGCACCCGATGAAAATCGGGTTTGCGGGCTTTTTGTTTCTGTCGGGTTTATAAAAAAACGTTTATCAAAACCTAGAAAGTTTCTCGCCCGCCTTATCTTTTAAGCTTCGTATTTTTGCTCAAATCTCTATCTTTATGCCATGAGGTTATCAGAAATAACAAATTATCTGGAAAGCATTGCGCCATTAAACTACCAGGAAGATTACGATAATTCAGGTTTAATAGTTGGCGACCCGAATATGGATATCCGGGCGGCGCTTGTTGCGCTTGATTGTGTAGAGAAAATTGTTGATGAGGCAATTTCTACCGGATGTAACCTGATAATTACCCATCATCCGATAGTTTTTAAGGGACTGAAAAAGCTAAATGGGAAAAACTACGTAGAGCGGGTTATTTTAAAAGCAATTAAAAACAACGTTGCCTTGTACGCTATACACACCAATCTTGATGCGGTGCATACAGGGGTGAATGCCAGAATTTGCGAAAAACTCGGGCTTAGTGGTATAAAAGTGCTTTCTCCAAAAGCTGGATTGTTAAAAAAGCTGGTAACATTTTGTCCGCAGGCACAGGCCGAGCAGTTACGTTCTGCTCTTTTCTACGCCGGCGGTGGAAACATCGGCAATTATAGTGAAACGAGTTTTAATGCAGATGGCTTTGGAACTTTTAAAGCAAATGAAAATGCCGATCCCTTTGTTGGCGAAAAAGGCGTTCGCCACCATGAACAGGAAGTTAGAATTGAACTTATTTATCCAATTCAATCAGAAAGAAAGATATTAGTAGCGCTTTTTGAAAACCATCCTTACGAAGAAGTAGCTTATGATTTATATAACCTTGAAAACAAACACCAGCAAGTAGGTTCGGGTATGGTTGGCTGGCTCGAATATGATATGGAAGCCTACGATTTCCTCCATATGGTTAAAGACAAAATGCAGGCAAAAGTTGTTCGCTATACCTCAGTTTTACCTAAAAGAATAAAAAAAGTTGCAGTTTGCGGTGGCTCCGGAAGTTTCCTTTTAAAAGAAGCCATCGCCGCAGGAGCAGATGCCTTCATTACTGCAGATTTTAAATATCACGAGTTTTTCGATGCCGAAGAAAAACTTATCATTGCCGACATCGGACACTTTGAAACTGAACAATTTACATCAAATTTATTGGTTGAAATTATTCAGAAAAAATTTACTAACTTTGCAATCCGTTTAACGGAGCAAAATACAAACCCCATAAATTACTTGTTTTAATGGAACAAACCGTAGAACAGAAGCTAAAGGCTTTATACGAATTACAAAATATCCACACAAAAATCGATAAAATCCGTCAGGTAAGAGGCGAATTGCCAATGGAAGTTGCCGATCTTGAGGATGATGTGTTAGGATTAGAAACCAGAATTCAGAAAATTAAGGCAGATCTTGATGATCTTGAAGATTCTATCGTAACCCGTAAAAATACAATTAAAGATGCTCAGGCAGCTATTAAAAGATACGATACTCAATTAAAGGAAGTTAAAAACAACCGTGAATACGATGCTTTGACTAAAGAAATTGAGATTCAAGGTTTAGATATTCAGGTATCTGAGAAAAAAATTAAAGAACACGGTTTCGAAATCACTTCAAAAACTGAAATCTATGAAGCTGCAAAAGCTGAATTAGAAGGCAGAAAAAAAGATTTAGAAGTTAAGAAAGGCGAACTTGATGTAATTACTTCTGAAACTGAAAAGGAAGAGCAGGAATTACAAAAGAAAGCTGATAAAGCAGAGCCAACCATAGATGAGCGCTTGTTAGTGGCTTACAAACGTTTACGCAGAAATGCTGTAAATGGTTTAGCTGTGGTAACAATCGATCGCGATTCTTGTTCAGGTTGCTTTAATCAGATTCCTCCTCAACGTCAGTTAGATATCCGTCAGCGTAAAAAAATTATTGTTTGCGAGCATTGCGGACGTATTTTAGTTGATGAGGCCCTAACCCACGAAGTGGCTGAAGCTTAATCTTCAAAACAAATTATTTAAAAAAGTCCCGACTAAATCGGGACTTTTTTGTTTTTGCGCCGAACTCAAAATCTTTTAAAATTATTTAAATGGGTACAGTATTTGTGCATAAAGGAAAATATTTGATTGATAACACAAATGACCAAAAGCTTACGATTCCTATCTGTTCTGTTTCTTTTAATTTTTTTCAACACACAGGCGCTTTTTGCCAATTTCGACTTTAATACCAACTGCTTAAATGCTTACAAAAGTATTTTCGAACTAAAATTAGGAAATGCAAAGGCATACATCTCAACAGAAAAAAAACAACACCCGAACAATTCGATCATCTTTTTGCTCGAAAACTATGTAGATTACTTTACGCTTATCACCTCAGGCAGCAAAACGGACTTCGACAAGCTTAAAGCAAACAAATCTGTTAGGCTTGATAAAATAAGCGATGATGATAAAAATTCGCCCTACTACCTATATGCCCAGGCCGAAATTAATTTACAGTGGGCTTTGATAAGAGGAAGATTTGGCGAGTATTTTAACGCAGCAATGGAGATTCGAAAAGCAAACGCTATGTTGCAGGATAATGCTAAGAAATTTCCCGGATTCTTGTTAAATAATAAAGGCCTTGGCCTTATAAATACCGTGCTTGGTAACCTGCCAGATGGCGCTCTAAAAAGCACGCTGGCAACTTTTGGCATTAAAGGCAATATGGAAAAAGGACTATCCATGCTGGATAAACTTGCCGACGGCCTTCCCAAATCAACCTACGAACCGTTTTACGAAGAAGTGGTTTTCTATTATGCGTATGTGCTAACCGATGTGGCTCATAGTCCTTCTGCGTACTCAAAAACGATGAGATTTACAGAACGAATTGCCGATACGAGCCTTTTAAAATCGTATTTGCAGAGTTACGTCTGCATTAAAACCGCCCATAACGATGAGGCGATTACTATTTTAGCTAAAAGGCCAGAAGGCGGCGTTTATCAGCCATTTCCCTACTTAGATTACCTGGAAGGAGTTGCGCACCTGAATAAGCTGGATTTATCTGCATCAAACTATTTCAATAAGTTTTTACAAAGCAATAAAGGTGCAAACTACATTAAAGATGCAAACCTCCACCTTGCCTGGATTGCGCTGCTTAAAGGCGATAAGTCGAATTATACATCTCTTATTTCAAAAGCCATTAAATCTGGCTACACTTATAATGAAAAGGATAAACAAGCTCAAAATGAAGCTTCGGCACCTGCCCCGCCTGTAGATTTGCTTAAGGCCAGATTCTTATATGATGGTGGCTATTTAACAAAGGCAGCTCAGTTGTTAAATGATAAACAGGCTACAGATTACGCTACCGATAAAGACAAGACCGATTTTAGCTACAGAATGGGAAGAATATTTGATGATTTAGGTAAAGATGACCAGGCACTAACTTACTATCAGGCAGCCATTTCGCAAGGTAAAAACCTTAAATATTACTTTGCATCGAATTCTGCTTTGCAGATGGGCAAAGTTTACGAGAAAAAAGGAAATAAAGCCAAAGCTAAAGAAGCTTTTAATACGGCCATTTCAATGAAAAATCACGAATATGAAAACAGTATAGAAAGCCAGGCAAAGGCGGGCATTAAGAGGCTGGGCTTTTAAAACCGATAAACAAAAGCGTTTATATGCATTCCGGCTCCAACTGAAGCAAACACAGCCACATCGCCTTGCTTAACTTTATATCCTTTTACCTGCTCTTTTAGCACTAAATCTAAAAGCGTTGGTACGGTGGCTACCGAGCTATTTCCCAGCCAGCTAATTGTCATCGGAACCAGGTTTTCGGGTACCTCATCCGAGCCGTACAATTTAAATAGACGCTTCATAATTGCAGTGTCCATTTTTCCATTTGCCTGATGAACAAATACGATGTTTACATCTTCAATGGATAAGCCAGCTTTGTCAATTGCTTTTTTAATTACCTGCGGAACTTGTATAACGGCGAATTCATAAAGCTTTCTGCCATTCATTTTCAGGTAAAGATTGCCATTATCTTCATCCGGATGAGCACTTCTTCCCATTGTTAACAAACCGCCATGTTGCAATGCATGCGTTTCTGTTTTGTGTGCAAGTATACCCGTTTTTTCTTCGGCTGTAACACCCTCAAAAATTACGGCTCCGGCACCATCCGAGAATATCATGCTATCTCTATCGTGCGGGTCGATAATACGCGAAAGCGTTTCAGCTCCAATAACAAGTACCCTCTTCGCATCGCCACTTTTAATATAGTAATCTGCCTGAATACTGCCTTGTACCCAGCCTGGACAACCGAAAATAATATCGTAAGCAACGCAATCCGGGTTTGAAATGCCTAGTCTCTGCTTTACTTTAGATGCGAGCGCCGGCAAAATATCAATGCGGTTGCTGCTTAATGGAATGTCGCCAAAGTTGTGGCAAAATATAATGTAATCCAGCGTTTCCTTATCTATGCCGGCATTTTCAATTGCTTTTTCTGCTGCTATGGCTCCAATTTCATTGCTCAATTGTTCCGGACAAGCATAGCGGCGTTCAACAATTTCAGTAATTTCTGAGAACTTATGGATAATCTCAGCATTTTCTTTTTCTAAACGATTTCCGTTCTCAAAAAACGTCGAGTTTAAAAATTCATCACCGGTAATAATGTTCTCGGGAATATAGCTGCCCGTGCCGATAATAACTGTATTTATTGTTGCGCTCATAATTATAATACCGCATACTAAAACGGTATGTAGTATAAAAATATATTTAATAAATTAGAAATGAAAATAATTTAAGAAAAATCGTCAACAAGGAATACAAAAAGCTCCTTTGGGCCATGTGCGCCTAACACCAACGTTTTTTCAATATCTGCCGTTCGGCTTGGTCCGGTTATGTTGCTGATCATCGAGGGAATTTGACTTCCGTATTTATTTTTTAAAAGCTGAAAAGCATCTTTTAAATCCAAAACCAGTTGGCTTGTTCGGGCAATAACAATATGGTGATGCGGGAAAATGCTTAATCTCCTTCCGGCTGCGCTTTCATTAGTCACCATAACGCTGCCGTTTCGGGCAATTAGCGCTTCGCACATCGTAATACCAACCTCTGCCTGTTCAAAGTCTTTATCTGTTTGGTAGAATGGAAATTCGTATTTGGCCAGAAAATCCTGCAATTCAGGTTCCCAGCAATAAATTTTTCGCCACTTGAATTTATCCGCAAGCTGAAGCATATTTTCGATAAAATCTATACCGTCTTCACAAAAGATGAAATTGCCGGATACTGCGGTAAGCTGTTCGGCAAACAACACCTCTAATTCATCCGTGTTTTTTTTATACAGCGCAGTTTCTTCCAAATTAGGATAAGGATTTTCACGTTTTTCTAAAAGCGCTTTTCTTATCTTCTTTAAAATTTGCTCTTTCGCCGTTGTATTATCTGCCATCTCTTAAAAAATAAAAACCCCGGATTTTTTACATCCGAGGTTTCAAACTTATGCATAAATGTTTTGTTTTAAAAGCCCTTTTGGCTTAAAATTAAGCCTCTACCGGAGGAACGTTGTTTGTTCCGCCTTTGGCCAGCTCTTCAGTAATCTCTGCACCGAAAGGACGTTTGCCGAAAATGTTCTCCAAATCGTCTTTAAATAATACTTCTTTATCAATTAAGATATCGGCAAGTTGAACCAATTTATCTTTATTTTCCTGAAGCAGATTAATGGCTCTCTGGTACTGACTCTCAATTAATGCAGATATTTCCTTATCAATTAAAAGAGCTGTTTCTTCAGAATATGGCTTATTAAAGTTGTATTCGTTCTGGCCTGAAGAATCGTAATAAGTAATGTTACCAAGTTTTTCATTCAAACCATAAATGGTAATCATTGCTCTGGCTTGCTTATTTACTTTTTCAAGATCGCTTAACGCACCTGTAGAAATCGTGTCGAAGATAACTTTCTCTGCTGCACGGCCACCCATTGTTGCACACATTTCATCAAGCATTTGGTGCGGACGAACAATTAACCGCTCTTCTGGTAAATACCAGGCTGCACCTAAACTTTGGCCGCGGGGAACAATGGTAACTTTAATTAAAGGCGCTGCATGTTCAAGCATCCAGCTTACGGTAGCGTGGCCGGCTTCATGAATTGCAATGGCTCTTTTTTCAGACGGGGTTACAATTTTATTTTTCTTTTCTAAACCACCAACAATTCTATCAACAGCATCTAAAAAGTCTTGTTTATCAACCGCTGTTTTGTTTTTTCTTGCTGCAATTAAAGCAGCTTCATTACAAACATTGGCAATATCTGCCCCAGAGAATCCCGGAGTTTGTTTTGCAAGGAATTCTGTATCTAAACCCTCGGCCATTTTAATTGGCTTCAAGTGAACTTCGAAAATTTCCTTACGCTCACGAACATCTGGTAAGTCAACATAAATTTGTCTATCAAAACGGCCTGCTCTTAATAAAGCTTTATCCAAGACATCGGCCCGGTTTGTTGCCGCTAAAATAATAACATGTGTGTTAGTTCCGAAACCATCCATTTCTACCAATAACTGGTTTAAGGTGTTTTCACGCTCATCATTACCACCCATTACACCATTTTTACCTCGGGCACGACCAATAGCGTCGATCTCATCGATAAAAATAATACATGGAGATTTGTCTTTAGCCTGCTTAAATAAGTCTCTAACCCTCGAAGCACCAACGCCTACAAACATCTCTACGAAATCAGAACCCGATAATGAGAAGAATGGAACCTGAGCCTCTCCGGCAACCGCTTTTGCTAATAAAGTTTTACCAGTACCCGGCGAACCAACAAGCAAAGCACCCTTTGGTATTTTACCCCCAAGCACGGTATATTTTTGAGGATTTTTTAAGAATTCAACGATTTCCTGTATCTCTTCTTTGGCGCCTTCTAAGCCCGCAACATCTTTGAAAGTTGTTTTAACATCGTTTTTTTCATCAAAAAGCGTTGCCTTCGATTTGCCAATGTTGAAAATCTGGCCGCCGCCACCTGCACCACCGCCCATACGGCGCATCATAAAAATCCAGAAGGCGATTAGTAACAACACCGGTACAATAATGGTTAAGAACCAACTTGCAAGCGGGTTATTTTTTGTTGTTGGCTGCGCCAAAATTCGTTGGTTGCTTGGAATATCTTTTTGCGAATCAGCAAGTAACTTATCAAGTGCATCCGGCGAGCCAGCAATAAAGTAAGCTGTTGGGCCCGTATTATTATTGAAAGTGCTTGTACTCTTAAACTGTTTATATTCTGGCTTATTTAAACTGTCTTTTTTTATGTAAACCTCTGCTTTTACAATATCATCAGATTTGTAAGAAATGATCTTTTCTACATCGCCTTTTAAAAGCATTTGCGTTTCAAACGTTCTGTAAGATACTTCTTTTCCGCCTTCTGTTGTGAACAGGAACTGTGCAGCAACAATAGCGATTATTATGGCAGCATAAACCCAAAAAATATTAAATTTTGAAGGTTTCTGGGGCTTTTTAGGAATATTTGGCAACTTTTTACCGGGTTTGCCGTTTTCGTTTGTATTTTGATTATCGTTCATTTGTTTCGTTCAAAAGGTGTGGTTATGGTTAGGCGCTCTGGTAATTTGTGCTCTCGGCATCGCCCCATAATTCTTCTATGCCATAAAAGTGGCGCTTTTCGGTTTTAAAGATGTGCACAACCACATCAAAGTAATCTAAAATTACCCAATCAGCAGATTCAAAACCTTCTTTATGTCTTGGGTCTGTTTGCGTGGCTTTATATATTTCCTTTTCTACACTATCGGCAATAGCTTTTACCTGCGTTGCAGAATTTGCGCTCGCAATAATGAAATAATCCGCTACTGATGTATGAATGTTTTTGAGGTCCAACCGCACAATATCTTCTCCTTTTTTCTCTTGTATGCCGTGTACGGCCAACTCAGAAAGGTATGTAGAAAGGGCTACTATTTTCTTTTTTACCATTAAAATGCTTTAATTTTGGAATTACAATAATATAAATTCAACACTTGCAAAATAACACTTTTTCGACACTATTTGTTGGTCAAAATTTCATCAAATTAAAAGAGGTTGATTCTACTAATAACTATTTAAAGAAACTGACTTCAAATTCCGAGCCATTACCCGAAGGTACTGTAATTATGGCAGATCATCAGTTTGCCGGACGAGGACAGCAGGAAAGCGTTTGGCAAACCGAACCGGGTAAAAATATCAGCGCAAGCATCTATTTAAAACCATCTTTTTTGCCCCTAAAAAAGCAGTTTTATTTAAATATGGCTGTAAGTTTAGGAGTATCTGAAGCCCTTTCTGATTTTCTTCCGCACCCGGTAATGGTAAAATGGCCTAATGATATTTATTACAATAAAAAGAAACTTGGTGGCATACTTATAGAAAACACACTGACAGGTTCAACCATTAAATCAGCGGTTATTGGAATAGGGTTAAATATAAACCAACAGAACTTTACCGGACATTTAGGCGCCAAAGCAACATCTTTATTTCAAATTTTACATAAAGAAGCAGATTTAGAGTTTGTTATGACTAAAATATTCGTTTATATGGAAAAATACTATCTAAATTTGAAATCAGGAAAGTACGAGTTTCTACATCAGCAATATTTGAAATGCCTGTTGAACTATAACCTAAGCGCCGGCTATCGTCAGAATGGTAGGGTTTTTGAAGGAATAATTAGAGGCGTGGAAGATAACGGCTTGCTAAATATGGAAATTGATGGTAACTTATTTACGTTCAATTTTAAAGAAATAGAATACATACACACAAATTAAACACATAATGAAAAAAATCACCTTAGTATTGTCGCTGGTTTTATTTACCATTGCGGGGGCATTCGCCCAAATCGAAAAACCAGTTACATGGGCTTACGTCGCTAAAAAGACGAGTAAAACTGAAGCTACTTTATACATAAAAGCGTCTATTGAAGACAGATGGCATATTTATTCTCAAAACGTAAAAAGTGGCGGACCTGTAAAAACGACTTTCACATTTTCACCTTCAAAAGATTTCAGCCTGGTTGGTAAAACTGCAGAACCAAAAGCGATCGTAAAATACGAAGACACATTTAAAATGAATGTTAGCTATTTTGAAGATCAGGTAATTTTTCAGCAAAAAATAAAGCTTAACAAAGGCGTTACTGCGGTAAAAGGTAAAGTTGAGTTTATGGTTTGTAATGATCGCCAATGCCTTCCGCCAGAGGAAGTTGAGTTTAGCATTCCGGTTAAATAATAATATCCACAAACAGAAAGAGTTCCGAACATTCGGAACTCTTTCTGTTTAAAGTAAAATCTCCAGTTCGCTTTCTTTTACATCATCGTTTTGTGTATTTTCGCCAGAATAAACACACACACATGAAAAGGGTTTTATTGTTACTTATGCTGACTGCAATATTTTTTGCGTTGCCGGCTTCAAAAAGTTTTGCCAATACAAAGCAAGACACAACCACATCTGTGCCAGATGATATCCAGTTTACGGAGGTAGGCTCCGCACAAGATAGCGCAGCAAACAGCGTGGTTAAAGATTCTGCAGCTAAGCATGAAACAGTGGCGGTTGTTAAAACAGCAAATGAAAAACCTGTAGAGACCGGTTCATCGAAATCACTCCTTTCCATATTTGCCGCAGGCTTCATCGCTGGCCTGATTGCTTTTTTGCTTCCATGTATTTTCCCCATGGTGCCATTAACAGTAAGCTATTTTACAAAACGAGCCGAATCCAAAGGCAAAGGAATACAGGGAGCCATAATTTATGGCGTATCTATCATTGTAATATATGTGGTTTTAGGCTTGCTGATTACCTTAATATTTGGTGCAAGTGCTTTAAATGAGCTAGCTACCGATGGCTTCTTCAATGTATTTATCTTTTTAATATTACTAATTTTCGGGATATCGTTTTTAGGCGCTTTCGAAATTACGCTACCTAGTTCATTTGTGAACAAAATGGATTCTAAATCAGATTCCAAAGGCCTAACCGGAATATTTTTTATGGCAGCTACGCTAGCGGTAGTTTCCTTCTCATGCACCGGGCCACTTATCGGCACCTTATTGGTAACCGTTGGGCAAACCGGGGGCTTTTTAGCACCGGTTATGGGTATGTTCGGTTTCTCCCTTGCACTGGCTTTAATATTTGTAGTGTTTGCAATTTTCCCTAGCTGGATGACTTCACTACCAAAATCTGGTGGCTGGTTAAATGCAGTAAAGGTTGTTTTAGGTCTGATTGAAATCGCTCTGGCTTTAAAATTTTTATCAACGGCAGATCTGGCCTACCATTGGGGAATTTTAGACAGAGAAGTTTTTATTGCCATTTGGGTTGTAATTGCCTTCATTTTGGGTTTTTATTTATTAGGAAAAATAAAGTTCTCTCACGATAGTGATTTGAAATACGTATCCATTCCAAGATTATTTTTAGGCGGTGCAGCATTTGTATTTGCGTTTTATTTGATTCCTGGTTTGTGGGGCGCTCCATTAAAGGCAGTTAGCGCTTTGGTGCCACCACTGTCAACGCAAGATTTTGTATTGAACCAGGAGAGCGGAACCATAGTCGATTCAACAATAACACACCCAAAAAGAAAGTATGCCGACTTTTTGGAAATTCCCTTAAAAATTGATGGTTTCTTTGACTATCAGGAAGCACTAGCTTACGCTAAAGAAAACAAGAAGCCACTTTTCCTCGATTTTACTGGCCACGGTTGCGTTAATTGTCGGGAAATGGAAGCAAAAGTTTGGTCAGATCCGCGGGTGCTTAGAAAGTTAAAGGAAGATTATATTGTTGTGTCTTTATACACTGATGATAAAACAGCTTTGCCAGAAGGCGAACAATTCTATTCCAAAATACTATCAACCAAGGTAAATACGGTAGGTAAAAAGTTTAAACACCTGCAGGCAGAAAGATTTAATACAATTTCGCAACCTTATTATGTACTTTTGGGTACCGATGAAAAAGAATTAGTTTCTCCTCCAATCGGAGTAGAATTTAACATTGACAAATATTTGCAATATCTGGATAAAGGACTTTCAGAATTTGCTAAGAAACAAACAAATGAATAAGATAAAGAACATTGGTGTTTTAACCTCCGGAGGGGATTCTCCGGGCATGAACGCCGCAATTAGGGCTGTTGTTAGAGCCTCAATTTATTATGATATTGAAGTAACAGGTTTCCTTCGTGGATATGAGGGCCTAATCACAGACGATTGTATGCCTATGGATCGCAAATCGGTGGCGAACATTATACAGCGTGGAGGTACAATTTTAAAAACAGCACGTAGCGAAGCTTTCAGAACCGCTGAAGGAAGAAAAACTGCTTACAATAATTTAAAAAACAGGAACATCGATGCGCTTGTTGTCATCGGTGGAGATGGAACGTTTACCGGCGCAAATGTTTTTGCAAATGAGTTCGATTTTCCAATTGTTGGTTTACCAGGCACTATCGATAACGATTTGGCGGGTACCGATTTTACAATTGGCTACGATTCGGCTATAAACACCGTTATAGATGCGGTTGATAGAATCAGAGACACTGCCGAATCTCACGACAGGCTTTTCATTGTCGAGGTTATGGGTCGGGATTCCGGCCTAATTGCCCTTCGAAGCGGTATTGGCGTTGGCGCTGAAGCAATTCTTATTCCTGAAGCCAATATGGGTGTAGAAGATGTGTTGCATAAACTCGAACACAGCCGTAAAGATAAATCATCAAAAATTATCATTGTAGCCGAAGGAGATGACGCTGGTGGTGCTTTCAAAGTTGGTGAAATTCTCCAGTCAAAATACCCGCATTACGATACGAAAGTTTCTGTACTCGGCCACATCCAACGTGGTGGTAAACCCACTTGTATGGATAGGGTTTTAGCCAGCAGGTTGGGTGTATCGGCGGTAGAAGGTTTAATAAATGGCGAACGTGGCGTAATGGCCGGTCAGGTAAACCGCGAAATGGTTTTTACCCCGTTCGACCACGCGATTAAACACATCGATGCAGAAAAAGTAAGCTCTACCTGGATAAAACTAATCGATATATTATCCTTTTAAATCAACTATCGGATGTTCGGGCCGCAATCCGGACATCCGATAGCTCTACAAATTTTCGAGGATTACAGCAGTTCCGCTTGCAGTTACCATAAGCATGCTCCCGCCTGTTCCAACGGTTTCATAATCCAAGTCTACACCAACAATTGCATTGGCGCCAAGTGCTGCGGCATACTGTTGCATTTCGTTTACGGCGGTATCTTTAGCTTCCCTTAAAACCTGCTCATAAGCGCTGGAGCGGCCGCCAACAATATCCCGTATTCCGGCAAATAAATCTTTAAAAATGTTTGCCCCGATAATTGTTTCTCCGGTAACAAGACCAATGTATTTTACAATTTTTGTGCCCTCAACAGAAGGCGTTGTGGTTACTAACATAGGTTGATTTTTTTTAGTATTAGAACGGTTTCTCAACCAAATGTTACATTTTTTTTTCGAAAAGCAAGGTTCTGTTTTCCATCTGTTCCACCTCTCCTGCTATTCATTTCAAGCTGCGCAATAGAAAAAATTGCTACGCTTTACATTGCTATCAGGTTTGTTTAAATTTGGTTTTTGGTGCTATTTCCGCTTCAACCGCAACCAGGTACAAAAATAAATTTATGTAATCCTAACAAGATTTGCATCAGTTTAAAAAAGACCAACTGTTATGAAGCCATCTAAAACCCTAATCACTATCTCCCTAATTTTACTTGCATTTTTTTCACAGGCGCAAATGCCTGTACTGAAAATTCAGCAAGCCGAAACAGCGCAGGAAAAGGAAGCTGTTAAGCTTAAAAAAATAAGTATCGATGTTCAAATCACCGGAAATATTGCAACCACCGTTATGACGATGACTTTTCATAACAGCAGTAGCCGGATTTTAGAAGGAGAACTTACTTTTCCAATGCCTGAAGGTGTAAGCATTAGCCGATACGCGTTAGATATAAACGGTAAGATGCGTGAAGCCGTTCCTGTTGAAAAAGCAAAAGCGACTGAAGTGTTTGAAAGTATCGAACGGCGTAGAGTAGACCCCGGTTTGTTAGAAAAAGTTGAGGGCAATAACTTTCGAACAAGAATATATCCTTTACCCGCACACGGCAGCCGGACTATAATTGTCGGCTACGAAGAAGAACTCAATTTTAGTAGCGGTAATGCTTTACGGTACCATTTGCCTTTAGATTATAGTCAGCCCATAGAGAATTTCTCCCTAAAAACAACTGTTTATGAAAGCATTATTAAACCTGAACTTGGCGAATTACCAGACGGCAGCTTCGATTTAAAGGCCAACGGAAATACCTATGTTGGCGAAATCAACAAAACCAATTATCAACCCAAAAACGGTTTAATAATTAATCTCCCTAAAAGAAATGATTTGCCTGAAGTGCAAATGCAGAAAGCATCCAACGGCTATTATTTTCTGGTAAACGTTTTCCCAAAAACCCAAAGCCGCCCAAGACAATGGGCAAATCAAATCGGTTTAATCTGGGATACTTCTTTAAGTGGTTTGCAGCGAGATGTTGAAAAGGAGTTGGAACTTTTGGGATTAATTATAAATGAGAAACAAAACCTAACCATAGAATTAGGCCTGTTAAATAACAATTTTAAAAATGGCGGAACTTTTAACATCACAAACGGAAACTGGGCATCATTAAAAGCGAAATTGGAAAGCTTGGTTTATGATGGCGGTACAAACTTTAGCGCTGTAAATGCCCTGCACTTACCGGCTGATGAATATCTTTTTTTTAGTGATGGCTTATCAACCTTCGGTAACAATACCCTGGCTTTAGTTAAGCCGGTTCATTGCATAAATACATCACTCAAGGCCGATTTTAGCACCTTAAAATACATCAGCCTAAAAACAGGCGGTCAGTTTATAAACTTAAATTCAGTTTCAGTAAGCGAAGGTTTTAAGCATTTGAATCAGCAGAATCTACAATTTTTGGGCATAAAAAACGGGTCTGATATTCGCCAAAGCTACCCATCTATGCAGGTAAGCGTAAACGGACACTTTTCTGTAGCCGGAATTTTGAACGGCTTAAATACCGAGTTTGTTCTTCAGTTTGGCTACGGAACCACGGTAGTTGCATCTCAAACCATTCGCATCAATGCAACTGAACATGCTTTAAACAGCATGGATATAAGCAGGGTTTGGGCGCAAAAGAAAATCTCTGAAATGGATATTCAGTACGAAGAGAATAAAGATGATATTAGTGTTTTAGGCAAGCAATTTGGAATCGTAACAAGGAATACAAGTCTTATTGTTTTAGAAAATTTCGAAGATTATTTGCGCTATGACATTACACCACCGGCAGAATTGCGCACCGCGTACGAGTCTGTTTTAAAGCAGCGCAGGGTCGACATTCTAGAGCGTAAAACTGATTTGCTAAATACTGCAGTTGCAATGAGTAAGGATTTGAAGACCTGGTGGAACACAAATTTTTATGATAAAGAACCCATAAAGAAGCAAGATGATTACCCGACTCCGGCACCGATCGCAATGGTGGAGCCTGCGCCCGCAATTCGAAGGGCGGTACAAAATGGCGTGCCGGCGAGAGACGTTGTCGCTGTAGTACCGCCGCCGGCTAGGCCCAAAAGCAGCCCTCCTGCAAGTTCTGGTATTGGCAAACTGGACGAAGAGAAGTCATTAAACGAAGTTGTAATAGTTGGTTATGCTGCACAAGCAAAGCGAATGGAAACCACAAGCGCAATAGCTGTAGTTAGACCTCAGGCCGATGGCGTAAACTCGCCCCTGCAAGGTCGTATTGCAGGCTTAAACATTCAAAATAAAAACACAGCCAGAAATGTAGAAACACAGCCTGAAATTATTATACCTGAATTTAAAAGCGATAAAGATTACATGAAAAATATGGTTGGAAAACCAGATAGCGCTTATCAATCTTATTTAAAAATGCGCCCGGATTATATAACCACGCCAATGTTTTATTTTGATGTTGCCAACTGGTTTTATTCAAAAAAAGACAGCGTAAGGGCACTAACTATTCTAAGCAACATTGCCGATTTAGATCTGGAAAATGCCGATTTATACAAAACCCTGGCCTATAAATTAAAACAAACAGGAAATTATAGAGAGGAACTTTTTGTAACCCACAAAGTGTTGCAATGGCGCCCCATGGATGCGCAAAGCTATCGCGATTATGCTTTGGCGCTGGCCGATAATGGTCAGTACCAAAAATCGCTTGATAATTTATATAAGGTACTAACTCAAAGCTACAGTGCTCAAACATCCGACAGCAATGAGGGCATTGAAGAGATTATCATTCCTGAAATCAACAACCTGATTGCCAAACATGGTAATAAACTAAATGTAAAAGGAATTGATAAAAGGTTAATTCAACCGTTACCTGTTGATGTGCGTGTGGTGTTAAGCTGGAATAAAAATGATACTGATATTGATTTGTGGTTAACTGACCCGACAGGTGAAAAAGGTTATTATGGAAACAGCAGAACCAAAATTGGTGGCCGCATTAGCAATGATTTTACTTCAGGATATGGGCCAGAGCAGTTTATGATTAAGAAAGCCGTAAAAGGCAAATATAAAATAGAGGTAAATTATTTTGGCGACAGGCAAATTAACATCAGTGGACCAACAACCGTAACTGCAGAAATTTATACCCGTTATGCAACCGGGAAGCAACAAAGAAAAGTAATTGTGTTGCCAATAGCTTCGGGTAATAGGGAGGGAAATCTGGTTGGAGAGTTTAACTTTTAGTTAGAGCCTCAAAAAAAAGCCTTAAGCAAGGCAAGAACATTTAAACATCGCTTAAATGTTCTTGCCTCGCTTAAAAAAGTTTAAATCTAGCTCATCACTCAGCTAAAAAACCAATAGAAAAATTTTTAAAGCAGCAATGCCGCCACCTCTTCCCAGGTGTTTACGCGTTCATATTCTGTAACCAATAAATTATGTGGTGAAGTGAAAAGTAAAGGCCTCCCCTGGAAATTAACGAAGTTTTTGGTACGGTCATCAATAATAATATCCGCTTGAATAATTTTATTTCCGCAGAAAATAATGTGTTGCCAGTCGATAAAAGGAAAGTGCTCCTCCAGCCAATCGTATTTATCTACCAGAGAGTTGCGAAATTCCATGGCAGCCGAAACAATGTAAACATCGTATTTTTGTTGTAAAGCTTTAATCACACGCTGACTGTCGGCAATAACGTCTAAATCCCGAAAAAAGCCAGGCTCATTTATGTATTCAAACCATTTTTGGTTTACATCTTGTGGAACATGGTGATAAATTTCGTTGCCGGCATCAATTTTCAAATCCAGCGGCACGTTGTAATCTCTATTGTAAAGTTTAATAAATTTCCCAAGGGCATCGGCAATAACCTCGTCCATATCAATGGCAATTCTTTCCATATTCTATCTGCAAATATTAGGAGGCAAATCTCCTGAAAATAAACAAATTAAACTATGTTTTTAATTTGCAGATTTTTTTTATCTTTGCAGCCCGCAACACGAAGTTCCGGGAATATGTTGTATACATAAACAAAAAAAGAAATGGCAACCAAAATCAGATTGCAAAGATTCGGTAAAAAAGGAAAACCTTTTTTCCACGTAGTAGTAGCAGATTCACGTGCTCCACGTGATGGTAAATTTATTGAGCGTTTAGGTTCATATAACCCAAACACCAATCCTGCAACTATCGAAATTAACTTCGAAAAAACTTTAGCTTGGGTTAACAAAGGTGCTGAGCCTACTGATACAGCTCGTGCCATCCTATCTTACAAAGGCGTTTTGTACAAAAAACACTTAGAAGGTGGTGTTAAAAAAGGTGCTTTAACTCAAGAACAAGCTGATGAGAAATTCACTGCTTGGTTAGATGCTAAAGCAGGTAAAATTTCTGGTAAATCAGAAGGATTAGCTACTTCAAAGGCAGACGCTCGTAAAACAGCTCTTGCTGCTGAAGCTAAGAAAAAAGAAGATAGAGCAGCCGCTATCGCAGCCAAAAATGCACCAGTTGCTGAAGAAGAAGTTACTGAAGAAGCACCAGCTGTTGAAGCTGAAGCAACTGAAGAAGCTCCTGCAGCTGAAACTAAAGAAGAAGGCGCAGAATAATTTTTATTATTTTGTTTTGAAAAATAGCGTTCCGAATTTCGGAGCGCTATTTTTATATAAAGAGATTTTTATCGGGTGTCGTTATTGGAAGCTATGCATCAAGACCGATACTCGACAGCAGATTACACCTGATGACCAGTCAGGCTCGTAATCGTTATCAATACTGAATTTGCAGGTTTATGAAACACGAAGAAGCATTTTATATAGGCTACGTTACAAAAAGCAGGGGGCTGAAAGGTGAGGTTCAGGTTTTCTTTGAATTTGACGAGTATGAGCAATTAACATTCGATGTCGTTTTCGCAGATATGAACGGCAAACTTGTGCCTTACTTCGTTTCATCTGCAAAACTACAAGCCAATAAAACGGGCTATTTCAATTTTGACGATGTAGATCATATCGATAAGGCTCAGGAGTTGTTAAAAAAGAAGCTCTATTTACCGATTGCCCAAAAGCCCGAACGTGATGAAAACGAATTTTTTTACACGGATTTGAAGGGCTTTACCGCTATAGATGAAACATTAGGCGAGCTTGGCGAAATTATTGAAGTAAATGAATACCCTCAACAGTTTATTGCAACGGTTTTATACAACGGAACTGAAATTCTGTTTCCGCTTAATGAGGATTTCATTATTGAAATTGACGATGAGGAGAAAATCCTAACGCTTGGCTTGCCTGAAGGTTTGCTGGATATTTATCTTGAAAATTAAACCCTAAATTTGACCTATGCGTTTCGATATTATAACCGTTTTGCCCGCTTTACTGGAAAGTCCGTTTGCCCATTCTATTTTACAAAGGGCGCAAAAGAAGGGTATTGCTGAAATTGTTTTGCATAATCTTCGTGATTACGCAACCAATAAACAGAAAAGTGTAGATGATTATCAATATGGAGGTGGTAGCGGTATGGTTATGAGCATCGAGCCCTTCGCAGCCTGTATTGAAAAACTTCAGGCAGAGCGAAATTACGACGAAATTATCTTTATGACGCCTGATGGAGTTACCCTAAACCAAAGTACAGCGAACGAACTTTCAATAAAAGAAAACATCATCATTTTATGTGGTCATTATAAGGGGATAGATCAGCGCATAAGAGACATTTTTGTAACCAGAGAGATTTCTGTTGGCGATTATGTTTTAAGTGGCGGAGAACTGCCCGCTGCGATTGTGGTAGATGCTGTGGTTCGTTTGATTCCCGGAGTTTTAAATGATGAGACTTCTGCCCTTTCTGACAGTTTTCAAGGAGAGCTTTTAGATGCGCCTGTTTATACCCGGCCAGCAGATTGGCGTGGACATAAAGTGCCCGACGTGTTATTGAGCGGACATGAAGCAAAAGTAAACGAATGGCGCCATGAACAGGCTTTAGAGCGTACTCAGAAACGCCGGCCTGACCTTTTGGAATAGAAGCATTTAACATATTGGAATGTGGAATTCTAAAAGATTGTGGAAAAAATTAAATTAGACTTTTTTATATCAAAATATTTCCCTAATATTGCAATCCGATTTTCAAGGTAAAGAAAGTTGGTTTAATAGCTTAAAATCATGGATTTAGTAAAATTTGTTGAAGAGCAGGCCATCGCGAAAAAAGATTTTCCTGCGTTCAAGTCTGGCGATACAGTGAGCGTACACTATAAAATTCGCGAAGGTAATAAAGAACGTGTTCAAATTTACCAGGGTGTTGTTATACAACGTAACAGTGCAGGTGCAAACGAAACTTTCACTGTTCGTAAAATGAGCAACGGTGTGGGTGTAGAGCGTATCTTCCCTGTAAATTCTCCAAACATTGAGAAAGTGGAAGTGAATAGCTATGGTAAAGTTCGTAGAGCGAAATTGTTCTATTTACGTGCTTTAACTGGTAAAGCTGCCCGTATTAAATCTTTAAGAAAATAATATTCTTTATTACAAGATATAAGCCTTCACGATTCAAAATCGTGGAGGTTTTTTTGTTTCCATTATATTTGTCGAATAATTTAAAGCCGGTATGTTAGATTCAGCATTTTTTGAGCAAACTTTTTGGGGCAATACCGTAAAAGCTTACTGTTTGTTTAGCGTTATTCTTTTGCTGGGCCTACTGTTCAAAACCATTGTATCAAAGCTTTTAAGTAAACTGTTATTTAAGTTATTTAAAAGCTTTTCGCAACAAAATCACGATGAAACTTTTGTCGGATTGCTGCTCAAACCGATAGAAATCTTTATTCTTTTTTCTACCCTGTATCTCTCTATAAATCAACTTAAACATCCATTAGAGGTAACGGTTTTTCATTTCAATAAATTAGTTGGAAAAGTTAAAGAACACATTCCGGTAACCATTGGCGAATGCATCGACAGGATATTTTTGTTTTTAATTATTCTTTCAATCTTCTGGATTTTCCTTCGGATTATAGATTTCATTTCGCATGTTTTAACTTATAAGGCATCGCTTACGGAAAGTAAAGCCGATGACCAGTTGGTACCGTTTTTAAAAGAGTTATTTAAAACCATTGTTGTTTTTATTGGCTTTTTTACGCTCTTGGGTTTTGTGTTCGAGGTTAATGTTTTAACCCTAATAACCGGATTAGGAATCGGCGGTATTGCGATTGCCCTGGCCGCAAAAGAGAGTCTGGAAAACTTACTTGGCTCCTTCACTATTTTCCTCGATAAACCTTTTACCGTTGGCGATTTGGTTAAAGTTGATGGCGTAGAAGGAACAGTTGAAAAGGTTGGTTTTAGGAGTACACTTATCCGTACAACCGAGAAAACAATGGCAACCATTCCGAATAAGGGGATGATAGATGGCGTTTTGGAAAACATGAGTTTGAGGAATTTCAGGCGGGTGAAATTTTCATTCGGAATAACCTATGAAACCAATGCCGAAACCATTAAGAATATCGTTGATGAGATAAGAACATACATTAGGGAACACCAGGATACCAGCGACGACGGCAATGCGTATTTTGAAGGTTTTGGTGATTCTGCTTTAAATATTGAAGTTATTTATTTCGTTTCAATTACAGCCTACAATGATTATTTATCCATAAAGCAGGAAATCAATTTCAAAATTATGGAAATCGTAATGCGTAACAAATCCGATTTTGCGTACCCAACCCAAAGGCTGATTAGTGATAAGCCTGCAGCTTCGGCCACAGCAGAAAAAGAAGTTGGAAATGATACAACCGATTAATTAAAGGCTTAAGGATTATCCCTTTATCAGGATGATAAGCTAAAGCCTTTCAATTTGCCAAAATAAACAGGCTGCTCAGAATTAAGCTAAAGTTGCTAAGGTTGTGATTCCCCCTTTAACAACATCGTTTAAGGCCACATTAACCTTTGTTCCAACCGGAAGGAATACATCAACCCTCGAGCCGAATTTGATAAAGCCAAACTGTTCGGTTTGTACAACCTGATCGCCTTCTTTAACATACCATACAATTCTGCGGGCTAAAGCGCCGGCAATTTGACGAAAAAGTACAGGCGTGCCATTTTCATGTTCTACAACGGTTGTTGTGCGCTCATTTTCCGTAGATGATTTAGGGTTCCAGGCAGCTAAATACTTACCCGGGTGATATTTAAAAAATTTCACAACACCTGAAATTGGGTTGCGGTTGATGTGAACATTTACCGGCGACATAAAAATCGAAACCTGTAATCTTTTATCCTTAAAATATTCTCCCTCTTCAGTTTCTTCGATAACAACAACTTTTCCATCTGCAGGACAAATAACTAAATCCTCACCGGCAGAAAAGCTACGCCTTGGGTTGCGGAAGAATTGTAAAACAATTAAAAATAAGGCAGCCGAAAAAATATAAATAAACCAACGCAACCAGGTTACATCATAATATTTGTAATCTACAAATGCGTTAATGATGAAGATAAATAATATGCTCAAAGCTATGGTTGTATAGCCTTCTTTATGTATGGTCATTCTGTTTGGAAATTATTGGGCAAAGGTGCGAAAAATAAATTAATACAATTCAAAAAATTATGCTTCTGTTGCTCTGTAAATGTCAGTTAAATTGCGGCCAAGTCCATTGTAATCTAAGCCGTAGCCAACAACAAATTCATTTGGAATTTCAAAACCGATATAATCAAGTTCGGCTATTTCATATTTCAGAGCCGCAGGTTTAAGCAACAGGGAACTCACCTTTAATGAAGCAGGTTTTTTTTCCTTTACGATTTTAATAATATGACTCAGCGTTAAACCGGTGTCTACAATATCTTCAACAATTACAATGTCGCGGCCTTCAATATTATCAGGCAAACCAATTAATTCTTTTACTTCACCAGAGCTCGATGTACCTTCATAAGATGCTACACGCATAAAGGCAACCTCACAAGGCACGTCAATTTCTTTGATTAAATCGGCCATAAATAAAAAGCTGCCATTCAAAATCCCGATAAATAATGGACATTTCCCCTCGTAATCAACATTCATCTGGATACCGAGCAGTCTGATTCTTTTGCTTATCGTATCGCTTTCCAGAAAAATTTCGAATTCCCTGTCTTCTACTTTTATTTTGTTCATGAGTATCTTTTGTTGTTGAAAAATGAAAGCAGATTGCAACTATTGGTTTTTTTCCATTTCCTTTTCTAATCGTCGTTGTTCTCTCCGTTCCTGCCTTAACTGCTTTTTAGTTTTTGCCGTGTCTGCTGGTTTAACCCCGGTCCGGTTTGCTGTATCTTTTTTTCCTCCGCCAAAAATCCTGTCGAAAAGATTTTTGTTTTTGTCCTGCATTACAACTGGCGCAACATCTGCATCGTCATCATTATCAAAAACAGATGTATCTACAGCGGCCGTATCTGGTGCTAAATATTGGCGTAAACCTTCCCTTAACCGAACGTTATAAAAACCATAACCTGATGTATCAGAAGGTGTTAGGCCTCTCCTTGCCATAATATTGCCCATAAACCTGAAATAGTTGAACATGTATGGTTTAAGACTTCCATCGGCCATAAATTTGTACATAGAAGCCTTCGGCTTTGGAACAATGCTGGCAAGAAAAAGACCATCACCGATGGTTAAATCCGCAGGTTGCTTCCCGAAATAATATCTTGCCGCCTCTCCAATTCCATATATATTCTGGCCCAGCTCCATAATATTAAAATAAACTTCGAGCATGCGCTGTTTACTAACCAAATGGTTGTGTTCAATCAGCCAAACAATCAAAATTTCTTCGGCTTTTCGGGCAAGCGTTTTCTGGCGGCTTAAGTAAACGTTTTTAACAAGTTGCATGCTTATGGTACTCCCGCCGCGTTTAAATTTTTTCTCTTTAAAATTTACCGCTATCGATTTGCGGATGGATTCCTCAACAAACCCGTTATGCGTAAAAAATGAGGGGTCTTCTGCCGTTAACACGGCATTTATAAAGTTTTTAGAAATTGCACTTAGGGGCGTAAAGTTAGGGTTCGAGGGGCCAATAGTGATGTCACGCATCGGTTTTCCGTACTCGTAAGGCGTGTAAACAAACGGACTGTTAATTTTTTGGAGATTGGTTTTGCCCCATTGTAATATTTTAAAATCTACAGGTGTTAGGGTAGAACTAAATTTCACACTGTCCGGAATTGCCGTATCGAGGTAAAAATTTAGGTTATATTTTATTTTTCCCTGAACTTTCAAGCCATCTAATGATTCGAACAAGCCTTGTGGAAAAGCTTGAAAAATAGACTGCGCATCTTGTTCTTCTGCATTTAATTTTAATTCGTAGATTTTATTTTTTCCTAAGGTATATTTAACAAAGGGATGAATAGAAGCATTTTTTAAATAAGCTGTTGAGGTACTATCTAAGGCAATATAATTCGGCCCCACCAACACATCGGCATCTAGTTTTGCGCTTTGTACAATGATATCATTACTTGCAATCCTTGGTTGGTTTATCAGCATGTTTTTAACCGACCATGAACCCGAAATCTTATAGTCATCGCCACTATATCTTGCATTTTTCAGTTCGGTTTGTAAAGTATCAAAACTTAATTTTGCGTGGAGTTTGTTGTTTAAATATGGCAATTCTAATTTTTTTCCGTCGGCGTAGGCACTTATGCTTAATTGCTTATTTCCCGGGTCAACTTCTCCATCTAAATGCCAGGTGGCTTCGCCTCCATTAACATTTATCGTCGACTTTAAATCTCCGCCGTCAATTGTTGCCACTGTGGCAAAACTCAATTTAGCCGTATCGTTGTCATTTAGCTTGAACACCATGTTTTTAACATCCATGTCATCAGGTATTTTATACAAAACCTCATTAAGGATGTTGCTGGCAATGTCGGCCAGGTTAACTTTATTTTTTGTAGCGGTGCTGTCTTTTTTCTTCCTTTTTAGTAAGAAATCGATGTTTGTTGTAGAATCTTTTAACACAACATTAACGAAGCCGTTATTGAGTTTGAGTTCGGCTAATTTTACATTACCAAAAATAAGAGGCCAAAGTTTTACCCCTACACTAAGTTCGGAAATGTTTGAAAGGGTATCCCGTTCTTTTGGAACCACAGAAATTGCGGTCATTTTCACCGTGCTTAAACCCGTAAAACCTGCCGAGCCAATTTTAACATCCAGGCCGTAATCTTTATCTGCCTTTGCTATCGCTTTTGCAACCATTTTTTTAAGCAAAGCTTCTCTTTTGCTGTACGCAACCGCACCTAAAGCGACACAAACAATTAAAAAAATACCTAAAACCCAGGCTCCAATTTTTAAATATTTTTTAGGGATATTAATTTTAGGTATGCGCATACAGTCGTTAAAATGGTTAATTGCTTAAACGTAACAATTAAATGTTTATTTCGTGTTAAAATTACAGTTTAAAAGCCTAAATAAAAGTATTTGTGGCTATGTTTTGTTAATTTTGAATTTAAATGAATACGATGCAGATTAGCCCGCAACAAGTTTTAGATGCCTTAAAGAATGTAGAAGATCCCGATCTTAAAAAAGACCTGGTAACCTTAAACATGATTAAGGATTTACAGATAGTTGACACACAAGTAAACTTCACCCTCGAGCTGACTACGCCGGCATGCCCGATGAAGGAAATGCTTAAAAACGCATGTACAAATGCAATAAAACATTTTGTAAATGCCGAAGCGGAGGTAAATATAAATGTAACTTCACGGGTAACACAGCCAACCAATTCTTCATCATTAGATAATATCAAGAACATTATTTTAGTTTCATCGGGTAAAGGTGGGGTAGGGAAATCTACCGTAGCCAGTAATTTGGCGGTTACCCTTGCTAAAGATGGGGCAAAAGTTGGCTTAATTGATGCCGATATTTATGGCCCCTCGGTACCTACTATGTTCGATTTGGTTGATGCCAAGCCGGGAGCGGAGGAAACTGCAGATGGTAAAACAAAAATTATTCCGATAGAGAAATACGGCATTAAACTGCTTTCGCTAGGCTTTTTTGCAGATCCAGGCCAGCCGGTGCCTTGGCGTGGACCAATGGCTTCAAACGCAGTTAAGCAGCTATTTAATGATACCAACTGGGGCGAACTCGATTATCTGATTGTCGATCTGCCGCCAGGAACAGGCGATATCCACATCACCATTACGCAAAGTTTCCCGATTTCAGGAGCTGTTGTGGTTACCACTCCGCAACAAGTTGCGCTGGCAGATACACACAAAGGTTTAGCAATGTTTCGTATGCCTGGCATCAACATTCCGGTTTTAGGGGTTATCGAGAATATGTCGTACTTTACCCCTGCAGAGTTGCCCGATAACAAATATTATATTTTTGGCAATGGCGGCGGCAGAAAACTGGCAGAACGCTTCGATGTTCCCTTTTTAGGAGAAATTCCAATTATACAAAGTATTGCAGAAGCCGGAGATAGTGGAAAACCGGTTGCCCTAAACCAAAATGCCCAGCTAAACACGATATTCGGTGATATTGCAAGTAAGATAGCACAGCAGATTTCCATTAGTAATGCGCAAATGGCTAATTGCTAAAAAATTACTATTTTTATATTTTAAAAATTAAATAATGAATTTAACAGAACAAGTAGAACAGGCATTAGAGACTATCAGACCATATTTAATGGCCGATGGAGGTGATGTTTCTGTTGAAGAAATTACATCAGAGGGCGTGGTAAAGCTTAAGCTTTTAGGCAATTGCGGCTCCTGCCCAATGAGTTTTATGACTATGAAATCCGGTATTGAACAGGCCATTATGAAAGCCGTACCTGAAATTACATCGGTAGTTGCCGTAAATATGGCGGAGCAAGATTAACACTATTTAACAAGCGGTTTTAAGTATTAAAATTACTTTTGTCTTAATGAGATATTGTGTTACCCTAATTTGTCTTCTTTTTTCTGTAGCCACATTTGCACAGCAGAAACCTGCAAAGGATAAACTTATCCAGTTTTCAGGGATTATTACTGATATTGACAGCAGTAACGTTATCCCTTATGTTACCATTACCAACCTTTCGGCCAACAGCAGGCGGGTTGGTGCAGATTATCGTGGTTATTTCACTTTCATTGTAAACCCTGGCGATACGATTCTTTTTACAGCGATTGGTTACAAAAAATTCTCAACCATTATTCCCGAAAGCACGCCAGATAGTAAGTACACCATTATGGTTAAATTGCAATCAGAGGTAATTAACCTGCCAACGGTCCGCATTTTTCCATGGGCTACAACTGAAGAATTTACCAGGGAATTTTTGTCTATGAAACTTGCTGATGATGATTTGGCGATTGCCAAGCGAAACCTTTCTAAATCATCAATTAATGGCTTAATACAAAGTCTGCCACGCGATGGCGGGGAAATTGGAAGCCAGAATTACCGCTATAATTTTGATAGAATGGTGAACAAAAATATGGTTCAAACCAATCCCCTGCTGAATCCTTTTGCATGGGGTAAGCTTATGCAGCAAATCTTTGATGGCGATAAGAAGCGGGGCGAAAACGAAGATTAAAAAAAAGGAAAACGTTGCCATTTTCCTTTCTAATTTTCCATCAGTTTTATCTTCTCTTGCTCTTATTCGGAAACTTCATCTTATAATCTGTTTTGATATTTCCTTTTGAAATCGCATCCAGCTTACTTTTAAGCATCGTTTTGCGCAAAATACTTACCTTATCGGTAAATAACTTTCCTTCAATGTGGTCATACTCATGCTGAATCACACGAGCCGGCATTCCGTCAACATCATCGGTATGTTCAACCCAGTTTTCGTCAAAGTATTTAACCTTAATGTTTGGCTTGCGCATAATGTTTTCACGAATATCAGGAATGCTTAAGCAGCCTTCGTTAAAGTTCCAGGGTTCGCCGGTTTCTTCTAAAATCTGGGCATTTATAAACACCCGTTTGTAACCCGGGTTTCCATCTTCATCTTCGCCTGTATCAACAATAAAAAGACGAATTGGCAAACCGATTTGCGGTGCAGCCAAACCAACGCCGTTTGCATAATACATGGTATCAAACATATTCGCAATCAGCTCTTTTAATTCAGGATAGTCTTTATCAATATCGGTTCCAATTTTCTTTAAAACCGGGTCTCCGTATGCTACTATTGGTAATTTCATTTGTAATGTATTTCTTTCAGGCAATTGAGCCCGAGGGTATTCATTTGAACTTTTTGTTAGCCTAAACTTGTCGAAAGCTGTTATTTTGTGATCATTTTACAAAGTCCTACAGGCAGGCCAATATTATTTCACAATGCAAAAATAACAATTATTCCAGTATTGGACTGAAAGTAAAAACATTCAACTCCTCAGGATTTAAAACCTCATCGGCAATTTCGGCGATTTCTTTCGTTGTAACCTTGTTTATTTTTTCGAAAACCTGCTCCAACGAATCGATTTTATTATGGTCGATAAGACTTTTCGCCATCGAAATAATTAATCCAATCCTATTTTCTTCACTTAAAGCAATTTGTCCGATGAATTTGTTTTTCGCTTTTTGTAATTGCAGTTGATTTAGCGGATTATCTACCAACCTCTTCATCTCTTTAAAAATTAATGATAAGGCCCTGGTGTGTTTTTCTTTGTCAGTTCCGAAGTAAACCGAGAATATTCCGCTATCGCTTAATGGCGAAAAATTCGATTCTATTGTGTAGGCGATTCCATATTTCTCCCTGATTTGAAGATTTAAAACCGAACTCATGCCGTTGCCGCCGAAATAATTATTTAAAAGCATTAAACCAGCTTTTTGTTCATCATAGGTAGAATAGGTTTGCTTGCCCAAAATACAATGCGATTGCATAATTGGCTTATATATCGTAGTATTTGTTGGGTTTAAAACAGCAGGTCGTGTTCTGTGCAGCGATGGCGCATTCTCTTCAACGTCCGCAAAATATTTGCTGCCTTTTTTAAAAAAACCGTTTAAACTGTAGTTGCCTAAAACGGCAACAACGATTTCGTTGGTGCGGTAATTTGCCCTGCGGAAATCGATAACATCTTTGCGGGTAAAATGCCTCACACTTTCGGTTGTGCCCAAAATGTTGTTCCCTAAAGCGTTACCAGCGAAAAGCATGTCTTCGAAGTCGTCATTAATGGCTTCTTCAGGTTGGTCCAGATAAGAAGCAATTTCATCCAGAATCACGCTTTTTTCCTTGTCCATTTCCTCCTCAGGGAAAGTAGAGTGGAAAATAATATCGTTAAATAAATCCAGTGTTCTGTCCAGATATGGGTTTAAAAAGGACGCGTGAACGCAGGTATATTCTTTGGTGGTGTATGCGTTCAAATCTGCCCCAACACTTTCCAGGCGGTTTAAGATTTGGTTGGTGCTGCGTTTTTCGGTACGCTTAAAAATAAGGTGCTCAATAAAATGCGCAAGCCCGGCCTTACCTTCAGGCTCATCGCGAGAACCCGTGTTAATAATTATGCAGGCATGAGATATTGTCGAAGCCGATGGCACATGCAACAAGCGGATGCCGTTCGGTAAAGTATGAACATTGTATTCCATTGAGGTGCAAAGATAGCGCAAATTGCTCACAAAGCCTCCGTATCCGCATATTGCAATTGTAAAGCGGAAATCAATTTATAGTTTGTTAAATCGCCCCGCAATGAACGGAAATACTTTTGGTTGCAGGTACTTTCATAGTCAATTGAAGAATAAGGGCATTTGAGGTGCTAAAGAAATCATATTGGTTCTGCGATCATGGCGGCTTGTAGCCCCGCTATCGCCTGTAGCCTTGCTCGTACCTCGCTGCGGGCTACCCGGCTCTATCGGGTTTAGAAACAAAGTTTGGTTCCCCAAACCATAGAATTAAATGCAAAATGTATTAAAAAATTAAGGACGGCAAAGCAATACTTTGTTTAACTAGCCCCGACATAAACGGAAATACTTTTGGTTTCAGGTACTTTCATAATCTTGCAAACTATCGCCAAAAGATTGCAGTATTGGCGGGACAGAACCAAGCGAAGAATTACAGGCTTTGCGCTTCAAAAAATCATTTCTCGCTTTTATTATGCAGAAAGATTTTTTGGAAATGAAAGGTTCTGCGATCATGGCGGCTTGTAGCCCCGCTATCGCCTGTAGCCTTGCTCGTACCTCGCTGCGGGCTACCCGGCTCTATCGGGTTTAGAAACNATGAAAGGTTCTGCGATCATGGCGGCTTGTAGCCCCGCTATCGCCTGTAGCCTTGCTCGTACCTCGCTGCGGGCTACCCGGCTCTATCGGGTTTAGAAACAAAGGTTGGTTCCAAAGACCATAAAATTAAATGCAAAATGGAGTAAAAAATAAGGCAGGCTAAGCAATACTTTGTTAAATAGCACCGACATAAATGGAAATACTTTTGGTTGCTGGTACTTTCATAATCCTGCAAACCATGGCCAAAAGATTGCAGTATTGGCGGGACAGAANGCAATACTTTGTTAAATAGCACCGACATAAATGGAAATACTTTTGGTTGCTGGTACTTTCATAATCCTGCAAACCATGGCCAAAAGATTGCAGTATTGGCGGGACAGAACCMAAGCGAAGAATYACTGCTCTAGCGCTTCAAAAAATAAATTATTTCTTAAGCTTAAAATAATTGAGCACGTTTGGTTCCTTTCGCTTGCGTTCTTAAATTTTGATAATGCCCCGCAAAATATTTTATTTTTCAATGCCTTCGAGTGCAAATAGAAATGCCCACCTTAACGATACGTCTTTCAAATAATCGAACCTGCCGGATGCTCCGCCGTGGCCGAATTCCATATTTGTTTTGAGAAATAGAACATTCTTATCAGTCTTTGTGGCACGCAGTTTAGCAACCCATTTTGCCGGTTCAAAATATTGCACCTGACTATCGTGTAAACCGGTTGTAACCAACATATTTGGGTAGGCTTTCTTCTCTACGTTTTCATAAGGAGAATAGCTTTTCATATAGTCGTAGGCATCTTTTTTCTTCGGATTTCCCCATTCATCGAACTCGTTGGTGGTTAACGGAATGCTTTCATCCAACATGGTATTTACAACATCAACAAATGGAACGTCGGCGATTACGCCATGCCATAAATCTGGCGCCAAGTTTACTACCGCACCCATTAATAATCCGCCTGCGCTGCCTCCATGGGCATATAAATGGGCTTTCGAGGTATATTTCTGTTCAACCAAATATTCGCCTGCAGCAATGAAATCAGTAAAGGTGTTTTTCTTCTTCATCAGCTTTCCGTCTTCATACCACTGGCGGCCCATTTCTTGTCCGCCGCGAATGTTCGCGATAGCGAAAACAAAGCCTCGATTTAGCAAACTTAACCTCGGAGAAGAAAAAGTGGCATCGGTACTTGAGCCATAAGAGCCATATGCATACAGTAGAAGCGGTGCCTTGCCGTTTTTTTCAAAACCTTTTTTGTAAACCAATGCCACCGGTATTTTGGTTCCATCTTTTGCAGTTGCAAAAACGCGTTCTGTTGCGTAATCGTTAGGATTGTAGCCACCAAGAACTTCCTGCTGTTTCATTAACTTTTTAGTTTTTTGCTCCAAATCGTAATCGTAAGTAGCGCTCGGAGTGGTTAACGAAGTGTAAGAATAGCGGAGGGTTTTTCCGTTGTATTCGGGATTAGAGCCGATTCCTGCAGCATATACAGGTTCATCAAATTTAAGGTAATAATCGCTTCCGTCTTTTTTCAAAACCCGTAATTCTGTTAGTCCGTTTTTACGCTCAGATAAAACCAGGTAATTTTTAAATTCATCGCCATACTCCAGTAAAACATCTTTACGGTTTGGAATCACTTCTTTCCAATTTTCCTTTGCGGTTTTATCCAATGGGCATTCCATCAGCCGGAAATTTTTTGCATTCCAGTTGGTTACGATATAAAATTTATCATCAACGGGTAGCACATCATACAAAACGTCTTTAAATCTGGGCGAAAAAACTTTGAACGCCGATTCAGGCTGGTCTGCGTTTATCATCCTATACTCAGAAGTTAAAGTCCCTTGAGAGCCAATAAAAATGTATCGTCCGTTTTTTGATTTGCTAACGCCAATGTAGTTCGAATTATCCTTTTCATCATACACTATCGCATCGCTTTTAGCATCCGTTCTAAGTACATGTTTTTTAATCTTTTCACTTAATAACGTTATTGGATTTTTCGAGGTATAAAAGAAAGTTTTATTATCATTTGCCCAAGCTACGCCACCTTCGGTGTTTGGAATAGCATCTTTGTAAATCTCGCCGGTTTCCAGGTTTTTAACCTGAATAGTGTATTGTCTTCGTGAAACTTTATCGACACCAAAAGCGAGTAATTTGTTATCAGGACTAACGCTAAAACCGGTTGCACTGTAATATGAATGACCTTTTGCCAAGGCATCAACATCAAGTAAAACTTCTTCTGCGGCGGCCAAACTGCCTTTTTTACGGCAATATTTGTAATATTGCTGCCCATCTTCTGTTCGGCTATAGTAGAAATAACCATTTTTTAAAACAGGCACCGATTCATCTTTTTCTTTAATGCGGGCCTTCATTTCTTTGAATAAATCAGACTGAAAAGCATCAGTACTTTTCATCATTACATCAAGGTATTTGTTTTCTGCTTTTAAATAATCTACCACCTTGGTGCTGTCTGGCCCTTTCTTAAAATAATCAATCATCCAGTAATAGTTATCTACCACGGTATCGCCATGGATAATTCTTTTATGCGGGTTAATTTCGGCTATTGGAGGTTTAGCATCTGGCCATTTAATTGGTTTCATTTCTTGTTTTTTTGGGTTGTTGCAGGCTGTAATTGCGCCAAGCAAAAATAGCGAGGGTAATATACGTTTCATCATGATGGTTCGGTTGAGGTCGATGCAATTTAACGAATTTTTGCTTCAAATTGATTTAGAATATATTAAGGTCGTTTCCTGTAAAACAGAGCCCGGTTTTGCATCGCAATAAGTTTAAGCTTGTCGTTCCTGATGCTTGCTATTGCTTAAAGCCTTGTAGGTTTTTAGTGCACGTATTTAAATGAGCTGCCCAAGGCATGGCGGCATTTGAAAATTGCTTCATGTAAAACTCTATTACCAGCCAGTTAATCTTCGGTGAAAAATCTGGCGCCAAATTATCATTTTCGCAAAAATTCCTAATCATCTTAATTGTATTCCTTTTGGAAAAAAATAGATGTTAAATTGCCGCTTAATTTTCTAACAAAACCTTCATTGGTGGTGAGGGTTGGAAGGAGCCAAATGAATTTAGGGTATAAAAAGATAGTTGTCAAAATCGGGTCGAATGTAATTACACAGGAGAACGGGCTACCAGACGAATCGCGTATTCAGCACCTGGTTAATCAGCTTGCTGAAATCAAAAAGCAGGGAATCGAAGTAATCCTGGTTTCTTCGGGTGCTGTGGCATCTGGCAGGAGTTTAATTAAGGTTTCGGAAAAGCAAGACGCCGTTACCACACGTCAACTTCTGGCGGCTATTGGTCAGGTAAAACTGATAAATACTTACGCTAATTTCTTCGACGTTCATAAAATAAAATGCGCCCAGGTTTTGGTTACCAAAGAAGATTTTCGCGATAGGGCACATTACCTTAATATGAAGAACTGTATGCAGATTTTGCTGCAAAACGAAGTTATTCCGGTGGTAAATGAGAACGATGTGGTTTCTGTAACCGAACTCATGTTCACAGATAATGATGAACTGGCCGGATTAATTGCCTCGATGTTAAATGCCGATGCGCTGGTTATCCTTTCTAATGTAAACGGAATTTACAATGGCGACCCAAAAGTTGCAGGCTCGGCTGTGATTGAAGAAATATCAGGTTCTGCTTTAAATCTCGCATCATTTATCCAAACAGGAAAATCACAATTCGGTCGCGGGGGCATGATTACGAAATCTACCATGGCGCAAAAAGTGGCGAAACTGGGCATAACGGTTCACATTGCAAATGGAACTACTGACGATGTGCTTAATTCTTTGTTGAAAAATGAACTCGTTCATACCCGTTTTGCTCCGGAAAAGTCAAAATCGGGCAAAAAGAAATGGATTGCGCATTCAGAAACTTCTGCAACGGGTGTAGTTAAATTAAACGATGGAGCGAAAAGTGTGCTTACCTCGGGTAAGGCAACAAGCTTGTTGCCGGTCGGCATTGTCGAAATACAATCTGACTTTTTAAAAGGCGACATAATTAAAATAATTGATGAAAATAACCAGCTCATCGGTTTAGGCATTGCAGAATATGGTTCGGAAAAAGCAAGAGAAAGAATTGGCCAGAAAAAGCAAAAAGCTTTGGTACACTACGATTACTTTTACGCTGCAATTTAAGTTACAAGTGTAAAAAAAGGACAAGAAATCCGTTACTTTCTGTTGAATTTGCGCAAATCTGCTGGCACAGCGCTAACAACCTGAAAGGCATTGATACTATAAAAATGAACTATAAACAATACTTCGAAAATGCAAAACAAGCAAGCCGAAAGTTGGTTGGCTTAAGCAAAGAAACCGCTAATAACGTATTGGCTGATCTGGCGGATGCTTTAATTTTGCATACGCCGGAAATTCTGATTGAGAATGAAAAGGACTTAGCAAAAATGTCCATCGAAGACCCAAAGCATGACAGGCTGAAATTAACCGAAGAGCGTATTGCTGATATTGTTAACGATGTTAGAAATGTAGTTAATCTGGCTAGTCCGCTGGGCGATATCCTTTCAGACAAAACATTAGAAAACAAGCTTAGAATTCAAAAAGTCCGCGTTCCTTTAGGTGTTGTTGGCGTAATTTACGAGGCCCGCCCTAATGTTACCGCCGATGTTTTTTCGCTTTGTTTTAAAACAGGAAACGTGGCAGTTTTAAAAGGAGGCAGCGATGCCGAATGCTCAAATCTGGCCATTGCAAAAGTGATTAAAAACGTTTTGGCAAAGCACGAAATCGATCCGAATGTTTTAACGCTGTTGCCTGCCGAAAGAACGGCAACTGAGGCGTTGCTGAATGCAAGAGGGTTTGTAGATGTGTTAATTCCCCGTGGTAGTTCATCCTTAATTAACTACGTTCGGGATAACAGCAAAATCCCCGTTATTGAAACAGGCGCAGGTATTGTGCACACTTATTTTGATGAATCGGGAGATTTAGAGAAAGGAAAAGCCATAATTTTTAATGCAAAAACCAGGCGGGTTAGCGTTTGCAATTCGCTGGATTGTGTGTTAATTAATCGAAACCGCCTGGCAGATTTACCAGAGCTTTTAGCGCCTTTAGCTGGTGGAAAAGTAATGCTTTTTGCTGATGAACAAAGCTATGAAAAACTGAAACCTACTTATCCCGAACAACTTTTAAGCAGAGCGACTAAAGAGCATTTCGGAACCGAGTTTTTATCGCTGAAAATGGCTGTAAAAGTTGTCGATGATTTTCAGGAAGGTTTAAATCATATTGCAGAATATAGTTCTAAGCACAGCGAAGCAATAATTTCGGAGAGTGCCGCCAACATTACAAGGTTTTTAAATGAGGTGGACGCGGCCGCAGTTTATGCCAATGCATCAACTGGGTTTACTGATGGAGCGCAATTTGGCCTCGGTGCAGAAATTGGAATTAGTACCCAAAAGATACACGCCCGCGGGCCAATGGGCTTAGAAGAATTAACGAGCTATAAGTGGGTTGTGCGTGGTGATGGGCAGATAAGGCGATAAAAACCAACTCATTGTCAATGCGAGACACGAAGCAATTTTAATGCGTTTCTTATCAACCCAATGAACTAAATCTCAAAAACCGCTCCTCTTTCTGGCGCTACAACATTGAAACCCTCTTCCTGTAACGCAGCGGCTAAACTTTGTAAACTTCTATCTTCGCCATGTACGAGAAACACCTGTTTTGGCTGGCCGGTTTGTTTTACCGTTCGCATCAAATCATCATGGTCGCCATGGCCGCTAAGCAAATCAGTTTGGCGAATGGTCGCGTAAACCATCATTTCGCGGTCTTTGATCCTAACGATTGGTGCCCCGCTCAAAAGCTTGTAGCCGAGCGTTCCTTTAGCGCAGTAGCCGATAAAAAGAATGGTGCAGTAGTAGTTTTGGATGTTGTAATAAAGGTGATCCTGAATGCGGCCCCCTTCTAACATACCTGCCGAAGAAATGATGATGCATGGGTCGAAATAATTCGAAACATCCTTACTTTCTTTCATGGTTTGCACATATGCCAAATGCTCAAATTCAAATTCGTCACCCATGGTCTTATAAAAATCTTTCGCCTCCTGGTTAACAAGATCATGATGTTTGCGGTAAACATCTGTTGCATGAATCGCCATAGGGCTATCAACGAAAATCTGAACAGGCGGCAGCAGTTTTTTCGTAAAAATCTGGTTCAAAGCAAAAACCAGCGATTGTGTTCTGCCAATACTAAACGCTGGAATAATCAGGCGACCAGGGGTTTTAATACAGGCTTCTTCAATTTCCTTAACCAATCTTTCCTCCAGGGTTTGGTCTTTGGTGTGGTAGCGGCCGCCATAAGTAGATTCGCAAACAAAATAATCAACCTCAGGTATAGGTTCTGGCTTTACCAGCACAGGGTAATGTTCGCGACCAATATCACCGGAAAACGCAATTTTTTTCTCGGCTCCATTGTCATTTACCGTTAATACCGCAGCTGCGGCGCCTAATAAATGCCCTACAGGTACAAAAGTTAAACTAATATCTCCATTTATTTTAAATGGCTTGTTAAAGGCAATAGTAACAAAACGATCAATCGTATCCATTACATGCTTATGCAAATAAAGCGGTTTCGGGCCACTAAAATTACCGCGTTTTGTACGGGGCTTGCGACTTTGTTTTCGTAAAAAAAGCTCTACAGAATCGAACAAAAGGATAGACGTTAAATCGGCTGTTGGCGGCGTACAAAGTACTTGTCCGCCAAAACCCATACGTACCAACGTTGGTAAATTACCAGAATGGTCTATATGTGCATGCGTTAAAATCACCAAATTTATACTAGCCGGGTCGAAAGGAAATTGTTGGTTATCTTCCTGGTAAGTTTCCTTTTCGTAGTCTAAACCACAATCTATCAGTATTTTATAATGCCCAACCTCGAGCAGGTGCATACTTCCTGTAACTTGTTGCGCAGCGCCCCAAAACGTTAACTTCATCTTTCTTTCTGTAGGGTAAATTGTTGGGTGTAAAGTAGTACAATTGGCTGAATTTTTAAACAAGAGCAGGTAATTTTTTGGTTAAGCGCATGGCTTAACATGTCTATTTCCGGCTATGCTGCTCTTAATTTTTTTTTTTGAAAAGCAATTGCAGTGGCCTTTTTGTTAACGTAGTCCCGCTTTCCATTACAAGTCCGCACTCGTTCCTCGTTTGCGGGCTTTTTCATTCCAATCGGGTTTAGCAACAGGCGCTGGTGGTGCTATTTCTGGCTAGTCAACAACCATAGTTTCATAAACCCGATTGCAGCGAAAACCCAAAGCTTTTTCTGCTTTGGTTGCAGCAAAAAGCGGGACTAAAAACCTCCAAGAAAACCGGACCGTTCATTTCCAAATCATTAATTCTCAGAATGCTTTAGTATTCGGTTAATCGCATTGGTTAGTATGTGTATCTTTCCATTACAAGTCCGCACTCGTTCCTCGTTTGCGGGCTTTTACATTTCAATCGGGTTTAGCAACAGGCGCTGGCGGTGCTATTTCTGGCTAGTCACCAACCATAGTTTCATAAACCCAATTGCAGCGAAAACCCAAAGCTTTTTCTGCTTTGGTTGCAGCAAAAAGCGGGACTGAAACCTCCAAGAAAACCGGACCGTTCATTTCCAAATCATTAATTAGAAAAATGCTTTAGTATTCGGTTAATCGCATTGGTTWGTATGTSTATTTCCRGMAATGCTGYTCTTAAAATTTTTTTGAAAAGCAATTGCAGCAGCCTTTTTRTTMATGTAGTCCCGCTTTCCATTACAAGTCCGCACTCGTTCCTCGTTTGCGGGCTTTTACATTTCAATCGGGTTTAGCAACAGGCGCTGGCGGTGCTATTTCTGGCTAGTCACCAACCATAGTTTCATANCCCGCTTTCCATTACAAGTCCGCACTCGTTCCTCGTTTGCGGGCTTTTACATTTCAATCGGGTTTAGCAACAGGCGCTGGCGGTGCTATTTCTGGCTAGTCAACAACTAGAGTTTTATAAACCCGATTGCAGCGAAAACCCAAAGCTTTTTCTGCTTTGGTTGCAGCAAAAAGCGGGACTGAAAACCTCCAAGAAAACCGGACCTTTGATTTCCAAATCATTAATTAGAAAATTGCTTTTGTCTTTCGGTTAATCGCATGGCTTAACATGTCTATTTCCGGCAATGCTGCTCTTAATTTTTTTTTTGAAAAGCAATTGCAGTGGCCTTTTTGTTAATGTAGTCCCGCTTTCCATTACAAGTCCGCACTCGTTCCTCGTTTGCGGGCTTTTACATTCCAATCGGGTTAGCAACAGGCGCTGGCGGTGCTATTTCTGGCTAGTCACCAACCATAGTTTTATAAACCCGATTGCAGCGAAAACCCAAAGCTTTTTCTGCTTTGGTTGCAGCAAAAAGCGGGACTGAAAACCTCCAAGAAAACCGGACCGTCCATTTCCAAATCATTAATTATAAACTCAAATTAATTTTCTAAAACCCCTATCTTTGTTAAAAAATTTAGCCATGCAAGAACCATTTGACATAGAAATAGGCCAGGTAAATTATTCGGTTTTTCCTGAGGGAAACGATTCATATACCATTTTCAAAGATGGAAAAGAGTACATCCAGATTCAGAAAGATACGTCTTCAATTTGGTTGAAGATGGATTACAAAACTGAGCTTCCAATTTTTGAGGAAGATGAAGAAGTAAATGCAATTGGGCAGGCCATTGAAAGTTATGTGCCCGATGAAGAGGATGAAGAAGAGGAGGAGTTATAAGAAAAAAGTCACGGCGTAAACCGTGACTTTTTTTCTGTAAGCTATCTGGTACAATTGGCGGTCCAGGTACCGTTAGTGTTTGATACCCCTATTTTTAGGGTACTTGCATCTATCGTAATTCCGATTACGCCGGTACCAACACTAATGTATGTGTTGCCACTTTCCTGAAATTTTACACCTGTAATATCAGGAATGTTGTTTCCAAAAAAGAAACTGTAAGTGTCGTTAACCTTTGTCACGGTTACTTTGCCATCAGTGCTGTTAATTTGCGTAGCACCTTTGCTGTAAGAAACGGTTCCTCTGTATGTTCCAACAAAGAAATCACGGTCTGCCGGGTCGGTGTCTTTTTTACACGAGGCCATTACCGTTAATGCTATTAAAAGCATGCTAAAAATTTGGACTGTCTTTTTCATAGGAGTATTTTTTCAATTTTGAATTGCTGAGGTAGGCAGCAAATTCGGTTAATAAAATGTAACATGCCCTTTACAACGACTATGCCAAACGGCATTTGCAATAGCTGAAAACGAATTTAAAGCCGTAGAAAAAGAAGTTCTATTTGTTGTTAACTCATTGTAAAGCAGGTATATGTTTATTGGTCTTTTGTTGTTAGTCATGAAAGTTAAATCATTTCCAACCATTACGGTTTTAGTTATTACATTTTAAAACAAACTGTTTAGTTTAATGGAATGTGTTGTAAAAATTTTTTAGCCAATTAATATTTCCTATTTTAACGGTATAAACTACGCCAAGCAGCCCGCAGAATGAAGCTCTCAGATAATTTACATAAACTACTTCCTTTTGGTTACCTTTTTCTGGTGGTGCTTGGAATACTCAAAGAGAGTATTTTCTACTACCAGATTGGCATCAATATTCTAAAATATTCTAGTCTGATGGATATTTTAATAAGTCCGATTGCTACTCTAACATCAAACCTTATTGTATTCGTGGCGGTTATAATTTTCGCAATTATTTTGTACGCATATCCTGCTTTTTTAGCGAAAAGGCTCGATAAAAAATGGGCACAAAAATTATCAGGACTAAAAAATGCGGAAACGCTTAGCGAAGAAAAGGTGGCGAATCATTTCACCAGCTTTTTTGCCGTTCTTTTTGCCTGTGGCTTATTTTCTTTTTTTATTGGCATTGGTTTTGGCCAGGGAAAAAGGCTGGCGGCGAAAATAAATTCGAATTCGCTCAAATACAACCACATTTTAAATTATAGTACCGGCGACTCTGAAACAATTTACCTGATTGACGTAAATAGTGTTTACTATTTTTATATAGCTAAAGGAAGTAGAACAATCAAGATATCGCCGGCTGCCTCAATTAAAAATATGGAATTAACAATTAATGAAAAATTGAAATGACCGAGATAAAATTAGAGGAATTAAGCAATGAAGAATTGCTCAAAAGAGAAAAAATGGTAAAGTCGGTAACTTACACGCTTGCAGGAATGTTATTTGTATTGTTTGCACTAAGCATGTTTTTAACTTTTAAGAAAGGCTTTACACCACTAACCGTGATTCCAATTGCGTTAATGCCTATTGTACTGGCTAATTTAGGAAGTATCAAAAAGATACAAGCTGAACGTAAATTAAGGGGTTTATAGCAACTAATGTTCTCTTTAATATCCTAAAAATCCCATTGTAACCAGCACCAAAATACATATTCCGTAAGCGATTATTTACGCTGAAATGATGATGCTGACGATAGATAAAATTCTGGCAATTTTTAAATGTTTAATTTCTTTTGAACTATAATCTGACACTTTAAGCGCCAACTTTTTTAGCTCATTCCGGGTGAGCATTGCCACAGGTACAGCCAAAACCAAGCCTGCAATGTCTACAAACCAGGACAGCAAGGAAGACGCCAGTGCCGCCATAGACAGGTAGAGGAAAAGTTCAGGTTTTTTCATTGAATGCGGGCTACTTCGATAGGTCTTTTGTATAATTAGCCTTTCCGTTAATATCTATAGTTTCGCCTAAAAACCGGGGTTCGCGGCCCCGCCAAACATCGATAACGGCTTTAGTAATTGCCAGGCATTCGCGGAATGAAACATATTTGTAGCCTAAGTACTCGCCTTTATTTGCAGAAAATCCGCATGATTTTATACCGAGTTTATTCCCAATATAAATGCAACGGTTAAGGTGATATTTTTGAGAAACCAGAATTGCCGAATCAACTTTGAAAATTTTCTTGGCCCTATACATGGTCGAGTAGCTATCAAAACCTGCGTAATCGACATAAATTTTATTGGTATCCACGCCATTTTCATAGCAATATAACTTCATTACGGTAAGTTCGTCGTGCTCATCCTGTCCATTATCGCCCGACAGCAAAATTTAGCTACTTTGTTAGTCTTGTAAAGCAAAATGCCAGCATCCAGCCTGTCTTTTAAATATTTGCTCGGTTTATTGCCATTTATGCCTGCGCCAAAAATGATGGCAACCATCGTGTTTGGTGTGTCTTTTTCAGAAGTATAAATCAGATTTTTGGTCTTACTTTTTACGAAATAATTTGTGGCAACAATAAGCAGCACTCCAATTAAGCAGAGCCATAAAGCGGATTTGAACAAGCGGGTTAAATTTTTCATTTTGGGTAAAAGTTTGATTGTAATTTAGCTGGGAAATTCAGGGAGAAAATCTTGAGCTATACGCAAAATGTTTTTTGTTCCAACCCTTTCTATCTGCATGGTTTTCAAGAAAACAAAATAGCCCTTTAACCCATAAGTAGTCGGAAACAAGACATTCGATAAAAATGTATTAGCCAGCAAACAATTGCTTTTTAAAGGTCAGTTTTTGGCCATTCCAGCTAAACACCCATGCTGATAGATATTCGCCGCATACTTCCTCCTCATCAGGATGTTTCTTTGAGTAGTCGCCATTTGTATTGGTGCCATAACTTATCGTTACTTCATTATCTATATGTTTGATACTGTACATAAAATAGCAACCTTCATTTTTAGGTTTATGTACATACTCGAGTGTATTTTTTTCGCTTAGCTCATTTAATTTTAAAAACTTAAAAAGATTTGTGAACTCTTCGAAATCCCAATACTCGTACAACCTTTCAAAATTATCGTTAAACATTTCTTTAGTAAGTTTATTCCCGTTTTCAATGCGTTGTTTGTCAAAATCCGCGTTGATATCGTAAATTGTTAAAGTGCTATCTGCCACAGGAAAGTTGAAGAAAGTGGCTATTTCTTTCTTATTCTTAGTTTGCACGGCAACTTTAAATCTATTTAAGTCGGCAATTAACTTTTCCTTCTCCGTTAAGGTTTTACTTACCGTTTTCTGCTGTATTGTCTGCGCAGTATCAATGTGCTTCGTGGTATTTTCATTTGGTTTTTTGCTTTCATTACAAGCCGTAAAGGCGATTGCGAAAAGCACAGCTGAAATTATTTTTTTCATCTTATTTTTTTGTGTAGCGTAGCAGTTCTTGTTTGTTCCATAATATCTCTAAACCATCACTTTCCAATTTTTTAATTATTCCTTTTCTGTAGAAATAATAGTCATCTTTAAAACGGTTAGGGTGTCATTTTTCAAGGTGTAGCGCATGTTTCTGTTACCATTAAAACCATAAGCGTAGTACCTGTCTTTGGTAATTTTAAATCCATTATTTTCATCTTCCATCCAAATTCCAAACAAACTATCAGGTTTAAACTTTGGATTTGTTATCTGAAAAAACTCGGGTCTATTTTTAAATTCCTCATGCAGAAATACAATTGCTCTTCCATTAACTTTTTGCAATTCATGTTTACTGCTGTCTTCGGTAATTAAACGCGAATATTCTGTTGTTTCACCGGCATGGTGCCAAACCATTGGCACAGTATCGGTAATGTAGCCCTCTTTTCTGAGAATTAATCCTTCGAAAGTACTCGCTTTAAGTTTGAAAAATCCGTTCTTATCAGTTGTGGTTGTACCGGCATATTTATCTGCCAAATCTTCTTTAACGAAAACACCTTCAATTGGTTTTCCAAACTCATCTATAATTATGCCCGCGTAATAATCATGAGTCTTTTGCTTGCAGGCGCACAACAAGACCACCAACAAACCTAAAGTAATCAGAACTGAATTGGTTAAATGGAATTTTAACCGACTTAAAATGTTCCACGATTTTAATTGCTTCATGTTTTTATCAGAAAATACGGCAATATAATGAAATATGATTTTTTAGCCAGTTTAATAAAAATGTTCATTTTCTTTTATGACGATAAAATTTACCCTGCCCAGCCATCTCTATCTAAACTTCTGTAATTGATGGATTCTGCCAGGTGCTCGAGTTCTACGCTTTCGCTTCCATCCAAATCTGCAATTGTTCTGGCTACTTTCAAAATTCTATCATAAGCAAGGGCCGACAAACCCAAACGCTCCATTGCCGACTTTAAGAGCGTGGTTCCCGCCTCACTAATCTGGCAAACCTTTCGAACCATTTTTGGGCTCATCTGTGCATTGTAGTGCAAATCTGCTCTATCAGCAAAGCGTTGGTCCTGGATTTCCCTGGCCTTGATTACCCTTGCCCTGATGAGTTCGCTTTTTTCGGTTTCCCGCGAGGATGCCAGCTCTGAAAAATTAACGGGTGTAACTTCAACATGTAAATCAATCCTATCTAAAAGCGGTCCGGAAATTTTGCTAAGGTATTTTTGAACTACGCCAGGCGCACAAACACATTCTTTTTCGGGGTGGTTATAAAATCCACACGGACAAGGATTCATGGATGCCACCAGCATAAAACTTGCAGGGTATTCTACAGAGAATCTTGCCCTCGAAATGGCAACTTTTCTATCCTCCAGGGGTTGGCGCATTACTTCCAGAACGGTCCTTTTAAACTCAGGAAGTTCATCTAAAAACAGCACACCATTATGCGCTAAAGATATTTCTCCTGGCGCAGGATTTATGCCACCGCCCACGAGGGCAACATCAGAAATGGTATGGTGTGGTGAGCGGTAGGGCCTCACCGTCATCAGTGCATCTGCGGCAGAAAGTTTGCCCGCTACCGAATGTATTTTAGTGGTTTCTAATGCTTCGTATAAATTTAACGGAGGTAAAATGGTTGGCAAGCGTTTCGCTAACATCGTTTTACCAGCACCTGGCGGGCCAATTAAAATTACATTATGTCCGCCTGCTGCGGCAATTTCCAAAGCACGTTTAATATTTTCCTGCCCTTTAACATCGGCAAAGTCATGTTCATAATTACCTATGTTTTTTAAAAACTCTTCCTTGGTATCGATTTTAACCTGTTCAAGGCCTTCACTCTTATTGAAAAAGGCAATTACCTGCGCCAGTGTTTCTACGCCGTATGCAACCAGGCCATCCACGATAGCGGCTTCCCGCACGTTTTGCTTAGGCAGAATGAAACCTGTAAAGCCATCTTCCTGCGCCTGGATGGCAATTGGTAAAGCGCCTTTAATGGGTTGAATTGCGCCATCAAGCGAAAGCTCGCCCATGATAAAATAATTTTCCAAATAACTTGCCGGAATCTGGCCCGAAGCTGCTAAAATGCCAATTGCAATAGGCAAATCGTAGGCTGAGCCCTCTTTCCTGATGTCGGCAGGAGCAAGGTTAACAACAATCTTTTGCCTTGGCGTCCTAAAACCTGCAATATCGATGGCGCTTTCTACCCTTTGCAAGCTTTCCTTAACGGCATTATCGGGCAGGCCAACCATGTAATATTTATTGCCGGCGCTAATGCTTACCTCAATTGTTATTGTTAAGGCATTTACGCCAAACACAGCACTCCCATAAGTTTTTACAAGCATTAAATTTCAGTAAAAAATTGGGATGTTATTGTTATTCGGGGAGGATTAATGGTTTTACTAAGATATAAAGAAATATTTAGATACACTGGTTGAAACCAACGATAATAAATTGTAGGTGCTTCGCCTTTAAGGTTATAATAATTGGCGTAAGTCGGTTAAAATCAAGGGAATTGAAACCCTAAATATTTTGTTCGGGTGCATTATGCCTGTTTCAGTGTCGATACGAACTACTTTAGCAGTCGGTTTTTTACTGGCAACAAACGCTTCAGCCGAGGTGCAAAATCTAACTAACAAAATCGAAAAAACAAAAAAATCCCGGCCTTTCCTGGCCGGGATTTGTATATCTGCGATATGTTATCTTCGCTTTAATCTTTAGTCTTTAATCTTTCTGCTTTAAACTTTAACTTTTAGTCTTTCTACTCAAAGCCTACCGTTTCCCAAAAGGCATTTTTGGCATACCTTTCATCATAGCTGCTGCGGCTGCCGGATTCGAAAACTGCTTCATCATTTTACGCATGTCTTCAAATTGTTTAATCAGTTTGGTAACCTCTTCTATTTTGCTTCCCGAGCCTTTTGCAATACGTAAGCGTCTGCTTTGCTGAATCGCATCAGGATTTTCCTTTTCAAATGGAGTCATCGAATTAATGATGGCCTCGATAGATTTAAAAGCATCATCTTCAATGTCAACGTTTTTCATCATTTTGCCAACACCCGGAATCATGCCCATCAAATCTTTCATATTTCCCATCTTCTTAATTTGTTGAATCTGGTTGTAGAAATCGTTGAAATCGAATTTATTCTTGCGGATTTTTTTCTGTAATTCTGCGGCCTCTTTCTCATCGAACTGCATTTGAGCACGTTCTACCAGTGAAACCACATCACCCATACCTAAAATACGCGATGCCATACGGTCTGGATAGAACACATCCAGTGCTTCCATTTTTTCGCCGGTACCGATAAACTTAATCGGCTTATTTACAACCGATTTAATTGAAAGTGCAGCACCACCACGGGTATCGCCATCCAGTTTGGTTAAAACAACGCCGGTAAAATCAAGCCTGTCATTAAATATTTTGGCAGTATTTACAGCATCCTGTCCGGTCATCGAATCCACAACGAATAAAATTTCATGTGGCTGTGTTTTCGCTTTCACTTCCGAAATCTCATTCATCAGAGATTCATCAATCGCTAACCTACCGGCTGTATCAATTATAATTACATTGTTTCCATTTTGTTTACCATGCGCAATACCTTCCAGTGCTATAGCAACAGGGTCTTTCGATTCGCGGTTTGCATAAACCGAAACACCAACTGATGTACCTAAAACCTCCAATTGATCTACCGCTGCAGGACGATACATATCGCCGGCAACTAATAAAGGTTTTTTGCCTTTGCCTTTTAAGTGCAGGGCTAATTTACCGGCAAAAGTAGTTTTACCCGCACCGTTTAGGCCCGCTATTAAAATTACAGTTGGGTTTGCCTTTGTTTCTAATTCGGTAACCTCGCCACCCATTAAAGCAGCAAGCTCATCGTTCATTATTTTTGTGAGCAACTGGCCCGGCGAAACCGCTGTTAAAACGTTCTGGCCCAATGCCTTCTGCCTTACGTCATCCGTAAATGCTTTGGCGGTTTTATAGTTAACGTCGGCATCTAATAATGCTTTACGAATCTCTTTCATGGTTTCCGCCACGTTAATTTCCGTAATGCTGCCTTGTCCTTTTAATACTTTAAATGCTCTGTCTAGCTTGTCTTGTAAATTATCAAACATGTTTTTTTAAGCTAAAAAGCCAATCGCTGTGGGCGAAAAGCCAATGTTTCTAATAAAAGGCAAATGTATCAAATTTTGATTGTAAATCGCTGCACCTCAAAGTCAAAAATATTTACCTTAAAGATTGTAAAAACCATATTTTGAAAACGAAGGTTCGATGCTTTTTGGCAGGCTGCAGCCCCGCCATCCGCTGTAGCCCTCATAAAATATTCAGGGCTGCCGCTACTGTCGGGTTTAAGCACCGGGTTATGCCGCCCAAACGTAAAAAAGAGCACTAAGTTTGCCACTTAGCCCCGGGTGCAGCGGTACCCTGCAGCGGAGGAGGTACGACGAAGCAAAGCGTACAAGCGAAACACGGGAAGAAAGAAACCTTGGTTAGCAGAGCAATTGCGCTTCGAAATAACCATATTTTTTTTATTGGGTGCAACATTTCAATATACCGGGAGTCTTATATTCACTAAACCAAAGAAATGAGATTCTATCTAGCCCTTTTTTTTCTGTTCGCATATTCTTTTTCCAGGGCACAAGACCCCGCAAAACAAAAGCAATTATCGGCTGTGAGAACAACTGAAACGCCAAAAATTGATGGGCTTTTGGACGATGCCTGCTGGGTAAACGTACCTGTGGCCACCGATTTTTTTGAAATTAGACCTGTGCCCGGAAGAGTTGAAAAGCAAGACAGAAGAACAGAAATGAAAGTGCTTTATGATGATGTGGCGATTTATGTGTATGCCCGCATGTATGATGATAAGGATAGTGTTTCCCACGAACTGGTTTCGCGGGATAACATTGGTAACGCCGATTTTATTTCGATAATTGTTGACCCGTTTTATGATAAAATGAACGGAAACGGGTTTTTTGTTACTGCAGCGGGTGTGCAGTTTGATGCAAAATACTCGCAGGTTGGAGATGAAGACCCAAACTGGAATGCCGTTTGGGAAAGTGCTGTAAAAATTGATGAAAAAGGCTGGACCTGCGAAATGAAGATTCCTTATTCAGCGCTACGTTTTTCGAGCAAAGACGTACAAAATTGGGGCTTAAATTTTAGCCGGAGAATACAACGCACCAACATCCAAACGTTTTGGAATTTTGTAGACCCAAAAGTTAACGGCTTCATCAATCAGGAGGGGCTATTCTCGGGCATTAAAGACATAAAACCGCCACTGCGCCTTTCCTTCTCTCCCTACATTTCTGCCTATGTTAACCATTATCCGGTAAATCTTCCGGGCGTTAAAAACACCACTTCGCGGTTTAATGGCGGTATGGATGTAAAATATGGTATAAACAACAGTTTTACACTAGATATGACGCTTGTGCCTGATTTTGGCCAGGTGCAATCTGATAACCGCATTCTTAACCTTACGCCATTTGAAGTAAAATTTAATGAGAACCGCCAGTTTTTTACTGAAGGAACAGAACTATTTAATAAAGGCGATTTGTTTTACTCTAAAAGAATTGGGTCTATACCTGCTTACTATAATTACAGTGGTATCGGCGCAGGCGATAAAATTGTGAAAGACCAAACGGAGGCGAAAGTTTTAAATGCAACTAAAATTTCGGGGCGTACGGCGAAAGGTTTAGGTATTGGCATTTTTAATGCGATTACCAACAGTATGCAAACCGAGGTAGAAGATGCGCAGGGCAATTTACGGAATGTAGAAACCCAGCCACTTACAAATTATAACATTTTGGTTTTCGACCAATCGTTGAAAAACAACAGTTCGGCAACTTTTATAAATACCAATGTTTTAAGGCAGGGAAGTGCTTATGATGCCAATGTTAGTGCTTTGCTTTTTAACTTAAATAACAAAGGCAATAAATACTTTATTAATGGTGGCGCAAAAATGAGTTATATAAAAGGTGCCGAAACCAGTACCGGCTACAGTTATACCTTAAGGCTTGGTAAACAAAGCGGCAATTTTACCTGGAGTTACAACCAGGTTTATGCCGATAATAAATTCGACCCTTCGGATATGGGCTTTTTTACCAACAATAACTTTTTAGATCAAAGAATTGGTTTTGGGTACAACATTTTTAAACCCGGTAAATGGTACAATGAGTGGCAAAACTGGTTTAATACTTCGTATTCTCGAAGAGTGGCACCAGGCGACTATCAAAGCTATGGCATTGAAGCAGGCTCGTATGTGCGGTTTAAAAATTTATGGTCGGCGGAGGTGGATGTAAACTATGATGCGAAAGCCAATGACTTTTATGAAGCTAGAAACGGACAGGTTTATAAGGCACCAGAAAACTTTACAGTAGGTCTTTACATAAATCCAAACCGGGCAAAGGCTTATAATTTCGGAGGTAATATTCGTTACCGCGAGCAGCAGCTGTTTAAGGGGAAATCGTATAACTTTTACTTTTTCCAAAATTTCAGGTTAAACGATAAAATAGCCTTTGGGTTAGATTTGAACTTCAACCCAAATTATAATTATGTAAACTGGGTTACCGCACAAGGAAATGAGGCAATTTTTTCTAAATACGACCGGAGAACGGTAGAAAATTCTTTCGATGCAAAATATACCTTTACCAATTTAATGGGTTTAACCGTGGTGCTAAGGCATTATTGGAGCGATAGAAGAAATAAGGATTTCTACCTGTTAAAGCCTGATGGTAATTTAACGGATTACCAAGGCCCTGCACTTACAGGAACGGATAGAAATTATAACGTGTTTAACATCGATTTAATTTATACCTGGCAGTTTGCGCCTGGCAGTACACTTTCAGTATCATACAAAGATGCGGCCGAAACTTACGACACCTTTTATACGCAACGATACAATAAAAACCTGAGTGGTATACTAAACTCGCCTCAAAATAACAGCTTATCGGTAAAGGTTTTGTATTATATAGATTACCTGGATTTGAAGAAAAAGCACAAAAAAATTTAAAGCCAAAAGGCTTTAGCAGCATGTTTTATCTGGGAAATACGAATGCGAAGCCAAGCGCCAAAGTTTGGCTGGCTTGCACTTTGTTGGTGCCTGTATCCATATCATAAAGTAAAACACCGGTTAAGCTGGTGTTCATGTACCGGTTAATCTTCGCGGTTAACGCTACATCGAGCCTATGGTCTACACGTTTAACGGCAATGTCTTCGTAAGGAATAAACATTGCATAACGGGCTTTCAAATTTGTATTGGTAAAGATGTCTTTATCGAAGGCTGCTACGATTTGAAATGCCAGTTCATTTCTAAACTGCTTGCCAGGCGTTACGCCATAGTTTTTTGGATTTGTTCGGTATAAAGCCGTATCGAGTACAAAAGTTTGGCGGGCCGTTCCGGTACCAATCCTCGTAGAAAAATATTTATTTGGCTTATACTCAAAACCGACAGATTCGGTTAAATAGCCGGGGCCCATAAATTTGGAAATTAGCGTAGCAGTTTCCGTTCCGTTTACGGTTGCATAAGAGTAACCATTATCAAACTGAGATTCAAAGTTTACAGAACCGAAAAAATACCAGTTTTTCGACAATTGGAAAGAGGCTTTATTATCCCAGAAAATCCTGTCGTTGGTTTTCTTTTGTAGTTGGTCTTTGTTTTTAATTTTTCCGTATTGAAGAATCACCTCACTCACATAGCTGTAGCTGTTTTTACTGTATTCGGCTTTCCAGTTTAGTAAGCCACCAACCGCGATAGAGTTTACACCCCCACCTTTCCAGTTATCGCTAAACTGCGCCTGGTTAATATTTATTCCGATGGCTGTTTTGGTTTTCCAGTAATTTACCTTGGCATTTACAATAGCAGGCCGAAGTTTAACCGGTTCAAACTGCAAAGGAAGTGTTCTGCTTGGCAGCGGACTGCGTTTAAGCTTAATGTTCAGATCCTTCGTGTTGATTGGAATGGTATCAATCTCCTGTGCATATAGTTTCGCAGAACTGAGGCTTAAAATGATGATTAAGGAAATTAAAAAATTCTTCATTGGTTACAAAGAAAAAGAAAATATTCAGAGATTGAAAGATTTAGCAAATGATTTTGCTTCGAAGAAACCAATTTGGAATCAGTTTCTAAAAATGCTTTTTATCGATTATCCCGCAACCAACCAAACCAATTGCCTTTTTTAAGGTAGTTTAAATCGTGCTCGTGCTTATAAGCTTCTTCCTCGAAAATAATTTTTCGGTAGGCTAAATCGTGTTGTTTATGTCTGGCTAAGTTAATGAGGTAATTACCTAAATAAAGGATGTAAAAAGGCAAAATTAAGAGTTCTAATTGCTGCCTCAGGTGTATTTTCTCGTGATTTATAATTTCCTTATCCGTCTTGTAGCTTTCCTTTTTCAATAAAATAAACGGAAAAATAGCCATTCCTGCAGCTGGCAAACTTTTTACGATTAAAATTGGCGCTTTCAAAACTTATCTGTGCTTAATTGTGAAGTGGTGGCAATCGCAAGGCCTGTGGATTTAGGCGATAGCTTTTGTAAGCATTTCTAACAAACAGGTTAAAGGCGTAGTCATTAGCATCGAGCACGAACTGATAGGTTGGGCGGTATTGCTCCATAAAATCTTTCAGTTCGGCGCCATTAATGCCCAAAATTTGCTGTACGAGATTAGGTGTAAAACGATAATCGATCATGTCCTCTTTATAATCTTTCTCTAAAATTTTTTGAAGGTGACGGGCATTTTTCCCCTGCCTGCTTAAGAGATTATAAATGGCATCAATACCTAAACCAACACCGCCACTTCCCAAATTCAGTAAATCTTTGCTGCTGCCGCGGTCAGTTGCATATTTATATTCTTTCAGTGCTTTTTCATATTGCGCCTGCGGCGAAAGTCTTTTCTGCTGTATTAAAACATCCCTCAAACGGATACCCAAAGAATTTAGCTGAAAATAAGCAGCAGGCTGCCCTTTAAAAATAACGGTATCCACACCGTAACCAGATAAAGCGGCAACCAACGTGTCGCCCGGCATTGCATAAGTACTAAACTCGCCTTTGGTGGTATTGTAGAGTCCATCGCCGGTTCTGGTGTTGTAGATGTAAACTTTTGCCAGCCGTTGTTTGGTTTCTTTATCAATAACAATGCCCTGCACAGGTTTGGTTTGCGCAAAAAGCAACGCCGAAAGGCTAAAAAACAATATAAAAACGGCTAAAAATTTCATTGGATAACAAAGCTACAACATAACTGGCTGTAAGCATTTTGATTAACATTATTTAACCTTCAATACCTGGCCTAGTTTAATTGCATCGGTCGTCATATTGTTCAGCAACTTTAAATCATCTACACTAATGTTAAAACGTTTCGCAATGTTGTAAAGTGTATCCCCTTTAACAACTGTGTAAGTTCCGTCTGCCAGAATTGGTTTTGCACCTGCTGGTGGCGTATCTACAGGTGTAAATTTTGCCTTTTCCTGCGGGATGTTTTGATTAATCTCCGAAAAAACCCGGTCTTCGCGGGCAATTTTTTGTTTCTCTGTTTCAGACTGGTCGTATTGATAGAGCTGATATTTTTCTATCGTATTAATCAACAAGTCGGGATATTTTGGATTTGTTGCATACCCGGCCTGCTTTAACCCCTGAGCCCAGCTTTTGTAATCATTTTTATCCAGTTGAAACAAAGCGCTGTAACGTTTCCGTTTTAAAAATTCTGAATGGTCTTTAAACGATTCGCGGGCGTCCTTGTAAACCCTAAAACAATCGTTTTTCTGGTCATCATCTCTAAAATAGTTCTTCCCTTTCCAATCTGAAGTACATTTAATACCAAAATGATTATTCGCATATTTTGCCAAATCGCTGTTGCCGCTTCCCGATTCTAAAATTCCCTGTGCAAGCGTTATACTCGCCGGAATACCGTATGCGTTCATTTCTTCAATGGCAACAGATTTAAATTCATCAATGTAACTTAAGGTATTGTAGCTTTTATAAGTGTTGTTGTTGGCTTTGTTGGCAGCCTTTTCTATCTGTTTGTTATTTTTAGAAAATTTACGTGTGGCGCACGAGCTAAATAACGCCATGGTTAGTACCAGATAGATGCATTTTTTTTTCATTTGAACGATTAGTTTTTCCAGGGGTTTCGCTTTAAAGCTTAATTTTCTGACCAGGCTTTAAATTTGCCTTTTTCATTCCGTTTTTCAGCATAATCGCTTTTACGGTTGTACCTTTCTTTTTGGCAATAACGCTTAAATTATCGCCGCTTTTAATGGTATAGGTGTTTGCTTTTCTTAGTTTATTAATTTTACGGTGGTAGGTGCTGGTGGCATAAACGGGTTCTTCGTAACCCTCAGGGCGTTCATCGTATTGGTAAAGTTCGTACTTTTTCACCAGTGCAATTACCTGATTTGCCCAGCTCCTGCTATGGGCATATCCCGAGCGCTGTATGCCTTTAGCCCAGCCTTTGTAATCATATTGGTCGTATTTTCCGAACAGACTGTTAAAAGGCGATCGGGTTTCCATAATCTCGACGAAATGGCTGTAAGATTCATCAGCGCTTAAATAATCGCGATAAGAGGAACGAATTTCTATGTTATTATTCGGCCCCTTAACGCCAAAGTGGTTGTTAAGGTGTTGTGCAATGCGGCTGTTTCCCGCCGCAGATTCGTGAATGGCTACGGCCAAAATTAAGCTCGCCGGAATTTTATGGTCACGCATGAGCGTTTGTGCAAATTCTACGTGCTCAGCAATATAATCTTCGGTAACCTGTGCCTTTGCCAGTAAACCTGATAAAAGCAAAAAACATAGACTAAATATTTTTATCATAATTGTAGTTGGGTCTTACCCTTTAGTGCTTTGCTAACGGATGTTCTATTTCTTTCTAATCATAAACAAGCCATCCCGAACCGGAAGTATTAATTTTTCAACACGTTCATCATCAGCTATTTTATCATTAAAACTAGTTATATTTTTGGTGTCTTTGTCTTGTTTCTGCTGAAGTACTTTTCCACTCCAAAGCACGTTATCAACAATTATTATCCCGCCAGAACGAACCCTGTCGAAAATTAAATCATAATAAAAGCCATTGTTTTTTTTGTCTGCATCAATGAAAACGATGTCGAAAACTTCATCTAAATCGTTTACGGTTTCTGTGGCATCGCCTAAAATATATTTAATCTGAGTGTTGTAGCCAGATTTTTCGAAGTTGGAGCGAACCATTTCCTCAAGTTCAGCATTTATGTCTAACGTGTAAATTATCCCGTCTTTTGTTAAGCCTTCGGCAAGGCAAATTGTGGCATACCCGGTAAAAGTGCCGATTTCCAAAATCCTCTTCGGCGCAACCATCTTGCTTAGCATTGATAAAACCCTACCCTGATAATGACCGGAAAGCATGCGTGGCATTAACACTTTAAGGTTCGTTTCGCGGTCTATATTTTTAAGCAAATCGCTTTCCGGTTCGCAGTAAGCAAGGAGTAGGTTTTGTAAATCGTCGTTTATCAGGCTCATTTTATTTGATTATAAACGGTTCATTTCCATAAAATATTGCAAAATCAGTGTGGCGGCAATCGTATCAACACGCTCTTTGTTTTGCCTGTCTGTTTTTTTCAAGCCACTATTTAGAATTGCCTGATGAGCCATTTTTGAAGTAAAACGCTCATCAACCCAGTGTTGCGGGATGCCTGGAAAGGCCTTTTTCAACAAAGTGGAAAAGCCTTTTGCATGTTGCTTAGCGTCAGAGTCAGAGCCATCCATTTGCTTCGGATCCCCGATAACAAATGCTTCTACCTGTTCGGTTAGCAGGTATTTTTTGATAAATTCTATGGCATCTTTTGGGTGTACGGTATCCAAACCAGTGGCAATAATTTGCAAAGGGTCTGTAACCGCGATGCCAATTCGTTTTGTTCCGTAATCAAAAGCTAAAATCCGAGCCATAGAAAATAATGAAAGCCCCAAAGGTAAGGTTTTTTAAGAAATCAGGTTTTTCGACCAGAAACTGCTGCTTGCGTTAAAGCAAAAACTATGATCCTGCTCTTTTCATTTCATCGGTTGCGCCCCCGTTTGAGCGCTTAACGGCTTTTAGCGGTTTACCAAACCGGTAGGTAAAGCTGAGTACAAAAAGACGGCTATCACGTATGAGTTTGAAATATTCCCGGGCCTGTGGAAAATCTGTCAAACCCTCCATCGCCTGCGTAAAAAAGATATCTCTTACATTAAATTTAACGTTCGCTTTTCCCTTCAGCATCGATTTTGAAATCCCCGCAGAAACCTGGCCTGTTGGATAAAGTAATTCCTGTAAATCATTACGGGCTTTAGTTATGTAGTAGCCAGAAATTTCTGCATTTAGCGTTTTGTTTAGGTTAAACTGATTATTAACACTAAACTGAAACTGATTTACCGAAGAGTTATAACTTATGTTCTGATAGCCATCGAGTTTTTTATAGTTGTAATTAGCCTGACCATTAAACGACCACCATTTTACAGGATAAAATTGAATTGAAGTAGATACACCAAAGTTTCGCAGCTCACCCACGTTGCCATCGGTATAAATTAAAATGTTGGTGCCTTCTGAAAGAAAAAGTTGAGAAAAGTAGTTTTCAACAACGCTATAAGAAATTGTTGTCGTTAATAGTTGCTTAAAACGGTGGCTCAGTTCCATGTTCCAGCTGTATTGTGGCACTATAAAAGGGTTTCCTCTTTGCAGTGTATACTTATTTACAATAAAAACAAATGGATTGAGTTTTTGATAGGCCGGCCGGTCTATCCGTCTGCTTGCGGTTAAGGTTAAAGCATTTAAAGAGTCCAGGTCGTAACTCAGGTATCCCGAAGGAAAAAAGTTACCATATGTTCTCGAAAAAGACGAATCGGGCTTTATGGCATTGCCAAGCTGATGGGCCTTATAATCTGTGTGTTCATAGCGCAAGCCAACTTGTGCGTTCAGTTTGCCAATTTTACGCTCAAAACTGCTGTAAAGTGCATTTATAGTTTCCTTGTATTGAAAATGATTGCTTCTGTTCAAATCTACTGAGCGAGTATCGCCATTCGAATTAATGTACCCCGCTGTGTTATCCGTATTTATTGATGATGATTTAAATCCAGATTCAAGCTGTGAATTTTTGCCGAAGTGGATTACATGGTCTGCTTTGGCCGATAATATTTTAATGCTTGATGGAATTTCGATATCTGTTCCCGTAACATAACCATTAACCGAAAGCAACCTGTTCGTAAATTCCTGGTCATTATTCATGCTATACTTCAATACGTCTAAATCAACAGATAAATCCTGATCGTTTCCAATAGCCTGTTTCAGGCTTAAATTTATGGCGCCGTTTTTAAATTTATACTGGCTTAAGCTGGTTGTAGAAACTGCAGAATCTACCAGGCCAGAGGGTTGCTTCCAGTTTGCAACGGCGTCACTGCCGCCAGTTCGGTTAATTAATGTTCCGCTTAAAGCCAGGCCAAGTGTGGTGTTTTTTGAGGCATAAAAATCTAAACCGGTCTTTAGAAACGAGTAATGCGTTAAATTTTTTATCGCCGTTGTCTGGTCAAGGGTTCCGGTAATTGAATTTTGCTTACCGAAATAATTTCTGGACGCAAGTATATCGGTAAAGTTATTGTTTGCATTAAAACTCGCAGTAGCAAAGGCGTTTACGCGGCCTTTTCGGTAATTTAAAAGCAAGCCATTATTGTTTTTATAATCTCTACTCCATCCGCCAATAATTGTTACCGAACCATTAAAACCTTCCTGCGTATTTTTTTTCGTTTTGATATTAATTATTCCACCATTCCCACTGGCATCATATTTTGCCGATGGATTTGTGATGAGTTCTATCTGGCTAACCTGCAAAGCGCTCATGCCAGACAACATATTCGTTAAATCACTTCCCGAAAGGTAAGTTGGCTTTTCATCAATCATAACCAGAACTGTAGATTTCCCCTGCAAACTAATGTTGCCTTCCTTATCAACCATAACACCAGGAGATTGCTCGAGCAATTCTAAAACCGAGGTGCCCGTATTCGTAGTGGTGGCGTCTACATTGAGAATAACTTTTCCTTTAATGTGTTGTATGGGAGGTTTTCTTGCTTCGATAACAACTTCTCTTAAAACCTGGCTGCTGGGTAAAATTCTGATATTTAATGCAGAGATTGCAAATGGCGATTTAATTTGAGTGGTTTTGTGCGGTTCATATCCAACGGCCTTTACATTAAAAAAATACGTTCCGGCCGGGGGGTCGTTAAAAAGAACAGCTCCCTTTTTATCTGTTTTAGCAGTTTTGAATAATTTTGTGCCTTTAGCAAGAACGAGCTCAACCGTTACGTTTTCGAAAGGTTTGCTCCTTTCATTTAGAACAGTTATTTTAATGGTTTTTATCTTTTTTTGGCTAAAGCTAGTTATTGTTGAGAGCAATAAAAAAAGCAATAACAAAGACTTTAAAAAGTTCATTTGTATAAGTAATAGTTAGTTTTGGTCGGGTCGATTGGGTTTCAAAGATAATGAAAACCAAGTATATATGTTAATCTTCGAAAGTTAAATATTTTGACTATTGTCATCATCTCTGCGTGGTCTTTATGGCATTATTTTTAGGTGTTTGTGGTTTCGTTTCCGTCAAATTCTATCCTTAAATACCAACAATTCATATCTATTTCTTATTTTGCACCAAATGCAGTTTAAAGAAATCATAGGGCAGGAAAAGATTAAGCAACACTTGATTCAAACGGTGAAGGAAAACCGTGTAAGTCATGCGCAGCTTTTTTTATCGCCTGTTGGTTCGGGTGCGCTACCTCTGGCGGTAGCGTATGCACAATATGTAAATTGTCTGGATAAAGGTGCTACAGATAGCTGCGGCGAGTGCTCTAGCTGTAGAAAGTATGAGCGGTTAATCCATCCCGACTTGCATTTTTCTTACCCTTTCTTTGCCTCCACAAGTATAAAAACGGCTGTTGATGTTTTGGATGACTGGCGGAACATGCTGTTGCAGGACCCATATTTTGATATGGACATCTGGCGCTCAAAACTGGAGGCCGCAAATAAGCAGGCCAACATTCCAATTGGCGAATGCCATGATATTATTAAAAAATTAAGCTACAAGGCTTTCGAAGCTGAAACAAAAGTGCTGATAATGTGGTTGCCGGAATACCTCGATAAATCGGGCAATGCTTTGCTCAAATTAATTGAAGAGCCACCTGCAAATACCCTTTTTATATTGGTTGCTCAAAGTCAGGACCAGATTTTAACAACCATTTTATCTCGTACGCAAATTGTAAAAATCCCTAAATTAAGTAGTGATGATATTTCTGAATATCTACTCGCCAACAGCGGTTTAAATTCACACCAGGCAGTTGATTATGCTTTTTTAGCCGATGGAAACCTGATAGAAGCAAAAGCGCTTGCTGCCGATGTGCAGAGCGACAGTTCCGGGATATTTACAAGCTGGTTGCGTATGGGCTTTGGAAATAAAGTGCCCGATTTGATTGACTTTACTGACGAAGCAGCCAAATGGGGCAGGGAAAATCAAAAGAATTTTTTAAAGTTCGGGATTAACTATTTGCGGGAATGCTGCCTGCTTATAAGTGGTGCCGATGCATTAGTAAAATTGCCGCCGTTAACCATGGAAACGGCTAAAAAGTTGAGTCAGCATGTATTAACATTGCCAATGGCAGAAGCAATAATTGCTGAGCTCGAAAAAGCACATTACCACATTGAAAGAAATGCAAACCCGAAAATTCTGTTTTTAGATGTATCTTTACAATTGGTAAAAATTATCAAGTTTAAAACGCTCCCTCAGGGGACTCAATATATATACAATTAATTATGGGATGTGGAAGTTGTTCAACAGGTGGTGGTTGCACCCCTAATGGATGCAAAAGTAATGGCTCATGCGGCACCGGTGGTTGCCAAACAATGGAAGTTCACGATTGGTTATCCAACCTGGATATGCCTTCTAGCTATAAACCTTTTCAGGTTACAGAAATAAAATTTAAAGGCTCCAGAAAAGAGTTTTTTCTAAATAACGATAACATTTACCTCGAAATTGGAGAACTTGTTGCGGTTGAAGGTCCGACAGGCGGCTTCGATGTAGGTCATGTTTCGCTCACCGGCGAACTGGTAAGGGTGCAAATGAAGAGGCGTAAAACGCCATTAGACCAGGTAACAAAAAAGATTTACCGTAAGGCTACAGAAGCCGATGTGGAAAAGTGGAACGCGGCGAAAGAAATGGAATGGGAAACCATGCATAAAGCCCGCAAGCTTGCACTCGATTTGCGCTTATCAATGAAAATAAGCGATGTAGATTATCAGGCAGACAAAACGAAGGCTACGTTTTTTTACACCGCTGATGGTCGTGTAGATTTTCGCGAGTTGATTAAAAAAATGGCCGAAAGTTTTCGCATCCGCATTGAAATGCGCCAGATTGGTATGCGCCAGGAGGCCGGCCGTTTAGGCGGAATAGGTTCTTGCGGCCGCGAATTGTGCTGCTCTACCTGGCTTACAAATTTTAAAACGGTTTCAACAGCTGCTGCCAGATATCAAAACCTTTCTTTAAACACTTTAAAGCTCGCCGGACAGTGTGGTAAGCTTAAATGCTGTTTAAATTATGAGCTTGATACTTATTTAGATGCTTTAAAAGACATTCCCGACAGGATTGAAAACCTGGATACAGAGGCAGGCTACGCCCGTCATCAAAAGACTGACATTTTTAAAAAAATTATGTGGTTTAGTTATCAGGGTGATGAAAACTGGATTCCGGTTGCTGCAGCCCGCGTTAAAGAAATCATGGCAATGAACAAGGCGGGTAAGAAAGCGCCTAATCTGAAAGAAGAGGCCGTGCAAATTGCGGCGCCGGTTGTTGTGGAAAAATCTTTTGATTATGAAAATGTTGTTGGTCAGGATAGCTTAACGCGTTTAGATGAGCGTTCAAAAAACAGAAATAACAACCAGAACAGAAATCAGAAAAACAACAGAAACAACAGCAATCAAAATAGAAGAGATCGCGTTCAGGGTGGTGATAAGCCTGCAACCGCAAGGCCTCAAAATCCAAATCAACAGAAACCTCAGCAAAACGGTCCGAAACCTCAGCAACAAGCTGGTCAAAAATCGCAGCAGCAGGGTTCCAGACCTCAGAATAATCAAAAACCGCAACAGCCGCAGGCGCAAAAACCCGTAGTTAAGGCCGAAGGTGCGCCTTTGGTGGCCGGCGAGAAAACAACTGAGCAAGCCAGAAATAGAAACAAAAACAACCGAAGGAAAAACAATAACCGCAGAAATAACAACAATGGTTCTGATAATAAACCGGCTGCAGAATAAGCACGTTGCGCTTATTGGTTTCTTGCTTTTTGTTACTTTCCTGGCGGGATGTAGTTCCAGCGTGGTTGACAGTAATGCCGAGATTCCTGAAAGGAAATGGACTTACCGAAACCACCTTTTAGTTCCATTCGAAATCAAGGATAACACTAAGCCATATAACATCTATTTTAAACTTAGGCATACCTCAGAATACCGGTATGCCAACATTTTCGTTTTGGTTCATTTTAAAGATGGGCAAAATAAAGTAACAAAGCGTTATCAATTTAAACTCGCTAAAAATGATGGCGAATGGCTTGGCAGTGGTTCTGGAAACGTTTTTAATTATACCTTCCCGTTGTTTACGGATTTTCGTTTCGCCCACAACGGCAAGTTTGAACTAGAAATTGAACAGAACATGCGTGATAATCCGCTTTTAGAAGTTAGCGATATTGGTGTATTGGTTGAGCCAAAGTAATGTGCTAACCGTTCAATTTGCATTTACAGAAGGTTATAGATTTCTATTTTTCTTAGCAGTATTCATTACTTATTTTTGTTCTCCTGATTTCGAAAAAAACCACAGGTCGTTTTAATTTGCGTTTTGTGCAAATCGGTTCCATCGCCGTTACTAATTAAGTTGGCATGTGTTTATAAGTATGCCAATAAACTTTCGAGCTTCATTCCCCTCGAGCCTTTCAATAATATCAACGCATCCGATATTTTATTGGTTTTGAGGTAGTCTGCTGCCTCATCTGGTTTTTCAAAAAAGACTGCATTATAATTTTTGCTTAAAGCATAAAAATATTTGCCGATAAATATGATTTGATCCAACCCTGAGTTCATTGCTTGTTCTGCAATCCGTTTGTGTTGTTCCTCAGATTCGGGCCCAAGCTCAAACATATCGCCTAAAATGGCCACTTTCCTATTTGCCGTTAGTACAGCGATATTGGCAAGTGCTGCAGCCATACTGCTCGGGTTTGCATTATAAAAATCGCAAACAACAGTGTTAGTTTCTGTTTTGATTAACTGCGAACGGTTGTTTTTTGGATGGTAGTTTTCTAATCCCCTGTTAATTTCTTCCGGTTCCATATCGAAGAAATCGCCGATACAAATTGCGGCCAGAATATTTTCGAAATTGTAGCTTCCTGTTAAATGAGTATATACGGTTGATAACACTTCATGATTGGTCCATTCAACAGAAATAAAAGGATCGCTGCTTTGTAACTTTCCTTTAATTGTATTCCCGTTTTCAGTTCCATAAAAAATCAACTTAGATAAGCCGGCAGCCTCACTCATTTGCATTAAATGGGAATTATCTCTGTTGATGAAGGTATAGCCATGATTCGCTTTTAGATAGGCGTATAATTCTGCCTTCCCTTTTTTAACGCCCTCGAAACCGCCAAAGCCATCTAAATGCGCCATGCCTACATTGGTAATAACGCCATGGGTTGGTTGCGCTATAGTACAAAGCAACTCAATCTCTTTTTGATGATTGGCGCCCATTTCTATAACAGCAACTTCCACATCATTGCGAATGGATAAGATGGAGATTGGAACCCCAATGTGATTGTTCAAATTGCCAAATGTGGCGAAAGTTTTATACCGCTCGGCCAACACTGCGTTAATCAGCTCTTTGCTTGTGGTTTTTCCATTGCTGCCCGTAAGTCCAATCACCGGTATGCTTAGCTGTTTCCGGTGGTGCTTTGCCAAAGCCTGCAATGCCGTAAGTACGTCCTCCACCAGCAGGCAGTTTCCTGCTTCCGAGTATTCTGCTTCATCAACAACCGCAAATGCGGCACCCTTTTCAATGGCCTGCGCCGCAAATGTATTTGCATTGAAGTTATCGCCCTTTAATGCAAAAAAAATACAACCTTCAGCAATATTGCGTGTATCGGTAGAAATTACCGGGTGTTTTAGGTAGTGCTCGTATAATTCTTCGGTTGTAATCATGCTGATTTAAAAATATTTCGGGTAAAATTAAGCTTTCGCAGGAACAAAAAACAAAATTAGTACATTAGATAAAATTATCCATTATGAAGAAACTTTTTACCATTTGTTTATCTGCTATTTTCTCCGTTGTACTTGCTCAGGCACAGGTAAAATCTCCCGATGAATTTTTGGGTTATGAGCTTGGGGTTCATTTTACACCACATCATAAAGTAGCTGAATATTTCAAACAAACAGCTGCTGCGGCCTCAAATGTTGTAAAGTTAGTTGAGTATGGAAAAACGAATGAAGGCAGACCGCTTATGGTTGCCATTGTTTCTTCTGCAGAAAATATTAATAAGCTTGAAAAGATTCAAAAGGATAATTTGTCGCTCGCGGCCGGTACAACTAATGCGGTAGATGTCCGCTCGCAGCCTGCTATCCTCTGGCTAAGCTATAACGTTCACGGCAATGAAGCAAATTCTATGGAAACGGCCATGAAAATGCTTTATAATTTAGCTTCCGGAAAAAATCAGCAGGCCAGTAACTGGCTAAAAAACACGATAGTATTTATAGATCCTTGTCTAAATCCGGATGGAAGAGACCGATACGCAAATTATTTTAACAGTGTTGTTGGCGAAAAACCAAATTCAGATCCATCATCAAGAGAACACATAGAACCATGGCCAGGTGGCCGGCCGAACCACTACTACTTCGATTTAAACCGCGACTGGGCGTGGCAAACGCAAATCGAAAGCAAGCAAAGACTGGCACTTTACAATCAATGGATGCCTCAGGTACATGTCGATTTTCATGAGCAAAGCTATAACGACCCTTATTATTTTGCTCCTGCTGCAGAACCTGTGCATCAAGACATTACGCCCTGGCAGAAAAGCTTTCAGGTTGTAGTTGGTAAAAACAATGCGAAATACTTCGATGAGCAAGGTTGGCAATATTTTACCAAAGAACGTTTCGATTTACTATACCCATCTTACGGCGATACTTATCCCTTATATAATGGTGCAATTGGCATGACGTACGAGCAGGGCGGTATTAGGGCAGGTTTATCCGTTGTTACAAACGATGGAGATACCTTAACATTGAAAGATCGCATCGCACATCATTACACAACAGGCATGTCGACTTTAGAAGTTACCTCCCAAAACCACGATAAGCTTTTAGAAGAATATAAAAATTATTTTCAGCAATCGCTTACCACAGCACCTGGAATTTACAAAACCTATATCATAAAGCCTGATAACCTTTCGAGGTTGAAAAAATTGGCGGAACTATTGACAAAGAACAAAATTGAATTTGCATACGGTGGCGATAAAACCGGAAGGGGTTATGATTACGATTCTAAAAAGGAAGAAAATTTCACTTTAGGCAGAAATGATTTAATTGTAAATGTTGCGCAGCCGAGGGCCGTGCTTGCTAATGTTTTACTCGAGCCACAAACCTTGGTAACCGATTCGAACACTTATGATATTACTGCCTGGGCCCTGCCTTATGTTTATGGCTTAAAAGCTTATGCATCAAAAGAAAGTATAAAAGGAAAATATGACAACATCGAGGAGCGCAAAATCACTTCTTCGAATCTGGATAAACCATTAGCCTGGCTATTTGGTTGGGGAAACAGTGAAGATTTGCAATTGTTGGTGGCATTACAGAAAGAAAATATAAAAGTACGGCAAGCAGATCAACCGTTTTCGGTAAGTGGCAAAGATTATCCCGCAGGTACGCTTATCGTTTTGCGTGTAGAAAATGAGAAGGGAATAAAAGACCTCAAAAGCAAGATTGCTAAAATTTCGAACGAGCTCGAAAAACCCGTTCAGGCGATATCGACCGGTTTTGTAGATAAGGGCAAGGATTTTGGCTCTTCTGTTTATCCAATTTTAAAACAGCCAAAAATTGCGATTGTATCCGGAAATGAAGTTTCATCACTTGCCTTTGGAGAAGTTTGGTACTATCTGGAGCATGATCTGGGCCTAACTCCGAATATAATCAATGCCAGAGACATCAATAATTTAGACCTCAGCAAGGTAAATACCTTAATTCTTCCCGATGGAAATTATGGAAGCTTTATTGATGAAGGTTTAAAAAGCTGGATAAACAGGGGCGGAAAGTTAGTTTTAATGGAAGATGCCATCGAAAGTGTGTTGGAGAAAAAGGGATTTGATATCAAAAAGAAATCGGCTGTAGTAAAAAAAGACGAAAAACCGGAGGCAAGCAAGCTTTTATTTAAAGACAAAGACCGCGATGACTATGAGAATACCATACGGGGTGCAATTTATAAAATCAATTTAGACGCTTCTCACCCATTCGCATATGGCATCGGGAAAAATTACTATACCTTAAAAACAGACCGAAAAATTTACGAACCCTTAGCAGAAGGCTGGAACGTTGGTCAGCTAACCGACAAAAGTTTAATGGCAGGCGTTGTTGGGAAGAAAGTGCGGGAAGACTTAAAAACCGGCCTGCTTATCGGTGTTCAGGATGCAGGAAAAGGTTCCATTGTGTACCTCGCGAACGACCCATTATTTAGGAATTTCTGGGAAAATGGTAAAACCCTGTTCGGAAATATAATTTTTTGCAGCTATTAGGCCGTTTCTTTTGTGGAAATATTCTTCTGTTTTCCAGAGCGAACATTTTTTAGGGAAAAAACTAAAAAGATTCCCAAAACATTTAACTAATTATTAAGTTGCTTTCTGCCTCATTTTTTTTTAATTCATTTGCAGGCCTTTTTTAGGCCTGCAAATGTTAAATGTTAAAATTTGTTAAAAATAAATTTGGTGTTATTGCCAACTAACTATATTTTAGCACATTATTACTAATCATTAACTAACTTTTTTACAAACATGAAAAAACTTCTACAAAGTTTGTTCATACTTATGTTCGTTGCTGTAACAGCGATGGCACAAGATCGAACAATCACAGGTACGGTTACTTCTCAGGACGACGGCTTGCCAATCCCGGGTGTAACTGTTAAAGTAAAAGGCACTCAAACTGGTGCTGTAACTGCAGCAAACGGAAAGTATTCCGTAGCTGTTCCAGCCGGAGCGACTCAATTAGAATTCTCATTTCTTGGTTTTGCAGTTCAAACGAAAACTATCGGATCATCTACTACTGTAAATGCAGCTTTGGTTGCCGATTCTAAAACATTAACCGAGGTTGTAGTTACGGCAGTGGGTATCGAGAAAGATAAAGCATCTTTAGGATATTCTGCTGATGTGGTAAAAAGCCAGGATTTAACCAATGGTAAACAAACTAACTTAATTAACGGTTTAACAGGTAAAACAGCCGGTGTTCAGATTGGCCGTTCAAGTGGTGGTGTAAATACTGCAACTCGTATTACAATGCGTGGTATCAGATCATTACAGGGCGAAGGTCAGCCATTATTCGTTATTGACGGTATTCCAATTGACAACTCTGCTAACCAGCCATCTTCAAGTTCAGCGAACCAGGTGGATGTTGGTAATCGTGTTGGCGATATCAATCCGGATGACATCGAATCGGTGACGGTTTTGAAGGGCGCAAATGCTGCTGCATTGTACGGTTCTCAGGGTGTTAACGGTGCGATTGTAATCACAACCAAAACCGGTAAAGACGCAGCAATGCGCAACAAAAAAATGGAAATTAACGTTGTTTCTACCTTCCAGATTGATAACGTTCAGAAATTGCCACAACTTCAAAATGAATTTGGTTCAGGTTACGAAAACGGAACAGGAAATCCTGCAATTTATGATGAAATTGAAAATACAAACTGGGGTCCTAGATTAGACGGCTCTATGGTACAATCAGGTCCAACTTTAGCGAACGGTAACAAATTGATGATACCTTATAGCGCAGTTCCTGATAACGCTAAGAATTTCTTTAACACAGGTACTAACATTCAAAACTCTGTTTCATTTCAAGGTGGTAGCGAAAAAGGGTCATTCTATGCCTCGCTTTCTGATAACCAGGTTAAAGGTGTAGTTCCAAATGATAAGTTTAGAAGAAACACTTTTAAATTCTCTGGGTCTACCAAACTTGCAAATAACTTCAATGTAAGTGCAAATGTTAGTTACAATAAAAATTTAACTAATACTTCATTCGTTGGTCAGGGTAACAATGGTGTTATTAGTGACGTGCTTAACGTGAGTCGTCAAATCAATCTTGAAAATTTCAAAGATTGGAGAAATTATGAATTTGCGACTACGCAAGGCTTCTTTAACGGTTATCAGCCAAACCCATACTACGCTTTAGACAATAACAGGTTTAACGATAATTTGGACAGAGTGTTAGGTAGTATCCAAATGGGCTATGACCCATACAAATGGTTAAACGTAACTTGGCGCTTAGGTACCGATTATGCTTCTACAAGAAGAAAGCAGACTTTCGAAAAAACTGTTTTCGGAACAGGTCAACGTCCTACAGCAACTCCGGGTGCTATTATTGAAGATGCATTTTCTAACAGAATCATGAACTCAGATTTATTATTGACTTTCAAAAAAGACCTTAATAAAGATTTTAATGCAACTTTAATTTTGTTAAACAACGTACGTCAAACAGACAGTCGTAACCTGACAGCATCAGCGAGTGCAATTTCAACTCCAGGTTTCTTTAACCTATCTAACCGTGTTGGTGAACTGGGTGGTGGCGAATCAATTAACAAAAAACGTTTAATTGGTTGGGCTGGTGATTTAACAATTGGCTATAAAAACTTTTTATACTTAAACGGAACGTTGAGAAATGATATTTCTTCAACACTTCCAAAGGATAATAACTCATATTTTTATCCATCAGCAAGTTTAAGTTTCATACCTACAGAGGCAATTAGCTCACTAAAGGACAACGATATCCTTTCTTATGCAAAAGTGAGAGCAAGTTTTGCAAAGGTGGGTTCGGATGCTAATCCTTATAGTTTGGTTCCAACTTTCGGTGCTGCCGGTGGTTTCCCATTCGGTTCATTAGCAGCTTTTACACTATCTAATACAACACCTAATCCAAATCTTAAACCAGAGTTTACAACGTCTTACGAAGTAGGTACTGAATTATCTTTCTTCAAAGATAAATTAGGATTAGACTTTACTTATTACGATACGAAAACTGACGGACAGATCATCAATATCGGTATCCCTTCTTCTACAGGATTTACAGCTGCAACCGTAAATGCGGGTGTTGTAACTAATAAAGGTATAGAGGTTGCATTGAAAGGTAGCCCTTTCAGAAATCGTGATGGTTTCTCATGGAATTTCAGCGTAAGCTACACACACAACAAAAACGTTGTTGAATCACTATACCAAGAGTCAAAACAATTATCACTTGGCGCTGGAGACCCAGTTCCGACCGCAATTGTTGGTCAGCCGATATCTTTGGTAGGTTCTGCTTATCTGAGAGATTCACAAGGTCGTGTTGTTGTCGATGCAACTTCAGGTTACATCAGATTAGACCCTACGTTAAGAAACTTAGGTCAGGTGAATCCTAAACATATTTTAGGTTTCAACAATACTTTGTCTTACAAAGCCTTCACGTTGTCAACCACGCTTGATTTCAGATCTGGTAACGTGATTTACTCAGGTACGAAAAATACGTTAACCTTCACCGGTTCTACTTTAGAGACTACTCAATATGGTAGAGAGCGTTTTATTTATCCAAACTCAGTAATCGAAACTTCGCCAGGTGTGTTTACGCCTAACACAACTGTTAGAACACGTAGTGGTAACTTTGATTTCTGGTACGGTAACTTTAATAGCTTTGCAGAATCAAGCATTGTTGATGCTGCATTCTTAAAACTGAGAGACATTTCATTAAGCTACGCATTACCAAGCAAATTATTAAACAGAACACCATTCGGTAAAGCTAGCTTAGCGATATCAGGTGCTAATATTTTACTTTGGACTCCAAAATCTAACGTTTACATAGATCCTGAGGCGAGCATTTTCGGTACAAACAATTCTCAAGGAAGAGAGTTTACAAGTATTCCTTCAACAAGAACATTTGGTATCACTTTAAATGCTACGTTTTAGTATTTTAAATAATTAAGAATATGAAAATTAGACATATCATAAAGGGAATAGCCTTCTTATCGTTAACATTAACGGTAACGAGCTGTGAGAAGAATTTTTTGGAAATCAACGACAATCCAAACACCCCTACAACCACAACCCCTGAGTTGGTTTTACCAGCGGCATTAACCAATACTGGTGCAGCTGTAAATAACAACTTAAATATCCTTGGTAATCTTTTAACAGGCAACTGGGCGCAATCTCCAGATTTCTTGTTCTATCAGCCACAGGAAACTTATCAGTTTACTCCAGGTACATATGATGCTGTTTGGACTTCGTTATATGCTGGTGGATTAAATGACTACAAGTATGTAGAAACACAGGCAACTGCTGCCGGTAAAAAAAATGCGGTTGCAATCTCTAAAATAATGCAGGCATATAACTTCCAGTTACTTGTTGATACCTGGGGAGATGTTCCTTATTCAGACGCACTTAAAGGTACCGCATCTACAGCTCCAAAGTATGACAAAGCTGAAGACATTTATGACGGTATTTTAGGTTTATTGGATGCTGGTATCGCAAGTATAAATACGGCAGCTGGCGCTGACAACCCATCAGGATCGAGTGATATCGTTTTCGGTAGCGGCTCTGTAACAACTTCAATGGGCAGGTGGTTGAGATTCGCAAACACACTTAAGTTACGTGTATTGTTAAGACAATCTTTAACTCCATCTCGTGCAGCTAAAGTAACCGCAGGATTTGCAACGCTAGCTGGTCAGTCATTTTTAGGTGCTGGTGAAAACGCAGCGGTAAACCCTGGTTACATTAACCAGGCAGGTAAATTCAATCCTTTATATGGCGCCATCGGTTTTGCCGTTGCAGGAACTGAAACTTCAAACTATCAGGCAACAAGAGCAAATAAATATGCTGTCGACTTTTTATCATCTGCAACTGACCCTCGTATCGGTCTTATCTACAGACCTGCTGTAGCACCAATTCCTGCAACTCAGACCTATACAGGTGTTTATCCGGGAACAACAGCAACGCCAACAACTAAAAAAGATAACTATTCTGCAGTTGGTGCTGGTGTTTTACCTTCGAGTGCAAACAACGGCTTTGCAAAGCCCGCATATTTGTTAACGGCAGCAGAGGGATATTTTTTACAAGCTGAAGCTTATTTAAAAGGTTTCCTTCCAGGTGGTGCAGCGGCAGCACAAGCGGCTTATCAGGCTGGTATCGACGAATCATTTAAGCTATTGGGTTCAACTGCAGCAGCAGCTAATACTTACTATACAAATTCAACCCAGCCACTTGTTAACTGGGCAGTAGCTGCAACTGCAGGCCGTCAGTTCGAAGCTATTATTACTCAAAAATGGATAGCGAACAATGGTTTTAACGGTAATGAAGCTTGGGCTGAGTATCGTAGAACTGGCTTCCCAGCGAACATTCCGGTGGGCTTAAATAACTCAAGCGGTGGAAGGTTGCCATTACGTCTTCCTTATCCACAAAATGAAATTGCTTCGAATGCAGCAAATGTACCGCAGATTAATATTTTCACTTCGAAAATATTCTGGGAGAAATAACACAAACAGTTTTTAAGTAAAAGGGCAGGTTCGTTAGAATCTGCCCTTTTTTTGTGGAAAAAACGACAATACTAAACAAGTAACCGAATCAAATGTTCGTCATAATAATGTCATTTGAACCTTCTTTGTGTTAAAAATTTGTTAAAAAAATGTAAATGCATACTATATTTAGATTTTTAATAAACTAATATCAAACTAACTTAAATTTCATGAAAAAACTTTTACAAAGTTTGTTCGTGTTGATGTTTGTTGCGGTAACTGCAATGGCTCAAGAACGAACAGTAACTGGTACGGTTACCGCGAAGCAAGATGGACTACCAATTCCAGGCGTGACCGTAAGAATCAAAGACACGAAGATAGGGTCTACGACAAACGGTAACGGACAGTATTCGCTTAAAATTCCTGCTGGCTCAGTGCAGTTGGAGTTTTCTTCAATCGGATATATGCCTGTAACGAGAACCTTGGCTGCTGGCGCCAGTTCAGTAAACATCTCATTAGAAGGCGACAACAAAGATTTAGATGAAGTTGTGGTTACTGGTTATGGGTCTGGAAGAAGAGTTTCGTCTTCTGTAGGGTCTGTTGCTACTGTGAGTGCAAGAACAGTTGAAAACAAACCTGTTGCTAACGCATTTGATGCATTGCAAGGTAAGGTTGCTGGTTTACAGGTTTTTACATCTTCTGGTGAACCATCACAAACAGCAAGTATTAGATTACATGGTGTTGGCTCTTTAGGCGCTAGTAGTGCACCATTATTCTTGTTAGATGGTATTCAGGTTGATGAGAGCAGTATATTGAACATGAACCCGAATGATATCGAAGCGGTTTCTATATTAAAAGATGCTTCTTCAACTTCAATTTACGGCGCTCGTGCAGCAAATGGTGTAGTTTATGTTACTACAAAACGAGGCAGAATTGGTTCGGATGCAGTAATTACCGTACAAGGACAGTATTCAGTGGCGAACCCAGCAAGCGATAAATTTTACAGAAATTTCTTAAATACTGCTCAATTAAGTCAGTTACAAATTGAACAAGGATTAAGAACGCCGGCTGCAACAGCTGCTCTATTAGCTCAATATCCTAATGACACAAAGTGGTATGACTACTATTACAAAAAGGATGTTCCAACCTATCAAACTGATGTTACGGTTTCTGGTGGCGGCGGCAAGACTGCTTATTACATCTCTGGAAGTTTTTATCAGGGCGAAGGTAACCGTTTCCGCTCGGGCTTTGACAGATATACACTTCGTTCGAATTTAACCTCAACTTTAAATAATTATATTAAAATTGGCTTAAACTTATCGGGCGGTTCATCAGATACTGAAACTAATGGATTGGCTACGAATGACACCAATGGACCATTAGCATTATTGGCTCAACCCTGGTTTTCACCATATGATGCGAATGGAAATGAGTACTATGGTACAATTATTCCAGGTTGGGGCAGATACAGTCCAAGATATATTGCTGATAACACACCATATAACAGAAACAGATTAACATTTAATCCAACTGGTTTTGTAGAGATTACTCCTGTAAAAAACTTAACAATTAAATCTCAGGGGGGTATTGATGGTTACATTGATAGAGAAACAAGTGCTAGATTAGCATCAGACGTTCGTTTCCCTGGAGCAGGTACATTATCTGAATATTACTCTAGAAGAATTAATAAGACAGTTACTAACACGATTGAATACAAATTTTCTTTAGATAAGCATAATTTCACTGTTCTCGGCGGGCAAGAGTACGTGGATGGCATAACTCAGGAGTTTGGTGCAAACACAAGCAGACTTCCAAATGATAACCTTTTTATTCTTCAGAATGGAGATGCATCTAACAGAGGTGTAAGTTCGTTTAAGAGCGAATATACATTCAAGTCTTTATTCGGTAGATTAGAATATAATTTTAATAACAAATACTTCCTTGACGCTTCAGTTCGTGAAGATAAGTCGTCTCGTTTTGGTGCAAACAAACAGACAGCTACCTTTTGGTCAGTTGGCGGTATGTGGAGAGCAAAACAAGAAGAGTTCTTAAGGAATGTAGAGTGGTTAACTGATTTAACAGTAAGGGCAAGTACAGGTACAAGTGGTAATTCGTCAATTGGTAACTACGAGAGTTTGGCAACTGCTGCAGGTAGTTCGAATTATAACGGTCTTCCAGGTGTTTCTCAGAATGCTCCGGGTAATCCAGATTTAGGGTGGGAAAAACAACAGAAAACTACAGTTGGTTTTAAAGCGGCATTTTTGAATAAAATCCGCCTTGATGTTGAGTTTTACTACCGCGAAACAAGCAGTCAGCTAATTAACGTTCCACAGGTTTATACCACAGGATATTCATTGGTGAGAACCAATATTGGTGCTTTACAAAATAAAGGTGTTGATATCACTTTGGATTTTGACGTATATACTAACGATAAGCACAATGCTTTTGTAACGCCATACATCACTGCAAACATGAACAGAAATAAAATAACCGAATTGTTCCAGGGTAAAAATTACTATGTAAACCCAGGTACCGGTGTTTTATGGGCAATTGGCGAACCAGTTTCTTATGTTTATCCAATGTGGGCAGGCGTTAATCCGAGTAATGGTTTACCTCAATGGTATATTCCTAATACTGGTGATGCAAGTGTACAAACAAGGACTGATGCTAACGCTGTAACCAGTTCGTTTTCTGCTGCTAATTTACAGCAAAACACAGGTATTCAAAGGTATGCCTGGTTAAACGGAGGGTTTGGTGTTAATGCAGGTTATGAGGGAATTTTCTTAAATATTGATTTTACTTATTCTAAAGGTAAGTACATGATAAACAACGATAGATATTTCTTTGAAAACCCAACTACTTTTTCAGGTTTTAACCAAGCCACAACCGTTTTAGATTATTGGAAAACGCCAGGTCAAAATGCAACCTTTCCAAATTTAACACAACAGTTTACACAATTCGATAGTAGATTAATTGAAGATGCTTCATTCCTTAGATTGAAGAACTTGCAACTAGGTTATAATCTTCCTAAATCTATTCTTGAAAAAACAAAAGCAATTAAAGGCGCCAAAATATTCTTCCTATCAAGGAATCTGTTAACATTTACAAAATATTCAGGTCCAGATCCAGAGGTTGATTCAAACTTAGCTTTGGGCTCAAATCCTAATACAAAACAAGTTGGATTTGGCTTACAATTGACTTTTTAATAAATAACAAAAAATACTTCACATACAATAAAGTTATGAAAAAAATAATTTTAGGATTAGTTGGGTTGGCAGTGACTTTAACAGTGATTACATCTTGTAAGAAACTGGATTTAAAGCCATATGATGCCATTGACATCGCAACTGGCTTCAATACTGTTCAGGATGCAAAATACTGGAATTCAGGCTTGTACTCTGCATTGAGGGCTCGTACTTACGGAACATACAATGTTCCACAAGAGGTTCAGGGTGACCAGTTAAATGCATCTGGTGATTTCGGTAACAGAAATGGTGCTTTCCACCGTTGGGGTGCGTTTTTAAATGCAGATGATTTTTCTGGCGTTTATCAAGGTTACTATAGTGGCTTGTCTAACGTAAATGTTATGATAAAAGGCTTCGAGCAAATTCAGGCAACTGCAGGCGCTCAAACTGACAGTTTGAACACTTACAAAGCGGATGCTAGAATGATGAGAGCATATTATTATCATGAATTAGCTGTGAGATATGCGAAAGCATATAATCCTGCAACGGCCGGAACTGATTTAGGCGTTCCTTTGCTAACTGAATTTGATCTTACCGTTAAGCCATCTAGAGCAACTCTAAAAGCGGTATACGATCAGATTTTAGCAGATATTGCAATAGCGAAAACTTTGAACAAAAGAGCAAATGTTAAGGGTGCAAGATATTTTACGCCTGATGCTGTTTTAGCATTTGAAGCGAGAGTTAGATTAGCCATTCAGGATTGGGCCGGCGCATATGCTGCTGCAAGTACACTAATAGCTTCTGGCAGATATCCTTTGTACAATACTGCTGCTGGTTTGAAATCATATTGGGCAACTGATGCAAGCCAGGAGGATATTATGCGCATAAACGCAACATTAACTGAACCGGTTAATACAAACACCATCTACTTGGGCCTTAATGGAGCAGGAGGTTTTTTCCAACCTGATTTTATCCCAACACAAACGGTAGTAGACAGCTATGACAATGCAGATATTCGTAAAAATGTATACTTTGAACAAAAACTTATTCAAATTCAAGGTGTACGATATAACAATGTTTGGTTAGTAAATAAGTTCCCCGGTAACCCAGGCTTGTTTACAACAACTTTCACGAATTACCAGAACGCAAATAAAGTTTTCCGTATAGGTGAGGTTTATGCAATTGCAGCAGAAGCAGCTGCAAATCTAAACGATACTCCGAATGCATTAACCGCCCTAAATGGTTTACGCCAGGCTCGTGGTTTAGCTGGATTATCTGGTTTATCAGGCGCAACGCTTACAAATGAAGTTAGAGCGGAGCGAACCCGTGAGTTGAATTTCGATGGTTTCCATCTGTGGGATTTAAAGCGTTGGGGATTAGGTTTTACAAGGGGCGCTGCACAAGTTCCTGCAGCTGTTCAGCAAAGTACAGGCTTTACAGGCTTAACCATTGCGGCGGCTGATCCTAAATTTATTTGGGGACTACCAACAAATGATATCATCTTAAATCCAAACCTGGTTCAAAACCCAGGTTGGTAATATAATTTCTTATTAAACCCCCGATGTAAAACGTCGGGGGTTTTTTTTTGGACTGAAAATTAATACGCATCTCAATAATTTGCAAATACGGTTTATTAATCTTTAACATTAAGGCCGTAAAAGGTGACGGTAAATCTCTGAAGCCTTCACTAACGCTACTATTTCTCGAAGTTTAGATGATAGAGTGGAACTGGCGCCAGGCAAACCGGTAAAAGAATGCGGATATGATCCTCAAATATGGCTCAAGTAGCTAATAAGGTGGTGATTTTACAAAAAGGTGCAAGTTTTTCGCTGGCGTTAATTCATTGTCCTCGCTTTTGCATTCAATTTTCAAATTTATTGAGGCGAAATCCTTTAAATCCTACTTAATCAGTAGCATTTCTTATTGTAAAATTTGCATTACCCTGTACTTTTATATACATTAGTAGGAAACTAATTAATCTTAACTAATTTTATGAAAAAACTTTTACAAAGTTTGTTCGTCTTGCTATTTATTGCAGGAGCCGCATTCGGGCAAGAAAGAACAATCACAGGAACAGTTACAGGTAAGGAAGATGGTCTCCCACTTCCCGGGGTAAGTGTTAGAATCAAAGGCTCATCAGGCGGAACCATCACCGCCGCAGATGGAAAATACTCCATCAGAACCACCGCAACTACCGGTACATTAGAATTTTCTTCAATTGGGTTTACATCCCAAAGCAAAAGCATCGGCGCCGGTGGCGTTGTAAACGTTGCGTTATCAGCAGATGCTAAAACCTTAACCGATGTTGTTGTAACCGGCTACACAACGCAATCAAAAAGAGACGTAACCGGCTCTATCGCCAGTGTTAGCGGCGAAAAACTTAAGAATCAACCAATCCAAAGTTTTGAACAGGCCTTAGCAGGTAAAGCTGCGGGCGTTAACATTATTCAGCCAAATGGTGTTTTAAACAACCCACCAGTATTTAGGGTTCGTGGTTTTAACTCCATCTCATTAAGTTCTTATCCTTTAATTATTGTTGATGGTATTCCGGTTTTCACAGGAGATCAATCTTCAAACAGTGCTGCCGGGAATGCCTTAGGGGATATCAATCCGGCTGATATAGAATCAATCGACATCCTGAAGGATGCAGCTTCTTCTGCAATTTACGGATCAAGAGCGGCTAATGGTGTCGTTGTTATTACCACTAAAAAAGGTAAACAAGGCGTTACAAAAGTGAACTACGAAGGTTGGGTAGGAACCACAAAAGCCCAAAACCTTACGCCACTTTTAAATGCGGCAGAATATGTGCTGATCAAAAATGAATCACGAACCAATATCGGTCTTGCACCGGCATTTTTCTTGCAAAACAGATCTGATGGCTCTCAGGTTGAAACCAATTGGTATGATTATGCTTACCGTACAGCAACCTCTCAAAACCATGCATTAAATTTTTCAGGAGCGAATGAAAAAACATCTTATTATGTTTCAGTTGGCTATGGTAATCAGCAGGGTTTTATTCTTGGTAACTCATTCGAAAGAAAAAATGGTCGTGTTAATCTGGACCATAAATTATTTAAGAACGTAACAATAGGTACAAATTTTTCTTACAGTAACACCTTAAACAGAGCACCTAATACAGGCTCGTTGCCAGGGCAGGCATTTTCTACAGTGGGCTTAGGCCGATTGGCGATTGTCCTTCCACCAAACGTTTCTCCATATAATGAGGATGGTTCTTACAACATGAATGCTTCCGGTGCGATCGGCCTGGGCGCTAACACCATTGCTTCCAACTATCCCAATTCAGCAGTATTGGTAAATGAAGATAAGAATACATCAGAAAGCGATCGTATCATCGCAAACGCTTATGCGTCTATTCAAATCGTTAAGGGTTTAACGTTTAAAACAACTTATGGATTGGATAACCTAAAAATTGATAACAATTCATTTGTAAACCGTTTACAAGGTGATGGTTTTTCTTACAACGGAGGGGCAACCAGTAACTTTGTTAAAAATGCCCGTTGGAACTGGTCTAATACATTGAACTATAGTGGTGTATTTGGCGACCACTCCTTAGGTGCGTTTATTGGTGCTGAAGATCAATACACAAAATCTTCGGGTTATGGTGCAACCAGACAAGGGGTAATTGATCCGTTTATTCAAGTGTTTCAAGGCTCTTTTTCAACCATCACACCTGCAGGGTTAACCCAGGGCGACAATGCATTCCGTTCCTACTTCGGAAGCATCAATTACGATTACAAAAAGAAATATTACTTAACCGGTTCATTTAGACGGGATGGTTATTCTGGTTTATCGGCAGGTAACAAATATGGTAATTTTGGTGGTGCTTCAGTAGGTTGGGCGCTTTCAGAAGAGAACTTCTATAAAGGTTCTGGACTTAGTGAAATTTTAACACGCATTAAATTCCATGGTAGCTATGGAGAGGTTGGTAACATTAACATTGGTAACTACCCGGCCCTTTATTTATACAGCCCAGGTTTATATGGTTCTTCTCCGGCACTATCTTTTTCGCAGGCTGGTAACCCAGATTTGAAGTGGGAAACAAGTAAGAAAGCAGATGTTGGCGTTAATTTAGAGTTTTTAGCCGGCAGGTTCTCTTTGGATGTTGATTATTACCACAATAACATCGATAACCTGGTTCAAAACGCTCCTCAAGCGCCTTCTAAAGGTATTCCCGGGAATACAATCACAACAAATGTTGGTAAAATGTACAACAAAGGTTTTGAGTTTACCATCAACACCAAAAACATCAACAATGACGACTTTACCTGGTCGACTACTTTAACTTTCAGTACACTAAAAAATGAGGTTACTGAGTTGGGTAATAATAACGCTGACGTTTTTGGTGCAACAGGACTGGAAACTGCAAACATTACTAGAGTGGGGTATCCAATTGGATCAATATATACCGTGCCAACCGCTGGTGTAGACCCTGCAACTGGGGAAAGAGTGTTTATCAACAGGTTTGGCCAAAAATTGAGATTTAGTTTTGCCAGGGCAGCAGCTGCACGCTATCAATATTTAGACGGTGCAAACGCAGGCCAAAATGCACCTGCAATTGATGCCGCTTTAGATGCAACAATTACTGGCCAGTCGATTCCAAAATGGTTTGGCGGTTTAGACAACAATTTCCGTTACAAAGCCTTTGACTTAACCATTGGCGTAACCTTTTCTGGCGGAAATAAAATTTACTACGGTTCATTGGCAGGTTTAAGAGATCAGCGTTTCTGGAATAACGAAGCTGGTGTATTAAACAGGTGGACAACTCCAGGTCAGATTACTGATGTACCTCGTCTGGTTTATGGTGATAATACATCAAACGGTTCGGCATTTGCGCAATCGCAGAATGTATTCTCAGGTAACTTTTTAAAAGTACGCAACCTGGCTTTAGGCTACACCTTGCCACAAACAGTTTTAAGTAAACTTGGGGTTAGTAGTGCAAGGATATACTTACAGTCGAGTAACCTTTTGATTATTTCAAACTATCCTGGACCTGATCCGGAGGTTTCTGTTAATGGTAACTCTACAACAACAGGAAACAGCGGTAACCTTGCACCAGGTGTAGATAGAAACTCGGTTCCATCGGGAAGAACATTCACTTTCGGACTTAATGTTGGATTTTAAATAAAGAGATTATGAAAATTAAAATAAATAATAAATTAAAATATCTTTTCATTGCCGCACCGATGGTATTTGCGTCGTCATGCAAAAAAGATTTCTTAAATACTGCACCACAGACTGCACTGCCTATTGAAGATGCATTTTCTAACCCCGACAGGATTTTATCACAGGTAAATGGTATTTACGCAGGCGTAAAAAATGGCCAGTTTTATGGTGGCCGTTACCTGATATACAATGACATTCGTGGAGAAGATTTTATCGTTAATAAACCAAACGGCGTAACTGGTTTGGATACATGGCGTTTCAATGTAACTTCTGGAACAAATGAGGTGGTGAATTTGTGGGGTGCTGTGTACGCCGCAATTAACCGTGCAAATTTGGTTATAGAAGGAGTTGCGGCAAATGCTTCGATATTAACGCCGGTAGTTTCTAAACAATACATTGCAGAAGCTAAGTTTTTACGTGCCCTATCTTATTATAGTTTATTGCAGTTTTATGCAAAACCATATGTAACCGACAATGGCGCAAGTTTGGGTGTTCCACTTCGGTTAAAAGGCGAGAAAGATCTTACAGGTAACGATTTAAAAAGAAGCACTGTTGCCGAGGTTTACACGCAGATATTGAAAGATTTGAATGAAGCAGAACCTGATTTAGCATTAACACTTCCCGCAACAAGGGCTTCAAGAAATACCGCCATTGCCCTCAAAACCCGGGTTTATCTATCCATGGGCAACCTTGCTTCGGTTGTAACAGAAGCAAACAAAATTGTTTCGGCAACAGCACCATTTGCAGCAACAACAGGTACTCCTTTAAAACTGGAAAGTAACCTGGCTACAGTTTTTGGTGGTGCTTATGTTGGCAATGCTTCTGCTACAGAAGTTGCCTTAACTTTTCCAATGGCAGATTTAGATGCGCCGGGTACACAGAACCAACTCGCTTACTACTACAATGTTGCTACAAACGGCGCAGGTGGTAACGAAGAATTCTTTTTAAATCCTACAGGCATTTTTGCTAATGCAGCATTTGCGGCAGGCTCTACTGATGCCAGAAAGGGATTAACAGCTGTTTCGGGTGCGAATACATACTTAACCAAATTTAAAAGGCCTTCACCATACACAGACTATGTTCCGGTAATCAGGTATGCTGAGGTATTACTTAATCTTGCTGAAGCAACGGTTGTAAGTGATCCGACAAGATCTATCGCCTTGCTTACAGCGGTTAGACAGCGGTCAAACCCTGGTTATGTATTTCCGGCGGCTGATTTACTTCCTGCTAATTTGAAAAATACCATTTTAGCAGAGAGAAGAATCGAATTCCTCGGAGAAGGATTAAGGGCACCTGATATAATGCGTTTAGGCTTAGGGTTTGTGGCAAAAAGCGGGTCACAAGGTACTGCGCCAGCTATTCCATTCAACACGGCAGGTTATATATGGCCAATTTCATCTACAGAAATTCAAAATAATAAACTGGTCGTTCAGAATTAACAACGAATTATCGATTACAAAAAAAGCCGGCAATTGCCGGCTTTTTTTGTTTACTGATTTACTATTTCTTATCAACACTATATTTGCCCGGACCAACAAAGAGCAATCCGAAAAATACAATGCCCAATTCAATTGCATGGCTTGCGCCGCTTAGTCCATCGCCTTTGGCAAAGTGGCCCAGAGCAGCAATAATCATGGTGATGGTTAACAAGATTAACACAGGCCTGAAAAATAAGCCAACAATTAACAGGAAGCCACCGAAAGTTTCTGTCGCAGCGGCCATAAAACCCCAGAAAACAGGTAGAAAATCGATTCCAACAACCTTCATGCTGCCGCCAAGTTTTGCCCAGCCATCAGGGCCGCCTGCAATTTTTGGAAAGCCGTGAATGATAAACATAACGCCTAATCCAATCCTTAATAAAAGCAATCCGGTATTGCGGTACTTTCCTAAATTATCTAATACTGCCATCTTATATATATTTAAAATCTACATTATTTATTTCGATAGTTAACTCAACGGTTGCACCAACCACCATTGCCATGTTGTTATCGATATGACCGCTTGGAAAATTGAAGCATACCGGGTAAGTGTATTCTTTAACAAGTTCCCATATTACTTCGTCTGCAGTTTGTCCGAACGGAATTTTCTCCGGCGAAATTTCATTGAATGCACCAATAATCAAGCCCCGCAATCTTGATAGCTTTCCGGCTCTTTTGAGCATCCTTAACATCCTGTCGATAGAATATTCATGCTCACCAACATCTTCCAGAAAAAGGATTTTATCTTCAAAATCCATCTCCGATACCGAGCCTTGCAGCATGCAAAGCAAGGTTAAGTTGCCACCAATTAAGCTGCCGTTACAGGTTCCTGGCCTGTTATTAAAATCGCTTTTATAAGCATAATGGGGCTTTTCGCCAAAAAGTGCCTTTTTCAAGGATGCTAGCGCTTCACCGGTTGAATCATCAAAAGTATAAGGCATTTGCGCATGCATCGATTGTATGTTGTACCGGGCAAAAACATGGGCCAGCAAAACCGTAATATCGCTAAAGCCAATTATCCATTTAGGATTTTTCTGAAAGGCAGTAAAATCGAGGGAATCTATAATGCGCAAGGTGCCATAGCCACCCCGTCCGGCAACAATCGCCTTCACCATAGGGTCGTCTAAAAAAACCTGTAAATCTGTAGCCCTCAAATCATCATCGCCCGCAAACTGATTGTGTTCCGCATACACACTTTTCCCGATAACCACATCAAGTCCCCAGCCCTTAAGAACGGACACGGCAGAATCTATGGATTTTGGGAGTTTTTTCGCCGGACAAACAATCGCGATTTTATCACCTTTTTTTAAGTATGGGGGCTGTATAATCATGGTTAAAACAATATCTTTGTCAAATTAAATGAATTGTTTTGGATAATAATAAAATAAAAAGATATACAGTTACTGCGGCGCTACCATACACAAACGGGCCGGTGCACATCGGGCATTTGGCTGGGGTGTATATTCCTGCCGATATTTATGCCAGGTACCTGCGTTCTAACAAACGCGACGTGAAGTTTGTTTGTGGCTCTGATGAGAACGGTGTTCCCATTACCTTAAAGGCTAAGCGGGAAGGCATTACGCCGCAGGAAGTTGTAGATAAGTACCATAAAATTATCGGCGATTCTTTTAAAGAATTTGGTGTTTCTTTTGATATTTACCACCGTACATCTTCTTCAACCCACCATCAAACTGCTGCCGATTTCTTCGAAACCCTTTACAATAAGGGTGTTTTTACCGAAGAGATTACCGAGCAATATTACGATGAACAGGCAAAACAGTTTCTGGCCGACCGCTACATTACCGGAACCTGCCCAAACTGCGGTAATGAGAACGCTTATGGCGATCAATGCGAAAATTGCGGCACCACGCTCAACGCAACCGATTTAATCAATCCAAAATCAACCTTATCAGGTAATAAGCCAATTTTAAAAGAAACCAAAAACTGGTTCCTGCCTTTAGATAAGTACGAGGAAAGGCTGAGAACCTATATTGAAAGCCATAAAGAATGGCGCCCTAACGTTTATGGGCAATGCCAAAGCTGGCTTAATGCTGGCTTGCACCCACGTGCCATGACCCGCGATCTGGATTGGGGCATTCGCGTGCCGCTTCGAGATGCTGAAGGCAAGGTTTTATACGTTTGGTTCGATGCTCCGATTGGATACATCTCCGCTACAAAAGAGCTTTGTAATTATGCAAAACTCGATGTATGGAATCCTAAGGCAGAAGAATACTACATCAGCAATTACGAAGCCGATAAATGTGGCTGGGAAGAATACTGGAAAGATGACGATACTAAGCTGGTGCATTTCATCGGTAAAGATAATATCGTTTTCCACTGCATTATTTTCCCGGCAATGTTAATGGCGCATGGCGGATACATACTTGCAGACAATGTACCTGCGAACGAATTTTTAAACCTCGAAGGACAAAAAATTTCTACCTCCAAAAACTGGGCGGTTTGGTTAAATGAATACCTGCGGGAGTTTGAAGGCAAACAGGATGTTTTGCGCTATGTTTTAACAGCTACTGCTCCCGAAACAAAAGACAACGACTTTACCTGGAAAGACTTTCAGGCAAGAAATAATAACGAACTGGTAGCCGTCTTAGGAAATTTTGTAAACCGCGTTATTGTACTTACCCATAAGTATTTTAACGGCACCGTGCCGACCTTAATGGAAATTAAGGCGGAAGATCAGGCGGTTATTGATGAACTTTCCGGTTATCCTGCTAAAATTGCTGCTTCTATAGAAAACTATCGTTTCCGTGAGGCGCTTTCCGAAGTAATGAATGTTGCCCGTTTGGGAAATAAGTACCTCGCCGAAACTGAGCCCTGGAAACTGATTAAAACGGATGAAGACAGGGTTCGCACCATTTTACACATCTCCCTGCAAATTTGTGCAAACCTGCAGATTTTAATCGAACCGTTTTTGCCATTTACTGCAGATAAGTTAATGAAGATGCTAAACAATGGTAAACCAGGCTGGGAAGATGCAGGTTCCATTACATTGATAAAACGAGGACATGACATTAACGAAGGTGTGCTCCTTTTCGAGAAAGTTGAGGATGCTGCAATTGATTTCCAGATAGAGAAACTGAACCAGAGCAAGGTTACCAACGCAACAGCCTCTGCGCCCGTTCCGGTAAAAGAAAATATAAATTTCGATGATTTTTCTGCAATGGATATCCGCGTGGCAACCATTATAGCTGCCGAAAAAGTAGAGAAAACGAAAAAGTTGCTCAAACTCACCGTAAATACCGGCATTGATGAGCGAACCGTAGTTTCTGGTATTGCAGAACACTACAAGCCAGAAGAAATTATAGGCAAACAGGTTAGCATTATCGTAAACCTTGCGCCTAGGGAAATTAAAGGTATTTTATCTCAGGGGATGATTTTAATGGCCGAAAATGCAGAAGGGAAACTTGTTTTTGTATCACCAGCTGATAAATTTGAGGAAGGCAGTGTAATCAGATAAGCGAAACCGCCGTCTTTCTTTTCAACGATAGCATTAAAAAAGCCCTGCCTGGTCAGGGCTTTTTTAATGCCCCAGTGTGTGCTTAGGTTTCTAAAAGGATAGCGCTAGCCTTTGGGATAGTTATGGAAATAGCCGGGGGTCTATCTCTAAATTTGCTTCATAAAATTTAGAAAACATGAAAAAGATTCTTCATATCATTTCAAGTCCCCGCGGCGAGGCATCTATGAGTATAAAATTAGGCAAAGCCATAATAGAACAAATTCAGGACAGCTATCCTGGTGCAACCGTTCGCGAGCGTAACCTGGCAAAGCAACAATTTCCACATCTTGAAGAGGCACACATTGCCGCCTTTTTTACGCCAGCAGAAAACAGAAGTGAGCAAAGTGTTATAGCCATCCGCCATTCGGACGAAGCAATTGCAGAGATTCAGGATGCCGACATTATTGTTATCGATGTGCCCTTTTATAACTTCGGTGTACCCTCCACACTTAAAGCCTGGATAGACCACATCGCAAGAGCCGGTGTTACTTTTAAGTACGGTGCAAATGGCCCTGAAGGCTTAATTACAGGCAAAAAGATTTATCTGGCAATTGCCTCGGGCGGCATCTATTCTGACGGCCCTATGCAAGCCTACGATTTTGCCGCTCCTTATTTAAAATCGGTATTAGGCTTTATGGGCATGACAGATGTGAGCATCTTCCGAGCAGAAGGTGCATCAATTCCGGTTATCCAGGATACTGCTCTGGAGAAAGGTATTGCCAGTATTTTAATTGATTAACCGCTTTGCAAACCTTGCAGAAACGGATGTTTCTGCAAGGTTTAATTTCAGGTTGTAGCAATGTGATGGTACTAATCAAAAACTAACTACTCGAGCTAATAAATTTTAATCCAAGCATCATCAAATGAGTTTTGCTGCTTAATTGAGTGGTTTCAATCGTTCATGCCATCAGTAACAAGTGCTAAAAAAGCCGCATGTTTTTAGGCTTATTCGCAAGCAAGCAAATGGTCAACTTAAATCAGAAACCATGTATCCAAAACATATTAAATTATGCTGCTTCGTTTACCTGTTAACAATTTTAAGGAGAAGAGTGCTCAAGAAAGATGTGGCTGGCAAAAAATGGACTTCTTTACAGATGCTAAAGGAATGTAAAGATGGTATTTTTGAGTTAAAACTTTTATTATATTTGCGGCACATAGTCGGTCCCGTAGTTCAACGGATAGAATAGAAGTTTCCTAAACTTTAGATATGAGTTCGATTCTCGTCGGGACCACTTTTACGTATTTTAAAACGATTCAAAATCCTGTAAATCAAATGATTACGGGATTTTGTTTTTAATCAAAAACTGTCAAAAACAGGTCGTTTTCGCTCACTTTGGTGAGTAATTCGGTGAGTTTTGGAAAGAATCGAATTTCTACCACAGATTGAGCTTAAAATACTGATAGTCAGCATGTTCAAATTTCGAACATCTTGTTTTCGTCAGGTTGCAAATCTAACTTTGTTAACCTAGTAATTCAAGCTTATGAACCAGAATTTTAGCATGCTTTTCTATCTGAAAAAGCAAAAAAAAGAAAATGAAAATGGCCTGTTGCCGATTTATCTGCGCATAACCGTAGGCGGAAAACGCTCTGAGATTTCAATCGGGAGGGAGATTGAGCCTGAGCAATGGGACAATCGCCGCAACAAAGTCAGGGGCACCAGGCAGGAAAGCCGTGCCTTAAACGATTACATGAATAGCATCATTTCCAAAATCAGGAAAATCCATACCGGGATGATAGACCGTGATGAAGGGATTGATGCAGAGACCATTCGTAACCACTATCTTGGAAAAGGCACAAAATCAAGAATGATTCTTGAAATTTTTCAGGAGCATAATGAAAAAGTGGCCGAGCTTATTGGCAACGGATATAGTAAGAATACACTCAAGACTTATAAGAGTTCAATAAAGCATCTAGCGAACTACATTCTTGCGAAGTACGATAAAGCAGATTATCCCTTAATCAAGGTTGACTTTGGATTCATTACCGGGTATGAGCATTATCTTCGGGTTGAGAAGCAGTGCATGGCCATCTCTGCGCAAAAATATATAGTTCATTTAAAGAAGATTGTATTTTTCAGCCTGGCGAGCGGATGGATTGTTGCCAATCCGTTTCTGCATTATAAACTAAAAGCCAAGCCGTCTCCAAGAACATTTTTGACGCAGGCGGAGCTTGATGCCATGCGTACAAAAAAGCTGCATGTGCAGAGGCATACCCAGGTCAGGGATATTTTTGTTTTCAGCTGCTATACTGGCCTTGCCTATATAGATGTGCAAAAACTTAAAAGAAGTGAAATTCAGATTGGTGATGATGGCAAGGAATGGATTTTTACATCCAGGAATAAAACTGAAACGCCATCCCACATTCCCATCCTCCCTGAAGCAAAAGAAATCCTTGACCGATATAAAGACCATCCCATTTGTGAAATAAAAGGTTTGGCACTTCCGGTCTACTCCAACCAGCGAATGAACAGTTATCTTAAAGAAATCGCCGATCACTGCGGCATCACCAAAACCTTGACCTTCCATTTGGCCAGGCATACATTCGCGACAACCGTCACCCTTTCCAATGGCGTGCCAATAGAAACGGTTTCGAAAATGCTAGGGCATAACAGCCTAAAAACCACTCAGCATTATGCCAAGGTATTGGATTCGAAAACGGGACACGATATGTCCGCACTGGCTGAAAAACTATCTAAGAGAGTAAAGCATAAAGATCCGAAAAAGAAGAAGAGTGAAAAGGTAAAAATCGTGAAACTTTATAACTATAGTTAAAGTATTAACCACTAATCGGCAAATATTTCGGTATATTAGTCTATTTAAAGTTTTTTGGTAAATTTGTATTGATGAAAGGCACAAGACAAGCACGGGTTATACTGGTTCAGTGGAAAAGATTTACTGGGTTGGAATTCGATGTTTTTTCCAGTCTCAAGAACTTCTGTGATAGTTATCCAGATTATAGTTATCATACCATCAGCAATTACTTGTCGAAAAAGAAAGAGCCTTTTGAGAATGACCAAATAAGAATCGAGCGTAAACCAATTTTAACTAAACTGTCAAGGCCGGAACTCCCTAAGAGCTTGTTCTGGGATATGAAGCATTCCAACATCAATTGGCAGCGTTCTTATCGAATTGTTATTGAAAGAGTGATAACAAGGGGCGAAGAAATTGATTGGGAGGAGCTTTTAAGATTCTATGGTCAAGAGAAAATCGTGGACACACTGAAAAATGAAATCGGGTACCTACCTGAATTAATAATAGACAAAGTATGTAAATATTTCCGGTTGACTAAAAACCAACTGAAATGTTATACAAAAACACAGTTACAAGAGAAACACTGGATCTAATCCAGAAATTGATGGATGATACTAAGCTGGAACAATTTTTTCTGGTGGGCGGGACCGCAATATCGCTAAAAATCGGACATAGGATATCCATTGACATTGATTTGTTCTCGCTAGAAAAATTCGATCCTAACTTGTTGCAGGATCACATCCTGTGGAATTATGGCTCAAATTTAAGGGTCATCGGTTCGGGTGCCCTGATGGGTTTGATTGACGGTGTCAAGGTGGATTTTATCACGCATCCCTATCCCCATGTGGAGCCGCTTGACAATGTAGAGGATATCCGAATGGCATCATTGCAGGACATTGCTGCTATGAAATTAAATGCCATTGTCGGAAGCGGTGAACGCATTAAAGATTTTGTAGACTTATATTACCTGCTTGAAAAACTTAACTATTCCGAAATGCTCGATTATTACCGCCAAAAATATCCCAATGTAACAGTTGACATGGCTAACCGGTCTGTCGCCTATCATCAGCAAATCGATATGGAGGTACCCATAGATCTCCTGGATGGAAAACTTCAATGGGAGAAAGTCGCAAACAAATTAATTAGTATCTCGAATGAGTTTAGTCTTGCGGCTAAAACCATTTCTGGCGAACGGCCGGGCCTTGGGCTTAACCGTGATCGCAACAATGATATGGATAAGGGACATGGTATGACCAGATGATTACTATTTTTTAAAGTTTAATTGAAAGATAAGCTAAGAAACGGTACAACAATTTACCCTTTCTTAGCTTATTTAGCCACATACCACCAATTACTTTTTTGCGTAGATACAAAATCGGAACGAGGTGGATGGTGTGTACGGCTTAGATAGGCCACAAATGAGGGATGGCCAAAATTTATATCTTTGATTTTTATTTTTTTTGTCGCCTCTGTTCAATCTTCTTCTTGAGTAATCGCGCTTTGTTGAGTTCAACCTCTTTGTTTCTAAGGGTCTGCTCCGCCTGCAGCAGTTGTTCTTGGTTTAGTATGATCTCTTTTGCAACCCTAACCAGGCTATCCCTTGAGGATACAAACCCAAGGTCTATCCGCATTAAATATTCAGGATTATATGCCCTTAAATATAAAAGCTTATCGCTATCCAAAGCCAGGCTTGCATTTCGGTTGAGTATATATGCGCTTAAACCTGTTAGGACAGCTATGAACAAAAGGCCTGTAAAAATTCCTATAACCAAACCCTTACTACTCTTGTCAAGATAATGGTGATGTTTAACTGGAATGATGTCCGGCACTTTTTCTATTTTCCGATTTAAACTGACCAACATAGCTTTTAAATCCTCCCGGTCTAATTTTCCATTGACATCAGTTAACTCCTGTAATACCTTTTTGAAATCATCACCATAATCAGCAGGTTTGGTATTGATTAATGTCCTGACATTATCTTCTAGCGCTTTGCTTTGAGTTGCCAAGGCCTCCAAAATTTCTCCAAAATTGTCTAATGATTGCTCAATTGTTTTCATCTCATTTAATTTAATTACCTACTCATTCCCCGGCTTTTGCCCTTAGCCTGGGATTTCTTTTTTCGTTTAATAAATGGCTCCGGTTCAGTGGCAAGGGTGGGAAGCTCCGATTGCAGCAAAACCTCCAGCACGGAGGTGCCGGTATGTCCAAATTGAATATGATTACGAATCTCGTTAACCAAATTCGGCTTGGTAGAGGGCTCTTTTGTCCCTGCCGGAAAATTGGAGGTATCTAAAGCTATTACATTAAATTCGGCATTCAGCTTACCATAACTTAGCGACCTGTCAATTTCGGACCCCTTGAACAAATAGCCATCCTTGCTAAAAGAAAGTCCTTGAATCGCCTGGGTGTTGCCATTGTATTTGAAAATAATTTCCACCCCACGACTTTTTAGGGCCTGCTCAAAGTTTACCCAATTTTTTGTAACGGCTTTCGCATGTTTGATTTGGTCAAAAATCTCATACTTAACCTTATCAGCCCCCTTGAGTGCCTGTCTGTTTACATGCATTTTGCCGGCTGCTAAAAATAAATCATGGGCTTTGGTCAGTTCCCGGCATACATTCGCGTTTTTATGAAACAGGTTTTTATCAGAAATGGTCTTACCCGAATTTGAGACCCGGTTATATACTAAATGTACATGCGGATGAGATTTATCTTTATGCCTGACAAAAAGGACCTGCGTATCTTTGATGCCAATCCTATCAAGGTATTCATTTGCTATTTCAAGCATTTTTTCATCAGTTAGCTTCAGCTTATCCTGCTCGCTGAAATTTAGGGAAATGTGACCTACCGCTTTATTTAGATCCGGATTTGCGGAACGCTGAAAATTAAAATCTGCAATCATCCTTTCCACGTCAGCGGTCCTGATGCCCAAACCATCAAGCACTCTTGCTGTATCCTTTTGAACTACATAGCGCACACAGCCACCAAAACTCCTTCCCGATGTTATTTTACCAATCATAAATCATTCATTGTCTTCATATGATCTTCAATCTCCGAAATCAGATCCTGACAGCGCCTAGCCATAATCAGGAGGCCCAAATGATGGGCTTTTTTCGTCAGCTGATTTAGATTGTTTGCCATACCTGCAAGTACCCTATGGGCAGAGATTTCCGCTTCGCCAAATCTGGTCATAACCTTGGATGACATTACCGAATGCCTTATAAAATCACTTATGCCCATTCCGGCACGCTTTGATTTTTGCTCAAAAAGAAATCGCTCAGAGACGGTCAACCGCAATCTGACCATACTTTGTCTTTTTATTTTCTTTGGTGGTCTTCCACCTTTTCTCTTTGGTCGAATTTCCATACTAATCTTATTTAGGTCTTTATGGCGGCAGCCACTTTCTGAGACCATCGGGAGCGGAAAGCAAGTTCTTTTTCCCCGGGAAAAAGGTTTTTGTGGTAACAAAAACATAAACTTGCTCCCTCAAAGTTTTTAAAAACCCCCTGCTCAGAAAATCGATTCATATAACTTTATTTATTTAAAAGAATCAAACTCCCTGATGGATTAAAAGATGGCAGATAAGTAATGTAACCTGACCTGGATAAATCCGTGATACACTTATGGTAAGTGCTGGTTGATCTGATCTTTGAAATCCTCATTAGCTTTTTCCTGGTGACCACGACCGGATTCATCCGGCCACCACTCGCCCAGCACTGAACGATTGATGTGAAGAGACTGATATGTGTGGGTGAGATCACCTGGTCTTCCGCTGCCTTGCACAGAAAGATTGTTAGTGGTGTACCCATTTTCATTTCAGAATATTAGGCTTTTTTGGAAACTGCAAGACTTTGTTGATTTCCTCCATGCTGTAATACATGGTCCCACCAATTTTGGTAAAACTGAGCGTTCGGTTATTTCTAAGGGTTTGAAGAGTTCCAGCGGATATGCCCAGTAATTTCCTGACCTCATTGCTACGAAGCCATTTTTTATCAGCGGGTTTTTCTGGAGCCAGAAAAGTCTTAAGTTCTTTAAATAGATCTGATTTGAAATTCATCAGATCAGATTTGGTCATAATTTCTATAGACATAAGATTCAATTACGTTGGCGACATTGCCAGTACGAAATTGAATCAGAAAAGGGCATTTTATATGACCATTAAATTGGTTTGGTCAAATCAAAACCGTTTTGTCTTATGGATTGGAGTTAATCGGGATGATTTTGAAGAGTTTGTTTGATTCTGATACATCAGAGCCCTTAATCAGCTTCCCGATTTTATTGGCAGGAAAGTAATTTCGAAGCGTCTCAAGCGAAATCTCACTTTCTCCATGCTGAAAGTATCTGCCGATCATTTTATACCAGGGACTTTGGGATTGTGAGCGAGCTAATTTTTTACCATCCGGCGTTTCGAGTTCCTGAATTTGCTTTATCAAATCAATCAATTGGGTCAGATTACCATCCAGCAGTCTTATTTTCTGATCTGGCTCGTAACGGCTTAGTAATTTGATTTGCTTTTTTAAGAGTAGAATTTCTTTTTTAAGCTTTAATATCTCAATATCCTTTTCTGAGACAACTGTTTCCAGGCCTTTTTTGATGTGCCATTTGTCAAACTTTCCAACAACATCTTTAAATTTTCTTAACGCATCGAGGCCCGTAATTGTATCCAAAGCCACTATGCTTTTTTTATGATAATGGATAATTTGGTCATCGATTTTATCTAAAACATGCGTAAAAAATTCTTTTTCGGTATTGTCATTATTAAGAACAAACCAATCAAGATGGAACTGATAGTATTCTGCATATTCTTCAAATTCAAGACTGAAGAATTTCTTAAAGAAAAAATTATCTCCTTTTTTCCTGTCAAACTTAATTGGATTACCGATCTCAAACTTGTGCGGGCTTTTATCAAATGGATCTCTAAATTTGAAGTAGTCTTTCATAAAATAATTCTACTGTATAATCTAAATTAAACATTTCCATTAAATGTAATGAAATACATACTTTATAAATCCTTTTAGGAAGTTCTAATAATACAAATTGAAGGCAACCATCAAAATCTTTATCAAAATTGACCGTTTTTTAATAGGCTTACTTGTTATCTAGCTTCTATTAATACTTGCGCAAATTCATCTGGTAAAGGACTTTCTAGTATTCCCTTAATAGCCTTGTCAAGGTCATAAGCGACTCTTCTAAATTCTACTTTAATACTTTCTGGATCTAAAACAGAACTGCTTTTGTCGATGGTCAGCAGGACATAACACCCCCGCACGTCTCCATCCTTTGGTTTTCCAACCGAACCTAAATTGATTACATGTTTAAAAACACCGACACTGCTTTCCATTATCCGGTGATAGGGTTTATGAGAATGGCCGACAAATAATAGGTCAGCATTTGCTTCTTCCATCATTTTTAGCACCTGTTTTTCTTCGGTATCAAACAACGTATATTCATCTACGCTCCTGGTACTGCCATGAGCCATTATGACGTTTAATTTTTCACTGCCTTGCTTAAATTCCAGTCTGATGTGTGCAGGGAGCGTCAACAAATAATCCCGATGATGTTGTTCAACTAAGTGGTAAGCATACTTTTTACTAGGCTCGCTTAAGCTCTGGGGAGTAGTGATCAGGTTTTCTACTTTTAAGTCATGGTTTCCGGCAAGGGTAGCTATACCTCGCCTTCTAATTTCAGCAATAACTTCATTTGGCCACACGTTGTAACCTACCAAATCGCCAAGGCAGTATACAGCATCTGGACCCTGTTTGTCTAAGTCTTCCAACATAGCCTTAAAAGCCGGTAGATTAGCATGTACATCCGAAAAAAGTGCAATCTTCATTATTGTATGGTTTCAAAGGGCTTGGAGGGATAGTATTTTTTTTTAAAGTAAAAAGCAAGGTTCACCAGGGCGATCAGTGCAGGAACTTCTACTAAAGGTCCGATAACTCCGGCAAAGGCCTGACCTGAATTGATTCCAAATACCCCAATGGCTACTGCAATGGCCAGTTCAAAATTGTTCCCGGTTGCCGTAAATGCGATAGAAGCGCTCTTGGAATAATCTGCACCAAAATAACGTCCTGCAAAAAAGCTCATGACAAACATGATGGAAAAATAAATGACTAGTGGAATGGCAATTCTAACCACATCCATAGGAATGTGTACGATCAGTTCTCCCTTTAAACTAAACATGATCACAATGGTGAAAAGTAAAGCAATAAGGGTAATGGGCGAAATCATAGGTACGAAGACATTATTAAACCAATCTCTTCCCTTAAGACTGATCAGCGCATATCTTGAAATGATTCCAAGCGCAAAGGGCAACCCTAAATAGATCGCGACACTTTTAGCAATTTCGCCAATGGTAATATGTACTTCCAGGCCTTTCAATCCAAAATAAGGAGGTAGTACTGTAATGAAGATATAAGCAAATACACTATATAATAATACCTGGAAAATACTATTCAAGGCAATTAGTCCCGCTGCATATTCCCGGTTTCCTTCAGCAAGTTCATTCCAGACCACCACCATGGCAATGCACCTGGCAAGTCCAATCAGGATGAGCCCAACCATATATTCCGGATAGTCTTTTAAAAAAATGATGGCCAAGAAAAACATTAGTAATGGCCCAACTACCCAGTTTAGTATCAGCGAAACGCTTAATACTTTAGTGTCTTTGAATACTTCACCCATTTTTTCATAACTCACTTTTACAAGCGGAGGGTACATCATCAGGATCAGTCCAATGGCTAAAGGAATGTTTGTGGTGCCACTGGAAAAGGAATTGATAAAACCGGAGGATGAAGGTGCGAAATAACCTATGCTCACCCCAAGAGCCATTGCTATGAAGATCCATAAAGTTAGGTACCTGTCAAGGAAACCTAATTTCTTTCGTTCGGCCACAGGGGCACAATTATTTGCACTCATTACAATTCCCTTGTTATATGTTTGCTGATAAATCAGCAGAATACATTTTGATCAGGTCTCTGACCCTTCTGAATTCGTCCATGATTTCTTCATCCGTTCCTGTTGCTTTTGCGGGATCCGGAAAGTTCTGATGAAAGCGTTCTACCTTGCCGGGAAAATAGGGACAGGCTTCGTTTGCATTGTCACATACGGTGATCACTGCATCAAAAGGAATCGAGAGATATTCATCCACGTGGTTTGAGGTATGGACTGAAATGTCGATGTGGTCTTCTGCCATAACCTGCACCGCTTTTGGATTTACACCATGGGTTTCAATCCCGGCACTATAAATATTGGCTTTACCTTCTGCAAAATGACGCAGATACCCTTCAGCAAGCTGGCTTCGGCAGCTATTTCCTGTACACAGGACTAGTATGTTTTTCAATTCTCTTTAAATTATAGTTTGACTTCTTCTTTCTAATAGTACGGTATCCCGCCAGGTGCCATGTTGTTTTCCAATCTTTTCCCGAATGCCAAGGATCCTGAAACCAGCTTTCTCATGAATTTTTAAGCTTGATGCATTTTCAGGGAAAATTCCAGCCTGCAAAGTCCAGATGCCTTCCTGTTCACTTGCCTTGACCAATTGATTTAGGAGATCAGATCCAATACCTTTTCCACTGAATGCCGGATCAACGTACACACTCACTTCTGCAACCCCGGCATAAACGCATCTGGAAGAAACAGGAGTTAATGCTGCCCATCCACGCACAATACCATTATGATCATGGACAAAGCGACAAGTTTTTAAATGTGAATCGTCCCATTCCTCAAAGGTTGGGGCAGTGGTTTGAAAAGTGGCATTGCCAGTTGCAATTCCCTTTTCATAAATAGATTTAACCTGCTCCCAATCTGGAAGAACTAAAATTCTAATGCCCATGTTTTTTATTTAGCAGCAGCCACCACCTGGAGTACACGCATTTGCGTCACTTGCCAGGTTTACCATTTCAACTTTTTCTTTTTTTGCCGGAATGCCGCATTTGTCCATGGCAAGGCAAGCAGTCGTTTTTGAGGTTAAAACAAAGTTATCCCCGTCAAAGGCCAGGTCATATTTACCTATGGTTTCAGACTGATATTCTACTTCTATATCAAGATCTTCGATACCGATAACCTGCTCAGACAAAGAAATGATGTTCAATAATTTTCCTGCTTTCAAACGGTGCTCAAAATCATTGGCATCCCAAAGTTGGAAATTTGCTACTTTCTCATGGCGTACAGTGCCTCCGCAGTCAATAAAATCTTTAGTGATTACACCAACTTCGGTAACATGGAAGTGTTCAGGCACAACCTGCCCGTTCTCAAGTTTAAAATTAACACTTTCTCTTTTAGCCAGGATTTGTTTAATTTCTGATAGTTTCATAACGGTATATTTAATATTGCAATTTAACGATTGATTTAACCTTTAAAAAAACTAACAACAGTCAGCTTCTTGTTTGTAAGCGCCTAAAAAAGCGCCTATTCGAGTCTCTATTAATTTCCAAGTTACCGGATCAATTCAGTAACAAACACTTACCCCTTCAATGGTACCCTGAATAATTCCAGCAGTCTTTAATTCTTTCAAATGTTGGGATATAGTAGCCTGTGCCAAACCCAATTCTTCTACCAAGTCGCCACAGATGCAGGTATTAGAAGCAAGGATCCTCTGCAAAATAGCGATACGGGCAGGGTGGGCCAACGCTTTTAATAAAGTTGCCAATTGGTTCTGTTCGGTGCTGAATATTTCTGTTCTTGTAAGTCCCATAACTATGTATTGCAATATTACGATATATAATTAAAACCTGCAAGTATTTTTTAATTATGCCATATTAACCACTCTCATTATATCCTCGTTTTTTGAAATGCTTCTTACTCGCATATGCAAACTTTCCTAGTGATTTTTACCCGAATAATGGCCATTTTTCATTATCAAAAACTCATCATCAAAAACCTAAAAATGATTTTGATTAATGAAATGGGTTTATGATAATTGTGAAAACCTCAACTAGGATTTTATAGAATTAGGTTCTCTTTTGAATTCGCTAATTTAGATTATCACTAAACGAGGGAATTTCGATAATTATTACGAAATAATAAAAAGCGTAGTAACGTTCGCTTTTGTCATATGACAAGTCCCGATACCTATTTAGAACACACCTTTGTGCTCTAAATAAATTGAAAATGAAATCGATTATCATTACAGGCGCAAATAGCGGAATAGGCTATGAATGTGCAATGCAAATGGCTAAATTAGCTCCTAAAGAGTCTATCATAATAGCCTGTAGAAATACGACAGCTGGAAAGTTGGCTGCCGAAAAAATAAAAAAAGAGACCGGGCATCCAAGTTTAGTGTGCATGGAGCTTAACCTTGCCTCACTTCAGTCAATCAGAGACTTTGAAATAGCGTTTTCAAAGACTGACCACAAGGAGATATCTACTTTAATAAATAACGCTGGACTGCAAAATATTGGTGAAACAGCGTACACAAAGGACGAATTTGAAATTACTTTTGGAACAAATCATTTAGGTGGGTTTTACCTTACACAATTGCTCACCCCCTACATGACCAGTGGTGCGAGCGTTACTTTCACAGCTAGTGATACACATGACCCATTGACAAAGACCGGAACTGAACCACCAGTTTGCACCAGTGGCCGTGAGCTTGCTTTTCCTACAAAAACTACGGAGAAAGCAACGACTGTTGGTCAAAGGCGCTATTCAACCTCTAAGTTATGTAATGTAATGACCGCCTACCTCTTTCATGAAAAATCAGCACCTCTTGGGATAAGGGTTAATGCATTTGATCCTGGTATGGTTCCAGGCACTGGACTAGCTAAGAATTATCCAGCAATATTAAGATTTGTATGGAATAACATCATGCCTGTTCTTACCCAATTCAAGAAAAACACCAACACAGCAGTATTATCTGGAAGCCGGCTAGCAAACCTTGCATACTCAAAAAAGTATGCTGACCTTAATGGAGTATATTTTTCAAATGGAGAGGTTACTAAATCCTCAACTGATTCTTATAATGAAAAGTATCAGACAGAACTATGGAACTCAAGTATTGAACTGATCAACGGTTAATTATTAATATAAATTGCAGCTAATGCTCACCTTACTTTAATCATTATTTTGATTAACATCATATGGAAAAAATTATAAACTATCTATTACACTTTGGCAGCCTGAATGATCAACAGATCTCTTTGGTCAAGAAGCATGCAACTGAATTACTACTGTATGAGGGCGATTATTTCTCAGAAGCAGGAAAAGTGGCCAGTCAGGTTGGTTTCATTCTCGAAGGGGTAATTAGAGTAAGCTATTACAATAAGGATGGAGAGGATGTGACCCGCTACTTTATTGATGAGGATAATTTTGTAGTTGATCTTAATAGTTTTGATAACAGGATTCCATCATCAGAATATGTGCAGGCGGTTACGGACTGCAAGTTTTTGGTCTTCTCAAAAAAGAGCTGGGAAAATCTCTCTCTTACCATTTTAGGATGGGATGCCATCGTTGCTAAAATAACACCAAAAGGCTTGTTGCAAAAAATTCAACGAATTAGTCCATTGATTGCTGAAGATGCTGCCACAAGGTATCGGACTTTTCTGGAAAGATACCCTGGAATTGCTAACCGGGTCGCTTTGGTTTTTATAGCATCCTATCTTGGCATTACCCCTTCATCATTAAGCAGAATCAGAAGAAATATATCATGAGCTATGCGCTCGCTTACTTAAATATTGGTTTTGAAAAAAAAGAAGAATATAAACAGGCTCAAATTCCAGCAAAAAAATTAATGGTGGTATTTGGAATATTGAGCAGAATTTAGCAAATCCAAAATTAGATGAAGGCAAGCTTGTAAGAACCGTTAGCAGTCAATGTGAAAAATGGACATACCAGCACTTTTTTACCAAATGACAAATACTCAACAAATAACAATTTCTAATTTTGCAAAATGGATGAGTTTATTGAATACATTTTACAGTTTGGCAATTTGAACAAACAGCAAGTTGACCTCATTAGAGGCAAGGCGACAGAAATGGAACTTCGCAAAGACGAATACTATTGGGAAGCAGGAAAAGCAGTTAAACAAATCGGCTTTATTACATCGGGCGTTCTTCGTGTTTACTATTACAACAATAAGGGCGAAGAAATTACACGCTACTTTGTGGATGAAAACCATTTGATTTTATCAGGAAACACAGTTGATGAAGTTTTTATGCCTTCTGAATATTTGTCGGCCATTACGGATTGCAAATTAGTTGTTTTTTCAAAACAAAATTGGAAAGACATTTCCGCCACGATTATTGGTTGGGATACTATAATCCAAAAAATAATAACTAAACATCACAGCGAGAAAATTACAAGAAGAAGCGAGTTGGTTTCCCAGGACGGAACTGAACGTTATGTTGACTTTATTGACAAATTTCCAACGTTGGTTAATCGCGTTCCATTGTCCTACATCGCTTCTTATTTGGGTGTTACACAATCCTCACTGAGCCGGATTAGAAAAAATATCCGGTGAAATCACTTTTTGTCAAATGGCAAATGGTTTCAATTTTTATTGAGCCAACTTTGTGCTATCAAATTTAAAGTCAAAGAAAATGAAATCAAGACAATTGGGAAATAGCGGATTAGAAGTCTCCGCATTAGGATTTGGTTGTATGGGATTAAGCTTCCCAAATGCGCCTACGAAAGAAGAAAGTATAAAGCTACTTCGTTCGGCAGTAGAAAACGGCATTACTTTCTTCGACACCGCACAAGGCTATGGGGAAAACGAACTTTTGGTCGGGGAAGCACTTGAACCATTGCGTAAAGAAGTTGTAATTGCAACAAAATTCGGTTTTAAGGACGGCGATGGCAGATTGGGACTAGACAGCAGCCCTAAAAATATAAAAGCTGTTGCAGAGGCCTCCTTGAAAAGATTGAGAACAGATGTGATTGATTTGTTTTATCAGCACAGATTTGACCCTAGCGTACCGATTGAAGATGTAGCAGGTGCAGTAAAGGATTTAGTACAGGAAGGGAAAGTAAAGCATTTTGGTATGTGTGAGGTAAATGCCAACACCATCCGCATGGCACACGCTATTTTACCTGTAGCGGCCATACAAAGCGAATACTCAATGTTTTATCGTGATCCCGAAAATGAAATCATTCCGACATTGGACGAATTAGAAATTGGTTTTGTGCCGTTCAGTCCACTAGGCAAAGGATTTTTGACAGGAACAATAAACGCAGATGTAGAGCTGGCGAAGACTGATGCAAGAAACATGTCTCCACGTTTTAGCAAAGAAAACAGAGAAGCCAACCAAGCATTAGTTGATTTGGTTGTTTCCATTGCGACAGATAAAAATGCCACCCCTGCACAAATTGCGTTAGGCTGGTTGTTGGCACAAAAGCCTTACATTGTCCCAATTCCGGGTACATCAAAATTACATCGCCTGCAAGAAAATATTGGCGGTACAGACATCTTATTGTCTAACGATGAATTAAACAAAATCAATATTACATTAGCAAATATTAAAATAGTGGGCGAACGTTATCCTGTACAAATGCGAGACACGGCAGAAAAAAAATAAGGATGAGCTGAAGACAACTGACTGTAACAAGGTATTTCAGGATTGGGGCTGAAGCGCAAGCTTCAGCTTTATCGCTTACAATAACTCATTAATTAGAAGGTAGGCTTTAAACAGTTGGTTATGTGTGTCATTAAAGTCCTCAATCTCTTCTGTTTCTGCTTCTCTACTCTTGTAAACTTCCAGAAAGCTTTTTAGTAAAGGGTGGAATTACTGAAACGTACATAAAACGCCACTTCATAATTTTTAGCCAAACAATGTTTTGCGTTATAATTGTAACGGCTAAAGCGAAATCGTGAATTTGGCAGAAATTAATTCATGAAAAAGGCAGGTTATACAAATCATTAAACGGTGATTTTATGATAAGATTATTTGACCCAGATATTTAACATTTTGTCTCAAAAAACGAAGAGTTAATAACTATAGTTTGCTATTAAAACTGGGGGCTTTGCAATTTTTAGGCGACAATCGATATTCGAAATCAATAATTAATTATTAAGTTAGTGCTGTGGCTGATTGCAAATTAAATTGAAAATTCGCGAAGCCCTAAACCCTTCGGCAATTTCTATGAATGACTCCATAAACAACTTTAAGGTGATAGACAGACAAACTTTCATTGAGTTTCTTGAGATGCTGCGGAAGGACTTTCTAGACAACCCTGAAAGTTGGGAAAACAAAACATTGCCAGACTTTTTGGAGGCGTTAAGGTCTTACAATGAGGATATTCAGGGCTATTATAACAAGCTGAAACAAGATATAAATGCTGATCGACCTAATTGGCAAACATTTGCGGACCTTTTTACAGGTGCATAAATCTACGAGTAAAAAAATAGATATATGCAAATACAGGACTTAGTAATCGCGAAAGCAAAACTCATAATGAAGGCGACAGCGGAGCGGCAGACAATATGGCTTTAACATATTCTGCCCATCGCGCATTGTGGTCGGCAAAACCTTCGGTTCTTGCTGTCTGCTCCTACGGGAGGCGCCAGGTTAGGAGATGTTTTATTTTACCGGGGGTATCCTCACGAGACGTACGGAGGTGTTCTGTGATTAGTCATTAATATCTCCATTAGAACCAGCACGCCCAACTGGACCACAAACCTGTAATTGCCTGCGTTTGGGATTAGCCATTTAATTAACTGTTAATTTGTCGCCTTTATTTTTCCTCTGGAATCGAAAATCCAGGTAGATGTTATCCTCAGGATCATTTTTGTTTTTCAGCCTGATAATGAACTGACCTACAATTGCTGGCAATCAAAACTAGCTTTCTGAATACTGAGAAAGTGCTTTAAGGAGATTTACAAATGGTTATGCTGATGAATTTATAGCTTAAAAGACAGAAAAGCTCGTCTTTCCATGCGGCAAACAGAACCAGATATCCAATATCAGTTGTTCATTTGTTTTCGAGTTTGAAAAAGCCAGTGCAGAATTTCCGTCACTTCTCACCAGACGGGCGAGTTTGCCATCCCCAGCATACTCAACCTTACATTTATTTTCCAGATCCATAACATTGAATCCACTATTAAGGTCGTCTGATATATCCTTTACCCGGGCCTGCAAGTCGTCGTGTCCCAAATACATTGTTTTTGCATTTCGGGTCTCAATCGTCCTTATTGCCGAGAATAATGCTTCGTGGTTGGATCTTTTCGAATTTTCGATAAGGTGGTTATACGCATTGTATAGGGGTGGATACAAGTCTGATTTCAGATTTGTAAGCTTTTGAAGGCCTCCCCAATTTTCTATCTGATATGGTACCTCGGCGTTGAATGTGGTCTTGTGAATTATAAATGGCTCGCCCTGCTTAGCCTGTGGTGTTTGATACTTTTCAGAACTATTTATAATGGAAAATTTATCATTTTCCACATCCTGCTCTACGATTTTATAACGGATGTAGGCCTCGTGGTTAAGGACAGTCGTTCCATCTAATGGGTATCCCCTCACTTCAATCTCCTGCTTCCCGCTACCGAATATCGCTGCATTAATGGGAATATCCGTCGAAGCCTGTCCATCAAGATTTAGCGACAAAATTTCGATGTCATTTACCTTTATCTGGAATTTACATAACAATGCGCTGAAATCCAGCTGATAATATGGTTGTTTCATCTTTATATAAAAATGAGGTTATATAGGTAATCCTTATTTGCTTTGACTTTATTCGAACTCCGTTACAATTAGGGGAGCGCCTGCTTAGATGCCAGTCTTTTACTTTACAACGTCAGGATACATCATCCTATAATAATCTTTTATAGTTATTACTTTCGGGTCGGTACTGTTCTCCATTCGTGTTCCTTTTTTTACCAAAATGAAATTAGTGCTGAAAAAGTTTTTGCTATTCTTATCTGTCGAGATGGCCTGGTAGGTAAAAATCCAGGCATTAAGTTTTGGAATATCCCAAAAAAAGGATTCTCCGCTTCCTTTGGTATCACTTTGCTGATAGGTTGAGTATGTTTTCTTTAGATAAGCAATAATCGCCTTCGTCTCGTCCTGATTAACAGAACTGTAATTAAATCCGAGGTAGTTACTTTTTTCTTTTGAGTTTACAAATATCGAAAGGCTACTGTAATCCGAAAGGTTTCCGTTGGGGTAATCATAAGTGCTGAGTTTTACATCTCCGATTGCATAGCCGTCTAATTTTTTTGTTGTGAGAGAAGCCAGTCCGAGGTTAGGATCCATATCCTTTTTCAGCTCTTTGTCTTGCGTTGCGATGGACGAAATGTCTGAGTCGGGCTTTAAGGAAAGAAGGTCTGTTTTTGTCTGCGACTTACAAGATAGGATAATCATACCTATCACGATTGATAAGAAAAGTTTCATGTCTAATTTTTAATTAATGGGATATTGGCGCTGGTTTCAAATAATTTTTCCAAGTGTTCTATAACATCAAATTTCGGGATAACCTGAGGGTAATCGCCTTGTGCAATTACGACTTTACCTTCATCATCCGCATCGCTAATTTTTGTTTTATCGATAACAATCTTCTTAGCCAGCCCTACTGAGATCGATACAACATACTTTGCATTCAATCCATCAAATCCGAGTATGGGGCGATAATACAATCCTTTTTCGTCATACACAATTTTATGCCCGAATGTGATAGATGCGTCGCCGGATGCTGCCGCTTCGAAATATGCATGAGCCTTAACAATAACCAGAGAAACTTCGCCTTTAACTTTAACGCCTACTTTCAATTCAATTTTAAGCCTGGCATCTGCACATACCTCCAATCTGGAATCTGAAGGTTTTCCAACGGTATTGAACTTAAATGTTGAATTAACTGTAATTTGACTGGTAATAATTAAATCCATATAAATGTTAACGCTCGATTTAAAGCCAACTTCGTCATTTCCTACACTGATGCCTTTTTTTAACTTATCCTGGATTTGGTTATAAAGCTTGAGTACACCGGGCGCAGCGCTGCCACCGCTAACTACACCGGTTACACCGACAATAATTGCGCCAAGCAGGTCTATGGTAACTTCAAGTCCGATTAAAGGATTAGCGTTCAAGGTTATCTTAACATCCGTACCTACTTCAAGTACGTTTTGGCTATTTTTAACTTTTTTCAAAAACCACTCACCTGTTAAGGAAAGATTAGGTGGCTTTACTACAAATGACACAGGCACTCCCGGAAGACTTTTTTTAACCACGCCTTTGGTCACGCCTGTTACGCCATCCGCCAGGGAGTTAAATGAAGAAAAAATAGTATAAAGCTTTTTAAACTTTCCTTCATACTCCGCTTTGAGTTCTTCCTGCTGCCCGTAAGCTTCTCCTGATTTGTCCCACTGCGCTTTCAAACCGAAATTGAAGGTCGCATCTTTCTGTTTCCACCGGCGTTCGGCTCCCTCTTTACCTGCTTTACTCTGAAATTCTTTATGCTCTTTTGGTGACAGATTTTGCCATTTAACACTCAGGTCATTCGTCAGGTTTAACATGAAATCCAGGTTCCATTTTACATCAGGGTAAACTTTTACCAATACTGTTGGCTTATTTCTAACAGAATAATACCTACAGGTATGAAAATGAATAGTATAATCATTAGCAGAGCTGAACGTACCCAATTCTGTTAAATTGTTCATTGGCCAGATGTAATGCAAAGGCATAGGATGTTCCTTGCTCATTGTTGATATCGCCGGTATCGTAATCGTGCCAACATCATCACTTTTAAGATAGATATTGTCTAGTGTGATTTTCTTTGTGTGTTGAGGACGTTCAAAACAGGCTTTTGTCTCAAATTTTACTGGCTCAATCTTGATGTTTCTGGCTGTAGGGCCGCCAATTGTCTGGTAAATAATGGTCTCGGCATTGTGTCCATAATAATCAAAGGAGATATCAACCCTTCGGTTAGTTTTATAATTTTCCTCATCCCTGTATTTGATGTTGTCGCGGCCCATTTTGTCATCGGTTGGATTTACTTCACCATGACCGGCAGTTTTCATGCGCAAAGGGTCTAGTTTGCCTTTAATGAAAAATTCTCTAACCGTTTTCGCTCTGTTTTCAGACAGCACATTATTATAATTCTGTTTTCCGATAACACAGGCGAAACCATCTAAATGAATTATGCTGTATCGGTGTTCCAGAAGAAACTGCAAGATATTATTTAGCTTTTTCAGGCTTTCAGGTGATAGTTGTGTACTGTTAAAATTGAAAACTATCGGTTCAACAACCTTTTCCTTTCTATCCTGTATTCTCTTAACTCCAGCTCCGTTATCAAAAACGAGATTGGTCTTCCCTTCGTCAACGATGTTTATCTGCTCAAACTTACAAAGCTCAAACCTTGCTGCGTTCTTATCCGGCTCATAAATCGTCACCGGCGTACGGTTCTGTGGCATCTCCACTACCTGCGATACGGTTTTGTCTTTAATTCTCAGAAAACGGGCATGTGCAGTGTCTTTACCGTTGTCTTCAATGTAGGTTCCGGTGATTGGATGTACAACCCTTACATAAAATTCTTCTACACCTGATACATCGTTCATGCTTTGACGCCAAGAGTAAGTATTGGGAATTTTTAGGTTAATCTCTCCACGTATAACTTCTACACGATATATTTTTCGGGTTACTTCATCGTCTGCAGGCAGCAAGCCAAATGCCGAACGGAGTCTTCTATACACACGGACTTCAACATTTTTATAGCCATTGAGTCCCTCGGTTAATAACTTAAGCCAAATGATTTCACCGTAAGAGAACTGATAAGTTTTTCTTACATCCGCACCACCTTCATTTTTAGACCAGCAACTATCAGTAATTCGGGCAGGCGTTTCGCCCCTCATTTGTATACCCGATTTACCATCGAATGTGCCGGTTAAGGAAGCTTCAATGTAGTAGGTGTAGGGGCCACAAAGTGCTCTTGTAATTCTATACCCATATTTATAGTTACCGGGAATCGTTCTTTGATGGTCAATGTATCCCTTATTATTGAATATGGCCCATTTTACATCCTTTGACTTTTCCTCCTCCTTTGTACCCTCAAACCATTCCCCCACTTTGAACCAGACCAATTTTTCAGGCGAGGTTACCAGCAGTTTATTCGGAATGGAGCCCTTTTTGTAAACTATACCATCTCCGGTCCAAACTATTTTTTTGATTCCTTTTGCCATAGCTTATAATTTTACACCAACTTCAGTTCCTTCAAAGTTTGTTGCTGTCGCAATGAGCGAATCCGACATTGGATTAAGCTGCGCCTGTACATCTTTATTGGAATTGTTAACATTCTGTTTAGATGGTTCTGATTTTTGGCCATGATGAACAATTTCTATACAATCGGGTCCACCAACCGGGCAGGTTGCCTTGCTATCTTCCAGCAATATTTTTCCGTTGTTAGACAGCACAGTTTTCTCATAAAATCCCGACCACTTGGAAACCACAGCGTTGCAAGGCCTGTTGTTCATTTTAGAACAAGAGCCAAATGTGTTTTTTTCGAAAGTTGCGCCAATATCAACAGTGGTAACTATCGGTTTTGAACTTGCGGCCTGATCATTTGCGTACTCTTTCTTATGCGTTAACACTTTTATTTTATCTGGTGCCGATCCAAATTTGCACATACATTGCGCCCCCTGTACTACGATATGTTTTTCTGCCATAGTATTAATTGTTAAATAACCGCTCCCAAAAGCTTTTTTCGTGGGGGCCATCGAGTATAATTGCTTCCCCAATTGTATTTTCACTATCAGGTAGCTGTGAAGAAAAATCGTGGTCAAAACTTTTACCGTTTTCAGGTACTATAAAAATTTTAACCTTAACTTGGTTGCTTATGTAATGCTTAACACTGAAGTCTGATACGATACCAATAATATGCCTGGTTAACGGGTGCAAGAAGTACCTGCCCTCATAAGTGCCGGATAATCCTTTTTGCCGGTCAACGTCATGCGCTGCAATAACACCTTGTTGCTTCATTTCAATTGCTCCGAAGCTTTGATCATCTGTGCCGATTGTTTCGCTTACATCATAGCCTTCAATGTTGAAGTCATTCATTATCGGAAAGTTTAGCACTTCTGGTTTATCAGCCTCGTAAACCTTGTAAATCGGTTTAAAAAATGTGTTAATGAACCAATCATTTCTCGCAAATGCGTTAGTAATCGTGACAGGCATAAGCAAGAGTTTCTCCATGTTTGCCATATACTCCTCTGCAAGTTCGCCATCGAAGTATTGTTGTATCGCTGCCTTAACTTTTTTCCACCGTCTCAAAATGTCGCTATGGTTAAAAACCGATTCGAAACCTCCGTTATTATTTACTGAAATTATTAAAGGGTAAAAAACTTTTCCCGCTTCGTAACTCAGGCGGTCAGCAATAAGGTCAGGAATAATTTCATTTACGTAAACATCGCTGATGCGTTCTATCTGAAAAAGCTGCTCGTTATCTGCTGAAGGCTTCAAACGGGTTACGAGCACTTCATACTTTACCTCATTACTGCTCTCCTCCAAACCAAAATCTATACGCACACCATACCGTAGCGCCGTTCCCGGAAGCCATTTCAACCGGAGCGCCCGCTGGGCCCTGTGTTTTGTGAAAGAGTCGGTAGCTTCCATCATTTCGTCTTAAAAAAATTTAATACCTCTGCTTGAGACATTCTGGCTTTTTTTACGTTGACATCTCTTGAAGAAATTTCTGTTACAAGCGTAGTCTCCAGGTTTTTTCCAGTTTCGAGCACTTTGTCAGTCCAACGATATTTTCCTGCTTTCTGTGAATTTACAACCATTGTCCGCTCTGTAATTTGCCTGTCTTCTATATTTCTGTACGATTTTAGAACTAGATTTTCCGGTTTGTAGGTTAAGGTTTTAGAAAAACGTACTTCCTCCTTGTTAAGCGCTTTTACAGAAAGTATTTTGCCCGCTTTATCGTACGCATAGTTACAGCTCCAGTTATCCCTGGCATTGTCGGCCTGACTTCTTAACGTATTAACCTGTGCGTATTTAGTTTTGACCCCTGGTTTAACTCTCGAAGAAACCATGTTCAGTGGAAGCAAACCTTCTATTGGGTAATCACCGATATTATCTTCAAGCAAACTTACCAGGCTTAGGATTTTGTGTTTTGCATTGATATCTTGTTTAAACTGGCTATAGCTTGCTGGGAAGAGCGTGTATTGGTCAGTTTTGCCGATGCGAACGGCACACTTTGCATCATTAAAAGCGATTTGGAGGCTATCCGCTTCGTTTTGACCAGAAAATAAACGCTCAGATATGAAGAAAAGTCCGGCTCCGGTATTGGCAAAACGGTAGCCAATGGCATCAGATATTGCTCCGTTTGCAAAGGTATAAGCAGAATACTGATCACCGGATGCGGATGATGTATACAGAATCCTGCTGGTGCTCGTTTCGCTGCCCGCAGCCGATGTTGATTTCACCGTTTTCGTTAACAAAGTGCCGTTGCTAGCCATGGCAGAATTTTTCTTCTGCTGCATGGCCGAGCTAAAAACGATAAGCAGGCTTAGGGCGGTTATATGTACAATTCTTATCATTTTAAGGTGTAGCAGGTGCCGCTGCTGTTAAACGTGTTGGTGTAATTTTCCAGAATATACTCTTTCCGGCCGTAATGGTAGCCGAAATTCCATTTGTTTTTTTTGCCCCGGTTTCATAGTAGAAACTACCACTCGTCCAGTACTGCTGGTCGGTAAAATCTGCCGCCGGAATTGCATAGCGAATCTTCGCTTTCTCGTTTCCTTTCTTATCCTTTACTTTTATGTGTTCGTGTGTGCCGGCATCCTTTTTCAAATCATGATTGCCCGAATCTCCATAAGTTGTTGTAGTTGAGCCCTGCGCCGCCACAAAATCATCATAAATATCTTTTGGTATTTCAATAAAATTGTATTCATCAAATTTATTCTGCCCAAGTTTGTTGTAAGGATTCTGTTCAGAATTTCCCCAGGCAAGAAAGTCAGTGCCATCCCAAAACTCAGCACCGTTTGTTAAATCCTCAATTCCCCTCAACACATCCATTACCGCATATCTGGCCAATTTCGATTTGTTTCCGTTACCATCCGGAAGCTCGATTTTATTCGGTACAGAAGAGTAGCCGGATGCCAGCAATGCCCTCCAGGTTTTCTTTGTGGTAACCGAACGGTTGTAGCTTGCAAAAGCCACACACCTTAATTCTTTTATATCTTCATCACCCGATTCGTGGCTAATAATGTAGGCGATGTAGCGAAAATCTGAATGGGTAATTGGTTTATCGTTATACTTCAACAACTGCGATTCGTCGTTTACGGTTTCAAAGTCTTTAGCCGCTACAGCCTGGTCGTATTTTTCTTTAGTTGTTGTAAAAATTTTCGCACTACCAGCTATTCCGCCAAGGTATTCACCTTGCCGGGTATAATAAACGTATTGCGTTGAATCTTTGGGTTCTTCAGTCGGACTGTAATCGCCGAATTTTACATTCTCCATTTCAACTCGATTTTCCGCCTTGTCCTACAACTTTTTTATTGCTGGCTAAGGTGAGGTTGTCCCGCCTCGCCTCTACATTGATCTTATTAGCCACTTTTTGCATCGTTCCATCCACAGCAAGTTCATAAGCTGAGCGGACGCGTACCCGCATGTTTGTGCTCGTTTTCTGAATAGCCATACCTAGAACATTTTGGATTTTTCGGCACTGTTTACCTCAACGGTTTTACCACTTTGCAGCGTCATATTTTCCGACTGGCTGAACATCGTGATTGCGTTAGCAAGTTCATTTGAAGAGTCTGACTGCCGCATAAAGTCTTTTGACACCGTTTCTTTCCGGTTGTCAGAATTTTCCTGAATGTCGCCCGTTGCACTTAATGAATAATTATTACCCGCAGTTATCGCAATGTCTTTACTAACAGAAGTGCTCTGACTATTGCCAATGCTCGAACTCTGATCTTTTCCAACCTGGATATCCATGTTCTCTTCTACATTAATCTGCATGTTCTTGCAGTTAAGTCTCATATTTTCGAGTGCGGTAATGGTAATGTTGTTTCCTTTAGTATCGATATGAATGATGTTACTATGCATATCCGTAATTTTTATTCCCTGCGTGGTAGGGTCGTCATCAAACTCCACCAAATGGCCACTTCTGGTAATAATACTTTTGAGGTTATTTTTAATCAGCGGGCTACTATCCACGCTCGAACTATGAAAAACGCTTCCTATAACCACTGGACGGGCGATATTGCCTTCTTCGAAAGCAACCATTACCTGATCGTCAATTTCCGGTACAGCGAAATATCCGCGGTTTGTTCCCCGCTCTCCGTTCCCTGCACTAGGGCTAACTACCCGCAACCATTCTGTCACATCGTTGGTCATGCATTCCCATTTAAACTGAACCTTAATTCTTCCCTGGCCTTGGGGGTCGTTATTGTCGATAACGTCTGCCAGCTGCATGTCAGGCTGAGGTTTCTCAGGCTTCCTTACCAGTAAACGTTCTGTAGTGGAAATTTTTCCTTCAAATGTGTTGTGGTACTTTCCATTTTCATCGATATAATGCTTGATATCGGTAATCAGAAACTTACCTAAACTTTCGGTTGTGAAAGAAAGTTCCTTTCTAAGGCTCATGGTAATCTCAGCAACGCTGCCAATACTAAGCCCCGCATTGTCGCCTTTTGCTGTTACTTTTAATAATTCACTTGTATTTGCCTTTTCCTCATTGTCTACAAGGTTTTTTATATCTTCCCCACTATCTACTCGAATTAAAGCGGGCTGATTAAATGTTTTGCTATAGGTAAGGTTAGATGCTTTGATGGCGTGGGTTAGGTCGGGCGTTCCGTCAACTTTTCCGGTGCTCTCACTAACGAGCATTTCGTTTTGTTTTGGGTTATATGAAAACCTCCTGTTTTTTATAGGCGCTATTTCCATAGCATATTGCATTTCCTGCACATCTCTTCCGTAAAAAAGCGCTATTTCCTTTTGCCGTTCAGGTTTTCCAAAATTCAGCTGTTTGCCATCATAAAAAAACCATTCATGGTATTCTGCTGATAAGCGGTTAAGAAATCCAAAATCGCTTTCGCGGTACTGGATAATATAATCGATTGGCGTCGTTCTTGAAGCGTTCGCTACAACTTTCAAGTCGTTTGCCGGAGTATCTTTAGTGGCCAGCTTAACAATTTCGTTAAGGTCTTTATCTAAATACGAGCCTAAATCAGGCCCGCGGTCAATTAGTATTGTAGGGCTATAGCCACTAACAATAAGTACCCCATGGTAGCCATGGCTTTGTGAGAGTTCGACTTTTGATACCAGACCAATGAAGTTTTGCATACCCTCTGGCGAATGACCAAAAGATGCCGTAAGGGTTTTGCCAACAAAATCTCTGCTATCATCCAAACTGATCAATCCGGGCGCTCCCATTTGATCATGATTAAAACGCAGCTCAAAATAGTGGTGGTCGTTAAAAGCCTGGTGAAGACTAAAAGAGGCGAAATGCGTAATCTCCTTATCCTCTATATTGATTTCTGCTGTCAGTTTCTTTTCCATATTGGTTTTGAGTCTTGATCATAGCAACCGCCATTAATAAAAACATTCAATCCGCAGGAATATTAAAAAGGACATTGAACCAATTCTCCTTAGTATATGTTAAGTAAATGATTTTGGAGCGTCCTGGAAAATCTTGCGTAAAACAGAATATTTTGTCTTAAGGGTTTAATAATTAAATACTGTGAAATCGTATAAAATTAAATCGCTAAGTCTTAAGTACAGTATCGTCTATACAATTCAATACTGATAGTTACATGCAGCCAGAAAACCGGCCGCATGTAATTGAAAATGTATTCCGAAAAGGACTATGCTTTTGGCCAGTCGTTTTCGTGGTGTGCATTTCCTAGTTTTAGCGTACGTGCAGACACTACGAAGCTTAACGTCATTGGCGTATTGTCATTAACCGCAATACCCTCATTATATTGGATGATGTAGCCATCTTCGAAGGTAAGTTCCTTCATTTTGGCATCTTCTTCGCCTTTTTTGAAAATAATCGTTCCCGATTGTGGCTTATATTGATTATTAACCATTGATTCAATAACTGATGTATCTTCAGTTGATTCAATTTCGATATTAATTGTACCACCATAAACACCTGATGATGGACGGCCTTTTGCGTCAACATCTCTGTTTAATGAAAAGCTGCATTGCAGGACATCAAATTCTTTTGAGCCCAACGTTAATCTGGTTTTAAATGCCATGATAATTTTTTTAAATGATTGAAAGAAATAATGTTTTAACTTACGCAGAAAGATTTCGGTTCTGAATTAAAAACAGTTGTGAAATCCTGTGAAATGATTAGGCTTTCGGCCAGTCGTTAACATGTACTGCATTTCCAAGTTTCAGCTCTCTCGCAGAGATTTGAAATTTCAGCGTCATCGGATGATCGCCCACAATGTTAATTCCTTCGGAATATTTAACAATGTAACCGTCCTGAAAACTGACCTCTTTCATTTTGGCATCTTCCTCAGATTTTTTAATCAAAAGGGTTCCTGTAATTGGTTTGTACTGGTTGTTTACCATAGCCTCGATAATTGAGGTGTCTTCTGTTGATTCGATTTCAACATCGATGGTTCCGCCATAGACTCCGGAAGAAGGTCTTCCCTTAGCATCTACATCACGGTTTAACGCATAGGCGCAGTGAAGCACATCGTACTCCTTGCCCGAAAAATTTAATCTAGCTTTGAAAGCCATAGTTTTAAAATTTAAAGGTTAATAAATTGATTTAAGTAGCCTCCGCTACCGTTTATATTTTAACCAAATATCAAGCCAAATGCTATGGCACACAAACACATAAAGCTGAAAAGCTTACTCCGATTATGTTTATAAAAGTGAAAAGGCAGCCAGAATAAAATGGAAAGCGATGTTTTAGCCGTTGGGTGCGACTTGGTCTTTTTGTAACAAAATTATCTCAGTTACCTGCCTGTATTGAGATGATTTGAAATGTGTGGGAAATTTGGGCAGTTTGTTGCTTTAAGCTACAGTGCTTATTCCAGCTAAACAGACAACACTAAATTAGCTGTGCACCAAACTTTTCCATCTTGGTAACCCATTTTTTGCTGTAATGGTTATCAAGGGAGTGAAGCTGGCCGATTGTGTTGGTAAGCACAGGACTAATTCGGCACTTTTCGAAAGTGTTTTTCTTGATGGAGAGGTAAGTCGTTTTTTTGCTTGCTTTCCAGTCTTTGAACGTTTCCTCATCTAAAATAGAAATAATCCGTGCAGATTTACCGCTGAAATTATTATCTATTTTCTGCTGCTGTGCATTAAAAATCTGATCGGGCATAAAAAGGCGGTCAAAAAAACCTTTAATTTTTGTAGGAATATGATCTACATATACCGGGCAGAAAAGAACAATATGGTTGCTCTGCCTGATGGCGCTCAGCGCTTTTTGCAAATCAGGTTCAAGTTCTGCAATCTGCCTGTTATTGAAAAGCTTATTCGAGTTAAAAATAAGATCAATAATGGCAATTTCCCTCACCGTTGCACCAGCATTTTTAGCGCCCGTTGTGTAGGCATTAATTAAAAACCCTGTCGATACCGTCTTATCTATATCCCCATTTAGGATAAGTACTTGCTTCATTATTCTTTGGTGTTAGATTTGAGGCGGGAGATGTGTTACAAAATTATAAAGATTTTGTTAACTCGAAGTATCATAAACGAAAAAAACCCGACCGGGAAGGGTCAGGTTCTTATTTTATTTATTGAGATTAGATTTTTATTGCTGGTTGTATTCAGATGCCCAGGTAGTGCTTTCATCTTCACCCTTATGCCCATCAAGCTTTACAACAAAACTTTTTGCAGGAAAATACGGTGTTATGTGAATGTCAAGATGAATCCTGTCTTTTTGCTGTTCATCGCGTTCAAATCTCATAATCTTGAAACGCTCGATTAAGCGGTCTGCACCTTGAATACCATCCAGGAACTTCACAATTTGTCCCCTCAAATCCTGTTCAGTTTTCGAAGTCCAGTTTTCAAATGCTCTTCTGTTCAGAAAATCAAACAACACTTTTGTAACGTAGTCAAATACACGAACTACCGAATAGGTTTGCAAACCAACGTTGTCGCCATTAAACAAAGTTTTTGCCGAGAAGGCCATCACCTTGCCATATTCATTTACCATTGGTACAAGTCCAACTCTTTCCAGGTGTGAAATTTCGCTCTTTTTAAGGTCAAACTTAACGCCGTCAACCTCATTAATGGCGCCGTGTTTTTTACCAGCGGTAACCTGCGACATTAGCGTGTAATACATTTTACCGGCCAAAGCTGCCGAGCCTGGAACAGTTAAATCATCTTCTTCACCAACTTCTGCTACCTTTCCGCGGCCAACAAGCCAGTTACAGGTCATGATAACATTCGACCTGAACGCATCTGCTCCGGTAAAATTTGCAGCAGTGAAAAGGTCTAATACATCATCCGGCTGATCCAAATCTGCAAAGTCTGTTACCAGCATGGCTTTATTGCTGTGTGCAATTTTACCCCATCTTTCTACCACTTTGTTTGATCCCATATAACCAGGTACCACCATTAAAGAGTAGTTGTTGCGGAGATCCAATCGATCATAGTTCTGTTTCAACTCATCGTCTACATACTCAATGAAACGCGGATTGTCTAAATCTTTTATCTGATCCATAGACGCGTTCAAAAGCACAACATTTTTAAGTTTATCAGATTCTGTGTTTTTATAAAACAAATGTACCGAGCGATAAGCCTGCTCAAGCTCTCTGGTGCTTTCCAATGCAGTACCAATGTTCTTGTTTAGGTTTTCTTCAGCAGAATTAAGCTTTTGCGTACTTTTTTCTACCATATCAGAAACTGATGTTGAAGCTTCGAGTACGTCAATCCAAAGCTGAATTTTCTTTTTCAGTTCTTCGCGTTCTTTCTTTTTCTCATCACCCGTAAGAAAGATCTGCTTTCTGGCTTTTCTTTCCGGGTTAAGGTTCTGGAGACCATCAACCGTGGCTTCTAGCAGGTCGAAACCTCCAACTCTCGCCAGTTTTTCGAGATTATCCTTAAGGGATGTTTTTTCTATGGTTTTTCCCTCTGCCGGTTTAAAGCCAGCCGAGGTATTATTTTGTTCTGATTGTAGTTCTTGAGGGTTTGACATCTTTTCTAGGCGTTTAATTATTTATTTTGCTCCAATTCATCTACAAAATTCTTCAAAGCACTGATGAATGCCGACTTGGTTTCTTCGTCGTCTAGTGTAGCTTTTAAAGTTTTATTGGATTTAAGTTGCTTGATAACATTAAGCGACATTTCCCGCTCAATGTTTACATTAGTGAGGTAATTGCTCTGGCTAATGATATTTTTAACGCCAAAATCGCTCAAATCATTGAAGCTGATTGTTTCCGAAACGGTAGAGCCATCTTCCTTTTCAAAGGCAACCTTTACATTAGGTTTGTAATGTTCAAATACGTCTTTTACGGTTTTCAAGCCCTCAACCTTTTCTGGTTTGATAGGTTCGTTGTCGGTCAGCTTCTGTACGAAGAGTGTTTTGTTGTGGGCGATTTCCGCGAAAGCTTCTGAGGTGTCAATTTTTCGCTCATTTCCACCAATTTCATAATTAAACATAATATGCTGATTTAGGGTGATGATTTATTTTTTATTGTAAATATAGTAGTTTAACGCATTAACTCAATTTTTGTTCTAATGGTGCATCTGCGGGCTCTATAATTTCCCAGCTTAGCTGATTTTCAGTGGGTTGTTTGCTTACTTTTATCGTCGAACCTTTCTTTAATTCGCCTGAAATAATGTATTTTGATATCGGCCTCCTCAATAAATTTCTGATAACTGCCGATAGCTGCCTTGCACCGTATTTCGGCGTAAAGCCATCAAGCGCAATCATCTTTTTGGCATCATCCGAGATTTCAAATTCGATACCGAGTTTGTTCAGAGACTGAATCAAGCTGTTCAGCTGGATTTCGAAAATCCGTATGACATTACTTTCATTTATCGGGGCGAATGGAACAATTTCTGAAATTCTGGCTAAAAATTCTGGCCGGAAATGACCAGCCATTACCTCCATTAGTTGATTTGAAGCAGGAATAATTCCTTTTCCTATCTGTTCTGCAATCCACTCACTGCCAATGTTCGAGGTAAACAGAATAAGTGAGTTGCTGAAATCGCCTTCTTTTCCCAACCGGTCGTGCATATGGCCTTCATCAAGAATTTGTAGAAAAGTATCGAACACCGATGGATGCGCTTTCTCAATTTCATCAAACAACAACACCGAATATGGCTGTTGCCTGATTTTATTCACCAGTAATCCGCCTTCTTCGTATCCAACATAGCCCGGAGGCGCTCCGTACAGGAGTGCTGCGCTGTGTTCTTCTTTAAACTCCGACATGTCAAACCTGATCATCGCCTTTTCATCGTTAAACAAAAATTCGGCAATTGATTTTGCCAGTTCGGTTTTGCCGGTTCCTGTAGGCCCCAACAGAAAAAAAGATCCAATCGGCTGGCCCTTTTTATTTAATCCGCTTCGTGATTCTAAGATCGCATCAGAAACTGCTTTAAGCGCCTGATCCTGGCCAACGACACGTTTTTTCAGGTACTGCTCCATGTTGAGCAGTTTTTCCTTTTCACCGGCCTGAAGTTTGCCCATTGGGATGCCGGTTTTGTATGCAACTATCGATGCAATGTCTTGCTTAGTGATGCGTTCGCTTTTCTCGAGTGCGAAAGTTTTAAGCTCAGCAAGGCTTTTCTGAATATATTCCTGATATTCTTCAGCAGTTTCGAAGGCATCTGTTTGCGTTTCGTCGGTTAACCTTCCCAGCAAAACAGGACTCAGTTTATTCTGCAATAAGGAGTAGAGCCATTTGTAGTCCTTATATTTATTTTGCACCTCTTCATCTGTTCTCAAATCTTCCAGGTCATGTTCCAGTGTTGATATGACCAGGTCAGAAGTGTCGTTCATCATTTTCATGGCTGCCATAGTGCGGTCAAGTAGGTCGAAAGCAGAATCCGGAAGCCTTCTATCTTTCATGTAGCGTTTTGCCAACCTCACACACTCTTCCATCGCCTCAGGGTCTATGCTTAAGCCATGGTGTTCTTCGTATTTCACGGCTAGCTTTTGGAGCATTTTTATGGTGCTCTCCTCGTTTGGTTCATTCACCTGAAGTACTTCAAACCGTCTGCTAAATGCCTGTTCCGGCTCAATAATCTTCCGGTATTCGTCAATTGTTGTGGCACCTATTACCGTTATTTCGCCCCGTGCAAGTTCGGGTTTCAAAAGATTTCCAATTCCAGCGCCCAATGGTCCTTTACTATCCAGCAGGGTATGAATTTCGTCGATAAAAAGCACTGCCTTTTCGAACTGTTTAATCTCTTTAATAATATTCTTCAACCGGTCTTCTATCTCGCCTTTGTAAGATGCGCCGGCAATGAGAGCGCCCAGGTCAAGCTCATATAATTGAACTGATTTGAGGCTTTCTGGTACAGACTGGTTCACGATATCAATCGCAAAGCCATCAACAAGCGCAGTTTTACCCACACCGGCATCACCAGTAAGAATTACGTTTGGCTTTGTACGGCGACAAAGAATTTCCATCATCATCCTTGTTTCCCGGTCGCGGCCAATTATCGAATCAGTTTTGCCATCTCTAACCATTTGTAACCTGTCTATACAGTATTTCAAAAGCGCATTATTTGTAGCCTTTTTTTCAGCATTGTTAGCATGCGCATCTGGTGCAACTGCTCTCGCAATTTCTTCATCTTTTACATACAACTCCAATATTTCCTTCTCTTTTATTGGAAAAGATTTCAGCTGATCTACCTGGAAACCAACACCGGGTTTTGCCAATGCGGTTAGCACGCATACTGGTGTAATCAAATCCAGGCCAAGTTTTATGCGTACGTTATCGGCCTCCTCAAAAATGGTTGCAATTTCCGGGGCACCCGTCACCTCGTCACTATAACCAGATGATTTTGGTTGTTCATCAATCCTCACTTCGGCCCACTCACTGATGTATTCTTCATCCTTGCCTATTGAGGTAATGAAAGACCTCAACCCAACATCTTTATGCATTAATCCCTTGAGTAAATGCGCCGCAGAAAACGTCTTGTTGCCGTATTCTTTTGCTAACGACTGGGCGATATGCAATGCGGTTTTTACCGATTCGCTAAAATTTGTGATTGCCATTATCTAATTGGTTTTTGGCATCACTGCCGGATTAAAGTTTTCTTCGGTTATGTAATAATATAATTTGCCGTTCGAAACAAACTGCTGTTCTATTTGGGTAGCCCTTTTAATTTGCTGAACGGATTCACTAAGCAATTTAATGTAGTTCTCAAATTGGTCTAATGGCATCGTAGAAGTTCTGTTCAAATCACCTACTGTGTACTGGTTCAAAAATTCATTATTTAAAGGCAAACCGGTAACCAGTTTCAGATAACCAGCCAGGCTCATTGCTTTGATTTCGCTGGATGACACCTTCATTCCTAAAAGCTGTTTAGGCATTTTTACATAGTTTTTTACCAACTTGCTTCTAAAAGAACTTTGATCGGCCTGTAAGTTTTGACCCAGCATAATTGAAAAAACATCCGTTATCTGTCTGTATTCCATATTGTTTAGCACAATTGCGTATTGCAGTGATGAATGGTTTTTGCTAACCAGGTCTGAAGGGAGTGTTGCCGTGCTATAATATTTAAATGCATTGTGTGGCATCCGGTCAGCCACTTCTATGCCAACAGGCTGAGGTAATAAATCCTCCACGTTTTTTGATAAGTTTTTACGTGCAATACCCGTTAAACGGAATGCGCTGTCTAAAGAACTTATCTGATTGTAAATATCTGAATTTGTTTCTTTTACGAAACGTTTCAATGCAATGGTCATGCTCTGGTTTGAGTTTACTGTTCCTTTAGTCGGGAAAACAACACCACCCTGAATCAGGCTGTTCTTGGGGTAATCCAGGTAATAGGAAATTGAATCCTGAAGGCTGGTGTTGTAGGGTTGAAAACTCTTTAGTCCTTCACCTTTCACCATGGTGTTTTTTCTGTACTCGGCTGATCGGATAGCAGATTCTGACACCAGTTTACGGGACTGGATTACAAAATCATTAAAAACAGAATTGTAATCGCTGTACACCTGCAAGGCCAGAATTCTTGCGTCGGCAAGTGCCACCTGCTCGCTCAATTCGTTGATAAGGTAATTGTTTGTGCCTCCTGAATTTCCGGTACTGCCAACCAGAATAATTAGGTTAGTTTCGTTCTTTTTTCCTTTAAACAAGCCCAGCCCAGCCTTAATCGCATTGAAAACCGGCGATTCAGAAATTACGCTGTTACACTTTTCCGTGTTCTTTGCCTCATTAGATAAGAAACTCATAAGCTGCCTGTAGTCATTTTGGATAGGGCTGGTAAACACACCTTTTACAGGGCAGCCATCATCGCCACGGTAAACCACGCCACCATAACTAACCCTTGTACCTTTGCCAAAATCGCCCATAATACTTTCAAAAGAAGCTATGGTATTGGTCATACCCGAGAGGTATTTGCTCATCGAACTTCCGCCATCTACAACAAAAACAACATTAACTTTCGTCTTATTTTTCCGAAGGGCAACATAATCTCGGTAAGAAAGTGCAGAACCGTTAATGGTTAGTATTTTATTGTCGGTTTTATTGTAAACATCTGTTGCAATGCCTACCGTATAATTACCTTCATTTTCTGCAATTACAGGAAGGCCTTTTAAAATCACATTTTCCGCGGGGAGTAAAGGGTCGGCTACAAATGCGGTTCCACTGCTTATGCCCTTTGCAATGGCTGCTGCGGTCGAATCTTCCCGGCTGTAGTCGCCGGGTTTAATTGAACTGATGTACAACCTGTCGCCCCAGCTGTGCATGGCTTCTGCCGAAACCCAACCGTAAACACTTTTACGTGCAGAATCTGCAAATAACTGGTCGTCGGAGCCTATCAGATATTTCTTTTCATCTTCCGATTTTTTGTAGATATAGGCAATTTCGTGGAGCCTTACCTTGGTGCGCCTGTCTTTGAGTTCGGGTGTGCTGTAAACCAGGATTGAATCGGTAGTATCGAAATAAAATTTTGGCTCGGTAAGTGGGTTTTTCCCGTTAACAATTCCAATAGCTTTTTCTGCATAACCTGTTTTTTGGTTGGAAAAGGCACGTTGCCACAGAAGTAGCTTCGATTTCGATATCCATCCATAGCTTATGGCGCTTTTTTTATCATTTATTTTACGGCCTCTTATCATCCCGGCCTTGTACTTAATTAATTTCAGGTACCCGTTTTCTTCTTTCGATACGTAGAAGGGCTCCATAAAACTGATTTTTTTCATAATAAGGCTTCCGCCGGGCGAGGTTGTGGTGTAATTATCTTCGCGGTCTGAAAAAACTATCCAGGGCAGGCTGCTGCCCGAAGTATTTTCATTAATGTTTATTGTTTCGGCCGGCCGCTCGTAAGACTTGGGCATATATTTAACCTTTTTACCAAACGAAGCCGGGGATTGGGCATTAGCCAGTGATATTCCTAAAAGGAAAATGGTTAAGAAATAATATTTTTTCATGTTGAATAGGGATGAGCTTATGCGTTAGGATGAGTTATGATCTATCTTGTTTTTGCAGCAGCATCTGCAGCGGTTGCCGTAGCAGGCTGTGCAGTACCGGAGTGCTGTTTTATATTTAAAAGACTTGCACAGGTCGAGTTCGGTTTAATTGTAAGCTGTGCCTCATCTACCGCTATTTCGCCGCCAAAGGTCAGTCCCATGCAATAGGAATAAATATCAGTCTGTTTTTTCTTCCCGTTCATTTCTACATTTACGGTGACCTTCTCATTGCCGCACATGTACTTTTTAACGAGGTAATAATAATTTGAGTTAAAATCGGCTCCGTTAGCAATGGCCTGCAGCCGGGCTCTGATGTCATCGATGGTCTTTCGTTCGCCATCCCCCGGCGCAACTAAATCTTCAACAATTTCCGCATTCGGGTCGGTAATTAGAACGGTTAAATAGGCGGGCTTTCTGCTTTTGTCAGATCGCAGGCGGACAACATATTTCCCAGGCGCACGATACGTGTAAAGGGCAGTTTTTCCTTTTACGTCTACACGTCCGGTTTCACCAAAAGACCACTCGAAATCCTTGCCTTCGCCATCTCCTTCAAGCCTGATCTCTTCGTTTACCAGGCCAGCGGTTGGCCCACTGATGGTTAAAACACTATCTACAACTGCCGCCCTTACCGTATCTCTAACGGTTACCGGAAATTCCTGGCGAAGTTCGCCATCAACAGTTAACCGCACAATATAAGTGTCAGGTTTAGTGTAATGATAGGAGCCGGTTTTGGTAGTGGCTTTGGCACCATTACCGAATTCCCACAGCCATTTTGATGCCTTGGGTGTGTTGTCTGTAAATACCAGACTCTCATTCAAATAGATTTCATCTTTGAGAATCCTGGCGTCAATTTTACGTTTTTCGAAGAAAGAACTTTTGAATAAAAAAATAAGGCCTGTTAAGAGTAATACAGCCAGCAGGATGTAAAGTATAATGTATCCCTGCGAATTGGAGCTGATCTGCTTCGTGTTTGGTTCGGACATCTTTAGCGTTTTTGATGGTTTTAGGATGATTTTGAGGTGATTTTAGTTTTTATCTGGATGAGATGGTTTGCTGTAGTTGGCGTCTGTTGGTTATGCAGTCGTCAAGTTGTCTTTTATGCAGTTCTATATCTGAAATATTTCTGTTCTGTTCCTGCCTGTCGTAAAACAGCCTGTCGTAAAGTTGCGCAGTCTGCACAAAAATCTTGTATCGTGAATCAGAAGCTTTGCGGTCGAATGCCGCTCTAATCGAGCCCAAAGAAAGCTGAATGTCGTTTTTCAAAAACACGGCCTGTACATTTGGGTTATAGCGAGTAATTTGTTTAAAGGTAGTATCTACAGTTGGCATGGTTTCCTTAACCATATTTTCGAAGGCTTCATTTTCGTTGATTTTTACCTCGAGGTCGGATTTAGAAATTTCGTAGCGTGATTTGCCGCTGTAAAAAATGCCAAAGCTTAGCAGTCCAACAGTGAAAATAAACAGCGCTGCAAAAAACAAAAACTGTTCTCGTCTTTCTTTTATACTTAGTTTTATCATGGTGCTTAGTTATCTGCCGAATCTGCCATTTCTAATTTTGTTAGCTGCAGATTGATTTGCGCGCTGACAATCGTTTATCTGTTCCTTATACCTTTGAATATCACCTCTGGAATTTATGAGTGAGTCTTGCAAATCGGCCATTGCGCTTACATTATTGTTTATTTTCTCATACAAGTCAAAACTGGCACTTGCTTCTGGTTTTTTCGAAATCAAATCTTTGATTCTGTTATTGGAAGTTTGAATATCATTGAGCAGAATGCCTTGCTTGCTCATTTCGTTGGCATTATAATCGCGGTATTGTGCAAGTTCTTTGAAACGGACCAGAATAAGGTCGAAATTGGTATTGATATCTTTTCGTAAATACGAAAGTTTTTCAGCTTCTTTTACTTTTTTATCCAGAAGGGCATATTCAAAATCTGCCGCTACAAAAAAAAGAAAGATACAGAGAATAGAAAAAAGCGTTAAAAAGACAAAATTCGAAATAAACTTGATATAAGCCTTTCTAATTTCAAGGGCGTTAATGGGTTTCATAGATTGTTAGGGATTTCACATACTACTGGTCTAATAACTAATTCGACAATCAACACCAACAATCAACCCCAAAATCACATAACTATCAAATCAACATTGTACAGTAACAATTTTTAATATTTGTTGTTTGGTTACATAAACGATTTTTTTAAATTACTTTTAACAAACTTTAAGCCAAACATCTATGTCTGATAAATTTTTCAACAAACCCTTCAGATTGAGTTCTTTACTTTCAGGCAAAGGGCTTCAATCTGCAGACCTTGGAAAATCGATTTCTAACCACATAGAACTGATAATTTTCACCAGATACGGCGAACACCGCTACCAGCAAAACTTCGGTTGCGAGATATGGGATTTGGATTTTGAGCTCATCGTAAGCGAGAGCATCTGGGAAGAAAAGTTCCGCAAATCGCTTCTTAAGTCTATTACCGATCAAGAACTTCGTATTTACAGTACGTCTGTAGATATACACATAACAGAGGTAGAAAACGTTTACCCTATGCGTAAGATAACCGAGATCAAAAAAAAAGTAGATATTAGCGTAAGAGCGCTAATAAAAGCAACAGGCGAAAAATATTTTTTTAATACCGCTTTATTTCTCAGTCCTTTATCTACCTAATTAACCGCCCCAAATAGAGTACATATGAAACCAGTCTTTTATTCATCAAAGGATGAGATCCGTAACCGAATATTAAAAAATGCAGAAGATTTTTGGAACACTAAAGATAGTAACGATTTTGATCCGCTGGTAAAACTGATAATTGAGGCTTTAAGCAACGAGTTATTTAATGTTGCCAATGACGTAAAAAATCTTGAAAACAGAATTTTCGATAAGATAAGCAGAATTTTGGCGCCCGACCACTTAACTTCCTCTTTGCCTGCACATGCGATTCTCCATGCCCGCCCAAATGAACAGGAAGATTTCGTTTCTCCTTACCATCAGTTTTCTTTTAAAAAAGACGTGCAACTGGAAACTGACCAGACAAAAAAGACAGACATTTTTTTCAGCCCATTGCACACGGTGAAACTGCTCAATGCTTCGGTAAAATATATGGCCACAGGTAATACTATCTTTAGTGTGGAAGGGTTTAACAAACAGCCTGCTGTTAACAGCCTGCCTGGCTTCTCGATACCCCAGAACGTTCTTTACATAGGCTTTAGCGGGATAAAGAACTGGATGGACTTTAATAAACTAAATTTATTTTTCGACTGGAAAAATTATGCTGTACCGGAGAATGCTTATGATCTTTTAGCACTGGGCAAATGGTATTACAAAGGTAATGAGCTCGCTGCGTACACCGAGCGGTTTATGGATGAGCCGGTAACTGGAAAAACCCAGGCGCCATTCTACCACAAGCAGTTGCTTAACCTAATCAAATCTGATGTGCTGCAATTTTACAGCAACAGGTTTCTAACGCTTGGCGATCTTAACGATTTTAATATCGAAGAAACTACAGAAATGCCGTCAGAATTTTCGAATCTATTTCAACAGGCTGAGTTGAATAGAATTGGTGGCGAAATAAAATGGTTAAAAGTTGTGTTGCCTGCTGCAATCAATCAGGATATGCTCAACGAAATTCATGTTCATATCAATGCGTTCCCTGTGGTTAATAAAAAACTGAGTCAGATAAAACACCGCCTCAAAACGATGAACAATGTAGTGCCGATAAAAACCGAAGGGTTTGACCAGATGCTTACCGTTGAAAATTTGAAGGACAACAAAGGCAAAAGCTATAACGAGATTCCCTACACCAATGAAAACGAAAAAGGCGACGGGTCGTTTTCAATTAGATATGGAGGCACCGAGCGCTTTGATACCAGAAATGCCAAAGAGCTTGTAGAGTATCTTTTTGAACTTTTGAGAGATGAAAAGGCCGCCTTTTCGGCCTATGGGCCAGATTTTTTAAGTACGGCACTTAAAAATCTGGAACAGAATATTGCCCTGATTGAGCAAAAAAGTCGCTCTGCATTAAAAGACATTAAAGAGCTTCCGAGCTATGTTATTATTAAGCCTATTGACGACGCCGATATTTTATTTTTAGACATTTGGGTTACGCAGGCAGAAGAAGCCAATCACATCAATCCGGGCAGCCGGTTACTGGCTTACGGCAATAACAGAGTCAACCCGGAGAGCGTTTTTCTATTAAGTCAATCAAAAGGCGGCCGCTCGAAGCTTAATGCAGCCAATCGGGTACAGGCTTACAAATATGGCTTAACCACCGGAGATCGGGTTATCACTAAAGCAGATGTTATTAATTTTTGCCATTTTGAATTGGGGCCGAAACTAAAAAGCATAACACTGTTAAAAGGAATCATGCTGGATAATAAACCAAATGCGGGTTTCATCAAAACAACCGATATTGTGATCGAACCTTCAGAAGCCGCAAGGCTTACAAAATCTGATTGGGCGGAGTTGTTGAGTATCACCCTTTCCAAGCTACGTTTGCGAAGCGCAATGAATGTACATTACCGTATGTTTTTGAAGAATGCTGCAGAAAATCTGCACCAGCAGTAAAAAAAACTAGATGTAAGCGGTATAACCCAAATAAGCGCTGCTTCCGCTTTCATTTAGTAGGGTTTCCTGAAAATCGGGCGCCGTTACCAGCTCCACGTTCACTTCGGCATCAACTGGCATCAGGTAACTAATTGCCATATCGAGAATTTCCCGGCTCTTTTGGCCCGGCATAAATGCAACCAACTCTTCAGGAGCAGTTGGGCCAACATTTATTTGAAAACATTCATGATCTGGGGTAAAACTGCTCCCAATGATGGTGTCAATACCAAGGGCGCCCATTCCAAGCTTAATCTGCATGTCGTCTGCAACATCAATCCCTGTAAGTTGTGTTGTGGCATCATTAACGGCGATGGGTAGGTTAAATAACGCGGTGAGCACTTTCGCGGTAAAATCGATATCGTTTCTTTTTTGCTGTATTTCGGGCAACAGGTGCATCCAGATGATGCTCTGTTCTTTATTCAGGAGATTAAACTCGTTCCATCCAAACTCAAAGATTCGGCTTAATTCGGAATAGGTGGTTTTTTTATCAAGCTTATTTTCATACAGCTCCGTCATCACCCGAACACGGTTAATTTCGGTATCAAATGGAGTAAAAAATAATCTTGCATGTTTTTCTTCTTCTCGTCTTTCCCTGATATCGCCAATCATAGATTCTTCATCCATTCCTGCGCTGCCGGTAGGTGGCCTGTGGAAAAGACCTTCCGGAAGCATATCATAAAGGCCTTCGCGGTTGGTGGTAATCCGGATGCGTTCGTGCCTTCTGTTTTCCGAATAATAAAAAGCAGACGATTCAATATCTTTTGCAAAAGCCCGTTTATCAGGCCCAATCGGAACCACCTCTATTTGGTCGGCATCAACTACAGAGCGCTCTATCAAATCGGCCGCCTTAGCTACCGCCTTGTAGTCTGTAAATAGTTCGTTATCAATCAAAGTTTCTTTTTTCATTTAAACTTTAAGCTTGCATTTTTGTTGTAGATAAAATTTTATTTCTCGAGTAAAATAAGGATTATAATCAAGTATTAAAGATACTATATTTGCAATATAACACATCAACAAAATTAATGGACGTTCAATCATTTTTTATCCGCTACCTCTTATTTCCACTGATCATTCTGGTATCTACCGCAGTATTATCAATCCTAAATAAAAAGAATCAGTTTCTAAGCAACAAAAGATTGATTGTAAGTGTTTTGCTTACCGGACTGATTTTGGCTATCCCGGGTTTCTTGGGCTTTCTAAATTTCAATTTCATGCCCTGGGGCTATATAATTTGTTGTATTTTCTATATTTTAATGGGTAGCTTATTTGTTTACCTGCTCACTAAATATTATGCGAATGATTTACTCGAACGCAAGGTTTTCATCTTTTTTTCTACGCTAGTGTCAGCTATCCTTGCGGTTTATTTATTTCAGTTGGCTTTCAATTGGTTAAGTTCTGTTAATTTCGGATGGTACGGTGCGGGTAGCATCATGTGCTTTTTTGTACCCTTAATTTTCTGGTGGGCATATGTGGCGCTGCTCGGTATACCTTCAGAGATTTTTAAGATCTGGAAGTATCCTGAAACCCCATTGGACATTAACATGGATCATGTAGATTTCAACAGATTACTTGTTCTCGAATTGGAACTGTATAAAAAAAGTAGCGATCCGGAACCATTAAAGGTGAAAGTAAAGGCGGTTGAAAACATGAATTTTGGGATCTGGTTTCATAAATTTATTGATGATTACAACCTCAAATTTTCCAAGAGCCCGGTTGAATTTAGAGGAAGTGATCAGGACAATTACAAATGGATTTTCTTTATTAAAACCTCTTTTTTCAAGCGTAACATTTTTATAGATCCAGATCTGGATATTATTGAAAATGGCATCACCGAAAAAATGACTATCTACGCCAAACGCGTTTCAGAAAACGCGAATAAGCCAAACGAAGTTGGGGAAAGTGCTATATTTATCTAATCAACATCTAAAAAACATTTATTATGATCAAGCCGCTTAGATACAAGCCCATCAATTGGGTGAATGGCATGAAACTTTCTAGCGACCATTTTACGGTTAACGATCTCTATTTACAAGACTTTGTAAGAAATGCGGTATCGCTCAATATCAATGCGAACAACTATGGATTTCTGCCGCCTTTCGCCGGTTATAAAAGCTCCCACGATATCGAGATTGCAGAAAAGGCTACAAATCATATTGAAGTACGAATCAGGCATTGCAATGCCGTTACCCCTGAAGGCTGCCATATAGATATTGAACAGTCTGACAATATGGATTCGCTGGTGCATAATCATTATTTTGGGCAGTCGGAACCTAGAAATTATCTTATCCTGCTTGTTGTTAACCCGTACAACCGAATACCTGCGGGTACGCCCAACCCGGATGAAAGTCCGATAAGGTACCCTGAACTTGCCAAATCTTATTCCATTTCAATTCTGCCAGAGAGCGAGCTTGGCGCTCAAACCGTCGACAGCTTTTTTCTAACGATAGGGCAGGTTTATTATGAAAATGGAAGGCTAACCATTAATAATAGTTATATACCGCCCAGCGTTACGATAACCAGTCACCCCGCTTTAATAAGGTACTACGAGTCTTTTAGTGTTATGCTAAACGAACTACAGCTATCCGCATTTAAAATTATTGATAAAACAGGCGGTCGAGACAACATCACCCCTCTGGGGAAAAATATTCGTTCCATTTCAGAGAAGATTGCAGACTATATTGCAGGCTTGTTTTATTCTTACCGAAACCTTGCTCACCGCGAATCTCCGGCTGTTCTGGTCGGTTATTTCTCCAGCTTGGCACATGTGTTTTTTACGGCAATTAAATTCATCGATCCGCGCGAGCGGGAAGAATTGTTAAAGTATTTCTATGAATGGAAAGACGTTACGCCTGGCAATTTCGAGGAGCTGCTAGCCAAAACTATCGAACTCGTTTACGACCACAAACAAATTAATACCAGCATGGTTATGGCAAGCGAATTTATGAACGTACTGGTTGCACTTTGGAATAAGCTAAGCAGTTTAGAATACATCGGCCAACGCAAGGAAAACATCGTTGTTGCCGAGCAACAGGTTGTGCAGCAGGTTCAGGCACGCAAAACCTGGACGCTGCTCGACTAGTGGGTTTAGAATAAGCATTAGCTGGTTGATTTGGTGCAATCGGCATACCATTATAACTCATGACTTCTTATAAGTGCAGAAGCTTAAGGCTAGTTTTAAAGAGAAGGAGCTAGCCTTTGCCCCTAGCCTTTAAAAAAGCATGTGATGACATGCTTTATCTTTACAAGGTAGAAAACAAGTGCAACAAAGAATAATAGATTTAAAAGCAAAATTGAATCTGATAAAAAGAAAATTAACCAGAACCAGAAGTAATTGAAACACCACCAGCAGCACCTAAAGCAGCAAAGAAAGGAAAGAAAAATACCAATTAGTTAAAGTAAAAAGTATTGTTATTTTTGATAAAGATTTAACCTCGTAAAAATTTAATGGCAGTAATTACTAATTCTAAGTAAACAGAATTTCCCGAAATGAACTGCATATCCAAGCTTAATAACTCTATATAATTTTAGCTGTATATCTTGATTTTCGGGTGCAATAATCAATTACAAGAAAGTTAAGGAAATAATTGTGTGGATATTTTTATCTTGCTTTTTTGTACTTTTTTTGCGATGTTTAAACCAATAAATTTGCAAAACAAAATAGGCACAAATCCAGGTTAGGAATGGGTGAGTTTTAAATAAAAAAATATGTAAAAGTGGTGTGTAAAGCCCTTAAATGGACTGAGTTCGATTCTCGTCGGGACCACTCAGCAATAATTTAAAAACCAATCCTGTAACTTCAGTTACAGGATTTTCTTTTATTAACCAAGCTACTTACTTTACCACATCTGGATACATCATTTTGTAATACGCCATTATCGTGATTACTTTCGGATCTGTACTGTTCTCCATGCGTGTACCTCTTTTCACGAATATGAAGTTTGTGCTGAAAAAATTCTTGCCATTCTTATCGGTAGAGTTTCCCTGATAGGTAAAAATCCAGGCATCAAGTTTTGGAACATCCCAGAAGTAAGATTCTCCGTTGCCTTTAGTATCGCTTTGCTGGTAGGCTGGATAGGTTTTTTTTAAGTAGGCTACAATTGCTTTAGTTTCCTGCTGGTTTACCGAACTGTAATTGAAACCGAGGTAATTGTTGCGCTGTTTCGAGCTAAGGAGTATAGACAGGTTGCTGTAGTCGGCGGCATTCCCATTGGGAAAAGTATAAGAATTAAGTTCAATTTCGCCAATTGCGTATTTTTCCAGCTTGGCTGTATTGAGTATTGCTAAACCGAGGTTGGGATCTGTATCTTGTTTAAGCTCGTTATTTTGAAGCACAACAGCTGGAACTTTCGAATTGAGCTTTAGCGAAAGAAGATCCGTTTTGGTTTGCGAGTTACAGGAAAGGATAGTTACAACCATAAAAATTGCAAAGGGAAGTTTCATGTTCTTAATTTTGGTAAATGTCTATTTAGCATGGTATAGTAGCTGGTGTAGCAAACTGCCTGAACCTTTGGCGCAGCTTATTCATACACTGCTATTAAATTTCCGGTATTTCTTTGTTTCGCCCACCCGTTTCCGGAATATTGCTTAAAGGTGTGCCTTTTCAGTCAGTTGGTTAGCGTTTTGGGTTCGTATCATCGTTCATTGCTTTTTCTTCAATAAATTTAATACTTCCTGTTGATTCATTTTGGCCTGCTCAACTGAAAATACAGCCTTGGTCAGGATTTCCGTTACCAGCGTTGTTTCAACGTTTTTCCCGCTTTGCATTACGCGGTCCGTCCACTTAAGTTTGCCGGGCGTGCTTGCCTGCATTAACAGGATGCGGTCGGTTATCTGCCTGTCTTCTATATTTCTGTGCGATTTAATTACCAGGCCGCCGTCCGGTTCATAGCTGACGTTTTTAGTAAAACGCAGTCCGTCCTCATTAAAAGCTTTTACAAACAATATTTTCCCGGTCCGTCCGTATTTGTAATTGCATTGCCAGGTATCAAGAATGTCGTCAGACTGACTTCGTGCCGTGCTAACCTGAGCCTGTTTAATCTTAAGCGCTGGTTTTTGGTTACCGTAAATTGCAATGAGCGGAAGCAATTCTGCAATCGGATAATCACCGAGGTTATCTTCCAGCAAACCTATAAAACTCAGAATTTTATGGCTCCCATTTACTTCTTGCTTAAATTTTAGGTAGCTCGATGGAAAAAGCTGGTATCGGTCACCTTTACCGATGTGTACCAGGTGCTGAGCGTCGTCAAAGCGAATTTGAAGACTGTCAACCTCATTCTGATTCGAAAACAGGCGCTCGGCTATGAAGAAAAGGCCCTTAGCGGTGGCCGCGAACCGATACCCAAGTGCATCGGAGATGATTCCATCTGTTAGGGTGTAAGCAAAATACTCGTCTCCAGTTGGAGATGAGGTGTACAACAGTGTACTTGCAATACTTTCAGTTGCTGTACCATCGCTTGATTTTACCGTTTTGCTCAATAAGAACGCATTGCTGATTTTTGCCGGCTCTTTTTTTACCTGGCCTGCACAAGTCAAGATTGTGAACAGGCTTAAGATTAGGTTTCTAATCATTTCGAATTGTATATACTTAGCAGCCTTTAGGTCCAGGTATTGCTACTTAAAAGATTTTAACAAAGCCATGTAAACTGAAGGGAACTAAATCGATGAAAACCAAATATTTAAATCAACATTCGCAATGATATCAGGCAAAGTTCAATACCGCATTTAGGCCATGATATTGTTTACTTCAGCAACAAACCGCTCTACTTTTTTCGTGCTGAAAAAGCTCGATAGTATCATTGCATCTTCCTTATCGGTTCCGGGCCGTAAAAAATAAATCCGAACGTCTGTTCCTGAATAGATAAGATTAGTAGATTTCCTGACGGTTTGAATCCCGTTAAAATCATCAAAACTGTAAACTTTGTTGCCCAGGCCAATTGGGCTGCTGCGCTTTACCAATCGCGACGACTTATCAAAGATGGTCTCCGTAAAGCCGGCCAATATGATTACCGGGCCGCCGATAAGGGTAAAGAGCATAAAACACATTCTGCCTATGCTAAAATCGTGGCCAAGCCAGGCAGCAGGCGTTAATTCGTGGATGCCTATGGCCAGCAGAACCAGGCCGAGCAACACGCCACCCATTTTGTTTTTCTTTATCGTGTAGGTACCGCCCTGCACGTTAAAAAACTTATACTGGTCTATCTGCTTTGGAATGAAATCGCCTGGTGCATCGTGGAGTTCGAGCTGGCGGTGTATCGGGGTAATCACCTCATCAACAAATGCGATTGCATTGGGGTCATCATTTTTTCCATAACTGGAAGAAACCAGTATGCCTTTGCCGTAGCGGTTGTCTTTCTTAAAAACGCGATAGGTATAAGAACCCGCAAGGTTAGAAACCGGTGAGATGCCGTAAATCTTTGCAAAGGGAACAGCCGATACAGGCAGAAAGCCAAAGAGTTTCCTGCGCATAATGCCCTGCCCGGTTTCAAACTCTACAGCTGTTCCGGCCCAGGCCACAAAAAGTGCAATTACAACCGCCATTACAATCAGCAATGGCAGAGACGATGCAATATCATTTTTCAGATAGTACACATATACAAAATATCCGGCAACAAAAATGACTGCCAATACCCCGGCGAGTATGTATGATAAGCCGTAAGGATAAACAACAACCCGGTCTGGCTCAATCCTCCAGCGGGTTTTAGATAGCGATTTTAGTGACAAGGCGTTTAGTTTTTACGGTTAAACAGCGAAAAAGTATTTTGGTTTGAATGCGCAGGCAAATAACAACGTCGCGAAGATTTGCACATCGGTTTCCGAAGGCAATTAACAAAACATATTTTAAAATATCGCATTAGCTGCGGTAGCGATGAAAGAAATTAAAAAACCGCCATTCAACCGATAGTCTTTTATCCTAAGCTGAGATTTGAAACTTCTTGAGTGCTTATCAGCGCATCATAACATAATAAAAGGGCAGGTAGACAAGCGGTTCGTCGATTCTAATAAAAAATGAACGGGCGTTCGTCTAGAAATTACAGGCGTTGGTCTGCTGCCTACTCTTGCTGGTATAATACGGCATTTTTAGCTGAAACGTTTCCTGGGCGACGGCGTCTTAATAACAAACAATAACAAAAAACTTAAAATATAAAAGATATGAAAACCTTCGCAAAATCATTATTCGCAGCAGCATTAACAGCAGTAGTATTCACTTCATCAGCCATGGCAACTTTCGCCGCAGAGCCAGTTAAAGCAGAAACAAAAACAGCCTCATTATCGAAGTTCAACAGAATTTGGGTGAGTGGAAATGTAAAAGTTATTCTAAGCCAGGGCGACAAGCAGGATGTAGCTGGTAAAGTTAACTACGATGCTGCAAAAACTTCGGTAACTACCGACGGCAGAACCTTATTCATCAATTCAACCGAAACTGATCAGGTTACCATAAATGTTACGGTAAAAGATTTAGAAAGAATCGAAGCCTACGGCGAATCAATCGTTAGTACAGAAAACAACTTTGATGTAAAAAATCTTCAATTATTTTTAAGCCAAAGCGCAACAGCGAACATCAAAACTACAGCAACAAGTTTATACACAGTTGTTAAAGACAGCGCAGTATTAAGGTTATCAGGTTCAGCAACTGAAAGCACCGTAATTGCCGGTAACATGAAAAATGTAAAAGCCGCTAACTTTGCCAGCCTTAAATCTGCGGCTTTTGCTTCTCAGGCCATTATGGAGGCGCAGCAAAATGCAATGGTTTTGGCAAAATAAAAAGCATAAACACACAATAAATAAACGGAAAGCTGCCCTTGGGCGGCTTTTGTCGTTTTTGCAGAAAAGAATGTTCTCAGCCTAAATAAGTTTAAAAATGGTGCAGGCAAAGCAATTTAAAGGATACCCATTCTTTTCGTTAGTAAGGTAAAAACGCCTTTGGGCAGGGTATAGCCGGGTGTAATTGTCCAGCCTTCATCTGTTAACTCTAAGGTGCCATTATACAGGCTGTCTACATATATTCTGAATTGATTAGGATAATCTCTGACACGATTTACAACGATGGTCATCGATTTAAACACCACAATCCTGGTGTCTGTTTGAGCGTTACTGAACATTAAAATGAGGAAAACTTGTTTGGTTAGGGGATTAACTTTCGAAGATATGCCAAGAATTTGAAAAATCCATGCTTTAAAACTTCTGGTTTTGAGAATTGATAAACTGTCAGGCTTTCAATTGGTTAAAACCAACAACGTCCTTAACAATTGAGGAAGTTGTTGGTGTTTAATCAGGCAATTTTCCACCTACCAATAGCCATCCGCAAAATCAGCACGGCATTTAATTGATCGATAATAAATACCCTTTATCGTCCTATTGTTCCAGTTGTTAGCGAACAAATTCCGGGTAGAGCTAACCTGGGAGCGATTAGCTGTTTCAAAAAAGAAACCTTAGTTATTATTATATTTGAATATCTAATCATCATTACCATGAAGAACCTATTGGTGACATTAATCCTCACAATGTCACTTATCATTACTACGCTTGTCTTGCTCATAGCCGTAGATGTAATAATGCACATTCTTACCGCTTTTAAAATGGATTTAATAACCGATGAAATCAACACCTTGATAAGGTATCTATTGTGTGCGCTAGTTTTGTTGTTTAATTATTTTGCCGCGAAAATTCTAATCAGACAGCTACTGATTGCCTCCCGAAAAATTTCTCAAAAATTACATCTATCTATTTCAGTTACAGCATTGGCCAGTGTTTACGGTCTATTTTGCTTTTGTATTAAAATGTTTCCGGCAATTAACCCTCAATTTTATCATTATCCGGATGCAATAATATACCTGCCTTTTTTGTGCATCATCATCTATCTAACATTTAGCCAGAACAAAAAAATAGGCGCAAATTATTAATATTCCCGTATCTCCATTAGTCAATACTGGTGTGCAGTAAAAGACACGTCTCCAAAAGCAACCTTGTTCCGATGAAAACTTTATCATATCAATCCGTAACCCTGAACATATTCGTGCTTTTATTCCTTACAACTTTAGTTATGGGCTGTAAAGATGGTAAGCCAGACTTGAATACGGTGAAGCACCAACGGTTTGTTGGTATTAGAAAACAAGATACAACCATTGCAGTTATCAAGGTCGCTGGGACCGATTTTTACGGAAGCATGGAGGTATTGTATCATGTTGGCATGAAAGATTCTGGTATTGTAAAAGGTAAGTTATACGGTGACACTTTATTTGCCGGAGATTATTATCACTTACATGATGGACAGGACCACTGGATGCGTGTTCCATTAAGGCTGTTAAAAAGGCAAAATAAACTTATCCTTGGCGAAGGGGTGATTGCTTATTTTGCCAATATGCCTTTCTTTGTTCACTATCCACCAGTATTATATGATGAACAAAAGCAATTTGTTCTTTATCCTAAAAACTGACACTTTATTACCACAAACGAAGTGCTATCTCCAGTTTGAGCAGCTCAAAAAACCAATAAATTAACCAAAGGGGTTCGGCAGGTCAATTTTTTGGCACCCATGGCTGCAAGAAAAATGATCTAAAATTCGACTATTCACGCCTCATTCGGTGCAACCTTAACCTACTCAAGCCTTCATCAAGCCACTAGCTTTATGGTATCAACAGAAACGATATGATAAGCGGGCAAAAAACCTCACAGTATGCATACAACTTTAGCAGCTTCTTGCTAATGGTTTTATGGTCTTATGCGGTCTGGGTAAAACTAGCAGATTTAGCTCATTACCAGCAACAAGTGTTAAGGCAGCCTTTTGCACCAGTAGTAAATCTGTTGCTTACTTATTTCATTCCCATAGCAGAAGCAGCTGTGGCTGGCCTTTTGATTTTTAATTATAGCCGGCCTGGTTTGTGGTTGTCATTGCTGCTTCTGGTTTCATTTAGTATTTATATTCTTTTAATTCTAATGCACTTTTATGCAAAGGTGCCCTGCAGTTGTGGTGGTTTCATTTCAAAAATGAGCTGGCAGCACCACTTCATGTTTAACCTCTGCTTGATTGCAATTAACACTTACTGTCTCTATTATTTAAACCAAAACAGAAAGGAGGTTGCGGAAAAAATGCATTAACGAAGGTAATCGGCCATGGCGGATGTTCATTAAAGGGTTATTTGTTGAACAGCAGGTATGGCTAACCCATAAAAAACAGGCTAAAAATAGGGAGGATGTGATTTAACCTGAATGGGCTTGGGGATACACAAAGATAAAGAATATTGAGAAAAGACTTAATGCAAAAAGGGGGATTTAAACAATCCCCCCTGGTTAATTAGCTTTTATCTTTAAATTCTGGCTTGATGAGTGCGGCCATGCTTTTCCGCAGCTTGAGCACTTTTGGCCTGGATACATTTTGAATATAACCATTGCCGGGGTTGAGCTTATAATAATCCTGGTGGTAATTTTCTGCGGGGTAGAAAACTTTAAAGGGCACCACCTGGGTAACGATTTTATCGGCGTAATGCTTACTTGCGTTTACCTTTGCAATTACCTGTTCGAGTGTTTTATGCTCCTCGTCGTTTTTGTAAAATGCCATCGAGCGGTAGTCTTCACCTTCGTCTGGGCCCTGCCTATTTACCGTAGTGGGGTCATGGGCGTAGAAAAAGGCTTCGGCAAGCTGCGCATAGCTGATTAAGGCTGGATCATAGTACACATCAACGGATTCGGCATGGCCGGTATTGTCTGCGCAAACCTCTTCGTAAGTTGGGTTTTTAACCGTTCCGCCTGCGTAGCCGGATACAACCTTATCTACGCCTTTAAGTTCGCTCATGCCTTCTTCCAGCGCCCAAAAGCAGCCGCCTGCAAAAGTTGCCACTTTCTGGTTGGCTGTTGGTTTAGGTAAATCAGCAAAAGCATTTTCGTTTTTGCGGGTTTGTGCATCGGTGCATGAGGCGAGGAAGCCCAGTCCGAGCAGCCACAATTTATATCTTTTCATGATGATTTGATTTATTTGGCGGGGATAAACTTGAGGGCGTAAGAATTCATGCAGTAACGCAGTCCGGTAGGTTTAGGTCCGTCATCAAAAACATGGCCCAGGTGCAGGCCGGTGCTGGCCTCTACCACTTCGTCTCTAACCATTCCGTCTGATGCATCGCGAACGATTTTGATGGCTTTAGCATCGATGGGTTTAAAGAAACTTGGCCATCCAGTGCCCGATTCAAATTTCGTATCCGAGCTGAAAAGCGGTTTGCCGGTTGCTGCACTTACATAAACGCCTTTTTTGTGGTTATCCCAATAGGGATTTTTATAAGGCGTTTCGGTTCCGCTGTTTACCATAATATCATAAGCCTGGGCAGATAGTGCCTGTTTCCAGTAGGCAGCTGATTTTGCGGCCGGGTATTTTTTAATATCGCGGGATAATCCCCCTGCGTTTGAGGTTTTATTTTGGCTGCAGGCATTTAATGCGAGTGCCACCATGAGTATGCCGAATAATTTTAGTGTTTTCATATGGGGTATTGGTCGTTTAAAGTTTATAATCCTTACAAACAAAGCCGCTGGAATTTTTTGTCCAACTGGCTGTTATGGTAAGATTTACGCATAAAAGGGGTAAATGGTTCTTCATGGAATTGTAAGTAATGATGTGGGGTAAATGAGGCCTGCGCTGTAGCCTAGCCTGGCTCTATTTGGTGGCCGCAAAAACACCGGGCATCTAAGAACTTGAAATAAGAGCTTAGCCAGGGCGGATTGTGGTGTTCAATTGTAATGATCATTTGACGAAACTTTTCAATTTTTTTCGGGTTATTCGAAGAAATTCTACCCTATGGAAAATAGTAACCCAAATGATATGGATGCTGCATTTGCGGCACTCCAAAAGAAGTTTGAAGCAGGAGTTGTCGAATCTGTTTTGAGTGAGAGTGGTGCTTTAACTTATATTGTTAAAGATGGCCTGGATTTAACAGAATATGCGGCAATGGCGAAGCAGGTATTAGAAACCCATGGCGAAGTTGCCCACGATTTTAAGGGCAGGGTGGTTAACGAATCGAAAACAGACCATGCAGATTTTGTGTACAAATCGGGATGGCCCCTGGATCACCTGTCGGAGGGAGAAATTGAATAAGCGCTAACGCTCTTTAAAACCTTAAAAAAATGCAAAAATTAAAACGGGCCTTTTAAACAAAACGTATATATAGCAAACGCTTAGCAAAATGAGCCGCAAACGACTTCTCATCCTCGACGACGATTATAATATCTTAGATTCCCTTTCTACCTTGTTCGAGTATGAGGACTACAACATTGTAACCTTAAGCCAGATTTACACCATTAATATTTTCGAAGACATTAGCCTCTTAAAACCAGATGTAATTTTAATGGACATTAACTTTGGCAAGTTTAATGGCATGGATTTATGCCTGAAACTGAAGGAAAACACGCAAACGGCCGCATACAAAATTATTTTAATGAGTGCCGGCGATTATGGCGCAGTGGCTTTTAACGCCAAGTGCGATTTCTATATTCAAAAACCTTTTCAAACAGCGTTATTGCTTGCCACGGTTGCGCAGCTGGCTTCCTAACCTTTTTACTGGTCTTCAAATTCTTCGAAAGCCAGCTCCATTGCAGATTTTTCTGCATAGATGATTTTCTCTTTTTCAGATACCTGCTCTACCTTGGTAAAGATGGTTATCGAGTTTGCAAGGGTGTTGACTTCAAAAGCCGGTAAAAGCTCCTTTAATTTAATCGGGTTGATTTTTAAAACCGTAGTGTTACGGTTGTACCTGTCGAAACTTTGCTGTCTAATCATTACAATAACCTTCTCCTATCTGGTAGTTGCCCCTGCTCTTCATGGGTACAACCTCACCACTTTCTAAGTAAATTTTATATAAAGGCGCTCCGTTTGCCGGTGATGTTTCTGTACTGATGGCCATAATTTTGCCACAGAACTTCTTTTTGCAACCGGCGATCAAAATTATCAGAAATGCTGTAAAAAGTAATTTTCTCATAATTGAGCCAGCTGTTTCAATTTTAATACCAAGAGCAACAAAAAGCGCTATAAGTTGTAGGATTAATAATATAATCTCGCAAAAAATGGAACGTTTACGCTGCTGTGTTTCTGTTGAATTACAAGGTTTTATGCGATTCAGGTACTTGGGGCAATGTTTTGCGAGGAAGAGCAGCTATTTAACAGTTTAAGTAATTTTGTTGTTCACTGCCCTAAACCTAATCTGAAACAAATGATTTTCAATTCCTTGTTTTGCATACAAGATTCGGGGCTTAGCAAACATGCGCTTCCTGAAAGTTCCGCACTTTTGAATCATGAAAAACAACAACATTATGGAATTAAAAAAAATAGCATTAGGTAGCGCAGGACTTGAAGTTGTACCAATCGGTTTAGGTTGTATGGGGATGACAGGTTTTGAGGAAGCCCATATGTATGGCCCGGCCGATGAGCAGGAAGCCATTGCAACCATTCATCGTTCGTTAGAACTGGGCGGCAACTTTTTGGATACGGCCGATTTATATGGTCCGCTTAAAAATGAGCAGCTTATCGCCAGGGCCATTGCTGGCAACCGGGATAAATATACCATTGCCACTAAGTTTGGCTGGGAAATTAACGACGAAAATAAAGTGACCTGGGCCATTAACGGCAAAAAAGATTACGTTAAAAAGGCAGTAGAGCGATCGCTGAAAAACCTGAATACCGATTACATCGATTTGTATTACCTGCATCGCCTGGATAAAAATACGCCGGTTGAAGAAACGGTGGGTGCCATGAGCGAATTGGTAAAAGAAGGTAAAATTGGCTACATCGGCCTGTCGGAAGTCTCTTCTGAAACGGTAAAAAAAGCACATGCCGTGCATCCGGTTACGGCGGTACAGAGTGAATATTCGCTCTTCGAACGTGGTGTTGAGGAGCTGGGTGTTTTGCAAACCTTAAAAGAACTGGGCATTGGCTTTGTAGCTTACTCTCCGCTGGGGAGGGGATTTCTATCCGGACAAATCCGCAAGATTGATGACCTGCCTGAAAATGACTTCAGAAGAGGAATACCGCGTTTTCAGGAAAGCCATTTTCACAAAAACCTGGAACTTGTTGCCGCAATTGAAGCTTTGGCTGCCGAAAAGAACATCACCTCAACACAACTGGCGCTCGCCTGGATTATGGCCAGGGGCATCGTGCCTATTCCCGGAACGAAAAGGCGGAAATACCTGGAGCAAAATATCGCCGCCGCCGGCATTGTGTTGTCCGACGCCGATTTGAACAGGCTGGAAAGCATCGTGCCGCTGGGTACCGATACCGGCAATCCTTACGATGAGTTTAGTATGGGCCTTATCGATTAGCAATATTGATGGCTGCACTTTATGACGGTGCAGCCGTAATTCTAAAATTCTTTATCCTTAAATTCGTATTATGAACGCTATTAAATCGATATCGCAATTCCACAAGCTGTTGTCTTTACCAGAGCCGCTGCACCCGCAGGTAAGCGTGATTAACCTGTCGAAATGTATTTTTCTGGAAGATGAAATCTGGAAGGGATTTGTGAATATGTTCTATTGTGTGGCGCTCAAAAGAGACGCAACCGGAAAGATAAAGTACGGCCAGCAACATTACGATTATGACAAAGGCGTACTCAGCTTCACGGCGCCCAACCAGGTGCAACAACTCGATTTGCACAATATGGAATGCGGTTCCGGATACCTGCTTATTTTTCACCCAGATTTCTTAATCAAGCATCCGCTGGCGGCTGCTATTAACAATTATGGCTTCTTCTCTTATGCCGTTAATGAGGCGCTGCACCTTTCTGCTGAGGAAGAAGAGGATTTAATTGTTATTCTCGATAAAATAAATAAAGAATGCAGCCATATAGACCGGCATACTCAGGAGATTATTTTATCGCAGATTGAACTTCTGCTGAATTATTCGAACCGGTTTTACGAGCGCCAGTTTATTACCCGCAGAAACAATAACCACCAGGTTCTTGCAAAATTTGAGCAGCTGGTTAACGATTATTTTCATAAAAATGATGTGGCAAAGCATGGCCTGCTTACGGTGCAGCATATTGCGGGGCAGATGAATTTAACGCCGAACTACCTGAGTGATTTATTACGTGTACACACTGGGCAGAATACACAGCAGCATATACATGAGAAACTTATTGAGAAGGCGAAGGAAAAGCTTTCGGTAACAAGCTTATCGGTAAGTGAAATTGCCTATGCATTGGGTTTTGAGCATGCACAATCTTTCAGCACTTTATTTAAAAAGAAAACGAATATGTCACCCGTTGAATTTCGGCATGCCTTTAGTTAGCCAACCAGAGGAATATCCTTAGTTATTAGATGCTAAGCTTGAGGTGATTTTTGCAAGGGTTTGTTCGCTGAAATTATGTTTTCCGTTTAGCCATTTATTAACTTCCGCTACGTGCGTATCCATTAGCTGGGCGAGGTTGCCTGCGTTTAGGCCTTTCTCATCAAGCATTTCGGCAACCTTGCCTGCAGTTTCGAGGTTTATTTGTGTTAACTTCTCAATTGCCGGATTGCCATTTTCTTTAATCCAGTTCGAAACCATATCTTCTTTCTCGGTACTCATGATCTACTTTACGCTTCTTTAAAAACTGCGGCAAAGATATTAATTTGAAGGCATCCTAAAAATGGACTTGATTAGAAAAGCGTTCGAAGACAGTTAGATCTTAGCTATGTCCGGTACCACTGAACTGGGCGGTGTTGGTATCTACAGGATTTTCGGAAACTTTCGGTACGGTTTCGTGGTAAGAAGCAGCTAATACATCTACATAGTCTTTCAGTTTTGCGAGTTTTTGATTAACGACTTCCTGCGCATCTAAGTTGTGCTCTGGCGCACCATCCATTGTCTTAATTACATCGAGTGCATAATCGATAAAATCTTTGGCGTTTTCTGAAAGTAGTGGTTTTGGGCTGATCATATTTCTGGTGTAATGGTTAAACTTTGAAAGGAACAATTCAAGGCAATTAAAGTTTTGAATGTTTGTATCGGGGTTGGGGCAACCTGCCTTTCTAAACGTTAGTCGCAACAAAATTGGCAAAGCTGGAAAACAGAGCAGCGTTTTAATATAGGCTTTTCCCGAGGCCAGGGTATGCTGAAAAGTTGTGCATCTTTTTGATTATTAGTTATTTGCAAATTAAATATTTTGATTATTTTAGCTAAAAAAACAAAAATCGAAATGAAAACGCTCAAAGTTCTCCTCGTCCTCTTCGGACTCATTATCCTGTTGGTTGTTGCCGCAGGAAGCTACGTTAAATTCGCACTGCCAAATGTTGGCGATGCCCCTAAAATTTCTATCAACGCTACACCAGAGCGGATTGAAAATGGAAAGTACCTGGCAAACCATGTTACAGTTTGTATGGACTGCCACAGCTCCCGTGACTGGACCAAATTTGCTGGTCCGATGAAGGCTGAAGGATTTGGTGCAGGCGGTGAGGTGTTTAATCAGCAGATGGGTTTTCCGGGTGTATACTACGCGGCCAACTTAACCCCTGCTGCGCTAAAAAACTGGACTGACGGAGAAATATTCCGGGCGGTAACCAGCGGTGTAAACAAGAATGGAAAAGCACTTTTCCCGGTAATGGCTGCACACCGGTTCGGTAAAATGGACAGAGCGGATATTTACGACATCATTGCCTACATCAGAACACTTCAACCAATAGAAAAAAACATTCCAGAATCAAAGTCTGATTTTCCGGTTAATTTCATCATTAATACCATGCCGCAAAAGCCTGCTTTTGAGCAGAAGCCTTCAACAGCAGATACCATAAAATACGGTGCTTATTTAGTTAATGCAGCGGGTTGTGTAGATTGCCATAGCAAAACAGATAAAGGTGCGGTAGTTAAAGGTACCGAATTTGGGGGCGGAATGGAATTTGTTCAACCGGGCGGTACGGTAACAACTCCAAACATTACTTTTGATAAAGCAACCGGTATCGGCAGCTGGAGCGAGCAGGCGTTTGTGTCGCGATTTAAGCTTTACGCCGACTCTTCATATCATGCGCCAGCAGTTGGAAAAAACGAAATGAATAGCCCAATGCCCTGGATGATGTATGCCGGAATGAAGAATACAGATTTGAAGGCCATTTATACTTATCTGCGAAGTTTGCAACCGATTATAAACCGGGTTGAGAAGTTTAAACCTGCGAAATAACAGCCTGGATTATCGACAAATTGAGATGAAAACATTGAAATATTTTCTAATGGTGATTTTGATCGCGGGCGCAGGTTCTGTGGTTGCACAACAAACTGCGCCCACCGCTGCAGATCTTATCATTTATGAAAAGGCGGTGGATAAATTGTATCCTGCAGATCGACAAGCACCTTATCCTAAAGAATTTTTTATTGGCGAGCAAAGTCTTTTGGAAATCGCGATATACCTGTCAGGAGAACCTGCAAACGATAGCATTTCTACGTTTCTCAGTAGTGGATGGTCTTTTGTGCGCAAGTTTAAGTCGCTCGTTCCTGATAGGCGCTGGAAATCGGTTTCAACCAAAACCTTCAAAGGTAGCGCCCGGAAAATAAAAAACAGCGTCGACCAGGAAGTTTTGATGTTTAGTCCCATGCTTTATGCAGATAATGGTTCACAAGCTTTTGTCGTCAGCCAGTCCTTAAGTAACCATGTGATTCAGAACAGGTTATTTTTTTCTTTGAAAAACGCAATGACTTATGGTTTTTGCGAAGCGTTCAATTGCCGTATCTGGAATAGTAACAGTGCTGGGACGTTTTTTGACGTCGCTCAAATTTTTATGTGGATTGAAGTGATGACCTCTTTTTTTCTGCTATTTCCTTTTCTCGGTTGGCCACCGAAGGGCTTTACTTTTTTGCTTGATCAAAAAAGTAACAAAAAAATCAAGGCTTGGAACTGATATCGGCTATCCTCGTCGAAACTTTTATTGCGGCAGCGCAAGCACCCGATGAAAAATCGGGCAGGACGCGCTGCCTTGTACAGAATTATTTTAATGGTAGTGCAAAACTTTCAACGGGCTATCCTTCTATCCGTTCCTATGCCGAACAACATGGCGCACATTGCAGGGATACTTAGTTTCTTGCTTGATCCCTTCTCTTCCGGAGAAGGTGCCGGTAGGCGAATGAGGCATTAGTGCAAAACTTTCAACGGTCTATCCTTCTATCCGTTCCTATGCCGAACAGTATGGCGCATATTGCAGGGATAACAAGTTTCTTGCTTGATGCCTTCTCTTCCGGAGAAGGTGCCGGTAGGCGGATGAGGCGATAGTGCAAAACTTTCAACGGTCTATCCTTCTATCCGTTCCTATGCCGTACAGCATTGCGCAAATTGCAGGGATAAAATTTTCTTGCTTGATCCCTTCTCTTCCGGAGAAGGTGCCGATAGGCGGATGAGGCATTAGCGCAAAACTTTCAACGGGCTATCCATCTATCCGTTCCTATGCCGAATAGCATTTCGCATATTGCATGGCTAAAATTTTCTTGCTTGATGCCTTGTCTTCCGGAGAAAGTGCCGGTATGCGGATGAGGCATCAGGGCAAAACTTTCAACGGGCTATCCTTCTATCCGTTCCTATGACGAATAGCATGGCGCACATTGCGGGGATAAAATTTTCTTGCTTGATCCCTTCTCTTCCGGAGAAGGTGTCGGTAGGTGGATGAGGCATTAGTGCAAAACTTTCAACGGGCTATTCTTCTATCCGTTCCTATGCCGAATAGCATTTCGCATATTGCATGGCTAAAATTTTCTTGCTTGATCCCTTCTCTTCCGGAAAAGGTGCCGGTAGGCGGATGAGGCACAGTGCAAAACTTTCATATTTTCTGGCACATTAACAGGTTACAGATAGCTAGTTTTTACATTTGGATAAGTTATCGCTAAAAAAGCCGTTATTATTTAAAAAATCAGAAACCCTATTACCTGTTAAAAATGAATTTTATTAAGAACTATTTATTTTCTGCGCTCATCGGACTATCAGTAATCACCATGTACGCTTGTAAAGCAAAGAAAATGGTGACCAAGCCTGATCCGGCGCCTGTTGCAAAACCGGCTCCTCCTATTGAAGAGAAAAAGCCCGAACCAGCGCCGCAAAAAGAAGCCGAACAACCTGCTCCGGTAGATAAACCTAATTTTAATTTGGATAACATTCAGTTTGAGTTTAACTCTTCTGTTTTAAAAACAGCATCATTCTCTATTTTGGATAAAGCCGTAACAGAAATGAAAAAATCGCCAGATACTAAATTTGTCTTAAACGGTTACTCATCCGCAGAAGGCACACCCGAACATAATTTGTCGTTATCTGAAGACAGGGCAAACTCGGTAAAGTCATATTTTGTAAATGCAGGCCTTAAAGCTGCTAACTTTACCATTGTTGGACACGGAGAAAAAGATCCGATTACCAGTAACGATAGCGAAGAAGGCAGAATGTTGAACAGGAGAACAGAGATTAAAGTTCAGCAATAACCTATCTTAGTGAATGATAATTAAAAGGAGTGCGATTGTACTCCTTTTTTTGTTTCGCATTTGGCGGTTTGCTTAATTACAAGGAGTCATAGTACATATTCTTATCCCGATATTTTTGTCATAAACTTTTAAAGCTATATATAATTTACAATCTTTAGTGTAAAATAGTATTCGAATTAAATAACTTTGTTAAGCAAAGAAAATCGATTTAGCTTACTCCTTTAGAAATATATTTAAATGATTTTAATAATACTTAATGTAATTTTCTGCATTTCCTTTATCGGTTTTGCCTACGTTAACCTCAATGATAAAGACTCTTGGCTATGGGTTCCGATTTATATGGCTGCCGCAATTTGTTGTGGCCTGGCTGCTGCGGGGTTATTTTATCCTTACGTTTACCTTGCTTTAATTGCATTTTACTTAATCTATGCAACTAAAATTTTCTTTGCAAAGGATGGCGTCCGCGATTGGATTACAAAGTACAACAAGCCAAGTTTGGTAGAAAGCATGCAGGCTACAAAACCTTACATAGAGCAAACCCGGGAGTTTTTCGGATTGCTTATTGTTGCCGGTGCCTTGCTGATAAACTATTTGGTTACGACAGGGGTTTTTGCATAAATAAAACGTGTTTGTTATGGCGATTAGTGATGATTTTGGGAATATAAATGAACTGCTTTTAAACATTATAGAAGATAATACCGAGCAAAGTGCGTTCGAATGGCTTAAAATGGCGGGTTCTGCCGGTGAAATCAACAAATTAGGGCAGGCTTTTGTAATGCTCCCCCGGAAAACAGGAAAAGCTCGCCTGCGGGTTTCAGATTTGCAAAAGCAAAGCGCCGAAGCAGCAGGGATAGCATATGTAATCGATTGGAGTATTGATAGGTTGGCCAGGGTCTGGCTGCTGAGCATTCAGAGTTTTACTGATGCTGAAAAATCACATCCGCTTATCGAACAGTTGTTTTTAGCTGCAGAAATGAATGAAGCCGTGGCTTTGTATTCGGCATTGCCTTTTTTAGCTGAACCAACAACCTGGGTGAAAAGATGTGCTGAAGGTATCAGAAGCAATATTGGTTCGGTTTTGGAATCGATAATGGAAAACAATCCTTATCCTTCAGCATACCTTGATGAGGCTGCCTGGAACCAATTGGTTTTAAAAGCCTTCTTTACTGAGAAAAACATTTGCAAAATAAATGGTTTAGAGGTGCGTGCCAACGAACAGCTTGCTTTAACACTGAGTGATTATGCCCGTGAGCGCTATGCCGCCGGGCGAAAAGTAAACCCGGAATTGTGGCGGTTAACTGGTCCCTTTATAAATGAACAGATTTTCGAAGCCATTAAGATTGGTTTAAATAATCATGATAAGGCAGAACATGAAGCCATTGCACTTGCCATTTCTAAGTCTGATTATGCACCCGCTAAAGCATATATCAGCCAAATTCCCGAACTTAGCACGTCAGGTAAATAGAAAAAATCCGACTACAAATTAAAATGTTATAAAATGTGTTGCAGCAATTCAATTGAAAGAGATAAGGCGATGATGGGTGAACCTGAGGCCTTTGATATCAGTGCCGTAAAGGAAATGAAGTTTTTCGATCCGCATGTGCACATGACTTCCCGCACAACCGATGATTACCAGGCCATGGCTGATGCCGGTGTTGTTGCGCTGATTGAGCCGGCCTTCTGGTTGGGGCAGCCACGAACCGGTCTGGATAGTTTCAGAGATTATTACAGCAGTCTCATCGGTTGGGAGCGGTTCCGCTCTTCGCAATTTGGCATTAAACATTATTGCACCATTGGCCTAAACTCTCGCGAAGCGAATAACGAGGCACTTGCTGAACAGGTAATGGAAATCTTGCCTCTGTTTATTTATAAGGAAGGTGTTGTAGGTATCGGTGAAATTGGTTTTGATGACCAAACCGCTGCCGAAGAAAAGTACTACCGCCAGCAATTGGAACTGGCGAAAGAAGCCGGCCTTCCGGTTCAAATCCATACGCCGCACCGTGATAAGAAAAAGGGAACCCAGCGCAGCATGGATATTGCCTTGGAACATGGTTTGGATCCTTATCAAATCATCATCGACCATAACAATGAGGAAACAGTAAAAGAGGTTTTAGATCGGGGTTTCTTTGCGGCTTTTACCATCTATCCATTTACAAAAATGGGCAATGAACGGATGGTGGAAATCGTAAAACAATATGGTTCGGAACGCATAATGGTAAATTCTGCTGCCGATTGGGGCATAAGCGACCCCTTGGCAGTGCCTAAAACTGCGGCGTTAATGAAGCTGAAAGGCATAAGCGATGCGGATATAGAACTGGTAACTTACCGCAATGCCATTACCGCGTTTGCGCAAAGCGGACAAATAGACGAAGCTGATTTTACGGCGCCTAAAAACATAGACCAGACAGAAAAATTTGAAGGCAATACCATTTTACGTGGCGGGCAACAGCCCCGTACAGATAAATCTTCGATCATTATCAGTTAAGTAGCCTTGGGAAAATTATTCGCTTACCTGCGCATCATGCGCCCTGCAAACATTGTAACATCGGTTGCAGATATTCTTGCCGGTATTGCCATTTCAGGTATTCTGATTAACGGCAACGGTACGCCCTGGCTAACAATATTTTGTCTATGCCTTTCCACCGCCTGTTTGTATGGTGGCGGTATTGTGTTTAACGATGTTTTTGATGCCGAACTTGATAAAACTGAGAGGCCGGAACGTGCAATACCGAGCGGAATAATCAGTTTAACGAATGCAACCATTTTAGGAACAGCATTGCTGATTTCGGGAATTGTGCTTGCAGCCTTAACAAGTTCAACTTCAGGCTTACTGGCGTTTGGTGTAAGTTGCTTTGCATTACTATACAATAAGATTGGCAAGCACCATCCTTTTTTCGGTCCGCTAACAATGGGCATTTGCCGTGGTTTAAACCTATTGCTCGGTTTAAGCATTGTGCCGGCTATGTTGCAACAACATTATTTACTGGCTATAATTCCGGTGATTTATATCTTTTCGATAACCATGACGAGCCGTGGAGAGGTACATGGCGGCAATACGAAGAACCTTTATCTGGCGGCGGTTTTATACGCAGTTGTGATTGGCAGTATTGCCTGGTTTAGTTTTACAAACGACCGTTTGTTATGGTCGCTGCTTTTTCTTTTACCTTTCGCCTGGATGATATTCAGGCCATTATCCAAAGCCATTAAAAACCCCATCGGGAAAAATATTGGTGGCGCAGTAAAGGCAGGTGTTATCTCCTTAATTTTGATGGACGCCGCCTGGGCGGTAACTTTCGATGCATTGTTGCTCGCTTTCATCATCGCGGCATTGTTGCCCTTATCTATCTGGCTCTCGAAATTATTCGCTGTTACCTGATTTCTTAACTTTAGCAAAAAGATTATCCACTTTATATGGAACATTTACAACAAAGCTTTACTGTTCAATACAACTTTAATGTCTTCTTTACCTCTTCGCTTTTTTCGGTTGAAAATGATTTATTTAACAACTTTCTGGCTGGTTTAAACCCGGCAAAGGCGGCAAAAAAGATTTTTTTCGTATTAGATGAGGGTGTTGTAAATGCACATCCTGATTTAAAGGCATCGATAAAAAATTACTTCGAAAAATACAATCACACACATTTGGTTAGTGATTTTCTGGTTATCCCGGGGGGCGAGGTCGTAAAAAACGAGACACAATATTTTGATAAAGTATTGGAGGCGGTAAACACTTACGGTATCGATCGTCATTCATTTATAGCGGCCATTGGCGGCGGCGCTGTGCTTGATATGGTTGGCTATGCGGCAAATGTTTCGCACCGTGGCATTAAACATATCCGCATCCCAACAACAGTTTTATCGCAAAACGATTCGGGTGTCGGCGTAAAAAATGGCATCAATTATTTTAATAAAAAGAATTTTTTAGGTACGTTTTCACCACCTGTAGCCGTTTTTAATGATGCTTTATTCCTGCGCACTTTATCTGATCGCGATTGGCGTTCAGGCATTGCCGAAGCGATAAAAGTAGCTTTAATTAAAGACAGAGAATTTTTCGAATGGCTTGAAGCAAATGCCGAAGCAATGGCAAACCGCAACATGGAGGCAATGAATTATCAGATATGGAAGTGTGCAAAATTGCACATGGAGCACATCAGAAGCGGCGACCCCTTCGAAAGCGGTTCTGCCCGCCCGCTCGATTTTGGTCACTGGAGCGCCCATAAGCTGGAGTACCTCAGCAATTTCGAAATCAGGCATGGAGAAGCCGTGGCTATGGGCATTGCGCTAGATACGGTTTACGCACAATTATCCGGAAGGATAAGCGAAGCTGATGCGCAAAGGATTATAAAACTGATCCAGGTGCTAGGATTTGAATGCACACATCCATTGTTACAGGTAAGTAATGGCGATAGTCCGATTTTACAAGGCCTGGAAGAGTTTAGGGAGCATTTGGGTGGCGAGTTAACCATTACTTTGTTAACAGGAATTGGTAGCGGAGAGGAAGTTCATGAAATGGACACAGCATTGTTAAAACAGGCTGCGGAAACACTCAACCATCAGGCAAATCTTCAATCTACAAATAACTGTTATGGAAATTAATTCAGCACATTTAACTTTCTGTACAAATATTTATGCAGGTGAAAGCTGGGCGGCACATTTTTCAGTTTTAACAGATAGCTTTCCGGTTTTAAAAGCGGCATTATCTCCAGAGCAACCAATGGGTATCGGGCTACGCCTGTCTAACCTTGCAAGCATCGAAATTTTAGAGGCGAATCATCTGCATGAATTTAAAAAATGGCTAAACGATAATGGTGGATATGTATTTACCATGAACGGATTTCCTTATGGAGGCTTCCACCACACGAGGGTAAAAGATCAGGTTCATGCGCCCGACTGGACAACCACTGAACGCCTTGAGTATACCATTCGCTTATTTCACATTCTTGCAGAGCTTATTCCTGAAGGGATAGACGGCGGGATTTCAACTTCTCCTTTGAGTTATAAACCATGGTTTTCTGACCTGCAAGAGCGCAAAGTTGCCACCATTGCCGCGACCAACCATATTTTAAAAGTTGCCGAAGAATTGAGCACAATTAAAGCGAAGAGCGGAAAAACCCTCCACCTGGATATTGAGCCGGAACCAGATGGCTTCTTAGAATCGGGGCCCGAATTTGTCGACTGGTATGAAAATGTTTTGCTACAATCCGGTAAGCTAACCGGCGACGTGATACGAAAACACATTTGTTTATGTTATGATGTTTGCCATTTTGCGATCGGTTATGAGCCGCATGCTGAAATTATTGATGAACTGAAAGCTAAAGGAATTTCTGTAGGAAAAATCCAGATTAGTGCAGCTTTGAAGGCTAAATTACCTGAGGTTGCTGAAGAAAGAAATCTGGTGATTAATGCGCTTGGCCGATTTGATGAGCCGACCTATTTGCACCAGGTAATTGCGCAACAGCATGATGGGCGCTTAATCCGTTATCCGGATTTATCGAATGCTTTGGCTGATAAAGAAAATACAAATGCCAGAGAATGGCGGGCGCATTTTCATGTGCCGATTTTTGTTGAAGACATGGGCTTAGTGCAGTCTACCCAGGCAGACATTAAATCCGTTTTGGATTATCATAAAAAAAATCCCTTTACAAACCACTTGGAGGTAGAAACTTACACCTGGGAAGTGCTTCCGGCAGCATTAAAGGCACCTCTAAACGATTCGATTATACGCGAATTGCGTTGGGTAAAAAATATTTTAGAATCTTAAGTTATGCATAAAACAGTTGTTATAGATATCGTTGGCTTATCTTCATCCGTAATTGGCGAGCATACGCCTTTCCTCAAAAAATATATCGCAGGCAAGAATTTTACCAACATCGAGCCATTATTGCCAGCGGTAACTACAAGCGTGCAATCCAGCTTCCTTACCGGAAAATATCCTTCGGAAAATGGTATTGTTGGAAATGGCTGGTACGATAATGTGGACAGTGAAATTAAATTCTGGAAACAATCTAACAAGCTTGTTAACGGTGAAAAAATTTGGGACAGCGCAAAAAAAGTAGATCCATCTTTTACCTGCGCTAACATGTTTTGGTGGTATAATATGTATTCCAATGCCGATTATTCGGCAACGCCACGTCCAAATTACCTTGCAGATGGCCGTAAACTGCCCGACTGCTATACACAACCCGCCGAACTTCGGGATCATTTACAGCAAAAATTTGGACAGTTTCCTTTATTTCAATTCTGGGGACCAGGCGCAAATATTAAATCGAGCCGGTGGATTGCCGATGCCGCAATGGAAACCGAGCAGCTGCACAACCCAACCCTTAGCTTAATTTACCTGCCGCATTTAGATTATTGCCTCCAAAAATTTGGTCCGGATTTAGGTAAAATTAGCACTGAATTAATTGAAATAGATAAGCTGGTTGAAGAACTGGTTATCTTTCACGAGAAAAAGGGCGCCAGAATTATTCTGCTTTCGGAGTACGGCATCGAACCCGTGAGCAAACCGATACATTTGAACCGGATTTTTAGGGAAAACGGTTTAATTGGGATTAGAGAAGAGCGTGGTTTAGAATTGCTGGACCCCGGAGCTTCCAAAGCATTTGTTGTGGCCGATCACCAGGTTGCACATGTTTACATAAATGATAAAAGCGTTACCGAACAGGTAATAACCCTGCTCAAAAATGCGCCCGGAGTCGATTTGGTTTTAGATAAAAAGGAACAGGAACAACACAATATTAATCACGAACGCTCGGGCGATTTTGTGGTTACAGCGAAAGAAAACAGCTGGTTTACTTATTATTTCTGGCTCGATGATTCTAAAGCACCGGATTATGCAAGGTGTGTTGATATCCATAAAAAACCCGGTTACGACCCGGTAGAAATGTTCATGTCATCTAAGCTTCGTGCCGGCTATAAACTGCTTAGAAAAAAGTCGGGATTTAGATATGTGATGGATGTAATTCCACTCGATGCAACGCTCGTTAAAGGGTCGCATGGAAGAATTGGCGTGGCTGATGCATTTAAACCTGTTCTGATTACGGATTGGAAAATAGACAAAAAGCTCGCTGCGCCGGGAATATATGATGTAATCTGGGAAGCGCTGACGAAGCAATAAAGCGCCGGTTCGGGAATTTTTTTGCATTTGTTGTTAAAGGTATAGCGCCTCTAGTTTTTTACTATTTCGGAGCGCAAAGGACAGTAGTTTTTGGAATGGGTTCTGTCCCGCCAACACTGCAATCTTTTGGGCAATGTTTGTACAAATTTTAAGGTATTTGCAACCAAAAGTATTTCCGCTTATGTCGGGGCTATTGAACAAAGTATTGCAGGAGGTCGTTATTTCAATCAAAAAAGTATGGCAACAAACCTTTTTTTCGAAACCAGACAGAGCCAGGTAGCCCGAAGCGAGGAACGAGCAAGGCTACAGGCGATAGCGGGGCTACCTGCCGCCATAAACACCGGAGTGTTCATTTCCAAACATTAATTCTGACAACTTTTACGTTAAACTAAAAATTTAGCGCCTGTAGTTTTTTACTATTTCGGAGCGCAAAGGGCAGTAGTTCTTGGAATGGGTTCTGTCCCGCCAACACTACAATCTTTTGGCCAATGTTTGTACAAATTTTAAGGTATTTGCAACCAAAAGTATTTCCGCTTATGTCGGGGCTATTGAACAAAGTATTGCATGCAGACCAAGCCATCGAAATTTTAATAAGTAGCTCGGTTAATATACAAACCTTCGTTTCTAAACCCGATAGAGCCAGGTAGCCCGAAGCGAGGAACGAGCAAGGCTACAGGCGATAGCGGGGCTACCTGCCGCCATAAACACCAAAGTGTTCATTTCCAAACATTAATTCTGACAACTTTTACGTTAAACTAAAAATTTAGCGCCCGTAATTTCTTGCTATTTCGGAGCGCAAAGGGCAGTAGTTCTTCGAATTGGTCCTGTCCCGCCAACACTGCAATCTTTTGGGCAATGTTTGTACAAATTTTAGGGTATTTGCAGCCAAAAGTATTTCCGCTTATGTCGGGGCTATTGAACAAAGTATTGCAGGAGGTCGTTATTTCAATCAAAAAAGTATGGCAACAAGCCTCTGTTTCTAAACCCGATAGAGCCAGGTAGCCCGAAGCGAGGAACGAGCAAGGCTACAGGCGATAGCGGGGCTACCGACCGCCATAAACACCGGAGTGTTCATTTCCAAACATTAATTCTATCACTTTGAACAAAGATTGCCCTGCGTAAATATTATTATCATTTAGATTTTTCGACCACCCTCCCGAGACAAAGACTTCTATAATTATTGATAGGCACCAAAATTAATCATCCAACAGATGCCATATTTGTCTTTAAAGCTTCCAAAGTAGTCGCCCCAAAACTGATCTTCCAGCGGCATTTCGATATCGCCCCCGGCTGATAGGCCATTAAACAGGCGTTCAGCTTCTTCGCGGCTATCCGGACTAACACTGATATACATACTGTTGCCCTTGGTTAGTACGTGTTTGGCAGATGGAATACAGTCTGAAGCCATAAGAACAAGGTTTTCATTTATTGGCAGCGCAATATGCATGATAAGGTGTTGCTCGTCCTGAGGTAATTTATCTGCATCTGGCATGTCGCCCATTCTCATTAATGCAATAAATTCCCCTCCAAAAGTCGATTTGTAAAAGTTGAAAGCTTCCTCGGCCTGGCCGTAGAAGTTTAAGTACGGGTGCATTTTAATCATTTTCGTTTTTTGTTAAACGAAACTAATCAACCGAAAAATGATTAAATGGGTGTGTTTAAGACAACTTTAGGGTACAGCGAATTTAAAAACATTCTACTTCCCAGCAACGCTCCCAGCTTTTGCCAGCTTCGAGTTTTGTAATCCCTTCTTTATTTGTTAGTTTCTGGTTGTGGTTAATGCCATCGGCAACGCCACACCAAGGCTCTAGGCATACAAAAGGTGCATCTTTAGCTGCCCAGATTCCAAAAAACGGGAAGTCATCAAAATGGAAGTGCAAACCGTAATCATTTTTGGTATTTAATAAACTGATGCAATTGCTTTGAAGGGTTTTAAAAACCAAAGCATCATTATAAAAAAGGTCGTGTTTTAGCGTTAACTTGTGGCTGTTCAATTCAATTGTTTCCGTTTCGTTGGCAACTAAGCCTTCATCGAGTTTCCAAAAGGTTAACCGTTCATCATCATTAAATGCGAGGTAATAATCCTCATATTTAGTGGCTGGCGTATTGGGCACAGCAAAAGCTGGATGCGCACCGAGCGAAAAATACATTTTAGCCGTGCCTTTATTCGTAACCGTGTAGCTGATGCTTAGCTTCCTTTCAATGATGCGGTAATTGAGTTTTAATTCGAATGGGAAAGGATAAGCTTTTATAGTATCAGCGGTATCTGTTAGGGTAAAAACGGCCTCCGTATTCGTTAGTTTCGTTGCTGTAAACTCATGATCTCTGGCAAAACCGTGTCTTGGTAAATGGTAGGTTTTATCTTTGTAAATGTAGCTGTCGTTTTTTAGCGAGCCTACTATCGGGAATAAAACCGGACTATGTTTGCCCCAGAAATTTGCATCGCCATTCCACAAATATTCAATCTGAGTTTCTTTACTAAAAAGCGCCTGTAGTTCTGCCCCTTTTGTCGCTATTTCTACTTTTAAAAAGTCGTTTTCAAGTCGTATCATTACATTTAAAAGTAACAAATTTGACGCAACTTTTAACTGCCTTTCGAAAATAGTTAAAATTTTTTCCTCCCGAATTGTTTTGCCAAGCTTGTTTGCTTACATGTTTTCATTATTTTTAAACCATCACAATTCGGATTTAGTAAACGCGGAAGAATTGTGATGAACACGATGTTGAGCCGGCAGTTTGCAAGCTGTTCCCTGACTTACATGCAGGGCGAGCTGTAAATGTTGCAACTTGTAAACTTGGCATCTGGCTTCGCCGATGTTGCTTAGTATTAATCAACTCCAAAAAATAAATATGGCTATCGATTTAAGCAAGCTTACAAATACAAAAGTTAAGGCGGCCATTGTTGCGTTACAAAAAGGCGATGCCAAAGCGTGGTTTGCCATGTTTGCCCAGGATGTTGCGCTCTATGATGATGGAAACCAGATGCAGTTTAACAACTTTTTTAAGAAAGCTTTAGGTCGCGAGTGGTTTACAAGTATTGATAAGGTAGAAAATAACGGCCTGGATGTTTATGGCAATTTCCATTCCAGTCAGTGGGGCGATTTCAATACCTATTTCAAATTTAAAATTAACAAAGAAGGCAAAATCAACCGGCTGGATATTGGCCAGGAAGGTTAATTCAGGTTCGGTAAGCCTGCAACTGAAAATTAGCTGCTTTCTTCCCAAATGCAGGCGATGTTTACGATGGTTTGCACCGCTTTTTCCATATCCTGCACACTCACCCATTCCTGTTTGCTGTGAAATGCATGCTCACCTGCAAAAATGTTGGGGCAAGGCAAACCCATAAAAGATAACCTGGAGCCATCGGTACCTCCGCGGATGCTTTGTTTTTTTGCTTTTACGCCGGTGCGTTCTATTGCCTCAATCCCATAAGCAACAATTTGTGGATGCTTATCCAATACCTGTTTCATATTTCTGTACTGTGCTTTCACTGTTAAGTTATAGCTCGAATTCGGGTAATTTTTAATCACCTTTTCAACAGTTTCTTTCAATATGTTTTCGTGTTCTGTTAATTTCTCATCGGTAAAATCGCGGATAATAAATTGCACTTCGGCTTGCTCTACCTGCCCTTTTATGGCAACGGGATGAATGAAACCTTCTTTTTCTGCAGTAGTTTCGGGCGTTAGGTTAAGTTTTGGCAAAGCCGATAAAACATTGCCTAGTATTTTTATGGCGCTCTCCATTTTCCCTTTTGCAAAGCCCGGGTGCGTACTCACGCCGTTTATTGTTAATGTTGCGCCATCGGCAGAAAAGGTTTCATCTTCAATAGAACCTAAAGTTTCGCCATCAACGGTGTAAGCAAAATCGGCCGCAACCTTTTTCAGGTCGACCTTATCTACACCCCGCCCTATCTCCTCATCAGGTGTAAATAAAACTTTAATAAGGCCGTGTTTTATGTCGCGGTTTTCCATTAAAAAACCAACGGCTTCCATAATTTCAGCGACTCCCGCCTTGTTATCTGCGCCAAGTAAGGTAGTGCCACTGGCGGTTATGATATCGTTTCCAATTTGGTGTTGAAGATCCGCATGATCGGCAAGTTTAACTACTATCGATTCGTCATCAGGTAAAACCAGATCCTGGCCCTGGTAATTGCGATGAATGATTGGTTTCACCTGCGCTCCGCTGCAATCGGGCGACGTATCCATGTGTGAACAAAAGCAAATTACCGGCACATTTTTAGGTGAGGTAGCAGGAACAGTTGCATATACATAACCGTTTTCGTCCATGTGCGCATCGGTACAACCAAATTCCAAAAGTTCTTTAACGAGTTTTTCACCAAGCGTTTTTTGCTTTTCCGTTGATGGGCAAGTTGGCGATTCTGGGTCAGATTGTGTATCTATTTCAGCGTAGCTGATGAATCTGTTTGCTAATGTTCCGTTAAAGTTTTTGTACATTGTCATAATTACAAAGCTAAAAGTTATGGATATTCAATAAACATATTATTTTTGTAAAAAAACAATATGACGTATAAACCACTGAAGCTTACATCCCTTACTTTTTTTTTCCTGTTCTTTGCCCTTTTTTCCGAAGCTCAGTCAAATTACTTCAAATGGTCGTACGGTTTTAGTGGAGGTCCAAATTATTCTAAAACTGATGTTGTTAAAGGGAATTGGGGTTACACCATTGCCGGTAACATCGACCATCATTTTACGCCTTTTATTACAGGTGGATTGGAAGCCCAGTACGGCATGGTTCAGGGTGGCGATATTGTTACCGATGCCCATAACAGGCAGTTTGTAAATAAATATACTGGCATAAACGCTAACCTGAAATTTGCGCTGGGTGAATTCATAAATTACAATAAAACCAATTTCTTATACAACATCAAAGGCTTGTATGCCGGCATTGGTGTTGGTGCAATAAACAACAATATAACAGATATTGTACGTTATAAGCCAAGTTGGGCAGAATATGATCCCGGATACGGGCCATTTCCGGGCGAAGATAAAAGTATAAATCTTTGGGTGCCGGTAAATCTGGGTATCAACTTTTATTTTAATGATGGCTGGGGTTACGTTCGTTATGTGCTTAACTTTAATGCGCAGAGCAATTTTACTTTTGGCGAGGGTTTAGATGGCTATAACGACCCTGAAACCAGATTTAAAAACTACGACCCCGACACGTACAACGTTTACAGCGTTGGCTTTAAATATTATTTCGGTAATATTAAAGTTTATCGCAAAACACTCTAATAATTCCTTAAATCTTAATATCCCAACATGAACAGATTATTCGTGTTTTTGTTGCTTTTTAGCAATGTTGCTGTTCTGGCTCAGCAAACCCCCTACGAAAAAAGCGGTAAAAAGGAAACAACAACCTACAACGCTGCAATTTCTTACTATGAAGCTTTAGCAAAAAATCATGCCCAGGCAAAACTGCTAACTTATGGTAATACCGATTTTGGTAAACCGTTACATTTACTCGTTTTATCGAAGGATAAGGTTTTTAACCCGAGCGAAATACGGAAACAGCATAAGCGGATTTTTCTGATTAATAATGGCATCCATCCGGGTGAACCGGAAGGTATTGATGCCTCTATGATGTTGGCACGCGATTTACTTAAAGGCAATAAATTGCCGGCCAATGTTGTCATCTGTATCATTCCAATATACAATATTGATGGTAGCTTTAACCGAAGCGGAACATCACGGGCGAACCAGAACGGGCCTGTTGCCTATGGTTTCAGGGGGAATAGTAAAAACCTCGATTTAAATCGTGATTTTATCAAAACTGATTCTAAAAATTCTGCCGCCTTCCAGTTGATTTTTAATACCTGGCAACCTGAAATATTTGTCGATACCCATACAAGTAACGGCGCTGATTACCAATATGTGATGACGCTCATACCGACGCAAAAGGATAAATTAAATGGCCTGCTATCCGGATATTTAACCAAAACATTGGTGCCGGATTTGTATAAAGCAATGGAAGCGAAAGGTTACCCAATGGTGCCGTACGTAAATTCAATTGGGGAAACGCCGGAGACCGGAATTACAGGCTTTATTGAGTCGCCACGTTATTCTACCGGATATACCACCCTGCATAACGCCATTGGGTTTATGCCAGAAACGCACATGCTGAAATCATTCGATTTACGTGTTGATGCAACCTACAAACTGCTTCAAAGCTATGTGGATGTTATACAACGCGACGCGAAAATTATTGGCGAAAATAAACGTAAGGCGGATGAATTGGTTGCTGCACAGAAAGCGTTTCCACTGGAATGGAAGCTTAACAGGAACGATGTAGATAGTATACCATTTAAAGGTTTCGAGGCAGGTAAAAAGCCCAGCGCAATTAGTGGCTACGACAGGCTTTTTTACGATAGGAGCAAACCATTTATCAGAAACATTAAAGCGTATAACAAGTTTGAGGCCGCCATAAGCATTCAAAAACCAGTTGCTTACATTATACCGAAAGCCTGGGACAAAGTTGTCGCTTTGCTTAAGTTGAATAATGTAAAAGTTGAACAGCTTAAGGCAGATACGAAGCTTAAAGTTGAAAGTTATTATATTGATGATTTTAAAACCGGAACCAGACCATATGAGGGCCACTATTTGCACAGTAGCGTAAAAGTTAGGCCGGTTGAACAGTCTTTGCAGTATTATGCAGGCGATTTTCTGGTGTACACAAACCAGGCGAGCAACCGTTATATCATCGAAACGCTGGAACCCCAGGCAACGGATTCATATTTTAACTGGAATTTTTTCGATTCAATTCTGGATATGAAGGAGCATTACTCGGCTTATGTTTTTGAAGATACAGGTGCAGAATTGTTGAAAAATAATCCTGAATTAAAAGCTAAATTAGAGGCGAAAAAAGCAGCCGACACCGCGTTTGCGAAAAGTGGATCGGCCCAGTTGGAATTCGTGTACAAAAATTCTGACTATTATGAAAAAACACACAACAGATACCCGGTTTCGCGTTTAGTAACAAATGTAAAACTCGAATTAAACTAAACTTAAATGGAATTTTTTAACGTGGCGCCAGTTGCCTCACTTATTTTTGTTTTCACCATTATTACAAGTCTTTATGCATTTTACGATAACAGCCTTTATGGGAAGTTTATGCTGCATCCATACAGCGTTGCAAAGGGTAAAAATGTTTTCACTTTAATTACGAGCGGGCTAATCCATGCAGATTGGATGCACCTGGCGTTTAACATGTTTACCTTCTATGCCTTCGCTTTTACACTGGAAGCGATGATGGGAAGCTGGCGATTCGGCTTACTTTATTTTGTTTGCTTAATTCTGAGCGACATCCCTACAGTGTATAAATATAAAGATAGCTTTAACTACAATAGTCTGGGCGCTTCGGGTGCAATAAGCGGCGTACTTTTTAGTTTTATACTCTTCAATCCAACCTCAGGAATCAGAATTTTATTTATACCTTTTGATATTCCGGCTTATATTTTTGGCTTTCTTTATTTGATTTACTGTGCGTATGCATCAAAAAACTCCAGAGATGGCATAAACCATGATGCGCATTTCTACGGCGCTTTAACAGGGCTGATTTTCACCATTATATTTGTGCCAGGCATCATCCAGAATTTTATCACCGCTTTAACCGGCGGCAGGTAAACAGGGCTTTTCAAAAAAGCTCATCGGCTCATCAGGGTTCTTAATAATTTCGAACTTAACATAGCCCCAGGGTTTCCAGAAGTTTTCCAAAACCTGGGCATAAATTTTATGTTGCCAAACATCGAAAAGCGGTTTGCTCATATTTCCGCGAAGAGGCATTGCTTCTATATAGGTTGTACCTTCTACAGGCATAAAAGTGTATTCGGGCAATCTGTTAAAAAGGTAAGCAGAATAGTAAAACCTGGCGGTTAACTCCTCAAACTGTTCTGCGCTTAAAGCTTTTCCTTTAACTTCGTCAATTATTTCCTGATGGTAACGTTTGTTGGTTCCATTATCCTGTAAGCAGGCAATAATCCCAAAATTCTTCATTTTTAACGAAAAGGTAAGCGTGTTTATCTCATCGCGAAAACTAAATGGCGTTGCTTCATCTTCGAGTTTTACCACGATTATAGACCATGGTGTAAAATCCTCAAATTCTAAATTCGTGTATAAGTTTTGCATCATGAAATTCAGGTTGGCAAATTTCATCATTAAAGATTGAGACATATTTAAACCATCTGCTGTCATTTCTTTGCGCAAGGCAGAATGCATTTCGATGTACACAAAGCCATATAAAAACTTACCAATCCAGTTGAACAAGTCAAGTTCTGGCAATGTTGAAACGGCATCAAATCCAGCTTCAAAAGCCTGCTCAATTTTTGCCTCCAAAGGATTTAAAAACTGTGTATTTACTTCGCTGTTTACCGGAATAACCAGGGTATTGTAGGAGCGGATACTTTCATCAAGAAACTGAATTTGCTCTTCGCCGCTTAAACCCGCTTGTTTTAGCAGCCATTTAGGAATTAAAGGTACCTGCAAAACCGGGGAATTGAAGGTGTTGCCGCTCAGAAAACATTTCTTGTATAAAAAATCGAAACCCTGGAAAGGATTATATAAACCGGTATTCATCGATGCAATATTAGCCATTATATTTTTATGGCTTTGCAGCGATATTTTATTTTAACGTTGCGATTACAACAAAGGATGCTTTTTTAAAAAAGTTCGGGATTGCGAAACACTTAACAACCTTTCTTTTGAAATATTGCTTCATGCATCGCAATCACGAGGAATTCATGCTAGTAATTATTATAGTAGTAACTGATGTCGTCTACCAGCTGACTGTAAATAGGCTTCGTGAATTCAAGAAATAAGGTTGTTGGTGGTGGCGGCAAAACCTCTCGTCTTCTCGTCATTGCTAACTGCTGCTTGTTTAATGCTCTGTCATCACCTTTATAACTTGCCCAGCTATCGCTCCATACATAAGTGCCTGGAAATTTTTGCTGGCGAACTATCTTTTTACTTTGCCAATCGGTAATGGTCATATCCAATAAGCCGGATGAAGAAATATTTTTCTCAAAAATACTCAAACTGGCCTTTACCGTTCCGTAAACCGGTTTACGTTCTCTTGTTTCGCCAATAACCACACTATCTCTTTTTAGCCTTTCTACCCGTTCTTTAACATAAGTCTGGCCAACAACAAAGTCGTCAAAGTTTAAGCTCAGCACCTGGTCTGGAACAACCTTCTTACTGGTAGCTTGTTCCTCCGAATAGAAAAGAACAAACTTATTTCGCGAATAGTTGCCAATAAACTGATCAATTTGTTCTTGAAAATAGTCGCCACTTAGCTTGTATAAGCCACTGTTAACGTAGATCGGCTGAACCACCACTCTGGTTACAGCGGCCCAGTAAGCTTCGTCCATTTTTGCTTTTACATCTTTATAATTTGGGGCCAGATTTTGTACTTTTTCAAATTCGTAGTAAGCTTTTTTAGCCGACTGGCGGTTGTTTGCATTTAAGAATGCTACACCCGAATTATACCTGGCCATGGCTGCATTGAATTTGCTATCGGCCAATTCTTTTACATATTTGGCAGGATTTGAAACCATGGTTAAACATGCGGGGCAGCTGTTAATATCATCAGCAAGCTGGTTAATTTTTTGGTAATCGTACATTATCGACTCCCATCTGAATAAATCATTAGAAATTTTTGCCTCATCAATTTTCCTTAGGTGATCCTGCAAGGCTAAATTATACGCCGTTGATAAAACCTGTAATGCTTCGCCGTTTTTAGGCGAATTCTGTAAGCGACTAACAGCTTTAGAAACCGAAGCATCATAATCACCTTTTTGCAAGGCTTTTTTTCCTGTGGTACATCCTCCAATAATTATAAAGGATAAATAAATAAAATACCGTAATCTTGAAATGTTTTTCATGGCAGGAGTGGTTTGCGTTAAACAAATATAATTTGTGAAGGCCAAATTTGCCTTATTTATTTAGTAGACGATTGATAATGAAAATTAGTTGCAAGCAGTTTGAATTAGAGTTAAAACACCCTTTTTCAATATCGAAATTTACCCGCACCAGTACCCCGCTGATGCTATTAAAATCACAGTATGAAGGTGTTACCGGCTATGGTGAAGCTTCGATGGTACCATATATGGGTGAAAGCTACGAAAGTGCTAATGCATTTTTAAAGCTAGTTGATTGGAGTAAATTTAAACATCCGTTCAATTTTAAAGAGATTATTGCTTACCTGGACAGCCTGGCCCCTGGGCAGCCCGCTATTAAGGCGGCTATAGATATTGCTTTGAATGATATTAATGGAAAAATTTTAAATAAGCCCTGCTACGAGATTTATGGCGCAGAGCCGGCGGAAATGCCTGTAACTTCTTATACAATCGGTATTGATACGCCAGAAGTTATCCGCGAAAAATTAAAGGATGCAGAAGCCTTTAAGGTTATAAAAGTTAAGCTCGGCCGGGATAACGACAAGGAGATTATTGAAACCATTCGCAGCATGACTAATGTTCCGCTCTATGTAGACGCAAACCAGGGTTGGGCCGATAAGATTAAAGCAATTGATTTGATTTACTGGTTGCATGGGCAGGGTGTGGTGTTGATAGAGCAGCCGATGGATAAAGCTAACCTGGACGGCAATGCCTGGTTAACAGAACGCAGTCCGATTCCTTTGCTTGCCGATGAAGCTGTACAACGGCTGGCAGATATGGATAGCCTGAAAGGTGCTTACCATGGAATAAACGTAAAGCTAATGAAAAGCTGCGGCATGTACGAAGGCCATCAAATGATTTTGAAAGCACGTTCTTTTGGGATGAAAGTTTTAATCGGGTGTATGAGCGAAACCAGTTGCGCAACCTTGGCTGCGGCCGCCCTTGCGCCTTTATGCAACTGGGCCGATTTGGATGGGCCCTGGTTAACAAAAAATAATCCTTTCGAAAATCCTGCCTTCGAAAATGGAAAATATACCTTAAAAAATTTGCCTGGACTGGGTTTGGAAGGTGTTACTGAGGATCTTTTTCCTTATACGATTTCCTGATTTCTTTCATCAGTTGAATCTTAAAGTAGAAAAGACAAGCTGCGGTTCCGACAAGAAACGCTGCCGGCAGGTATTTGCCATTATTGTAGCACCAAATTAATCCAAAAATGGAAAGTATAATGCCCAGGTTGTAAAAGATATTTAATGCGAATTTTTTACCCACAATGGTAGATTTATTGATTGCCAATTGAGGAATTTTGAATGAGCGAATGTTAATCTGCACTTAGTCAATGCAATTATCCGTTCATTCAAAATTCAATTATTATTTCTAGTAAACGGGCATGTTGGGGTCAAAAGCTTCCTGCCACGCCAAAATGCCGCCTTTTAAGTTGTACAAGTTATCAAAACCGTACTGTGCCTCAAGCTGCATAACCGCTGCCGCACTTCTTTTGCCACTTCGGCACTGCATAATTACTGGCTTGTCTTTAGCAACTTTATCAGCTTCTATCAAAATTCCGCCTAGTGGAATGTTTTCTCCATCAAGATTAGAAACTTCGTATTCGAATGTTTCCCGAACATCAATCAACTGAAAATCTTCTTTATTGTCGATTTTCTCTTTTAGCTCTTGTACTGATATCTCTTTCATGTAAATATATTTTTTCAAATATACGAAAAACAGTTAACCAGTTAGCAAGGCATTGTTGCGCATCGAATTTAAAATCATTAGCAATTTAAAACTTTTTAACACCGGGCTCCCAGCATTTTATTTCATTGAAAATTGCCTTCGTTATATTTGTAAGTTGCTGTAAAATTGCTTTTTAAGATTAATTTTAGATGGAAAAGCACTGAAAATAGTTTCAAAGAAACTGTAACAACTTGCCTTGTCAGGCGTTTAATTATAAATATTAACACATGAATAAACTAAACCGATTTTTTTGGTTTTGCTCTGGCGCCCACATCCCGACACTGGAAAAGTATTCTTCAGAACAAAATAAATATACAGGCATTGGTGCCACAATTTTTTTTACAGGTTTATTTGCTGCCCTATCTGGGGGTTATGCAATGTACTTTGTTTTTAAAGGCGATGATTTAGCGATTATTTTCGCAATCATTTTTGGCCTTTTATGGGGTGCGGCAATTTTTAATATGGACAGATACATCGTTTCCAGCATTAATAAAAGTGCATCAACTAACAAACAGATTTTACAGGCTACGCCACGTATTTTGCTGGCCATTATGATTGGTATCGTTATCTCCCGCCCCATCGAATTAAAAATTTTTGATAAAGAAATTAAAGAGCGGCTTAAGGTAAGTTACCTCAACGGGCAACGCTCTAAAATTGATACGCTCAATAAAGCCTTTGAAAATAAATATCAGGTCGAATTCGGAAGGTTAAATCAGCAAAAAGCGACGAGAGATTCGCTGGAAAAAGGCATAAAGGCCGACAGGCAAAAACTGAATTTTGAAATTTTTGGAAATAAAACAGCTGAAACCTCAGGCGTGTTGGGTTATGGCCCTTTTGCCAAGCGCAAGGAAGCAGAGTTGCAGCAGCGCACATCAGAATTAGATACGCTAAAAGCGAGTATTAATAAGGCAGAATCTTTTATCGATAAACGGAAGCAATTTGACGGCCTTTTCACAGCCAAAATTTTTACGGATAAACAGTTGGATAGTTTGGCCAACATAGCCGGTTTTGCAGATAGAAACTGGGCATTGGGACAGCTGAAGTTTAACGCCGATGGAACAAGTGATAACAACACCGCTTTAGCGGTAACTTTTATTGGGTTGCTGTTTATCTTTTTCGAATGTTTGCCGGTTTTTGTAAAGCTTATGAGCGCCCGTGGTCCTTATGATTATGTTATTGCTGATGGCGATGAAATTGCAATTTACGAATCGAAAAAGGATAAAGATTTTAGGTTTGAGGTAGCGGATAATATACATGAAACTAAGGTTGATTCAGAATCATCAAAAAGGAAAGAAATTATAAAAGGAAAAGCCTACCGTGATTTGGAAAAATACGATTGGGACAAAGATTAACAGGCCTTACGGCGTGGCCGGTTTAACTGAAATTGATTTTCGTGATAGACCAAACACCTTTTATATATTTCCTTAGCCTTTTTTCTGTAATTTAAGCCCATCAAATCCTTTTTATGAAGAAAATTCTTGGAGCCACAGCGGCAATGTTTTTGTCGTTGGGCGTTTTTGCTCAAAACGAAATAAATTATACCGTTTCATTTCCCAATGCTGTTCATCATGAAGCTGAGGTGAGCATGTTAATTCCTAACGTGCCGGCCGGGAAACTAACGGTTAGAATGAGCCGCTCATCGCCAGGAAGATATGCAACACATGAGTTTGGTAAAAATGTTTATGGCCTTAAAGCTTTCGATGATTCAGGAAAAGAACTGCTCTTAAATCAATCGGCCGGCGATGTTTATGAAATTCCAAATCACGGCAAGAGCGTAAAAATTACCTACACAATTTTTGGTAATTGGATTGATGGCACCTATGCCGGTTTTGATGAAACTCATGCACACATGAACATTCCCGCAACTTTTGCTTTTCCTGTCGGGATGGACAGCCGGGCCCGTTTGGTTAAATTTAACTACAGCGGTAAACAAAACTGGAAAGTAGCTACGCAGTTGAAACCGATGGGCAATGATACCTATTATGCATCGAACCTGCAGTATTTTATGGATAGTCCTACAGAAATTGCAAACTATAAAACGGCTAGCTGGCAGGTTAAAAATACGGATGGTAAAATGCAAACCATTCATTTGATTTCGCACTCAAACGATAATCAGCAAACGGTAGACAATTATGCTGTGATGCTTAAAAAAATGGTCGATGAACATTTGGCCGTTTGGGGAGAATTCCCTGCCTATGATTATGGCAATTATTATTTCCTTCAGGATGTTTATCCAGACAATGCAGGCGATGGTATGGAGCATAGAAACTCGACATCAATTGTTCAGCGGACACCAAAGATTGAAGGTTATGAATCAAGCTTATTGGGTACGTTTTCACACGAATATTTTCACAGCTGGAATGTGGAAAGGCTTAGGCCAAAAACCCTGGAGCCATTTAATTTCACACACTCAAACATGAGTAACGAACTTTGGCTTGCCGAGGGTTTTACACAATATTATGGTGCTTTGCTGTTAACACGGGCGGGTTTTAAAACAGTAGACAATGCTTCTCAAACCTTTAGCGGATTAGTTAATGCGGTTTTAAGCTCTCCTGGCGCTAAAAACTTTTCTCCAATCCAGGCAAGCCGTTATGCTGTTTTTGCAGATGCAGGTGTTGCGATAGATCAAACTAATAAAGGAAATATTTTCCTTTCTTATTACACTTATGGTGCGGCAACAGCGCTGGCTTTAGACCTTCGCCTTCGGGCTGATTTTAAGTTAACGCTTGATGATTACATGCGGGCGTTATGGAAGGCCTATGGAAAACCAGAAATCGCTTATACTGTTCCAGATTTGGAAAAAACACTGGCGGTGTTAACGAAAAATCCAGCTTTTGCTGCCGATTTTTTTAAACGATACATTTACGGAACGGAAAAGAATGATTATGCAAAGCTTTTACTTAACGCGGGTTTTGTACTTCGTAAAGCAAATCCGGGCAAAGCTTATACGGGTTTAATGCGTTTAACATTTGAAAATGGCAAAGCCGTTTTACCACAAACCACAAGCGGTACGCCTGCATATGCTGCAGGGTTAGATGTTGGCGATGTGCTTTTAACAATGGATGGGGTTGAGGTAAAAGATCAGGCTGCATTAAACAAAATAACCGAAGCGCACAAACCGGGCGATGTTGTGGACGTAACCTACGCTTACCGTGGCGAAGCAAAAACAACAAGATTAACCTTCACGGAAAACCCTGCTTTAGAAATTGTATCTGTTGAAAAGACAGGTGGAAGTTTAACCCGGGAAATGGAAAGTTTTAGAGATAAGTGGTTGAGTACACAGGTTAAAACCAAACAATAATCTAAGTAAAAAAACTAAATTAGCAGAACTAAAAATTACACTAACACATGAAAAAACTTTTCTTTTTAGCGTTGGCCGGCATGGCAACTTTACAATTAAACGCTCAAAAAATTGATAAAATTATCACAAGAGAATATACAGACCACCTCATTAAAACCTTAAGTGCTGATGATATGGAAGGTCGCGGTACGTTTACGCCAGGAATTGATAAAGCGGCTACTTTTATCGAATCTGAGTTTAAAAAAATTGGCCTGCAACCATTAACAGGCGAGCAAGCATTCCGCCAAACTTTTTACAAATATAAGTTAACACCAGAGCCTGCAGTAGTTGTAATTGATGGAAAAACAATCCCCCAGGAAAATATTCTGCTGGTTGGAAGAACGGTATCGGCTAAATTTAACCAAACGGGTACGGAGGTCATTAAGTTAGATACCACGAAAGCATTTTTACAGCAATACCGCATGCTTGGGCGTGGCGCCAAAAAAATCGTTTTGGTTGATAATAAATTTGCCGCAGATTTTAAACGGTACAAATCTTTTGCAGCTCGCCCGGCAATTGTGGATGAGAAAGAATTGCAGAATCCTGCTCAGGATGCTACGGTTTTCGTTTTAGGCGTAAGTGATGCAAAAGAATTTAATGTCGAGGTAAAAAGCAAATCAGAAAAAATGGCGCTTTTTAATGTTGCAGGTATGATTCCAGGCAAATCGAAAGCTAAAGAACTGGTAGTTTTTTCTGGTCACTATGATCACCTTGGGATTACGAAATCTGTAGATGGTGATAGCATTGCAAACGGTGCAGATGATGATGCTTCTGGTACTACAGCGATGATTGCCTTGGCTAAATATTATAAAACGCAAAAAAACAATGAACGTACTTTAATTTTCGTGGCTTTTACTGCGGAAGAAATCGGTGGTTATGGAGCAAGGTATTTTTCAGAGAAATTAAATCCTGATGATGTTGTTGCGATGTTCAACATTGAGATGATTGGAAAAGATTCTAAATTTGGCAAAAACACAGCCTTTATAACTGGTTACGAACGTTCTGATTTTGGCAAAATTCTACAGAAAAATTTAACCGGAACAGAGTTTACTTTCCATCCGGATCCATATCCAGATCAAAATCTTTTTTATAGAAGTGATAATGCCACTTTAGCAGCCTTAGGGGTTCCGGCACACACAATAAGTACTGATAAAATTGACATCGACAAATTGTACCACACCGTGAAAGATGAATATAGCTCGCTGGATGTAGAAAACATATTGGCTACAATTAAGGCGATTGCCAAGAGTGCAACTACAATTGTGAACGGAACAGATACGCCGACCAGAATACCGAAGTTGAAACAATAAGATTGCCAGATAAACATGGCCATGCAGGAGGCAACAATTTAAAGCGAGAAAGAATTGTTGTTGTGCCCATCCGATAGTAGCGGATGACGGATGTTTTAATTAAAAGCCATAGATTAACTGATTGCGTAATTTAATCTGTTAGTCTATGGCTTTCTTGTTGCGTGGTTAAAACTTGTATTCCATTACGAAATCATCCATGAAATAGCCACCACCAATATCTATTTTAACAGGTTCTTTCACCGTAAAGCCTGCCTTCAAATAAAAATTTTTGGCCTTGTTATTTTTGTTTACATTCAATTGTAAGGCAGAAGCACCAGCCTCTTTAACTTGGTTGAAAACTTCATTAATTAAAATTTTGCCAACTCCCTTTCCATGAGCGGTTGGTAAAACATAGAGTTTATGCAATTTGTAAATACGCTCTTCATGGCCAACAATTGAGTAGCCCGCAAAACCGTACTGTTTTTCACCTTCTTCGGCAATCAGAAATGTATGGCCCTCCATAAATTGTTTAATCAACTCACCTCTGTTATACATTTTATCTAACATATAATCGATTTGCTGCTGACCGATGAGCTCCAGATATGTTGAAGGCCAGGTTGCTAAGGCGATATCGCGGATAAGTTCTACATCCTGTTCTTTTGCTTTTCTTAGGGTAATCATAGTGGTTCACTTATATAAACTGGTTGTCCTGAGAAGGTAAATTCCACAAAGCCATCTTTAACTACTATGAAAACTTCTTCTTCATTTTGAGTTAGGTTTGTAACTTCAAGATAACGGTTGCCGTGAATTAAAAATTCGCTTCCGGCAGGTTTCCACACAGAAAAGCCAGATTTTATTGGATAATGTTTCGCCTTTTCGGTGAAAACAACAAGGTTAATTTTGTCTTCAAAACCGGCAAATTTCTCTAAATCAAATTTTTTGGTGATAACGTTTACTGCCGGAAATTTCTCTTCATAAAGATGGTTTACGGCAACCATAAGGGCATCTACCGGGCCCTGGATAATCTTAGTATCTTCCTGCGTATCTGCCTCTTTGCCATTTACCAAAACATCAACTTTAATGCCCAGCGAACGTATTTTATCATAATTTTCCCCGTTAACTAGAAGCGTTGGACTCCACTCTAAAAGCTGCCCAAGCAGTTCTTCATTAAAATTTCCAAGTTCATCAATGTATAACGCCGGCTCTTGTTTCTCTTTTACGATATGGTGTGAAGACATAATGCGAAGGTAAGTTAAATTAAGATTTTAGGATTACGATTTTAAATTTTTTGAATGCTTAAACTGCAAAATTCAAAAATTTACGTCCCGAAGTAATTTAAAACTAAGTGGTAAGATTATCCTTTAACCGCGTCATAAAAGTCCTGATAAGCACCAATAAAATCATCGGCAAAATTGATGGCACCTGAAACAGCAACGCCATAAATTCCGCTTTGCATTAAGGCATTTACATCATAAATTTTTATGCCGCCAACAGCTAAAACAGGCATTTTTATTTCCAGATCACTCAACACTCCGATAATGCTTTTGTACTTTTCTACAGTAATTAAGGGATAGTTATTCGGTTTGGTTTCTGATGAAGCATAAGGACCTAATCCTGCGTAATCTGCGCCTTCCTTCGCAATACGAATCAAATTTTCAGGTGTATTTGCCGAACCGCCAAGCGTAATATCGTTACCAACCAATTTGCGCAGCGCTGTAAAATCCGCATTCATATCCTCAATATGAAAGCCTTGAATATCAGCTTTGCCATTTAAATGAATATGGTTTGTTACAATAAGTGTTGTTCCCCAGTCATCACAGATTTCAGCAATCGAATTAATATCATTTAGAAGTTCATGGTCAACTTTACTTAAACAACGGTATTGAACCCATTTTGCACCGGCTTCGCAAGCGTTTTGTGCCTGCTCAATGTGCGTTAAATGTGGTATATCGTGCGTAATGTAATGCAGTTTTTCAATGTATTTCATGCCATGGTTTTTTAAGAATTAGCACAGTTTTAAACGCTTTCGTTTACAAATTTTAAAGCCCAAAAAAGTAATTGCAAGGTACGAAGCAATTACTTAAAATTAAGCATGCTTTGTACCTTGCAATCTGTGTGATCTTATATCGCCAACCGGATAAAATCGATGTTACGCACCTTTTACCTCGCTGCTAAAATTTAACATTTAAGCTTAGCAAGAAGTTAGTACCCGCCTGCGGATAGAAGAAATTTTCGGTTACCCTGCTCCCACCTAAAAGGTAGCCGTAGGTATAGCCATTACTTTCATATTTTTTATCGAAAATGTTGTTTACCAGGAAGCCCAGGTTTACATTTTTAACACCGGCAAATTTAAAATCGTAACCGAAACGGGCATTGCTTACCCAATAACCGTTAATTGTTCTGTCGTTATTTTGGGTATTATCCATGTATTGCTTGCTTACATATTTGCTCTGTAAAGCCAGGGCAAAACCTGCAACTGGCTTGTAAACCAACTCACCAAAAAGTACGGCTGCCGGCGAATATGAAATATCCGTTAAAGCATAGTTGTTTACAACTTGTCCGCCGTTATCGTAATCGTCATAATACTCTGTAAAGTTTTTTATTTTATTTCTGCTTAAGGCCGCGTTTGCATTTAAAACAAACGATCTGTTAATAATGTATGAACCATCCAACTCAATTCCCAAACGGTAACTTCTGTCAACATTCTGACGGTAATTGCCACCAACATCGTTTATTTTTCCGGTTACAACCAGCTGGTTTTTGTAAAACATGCCGTAAGCGTTTGCGCCTAAATTAAACTGTTTGTTTTTAAAACGATAACCTAACTCAACATCATTTAGCCGCTCTGGTTTCGGGTAAACACCAACGGCCGCGTCGGTGTAATCATCGCGGTTTGGCTCTTTATTGGCTACACTGAATGAAGCATATACGTTGCTTTCCGGATTGATAAAATAGGTTGCGCCAAACTTCGGGTTAAAGAAATTCAGGGTTTCATTAATCGCCAGGGTGTTCAGTTTATTTTCTGTTCCGGCAATATCGTAGTAAACACGGCGGTACTGCAAATCTGCAAATAAGCTTAGGGCTTCAACCGGACTGTAATTTACTTTTCCGTAAGTATTAAAATCTGTTTTAAATCCTTCATTATCGTAATAATGTCTGTCGATATCTCCGTTTGATGCATATTGAGCCCAAATAATTTGGCCAAAGTGAGCGCCCTTATATTCGTTATAAGCACCGCCCAGCGTAAAATTTAAATTCTTTTGAGGCACATAATTAAACGCATAAGTAACCCCATAAAAATCGTTATCCAACCAGCGGCGGCGAATTAAATCGGTTTCGCTAATTGTTGTGGTACCAATAACTACCGGTTTCAAACCGTAATCTGCCAAATCATTCTGAACCCTGTATTCTTCGTAATAGCCTTCGCCCTGTGTATAATGCAAAGCACCGTTAAAGCTAAACTTATCAGAAAATTGTCTTGCGTAAAGCAACTGATAATGATTTTGCCAGTAATTGTCTGTTTGGTTGTTGTAAAGGAAACTGTTGTAAGTTCTGCCAGCGTTTAAAAGGTTATCGGCATCTGTCTGGCTTAAGCCATTTCTGTCAATGTAAGCCTGCATTCCTGCAACATCGTTATTCAGTCGGGATTCAGGAATACCATTCCACGACTGATAGGTTTTTTCAGCACCTGCGAAAACGTTTATCCTCAATAAATCTTTATTTCCGTGGTAAGCGCCAGACATAAAATAAGATTTTAACAGAGATGATCCTCTGTCTACATAGCCATCAGAACTGATTCTCGATAAACGGCCATCGAAACTAAACCGGTTATTAATTAAGCCCGTGCCAACTTTTACGGTATTTTTCCAGGTATCGAAACTTCCGAAAGTGCTGTTTACTTCTGCATAAGGCTCCATTTCACTGGCCGTAGTTTGAATGTTTAAACTGGCGCCAAAAGCACCCGCACCGTTTGTTGATGTACCAACACCTCTTTGAATCTGAATGTTATCCACTGATGAAGCAAAATCAGGCATGTTAACATAAAAAGTTCCCTGACTTTCGCTATCGTTAATCGGAATACCATTTACGGTAACATTTATCCGGCTATTATCGCTTCCGCGGATGCGAATACCGGTGTAACCCACGCCCGCACCTGCATCTGAATTAACAACCACACCAGGCGTATTCTGCAAGATAAAAGGTAAATCCTGCCCGAAATTATTTTCCTGAATTTCTGCTTTAGTTACATTCTTGTAGGTAGTTGCCGATTTTTCATTTGCCCTTGTGGCCCGAACAATCACCTCATCGGCCAAAAAGGCCTGTGCAATCAGAGAAAAGTTAACCGTTTGATTTTGATTAAGTTGAGCTGATTTTTCGGCAGACTGGTAACCCAGATAGCTTACACTGATATTGTAATTACCGCCAGCTAAATTTGCCAGCGTAAAATTTCCTTCAGCATCAGTAAGAACGGCAGTTTTTTGATTTTTTACCCTAACGGTGGCGCCTGCCAAAGGTTTTTGATTGTTGTCTGTAACTTTACCCGTTACAGAAATTTGTGCCAAAACGAAGAATGGCATCATTGCAGTCAGAACCGCAAAAAGTAATTTTTTCAATGTTAATTGTTTTTAGTTAAACCCATCGGAAATAGGGGTATTCCCGATTTCAGTTAAACTTCCATAACTCCAATCCCTACGCCGGCATTACCCGGATCAGGTGCATTTAGGGTTCGGGTTTTAAAGCCTGGCGTTTAGGTTCGCTTATGCAAAACCTATTACCTTTCACTTTTTACCGTTCACCGTAAAATGGGTATGATCTCAGCCCGTTTTTGTGTTATTTAAAACAAGGCACCCCTAATGATGTGGCAAATGTAGAAAATAATTTAACAATAAGGCAGAAAAAATATTGCGCGGCTTTTAAATTTAGAAAAGCAGGTTTCTGTAACCATCGGTTGGGTTTTGTCCCGCTTTTCACTCCAAAAAAAGCAGAAAAAGCTTTTGTTTTCCGTTGCAATCGGGTTTATTTTACCCTGAATTTTACCGATGTCTTGGCCATTTAAACCCGACCTCAGCGAGATGCCCCCAATTTTTCATTGGGGCAGAAGCGTGGGCGGGAACAAAGGCAGCCATGATTTGCTGCAATTGCTTTCAAAAAATTATGAAGCCAAAAACTCGTCAATTGTCGCTATCGCATGTTGCACACGAGCCTCGCCCAAGCCACTAACAACCTTATAATTTGCCTTAAGTGCTTTCAATTCCTTGTGCCAAACATCCATAAAATATTGCCTCTGGTTAGGGAAATCGCGTAAGGGATCATCCTGCCATGGCAAATCAATGTCCATTAACAGATACAAATCGTAAGGTCTCTTTGGTAGCGCATCTAAAACCACCTGCGGTGTTTCGCCGAGCATTTCATCGCTCCATATTTTCACGGTTACAAAGGTTGTATCGCAAATTATAAATTCGCTTTCTGTGGTTACCAGTATGGCATCTTCCAAAGCAATTTGCCCATAATACATATTTACTTCATCTTGTAAAGTGTATGGAGCAGTCAGGTTTTCGCAGTAATAACGGGCATATTCGGGTACCCAGGAAGCCTTATAATATTTCGCTAAAAGTTGCGACATGGTTGATTTGCCGGTGCTTTCCGGACCAACAATGGCAATTTTTTTAATTGAGTTGCTCACGATATGTTTTTCTCCAATCTAAATATCCCTTATACGCAATGGCGATAAGGACGAAATACAGAACAGCACTTAAATTTAAATGCTTGTAAATAAATAATGGGATGTAGCAGATATCAACAAAGACCCACAACAACCAGTTCTGCAGAACTTTTCGGGTAAGTAAAATCTGCGCAACAAAGCTAACTGACGTGCAAAAGCCATCTGCATAAGGCACTGTGCTGTTTGTGTAGCTTGCCATAAACCAACCCAGCAATAAGCTTAGGATAATTATTGATGCAATTGAAACAAGCCAGCCTTTTCGCGTTAGCAAGGTAATGGGTTTTTGCCTTTCGGTTTTTTTCCTGAACCAGAAATACCAACCATAAATACCGGTGAAGAGAAAATAAATTTGCAGGGTCATGTCGCCATACATGGCTTCTTTAAAAAAAAGGAAGCCGTATGCCGTGACACTAATTAACGATATGGGCCAGTTCCAGATGCTCTCCTTTGCGGCAAGATAAATGCAGACAAATCCGGCGATTACAGCAAGCCATTCAAGCGAGCTTGTATGCACAAACTGATCTGCTAAAAATTCAATAAATGTGCTCGCGGCAATTGTCATTAAACCAAAAATATAAACAAAAAGCAGATTAAAGAAAAAATCCGGTCGAGGAGGGCTCCTCTGACCGGATAATAAACCAAACAAACTATTTATGAAGAAATCCTCGTTGCGGTTAACTACTCCGCGAGGAAGCTTTAGATTGAACTAAAGTATTTACAAAACGCAAATACGTTGAGCTTATTACAAGATTATTGCCAATTCTGCGAACATCAGTATTTCGTGACGTAAACATGACTTCGATCGGGTGGACCTTGGTATTTTAAGTAAATTGTGCTCTCCTTATCGGTTTAAAAGCGTATTACCCTTATGTTTTTTTGTACAAATGGGTGTACACTACCTTAAATTGTGTTCAATTTGTGAAACATTACAGGCGATGAATCGTTTATATTTAACGCTATTTAACGTTGCATTAATTTCTGTAGATAAAAAATTAGTCAAAATAGATTGAGTTATGAAAAAGTTGAATATTATTTTAGTCACAATGGTTATGATTTCACTTGTAGTGTTTTCATTTACCAACATAAGGCTCAGTGGAATTACTGGTAAAGTAACGCCTGCCACAGGTGTTTCTGCTGTAGCTTTGGTTGCAGGTACAGATACTTTAAGGGCAGAACTTAACCAGGGCAGTTTCGCCTTTACCAACCTTAAAGAAGGGGTTTACAAGGTATGGATAAAAGGTAACGCAGCATATAAAGATGCAACGATAGAAAACGTTGCAGTGAAAGATAGCGCAACCACTGATTTAGGCGAAATAAAATTGCAGCAATAACTAAATCAGCGAAAGAAAAGTTTATAAAGAGGGTTATAGCAACCCTCTTTTTTATTTTGAAAAAAAACGGCTCAAAATACTTCTAAAGGTGTATCTTTGCATCCCGACAGAACAGTTGGGATTTTCTTCTTTAAAGCAAAAAACCTCCTTGCTTCTAGCCTTTAAAACAGGCCAACACTTTAGAAATTTAAATATTGTATTAAGCTTTATCATGCCTAAAGACACCTCCATACGCTCAGTATTGATTATCGGTTCAGGTCCAATTATTATTGGCCAGGCTTGCGAATTTGACTACTCGGGTTCACAAGCGGCGTTATCCTTAAAAGAAGAAGGAATAACTGTTTCAATTATCAACTCAAATCCGGCTACGATTATGACGGATAAAGTAATCGGCGACCATGTTTACCTTCGCCCTTTATCTGTTGATTCAATTGAGGTAATTTTGCAAGAGCATATCGACTCGGCAGATTTGCCTAAAATTGACGCTGTTTTGCCAACAATGGGCGGCCAAACTGCGCTTAACTTATGTAAAGAAGCAGAAGAGCGTGGCGTTTGGGAAAAATATGGTGTTAAAGTAATCGGTGTTGATGTTGATGCAATTGAGAAAACCGAGAACCGCGAATCTTTCCGCCAGTTAATGGTTGATATTGGCGTTGGTGTTGCGGAATCGAAAATTGCCAACTCTTTTCTGGAAGGTAAAGAAGCTGCACAAGAAATTGGTTATCCGTTAGTAATTCGTCCATCATACACTTTGGGTGGTTCTGGCGGTGGTTTTGTACACAAGAAAGAAGAGTTCGACGCCGCATTGAAACGTGGTTTAGAAGCGTCGCCTACGCACGAGGTTTTAGTAGAGAAAGCAGTTTTAGGCTGGAAAGAATATGAGCTCGAGTTGTTGAGAGATAGCAATGATAACGTGATTATCATTTGCTCAATCGAAAACTTCGACCCAATGGGTATCCACACCGGTGATTCAATCACGGTTGCCCCAGCAATGACCTTATCCGACCGTTGTTACCAGGATATGCGTAACCAGGCGATTAAAATGATGCGTGCTATCGGTAATTTCGCCGGAGGTTGTAATGTTCAGTTCTCGGTAAATCCGGCAAATGATGAAATTATCGCCATCGAAATCAACCCACGTGTTTCGCGTTCGTCAGCCCTGGCAAGTAAGGCAACTGGTTATCCAATTGCTAAAATTGCAGCGAAACTTGCCATAGGTTACAACCTTGACGAAATCGAAAATCAAATTACTAAAACTACATCAGCATATTTCGAGCCTACTTTAGATTACGTTATCGTAAAAATTCCACGCTGGAATTTTGATAAATTTAAAGGCGCCAATAAAGAATTGGGTTTGCAAATGAAATCGGTTGGCGAGGTAATGGCCATTGGCCGTACTTTCATCGAAGCGCTTCAAAAAGCTTGTCAGAGTTTAGAAATTGGCAGAGCGGGTTTAGGTGCCGATGGCAGACAAAACCGCAACATTAATGAGATAATGGATGGCCTGGAGCATGCTTCATGGAACCGTCTGTTTTTAATAAAAGATGCGATGACGATGGGCGTGCCTTTGGAATCCATCCGCAAGGTTACAAAAATTGACAAGTGGTTTTTAAATCAAATTCAGGAACTTGTTGCCTTAGAAGTTGAGTTAAAGCGATATTCTTTAAATAACATTCCCCAGGATTTCTTTTTCACCCTGAAAACTAAAGGATTTTCAGACATTCAGATTGCGTGGCTGTTAGGCAACGTCACCGAAGATGAAGTTTATGATCGCCGTAAGGCTTTAGGCATAAACAGAGTTTACAAAATGGTAGATACCTGTGCTGCTGAATTTCCGGCGCAAACACCTTATTATTATTCTTCTTTTGATGAAGAAAATGAATCGGTAGCATCAGACCGTAAAAAAGTTATTGTTTTAGGCTCTGGACCAAACCGTATCGGCCAGGGTATCGAATTCGATTACTCTTGTGTGCACGGATTGCTTGCCGCCAAAGAATCAGGTTTCGAAGCCATTATGGTGAATTGTAATCCTGAGACGGTTTCTACAGATTTTAACATGGCCGATAAATTATACTTCGAGCCGGTTTTCTGGGAACATGTTCGTGAAATTATTGAGCTTGAAAAACCGATTGGCGTAATTGTTCAGTTGGGTGGACAAACAGCTTTGAAAATGGCTGAAAAACTAACCGAGAAAGGCATCAAAATCATCGGAACATCTTTCGAGAATATGGATATTGCCGAAGACCGTGGCCGTTTTTCAGATTTATTAAAAGAGCTGAATATTCCTTATCCTAAATATGGTGTGGCTGAAAATGCTGAAGAAGCCATTGTAGTAGCAAACGAAGTTGGTTACCCGGTGTTGGTTCGTCCGAGTTATGTTCTCGGCGGACAAGGCATGAGCATTGTAATTAATGATGAAGACCTCGAGAAAGCTGTAGTGAAATTATTGGGTGATTTGCCGGGCAACCGTGTCTTAATCGACCACTTTTTAGATAGGGCAGAAGAAGCAGAATCTGATTCGATTTCTGATGGCGATGATGTACATATTGTAGGTATGATGGAGCACATTGAACCTGCAGGTATTCACTCAGGCGATTCGTTCGCGGTTCTGCCAACTTTTAGTTTATCTGAAAAGGTAACAAAAGCTATGGAAGAATATTCCATTAAAATTGCAAAAGCACTTGATGTTCGCGGCTTGTTGAACATTCAGTTCGCAATTAAAGATGAAAAGGTTTATGTAATCGAGGCAAATCCAAGAGCTTCACGTACGGTTCCATTTATAGCGAAAGCTTATGATGTTCCTTACATTAATATTGCGGCCAAAATTATGTTAGGTGTAGCGAAACTGAAAGATTTCACAATCGAACGTAAACTAAAAGGCTATGCGATTAAAGAGCCGGTTTTCTCTTATGAGAAATTCCCTGAAGTTGCAAAGGAGTTAGGTCCGGAAATGAAATCTACAGGTGAAGCCATTCGTTTCATTAAGGATTTAGAAGACCCATACTTCCGCAAGCTTTACAAGGATAAATCAATGTATTTAAGTAAATAATTAAAAAAAGGCCGGTGTTTTACACTGCCCCCAAAAAGTTAGACACTTATTGGGGGCATTTTTATGAACAAGAAGTATGATGCGGCTTTTAAAGTCGAAGTTGTTAAAGAACATTTAGAGGGCGATTCTCTTACAGCAGTAGCATTTAAGTGGGGTTTATCGCGGTCTTTATTGACAAGATGGGTAGATCAATACAATATCTCTGGCAGTGTCGGGCTGCTACCTAAAGCCAAAGTTTATCATTCCAGAGAGTTTAAGTTAAAAGTAGTTGAGCGTTATAATGCTGAAGGGTTATCTTTGAGAGATTGCTGTTCGCATTATGGGATAGCTAATGAAAGCATTGTGCTATCCTGGGTGAGAYGCTATGAGTTATCAGGATTGGATGGCCTGCGAGAACAACGGGGACGACCCAAGCTCATGAAAAAGGATAAACCTCATAAGAAAACACAACCACTTACCAGGCTTGAAGAACTGGAGAAAGAAAACCTGTACCTAAAGGCCGAAAACGAGTTGCTAAAAAAGCTCGAAGCCTTAACTCAAGCAAAAGAAATGCTAAAGAAAAAGCGTTAGCCATTGAAGAGTTAAGGCATAAATATCCATTAGACATATTGTTGGGTATTTTAAAGATGGCCAGAAGCAGTTACTATTATCATCTTAAGACTAAATCGGTATTAAATAAGCATGAGGTTGCTAAAGCACAAATCAAGAATATTTATCAACAGCATAAAGGAAGGTATGGTTACCGTAGAATAACCTTGCAGATGAAGAACGAGGGAATGATTATCAATCATAAAACGGTTTTTAAACTAATGGGCTCACTTGGGATGCGTTCGTTGATTCGCAGAAAGAAATATCGTTCTTACAGAGGGGAAATAGGCGCTATTGCACCTAACCTGCTCCAACGAGACTTCAAATCAAACCAACCTGACCTGAAGTGGGCTACTGACATTACCGAATTTAAAGTTAAAGACAAAAAGCTTTACTTGTCGCCTATTATTGAGCTTTTTAACGGCGAAAYCATTAGTTACAGTATCTCAGAGTCGCCTAACTTCAAACAGGTCTCTGATATGTTAAACTGTGCTTTTAAGAAGACTACAAGAAACACAAAGCTGATACTGCATTCAGATCAGGGATGGCAATATCAGATGAAAAAATACCAAAGTCTGTTAAAAGAAAAAGGAATAACACAAAGCATGTCGAGGAAAGGCAACTGTCTGGACAATGCCGTTATTGAAAACTTCTTCAGTATAATAAAGTCAGAATTATTCTACCTGAATAAATATGACGATATCGAAGAACTTAGAAAAGACATCAAAGAGTATATCAGGTATTATAACAATGACAGAATCAAACTTAATCTAAAAGGAATGAGCCCGGTTAAATACCGAGCTCATCATATTATTAATTAAATTAAATTTGTCTAACTTTTCGGGTGCACTTCA